>NZ_QWGB01000008.1 GCF_003576345.1 Henriciella barbarensis | reverse complement strand
TGACCCAGCCCCGTGATCCGGGCCGTTCATTCGGAGAGTCTGTTCGCCTTTCTTTCTGTTGGTTGGTTTGAGGTCAAGGCCCGGCGAGCGGAGCCACCGCGACGCTCAAGCGAGCCGGGCCGGTGTCTGCGGTGCTGAGCGGCATAGGTCAACGGAGCAAGTCCGCCGAGTGCGGTGTGCGGCCGTGTCGTGTTGTAATCGATCCGCCAGGCTTCGATGATGCGCCGGGCGTCACCGAGACTGTCGAAGAGATGCTCGTTCAGGCACTCGTCGCGCAGCCGGCCGTTGAAGCTTTCGACGAAGGCATTCTGTGTCGGCTTTCCCGGCGCGATGTAATGCCACTCGATGCCGACCTCGCGGACCCATTTCAGGATCGCATGACTGGTGAGCTCAGTGCCATTGTCGGAGACGATCATCTTCGGAGCGCCCCGCTGGGCGATGAGGCGGGACAGCTCCCTCGCGACCCGCACGCCGGACAAGGAGACATCGACGACCACAGCCAGGGCTTCCCGGGAGAAGTCGTCGACAACACAGAGCGTGCGGAACCGGCGGCCATCGCTGAGGGCATCCGACACGAAGTCCAGGCTCCATCGCTCATTCGCCTGTTCCGGCAGGAGCATGGGCGAACGCGTGCCTGTCGCCCGCTTTCGCCCGCGTCGTCGTTTCACGGCCAACCCCTCCTCGGCATAGATGCGGTAGATCTTCTTGTGATTGGCACTGAGGCCCTCGCGGTCCAGCAGGATGCCGAGCCTGCGATAGCCGAACCGGCGGCGTTCACCAGCCAGCTCCCGTAGCCTCTGGCGCAGCTTCTCGTCACCGCCATCGCGTTTCTCATACTGGAAGGTGGACCGATCGAGATCGGCCAGCAGGCAGGCCCGACGCTCCGACAGGCCATGCGTTTCCATCACGTGGTGCACGGCCTTCCGCTTCGCATCGGGCGTCAGAAGTTTTTTGTCGCCAGGTCCTTCAGGGCGGCATTGTCCAGCATGGCATCGGCCAGGAGGCGCTTCAGCTTCGAGTTCTCCTCCTCCAGCGTCTTCAACCGCCGGGCGTCCGACACCGTCATGCCGCCGAACTTCGCCTTGTACTTGTAGAAGGTCGCATCCGAGATGCCGTACTTGCGGCAGATATCGGCCGTCTTCACACCAGCTTCGTGCTCCCGGATCATCCCAATGATCTGTTCTTCGGAAAATCGTGATTTGCGCATCTGTCATCCTCTTCGTGTCGAGGACTCTGCAAATTCATGGCCGGAAATTACGGGGCTGGGTCAAAGACCACCGCATTAAAGTGGCCCTCTAGAGGACGCTTTCCGAGAGCCCCTTTTGGCGTTGCCGACAACCGCATACATAATGTATGGAGGCATACAATATTGTAGAGGCTCTCGAATGTCTAAACTGACCGAGTTTGAGAAAGCTGCCGTGCCAGGCGTAATGCGGCGTAGGGACATTCAAGTAATATTTGTTGACGCTGTATATGAAGACGGACTGATTATGTCGGCTCTTTCGGCATATGGAATTCCTTATCTTGAAGTCCATGACGAGGCTGGCGAATTCGCCATCGCGCCGACCCTTGATAGCATTCTGAATGATAAGCAGACTGTTTGGGAGACGAGCCGTAGGCAAATTCTGATAAAGGGCAACGTCTCAAGCTTGGGAGTGTCTCATCTTTGTCTTCGTACTCTGAGTTTAGGGTTTGAAGCATTTTTCTGCCCGACTGAATTCGATGAGAGCCAATTAAATTCATTGATTTTACAAAGACTATTGCGGGCAGGTGTTATGCCGGTTCCACTCGAACATCTTTTATCGGAACTTATCGCCGAGCTATGACTGTGTTCAGTTCTGAGTTGTCAAATGTCGAATGCGGCGTCTAAGGGGCGCGCACAAGCTGCCATGCCACACTCGTGTTCGGCTAAGTTCGCCGTCATTTGTTATTCCGCGATTCTGCTCTTGCGCACTGTCTCGCTCCATATCGACAGACTTCTAAATCAAATGCGGCACCAATCGGAGTCGGGGTCACCGGCACAACTACTGGTCGCGCGCCCAATTTTTTTTTTGACCTGCGACCATTGGGCCCAACGAAAATACAAAAGTTCTTTTCTAAAGAAGTACGAAGGCATATAGTATGGCGCAAACAAAAGGGAGAGAGATAATTGCCATATCTTAATCGACTGTCGAAGATCACCGCGTCTGTATCCGGGGCAGTATTGCTGCTGGCCGCAGGTGCGCATGCCCAAGCGGAAGTGAACGAGCAGAACGTTGCGGTCTCAGCAAACAGCGAACCGACCATTCGTCGCCTTGGTGCTGTAACTGTCACAGCGCAAAAGCGCGAGCAAAGCCTACAAGATGTGCCGATCGTCGTGACGGCTTTGTCCGGCGAACTACTGAATGATGCCGGTGTTCAGGACATTAAGGATTTGACGGTAGTGACTCCTGGTCTTCTCGTGACGTCTTCGTCGAAGCAGGCCAATACCACCGCTCGGATCCGTGGCATTGGTACGGTTGGTGACAATCCAGGTCTAGAGAGCTCTGTGGGCGTTGTTGTCGACGGTGTTCCACGTGCCAGGAATGGTGTTTCCTTTGGGGATCTTGGAGAAATCGAGCGCATCGAAGTCCTTAAAGGACCGCAAGGAACCTTGTTTGGTAAATCGACCTCTGCGGGCGTTATCAACGTTGTTACAAAGAAGCCCTCCAATGAGTTTGGATCCATCTGGGAAGTTGGAATCGGCAATGAAGGCTTTCTCCGCACGTCCGGAGAAGTTACGGGTCCTTTGTCTGATGCAGTGAGCGGTCGTCTTTACGGGGTCTACGAGGAGCGCGACGGGCTTCTTGATGTGAAAACGGGCAATGGTCCGCGCACCGCAGATGAAACAAGTCAATATGACTTCTACTCCTTCAGGGGGCAGCTTCTTTTCGAACCTTCCAGTGACCTCGAAATCCTTCTTTCGGCCGACTATACCGACCGGGAAGAGGACTGTTGCATGGGGGACTATATAGCGGTGGACCCAGCGCGTGGTCCGCTAATCACCCTGCTGGCAGGCGGCGACGGTGCATCCGCCTTCCCTGTCGATCCGTATGATCGAGTTGCCTTTGCAAATCGTGACGCCACGCAGACGACCGAAGATTGGGGCGTGTCGGCCGACATTTCGTGGCAAAGCGATGTCGGTGAACTAACCTCGATCACATCATATCGCGACTGGGACAATGGTTCCGGACAAGACATGGACTTCAGCGCCGCTGACATCTGGTTCCGCGATTCTGACGAAACCACTGATGCTTTTGCTACGTTCAGCCAGGAAATCCGTCTCGCAGGCGCGACGGACAAACTGGACTGGCTAGTTGGGGCCTACTACGCTAACGAAACGCTTGACCGCACCGATTTCATCAATTTCGGCAATGGTTATTTCTTCTACTTTCAGCAATTGCTGCTCGGTGCGAGCGGTGGGGCGTTTAACCTCGCTGCGCTACCCGGCTCCATCTACACAGGTGAGACCAAAGCGACAGAGGATATTTTTAAGCAGGAAGCTGATACGTATGCCATTTTTACCAACAATACGTTTAGCTTCACTGACCAGTTCGATCTTACCGTTGGTCTTCGTTATACGATCGATGAGAAGACGTTGAACTCTGATTTCGATGGAAATGAAGGCAGTTGCTCCACCGCCCTGGCTGTTTTTGGAGCGGCAAACGGTTTAACCCCAACTCTTTGTCTGCCTTGGGTAAACGACAACTTCGTCGGTGTTAGTTCCACTCAAGATCGTTCAGACGAGGATCTTTCCGGTACAGTAAAGGGCTCATACCGCTTCAGTGAAAATCTGATGTCCTACGCATCTTACTCCCGTGGTTACAAGGCCGGGGGCTTCAATTTGGATCGCAGTCAGTTCGGACCCGCAGATCCCGCGCCCTTCCAGCCTAACCTTGACACCGGCTTTGATCCTGAAACCGTGGATGCCTACGAGGTCGGCTTCAAGAGCAATAACGCTGCAAATAGTTTGTTCTTCAACGGTGCCATTTTCTATCAGGAATATAATGATTTTCAGTTAAACACCTTCACCGGAACGAGCTTTATCGTGACATCCGTTCCCGCCGTGATTTCAAAGGGTGCAGAGTTCGATTTCCGATATCTGCCTGAAAAGCTTGAAGGGCTGACACTTCAGGGGGGGCTCGTTTATGCTGAAACGCAGTACGACGATTTTGAAGCAGTGGACTTTTTTGCGCCGCCGCGTTTGCCAGGAAGCACGATTTCATTTGCGCCCCGCTGGTCAGGTACGTTGGCAGTTACATATGAGACCTCTTTTGTCCGCGACTGGGATACGAGATTCAATGTCTCGAGCCGGTACACTTCACGGTATAATACAGGCTCGAACCTCGATCCGCTCAAGGAAGTTGACGACTTGGTCGTGGTCAACGCGAGAATGGGGTTTTATAGCGACAACTCACCGTTTGAGCTGGAGATTTGGGCGCAGAACCTGTTCGATGAAGACTATTATGAGCTAGCCTTTGATACGCCCCTCCAGGGTACCGCGGCTACCCAAACGTCACCGGGTACCGCTGTTGGTGCTTTCCTGGCACCGCCCCTTACCTTCGGTGCAACCGCCCGTCTGCGGTTCTAATCTCAGTATCTTAGACATTAATGCTCTGCTCTTCAAGTAACTGAGGGAGCCGAGGGGCTCAGGTTACTGATATTGGAAATATTCGCGATAGTCATGGCGGTATCCGCCGTGACTATCTGTGAATTTGGGTTTCTGATGCCAAGATAATTTAGGGGTGAGCCTTGTTCAGTCGCCATGCCGTCCGATCAATCCGTCAGTCGGTGTCGTTCGCAATGCCCTTATTTGAAGCGTGAGCGCTCATTTCGTTTGCGCGATTGAGATTCAAAATGACTTTTTCCATATAGCTTTTGACATTCAGCAAATCTTCCTCGGTAAATCCTGCAAACACTTCTGTGGCCACATGGGAGCCCGCCTCATCGATTTCCGCCCATTTGACGGATGCTAAACTTGTCGGTACGACTCGCCAGACGCGTCGATCCTTTTCATCAACAATTCTCGCGACATAGCCGCGCCGCTCTAGTTGATCGATTAAGCTTCCGACTGAGGCTCGTCCTAATTCTAGAACCTCAGCCAGTTCGGTTTGAGTGGGCTGTTTTAGCCTAAATACATAAAGCATCGCCCTCCACTGGGCGCGCGTAAGCTTGAGAGAAGCCATGTCGATGTCGAACCGGCGTCGAAGCTCGCGCGAAACGCGACCGATAAGAAAGGTCAGTTCCACACGCTCATTAGCAGCAAAACGTATATCCATTATCGTCGATGATTTTTTTATATTCATTCCAACCACTTCATTTTCTTGTTTTCAGAGAATGGCTGAGTGGTTGTTCCGGTTCAATCGCTAAATCGCATGCGCACCAAAAAGGGCTGGCTAAATGACTTTAGCCAGCAGGTGTATTGGGAAACGCAAAGTGCAGAAGAGGCCTGTCTGTCCATTTGCCGTTTCAATTAACGTCTAGCGGACAAGGCTAACTATCGCTCTTTACAAATCAAGGATCAAGCAACGCACTCAATCATTGATCTAGATACAGTATGGCGGCATACAATCGGTGTCAATACAAAAAGCGTGCGCTTTGGCTTAGAGAGGACGGGGCTATTAGCCCATTCTCTACCTAATAATAACGTTATGCTTGCATAAAATAGGAAAGTGTTCTTGTCTGATAAAGTCCGCATAAGACGGACGAAACGAGGGAGGACATTTTGAATTTATCCAGAAAAGTGTTGACAGTTTGCCTGCTTGGTAGCGTCTCAATTTCAAGCTTGGGGGCTGGACTTTCTGCCCAAGCCCAAGACAGCGACAGCGTCAGAACGCTGCAATCGGTGGTTGTGACCACACAGAAGGCTCAGGAATCCGTTCAGGACGTTCCAATTGCAGTTTCAGCGTTCGATGACGAGGCGATCGAGAGACTTCAGCTCACTGGAGGCCCCGATTTAACTAAAGCGGTCCCCAACGTATCCTTCACCAAGGGTCAATTCACCGGTTTCAACTTAAAAATTCGAGGCATTGGCGTAGATGTGGTAGCCACGTCTGGCGACGCTGGTGTCGGTATTCACCAGAACGACGTGCCGCTTCAGTCCAATCGGCTCTTTGAGTCAGAGTTCTTTGACACAGAACGTGTGGAAGTTCTGCGTGGGCCGCAGGGTACATTGTATGGCCGCAACGCAACCGGTGGGGTTTTCAACCTCATAACTGCAAAACCAGTCTTTGGCGAATACCAGGCGGACGCCGCCCTTACCTACGGCAATTACAACACCATCAAAGCCAAAGGCATGGCAAACATCCCATTTGGCGACCGGGTTGCGCTACGTGTTGCCGGATCGCTCACACAGCGTGATGGATATGTTGAAAATTTGGTCACGGGGAATGATGTGGATGACCGGGATCTTTGGTCAGTGCGCGCGACACTAGGATTCGAACCGACCGAATCATTTAGGGGTTGGCTCCTTTACGAGCATTTTGAAGAGGAAGATGCTCGCCTGCGGTCCGGTAAGCAACTGTGCAAGAAAGACCCGCTAGACACTAATTTTGCGGGCATACCAATCGCATTTGAGGATCAGATATATACCTCCCAGGGCTGCCTCAGCGCTCCTTTCTCGGAGTCTCGCGATACAGTGAATTCGGTAGCAACACTTGCAGGTGGCTTGGCTGTAAGGGCTGGACTGCTAAATGGTGATGCGTTCACCGCACCTGCTATCCGGGACCTTAGGACCATCGCGGCTGGGTTCGATCCATTCTACCAGGCCGAACAGGATCTCTGGACACTCAATCTCAGCTGGGACGTCACCGACACACTTGAGTTTACATCGCTAACGAGTCGGAACGAAACATCTGTGATTTCCGTCGAAGATGTTTCCAAAGTCGAGCCCACAATTACATTCAATGACTTTTCCAGCATCCCACCAGGCATCAACCCCTCTATCGATCTTTACAATGCACTTTTCCCTGGCGGCGTAGTCAATGATCCACAAATTGGTCCAAGCAATCTATATACTGTGGCTGACCCGTCCGGCGCGACAAGCGAAGCGTTTACGCAAGAACTGCGCTTGCAATCTGATTTCGACGGCCCCTTCAACTTTAATGTTGGGGCAATTTATATGGATTACGAAGCAGGAAACAGCGATGTAATCGACGGTTACTACTTCGTAAGCAACGCGCTGACCGGACTTTTGCAACTGCACAACGCATCCTTGGCCCAAGGTGGTCCTCCTGCGATCCCTGGCGTACCCTTTCCAGCAAGTTTGGATACGTCGAACGTGGATGGTGATACGAACATTCTGAACTCGCTTAACGGGCTAGGCCGGAATTATTTCAGAACAGTCTCTCCGTATGAGTTGCAGTCTACGGCTCTGTTTGGCGAAACGTATTACGACCTCACCGATGATCTAACGTTCACACTGGGATTGCGTTATACCAAAGACGAGAAATCACAAAAGAACATTCCGACTTATCTGTTTACACCAGATGCGGTGCGGCCGGATCCGACGGCACCCGTTCCGAGCCCGGCAACAGAAGCGGAACTCGATGGAACCGTCGATGGAATCTTCGAAGTAGAATTTGAGGAAGTGACTGGTCGCGCCGGCGTTGATTGGTCGCCAAATTTCTCATTTACAGATGATACTCTGCTTTATGGGTTTTATTCCAGGGGGTATAAGGGCGGTGGGATTAATCCGCCACAGCCCGCGGAAAACGCCAATGCGTTTCCGAACACCTTCGAACCTGAATTTATCAATGCTTACGAGGTGGGAACCAAGAATCTGTTCGCCGAAGGCACGCAGCAACTCAATCTAACCGGCTTTTACTATGACTATACCGACTATCAGATTACTCAGGTAATCAACCGGGCGTCCGTCAACTTTAACGTGGATGCTGAACTGTATGGCTTGGAGGTTGAATATCTCTGGAGCCCTGCAGACAACTGGCTTCTGACCGCCAACTTAGGCTTGCTGGAGACAGAGCTTGTAGATGTATTCGCGATTGACGTTCTGGACCGCACAGCGAGCAACCCAGACTTCGTTGTTATCAAAAACGCAGCCAACTACTCAAACTGTGTTGTATCAGCCCAAGGTTATGCGACCGTGCTAGGCGCGATCGCGGCCGGTCAACTCGCACCCGGCAGTACTGCAGGTCTTTGTCTTGGGAACTTTGCAGGCCAGGAAGCCGCGTTTGGTCTAGGTAATGTATCCTACATGGACGGGGATGGGGCGACCCGTGCGGTCGGTGCTCTCACGCCCTTTGACGGCGTCAACAAAGATTTGCGTGGTAACAATCTTCCTGGCGCACCTGATACCACATTAAACTTGGCCGCAGAATATACTTGGTCCGCACTAGGAAACAGCGACTGGAAATTGACGGTGCGAGGAGATTACTACTATCAGGCAGACAGCTTTTCACGCATCTGGAACGTTGGACGCGATCAGATCGATAGCTGGGAAAACTTCAACCTTTCTCTTGTGTTAGCGAATACAGAATCTGGTCTGCAAATTGAGGCATTTGCGAAGAACCTGTTTGATGAGGAGGTCATTACAGGGGCCTATCTGCAAGATGACAGTCCCGGACTCTACAGCAATGCATTCTTGACTGAGCCAGCCCTTTACGGGGTGACGATTTCAAAGTCGTGGTAGTGTAGATTACATTCAGGCATACCAAGTGGGGCCAAGCCGGTGTTATTTCGGCTTGGCCCGGCATTGTCAGTGACCTGAGCCCCTCGGCTGGTGTTGTCAGGAGAACAGGCCAATTGAACAGGCAAGCCGACCCGACTAGCGTTGCCTGCATGTCCCAAAACCCGTTTCTTTACTTCAAGACATCTCGCGAAATTATCCAGCTCGCGGTCATGATGTACGTTCGTTTTCCGCTGTCCCTTCGCAACGTCGAAGACCTCCTTCACGAGCGTGGAATTGACGTCTGCCATGAGAGGGTATTGTCAGGGGAACTGGCCGATTGAGCCCGTCGGCCGTCTTGGCTAGCATCGCCGGATGCCCCGCAATCCATTCCGAGGCATTGTCAGCGCAACCGAGCGATTGAGCGGGTAGGGCAGGTCGGTTAGCGTTTCGGGATGTCCCGAGATCCGTTCCGATATTTCAAAACATCGCCCGAGATCATCCAGCTTGCGGTGATGATGTATGTGCGTTTCCCGCTCTCGCTTCGGAATGTCGAAGATCTTCTGCATGAGCGCGGAGTCGATGTTTGCTACGAAAGCGTACGGCTCTGGGTTGATCGTTTCGGGCCCATGTTCGCGGGCAAGATCCGGGTGCGTCGAGCCAGCTACATGAGACAGATCACCCAGTGGCAATGGCATCTCGATGAGGTCTTCGTGAAGATCAATGGCGAGACCCACTATCTCTGGCGAGCTGTCGACCATGAGGGCGAAGTCCTCGAGAGCTACGTTACGAAAACACGCGATAAATCAGCGGCTTTGCTGTTCCTGAAGAAAGCAATGAAGCGATTCGGCGCGCCAAGGACCGTCGTGACCGATAGGCTGAGATCTTATGGTGCGGCAATGAAAGACATCGGGAACATCGATCGCCAGGAGGTCGGTCGTCACCTCAATAATCGAGCGGAAAATTCGCACTTACCATTCCGCCGACGAGAGCGAGCGATGCTGAGGTTCAGGCGAATGTCCAACCTGCAGAAATTCGCCTCAACCTACGCTTCGTTTCACAATCATTTCAACCTTGATCGCCACATCAACCACCGCCAGACCTTCAAAACGAAACGAGATGCCGCTCTCCTTGAATGGCGTCAGCTTCTGGCTGGATAGGGCAGAGTGCGGCTAGAGTTGCTGGAGACGGGATTGCATTAGACTGACAGCACCTCTCGCTGCCTAAACCGGCATTTTCGTCGACTAGCAGAGACGAGTTTACATTTGTCTGACACACAATCCAGATCGCTCCATGTCACTGATCGATGCGCTGCGCCTGAGTTGGAGAAACACCCGCTCCCCGCTTGCCAAGCACGGTCCGGGAAAACAGTCGCCAAATCCACTTTGCAACATTAGCGATATCTCTTGGTATCACGTACGCTGCCGGAACAACGAGTAACGTCAATATCGTTGAAGTCGACAAGCCGCCAATCAGCAATGCTCCCAAGGCGTTTCTCCATTCGGCACCATCCGATGTCGCCAAGGCGACAGGAACCATCCCGAAGATCGCTGAAAGAGCTGTCATTAATACTGGGCGAAGGCGTTCAGGACAGGCTCGTCTGATTGCATCGCCGCTAGGCACGCCCTCTTCCATGAGCTGATTGGCGCGGTCGACAAGAAGAATGCCATTTTTCATCACGATACCCATCAGCCCAATTAGGCCGATCTGGGCAAACAGAGACGATTCCAATCCAAAGTAGTAAAGACCTGCGAACGCGCCGGAAAAACTAAGCGGTGCTGTCAGCATAATGATTAAAGGCTGTACGAAAGAATTGAATTGGCTTGCCAGAACCATGTAGAGAACAATACAGGCAAATAACAGCGCAAATCCGATTGCATCTGCAGTCTCAGCCATGTTCTTAGCCATGCCCCCCATTTCGAATGTTATGCCCGGCGGTGGAGGCACATCGTCAATCATCTGGAGCAGTGCTCCAGAAGCTTCACCCAAGGATGATCCTGTTGCCGTGATCGCCAATACGGACACTTTCCGAGAGCGATCTTTTCTGTCGATCTGCGCAGGTCCGGACGCAAACTGTATCTTTGCAACTGATGCAACATCTACAAGACGACCGTCGACTCCGCGCACTTGAACACGCGATAGATCGCTAATGGTTTCGCGCTGAAGGTCGTCCAATCTCAAGCGCACATCATAACGCTTCCCGCCATCTTCAAAGCTCGCGACGTTGAGACCACCCAGAGCAATGCGGGATGTAGACGCAAGCGTGCGCGCTGAAACACCTTGATCTCCGGCGCGCTGTCGGTTGAATAGGATCTGTGCTTCGGGTCGTCCTGATTGATAACTGGTTCGTGGGTCGGAAAACGCACCGTGCGCCCGCATTCGCTGTACCAGTTCGTCTGCGTAATCTGATATTTCTTCAAGATTTTGGCCTTTTAGAATTAGATCGATGTCCGTTCCACCGGAACCTGTTCCACTCACCCAAGGCACTTCAAGCACCGATGTTTTGACTGCGTCCGGCGCGACCGTGGCAATAACAGCGCGAGCTTCGTCCATAATCAAAAATTGAGATTTCGCGCGGTCAGACTTTGGTGTGAGAGAGGCATAAAGGGACAACACATTCGTATCGCTTTGTGCGCCCGCGCCAATCGTGATGAAGATACTTTCAATATGCTCAACGTCTAGCAGTGCTCTCGCAACATTGCTTGCCACTTCACTAGAAGCAGTAATTCCAATTCCTAATGGAAGCTCTATTGTACCTTGAAACTCGCTTCTATCTGCTTTTGAGGTGAAGCCAGACGGCACGCGCGCGGCATACCATCCGCCGACAATTACCGACCCGGCGGCCAAAAGCAGCACAGGATATCGAAAGGTCACCGCCCATGACACGATGTGCCCATAAACACCGTCAACACGGTCCCATAGCAATTCTATCGGGCGGAGCCAGAATGTAGTTTTTCGATGCTTAAGCATTCGCGACGCCAGCATGGGTGTCAAAGTCAAAGCTACAATTAGAGAAACGGTTACAGAGAAGACGATGGCCAAGCCGTACTGGAAGAAAAATCGTCCAACGATACCACCCATAAAAGCGATGGGAACGAAAACTGCGAGCGTGGCCGCCGTACCGGCCAAGACCGCTAATCCTACCTTTTTCGTACCGTCATAAGCCGCCTGCATAGGTGGCTTGCCGTTCTCAATCTCCGTGGTGACGGATTCAACAACGACTATGGCATCATCAACCAGAAGTCCAATCGCAACGGTCAGCGCTAGTAAGGTCAGCACGTTGATCGTGAAGCCCATCAGATAGAAGCCGAAAAAGGTTGCCACCAAAGAGGTCGGGATCGCAATAGCAACGATAAGGGTCGCGCGAACATTCAAAAGGAAGATAAATGTTACGCCGACCACCAGCCCCATGGCGATCTGCAAGTCATGTCCGACGTCCTTGATCGAACTTTCTACAAATTTCGAAATATCGCGTGTGACGACAATCTCCACACCGTCCGGGGCGAGTGTCCGCAAACGCTCAGCTACAGACTTTACAGCACGCGAAACCTCAACTGTGTTTCGTCCGGCTTGCTTGCGGACATCAAGCGAAACACCGCGCCGACCGTTGAGGAAGGCCGCAGAGCGTTCGTCTTCCAAACCATCTTCCACTCTTGCGACATCGCCAACATGAATTACAACGCCGTTTTCTCGATACGCCACGGGTAGATCTGCGAAATCTGCTGGCGTCGTTGCTTCAGCCAACGTTTTGACGCCGAACTCGCGAGTGCCACCAGCAACTTCTAGCCTCCCACCTGGAAGCTCAGCATGCTCACTCTGGACAGCCATGCGAACATCATCCGCAGTCACTCCGAATGATCGCATCCGGTTGTTGTCAAGCCAAACGCGGATAGCTCGGTCTCGTCCACCAACAATCGACACCGATCCCACACCCTTGATGCGTTGAATCTCGTCTTTGGCGATATCATCGGCGAAAGCAGTTATCTCCCGGATCGGGATATCACCAGCAATCATAACCGATATTATGGGTGCGGCATCGGGATCAACTTTATCGACAACCGGTGGGTCAACGTCGCTTGGCAGGTCAGCCAATGCGAGTTGAACCTTATCGCGTACGTCTTGTACCTTTACGTTGATATCGGTTGTCAACGCAAACTCGACTAAGATACTCGAAACGCCTTCGTTACTGAACGATTGCAGGCTTTCGATCCCATCAATCGTGTTGACGTTTTCTTCGATAATATCCGTCACTTCAGATTCTATCGTTTCAGGCGAAGCACCCTCAAGTGTTGTCGTGACAGAAACGTACGGGAATTCGACATTTGGAAACAGATCGACACCCAGTCGACCAATGGAAATCCACCCGAGCCCAACGAGCGCGGCAATGATCATGACAGCGAAAACCGGGTGTCGAATAGAGGTCTTGACGATCCCCATCATGAAACGTCGGTCTCCACTACCGTGCCGTCACGCATCGCATCTAGAGGGTCGACAACAATTAAGTCGGATTCACTCACGCCCGATAGAATTTCAATTCGAACTGGATCAATATCTCGAAACGTAATCGATGCTCGTCGGGCTCGATCACCATCAACTTTAAAGACATAGGGAGAAGTGCTCGAACCCTGAAGCACTGCCCTAGGCAAAACAAGCGCTGGACGCGGGTCAACGTTCACTTCCGCCCGCACTGATTGCCCCGCTCGCACTGCGCATCCCTCATTCAAAAATGCCATTCTGAATTCGACGGTTCTTGCTTGCGGATCAACTCGATCATTTAAAATAATGATATCTGATGGGATAGGTGCACTCCGGCCATCGACATAGAGGTTGCCCTGCAAGCCAAGACGCAACCGACCAACTTCAGATTCCGGCGCAAATAGGATCCCTGCTGCGATCTCGCACTCTTGTATTTGAAGGACCGCCGAATTGCCCATTCCAGAGAAACTATTTGCCATGAAAACGCCTTCGTCGACGTAGCGGGCTGTCACCGCACCATCGAAGGGCGCGCGAACAATCGTATCATCTAGCGCCTGCCGCGCGGTAGCTACTTGAGTGCGGCGAAGCGTGACCTGCGATGCCGCAACCTGAAATGCCGTTTGAACATCTTCGTAAGCAGCTCGTGAGACTGAGCCATCATTGACGAGAACAGAATATCTTTTAAACGCACGTTCGGCATTTGCCGACCCCGCAATTGCAATATCAAGTTGGGCTTCAGCTTCAGAAAGTCGTTGTTGATAGTCGATACGTCGCGTCTGAAACAATGCCTGGCCTTTTTTCACACGGTCACCAACTCCGACATGAATTTTTTCGACTACGCCTTGCGATAGCACGCCAATGTTGCTCGTTTGCTTTGCCGCAATTGTTCCTGACGCGACTAGAGGCTGAGCAAGGTCAATGCGTTCAGCGCTAGTTGTGCTCACTTTAATCGGGGCAATAGTTTTTGGCCTCTCATCTACCGCAACAGCCGTTTGCTCCGGAGGTCGCTCATTTGAGCAAGACGCAAAAAGAAAAACTAGGATAAGCGCGCGGAAAGACAAATGCCGGTTCATGCTGACGGCCTAAGCATCCGATAAGCCCCTCTGCCACTCGAAAGCAAATCGCCGTCACTGCTGTAAACACTGGCCTCCGCCACGGATAGGGTAGCTCCGAGGCGAACCACCTTTCCGACAATTGTAAGCGGGCCAGGCGTTGCAAGTTGATGATAGTCAACACGTAAATCTGCCGTTGCCAGAGGCATATTTCCAGTCGCAATCAAAGCGTAAAACCCCGTCAGGTCGATCAGCGCGGCGAGCACACCGCCATGCGCGGACTCTACCTTCGGGTTTGATACGAGTTCGTCGCGCCAAGGCATAGACAGTTTGATTTCATCCGCGCCTGTTTCGGTCACGGTGAGTCCGAGCCAGCGATGAAACGGAGCCGCTTCTAATGCCTGCTGAACGAAAGCGAGATCAGGCAGAGTTGCACTCATGCTTCAACAACTTCCGAATGCTGCCGCAGAAAGTTACTGACAGCCGTGGTGAATACATCGTTGTTGTCGCCAGCCACCATGTGTCGCGCACCAGCAACATCTGTGAAGTGGGCTTGAGGCAATAAAGCTTGGAATTTTTGCACTGAGGCCTCCGAGACAAGCTCACTCATGCGTCCACGCACCAAATGAACAGGAACAGTGATGTTGCGTACCGATTGCTCAAGGTCCCCAGCTCTCTCAACGGCTGATCGCTTCATAACCCCTTGAATGAAGGCCGGGTCCCAATGCCAACGCCAGCGTTTGTCCTGACCTTGCCGAAGGTTTTTGCGCAAGCCGTCAAGATCTGTCGGTCGGGGCCTGTGAGGTAAATATTGCGCGATAACATCTGCGGCCTCCTCCAGCGTCGCAAATCCATCCACGCTATGCTCGGCCATAAAGCCGATTATCTTTGCGACGCCGCTAGCTTCCATGTTTGGCGTAATGTCCACCAAAGTGATTGAAGCAAAAGCTTTTGGTTGCAGCATGCCAGCACCGACCATGGCACCGAGCCCGCCGAGCGAGGCGCCGACAATGTGAGGTGCACGCCCTTCGTCGCTTAGCTGCTCCGCGACAGCGACCAGATCACGCCCGAAGGCCTCCAGAGAATAGTCGCCATCCTCAGCCCATTCGCTATCGCCGTGCCCTCGAAGATCTAGGGCAATAGAATAAAATCCTTGCTGACCAAGCGATCTGGCTGCGCCTTTCCACGCATGGCGAGTCTGACCACCTCCGTGAGCAAATATTACAGTTGGCGCAGAGTTCTGACCGTAAGCGGAACAGGTCAGTGTCAGACCACTTGCTTGGATTTCTCGCTCGCAACCGTCATTCATAGCCATAATAAATCCCCTAAAATATTATTGTTATGCTCCTAAATGTAAGGTAACTCACAAATAAAGTAAATCGGAATGATATTTTGAAAATTCCAACTGCCGAAAATAGCTTTGTCGGACGTATGGGGGATGATGAGCGAGTGAATCTCAGCTTTTTGCTGGCAGAAGTTACTCGCTTGTTGCGAGCGGCCTTTGATCAGGAAATGAAGCGGCTGGACTTAACGCGGTCACAGTGGCACGCCTTGATTTACGTACTCAGGCTGAAGGCAGCTTCTCAAACCCAACTTGCCGAGGCATTAGAAGTTGCCCGTCCATCTGTTGGCACACTGATCGATCAGTTGGAGAAATCGGGCTACGTAACGCGTGAGGCTGACACGCAGGATCGTCGTATTTGGCGAGTGGTGCCGACAGAGTTTGCGTTGGCGAGATCAGAAGAGATCGCGCGCCTCGCCGAAAGTGTTGCTAACAATGCCTTTGGCGGTCTGTCTCAAGAGCAAATTGAGGCAGCGTCATCAGTGATCCAGGTCATTAGACAAAACCTGGCTAGCTGACGTTCAATCTGACCCAGCCCGTGATTCGGACGGCTGGCCTGCTGCTACCGCTCCTGAATTACGGGCATTGTCAGGAGAACCGGGCGATTGAGTGGGTAGGGCGACGCGGCTAGGATTGCTTCATGCCCCGAAATCCATTTCGCTATTTCAAAACGTCGCCCGAGATCATCCAACTTGCGGTCATGATGTACGTCCGATTTCCGCTTTCTCTGCGCAATGTAGAAGACCTCCTTCATGAGCGTGGAATTGACGTCTGCCATGAGAGCGTGCGGCTCTGGGTCGATAGGTTCGGTCCGATGTTTGCCGGCAAGATCCGCATTCGCCGCGCCAGCTACTTGCGCCAAATCACGCAATGGCAGTGGCACCTGGACGAGGTGTTCGTGAAGAACAACGGAGAGACGCATTACCTCTGGCGAGCCATCGACCATGAGGGCGAAGTTCTAGAAAGCTACGTCACCAAAACTAGAGATAAATCAGCGGCTTTGAGGTTTTTCAAGAAAACGATGAAGCGATACGGTGCGCCGCGGACAGTCGTGACAGACCGGCTGAGACCCTATGGTGCAGCGGTGAAGGAAATCGGAAATATCGATCGCCAGGAGGTTGGTCGCCATTTGAACAACCGCGCCGAGAAGAGCCACTTGCCATTGCGGCGACGAGAGCGAGCAATGTTGAGATTCAGGCGAATGTCGAACCTGCAGAAATTCGCTTCGACGCACGCCTCGTTCCATAATCACTTTAACCTCGAGCGCCACATCAACCACCGCCAGACTTTCAAATTACGACGCGACGCTGCCCTTCTCGAATGGCGCCAACTTGTGGTTGGATAGGGCAGCGTGCGGCTAGCGATGCTGGAGACGGGTTCGCATTAGACTGACAGCACCGCCAGCCAGTTTCCTGGAAATTCGAACGGTACGGACGTCGACGAATAGTCCTCGCGCGTCCCGGGACCCGCGTTCCTTGCTGAGCCTTCTCAAGCGCTCAGGGCGCCTCACCCATGACGATGCGAAAGCCGATATGGTTTGAGGGAAGGCTGGCTTCCTGGCCCTGGCGGGCAGGCGGGCGATAGCGGCGGCAGAAATTGTCTGCGCAGAGATATGATCCGCCCTTGATGGTCATCACCGAGTCCGGGCCTTGCGCGATCTGGCTATACGGGCTGGTGGTCCATTCCCAGACATTGCCCGACATATCGTGAAGCCCCCAGGGGTTGGGTGCATAGCACCCCACCGCCGCGCGTCCCCGGAACCCGTCAGCGCCTGTATCAGAGATAGGGAAAATACCCTGCCAGGTGTTCGCGTGCGGCGTTTCTGCAGACGGCGGATCATCGCCCCATTCATAGGTCGTTGGCGAGCGGCCAGCGCGTGCGGCGTATTCCCACTCGGCCTCTGAGGGTAGGCGGGCACCTTTCCAGCTGGCAAAGGCTTCGGCATCTTCATAGGAGACCTGAACAACCGGTTCGTTCGGCTTGCCCTCGATTGTGCTATCCAGCCCCTCAGGTCGCCGCCAACTTGCGCCCGGCACATAACTCCAATGGCCGGGCCCCGCCCCCTTCGGCAGAGTAAATACGGCTGCCCCGGGTTTTCTGAAACGGGCAGGCGCGTTGGCGGGCAAGAGGGCTGGGTCAGGTGCGCGTTCCGCACTGGTCACATATCCGGTTTCAGCAACGAAATCTGCGAATTGCGCATTCGTGACCTCGGTTACCCCCATCGCGAAGCTGCTGACAGTTTGAGCGCGTTGCGGCGCTTCCTCGCGGTAGCCGGTGTCTGATCCCATGAGAAAGGAGCCGCCTTCAATCGATACAAAATTGCCGACTGGAGGATGAGGGCACCGACCGTCTGATGTGGCGGGTACATTTTCCGCCGGAGTGCAAGCTGTAAGTCCGAGGCAGACAAGTCCGGACAGGAAAGGAGCGGCGTCAATTTTCCTGTCCATACCGGTTGATGACATCCTGAATTAAAATTGACACTATGCGTGCCAAATAATAATTGGGAGCGAAGAGGAGATCAATCGTCACGTGTCTTTGAAGAGTATTATTTCACCTATCGTGACGGGTTATCTGACCAGCAAGGGCAGGCTCGACCGTCGACGCGTAGTCGTTGAAAGTCGGCGCAAGAGAAAGGGTATTATGAGGACGGTCGACTATTTCCACGATACTGCAGACCCTTACTCCGATCTGACGTCGCAAATTCTCAAAGTCTTGTGTGAGCGCTACAACATTGTCGTCAAGCCTCACCTCGTTTCGCCCCCGCCAGACTGGGCCGCGCCGGACCGCCAGAGGCTGATTGATTATTCCCGTATCGACGCGGCTCGTCTCGCGTCGAAAGCGGGACTGTCCTTTACCGACCCCGGCCACCAGCCCTCAAAAGAGGCAATCGAAACAGCCAGCGGCGCGCTTGCCGCTGCCATCAATGATGGCCAGTTTGCAGCCGCTGCGGCGCCGATTGGCAAATGGCTCTGGACTGGATCTGGCCGTGAACCTGACGCGTCGCTGAACCCCGATTTATTGTTTGAGCAAGGTGACCGGCTTCGCGATGAGCTTGGTCACTATCTTGGAGGGACGTTCCACTATGGGGGTGAATGGTATTGGGGCATAGACCGACTTCACTATCTGGAGGCGCGTCTGAGAGATGAAGGCGCTGTGTCAGAACAGGCGCCAGATAGCTTTATTTTTCCGCCGCCGGCAGTCGTTGACGAACCCATTGGCGGAGGTTTCAAAAACGCACCAGATCTTCACTTCTATCTGTCCTTTCGCAGCCCCTACACGGCAATTTCCGTGAACCGAGTGAAAGCGCTTGCCGATGCCTATGGGGCGAATTTGAAGCTTCGGTTCGTCCTGCCCATGGTCATGCGGGGCATGCAGGTGCCGCGCGCGAAGGGACGTTACATCATTCAGGACACAGCACGGGAAGCGCGCCGACTTACAGTGCCTTTCGGAAAAATCTGCGATCCCGTTGGAGAGCCGGTCGAGCGCGGGTATTCAATTTTGCCTTGGGCCATTGAACAGGGCCAAGGCTTTGCGTTCACCAAAAGCTTTTTGAGCGGTGTCTGGGCCGAGGGCATTGATGCAGGCACCGATAAGGGGCTGCGCACCATAACTGAGCGCGCAGGTCTGGACTGGGGCGAGGCCAGAACGCTGATCGGAAAAGACCATTGGAAAGCGGAGGCGGAAGATAACCGACGCGAGATGATGTCGCTCGGCCTGTGGGGTGTGCCGAGCTTCCGTTTCGGCGAGGTTTCCGCATGGGGGCAGGACCGGTTGTGGGTGATCGAGGACGCCATGAAGGCCTCGCTTTCTGCGGTCCGATCGTGATTTCCAAGGTGGGGGGAAGCTGATGAAATGGATTCTACGCAGCGTCGTTGGCCTGATTTTATTGCTGGTTCTCATGGGTGCGGTCTTCAAGCTTTTTCAGGCGAAAATTGGCGCTTCAGTGTTTGAGCGAATGGCAGGCAGGCTGGTTGGTCTTGATCAGACAGCCACATTGGAAGACGGCCTTCATATCTATTTCTGCGGTACGGGTTCGCCGCTCCCGGACCCTGAGCGCGCCGGGCCGTGTCTCGGTGTTCTGGCAGGCGATAAAACGCTCGTTTTCGATACCGGCTCCGGCAGCATGCGCAATCTCATGCGTATGGGCTTTCCGGTTGGCGAGACCGATATGGTCTTTCTCACCCACCTGCATTCGGACCATATCGACGGTCTTGGCGAGATGATGCTGCAAGCCTGGATCGCCGGGTCCCGTACGACGCCGGTCCAGATCTCCGGGCCTGAGGGGACAGGCCTTGTGGCGGATGGATTTATTTCAGCCTATCGGGCCGATGCGGGATACAGGACGGCGCATCATGGGGAAGCTGTCGCAAACCCCTCGGGATTCGGCGCTGAAGTGACCGAGATTTCGTCACCATTGGACGGTGCAGTGACGGTGTTTTCAGAAGGTGGCGTGCGCGTGCAGGCATTCCTCGTCAATCATGAGCCTGTTGAGCCGGCCTTTGGCTACCGGATCGACTATAAGAGTAGGGCCGTCACGATCAGTGGAGATACGGTCAGGAGCGACGCCGTGACCCAGGCGGCCAGGGGAAGCGACCTTCTTATTCACGAAGCCCTGAACCGGGAGATGGTCGCAGTCATGTCAGAAGCCGCAGCGAGAAATGGCGATGCTGAACTTTCCACGATTTTCAGCGACATACTCGACTATCATGCGAGCCCGTCTGAAGCGGCTGAGACCGCGCAGGCGGCGGACGTCGAAGCGCTTGTCCTCACACATATTGTGCCGCCGCTTCCAACGCCGATGCTCTATCCAGCATTTCTTGACGGCGCGGGCGCCAAGTTCGATGGAAAGTTGGAGATTGGCGAGGATGGGCTGATGATCAGCCTGCCGGCCGAAAGTGACCGGTTCGTCCGGCGCAATCTGCTCAATTGAGACCTTCGGAGCTGCGAGAATGGCTGAGCAAAACAAACCTGACTTGAAAGTAGTGCAGGCAGCTGAACCCGATGATGGCCGCAAGGCCCGCAGTCAACGTAGCCGGGCACAGATCGTCGATGCCCTGTTCGCCCTTGTCGAAAGCGGAGATATGGACCCGAGTGCGGCCAGGGTCGCAGAAGAAGCCGGCGTTGGTCTTCGGACTGTCTTTCGCCACTTCGAAGACATGGACGGGCTCTACCGTGAAATGGCGGAACGGTTGGAGGCAGAAATTCTCCCTGTCGTGATGACGCCCTGGGCAACTGAAACATGGCGCGAGCGTGTTATCGAGCTGATCGAACGGCGCGCGAAGATTTACGAACGGATCATGCCGCTCAAGGTCGCTTCAAGCCTTCGGCGATTTGCTTCGCCACAGCTTGGTTCTGCCTATCGCCGTTTTCTGGTGATGGAGCGAGCAGGCCTGAAAGGGATATTGCCATCGAGCGTCGCTGAAGATGAAATTCTGCTTGGCTCGCTGGAATTGCTGACAGGCTTTCATGCCTGGCGCCGACTGCGTCAGGACCAGGGGCTTTCAGCGCCTCAGGCGAAGGCCGTGCTCATTCATTCAGCGAGCAAGCTGCTGAATGCTATCGAAGACCAGGACTAGTTGGGCCAATAGATGACTTCCGCGCCGGGTTGCAGGTCTTCCGCCAGGGTCTGATCTACCGCGACAGGTCCTTCGAGTGTAAATGGATAGAGGGACTCGCGCGCACCTTGCTGGTGGGCGTCAAGCAGAGCCGTCAGTTCCGCTACAATATCCGGGCGTTCACTGGCGATATTAATTTGCTCTGTCGGATCACCTGATAGGTCGTATAGCCAGACCTTGTCCGGGCGCTGACTTATCTGAAGTTTCCAGTCACCGCGCCGCACGCTCTGATAATATGCGCTTTGCCAGAATATGGGTTTGTCTGTGCCTGGCTCTGCTTCGCCTGTCGCCACGCCCAACAAGTCTCTGCCATCAATCTCAACACCTTCTGGAAGTGGCGCGCCGCACGCTGATGCAAGCGTCGGCAAGAGGTCGATATGGGCCGCAGGCGCTGAAACCTCTTGGCCGGCGTCTATCCGGGCAGGCCACCTCATGAAAAGCGGTACGCGTATACCGCCTTCAAACAGGGTGAGTTTCCAGCCGCGATAGGGCTCATTGATATCGGGCAGGCCGATATAGCCGGGGCCACCATTGTCGCTTGAGAAGATCACGATCGTGTTTTCGGCGAGCCCTTCTTCGTCGAGCGTGTCGAGTATGTTTCCGACACTGCGATCAAGGGCGCGGATCATGGCGGCATAGACGCGAAGACGATGTGGCTGGATATCGCCGACCGCCTCATAATCTTCCCGGGTCGCTTGGAGCGGGGTGTGAACTCCCCAATGGGCAAGATAGAGAAAGAATGGCCTGTCGCGATTGGCACGGATGACAGACTGCGCTTCCTGCGTCCAATAGTCGGTGAGATAGCCGCCCGGTTCAAACCAGTCGCTTTCGTTATAACTGACGGCATACTGCATTTTGGCCCAAAGGAATTTGTCTACCGGATCGAAATCGAGCCTGGCATTGACCACGCCTGGGTCGTCCTCCGGCAGGTAGAGGCCACTTGCCATGAGAAGGCTTTCATCAAAGCCCTGCGCGTTCGGTCCGAATTCCGGCCCGCGTCCCAGATGCCATTTGCCGATATGAACTGTGTGATAACCGGCATCACCCAGCACCTCGGCAAGCGTAACTTCAGAGCCGGGAAGCCCCTGTTCCTCGAATGGGGGTGAAGTAGCGGCTGCGGCTTCACTCCATTCGATTGGCGGAATGACGCTTTCATGGGAACCGGATACGAGCGAAATGACACGTCCCATTCCGTTCGGTGTTGGAGTGAACTCGAAACCGGTTCGGGTCGGATAGCGTCCCGTCATTAGCATCGCCCGCGAAGGCGCGCAGCTTGCCGTGCCTGAATAGGCGTTGGTGAAAATAACGCCTTCACGGGCCAGCCGGTCTATATTGGGTGTCTGGATTGCGCCGTCTGCGACACCTCCGCCAAACGTCGAAATGTCGTTATAGCCAAGATCATCGGCGAGAATGAATATGACATTGGGCGCGCGCGTCAGCGGGCTGGTCGTCTCTTCGAGGGGGCCTTGCTGCCAATCTATCTGCCGGTGCTCAGCGACCGCCTGCTTTCCAGTGTGAGCTGCGATGAACAGGACGACGGCTTCACGATTGAGCCATGCCAGTCCAAGTCCACCCAGAACCACAATTACGACACCTAGAACGATCTTCTTCCACATGGGCTGGGGCTTTCTATGAGCAGGTCTGTCAGGGGCCGGGTCGGCGCGCGCGCTTGATGAAGCGCACCCCGCCCCAGCAAGCGGCAATCAGGAAAAAGAGGAGCAGGGCAGGCACCCACCAGTAGGTACGCAGCTGCCGCATTTGCGTCTTGCGGGTAATAATGGCGTGACTGTCGTACCCTTCGGGCACGTCGAGAACGCCAACTTCTGAGCTATAGGCGTCATAGGCGGCCAACATGCTTGCCATCAGCTCCGGCCGCTCCGCGGCCAAGTCGTTTACCTCGCCCGGATCTTTTTCGAGGTCGTAAAGCCGCCATTCGGCGTCGCCCCATGGGCGCTGATTGCGGGTGATCTTGTAGCGACCCCGGATAAGCGCCGAATTGCCGGACACTTCGATCGCAACCGGATCATCGGGCCCATAAACGGCCTCGGTTTCCCCGGTGAGGAGCGGCATCAGACTGCGGCCAGTCATGGCAACAGCGTCTGCAGGTTCACTTTCCACGCCCGCCATTTCGAGAAAGGTGGGCGCGATGTCCGTGACTTGAACGAGAGCGTCCTGGCGAATGTTTTCCGGCAGGTTCGGCCCCGACATGATCATTGGGACATGTATGCCGCCTTCTGCGCCGTGGAACTTGAACAGATTGCCGGGCGAAGCCGCCGCCATGGCGAATTCCGGCCCGATGAAACCCCAGCTTCCCTCTTCGCCGATGCCATCGACACCAAGATGGTAGCCATGGAGTCTCATCCAGAGCTTCAGACGCCAGTCATTGTCGCCGCGGGTCGGCTCCGGTCCATTGTCCGAGGTAACGAGGAAGACCGTATTGTCGTAATCGCCAGTCGCTTTGAGGTGTTCGACCAGCCGGCCAACATGTAGGTCCATCGCTTCGAGCATGGCGGCGTTGACCGCCATTCGGGCAGCATAAACCTCCTTGTCTTCGTCGCTGAGGTCCTCCCAGCGCCGCATGCCTTCAGGCAGTGGGGCAAGCGGGGCAGCGGCGGGGATGAGCTCAAGCGCTTTTGCCTTTTGCCAGCGCGACTGCCGCAGTTCCTGCCAGCCGCCCGCATAGGTTTCGCGATAGTGTGCTGTGATCTCCGCCGGTGCCTGAACCGGAATGTGGACAGCCTGGAAGCCCAGAAAGGCGAAAAATGGCTTCGAGGCCTGCGCTTCTGAGAGATAGTCGATCATCTGGTCGACAATGAATTCCGAGGAATAGAAATCCTCCGGAAGCGCGGCAGGCTGGCCGTCTTCATACCACGGGGCGTCGCGGTAATAGGGCATGTAGGACTTGTCGCCCCAATTATCCGCGCCAGAGGCGTCGAGCGCGAAAGACCGGTCGAACCCATGATCGGAAGGCAGCTCACCTTCGTCGCTGCCAAGATGCCATTTACCGGTCATCAGCGTGCGATAGCCCTGCGACTGAAGCCGGGCCGCTACCGTCATCACGCCCGGTTCAAGTGACATCGTATAGCCGGGCTGACCGACATGTTCACGCGGTAGCACTTCCGGGATTGTGGCCACCCCTGTGCGATGATTGTCGACCCCGGTCAGCAGCATGGCGCGCGACGGCGCGCAGAGCGGTGAGGTATAGTAGCGCGTGAACATGACCCCGCTGCGGGCCAGCGTATCGATGTTTGGTGTCGAGGCCTCGCCGCCATAGATGCCGAGATCCATGAAGGCAGCGTCGTCGATCAACAGGATCACGAAATTGGGCGGTTGCGCCGGATCGCGATTTTCAGATGCCGGAAAAGGCTCGGCCTCAGCTGAATAGCTGCAGAGAAGACAGGCCGAAAACAGAATTATGATCGCACAACGTATAATCAAACTGCGCCCTCCAACCCACGCAAAAACTTATGGCATGTATACTGTCATAAGTTTTTGCGTGCAAGCGAGCGGGTATCGTTGTCGGTCGGCGTCGGCTCGGCTGGCAGGTTATCTTCAGTCTGACAGCGCTGTCAGACGATCCAAGATAGTAGATTGAGTTCTTTGAGGTCAGAACTCGATATCGCCTTGAACGTTTAGCCCTGTCTGACCTCAGTAAATTTAACACTTGGCCCGATCAACTGGCCGTGGCTGGTGTCTTCACCTGAACCTGGGTCGGCTTCGAATTCCCCCGGCCGTATAGATTGACCTCGAGTTTCGAGATTGCGTGCACCAGTGCATTCGGTCCGTATTTGATCTGACCGGTGAACTCGATCTTGGGAAAGCGCGCAAACAGCTGCTCATAGGCGACACGTAGCTGCATCTGCGCCACGCGTGAGCCGAGGCACTTATGAACCCCGTGACCGAAGGCGATATGCTTGCCGACATTATCGCGTGTCATGTCGAAGACGTCTGGATTCGGGAACACTTCCGGGTCTCGATTGCCGGCCCCGTACCACATGACCACTTTTTCGTCCTTGGCGATCCGCTGACCGTTGAGCTCGGTGTCTTCCATCGCGGTACGACGCATGTGCTTGACCGGTGAAACCATGCGAAGTGCTTCTTCGGACATTTGTGGGATCATTGAAGGATCGCTCAACACCATAGCTCGCTGGTCAGGAAACTCGGTCATCAGCTTGATGGTGCCGGAGAGTGAATTGCGGGTGGTGTCGTTGCCAGCGAAGATGATCAGCAGCCAGGACCCATCTAGGTATTCTTGCGGGAGCTCTTCGTTCTCGAGCTTTGAGTGTGCGATCACCGTAAGAAGATCGTTTCTCGGGTTAACGCGCCGGTCTGCCATGACGCGTGCGCCATACTCGAACATCTCTTCAACGACTTTCCGGAAGCGGAACGGAAAGAGTGGCTCGCCTACGAACGTTCTCAGTGGATTGGACATGAACTGGCTGGCCATTTCCAGATAGTGCATCCAGTGCACGATTTTCGGCCGATCAGCCTCATCCACGCCGAGCATTTCGCAAAGCGTGTAGAGCGGAAGTTCGTTCGAGAACGCTTTTACAAAATCAACGGTCGGGCCATTGGCCTCAAGATCATCACAAAGCTGATCGACCTTCGCGCGGACCTTCTCTCTCAGCTCTGCCACATAGGCAGGGATGAAGAAGTCTTTCTGCTGGATGCGCATCTGCATATGCTGCGGCTCATCCATGCTGATGAGATTGTCCATAGACGCACGTATCAGGATTTCAGGTTTCCAGTGCTTGCGTTCAGGGACAGCCAGATTAATGCCACCACGCGCGGAGGAAAAGATCTCGGGTTGGAGTTCTACGGACTTGATGTCTTCATATCGTGAGACCGACCAGTAGCGCGACCCGCCGCTGCGCATCTTCGACCACATGACGGGCGCCTGCGTGCGCATGCTTGCGTAAAGCTCATAGGGGTGGCCTCGTCTCCACGAGTTGGGATTCGAGAGTTCGAAGTCCGTCTCAAGCTCGGGATAAATGGCAGGATAGACCGGTGTCGCTGCGCCGGTATCAACCACGATGTCGTCACTGATCAGTTTCATGTATTCCTCCCGAGCAACCGTATGCCCCAATACGGACGATTATCCTTAGGGAAGTCAAAAGCTATTCGGAGTTGGGTTGTGAACAACCGCGCAAATGCGGCTCTCAATGCATGCTGTCCATCGGTACGCCGCTCTGTCGGGGAAATGCGCGCACTCAAACTTCAGGACGCCGTAGCAAAGATCAACCGGTCCTTCGTGACCGGCCCGGCATTCTGATCGCTGTCAGGCGCGCTCCCGCTTCGGTCCGCTTTTCGATCAAGCAAGAAGCGCCGCATAGGTTTTCTCATAGTCGGCAACCATGCGGTCGCTCGTGAACCGTTCTTCAAACCGTTTGCGGATGGCTGCGCGATCGAGGTTCTGAGCCGCTTTAAGCGCTGCAGCAAATTCCGGTCCGTCTTCGGCAATGAAGCCGGTTACCCCGTCTTCCACGATTTCAGGAGCTGCCCCGTATGGCGTGGCCACGACGGGCGTGCCACACGCCATGGCTTCGATCATGACTAGCCCGAAAGGCTCCGGCCAGTTTATCGGCATCGCAAATACAGATGCCGAGCCCAGAAAGTCCTGTTTTTCCTGCAAGTTGACCTTGCCGACATATTCCGCATCCGCGCCGAGTAGTGGCCGGACCTCTCTGTCGAAATAGGCCGGATTGCCGATATCCACATTCCCGGCAAGCTTGATTTTCATTCCTGCCTCTCTTGCAGCCGTGATCGCTCTGTCCGGTCCCTTCTGATCGGTCAGCCTGCCCAGGAATGCGACGCCGCCGGCCCCGGGCCCGGGTCTGTAGGTGTCGCGGTCGATGCCGTGATGAATGATAGATCTTACATTTGCCGTCGCGGGAAACTGCTCAGCCTGCGATCTGGAAATTGCCGCAACGGGGAGCTTGTCGAAATGCTCAAAATAGGTCTGACGATCCAGCTCATCAACGCGCCAGTGAACCGTGGTCAGCGTCGGGACGGGGCCATCCAGGAATACCGAATGCATAAATTCGGTATGGAAGTGAATGATGTCGAACTCAGCCGCTGCAGCGCGAACCTGGCTCAGCAGGACGGCTTCTCTCGCCGCTGCGTAGCCCGGCGGTGCGCCATCGATATCCGCGACAGGTGGGCCAAACTCAACGAGATGGGCTGAGGTCTTGGACCCGGTCGCTGCGAAAAGGGTGACATCGTGACCGTGTGCGCAAAGGCCTTCCGTTAGCGTGTGCACCATCCATTCCGTCCCTCCAACATTTGCCGGGGGGCAGGCATAGATGAGGGGGCAAACCTGGGCGATTTTCATGGCAATTTAACCGATGTTATCTGAACGCTAGAATTGGGACGCTGCAACTTCCTGATGTGGGAACCGGACTCATCGGGCGAAGTTCCGACATGATGTTTATTATGCACATTGCCCTGCAGGGCTGCCTCACCGCTCCGCCCGTACACTATGGCTGCACCCCAGATACGGGTGGGCATATAAAATATCTTCTCGAACTTGTTGATGGCGCCGAGCGTGCTGGCGCGGTCCGGCAAGAGATCATTACGCGCCGCTGCAAGTCGCCAAATCCGCTCGCAGATTGCATGCAGCCAAGAGAGAAGCTGTCTTCCAGGTCCAGCATTGTTCGCGTCGAAGGCGCGAGCCTCGATTACCTCGCCAAGGAAGACCTGTATCGCGAAAACGATGTCTTCGCCGCCAATCTCATAGATTATATCAGGCGGCTCGATCGCAGACCCGACATCATACATGCGCACTATGCGGATGCTGGGTGGGTCGCCCATCGCGTGAAGGAAGCTTTGGGCATTCCATACATGTTCACGGCACATTCGCTTGGCAGGGTAAAAGCCCTGGCGGGTCTGGATGCAGATGCAGCTGCCGCGCTCAGAACACGTATCGCAATCGAGGAAGATGCCATCGCAGGAGCGGACCGGATCATCACCAGCTCACGCGACGAGGCCGAGTATCAGTATAGCCTTTACCGTTCGACGCGGCCTGAAAAGGTTCTTCTTAACCCGCCAGGCTGTGATTTTACTGGCTTTCAATCCGATAACGATGCGCTTCCAGATGCATCTCTCATCACAGAGATTTCACGGTTTCTCACGGAGCCCGGGAAGCGCCCATTGCTGGCTCTTTCAAGGCCGGTCAAGAAGAAGAATCTGGCAGGGATTGTACGCGCCTATGGTGAAAGCCCGGCGCTGCAAGAGCTATCAAACCTTATCATCTTCGCAGGGATCCGCGACGACATCGAAGAGGCCGATAGCGAGAACCGAAAAGTGCTTCAGGAGCTCTTTTACCTGATCGACAGGTACAACCTGTATGGCAAGGTCGCTCTGCCGAAATCGCACGAACCCCATCAGGTGGCCGGGATTTATGCGCTCGCCGCAGATTTGCAGGGTGTCTTCGTCAATGTGGCCTACAATGAGCCTTTCGGCCTGACCTTTCTGGAAGCTGCGGCCAGCGGCCTTCCAGTCGTCGCGACCTCGAATGGCGGTCCGAACGATATCGTGAACAAACTCGGTAATGGGGTACTTGCTGATCCCAACCGCCCAGACGAGGTGGCCGATGCTGTTCTCACGCTGCTGCGCGATGATGAGTTTTACGAGCAGTGCGCGACGTCCGGCCTGGAAAATATCTCATTCTATAGCTGGGAACGCCATTGTAGAGAGTACGTGCTGGACATCGAGGGACTACTTCGCCAACCCATGCCGGCGCTCGCCAGAACCGTCTCAAGAGATTTCATCCTGGCCAGCGATATCGACAATACGCTTGTCGGGGAGGCGCGTAGCCTTTCGGAGTTTTCCCAACTCTGCAGCGGACCACGCGATTTTCATTTCGCCGTCGCTACCGGACGAAGCCTTCAGGATGCGATGCTGACACTGAGGGCATGGAATGCGCCTCTCCCTGAAATTCTCGTGACCAGTGTGGGAGCAGAAATCTACTACAGTCACGATCTGGATCTTCGTCACCTGGAGGCCGACATTGGCTGGAAGGACCACATCTCGGAAGGATGGGACAGACAGGCTGTTGAGGCTGCGCTCGGTGGCCTTCCGGGCCTCATACCTCAGAAAGCGACCGAACAGAGGCCCTTCAAGCTGAGCTTCTTTACAAAAAATCCGGCGATTGTGGGTGAGATCAAATCGCGCCTCAAAGAAGACGGGCTCGCGGCGACAGTCATCCATTCCCACGACCGGTTTCTGGATGTCCTTCCGCATCGTGCGTCCAAGGGCAAAGCCCTTCGCTGGCTTTGCGACAGACTTGGTGTCGATATTGCCGATACAATAGCTGCGGGAGACTCGGGGAATGATGTCGATCTTCTGCTGCAGGCCGGCAATGGCATTGTTGTCGGAAACCACAGCCATGAGCTCGAGCACCTGCGCACGGCCTCTAATGTCACGTTCTCGCATCGGGGTTACGCGGGGGCGCTATGCGATGTCCTTCTGCGACGGGGGCAGATGCAATGAGCGTCTCGGTCTGCACGCTCGTGCGCGGGCGAGAGACGCATTTGCAGAATATGTTGGCAGCCCTTGCGACGCAGACGAGCGCGCCGAAGGAGGTGATCGTTGCGTATATGCAGGCCGAACGCCCTGACGTGCTGGATATGTACCCGGAAGTAAAAAGCGTTCAGGTTACCGACAACGCTTTGCCCCTGGCGGCAGCCCGCAATCGCGCTGCGGCGCTGGCCACAGGCGAGACGCTTCTCTTTCTTGATGTCGATTGCGTCGCCCACCCAGGGCTCGTAGCTGCAATTGACGTTGCTGTTCAAAAGACGGACGCCGTTGTCATGGGGGACGTCCGCTACCTGCCCGAAGGCGTGGACCAGACCGGTCCGTTCGATGAGGTATGGCGTCATTCACAACGTCATCCGGCCAGACCTGATCCAGAGGCGGCCAATGGCTTGCAGAAGTTTGACATGCAAGAATTGTGGAGCCTGTGCTTCGCGCTACCCAGAAGAACATTCGAACGCATTTCCGGCTTTGATGAGCGGTTTGAAGGCTATGGCGGCGAAGATACCGACTTCGCAGCCCGCTTAGGTGCCGCAGGCGCCGAACTCTTTTTTTCTCCGGACGCCAGAGCTGTTCACCAGTGGCACCCTGTTCACATACCGCCGCTTCAGCACTTCGATGATATTCTGCGCAATGCCGAGCTCTTCAGACGATTACATGGAAAATGGTGTATGGATTACTGGTTGAACCAGCTTTCCGCGGCCGGCTTCATCAACTGGTCGCCCGAAGGCGACCGTCTAGAATGTCTTCGTCGCCCCTCAGCCAGCGACCTGAGCCAGACGCGGCAGCCGGGAACTGTCCTCTATTCCTGACCAGAGGGTCTCATCGAGGTCGGTCAGATAAGCCGCAATGTTCTGCGCTGCATCTGGCGAGAACAGGGCGGCCTGCGCAGACAGATCGCAACTCATTGCCTTCTGCACGGCGTCCTGCCAGCTGGCGTTGCAGGCAGGCCATAAAGGCAGAACGTGTGCGGCGCCGACCCTGCCAAGCTGCTCGGCCTTTCTGACCTGCTCGTTGAAATATCGCCATTCAGGGACGCATAGGAACGGCCTTTGTACTCGAGCGATCTCGTGAACTGTGTTGTCCCCTGCAGACGCCACCACCAGGTCGGCAGCTGCAATGAAACTGAGCGGGTCATCGACCCAGCCGCGTGTGATCAGGTTGCCGAAGTCGGTTTCATGTCCTTCTCTGTGGAGCGGCCCGATTGTGATCCAGTGCCAATCCGGCAGGGCGCGTGCTGCCATAGTGAGCGGCGCGTATGGCGCTCCTGCGCCTCCGCCACCTGATAGGACAAGCGCCACTTTTTGTTCGTCGGGTATACCAAGTTTGCGGCGCGCTTCTTCCTTCGACGGCACTGGCGATTTGGTCGTACACAGCCCGCCGCTGTAGAAAGTTTTTTTGCGGGCCCAATCTGGAAAGTCGTCCTGCTCGATACTTTCACTGAAGGGCGCTACCAGTCCGGCGCAAGCCTCGTAGGCTGACAGATGCCCGACATCATTGCGATCCCCATGCATACGGACTTTGACCGCTGGTACCGAACAAAGTCTCGAAAGCAGGGCCCACTCTGCAGATACGTCCACGAAGAAAAGACCCGGATTTCTGCTCGTCAGACAATTGGCGATAATTCCAGCATTCTGACGCAGCCGCGGCGATCCAAGCGGAACGCAATGAAATGAACGCGGTGTGATCTGATTATGCAGGGCAGGCGTGGCAGACGGATCGCCGATCATGTCGGGCAGTTCGACGAACTCAACCCTTTCGTCAAAGTCGCCAAAGATATCTCTACTTGCCGACATGATAATGATCGGGCGATCGCCGATATGGCTGATGATGCTCTCGCAACGCTTGGCGTGGCCGCGGCCTTGGTGGTGGACAAAAAAGCACAAAGGTTGCTGCGTCATTCAAGGCTCCTGGCATGATTTCAAGCAAGGAACCCGGTAGTGGGCGGAGCGTTCCGAGCGCGGAACAATTCGATGGAATGCGGTGCCTTGCGACCTGTCGGGTGCCATCTGCTGAAGTGCTTCAGCAAGACTATGGATAGCGTATAGGTTGAATGTTTCGCGTGTATTGATCGAATACTCGCAACCTGAAAGAACGCAACGCTGTGTCAGTGACGCCTGTTTGATCGTTTTGCCGCACCTGGCTCAATTCTTGCTGACCGGTCCAATAGAATATACTAGATCCTGTAATACTGATTACAGTTATTGAGCGGCGCTGTCGCTTTAAGGCTAGGGGAAACAGGTTTTGCCAGAGCGTGCAGGTTCAATTGCGATCATCGATGATCATGACCTGTTTTTGCAGGGGCTCGCGCTCATCGTGAAGCGCGATTTTCCGGCCTTCGAGGTCGTGACGGTAACCGAGGCCTCCGGCATACTGGACAAGCTGGCGAACGGCACGCGATTTGATCTGATTATCTGCGATCTCATCATGAGCGAGATGAATGGCCTCGCCTTCGTCGATACCATCCGGAAGCAGGGGCATCGTGTTCCAGTACTCATGCTGTCCGGCATTAATTCCGTGCCGCCAATCGTCGAAATGCAGGCCGTCGGCGCGAATGGATATATTCACAAATCTCAAGGCAGCCGCGCGCTTAGCAATGCAGTCGATGCGGTTCGCGATAACCCGTTCGGTTTTAAGGATTTCAGCGAGGAAGCCTCCGGCATGGGGACGCTGGTTGCTGATGCCGACAGAATTCCTGATCTCCCAAAGCTTGGTGACCGCCAGATCGAAGTACTGAAACTGTTGTGTGTTGGCGGCCAGAACAGTGAAATCGCGCGGGCTCTCTCGATCAGCGAGAACACGGTCAAGACGCATCTGAAATACATCTTCGTAGAGCTTGGCGTAAGCCGGCGTACTGAATGTGTGCAACGGGCCCAACAGCTCGGGCTTATCTAGCGACGAAAAATGCGCCGCATTCAGGCGAATTGTTTTTCTGTGTCGGCGAGCAGTTTGTGCAGCGTGTTCCGCAAATCATCGGGTGAGACAGGCTTGAGCATGACCTGAATGCCAAGACCCGTTACCTCCTCCTCGATGTTTGCAATGTCGCCCGTCATCAGAATGGCCGGTGTCTGCCGTCCTGCCAGGTCGCGCAACTGTCGAATGACCTCAACGCCATCGTCCAGGCCTGGACCGAGGCGCCTGTCGATCAGAAGGATATCGGGCGTTTGCGCACTTGCGCTCAATAGACGGGTTGCCTGCATACCATTGGCGGCGGTGTAGGTTCTGCAGCCCCAACTGGTCAGGAGTGCATTCATCCCATCGCGCACGGGTTTCATATCATCGACAATGATGCAGAAAGGGGCCGCGTCGAAAGATGCGGTGTCCCGAGGCCGGTCAACAGTATTGGCAGCCGTCTCATGTCCGGCAGGCAAAGTGAGCGCCCAGCGCGTCCCGCGCCCCGGAGCAGAGTCCATCGTCAGTTCAATATCGAGTAAATCGGCCAACCGCCGAACAATGGAGAGCCCGAGGCCGAGGCCGGGCTTCGCCGCTTGTCCGGAAGGGCTGAGCCGAACATATTCCTCGAAAACGCTGTCCTGCTGATCTTCGGGGATACCGGGTCCGGTGTCTGTGATCTCGATCATTGGCGTGCCGTCGGACGATCCCAGCCTCAAGCTAACCTGCCCTGGGGGCGGCGTGTAGCGAAGCGCATTCGAGAGAAGATTGCTGATAATCCGGCAGAGCAACACAGGGTCCGTTTTGGCGAAAACGGACTCGGTCACGGTCTCGAATGTTAATCCCCCTATCTCAGCCTGCGTTGAAATCTGTTGAATCAGCGGTGCCAGCACAGTTGCAAGATCCACCGTCTGAACGTCGGGAACGACGGCGCCGCTATCGATCCTTGTGATGTCCACGATGCCGCGCAGCAGGTCGCTCAATCCCTGCCGGGTTGAATCAATCTGATCGAGCAGCTCTTTCTGCCGTTCGCTCGTCAATTCTTTGCGCAGCGTTTCGATGAAGAAGCCTTGCGCGTGCAGCGGTTGTGAAAGGTCGTGGCTAGTCGCAGCGAGAAAACGCGTACGTTCCTCGCTGACCTTTTCAATCTGCCGGTTGCGTTCGACAAGCTGGTCGGTCAGCGCCTGGTTCCTGCGTGCGATGATGCCGTCGCGCGTATCCCGGTCTGTCTGGCCGCTCACCATTATACCGAACAGGTAGTATAGAATGATGCCGATCGCCGCCATTTGCGTGCCGCCATCAAGCGCGTAGATCCAGTAAGCGGCGAATGGCAGGATTGTGCAGGACGAAAGGGCAATAAAGCCTGGGCGGTATTCTGAACCCGGCAGCATGCCACCCACAGTAATAGCGAAAACTATATTGCTGGCGACGAACAGGGACAGAAGGTCATTCCCGTCGACCTGCAGGCAGGCAAAGAACGCCCATATCAGCCCGGTCAGACTGCAAATGACAATGTGACCACGAAGATACTGCTTGTAGTTCGCCGCCGTGAGCGCGCCGCGCGGATTGAGCTTGGCATGCGCATAGGTGACGCCCACCATGGCTGAGGCAACGCCGAACCAGAGCGCCGCAAATTCGGGTTTGCCGAAAGCGACGATCATGATCGTCAGATAGATAATCACTGCCTCGACGAACAAACAGGACCGCACGACATTGTCGCGCAAGAGGCGGGCCTGTTCAAACTGAATGCGTAGTGCGTCTTTCTGCTCTGGCATCCGCATGCCCCCCCCCCAACGCACATTTCGGCGACGTCTGCCCGACAACCGCGATAAGCCTCTAAAAGTTTTGCGCTGTTATGAGGTTTTGCACAACCTTGCGGTTCGTTGATATTACGCCTCGGCGCGGGTACTTGCCGCAATCACAGTGCGTATATTGCCCGTCTTTGAAGGTTTTTCGGTATGATGCAACATAGACGGCTCGCACGTTGCATTGGCTGGTTAGGCGCATTCATCAGTGTTTTGAGCGCCGCCGTTTCTGCGGAAGTTCAGCCACAAGCGGCCAATAGCGACCAGGCGATCGATTTGTTCGAGACGCAGTCGTGCGAGGCGGCGGCAAACCCTGTCTGGATCGTTCCAAACTCGCACGGCACTGCGACCGGCTGGCTGACGGGGTTTGCTCACGAGCGAAACTACATGGTCAATAACTATGGCTCGCTTCTGGAAGCGCAGGAGAATGTTGGATACCCTTTCAGCTTCTCCGAAGTTCCAACGGCCATCGCCATGAAAGAGCTGGCGCCAGCCGACTTTAAACGCTTCCGAGCCGCACTTGGCACCGGCAAGGTCTCTATTGCCAACGCTTTCATGCTTGAGTTTGAGCCGTCTTTGGTTCAGGCGGCAACAATCATGAGAATGGGGCGTAGCGGGGCCGGGTGGTTTGAGGACGTGCTCGGCATAAGGCCCGACAATGCCTGGTTTATCGACGTTCTAGGCGTCACGCCCAATATGGCAGAATATCTCGATCTTCTGGACATCCGCACGATGATGCACGTGCGAAATGCAGAGACCAGAGATCAGCTCTATTATCTGCAGGCTATCAGCGGTGCGAGGATCACTGTCGCGTCGATGAACAATTATGCGCAATGGCGGATCAGCTATCGCGAAACGGGTCCGTTGCCGCAGCATTGGCGAGAACACATGATGCGGGAACTCTATCCCGAGATCCCGTACCAGCCTGAGATACCGTTTGTTTGGCCGATTGGTGCCGGCGACTATTCAGCAAAACCTGAAGACCCCCAGCGCCTACAGGAAATGACCCGAGAGGTAACTGATCAGACCAGCAGGGCCTCCTGCCTCGGCACGCTGAATGACTATTGGGACAGCGTTTTCTCTAGCGATCTCGATCAGGATGAGCTGGAGACTATCACGACCCCAAGTCTGTTTGCCTACAATGCGTTCTGGGGAAACCTGCCGCAAGTCAAACAGGGATTCCGTGCAACGGAGTCCCGGCTTGTGGCGACTGAAATAGCGGCCTCGCTTCAGTCGCTGGAGAGGGCCGATAACTATCCGGCTCAGCGTCTGGACGACATTTGGTGGCTGCTGCTCCTTAATGCCGACCGGGCTTTGCAGTGGGGCGCGGGCGCCGGTGACGCCTTCCAGGGCGACGGCGACTGGAATTATACGGACCGAGACAGATCGGCGAACGAGCGTCTTGACGAGATGCATGATTATTTTGGACATGGCTACGCATTCGATCCTGTAGCATGGCGGCGCGAATATCCGTTTTTCTGGGCAGCGACGCAGACTCGGCCTGCCAATTCGGTGTGCGAAGCGTCGATGCTGGAAGACGGCGTCTGGTGTCAAGGCAAGCTCGAAGCAATGGGAACTGTCGAACTGGAAAGCGCGGCGCATGAGCTGCCAATGGAAGAGCCCTTCGACGGTACCGTTGAAACAGACAGCCTGAAAGTCGAGTTCGATCTACGCTCTGGCGATATTGTCTCACTTCAGAGTGATGGAATGGTAAAGCTGATAGAAGGGCGCCTGAATGAACTGGTCTGGTATGCCGATCATCAGACGCCGGAGCAGAATTTTAGTCCAACAGACCTTCTGGCGCCCCGGACGGGGCGTGAAGTGATCGGGCGCACCTCAGAAATCGAAGCCGAATTCAAGCAGTACCGGGGCAACGTCTACACGATGGTGCAAGTTACCAGCGTTGCTGATGACGGAAGCCACTTCGAGCGATTTGTGTTCATACCGCATACGGGTGACCAGTTACGCTTTCAGACAGTTTCAAAAAATGTCCCGTACGGTCGCATGCTGGTCGCAAGGCACGACCTGGAAGAGCCGATAGAAAAATCGATTCGCGGAACACCTTTCGGTTACGACCGCGATCGCCCGAGAACTGGCCGCGGTATGGAAGATGTCCGAGCCTCGCACGACCACCTTTACCTGGGGCTCAACGAGACAATTGCGCCAGCGTCGCTTTGGTCCAGTCATCACCTCGAAAACGACCGCGGTATTGTGCTTCTCGACCAAGGGCTTTCTGGCCGCGAATGGGGCGAAACCTTCGTTGATCACTTCCTCATGAACGCCCAACCGCATTATCGCGGAAAAGAAAACGAACTCTATTCGGGGATGCCAGAGCGTACTTTCAACTATGCCATCATTGCGTCCACCGGAGAGGATGTTGCCCGGTCCGCGCGGGCCGCGAAAGAAGGGGTCTATCCGCTTATGGAAACAGGCCGCTTGAGGCGCGGTATTGAAGTTTCAGATACGATTGTCGTCGAAACAGTGGCCCGTACGAAAAACGAGATCAGAGTTCTGGCGCAAAATTATTCGTCCACCGAAACACGTGCGACGATCCGTATTCCTTGGCCACATATATCGGCAAACCTGACCGGATCGGAAGCAATGCAGGATGGCGAATTAGTACCGCAGACAGAAAATAGCACTGCGGCTCTATATGCTTTTGCAGTCGCGCCGGGAGATGCATTCGAACTCGTTCTGAAGACGCTGGAACCAGTAGCCGAAGTTGCGATACGAGAAGGCTGGGAGGATCTAGTCCCTCCGTCCAAATTGCACAGGCTTAGCTTCCGCGACACTTCGCTTTTGGGGCACCCACCTGAATAGCCGTTTGTCGGGTTCGCATGATTGAAACTGGCGCTCCTAGATTTTGGCTCACACCCGCTCCAGGCCTGCGAGGGTTAGAGAAGGGCAGGGGATGGCATCTGGGGTTGTTGTTTTTACATCCTTGCTGAAGGCGTTCTGGACGCAATCGAGATCGAGGTCTTCCATCGCGTCGTATGTGTTCAAATAGACGTTCCCGGTCAGCTCATCGAGGAAATGTGAGCGTTTCAGCCTGTCCATGACGGGCCCTTTAACCTCTGACAGGTGAAGGCTGATGCCGGCATCCCGGAGACGGAGGTTGATTGCCTCAAGGCTTTCCAGCCCGCTCGCATCGATCCGGTTTACCGCTGAGCACATCAGGACAAGATGTTTGAGGTCAGGCCTGTTGCTAACGACGCAGTAGACCGTGTCTTCGAGAAAACGCGCGTTGGCAAAGTAGAGGCTCTCGTCGATCCTGATGGTGAGGACGGTATCGGAAATTACGACGCGGTGGCGATTCACATTCCGGAAGTGATGCGTGCCCGGCACTTGGCCGACGAGCGCAAAGTGCGGGCGGCTGGTGTTGTAGAGGTGGAGGAAGAGCGAAAGGCCGACCCCCGTTGTTACTCCCAGTTCGACGCCGGCGAACAGCGTGACGAGGATGGTGGCCGCCATCGCGCTGAAATCTGACTTGGAATAAGACCAGACCTGACGGAGCGCCTTAAGATCAACAAGCGACAGAACCGCAACGATGATGGTCGCCGCCAGCACCGCCTGTGGCAGGAAGAATAGGTAAGGCGTCAGAAACAGTGTCGCGAGCCCGATTCCGACAGCCGTGAAGGCGCCTGCGGCCGGGGTCTCCGCGCCAGCATCAAAGTTTACCGCTGACCGGGCGAGGCCGCCCGTGACGGGGTAGCCGCTCGATATACCTGCTGCGAGGCTTGAGACACCAAGGCCGACCAGCTCCTGATCCGGGTCCACCCGCTGGCGCCGCTTGGCAGCTAGCGTCTGGGCTACGGAGACCGATTCAACGAAGCCGATGAGGCTGATCAGGGCGGCCGAGCCAAGAAGCTGCATCCAGATCTCACGATCGAATGCCGGCAGGCCAATGTCTGGCAAGTTGCGCGGCACCTCTCCCAATATGCGAACGCCGGCATCGTCGAGCGCCAGAAACGCCACAGCGAGAATACTTGCGACCACCGCAAAGACCGGGCCGGTGCGTGTCAGGATCGCCGCGGCCTTTTCGGGAAGGCCGAGTTGCACGAGGGTAGGCTTCAGGAATTTGCGCGACCCAAACAGGAAGATGAGCGACGCAGCGCCAATAATAAAGGTCGGCCAGTTGGTTTCGCCAACGCTGGCGATGAGCGACACGGCGATCTCCAGCAAGTTACCGCCGCCCGCATCTACACCCAGAATGTGTTTGAGCTGGGAGGCTGCGATTATGATGCCCGATGCTGTGATAAAGCCGGAAACAACAGGGTGGCTGAGAAAGTTGGCAAGGAACCCTGCGCGCAGAAGGCCCATCACCAGGAGAATTGCGCCTGAGAGGAAAGCAAGGATCAGTGCGGCCTGTATGTAGGCTTCGCTACCCTGCGGCGCGATCTTGCTGGCGGCCGCTGCCGTCATCAGGGAGAGGATTGCAACTGGCCCAACGGCCAGTGTGCGGCTGGTGCCGAAAATAGCGTAGGCAATCAGCGGCAGAATGGACGCATATAGCCCGATCTGAGGCGGCAGGCCCGCCAGCATTGCATAGGCGAGCGATTGAGGGATCAGCATGATCGTCACGATGACCGCCGCGATCAAGTCGTTGACCAGTGTATCGCGGCGATATTCGCGGCCCCATTCGAGGATGGGAAAGTATCGGGCGGGCCGGAATGCCATGTTCGGCGTCCTTGCGGGTTAAAGCGCGTTGATCGGGATCTTCATGTAGCGTTTGCCGTTTTCTTCGGCAGGTGGCATCTGGCCAGCGCGCATATTGATCTGGACGGAGGGCAGGATCAGCTTCGGCATGTCGAGGGTCGCATCGCGCTCCGTCCGCATTTTGACGAACTCTTCCTTCGAGATGCCGGTATGAACGTGCTTGTTGTGCGCCTTTTCCTCAGCGATGGTCGTCTCCCACACATATTCGTCACGCCCGGGCGCCTTGTAGTCATGGCAGAGAAAGGCGCGCGTGTCGTCCGGCAGGGCGAATAGCTTCTGTATGGAATCGTAGAGCGTGCCGGCATCACCGCCCGGGAAGTCGCAACGCGCGGTGCCAAAGTCAGGCATGAAAATCGTGTCACCCACGAAAAGTGCATCACCGATCAGGTGGCTCATACAGGCCGGCGTGTGTCCGGGGGTGTGGATAGCACGGGCATCAATGTTGCCGACCTTGTAGGTTTCGCCATCCTTGAAGAGGTGGTCGAACTGGCTGCCATCCGTGTGGAACTCCTGACCCTCATTGAAGATTTCGCCGAAGACCTTTTGGACGGTGGCGATATGCTCCCCGATGCCAGTGCGTCCGCCAAGCTGGCTCTTGATGTAGGGGGCAGCCGTCAGGTGATCGGCATGGACGTGGGTGTCGATGATCCAGTCAATTTTGAGCCCGGCCTCCTTGACGAAAGCGATCATGAGGTCGGCTGATTTCGTCATTGTACGGCCCGATGCCTGATCGAAGTCCAGCAACGAGTCGACGATTGCTGCCTGGTTCGTGGTGCTATCCCAGACGACATAGCTGATCGTATTGGTGGCTTCGTCAAAGAAGGCTTTCACTTCTGGCTTTTGCATAGTCTCGTCTCCGTTCAATCAATCGAGAATGCGGGCAAATTGTCCGGCACCCTCGGTCAGGTTCTTCTGCAGGAAGGCGTTGCGCGCGACGCGTGAGAGCGGACGTGAGCCCGGCACCACCTTGTCCAGCATGACGACGCAAAGCGCGTCTACCATCGCGCCAACCCGTGAATTGTCAGCGAGGCTATAGAAGATGGACTTTGCTTCTCGTCGGGTTTCGACCAGGCCTTCTTCTCGAAGCTTTGCCAGTTCGCGCGACAGTCTCGGCTGGCGTATGTCCAGCGCGTTTTCAATTTCGCTGACGGACATTTCGCGGTCACGCAACTGGCAGCAGATCATCAACCGCGCCGGATGGGACAACGCTTTCAGCAGGCTGGCGGCTTCGTCGGCCAGCGGCTCCATGGTCTCAAAGGGCTGGGTCATTGTCGGCCGCCTTTCGACGTCAGGTACCAGGCCTGGCCCGACCTTGCGGCGCGCTCGTCGACCTGACGCATATCTGTTGGAGCGGGAAGCACAGTATCTTCGCCCGGGCGCCAGCCTTCCGGTGTCGAAACGCCAGCGGTCTCAGATGTTTGCAGGGCCGCCAGGACCCGGAAAATTTCATCAACTGACCGGCCGACGGCAAGCGGATAATGAATGAGCGCCCGGATAATGCCTTCAGGATCAATGAAATAGACCGACCGTACCGATGCCGTTGAGTCGGAGGCGGCGTGGATCATGCCGTAGGCGCGAGCAATCGCCATGGAGATGTCTTCAACGATTGGAAAGGAAATCCGCACGTCAAATCTGGTCTCGATGTCCTTCACCCAGGCGAGATGCGAATAGAGGCTGTCGACCGACAGGCCCAGCAGGTCGCATTCGCGACGATTGAAGGCCTCAATCTGTTTTTCGAAGGCGATAAATTCTGATGTGCAGACCGGCGTGAAATCTGCCGGGTGGGAAAAGAAGATGAGCCACCGGCCTCTATAATCAGACAGGCGGACAAGACCTTCGGTCGTGCGGGCATCAAAATCCGGTGCGGCTGAGCCGATCTGCGCGACCTGATTGGTTGAGGCGGTGTCCAGCATAATCAGTCCTTCCAAATTCACTTGCCCATACATATTATACGATTTACAAAAACGTCAATTGATATAGCTCAGGAATGGGTCGAATGGAAAACTTTACACCTGTCAGCGCCAGCATCGGTGGAGCCCTCATTGGCCTCTCCGCTGTTTTGCTCATGGCATTTCATGGTCGGATTGCCGGGATTAGCGGCTTGTTCTCCGGCACAGTCTTCGCGGCGAAAGGCGACCGGAGTTGGCGGGTCTTCTTTGTGCTTGGGTTAGTGGCGGCGCCGCTCGTTTACTGGCTCGCGGCTGCTGAGAAGCCTGCGTTTGAGTTACAGGCAGGCTGGCCGCTCATCATCGCTGGCGGCTTGCTGGTCGGCTTCGGCACGCGGCTCGGTTCGGGCTGTACGAGCGGGCATGGCGTCTGCGGCCTCTCACGCCTGTCGCCGCGTTCCATGGTGTCGGTCCTGCTTTTCATGGCTGCCGGCATGGTGACCGTCGCCCTCATCAAACCCCTGATTGGAGCCTGATGCTCATGGCACGTAATCTCATGGCCCTACTGGCGGGCCTTACCTTTGGCCTCGGCCTCGTCATCTCGCAGATGGTCAATCCGGCAAAGGTGATTGCTTTCCTCGACCTATTCGGAAACTGGGATCCTTCGCTCGCCTTCGTTATGGGCGCAGCGCTGATCGTGACAGCAATTGGTTATAGGCTGGTCTGGCTGCGCCAACGCCCAGTGCTGGCAGACAGCTTTCAGGTGCCGGGAAACCGCAAGGTGGACGCAAAGCTCGCAACCGGTGCGGTCCTGTTCGGCATCGGCTGGGGACTTGTCGGTCTTTGCCCGGGGCCAGCTATTGCAGCGCTTACGATTGGCGGCGGACCTGCGCTTGGTTTCCTGGCTGCGATGGCGGTGGGCATGCTAGCCTTCGAACTGGTCGACCGGCGCGCAGCGAAGCCTGCCTAGCGGCCTCTGAAATCGGGCGGGCGTTTCTCGAGAAAGCTCGCCACGCCTTCCTTGTGGTCCTCGGTTTTCATCAGCGCGCGGATTGTCTCGATGGCCCAGCTGCCAAGCTCGCGCGGGTCGCCATAGGTCCCCTTGCGGATGCCTTCCTTCATGTAGCGAAGGGCCAGCGGCGGATTTTCTGCAATGCGGCTGGCTAAGTCTCTGGCCTCATCCATCAGCTTCGCATGAGGAACAGTACGAGACACCAAACCAATGCGTTCGGCTTCGCCGGCATCAATGACATCTCCGGTAAATAGTAGTTCGGCCGCCTTGGCGGGACCGACAATCGAAGGCAGGCGGTAAAACCCGCCCACATCGCAGACGAGACCGCGCTTGATGAACATCTCTGAGAACTTTGCCTTGTCCGACGCGAGGCGGATGTCGGCATACAGCGCAAGCTCCATGCCCCAGCCAATAGCCGCACCATTGATCGCCGCGATGAGTGGCTTGTCACATTCGAGCGCAGCCATTGCAGCAGGGGTCGGCTGGTGACGAACCGTTGGCGACTTCGGCGCAGTCTCTTTTGGCTTCGGCGCCGCCATGATCTCGCGGACATCGTCGCCAGAGCAAAAAGCCGGATCGGTACCTGTAACGATGACACACCGAACATCGTCATCAATCACCGCGCGGCGCAGGGCGCGCTCCAGCCTGTCATAGGCGTCAAAATTCAGTGCATTTCGCCGATCTGGCCGGTTCAGAGTGATGGTCGCAATATGACGCTCGACTTCATAGAGGATGCTAGCGCTGGTCTCTGCTTCTGACATGTTGGTTTCTCCCTAAAATATGGCAGACGCCAGCTCTTGCGGCGGCGTTCAGGCTTTAGCGCTAGCGGGCTGACGCATGGGAGGGTCAAGCGCTTCTTCGCCGGAATGGGCTACGCGCTGCGCTTCAGATTTTCAGCCAGCGAGTTGAACCTCTACCGGTATGGCGTGGGTTGGCGCAAACTATGCTATACGTTTTCGGGCGCGCTTCGACGGGCAATCCACTGAGTTGAGCAAAGAATTTCAGGCGTATGGCCAGGGCATTCGTAAAAATCAGGGACATTCAGCCGCTTGTTGATGCAGCGGTGGAGCACGGCGTTGACCTGGCGCCTTTCCTGAGCACGCCTGTTGAGGTCGAGGAGGTGGGCACCCCATCCATCGCCATTGCTGACTATTTCCGTGTGCAGAGATCGCTGGCTCTGGCGTCCGATGACCTCACAGCCGTCATCTCCAGCCGGAAGCTGACTTTCAAGACGGGGCAATTCCTAATTGCTCAGATGCAGAATGCGACTTCGCTTATGGCGACGATCGAGATCCTCGCCGAGCATATGAATATGATGCATGGCGACACCTACAATTCGGTCAGATATGGCGAGAATCGGCTGGCGCTCGTTGTCGATGACAGCCACTTTCCGTATCGCTCACGGGAGAATACCGACTTTGTCGAACTGGTCGGCGACTGCCTCACCATCAAGATACATTGCCTGCTCGATAGTCTGACGGAGGGCGCGGCTAGCGAAGCTTTGCGGCGCATCAAGCTTAAGCGAAAGAGGGGGGAGACGCGCCGGCCGCAAAATGCATTCTGGTCCGTGCCGCTGGAGTATGGCGCGCCAGCCTATGAACTTATCTACGATTTCGATCTTGCCTGTGCGCCGCTACAGATACGGCAAACCGTAGACATGAGCACCGACGGGGTCTTCTCCCGGGTTATCGGCCATCTTGATGCGAACGATGTTTCGGACGGGGAGATCAGCATCGGCGCACGTACACGCGACCTGCTCGAAGACGGGCTTTCGCGCCAGTCAGACGTGGCTCGCAAGCTTGATATCAGTGTAGCAACCCTGCGCCGCCGACTGGCGGAAGAAGGGCTGCAGTTTCGTGATCTTCTTCTGGAGACGCGCCTTCAGCGTGCAGAAGGCATGCTGAAGCGCGGGGCGTCGGTAGCCCAGGCGACAGAGGCGCTGGACTATTCCGATGTCCGCGCCTTCAACCGCGCTTTCAAGCGCTGGAAGGGCAAGACGCCTGCTGCTTTTGCGCAGGAATTTCAGTCCTGAAGGCCCGGTCTGAGCGAAAGTGTTCACTGGCCTTGACGTTAAGTGTCATGGCGGCCTTTCCGTAAAGTGAGACACCTGCCTGCAATGCGCGAAGATGCATGAAGGGAGGATATCATGAAACTTTGTACCCCGCATACCGCTCGCCTGGCACTTGCCTCGGTCATTGCACTGACGGCTGGGATGGCAGCAAATGCCCAGACCGACGCGGTCGCTTCCGATACGCCTGAAAAGGCACAGGACCAGCGCCGCTTCAACACGGTCACGGTCACCGCCCAACGCCGCGAGCAGAGCCTCGTCGATGTGCCGCTTTCTGTTTCGGCTTTCGACGGTGATCTTCTGGCAGATCTCGGCGTTGCCGACCTGACTGAAGTTGCCAAAATTTCGCCGAACGTGACGCTGGAGGTTTCCCGCGGCACGAACACCACATTGTCTGCATTTATCCGCGGTGTCGGACAGCAGGACCCGGTTGCAGGCTTTGAAGCCGGCGTCGGCCTCTACGTTGATGATGTCTATCTCAATCGCCCGCAGGGTGCCGTTCTTGACGTCTATGATGTAGAGCGCGTTGAGGTCCTTCGCGGTCCCCAAGGCACGCTTTATGGTCGCAACACGATCGGCGGCGCGATCAAGTACGTTACGCGCGGCCTGACCGATGAGCCGACCTTCGAAGCCAATGTGAAAGTCGGTAGCTACAGCCGGCTAGACGGTACGCTGACAACGTCGCTGCCAGTGACTGACAGTTTCCGTGTCGGCGCGGCGATCGCCAGCTTCAACCGGGATGGCTTCGGTGAGAACCGGATCACCGGCGAAGAGAACTATAACAAGGAACTCTTCGGCGCCCGAGTGTCGGCTGAGCTCGACCTTGCAGAGAATTTTCAGCTTCGCGCCGCAGCTGATTATTCCCTCGACAAATCAAACGCCCGCCAGGGCCATCGCCTTATCCCCGACCAGTTCCCGCCATTCACCTATCCCGTGCTCGGTGATGTGTTTGACACGCGCGCCGGCCTGAATGCGGTCGACCAGCGCGTAGAAGCTTATGGCGGTTCGCTCGTCGCTGAATGGAATCTCAACGATAACTGGACCATCAAGAACATCCTGGCTTATCGCGAGGACGAGAGCACTTCGCCGATTGACTTCGATTCTCTGCCTGAAGCCGATGTCGACGTGCCGGCAATCTATGAGAATGACCAGTTCTCCGAAGAGCTTCAGTTCCTCTATTCGGGTGATCGGCTGAACGGCCTGATCGGTGTCTACTATCTCGACGCAAACGCCTCGACCGTCTTTGACGTGCTGCTGGCAACGACTGGTGATCTGCTCAGCCTGCCGGGTCTCAATGCACAGACCTTTGGCGATGTTGGGACGGAAACCTGGTCGATTTTCGGTGACTTCACCTACGACCTGACGGACCGCTGGTCGCTCTCGCTCGGCGGTCGCTACACTGAGGATACACGGACCTCTCTCATACAGCGTCGCACCTATATCGGTGGCTTCTCCGAATTCTTCGGCGGCGCCGGCATTCCGATTGCGACCACGTCGGACTTTGAAGGCGAAGCAACCTTCGACGACTTCAGCCCGCGCGTCTCGCTAAGCTATGCGGTGACGCCGGAGTCCAACGTCTACGCGACCTATTCGCAAGGGTTCAAAGGCGGCTCCTTCGATCCACGCGGCCAGACAACGGCAGCGCCCGACCTCAACCAAGACGGTGTCGTTTCGCAGGACGAAATCTACACCTTCATGCAGTTCGACCCGGAAGAGGTCGACTCTTACGAAGTCGGCTACAAGGCAAGCCAGCTTGACGGCCGCGTAAACTACAGCCTCGCCGGTTTCTATTCCGATTATAAGGACGTGCAGGTGCCGGGCTCAATCGGTGTCGATACCGATGGCGATGGGGTCAACGACTCCTTCTCCGGTGTGACGACCAATGCCGGTGCAGCGACAATCTGGGGCGTCGAATTTGAGGGCACCGCCACGCTGGCTGAAGACATGGCCCGCCCGGGCGACCTTCTGAACCTGGGCTGGTCTGTCGGCTATCTCGACGCACAGTATGACGAGTTCATTGACGCTTTCGGCAACGATGTCTCTGACCAGCGCGTTATTCAGAACACGCCAGACTGGACCGCGAACGGCCGGATTTCCTACGACACGCCGTTTGCCGGGGGCAATCTGCTTCTTAACACGCAGCTCTCCTATCGCGGTGAGTCGAGCCAGTTCGAAGTGCCAAACCCATTCCTCGACCAGGAAGCCTTCACGCTCTGGGATGCCAGCATTCGCTGGGAAACGGAGGATGGCCGCTGGGGTTTCAGCCTGACTGGCAAGAACCTTACCGATGAAGAGTACATTGTTGCAGGCTACAACTTCGTGACGGTGAACCCGAACGGCACGTTCACGCCGACGCTTGGTCTCGAAGGCACGCTGACGGCCTTCTATGGCGACCCGCGTACGGTAACGGCCGGTATCGACTACCGGTTCTAGCCAGATCTCTCCTCCCAAGGGGTGCGGCGGGCGCTGTTTCGTGCCGGCCGTACCCCGATTTTTACGGCAGGGATGCGCTTTGAGCGATATTCATTACAAGTCTGCTGACGGTCTCGACCTGTTTGCGAAATCCTATGGCCCTGAGGATGCGCCGCTCAGCGTGCTTTGCATGCATGGGCTAACCCGCAACCATAAGGATTTCGAGCCGATGATTGAGCGGCTCGGTGATCGCTACCGGTTCATCGCAGTCGACGTTCGAGGCCGGGGCCAGTCCGACTGGACCACAAATCCCGACACCTACTCGCCGCAAATTTACGCCCAGGACATGTTCGCGCTTGCTGACCAGCTTCAGCTTTCCCGCATGGCGCTGATCGGAACTTCCATGGGCGGCTTGATGGCCATGATCATGGCGAAGGTTGCGCCCGAGCGCGTTTCTGGCATGGTTCTCAACGATGTCGGCCCCGTGGTAAATCCAGCGGGACTTGCACGCATTGCAGCCTATTCGCAGGACCCAAAGCCAGTCCCAACATGGCAGGCAGCAGCCGAAAAGGTGAAAGCCGCGCAAGCCGACGCTTTTCCGGACTTCACCGGTAAAGACTGGATGGCATTTGCAAAGCGGACCTGGCGCGAGCAAGAGGATGGCTCCGTGCGCGCAGACTACGACCCGGCCATCACGCGATCGCTCGGTGAGGCGAAGGCAGGGCCGCTGACAAAGTTCGCGATGTGGCGAATGTTCGGATCGCTTAGATCGGTGCCGCTGCTGATCCTTCGCGGTGAAACCTCAGACATTCTTTCTAAATCAACGGCCCGGCGGATGGCGCGCAGGCATCCTGCCAGCGAATTGGTGACGATCCCGAACCGCGGTCACACACCGATCCTTGATGAGCCGACCTCCGTCAGCGCCATTTCCACCTTCCTTCAGCTATTGGAATCAAAGTGATGAACCAGCAAGCAGCCGCCCCGAGCACCAGATCTGTTCCCGGGCGAGCCTGGGTGCTTGCTGTCCTGACTCTTGTCTACACATTCAACCATGTCGACCGGCAAATCCTCATCACCGTGATCGAGCCGATCAAAGCCGAGTTCGGCTTCTCTGATGGCCAGATCGGCTGGCTCACGGGCCTTGCGTTTGCCGCCCTCTATGCAACGCTCGGCATTCCGGTTGCCATGTGGGCGGATAGGGGCAACCGGCGAAATATCATCGCTCTGGCGCTCACCATATGGTCAGGCATGACGGCGCTTTCGGGTTTTGCGCAAAACTTCTGGCATCTTTTCTTCGCGCGTATGGGGGTGGGCATAGGGGAGTCCGGTGGCACACCACCAGCCACGAGCATGATCGCCGACCTATATCCGCCTCAACAACGGGCCTTCGCACTTGGCGTATACACGTGTGGTATCGGCTTCGGGATCATGATTGGCTACATCCTCGGTGCTTATGTCTACGCACACTTCGGCTGGCGTGCGGCATTCTTCGCGGCCGGGATTCCGGGCCTTCTGCTCGCGCTTCTGGTTCGGTTTACGGTCAGAGAACCAGTCCGTGGATTTTCCGACGCGAGCCAGCCGACAGAGGACGCGCCGGGTTTCGGCGAGACGGTGAAATTCATGCTGAGCCAGCGCAGCTACATGCTGATCCTGCTCGGCTGCCTTCTCATCTGCATTTCGGCGAATGCGTTCGTCGCATTCACATCCAGCTATCTGCAACGCACATTCGACTTGCAGCCTCAGGATGTTTCGCTGCCGCTAGGTCTTCTGATTGGCGGTGTTGGCGGTGCGGGGGCCATGATCATCGGGGCAGCCTGCGACCGCCTCTCTACCAAAGATTTACGCTGGCGGCCCTGGATAATTGCCGCAACGAGTGCGATTGCGCTGCCGTTCGCGTGGATGTTCCTGAGCGCCCGTACTGTCGAGATGGCCTATGTCTGGAACATCGTGCCGAGCTTAGTCGGCCTTATCTACGCGTCTATCGCTTATACAGCGACGCAGGAACTGGTGCGCGTACGGATGCGCTCGGTCGGGGCGGCGTTTACGCTTTTCTGCCTGACCCTTATCGGTATTGGCGGCGGACCGCTGATCGCAGGTACAATCAGTGATTATTTCGCCGCTACTGGGCATGAAAGCCCGCTCGCAAGCGCGCTGAAGGTGATCCTCGGATTCAACGCGGCGAGTGTTATCTGCCTTTTGCTCGCCGCGCGCTATTATCGCGACGACGCCGCGCGAGCGATGAAAGCGAGCATCGACACTTGAGCTGTTCCGGACACGGACATTTCGCGCGACGGGAGAACAGGACTGGACAAGGCCTCAAACCACTGGTTAGCGTACATGTGGGGAAGGGGGGAGTTCAATGAAGCTCTGTATTATGGACGGTGAGACCGTCCTGCTTAATCTCGAAGATCATCGCGTTGATCTGCCGGGAACTGAACGTGACCGGGCGACATCGATGATGCTTTTGAGCGAAGCGCTCGTGCTGCTTGCAAATGCCTGTGAAGCCGATGCGATCGAGCAGGCTGCTTCCGAAATGAGCGATTCAATTCGCGCGAGCATGACGGTTCGCGTCCGCGCCGACGAGATTATCGAAAAGACCAGGCATTAAGCTAGTCAGCTCTTGAGCCGGCGTCGTGCGTTCATTTTTCATTAGATCAATACAAAAGTGCCGACCTCGTGAGGTCGGCACTTCTCGTTTGTGAGTAGTTGAAACGCTACTGGTTTAGAACCGGTAAGATAGGCTCGCACCATAGGTCCGCGGCTTGCCGGCAAAGCGCATGATCACGTTCGCATTTGAGGTGATCTGTTGCCAGTAATACTCGTCGGTGAGGTTCTTGCCCCAGAGCGAGACTTCCCAGCCATCATTGATGGAATAAAGGGCGATGGAGCCATTGAGCACGCCATAGGAGTCGATGTTGTAGAGCTCATTGTCCGGGTCGCCTGCCGTAGAGTCGCTCTGCCAGCGGCCGTTGAGCGCCGCTGAGAAGCCGAGGCTGTCATTCAGCGGACGATCATACAGGAAGGTCAGGCTGGCCGCCGTTTCGGGGCTGTACAGGAATGGGTCGCCTTGGACGTTAGTTGGACGCCCCGCAAAATCGAACGTTTCGAAGCTGCCATACTCCGTGTTGAGTAGGGTCAGGCCACCAATTGCCGTCAGATCATCTGTCAGCAACCATGTGATTTCAGCATCAAGGCCATAGGCTTCAGCTTCCGGGGCGTTCTGGAGCTGAGAAAGCGCCGTGTAGATTGGATCCGGGAAGAACTGGGCGCCCTGCTTGTCCGTGTAGTCATAGTAGAACAGGGCAGCGTTTGCCTGCATGCGGCCGTCGAGAAGACCTGCCTTCATGCCGACTTCATAGGCCAGCAGGCTCTCCTGCGTGGCAGGAAAGTTCTGCTCTGCCTTGGAGGCGGCGTTTACAGGCGTCGCAGCCGACTTGTAGCCTTTCGAAACAGACGCGAAGAGCAGGAGGTCCTCAAAACGCTCTGGCGTGTAGTTTGCCACGACGCGCCAGGAGACATTGTCTTCTTTCACATTTGAGTCGACCGGGCCGAAAGTGTTCTGGATGTTGCTGTAGGTGTTACAGCCATTCTCCAGCAGCGGCGCTGGCGGCGTGTTCACATCCGGATAGAAACCGACAAAGAAGAACCGGTTGAAGATATTCACGTTCGGCTGCATTGAGCCGTCAATATCAGCGGAGCAGCCGATATAGTCCTGCTCATCCTCTGTGTAGCGGATGCCGGTAATGAGCTCCCACTCATTGGTCAGGCGCCAGTTGGCATTGGCGAAAATGCTCGCACTCGTCGACTCGAACTGGCCGATGTCGCGGTACTTCTGGAACGAGCCAAGGATTTCGCCCGGCGAGTATGGCAGGCCAGTTTCCGGATCAACGTTGAGGGAGTTTATAAACGCAGTCTGTTGCGCAATCGCTGCCGCATAGGCCGCAGGGTTTGCCTGTTCAAGCTGAATAAGGGCAGGGTTGAGAAGCCGCAGCGTGTTCTCTGTATCGTAGGCGAGGCCTGTCGCAACAGAACTGATGAAGTTACTGTTGGCGTTATCCCGCAACAGAGTCTGGTTCGAGTCGGTGATTTCGTCCTTGGAGTAGTATGCGCCCACCATCCAGTCCGCGATTCCGTTCGATCCTTCGAGGCGGATTTCCTGGCTGAACGATTCGATTTCAGCTTCGATGTCCTGCAGCAGGACCGCAGCAGGCGCGCCGGACCAGTCCAGAAGTGCTTCACGTTCCAGTTCATTGTATCCGGTCAGCGAAACGATGCGCATGCCGTTATCAAGACCCCAGTCGATGCCAAGTTTGTAGGCATTGAAGGTCGAGTCTTCCTCAAGCGGCCCATTGAGACCGGAGATACCAAACTCGCTATTGGCGCGGGCACCAAGCGGGGCCCAGTCCGCCTGCTCGGCAGAGGTTGGATTATTGTTCAGCACATAGTCGACTACGCCAGGGGCGTTCGCACCCGCGCCGCCACCTGCAAACGGGCTGAAGGGATTGGTGGCCGGGGTCAGACCGATAGCCTGGCCGCCAATCGTGTCGGACTGGTTCGTCCAGCCATTCCATGAAAGGTCCACATCGAGATTGCTCGTAGGCTGCCAGGCGAGAGCGGCGCGGAAGCCTAGCTTGTCGATCTTGCCGCGCTCTTCATTCGGGCGAGTGTCCGAACGCTGCCAGCCCTCGTCGCTCGTTTCCTGACGGGCGGCCAGACGGAACTGGAGCGTGTCAGCGATTGGCAGGTTGATCATGCCTTCATAGTTGAAGGTCTCGTAATTGCCGACATCGGCCACAGCAAAGGCTTCAAACTCATCGGACGGCTTGTTGGTGACGACGTTGATCAGGCCAGCCGTGGTGTTGCGACCGAAGAGGGTGCCTTGCGGACCTTTGAGAACTTCGACGCGGTTCACGTCGAAGACCGGGCCGGAGTTCATGAACGGAAACGGATAGGCGACTTCGTCGACATAGGTACCAACGGTGGAGGTCGCCGACACATTGATCGTGTTAAAACCAATGCCGCGAAGCGTGTAGGTCGGCACGCCCTGATAGGATTGGGAGACAGAGAAACTCGGGATAACCGATTGCAGGTCATCGACGCTGTCGACCCGAAGGTCTTCAATCTGGTCTTCGCCAAACGCCTGGATCGACATCGGAACATCGAGCACAGATTCTTCGCGCCGCTGCGCCGTCACCTGGATGGAGGTGAGGCGGCGCTGCGATTCCTCCGGCGCAGGCTGTGTGGTCGTTACCGCCTCATCGGTCGCAGTGTCCTGCGCAAAGGCTGGTGACAGACCCGCTCGAGCGCGATGGCTGTGCTCGAGATGAGGGTGTGGCGTAAGGTTGCTCGTTGGATCAAATTTTCCTCCCTGGGATTCCGGCTTCTGACCGGTTGTTTTTACCCAGAGAGGGTCGTCAAACTGCCATTCCCAAACAAGCTATCGAAAGTGACAGGGGATGCAAATCTGCAACACGCCCTAAAGGTTCAGAAGCAGCTTCGCCATGACGTTCCTCTGCACTTCGTTCGAACCGCCATAAATGGAAGCGGCGCGATTGTTGAGATAACGCGGCATGGCTGTCAGGCTATGCGCAGGCCCGACAGGTTCAACATTTGAGCCGGGCTGACGTGCTGCCATCTGGTCGACATTGCCGTAGAAACCGGCCGCCTCAATGCCGAGCGTATCAATTCTCTGCATCATCTCGGTTCGGGCTGTCTTGAGCATCGATGAGGCTGCGCCTGGATTTTGGCCCCCTGCGAGCGCAGAGGCGACCCGCTGCTCGGTGACGGTGATGGCTTCCAGCGCAATTTTGGTATCGGAGAAACGGCGCTTGAACGCCGGATCGCTCGCAAGCGGCTTTCCATCCGTACCGGCCTCGGCATGGGCCATCACACGGACGCGTTCGAGGGCCGCTTCGATTCCGGCTGATGAGCCACCGCCACGTTCAAACTCAAGAAGGTACTTCGCAACTGTCCATCCGTCATTTTCTTCGCCAAGACGCCCGGATTTAGGCACGCGGACATCATCGAAGAAAACCTGGTTCACTTCATGCTCACCAGCGATGGTAATAATGGGTTCGACTCGAATACCCGGCGTATTCATGTCCAGCAGGAGGAAGGTGATGCCCTGTTGCGGCTTACCGTCTGTCGACGTCCGGACGAGGCAGAACATCTTGTTGGCGTGGTGGGCTTGCGTCGTCCAGATTTTCGAACCGTTGAGGACATAGTCATCGCCGTCGGAGACGGCGCGCATCTGCAGGCTCGCAAGGTCAGACCCTGAACCTGGCTCTGAGTAGCCCTGGCACCAATAATCCTCACCATTCAGGATGCGGGGGAGGTAGTAGGCTTTCTGCTCTTCGGTGCCGTAGCCCATGATGCAGGGCCCGACCATTTGCAGGCCCATCGGAGAGAGGGGCGGTGTGCCCGCCTTGGCGCACTCGGATGCGAAGATGTACTTCTGCATCTCGTCCCAACCGGGGCCACCATATTCTTTCGGCCAATGCGGCGCCGCCCAGCCCTTCTCATTCAGGATTTTGAGCCATGGCAGGTTATGCTGGGGTTCGCTGAATGAACTCGTGGTCAGGCGGCCCGCCTCGGCGAGCTCTGGTGGAAGCTTTTCAGCAAGAAAGGTGCGGACTTCTTCACGAAATAGCTCGTGTTTCTTTTCCAGTGCCAGCTTCATCCCTCGTACCCTTCTCTTCTGTTTGCAGGTGTCGACCTGTCTCTGCGGCAAGCTTGCAGACTCATTCGGTGAGCGACAAGCTAATACTAATAATAGGTCAGATCATGCCCAAAAATTGCTCCTCCCAGTCGCTTGAAGACGATGTGCTCAAGCTTGCCAGATCCGTTGCCGAAGCCGGCAAGCAGATAGGGCTGCCATTCAACGCCGTAAGCGCGGACATCTCCAGCCCTCTGCCCATGTGCGACACAGCGGGCAGGCCGTTCGCTGAAACAATCTTTCGCTGGATTGATCCGAGTTTCGAATACTGGAAAGATCGGATGTTCGCGCTCCGCTCCACCTTGGTCCACGCGACTCGGACGTGTGCGGAACCATTCTATTATTCCAGGGGCAAGGTGATGAGCTGGCGCCGAAATGAGGCGCTGATCGCTGCAACCAAGCCTGAACAGTATGCTGCGGCGAACATCGGTGCGGCCATCATTTCTCCGGTGCACCTGCCCGGCGGATCAATCGGTGCGGTTGTTTGGGCATCAGACGAGAAAATCGACCTCTCCGACACCTTCGCTGCCAACGCAGCAAATCTTCACGCGCTCGCACTCCGGTTCGTGGCAACCTATCATGATGCCCGGGACCTCGGCCCGCAGGGGCCTGCCGTCTATCTGACGCGGCGCGAAATTCAGTGCCTGAAATGGGCTGCTGCCGGCAAGACGGATGCAGAGATCGCCACCATTATGCATATTTCAGTGCCAACCGTTCGGTTTCACATCACCAATAGTGCGACGAAGCTCGGTGTGGCCGGCAAGGCGAGAGCAATCCAGCGCGCCTCCACGCTGGGATATATCGGGCACGAATAGACTGGCCGGACCTGGAAGGTCCGGCCTGGTCAAATAACTCAGACCTTGGCGCTAAGCCGGTCGCGAAGCTCGCGTTTGAGGAATTTGCCGCTCGCATTACGGGGCAGGGGCTCATCCAGGATCCAGATGTAGCGGGGCACTTTATGCTTCGCCATGATAGCTCCGCAATGTTCGCGGATCGTGTCTTCGCTGACCTGCTTGCCTGGTTTTGCGACAATCGCTGCGCCGACTTCCTCGCCCAGCCGCTCATCGGGAATGCCGAATACCGAGCATTCTGCAACGTCATTGTGACGATAGAGCGCGGCCTCAACTTCGGCGCAGTAGATGTTCTCGCCGCCTCGCAGAACCATGTCCTTCTTGCGGTCGACGATATAGATGAAGCCATCCTCATCGATCTTGGCGATGTCGCCGGTGTGCAGCCAACCGCCATCTGTAATGGATTCAGCAGTCGCGTCAGGGCGGTTGATATATCCTTTGATGACCGATGAGCCACGCACCCAAAGCTCACCGCGCTCGCCCAATGGCACATCATTGCCGTCGGGATCGACGCATTTGGCCTCATAGCTCGGCATGGCCGGGCCAACGCTATCTGGCCTGTCGACATAGAAATCGGCAGCGACGGAGGTGATGATCCCGCAGGTTTCCGTCATGCCATATCCGGTGTTCGGCCGCGCAGTGGACACTTTCTCCTCGATGGCCAGAACAAGGTCCGGGGGCACCTGCGCACCGCCCCCGCCAAGCGCCAGGAGGCTCGACGTGTCTGTCTTCTCGAAGTCAGGATGGTTGATCAGCTCGCGCGCCATGACGGGCACGCCGCTCACTGTCATTACGCGATGCTTTTCGATAAGGCGCAGCGCTTCGCCCGCCTCCCATTTGTACATCAGCACCATAGTCCCGCCAGCGGCGGTCACGGCATAGGCCGCGCAATTGTTCGCCGTCACGTGGAAGAGCGGCGTATTGATCAGCGTGACGGGGACAGGTGCCGGATCGGGCGGCACTTCACCCGTCGCATACATGACCGCAAGCGCTGATGATGCGCGTGCATAGAGCATGTTGAAAAGGTTCGACACACAGCCGCGATGGGTAAGCTGGGCGCCTTTCGGAAAGCCGGTCGTGCCGGACGTGTAGAAAATGCAGGCATCGCTATCAGGATCGACGGCGATATCTGGCAGGTCGCCGCCTGTTGCAATTACATCTTTCCAGTCGATGACATCTTCAGGCACGTCATCAAGGCGTACACCGACGAGTTTTGTGCCTTTCACCATGTCTGGCTTCTGACGGACGCGGGCGAGGCGCTCAGCATCGAGAAACAGGATAGCCGGATCGGAATCTTCCAGCGCGTAGGCCATTTCTTCGGCTGTCCACCAGGCGTTCATCCCAACGACAGTGATGCCGACGGCGCAACAAGCCCAGTAGATGATCATCCACTCGGGGTAATTGCGCATAGAGATCGCGACGCGGTCTCCGGGTTTGACGCCCTGCTGAAATAGCCAGTTCGCAACTGAGTTGGTGAGTGCGTGTGTCTCGCCGTAGGTGAGCTTCTCATCATGGTAGACAAGATAATCGCGGTCAGCGAATTCAAGCGTCGCAAGCCAGACTTCGCGCACGCTGGGCGGTGCGTTTTTCCAGGCCCGGATCCTGTTGCCAAGGATTTCCTGCTCGACAATCTCGAAGTCGCCGCCGGGGCCGGTGAGCTCATTATTGGCCCGCTTCAGTTCCGCGTAATACATTTTCCGCCCTGTGTTCGCTGTTTTCGCCACTCTTACACTGAGTTGCAGACTCGAAAACACCGGACGCGGCGTCAGCCTCCGAAGGCAGCGTAGATACCGACCCGGCGGCGAAGCGCCTCATAGCGTGCCTGGATTTCCGCATCCTCGGCCGATAGCGTCTGGCGTTGAGCGTCTATGAGACTGAGCAGGCTTTCAGCGCCTTCGCGATAACGGATCTCGGTGAGGTCGCGGGCCCGCTTTGCTGCGTTGAAGGCGCCTGTGCGGAAGGCGGTTTCCTCAACCGCATAGTTGTAGGCAAGCAGCGCAGCATCTGCTTCGGTAAGTGCATCGAGGACAGTACCTTCGAAGTTTGCGCGCGCAGCTTCCACATCCGCCTCGGCCTGTTCAATCTGCGCGCGGGTAAGCGGCAGATTGAAAATGCCCCAGCTCAGCCGCGGACCGAAGTTATAGCCGAGGGCGTCAGCGCTGAAGAGCTCTCCGACTTCTCCGGCCTGATAGTTCGCTTGCCCCGAAACCTTCAGGCTGGGATAGAGATCAGCTGTTTCGATGCCGACCCTGTAGGTGGCAGCCGCCAGCTGGCGTTCAGCGGCGCGAATGTCTGGCCGTCGACGAAGCAGGTCTTTTGGTTCTCCGATTTCTATAGGCCCAAAAGCCTGAACCGCGTCGAGTGTTTCGGTGCCACCTGGCTGAAGTGCTGGGTATGCTTCGTAGAAGTCAGGCAGCGTGCGGCCTGTCAGACGGGCGAGTCCCGTGACGGTTTGCGCGCGGGCAGCTTTCAGCGCGCTGATCGCTGCTTTCGTTGTCTGAACGAGATTGGTCTGGCGTTCTACATCGATGTCCGCCACCTCGCCTGCTTCGCGGAGGCGCACCGTCAGGGCAAGAACATCTTCCTGACGCTCAACATTGCTGTCATTCACCAGAATGCGGGCGTCGAGCTCTCGAAGGGTGAGGTAGGCCCGAGCCGTTTCCGCGAGAATGGCGCGTGCCGCGTCGGCTGCAATCGCCTCTCGGCCACCGAGCGCGGCATCGGCCTGTGCGATACTATTCGCAGTGCGACCAAACAGGTCAGCCTGCCAGCTTAGTTCGCTGCCCGCCGAATACAGCGTCTGCGCTTCAAACTCGAACGGTACATTGGCGCCCAGGCTCGCCGCGGACTGTTTCTGGCGCACCACAGATGCATTAAGCGCGCCCATTGGCAGCCTGGCAGCTCTCGCCGCACCGAGAGCTGCCTGAGCATTTGCAACGTTCGCCGCCGCCTCATCGATGCTGGGATTGCGCGCTCTTGCATCCTCGATCAGCGCGGTCAGCAGAGCATCGTCGAATGAGGTCCACCAGTCTGAACGTGGGACCTCGCCGGGCGCAAGAACGGCCAATTCTCCGGCGATCCAACTATCCTGATAGACTTCTGTCTCTGGTGGTTCATATTCGGATCCAACGGTCAGGCATGCGGAGAGGGAGAGTACGCAAGCGGCAACCGCCGACATCTGAAGCAGGTTTTTCATGATCACTGTTCTGCGGTTGGCTGACATCTTGCCCTTACCCTGTCGATCTATATCCAATCGAACAAGACACCTAATGCCCCAGCGAGATCAAAACCTCCATGTCTGATGAATATCGATCACAGGAATCCAGCAAACGCCCGAGCTGGATATGGATTATCGCTGGCCTTGGAGTACTCGTTCTTGGCTTTGTAATCATGACATTGGCAGGCGCCGCGAACGCTCCTCAAGAAGGCGCGGTCGCGCGGGAAGACAGCATTCCCTACGTGGAGACAGTTCAGGCTGAGCAGGCTGGCTCAACGTTCGTCGTGAGGGCTCCGGGTCGCATCCAGCCACGGGAGCGACTTGACCTCGTCGGTGAAGTGTCGGGCAAAGTAACAAACATCAATCCGGATCTTCAGGCCGGAGGGCGGATCGGTAAGGGTGAAACGATCCTGCAGATTGATGATGGCGATCTTCGCGCCAATCTGGAGCGAGCACAGGCGCAGCTCGCCACGGCGGAAGCGCGCCGAAGCCAGGCCGAAGCAGAGCGTGATCGACAGATCAATTTGGCAGATATCGGTGCATCGCCTGAAAAGGCCGCTGAGCAGGCTATCGCTGCCTACGAAGACGCCGAAGCAGGTGTCAGGCAGGCTCGGTCACAGCTCGCAATCGCGCGCCGGAACCTACAGAAATCCGCGATTGAATCCCCATTTGATGCCATTGTTGTATCTGAAACGGTCGCGCCAGGCACTTTTGTCTCGCCGGGCCAGCCCCTCGCCAGACTGATTAGCGCCGGCGAGGGCGAGATACAGGCTGGCTTGCCTGCCAAGGATGTCAGGGCTGTGCGCGGTGCATTGGCAGCGCGGGAAGACGGGCGTCTGCCGGTTAGGGCAGTGACAAACTCAAGTTCACTTGGTGCCACAGATATAGAGGGCTACCTCGCTGAATTCTCACCAGAAATAGACCAGCAGTCGCGCACCGCGACGGTGATTGCCGTGTTCCCCGATGCCTTTGCACCAGAGAACCAGGGAGACATCTTCGCAGGTGATTATATGGACCTGCTGATCGAGGGCCGTTCAGATACACCGATGTGGCGCGTACCGGACGGCGCCGTCCGACAGGACGCCTTCGTGTGGGTCGTTACCGGCAATGAACAACTGCGCCGTATTGATGTCGAGACTGTCGATCGCGTCGAAGGCGGTGTTCTTCTACGCGCACCGCAATTGTCATCCGGCGACAGGTTAATGCTGACAGTCCTCGCTGAAGAAATCGAAGGGATGCGGGTGCATCTTGCGGAGTCCCAGCCTTGATCCGGATGATTGAAGGCGTTCTTGCCAACCGGGTGGCTGCAAACCTCCTGATGGTATTCCTTGTCATCTCCGGCATTGCATCGCTGTCGGCGCTCAATGTGCGCGTCTTTCCCCCTATCGAGACCTATAATATTTCGATCACCGTGCCGTATCCGGGCGCGACGCCCGAAGATGTCGAAACCTCGATCGTCAGACCGATCGAAGAGAGACTGGAAGGTCTCGAGGGGATCGACAAGATCACAAGCCTTGCGGCTTCCGGCGTTGGCAATGTCGTCGTCGACATTCCCGAAAGCGAGGACTTGTCGGAAATGCTCGATGAGGTGAAGAACGAGATCGGGCGCATCACTGTTTTTCCGCAAGCTGCAGAAGCCCCGCAAATAAGCGAGGTTGAGCCGGATGAGCTTGTCTCTCAGATCATTCTGCACGGTGAAGTTGATCGCCAGACACTTAAGCAGGCTGCCGACCGGGTCAGGCGCGAACTCGCCGCGAAGGATGGTCTCTCCCTCGTCGAGATTGGCGGCGTCGCAGATTACCTGATCGAAATCGCCATACCTGAGGAAGAGCTTCGCGCGCGAAATCTCAGCCTGACGTCGATTGCCCAGATCATCTCCCAGCAAAGCGTCGACCTTTCGGCGGGCGAGATCGAAAACGATCGTCAACTTCTGAGGGTGCGAGCAGTTGGAGAACGCCGCACGGGCGCGGAGTTTGAGAACATTGTGGTGGGCGCAGGGGTCAATGGCGGCCCCATCTATCTCTCAGACATCGCAGTCATCCATGATGGTCTGTCAGACGATCCGGTCGAGGCGAATTATGCCGGAGAGCCTGCCGTTACTGTCTCCGTCTTCCGTGTTGGACGCGAGAAGACGCTCGATAATGCGCGCATCGTCCGCAACTATATCGAAACGGAAATTGACGCCGCGCTGCCCGGGAACGTGCAGTATGTTCTCTGGCGAGATGAGGCGGTAAACCTTCGCTCGCGAATTGACCTTCTGGTGCGAAATGCGGTGCTCGGTCTAATCCTGGTAACGCTGTTGCTGCTTCTGTTTCTCGATATCCGGATCGCGTTCTGGGTGGCGCTTGGGGTGGGCGTCAGTTTCGTCGGGGCGTTTTTCCCGATGCTCATCTTCGGCATCACCATCAACCAGCTCTCGCTTTTCGGCTTCATTCTGGCCATCGGTATAATTGTCGATGACGCAATCGTGGTGGGTGAAAACATCCATGCCAACTGGCGCGCCGGGGCAGGGCAAATGGAGGCGGCGCGGCTCGGCGTGACGCGTGTCGCGCGGCCCGTATTGTTCTCGGTTTCCACGACCATGACGGCCTTTGTCCCGATCCTGCTCGTGCCGGGGCTTTTCGGTCAGTTTCTCGGCCAGGTATCGGCTGTCGTGATTGTGCTGCTGTTCATTTCGCTGGTGGAAAGCCTCTTCGTCCTGCCGCGTCACCTCTCTCACCTCAGTGATGAGCCGCCGGGCCGTTACTCTCCCCGGCGCCTTGCTGACCCGGTTCGTGACCGCGTTGCCGGAGCGCTGCGCAAGTTTTCTGCCGGTCCGCTCAAGAAAGCGATCCAGTTCGTGGTGCTGCGCCCGGCCATGGTTCTGATGATGGGGTTCGGCATCCTGTTCGCCACGCAGGCGCTGACGGCCAGCGGCTATGTCAAATTCATCTTCTTTCCGGCCGTGGAGGGTGACTACGTCACCGCAGAACTTGAGCTTGCGGAGGGCAGTTCGGAAGAGCAAACGCGCCGATTTGCAATGCAGATCGAAGAGGCCGCTTCTGCCGCCATGAAGGATGTTATCGGGGCGGAGGATGGTTTGCTCGGCGTTCTCTGGCAGATCGCAGAACCGCTTGGTGGGAACGAAGCAAACGCGACCGGCGGGGGGGCAGGGGCTGCTTCTGGAAACCGTGCCTTTGTCGTCGCACAACTCAAGGAGTCCAGCAGCCGCGATTTTGCTGCGCGCGATTTCGAGCGTGCCTGGCGTGACCGGGTTGGTCGCATACCAGGTGCCGAAAAGCTGACCTTCACATCTGACCTTGTCAGCCCCGGCGCGCCTATACAGCTTCAGATATCTGCGCGAACGGATGAGAAAACACGCGAAGCAGTACTGGAGCTTCGGCGCGCGCTGGAGAGCCGTCCCGGCGTATACGATGTGCGTGACGACCGCTTCCGTACGACAGAGGAAGTCCGCATCCAGCTAAAGCCGCTCGCACGCAATTACGGCCTGACGCAGAACGACCTCGCCAGAGAGGTCCGCGCGGCATTTTTTGGCGCTGAGGCTGTCCGTATTCAGCGTGACCGGGAGGAAATTCCAGTTCGCGTGCGTCTTCCAGAGAACGAACGGGCCTCGCTCGAGACACTGAAGAGCCTGCGGGTAAAAGTCAGAGACGGGTACATCCCCATGGATGCACTCGCCGATCTGACAATTGCGCCAGCGCCTGCTTCTATCAACCGCGTGAATGGACGTCGGATCTACTCACTGAATGCGTTTGTTGATGAGGATATCGCAACGGCAGACACGGTTTCCGCCTACATGTTCGAGCAGGCCTTGCCAGAGCTCCAGCAGGAGTACGAAAACCTCACCATGCAGGTTTCTGGCGATCAGGAGGATCAGGCAGAAGCGCAGCCCGTTCTGGCTCGTAACTTCATGCTGGCACTCATCGTGATCTACAGCTTGCTGGCGCTCAATTTCCGGTCATATAGCCAGCCACTCGTCATCATGGGCGCGATCCCGTTTGGCTATGTCGGTGCCCTGATCGGCCATGGCCTGCTGGGCGCAGATCTGACACTCCTGTCCTTCTTCGGTATCATCGGTCTCTCAGGCGTCATCATCAACGCGTCCCTGATGGTGACAGACTTCCTGAATGAGCGGCTCGAAAATGGCGAAGCGCCCGTAGAGGCTGTCGTGTCGGCAATGCTGGATCGATTCAGGGCCATCCTGCTAACGACGCTCACGACCTTCCTGGGTGTGACGCCAATCATTCTTGAGACGAGCATTCAGGCCCAGTTCCTGATCCCGACAGCAATTTCGCTTGGCTTCGGCATCCTGATCGGGACCTTCCTTCTGGTCTTCATGCTGCCGGCTCTTCTGATGGTCCACCTGCGGATATTTGGTGTGCCTGACATGCGCACTGACAACAAAAAGGGGCGCAGCGAAAACGCTGCGCCCACATCATGATCTGAGGTCTGAGAACCTAGCTGCCGAAGCCGTCGCCCACGCCGAAGTCGCGGCGCGCCGAGACGATGCTCACGATGACGCCCACCATCACGTCGATCAGCGCGATGCAGGTAAAGAGGAAGAAGGTTGCTGTCGCGAAATTGGCGAACAGGATGAAGCACACGATGCAGGTCAGGAGTACGGCCATGGACGCCATGTGATTGACCATGGCGCTGGAGCGCGAACTGGTGGCCTTGATGATTTCAATCGACAGCAGTACCAGCGAGACCAGTAGCAGCACATCGCCCAACCTCATCTTCCAGCTGACTCCTGATACCATTGGCACAGAAAACAGCGTTGCATTGAGGTTGCCAGCAATTGCTGGTGTCTCATCCATGTGCTGACCGCCAGCAATAACGGCGATGATGACATAGGCAATCAGTGGAAAAACGAGCAGCGGTGTGATCGTCTCGATCCGTCTGAAAGTCCCCATTTTTGGCCGGGATCTGCGTGATCCTGTTTGATCGCTCATTCTGATATCCTTTCCAGTAACGGCGTCTCATGCGCAGCCCTGCGCAAGTTTGTAACCAAACTTGCCGGGGGCGTCGATGCATGTCGCCGATTAAGCGAATATCCCGGGGGGCGCCTCTTCGGGGCAGTCGACTGTTTCCGCCAATGTTTCTACCCTTCGCGGATTGGTAAAGCGCCCTAAATGAGGCAGTGACCAACCTCTCAAGCGGTAACGGGCAGGACAGATGGCAGAACGCAAATTCAAAGGCTTCGGCGGTCTACTCCTCAGCGCAGATGTACGCGGTGCTGAAGAAGATCCGTCCGTCCTGTTGCTTCATGGCGGTGGACAGACCCGCCACGTCTGGCAGGAGACGGCCGAGGCACTCGTGAAGGCAGGGCGTCACGTCATCAGCCTCGACTTGCGCGGTCATGGCCGCAGCGCGCGCTCAGAGGATAGCCGCTATGAATTTGATGCCTGCGTTGAAGACCTGCGTGCGGTTCTGGCGCAGCTTGCCTCACGCCCTGTCGTCGTCGGGGCAGGGCTTGGTGGCTGGATCGCGCTGACGGCAATAGGCGAGGAGGGCGCCCATCTTGCATCCGGTCTCGTCCTCGCTGATGCGCCGCCTGAAATCGATTTGCGTACAGCAGCCGCGCTTGCTGCCTCAATCCGGTCGGCGCCCGCCCAGACAGAACATGTCGACCCGGTCTTCGGAGAGGTGATCGATGTCGAGAAGTCGAGCGAGCGCATTTCGGTCGCTGCGTCAGGCCTGAAGGTCCCCGTTCTTTTCGTCCGAGGTGCGCTCAGCAGCTTTGGTAACCGGGATGCGGCCAACCGTTTCGTCGAGAAGGTTGCGACCGCGGAATTCGCCGAGATTGAAGACGCCGGTCATCTGGCAGTATTCGATCGCTCCGACGCGTTCAGCGCGGTCCTGCTCGACTTTCTCGAGCGCCGGGTTCCGCGCATGATGCCCGATTACAAACAGGGGTCAGATGCACGCACGCTGCGCGATGCGCTTGGTTGCTTTGCGACTGGGGTAACGGTTGTGACCACCATGTCAGCGCAAGGGGAACCTGTTGGCTTGACAGCGAACTCTTTCACCTCTGTCTCGCTCGATCCACCGCTGCTGCTCGTCTGTATCGCCAAAAGCTCTTCGAGCCTTGAGGCGCTCGAGGCCTCTGAACGCTTTGCCGTCAATGTCCTTCACATCGGCCAACAGCCAGTCTCGAATACTTTCGCCATGCCGGGCGAGGACAGGTTCTCGCAGACGCCATGGGAGGAAGGCCAGTATGGCTCACCGCTGATCTCAGGTGCGCTCGCGAATTTTGAATGCATCAAGTCTGATCTCCACGATGGCGGCGATCATGTCATCCTCATCGGTAAGGTAGAGCGCGCAAAATACGAGCCTCGGCGCGACCCGCTCCTCTATTTCAAGGGCAAGTACCGCCGGCTTCATTTCGCCTGATGGCTAGCGATAATCTTTCAGGGCAGGGCCGAGAGCGTCCTGGAGCGGTCCGAGATGGGCTTCGAAATTGCGCCACTGATCAACACCGGAGCGGCTGATCGGCTGCCGCACTTGTTCAGAGCTTGCCGTACGAACCGCGCGCTCGGTCTTGTGGAAGTCGACGCAAGATTGCTCGAATGGCAATTCGCAGTGATTGAGGATCCGGCGGACCTGGCCTTCCAGATCGTCAACGACGTCCTCGTGCTGTACGCGTAGAACCTTGCCGGGAAACACACTGTCCCAGTGGGCCATCATCTCGATATAGATGCGGTAGTAATTACCGATATCTTCGAGGCTGTAGCTGAACTCCTGACCTTCCGCGAAGAGCTGCTTGAAGCCGGAAAAGCAGCAGGCCATCGGCTCACGGCGGGCGTCGATGATTTTCGCGTTCGGCAGGATCAGGTGGATCAGTCCGATATGCCTGAAATTGTTGGGCATCTTGTCGGTAAAGAATGGTGCGCCCTGACGGTGGATCGCGGTATTTGCGATATAGTCCTGTCCAAGCGCGGCGAGTTCCTCATCTGGCAATTCATGCAGGATACGCGGATAGCGTTCGCGATCAGAAATCTGCTTACGTCCGCGCAGCCGGTGCGCCAGTGACAGGATATTTGGTAGCTCCAGCGTGCCATCGACCTGACTGTGGGAAGCAAGGATCTGCTCGATCAGCGTGGAGCCCGCGCGCGGTAGACCGACGATGAAGATCGGGGCAGGGTCGTCGTGGCCAGCGCCAGCCCGCTTCTCAAACAAATCACGCGTGCAATGCTCGATCTGGCCATCGGCTTCAGCTCGCATCTGCTCTGTCGTGTACCGGATCTGCGACTTCTTCAGCGCATTTCCGCCGCTATAGGCCTCAAAGGCTTCATCAAATGATTTGGTGTCCTCCAGCGCCTTGCCGAGCGCAAAGGCAAGGTGCACGCGCCCCATGAAATGCAAGTTCGGATTATCGAGCGCCTTTCGCATAATTTCGATATCGGCAGCGCTGAACTTGTAGGTCTTGAGATTTGCGAGCGCGTACCAGGCATCGCCATGCAGCGGGTTCACCTCGACCGCGCGGCGGTAGGACTTGATCGCTTCTTCGGTGCGACCCGCAGTCTTCAAAGCGTGCCCCTGTGACGTCAGGGTCGCAAGATCGTCTGGCAGGGTGCGAAGGACCTCCTCGAAAATTTCGAGCGCTTCGTCATAATTTCCCGCCTGCATGGCTTCGATCGCATAGATTGATTTGAAGACCGGGCTGTCAGGGTCATGCTTCAGAAGCGTTTCCGCCTGCGCGAGAGCCGCTTCGTATTTCTGGCGTTTTCGAAGCACTTGAACATGATCAATGCGCAGCTGCGGATTGTCTGGATCGAGTTCAATGGCCGTTTCGAGCAGGAAGTCTGCATCCTCGTGCACGCCAAGCCGTGTACCGATATCGGCGAGAAGACGCATACCCTCGATGTGGCGCGGGTTCTTTTGCAGAAAAGCTCTCGCGATACGCTCTGCATGAATGACGCGACCTTCATGAATATAATTCGTCACGGCCAGAAGCTCTGGTGGCAATCGCTTCAGCCGGTCGGCCTGTGCCCGTGCGTGGGCCGCATCCTCTGCGCGCCCGGAAGCCGAGAGCATTTCAGCTTGCGCTGTCCAGCTTGCGACCAGCGCGGGATTGTACCGAACGGCGCGCTGATAGGCCGTGACGGCGGCATCAAGATTGCCCCTCTTGCGATGAAGGTGGCCTTCCTCCTGATAGGCGCGTCCAAAATCAGGTGCCAGGCGTTTGAGGTGGTCAAGATGACGGAAAGCGGTGGCGGTCTCGCCGAGATACCGTGCACAAGCCGCAGCCATATAAACGGCGTCCTGATGGTCCGGTGTGTTTTTGAGGATGATATCCAATGCATCCGAAGCCGCCTTGAACTGCCCTCGCTGCATCAAGGCGCGAACCTGTTTCAGCTGATCGGCAGTCGTCTCGGCTTCAGTCATTTCATCCATTCAAAACTAGTGCAGCGTCCCGAATAACCGGGACGCTGCGATAGAAGCAAGTTTGTCTTCGGTATCGACTAGTAGTCGTACTTCAGACGAATGCCGATCGTACGCGGACGGATCGGGGTGACCCGCTCACGGTCGAAGACGAAGCTACCGCTAAGCTCGGCATATTCATTCGTCAGGTTGGTGGCGAAGAGTTCTGCGCCCCAATTGTCGCCCGTGATGCCAGCGGTAGCACCGAAGGTTACGTAACCATCAAGGTCCATCTTGTTGATCTCTACCACGTCGGTGACAGACTCATCAGAGAAGACCATTTGCGGCATGATGTGAGCTCGCACGCGCTGTCCAGCGATCTCCTGCTCGAGATCCCATTCGTAACGCACGCGCAGATTGCCCTGATATGCTGGCGCGAATGCCAGTTCCGAGCCGACCAAAACGTCATCCGTCGGGACGAGGACATCGGTGATCTCCGAATCCAGGAGCGAGAATGCACCAGCAATCGTCAGACCATCAATGCTCTCCGGCAGCCAGGTGAAGTCGCCTTCGATACCTTTAAGCTCTGCATTTGCAGCATTATCGGAGAAGAACAGGTTCACGATGGACGGGTCGAAGATCGTCGTCTGAAGACCTTCAATGTCGACGAAGAAAGCCGCGCCGTTGAAGCGGAGCGAATTGTCGAACAGCTCGGTTTTCCAACCGAGTTCGTAGTTCTGAATTTCGTCTGTATCGACAGCATAGGGCACCGTGTAGTTGTTCGGGCCTGATGCGCCGCCTGGACGGTTCAGAAGCCCGGCACGGTAACCTTCAGAATAGGTCGCATAGAACAGCGTGTTCTCTGTCGGCGTCCACTCACCAGTTGCTTTCAGAATGACGCCATCGGTCGCTGCCGTGTCCGGGGCCTCTGCTGGGCCGTTCGGTCCATAAAGCTGCGAGATGTTCGTGCCGAAAACCTGCTGGTCAGTATCAGCAAAGAGGTTGAAGAACGACGAGTTCGCTGAACCTTCAAGATCGACTTCGACGTCATAGTAGCGCGCGCCGAGCGTGATAGCGAACTGGTCGGTGAGGTCGAAAGTCGTCTCACCGAAGATGCCGATCTGCTCGTCCGTGCGAAGCACGTCATTGCGGAAGATCACGCCTGGCGGGAACGGACCCGGCTGGCTGAAATAGCCCTGACTTTCATTCCCGACGTCACCCGGCGTTGCCGCGCCATTGGTCAGCGGGAAGTTCGGGGCAAATCCGACAGAGCCGTCTGTGTAAACGACCTGCGTCGAGCCTGGATAGATGAAGTCATTGCGCTCTGCGAGTTCGAGGTCGCTGTAGAACGCACCGAAGGTTGCGCGCCAGCGATACTCATCCGGCGTGTTGAAGCGCAGCTCGTGCGTCTGAACCTTCGTTTCCGAATGCGATTTTACCGAAAGGTTCGGCGCGTAACACGTACCGGCAGGCGCAGCGCCCGTCGGATAGGTCACGTCATAGTCACAGATGTAATAAGGCAGGTACTGGCCGACGAAGAGGTAGTCAGAGTAATCGACGACCTGGTCGGTGGTCCGTTCGGTGTATGCACCCGTGTAAACGGCCTCAAGCATGCCGAGGCGGCCTTCGAGCGTCCACGCGGTGGAGTGGAAATCGTCTTCGATCTCCTCAGGCGTGAAGCGAACGATGTCATAATCGTCGAGCTCAGGGTCGGCAAAGAAAACGCCGTCGGATTCAATTCCTTGTTGGGAATGCTGGACCAGCAGGTCCCAATCTTCGTTGAATTCGTAATAACCGCTCAGGCGGAAGCCCTGATAGGTGACGTCGTTGATATCGTTCTCGACGATCGTGCCATTGTTTGCGTCGATGAAGGTCACGCCGGAAAGGTCAGCGCCGGCCTGAAAGCCAGCGCGGGCAGCATTCACCGGTACGCCATTGTCACGGACTGTGCCTTGCGCGCGGAAGCGAGCCGACTCGCGAACCGAAAGCGTGCCGCCGACATTGTCGATGTAGCCACCCTGCGTGTCGGTGTAGACGACACCGCGAAGCGCGAGCTTGTCGGTGACTGGAAGGTTGAGCATCGCTTCAACGCTATTGCTCATCTCGCCGCCATCCGTGAACGCGGTCGATGCCTTGAAACCAGCATCAAAGCCGGACAGCGATGGCTTGTTGGTGATGAGACGAACCGTACCAGCCTGGGAGCTTGCACCGAAAAGCGTGCCCTGCGGGCCTGAAAGAACCTCTACGCGCTCAAGGTCGGCTGCGTATACGTCGAGGTTACGGCCTGGCTGCGCCAGTGGTTGTTCGTCGAGATAGAAGGAAACGTTCGGTGCGAGGCCCGCCACACCGGCAACCGTCAGGTTTGGTGTCGTGGACGCGAGGCCGCGAATATAGATCGTGTTCTGGCCTGGGCCGGAACCGCCAGCGGTGACGCCTGGCAGCTGAACCAGGTAGTCGCTGAAGTTCTTGACGCCGAGCTGGTCAAGTTCCTGCTCGCCCAGCGCGTTCACCGTCACAGGAATGTCCTGCGCGCTTTCGGAACGTTTGGTGGCCGTCACCGTTACGGTTGAAAGACGTCTATTGTCCTGGGCAGTCTCTTCCTGAGACTGCGCCATTGCCGGAGTGGCAGCTACAATAGCGCCGATGGCGAGCAGCGAAGCTCCGCCGAAAAGCTTGTTCATGAATTTCCCCATCTTTATGTGGTCGCGTGTGATCATGCGAAAGGCCCCATCGCGAGCTTCAGGCAGAAGCCAGATCGCGCCCGGGCACCGACCTCACATAAGGCGATAGTTCGGCAAATAAAATAAAATAGTCAAACTTTTGACACGGCTGAGGCCCGCGCCGACGCTAATACACAAAAAAACGTAATATTTACAGTGTGTTTTACCATGGTTGCAGCTTTGCAACATGTTTGCAAATTTGTTCAAACCTTGAAAGTTATCCCTGAGTATGAAGATCAAAGATGACTTAACCATTCGATCTGCAAACAATCAGCGGGATTTGCCGCTACGGAGAAGTTGAATATGAGCGAACCTGAGGGTGATGCTGAGTACACGACTGACTATGAAGTCGGTCAAGACAATGTCGAATGGCTCGGCCTCGATATTCACAACCCTGTATTCTTTCTCAGCGCCGGCCTTGTTCTTGTGTTCGCCGTCACATCACTCGTGTTTCCGCAAGCAACCGGATTTGCCCTGCAAGCTTCGAGAACCTGGACGCTGGAGACCTTTGACTGGCTCTTTGCTTTAACGCCCCCGCTCATACTTTTGTTCTGCCTTGCGCTCGCCTTCTCGCCTCTCGGAAAAATCCGGCTTGGCGGACCGGATGCGAAACCTGAATTCAGCATACCTTCGTGGATCGCCATGCTTTTCGCGGCCGGTGTCGGGATCGGTTTTATGTTCTATGGCTCGGCAGAGCCGCTTGCTTATTATTCTGATTGGTTCGGCACGCCGCTCAACGTTGAGGCCGACACCGAAGTGGCCCGGAAGCTCGCATTCAGTGCCACATTGTTTCACTGGGGCGTGGCGCCATGGGGCGTGTATGCCGTGGTCGGTCTGGCCCTCGGCTTCTTCGCCTACAATAAGGGCCTGCCACTTACGATCCGGTCGGCCTTCTACCCAATTCTCGGTGATCGCGTATGGGGCTTCTGGGGGCATGTGATCGACACCTTCGCTGTCATCTCGACCGTCTTCGGCCTGGCCACGACGATAGGAATTGGTGCAGCCCAGGCCAGCAGCGGTATCGGTTTCCTGACCGGCGTTCAGGTGAGCGTTGGTCTTCAGACCCTCTTGATTGCAGCGATCACGGGCCTCGCCGTCATCTCGGTCCTGCGGGGGCTCGACGGCGGCGTAAAGCTTCTATCGGACATCAACATGACCATCGCCGTCATATTGATGCTTTTCGTTCTGATCGCTGGGCCAACACTGGCCATCGTAATGGGGCTTGGCGAAAATTTCCTGGCCTATCTGACCGACACTCCAGCTCTCACCAACTGGTTCGGGCGCGAGGATACTGCCTGGTTCCACGACTGGACCATATTCTATTGGGCTTGGTGGATTTCCTGGTCGCCTTTCGTAGGCATGTTCATCGCGCGTATTTCCAAAGGTCGCACGGTCCGGGAGTATTTCTCTGTGGTCCTGCTGGCGCCGGTCGCGATCTGCGTGCTCTGGTTCACGACTTTTGGTGAAACCGCGATCCAGCAATACGAAAATGGTCAGGGCGAACTTGGTGAAGGCATGACGACTGCCGCGCTGACGCTTTTCCATATGCTGGACAGCCTTCCATTCTCGATTATCACGTCCTGCGCAGCGATCTTCCTGCTCGTCGTATTTATCGTGACGTCCGCCGACTCAGGCGCGCTTGTCATTGACAGCATCACCTCAGGCGGAAAGACCGACGCGCCAGTCCCTCAACGGGTCTTCTGGGCATGTATGCTCGGCGTTACGGCTTCAATGCTGCTCTATGGCGGGGGACGTGACACACTGAATTCATTGCAAGCAGGCACGATCACGGCCGCGCTGCCATTCACGTCTATATTGCTGGCAAGCTGCATCAGCCTGTTCCTGGGCATGCGACATGAACACCGGGCGATGAAGGGTCTGGAAGATATCGACGCCTAGCCGGCGGCCTGCCCCTTAACGGGGGCAGGGGCTTTCAGTGTCGAATGTCAGACTGGAAAAGATCGTCTGATAGTCAGCACCTTCAAGCAAACCGTCTGCGGCTTCGGCCCAGACAGTGTGCACTAACCAGCGGCCTTCAGTCAGCGAAGATGAGATATCGACAACTCCATCGACATCCGTTTCGGCGCTGAAATGCACCGTATCATCGTCGAGATTGGTGATGTGAAGTGTCGCGCCGGAAACCGGAACACCGTGATAGTGCACATTGATTGGCATGGTGGCGCCGACATTCCAGTCGATTGGGTTTGCGCCAGGGACGATCTCAAGCGTTAGACCGAGCTCCTTGCCCCAGTTGTCTGAAGCTTCATCGGGGCAACCGACCTGAACCAATGCTTTGCCGCGTCGCGAGTAGAGCTCCTTGCCCGGATGGTCTTCAGCGCGATTTGCCGCGCGGTCCAGCATGATTGGACGAATGCCTTCATCCTCGACGTAAGAAGTAAACTTGTCAGCATCGAGTTCGCTGAAACTATTGGTTGTTTCGACAAGGATGAGATGCGTACCGATCTCGTCGAGCACGACAGACAGGTCGCCTGACAGGCTTTCTGCCCCACGTGCCTGATTGTTCTGACCTTCAGGTCCGAAGCTCTGAAATCCCACGATCCGGTGCGGACGCAGGGGCCAGTCCGACTTGTCAGAGCCGTGCCCGACAAAAAGACTGACTAGCAGAGCGCCGCTGTCCTCAGGCGTGAATGTATCTGGCTGAACCCAGAAGTCGTGTGCGTGCGCGGTGCCTGCGGTCAAGGCAGCAGCTAAAATCGACAGTGAAATCATGCGGTTCATAATCGTCCTCCTCCAAAATTCAAAACAGTTACGGCTGGCGGGGCGGAATGGGTGCAGCCGCTATTAACTCTGGTCCGAACGGCACGGATGAAAAGTTTTTTTGCGTGGGCGCACCCCCAATTCTGTCCAGTTCGTAACTGTCCCCGCGTCTGACACGAAACGACGCCAGACATTCTTCTTGAGAGGGAACGCCAAAATGAAACTGACCCATGTCTCCATAGCAGCGCTCACGATCGCTGCGGCCGGGGCGTTGCTTGCGCCTGCGCTGGCCTCCAGCCACCGTGAAGCGCCAGGCATCACCGAGCAGCCGAAAGTCGACGGCACCGATTTCTATATGTTCCGAAGCTACGAAAATGGCCGTTCGGATTATGTTACCTTCATCGCCAACTATCAGCCGCTGCAGGCGCCATATGGCGGGCCGAACTATTTTACGATGGACCCGGACGCGATCTACGAGATCCACGTTGACGTCGACGGGGATGCCGTAGAGGACCTGACCTTCCAGTTCGACTTCGAGAACACGCTGCGCGATGGCACGGGCATTACCGTCCCAGTTGGCGATAAGGAGCTTGCGATCCCGCTTCGTCAGGCCGGACAGATTGGTGCAGGCAACCAAGGCGCGCTCGGGGAACTGGAGACCTATGAGCTTTCTCTTGTGACCGGCGACCGCCGTGAGGGCACACGCACTGAGCTTGGCAGATTCACAAAGCCTGTCGACAATATCGGCAACAAGACCTTACCGGACTATGCTGGCTACGCGAACAGCTTCATTTCTACAGTCGACTTTCCGGGCTGTGGTACAGGGCGCGTCTTTGCAGGCCAGCGAGCCGAAGCCTTCGCGGTCAACCTTGGCGAAGTGTTCGACCTCGTGAACCTTGTGCCAATCGATGGCGACAGCAGCGCCGGCAACGGCGATGGCAATGGCTTTCCAGGCGGCATTACCCAGGACCGCGCCAATGACGATCTTGTCGGCAAGGCGAACGTAACGTCGCTTGCGCTTGAAGTGCCGATCAGCTGCCTTGATGATGACGGCGATGGCATCATCGGCGGTTGGACGACGGCCAGCCTGCCACAGGCCGAGATCGAAGATCCCTCCCCGACCTATAAGCAGACATCGCTTTACGGAGGCGCGTTCGTTCAACAGTCGCGCCTGTCTGCACCGCTGGTGAATGAAGTTGTCATCGGCCTGCCGGACAAGGACCTTTTCAACGCAGCTGAGCCGACCCAGGATTCCGCGCTTGCCGACTACGTAACGAACCCGACGCTGCCGGTTCTGCTCGATATTCTGTTTCGTGATGCGGTGAACGGCACACTGGGCACTGATTTCGACACAATCGCACCAACCAATCTGCCTCGCCAGGACCTCGTCGCTGCCTTCCTGACGGGTATAGAAGGGCTCAACCAGCCAGCTGGTGTCACGCCGTCGGAAATGATGCGCCTCAATATGGGTATTTCGCCAACGCCTCGAAATGCGCAGAGCAATCTCGGTGTGCTTGCCGATGACCTCGCAGGTTTCCCGAACGGTCGCAGGCCGGGCGACGATACTGTCGACATCGCGCTTCGTGTGACCATGGGCCGACTCTGCCATCCAGTGACGATTGGCGGTCAGTCAACTGATCTTGGCTTCTGCGATCCTTCTGACGCCAATGTGGGGACGGCTGCGTTTACCGATGGCGCTCCAATTACCGCGCTCGAACTGCAGAACCAGTTCCCATACCTCAATACGCCGATCGCCGGCTCACCGAACAATTAGGGAGGCGAGATAATGAGAACCCATAGACACTCCTATCTGAAGCTTGCCTTGCTCGCTGGCGTTGCCGCCATGGGCATCAGCGCTTGCGGTGGGGGCGATAATGGTGGTGGCGGCTCGACCGTGCCTCCCCCAGCACCACCTCCGCCGCCTCCACCGCCACCACCACCACCACCACCTCCTCCGCCGCCGCCTCCACCCGGAGGTCAGGTGGACCCAGCGTCGAGCTTTGGAGCAGGTTTTGGCGCGGCATTCAGTACGGCCCGCTTCGGCGCGCCAATTGATCCGGACACGATCACGATCACACCGATCGATCGGACCAGCGACCCCCTCGACGTTCCAAATAATTAGAACGTTCGGCTGGTTGACCGGAAAAGAGACGGCGAGGCTTTGGCCTCGCCGTTTTCATTTCGCGCCGTAGTAATAAACCTCGCGAAAGCTTTCGCCATAATGATTGCAAAGCGGCGCCTAAGGCGGCAGGCTCATCCAAAATAAAAGAGGGAGGGCGCCGTGCAGGAGAAGTCGAGCGCAGATGAAGGCCGCGCCTACTGGCAGGCAACGATCAGGCTGACTATAGGTCTGCTGGTCATATGGTTCGCCGTTTCGTTCGGCGCGGGTATCCTGCTTCGCGACTTTCTTGATCAATGGTCGCTCGGCGGCGCGCCACTCGGTTTCTGGTTCGCCCAGCAGGGGGCAATCTACGTCTTCGTGGTTCTCATTTTCGTGTATTGCTGGGCGATGCGACGGATAGAGAAAAAGCATGGGGTGAGGGCCTGATATGCTTGATCCGTGGACACTCTTTTTCGTCGTCACGACTTTTGCCCTTTATATCGGCATTGCGATCTGGGCACGCGCCGGCTCAACCGATGACTTCTACGTCGCGGGCCATGACGTTCATCCAACGGTAAACGGCATGGCGACGGCAGCTGACTGGATGTCGGCGGCAAGCTTCCTCTCCATGGCAGGACTTATCGCCTTCATGGGCTATGGCGGCTCTGTCTACCTTATGGGCTGGACGGGTGGCTATGTGCTGCTCGCGCTTTTGCTTGCGCCATTCCTGAGAGAATTCGGGAAGTTCACCGTGCCGGACTTCGTCGGCGACCGGTATTACTCTACGACCGCTCGCGTGATTGCCGTAGTCTGCGCGCTGTTCGTATCATTCACCTATATCGCCGGTCAGATGAAAGGCGTTGGCGTTGCCTTCTCCGGTTTCCTCGGTGTGCCGTTCGAGTGGGGCATCATTATCGGCATGGTGATCGTTTTCTTCTACGCGGTGCTCGGCGGAATGAAGGGCGTCACCTACACGCAGGTTGCGCAGTATTGCGTGCTGATCTTCGCTTTCACCGTGCCTGCGATCTTCATGTCGCTGATTATCACGGGAAACCCTGTGCCTCAGCTTGGCTTCATTGGCGAAGCGAAAGGCGAGGGCGTTTCCATGCTCGCGAAGCTGAACACCGTGATCACCGATCTCGGCTTTCTGGAATACACAGAAACCAACAAGTCGATGATCGACGTGTTCTGCATTACCGCCGCGCTGATGTTTGGGACGGCGGGGCTGCCGCACGTCATCATCCGCTTCTTCACCGTGAAAAGCGCCGATGCGGCACGTGTTTCGGCCGGGTGGGCGCTGATCTTTATCGCTATCCTGTATACCACGGCTCCAGCGGTCGGCGCGTTCGCGCGGATCAATTTCATCGATACTGTGAATGAGGCGACCTATATCGCCGACGATGAGGATTATGAAGCCCGCTCAGCCGAGATCGAGGCTGCAGGCGGGAAGCCGGTGCCTCAATGGTATAAGGACTGGGAGCCGACCGGCCTTGTCGCCTTCGAAGACAAGAATGGCGACGGTGTCATGCAGTATCGTGGGCCGAACGCTCCGGATGGTATTGAGAATGAAGTCAGCCCGAACAATGACATCTTCGTTCTCGCTAATCCGCAGATCGCCAATCTGCCGGGCTGGGTGATCGGCCTTGTTGTCGCGGGCGGTCTCGCCGCGGCCCTGTCGACCGCAGCCGGCCTGCTCATGGTGATCAGTTCTGCCGTCAGCCATGACCTGTGCCGCCGGACACTGTTCAAATCGATGGACGACAAGACAGAGCTTCGGGTTGCCCGCGGGGCGGCTGCCGGCGCCGTGTTTGCCGCGGGTCTGCTTGGCATATTCTCCAATAGCCTCGGCTTTGTCGCGCAGGTGGTCGCGTTCGCCTTCGGGCTCGCGGCGGCCTCTCTGTTCCCGGTCATCTTTCTCGGAATTTTCTGGAAGCGGATGAACAAGGAAGGTGCTGTCGCGTCCATGCTGACCGGCCTGATCACGACATTTGGCTATATTTACTGGTTCAAGTTCGTCGATACAGACCCGAAGAACTGGCTATTTGGTGTCTCGCCGGAAGGTATAGGGTTCGTGTTCATGTGGCTTGCAGCAGGTGTAGGCGTTGTCATCACGCTCGCCACCAAGCCGCCGCCGAAAGAAATTCTGGAGCTTGTTCAGAAAATTCGCGTACCGGTATCGTAAGTGAACTTCCCGAATCCAGTCCGGTGAAAATACGCTGTGCTGTCTGGAAATGTAAGCGGCCGGGCGATGCAAAATGAAAGGTGGAACAAAGCTTTAGCCACATCAGTTTCATTCGAACTGGATCGGCGATGCGGCCGCCATAGTTGAGACGCATGACCTTAATAGCGGTAGGTTTATGAATTCTGGAGAGCGCCAGCAGCTGAATGACGCCATGCGGGCGTTGGGCGAAGGCCATGGCGAAGCCATGAGGCAGGTGTTCGCCCTGACCTCGCCTAAGATCTATGGAAAGGTCGTCGCACTCCTGAAAACGCCGGAACTTGCGCAACGCGCTCTATCCGCCACCTATTTGAAACTATGGAAAAACCACGCATCGATACCGCCCACCGGCTGCGATTACATGCATTTTATTGCGGCTATGGCGCACCAGGCAGCGATCGATATTCGTTTCAGTGATACAAGCAATGGCGAACTCTTGCCCCATGTGCCAAATCCGCCTTCGGATGCGGCGGGGCTCATGGGCTCGTCAGCCCTGAACGAATTGAGCGAGGCCGACCGAGACATGCTGACTGCAGCGTATCTGAAATTCGAGAACATCGAACAGATCGCCAGCAGGACAGGTGTATCAGCTTCAGACGTGCGCGCCCGGCTTACCCAAATCGTATCTATTAGATCGGGGGGCGCACAATGAGCGATACGACCCCGAATAAGCGGCAGGAACTGGCGAGCGCTGTCATTCTCGGCCATGCGGACGAAGCCGAGCTCGCACAGTTCAAGCGCCTCTACGCCGAGGATCAGAGTTTCCAGACGCTTGTTGCGGAAATGGAAGAATTCCTGTCGCCGCTCAGCACGATAAGCGAGGATGCCGAGCCGCCGGAAGGTGTTCTCGACGACATCATGGTTCAGATTTCAGGCCCGGAACCCAGCACAAAAGCTGTCGCTCCGACCCCCGCTCCAGAGGCGCCCCAGCGCGTAAGGCGACGCAGCAGCTCCAAATCCCGCCGCCATCCAGAGCGGCCCTGGCAATATGCGACAGCCGCCTCGATGATCCTGGCCGTTGGTTCGCTCGCGGTGCACTCGATCCCGGACGCGGAAACACCGGCCCCAGCGCCCGTTGAAGTTGCTAGCGTGCAGGAAGAATTGTTGACCCTGATGACGTCAGGCGGGGAGGCGCCCACAGTCGTGGTGCTTCTCTATGACAAGGACAGCAACCAGATCACGGGCAGACTTACGAATGCTCAGCCGCCGGCAGATGGCGTCTGGCAGCTCTGGCTGTTGCGAGACGGGCTGGATGCGCCACAATCACTCGGGCTTTTGACCGATCTCTCGGACGATGGCGTTATCAACCTCTCCATCGCGACTGAGCTTGCAGCCGGGTCTGACACGCTGGCAATAAGTGTGGAGCCGGAAGGCGGTTCGCCGGAGGCAGGGCCGACCGGACCGGTCGTGTTCACCGGCGCTGTCAGCCCGATCTGATCTCTGCAATTTTTGAAGTTTTTAGAGGACCGCGCTGACGCTATCGACTGGCATGTCCGCGCGCAGCTTCTTCAGGCCGCGCCGGACCCAGGCTTTCACCGTATTGGGTGACACTTCCAGAATGTGGCCGATCTCACGGCACGTCATGCCTTGGACAACATTCAGCGAAATCGAAAGCGAGACCTGCTCAGGCAATTTTGCCAGATGGGTGTCGAGAATACGTCCAAGATTGCGGGTGCGTGCTTCCTGTTCCGGGCGCGCAGCGTCGTCCGGAATTGTTTCCGCGATCTCTTCCGTCACGGGCGTACGCGCTTTTGATCGAAGCCGATCAAGCCCGCGGTTGCGCATGATAACCAGCATCCAGGTAAAGGCGTTGCCCTTGTAGGCATCAAACCGATGGGCATTCTTCCAGATGGATACATAGGCCTCCTGAAGCACGTCCTTGGCGGCCTCGGCATCCTTCAACTGGTTTTTCAGAATGGCGAAGAACTTCGGGGCGGTAAGCCGATAAACTTCTTTGAACGCGGCAGAGTCACCTACTGCACAGGCCGCCAGCGCCGCCCTCAGGTCCATATTAAGCTTCACGAACTCTGGTTTACTCATGCACACCCCTGATGTTGTCCAGTGATTTAGTTCGTTGCGTGAAAAGTAAACCCGCAAACGATCACGTTCGGGTGAGGTGGTGCTGGTTCGTGCACCTCCGGTTTTCTACAACCTTCATGACTATATCCCGGGCTGTTGCAACCTTGAGAAGAGCCCAAGTTTTCTCAACTGCCTGCACCCTGACACATCGAAGGTTCGTAGCTGTTGCGTCAGGCGCGCGCCTGAAGCCGGCATGTTACCTCGACCATGCCGGGCCAAAGAGGAAACAGGGAAGGCAATTCATGCGACTCTCCAATCTAAAAAAAACCGTCAGTGCACTAACGCTTGCAGGTGCAAGCTGGGCGGTGCTGCCAATTTCCACAGCTTCAGCAGATGCAACGCCAGATTGTAACGCGGGTGCCGTCGATGCGACGTCTCTCGAATGCGGCGTCGATGCCGACGCAGACGGCTCCGACGCCCTTGCAGTAGGCACCGAAGCAAACGCAGACGGCACATCGAGCACGGCTGTCGGTGGAGAATCTAATGCTACGGGTACGGCGGCCACGGCATTCGGCTGGCAGGCCTCTGCCACCGCAGAACGCGCACACGCGATCGGACATCTGGCGACCGCTTCGGGCGTCAGATCGACCGCTGTGGGTGAAGCCGCTACGGCATCTGGTCAGCAGTCCATAGCTGTTGGCAATCTCGCTTCGGCCACTGATACGAACGCGATCGCCATTGGTAACGCCGCTGAGGCGAATGGCGGCGACGCAATTGCCATCGGTGGGAACCGCGACGGTGCCACAGGCCGCGCAACTGTCGCGAGCGGTCCGTCCACGACCTCCGTTGGAGGCCAGGCTGTCGCAATGGGCCCAGGTGCAAGCGCCTATGGCTGGCGTTCAGAGGCCACCGCAGAACGTGCCCAGGCCTTTGGCCACCTTGCAAATGCATCTGGGGTTCGCTCGCTCGCCGTTGGTGAAGCGGCGACAGCATCAGGTCTGGAAAGCATCGCGCAGGGCAACCTTGCCGTCGCATCCGGGCAAGACGCGGTTGCCATGGGCACCGAGGCGATTGCTAGCGGTACATCCTCAACGGCCGTTGGCGGCGAATCTATCGCGAATGCGACTGCAGCAACCGCTTATGGCTGGCGCTCCGCCGCCACGGCAGAACGCGCGCATGCTTTCGGTCACCTCGCCACCGCATCTGGTGTTCGCTCCACGGCGGTCGGTGAAGCTGCTACGGCTAGCGGCGCGGGTTCGGTTGCTCTCGGCAACCAGACATCTGCTATAGGCGCGAACTCCATCGCCATCGGTAACGGCGCAACGGCGATGGCCGACAACCAGGTCGCGATTGGCGGATCTGATGCCACCTATAATTTGGCTGGCCTGAACTCCGCTGCCAGCACTGCCGCTCAATCGGGCGAAGTTGGCGTCGTGACGACCGACCGTAATGGCAACCTCGCAGCAGATTATAGCCTGTCGTCTGGTCTGGCGCAGAACACGGGCCTCATCGCCGCCAATACCCGCCTGATCGGCCGCAACAGCGACGACATCCGCGAGAATCGCGGCGGTATCGCCGCGGCGATCGCGCTCGATACGCCGTTCGTGCCGGAAGGCAAGCAGTTCGCCCTCAGCGGTGGCTATGGCCACTATGAAGACGAAGGCGCGCTCTCCATGGCGGCGGCTTTCCGCCTCAATCCGACCTGGCAACTAAATGCCGGTGTTGCCAAAGGTGTGGACCGCGGTGGCACGGGTGCCCGCGTCGGCTTCCAGGCCGCCTGGTAGCTTTATAGGCGGCCTTTATACGCCCAGCCACGAAGAAACCCCCGCATCGGTGGTGCGGGGGTTTTTGTTTACAGCGCCGGTGAGGCCTTGGCGCTTATTTGCCTTTCCAGACAGGTGCGCGTTTCTCAAGAAAGGCGCGCGGACCTTCCTTGGCGTCTTCGCTGGAGAACACGATGGCCGAGGCCTCATTGGAAGCTTTCCATAGATCGCTTTCAGTGCCGTCATAGGCCTGGCGGGCAACTTCCAGGCTTTTGCGGACAGCCAGTGGCGCATTCACGCCAATCTGCGCCGCCAGCGATTTTGCTTCGTCCAGAACCTTGTCAGAAGTCACCATCCGATTGACCAGGCCGAGCTGGTAAAGCCGTTCTGCCGGAAGCGGGTCACCCGTCGCGACGATCTCCAGTGCGATATTGCGGGGCAGGGCACGCGGCAAGCGGAACACGCCGCCTGCACCGGCAAAGATGCCGCGCTTTACCTCTGGCAGGCCGAAGCGCGAATTGTCTGCAGCCACGATCATGTCGCAGGAGAGCGGAAGTTCACAGCCACCTGCGAGCGCATTGCCGCGAACTGCCGCAATCCATGGCTTGGTGCGCGGGAACTTCACAAAGCCGGCAAAGCCGCCCTTCTTGGTCGACAGCGCGCCAGCATTGCCTTTGGAAATTTCAGAAAGGTCCGCGCCTGCGCAGAAGGTCGATTCCAGCGACGAGGTCAGTATACAGGCCCGCACATCGTCATCGCGCTCGGTTTCTTCACAGATCCAGCCCAGCGCGGACGCAACAGCGCCGTTCACCGCATTGCGTTTGTCGGGACGGTTCAGCGTGACCACGGCGACGTGGTCCTTCACCTCATAGGTGACTTCATTGCCAACGCTTTCCGGCTTGTCTGACATAATATCCTCCTCGGTTGTCTTTCGCCTGAAAGAGCATGGGAGGCAGGCGCTGAACAGGTCTAACCTCGGGTCAGGGCTGGTCGGTTCAGATCAGACCAATGTCAGGAGGCGAGCCGTTGTCCATTTGGGTCCTGCGCCGGAACGCTTTTCAGCTTTTTCCGGTGAACCGGCTTGCCAATAGCGGACGGAAGTTCTGCGCATTCGACGCGATTACGGCCGAGTGATTTGGCGGCGTAAAGCGCTGCGTCCGCAATTGGATAGACATCTTCGAAGAGCATGTCGCGCCCAAGCTCGGCCACACCAAAGCTCGCTGTTACTTTCAGTCCTTCCGGAACGCCTTCCATGGGAAGTTCCGAAATGGCGCGACGAAGACGCTCCCCCAGTGTTTTCGCGCCAGACATGTCGGTTCCCGGAAGAACGAGACAGAACTCTTCACCCCCCATGCGGCCAGCCATATCGCTCATCCGCGTCTTGGCAGAAAGAAGCGCGCCGACGCCCCGAATGACTTTGTCGCCAACGGCGTGTCCGTAAGCGTCATTCACATTCTTGAAGTGGTCGAGATCGATGATGATGACGCTTGCTGCATAATCACCCGAGCGGGCTTCACAATAATGACGAGCGGCTTGTTCGAAGGCGCGGCGGCTCTTCAGCCCGGTCAGGAAATCGCTCTCGGCATCATCACGCAGGGCGTCGAGGCGCTGCATCACGCAGACTGACACCAACGCGCCACCCATGCCAAGAACGGAAAAGATGCTGATCAGGTTGATGATCTGCCAGTAGGCCGACTGGAAGAATGTCTCGTCCCGGATCGTATTGCCCGTAACGGTAATGGGCGAGACGAGAATGAAGTTAATGATGCAAAGTGCCAGGGCAGCCAGCACAGCTGTACCGGTCCACGATCTGTTCCAGATGTCCCGTAGAGACCAGGCTGTGACCATCAGCATCAAGCCGTGAACAAAGTTGATCGTGATGATCCGGACCGACAAGCCGACAAAGCTGAGCTGTATGATGCCCGCAGCTATAACGCTGAAAGCACCCAGCGTGATCAGCGCCAGGCGCGGGGGCTGCTTTTCAAAGGCACGGTGGATGCCGTCGCCTAGCAGATAGAGGCCGGCCGCATAGCAGGCATTATGACCGATCGCATTCGCGACAGATTCCTTGGCCAGGATAAAGTGGTTGAGCAGGAAACCGACCGCACACATGACAAAAGCGGCCGCGAAAACCAGCGCTGCCCGATCTTCGCGGTTATAGTGCCAGAAGCATAGAAATATTGCGCACATCGCTGTTGCGATGGCCGGCACCGTAAAGCCGATTGCAATAGCCTGGTCCAAAACCTGGTTGTCCCCACCCCTGTGAAGTTTCAATTTCTATCAGTTTGGTGGAAATCAAATCTTAACAAGATAAATTATTTTATTACCACAAGTTCTGTTTCTCTACCGGGAAAGCCCAAGGTCGACCCCGAGGCGGGAAATCGCGTGGACAAAGTTATTGGGCGCGATGTCGATCTCTCCTGTCCACTCCACATCCGGAAAGCGTGCGAGGATCTGTCGGTAGGCAGACTCAAGCTGCATATTCGCCACACGCTGACCAAGACAGACGTGTGGGCCCATGCCGAATGCGAGGTGCTCCTTGGCGTTGGCGCGATCGACATCGAACCTGTCAGGCTCTGCAAACACAGCCGGGTCACGGTTGGCCGCTCCGTAGTACATAACGACTTTCTCGCCTTCCGCGATTTTCTGGCCATTGATCTCGGCGTTCTCGGTTGCTGTGCGGCGCATATAGATAACTGGCGAAACCATCCTGATCGCCTCATGCACCATGTTCGTTATCTTTGTGGAATCCTTGATCAGGGCCTGTTTTTGCTCTGGAAACTCGCTCAGCAACTTCATCGTACCCGACAGCGAATTTCGGGTCGTGTCATTGCCAGCAAACACGATCAGCAACCACGACCCGTCCAGCATCTCATCAGACAGAAGCTCGCCGTCCACCTTCGCATTCGCGATAGCGGACAGAAGGTCTGATTTCGGGTTCTTCCGGCGGTCGTGAAGCACCTGTTTGCCGTATTCGAACATTTCCAGCACGTTGTTGACGAAGTCGCCGAAGAATTGCGGGTCAATCGCTTCTCCCTTGCGCATCGTATCGGCAGAAACCTCCAGATAATGCATCCACTTGATCAGCTTCGGCCTGTCAGCTTCTGCAACGCCAAGGATCTCGCACAGGGTAAAGAGGGGAAGCTCGGCCGAGAAGGTTTCCACCATGTCGATCGGCTTACCTGTGTCGCGCGCCTTCGCCTCCATCGCATCGAGAAGCGAACCTACTTTGGTATCAACGCGCTCACGTAACTCTGCGACATAGCCGGGCGTGAAGAAGGGCATATGCTCGCGGCGAAGCGGCATATGATAGGGTTGATCAAGGTTGATCATGGCGTCTAGCGATGCCCGGTGCAGCAGGGGGTGGCGCGCATCGGCGTGTCCGTAATTCATCAGGATGCCGCCCTTTTGCGAGGAGAACACCTTGGTGTTCAGCTCCGTCGCGCGGATATCATGATAGCCAGTCAGCGCCCAGAAGCCGGCACCTTCGGCCTCTTCATGCCAGCAGACAGGAGCTTTCTCGCGCATCTCGGCGAATGCCCCGAAGGGTTGTCCCTTGGTGAAGAGATCGAGGTCGGTAAGGTCTGCCGCCGGGGCGACTGGATAGGCCCGCTCGAATTTGTGGCCGCGGTGGACACTAACCTCTTCCTGCGCGGTCTCGCTGACATTGATGAGCATCGCCTTGTCCTCCCAATTTTATATTTAACCTCATCGTCTCAGAATTCTGCGCACGCGTGAAGCGCCATCGGGGCCGGACCCAACGTCAACCAGACAGACATTTTTGGCTGGCTTTACCTTGGCCGATTTCGCACGAAATGAGAGAGATCGCCCATTGCTCGATGAAAAGGCTATCGCTTACGTCATGACCGAAGACAGACAGCCCTGGTGGAAGGGCGCTACGATCTACCAGATCTATCCGCGCAGCTTTGCCGACAGCAATGACGATGGCGTCGGTGACCTTGTAGGCATCATTGGTGGGCTGGACCATGTTGCATCCCTCGGTGTCGATGCGATCTGGCTATCGCCCTTTTTCACGTCGCCGATGAAGGACTTTGGCTATGACGTTGCGGACTATTGCGGCGTGGATCCGCTCTTCGGCACGCTCGAAGACTTCGACCGTCTGATCGCGAAGGCACATGGCCTCGGTCTCAAAGTGATCATCGATCAGGTGTATTCGCACACGTCCGACGCACATGACTGGTTCAGGCAGAGCCGGGAAAGCAGGGATGGCGAGAAATCCGACTGGTATGTCTGGGCAGACCCGATGCCGGACGGCTCGCCGCCCAATAACTGGCAGGCCGTGTTTGGCGGGCCTTCATGGGAATGGGACGGGCGGCGCCAGCAATATTACATGCACAACTTCCTCGCCTCCCAACCGGACCTCAATGTCCGGAACAGGGACGTCCAGGATGCGCTTCTCGATGCGGCGGCCTTCTGGCTGGACAGGGGTGTTGATGGCTTCCGGCTCGATGCCATCAATTTTGCCATCCATAATGCGGAATTGCGGGATAATCCGCCTTCCGGTCTGGCCATGGAAAAGGTGACCCGCCCCTTCGACATGCAGGACCACCTCTACAACATGTCCCAGCCGGAAATTCCTGCATTTCTCGAACGCGTGCGCGAGCGCCTCGACGCCTATCCGGCTCGGTTCTCGGTTGCAGAAGTTGTCGGCCCAAACCCGGTGCCAGAGATGAAGTCCTTCACCGAGGGGGAGGGGCGGCTTCATTCCGCCTATAATTTCGATTTCCTCTACGCCCAGACGATCAGCCCTGCACGCGTGCGCCGCTCGCTCGAACAATGGAGCGGTGAAGCGGGCGAAGGCTGGCCAAGCTGGGCCTTCTCCAACCATGACGCACCGCGCGCCGTCTCGCGCTGGGCAAGCCCACCACACCGCAAGGCGGCAGCAGACCTCCTTCTCCTCCTCCTGCTTTCGCTGCGAGGGAACGCATTTCTGTACCAGGGCGAAGAGCTTGGCCTGCCACAGGGGCAGGTCGGCTTTGAGGACCTGCAGGACCCTGAAGCCATCGCCAACTGGCCGCGTACACTCGGCCGGGATGGTGCGCGCACGCCTTTCCCATGGACGTCTACTGAACCTAATGCAGGCTTCTCTCCTGCACGGCCATGGCTACCTGTCGACGCCGCCCATCAGGCGCTGGCGCTCGACACACAGGCCAATGACCCGGCTTCCAGTCTTAACCTGACCCGGAAACTCACAAAGCTGCGCAAAGCTTCACCCGCGCTACGCTGGGGAGAGATCGACTTCCTGCACGACGAGGCACCCGTTCTGGCTTTCAGGCGCCGGTATGAAGGCGAAGAAATCCTTTGCATGTTCAACTTGTCAGACACGCAAGCCGATATACCGGATCATCTCTTTGCGGCGTCCGCCACACTGATGGCGTCGTGCAACCTGGTAGATCCGGAAAATGACCTGCCGGGCGCGCTCGGCCCGTGGGCTGGCTTCTGGGCCCGGCTCTTCTGACCTATTCGGCAGGCTGGCCGCTGGTCTTTTCGCGCGCTTCTTCCAGCTCATCCTCGAGCGCCCGCGTTTCAACGGTGCGGGCCTTGGAGAGCTGCGCCACGCCGAGATAGATGACCGGCGTCAGGAAGAGCGTGAACAGCGCCGCGATACCAAGTCCGCCGAACACGACCCAACCGATGGAGTTGCGTGCTTCTGCGCCAGCGCCGCTCGACACAATCAAAGGCACAGCACCGAGCACCGTCGAAATGAGCGTCATCGCAATCGGGCGCAGGCGAATGGTTGCCGCTTCGAAAACAGCTTCGCGTACGCTACGCCCCATGCCGCGCAGCTGGTCCGCAAACTCGACGAGCAGGATGCCATTCTTCGCCATCAGGCCGATCAGCATGATCAGGCCAATCTGCGAATAGATATTGAGCGATGTGCCTGTGAGAAACAGCGCATAGATCGCGGCCGCCAGCGCGAATGGCACGCTGAGCAGGATAACAACTGGGCTGGTCAGGCTTTCGAATTGGGCGACAAGGACAAGGAAGACGATCACGAAGGCAAAGCCATAAGTCAGAAGGAGGTCCTGATTGCTCTCCTCCAGCGTTGCGGCTTCGCCTTGCAGGATCATGCCGAAGCCGGGCGGCAATATCTCGTCCGTCAGCCGTTCAATTTCCGCAATCGCATCGGCGAGCGGCAGGCCAGGCGGTGTATCCATCTCGACCTCGATGGCCCGGCGTTGCTCGGTCCGGTCGAGTTCTGCGGCAACACCTTCCTCACGAATGGTGGTCAGCGTGGAGATCGGTACAAGACCGCCATTATCAGAGCGAACATACAGGTTCTGAAGGTCACCCGGGTCGCGGATCGTGCCGGTTTCGGATTCCAGAATGATCGGGATGGCCTGATCATTCACGTTCAAGTCGATCAGGTCCTCACCGTCCACCATGGCGCGCAGGGTCACCGACAGCTCATCCAGCGGCACGTTGAGATCTGCGGCGCGCCTGCGGTCAACCTGTATCGAAAGCTGCGGCTGGGTCGGCTGGTAGGAAATTTCCGGATTAGAGAGAATTTCGCTGTCTTCAATCGCGGATGAAAGCTCCCGCGCGACGGCGTATATCTCGCTATAGTCGCTGCCGGTCAGAGCAATCTGAAGGCCGCCGCCCCGGCCGCCGCCGCGGTTGGACAGGCTGGATCGGCCGAATACCGAAACCCTCGAGCCTGGTATCTCCGACATCGGTCCTTGAAGCTGCGAGATTATATCTTCCTGGCTAAGCGTCCGTTCTTCCCACGGGGCGAGCCAGGCGGTCACACCGACACGGTTCGGGTCATAGCGACCGACAATGGTAAAGAGCGACTCGATCGTGCCGTCTTCGACGTAGGGTCGGAGGATTTGCTCGATCTCGTCTGCTTCCTGCTCCATGAATGCAAGGCCGACCCCATCAGGCCCGGTCGCAAACACCTCAACCACACCGCGGTCTTCTGGCGGCACCAGTTCTTGAGGAACAGATGTATAGAGAATGCCGGCCGCGCCCGCCGCACCAAGGCAAACCAGTCCGACCACGATCGGGTGGGCAAGGCATGCGCTGAGGGCCGCCCCATAGGCATTTGAAATCGTGCGTCCACGCTTTTCGAGCCAGCTATCTTTCCGTTCAGCCGGATCCCTTGGGATGAAACGGAACTTGGAAGCGATCGCGGGCGCAAGCGTCAGCGCCACGAAGGACGAGATCAGCACGGCCACCGACAGCACGAAGCCGAATTCACGAAACAGTCGGCCAGTTGTCGAGGGCAGGAACGAGATCGGCACGAAGACGGCGATCAGCACGGCGGTTGTCGCGATAACGGCAAAGAAGACTTGCTGGGTGCCCAGCACCGCCGCAGCGCGTCTTCGTATGCCTTCTGACTGGCGTCGCTGGATATTCTCCAGAACGACGATGGCATCGTCGACGATGAGGCCGGTGGCAAGCACAAGCGCGAGCAGCGTCAGTAGATTGATCGAGAAGCCCAGCAGCCAGATGCCTGCAACCGTTCCGATCAATGAGACCGGGATGGCGACGGCAGGTATGATGGTGGCCTTCATTGAGCCGAGGAAGACCCAGATAGTGATCACCACGATGAGGACCGTGATCGCGAGGCTGGTCAGCACTTCCTCAACGGACTTTTCGATAAAGACCGCTTCATCGGAAGTTACGCGAAGCTCGATGTCGTCAAAACGGCGATTGAGCTGGCGCAGCTTTTCTTTGGCCGCATCGGATATCTGTATCGTATTCGACGACGCCTGTCGGATAATGCCAAGCCCGATAATCGGGGCACCGTTGAGCCGCAGAAAGTTGTTGGCATCTGCGGGGCCTAGCACAGCTTCAGCAACATCGCCGACCTTTGTATTGCCTTGAATATAGATGTCCTTGATGAGTTCGGGCGTTGCAGCCGTTGCCTCAGCACGCACAATCAGCTCCTGGCTATCGGACCGGAAGCTGCCCACAGGGACATCGAAAGGTGCCTCGCGCAGGGCGTTGGCAACATCAGCGATTGTCAGGCCAAAACGATTAAGCCGGAGCGGGTCGACAAGCACGCGCATCTGGCGTTCACGCGTGCCAAACTGCTGCACCGTTGCGACACCATCAATCGCCAGGAATTCCGGCATGATATCGTTCTCGACGATCCTTGAAAGTTCTTCTTCGCTATAGGCATCGCTGATGACGGCGACGGTCAGCACAGATTGGCCCTGATCGTCGGCCTTGGTCACGAACAGGTTTTCGGTCCGGTCGGGCAGTTCCCGTGTCACACGGCTGACGGCTTCGCGCACATCAGACGCTGCCGTATCGAGATCAACGCCCGGATTGAACTCGATCCTCATGCGAGAGCTGTTCTCCTCGCTTGAAGAGCGGATCTCCTTGACGCCTGACACTGTTGCGACGGCGCCTTCAATGATGCTCGTCACTTCTGCGTCGATAGTCTCCGGCGCGGCGCCAGGGAGTGTTGCGCGGACCGACACGACTGGCCGGTCGACGTCTGGCAGTTCACGCACCTCCACGCCTAGAATGGCGGCAAGACCAGCAATCACGATCAACAGGTTCAGGACGGCCGCCATCATCGGGCGACGGACGGCGAGTCCTGGAAGGCCCTGGCCCGGCGGTGTCATGGCTGGGCGGCGGCCTGACCGCCAGATGCGAGCCCATTTGTTGCGACCGGACGGGTATCGCGTGAGGCAGGCATCTCGACCGGTGTGCCCTGCCGCACTTTCTGCACACCTTCCTCGACGATCCAGCTACCTTCGGGGATATCCCCCCGAATCAGCACCATGCCCTCCATCCGGTTGACGATGGTCACGGGAACGCGTGCGGTCTCACCATTCCGTACAGCCCAGACAAAAGCGCCATCACCGCCCCAGACGATGGAAGCTTCTGGAACCGATGGGTATTGCTGGCCTGGCAATTCGAACCCGATGCGAAAGCTCATGCCTGGGCGAAGCTGGTCTTCGGAATTATCGATGGCTGTCCGCACCGTATAAGCGCGCGTCTGCGTATCGATGGCGCTGTCGATGGTCAGGACCTCCGCCTCATAAGAGGCTTCCGGATTCGAAAATGGTTCGACTTCGAAGACATCGCCGGCCGTGATCCGGCCGAATGTCTGCTCGGGTACCGGAAAATCGACATAGAGAACGTCGCGGTCGTCGAGGCGTGTGAGGACGGTATCTGGTGTAATGCGCGCGCCCGGATCGACATCGGTGAGGCCGACATAGCCGCTGAAGGGTGCGCGGATTGTGCGGTCGCCCAGCGCATCGCGCGCGATGCTGAGGCTGATCTCGGCGGCATCATAGGCGGCTTCAGCGCGGTCGAGTTCATTGCCCGCAATCACGCCGGGAGTGGAAACAGTGTTGTAGCGGTCGATAAGCCGCTGTGCGTCGGCGCGTGACACCTCGGCCTGCTCGACGGCCAATTGTTCAGCCCGCGACTCCAGACGGATCAGCACATCGCCTCGTGAGACCTTGTCGCCTGAAGTGAAGTTTACCGCGATGACTTCGCCAGCCACCTCGGCCTGTATCGTCGCAGAGGCCCGCGCTCTCGCGGTGCCGACCGCTTCGACGCGCACCGTGTCCGTGGCATAACCGACCTGATGGGGGACAATCTTGACGGCCTGCGGCGCTCTGCGTTCAGGCGGCGTCTGCGCGTCTTCGCCCTGACACGCGCCGAGGACGAGCATGGTTGCGATAGCGGTAATTCTGATCGAGTTTTCGAACACGGCTGACCCTGAGTAGACCGCGCGGCTGCCCATACCGGGAGGTCGCGCGGAGATACTTGCTTGCACGGCAAAAGTCGGCGCAACGCCCTGCGCCTTGCACCCTTACCGCGAAATAGGCCGACTCTGCCAGAAGACCAGACGGTGGTCGACCTATTCTACAGTCATATCAATGGAAATCGCGGCTATTGGGAATAATGCGCACGTTACGTGGATGGGTGTGCACCGTTCTTCGTCCCGGCCCACGCCTTTCAGGGATGGGTTTGACCACTTCGTCGGCATTGGAGAGCACGCCCTTCATCGGGTCGCGAAGGGTATTTTCGGACAGCAGCCTCAGATCTTCGGTACGGTCGATAAGCTGTTCTGCCACAAGATGGGTTACCCCTTCGGCCCGCTGGATACGCCCTTTGACCAGGATGATCCGTGCGCCCATGACAACCGCCCGGAACCGCTCGAATACGTTCGGCCAGACGACGAGGTTGGCAATGCCGGTCTCATCCTCAATCGTGATGAAACAGACCCCGCTGGCAGAGCCGGGCCTCTGGCGTACCAGCACGATACCGGCGGTCTGGACCCGCGCGCCGTTTGGCAGGTCAGAGGCTTCACGCGTGCTCAGCGTGCGCATGGACGCATAATGATCGCGCAAGAAAGACATAGGATGGGCCTTCAGCGACAGGCGCGTGGTCTGGTAATCCTGCAATACGTGTTCGGAAGATGGCATCCGGGGCAGGGGTGTTGCCGCTTCTCTGCCCTGTTCGGCCGTGTCGGCGGCGGCGAACAGGGGCAGTGTCTTGCCGGCGGCCTCCCCGCGTGAGGCCCAGAGCGCTTCGCGTCTGTCCAGTCCCATCGACCGGAAGGCATCCGCCGCGGCCAGCAGCTCCATGGCGCGGCGGGTGATACCTGTGCGGCGGCGGATATCTTCAGGTTGCTCGAAGCCGCCGCCGCGCACCTCCATCATGGCTTCCATCTCATCCTCGCGAAGCCCGTCGATCTGCCTGAAGCCCAAGCGTACGGCGAGGCGCGTGTTCTTTCTTCCCCCGCAAGCGGGGGAAGTGGCACGCGGAGCGGGTCGAAGGGGGGAAGCGGTAGGCGCTGCGTTTTCTGGCTCCCCCCTCCGAGCGGCTTCGCCGCTCACCTCCCCCGTGAACGGGGGAGGGCAAGAGGCTTCGCCCGCACCTTTCAAATCATTCCCCTCACAAGCGACCGCGCAGGCGCAGCCGCCGTCAGGCGGCGAACAGCCCTGAGCAGAAAACCCACAAGGCTCCAAAATATTATCCCAATCCGACAGGTTCACATCCGCTTCGCGCACCTCAACGCCATGCTCGCGCGCGCAGCGGACGATCTGGGCCGGGGCGTAGAAGCCCATGGGCTGGCTGTTGAGGAGCGCGGCGCAGAAGACGTCCGGGTGATGGCATTTCAGCCAGGAAGAGACATAGACCAGAAGCGCGAACGAGGCTGCATGGCTTTCAGGAAAGCCATACTCGCCAAACCCCTTCACCTGATCGAAACAGCGTTGGGCGAATGTCCGTTCATAACCGCGCGCGACCATGCGCTCGACCATAAGCTCTTCATAGTTCTGGATCGTCCCGACCTTCCTGAAGGTCGCCATGGCCCGGCGGAGGCCATTGGCTTCATCAGCAGAGAACTTGGCCGCATCCATGGCGATCTGCATCGCCTGCTCCTGGAAAAGCGGGACGCCATTGGTTCGCTTCAGGATGGTCTCCAGCTCATTGGCAGGGCCATGCCTGGGGGAGGGGGACGGATAGGTCACCGTCTCCTGTCCGTTGCGGCGGCGCAGATACGGGTGGACCATATCGCCCTGTATGGGGCCAGGCCGGACGATGGCGACCTCGATGACAAGATCATAAAAAACGCGCGGGCGAAGACGCGGCAGCATGTTCATCTGCGCCCGGCTTTCGACCTGGAAGACGCCCAGACTGTCGCCCTTGCACAGCATGTCATAAGTCGCCTTATCCTCCTGCGGGACGGTGGCCAGTGAATAATCCAGCCCCTTGTGAAGGCGCAGCAGGTCGAACGCCTTGCGGATACAGGTCAGCATGCCAAGCGCCAGCACATCTACTTTCATGATGTTCAGGGCGCTGATGTCGTCCTTGTCCCATTCGATGAAGGTGCGCTCCGCCATCGCCGCATTGCCGATAGGCACGGTCTCGACCAGCGGGCCGCGCGTCAGGACAAACCCGCCGACATGCTGTGAAAGGTGGCGCGGAAAGCCGATCAGCTGCCGGGTCAGCTGGACCGCACGGCGGATCACAGGATTGGTGGGGTCGAGACCTGCCTGCCGGATCTGCTTTTCCTTTACGTCCGACCCGAAACTGCCCCAGACCGTGCCCGCCAGCGCAGAGGCAATATCCTGCGACAGGCCCAGCGCTTTGCAGACTTCACGCACGGCTGAGCGCGGCCGGTAAGAGATCACCGTGGCGGTCAGCGCCGCCTTGTGGCGGCCATAGCGGCGATAAACATACTGGATGACTTCCTCGCGCCGCTCATGCTCGAAGTCGACATCAATGTCTGGCGGCTCACGTCTTTCCTTGGTCAGGAAGCGTTCGAAAAGCAGGCTCGTCACAGACGGATCGACGCTGGTGATGCCAAGACAGTAACAGACTGCTGAGTTGGCCGCAGAGCCGCGACCCTGACAGAGGATGCCCTTGTCTTTTGCCCAGGCGACGATGTCATGGACCGTCAGGAAGTAGGGCGCGTAATTGAGCTCGCCGATCAGCTTGAGCTCTTTTCGGATAGCTTTTTTTACACCCTCTGGAACACCGTCAGGATACCGCCAGGCTGCACCGTCCCAGGCGAGTGTTTCGATATGTTCTTGCGGCGTCTTTCCCGGCGGCACAGGCTCGTCCGGATACTCATAGGCAAGCTCGTCAAGCGAGAATGTACAGCGTTCTGAAATCTCAACTGTCCTGCGAAGAGCTGGCTCAAAGCCCTTGAAAAGGCGTGCCATTTCTTCTGCAGGCTTTAAGTGACGCTCAGCATTGGCCTCCAGCTGGAAGCCTGCCTCATCCACGGTGCAATGCCCGCGAATACAGGTCACCACATCCTGTAGCGGGCGGCGCTCAGCAGCGTGATAGAGAACATCATTCACCGCCACAATCGGCACCCCGCCAGCCTTGAATCCGAGGTCTGCGAGGCGGGCGACCCGCTCGCGGTTCTGGCCCTGAAATCCATAGCGGGCGCCAAGATAGAGCCGGTCCCCCCACTGGGCGTGCAGCCATTCCAGCCGCAGCCTGTAACCCTCATCAGGGCGGGCTGGTGGCATGGCGATAAAAATCTGGCCTTCGGAATGGGCGAGCACATCTTCCAGCGTGATATGGCACTCGCCTTTCTCTGCCCGCAGCTTGCCTTCGGAGAGAAGCCGCGAAAGCCGCCCATAAGCGTCCCGGTCCTGCGGATAGGCAATAAGGTCGAACCCGTCTGTTGTGATAAGGCGCGCGCCAACCAGAAGGCGCATCTCATAGTCTTTCGCTGCAAGATGGGCCCGCACGACACCGGCAAGGGTGTTGCGGTCAGCAACGCCGATCGCGGCAAGCCCAAGCCCTTTTGCCTGCGCAACCAGCTCTTCCGGGTGGCTGGCGCCTTGCAGGAAGGAGAAATTGGTGGTGACGGCCAGTTCTGCATATCCGTTCATGCGAACAGCCCATGCATGAACCAGAGCGGCGCACCGCCCCGGCCATCTTCATAGAGGCCCTGCCTGAACAGCCAGAAACGGCGGCCCTCCTCATCCTCAATCCGGTAATAGTCCCGTGCCCGCGGCAGGTTGGAGACAGGTTCGCCCGGGTCGGCAGCTTCCAGCTCTGCCCGGATTTTCGCAATCAGCGCTGCATCGGCGCGCGGGTCGAGCTTTGGCTTCAGCCATTTGCGGTCAATGCCTTCAGGGCTGGCAGAGGGCGGCGGCGGGGCCGTCCATGTCCACCATTCAGGTGCCAACCGTTCCGGCCCATCAGCACGGGTCACCGCATGCGGCACACGGCGCCAGATAAAGCGCAAGGGCGGCCCATCGGGCACTTCGGCGAGAACTTTTATTTCCTCCGGCGGGTCTATCAGGCGGATCGGTCTTGGCCCGTGATCGGGAGGAGCAATGGCAGGGGCTGGCAGCTCACCGTCAAAGCCTGCCTTGCGCTCTGCCTGTTCCGGCAAATGGCTTTCATGCGCCTCAGTGACTTTGACGGTGCCTTCGCCAAGCTTGGCAGTAATCCTGTCTGCGAGGGCCGAAAGGAGCACAGGGTCTGTATCGCTGGCGGCAAGATCACCTGAAAGCGCGGGCGCGCTGATATCCATCGGCCCTGTCCGCCTTGCCTCCAGCATCAGAAGATCAATGCCGAAGCCGGGGTCGATCTGGTCCAGCTTTTCCGAAAAAAGCCGCAGGATATGTTTGGGGGTGCGCACGGGCCGGGCGAGCGTGACCGACACAGAGCTCACCTCGCCATCGGCGCGAAAAGCGTGAAAGGCAAAGGCGCGCGCGCCCTGTCCAAGCCCGGTCAGCTTCATACAAAGCTCATCTGCAAGCTGTTCGAGCCCGCTCTGGACGCCTTCGGTCGCCAGCAATGGCTCCGGGCAGGGCAGGCGGGTGATATGCGAGGGGGCTTCTTTCAGCGGCGTGAGCGGTTCCCGGCGAAGACCAAGCGCTTGATCGAGCCGTAGCAGGACTGCATCGCCTGCCGCGCGTGACTGGAAACGCCGTCCCAGCGCCTTGCGGTCGATCCCATAAAGCTGGCCGATCCGGCGAAGGCCAAACCGCTTGAGCAGGGTCTCAGCCTCTTCAGAGAGGCGCAGCGCGCTGATAGGAAGCTCAGCGAGATCTGAAGCTTCTTTGCCGTCGGCAAGAATGTGGCCTGGCCAATCACGGGCAAGAGCGCTTGCGGCCCCCGGTGTGCTGGCAAGGCCAAGCCGGTGCGGAATGGCATTCTTCTCAAGCAGGTCAGCCACAGTCTCCATCATGGCTTCTTCACCGCCATGAAGATGGTCGCAGCCCGTGGTCTCAATCATTAGCCCGTCATCGCCGTCGATAGCGACAATAGGGGAAAGACGCACCATCCAGTCACCGATCCGTTCCAGCGCGGCGCGGTCGGCCTCCCGGTCGATATCTTCGTGCAACAGGTCCGGGCAGCGGGCGCGGGCGTCGGTAAAGCCAAGTCCTGCCGATATGCCGAGTGTGCGTGCGGAAGCGTTGGCCGCTGCGACGCGCAAGCCGTGGCCGCCATCCTCGACGAGGACGAAGGGTTTACGGGCCGGTTCAGCCTGTTTTTCGCCGGGGCGTATCCTGGCTGAGGCCGATGTCGGCTGGTGCCGCGCGCGGCGAAGGCGCGTGAGCGGCCAGCCCGGAAACCACACGGAGAGATAGCGTTTCATGGTCGAGCTCGATGTTGAACACGCGCCCCGCCATTTGCGGGGCTTGTCTGGACTTCTCCAGAACGGCCTGCCAGCGGCTGGCGCCTGGAGCGCGGGCATCAAAGGCATTAGGTCCCGATGGCCGCGAGGCGATCCGCCATCGGGCGGTCGCTGCGCTTGTTCCCTCCCGTCGCCAGGGCAGGAGCAGGATAAGCGGGATGCCATGCCGGCTGGCGGCGAGCGTCAGGCGGCGGGATGAGGTAAAGTCCAGCGTTTCGATTTCTGCGATGACGAGGCCGACAGCGCCTGATGATATTGCTTCCTCACTGGCCCAGAGGGCATCGCTGGCCTTCCGGGTCTGGACGGAAAGCAGGCCTGCCGGGCAGTGGGTGAGACTGGGAAGCCCGGCATGGAGCAGGTCGCCATGTTCTCGGGCAAGGCCGAACTGGCGGATCCAGAAAATAGCGCCTGCGGGCGGGCGCGCTGCGGCGAGGGCAAAACCTGTCATCGCGGCCATGTCCCCATGCCGCGCTTCGCAGATTTCATGCACGCCCTCACGACCAAGGTTGAGCGGAAAGCTCTGGTCGGGCTTTCTGCACGTCTCACCAAGCCGGAAGACGCCGGGGATATCGAGGGCTCTGGACTCCATATGTTCTTATTTTGTTCTGGAGCAAAAGAGTCAAGCTCGGCCGTCTTTGTCGGGCACAGAGCTTGTGAATTTCGAGACAGCCAGAAGCTGGCGCCGGGTGAAGCGTTGCCAGGCGAGCGGAAATTATGGTCTCTTCTTTTCCTGGGGAGGCGTCACGCAAATGACGGACACAAAAGAAAACGCCGAAATTGGCGATACCTGGACCAACTGGTCCGGCAACCAGATCGCGAAGCCGATGAAGGTGATAGAGCCTGTCGGTGCGGATCAGCTGAAAACACTTCTGAAGACTGCGCCCGGTCCGGTGCGGGTAGTCGGCGCGGGACATTCCTTTACGCCGCTTGCCTGCACGGATGGCACACTGGTCCGGCTGGACAGGATGGGCCTGGTCCGATCCGCCGACAGTGAGAGAAAAACCGCCTGGGTCAATGCGGGCGCGCGTCTGAAGGATCTCTCTCCCGCGCTTGAAGACCATGGCCTCGCTTTCAGGAATCTCGGGGACATCAACGCCCAGTCGCTCGCCGGGGCGATCTCGACCGCGACCCATGGCACAGGCGAAGGGCTCGCCTGCCTATCTGCCGAAACGCTTGCTTTCAAACTGCTGACGGCCAGCGGCGATGTCATGACAGTCTCACGCGATAAAGACCGGGAGGTGTTTGAAGCCTGTCGCGTATCGCTCGGCGCGATCGGAATTCTGGTCGAAGCCGAAATCCAGCTGGTCGCGCCTTACAACCTCCACCGGCGCACCTGGGCCGAGCCGGTTGATGACCTTCTCTCAGCGGCAGGGACACGCTGGCAGACGCTTCGAAACTACGAGTTCTTCTATGTACCGTTTTCCGGCTACGGCATCTCGATTGCGCATGAAGAGACAGATGCGCCTGCCACACCCCGGCCGGAAAGCGATGACGACGACGCCGTCCTTGGGCTGAAGCGCGCACGTGACTATGCCGGGGACAATGTCAGCTCACGTCGTGAATTCCTTGCCGGCGCCTTTGAGCAATTCGACGGCGAAGACGTCATCGGCAATAGCTGGCAACTGCTCGCCAGCGAGCGGAACGTCCCCTTCAACGAGATGGAGTACCACCTGCCAGTAGAGACGGCGCTCGATGCGCTTGATGAGGTCATCACTTATATCGAGCGTGAGCGGCCTGACGTCTTCTTCCCCATTGAGGTTCGCAAATCAGCCGGCGATGACATCTGGCTGAGCCCTTTCAACGGAGAAGGGCGTATCTCGGTGGCGGTGCATGCTTTCGCTGAAGATGCGTATGATTTCTTCTTCTCGCATATAGAGCCGATCTTCCGGCGCGCAGGTGGCCGGCCTCACTGGGGCAAGCTGCACAATCTTCGCCACCGGGACCTGCGAAGTCTCTATCCGCAATTCGACCGCTTCTGCGCTGTTCGCCGCGAAATCGATCCGGAGGGACGCTTCATGACACCCTATCTTCGTACCCTGTTCGAGCCGGAAGCGTGATGCCTGGCTCACCCACATACTTCGCAAAGCTACAGACCGCTCTTGTCGAGGCGGGTATCGCCCAGCCGACGCTCATCATCGACCGTGAGCGCCTCGACTCGAATATCGCGACGTTCAATAGCCATCTGCCGACAGGCATGGGTTATCGTATCGTTGCAAAGTCGCTGCCCAGCCTGCCGCTCCTCTCCCATATCCGGCACAAGACGGGCACGGACCGCATGATGACCTTCAATCTCGACATGCTGCTTGAGATTGCCCACGCCATGCCGGATGTGAAGCAACTGCTTGGCAAGCCGATGCCGGTTGCCGCGGCGCGCGCCTTTTACCGCCATGCACCGCCGGACGCGGCGGTGCAGTGGCTGATCGATACACCAGAACGCCTCGATCAGTATCTGGCGCTGGCTGCTGAACTTTCTGTCCATCTCGACATCGTGTTTGAAATCGATGTCGGCCTTCATCGCGGCGGTTTCCCTGCTGATGAGAGCATCAGGCAGGCTTGGCAGAAGCTGGAAGCTTCGAACCGGGCGAGCTTTACCGGCCTGATGGGATACGAGCCGCATATCGCCAAGATGCCCGAGAAGCATGGGCTTCGAGACAAGGCCCGGACCTATGCAAGGGAAACCTATGAAGCGGCAAAATCACTGACAGGGTGCACTGAGACGCCAGAGAACGGGCAGTTCCTGACACTGAATACGGCCGGCAGTCCGACATACCGTCTCTACCCCGATACGAGCATGGCAAACGAGGTGTCGGCAGGGTCAGTGCTGGTGAAGCCGACTGATTTCGATACCGATCTTCTGGAAGACCACCTGCCATCCAGCTTTATCGCAGCGCCGGCTCTGAAGGTTCTGGACGGAATCAACGTTGCCGGTTTCGATTTCCTGGAAGGCCGCGAGCCGGAAATGCCAGAGGGGCATTCAAAGACGATCTACACGTTTGGCGGCAACTGGATGGCCAGACCTGTCTGGCCGCAGAAGCTTGTGGTGAATGAAGAATACGGCCGATCAAGCAACCAGCAAATGCTGACAGCGCCAGAGGGCGTGAATATCAGTCCTGACGATTTCGTGTTTTTTCGCCCCACCCAATCGGAGGCGGTCTTCCTGCAGTTTGGCGACATCGCTGTCTTCGACGGAGAGAAGATCGCGGAGCGCTGGCCCGTCTTCAAAGCCTCCGCCTGAACCCTGGACGATGTGGGCCGTATGCCTGCAGCCTGTGCATCTGCCGCGCCTTGGGCAGCGTTTCCGCTTTCCCGTTCGCGAAACCTCAACATGTAGGCTAGAGAAGAGGGGAATACAGGTAAGGCAGTTTCCTCATGGCCATTCTCGCCAGCATCTATCACCTCACGCATTATAAATACGACCGGCCGGTCACGCTGGGACCGCAGATCATCCGTCTGCGGCCTGCGCCGCAGTCGCGCACCCGGATCGTGTCGCATAGCCTCAAGGTCTCGCCGACCAAGCATTTCGTGAACCACCAGCAGGATCCGTACGGCAACTGGCTGGCGCGTTTCGTATTTCCTGAGCCCGTGCGTGAGCTGAAGGTGGAAGTCGACCTTGTCGCCGACATGACGGTCTACAACCCCTTCGACTTCTTCGTCGAGGAGCGGGCCGAGACCTGGCCGTTCGAGTACGCTGACGAATATGCGCCTGACCTTGAAATCTACCGGCGACCTGACCGGCTGACGCCACTGCTGAAAGCCTTCCTCGACACTATTCCCGAAGACCCGATGAACACGGTCGACTTCCTTGTCGACGTGAACCGGCGGGTAGAGCAGGTCGTTGATTATATCGTGCGTCTGGAGCCGGGTGTTCAGACACCTGAAGCCACGCTTCGTAAGGGTTCTGGTTCCTGCCGGGATTCCTCATGGTTGCTGGTGCAGGTGCTGCGCCGGCTTGGTTTCGCGGCCCGTTTCGTTTCTGGCTATCTCATCCAGCTGAAGCCAGATCTTGCTTCCCTTGATGGGCCTGCTGGCACTGACCATGACTTTACCGACCTTCATGCCTGGGTCGAAGCCTACATTCCGGGCGCCGGTTGGGTCGGACTTGATCCGACGTCCGGCCTTATGACCGGTGAAAGTCACATTCCGTTGGCGGCGACACCGCACTACCAGAACGCGGCACCAATCTCCGGCGGCTTCAGCGGCGACCCTGAGACGGAGACCACGTTCGACTTCGACATGAAGATCAACCGCGTGGCAGAGCATCCGCGCATCACCAAACCCTTCTCTGATGAGAGCTGGTCGGATCTCGATGCATTGGGTCAGAAGGTCGACGCCGTCCTCCAGGAAGAGGATGTGCGCCTGACAATGGGGGGTGAGCCGACCTTCGTTTCCATCGATGATTTCGAAAGCGCCGAATGGAATACCGCTGCCGTTGGCCCGACCAAGCGCGCCCTGGCAGACCAGTTGATCCGCAGGCTGCGTGACCGCTTCGCGCCGGGCGGCATGCTGCATTACGGCCAGGGCAAGTGGTATCCGGGCGAAAGCCTGCCGCGCTGGACTTTCTCACTCTACTGGCGCGGCGACCGCAAGCCGGTCTGGCGCGACGCTGACCTCATCGCCCATGAAGGTGAAGACACCGGAGCGACGGCAGATGATGCGCGCAAGATGACCGAAGCGATGGCGGCCGAACTCGGCCTGCCTGATGAGGTGGTTCAACCTGCCTATGAAGACCCTGCAGAGTGGATCCTTCGCGAAGGCCGGCTGCCAGACAATGTCACACCTGAAAACTCAAAGCTGAAAGACCCTGAGGAGCGCCAGCGCATCGCCAAGGTCTTCGAACGCGGGCTGACAGAACCGGTGGCCTTCGTTCTTCCCGTTCAGCGCTGGCAGGCCAAGGCGGCGACCGCACGCTGGCGCACTGAGAAATGGTCATTCCGGCGCGGCAGGCTGTTCCTGGTACCGGGCGACAGCGCGGCGGGGTATCGCCTTCCGCTGGAAGCGCTGCCTCATCTCGCTCCCTCCATCTATCCCTATATGCATGTGACCGATCCGGCAGAGCCGCGCGGGCCGCTGCCGGAATACTCGATCAATGAGGCAGTCGAGCAGCGCAATGCAGCGCCCGACGCACGCCAGAACGTGTCCAGCCGCACCGAGGCGGCAAAGGGACAGGATGTGCGCCAGCAGCAAATGACTTCGCAGGAAGGCGCCAGCGTTCGCACCGCGCTCAGCGTCGAGGCGCGTGATGGCCATCTCTGCGTCTTCATCCCGCCGACCGAAGCGCTCGAGGACTATCTGGAGCTGGTTTCGACAGCCGAAAAAGCGGCAAAGGCCGTCGGCAAGCCTGTCCATATTGAGGGCTATGCTCCGCCATCGGACGAGCGCCTGAACGTGATCCGCGTTGCGCCGGACCCGGGCGTCATCGAAGTGAACATTCATCCGGCTCATAACTGGGAAGAGTGCGTCGCGACCACCGAAGCCATCTATGAAGAGGCGCGCCAGACGCGTCTTGGCACAGACAAGTTCATGATTGATGGCCGCCATACCGGCACGGGTGGCGGCAATCATGTCGTCGTCGGCGGCGCGAATGTGAACGACAGCCCGTTCCTTCGCCGGCCGGATCTTCTCAAAAGCCTCATCCTTCATTGGCAGAGGCATCCGAGCCTTTCCTACCTCTTCTCCGGCCTGTTCGTCGGCCCGACCAGTCAGGCACCGCGCATCGATGAGGCGCGCAATGACACGCTTTACGAACTTGAGATTGCTCTGTCGCAGATACCCGCGCCGGGGCAGGGGAGCATTCCCCCATGGCTGATCGACCGGCTGCTTCGGAATGCGCTGATCGATGTAACGGGCAATACGCACCGCACAGAAATCTGCATCGACAAGCTGTTCTCACCCGATGGGCCAACCGGCCGTCTTGGCCTTGTTGAGTTCCGGGCATTCGAGATGCCGCCCAATGCGCGGATGAGCCTTGCTCAGCAGCTATTGATCCGCGCCCTGATTGCGCGCTTCTGGAAGAGCCCTGTAGAGGGCACGCCGGTGCGCTGGGGTACGCGGCTGCATGATCGGTTCATGCTGCCGGAATTTGTCTGGCAGGACTTCATGGAAGTGCTGGCAGACCTCAAGACGCACGGCTTCGACCTCAAACCTGAATGGTATGAAGCCCAGTTCGAATTCCGCTTCCCGTTCTGTGGTGAGGTTACCTATGAAGGTACCACGCTGGAGCTGCGTCAGGCGATCGAACCATGGCACGTTCTTGGTGAAACGGGCGCTATCGGCGGCACTGTTCGGTATACGGATAGTTCGGCGGAGCGCTTGCAGGTCAAATTACAATCAGGCGCGCCCGGCCGGTTTGCGGTAACCTGCAATGGTCGGCGCATGCCGCTGACCCAGTCAGCTGGCAGCGCAAGCGAAGTCGCCGGCGTGCGCTACAAGGCATGGGCGCCGCCAGAGTCGCTTCACCCGACCTTGCCGGTGAATACACCGCTTACTTTCGACATCTTTGATACCTGGAGCGGGCATGCGATTGGCGGCTGCGTCTATCATGTCGCGCATCCGGGTGGCCGCAATTATGAGACCTTCCCAGTCAACTCGAATGAGGCTGAAGCCCGAAGGCTCGCCCGGTTCGAGCCGCAAGGACACAAGCCGGGAAGCTTTGTGCCAGAAACCGAAAGGGTTCACCCAGAGTTTCCTCTGACGCTGGACCTGCGCAGGCCGCAGGGCGTCTAAATCATGTCACGGCCCCGGAAGGCAGCAGAAGAAACGCTATTTCGTCTGCTGGCGCAGTACAGGCCTGTGCCGGGCGTCCCGGATGAACTGCTCGACAGTGATGGCCGCATCCGGCCAGTCTGGCAGAACTTCATCTCGCACCTATCCGAGCACGACCCCGACACGCTTCGCCAGATGTTTTCGAGAGGCGATGCCTACCTCAGAAACTCCGGCGTTTTTCTTCGTCAGTACACTGAAGATAGTGCAACAGAGCGGCCATGGCCACTCAGTCATATGCCCGTACTGATTGATACCACGGAATGGGAGGAGATCGCCGGGTCGTTGAAGCAACGTGCCGACCTGCTGGAGGCGGTGGCTGCAGACCTCTACGGTCCGAACCAGCTCGTTGCGGATGGCGCATTGCCCGGACAGCTTATTGCTCAGAGCCCCGAATGGATCCGCCCGCTCGTCGGGGTGAAGCCGCGCGGTGGTTATCATCTCAACTTTGTTGCCTTCGAGATCAGTCGCGGCCCGGACGGCAGGTGGTGGGTCATGAATGACAGGACGCAGGCGCCATCGGGGGCAGGCTACGCACTCGAAACCCGCGTTGCGACTTCCCGCATCTTCGCTGAACACTATGCCGACGCAAAGGTTTACCGCCTGTCCGGTTTCTTCTCCGAGTTCCGCACGGCCTTGTTGAACATGCGAGCCTCGCAGGAGGCGCATGTAGCAATCCTGACGCCCGGCCCCTTCAGCGAGACCTATTTCGAGCAGTCCTACATCGCTCGCTATCTCGGCCTGTTACTGGTCGAGGGGGAAGACCTCACTATCAAACAGGGTAAGGTCTTTGTGCGGACGGTATCGGGCCTACAGCCGGTGGACGTCCTCTGGCGCAGGTTAGACACGCTTTATGCCGACCCACTTGAGCTGGACGAAGATTCACAGATCGGTACGGCGGGGCTGGTCGGGGCTGTACGCCGGGGTAATGTTTCCGTCGTGAACGCACTTGGTGCAGGCATACTTGAATCGCGCGCGCTGCTTGCATTCCTGCCCCGCATATCGAGACGTCTGGCGGGTAAACCGCTCGCAATGCCCAATATTGCGACGTGGTGGTGCGGACAGCCAGCCGAGCGCGAGCACGTGCTCTCAAGGCTCGAGAACATGCTTATCGGACCGGCGCTGTCGACCCGGCAGATGTTCGACCCTGACGAGTCCACGATTATGGGCAGCCAGCTTCGAAAGCAGGGTGCTGACTTCGCGAAACGCCTGATGGATACCGAAGGCGAACTTCTGGTCGGGCAGGAAACTGTGTCGTTCTCAACCTCACCGGCCTGGGTTGATGGCGTGCTCGTTCCGCGTCCCATGAGCCTTCGTGTCTTCATGGTGCGCACGACAGATGGCTGGTGCGTCATGCCCGGTGGCTTTGCCCGTATCGGCTCAAAGACGAATTCGAATGGCCTCAGCATGCAGGCCGGTAGCTCAGTGGCCGATGTCTGGATTGTCAGCGACGATCCGGTGGACACGGTCACACGCCTCGCAAGCGGGCAGGCGAAGGAACCGCGTGCGAAACAGGGGGCACTGCCGAGTAAGGCGGCTGAAAACCTCTATTGGCTCGCCCGCTATATGGAGCGCGCGGAAGGATTCACGCGTCTGAACCGCGCCCGCCACGAACGGCTTGCCGAGGCGGCATCGCCGCAATCTCCGCTTCTAGTTCACCTCACTCGCTATGGCACTTTTATCGGTCTCGACACGCAGGTCTCCATTCCTCCAGCGCTGGAAGGTACGATCCGGTCTGCGCTACGCGCGGCCGAAAGCGTGCGCGACCGGCTTTCGCCGGACGGTTGGGCCGCGATTAACCAGCTAAGCGATCGGCTGGATGACGCCTTGTCACGTAATGTGCCGCCCGGTGATGGCGCAGCGCAGGAAATGGGCGTCCTGTTGCGCCAGTCGAGTGCCTTTACTGGCCTGCTGCAGGACAACATGTACCGCTTCACCGAGTGGCGCTTCCTCAGTCTCGGAAGGTCCATCGAACGTCTTATGGCGCTGTCTTCCGCGCTCGCAAGCTTCCTCGCCGAGGACGCCCCGCTCGGCAGTCTGGACCTTGCGCTGGAATACGCCGACAGCTCCATCTCGCATCGACGCCGTTACGGATTTCAGGCGAGCAGGCCATCAGTTGCCGAGCTGGCCGCTCTGGACGAGCTGAACCCGCGCTCGCTTATCTTCCACCTCAATGAACTTGAGCGGCAGATGAACCCACTCGCGGACTTGATGAAATCGGCCGGGAGCGAGGAATTACTCCGCGATTGCACCACGCTGCGTGAGACGTTCGCGGCGCTTGCGCCGGACGATATCCGCTCTGATTATCTCGCCCAGTTCCGTAAAAAGGTAGCGGCGATTTCTGATGGCCTCACGCGAATATTCATGAGCTAAAAAGCAGTCCTCCCATGCTCTATGATCTCAAACTCAGCATTTCCTATCGCTATGGCGGCATGGTACTCGCGGGACGGCACCTGCTTCACCTCTGGCCGCTGGAGTTGCCGGGCGTTCAGTCGGTGACCGAGCAGGTTCTCACCGTGTCGCCTGAACCTGCTGAACGCAGTGGCTTTCGGGACTTCTTCGGCAACTGGACGAGTGAAGTCGTTTTCGCAGAGGCCCATCAGCGCTTTGAAGCCTGCCTTACCGCTCGCGTACAGCGCTACAAGCCGCCCGCGCCGCAGTCGGTGTCAACCAACCTCGAAACGATGCCTGAAATCATCAGCGGGATAACAAGCCTGGCGCCGGACTCGCCGCTTCACTTTCTCGGTACCACGCCGCGGATCCGGCCAGACTTCGTCCTGCAGGACTATGTTCGGGACCTCGTTCCGCTGGACGCGCCGACACGTCATGTCGTGCACCGGCTAGGCGAACGCCTGCATGAGGAGATGACCTTCGATGCTTCTGCGACGTCGGTCGATACGCGCCACGAAGACGCATTTGCCGCGCGCAAGGGCGTCTGTCAGGATTTCAGCCACATCATGATCGCCGCGCTGCGTAGCGTCGGCATTCCGGCGGGCTATGTCAGCGGATGCCTGCGTACCGAACCGCCGCCTGGCAAACCGCGCCTCGAAGGCGCAGACGCCATGCACGCCTGGGTCCGGGCCTGGTGCGGGCCGGCGCTTGGCTGGATTGAGTACGACCCCACCAATGCGTGCGAAGTTGCGACAAACCATATCGTGATCGCCTATGGCCGGGACTATTCGGACGTCTCGCCGGTCAAGGGCGTCCTGAAGTCGGCGTCCGGACAGGCCGGGTCGCAGGCTGTCGATCTCGTGCCGGTAGAGGAAGAAACAGCGGGCGAGGTTCTTGGTTAAGCGGTCGGGTGAAATGACGGCTTTGCATTTGCGGAAGGTTTAAACCCCGCCGAGCTACCTTCAGCTGGAAATAGCTATCTGGAGGGCCCGCCTCGTGAAAATGTCTCCGATCGTCTCGCTTGTGCTGTCTCTCGTCTTTGGCGGGGCCGCAGTCCTTGGGGCGCGTCTTTGGCTTGGCGGCGGTGATAAGGATGCGGCGCCCGCCGAGATGGTCGAGACCCAACCCGTGGTGATCGAAACCCGCGATGTTCTCGTGGCTGTGCGCGATATTCCGCGCGGCGTCGCGCTGGACCCGGCCTGGTTCGAGACCGAAGCGATCCCGGTGACAGATCTCCCTCGCGGGGCCTTCGAGACGCGCGACGAGCTTGAAGAGACAGGGTTGGAACGTCCGACACTGATTGAGATCTCCAGCGGGGAAATCCTGTCGGAAAAAATGCTGCTCGCCATCGGTATGCGCGCGTCGCTGTCGTCAAAGATCCGTCCCGGCATGCGCGCCTATACAATCCAGATGACTGACGTGTCCGGCGTGGCTGGCTTTGTCCTTCCGGGCGACATGGTCGATATCATCTTTATGGCCAATGATGGCGCAGCGCTCGTGGACGACCTGCCAGTCCGTTCAGGCGGAGCCAGCGCCGAAGTCCTGCTCCAGAATATCGAAGTCATGGCACTGGATCTGAACGATGATGTCGCGGGCAACGACCCTTCGCCATTCCGCACCGCAACGCTCGCCGTCACACTGGAACAGGCCCAGACGCTTTCTGTCGCCGGAAAGTCCGGCACGCTCTCACTAGCCCTTCGCGGCAGCGCCGATGACGCCTATGAGATGGCAGAGGCAGTGCGGCTTCGTTCACCCGCGCCAGCGCCCCGCCAGGTCGCATCGTCCCCGAAACCAGCTGCGCCGCGTCAGCCATCTGGTACCCAGGTCGCCATCATCATGGGCGATCAGGAATCAAAGGTCCGGGTGCCGTCCAGCCAATAACCTGCAGGCGGTTCCCAGCCTCGAAACCGTATCTTGCGGAAAATCCGGCTTTCGCGTTTCATATGGAAGCGCGGCAAGCGGGATGTGTTCATGAGCCTGACACTGATCATTGTTTTGTGCGTCGGGGCAGTCCTCGTGGTCGCGCTCGTCAATGCATGTTGGGCGGCTGAGAAAAGTGCGCCCAGCAAGGCAGGAGTCCAAACGCCCGATGCTGTCATGCTACTGGCAGAGGCAGCGCCTTTGGAGCCTGCCGGTAGCCCGGCCATGTCCATCAGTGAACCTGTTCTGACCCACCCATCCGTGCCTTTGTCCGTACTGATGTCAGATATGTTCGAGCCGGAGCGCGCGCCCGTAGCGGCTGCGGCTCAGCTTACCGCCTCTGCTTCGTTGTCAGCGCGGGTCACTTACGTTCAGTATACCGAAATCATTCTCGTGCGCCGCCGGCATTGACAGCTTTACCGTGTCTTGGATGTACTCAGGCCGTCGCCGCCATGACATCCATCATGCGAACCACCGCAGGCAGCATGAGCACGGTCAGCAGCGATGGAAAAACGAACAGGATCAGCGGAACGACCAGCTTGGCGGGCAGGGCGAGCGCCTTCTCCTCTGCATACAGCATCCGCTTCTCGCGCATGTCGGTCGCGAAGACGCGCAATGTTTCCCCCACACTAGTGCCGAGCTCTTCGGATTGGCGCAGCATGGTGGCGAGCGCGCGCGCCTCATCGAGGCCAAGGCGGTCTGCGAAATGCTTCCACGCTTCGGTGCGGGCTCTCCCGGCGCGGGTTTCGAGGTTCATGATTTTCAGGTGATCGGCGAGGTTCGGATAGCGCTGCGTCAGTTCTTCGGACACGCGCTGGACCGCGCCATCGAGACTGAGGCCAGCCTCGACGCAGGCCACCATCAGGTCCATCATGTCGGGAAATCCTTCACGATACTGGTCCTGAAGACCTGAAAGCTTTTTGTCCAACAGGAAGGACGGGGCCACGAAGCTGATCACGGCCAGACCGCCCGAAGCGAGCATGAGGCCATTGCCCGGCAGCATATGACCATAAAGTGGCCACGTCGCGAGGAGGAGGAGTTGCGGTACGATCAGCGCGATAAAACGGATACCGATGAACAGGTAGGGCGCAGCTTTCGAATAATAGCCAGCCTTGAACAGGCGGGCGCGCAGCTTGCTCAGCGCTTCGGAATTCGGGTCAGAAAAGCGCCGTCCGATTTCCTCGATCATCTGGTCGCGTTTCTGGCTGGCAGTCTGGGCCTGTGCCCGAACGCGGCGTGCCGCATCGCTTTCAAGCCGCTGGGCCATCTTCTTTTTGGCTTTCAGGCCCCGGATCAGTTTCACGCAGACAAATGCAAGCGCAGACAGCGTCACAATCGCAAGAATTGAGACGAGCGCGAAGTCTGCATTCTGCAGGAGGCTGAGCGGCATCATTCCCCTCAGACCTTGAAACTGATCATCTTGCGCATGACGAGATTGCCAATGGCCATCCAAACAAGGCAGCCTCCGAGGCCATACTGGACGAGCTTCTCATCGATGACGCTGCCATAGAAATGGGGGGTCAGCATGTGCATCGCGCCCATGACGATGAATGGCGCCGAGGTCAGAATCAGCGCGGAAGCACGCCCTTCGGATGAGGCTGCCTTGACCTTCAGGCGCATTTTCTGGCGCGCGCGAACCGTCGATGCGTTCACCTTCAGAAGGCTTGCCAGATTGCCCCCGGTGCGCGCTTGCAGGCGCACGGTTGCAGCGAAGAGCTCGACATCCGGCTGCTGTGTGCGCTCGGCGAGTTTCTTCACCGCTTCTTCAAGGCTGGAGCCATAGGCGATCTCATCGGCGGCCATGCCGAATTCAGACCCGATCGGGTCTGGCATTTCGCGGCCGACGAGCGAGACGGCTGTCGGAACCGGATGGCCAGCTTCAAGACTGCGGACAATGATTTCAAGGGCATCTGGCAATTGCTCGCCCAGCTGGCGATCGCGGGCAGCGGCTTTCATCTTGAGGAAAAAGACTGGCAGTACGGTCGATGCCAGAATGCCTGTCACAGGCGTCAGCATAAGACTGGCAGTGAAATAGAACACGGCAGCCGCCGTCACGACGCCGACCGCTAGTGCAATCATCGACCAGGTGACCGGGTCATAGGGCAGTCCAGAACGAGTCACGAGGTCGTTGAACCAGCGAAGCGACAGGCGGCCATTGCCCTCCCTGTCCTGTCCACGCTGACGTCGAAGTTCGACGATGAGGTCGGCAACACTTGCCTGTTTTTCCTGCACGCGCAGCCGCCGGTTCAGTCGCGTCTTTTCTACCGCGCCCTGACCAAAACCGAGGACTGACTGAGCGGCAAGAAACGCCGAAGCGAAAGCCAGCACATAGATGACGACCGAAGTCTCCATCTATTTCCCCGGCACTTCGAGAAGCGGCTTGGATGGGTCGAAATACTCCATGGGAAGCTGGACGCCGCGCCTTTGCATTTCATCGAGGCATTTGGGGCGGAGGCCGGTGGCGCGGAACTCGCCGATAACGGTGCCGTCTTCGCCAGTGCGTAGTCGATTGAACAGGAAGATGTCCTGCATCTGTATGATGTCGCCTTCCATGCCCGTCACTTCGGTTACATGGGTGATACGGCGCGAGCCGTCGGAGAGGCGCTGGGCCTGGATGATGATGCCGATGGCGGATGCGATCTGGCCGCGAACGGCTTCAGACGAGATACGCAGGCCGCCCATCGCCACCATCTGTTCAAGTCGGCTGATCGCCTCGCGCGGATTGTTGGCATGAATCGTCGCCATTGATCCTTCATGGCCGGTATTCATGGCCTGAAGCATGTCGAAGGCCTCTTCGGAACGCACCTCACCCAGGATCACCCGGTCAGGGCGCATACGAAGAGCGTTCTTGACCAGTTCCCGCTGGCGGATCTCGCCCTTGCCTTCCAGGTTGGGCGGACGCGTCTCCATGCGGGCCACGTGCGGCTGCTGCAGTTGAAGTTCTGCGGCGTCCTCGATCGTGATCAGGCGTTCCTTGTGGCTAATCGCCTTGGAGAGGGCATTCAGTAGCGTGGTCTTGCCTGAACCGGTACCACCTGAAATGATGCAGGTTACGCGGCACTTCACGGCGTTAAACAGAAACTCGGCGACCTCTTCCGGCATCGCGCCGAAACCAATCAGCTTTTCCAGAGTGAGAGGTTTCTTTGAGAACTTCCGTATGGAGACGAGAGGGCCATCGATCGCCACAGGCTCGACCGCTGCGTTAACACGCGAGCCATCCAGAAGCCGCGCATCGACCAGCGGCTGGCTTTCATCGACGCGGCGGCCAACGGCAGACACGATGCGCGAAACGATACGGCGAAGGTGGGCATTGTCGCGGAACTTGGCTTCGGAAAGCTCGAGCTCACCGCGCCGCTCCACATAGACCTGTTTGGCGCCATTGATCAGGATGTCAGAGATTGTTGGGTCGGCAAGTAGTGGCTCCAGCGGCCCGAGACCTGTCATCTCATGATAGACGGAGTCCGCAAAATCCAGCACTTCGGCCTGGTTCATCGGGATCCGCTCATCGCGAACGATCTCTGAAACCAGTCGGCCGACCTGCTTCTTCATCTCCGCTTCGTCGAGCTTGTCGAGAACCGAGAGGTCCAGCTCGTCGATCAGCTTGTTGTGCACGCGCAGTTTTGCGTCGAGAAGGTCGAACGAGGTCGAGGCTGAATTTTCTTCCGGCTCGACCTCTTCCTCATCGGCATCATCGGCCGAGAAAAGTGGTCCGTTCTCCGCTGCTGTCTCGACCGTGCTTCGATCGGGCGTTGCGGTTTCATGCTCAGGTTTTTCTGCAGCAGCTGAGTTATTTCGGGAAAGAAGGGAAAAGCGGGCCATCTAGGCTTTCTTTTTGCGCGGGGGCGACTGAACCATGGGGTCGTTGCCTGCCTCGAGGAGGTCGATGAGGCGGCTGATATCCTTCGTGAGGCGATTTCCGGGCTTGGCTTCGCTAACTGCCTGGCCGAAATTGACGGCGGCGAGCGCTGCCTCCCATTCAGAAACGATCGTCGCAAAGACGGGGCGGCCGATCGCTTCTTCTGCCTGTGCTACCGTCACGGTGCCGCCAAACAGCTTCTTCGACATCCGGTTCAGCACGATGCGTGGCTGAACGATGCCTTCGGAGGCGTCTTCGAGATCCTCGGCTCGGCTGCGTGCGGCATGGAGCGCCGGGACGGTCAGCTCGCTCATCACGATATTCTCGTCCGCGCCCGTCACCACAGACGCCATCCAGGGCGATGGCCAGCGGGGCAGGTCAACGATCACATGATCATAGAGGCTGCATGCAACCTCGAGCATCTTGAGGATCGATTCCGGCTTGATCGCATTCCACAACCGATGCGAACGCGGTGCGGCAAGCAGGTCGATCCCGTTCTTGTGATGGGTGATGAAAGCCTGCAGCAGGGCCTCATCAATGCGGTCAGCGGACTGCGTCAGCGCGCTCTGATTGAGATTGGCCGGGCAATTGAGATAGGAGGCGCAGGCCCCATCGAAGAAATCGAGATCGATCAGGCAGACTTTGCCGCGCGTCTCGCGCTGGCTGAGCTGATAGGCAAGCTCAACAGCGACCAGCGTTGCTCCGGCTCCGCCTACAGATGAGGTCACCGTCCAGCACTTGCCAGAAGCGCTATCAGCCCCGGAACTGTCCTGCTTGCAGACCAGCTCCAGCGCCTCGATCAGTGAAGCAGGTGCAATCGGCGGGGGCAGCATGTCCCAGCGCTGCAGTGACATCAGCCGCTTTACCGCGAGGATCGGAATATTCTCACCAATCACGATGCCCGGCAGGCTGGAGGCGGTTTCAGAGACGCGGATCAGTAGTTCGACAAGATCGAACGTGCCGGCATTCTCTAGTACCAGAACGCCGCCGCGCTCAGCCTGCGCCGCTTCAAGCGCGGCGCCCGGGCTCACATGGCTGGTAACGGTGACGGTCGGCAGGTTTGCGCTAGCCGCCACCAATGCCTCGTGCCCACCGGGCGCAAAGACATGAAGGCGCACTGGCCCTGTCGCCTGAAGCGGTGTGGCGCTCATGCCTACTCGCCTCCCATGCCCGGCACATAGCCAAGATCCGGGCGTGAAGACTGGGCGACAGGCTGGGCCGCCACAGGAGAGGGGGCGCGAAGCGTGCTTGTCCCAGCCGACGCGCGGCTTGGGCCTTCGTCGTTATCAAGGTTTCCCAGAAGCAGACGTTCAGCCTCGGAAGGCATGGGATTGTTCGTCAGCGGATCCGGGATGCGCGTCCCAGCCGGTGTCGGCAGGACGAGGCGCGGGGTAATGATAATGATCAGCTCGGTCTCATTCTCGCGGAAACGGTTGGACCGGAAGAGTGCGCCGAGCACAGGCACATCGCCCAGCCACGGCGTCTGAACTGATGTCGTGTCTACCGTATTCTGGATCAGGCCGGCGATCGCAAAGCTTTCGCCATCGGCAAGCTCGATGATCGTGTTCGCACGGCGAACGCTCAGCGCCGGTATCTCGACGCTTGCAAGACGAACCGAGTTGCGCGGATCGAGCTGGCTAACCTCAGGGCTGACTTCGAGGCTCATCCGGTTGTTCGACAGAATGCGCGGCGTAAACTCGAGGCTCACACCGAACTCGCGAAACTCGATGCTGATCGTGTCTTCATCGGCGGCAACCGGCACTGGAAACTCGCCGCCAGCGAGAAAGCTCGCAGTCTCCCCAGAGCGAGCGACAAGGTTCGGTTCGGCCAGGGTGCGGATAACGCCGCGCTCTTCCAGGGCTTCAAGAAAGAAATCGATATTCACCCCGCCAGAAGCGCCGAGCAGGCTGAGGATGGATTTCGGTGCGCCGCCAGAGAGTAGCTCAGAGCCTGTCGCAAAGAGGAAGTCCCCCGCACGGCTGACTTCGCCGCCAATACCGAGTTCCTTCACGTCTTCACGCGAGGCCTCTACGAAACGCACTTCCAGCATCACCTGCTGCGGGCTGTTTACGTCGAGCGCGTCAATCACGGCGTCGGGCGCATAGCTCGCCGCAATCTGCATGATCTCTGCGGCGGTTTCATCATCCGGCACATTGCCGCGCACGTGAAGCCGCTGCGCCACGGTGCGCAGCTCAAGGTCTATCTCCGGAAACAGGGCCGCGATGTCGCCCTGGATCGCGCTAAGATCGTGTTCGACTCGCACATCAATGATCTCGATCAGGTCACCATCATCGTCATAGACAAGAATGTTGGTAGAGCCGATCGTGCGTCCACGGACATAAAGACGGTTGTCAGAGGTCGGCGCTGCATCAGCGATTTCGGGCTGTGAGATCGCAATGCGCGCAAAGGGGCGGCCTACGGCGATGGGCGTAGACCTGTTCACCACCACTGTCAGATCGGTCTGTGCCGGACCTGCCGGCGATGTAGCCGCGTGGTAGACGGCACTACCGGTCTGACGAGGCGCGGGGTCTGCCATCGCACCTGTGGACAGCCCGCAGAGAAGAGAGGCAAAGGTAAAGGCCTGCAAGATGGAGGACGTCATTCTGACCCTCTTGACTGCTTACTGGGCCCGCATTTTTGCGGGCGATCAATAAGCAGGCCTAAGAGCGAGATTTGAAGTCCGACTGAAATGCGCCCGGCAAACTTGAAACAAATTTGCCGTGTCCTGATTAAGTTGTGTCAGGACTTTCGCCCAAGCCTTTGGTCACGCAGGCTTTGCAGGACCGATCCAGACCTGTTGGGCATTCACGAATTCGAGGATGCCATGTGGCCCAAGTTCCCGGCCGAGGCCAGACGCCTTGGTGCCGCCGCTTGGCAGGCGCGGGTCGGTTTTCACGATCCCGTTGACGCTGACCTGACCGGTGTCGAGAGAACTTGCCATCGCTTCGCCGCGGCTGGTCTCAGTCCAGATGCTGGCCGCAAGGCCGTAGCGCGTGTCATTCGCCAGCTCTACGGCGTGGTCTGCGTCGCGCGCCTTCACCAGCACACCGACCGGCCCGAACGTCTCCTCATTGAAGGCGCACATGTCCGGTGTGACATTCGACAGCAGAGTGACCGGATAGAAATAGCCATCACCGTCAGGCAACTCTCCGCCCAGAACGCAGGTCGCGCCCTGTTCGATTGTCTCCTGAACCTGCCGGTGCAGCTCATCACGAAGGTCCGAGCGGGCAATCGGTCCGACATCGGTCTCAGCACTGCGCGGATCACCCAGCTGCAGCGCGGCCAGCTTCTGCTTCATCAATGCTTCTACCTTATCGTAGACGCTCTCCTCAACAATGATCCGCTTGGCCGCGATGCAGGACTGGCCTGCGTTGATGATGCGCGAGAGGGTCAGCACGTCCGCTGCCTTGTCGAGATCGGCGTCGGCCAGGACGATAGACGGATCGGACCCGCCAAGCTCCAGCACGGCAGGCTTGATCGCCGACCCCGCAATCCCGGCAACCGCTGATCCGCCGCGCGAAGAGCCAGTGAAGGAGACACCGCGCACTCTGTCATCGCGGATGACCGCCTCGACGCTCGGCGTCTCCAGGTAAAGCGCCTGGAACAAGCCTTCAGGCGCGCCTGCCTCACGGAAACATGTTTCGATGGCTTCTGCGCAGCCCGGCACATGCGGGTCATGCTTCATCAAACAGGAATTGCCCGCCATCAGGGCGGGGGCGGCGAAGCGGAAGGCGAGCCAGAACGGTGCATTCCAAGGCAGGATGCCTAGAATGGGACCAATCGGCAGGTGCTGCACATAGGACAGGCTCGCATCGGACTCTAGAACCTGCCGGGAGAGATAGCCTTCTGCGTGGTCTGCGTAATGCTCTGCACACCAGGCTGACTTCTCGACTTCGCCGCGACCTTCCTTGATGGGTTTGCCCATCTCCTCGGTCATAATGGGGGCAAGCGTCTCGACATGCTTGCGCATATGGGCTGCGACGGCTCTGAGCAGCTTTGCACGTTCAGCGTAGGACTTGGCCTTCCACTCATGGAAGGCGGCCAGCGACGCCTCGATCTTGGCGTTGACGTCTGCCTCGCTGTCGAGCGCAACTTCACGAACGGTCTCGCCGGTCGCCGGATTGACGGCTTTCAGCATGGATATCTCCTGATCTCGAATATTGGACAGGCGCTAGCTCGCCGGTTGAGCCTGCTCGCCATTGGCTTTCTTCGCAGTCGGCGCGGAAGGCTTTCCCTTCCCGGGTTTAAGCGTGAACTCTTCTGGGAGGGAGAAGAAACTCTCGCACCCTGTTTCGGTCACGTAGAACGTGTCGGAAATGCCGACCGTCTTGTCGCCGTCCACGCCCCAGACCCATGGAATGATGTGGAAGGTCATGCCTTCCTTCAGGATCTGCGGATCGCCCTGCATGAGCGACAGGATATAGCCTTCGTCCCAGCTTGGCGGGAATGCGATGCCGATCGAATAGCCAGAGCGGGTGATGAGTGACCCACCATGAGAACCGGCCGAGATGATGTCCCGCACGATCTTGTCGGCATCCGATACGGTCAGGCCCGGTTGAACCCGGTCGCGCAGCTCAAATAGCGCTTTCTGCATTTGCTCTTCTGCACTGCGCATAGACGGCGACAGCTCTTCCTGCATGACGATCGTGCGCATCATGGCTGTGTGATAGCGTCTGTAGCAGCCTCCAACCTCGAGGAAGACATGTTCGCCTTCCTGAACCGTGCGGCCTTCCCAGGTCGCATGTCCGATCATCGAGCGCGGCCCGGACGTCACGTAAGGCATGACGGCAGGTGGCTCACCACCCGCTTCAAACATGGCGGCCGAGATAGCAGCACCAATCTCGTTTTCGCTGACGCCAGGTTCGGCAATCTCGATACCGGCTTTCATCCCGGCCTCGGTCGCCCGTGCGGCCCGCTTCATGATCTCGATTTCATGTTTGGATTTGCAGACGCGGCCTTCTTCGACGATGCCGAAGCAGTCGAGCAGGCGTCCGCCTGTATAAGCCGAATGGAAGCGGTCCTGTTGATAGGCTGGCAGGAAGTATGAGTTACGCTCATACCCGACGGTCGAATTATACAGCCCTGCCTCACGCAGCGCTTCGATCAGGCGCTGAATAGCGTCGCCATTATCCGCATACGGCCGTGTCTTCTCAACCCATGTGCGGGCATGGACGTTCGACTCTTCCATATTCCGCGTGACCATGAAGCAGTCACCGTCAAGCGGGACAACCAGCGCCTGGAAGAAGGAGTACCCCGTCGTCTGATAGTCAGTAAGGTACATGAGGTTCTCAGGGTCCGAGATAACCACGGCATCCAGGCGGCGGCTTTTCATCCGGTCGCGCAGGTCTTCCAGCCGGCGAGCATACTCTTCAGGTGGAAACGTCATGTCATCGCGATGTCTCATGCGCGCACCAGAGCGGCTTCCATGGCCGCCTCCATAATGTCGAGGCCTTCATTCAGGTCTGCATCGTCAATCGTCAGAGGTGGGATCAGCTTGGCGACGCGCCCTTCGCTGCCACAGCCGCCGAGTAGCAGCCCGTTCTCGAAACACTCGGCGACGACTTTCTTGGCGTATGCGCCGTCCTTGGTGTCGAGACCCTGCATCATGCCTTTGCCGCGCACTTCCATGCCCGGGCGCGCCATCTTCTGCAGGCGTTTTTCCATGATTTCGCCCTTGCGCCGGACGTCGGCCATGAAGGTGTCGTCCTTGAAATAATCCATGGCGACCATGCCTGCGATGAAGGAAATGCCCTGTCCGCGGAACGTGCCCGTATGCTCGCCGGGCGACCAGTGTTTGTCGAATTCCGGCTTATTCAAATTCATCGCGAGCGGCGTGCCGAAACCGCCAATGCCCTTGGCGAGCGTGATGATGTCCGGATCGAGATCCATTTCGTCGAAGCTGAAATACGAACCCGTACGTCCACATCCTGCCTGGATGTCATCGAGGATGAAGAGCGCGCCGCGGTCTTTCGCGAACTTGCGGATTGCTTTCAGCCATTCCGCGTCGGCGACATTCACGCCGCCTTCGGCCTGGATCGGCTCTACAAGGATCGCTGCTGGCGGTTCATAGCCTGACGAGGGATCGGCATAAACTTCTTCCATCCCTTCCAGCGGGTGGCCAAATGGCAAGCGCTCGACATGGTTCAGCGGTACGCCGGCGGCATTGCGGAAATAGGCATTGGCTGTGGCTGCGAGCGCGCCGAGCGTCATGCCGTGAAAGCCATTGGTGAAGGCGATGACCTGCTTGCGCCCCGTCACGCGGCGCGCAAGCTTCAGCGCGGCTTCGACGGCGTTCGTGCCGGTAGGCCCGGTGAATTGCATCCGGTAATCCCAGCCACGCGGGGCAAGGATTGTCTCCGTGAAAGCCTTGATGAAATCCCGCTTGGTCGTCGTCATCATATCGAGGCTGTGGGGAATGCCATCGGCCTCGATGAACTTGATGATCGCTTCCTTCATACGTGGATTATTGTGCCCGAAATTCAGCACGCCTGCGCCGCCAAAAAAGTCGATATAGGATTTGCCGGCCTCATCAGTCTGACGGGCATTGGACGCGGATTTGAACACGGTGGGGTAAGTCCGTGCGTAACCCCTGACATTCGATTCCCAGCGCTCAAACAGGTCCATGACGGTCTCTCCTCGAATTCGTGTTTAGGGTTAGTCGTTCAGATAATTGGCTTGGTCGGGTAGGGGCGCGCCGGCGAGACGCGCATAAATGCGGGTCACGATCGGCAGCAGCCTGTCATTGAAATCGTATCGGGGTGAATGGCAGGGCTCATGATGGCCCTTGCCGTCATCGGCGCCAATCAAGGCGAAGGCACCCGGTATTTCCTTCAGATAATAGGAGAAGTCTTCAGACGCCATGATCGGCAGCGGGATCTGGTCGAAGTACCAGCCGTCGCCCAGATCTGCCGCGATCGCTTCACGCATATGGGCCGCTTCAGACGGGTGATTCACAGTTGCGTCGTAACGAGGGAAAACCTCGACGTCCGCCTCGACCCCGTACGCTTTGGCCTGTGAAATAGTAATTTCCCTGATGAGACCTTCGATAAGCGGACGGTCATTGGCATTGGCTAGACGGATGCTACCCGCCATTTTAGCGCTGTCCGGAATGACGGTCTCGCCGCTCGGGGCCTCGATGGAGGTCACGCTGACAACGGCGGCATTCTGCGGCGTAATCCGGCGCGAGATGATCTGCTGCAAAGCCATGGTGACGGCAGAGGCTGCCAGGACGGGATCACGCGTATTTTCAGGCTGACTTGCATGACCGCCCGCACCACGAAGCGTTATTCTGAACGTTCCATTGCCCGCCATGACGGCGCCATCAGGGCAGACGGCCTTGCCAAACGGAATGGCAGGCCAGTTATGCCAGCCAAAAATACAATCGAGCCCCGCCAATGCACCGTCTTCGATCATCCTTTTAGCGCCGTGCCCGCCTTCTTCGGCAGGCTGGAAAAGAAGGGTGACAGGGCCCGGCAGGCTCGTTTCGTGGCGTTTCAGCCAAGCGGCCGTCGACATCAGCGCTGCGGCATGACCGTCATGCCCGCATGCGTGCATGCACCCGCTATGGGATGAGCTATAATCGAGACCGGTAGCCTCATTGATCGGCAATGCATCAATGTCAGCGCGCAAGCCGACATGCCTGCCCGTCGCTTTGGGGGCCAGTGTTGCGACAGTGCCCGTTCCTGCACAGATACGATATGGAATGCCAAGCGCATCAAGCGACGTCCGAATAACTTCGGACGTGTCTTTCTCCTGCCAGGTCAGTTCAGGGTGACGATGCAAATCACGACGGAAATCGGTAGAGGCGGCGACGAGTGTCGGCCAGTCCGTCTGCATCCCTCGGGGCAAGGTGAAGCCCTGTCTCGACATGCCATGAGCGTAGCTATTGGCGTCTTCACTGCAATGGGGCGACTGCTGACAACATCAAAATTTGCCGACTGCCCTGATTTTGTTCAGTGCTAGGCTTTGGCTTTCTGGTCAGCTGCTTGAAGGAGCTGCATGAACTCGTCCGGAACTGATTTTTCGGAGACGCGGTCATAGGTCCGCTTGAGACCTGCCGACATCGCATTGCGAAATGCACGTCGTGCGTGCCGGTCCTCGGCGCTGCCCTGCATTGATCGCTTATGTTCGTGTCTATTGGTCATCATTCTGTCTCGTTGCTCAACCTGTAAACAAACACGCGTGCCGAGCGTTCCGATTTTCTAGCTGTGCAATGGTTAACATTTGGCAGTGAACCGTTGACGTTGCTAGCGCGCAACACGCGCTATTGGATCACCAACGATCCTTTCTGCGCGCTTTCTCGGTCGAGGGGAACAGCTGCTGAATTGCTTTTACTCATTAGGTGTTCCTGCTATGTTCCGCGCATGGGAAAGCGTACTTTAATTGATCGTCTGGACATCCTTGCGGACGCCGCCAAGTATGATGCATCCTGTGCATCGTCCGGGTCGGCCAAGAGAAATTCTCTTTCTACCAATGGGATAGGTTCCACTGAAGGAATGGGCATCTGTCATGCCTATGCGCCTGATGGCCGATGCATCTCGTTGCTGAAGATCCTGATGACGAATTTCTGTATCTATGACTGCAAGTATTGCATCAACCGGGTGTCGAGTAATGTGGAACGGGCCCGCTTCAGCGTCGATGAAATCGTCAAGCTGACGCTCGATTTCTACAAGCGCAATTATATTGAAGGCCTGTTTCTCTCCTCAGGTATTATCCGCTCATCGAATTATACGATGGAGCAGATGGTCGAGGTCGCTCGCAAGCTGCGGGTAGAGCATAATTTCGGCGGCTATATTCATCTCAAGTCCATTCCGGAGGCTGACCCGGCGCTGATCGAGCAGGCCGGGCTTCACGCAGACCGCCTCTCCATCAATATCGAGCTGCCGCGCGAAGCTTCGCTCAAATCCTATGCGCCTGAAAAGTCTGGCACAGTGATCCGCTCGGCCATGGCAAACGTGCGTTATGGCATCGAGTCGCGCCAGCCTGACCGCAAGGAGCGGGGCAAGGCGCGTCCCCCGCGCTTCATCCCCGGCGGTCAGTCGACACAAATGATCGTAGGGGCCGACCAGTCGTCCGATAGCGATATCATGACGACCAGCGCATCGCTTTATTCAGGTTACAAGCTTCGCCGCGTTTATTATTCTGCTTTCAGCCCCATCCAGGACAGCTCCGGCGACCTGCCCCTCATCAAGCCGCCACTGATGAGAGAGCACCGCCTCTATCAGGCCGATTGGCTGATGCGCTTCTACGGTTTTGAGAAGGACGAGATCTTCGAGGCACGCCAGGATGGCATGCTCGACTTGGAGCTTGACCCGAAGCTCGCCTGGGCGCTGGAGCGGCGTGAACGGTTTCCGGTTGATGTGAACCGCGCCAGCCGCGAAGAACTCCTGCGCGTGCCAGGCTTCGGGACCAAATCGGTGAACCGCATTCTGTCGGCGCGCCGGCATACGACGCTACGGCTCGACCACATTGCGCGGATCGTGCGCTCGCTGAAAATCTGCCGCGACTTTATCGAAACTGTGGATTGGCACCCATCCCGCGCGCTCGATCTTGTGACCCTGCGTGAGAGGTTCGTGCCTCAGCCACAACAACTCCAGCTCCTCTGATGCACCAGATCAGCCTGTCTTCCGAAACGGATTTCGATGGCTGGCGAGATGCGGCTCGGCGTCTGGCAGGGCAGGGCGTACCGCCCGCAAAGATCCATTGGTCGGGAAGTGTTGCTGGCGGAGATGATCTCTTTGCCGCCGCTTGCGCGCCTGAACCTGCTTCGCCCGCTCACTGGGCACCGCGAGAGGTCAAGGTCCCGAAAGCCTTCATCGACATGGCAAAGCGGGTCATCTGTCACCGCGACCCGGCCCGCTTCGCCTGGCTTTACCAGTTGCTCTGGGACCTGCAGTCCAACCGGGCGGCCCTGACCGATCCGCTCAATGATGCTGCCCGCTGGGTGAAAGGCGCAGACAAGCAGATCCGCCGCGACGTTCACAAGATGCACGCCTTCGTTCGCTTCCGTAAAGTCGGAGAACGCGACGGCCGGGAAGTCTTCATGAGCTGGTTTGAGCCAGACAACCGCATTGTCGGTCTGACCGCGCCTTTCTTCATGCGCCGTTTCACCGGCATGGACTGGACGATCCTGACACCTGAGGCGTGCGCCAGTTGGGATGGCAAGAAACTGACCTTTGCGGCGGGGGCTGACCGCTCTCAGATGCCGGCAGAAGACGCCATCGAGGACCAGTGGCGCACCTATTATGCTTCCATCTTCAATCCTGCCCGGCTCAAGGTCGACGCGATGCTGTCGGAGATGCCCGCAAAATACTGGAAGAACTTACCTGAGGCAGAGCTCATCCCTGATCTCATCCGCCAGTCCTCACAGCGCACGGGCGCGCTCCTTTCGGCGCCATCGACAGATGCGAACATAAGAAGCTCGCGTATGTCGAACTTCTTCGCTGAAGACGAAGCCATAGAGATCAGTTCACTGGATGATGCGCGCCGCGCAGCTTCGAAGTGTGATCGCTGCCCAATCCATGAATGCGCTAGCCAGACCATTTTCGGAGAGGGACCGGTAGACGCCCGTCTTATGATCATTGGCGAACAGCCCGGCGATCAGGAGGATATAGCGGGCAAGCCCTTTGTCGGTCCGGCTGGTCAACTTTTCGACAAGGCGATGGGCGAAGCGAATGTCGAGCGGCGCAAGGCGTACGTCACCAACGCAGTAAAGCACTTTAAATTTACCCCGCGCGGCAAGCGGCGGATGCACCAGAAACCAAACGCTGGCGAGATCGATACCTGCCGTTTCTGGTTGGATCTGGAGCGGAAATTCGTGGCGCCCGACGTTATCTTAACTATGGGTGCAACCGCGCTTCGCGGTGTGTTCGGCAAAGCGGTTGCATTGAAGGACATGCGCGGCGCCCTGACTCAGCTGGACAATGGCACCCGCCTTATTGCGACAATTCACCCGTCCTATCTGTTGCGATTGCCGGACAGGCAGCGCGCCGCAGAAGAATATGACCGGTTCGTGGATGATCTTGCCCGCGCACGATCACTACTCCGGCCGGACGCAGCCTGACGCCTATCCCATGCCGAGGAATGACGCGAATTTGTCCCACGGTACAAATGCGATCGTCACTGCTGTGGTAATAGCCGCCAGAAAATAACCGATCAGCATCAGCACGCCATCCCGTGCCATGATGGCGAGCCCATAGAGCGTGATGGCCGCGCCGGGCACACCCACCGCAAATGGCACCAGTTCAAGCGGGATCATCAGAAGGGCAAGAAAGATGATGATGATGGCGGCTGCATAGACCGCCCAGTCACCGGTCAACATGGTGATGCGCTCTGAAACCAGTCCATCGATGCGTTTCAGCCAGGGCTTGGCCTTCTTGTCTGCAGCTTCCAGCTTGTCTTTCGAGATCGACCGCTTCTCGATGAAACCGGGGACCCAGATCCGCTTCGCACCGAAAACGATCTGCACGGTGAACAGGATGATGACGAGGCCGACAATCATTGGCAGGCCAGGAACGGCGCCGAGTGGCGGAACTGTTACGAGCAGGCCCAGAAGGACAATGATTGGTCCGAATGAGCGCGATCCGAACAAGTCCAGAATGTCGCCGAACGTAACCTTGTCGCCATCTACTTCCTTGATAGCCCTCTCGAGGACATTCTCGAGGGGGTTATCCCGCGATGCTGTGTCTGCCATCGGGGTGCGTCCCTTTTTTCCGTCGATAGATGCATCAATAGCGTGCAATCGAAGAAAAGGTTCACTTGGCTTCATGGCCCAATGTTGGGGACAATATCGCCATCATCGTCTGGCGCATCAGGACAACCATATTTTGGAGGTCGAGATCCGGATTACGAAGCAACCGGTTCGCCAGACCTGAGAACTGCACCATCATCATGTCCGTGCGCGCTTCAGCGAGATCCAGGCCCAGCTTGTCCCGGATAAGGTGGGTGAGCTGGTCGCGGACATAGCGGTCATGCTTATGGATGATGCAGGCAATTTCCGGATTGCGCTGACACTCAGCCAGCATTTCCATGTTCAGTACTGACTGCAATATGTCGGTCTTCTCTGCGATGGACTGGACCGCCCGTTCGGTCATGACGGACGCAAGCTCGGTTGAATCGACCGCATCAAATTCGGCAAAGCGTTCGGCGGCGCGCGCCGACTCGCGGTCCACGATGGCCGCGATGATCGCCTCCTTGCTCTCAAAATAGTGATAGATGTGCCCGGGGCTCATTTTTGCGCGCGCGGCAATCTTCGCCATGCCTGCACGGTGAAAGCCCATTTCGACAAAACAATGTGCCGCAGCGTCAAGGATTTGCGAGATTCTCGCCGTGCGCCGCTTCTCAGCGCCCGTCATCGGTATTGGTTTTTGTTCCAACTATTTCACATCCTGTCATTGACTTTGTGCAATGCAGCAACAAATAGAATGTTCATTCGAAAATCAACTGGTTTCGCTTTAATACTTCGAACCCATGACGGCGCGCAGGAAACACATGCCCCAATCCACAAAGTTCACGTCACAGGCCCTCCGAAGGGGATTTGGTGCGGCTGCCGGTGCAACGCTGCTCATTCTGGCAGCTTGCGGAAACGGTGAGGGCGGCAACGCTTCGGGTCAGCAGACCTCTGAAGAGGCAGCACCCCCACAGCGAATGGCCGCGCGCGTCGAGGTCATGCCAGTGCAGCCAACGTCGATTGGCAGCGTTCGCACGCTGCCGGGGCGTGCCACACCATATGCCGAAGCAGAAATCCGCCCGCAGGTTTCGGGTCTGATTGAAAGCCGCCTTTTTACGGAGGGCGAAGTCGTCACCGAAGATCAGGCGCTTTACCAGATTGATGCCGACGAATACGTCGCTGCCGTCCAGAGCGCAGAAGCCTCGCTTGCGCGTGCGCAGGCAACCGTCGGCGCTGCAACGGAAACGGCGCGGCGTTTTGAACATCTCGCCAACATCAATGCCGTCAGTCAGCAGTCCTATGATGAAGCTGTCGCCGCGCAGAAGCAGGCCGAAGCCGATGTCGGCATTCAGCGGGCGGCCCTGCAACGAGCGCGCATCGACCTGGCGCGCACAAAGGTTCGCTCGCCGATTACCGGCCGTATCGGCCGCTCTGCCGTAACCGAAGGCGCACTGGTGACTGCCAACCAGCCAACGACACTCGCCCGCGTCCTTCAGCTTGATCCTATCTATGTCGACATGACGGCTTCGAGCGCGCAGGTTCTGCGCTGGAAGCGGGATGTTTCAGAAGGTAAGATCGAGACGCTTGGACCGACGTCTGGTCGCTCTGCCGCTGTCCCCGTGACGCTGGAGTTTGAAAACGGTGATGAGTACCCGCTTTCCGGCCAGCTGGAGTTTTCCGAAGTCAGTGTTGATCAGGAAGCCGGCACTGTTATTGTGCGGGCCCAGTTCCCGAACCCTGACAATCTTATCCTGCCGGGCATGTTCCTGAAGGCATCTTTCGCCGCAGGTACGTACAACAATGTGTACGCAATCCCACAGCGCGCCGTGCAGCGCACCCCGCAGGGCGGCGGCTATGTCTTCGTTGCAGGCGATGATGGGACGGCCATCCAGAAACCTCTGACAATTCAGGAAGCCAATGGCTCGAACTGGATCGTGACTGATGGCCTATCGCCGGGCGACCGGGTCATCGTCAGCGGCTTTCAGAATGTTCGCAACGGCGCGCCCGTTCAGGTGATCGCCTCGCGTCAGGAAGAAATGGCGGCCGTGGCGTCGCCTGCGACATTGGTCCAGCCAGAATAAAGCTCTATAATCATGGCAAATTTCTTTATCGACCGCCCGGTCTTCGCCTGGGTCATCGCGATCGTCATCATGATCGCTGGCGCAATGGCGCTGCGCGTTCTGCCGGTCTCGCAATATCCTGATATCGCGCCGACCACGATATCGGTGAATGCCTCCTATCCCGGGGCTTCGGCCAAGGCGGTCGAGGATTCGGTTACGCAGGTGATCGAGCAGCAGATGACGGGTCTTGATGGCCTTGATTACATCTCGTCCTCGTCCAGCTCATCGGGGCAGGCGTCTGTGACACTCACCTTCGAGACCGGCACGGACCCTGACATTGCGCAGGTCCAGGTCCAGAACAAGCTCTCGCTGGCTACACCACTCCTGCCTGAACCGGTGCAGCGTCAAGGTGTAACCGTCGACAAGGCGAGCACCGGCTTCCTTCTCATCACCGCGCTTTATTCGCCGAACGGCACTTACGACCAGACCGATCTTGGCGATTATGTCCGCTCGAACATGTACGATTCGATCAGCCGGGTTGATGGTGTCGGCCGGGTTCAGCAATTCGGCTCGCAATATGCGATGCGAATCTGGCTCGATCCGGACAAGCTCGTTCAGTTCGACCTCGTTCCAGCAGACGTAATCACCGCGATCCGCGCACAGAATACGCAGGTCTCTGCCGGCGCGCTTGGTGGCGCGCCGTCTGTTCCCGGTCAGGAAATCAACGCAACGGTGACACTCCAGTCGCTTCTCAATACGCCGGAAGAGTTTCGCGAACTCCTCATTCGCACCACGTCAGAAGGTGGCTCGGTCCGCCTTGGCGATGTCGGCACGGTAGAGCTTGGCGCGGAAAACTATGCCTTCAATTCGAAATTCAACGGCTATCCTTCATCTGGTTTTGGCGTGTCGCTTGCCACGGGCGCGAACGCGCTGGAAACGGCGGAGGCCGTAAAGGCAGAAGTCGAACGGCTTTCTGAAGCTTTTCCGCAAGATATTGATTACGCCTTCCCCGTCGATACGACGCCCTTCATCGAAACCTCCATTCATGAGGTCCAGAAAACACTGATCGAAGCCGTCATCCTCGTCTTCCTCGTCATCTTCGTTTTCCTTCAGAGCCTTCGCGCATCCTTCATCCCGATGATCGCGGTGCCGGTCGTGCTTCTCGGCGTTATGGTCGGTCTGCTGACGCTTGGTTTCTCGATCAATACACTGACCATGTTCGCCATGGTGCTCGCAATCGGCCTTATCGTGGACGATGCGATCGTCGTGGTCGAAAACGTCGAACGCGTCATGGAAGAAGACGGACTTGGCCCTGTTGAGGCCACACGCAAGTCGATGAGTCAGATCACCGGCGCGCTGATCGGCATCGTGGTGACACTATCTGCGGTCTTTGTGCCGATGGCGTTCTTTCCAGGCTCGGCGGGTCTCATCTACCGCCAGTTCTCCGTGACGATTGTCTCGGCGATGGCGCTGTCGCTCCTGATCGCGCTTATCCTGTCGCCAGCTCTTTGTGCGACCATCCTCAAAAAGCCTGATAACGAAAAGAAACCGGGGATGCTCCAGAAGCCGGCCGTCTGGTTCAACAATGGCTTTGACCGGATGCGCGATGGTTACGGAAACATCGTTGACCGCATCCTTCGCCGCCGCTGGATCTTCGCAGGTGTGTTTGCGGTGATCGTCGCCGTGATGGCCGCCGGCTTTGTCCGTCTGCCATCCTCCTTCCTGCCGCAGGAAGATCAAGGCCAGTTCATCACCCTCGTTCAGCTCCCGCCGGGCTCTAGCCTTGAGCGCACAACCGAAGTCATGGACTCCGTCGGTAAATATTATCGCGGTGCGCAGGGCGAGAATATCAAAGGTCTTTTCACCTTGGCTGGTTTCAGCTTCGCGGGGCAAGGCCAGAATAACGGTATCGCCTTTGGCGCGCTTGTTGACTGGTCTGAACGCGGTGGCCCGGGCGAGTCCGCCATGGAAATCGCAGGCGCCGCCAGCGGCAACTTTGCCCAGGGTACCGAAGCCCAGATTTTCGCGATCGTCCCACCGCCAATCCCGCAGCTTGGTAATTCGTCAGGCTTTGACATGTACCTCCAGGATGCTGGCGGCGTTGGTCACGACGCACTTGTTCAGGCGCAAGGCCAGCTGCTCGGCATGGCAAACCAGAGCGCAGAGCTGACTGGCGTGCGCCCCAATGGTCAGGCCGACGGCCCGCAGTTCAATATCGACATCGACTACCAGAAGGCGCAGGCGCTCGGCGTCGACGTCTCTAGCATCACAAGTCTTCTCTCGACGGCGTTCGGTGGCACCTATGTCAACGACTTTCTCGACAGGGGGCGCATCAAGCGCGTTTATGTACAGGGCCAGGCGGACAACCGCATGCAGCCCGATGATCTTGGCGGCTGGTATATTCGCAATAGCTCGACCGAAATGACGCCGCTGGAGGAAGTCGTGACGACAGGCTGGACCTATGGCTCACCACAGCTACAGCGCTATAACGGCCTGCCTGCGCTCAACATTCAGGGCGCGCCAGCTCCGGGTGTGAGCTCCGGCGTCGCGATGGACCAAATGGAAGCTCTCGTTGGACAGTTGCCACAGGGCCTCGACATGGAATGGACAGGTATCAGTGCGCAGGAACGCGACGCCGGCAATCAGGCGACGCTTCTCTACATCATGTCGATCCTGTTCGTGTTCCTCTGCCTGGCAGCGCTCTATGAAAGCTGGACCGTTCCGGTTGCCGTCCTCCTGACAGCGCCGCTCGGCGTCGCTGGCGCCGTACTCGCGGCCCATCTTCGCGGGCTCGACAATGACGTCTTCTTCCAGGTGGCGTTGCTCACCACGGTGGGCCTGGCTTCAAAGAACGCCATTCTCATCATCGAGTTTGCCCGTAACCTTGAGCAGCAAGGCGTAGAGCTTTTTGAAGCGGTCTCACAGGCTGTCCGCATGCGCCTTCGTCCGATCCTTATGACGAGTTTCGCCTTTGGTTTCGGTGTGTTGCCGCTCGCGCTCAGCACCGGTGCGGGCGCTGCTGGTCGTCAGGCTATCGGCACAGCCGTGCTTGGCGGTCTTATCGTTTCGGTCATTCTCGGTCTGCTGTTTGCACCGCTCTTCTATGTCATGATCCGCAAACTCACGGGCCAGAAGCCCCTGACACAACCTGGTAATAAGGAAGCCGTCGCATGATCTCGACAAACCGTATGATCCTCGGCGCCCTGGCTGCCACTGCGCTCAGCGGCTGCGCCGTCATCTCGCAGCCCTATGAGCAACCGGCTGCGCCAATACCCGACGCGCTGCCCGTTACTGACGCAAACGGAGAGCGCGTGGAGCCGCTCTATTGGCAGGACGTCTTCATTTCCGAAGAACTGCGCGAGCTTGTCCGTCTCTCGCTGGCTGAAAACCGCGACCTGCGCATCGCTGCAGCCAATGTGCAGCTGGCCCGCGCGCAATACGGAATCAGCCGCGCCCAGCGTCTGCCGACCGTGACCGCGAATGGCGGGTTTTCCGAAGGGGGAACGATTGGCGGCAACAATGGCGGCGGCGGCAATTTCGACAATGCCTCCGCCAGCATCGGTATCACGGCCTATGAGCTTGACCTCTTCGGCCGCGTCGCATCGCTGAATGAGGCCGCGCTGCAAAGCTACCTCGCCTCTTCTGAGGGCGAGCGGGCTGCCAAGATCGCCATCGCCGCCACGGTGGGCGAAATCTGGATGCAGCTTGCCGCTGACAAGGCGCTGCTCGCGCTCGCTGAAGACACGGTCGATGTCCAGTCGGAATCGCTGGATCTCACCCAGGAACTTTTCAACGCTGGCATCGCAACCGAACTCGATGTTCGCCGTGCATCGGCCAGTGTGGAAACCGCGCGCGCTCAGGCCGCTGAGTTCTCTGCCCAGGTCGAACAGGACCTTAACGCCCTTCGTCTCGCTGTCGGTACTGACCTTCCAGCAGGTACGCTCGGCGCCGCAAAGCTCGACCCGACGCCGCTCGCTGAGGACATCCCCATAGGCCAGTCTTCTCTTGTGCTGCTTTCACGGCCTGATGTTCAGTCAGCGGAGCGCCAGCTCATGGCTGCCAATGCCAACATCGCAGCGGCACGTGCCGCTTTCTTCCCAATCATCTCCCTGACCGGTCAGGTCGGTTATTCCAGCGATGAGCTTGGCGATCTCTTCGACGGTACACTTGGCTGGTCGTTCGGCCCATCCGTCTCGCTGCCGATCTTTGACGCAGGCGCGCGTCAGTCAAATCTCGACGTGCGTGAGGCGCAGGAACAGCTGGCCGTCGCAAATTATGAGCAGGCGATCCAGCTGGCCTTTCGTGACACAGCCGATGCGCTCGCCGTCCGTCGGACCATCGACCAGCGCGTAGACGCTCTGGTCCGGCTGGTAGAAGATACTGAAATCACACGCGATCTTTCCGAGGAGCGATTTCGGGTCGGCGTTGACGACTATCTCTCTGTTCTCGATTCCCAGCAGCTTTATTACGATGCGCGCCAGCAGCTCATTCGCGCAAACCTGGTGCGTAGCCTCAACTCCATTGCTGTTTATCGCGCCCTTGGTGCCTGGCCACGAGACGAGGTGGAAGAGAGCGATGAAATCGTGACGCCAGAGTCATAATAACTGGACAGCCGCCCGGATTCGCGGTTCTCTCTATGGATGGCAAATCCCGATTTCGACGTACTGATCGTAGGCGCGGGTTTGTCCGGCATCGGCGCCGCCTATTATCTGCAGGAACGCTGTCCCGGAAAAACCTACGCCATTCTTGAGGGCCGCGAGGCAATTGGCGGGACGTGGGATCTCTTTCGATATCCCGGTATCCGATCCGATAGCGACATGCATACGCTCGGCTACGACTTCAAACCGTGGAAAGAGCGCAAGGCGATCGCCGACGGGCCGTCCATCCTGAACTATGTTCGTGAGACCGCTTCCGAGAACGGTATTGATCGCAAGATCAGGTTCGAGCACCTGGTCCGCGAAGCGCGATGGGATTCCGAAGCCGCGCTATGGTCGCTCAAGGTCGAAGACAAGGCCGAAGGCGTTGAACGTACGCTGACCTGCCGCATCCTGCACATGTGTGCGGGCTACTACTCCTATGAAGGCGGCTACAAACCGGACTTCCCGGGGGAAGTGACCTTCAAGGGGCAGGTGATACATCCCCAGGCCTGGCCAGAAGACCTTGATTATAGCGGTAAGAAAGTCGTCGTCATCGGCTCTGGCGCGACGGCTGTGACGCTCGTGCCGGAGATGGCGAAGAAAGCCGCGCACGTCACCATGCTGCAGCGGTCGCCGACCTACATCGTTTCACGCCCCGCTGAGGACAAGGTTGCTCTCGGCTTGCGGAAAGTCCTGCCCGAAAAGGCAGCCTATGGGCTGACCCGCTGGAAGAATACGCTGCTTCAGATGCTGTTCTTCAGGCTCGCGCGTCGACGTCCAGATAAGGTCAAAGCGCGTATCGTCGGCATGGCGCAGGAGGAACTGGGCGCTGATTTCGACGTCGGTACGCATTTCACGCCGAGCTACAATCCCTGGGATCAGCGTCTCTGCCTGGTGCCGGATGGCGACCTGTTCCAGTCGATCAAGGCTGGCGAGGCCAGCGTTGCCACCGATACGATCGATACGTTCACGGAGACCGGCCTGAAACTCACCTCGGGAAAGACGCTCGACGCTGATATCGTCGTCTCAGCGACAGGACTCCAGCTGGAGTTCATGGGCGGCGCAGACCTTTACATTGATGGCCAGCCGGTCGAGCCGGCGAGCCTGCATGGCTATCGCGGGATCATGTTCAACAATGTCCCCAACCTCGTGGTGACATTCGGCTATACGAATGCCTCCTGGACGCTGAAAGCGGACCTCATCGCCAAATTCGTTTCGCGCCTGATCAAGCATATGGACAAGACCGGCGCGGTAGAGGTTCGCCCCATCGCAGATCAGCATCCGGGCGATGCGCCCTGGCTCGACTTCTCGTCTGGTTACGTCACGCGTGCGCTTCACCGTCTTCCAAAACAGGGACAGGAAGCGCCCTGGCGGCTCAACCAGAACTATGTCCAGGACATATTCGAGATCGGCCGTGCCAAGCTGGATGACGGCGTCCTTCGCTACCGGAAACAGGGGGATGCTGCCTTCGAAACCCCCTTGGAGACAACGCTGCAGCCCCTTGCTGCGGAATAGGGGACAGGGGACTGCATCAGACTCGGGAAAGCGTCTTGAACGCAAAGCCGCTTGGGCGTATGTGCGTCCGGCGTGCCGCCTTAGCTCAGTTGGTTAGAGCGCTGGTTTGTGGAACCAGAGGTCCTCCGTTCAAGCCGGAGAGGCGGTACCATTTCCCCCTGATTCGATTATTCCGGACTTGGTTGCGCAAATATGACCGCAATCTGGCAAAGTCCGGGCGCCGAGCTGTCATGCAAGAAAAAATGTTGCATTTACGCCGCGCTTGCTAGAAAAAACGCGAAGTTTCAACTATTTTCCTTCTTAGTACACTCGTCTCAGGAACGAAGTTGTTCTAGGAGGGTATCCACACGGAATGGTCCGTTTAGTCTCTGCGGTCGATGGGTAATAGTGCCTATTCGGCTCACAATAGGGGATGAGTATGAAAAGAACTCTTATGTGCGCGACAGCCGCGGCCGCCTTGGCGTCTGCAATGTCTGTCGCTAACGCTCAGGACGGCTGGTATGGCCGCGCTGATCTGGGCTACAGCTTCGACGGTGAGCTTGACTCCGATCCGCCAACCAATGCGCCATTCGCGCTTGGTGGCGATCAGGAACTCGACGGCGACGGCCTGCTCGGCGCTCAAATCGGCCTGGGTTATGGCTTCGGCAACGGCTTCCGTCTGGAATCGACCTTCGGTTACCGCGGTGGCGACCTTGAGCCGTCCACCACGATCACCGGTGCAAGCATCCTGAACCTCCCGCCGCTGGCCAATGGTGGCTATTCGGTTGGTGGCGACGGCAACATCAGCATCTATGAGCTGATGTTCAACGCTCTGTACGACTTCAACCCGACAGGCGCTGTCCAGCCATACCTCGGTGCTGGTATCGGTCTGGCAAAGGTTGACGCTCGCGCGACCAACCTGCGCGCTGGCGTTGTTACCGCAGGCGGCGTTCAGACGTTCGACGCCAACGGCTTCAACGACGACGACACCGGCATGGCCTACCAGCTTCTCGGTGGTATCGGTTACGGCCTTACCGAGCGTCTGACGCTTGACCTCGGCTACAAGTACTTCTTCGTCGACGACCTGAACCTCGATGGCCGCGCACCGCTCGGTCAGCCGGTTCCTTACAGCGGCGAGTATGAAGATCACTCCGTGACGGTTGGTCTGCGGTATCAGTTTGCGGCTCCAGCGGCTCCACCGCCACCGCCGCCTCCACCGCCACCACCGCCACCGCCGCCGCCGCCACCACCGCCGCCGCCGCCTCCACCACCACCACCTCCGCCACCACCGTCGTGCTCGACGCTGAACCAGGCGTTCGTGGTCTACTTCGAGTGGGACAAGTCGAACATCACCAGCCAGGCTTCGGCTGTGATCGATCAGGCTGTGGCGAACATCCGTAGCCGCCAGGAGTGTGCTGCGAACTCTGTGACGATCGTCGGCCACACCGACACGTCCGGTGCACAGTCCTACAACGCACGTCTCTCCGAGCGTCGCGCTGGTGCGGTTGCTACGGCTCTTAACGAGCGCGGCATCCCATCCAGCATGATCGCCACGGAAGGCCGCGGTGAGAACGATCTGGCCAAGCAAACCGGCGACGGTGTGCGTGAGCCTCTGAACCGTCGTTCGGAAGTCACGATCATCGTTCGCTAAGAACGGTCTGATCTGACATTCAGAATTGATGATGGCCCGGCAGCAATGCCGGGCCATTTTCGTTGCGCGGAAGGAAAGTTGCCCTCGGCGGCATCCTTGCCGGGGAGGGTTTCGGGGGCAGCACAAAAAACGCCGGCTCCCCTAGAGGGGCCGGCGTTCTGTTCTGTTGGCTTGACGTGCCGGGTTAGTCGGAAGACGTCTCCGAACGCGAAATGTCATAGCCGTCGACCAAGCCAACGCTGGCCAGGGCAAATGCGTATTCGATTGCTGTCTCTTTCAAACCCTCAAACCGTCCGGTGGAGCCGCCATGCCCGGCATCCATGTTGATACGCAGATAGTATGGACCAGCGTCCGGCGCTTCATGGCGCAGCTGGGCGGCCCATTTCGACGGCTCCCAGTAAGTCACGCGCGGGTCCGACAGCCCGCCGGTGATCAGCATGGCCGGATAGTCCTTGTCGGCCACATTTTCATAGGGACTATAGGCGAGGATCGTGTCGTAAGCCTCGGCATCCGTGATCGGGTTCCCCCATTCGGGCCATTCCGGAGGCGTCAGAGGAAGGGTGTCGTCCGACATGGTGTTGATCACATCGACAAACGGGACGGCCGCAATGATGCCGCCGAAAAGCTCCGGATCCATGTTCGCCGCGGCGCCCATGAGAAGTCCGCCAGCCGATCCGCCATGACCAACAACGCGGCCTTCAGCGCCATAGCCGTTCTCAATAAGATAGCGCCCCACAGAAACATAGTCCTTGAAGGTGTTCGCCTTCTTCTCGAGCTTGCCATCGAGATACCATTGGTAACCCTTGGCCTGGGAGCCCCGGATATGGGCAATGGCATAGACAAAGCCCCGGTCGACCAATGACAGGCGGGAAGTAGAAAAGCTCGCCGGGATGGTGATGCCGTAGGAGCCATATCCATACAGAAGCAGGGGCGCGCTGCCATCAACAGGCGTATCGGCTCGGCGCAGGATTGTGACGGGGATTTCCTCACCGTCCCAGGCCGGGGCCATGATCCGTTCCACCACATAATCGTCTGCATTGTGACCGGACGGTACTTCACGCGTCTTGCGAAGCGTGCGTTCGCGGGTTGCCATGTCGTAATCAAAAACCTGGCTTGGACGCGCAGGCGAGGCGTAATCATACCGCATCACGGTCGAGTCATACTCGCCTGAACCGAGGCCAAGATCATAGGCGCTCTCGTCCATCGCAATCGTGTGCTCGTCGCCGCTTTCGCGGGCGCGGACGACGATGCGGGGCAGGGCGTTGGCCCGCTCCAGCCGAACGAGGTGATCTTTATAAGGATCAAGGCCGAGGACCAGCGTACCTGGGCGGTGCGGAATGACTTCCTCCCAGTTCTCACGTCCAGGGTTTTCGATGGGCGCCTTCATCACTTTGAAATCAACGGCACCTTCGGCGTTCGTCAGAATGTAAAACGCATCATTCCAGTGTGTTACGTCGTACTCTTCATCTTCCTTGCGCGGCGCCACGAGGGTCGGCTCTGGCCTCTTTGCATCCGCCGGGAAGAACCACACTTCGCCGGATGTGTGACCGCCGCTCTCCACGAAGATGAACTCTTCCGATTCTGATTTGCTGACACCAACAAAGAAGCCTGGATCCTCTTCCCGATAAATCTCGACATCTTCGCCCGTTGTCAGGTCGCGCTGGAAAACGGCAGTCGGTCGGCCATTATCGTCGCGTTCGACCCAGTAGAGAAGATTTGAATCGGCGCCCCATTCGAAGCTGCCATAAGTGCCTTCGATCGGGACACCTACAGCTTCGCCGGTTTCGATATTACGTACGGCGATGGTGTAATACTCGCTGCCCTGCGTGTCGATCGCAGACGCGAGCAGCTTATGGTCTGGCGACTGCTCCAGTCCACGGATCGAGAAGTAGGACTGGCCTTCTGCTTCTGTGTCGCCATCGAACAGTACGGTTTCAGGAGCATCGGCATCGAAGGCCTGTTCAGCCGGCTTGCGCGCAAAGATCGGATACTCACCGCCTTCGCGGTAGCGCACATAATAGGCATATGGCCCATCCTTGGAGGGGACAGAGCTGTCATCCTCCTTGATGCGCCCGCGCATTTCCGCCAGCAGCGTCTCGCGCAGTTCTTCTGTCGGGTCTTCCAGCGAGGCCTTGGTGTAGGCGTTCTCGGCCTCAAGGTATTCGCGGATATCTTCGCGGAGGACTGACGGGTCGCGCATGACCTGCTGCCAGTTTTCGTCCTTCATCCACTGGTAATTATCGGTACGCGTGCGTCCGACCTGTTCGATCTCTACCGGGACGCGCTTGGCCATCGGCGGGGTTTCGGCGCGTGCGTCGGTTGCTGTCTGCGTGTCAGAAGCAGATTCGGTCATTGTATTGTCGCTCTGTTCGGTGGGTCCGGTGGGAGACGTGCACCCTGTTAGAAGGGCAGCACTCGCGGCACTGGCCAGCAGAAAGCTCATTCGCATTCGGGAAAATCTCCGTTCCATATCGAGAAACGTGAAACCCTAGCGGCTACATTGCTGCTGTCCAGAAATCTGTGCGTCAGGCGGGCTTGAATTCCAGCACGACACCATTGATGCACCAGCGCTCGCCGGTCGGCGGTGGGCCATCCTTGAAGACGTGCCCCATATGGAGCCCGCAGGTCGCGCAATGGCACTCCTTGCGCGGCATGATCATCTTGAAGTCGGTCTTGGTGTCAACGGCGGTTTCACGCACCGGCTTGTAGAAGCTTGGCCAGCCCGTGCCAGAGTCGAACTTGTGTTCCGACGACCAGAGCGGCGTGTCGCACCCAACGCAATGATACATGCCATCGCGCTTTTCATCATTGTGGTTGCCGGGCGAGAAGGCGCGCTCCGTCCCGTCTCTGACACCCACGCGATACTGTTCATCGGTGAGGAGTTCGCGCCATTCCTTCTCCGAACGGCTCACGCGCTTGAAATTGTCAGCAGGCTTTGGGGGCAGCATGTCGTTCAACTCCTGTCTCGATATCTGTTAGTCGAGATATGGGGGCGAAGGCCGCTTTCAACAGCCTCTGGCGACATGTTGCTCAAGACCGGCTATTCCTCAGCGATGCGAAGGCCGCCCGTTCGCCAGGCCGCGAGGCAGTCATTCGCGTCACGATAGGCGTCCTCGGCCAATAGCGGCGTCTGCGTCATCCCATCGCCTTCAAAGCGGGGGTCGTCGCATTCGCCATCATTTGCCCACGCGCTGGTATTGTCGCCGAAATTGATCCCGTTGAAGGAGATGTTATCGCCTGACGACGAACTCTCAGCCGGCGGTGTTACATCATCTTCGGCCGGTGGGGTGGTTGCCGTAGACGCCGCCGGAGCGGTCTCTGCTTCCTCTTCCGGCACCGCAGGTGCGACAGGCGCTTCAGTTGCACCCGGCATGGCGGTGGCTGCCGCATCGCGCAGTTCCAGCCGACCTGCTTCGAACGCCGCGCGGCAATCGGTGGCGTCGCGGCCGATATCGTCCTGGATCAGCGCTGTGGATGTCATGCCTTCGCCGGTGAAGCGGGCATCATCGCACTCGCCGTCCATGGCAAACTCGCTGGTATCATCGCCGAAATCGATACCGCTATCAGCAGGTGTGACGGGCAAAGCCTGCGCAGTCTCAGCGGCTGCGTCGTCAGACACGGTTTCGTCCGTTTCGGATGCATCGGCGACAGGTTCCGCGTCCTCGGTAACATCCTCGACTGGCGCTGCTTCTGCTGGTTCAGTCTCGGCAGCGTCGTCTGATACAGCTTCGTCTTCAGTTTCGGCAGGGGCGGCGTCTTCGACCTCGGCCGCCTCATCACTAGCAGGGTCGGCGGTCATGTCCGGCGCTGCGTCGGCGGACGTATCCTCCGCGACATCAGCCTCGGCGCCAGCGTCCAATTCAGCCTCAGCCTCAGCGTCCGCTTCCGTCTCAGCCGGTTCGAGGGGATCGGTTTCCTCGGCGGCGGCCTCGACGGCGTCTTCTGCAGGTGCAGCGACGTCCGTCTCGCCCTCTGCCGCTTCAGCGTCGACCTCATCTGCCGCGTCATCAGCGTCCAGTTCAGTTTCGGCCTCTACAGGCGCGTCGTCTGCCAGGTCTGCCGCGTCTTCGACCGGGGCTTCAGCGGCGTCTACCGTATCTTCAGCCATCACCTCGTCTTCGCCAGCCGTCTCGTCTGTCTCAACTGGTTCGAGGGCCTCTTCGTCTTCGGCGGCCGCTTCATCCATGGTCACTGCGTCGCCGGCTTCCGATGCCTCAACGGTATCAGGCGCTGGATCCTCTGTTCCCCCGGCAGCAACATCATCTTCGTTGGCGGCCGGATCGATCTCAGCGTCAGCCTCGGCGTCTGCGTCATTCTCAGCATCTGTCTCAACTTCAGTATCGAGGTCCGCCGCTTCGGTTTCTTCCGCAGCGGCGTCATCTTCGACCGAGGTCTCTTCTGGGGCGGGAACTTCCTCTTCCACTACAGCTACGGCGTCCGGCTCCATCCCCTCTGCGTCCACGTCGTCGGCGGCAGCTACATCCTCCGCTTCGACAGCTTCTTCAGTTTCGGCAGTCTCAGCTTCATCATCGGCGGCGACTTCCATCTCCGCGTCTGCTTCGGTCTCGCCTGCAGCCTCTTCAAGATCGACGCCAGTATCCAGCTCAGCGTCTGTGTCTACGTCCGCTTCGCCTTCAGCCGTTTTGCCTTCCGCTTCAGCTTCGCCTTCAGCCTCCATGTCAGTCTCTTCGACGACGTCATCAGCAGCTTCTGCGTCTGCGGGGTCTACCGTGCCCTCCAATTCGGGCTCTGTACCTGCTTCAGCGTCGACCTCGGTTTCAGTGTCCGCGTCCATCACCTCATCAGCGGCGTCTTCCACGTCCGCCTCGACCTCAATCAGCGTGATCTCACCGGCTTCCCAGGCGACGACACAGTCGCCCGCATCGCTCATGATCGCATCTTCTGAAGGCGTCTCGGCCATGCCCGGGCCTTCAAAGCGTGGGTCGCTGCAGACACCATCACCAGCAAAGGCCTCATCGATCGCACCAAATCGCGGCATCGATCCTTGCGCGATGACAGGCAGGGCGAGCAGGGCGAGGGCCGAGGTCGACAGGAAAAGGGACTTTGGTTTCACGAGCATGGCTTGGAACCCTTTTTGAAAGAAGCAGCCGAAAGGCTATTCAACATCAGTCAGGCACTGCGAGGCAATTTTCTTTTTTGCCCGTGCGATGCCGTTACCGCAAAAACTGTGCAGCAATTCAACGTCAGAGTCTGCAAGACTTGTGCCTCTAAGGACGAAAATCACGAAAAAGGGGCCGGCAGATCACTCCGCCAGCCCCTTGTCATTGCACCTGATTTTCAGGCCTAGCCGTAGACGACCGTCAGCGTTTCAGCGACGAGCGCCGGGCGCTCCTGGCCTTCGACTTCAATCGTGGCTTCCATACGGGTCTGCTTGCCGCCGGCTTTATCCTCAACAGCGAGGCATTTCTGGCGCAGGCGTACCTTGGAGCCGACAGGCACCATATTCGTGAAGCGCACTTTGTCAGAGCCGTAATTGATGCCGCGCGTCGTGCCTTCGATGCGCATCACTTGCGCACCGAGCATCGGCAGCAGCGACAGCGTCAGGAAGCCGTGCGCGATGGGGCCGCCCATTTCCTTCGTCGCGCGCTCCACATCAACGTGAATCCACTGGTGGTCGCCGGTTGCATCGGCGAACTTGTTCACGCGGTCCTGATCGATCGTCACCCAGTCAGAGACGCCGACTTCCTTGCCGGCAATCGATTCCAGGTCGTTGTAGTGCACTTTCATTGGATCAGCCATTTTGTGTGTTTCCTTCCTCAGATATTGGAATGCCTGTTGGCGGGTACTCTTGCGAAAACTGGACGCGATCTGCAAGCCTTGGCGCAAGGGGAGGCAGTTTGACGGCAATTGCCCCGGCGAACTGAAAGAGCTCTTGCCAATGGCGCTCCCGACCGACAGCTTGACATCACCGCCCGCTTAAGCCGCCTGAGGTTCTGCCGTGTCCGACCCTGTTGTCACCGTAGATCCGGGCCAGAAGGGCAATGCCAACCTGGTCTATATTCTTTATCTCTGCAGTTTCCTGATCGGGGTATCGGCGCTTGTTGGCGTCATCATGGCTTATGTCGGCAAGGATAGCGCCTCGCCGCTGGTGCGCTCGCACTATGAAAACCAGATCAATATTTTCTGGAAGATGCTGCTCTTCATGGTGGTTGGCGCCGTGCTGACGATCATCATCATCGGCATCCTGATCATCTTGGCCGCGATCGTCTGGTATGTGATCCGCGTCGTTAAGGGGATGCAGGCCCTTCTGGCGGAACAGCCAATCGACGATCCGGCGAGCTGGGGCATCTAGGACACCCCAGCCACACCGTTTCTAGACGATGGTCGAATCGCTTTTGCCCCAATAGCGGTCGCGGACGAGACGCTTATAGAGCTTGCCGGTCGGGTGACGCGGCAGGGCCGGGTCGAAATCGACCGTCTTCGGGCATTTGATCTTTGCGAGTTGTGAGCGGCAGAACTCAAGTAGTTCGTCCTTCAGCGCCTCATCGGCTGGAATGCCCTCGGCAGGCTGGACAACCGCCTTCACTTCTTCGCCAAACTCGTCATTCGGCACACCGATGACGGCGACATCCGCCACTTTCGGGTGCGTGATCAGCACGTTTTCGGCTTCCTGCGGATAGATGTTCACACCGCCGGAAATGATCATGAAGGCCTTGCGGTCGGTGAGGTACAGAAATCCATCCTTGTCGAGCCGGCCAACATCGCCCAGCGTCGACCAGTCAGCATGCTTGGGGTTGAGTGCGCCCTTCGTCTTCTCCGGGTCGTTATGATAATTCGGCGGGGTCGTGCCGCTGTAATAGATGGTGCCAGCTTCGCCGACGGGCAGCTCATTGCCTTCCTCGTCGCAGATATGGAGCTCGCCCATGACCGGCAGGCCGACCGAGCCCTTGTGCTGGAGCCATTGCTCCGAATTGATCCAGGTCATGCCATTGCCCTCAGACCCGGCATAATACTCCTCGATCACAGGACCCCACCATTCGATCATCTGCTGCTTGACAGGCACAGGGCAGGGGGCTGCCGCATGGATGGCGGCGCGCAGCGACGAGACATCATACTTGGTGCGGACCTCTTCGGGCAGTTTCAGCATCTTCACGAACATGGTCGGTACTAGCTGGGTGTGCGTGACCTTGTACTTCTCGACCAGCTCCAGATACTTTTCCGGGTCGAACTTTTCCATGATGACCAGCGTCGCGCCCATGCGCGTGAAGGACATGCACCAGCGCAGCGGGGCCGCATGATAAAGCGGAGCAGGCGACAGGTAGACCATGTCGTCGCCCTGCGCCTTGGCCAGCAGCTGGGCGAGCTGGACGAGCACACTCGGCTCATTGATCGGCATACCCAGTTCGAGCGCCGGGCGGATACCTTTCGGACGTCCCGTCGTGCCAGACGAATAGAGCATGTCCGTGCCCATCATCTCATCAGCGATGGGCGTGGTCGGCTTCTTTGCGACAAGGTCCTCAAGCTTCTGATAGGTCACGATTTCGCCATCGATGGACCAGTAGGCTTCAAGCTCTGTAATCGCAGTGACTTCTGCCGCGACAGAGCTGAGGCTCGCCGATGCGATCAGCACCTTGGAGCCTGAATCCTCGACGATGTACTGAACTTCCGGCGCCGTCAGGCGCGAAGAGATGCACACATAGTAGAGACCTGCACGCTGCGCGGCCCAGGCAATCTCGAAATAGCGCGCGCTGTTCTCGGCGAAGATGGCGATCGTATCACCCGGATTGATACCGTGTTCGCGAAGCAGGTGGGCGATCTGGTTCGAGCGGTCGTCCAGCTGCTTGAAGGTAACGGTCTCACCGGAACTTCCCATGATATAGGCGGGATGGTTCGGCTTCGACTTTGCGAAATGAAAAGGGTGCATGCGGGGGTCCTCTCCTCGTGCGTATGGGCGCGCCTCGGGCCATGACTGTCGGGCGTCGTGTCGTTGATGAGGTTTCTAGCAAGCGGGCCTCATGCGTCCATGCCCAACGTTGCGGAAACCCGGCCCTCCTTCCGCACTGATTTCATGGACAGAATAAATTCGTCCGACAGCGGCCAGACCGTGGTCCAATCATCGACATGAACCGCGCCTTCATCCTTCGCACACTCAGCCTTCTGCCGGTCTGGCTCTGGCCGGTCTTCCTGCACGATGTTGCGATTTATCTGAGGTGGCGCGCAGACCTGCCGGACGACATCCGCGGTCATGTTGCTCTCGCGGTTTCGCGTCATGGGCGGCTCATTATCGTTGATGTTTACGAAGATATCGCGCCCGTCAGAACTGATTGGAGGGGGCATACCCCTTACCAGCCCTGGCTCTCCCTATTGGTGGCGCTCAAGCCAGACACATGCGTGAAGCGCTTTCGACCTGCCTGCTTCATTTTCAAGGTCGGGGAATCCACGCTTTCGCGAACAGACGCGCGCGTGCCATTCGCCTTTGATAGCGGCTAGTCGCAAGGCTTTCAAAAAAACCGGTCGCTTTTGCCGTCAGTCCCTCAGGGCCTGCGGCCGCGACTGCTGCGCCTCTGCCCAGGCGGCCCGAATGTCTTCGCTTCGATTGTGCTGGCCGTCAGGGCTCCAGCCCGGGGGATTGAATGCCCGGCACACCCAGCGGTCAGGTCTGAACCCGTCGCGCCGACAGTCGTTCAAAAGTCCGCCGAACTCATGAAAGGCAATACGGACGGGGTTATAGCTGCCCAGCGGTTTCACGATGCCATAGATCGGGCGGTCGTCCTCGCGTTCTTCGATAAAGCTGCCAAACATCTTGTCCCAGACAATGAAGACGCCTGCATAATTGGCATCGAGGTATCTGGGATTGGTCGCGTGATGGACCCGGTGATGCGACGGCGTATTCATCACCGCCTCGAACCAGCGCGGCATCTTTCCGATGGCTTCAGTATGGATCCAGAACTGGTAGAGCAGGTTCAGACCGCCCGCGAAGAAGATGAAAAGCGGGTGAAAGCCCACCAGCACCAGCGGCAGGCCAAGCAGGATGAGGCCGGTGAACGGGCCGAACCAGGGCTGACGCAGCGCCGTCGTCAGATTGTAATGGGTCGAAGAATGGTGCGTGACATGCTCCATCCAGAACCAGCGCACGCGGTGGGCGAGGCGATGCTTCCAGTAATAGACGAAGTCGTAAGCCACGAAGAGGATCAGAAAGCTCCACCAGGTGACCGGGATTTCGATAATCCGATAGGGCCAGGCCAGCATCATCATCCAGAGGGCGATGGCGCCAGTGATCGTGTTCACGACCAGATTGCCGATCCCCATCGCCATGGAGGCAAACGCATCCTTCGTCTCATAGCGTCCGCCCGCGCGGCCCGATTTCACCGCCCACCATTCCCAGATCACCGCCAGCACGAAGGCGGGCGCCGCTATTGTGGTGGGGGAGGCAAATTCAGGCATGGCTCAAGCTCGGATGATGGGACGCCCAACCGTCTTCATACGTGTTGGACGCATCGATTTGCTCAAACCTTGCCCGGCTCCGGACTGAAGTCCAGAACAGCCAGCAGCGCCAGATCGTCCCGGCGTGCATGGATCAGGCAAACCGTCCCGGTAAGCTCAGCCGCAACCGGCACCAGCATATACGAATTGCGCATCCTGTTTCAGGATCCAGGACCAGTCGCCATCATGGTCGATCTCGCACCAGATCTCATCGTCAATCATGCGCTCGGTGCAGTTGCGCACCTCCACGCAGACGCCAGCATTAATCTGGCCTTCGATCGAGGAGTTGAGGCTCGCCATGAAGCGCTTGTTCATCCGCGCGCGGGTCTCGATGGGCAAAAGATCGAACCGGCTACCCGGCAGACCGAGATCGTGATCCTGCGCGCATTGACCGGTGTCGTAATAGCGCACGCAGTCTGCCGCGGCCGGTTTGCTGACGCCCGCCGGTGCGCGATGTGGTCTTGCCAGAGGACGTGGCCGTTCCGGTGCAGAATAGCGTCTAGCACCGTCGTTACTCATGACGGTCATTGTCACCGGCTCTCCATCGCCGACATACCCTTCATAGCCAGGGCCGTCGGGCATGACCGACATCAGGATGTCACCACTTGCGCCGAGGAAACGAACCTCGCCGCGATTACCTACAGCATATCGCTCAAACGGTCCGACACGGCAGCCTTCATCAAGATGATCGATGATGCCCTGTCCGATCCGGTTGTCATCTTCAATCAGAGCGACCCGGCAAACGTCGCTATAGGCTTCAATGCCCCAGACTGTCTGTGCCGAACTCGTGGCCGCCAGTCCGGTCATCGCCATAAACAAGAATACAAACCGCATAATCAACGTCCCCCATCGCCCTGTTATCGTACAGTTTTGCGCACTCTTGAAGAGCATATGGGGCTCGGTGGCGCAAGTCGGCGCCCAAAGGTTTCGCAAGGGCACGTTATTGAAATCGCGCTTGACGAACGCGGGGGAACCTCGCCTCACTGGCTGGCGAAACCGCAGTCAAAAAGGGAGACACGTCCGATGAGCGCGACCGTGATCAAGGAATTCGAACAGATCAAACTGGAGAAGGAAGACGGCATTGCGGTGCTGACCCTGCATCGCCCTGACAAGATGAATGCCTTCACCGGCAAGATGATGCAGGAGATGATCGCCGCCTTCGACGAGACCGACAAGGATGACGACATCAAGGCCGTCATCGTCACCGGATCGGGCGAACGTGCTTTCTGTGCCGGCGCCGACCTTTCCGAGGGCGCAAAGACCTTCGACTATGATGCCCGCGCTGACTCTGGCGAAGCCGGCCGTACCAACAAGGAAGACATTCAGCGCGATGGCGGCGGCCGCGTCACCCTGCGCATCTTCGAAAGCCTGAAGCCGGTGATCGGGGCGATCAATGGCGCGGCCGTCGGTATCGGTGTGACGATGCAACTGCCAATGGACATCCGGATCGCTTCGGACAATGCTCGCTTCGGCTTCGTGTTCAATAAGCGCGGCATCAACCCGGAAGCGGCGTCCAGCTGGTTCCTCCCGCGCCTCGTCGGTATCTCCAAGGCGCTGGAATGGTGTTATACCGGCCGCGTCTTCCCGGCTGCCGAAGCCCTCGCCGGTGGTCTTGTTTCAGAGGTCGTGCCGCAGGCGGACCTCATGTCCCGCGCCAGGGAACTCGCACGTGAAATCGCTGACAACACAGCGCCGGTCTCAAACGCGGTGACCCGTCACATGATGTGGCGCATGCTGGGTGCAGAGCATCCGATGGACGCTCACATCGTCGATTCAGCTTCCATCTATGAGCGCGGCCAGTCTGCCGACGCGAAGGAAGGCGTGATGAGCTTCCTCGAAAAGCGCCCCGCGAAGTATGAAGGCTCTGTCTCCAAGGACATGCCGAGCTTCTTCCCATGGTGGAAGGACCCGTCCTTCAAGTGGATTTCCAAGAAGGGCGGCTGATCGCCCTCATTCAGGAACCGGACGGACGGCGTCAGCGGCCCGTCCGGTTCTACGTCTTCGTTCTCCAATTGGCGAATTTATCTATTGCCGCTGGGGGCGTCCGCGCGGTCGGCCCTCACGGGCACGACCGCCGGACTGACTTGAGCTTTGCCGACTGGCTCGTGCCGGCGTGAACAAAAGTTCCGCTCGCGTGAGCTCACCATTCTCGTCCTTATCCAGCCTTTCAAAAACGGCAGCAAAGCGCACATCAAATTCGCGGCGCGATATGACGCTGTCGATATTGCTGTCAAAAGCAATCGGCGAGAGCTCCGTATCCGCTGAGCCGAGTGCGCGTTCCAGCCAGTTATCCAGCGATAATGTCGATGTAGAATGTTCACCATCAGCAAAGGTCGGCCAGGCGCTATTCAGCCCGGCATGCAACTCTGCTTCGCTCACAAACATGTCCCCGTTCTCGTCAAATCCAGTGAAGAGCAGTGCAGTTGGCGGGGCAACCGGGCCAGATACCTGGCGCGGACCTGGGCCCTGGGGGCCGCCGGCATGGCCGTCAGGGTGGCCTGCGCAGGCGGAGACCAGGAGCAAGGTGCACGCTGCAATGCACCCAGCTGCCTGCCGGGGGGTAAGAGAGCTCATCTGAAATCCTTTCAAGCTTGCCCGCCGGCGCTTAAATGCCGGTCGGTACAGGCTTGGACGGACCGCAGCGTCTTTTCCGTCTAGGGGAGCGCATTAAATTCTGGTCAGATGGGCTCCGCAGACTTTTTTTGTCCTCACCCTTCGGCGGCGGGTTTATGCTTCATGTTCCAGATCGGCGTGCGGACCACCATCCAGGCGATGAGGAGGGTCATGCCAAGCGCTGGAACTACCGCCACGCGCTGGGGCTGCTCGGGGAAGAAGTCGATCAGCCAGCCCATGAGGGCGGCGCCAAACGGGGCACCGGCCATGAAGCCAAGCTGGTAGATGGAGAGAACGCGGGAGAGATGGTTCTTCGGCGCAGCGTCCTGAACGATAGAACGGCTCATCGCGATGGAGATGCCCGCGGCGAGGCCCCAGGCGAAGACAATGCCGAGAAAGACATAGTGCGGCGGCTTAGCCAGCATGATGAGGATGGCAAGCGAGCCGAGAAGCTGGGCGGTCAGAAGAAGGCGGCCCTGCCGCTTGATGTGCCTGAAGAGAGAGAGGGTGACCGAAGAGACGAACGCACCGAGCCAGAAGGTCACGAACATGTCGCGAATGCCGTCGGACGACAGGCCGTAAATGTCGCGGTTGATAATCGGCAGAACGACGAGAAAGGAGCCGATAACAAAAATGCCGACCCCGAACATGAGCACGGTCATTGCCCAAAGCTTTCCATCGGCACTGACGACCTGAAAGCCTTCCTTGATGTCGCCGAAGGCGGCGCCGAGGCCCGAGCGACCAGTCTTGACCCTGCGGCCATGGGCGAGAAACAGCGCGAACCCAGCGCCTAGACCGACAATGATGGCCTGAAAGGCGAGAAGCTCCCAGCTGGGAATGGGGCCCACGGAGAAACCGCCCAGCCAGTCCGGCATCCGGGTCAGCTTGTCGGCATAGCCCCCAATGATGAGGCCGCAAATCTGGGCCGCGAACTGCGCGATCGTGGCAAAGGCGACACCCTGCTGAAGAGTAACGTCAGAGCCGACGCGGGCGCGACGGTCGACCACTTCATTGATGATGGAATCGCGCGCAGGCATCATGAATGCGCCCACCGTTCCCATCGCGACGCCATAGATGATCATATAGCCATAGGCGAGATTGCCGGTCGCCAGGACGAAGGCAAGAATCGCTGCCGGGACGGCCGCCATGAGGTGAAGCAGCATGAGCAGCGATTTGCCCGATGCGCGTTCGGCAATGACACCGCCAAGCAGAAGGAAGATGACCGAGGGGCCTGACAGCGCCATGTTGGCGAGGCCCAGTTCGGTCCCATCAAGACCAAGCCGGTTGGTGATGAGGTAAGGGAACAGCACCATCTGGAGGCCGAACGCGGTGAACCAGCTACACTGGATCAATAGATAGGCTGGAAGCTCTGATCTGACGCGCCGATGGGTACGCCTTGTAAACAGGCTGCGCGCTGTGAACTCGACCGAGGCGCCCGCCGTTGTGGCGCTATCCAGGCCGCTGACCGGCGACTTCACCTGACCGGTGCGGTCTTCGCCGCGACTTTCCAGCTGGCGCTCGTCTTCATTCATACGTGATACCGTTTCCCTGTCGGCGAAGGGGCGACCTTACTGTCTGCGGCCCCTCAGAAAAGCGTTTTTCCCCTGTTGGCTGCATTCGCAGTTTCAATGTCGCCTTACGTCAGACCTGTCATTGAGGTAAGGCGAACGCTGACTATGCTTCGGCACTATCGCCACCCTCCGGGAGAATCTGATGTTTGCCTTGCGCCTGCTTCTCAGCTGGCTGTTCGCGGTTTTCCTGATCTTTGTTTACGTCAACGCGACCGTGCACCCATTGCCAGACCCGCCCGAGGGCTTTGTCAAACTGTTCGACCGGCCGGGGGATAATGTTATTTTCCAGACCATGGCGAACAAGACAGGGGTCGCGCTGCTTGAGCCGACCGGGCGGGTCGTCGTTGCTGTGTTCGAGCTTCTGCTCTGCGTCTTCCTGCTGATTCCAGCCTCGAGGCGGTTCGGTGCGGCGCTTTCGGCGCTGCTCATGATGGGTGCCGTAACAGTACATCTCATGCCGGACATACTTGGCCGCGAGCTCCCCGCATCAATGGCTGTTTTCGAAAGCGGCACCGATTTCGGCCGTGTCTTCATGCTGGCGGTTGCGATGCTGGCCGTTTCCATACTGCTTTTCTTCTCCCATCCCGTGCGCAAGGCGCCGGAGATCGAAGACGTCTGATACGTCAAACGCGCTGTTAACCTGAGGCTGGCAATCTGAGAGCTTGAACGACACTGAGCGAACAGGCGGCAATGTCAGCATTGGAAGAGATTTCGGAAGACGAACCGCGCAAGCCCGAAGGTGCATTGAACGGGCGCGCCAGACGGCTGCTGCTACGGCGGCTTATCGACTTCGTGGCGCTGCCGGCGACCGCGGTGGCGCCGCAGGACCGCTCAATGGGCGGCGACATCCTTCTTGAAATGCTGTTTCACGCGTCGCCGGATGACCGTCGGTTCTGCGCAGAGCGTCTACAGGTCAACAAGGAAGCCCCGCGTCGCCTGATGCGTTACCTCGCCATGTCCGACCTTGAGGTCGCGCGTCCGATTCTCGAGGTGAATGAGGGTTTCGACGCGGCCGACCTCGCGACCATCGCAGACGAAACCTCACTTGATCACAGACTTTTGATCGCCCAGCGCAAACGTATCGACCCTTGCGCTGCCGAAGCCCTCTGCCAGCGCGAGGAGCCGGCGGTCCTGAAGGCACTTCTTCAGAACAAGGGCGCCGAGATTTCAGAACGCGGTATGGACCTTCTCGTCCAGCACTCGCGCACTGTGGAAGGCCTGACAACACTGCTGATCAAGCGTCTTGAGCTTATTCCAAGTCAGGCCATGGCAATGTTCTGGTGGGCAGATGGCGCGACCCGTCGCATAATCCTGCAAAGGCAGGCCGCCGATCGTCTCGAACTTGTCGACCTTTGCTCGGACGTCTTTGCTGTGGCTGCCCAGGAAAACTGGTCAGACCCGGTCGCCCGCAAGACACTTCAGCTGATTGAGCGGCGCCAGAGAAACCGCGCCGCCATCGAAAAAAGCCCCTATGATAGCTTGGAGCACGCTGTCGAAGTCGCGGCAGAGAAGGGGCTTACGCCTGAACTCGCGCAGGAAATCGGTTTTCTGGCTGGCGTGAAGCCAGTAACGATCGCGAAGATCTTGAGCGATGCGGGCGGTGAAGGTCTCGCTGTCCTTTGCAAAGCAACGGGGCTTAAACGACCTTACCTGGCGCGTCTCTGGCATGCGCTGCGCCGGCCACTCAAACTGGATGACGGCAAACTTCATCCACAGTTCGCGTATCTGTCCGAGACCTATGAACTTCTTGCGGTGGCCAAGGCGCAGACAACGCTCCGTTACTGGAACTGGTCACTCTCTTCTTCCTACTCACCACGCACTGGCGCAGCTGCTGAAGATGCGACAGAATCGCCCAATGAAACCCGTTTCTCAACGTCTCGACGGACGGCTCAGCTCGTTTTCGGCGCATAGACTGGAACAGGGTCTGGCCAAACTCCTGTCGAGCGAGTAACAGCGACCCATACTTGTCTTGTGGCGTAATGGGAGCGGCTAACTCGTGGGTTATTTTGCAGGCCTGATCTTTGTGCTTGCCGCACTTTGGCTTGGCCTTTCGGGGATCTACAAGCCTTTACTGCTCATTCTTGCCGGCATTTCGATTCTCATCTCGGTTGTTCTGGCTTCTCGCCTCGAAACTGTTGACCGGGAAGGCTCACCATATGGCCGTTCCATCCCGATTTTGTCCTACTGGGCCTGGCTCATGGTTGAGATATTCAAGGCGAACTGGCCGGTCATCAAGGCATGCGTCAGTGCAAATCTGAACATCAATCCGGCTTTTGTGCGAGTGAAGACGCGCTGCGAAAGTGACCTCGCTAAAACGATCTTTGCAAACTCGATCACGCTGACGCCGGGAACGGTGACGGTTGAGGTTGAGGGTAACAAGCTTCTGATCCACGCGCTCTTCGAAGAAGACGCCACGCCGGACTCGTTTGACGAGATGGATCTGCGTTCCTATCGCGCTGCCGATGGCAAGCGTGAGGAGGAGCTGGCCGCATGACCGAGATCGCTGCTGTCGCAATTATTATCGCGATCGGGCTGACGCTTGTCCGCGCGCTATTAGGGCCAACGCTCTATGACCGCGTGCTGGCCGTCAACTCGCTCGGCACCAAGACCGTGCTTTTCATCGGCTTTCTCGGCTTTGTGCTGGGTCGTCCGGACTGGCTTGATATTGCTGTGCTTTATGCGCTCATCAACTTCGTCTCGACGATCGCGATCCTGAAATTCTTCCGCTACCGCTCCTTCCAGGTACCTCTCCATCGCAGGCCAGTCACGAAGACGCCGACAGAGCAGGGGGGCGATAGTGTCTGAGCTTCTCGACATCCTCATGTTTCTCAAACCGTGGGTCGGTGGTATCCTTTGCGTGATTGGCGCGCTGCTTGCCCTGATCGGCTCGATCGGCGTGCTGCGTTTTCCTGATTTCTTCACCCGCTTGCATGCAGCCAGTATCACTGACACGAGCGCTGTCACGCTCTCCCTTCTCGGGATGGCAATTCTTGCGCCGAACTGGCTGGTCGTCTTCAAGCTGGCAGCAATCTGGCTCTTCATTTTCCTGACCAGCCCGACTGGTTCTCACGCGCTCGCGAACGCGGCCCATACGGCAGGGCTTCAGCCCGTCCTCGGCCGCGACCTGAGGCGCCCAGACAATAGAGAGGAGGAGGCATGATCGCTGGTTATTCTGGCGCAGATCTCGCCATCGCTCTCATCAACGTTCTTTTGCTCGGCCTTCTTTTCGTTGTTGGCGTAGCGATTGCGCGTATGCGCAGCCTGTTCGCCATCGTGATGCTGTCGGGTATCTACTCACTCATCTCTGCGACATGGTTCGTCGCGCTCGATGCGGTCGATGTGGCATTCACCGAAGCTGCCGTTGGCGCTGGTATTTCCACCGCGCTCCTTCTCGGCGCGATGCTGCTTACCGCCCGTACGGCCAAGCCTGAAAAAGGCGCCATGCAGATCGTACCGATCCTGGTCGTCCTCGCGACAGGCGCGATGCTCGTCTATGCAACGATTGACTTGCCAGCCTTCGGTGACCCGGACAGTCCGGCCAATACATATGTCGGCACCGATTATCTTGAGCGCACGCCCAGGGAAATCGCCGTTCCGAACATCGTGACAGCCGTTCTCGCAAGCTATCGTGGTTTCGATACGCTGGGTGAGACGGGCGTTGTGTTTACTGCGGCGCTTGCTGTGATCCTCCTGCTTGGTTTCGGTGAGCGCTCGCTTTCTGCGACCTTCAACCGCAAGAAGGACAAGAAATAATGGCGGGCCCGCGTTCAGATCATCACGTCATCCTGCGCGTTGTCGCAAAGCCGCTGATTCCGATCATCGCCCTGTTTGCGCTCTATGTTCATTTCCATGGTGACTACAGCCCGGGCGGCGGGTTCCAGGCGGGCGTCATTATCGTTGTCGCCGTCGTGCTCTACGCACTGGTCTTCGGGATCACACCTGCGATGCGCGCGGTCCCGCCGGTGTTCGCAAGATCGCTTGCGGCGCTCGGCTTCATCATCTTCGCCGGCGTTGGTGTCTGGGCGCTGATCATGGGCGGCAACTTCCTGGACTACGACGTTCTGTTCAACGAAGAGCCGGGCGGCCATATGGGCCAGCACTACGGCATCATCGCTGTTGAGGTTGGCGTGCTATTCGCCGTTGCCGGGTCGATGCTGTCGATTTTCTACGCGTTTGCGGGCCGCGTCACAGAGATCAAGGACGAGGACTGGTAATGCTGGAATTCGTTCTCGAGCGCGGCAATTACTGGGCGATCATCGGTTTGATGATGATCGGCCTCTATACGCTTTTCGCCGCAACGAACCTGATCAAGAAGTTGGTCGGTCTTTCGATCTTCCAGACATCGATCATCCTTTTCTACATTTCGCTCAGCCGCATTGATGGCGGTACCGCGCCGATCCTCTACGGCAAGGATGCCAAGGGACATAGCGGCGGTCATGATGAGGCAGCTGGCGCGCACGGTGCCGCCAGCGAAGCGGCTCACGCCGCATCAGATGCAGCACATGGGGCTGCCGACGCTGCACATGGCGCGGCCAGCCATGGGCTTGAGCACGTCTATTCCAACCCGCTCCCGCACGTCCTTATGCTGACAGCCATTGTGGTGGGTGTCGCGACGCTTGCCGTCGGCCTCGCCATCGTGGTGCGCATCAGGGAAGCGTACGGTACGATCGAAAGCGACGAGATCCGCGAGACTGACCTTGAGGTCGCACGCGCCGAGTACGCTGTCGACCAGGCTGATGAGGCGAACCCGGCATGATGGACTGGATCCTTCAAATCGCGCCAGCATTCGCTGAAGCGCACGCACCCGCGCTGCTTATCCTGCTGCCGATGCTGGCCGGACCGATTGCGGCATTCCTGCCGGGCGGTGGCCGCGTCGCATGGGGCATGACGGTTATCGTCACAGGTCTCTGTACGCTGCTATCGCTGATCCTGCTGGCGCAGGTCCGCTCCATCGAGGGCGGCGCGATCATCTCATATGCCATGGGTGGCTGGGCGCCGCCGCATGGTATCGAGTTCCGAATAGATGCGCTCAATGTGCTCATTCTGCTGCTCGTCAGCGTGATTGCCTTCCTGACCAGCATCTTTGGCTGGCCGACGATCAAAGCTGAGATCGCCGACGGCAAGCGCGCCATGTTCTTCGGCGCGTTCCAGGTCTGCTTCATGGGCCTGCTTGGCGTGGCCGCGACGGGCGACGCGTTTAACCTCTTCGTCTTCCTCGAGCTTTCGTCCATCGCGACCTATGTCCTTGTTGCGCTCGGGTCAGGCCGCGACCGGCGCGCGCTTCCAGCGGCGATCAACTACCTGCTGATGGGCACAATCGGGGCGAGCTTCTATGTCGTTGGTGTAGGCTTCCTCTATGCGGCAACCGGCACGCTCAACATGGCGGACCTCGCGGTCCAGCTTCAGGATGTTGGCGGCAACCGTGCGGTACAGGTTGGCTTTGCCTTCATCCTCGTGGGGCTTGGCCTGAAAGCCGCGATGTTTCCGCTGCATCAGTGGCTGCCGAACGCCTATTCCTACAGCCCGAGCTTTGTGACCGCGTTCCTTGCCGCGACCGCGACAAAAGTCGCGATCTACGCAATGGTGCGCTTCCTGTTCAGCGTCTTCTCGCTCGACTTTGCCTTTGAAGGCATGAGCCTCGCGCTGATCCTCGCGCCAATGGGCATTGCAGCCATGCTCGCCTGTTCCTTCCAGGCGATCTTCCAGGCCGATATACGCCGCACGCTTGCTTACTCATCGGTTGCCCAGGTCGGCTACATGCTGCTCGGCATTTCGCTGGGTACCGCCGCGGGCGTTTCCGCTGGCATGTTCCATCTGGTCAATCACGCGCTGATGAAGGGTGCGCTGTTCATGGCCGTCGCCGGCGCTGTCCTGACCTATCAGGGAACGCGCATCCACGACTTTGCGGGTCTCGGCCGCCGCGCCCCCTGGACCATGACGGCCTTTGCCATCGCAGGTCTTTCGCTGATCGGCGTGCCGCTGACCGCAGGCTTCCAGTCCAAGTTCGCACTCGTCTCCGCGCTGCTCGAAAGCGGCTGGTGGTGGGCTGCGCTGCTCGTGGTCTTCTCCAGCGTACTGGCCGTCATCTATATGGGCCGCATTCTCGAGGCGGTCTTCTTCCGCGCGCCTGCCAATCCGCACAAGGAACACGGCGAAGCGCCGCTCCTCATTCTCGTTCCGCTCTGGATTCTCGCGATCGCGAACATCTGGATCGGTGTCGATGGCGGCTTCGTCTATGGCCTCGCAACGGATGCAGCTGAGGCGCTCTTTATCGGAGGCGCGTCATGAGCGGTGAATTCCTGATCCTCGCGGCGCTTATCCTGCCGCTCGTTACCATGGCCGGTATCTACCTTACCGGCCGACTGCCTGACGTGCGCGAAGGTGTCACGCTGGTTGGCGCAGGTGCGCTCTTTGTTGTCGCTTGCCTGCTGACCGGGACCATCAATGGCGGAGAGCCTGCAGAATACGTTCTCGGTACGGTCGTTCCGGGCCTTGATCTGGCATTCAAGCTAGAGCCGCTTGGCGCGATGTTTGCGCTCGTAGCCAGCGGCCTCTGGATCGTGAACAGCTTCTATTCCATCGGTTATATGCGCGGGAACAAGGAGCGCCACCAGACGCGCTTCTACATGTGCTTTGCCATTGCGCTGATGGGCGCCATGGGCGTTGCCATGGCCGGAAACCTTTTCACGCTGTTCGTTTTCTACGAAGTGCTGACCCTGTCGACCTTCCCGCTGGTTGCGCACAAGGGCGACGCCAATGCGCTGCGCGGCGGCCGTATCTATCTGATGACGCTGCTCGCGACCTCCATCGGCCTGCTTCTCGTGGCCATTATCTGGACGGCGACGCTGGCTGGCAGCATGGACTTCGTGCCGGGCGGCCTACTTGCCGGGGTAGAGGGTGTAACGCCGGTGATCGCCAGCGCGCTTCTGATCCTCTTTGCCTTTGGTATTGGCAAGGCAGCCTTGATGCCTGTCCATTTCTGGTTGCCGAATGCGATGGTCGCGCCAACGCCGGTTTCCGCATTGCTCCATGCCGTGGCAGTCGTGAAGGCAGGCGTTTTCACAATGGCCAAGGTCGGTATCTACGTCTTTGGCATAGACCTTCTGGCTGACACCCCCGCGCGTGACTTCGTCCTCTTCGTGGCGTGTTTCACCATTGTTGTGGCTTCGCTGATCGCTCTCACGAAGGACGACCTGAAGGCCCGGCTCGCCTATTCGACCGTTGGGCAGCTGGCCTATGTGACGGCGGGCGTGATGCTGGCGAATGAGGCTGGCATGATGGGCGGCGCACTGCAGATCCCGGCACACGCCTTCGGCAAGATGACGCTCTTCATGTGCGCTGGCGCGATCTATGTCGCGACGGGCAAGAAGGCGATCTCGGAAATGCGCGGGCTTGGGCGGCGTATGCCCCTGGTGTTCACCGCCTTCCTTATCGGGTCGCTGTCGATCATCGGTCTTCCGCCGCTTGCAGGGGGCTGGCCAAAAGTCCTCCTGATGCTTGGCGCATCTGAAAGCGGCGATTCATATGTCGCCTGGGTGCTGATCATCTCCTCGCTTTTGAACATCGCATATCTGCTGCCCATAGCGTTCCTCGCCCTGATGCCGCCGCGCGGTACGCCAGAGCCTGCACCCTACAAACGCCCAGAAGGAGCTCCGGCCCTTGCTGTTGCTGCGCCTGTCTTCACGGCGGTCGGTACGCTTGTGCTGTTCTTCTTCATGGGCGAGCTCTACGATTTCCTTCTGCCAGCGATTGGAGGCCAGCCATGAGCGATCATGCAACCCCGCCTCATCTGAGCGATCACGGAGAACACGCGCCGGATGAGAGCCAGACGGTTCCAGCAGCACGTGCCTTGTTCGGCTGGACGACCAAACCGTGGATAGGAAAGGCCATCTTCTGGGGGCTGCTCGTCGTATCGGTCCTGCTGATCGCGATTGAGCCGGTGCTCGAAATGCTGGCGCCGGAAGGTGAGCATTTCCGCCATCCCTATTTCAGCATCGACGGCACGCTTGGCTTCAATGCCTTTTGGGGCTTCGGCGCCTTCACGCTCGTGGTGCTTGCGGGTTGGCCCCTTGGCCGCCTTATGCGCCGCTCAGAAGACTATTACGAGGATGAGCAGGAACCTGCCGGAACGGAGCCGCATCCATGAACGGGCTTCTTGCAACCATCAATCCGGGGCTGGTGCTCATCCTTGCAGGGATGCTGGCCGCTGTGACTCCAGTTCAGCGCATCCGGCAGGGGCTCGCCTTGCTGGCGCCGGTTATCGCGACTGCACTCCTTCTTGCGGCGCCGCGTGAGACCGATCTCGCAAGCTTGTCCATGATGGGCTTCGACATGGTGCTTTACCGGGTCGACTCGCTTTCTTTCATCTTCGGTCTCGCCTTCCTGATCGCGGCTTTCATCAATGCGGTCTACGCACTGCACCAGGATAGCCAGTTCGAAGACACGATGGGGCTGACCTATATGGGCGCGGCCGTGGCGGCGGCTTTCTGCGGCGACTTCATCAGCCTGTTCGTCTTCTGGGAACTGACGGCGATCACCTCAGTCTTCCTGATTTTCCGGTCGGGGACACAGGCCGCCTACAAGGCCGGCATGCGCTATCTTGGGCTGCACGTCCTTTCGGGCGTGTTGCTGCTGTTCGGCGCGATGCAGATCTATTTCGATACCGGCGATATGAGCATCCGCGCGCTGGAGCTTGGTAATCCGGGCGTGCTTCTGGTCTTCCTCGCCTTCGGCATCAAGGCGGGCTTCCCGTTCCTTCATACCTGGATCGCCGATGCCTATCCAAAGGCGACCGTGGTTGGCACCGTCATTCTCTCTGCCTTCACCACGAAGCTCGCCATCTATGCGCTGGCGCGCACCTTTGCGGGCGAGCAGAGCCTTATCTGGATTGGTGCGATCATGACGATCTACCCGGTCTTCTTCGCCGTCGTCGAGAATGACCTGCGCAAGGTCCTGTCCTTCTCACTGAACAACCAGCTCGGCTTCATGGTCTGTGCAATCGGTGTCGGCACGCCGCTGGCGCTGAACGGCGCAGCGGCCCACGCCTTCTGCCACATCATGTACAAGTCGCTGCTCTTCATGAGCATGGGCGCTGTCCTCTACAGGACGGGTACGGCCAAGGCGACTGAGCTGGGCGGCCTGTTCCGGACCATGCCGTGGACGACGGTTTTCTGTCTGATCGGCGCGGCATCCATTTCGGCTTTCCCGCTCTTCTCTGGCTTCGTGTCGAAATCGCTGACCATGAGTGCGGTCGCTGGCGGGGCGTTCCTCATTCCATGGCTGATGCTTCTCTTCGCGTCGGCTGGTGTGCTGGAGCATTCGGGCATCAAGATCCCGTACTTTGCCTTCTTTGGCCATGATAGCGGCAAGCGGCCCAAGGAAGCGCCGTTCAACATGCTCGTCGCGATGGGGCTTGCCGCCTTCATCTGTATAGCCGTTGGCTTGCCAGCCTTCTTCCCGGGCTTTGGCTTCAACTGGCTCTATTCGATCCTGCCATTCGCCAACGACCCTTATACGGTGCGGTATGAGCCATATACCGGCGATCATATCCTGACACAGATGCAGCTCCTCGTGCTGGCGGTCTTTGCTTTTGCCCTGCTGCAGCGCCTCGGTGCCTATCCGCCAGAGAAACGCGGTATCATCATCGATACCGACATCATCTACCGCAAGGCTGGTTACGGCCTTGCGACCTGGGCGGGTCTTGTCTGGACCAAGGTCGGCCCGGCGATGAGCGGCGTGTTTGGCGGCATCAGCGCGCGGACATTCTCACGGCTTGAAGCGGCGTTCAGCCCGCGGGGGACGCTGGCTTCTGGCGGGCTCTTCAACGGGATGGCGATCTGGACAGCGGTATTGCTGGGCCTCGCCCTGCTGATCGCGTTCTTCATTCGCTAGGAACATCCGCCACTACTGAAACGAAATTCTATGCACTGATCTTGATATAGATCAGTGCAATCTCCGTGAGTGTATTCTACTGGAAGTCGCTGTACTTATTGAAATGTACTTGGAACCAAGCCCATTCAGATGAATTGATTGGGCTTGAGCGTAAAGGAGAGCAATGTGGATACCGGCACAGACAAGAAAGCCCCTGGCGTCGACACACTGGAACTGACCACAGAGATCGTGGCAGCGTATGTCGGCAACAATCCCGTCCAAAGCAGCGACCTCGCCAATCTGATTCGCAATGTCCACGATGCGTTGACCAACCTCTCTACTGAGGAAGTCCAGGTGCCGGAAGCCAAGCCGGCCATTCCGGTGAAGAAGTCTGTCACCGACGACTATCTGATCTGTCTTGAAGACGGGAAGAAGTTCAAATCTCTGAAACGCCACCTTCGCGCCAAGTACGACATGACCCCGGATGAATACCGTGAAAAATGGGGCCTGCCGTTCGACTATCCGATGGTCGCGCCAAGTTACGCACGGAAACGTTCACAGCTTGCAAAGAAGATGGGTCTTGGGACCGGTAAGAAATAAGCCGGTTCTTTTCAGTCTGCCGACCGAATACTGACATTCAAAGTCGTTGCGTTTCCGAAATGAAATACTTTGGCAATCTAGGTTAATTTTTTCTTAGATTGACTCTTGCCGCGCGAATCGAATTCAGACACACCTGATTCTATCGAATCGCTTGGGGTGGCTGACGATGACGAGTCAATCAGATATTTTTAGCCTGATCGATGCTCAAAAAGAGATTGTCGATTACTGGAATTCCAGAAGGCAGAGTGGCGCCGTACCTTTGCGAGGCGACTTGGACCCCGGCGCCCTGCGCGCGCATCTCCATTGTATCTCAATTCTGGAACTCGACGGGCAGGGGGGCGCAACCTTCCGCCTTATGGGAACGCAGCTTAGAAACCTGATTGGCGCCGATATGCGCGGTTATCATGTTGACGATTTGCCTGACGAGTACGCCTCAATCTGGCGCATGGGCGGCGGGCTGCCGCTGCCAGAAACCTGCCGGCCGGACCAGGGCGTTACCGATCTCGGCGAGGGTCATCATGCCTGGCTCCGCCTGCCATTGCGCCAGATGGCCTCGGATGAGGCACCGTCCATGGTGCTATGCCACGATATTTTGCGGCGGAAAAAAACTCGCATATCGCGGCCGGTCTTTTCCCTGCATCCATTGGCATCGCGCGCCGTAGCGGCTTGATCCACAAGAGATTGATTTCCTGAAATAGGAAAAATATCCTAATATTATACTTGACGTACCCAATTCGGGCTGTATCCTAATAACCATAGGAGTTTCAGCCATGTCTTACCTTTCTTCGCCCCACTTCCACGACGAGAAGGCCGCTTACAAATTTGTGGAAGCCCGCGTCTGGGCTGATGGTCGCGTATGTCCACACTGCGGCGTGGTCGATAATTCCGGCGCGCTCAAGGGCAAGTCTACCCGCATCGGCGTCTACAAGTGCTATGCCTGCCGCAAGCCTTTCACCGTGAAAGTCGGCACCATCTTTGAGGCATCGAAGGTCAAGATGCACCTCTGGCTTCAAGCCATTCATCTGATGGCTTCCAGCAAAAAGGGCGTCAGCTCCAACCAGCTTTCGCGCATCCTTGGCGTGACCCTGAAAACCGCATGGTTCATGTCGCACCGCATTCGTGAAGCCATGCGCTCCGGTGCGCTGGCTCCCATGGGTGGCGGCGGCAAAGTCGTTGAGGCTGACGAAACCTATTACGGCAAGGTCGAAAACCCGCTTAAAGAGCGCACCAGTGGCCGCAAGTTCAAAGGCTCCAAGGGTGGCCGTGGTCCCGCAAACAAGCGCGCTATCGTCTCTCTGGTCGAGCGTGGCGGTCGGGTTCGTAGCTTCCATGTCCCGCGCGCCGACAAGGTAACTGTGACCAAAATCGTGCGCGAGAACATCGACCGCGAAAGCCGCCTGCACACCGATGGCTCGCGCCTCTACAAAGGCAGCGACGAGCATTTCGCAACCCACGAAACCGTTGACCATGCCGCTGGCGAGTATGTTCGCGGCGACGTTCACAACAACAGCGCTGAGGGCTACTTCTCGGTGTTCAAGCGCGGCATGCGTGGCACCTATCAGCACTGCGCTGAGAAGCACCTGCACCGCTATCTCGCTGAGTTCGACTTCCGCCACAACAACCGCTTGAGGCTAGGCATTGACGACAAGACCCGCGCCGACAATCTCATTTGCGGTATCGTGGGCAAGCGCCTCACTTACGAAACAACTCGTGCAAGAGGCTAGGTGGTATGCCGAAAAAGAAAGAGCCGTCGAAAGACGAGAAGCCGCAAAGCCAAAGATTTGTCGACGCTGCTAAAGAGGCGGAGGCTGATGAGTCTGGCGAAGAGTTTGAACGAGCGTTTAGGAAGATCGTTAAGAGGAAAGAGAACGGCGACTAGAGCTTCTTTTTTACGCCAGCACTGCTGAGAATGCCGTTAGCTGTATGACGGCTTTTCAAATTAAAGGGCACCTCAACGAGGTGCCCTGTCTTTTTATGTTTCCAGCGCTCGTGAGAGCCTTTGAAGTTTCCATCGTAGGCGTAACCAGCTTTTTTTATGTGCTTGGTGACCTCTCGATAAAACCCTACTGCCATTGGTTAAGCGCAGACGAGTTCGCCTTGAGGCGGCTGCCAGAAGATGCTTGGCACAAGATCTTTCATCGGAGTTGATGACATCTCCTGCGGAGATACGTGATTTGCAATAATCAGCTCAATAGCTGACGCTCGCATAATCTCTTCAAACTCTGCGATGGTCTCGGTCTCGATGTGAAGCCCTTCTATATCGCTTTCCGAGTAGAAGACTTTCGCCTCCTCATCCCAGCAAGCGCGTACAAAGAATGAGCGTTGCAGCATTATTAATCCCTTCGTTCCTCCAGCCCCTGAAGAGACCCGAATCAGGCGCGGCGGCCCCTAGCGTGAAGGCCAGCCTGAGTCAACGCGCCGATTCCTATATGTCATAAGTTAACTACCAACTTAGTCGTAGCAAGAAGTTTCTTCCACCACATGTAACTTTTTAGCGCGGCAGTTTGTTGCAATTGTGGCCTTTGGTAGCTCTCGCAAACATCTGCGAACATCAGGACTGCTCTTGCAGCACTCCATCCGAAGGCTCTTCACTAACCTCGTTAGGCTGGCAGTACGCGCCAAGTTTGCGCATCAGGAACGCCGCATAGGTAAGAAGCTGGTAGGCCTCTGGGTAGGTATAGAACCCCTCCACATGCATCGTGCCATTGCGCCATGGATGCTTGATCTGACCCAGCCCCGTGATCCGGGCCGTTCATTCGGAGAGTCTGTTCGCCTTTCTTTCTGTTGGTTGGTTTGAGGTCAAGGCCCGGCGAGCGGAGCCACCGCGACGCTCAAGCGAGCCGGGCCGGTGTCTGCGGTGCTGAGCGGCATAGGTCAACGGAGCAAGTCCGCCGAGTGCGGTGTGCGGCCGTGTCGTGTTGTAATCGATCCGCCAGGCTTCGATGATGCGCCGGGCGTCACCGAGACTGTCGAAGAGATGCTCGTTCAGGCACTCGTCGCGCAGCCGGCCGTTGAAGCTTTCGACGAAGGCATTCTGTGTCGGCTTTCCCGGCGCGATGTAATGCCACTCGATGCCGACCTCGCGGACCCATTTCAGGATCGCATGACTGGTGAGCTCAGTGCCATTGTCGGAGACGATCATCTTCGGAGCGCCCCGCTGGGCGATGAGGCGGGACAGCTCCCTCGCGACCCGCACGCCGGACAAGGAGACATCGACGACCACAGCCAGGGCTTCCCGGGAGAAGTCGTCGACAACACAGAGCGTGCGGAACCGGCGGCCATCGCTGAGGGCATCCGACACGAAGTCCAGGCTCCATCGCTCATTCGCCTGTTCCGGCAGGAGCATGGGCGAACGCGTGCCTGTCGCCCGCTTTCGCCCGCGTCGTCGTTTCACGGCCAACCCCTCCTCGGCATAGATGCGGTAGATCTTCTTGTGATTGGCACTGAGGCCCTCGCGGTCCAGCAGGATGCCGAGCCTGCGATAGCCGAACCGGCGGCGTTCACCAGCCAGCTCCCGTAGCCTCTGGCGCAGCTTCTCGTCACCGCCATCGCGTTTCTCATACTGGAAGGTGGACCGATCGAGATCGGCCAGCAGGCAGGCCCGACGCTCCGACAGGCCATGCGTTTCCATCACGTGGTGCACGGCCTTCCGCTTCGCATCGGGCGTCAGAAGTTTTTTGTCGCCAGGTCCTTCAGGGCGGCATTGTCCAGCATGGCATCGGCCAGGAGGCGCTTCAGCTTCGAGTTCTCCTCCTCCAGCGTCTTCAACCGCCGGGCGTCCGACACCGTCATGCCGCCGAACTTCGCCTTGTACTTGTAGAAGGTCGCATCCGAGATGCCGTACTTGCGGCAGATATCGGCCGTCTTCACACCAGCTTCGTGCTCCCGGATCATCCCAATGATCTGTTCTTCGGAAAATCGTGATTTGCGCATCTGTCATCCTCTTCGTGTCGAGGACTCTGCAAATTCATGGCCGGAAATTACGGGGCTGGGTCA
>NZ_QWGB01000007.1 GCF_003576345.1 Henriciella barbarensis | reverse complement strand
ATGGCCAAAGAGAAGTTTGCGCGGAACAAGCCGCACGTAAACATCGGCACGATCGGCCATGTTGACCATGGCAAGACAACGCTGACGGCAGCGATCACGATGACGCTTGCAGAAGTTTATGGCGGTGCAGCGAAGTCCTATGCGGACATCGACAACGCGCCGGAAGAAAAAGCACGCGGCATCACCATCAACACCGCGCACGTCGAGTATGAGACGGACGACCGTCACTATGCGCACGTCGATTGCCCGGGCCACGCTGACTATGTGAAGAACATGATCACCGGTGCTGCCCAGATGGACGGCGCGATCCTGGTTGTGAACGCAGCTGACGGCCCGATGCCGCAGACCCGCGAGCACATCCTGCTGGCCCGCCAGGTTGGCGTGCCTGCCCTTGTCGTGTTCCTCAACAAGGTTGACCAGGTCGACGACGAAGAGCTCCTCGAGCTCGTCGAGATGGAAGTCCGTGAGCTTCTGTCCTCCTACGACTTCCCGGGCGACGACATTCCGATCGTTTCCGGTTCTGCGCTCGCAGCTGTCGAAGGCCGCGACGAGAACATCGGCAAGGAGAAGATCCTCGAGCTGATGAAGGCTGTCGACGAGTACATCCCGACCCCTGACCGTCCACTGGACAAGCCGTTCCTGATGCCGGTCGAGGACGTGTTCTCGATCTCCGGCCGTGGTACGGTTGTGACCGGCCGCGTCGAGACGGGCATCGTCAAGGTTGGCGAGGAAGTCGAGATTGTCGGTATCCGCGACACGCAGAAGACGACCGTTACGGGCGTTGAGATGTTCCGCAAGCTGCTCGACCAGGGCCAGGCAGGCGACAACATTGGCGCACTGATCCGCGGCATCGACCGTGAAGGCGTTGAGCGTGGCCAGGTTCTCTGTAAGCCAGGTTCGATCACCCCGCACACCACGTTCGAGGCAGAAGCCTACATCCTGACCAAGGAAGAGGGTGGCCGTCACACGCCATTCTTCACCAACTACCGTCCACAGTTTTACTTCCGTACGACTGATGTCACCGGTGTTGTGAAGCTTCCAGCGGACAAGGAAATGGTCCTGCCGGGCGACAACGTCAAAATGGAAGTCGAGCTCATCGCACCGATCGCCATGGACCAGGGTCTTCGCTTCGCGATCCGCGAAGGCGGCCGCACCGTCGGTGCAGGCGTCGTCTCCAGCGTCTCCAACTAAGACCTCTAGCCTCTCAGAAGAGGCTGGAAAACAGACAAGAAGGGCCGTCTCGGAAGAGGCGGCCCTTTTTTCCATTGCTGATCAGGGCAGCTTTTGCCAACAGAGGCGCATGTCAAAGCGTATCGATTTCATGATTGCCGGCGTCCAGAAGGGCGGGACCACCTCGCTTGACGCCTATCTGCGCCAACACCCCGGTATTTCGATGGCAAAGAAGAAGGAGGTTCACTTCTTCGACAAGCGTCCGCCAACGAATATCCCGCCAATCGACTACGCGATCTATCACCGCCAGTTCGACTGGGCGCGCCGGACAGAAGGCGCGATCCTCGGGGAAGCTACACCTATCCTCACCTGGTGGACCGGCTCACTGGAGCGGCTCTGGCGCTATAATCCAGAGATCAAGGTGATCACCCTGCTGCGTGACCCGGTCGAGCGCGCCTGGTCACACTTTCGCATGGACAAGCGGCTGCAGCGTGAAGGCGCTAGCTTCTCCGACGCCATCCGCACAGAGCGCGGGCGGGCACGCCGCAGCCTGCCCAAACAGGACCGTGAGCGCAGTCAGGTTGCCCGTGGTTACTACGCCCATCAGGTCCGCAACCTTCAGCGCCTCTTCCGCGATGAGCAGCTTCTCTTTCTGCGCAGCGAATACCTTTCCAAATCCCCTCAGGAGACTCTCGACAAGGTAACGGACTTCCTCGGTGTTGACCGCTTCGCCTTCGAGCCGGAACCGCGTCACAATAGCGCCAGTGACAGCGATAGTCTCTCACCAGCAGACAGAACATTTCTCGAGGATGCCTATAAGTTTGATGCGCAGGAGACGCGCAGGTTGCTTGGCTGGGACAAGTGGCCGTGGAGTGTCTGAGGCGATTTGCAGGACAGCCCATCTGGGCTGTTGCAACTGATCGCCTGATCAGGCATTACACCGCTTCGCCTGAGCGGGTATAGCTCAGCTGGTAGAGCGGCGGTCTCCAAAACCGCAGGTCCTGGGTTCAAGTCCTAGTGCCCGTGCCAGGCGGATTTCCAGCATGCTTTGGTGGCCCTTTGATGGTTTGCCACGTTGCCAATGGCCCCACGCCCCTTATTCTCAGTTCGATGACCACGTTGCTTCGACTCCTTGGCCTGTGTCTGCTTGCTCTCTTCGTGAGCGCGGGCCTGATTGGCTGCGCGGTGTTCTCGGCTGGTGCGTCCACGCCTGCTGAGCCGGCGCCCGCCATGCCGGCCATGGAGCATCACCAGCACGACCATGCGCATCATATGGCGTCCGAGGAACCGGCCCCGGCACATGATCATGGGAGCGAGGATTGCGAGGGCTGTGCCCGCTCGCTGCTGAACCGCATCTCGATCGCGCCCGACCTGACGCCGGTAGTCGAAAAGCTTCCGGCGCAAGTCTTCGTCATTCCCGCGGCCTTGCAGTTCGATGCGGAGAAGGACATCCCCGAACGCGCTGAGTGGCCGCCCGGGGACGAACCGCCTATTCGTCGAGACACGCTCACTCATCAGAAAATCAGCCTTCTCATCTGATCCTTGCACGGCAGATGCAGCCCTTATTCGTGGTGCCGCAATTTTTCCGTTCAAGATCAAGATGAAAGACTAATTTCACAATGTTCAATAGAAGATCATTCCTGAGCGCCGCACTTGGCTCCGGCGCTGCGATTGGCAGTGCCAGACTGCTGCCGGCATGGGCCCGCAGCGCGGCAGACGGCAATACCGGCATCACCACGCTGACGGGCAACAAGTTTGACCTCGATATCGGCGAATTCGCCGTAAACATCGGCGGTAAGATGGGACACGCCGTCGGTGTAAATGGAACGCTGCCGGCGCCGCTTATCCGTTTTCGCGAAGGTGAAGAAGTGACCCTGAACGTCACCAATCGCCTGAGGGCCGATACCAGCATCCACTGGCATGGTCTTCTCGTGCCTTTTCATATGGACGGCGTGCCCGGCGTTTCCTTCCCAGGCATCAAGCCGGGAGAGACCTTCCAGTACAAGTTCGCCGTGCCGCAGTCGGGGACCTACTGGTACCACTCGCATTCCGGTCTACAGGAGCAGCAGGGCCACTACGGCCCACTGGTTATCGACCCGGCTGGCGCCGACCCCGTCACCGCGGACCGCGAATATGTCATGGTTCTTTCGGACTGGAGTTTCGAGCATCCGCACCGGATCTTTGAAAAGCTGAAAGCATCAGCTGAGACCTATAACTTCAACCAGCGCACACTCGGCGACTTTGCTGACGATGCTGCTAAAGAGGGTTTTGGCGACGCGCTGGCGGACCGCGCCATGTGGGGCAGCATGCGGATGAGCCCGCGCGACATCGCTGACGTCACCGGTGCGACCTATACCTACCTCATCAATGGCCACTCAACCTACGACAACTGGAACGGAGTCTTTGAGCCGGGCGAGCGCGTGCGCCTGCGCATTATCAATGCATCGGCCATGTCGATCTTCAATGTCCGTCTATCCGGTCTGCCGATGACGGTGGTCGCGGCAGATGGCCTGAACGTCAGGCCTGTCGAAACGGACGAGTTCCAGATTGGCGTCGCTGAAACCTATGACGTCATCATCGAGCCACAGGACGCCAAGGCCTACGCCTTCGTAGCCGAATCGATTGATCGCTCGGGGCAGGCTGTCGCGACCCTTGGGCCGTGTGCTGGCATGCGAGCAGAAGCGCCAGCGCTGCGCGCCGTGCCGACACTCACCATGAAAGATATGGCGATGGACCATGGCAGCCATGGTGCCCATTCCATGTCGGACAAGACGTCCGGGCAGAATGAGGCAGCTGCCATGCCGCATGACGGACACGATATGGGCGGTATGAGCCACGAGGGGCACGAGACGCCCGAAATGGATCATTCAAACCATGACGGTATGTCAGATGTGGATCATTCTGGTCATGACATGCCGGAGGTGGAGCATTCGAGACACGATATGTCGGCCACGAATGGCGATGTGCAGGCCCATAACCACCCTGACGGGCCGGGTGTCGCCGGCTTGGCCATGATGCCCGTCAGCCGTCTAGACGAGCCCGGAATCGGCCTTGAGGACGTTGACCATCGCGTCCTGACCTATGCGGACCTGCGCTCGCTGGAGCCAAATTATGATACCCGGCCGCCGGAGCGCGAACTCCAGATCCATCTCACCTCGAACATGCACCGCTATATGTGGTCGTTCAACGGTGTGAAGTTCTCCGAGGTAACCGAGGCCATTCGCCTGAATGAGGGTGAGCGGGTTCGCTTCATGCTCGTCAATGACACGATGATGCCGCACCCGATCCACCTGCACGGCATGTTTTTCGAGCTGGAGAACGATGCCGGCAATCATCGCCCGCGCAAGCATACCGTTATCGTGAAGCCCGGAGAAAAGGTCGGTTTTGACGTCTCGTCAGAGCATGTGGGCGACTGGGCCTTTCACTGCCATCTCCTGTTCCACATGCATGCCGGCATGATGAATGTCGTATCTGTCATTCCAAAGGCTGGCGGCGCGGCCGCCGCTCCCGCGGAAAGCCATCAGGGTCATAAGGGCCATGAAGGTATGGACCACAGCCAGCAGGGCGACATGAACCATGGGGAGATGAACCAAGGTAATATGGATCACCGGGCCATGAGCCGTGATGAGCACTCAGGCATGCAGCATGAGGGCCATGATAGGGGCCAGCACAAGGATCATGGAGGTCACCAATGAGACGGTCGATGATCAGGCATTTAGCGCTCGCAGCAATTGTAGCGCTTTGTGCGATGCCTGCGGCAGTATCGCAGGATGCTCAGAAGCCATGGGGGCAGGCCGACGAGATTTGGGGCGAGGCTGAAATGACTGAGGCCCGCGATCAGGTGCTGGCGAGCCATGGCGACCTTCGCACCACCTATCTCCTGGCCGAACGGTTCGAGCTGCAAGCCTTCGATGATGAGGATGTCCTGCTGCTTGATGGTAATGCCTGGATTGGCGGCGATATAAACAAGCTCTGGTTCAAGACAGAGCTCGAATACCTGCCAGATGAAGGCGAGCTTGAAGAGGCAGAGGTACAGGCGCTATGGTCCCGTGCCATCTCACCTTACTTCGATCTCCAGCTCGGTGTCAGGCAAGACTTTGAGCCAGGGGGGCGAACGCACGCCGTTGCAGGCGTCCAGGGTCTTGCGCCCTATCTGTTCGAAGTCGATGCGGCTGCCTTCCTCTCTGCGGACGGCGACCTCATCTCGCGTGTTGAGACAGAGTATGAGTTGTTGCTGACCCAGCGGCTCATCCTGCAACCGCGCGCCGAGATGGAGTTTTCCGCGCAGGACATTCCTGAGCTCGAAACCGGCTCTGGCCTGGTGTCGCTGAGCGCGGGGCTTCGCCTTCGCTATGAGATCGAGCGGGAGTTCGCGCCCTATATCGGTGTTGAATACCAGCGCAGTTTTGGCCGGACGGCGGATTTTATCGAAGCGGCTGGTGGCAAAACGGATGCGACCGCTCTGCTGGTCGGTATTCGCGCCTGGTATTAGGGCGGGGCGCAGATTGACCATGCGGCCGGGGTTCACATTGGATGTCTCAGAGCGCATGTTGATGCCAGAAAAAGAGGCCGCTCGTCTTCGGGTGGCCTCTAAAAAAGTCTAAAGGGAGCCGCATCGATCATGAGCCAGGACGTGTCCAATCATCCCGTGCCAGAGGCCTTTGCCAGACAGGCCAATCTCACGCCCGAAAAGTACGCCGAAATGTACAAGGCTTCCGTAGAGGATTCCGAGTCCTTCTGGGCTGAACATGGCAAACGAATCGAGTGGATGGAGCCGTTCACGCAAGTGAAAGACGTATCCTGGGATCAGGGCGACCTGCACGTGCGGTGGTTCGCCGACGGCACACTGAACGTCACCGAAAGCTGCCTTGACCGTCAGCTGGAAACGCGCGGCGACAAACCAGCAATCATCTGGGAAGGCGATGAGCCTGACGACAGCCATACGCTGACCTATCGTCAGCTCTACCATGCGGTCTGCCGCTTCTCGAATGTGCTCAAGGAAATGGGCGTCAAAAAGGGCGACCGCGTCACGCTTTACATGCCGATGATCCCCGAGGCTGCCATGGCGATGCTCGCCTGCGCGCGGATCGGCGCGGTCCATTCGGTGGTCTTTGGCGGCTTCTCGCCAGAGGCGCTTGCTGGCCGGATCATGGACTGCGAATCGAAGTTCGTGATCACGGCCGACGAAGGTGTGCGCGGTGGACGGACGATCCCCTTGAAGGCCAACACCGACAAGGCCTGCGACCTTGCCAAGGGTATGGTAGAGAAAGTTCTCGTGGTCGAGCGCACGGGCGACGATATCGAAATGACTGAAGGCCGGGACGTCTGGTTGCATGAGATTGGCGCGGATGTGGCCGATACCTGCGCGGCAGAGCCAATGAATGCCGAGGACCCGCTTTTCATTCTCTATACGTCAGGCTCCACCGGCAAGCCGAAGGGCGTCCTGCACACTTGCGGTGGATATCTGGTCTGGGCGTCGATGACCCATGAATACGTCTTCGACCTCAAGGAAGACGACGTTTTCTGGTGCTCGGCAGATGTCGGCTGGGTCACGGGCCACACCTATATCGTCTACGGACCGCTCGCGAACGGGGCGACGTCGGTGATGTTTGAAGGCGTGCCGACCTATCCGTCGCCGTCGCGCTTCTGGGAAGCCTGCGACAAGCACGGGGTGACGATCTTCTACACGGCGCCGACAGCGATTCGCGCCCTCATGCGCGAAGGCGATGGCCCGGTAAAATCAACGGACCGGTCATCACTGCGCCTGCTGGGCACGGTGGGTGAGCCGATAAATCCGGAAGCCTGGGAATGGTATTTCAGGACTGTCGGCGACAGTCGCTGCCCCATCGTCGACACCTGGTGGCAGACGGAGACCGGCGGAACGATGATCGTGCCGCTGCCGGGTACAACGATGATGAAGCCGGGCGCTGGCTCGCACCCCTTCTTTGGTGTCGTGCCAAAGCTGGTCGACGCGGAAGGCGAAGTTCTGGAAGGCGCAACACAGGGCAACCTTATCATCACTGGCAGCTGGCCGGGCCAGATGCGGACAGTCTATGGAGACCATCAGCGCTTCGTAGACACGTACTTCTCAGCCTATCCGGGCAATTACTTTACCGGCGACGGCTGTCGGCGCGATGCGGACGGCTTCTACTGGATTACCGGTCGGGTGGACGACGTCATCAACGTTTCTGGGCACCGGATGGGCACCGCAGAAGTCGAAAGCGCGCTGGTGGCTCATGATGCGGTGGCTGAGGCCGCCGTGGTTGGCTATCCGCACGACATCAAGGGGCAGGGGATCTATGCCTATGTCACGACCGTGCAGGGTATTGAAGGCGATGAGGCTCTAAAGAAGGAACTGATCAAGCATGTCCGTTCCGAAATTGGTCCGATTGCGAGCCCGGACCTCATTCAGTTTTCATCCGGGCTGCCAAAGACCCGTTCCGGCAAGATCATGCGCCGTATTCTGCGCAAGATTGCAGAGGACGATTTTGGCAATCTTGGTGATACCTCGACGCTGGCGGAGCCTGAAGTGGTCGATCAGTTGATCGATGGGCGCCAGAACAAGGGCTAGGCAGTCGAACAGGTAGAATCAGAAAAGGCGCGGGACGAAAGTCTCGCGCCTACTTTTGTTTTACCTTGCCAGATGCGCCGACGAGTCTGCCGGGCAGCGCAATAAGTCTAGCGAAATACCGTCAGGGTTGCCGTTTGCGGCTGTGCGGGCTCTTGCTGGGCCTGCTTGTCTGCAGGCTCTGCCGTGAGGCCAAGCCAGCTAATCAGGATGGCGACGAAGAAGTCGCGCAGCGTGACAAGAAGCGTGATCATGATTTTTCCCTACCACTTTGAATTCTCATAATAGCGATTTTGGCGACCGTTTGCAATCGCAACTGTCGAGGATGGCAAGCGATTCCCGCTTAACTGCAGGATAAGGGATAGAGTGCAAGACTGCTCTTTCAGCACGCCATCAGAACTGGACTTGCCACAATGGCCGACTTGCCGATCAACATTGACCATCTACTGTCCATGACGGGAGGTGATGCAGACCTGGCAGATGAGGTTATCGGCATCTTCCAGCAGCAGGCGCAGATCTGGTCCCGTATGCTCGACCCGCGGGCGGAGCCGTCGCAATGGGCAGATGCCGCACACACGCTTAAAGGTGCGGCGCTCAGCATTGGTGCTGAAGACCTCGCTGCCAGCTGTGAGGCCGCTGAACGGGCGGGTCGGAGCACGCCGCCAAGTCCGGCCGGTGCGGCGCTTCTTCTGAATGATGTGAAGGATCAGCTCAGTCGCGCGCTAGAGGCGTGCAGCCGCGTCTCTCATGCCTTGTCGAGACCTGGCTTGAGAGCGTCGAAAGCCTCGAACTCATAGGCGATGCAGCGATCGATCAGCGTCCGCCAGACCGGCTCTGCGATCGCCGGCGAGAGGCCCTGACGTTCTGATTCTGCAAGAACCTTGGTCACAACATCCTCAATGCGAGCGCGGTCATGGACGATAGTCCGTGACCCCTTGATGCGGGCTGCAGCGTTCATGAAGGATTGGCGTTCCTGAAGCAGGGCGACAAGAATCCGGTCCAGCCGGTCGATTTCGTATCGGACGTCAGCCATCGTTTCGGCCGTTTCAGCCGTGTGTCGACGCTCGTTGCCGGAGGAACTTTCGCTCATCTGCCCATCAATCCCGTTTGTCTGTGAGGCGGGTTAGACGGCCCGATCGCGGCGATCAAGCGGGCGGACACAGGCCCACCCGCCTGAAACTCGTATCGGGCTCGACCTGTCTAGCGCTCAATCATCATTGGTCCGCGGGCCTGGATCGGAGCATCCTGCATCATACCGCCTTGTTCGATCAGCATCTGCACGCGCTCATCGTCGAGAATCGCGCTGATGCGGGCGAGGGTTTGCAGATCGGCCGCTGAGGCTTCGCTCATCGGGCCAAGACCCGGTATGCCGCCCTGTGGGATGGGATAGAACTTCACGCGCGTTGCGGTGTCTTCATCGATCGCTGCAAGCTCACGAGCTTTTGCGATCGCGTCCATCAGACCGCCAATCTCATCGACGAGGCCGACGTCGAGAGCGTCAGCACCGGACCAGACCCGTCCGCGGGCGATATCGTCGACTTCCTGAACGCTCATGTCGCGACCCTCAGCAACGAGGCCAATGAAGCGGTCATAGCCTCGTTCAAGCCAGGCGGTCAGCATGGTGCGTTGCTCATCGGTGAAACCGTCCAGCGTGGACAGAGCACCAGCAAATGGTCCCCCGACGGATACGGTCTCCGCGTTGACGCCAATCTGGCGAAGGCCCTCTGCCACGGCGAGTTTGCCGCCGAAGATACCGATAGAACCAGTGATGGTCGAGCGGCTTGCCATAATCCAATCCGCGCCGGTTGAGACATAATAGCCGCCCGATGCCGCAACTGAGCCCATGGATACGACTATCGGCTTTTCCGTTTCGCGCTGGATGGTCTCGATGGCGTTCCAGATCTGGTCAGAGGCGGTCGGGGAGCCACCGGGGCTATCGACACGGAATACAATTGCTGAGACATCGTCATCGCGGCCCGCCTCAAGGATGGCGTTTGCGATCATGTCCGAAGCAAAGGCTGATCCGGCATTGATGAGATCGCCTGAAGCACCGCCCGTCACGATCGGGCCCTCGCCGCCAACAACAGCGATCATCTTCGAGCCAAGTGGCGCAGATGAGGGCGTATACTCCAGGATCTCCAGGAGTTGCGCGTTTTCGCCCGCGCGTTCCTTGGCTGCTGCGATTGCATCTTCAGGCCAGCCAAGCTTGTCTGCGATACCCGCATCGATCATGGCTTGCGGGCTGAGCGGACCAGAGGTCAGCGCGTTGCGCAGGTTTGCCAGGTCAATCCCGCGATCAGTTGCGATGTCCTCGAGCGAAACGGTCCAGAGCGAATCAGCGAGCGCCGTCATCGCTTCGCGGTGAGGCTCGGTGTACCCGGTCTGCTTGTAGACGTTGGGTGCGTTCTTGTACTCGTAGAACTGCTCGATCTCTGCGGTGACGTTCAGGCGGTCCAGAAGATCCTTGAAGAACAGGGTTTCAAACACAATGCCGCCTGGCAGGTAATCACCGCCTGGCTGAACCCAGATTTCATCAGCGGCAGCGACCGCGCGAAGCGCTGATGGCCCCCCCGCATACGTGCCCTGAGAAGATACGACGACGAATTTGCCAGCCTCGCGAAGCCGCAGAATCGAATCGCGCAGCTCTTCAGCGCGTGCAGACCCGACTGAATATTCGCTCGCCCGAACAAGAACACCTTTGACATTTTCATCCGTGCGCGCTGCGTCCAGACGTGTGAGGACATTTACAAAGCCCTTCTGACCGAAAATAGCGCCGAGACCTTGCGTGGCCGGCTGATCGGAAAGTTCATCGCGCAGATCGAGCGTCAGGACAGTGTTGCCCGACGCACTTCCATCGCTCTGGAAGGAGGACAGCTGGGAATTGACAAAACCGCCAATCATCGCCGCTGCCAGAAAGGCCAGCAATACTGCACCCAGGATGGTGCCGATGATAGCGCCGCCGAAGGCTGTGAAAAAAGTCTTCACGATAAATAGTCTCCAAACCCGTTCTTATCGGTTAACGATATGAGCCATATCGAATAAAAGTAAAGGGCAGATGTCGGCGGTATATTTTATTGGCTCAATCGCATCGCGAGAGCTGAATGGTCGGAACAGGAGGATTCGAACCTCCGACCCCCGCCTCCCGAAGACGGTGCTCTACCAGGCTGAGCTATGTTCCGACATCAGAGCGCGCCGCTATATATGAGCGCAGAAATACTGACAAGAAGGGCGACCGGGGTGTGCTGCAATCGGTTCTACTGTCATTGTCTGAAGAGGGGAGTTGCAACCGTCATACAGTTTGAGTATGACCCGCCATTCCTGAGATGTTGGGGTATCGCCAAGTGGTAAGGCATCGGTTTTTGGTATCGACATTCCCAGGTTCGAATCCTGGTACCCCAGCCACTCTCTTCCTTTGATGATGACCGTTTCGCGCTTGCACAAAAAGTGGGCGCGCAAACGCCTCTCAGGTGACATTCCAAGCCGAAATTACGCCCAACGAGCGCAAAACGCGCCTCGCACCTACTGCGATACGGGATTGTGCTTGCGATTTGATCCACTTAGCGTTTTAACGGCAAGCAAGACCCATTGATCCACACCAGACGTGTTGCTACCGTCCGGTTCACATGGCGCTTGAATACCGACGGTATTGCCGGATCAAGTCGAGAACAGAAGAGTGCGACAGAGCGCTCCGCAAAAATGGGGAGGTGCCGGGTGTCTGAAGGATGTCCGCCTCCGAACTGCCGGGATTATGTGTGTTTCCGGGTTGAGCATAGAGTAGCGGCCCACCGTTCAGGGGGTGCAGGCCGTTTCGGAATTTCACCGTGCAGCTTCGTTCTGCACGACCATTCGGAGAGTGAGAGGCAAACCTCATGAAAGAAGTACTGACACCGGCGCGGGGTGTTATCGCGGCGGCTCTTATTGCCGGGCTGGCTATGCCAGCAGTGGCGCAAAGCCAATTGCGCCAGGCGCTTGAGACCGGCGAACAGGCAACCCGCAGAGCCGAGCAGGTGCAGGAGCAGATCAATCAGCTTGATGATCAGCGTTCCGACCTGGTGAGCGAATTCCGCACGCTTCTCCAGCGCACCCAGGCAGCGCAGCTTTATGCGCGCCAGCAAGAGAAAGTTGTTGAAAGCCAGCGTCGTGAGCTTGAATCGCTTACGGAGCAGCTTGGCCGCGTTGATGAGATCACCGCGCAAACCACGCCAATGCTTCTCGACATGATTTCAGACCTTGAGGCCTTCGTTCAGGCGGACCTTCCGTTCCGCACCGAAGACCGCATGGAGCGAATTGCAAACCTTCGCGCCGCGATGGAAAACGCGCAGGTCCCGATCGTCGAGCAGTACCGCCTGATCGTTGAGGCTTACAAATCCGAGATGGAATACGGCCGCACGATCGACACCTGGCCGGAAGAAATCGACATCAACGGCAATTCCGTGATGGTCGACATGTTCCTCTATGGCCGCGTCGCTCTCGTCTATATGTCACCTGACCGCCGTTATGCAGCCCGCTGGGACCGTAACGAAGAGCAGTGGGTGCCGGTCGAGAACCGCTTCAAGGAAGACATCGCGACCGCGATCAAGGTCGCCAAGGGCACCACGACGCCTAGCGTTCTGTACGCGCCGGCTTCCAAGCTTGATGTCGAAATTTAAGCGCAACCGATCCAGAGGAATATGAGATGAAAAACTTTAAGAAGTCTCTGCAGACCCTTGGCGCGGCAGCGCTTGTTGCAGGATCTGCATTTGCAATCACCGCACCTGCCGTGGCGCAAAACAGCAATGTCTCGCTGAGCGACATTCTGCGCCGCGTTCAGCAGGATTCCCAACAGATGTCGGCCGAGGACCAGCGCCGTCTTCAGGAATTCCGTCAGGAAACGGCTGAACAGCAGTCGCGCATGTCCGAAGCCCGCTCGCAGCTCCAGGCTGCTGAGGCTCGCGGCCAGGCATTCTCGGCAGAGTTCGACGAGAATGAGCGTCAACTGTCCGAGCTGTCTGCTGAGCTTGAAACCCAGGCCGGCGACTTCGGCGAACTGCTTGGTCAGTTCCGTACCGCCGCTGGTGAGACGATGCCGATCATTCGCGAATCGCTCTCCAATTACGAGTATGGTGGCCGTGCCGAGAAACTCGCCGAAGTTTCCGAAGCCCGTTCGCTTCCAACTCGCGAAGATCTGGACGCTCTTCCTAAAGCCATGCTTCAGGAGATGATCGCCCAGTCTGAGGTCAAGACCTTCACCACGTCGGTTGCTGGTGCTGGCCCAGAAGGCGAAGTCGCAGACGTTGAACTGATGCGCGTTGGCATCTTTACCGCTGCCACCACCGATGATGTCCGCTTCGTTGAGGTCATCACCGACGGCACGGACGAGCCTTACCTGCGCGTTCTCAAGGCACAGCCAAGCGGCAGCTTCGCTTCTGCGATGCGCAGCCTGATCAACTCTGAGCCAGGTGAAACCGTCATTACGCCGATCGACCCGTCCAAGGGCGACCTGTTCGCAGTCGCCGGCGAAATGCCGACCCTCGAGCAGCGCATCCAGCAGGGTGGTCCGGTTGGTGCCGTGATCCTGTTCCTTCTTGCGGTTGGTGCAGTGTTCGCACTCTTCAAGATCGTTACGCTCTTCCTCATGGGGTCGGCGATGCGCCGCACCGCAAAGACCCGCAAGGCAGGCACCGGCAACCCGCTGGCCCGAGTCTTCGAGGCTTATGAGAAGAACAAGCATCAGGACCTCGAATCGCTCGAGCTCAAGCTCGACGAGCAGATCCTCCGCGAATCGCCGAAAATCGAGCGTTTCAACGACGTCGTTAAGGTTCTCGCCGCTGTTGCACCGCTTCTCGGCCTTCTCGGTACGGTTATCGGTATGATCATCACCTTTACCGCCATTACCAACTTCGGTGCCGGCGATCCTAAGCTGATGGCAGGCGGTATCTCGGTTGCTCTCATGACGACGGTTCTTGGTCTTGTCGCAGCTATTCCGCTGCTTCTGCTCCACGCCATCGCGTCCTCCATGGCACGTGGCAACCAGCAGATCCTCGATGAGCAAGCCGCCGGTCTCGTTGCTGAGCGCGCAGAGTCCAACACGGTGACGGCCTAACAGCCGTCACCTCCTTCGGGAGGTACCCTTATGGGACTAGGACTTAACCAGCTTGAAGAATTCCTTGCGCGTGGCGGGCCCGTCCTGCTCGTCATCATGGTGGCGACATTCATCATGTGGGCGCTTATTCTGGAACGGCTGTTCTATTTCCGCCTGGCCCACAAGTCGGTCGCTAAAGAAGCGATCGACGAGTGGAACGCCCGGTCGGATCGTAAATCGGTGCTGGCGCACTGGGTTCGCGACAAGCTGATCTCGGAAGTCCGGATGAAAGCTGAAGCGAACGTGCAGATGACCAAGGCAATGGTGGCGCTTGCTCCGCTGCTCGGTCTTCTGGGCACGGTGACCGGCATGGTCGCAGTGTTTGACGTCATGGCAATCACCGACGGTGCCGATGCTAAATCCATGTCTGGCGGTGTGTCGCGTGCGACAATTCCGACCATGGCAGGGATGGTCGCATCCATCTCCGGTATCCTGTTCACCTCTGGCATGGACCGCAAGGTCAATCGCCTGGTGCAGGGTGTGGAAGACGAAATGGAGATTGCATAATGCGAGGCAGACAATCGAAACAGGCCGATGAGGCAAGCGTCGATCTAACGCCGATGCTGGATGTGGTTTTCATCCTTCTCATCTTCTTCATCGTGACATCGACATTCATCCAGGAAGAGGCCCTTGGTCTCGAACCACCGCCGCCGCCTTCTCAGGCGGAAAGTAATCCGGATGACACGGCCATTCTCGTTTACGTTGGTGAGGATAACCTCATTACCGTCAACGGCCGTCTGACGGACATCGGAGGTGTTCGGGCGAACATGGAGCGTCTGCGGGCTGAAAACCCTGAAAGCGCGCTGATCATCCAGGCTCACCCTCGGGCTCGCACCGGCACGATCGTGAAGATCCGTGACGAGGCATACAATGCCCAGATGAGCCGGGTGAACATCGTTCAGAGTGAAGGTTAGGAGACCGGAATATGGCACGTAGAAAACGTATTTTGGCGTCCGATTCGTCCGCTGAAGACGATGTAAACCTCACGCCCATGCTTGACGTGGTGTTCATCCTCCTCATTTTCTTCATTGTGACGGCGCAGTTCATCAAGGAACCGGGTGTCGACATCAGCAGAACCGACGTGGACAATGCCGAGAGGCAGAACCCGCTCGGCATTCTGATCGCAATCGACGAAGAGAGCGATATCTACATCGACAAGGAAGTGGTGACTCTGCAGGAAGTTGGTTTCCGTATTCGCGAGCTTCGCGAAGACAATCCGAAGGGACGCCTCGTCGTCCAGGCGGACGAGGATTCCGACGCAGGTGTTCTGATTTCCCTGATGGAGATCATCTATAACGAAGATGGTTTGACCGCTGTGCCGGTTTCCGTCGAGAAGGAGTAGGAGAAACACATGTTTTCCAATCCAATCATTCGCTTGATCATTGGTATTCCTCTCGCGGCGATCGTGGTGTTTGCGCTGTTCACGTTCATGTACAAGATGATCAACCAGGACTACGAGCAGCCCGAAAATGTCGAGCAGCGCGTACTGGAGCGTATCACGCCAGCAGACGACAGCCAGGAGGTGCGGACACGCGCTCGGAACAAGCCACAACGGCTCGATTCCGCGGACAAGCCGCCGCCACCGCCAAAGATGTCGGCTTCGCGTTCAGATATTGATCTGCCGACGCCGAACATTCAGGGTGCTGCGCCAACGGAACTCAATGTTGACCGTCTCGACTCGCTTGCGATCGACCCGGTTGCCATCTCGGACCGTGATGCTCAGCCGATCCGTCCACCGGTTCCGACCTATCCTCGGCGTGCAGCTGAGCGTGGGATCGAGGGTACCTGTGACGTTCACTTCGATGTGGACACGCGCGGTCGTCCGTACAATGTGTCGGCGAGTTGCAGCGACAGCATCTTCAAACGTGAGGCCGAACGTGCTGTCCAGCGCGTCGAGTTCGCGCCGAAGATCGTTCGCGGTCAGCCAGCAGAGCGTCGCAACGTGGTCTATCCGCTGGATTTCCGCCTCGACGGCTAATTCCGGTCGGCAACACAAATCAGGAAAGCCCGGCTGTTGTGGCCGGGCTTTTTGCATCTCGGCCTACCCGGCAGAGGCGAGTCCATCGACGTTACACCCCTTGCACGCGAAGGGCGGGATGTTTCTTCCCGAATCCGGATAGCGCAGGGAATTGAGTGTGCTGGCTGGCTGCTGAAGCGTTGACGTGGCGGGCCTGAGCAAGCATATCTTATGACGAAGCGAAGTGACGCTAACTGCCGATAAAACAGATATATCGCCGGCGGATCAATTTCAGGCAGATGCACGTTGAGCCTGCAGGTGACGTGCATGAGTGAGTTTCCGCCGCAATCGGCGAAAAGGAGTGAGACACCATGGGAATCAAGACCGTTCTTAAGAGTGCTGTCATCGTTGGCGCGATGTGCGCCATGGGCGCTGGCGCTGCGATGGCGCAGTCCGCCAATTGTGAAGCCACCGAATTCAGCTCGACCACCGGTGAGCTTTACCTCAAGGCCGAGACGGAGCTCCTGCAGAACCAGAATGCCCAAGCGGCACTTGGTGTTCTCGGCCAGCTGCGCAATCAGGAACTGAACTGCTATGAGCAGGGCGCTGTGCTGAAGCTCGGCGCTGCGATCAAGATTGAGGCTGGCGACTATGCAGGCGCCGTTCGCGATCTCGAATCTGCCATCAATCAGGGTTACATCCCGGCCAGTGAGCGCAAGACCACCTATTACAACATCTTCCAGATCTATCTGAGCCAGAACAATCTCAATAAGGCTCTGGAATACTCCCAGAAATGGGTGCAGGCAGGTGGGGCCCCGGACCGCGATGCCAAGTGGCAGCTGGCTGTCGTCAACCAGAAGCTCGACCGCAACCAGGAAGCGCTCCGCTGGGCCGAGCAGGTTTTCCGCGAAGACGGTCCGAATGCAGAGCGCCAGGTATATGATTTCCTGATCTATCTTTATGACGAGACGGGCCAGCGCGCAAAAAAGGCAGAACTCCTCGAGACGCTCCTTGCGCGCAACCCGAATGAACGTCGTCTCTGGGACGCCATCGCTGGCGACTATTTCGCAGGCGAGCAGGAGCGTAAGGCGTTTGAAGTCCAGAAAGCCATGTATCTCGGTGGTATCCTCACCAAAGAGGAAGAGATCATGCGGATTGTGAACTTCTACAACCGCTTCAATGCGCCGTATCAGGCGGCTCAGGTCCTCGAAAAGGAAATGAATGCCGGCCGTGTTTCCAAGACCTATGAGCGTATGGAACTGCTCGCGAACCTGTATCAGGTTGCCCGTGAATTTGACCGTGCCATCCCAGTCATCGAAGAAGCGGCCCGCATGAACAATAGCGGCGCCATGTATGAGCGTCTTGGTCGCTCATACGCTGAGCTGCAGCAGTGGGAAAAGGCAGAAGAGGCACTGGTCCGTGCGATCAACACCGGCGGTGTGCAGGATCGTGGTCTTGCCTGGGTCCTGATTGGCCAGTCCCGCTATGAGCGCGACGACCGTGCCGGCGCCCGCGAAGCTTTCTCCAATGCCAATAATCGTGGTGGCCGCGGTTGGCTCGCCTTCATGCGCTCTGAAGAGCAGACCGAGGTCGCCCTTGTCCGCTTCGAGGCGCAAAGCCTTGTTCAGGACACCGAAAACGAGAAGCGTCGCTGTGAGCAGCTTGCCGTTCTGGGTGAAGGCAACGCGCCGGAAGCCTGTGCAACGGTCGATGAGCGTCTTGCTGAGGCCCGCGAAGAATTCCAGCGGATCAGCGGCAGCTAAGCAGCTCTTGCAAATCTGAAGCGAAGACCCCGGTGCTTGAAAAGGCACCGGGGTTTTTCATTTCAGCCCACATGGGAAAGCTTGAACCGCGCCGGTAAATGGTTTCAGTTGCAACCAACCAATTCAAAGGACATCTCTGATGAGCAAGCCCGACAAACATTATCGCAAGCGCAAGATTGGCGAGCATAAGCTGAAGCCTGAATCCCTGGTCATGGGATACGGTTTCGATCCGGCCATGTCGGAAAACTCGATCAAACCGCCGATTTTCATGACTTCGACGTTCGCCTTCAAATCGGCCCGCGATGGCGAAGCCCTGTTCCGCCAGCTGGCCGGAAAGCGCCTCGCCGACGATCCGGAAGAAGCCGATCTCATCTATACGCGCTTCAACAATCCGAACATGGAAGTGCTGGAGGATCGCCTCACCCTTTATGATGCGGGCGAAATGGCGCTTGTCTTCTCGTCTGGTATGGGCGCGATCACGACGGCGCTGCTCGCCTGTGCCGGGGCAGGGACCACTATACTGCACTCCAGCCCGCTTTATGGCGGTACTGAAGTCTTCATGCGCAGCTTCATGCCGGACTTTGGCGTGACGCCGTTCGAGATGGATGCGTGGGCGAGCGAGGAGAAGATGCTCGAACGCGCCCGTGAGGCCGCCAAGACCGGGCCACTTAGCGTCATCTTCACTGAATCACCCGCTAATCCGACTAATGCGCTGGTCGATATCGCGGCCTGCAAACGCGTGGCCGACACGATTGAAAAGGAAACGGGCCATCGCCCGGTCATCATGTGCGACAACACCATGATGGGCCCGATCGGCCACCTTCCAATCAAGCATGGCGCCGACATCGCGCTCTACTCGCTCACCAAATATATCGGCGGTCACTCTGACCTCGTTGGCGGTGCAGCGATCGGCAGCGAAGCGGTCATCGCCAAGATCCGCCGTGTACGTAACTATCTTGGCACAACGCTCGATGCCCATACTTGCTGGCTGCTGACGCGATCGCTGGAAACGGTTCGCATGCGTATGGAGAAAGCGTTCGACAATGCCCGTATCTGTGCGGAGTTCCTGCGCGACCACCCGAAAATCGGCAAGGTCATGTACCCGGCTTTTCTTGAAGAAGGCGACCCGCAACGCAAGGTTTTTGACGAACAGTGCGAGGCCGCGGGTTCAACCTTTTCGTTTGATGTTAAAGGCGGCAAGGAAGCGGCGTTCCGGCTGCTCGACAATCTCCAGCTGGTTAAGTTGGCTGTCAGCCTTGGGGGTACCGAAAGCCTGATGTGTCATCCAGGTTCGACGACCCACTCAGGTGTGGATGAAGAGATCCGTAAACGGATTGGCTTCACCGATGGCCTTGTGCGTTTCTCGGTGGGCGTCGAGGCGCCAGAAGATCTTCTGGTCGACCTCGAACAGGCCCTGGAAAAGGTCTAGGCGACCCTATCCACCGAAAGCGTAAACCAGCGATGCGCGCGTGACCGTATCCGTCGCCTCAAAACCGGGCGGCGGGTTCGTGTCATGTCGCACATCGAAGGAAAAGCGCGCCGAGAACGTATCAGTCAGCGCCGCTGTCAGCGCAGTGACATTCACGAACTGCGTCGACTCGCTCGCATAAATGACATCGGTGTTGTTCGAGAGGCTCACCGCATCGTTGAACTTCTGAGAGAACTCCGAACGTCCGACGACGGAGGCTGATTGTTCAGTCGAAGCCGGGACGACGACAGGCACGCCGTTGCGGATCGTTGTGGTCGCCTGGACTTCGTCAATCTTTATGCCGGGGCCGCCCTGAACGTCCCAGTTCGTCGAGTCGGTCTCGATGAGCTGATAGCCAAGACCGCCGCCCACGAAGAGACGGGAGTCAAAGCCGGAGAACTCGTCCTTCTCATAGGACGTTCGGCCGAAGGCAAAGAGCTTGTCGCCGAGTTGCCGGTCGACCTGCCCGGAAAGGAAGATGCGGTTACGCGTTTCCACAGCGTCGGTCTCGCCATATTCGACGTTCGCTTCGCCGCTATAGGTCCAGAGGCCAATCTCGCGGTTCAATTTTACGCCGAGACCGAGATCGGCCGTTTCCGTGTTGCCGGTGGTGTAGCCCGCCGAAAAGGAACCTTCTCCTGTCCAACCTTCGTCTGCCGCAGCCGCTGGGGTAAAACCAAGTCCCGCAAGGGCGGCGAATACAAAAAATCGTCTCACAGTCTAGCCTCCTGAGCTTCGCAAGCGGTCCTCCTAGAGCGTGCGGCCCTCATTGTTAACCGTCAGCACCACCTCGCGCCGAATAGCCGCAAAAGCTGCCAGAGACGGGCTTGCAGTTCGTCACGTCCCATGAAACCAAGAAGCATGACTGATCTAGGCAAGAAAAATTCAGAAGACGAAGCCGTCTGCGAACGAATTGCGGCGGCCGAAGATAAAATGGCGTCTCGCATGCTCGACTGGGCTTCGATCAATACCGGGAGCTGGAATGCTAACGGGTTGAAAACGCTGGCGCCCAAGCTGGCAGACGCGTTCTCAGCGCTCGAAGCTGATGTGAGGCTGGATACATCCCAGCCCTTTGAAAAGATCGACGAAAAGGGAGAAGCCGTCGATTTCGAGACCGGCCCAATCCTCCGCATCAAATCTCGCCCCGACGCACCCGTGCAGGTGGTGATGAGCGGTCACTATGACACCGTCTTCCCGCCGGGCACTTTCACCGAAATCAAGGACCTTGGCGAAGGGCGCAAGAACGGCCCCGGTCTCGCCGATATGAAGGGCGGGCTCTCTGTCATGCTGGGCGCACTGCAAGCGTTTGAGGCAGGCCCGCTTAAAGAGAAGCTGGGCTATCAGATCGTGATCTCTCCGGATGAGGAAATCGGCAATTTCGCAAGCGCAGGCGCGCTGAAAGAAGCCGCGTCTTCAGGCGCACTTGTCGGCATGACCTATGAACCATGCATGGAGACAGGCGCCATGTCGGGCGGTCGCAAGGGGTCTGCCGTATTCGACATTGTTCTGCACGGGCGCTCGGCGCATGCTGGCCGGTCCAAGGAAGACGGACGCAGCGCGCTCGAAGCGGCGGCGCATGCCGTGGTCGATCTCGAAGCGCTCAATGGGCGACGTGAAGGCGTGTCGTTCAATGTCGGCGCGATCGATGGCGGCGGCGCCGTCAATATCGTGCCAGACCTTGCCATCATCCGCTTTGGCGCGCGTGCGCCGGATGCTGATGCCGCTCAGTGGGCGACCTGGGAAGTCGAGCGTATCTTCCGCGAAGCGACAGCACGTGACGGCATTACCGGGCACCTGCATGGCGGTTTCTACCGACCTCCAAAGCCGCGTAATGATGCCCAGCAGGCCCTGTTCGACGCTGTGGCGCAAACCGGCTCTGCGCTTGGGCTGGAGCTGACCTTTGAGGACACTGGCGGTGTCTGTGAAGGAAACAACATCTTCGCGGCGGGCGTGCCAAATGTCGATACGCTCGGTGTCATGGGCGGGCGTATCCATTCCAGCGAGGAATATGTCGTTATGTCTAGCCTGGTCGAGCGGGCGCAACTCTCGGCGCTTCTCCTCAACAGGTTTGCTGACGGCCGCATCGATGCGGCGAAGATAAAGGCGCTGATGGAATGACGGCCCCCTATGTCATGCGGCCAGCGCGGCGGGATGATTTTGACGCGCTGATGACGCTGGCGGAAGAATCAGGCCCCGGCTTTACCAGCCTGCCTGTGCATGAAGGCATCATCCGCGAACGGCTGGAAAAGTCCGAAAAGTCTTTCGCGGGCGATCTCGATCAGCCGCAATATGGCAAATACCTCATGATGATGGTCAATCATGAGACGGGCGAGATCGGCGGCTGCAGCGCGGTTAAGGCGGGCACCGGTATCGACCAGCCTTTCTTCAACTATCGCGTCATCACGCTCGCTCAGGCGAGCCAGGCGGCTGACCGTCGTCACAATATGGATGCGCTGATCCTGACCAATGAGTTTGTTGGCTTTACCGAAGTCGGCACGCTCTTCCTTCGGTCTGCCCATCGCGGCGGTGGGGCGGGGCGTCTTGCGGCGCAGTCCCGTTACCTCCTCATGGCCTCTTATCCCGAACGGTTTGGCGACATGGTTCTCGCAGAACTTCGCGGCGTGGTCGACGCTGAAGGGGAGACCCCGTTCTGGGATGCGATCGGCCAGCACTTCTTCCGGATGAGTTTCAAGGAGGCGGACATCCTGTCTGCCGTCTCCGACAACCAGTTCATTCTCGATTTGATGCCGAAATACCCGATCTATGTGGATCTGCTGCCGCCGGAAGCACGCGAAGTGATCGGTCGCTGCCATGCTGACGGTGTGGGCGCGCTAAAGCTGCTTGAATGGGAAGGATTCCGGTTTGAGCGAACGGTCGACATTTTCGACGGCGGGCCGCTGGTCGCCGCGCCGCGTAAACTGATCCGCACGATCCGCGAGAGCCGCACCGTGACGCTCATCGAAGGTGAAGCTAGCGGTGAGACCGGTATTGTATCCAACGATCACTTCAACGATATCCGGATCAGCCTCATCGAAGGGGAAAGTCGCGGCGAGAACGAGTTCGTGACATCTAAGGCGGTTCTGGACCGCCTGAAGCTGCAATCAGGCAGCACAGCAAGACTTTGGCTAAGGAGCTAGGCAAGCGCTATGGCGAAAGGCACTTATATTAACGGCAAGTGGCACACTGGCGAAGGTGACTGGTTCGAAAAGACCTCTCCGGCGACAGGTCAAACAAGCTGGGACGGCCAAGCGGCCAGTGCGGCGCAGGTCAATGACGCGGTAGAGGCTGCGCATGCCGCAGGACGCGAATGGCGTCATGTGCCGCAGGACACGCGCACGCGCATCCTTGAAGCCTATGCGGCTGAAATCGAGAAGCGTACAGAAGATATCTCCAAAGCCATCAGCGAAGATATGGGCAAGGCGCGCTGGGAATCAGTTGCAGAAGCCGGCGCCATGAAGGGCAAGATAGCTGTTTCGATCCAAGCGCAGGTTGAGCGCGCCGGTGGACGCAGCCAGGACACCGCCTTTGGCGGCGCGCATCTGACCCACCGTCCTCATGGCGTGATGGCGGTGTTCGGACCGTTCAATTTCCCGGGTCACCTGCCGAACGGCCACATTGTCCCTGCGCTGCTCGCAGGAAATACCTGCGTGTTCAAACCATCTGAACTTGCCCCTTCCGTTGCGAAGATCATGATCGACTGCTTCGAAGCAGCAGGCCTGCCCAAAGGTGTGGTGAATGTCGTGAATGGTGGCCGGGACACCGGCGCCGCGCTTCTGGATGCTGACATCAACGGCGTGCTTTTCACCGGCTCTGCCAGGACCGGCACCGCCTTTCATCGCCACTTCGCTGGCCGGCCAGATATCATTCTGGCGCTGGAAATGGGCGGCAATAATCCGCTCATCGTCTGGGATCCCGCAGATGCAGAAGCGGCTGGCGACATTGCGGCCCAGTCCGCTTTCCTGACCACAGGCCAGCGCTGCACTTGCGCGCGCCGAGTCTATGTGCCGGACAATGCGTTCGGCAAATCGGTGATCGATGCCATCGTTGAGCGCGCGCGCGGTCTCAAGATCGGAGCATGGGACGAAGACGACATCTTCATGGGGCCGCTGGTTTCCGAAGACGCTGCGCAGGCTGCAGTCGACTTCCAGACCATGCTGTCCAAGGCGGGTGGCAAGCCACTGCGCCGTCTGAAGCGAATGGACCGCGGCGGCGGTTTCGTGACAGCTGGCGTGATCGACGTGACCGATGCCAGCAATGTGCCCGATGAAGAGCTTTTCGGCCCTCTCATTCAGATCCACCGTGTGAAGGACTTTGACGCTGCCATCGCTCATGCGAACGATACGCGCTTTGGCCTCTCTGGTGGCCTCGTCAGCAACGACGACGCGCTCTGGCTGCGTGCCCATAATGAGATGCGCGCAGGCATTCTGAACCGTAACCGGCCGACCGCGGGCGCGTCAGGCAATATGCCATTCGGTGGCCCCGGCCTGTCGGGCAACTTCCGCCCTGGTGCCTATTACGCGGCTGACTATTGCGCGTGGCCGCAGGCAAGCCAGACTGCCGACCAGGCCGCCCGCCTCAAGGCGCAGGGTTTTCCGGGTTAAGCCTCAAAAGGGATTGAGCGAATAGCCATCCAGCGCGAGCTGCGCATGTGCGGTCATAGCCGATAGCGAAAGTTCGACACCGGGGATGAGGTCATCCTTGGTGAGGCCCCGCGCGGCCGCCGTCTGTCCGCACAGATAGATTGGCACGTCAGCCTGAAGCAGGGCGAAGACAAGGCGGAAGGTGTCGGTCGCGTCTTCGGTTGGGCCTGGCTGAACGAGGTACTGCGCTGCGCCGCCATGAACCACGATGGCGGGCTTGATCGCGTCTCTGTCTACGCCGGCGCGCGCATGCATGTTGAGAAAGCGGGCGACTGTCTCGAACTGGCGGTTCACCCCGCCGCGCTCTTCGGTATCGGCAATATCGAAAGCGACCTTCAGTTCGATGTCTTCGGCAAGCGGGATCATGCCCTCTACCTGTGCGGAGGGTCCAAACTCCTCGATCACCGGACCGGGTGTGAAAGCTTCAGGCAGCGTTTGCGCATGGGCGATCACGCCAGGAGCAAATAGGGCAGCGGCGGCGAGCATCGGGTTGAGTTTCATGATGGCGGTTCCTCTTGAGGGATAGAAGTCCGCGATAATGAGCTTGGCAGGGACGGTGTGTCCATGAGCGGCTTCCATCATACCGCCGGGCAGTGTATCCGGCCCTTATGAGCACAGCATACGAAGTCAATTTCGACGGTCTGATCGGGCCGAGCCACAATTATGGCGGCATGTCGGAGGGCAATCTCGCAAGCGCGCGCAATGAAGGCGATGTCTCTAACCCACGCGAAGCGGCGATCCAGGGGCTGGAGAAGATGCGCCTTCTGGTGCAGGCAGGCCTCAAGCAGGGTGTGCTGCCTCCGCTGCCGCGTCCGAACTTCGACCTGCTTGTCTCGGCTGGCTTCACAGGAAGCGACGCCGACATCATTGAGGCAGCAGCCCGTAGCCACCCAAAGCTCCTCAAGGCTGCATACAGCGCGTCGTCCATGTGGGCGGCGAATGCGGCGACTGTGTCGCCTTCAGCAGACGCCAGCGACGGACGCCTTCATCTTACCAGCGCGAACCTGTCCACGATGCTCCACCGCTCGATCGAGCATCCCGATACGACGGCGACGCTGATCTCCATCTTCGGTGACACGGACAGGTTTGGCATTCACGCTGCGCTACCGGCCCATGCAGACTTTGCCGACGAAGGCGCGGCCAATCATATCCGCCTTTGCGCTGACCATGGCGCACCGGGCGTCGAGGTGTTCGTCTATGGCCGCAAGGCAGGCGAGAGTACGATTGGTTTCCCTGCGCGTCAGACAAGGCTCGCCAGCGAAAGCATCGCCCGCGCCCACACGATGCCGCCAGAACGCAGCATCTTCGCCCGCCAGGCCCGCGCCGCCATCGATGCAGGCGCTTTCCACAATGACGTTGTGTGTGTCGGCTCGCTCGATACGCTGTTCTATCATGAACATGCCTTTGAAGAGACGGACGCCGTCCTCCAGGCCGTCCGTAAAGCAGGCGAGGGCCTGTTCGAGTTGAAGACCGTCATGGTGCCCGAGGCCGAAGTCCCCATCAGCGACGCCATCACCTCCTATCTCTTCAACTCGCAGCTTCTGAAATGGCCGGGCGAAGACCGTCTTGTCCTCCTTGCCCCGCTCGAGACGCAGGAGACCGAATCCACGCGCGCCTTCTGCGAGAAGATGGTTGAGGGGAACGGCCCGATCGGACGGGTCCAGTATGTCGATGTGCGCCAGTCCATGCGCAATGGTGGCGGGCCCGCATGCCTGCGGCTGCGTGTTGTGATGACCGACGAGGAACTTTCGGCTTGCAATCAGGGTGTGCTGTTAGACGAGGAAAAGATCGACCAGCTGCAGGACATCGTTGCCAAGACGTACCGCGATAAACTGGTTGCGGCAGACCTTGCTGACCCTGCATTCGCTGTAGAGTGTCAGACGGCGCGCGAAGCGCTGCTCGACTGTCTTGGGCTGTCAGAGCTCGCCTAGGGGACGCCCGGAAACGAGGTCACCATTTCAATCTCGATGTCGGGAAAGCTCTCGACATACTGGATGGTGAAGTCGGGAAAACTGTCGACCATCTGCCACTCGCCGCAATCGTCTGGAAAGCTCTCGACGAGCTTGACTTTCAGGTCCGGGAAGCTGTCGACAATCTTGACCTTGATGTCCGGAAAGCTGGTCACGACCTGAACCTTGCCCTTCAGTCGTGTGCCCTCGAAATGGCAGTCGGCGCCAACGGTAACGTCGGCCACAGCAGCAAAGGCGCCAAAGGCCGCAAGGACCAAAAGCGCCAGTACGCGCTTCACTTGCCGCCATCCACCGAGGCGAGTCGCCCGCTGGCCTTTGCATAGGCCTGGCTGCCACGCGTAATCACAGCGTCATCGGCGACCACGTCTTCAGGCTTCAGCGCGAATTTTCCCTGCATCCGGTCATAGATGGGCGCGAAATCTGTCTTCACCGTGGCATCGAAAAGCTGCTCATAGCTGTCGATGACGAAATAGGTCTGCTGGAAGTCGTCGATCCGGTAGTCGGTCTTCATCAGGCGCTCGAGGTCAAACCCGATCCGGTTAGGCGAGGGGTCTTCCAGGGCGAAGATGCTCTCAGTCTTCGATGACACGATACCCGCGCCATAGATGCGCAGGCCTTCATCAGTCTGGATCAGACCGAACTCCACAGTGTACCAGTAGAGCGCTGCGAGGTTCTTCAGGGCCGCAAAATCGAGACTGCGCAGGCCGCCCTTGCCATAGGCTTCCATATAGTCGGCGAAGACGGGATTGGTCAGCATCGGAACGTGGCCAAACACATCGTGGAAGACATCCGGCTCCTGAAGGTAATCAAGCTCATTGCGTTTGCGGATGAACTGGCCTGCCGGAAAACGGCGGTTGGCGAGATGGTCGAAGAAAACCTCATCCGGCACGAGACCTGGCACAGCCACCACGCGCCACCCTGTCAGGGCTTCTAGCTCATCTGACATGGCTTCGAATTCAGGGATACCGCCTTTGCCAAGGTCCAGCGCCTTCAACCCGTCCAGAAATTCAGGCGCCGCCCGGCCTGGCAGCACATCCATCTGCCTCTTGTAGAGGAGATCCCAGACGGCATGTTCGTCGGCTGTATAATCCGACCAGCCCTGATCGATGGTCCAGTCGTCTCTTGCGTTCGCGGGTTTCTCGGAATGGTTGCTCATGCAACTATTATAGCGCACTAAACGCTGAATGAAATGGAAAGCTGGTCTTCGCACTGGCACAACGACCGCAGAGGAAAGGAACGCCGCATATGAAACTTGCCAGCCTCAAACAGGGACGCGACGGCCAGCTGGTCGTCGTTTCAAAAGATCTCACTCGCTATGCCGAGGCCACCCATATTGCGCCAACCATGCAGGCCGCGCTCGACGATTGGGATGTTGTAGCGCCGAAACTGGCTGCCCTTGCGAACGATGTAGAAGTCGGCTCTGTCCCGACCAAGCGCTTCCATGAGCATGATTGCGATTCGCCGCTGCCACGCGCCTATCAGTGGGCTGACGGCTCGGCCTATATCAACCATGTGGAGCTGGTTAGGAAAGCGCGCGGCGCAGAAGTGCCGGAAAGCTTTTATTCCGACCCACTCATGTATCAGGGCGGTTCCGACAGCTTCCTCGGACCACGCGAGAATATTCCGCTCGGCGACATGGCCTGGGGTCTCGATTTTGAGGCGGAGGTTTGCGTCGTGACAGGCGACGTGCCCATGGGCATTGATGCGAAGTCTGCGCTCGATCAGGTCAAACTTATCATGATCTGCAATGATGTCAGCCTGCGTGGCCTTATCCCCAATGAGCTTGGCAAGGGTTTCGGCTTCTTTCAGTCGAAACCGTCGAGCGCGTTCTCTCCGGTTGCCGTCACGCCTGATGAGCTTGGTGACGCCTGGAAAGGTGGCAAGCTACACCTGCCCATGCTGTCGACCTATAATGGCAAGCCTTTCGGCAAGCCTGAATGCGATGTCGACATGACGTTTGACTTCGGCACGCTGGTTGCGCACGCAGCGAAGACGCGGCCGCTCTGCGCCGGCACGATCATTGGGTCGGGCACGATCTCCAACCGTGACCCGGATGGCGGCGCTGGCAAGCCCGTCGCCGATGGCGGCCTTGGCTATTCGTGTATCGCCGAGATCCGCATGATTGAGACGATCCGTGACGGTAAGCCTTCGACAAGCTTCATGGATGTTGGCGACAACATCCGGATCGAAGTGAAGGACACGGCCGGCCACACCGTTTTCGGCGCGATCGAACAGGATGTGGTGAAGGCATGAGTGAGCTGAAACTCTATGACTACTGGCGCTCATCCGCAGCGTATCGGCTGCGGATCGCGCTGAACCTTAAAGGGCTCGATTACACGTCCGAGGCGGTGAACATCGCGCCGGGGGCGGATGAGCATTTGCAGGAGGGCTACCGCGCACTCAATCCTCAAATGCGCGTGCCGACGCTGGAAGTCGATGGCCGTCGCTCGGGCCAGTCCATGGCGATTCTGGAGTGGCTTGACGAGACCTATCCCGACCCACCTTTCTTCCCGGCTGATAGCTGGGCCCGCCTTCAGGTGCGGGCCTTTGCGGACATCATCGCCTGCGACATCCACCCGATCAATAATCTGTCAGTGCTGATAAAGCTCCGCAAAGAGCTGGGACAGGACGATGCGGGCGTTGGTGAGTGGTACCGCGACTGGATCATCCGGGGCTTCACAGCGCTGGAGGAAATGGCTGAACCCCATAAGGGCTATGCATTCCTCTTCAGCAATGAGCCGTCGCTCGCCGATATCTGTCTTGTGCCACAAATGGCGAATGCGCGCCGGTACGATACCGACCTCAGTCAGTTTCCGCGCCTCGTCGAAGTCGACGCAGCCTGTCAGAAGGTCGAGGCCTTCGCGAAAGCGGCCCCTGATATGGTGAAGCCGAAGTAGGGGGCAGAAGTCCTAGTTCGCCTGCTCACGCTTCAGGGCATAACCGTCAGCCGTGCGGTCCAGAACGAATGGAATATCTGGGTGGCTGACTGGTGTGTCGCTGTCATCGATAAGCAGATTACCCTCTGAGACATAGGCGACGTAGTGCGTCTTATCGTTCTCTGCGAAGAGGTGGTAATAGGGCTGGTCCTTTGACGGGCGCAGATGCTCCGGAATGGCTTCATACCATTCGTCGGAATTGGCGAAGACCGGATCGACGTCAAAGATCACGCCGCGAAACTCGAACAGGCGATGTTTAACGACCTGTCCGATCTGGAATTTGGCGTGCCTGCGGTCGATAGCGAAATGCGGGTATCCGTCTTCGCCATAGGTTTCATCTGGCTGTGATGTTTCAGTCATTGGATCCACATGTGCGACCTGCGCTTCGTATTCCGCCTCAACTGGCTTACGAGCGCTAAACAATGCGGCAAGGCGCGAGAATATGCTGGGTCGTTGGCTCATTGTTGTTCAATGTGATATTGCCGCTCTTAACCGACAAGATTTGGGCCTCACATGGCTGATAAAAAATCGCGCGGCGGGCAGAGGCGAAACCGCCGGCCCGCGCGCACTGACCGGCGACCACCGCTTTATGCGGCGGTGGACCTCGGCACGAACAATTGCAGGCTGCTCGTCGCTGCGCCAACGCGCAAAGGCTTCAACGTGGTCGATTCCCACTCACAGATCGCTCGTCTTGGCGAGGGGTTGGAGCAATCAGGCCGTCTATCTGACGTTGCGATGGACCGCGCCTTTGATGCCCTCAGCGCCATCTCGAAAAAGCTGAAGGCAAAGCGTGTCGGTCATGTTCGGTGCATCGCCACCGAGGCCTGCCGAAAAGCAGAGAATGGCGCGGAGTTCATCACGCAGATCCGAGAACGTACGGGCCTGACCTTCAAGATCATCGGCCCGCAGGAGGAAGCGCGCCTTGCTCTGATCGGGTGTCACAACCTCATAGATGATGACGCGAAATCAGTCCTTGTTCTCGATATCGGGGGCGGGTCGACTGAGCTATCGCTGGTAGACGCCGCCGTTGCGCGCGATAGCGGGCTCGACGGCATGCTCAAGAAACCACCGATCAAGGCCTGGACCAGCGTACCGCTTGGCGTGGTGACGCTGACGGAAGCCTTCGATCATCTCGGCTCGGAAGAGGAGGCCTATCCCGCCATGCTGGAACGGGCAAAGTCCTATGTCGAGAAATGGGCCGAAAAACACGACATCCGCCGTATGCTCGCCGATGAGACGTCGCATATCATCGGCACGTCGGGTACCGTCACCTGTGTGGCGGGGGTTCATTTCGGGCTGGAGAAATACCGCCGTGATCTCGTCGATGGGCAATGGATGGATCATGATGGCTGCTATTCCACCATGGATGCACTCATCACAGCCGGTCCTGAAGGCCGGGCGAAGTTTCCGACCATCGGTCATGATCGGGCCGGGCTCATGCTGGCTGGCTGCGCGCTGATGGACGCTGTCTGGTCGCTGGCTCCTCATGCGCGTATGCGGGTCGCTGACAGAGGGCTTCGCGAAGGGCTTTTGCTGTCCATGATGAAGGGGCCGAAACGCAAACGTTCCCGGGGTGGACGCAAACGGAAATTGCAACAGAATGGCAGCGACAAAGCTGCTGCGGAGGCGAAGTCATGAGCGATGACGAAAAGCGGCGCTGGAAAGGCCCGCCAAAGGAAAAGCAACAGACATCTGGCCGCCGCATGGGTGAGCGCAAGATCATCGCTCACAACGCCAAGGATGAAAGTTCAAAGCGCTGGATCGAGCGTCAGCTCTCTGACCCCTACGTGCAACGGGCGAAGAAGGACAATTACCGTGCCCGCGCGGCCTACAAGCTGCTCGAGATCGACGAGAAGGCAAACCTCCTCAAGGGTGCCAAACGTGTCGTTGATCTTGGCTGCGCACCGGGTGGGTGGATACAGGTCTGCCTTCGCAGCGGTGTCAAAGAGATCGTCGGCATCGACCTTCTTGCCGTCGACCCAATCCCGGGCGCCCATATTGTCCAGGGCGATATCAATGAGCCTGAAGACATCGAGAACATGATGGAGGGGCTATCTGGCCCGCCGGATCTCATCCTGTCCGACATGGCAGCCAACACAACCGGTCACAAACAGACAGACAGTCTGCGCACAGCTGCCCTCGCCGAGATGGCATTGTGGTTTGCTGGCGAGCACCTCACACTCGGCGGCAACTTCTGCAGCAAGGTCTTCCAGGGCGGTGCGACCCCCGACATGCTGAATGACCTCAAGCGCATGTTCAAAACCGTGAAGCACATCAAGCCGCCCGCCAGCCGCGCTGGTTCGCCGGAACTGTTCGTCGTCGCACTCGGGTTTCGCGGACGATCATGAGCCAGCCGCCGCGGATCCTCGTGCACCGCACGCCGGGAGAGGTCCGCGCTGCGGCGTTCGATAGCGAAGGCAAGCCGTTCCGTCTCTTTGTTGAGCGCTGGGGCGGCGGGGCAGGCGGCCTGCGGCTTGGCGATGTCGCCGAGGCCCGCCTTCGCCGCCGCGCACCCGAGCAGGGCGGGGCGTTCTTCGAAGCTGCCTCTGGCGAAGAAATCTTCGTGCGCACGAACGATACCGGCAAGCTGACCGAAGGCGCGAGCGCACCCATTGAGATCGTCATGGAAGCCCGGCGCGACAAGCTCGCCCGCGGCAAGCTCAGAAAGTCGCTCCCCGCCGAAACCGTCCCTGCGATCGATCGCTGGCGGAAATCCATCTCGGAAGCGGTGACGCTCGAAGACGCTGAGACCGCCACCGAATATGATCAGATTGACAGTGCCTTCGATGAAGCGCTTGCCAGCTGGTGTCCTCTGCCGGGCGGTGGCAATCTCGGAATAGAGCGCACGCGCGCGCTGACCGCCATCGACATCGACACCGCAGGTCGCATCTCAAAAGGCAGCGCAGGCGCCCGGGCTTTCAGCGTCAACCGCGAGGCCGTGCAAATAGCGGCGCGCCAGCTTTCCCTGCGCAATCTTGGCGGCCTCGTCGTTTTGGACTGTGTGGGCCCCGTCACCGCCTCTACGTCGGACAAGCTGCGCGCTGGATTGCAGGAAAGCTTTGCATCCTGCTCGACCCGCCAGATCGAAGTGCTGAGGCCGTCGCCATTCGGCCTGCTGCAGGCGCAGCTCGCCTGGGCGCACGCCCCGGTGGAGGACCGCTTGCTGGATGCCCAGGGTCGGCAGACGCCTGAGACAGAGCTGCTCGCCCTCTTCAGGGCAGCCGCGCGCGAAACGGCGGCCAATCGCACTGGCTTCTACAGGCTCACCCTGTCGGCGCACGCCCTTCAGGCCTATATAGCGCGTCGAAAGCAATGCGATGACTTGCTGCGAGAGGCCTTTTCAGGCCGCGTGAAGATCGCTAGCGGCAAGGGCGAAAAATCGGTGGTGAGAAAAGAATGAGCAAATCGATCTGTCCGATCTGTGAAAGCCGGTCAGCCGATCCGAAATTCCGGCCCTTCTGTTCCAAACGTTGCGCCGATGTGGACCTGTCGCGCTGGCTGAAGGGTGGTTATGCCATTCCGGGCCGCCCCTCCGATCAGGCCGAGGAAACACCCAGCTATAAGGAAGAGCGCGACGAGTAGCGGGCGAACGCTTTTGATGGCAGGATAGCGCCTGCCTCAAAACGAAAGTGGCCAAGCCATGCGCTCATATCTTCTTTCCGCCAGCTTCATCCTCCTTGCAGCCTGTGCTGTTCCGGGCGAGACCGCGCCCGGTGACGGAAATCCTGCCGCCCCTTATGAGCGCATCACCTTCAAAGGTGAGATCGCCACACCCGCCGAACGCGCACGCTGCGAGGCGGCGGGTGGCACGGTTCAGCGCGCCGGTATGCTCGGCTGGGAGAATTGCATCCAGACCTTCGCAGATGGCGGAAAAACCTGCTCCGACAGTTCCGATTGTACGGGCGAATGCCGCAGCGCGGGTGAGTTTGTCGACGCCGGCGCCGCGGCAACGGGGCAGTGCACGGCGAATGACAATATCTTCGGATGCTACCAGACGATTGAAAATGGGCGTGCCGGCGGCGCGCTTTGTGTTGACTGAGGCGCTTAGGTTGGCCGCGTCCGCACTGCGCCTGGCCTTTTCTCGTGAACGAGAGTCTCTGCACTCGACCATGGTTCGATCAGAATATCGGGCGCATCAGGAAGCTTGGCCATGTACGCCAGCTTGTCTGCCGCCGCCATCAAGCTTGAAAAGCTGACATCGTCCGGCATCGGTCCTGCGATAGCGCCGATATTGGCCTCCACAGAAAAGCTTTTACCTGCATAGCTGACCGGCTGGCTCACGATCTTGCTGATGGCTGAAAGCAGCTTGTCGACCTCGCCCCGGCTGATGCCAGCGCGGACAAGGATGATAAATTCATCTCCGCCAATCCGAAAGAAATCGGACTGCTTTGGCAGGACGGCAGAGATACGGCGGCTGATCTCGATCAGAAGATGGTCGCCTGCTGCATGTCCGTAAGTGTCATTTACAACCTTGAACTTGCGAAGGTCCATCAGGGCGAGCGCGCTCAGAACAAGATGCCCACTATCAAAGCGCTTCGCGCTTTCGGTCATCGCTCGCCGGTTGGGCAGGCCAGTCAGAATATCGGTTCGGGCCGCGCGAGCCTCCCCGCGATATTTGAAGGCGAGTACGGCATTGAATCTGAGCGCGGTCAGGAAGCGGCCGATGGCAACCAGGTGATGGTTAATTGATAGGTAGGGGGTAAGGCCGATGAGGCGGCCATAGATCCAGACGGTAGCGAGGATCGTCGGACACCAGCCAATCAGGAGCCCTGTCGCTTGCCCCTGGCGTTGATAGGCAAGAGCGGCCAGCAAGCCAAGAATGATGAGCGGGGCAGCAATAAACGCAAAGAGGAAAGCCAGCGAAGCGAAAGCATCGCCTAGGAACGGCGCTAACAGTGTTGGCAGAGCGGCATATTGTAGAATGCGAAATGTGCTACTGATCCTTGGCGTTGCAACCGGCTTTATATTCGCACGCAGGAAAACGACGGCATTCCAGAGCAGGACCGCTTGCGACGTGAGGAGTAGATGCCGGGTATCGAATACGACGTCGCGGAAGAGACTCCCAAGCAATCCGCTGGAAATTAGAACATAGAAAGCCGCGCTGAGTGCAAAGCCTATGAAAGCGGCTGTGTCTGATCGGTCCAGTACTCTGCCGAGCGCGGCTGTCTGGAATGCAAGCGCGAGAAACAGTACGATCAGGGAAACGCTGATGACGCCGAACACTGCCGCTTCACCGACGATCTGCCCGGGACTCCCGATTTCATACGGAAGGATCAGGAAGTCTGGATGGGAAATACGGATATAGTAGTCACTGACTGGCGCATCGCGAGACGGCGGTAGCGCCCAGACTGGATACTGCAGGGGTAGGGGCGCGATAGTCGTGACGGCAGCGCGCCCAGCTGAATTTTGCGCAACTGCGTGTAGTTCTACGTCCTTGAGATATGGATATTTGAGCTGGAGCCATTGCGGCGTCTCGCAAATAGTGCGGGCCGAATGGTGCAATCGCAGCCACATAACCCCTGTCGAGCTTCGGCCTTCGAACAGGCCGCTTTCCGGGGCTTTGAGCGGTACAAAGCTGTTGGCTCGTTCTGCAATATCTGAAATGTTAAGAGCAGGCTGCGCGTCGTTGAACACGGTCGCCTCGTAGTCACAACTTTGCGCGCTAGCCGCAGCGAAGTTTGCAGACACGATCAGCATAAGAATGAAAATAACTGAGCGCATCACACCGTTCCTCAGCCATAGAAGTATCAATTCTACGTTGCGGCACCGTTAAGAGAACACGGGAATTGCGAAGCTCAGTTCTGATTCCAAGTTTTGGCGGCGAAGGCCGACCGCAATCTTGTTGTCGCGGCTGCGGGACCGGGGTTCTAACGTCTGCGGTGGTCATCTTCCGCAAATGCCGAAAATCGGGCTCTAGTCTCTAAGAAGCGAGCTTTACTTTCGCAGGGCGCGGCGTGACGAGTGTTGGGCGACCGACCCAGAACCCTTGTATCTGGTCAGCGCCGAAAACCTTCATCTGGAGTGCCATCTCCTCCGAGCTTACGCCTTCGACGCAGGATATCAGCCCAAGCTCATGTGAGAGCCTCAGCGCGCCGCGCAGAATGGCCGTTTGCGTTGACGCGCCGTCGCGGCTCGCGGCATGGACAAGGCTCTGGTCGATCTTGATCATGTCGAGCGGCAAGCGGCTCAACAGCGAAAGGGATGAATAGCCTGTCCCGAAATCGTCCAGCGCGATCTTCATGCCAGCGCGCCTTGCCTGCTCAAGGGCTTCGGCATTCGCCGAAACGTTTCGAAGCGCAACGTTCTCAGTGATTTCCAGCGTCAGATCGCCCGGCGCAAAACCATGCCTATCAATGATACGCCGAAGCTTTGGGACGAAGTTCCGCGTTTGCAGCTGGCCCGGTGAGATATTGACGGAAACCGCGCGGGTATCAGATGGCCAATGCTTTAACGCTTGGTCCAGCGTGTTCCAGAGCAGCTCATTCATCAGGCCAAGGTTTTCGGCGACAGGAATGAACTCACGAGGCGTAGGTTGGCGGCCGCCGGATGATGAGGTCCAGCGGGCCAGAAGCTCATGGCAGACGATCTCCCTGAAGCGCGCATCAGCGATCGGCTGAAGGGCGGGGCGGATCTGACCGGCCGCCAGTGCAGGGGGAAACGACACCGCGAGCCGGGAGGTTGAGATACCTTCCGCGTCGGTGGCCGCTGTATAGCGACCGAAACCGCCGCCCGCCGCCTTGACCCGCCGCATCGCCGTATCGGCGCGGCTGAGGCAGGCCTGCGTGTCGCTGTCCGTCCCGCTCGTCGTTGCGTAGCCGAGGGAAACGCCGACATGGATGAGGCGGTCCTGCCAGCTTACATCGTGGATCAGCGAGGCGTGGATGGCGGCAATCGCCTTGTCGGTCTCAGCGGTAGAAAGGCCGGGATCGATAATTGCGGCGAATTCATCGCCGCCGGGCCGGGCCGCTGAAATGACGGCGTCGTGATGTTCGAGCCGGGCAGCGATCGCTTTCAGGACCGCATCGCCGGCGGCATGGCCAAACTGATCGTTGAGAGGTTTGAAGCCGTTGAGGTCTATAAAGGCGAGGGTGAGGTCAGGATACTGGCCAGCAGAACGATCCAGCGCCTCCAGGAAAGCCCGCCGGTTGAGGAGCCCGGTCAGCGGATCGGTTGTCGCGAGCCGGTTTTTCTCAATGATAACAGCGACCAGCCGCTCATCAGTCTTCTGACGGGAGATCTGAACGAGAGCCAGAAGCACGATAAGAAGCGCACAGAAACAGGCCATCGTGGCCGTCAGTATCTGCTGCTGAAGCAGTGTTTCCGCGCCGAAGGGGACGACTTCGATATAGAGCGGCGTCACCAGCCAGATCATCACGCCGTGCAGGGGCGCGAGGGAAAACTGGAGGCGGTAGTCGAGGCCGATGGCGATGAAGACCGGAATGAAGATCGGATAGAGCAGCGTATCGACCGCGATATCGCCCATCCGAAACTCGGTATAGGTAAAGGCCCAATAGGCGAGGAAGAGGAAGGTCAGCCCGACATTCAGGACGAGGCGTGTCTTGTAATCGCGGTGCGCCGAGAGCGCAATCGCCGACAGGATGACGGCATAAACCCCTGCTTCCATGTAGGATTCTGCATTGACGCCGCCCGTAATCACCGACACGAAAAACGCCGCGCCGACGAGGATCAGGCCCACCAGACCCACGCGCAGCGCGATCCGGCGGAAGCGCTCATGCAGCTCCGCCAGGCCCGGCACGTGTTCGGGGCGTTTCCTTTCCATCCGCCATTCATGGCATGAAGCGGTAAACTATCTGTAATCAGAGAGGATATTCTGGCGGCGCGCCAATGGGGGTTCGTTACGCGGGCCGCCTTCGCTGTTAACCCGTATCGTACCAGGTCGAGAGCGCGCGGGAGACGCGTTCAGGCAGCGTCGCCGCGATAAGAGAGATTTCTTCGCCCACCCGTTTCAGATTGACCGGCGTCAGGCAGAGCGGGCGGGCCGCCCCCTCGGCCCGCAGGCGGGCGAGCCGGTACGCCATGCGCCGGGCGGCGCGTTCGGGGTGCCGGAGTACACCCATGATGGTGCAGTAGCGGTGTACCAGCGGTGTTTTTGAGCGGAAGGCGGCCTGCGGCCCCGAATGCTCGGTCTTGAGGAGGGCAATCACGTCCGGGTCTGCCGGGATGCGCTCTCTCAAGCGGGGGAGGAGGGGGAAGCCTCGCCTGCGGGGGGCTTCGGATTGTGAGGTCGTGGCGGTGGGCTGAAAGGGAGCGGTTTCGTTGCACGAGGACCCGGATAGCGGCGTCGCCGCTTCCGGGATGACGGGCATTTTGATTGAAACCTCAATCGACGCCGCCATCAGGACGAGGAGGCGGCGCAGCAATGTCTCGATCAGGATGAGGCGGGCGCGCAGCTGCGCATAGAGCCGCCGGCCCAGCCCGCCCTCACCAGAGGAGAGACCGGCCATAAAGTCGAGATCAGCCATCTCTTCTCGCAAAGCCCGAAGGCCCGCCGCCACAAAGCTGGATGTATCCTGCATGGCAGGGAGAATAGGGCGGGGCAATATACGGTGGGAAAGTGCACGCAAGCGCTCGGCTTCGGCACAGGCGAGTAAACAAGGGCAACCAATATCCACGTCACTGACTTCGTCATTTTGGAATTATCAGACAGCCCTGCTCGTTGAAGCGGAGGGTCACACCTTTCGCCCGCAATTTATCGGCAAATTCCTTGCGATCGGGGAAAGACATAACAATACCATCGGGGCGATTGCCGCCGAAGCAGTATTGGCAAAGATAGACTTCCCAGATGGGAATCCACTCTGCGTAGTAACGTCCATGTCCGAAGTGTTCCATTCGGCCACAGAGCGCGCATTGTTCTTTGTGTTCGCAAGTTTCCATAGCCGAGGCTTACACTGAGTCCTATCGAAACGCCGATGCTGGATGCGCTGCGAGGACCGTCCGGAAACACCTATGCTACTGGCCGACGGCGCGGGCTTGGTTGAGTTCGAATAGGCGTTTCAGGATTTCCTCGTCGCTGAGCGTGCCCGCGCGGAAATCATCGCCCCAACCGTAGGCTTCCGCAACCGCCTCATCAAGGGCGCGGTGGGCATGACCCAGCCAGGCCGGGCGCTCATTGTAAAGATTGGTGAGGGTGCGCTTTTTGAGGATTTTCTCCGCCGCCTCATCGACCGGCAGGATGCGGTCTGGATAGCCCTCGACTACTTCCGGCACGCGTTTGATGAGATCGGGTGGGTTCAGCCAGTTCTCGCGCAAATCGTTGAGGCGCGCAGCGGCCGCCGCAATGGTCTTTGCGCGAGGATCGTCGGCATAGACTTCGGCTGGAATGTCAGGGGTGAGTCCTTTGGGGAACGGGAAGGTTTCGAAACAAGTGGTAGGTGTGTAGCGGGGATCGTTGCCCTTTCCGAGAAAGGTACACGTGCGGAGCGACCAGAGTTCATGAAACTTGCTGTGCAGGATACCGAAGCTGGTGTCGTCATGGCGGGCGATCGCGAAATTCGGAGCAGCTAGAGCCACCTGAGTGGGGAGCCAGCAGAAGATTCTAAATTTAGAGACTTGGGGAGTCACAATAAGACGCTCGAGACCAAACATTGCTGATCGAAGGTTTTCACCGGTTCGCCCAAATTGCCACCAGCGCTCTCGGCGATTTGCATCGCGGACTCCGTCACGATATGGCTTCACGTGCTTTAAGGCGTGGGAAAACGGTTGTTCAAAGTACGCGGCTTCCCCCATTTCGAACCCATGGAAATCGATTATCCAAGTGTCACTTGGGCGCCTTACAATATCCTGTCCGTTAACTGTCGGCTTCAGTACGAGTTGGTTCGACAAGCCGTTCACATTTAAAGGCGCTCGCAGCCATTCTCTGGCAACATGACCGCTTATGTCCAAAGGCCCGTACTTTCGAAACCCTTCAAAACACGCCCCAACATTCTCGACGATCTTTCGAGCTAGGGTCAAATCAACGGTCGACCCTCCACTGGAAAGGTCAGAGTAAATCGAAGGAACCGAAATGCCGTCCAAACGAACCAATTCTGGATTATGATTTTGACCGTCAAAACAAACTAAAGAAACCCTTACGCTTGTACCCTCCACGACCCAAGGCTCGTCTCTCCAAGCATCTACAACGCGTCCAGAATGCACTATTCGACGGAGAATTTCTCTGTTCGCCCCTCCAGTGATCGAGTTTGTAGCAACAAACCCAACCCTTTTTGTTGTTCCTGCCTGTATTTGCTCCCAGGCTTTACCAAACCAGTAGCAAACGAGATCTATCTTGTCGGGTAGATCGGTCCAAGACGTTCTGAGAGCCTCGCTGTAAGATTCTCCGAGTGCTTCAATCATCATGCGGGACCCCAGAAACGGCGGGTTCCCAACAACTACATCCGCATCCGGCCACTCCGCCCGCGTGCCGTCAGCGTTTAGGATCGCATCCCGGCACTCGATTGTGTTGAGCGGCTTCAGGATCGGATTGTCCGCGACTGAAAAGCCGTTCTCTCGCATCCACTGGATTTCACCGATCCAGATGGAAACCCGGGCAAGTTCGGCGGCATATGGATTGAGCTCAATGCCTTTCACCGCTTCTGGGCCGACACGCGGGAAGCCGCGCGGCAGGCCGAGGGCTTCAGCCTCCACATTGGCCTTGTGCTCAATATCCTTCAGCGCCTTGAGCGAGAGATAGAGGAAGTTCCCGGAGCCGCAGGCCGGGTCCAGCACGCGGAAATTGGCGAGTTTTTCGATAAAGTCGGAATGGGCTTTCACGGCGCGATTATAGGCCTGAGTCTGCGCCCCTGAAGATTTTGCTGTGCGGGATTTTTCCATCTCTTCAAAGATTTGCGCCTTCACCGTGTCCCACTCTGCCGTCAGCGGCTCCACGATGACCGGGTTCACGATCATCATGATCTTTTCCCGGTCTGTGTAATGTGCGCCAAGTTGTGAGCGCTTGGACGGGTCGAGGCCGCGTTCGAACAGGGTGCCGAGAATGGAGGGGTCGATGTCGCCCCAGTATAGCTTTGCCGCCTTAAGGGCGAGGTCGACATCGTCCCGGTCCATCGGCAAGGCATCGGCGCTGTCGAACAGGCCGCCATTGAACCAGGGAATGTCTTCGAGGCCGAACTCTCCGCCATTCTGCATGGCGGCGAAGAGGTTGATGAGGTGTCCCTGCGCGCGCTCAGGTTCGCGCTGGGAGCGCTCCATTGCCTTCTGGAAGAGCTTGTTCGGCAGAAGGCTCACATCTTCAGCGAACATGCAGAAGACGAGGCGGTTGACGAAATGGGCAACGATCTCAGGCGCATGGCCGCGGTCGCGCAGGCGCTGGGCCAGTTTGGAGAAATCGTCTGCGGCTTCGCGGGTGAGGTCGTCGCGGGTCCGCTTGGGTTTCAGCGCCCCCGGATTGGTAAAGCAGTTACGCAGCAGGTCGCGCCACTTCTGATCCAAAAGGTCGGTGAGCGCGATGTCGTGCTTCTCGCTGACCGTATTGGTCCAGTTCGTATAGATTACGATACGCTTGGTGTCGGACACGATCAGGAGCGGCGGGCTTTCGAGCGCGACGGCATAACGTTGAAGCTGTGCGTAGGCGGCATCTAGATTGGCCTTCGGGCCTTTATATTCCCAGCCGAAGCAACCTTTCTTCCAGACATCGGCAAAGCCCTGACCGCCGGTCGACTTCGTCGCGCCCTTCTCGAAGCAATAGCTGTCGCCGGAATGGTCCATCTCGGCGGGTTTGGCGACGTCGAGAAGCTCACAGAGATCAAGAAAGTGCTGCTGAGCGGACGCACTCTCCTTCAGTTCCGAGCGTTCCCATTTGCGGATGAAGTCTGATGGCGTCATGGGTGCTTTCCGGACATATTCGCGAACACCGATTTCCACTTTTAGAAACCAGAAGTGGACATATCCGGTGTTCGATCTGGACTCGCCCGTCAAGGGTGAAATCCTTCGGACGCGCAGCGCCCTTGACGGGCGGGTCCAGATCGAAAGAGGCTGGCTATGGCCGAATGGCAGGGTCTGCCATTCGGCCTGAATAGCGCTTTGTGCGGACTGGTCGGGGTCATCGCTGCGCGCGTCGTGGTTGGTGAGATGGGTCGCCCCCTCACCCCTGGCCCCTCTCCCGCGGGAGAGGGGAAAATCACTCTTCCGCCCGCGCGAACCCCTCACTTGTGACATAAACACTGGCGATATGGGTCGCGTGAGACGACGGCGTCGAACCATTTGCTCCGGCGCATCGGCAGGCGATGCGTCCGCCTTCGCCCCTCTCCCGCGCGAGAAGGGATCACGGGTGCCCTTTCCGTCTGCCTGCCACCTTCCGAGCCTCTCCCCAGATTTTAACCGAAGCTAACACCGTGTCGGCTTGGCGGGTTTGGGGCGTTTTTGGCGGGAACGGGACGTATGCGCGGGGGTTGATCTGGACCGTTCACCAATCAACCAGATGAGGTAGCCACGATGTCTTCCCCCCAAAACCTGAAAGACCTTTACCTTGAAGAGCTCCAGGATCTCTGGTCAGCGAACGACCAGATGGTCAAGGTGGTCAGAGAGATGGCCGATGCGGTTGGCGATGAGAAACTGTCCTCGAGGCTGCGCGGCTCCGTCGGCGGGATCGAGAAGCATGCCGGCATCCTGCAGGACCTGATCAGCGATGCGGGCGGCGAGATGAAGAAAGAGCACTGCAAGGGCATGGAAGGCCTTGTGAAAGAGGCGCGCAAGCATGCCGTCGAGATGGAGGCTGATACCGACGTGAAAGATGTCGCGGCGATCGCGCAATTCCAGCGCATGAGCCATTATGGCATTGCCGGGTTCGGCACGGCGGCGGCGTTTGCAGAGGCACTTGGCCTCGACGATGCGGCCAGCAAGCTGAACAAGGCGACGTCTGAGATTTATAGCTCTGACGAGTACATGACCGAGCTCGCGGAGCGCAGCCAGAACCTAGAGGCAAAGGGCAAATGATCTGCCGGTCTGAAGATCTGCCTGTCGCGGTCGGTATTCCCGTCCGCGACGAGGCAGACCGGTTGCCGCGCCTGCTCGATGCGCTCTGCGAACAGAGTGCGGGGGCGGGCGCGTTCACGGTCTGCTTCCTGCTCGATGGCTGCAGCGATGATAGTGAGGCCCTGCTGCGCGCGGCGGCCCCTGGACTGCCCTTCGATGTGAAGTTATCGAGCCTGCCGCGGGCAGAGCCAAATGCCGGACGCGCACGCCATGGGGCGATGGAAATGTGCCTTGAAGTGATCGGGCCGCAGCGCGGGATCGTCCTGACCACCGATGGCGACTCGCTGCCGGAACCAGACTGGATTGAAACGACGCGACGGGCGCTGCACGACGTTGACGTCGTGGCCGGTCATATCGAGCGGAATATCCGTCTGACGGGCTGCTGGCGCACGCGCCTCGAAGATTATCTCAATGCCCTGCATTCAATGCGCCGGGAGGTGGACCCGATTGCCTGGGATGCGGCGCCGAGCCACCCGTCGCTAGGTGGGGCAAAACTTGGCTTTCGCGCCGATGTGTACCGCGCGCTAGGCGGCTTTCCAGCTTATGTCCACGGAGAGGATACAGCACTGATTAGCAAGGCGAGACGGGAGGGTTACCGCGTGCGCCACGATCCTGCAGTGCGCGTGCTTACGTCCAACAGGACGGCAGGGCGGGCGCCTGGCGGTCTTGCCGATGAGTTGCGGGTCCAGCTGCATAGCGATTTGCCGCCGCTGGTCGCCGACCCGGCCGTGTGCCTCAGGCATTACAGACTGCAGGCGGCTTTGCGGCGGGCGCATGAAGCTGGGCCGGCGGCAGTCGTCGCAGCGGCGCGCCGGTTCGGCTATTGCGAGATGCATTTGACGGATGTTGCGAGAGAGGTGCGCACCAGCGATGCCTTTGTTGAGATCATTGCGCCCGCAGACTGTGTGGGCCGGTCGGACGTCCTGCGTCTGCCGGCCGCAGAAGAGGCGTTGAGAGAGCTGCAGACACCGCAGCCGGAAACGGCAGTCGCATGAGCGGGCAGGCGCGATCGAAGCCGGCGGGCGACGGCGTCACGGGGGCGCGGGCCCTCTCGAAGCGTGTGCATGAGGCAACGCGGGGCCTTATCCTGCCCGCCTGGCAGAGCGAAACGAACATGCTGAGCCTCTTGCAGTGTATCTATGGAGCCGGGCGTGAAGACCTCGCCTTTGCGCGGCTGGTAGAAGGGCATATCGATGCCGTACAGACGGTGCTGGTGCGCGGCGATGACGTGCAGGCTGCGCGGCTTCAGGAGATACTGAACCGGGGCGGGGTGCTGGGCGTCTGGAATGCCGACCTGAAAGATGCACCCTTGTCGCTGCAAGCCGGTCGGCTCATGGGCGGCAAGGCGTTTGCGAGCGGGGCCGGGCTTCTCACCCATGCTTTGGTCACGCTGAATGCGGGTGACAAGGCCCGCGTGCAACTGGTTCTGCTGGACCTTGCCGAGACACCACCAGAGATTGACCGGTCATGGTGGAATGTCGCCGGGATGCAGGCGTCTGAGACCCATCTTGTCCGCTGGCAGGGGGCAGCGTTCGACGACGCATGGATGGTGGGTGAGCCGGGCGATTATGAGCGCGAGCCCTGCTTCAGCGGCGGGGCATTGCGCTTTGTTGCGGCGCATGCCGGCGGGGTGGCCGGGCTGTTCGACAAGGTGCGCGATCATCTGCTGAAGACCGGGCGCGCAAATAACGAGCAGCAGACAGAGCGGCTGGCCCGGCTCTATCGTTGCGCGGATCTGTCTGCGTGTGCCGTAAGGGCCGCCAAGACGTCCTGGTTCAGGCAGTCGACCGAAGAAAAGCTCGCCTCTGTCGCGCATGCTCGCATGACGGTTTGTGAGCTCGCGGAAGAGGCCTTGATGCTGGCGCAGCGCAGTGTCGGTGTGGGTTCGCTGTTTCATGACCACCCGCTCTGCAAGCAGATGATGGACCTCACCGTCTATCTCAAACAACCCGCCCCGGACGCGAGGGTTCAGGAAGTCGGCCGGGCGGCCGCGAATGGATTGCTGGTGCCGGACCTGTGAGGGCGTTGCCAACTTTCGAGGGCAAGCGGGTGCTCGTCGTTTCGCCGCATCCTGACGATGAGACGATCGCGGCGTTCGGTGTCATTCACCGCGCGGCGCGTGAGGCGGCGGACGTACACGTCATCGTGGTGACTGACGGCGCCGCCTCGCATGACAGTGCCCGGTGGCCGCCGCAGCGCCTGGCCGCGCAGCGCGAATGCGAAACGCTCGCGGCGATGCGCCGGGCGGGGCTTGGCCGGAATGACGTGACCTTTCTGCGTCATGCAGACAGTGGTCTGGCGCGCCTGAACGAGACAGGCAAGCGGCAGCTGTTGAAGGGGCTTCGGCGCCAGCCGATGCCCGACTATGTCTTTCGGCCCTCGCATCACGACTACCACGCAGACCACAAGGTTGTCGCGCGGGCTTGCGAAACAGCCTGGCCTGCAGGCGTTCGCCAGTTTGCTTATCTGGTCTGGCCGGAAAAAGGCGGCGATTTCAGGCCACGCCATGCGCTGACGCTTGGGCCGGTGAAGACTATGAAACTTGCCGCGATCAGGGATTATCGCAGCCAGACTGGCATGATCGAAGACGATCCCGACGGGTTCTCAATGGACAGAAGGATGATTTCCAGCTTCTGCCCGCCCACAGAGGTTTTTGCCGAACAATGAGACGCGGTGCCATCTCTCTGGAAGGCTTCGAGCAGAAATTCGAGGCCGATGCCGACCCCTGGCAAACCTGGAACAGCAAATATGAAGCCGTCAAGCGCGCTTCTCTCGCAAAAGCGATAGGGCCGAGGCCTTATGGGCGGGGGCTGGAGATCGCGGCTGGAAATGGCTCCAACACGCTGATGATCGCCAACAAGACGCGCCGCCTCATCGCGACAGAAGGCGCGCCGGCAGGCGCAGCGCTTGTCCGCAAAGCTTCGCAAGGCGAACCGCACATACGTGTGGTCATTCACGACGTTGCTGACAGGCTTCCAGCTGATGCGTTCGACCTGATTGTCATTTCTGAATTGCTCTATTACCTGGGTAGTGAGCCGTTCGAAATGCTGGCGCGTGAAGTCTCCCGCACATTGCAACCGGGCGGACGTCTCGTCCTTCTGCACCATGTCGAGAATTTCTCAGACCGGGCCCGGCCTGCCGATCACGTCCATGGTGAATTCACGGCGTTGCTTCGCTGTCCTCTCATCAAGAGTCAGAAGATTACTGCCCGTCGATGGCGGGCGGAGAGCTGGGATCGCGCGCGGAACTGACGGTCTTCGGCCGTTCACAGACCAGCGCGCCGCGCCGGAAACGGGCATGGAAGACGCCGTCAGACCTATCCTGCTCTTGCCGCCGCTGCCCGCTTCCGCCAAGCTTCCTTTCAAAACAGCGCCTGCCCATGAAGGTCGGCGCGCGAAAAGGAGGAAAGCCAATGACCATCGAGAATTATGCAGAGCTTGATGCCACGGCGCTGGCGGGGATGGTGCGCTCTGGTGAGGTGAGTGCGCTGGAGGTGCTGGAAGAGGCGTTTGCCCGCGCGGAAGCGTATAATCCGAAGCTCAATGCCATCACCTACAAGGCGTATGACGAGGCGCGGGCGGCGGCGTCTGGCGGCCAGCTGGCGGATGGCCCGTTTCGGGGTGTGCCTTTCCTGATCAAGGATATTGCGAGCCCGGTGAAGGGCTGGCCGCAGACGAGCGGGTCCCGCTTTCTAGGCGATGATATCGCGCCTGAGGATGGCGCGCTGACCAAGCGTTTCAGGCAGGCGGGGCTGAACCTGTTCGGCAAGACCAATACGCCGGAATTTGGCATTACCGGTACGACGGAGGGCGCGTTTCACGGGCCCTGCCGCAACCCGTGGAACACTGACTATATCACGGGCGGATCGTCCGGCGGGGCGGCGGCGAGCGTGGCGGCGGGCGTCTTGCCCATGGCGCATGCAAGTGACGGGCTCGGCTCTATCCGTATTCCGGCGGCGTGCTGCGGCCTCTTTGGCATGAAGACGACGCGCGATCGCAACCCGAACTCTTCCTATGATGATGCCGCAGCGATTGGCATGACGGTGGAGCATGTCGTCTCTCGCAGCGTGCGAGATAGCGCGGCGCTGCTCGATGCGACGGGGTATCCGGAGCCGGGGGCGCCCTTTGCCTATCCGGGCAAGGAAAGGCCGTATGCAGAGGAAGTGGGCGCGCCTGTCGGGCGGCTGCGGGTGGCGTTCCACTCCGAGACGCCGAGCGGGCGACCTGTAGCGCCTGAGATCCGCGCGGCGCTGGAGGAAACGGCAAAGCTGCTCGAGGCGCTCGGCCATGATGTCGAGGAGCGCGGGCTGGGCGTTGATTACCGGCGGCTTTATCTGGCACAGCGGGCTGTGTCCGGCAGCAATTTTGCGGCGACGGTGGACGGGCTGATCGAGGCGAAGGGGCGGGAGCCGGAGGCCGATGAGATGGAGGCGCTGACCTGGCGCAACTATCGCGGCTCAAAAGGCCTGACCGGGTCGCAGGCGATGGCAGGCTGGGCGACGCTGCGCAAAATGAGCCGGGAGATCCTGTCGCTGCATGAGACGTATGATGTGATCCTGTCGCCTGTGCTGGCAGAGGGGGTGCCGAAGATTGGCGAGGTTGACCCGGTGAACATGGCGCCGCGCGATGTCGACAAGCGCCAGGCCGAGGTGTTCCCGTTCACGCCGCCGCAGAACTTTACCGGTCAGCCGGCCATGTCAGTGCCCATGGGGCTCGATGGCAATGGCCTGCCGGTGGGGATGATGTTTGCCGGGCGGTACGGCGATGAAGGCACGCTGTTCCGGTTGGCGGGCCAGCTGGAAGAGGCGCGGCCGTGGCAGGCGGTGCGTCCGCCGCTCTGGGGGTAGGGCGCTCTGGGGGCAGGGGCGGCCTCACTGGGAGGCGGGGCGGAAAATGCCTGTGGACGCGGTGGTTAGAATCGTTCTGGCCTTTGCGGCATCACGGGGAGGCCTTGATGAGCGATTTCAGAAGTTTCGAGTCCGGTCTCGACGACAATCTCTTCACGCCGAATGCGCAGCTGAAGGTTGCCGTTATAGAAGATGACCCGGTTGATGCGTTCCTGATGAAAATTCTGGTCAAGGAGATTGGCGGCTGGCTGGGTGAGGTGGAGTGCTTCGCCAGCGTCGATGCGCTTCTGGCGGTCGAGGCGCCGGCATTTGATGTCATCGTGCTGGACCGGATGCTGGGCGATGGCAGCCTCTCGGAGGGACGGATCAGGGAGCTGCGCGCGGCATGTCCGCAGGCGGGGCTCGTCATGCATACCAGCGCGCTGACGCCGTCACTTCGGGCTTGCGCTATCCAGGAAGGCGCGTTTGCCGTCATGGAAAAGGGGTCGCTGGAGCCTGAAGAAGTGTGGCTACTGTTGCAATCTGCGGCGGTGCTGGGCCCGAAGCTGGCAAGGCCGCTTAGCTGAGGCGTGGAAGCTCTGCCGTCTTTGTCCAGAAATCGATGATGGCGCGGCCTATTTCGAGATAATTTGCCTGTGAAGATGGCTTCACGATGTACGCATTGGCGCCTTCCATATAGGCGCTGCGAACATCCTGCTCATCCATGGAGGTTGAGTAAGCGACAATCGGCACGCAGCAGTATTTTGGGGTGCCGCGAATGAGGTCGACAAGCTGGTGTCCATCTATGCCGGGCATCTTGATGTCCGTGACGACAAGGTCCGGCAAGCCATCCTTGGAAAAGGAGTCGAGCGCCTCCAGGCCGCCCTCCGCGATCCGGATATTGATGGAGTCGCTGAACTTGCGCAGGGCCGAGCTGATCAGCCGCTGATCGATCGGGTCATCATCTACCACAAGTACACTCAGCTCACGAGCCATGGGTCAATACTCCTGCCACGGGAAACTCCAGGATGAATCTAGTGCCCGATTTGAAGGAAGAATCAATAGACACGTCGCCGCCATGTGCAGCCATGATCCGCGATACGATCGCGAGACCGAGGCCAGTCCCTTCGCCAGACTTGCCAGCTTCGAGGCGCGCAAAGGGCTCGAATATGCGTTTGTGCTGACCCTCAGGCACGCCGATGCCATTGTCGCTGAAGTAGATTTTCTGGCGTTGCCTGGGGACGTCCAGCTGAGCTTGAACGTGGATATTCACGCTATCGCCCTTGCGGAAATTGCAGGCGTTTCGAAGGAGGTTCGACAGGACGTACTCGACAAGCCGCTCCGAACCGATGATCTGCGGTATCTGGTCGACGGTGATGCTGGCATTCGCCTGAACGATCAGCTCCTCATGCGCCCGCTGGACGCGGTCCATCACGATGTTGATGTCGACGGGAAGGCGCTCCACCGAGCGGCTTTCAAGTTTGGAGAGCATGTGCAGGTCGGAGACCATCTTCTCCATCTTTTTCAGGCTGGTAGTGATGTGCTCCAGCGCAAAGGTGCCGTCGTCTGAAAGCTCGACGCCTGCATCGCGCACTTCCATTAGCAGCATGTCCATGAGGGCGCGCGTCTGGCGCAGGGGGCTTCGAAGGTCATGGGCTGCGATGGAGGCGAACTGGCTTGAAGCTTCAGACAGTTTTTCGAGCCTGGAAGACTGCTCCTTGAGTTCGGTGATGTCCGCTGCAACGACGAGAAGCGTCCGGCTGCCGTCCTCGAAACTCATCGGGATCTTGTCTGTCTTAACCCAGCCCGTCGGTCTGTCTTTTGGGGCGTAGGCTTCGACAATGCCAAGCTCTGGTACACCGCTGTCGATGACCTTGAGGTCGTCCTCGTGATACTTGGCGGCCATGTCGGGAAAGAGATCGTAAGTATCAGCGCCCTTCAAGTCTTCGGCCTTCATTCCGAGGCTGTCAGCCGCCAGCTTGTTGGCGCGCAGAATGATGTTCTTGTCGTCCTTGTAGAAGACCTGGAGGGGCATGGCGTCGAAGATGAATTGGAGCTCTTCTTCGGAGGTCTGTTTGTCCTTCAAGGCCTGTTCAAGTTGCGTCCGGCTGGCGCGCTCGGATGCTTCCAGCGAGACCTGTTCACTGACATCGCTGTTGAGAACGAGTAGTCGGGAGGGCAGCCCCGCGGCATCGAGAATGATCAAACCGCGAGTACGGATGTGCAGCCAGTCCCCATTCGTTATGCGGTAGCGGACGATCTCATCAATCCCGACGTCCGGGTTCTGGCACGCTTTTTCGATCGCCTCGTAGAAATTCTGGCGGTCTTCGGAATGAACCCGATTATGCCAGTCCCTGGCCTCCTTCGAGCCGGCGTCGACGCCGAGCATCTCCCAGAATTTCGGGCCGACGAACTGGCGCGCGAAGTCTTTCAGATCCCAGTAAAACACGCCGTCGAAGCAGTGTTGCAACACGAGGTCGACGGCGCGTGAGTCGTTCGCGAGCAACTGGAACAGCTCTGTGCGCAATTCTTCCGGACCCGTGAATTGTGGCACCAGCGCTTCATTCTGCATTGCGGTCTCCCGGAATTATCTCATCGCACTAGCGAAATTCGCCTCATTCGCAAATGTTGCGTCTGCGCCCCGGATTTCTCTCACTTGTGATCGCTGGCTGACGGGCTATTCCTTTCGCGCGCCTAGCACCCATGCTATCTCCCTCTCATGTCCTATGACGTGAATGATGGCGATCTGGTACTGTGCGTGAACGCGTCACCGAACCATGTGACGGGTGAGCCAGTGCCGCTGGTCGAAGGCGAGACCTATCGTATCTGGGGCGTTTGGGAGTTCATGTGCCCATGCGGGCGATCTGACGCGCTCATCGATGTGGGCGTCGGCTTTGCCTGGTGCCAGTCGCGCTTTCGCCTGCTGCCCAAACCAAAACTCCGCAAGAAGGTCGAACGCAAGGCGAACGCGCCAAAAGAACTGGAGCCGGTAGACCGGAGCGGCTGAGCTTCGCGCCCAAGTCCGCCACGGAAGCATTGCTTCCTGGCGCAGTTGTATTAAGCGCTTGTTTTACATCTGGAGATTGTGGGTGAATGGTGACGCGTCCAAATGCTGTAGGCTACGAGATCGCCTATGAAGGAAAGTAATGCCCGGTGGCTGGTCGGCGACGGCGAGATGTCCGAGCGTATACGCGCCTATGATTGGGGATCGCACCCATTCGGGCCGCTGGATCAGTGGCCGGATGCATTGCGGATCGTTCTAAGTCTTGCGCTCAACTCGAACATGCCAACCGCAATCTATTGGGGCCGCGACCTTCGTCTGCTCTACAATGATGAATGGTCTGGGGTGCCGCGAGACCGCCATCCTAAAGCGCTTGGGCAAAAAGCCAGCGAGGTCTGGACCGATATCTGGGGCGTCGTTGGCCCGCAATTCGACGCCGTGTTGAATCACGCCGAGTCCGTTACTTCGTTTGACCAGCTGCTTGAGATCGAGCGCGGGGGCATCGCAGAGGAAACCTACTGGAACTATTCACTGAGCCCCATTCTGGGGGCCGACGGCGAAGTGCTAGGCGTTTTCAATCAAGGCCATGAGGTCACGGACAAGGTTCTGGCTGCACGCGAGAGAGCGGCTGAGATTGACAGGATGCGCGATCTATTTGCGCAGGCGCCGGGGGCAATCGCCGTTCTCAAAGGGCCTGAGCATGTTTTCGAGATCGCCAACAGCGCCTATCTCGATCTGATCGGGCAACGCGACAGCGTTCTTGGCCAAGCCGTATCTAACGTTTTGCCGGAAGTTGTTTCGCAAGGCTTTGTCGACCTGCTCGGTGAAGTTTACCGGACCGCAAAACCCTATGTCGGCTCGGAAATGCCAATCGAGCTCGTGCGTGATGGGCAAGCCGAGACGCGCGTCGTCGATTTTGTCTATCAGCCGACGCGGGATGCGGCCGGCCAGGTGGACGGCATCTTCGTGGAAGCGTGGGACGTTACTGACCGGAGCCAAATTCTGGATGAATTGCGCCAGCTAACGACAAACCTTGAAGAACGCGTCCAGGAAGAAGTCGCCAAAAAGCTGGAGGCCGAGGAAAAGTTGAACAGGGTGCAGCGGCTTGAGGCGATAGGGCAGCTGACAGGCGGAATTGCTCATGATTTCAACAATATGCTGGCGGTCATCATAAGTGCCCTCAACATCCTTCGCCGGCGCCTTGGGAGTGAAAGCGCAGATCATGTCCGTCTGATCGAAGCGGCTGAGGATGGCGCGCACCGGGCTGCGAAACTGACCCAGCAATTGCTGGCCTTTGCGAGGAAGCAGTCTCTGGCGCCGAGCCGCCTCAATCCGTGTGAGCTTGTCTCTTCGATGGAAGAGTTGATCTCACGGGCCATAGGCGAGCAGATCATCATCGACGTCGAGGCAGAGCCTGACGTCTGTGACATCCTCGCCGATGCCACGCAGCTTGAGAACGCGCTTCTGAACCTTGCGATCAATGCGCGGGATGCCATGCCGGATGGTGGTAACCTCCGACTTAGCGTGAACAAGCAGACCATCGGCGAAGCCCGCGCGGCTGAGCTGGAAGTTGAGCCGGGAGAATTTGCCTGCATTTCGGTAGAGGATACCGGCGTTGGCATGCCCCCAGAGATTGCCAGAAAGGTGTTCGATCCATTCTTCACGACCAAGGAAGTCGGGAAGGGCACCGGTCTGGGCCTCAGCCAGGTTATCGGCTTCATCCAGCAGTCGAAGGGACAAATTGTTCTCGATACCGAGGAGGGCCGAGGCACGAAGTTCAGCCTGTATCTGCCACGCTGTAAGGAAGGGGCGATCAGCGCTGAAGCGGCTGTATATCTCGATGGCGCTGAAGCTGGTCGTGGTGAGCGCATCCTAGTGGTCGAAGATGATGAGCGGCTGCGAGAATTTACCGGCGAAGCGCTGCGCGAACTAGGCTATTCGGTCGAATTGGCGCCATCAGGCGATGAGGCGCTTCGCCTGATTGCTGCAGGATACAAGCCTGATCTTGTGCTGACCGACATCATCATGCGTGCCATGACCGGCCACGAGCTTGCGCGGAAGCTCAAAGCGCTCAATGCCAGCTCTACCGTCGTTTTCATGAGCGGCTATGCGCACGATGTCACCTCGGGCGACGATGATCTGAGCGATGACCCCCTGATCAAGAAGCCTTTCACCATCGAAACGCTGGCGTCGACCATTTCGGTTGCCCTTCGGCGGAAGAGCAATCGCGACTGATGCGAGCGATCAGAAAAAAGGGACTTTAGATCACACCTTCCTTTTCCACGTCGAGCAAGTGGGCTTCGGCTTCATCGCGGTGCTTCTTCAGGTATTTCATGAAGGGCGTGCCGCCTGTGCCAACATCGGTGTCGTTGCCGGGCGAGTTGCCGGCCTGCTTGTTGATATAGGTCGCCGCATATTCGAGGTGGCGGGTGCGGAAGCGGGCAAGCTTCATCACATTGTCATTGTAGAGTTGCCGGGTGGCCGCGTCGCCATGCTGACTGACCCAGTCCCGCAGGGTGGATGCGGCGCGCACATCTTCGATGAAGGCACGGTGGCCGGTCGGGCGATAGGCGTGCAGCTCTTCGAGGTAGTGGCGCAGCGGGTCGTCGGCGTGACTGATGGAGAGGAAGGCGTCCATGGTGGGCACGATGGAGGATTGCGAGCCGGTCTGGCCGCGGAAGGCCTGCGGCTTGTTTTCACCAGCCGGGACGCCCTCATAGATGAGGCCATCGCCAAGGGCGGGATTGTCCTTCCAGCCATGGATGTAGGGGCGCACGCGGTTGAAATAGATGTATGGGTCGCAGCGCTCCGGCATGCGGTCGAAGATGGCGTTGACGGCATCCCAGCCCTCCGACATGCGCTTGAGGCCCGCGGCAACGGCGGTTGCGTTATTGGCGTCGCAGGCATCGATCACTTCAGGAATGGTCGCGAGCATGTCGCCTGCGCGCGCCTCAATGGCCACGTGGACAAGCACAAACCACGCCTCATCTCCGCCAGAGAGGAAGGGCTGGGTCATGTAGACGTTCGACAGGTCGACCGGACCGTCCGCATCCACCTTGGCCCAGTTGTCGAGCACATAGGTGGCATAGGTCAGCAGCGGCTTGGAATCGAGGGTGTCGGCCAGCTGCCAGGCGGGCTTTGCAAGACATTCAGGCAAGGAGGTTGGCACTTCGCGCTCACCCCAGACCCAGGACTGGATCATGAAGGTGTAATGGACGAAAGCCTTTCGGATCTGCTCGTCTGTAGCGGTCTTGCAGAGCCGGGTGAGGTCAATGACAGGCAGACGGGCAAGGATTTCCCGCACGCGGCCGGTCACGATGGAGTGTGGCAGGGCCATGGCCGCGTCCACGGCAGGCTGCAGCTCTGCCGGAAGTGTGACGGCGCCGGCATCATAGCGGCAGAGAAAGCCGCGATCACGAGAGATGTCGTACTGGTCGAGTGGTTTGAGCTTCGGCATGATTTCCCCCTTGATAGTTTCGTTTGAAACTATCTCACACCGAACGGACGTTACGTAAAGCCCCAGCTTTTAAGCCGAGGCTTCATGGGAAAGGCTCGTTCGCTAGTCGCGGGCGGCGGCGCTTTCAGCGCGGATGTCGACGAACTCTGACGTCTCCTTGATCGCGGGCCAATTCGTGCTGTTGGCGAGGGTGAGGGTCATGTCGAGGATGAGCTCAACATCCTGCGCGGCGCCGCGAAGGTCCCAGTCAGGGTCCCAGGCGTCGTTCTGGTTGTGGTAGCGGTTGGCGATATAGCCAGCGACCCATTCTGCGCCAGCTTCGCGCCCGCCTTCGACAAGGTCCGGGCCACCTGCGATCCCCATAATGAGGATGACCGGCACACCGCGGCGGGCGAGGGAGAAATGGTCTGCGCGGTAGAAGAGCCCGTTCTGCGGCAGACCTTCGGGGGAGACATAGCGGCCTTGCGTGTCAGCGGCTTCGGCCATCATCTCTTCAAGCTCACTCTGGCCTTCGCCGACCTGGATGACATCCTTTGCGGGACCGGCCGTGTTGAGAATGTCGAGGGTGAAATTGGCGACTGTGGTCTCAAGCGGATAGATCGGGTCCTGTGCATAGGCTTCCGAGCCGAGAAGGCCGCTTTCTTCAGCGGTCCAAGCAGCGACGACGACCGTGCGCTCCAGCGGTTCACCGGCTTTCAGTATGCGGGCGATTTCCATGATGCCAGCCATGCCGAGCGCGTCGTCGTTTGCACCGGGCATGACGGTGCGGCCCTGCGCGTCAGCGATGCCCTTGCCATAGGCGTCCCAGTGGCCAGACAGCATGATGGTCTCATCCGGGCGCTCTGTGCCGGTGATCTTGCCGAGGACGTTCTGGCTCTCGATGCGTTCGACCTCCAGGCCGAGGTCGGCATTGAAGCTGAGGCCGTCAAGCGTGAAGGCTTCGAAATCCTCGCTGCGGGCGGCTATGCGCAGGGCGTCGAGGTCCTGACCGGCCGCTTCCATCCATTGCTGCGCCATGTCGAGGTGGAGCCAGCCCTGAAGGTCGACCGAAGGCTTGCCCGACCCGTCGCTTGCGACGGCGTAATTGTCGCCCGGGCCGGAGGCGGCGACATTCCAGCCATAACCTGCGGCTTCAGTTTCATGGATGACAAGGGCGGCAGCGGCGCCGCGGCGGGCGGCCTCCTCGAACTTGTAGGCCCAGCGGCCATAATAAGTCATCCGATTGCCGCCGAAACGGCCTGCGACCGGGTCGTCTTCGGCGACGCCGAAATCGGGGTCATTGACGAGGAAGAGAGCGACCTTTCCGGTGAGGTCTATGTCGCCATAATCGTCCCAGTCGCGCTCGGGTGCGCTGGCGCCGAAGCCGACAAAGACGATGGGTGCGTTTTCAATCGTGATCGTCTCGCGCGGATTGGATGAGCTGATCTCAATGTCGCGGCCCTGGCGCATGTCAAGCGTCGTGTCGCGGGCCTGCACGTTGAGGGCACGAAGGTCGACGACGCGGGAATGAACGAGGGTCACAGGGTCGGTCCAGCCGCCATCGCGCCCGCCCGGCTCCAGGCCGATCTCCTCGAACTTGTCGATGAGGTAATCGACCGTCTTCGTTTCGCCAACTGTGCCCGGGGCGCGGCCCTCGAACTCGTCAGAAGCAAGGGTTTTCACAATGTCGGAGAGGTTTTCGATGCTGATCGACGTAGTTTCGGTCGCTTCGTCTTGCTCTGACGTGGCGGCGGGGGCCTCTACGTCAGAGGGCTGCGAGCAGGCGGCGATGAAGGCAGCCATGCCTATTGTGCTAAGTGTCCTGATCATCGATGAAGCCTCCGCTATGTGCCAGTCTGGCCGGGTCTAACCAAGAGGGTGTATCGGGTTTTTCGGCGAGACCAAAGAAGCGGCTGCGTTTCGGGTGGCGCGGGTGGCTGGACGGGGCCATTGTCGGTTTCAGTTTTCCTTGCAAAAGGGGGTTCCAGAAAGCCCGCGACTCCCTTACTAGGCCGAAAAGGGAGCTCCCCACATGAAAATCCGACAAGCCATTACTTTCGATGACGTGCTTCTGCAGCCCGGTCCGAGCGAAGTCATGCCCGCCAATGTGGACACGTCGACCTGGCTGACCAAAGCCATTCCCCTCAACATTCCGCTATTGTCCGCTGCCATGGATACGGTGACCGAAGCGCGCCTCGCCATCGCCATGGCGCAGTCCGGCGGTATCGGTGTCGTGCACCGGAATCTGACCGTCGATGAGCAGGCCGGTCAGGTCACGCAGGTGAAGAAGTATGAGAGCGGCGTGGTGATGAACCCCATCACCATCGCCCCGACGGCCAGCCTTAAAGAGCTGAACGACATCAAGGCACGCACCGGTTTCTCCGGCGTGCCGGTGGTCGAGGCAGACGGCACCGTCGTCGGCATTATCACCAATCGCGATACGCGCTTTGTCGATGATCCGAATGGGAAAGTCGCCGAGTTCATGACCCGCAATGTCGTGTCTGTCACGATGGACGAGCCGATCGAGGCAGCCCGCCAGCTCCTCCACAAGCACCGAATTGAACGGCTGGTCATTACCGATGAGGCCGGCAAATGCGTCGGCCTGCTGACGGTCAAGGACATGGAGAAGGCGCAGCTGAACCCGAACGCGGCCAAGGATGCGCAGGGGCGCCTGCGCGTCGCGGCGGCCTCTACGGTGGGCGATGCGGGCTTCGAGCGCACGCAGGCGCTGATCGATGCGGGCGTCGATGCCGTCGTGATCGATACCGCGCACGGCCATAGCCAGTCTGTGCTGGATGCGGTTGCACGGGTGAAGAAGCTGTCGAACTCGGTCCAGATCATCGCGGGCAATGTCGCGACCGCGGCAGCCACGAAAGCGCTGATCGATGTCGGGGCCGATGCGATCAAGGTCGGCATCGGGCCGGGCTCCATCTGCACAACGCGGATCGTGGCAGGCGTCGGCGTGCCGCAGCTCACCGCGATTGAGGATTGCGCGGAGGCCGCGCAGGCGTCGAACACGCCGATTATTGCCGATGGCGGGATCAAATTCTCTGGCGATTTTGCGAAAGCCATGGCGGCAGGGGCTTCGACGGCGATGATGGGCTCTGCCTTTGCCGGTACCGAAGAGGCACCGGGCGAGGTCTTCCTGTTCCAGGGGCGCAGCTACAAGGCCTATCGCGGCATGGGCTCGCTCGGCGCGATGTCACGCGGTTCGGCTGACCGGTATTTCCAGAAGGAAGTGTCCGGCGACAAGCTGGTGCCGGAAGGCATTGAAGGTCAGGTCCCGTTCAAGGGGCCGATCGGGAATATCCTGCACCAGATGGTCGGCGGCCTTCGCGCAGCCATGGGCTATGTCGGCGCAAAGACGATCACCGAGCTTCATGAGAAAGCCGAGTTCGTCCAGATCACCGGCGCGGGCCTGTCTGAAAGCCACGTCCACGATGTGACGATGACGCGGGAAGCGCCGAACTATTCGATCGGGCGGTAGCGATCAGTCTGTCTGGCGTTTCAGGCCGACCAGCACGCGCACAGCGCTGAAGGCAAGGAATCCAGCCGGGCCGAACATGAACGTCAGCGGCAAGGTGGGGACAACCCACCAGAAGCGTATGTTCTCGCGGCGCGCGGTTCGACAGACCCATGCGCCGATCAGAAGATCAAACGCGAGGAAGTGGATCCAGCCCGCCATCAGCGCCGTACGGTCGGTGAAAAGCTGGCCGACCTCTTCGAGGCTGCCAAACCCGCCACCATTTTCATTCGGCAGGAAGGCGAGCGCCACATAGGTCGCCGACAGCACGGCCGGGATGATTAGGCCTGCGATCCGGTCCGACCACACCGGGATGAGCGGCGAAGCCAGCAGCGTCGCCCAGCCTGCCATGGCGAGCAGTCCTGTAAGTGAGAATATGAGTTCAAGGTCCATTTGGTATTCCCCCACTGACCCTATTCGATGATCCTTGCTGTATAATTGCAATAAGCTTGCGAACGCAAGTATATTTACCTAGAGAGACCGCATGAGTGAATTGAACATGATCAGTGCATTCCGGCTGTTGCAGGCCGCTGACGACTTCAAAGCGCGCCTCTCGGGCACTTTCGCTGCGGTTCACGGGATCTCGGTCAACGAGTATTTCCTGCTGCTTCATCTCAAGCAGGCAGAGAAGAACCGGTTGCCGCGGGTCGAACTTGCGAGGCGGCTGCACGTGAGCGCATCCACGATCACGCGCATGGTGGCGCCAATGGAAAAAATCGGTCTTGTCGATCGCGGTACCGGCGAGCGGGATGCGCGGATGGCGCTTGTCGTGTTGACAGACACGGGGGCAGAAAAGCTGAGTGAGGCCCAGGCGACTTTCGAGGACCACGCTTGCTATCTCTTTGAGGACCGTTGGAGTGAGAGCGAGATCGACCAGCTATCGACGCTGTTGGGACGCCTCGTCTCTGGGGCGCCGGGCAACCTGACCTAATGGGAAGCGGCAAGATTGAACGGAAGGGGGCACGCCAATTGACGGGGTTGGCTGGGCCTGCTTTCGCAGGTGTCTGCCGGAATTGAGGTTCAAGTTTGGGCGCGAGGCTCTCTCCACATCGGGGCCATGGGTGGGCTCTCATTGAGGACGCTGAATTCGCCGATCTTTTCGAAGCCGAACGAGGTGTAGAAGCCGTGATTGGCTGGGTTGGAGTTTTCCAGATAGACGGGCAGACGTTCCCGGTCGGCGGCGGCGAGGACGGGGGCTAGCATGGCCTTGCCGAGGCCTTTGCCGCGCGCGGCTTTCCTTGTCCCGATGGTGAAAAGATAGATGTGCGGCGCGTGCGGGTGGTGCTTTTCCAGCGCTTCGCCTGCAGCCATGCCGCGCTTCATCGCGCCTTTCTTTCCGTGGATCATCTGGGCCGCCATGAGCTGGAACAGCGAAAGCGGCGGGAAGCGCAGATTGGACTCGTGGGTGGCCCACATGGTGGCGGCCTCATCGCCGTGCAGGTGGCAGAAGCCTTCCTTCAGGTAGACGTCGCGCGCCATGATCCGGAAGAGGGGGCGCAGCGCACGCCCGCCGCCGAACAGCCAGAGATTGAAGGGGTCTTCCGAGAAGGCTTCAGCCGTGATGTCGCCGATCTGGCGCCAGTCGCGGCGGGTGGCTGGTCGTATGGTGGTGGGGAGAATGATGTTCATGGTAGTCTCCAGACCGCGTGCGCTCGTGCTTCGACTTCGCTCAGCAAGAGCTCGGGATGGGCGGGGGGGTCAAGTCGGCAAGCCGCTTAGAAGAGCGATTTCGCCGGTCGAGGCGGCGACGCGGTGCTGCATCAGTTTTTGCTAGGCCTCACTATTGTACCAGGAGAGCGCAGCCTCCTTGTCCGGAAATTCGGCGAGGATCGTGCGGGTGCATGTCCATTCGCCTTCAAGCACAGTCGGGGCCTCATCGACGGACAGGAGCTTGCCGCCATGGGCGGTAAAGATCTCCATGAATCCGGCTTCGTATTCGGCGTAGGCATTGCGGTCAGCGATGCTGATCCGGGCGGCGATATAGGCTGGCATTCGGTGGTCTCCCTCTTGGTCTCCAGTTTAGGATTGCACCCCTCACGGTGTCTATTGGTTTCAATAAAGACCAAGCGCGGGTAAATCGCTCGCAGGAATAGAAGAACAGGCGACCCTTATGCGCGACGGCGGAAGAATAGCAGCGGCAATTGATGTCCTCACCGATGTCCTCAACCGGCACCAGCCGGTCAAATCGGCGGCGCGCGACTGGGGCAAGCGGGCGCGGTATGCCGGCTCGAAGGACCGGGCCTTTGTGTCGGGTCTGGTGCTGGACGCGTTGCGCAAGAAGAACTCGATCGCGCATGCGATGGGCTCAGATGAGCCGCGGGCGCTGATACTTGGCGCGCTGGCCCATGCGTGGAGCTGGGACATCATGCGTATCGATGGGGCGATGGATGAAGAGCACGCGCCGTCCAAGCTGACGCTGGAAGAGCGCGAGCGGCTTGTGCTGGCGCCTGATGTGACGGCGGCCCCGCATGTGTCTGGCGACTATCCTGATTGGATGGAGCCGATGATGGAGCGGGTCTTCGGCGAGGAGAAAGTCGTCGAGGCGCAGGCCATGTCGGTGCGCGCCGATGTCGATATCCGCGTCAACACGCTGAAAGTGAGCGCGGAAAAGGCAGGCGGGCCCATGCGGTCTGCGCACGCGGTGGAGTCGCCGCTGTTGAAGAACGCCTATCACATCCCGGCGCGTGACCCGTCTGAGCGCGAAGCCTCGCTTGAGAGTATTCCGGCCTATTCCAAGGGCTGGGTCGAGGTGCAGGATGCGGGCTCACAGATCGCGGCGGCGGCCTCGAATGCCAAGCCGGGCGACCAGGTGCTGGACTATTGCGCAGGCGGCGGCGGCAAGACGCTGGCCATGGCCGCGATGATGGGCGGGAAGGGGCAGATCCACGCCTACGACATTGACGGGCGAAGGCTCTCTGCGTTGATCCCGCGTCTCAAACGATCCGGTGCGCACAATGTGCAGCTGGCGCATCCAAGTGAGCCGGACGCCGTCGAGGCGCTGAAAGGCCAGATGGATATCGTTTTTGTCGATGCCCCATGCACCGGCACGGGCACGTGGCGGCGCCGGCCGGATGCGAAATGGCGGCTGAAAGACAAGCAGCTGGCGAAGCGGATGGAGGAGCAGACCGAAATCCTGGAGGCGGCGAGCCAGTTTGTGAAGTCGGGCGGGCGGCTGGTCTATGCGACGTGTTCCTTCCTGATCGAGGAAGATGAGGACCGGGTTGCGGCCTTCCTTGCCGAGCATCCGGACTTCGCCGAAGAGAGCGCTGCGGATGCGGCAATTGCTTCAGGTCTGTTGACTGATGAGGGCGCGGCAAAAGTCAAAGCGGGCGCGAAAGGCGGCAAGTCGGTCAGGCTGACACCGCGCACGGCGGGTACGGACGGGTTTTTCTTTGCGGTGATGCGCAAGACGCGCTGATAGCGCGCGCGCTGGAATCAGTGCGATATAGGCGCATGTTGAAACCGCTTCCAGAAACTGTTCATCTTCGCGCCACGAACCGGCAATATCTGGTTTTGGCAAGCGCGAGCGCGCTTCTTGCGGCTATGCTCGCCTTCTCCAACTGGACGGGCACCGGCCCCACCGAAGAGATCAGCGTCTGGCTGACGGTGTTCTTTTCAATGACAACGCTGGTCGGGGTGTGTGCGGCGCTGTTCAGGCATGGCTGGCTGACGCTGGATCGCGACGGGTTTGAATCGAGCGAGTTCAAGTCTCTTGGCAAGATCGGCTGGTCTGAAGTTTCGGAGTTCAGTCTGCATTATTCCGGCGGGAAGGGTATGCCTGCCTCAAGGCAGGTGGCGTTCAAGCTGACCGAGGAGAAGCGCAAGGCGCTGCCGCGCCTGTCGGGCATCCTGATGTATGGCCGGGTGCGCCTGACGGAGCCTTACAAGGTGCGCGGGTCTCAACTAGCGACGCTGATGAACCGGTTTCGTGAGCGGGCACTGGCATCACCTGCGGCGAACGAAGCGGCATAATGGTCTGGCTGATTGTCCTCGCCTTCCCGATTTTCTTTGGGGCAATGTGGGTGGGGATTGTATCCTTTCTGTCCTGGGCGAGCGGTTGGCGCACACTGGCGCGGGTCTATCAGGCCGAATTACCGGAAACATTTGCGGGCAAGCGGCTGATGCTGGTCACGTTGGGGCGGGGACGTTTCCCGCGGGTGCATTATCGCGGGATGCTATGGGCAGAGTTCGGTGAGGATACGCTCTGGCTGAAGCCGCATATCCTCTTTCGCTGGGCCCATCCGGCGCTGGCCATCCCGCGCAACGTGATCACGCTGGACGAGCGCAAGGGCTTCTTACGGCGGTATGTCGAACTGACGACACGCGCAGACGAGAAGATCAGCTTTCACCTGCATCCTAAACAGGTCAGCTGGATCCATCCTGGCAGCGGGCCTGGGGCGGCGAGCTAGGCGGTTGCGAGACCGTTGGGAGAGTTCGCGGCAGCTGCTTGCCGGCGAGTGTTGAAGCAGAGCGCAGAGATCTGATCATCCGTAAGCGGACGAGACAGGCGAACCCCAGCATAGCAGTCATTCGTCCAGACCACAGTTCCGCGCAGCCAGACATTGCCGAGTTCGAAGGCAATCGAGCGTTTGCGTGATATCCGGCCATCATGCTTCATGCGAAAGCCGCCGAGATTGAAATCGACGATCGTCAACTCGTGGACGTCGCGACCGATGCGGACTGGCACGCTGCGATAGCAGACATGCCGCTCTGCCCGTTTTTTCCAGCGGCGAATGCGCGGGCGGAACCAAAAGGCTGCGCCAGCCAGCAGCCCAAACGTGAGCAATAGAGGAAAGCCAAGTGATGCGAGAGGCTTGCCGCGTTTGTCGCCGATCGAGTTTTCATTGCGGGGCGCGCGCCGCCTTGCTGGGCTATTGTAGGCACGGTTGGCGCTCTCACTTTCAAAATGCAGACTATCGGACGCACGCGCGGGATCACCAATGCTTCCAAGCTTCTCTGCATGAGGGCGAAGCGTCGGCTCTACATTCAGGATATCGCTGACCGAGCAGGAGAGTTCTGTCTGAAGGCGCGCCAGTTCAGTTCTCACAAGACGGGGCACGCCGCGCTCAATACGCTGAAGCGCCGCTTCTCCTTCGCTGCCATATAGCTGCTTCAAGGCTATACTCAGCTCACCCATGAAAAGGATCATGGCGGTCTGCCCGACATCAAGCTCCTCGGCACTGATGTCGCCGTAGAGATCAATCAGTGAAACGTCGCTCAGCGCGGCTTCAAGTTCGCCGAGAAATGGCATCTGGGCGCGCTGCGACGGTTCGTGAGCGATTTCGTAGACGGCATCGACCGTGCGCAGCAAAGGGGTCAGCGAACCACAGGTAGGGTCGGCATGGGCTGCATCTGCACCTGCAATCACGAGCAGGACGGCGTTTATCAGGCGTCTTGCGAACACATTTTCTATATACTGAAAAACAGTTTATGAACTGTTGTGCGAAAACAGGGCAGAAGAAGCGCAAGATTTAAGTTTTGAAACTTTGTGGGGTTAACGGTCTTGAACTATTTTACGCACGCCTGGGTTTGATTGTCGCTACCCAGACGAAGCCACCTGGCTCTGTCCAAGCCTGAAAAACTCGGAGATCAGGTGACGCTGGCGCTCTGACAGGTCCGGATGCCATATCTCGAAGATGAGGACGTAGCGCGCCTTGTCGCTATGGTTCCAGGCTTCGTGCTCGATGGTATCATCGAAGACAAACACCTCGCCGTCGTTCCATTCACGTGTTTCATTACCGACCCGAAAGCCGCAATCGCCGGGCAGAATGATCGGCAGATGGCAGATGAGCCTCGTATTGATCTGGCCGTGATGGGGCGGAATGGCGGCGCCGGGCTCCAGCCTGGAAAACAGGACGGAAGGGGCCGGGGCCGGATTTACGGCCTCGCCGATCGCTTCGATGGCGGCCCAAGTCTTTGGACAACGGGCGATGTTCTCCTCGATGCGCTGACCCTGTTTGATCAGGTAGAAAGCGCTCCAGTCGGGATTGTCGAGCAAGGGGTGGGAGACACCAGCACCTTCGCGGCCGGCAGATTCGACGTAAGGCGTGAACCCGGCCTCGGCGGCGGCTTTCTCGCTGAGCAAGGCTTCAAGCTCACCGCGGATTGTGTCGGTCTTCGCGGCGAGGGCATCTGTCCAGCTGAAACCCTCCAATGGATAGAATTGGCGGTTGGGTAGGCCGGGATAGAAGTAGCGTGTAGGCTGGGAGGGGTAGAAGGTCGCCTTGCCCGTCAGGAAATCGAGGCTCTGGCGGAATAGGTCGTCGTCGGGCGCCGAACCAAGCTCAACGTCCTCTGCGAATTGATCGAGCGCCGCAGACAGTTGGTCGGCCGGAGAGGCCGCCGGCTCGCCCGGGCCGGCAAGGAAGGTTTCTGCTGCCGTAATCAGCTGATGGATTTCCTGCGTCCGGACGAGGTGAGGCGTGATGTCTGCAAGCCCTCTGCGGAACGCCGCCTCGGCATCCTTCGGCCGACCTGAGCCGACGAGCGCCTGACCATAATGGAGCCGGGCGCGCACGCTGGACGGGTCAACCTGTATAGCCTTTTCAAGCGAGGCGACGCGTCCGGCCATGTCGCCCTGCAGGGACTTGGCAAAAGAGAGCGCGACCCAGATGTCGGGACCCGGCCAGCCAAGATCGATTGCCTGTTGCAGTGCACCTTCAGCAGCGGGGCCGTTCTGCTGCTGTAGCGCCTGCATTCCTTGTGCGGCGAAGTCTCTGGCTTGTGTCATGCGGCATGTCCTCCCGGTGGCATTGGCCTGGTCGCATTGGCCCTTCCAGCTCCCGCCATTAGCGGTTAGGAGGCTGCATGGCCAGTTCACCCGATTCCGTTGCAGACAAGCACGAGCACGTCCTGATTGTCGATTTCGGCTCGCAGGTTACCCAGCTGATTGCGCGGCGCCTGCGCGAAAGCGGCGTCTATTGCGAAATCCACCCCTTCAACAAGGTGGACGACGCGTTCCTGGACAGCTTTGACCCCAAGGCGATCATCCTGTCTGGCGGCCCTGCGAGTGTCACATGGAATGACAGTCCGCGCGCGGACCAGGCCGTCTTTGAGCGCGGCGTTCCGGTGCTTGGAATCTGCTATGGCCAGCAGGTCATGATGCAACAGCTGGGCGGGCGCGTGGAAAGCGGCACGAGCCGTGAGTTTGGCCGCGCCTTTATTGAGAAGGTGACAGACAGCGAACTGCTGGAAGGCTTGTTCGGCGGCGAAGACGGCAAGGAAGAAGTCTGGATGAGCCATGGCGACCATGTCGCCGAGCTTGCGCCGGGCTACGGCATAATCGCGAAATCGCCCGGCGCACCGCTCGCCATTATCGCGGACCTTGAGCGCCGCTTCTATGGCACGCAGTTCCACCCGGAAGTCGTGCACACGGTGCATGGCCGGGACATGCTGCGCAATTTTACGCACAAGATTGCCGGGCTTTCCGGTGACTGGACGATGGCGGCCTATCGCGAGGAAGCAATCGAAAAGATCCGCAAGCAGGTTGGCGATGGCAAGGTGATCTGCGGTCTTTCCGGCGGCGTCGATTCGTCAGTGGCTGCTGTGCTGATCCATGAGGCGATCGGTGACCAGCTGACTTGCGTCTATGTCGACCATGGCCTGATGCGCCTTAATGAGAGCGAGGAAGTCGTCGGCCTCTTCCGCGATCATTACAACATCCCACTCGTTCATGTGGATGCGAGCGAGACCTTCCTCGGCGCGCTGGAAGGGATTTCGGACCCGGAGAAGAAGCGCAAGACGATTGGCGGGCTCTTCATCGACGTGTTCGAGGAAGAGGCGAAGAAAATCGGCGGCGCTGATTTCCTGGCGCAGGGCACGCTTTATCCAGACGTAATCGAAAGCGTTTCGGCGATTGGCGGTCCGTCGGTCACGATCAAGTCGCACCACAATGTTGGCGGCCTGCCTGAGCGCATGAACATGAAGCTGGTCGAGCCGCTGCGTGAGCTCTTCAAGGATGAGGTCCGCGCACTTGGCCGTGAGCTTGGCCTGCCACAGAGCTTTATCGGCCGTCATCCGTTTCCAGGGCCGGGCCTTGCGATCCGTATTCCGGGCGAGATCACGCGGGAGAAGGCCGACACGCTCCGCAAGGCCGACGCCATCTATATCGAAGAGATCAAGAATGCCGGCCTATATGATGAGATCTGGCAGGCCTTCTCTGTGCTGCTGCCGGTGAACACGGTTGGTGTCATGGGCGATGAGCGCACCTATGAGGCCGTGCTGGCATTGCGGGCCGTGACCTCAACAGATGGCATGACGGCGGACTACTACCCCTATGATCACGCTTTCCTTGGCCGTGTTGCGACCCGTATCATCAATGAGGTGAAGGGCGTGAACCGCGTCGTTTATGACGTGACCAGCAAGCCGCCCGGCACGATTGAGTGGGAATAGGGCCAGCCGGATCAGGAGGGGTAGACTTGCTGATTGACTGGAGGGGAACAGGATGAGCAGCGCCGTACTCTACATCATGACGCAGAAGGGCTTTGAGGTCCTCCGCCGTCTGACCGCGACCTATCCATCTGTGCTCGAACGCGTTGTGATCGGCAAGGACTCAAACATCGAGAATGACTACAGCGGAGAGATCGCTCAGCACTGTCGTTCGGCTGGTGTCGCCTTTGATTTCAGGGGGACGGAACCGGCGCTGAGGGGCGAGCAATATGTCTTCGCGATCTCATGGCGGTGGCTCATCAAACATCCGGTAGAGCGGCTGATCGTCTTTCACGACTCGCCGTTGCCGCGTTATCGGGGCTTTGCGCCGCTGGTGAATATGTTGATCAATGGCGAAAGCGAGATTGGCGTGACGGCCCTGTTCGGTGCAAGCGAGTATGATCGCGGACATATCATCGCGCAGCAGACGAGCGCGGTCACCTATCCGCTGAAGATTGCCGATGCGATCGAGCTGAATAATCAAAACTATTGCGATCTAGCCGAAAGTATTGCCGCCAGGATTGCGGATGGTGAGGAGATCGTGGGGGTTCCCCAGAAAGAGGGTAACGCAACCTATTCGATCTGGCGGGACGACAATGACTACGCCATCGACTGGTCAAAGAGCGCTAAAGAGATCCAGCGCCTCGTCGATGCGGTCGGTTCGCCCTATCTCGGCGCGCGCTGCAGGACGTCGAAAGGGCAGGAACTCATCATTGGTAATGTTGAGGTCGTAGAGGATGTGCGTTGCGAGATCCGCGATGTCGGCAAGGTCATCTTCGTCAGGGAAGGGCGGCCCACCGTAATCTGTGGTGAGGGTCTGCTCGAGATCACGAAGGCGTGGTTGCTGACAGACGAGGGGCGCGAGCCATTCCTTCCGATGAAGTCATTCCGCGTCAGGTTCGGTTAGCGCGGCACCAGCGCCAAGGCACATGTCGCTATTGTTCTGCATGCTGTGCGGCGCCGGCTGATCTTGCTGGGATGGTGCCTAGTCCTGGTCTGGTTTCTCACGCCTGTTGATCGGCTTGGCTTTTAGCCTGTCCCAGCTTTCGCGTTCGACGGATTGTTCGACATCGTCGTCTTTGGGCGCGGTCTTTGGCGGGAAGTCGCCTGTCCGGCGCTCGGCTTTCTTCTGCTCATTCTGCGCCTCGGTATCGGGTGTCGTGCGAGGTTTGGCGCTCTCATCGAGCGTGTGCCTGTTCGTGTGAGCATCTTTGCGATCTTCCATGACGGTACCTCTTGTTCAAACGAGCTTCTGAAGAAACAGGCTGTGATGGAATTGCGTTCCGCAAGGGGCCCAGGACTTTGTCGTCGCAACCAGGAAAAGATGATCTCAGTTAAGTCTGCGTCGTAATTAAGAGGCATTGCGCGGCGCGAATGTGCGCACGTTGGAACTACGCGACCTGCGAGCTCTTCTTTCAATTCGAATTCACGGAGACAATCGCATGACGACGAAGAACGATCTGCCTATCGACGATAACGGCGTGACCCACCAAACAACCGAACACGGGTATGACACGCTGACCACGCAGCAAGGCGTGCCGGTGTCGGATGACCAGAACCATCTAAAAGCTGGTGAACGCGGCCCGATGCTGATGGACGATTTTCATTTCCGTGAGAAAATCTTCCACTTCGACCATGAGCGCATTCCAGAACGCGTCGTACATGCGCGCGGCTTTGCGGCGCACGGGTTTTTTGAATGTTTCGAAGATCTGTCGGACCTGACCCGCGCGGCCGTTTTCAAAAAGGGCGAAAAGACACCGGTTTTTACACGCTTTTCAACGGTGGCAGGCAATAAAGGGTCGCCGGATGTCGCGCGCGACGTGCGTGGTTTCGCGACGAAATTCTACACCAAGGAAGGCAATTGGGACCTTGTGGGCAACAATATCCCCGTCTTCTTCATCCAGGATGCGATCAAGTTTCCAGACCTGGTCCACGCCGCGAAACCGGCCCCGGACCGGGGCTTTCCGCAGGCGCAGACAGCTCACGACAATTTCTGGGACTTTATCTCACTGTCCCCAGAGTCGATGAATATGGTGATGTGGATCATGTCTGATCGCACCATTCCGCGTTCCTTCCGTTTCATGGAAGGGTTTGGCGTACACACGTTCCGGCTCATCAATGAGGAGGGCAAATCAACCTTCGTCAAGTTTCACTGGAAGCCCAAACAGGGCCTTCAATCTGTGGTCTGGAATGAGGCACTGAAGATCAACGGTGCTGACCCGGATTTTCACCGCCGCGATCTGTGGGATGCCATCCAGACGGGTGATTACCCTGAGTGGGAACTTGGTTTGCAGGTTTTCGATCAGGAATTCGCCGAGAAATTTGACTTTGATGTGCTCGACGCGACCAAGATCATCCCGGAGGAGGATGTGCCGGTCCGGATTGTGGGGCGGATGGTGCTCGACAAGGTGGTCGACAATTTCTTCACTGAAACAGAGCAGGTCGCCTTCTGCACAAACAATGTCGTGCCGGGTATCGGCTTCTCGAACGATCCGCTTCTTCAGGGCCGCAATTTTTCCTATCTCGATACGCAGATCAAGCGCCTGGGCGGACCGAACTTTACCCACATTCCAATCAATGCGCCGCAGTGCCCGATGCGCAATTTCCAGCAGGACGGCCACATGGCGATGCGTAACCCCAAGGGGCGCGCAAACTATGAGCCGAACAGCTGGGGCACCGAAGAAGGTGGCCCGCGCGAAGATCCAGCGAAGGGCTACCGCCACTATCCAGAGGACGTAAGCGGACAGAAGGTCGCCACGCGATCGGAAACCTTTGCTGACCATTACAGCCAGGCACGCCAGTTCTATCTTAGCCAGACAGATATTGAGCAGACCCACATCGCCAATGCGCTGACCTTTGAACTATCGAAATGCCAGGAAATGCGCGTGCGGAAGCGGATGCTTTCTCACCTTCGTAATATCCATGAAGACTTGGCAGAGGCCGTGGCAGACGGACTTGGGCTCCAGCTGCCAGAACCTGCGAAGGCGGCACGCGAGACAAAGACCGATCTGAAAGTGTCCGACGCCCTCAGCATTATCAAGAATGGTCCAAAGAACTTCAAAGGCCGCAAGCTGGGCATCTTGGTCGCGGATGGCAGTGATGCCGGTACGGTGAAGGCGTTGCAGGATGCAATGGAAGAGGCTGGCGCACTGACGGTGGTTGTTGCGCCCAAGGTTGGCGGTGCCAAGCTAAGCGATGGGAGCCATATCGACGCTGGCGAGAAGATCGATGGCGGGCCGTCCATACTCTATGACGCTGTCGCACTGGTTCTGTCCGAAGAGGGTGCGAATACGCTTGCTGACCTCCCCCCTGCGCGTGATTTCGTCACTGACGCGATGGCGCATGGCAAGTTCATCGGCCTGACGGAAGGCGCAGGACCGCTGCTCAAGGAGGCCGGTGTCGAAGGCAAACTGGATGATGGCTGCTTCCGCCTCGATGACGGAGAGATGGGAGAGTTTCTGAATGCGCTTCCCACACTCCGCAAGTGGGACAGGGACGCCTGATCAGGTGTTCTTCCGCAAAATAAAAAATCCCGGCCGCGCGGCCGGGATTTTTTATGGCTTTCAGACTGGCGCGACTAGCCAGCATATCCAGCCTGACAGGGCCATCCATGGACCGAAGGGGATGGGTGTATCGGCCCCGATTGTACGGCGAAAAAGTCCCGAATAGATGAGGACCGCGATCAGCCCTGACCCTGCTGCGAGCAGGAAGAGGAGCGGCACGATCTGCCAGCCTAGCCACAGGCCGAGGGCGCCAGCAAGCTTGGCGTCGCCGCGGCCTAGAGCGTCGATGCCTCGAACGTGGCGATAGAAGAGCTCAAGGCATAGCAAAGCGAGATAGGCGGCAGCACCGCCAATGACATGGTCTAGCCAGTCCGCGCGTGCATGCTGCCAGATCATGAATATTCCGAGCAGGGCGAGAAGAGCGTTGAGCGGATCCGGCAGGATGAAGGTGCGCCAGTCGATGCTGGCGAGGGCCAGAAGAACCGCGCCCATGGCGAGCGTGAGAAGGAGCATCCCGGCCGGCGCGTAAAACCAGGCGGAAATCGCGACGCCAAGGGCGAGTAAGCCATGTATCAGAAGGGGCAGGGCACGGGTCACGCGCTGTGCCTTATCGAGTTTTCGGGGCAATGGCGACCATCGTTGCAACTGGTGAGATGGAAGGTCCTGTCGAGGTGGCCGTGGGGTCAGCATGGCCGCCTCGACGGGGACCCTCTAGATAAGTATCGAACGCGAAGAAGTGTGAGGAAGCCAATGAGCGTGCCGCAGAAGATGAGAGCCCTTCAGGTCGAGGAACTTGGCGAGAACTATAAGGGTGTCCGGCTCAACCAGACTGATGTTCCTGCGCCCGGACCAGGTGAAATTCTTTTGAAGATTCGCGCAGGAAGTCTTGGTTTTCCGGACCTTTTGATGACGCAGGGTGGATACCAGCACAAGCCGGACCTGCCTTTCATTCCGGGCGGGGATGTATCCGGTGAGGTTGCGGCGCTGGGGGAAGGCGTCAGCGAATTCGTAGTTGGTGACCGTGTTGTGACGAGCCGTCTGGGCGGTGCGTTTGCCGAATATAACACCTATAGCGCAAAGTCCGTCCGGAAGATACCGGATCATCTTGATTTCGCGGCGGCGGCGTCTGTTGGCTCAGCCTATCTGACAGCTTATGTTTCACTCGTGCGGCGCGCCAATATCCAGCCCGGCGAGTGGCTGCTGGTGCATGGGGCCGCAGGCGGCGTGGGCCTCGCTGCGGTCGATCTCGGCAAACATCTCGGTGCGAAAGTCATCGCGGCAGCCTCACGGGACGACAAGCTGCAAGTCATCAAGGATAAGTACGCGCCCGACGCCGTGATCAATTATACGGGCGGCTTCCGCGAGAAGGTGAAGGAAATCACCAATGGCGGTGCCGACATTATCTACGACCCGGTCGGCGGCGATGTGTTTGCTGAGAGCGTGCGCTGTATCGCGTTTGACGGTCGGCTTCTGGTGGTCGGGTTCGCGTCAGGCCGCATTCCTGAAGTCAAAGTGAACATGCCGCTGATCAAGGGCTTTTCGGTCGTAGGCGTGCGAGCGGGCGAGTATGGGCGCCAGTTCCCCGAGAAAGGCCGCGAAAATATGGAAGCGGTATGGAAGATGATCGAGGACAAGTCAGTGACGCCGCACGCTCACGCGGTCTATAGCCTCGATGACTGGCGCAAGGCCTTCGCGGAAATGGAAGAACGCCGCGTCGTCGGCCGGGTGATTATAGACCCATCTCTGTAACGTCGTGGCCATAGATCCAGTCGAGACGGGATCGGACAACGCCCGGCAGGAACTGGCCCGCGATCCACATCGGACCGTAGGTTGCAGCTTGGCCGGGAAGTGACCCTTTGTGGAAGGTCTTCATATTGGAGCGGGACGCCGCCTGGATTCGCGAAGCGCGCGGCTTGCGCGCCGCTTCATACCTGCGAAGGGCTACAGAGATATCGCTGCCTGCTTCTACTTTGCTGGCGAGCACATAGGCGTCTTCGATCGCCTGCGCGGCGCCTTGCGCCTGGAAGGGCAGCATGGGGTGACAGGCGTCGCCGAGCAGCGTGACCGGACCATCGCACCAGGTCTCTAGCGGGGGTCGGTCAAACAGGGCCCAGCGAAAATGGGCGTCCGCCGCGTCGATGAGGCCGGTCACGGTGTCATCCCAGCCCTCAAAGTCATTGAGCGCATCGGCTTTCGCACCTTGCTCGGTCCAGCTTTCGCCCTGCCAGTCGCGTCGCTCAACGATGCCGACGAAATTGGCGAGTTTGCCACCACGAAGACGGTAGGTGACAGCGTGGCGACCGGGGCCAGCCCAGACACAGGCGGTTGGTGGTGGCGGTGAAACCAGATCAGCCAGCGGTACGGTGAAACGCCAGGCGAGATTGCCGGTAAAACGAGCAGGAACGTCGCCTAGCATCTGTTCGCGGATCGTAGAATGGAGGCCGTCGGCGCCAAGGAGCAGCTGCCCAATCCTTTTGCTGCCGTCCCCAAGAATCAGGCGGGCAGACCGGTCTTCGGTTTCATATCCTGACGTCTTCGTTCCCAGATTGATTTCGATGGCCGGGTTAACACGCGCGGCGTCTGCCAGAATGTCCAGCAGGTCAGCGCGGTGAATATGGATATAGGGCGCGCCCCATGCCGGATCCGCGCCCTGATTGACCGGAACGGAAAAGACGCGGCGCCCTGACCGGCCGAGCCGCAGCTCCAGCGCTTCTGGTGAGAAGCCCCGCGCGGCGATGTCGTCAGAGAGGCCCAGCCGGTCGAAGACCTTCATTGCGTTCGGGCTGAGCTGAAGTCCAGCGCCCATCTCTTTAAGCGCGCTAGCGGCTTCGAACACCTCAACCGACCAGCCGGCACGGGCAAGGCAAAGTGCAGCGGTGAGGCCGCCTATGCCGCCTCCAGAGATCAGTGCGTGGGTGTCCGACCTTGTCATCGCCGCCAGTCTTGGCGCTGCCCGGTGCGGGGAGCAAGCTCTGGGCGCAAGCCAATTGCCGCATGGGACACAAACTTGCTGGTTGGGCGCTTTCGCGCCATTCTGCCACTACAGAAAAAGGGGGAAGCAGGCATGGTGTATCTGCTGGCGGGGCTCGCGCTATTCTTTGGCGCGCATATCTACTCTGCGCTGCGCACGCGAGCGCCGGAGCGCAGGATCGAAGCAAGGATAGGGGCAGGCCCGTTTAAAGGGCTCTACACGCTCGTGGCGATCGCTGGTCTTGTATTGATCGTCTGGGGATATGGGGCGATGCGTCCGGCTGCGATCATCTGGCAGCCGCCTGTCTGGACTGTTCACCTCAATATACTGATCCAGTTGATTGCAATGCCGATCCTGATCGCGGCCAATCTGCCGCCCGGATACATCAAGAAAACGCTGAAACACCCGATGCTGGTGGCGGTGAAGGTCTGGGCTATCGGGCACCTGCTCGCCAATGGAGAGCTGAACTCGATTCTGCTGTTCGGCAGTTTCCTCGCCTATGCGGTGTTTGACCGGATCATGGTGAAGAAGCGCGGCGAGACCGGCCTTCCGGCTGAAGTCAGGGTCTCGGTCATGAGTGATGTGATTGCCGTTCTGATCGGGCTCATCATCTGGGGTGCAATGATCTTCGGGTTGCATGAGATCCTGTTCGGGCAGCCGGTCATCGCAGGCCTGGGCTGAGGCTCCGTGCGAGCCTTGTGTGTTAAGCTAACCGTTTCGCGCTTGGCGCTGAGGGACGGGCTCTGTTAGGAGACGGTCGTTCAGTTCCATTGATGGAGATAGGCTGCCCGTGTCCGCACAATCCCAAGTCAGACGAAAGACCGTTCGCGATATCATCGCTGCCAAGCAAGGTGAGCCGCTTGTCTGCCTGACCGCCTATGATGCGCCGACGGCCGCGATCATGGATCCCTATTGCGACCTGCTTCTGGTGGGCGATAGCGTGGGAATGGTCGTGCACGGCCTGACGTCGACTGTCGGCGTCACGATGGAGATGATGATCCTGCATGGGCAGGCTGTGATGCGCGGTTCGGACCGGGCTTTCGTGGTCGTCGACATGCCGTTCGGTTCCTATGAGACCAGCGCGGACCAGGCCTTCCTCAACGCCTCTAGAATCATGAAGGAGACTGGCTGCCAGGCGGTGAAGATCGAGAGCGGAACCTATGCCGCCCATCAGATCGAACACCTTGTCGAGCGCGGCGTACCGGTCATGGGCCATGTCGGCCTTCGTCCTCAGGCGATCAATGTCGTTGGCGGCTTCAAGGCGCAGGGTCGCGATGAGGCAGAACGTGAGCGCGTCATGGAAGAGGCACGCGCCGCAGAAGAAGCAGGCGCGTTTGCGATCGTGATTGAAGGCGTCGCTGAAGACCTCGCCGATGAGATCACGAAGACGCTTTCAATTCCGACGATTGGTATTGGTGCCTCAGCTAGCTGCGACGGGCAGATTCTGGTAACGCAGGACATGTTGGGTATCTTCGACTGGACTCCAAAATTCGTCCGGCGGTATGGCGACCTCCAGTCCGAGATCGCCAAATCTGTCGAAGCATATGCCCGTGATGTGCGCGCGCGAACCTTTCCGGCAGAAGCAGAAACCTACAAGCTTTCAGGCAGCGGCAAGGCGAATCTGCCGAAAGGGTAGATGAAACAGTTATCGCGCGTTGCCGCAGGAAGGCACCCCGGTTAGGGTGCGCGCTGATTTGATGCCCATAATCCAGTGGAGTAGGCCAATTGGCTGATATCTTTGAGGAAGTTGAAGAAGGCCTCCGCCAGGAGAAGGCGGCGCGCCTCTGGAAGAAATACGGCGTCTTCGCCTACATCGCTGCTGGCCTGCTGATCGGCGGTGTGGCGTTGAATGAATACCTTCAAAGCCAGCGTTCGCAGAACCTCGAAGCGCAGTCTGCGTCTTTCGAACAGGCAGACCGCGCGCTTGCCGACGAGGACTACCAGGCGGCGACAACCGGCTTCGGCGATCTCGCGCAGTCCGGCGATGAGATTGCGCCCCTCGCCGCGAACTTCCTGGCGCAGGCCCGTCTTGCAGGGAATGCTGACCGCGACGCGGCCATCGCCGCGCTTGAGCTTGCGGCCAACTCTGAGACACCTATCGGCAAGATGTCCTTGATGAAGGCCGCCTATCTGAAGTCGCAGACGGCAAGCCGCGCCGAACTTGAAGCCTACCTTGGCACACTGCCTGAGGAAGAAAGCGAGTTTGGTGCGTTGGCGCTTGAGCTGATCGCGTCGAAAGCGGCGCAAGAGGGTGACACTGAGTATGCCCGCCAGGTTTTCAATGAGTTGCGCTTCCTCGCCAACGTGCCGGAAGGCGTGTCCCAGCGGGCCGTACGTGCGCTCGCGGTGCTGCCGGCGCAGCCTGTATCGAGCGAAGATAGCGAAACAGCGCAGGATACGGCGCCTGTAGAGACAGTTGAGACTGACGATATTCCGGAAGCAGGCGACGCCGCTTCCAGCGACGGAGACCAGCCAGAATGATGAATTTGACCTTTCGGGCAGCCATGCTCGGCACGCTCGCCATGAGTTTGTCAGCTTGCTCCTATCTCAGTAATTTGCGGGCGGAAGAGCAGCGCCTCACTGCTGAAGAGAAAGAGGGGCGCATCGAGATGGTGCTCGGCGACGAGTCCCTCGAGGCCGATCCGGCGCTTGCCACCCAGACAATTACCTTGCCGCAGCCGAGCGCGCTGGCAAGCTGGCCTGAAGCTGGCTCGCGCCCGGTTAAATCAGCAGGCCATGTGGCTGCCGCAGCGGATCTGGAAGTTGCCTGGTCGGTCGATGCCGGCCGGGGGACTGACCGCAATGGCGCACTCACGACACCACCCGTGGCCAGTGAGACAGCGATTTTCGTTGTTGATGCACGCCAAACTGTTCGCGCCTTCAGCCTGTCGAACGGTTCACGCCTTTGGCGCCGGGAGCTTGAGTCCGGTAATGACCGTGACAAGCGCGGCATCGGTTCGGGGCTCGCCTATTCATCGGGACGCCTGATCGTGGCGAGCGGCTTTGGTTTCGTCGCTGCCCTGGACGCTGAAACGGGCCGTGAGATCTGGCGCCGCGATATGGAAGCGCCGATGACCGGTGCGCCGACGATTGATGATGGCCGCATTTTCGTTTCGTCGAACAACAACGAACTCTTTGCGCTGGACCTTGATGATGGCCGCGTGCTCTGGTCAGATCAGGCCATCGCCGAGACGGCACGAGTGCTTGGCTCTTCGAGCCCGGCGGCTGTCGAGGACATTGTGATCGCACCTTATAGCTCTGGTGAGATCATTGCCTATCTGGCGGCGAATGGCCGCCGTCTCTGGACTGAAGCGCTGTCGCGTCCAGGCCGTTTCACCCCGATCTCCTCGATCAATGACATCGCCTCGCGCCCTGTCATCGGTAACGGTCTCGTCTTCGCAGCAAACCAGTCAGGCGTCATGGCGGCGATTGATGGACGCAGCGGCGATCGTGTCTGGGTTCAGCCAATCGGATCTACCTCAGCACCTGCACTTGTCTCTCAGTACCTCTTTGTCTCTGGCACAGATGGGCGAGTGGCCGCGATCAATGCGGGCACCGGACAGGTGTTCTGGGTAACTCAACTGCGCGAGTTTGAACGCCAGGAGAAGCAACGCGGACGTATTTCCTATGCTGGGCCGATCATCGCGTCCAACCAGGTTCTGGTTGCTTCCTCCCGCGGCACCATCATAGCGCTGTCACCGCAGACGGGCGAGCGTACCGGGTCGCTTGAACTGAAGGACCCGGTCTATCTCGAACCAATCTCGGTTGGAGACAAGGTCTTCGTCCTGACAGACGATGCGCGGCTGATCGCAATCCGCTAGGATACCGCAAGACCAGCCGGTGTCCTGAACGGTCAGGACAGGTTTCACGAAAGGACGGCGCATGCCGTTGAAAATTGCCATCGTCGGACGCCCTAATGTGGGGAAATCGACGCTGTTTAACCGGCTTGCCGGAAAACAGCTCGCGCTGGTCGACGACCAGCCGGGCGTTACGCGCGACCGCAAGGAAGCGCCGGGCAGGCTGGCGGACCTTCCGCTTATCCTGATCGATACGGCCGGCTTTGAGGACGTCACAGACGATTCCCTTGAAGCGCGTATGCGCCAGCAGACCGAGATTGCCATCCGTGAGGCAGAGCTTGCCCTCTTCCTGATCGATGCGCGCGATGGCGTGACGCCGATGGATGAGCGGTTTGCGGACCTGCTGCGCCGCGCGGACCTGCCTATCGTTCTTGCCGCCAACAAGGCAGAAGGACGACAGGGCGACGTCGGCGTTGCCGAGGCCTGGGGGCTTGGTCTTGGAGACCCTGTCGGGCTATCTGGTGCCCATGGCGAGGGTATGGGGGACCTCTACGGCGCCATTCGCACGGCTTTGGGCGAAGAAGCCTTTGAGGCGGCCTTCGCTGAAGAAGATGCCGCAGAGGGCGAAGGCTTTGATGACGAGATTCTCGACCGTATGGCCGAAATCGACATTGATGATCCGAACCTCACCGAAGATGAGCTGAACGCAGCGCTGGAAGCGGCGGGAATTGACGACGCAGCTGAGGCCGAGGCCCAACTGGCAGCGCGCGAGGAAGCGCGTAAAAGGCCTATCAAGCTGGCTATTGTCGGAAGGCCGAACGCCGGCAAGTCGACGCTGATCAATCAGATGCTGGGCGAACAACGCCTTCTGACCGGTCCGGAAGCAGGCATCACTCGCGATTCCATTTCTGTTGACTGGATGTATGAGGGCCGCAAGGTGAAGCTGGTTGATACGGCTGGCCTTCGCCGAAAGTCCAGGGTCCAGGAAAAGCTTGAGCGTATGTCGACCGGTGAAACGGTGCGTTCACTCAAATATGCCGACATCATTGCGCTGGTAATGGATGCGAATGAGGCCTTCGAAAAGCAGGATCTTCAGATCGCTGACCTGGCTGTGCGTGAAGGCCGGGGTCTTGTTTTCGTGATTTCCAAATGGGACACGGTCGACAATCACGCCCAGAAGATGCGAGAGCTATCGGAGATGGCCAAAGTGCTGTTGCCGAATGCACGTGGTGCGCCTGTGGTGACGCTGTCGGGTCTTACGGGCAAGCGGGTCGACCGGTTCATGCCGGCTGTCGCCAAGGTCCATCAGGACTGGTCCGCGCGGGTGAAGACGGGCGACCTCAACCGTTGGCTTCGCTATACGATTGAGCGCCACCCACCGCCTTCGGTGCACGGCAAGCGGATCAAGCCGCGCTACATGGCGCAAATGAAGGCACGCCCGCCGACCTTTGTGTTGATGGCATCCCGCGCCGAGCACATGCCAGAGCAGTACAAGCGCTTCCTCACCAATGGGATCCGTGAAGCCTTTGACATGCCCGGCGTGCCGATCAGGCTGTTTGTCCGTCAGAGCGCCAATCCCTATGGTGACAAATACAAGCCGCAGAACCAGAAGAAGACGAGCGGCCGCGGCAAGGGCAAAACCCGAAGCATCAATAAGCGCAGCTAGCTTTACTCAGCTTCTGAAGCTGATCCGCTGGCCGGTACGCGTTTCGCTCTCTTCAAGTAGTGGCGCGAGTTGTTCCACGACCTCTTCAGGCGCGGGAAGCGTCATCGGGTCTTCACTCGGCATCGCTTCGGCGCGCATGCCGGTTCGGGTCGCGCCGGGGTCAAATATGTTGACGCGAAGTGGCATCTTTTCGTTCTCATCAGCCCATGCGTAGGCGAGCCCTTCGAGACCCATCTTGGAAGCCTGATATGGGCCCCAGAAAGCACGTGGGCGTGGAACGACGCCCGATGATACAAAGACGGCTCGCGGCGCCGGTGCGCGTTGAAGAAGCGGGTGCATGGCGCGAATAAGGCGCCAGTTGGCCGTGAGGTTTACCTCGATGGTTTCCTCGAAGCTACGCGGGCCAACCGCTTGCAGCGGGCCGAGCGAGCCGAGAACGCCTGCATTACCGAGAAGTCCGTCTATACGTCCGAATTTGGTTGCGAGAGCCTGGCCGGCCGCTTCGAAAGCATTCTTCTCCTTCAGGTCCATCGGGATCAATGTGGCAGAGCCACCCGCTGCCTTGATCTCATCGTCCAGTTTTTCAAGCGCCAGCCTGGAGCGGGCAGCTGCAACAATGTGGTGACCGCGGCGCGCAAGCTCGAGGGCAGCGGCTTTGCCGATGCCGCGCGATGCGCCGGTGATGAATGTAATACGCTTGTCCATGCTAGGCGGGTTAGCCTGTCAGGGCGTGCCTAGTCCAGAAGCGAAAGCTGTCTGTCCTTGCCGCCTTCTTCCTGCATCTGGTCGACAAGGCGTGTTGGATAGCAGCCCGTAAAGCAATGGTCGGAGAATTGTGGCATGGACATATCCCGCTTGACGCCGATCGAGGCATAGAGGCCATCCACAGACAGAAAGCCGAGCGTCTCCACATTGAGGAAGTTTCGCATTTGCTCCAGTGAATTGTTGGAGGCCAGCAGCTCGCCCTTGGTTGGCATGTCGATGCCGTAGAAGTCCGGGTTCACAATGGGCGGGCTTGCAGAGCGCAGGTGCACTTCCTTGGCGCCGGCATCGCGCACCATCTGGACAATTTTTTTGGAGGTGTTGCCGCGAACGATGGAGTCGTCGACCAGAAGGACCCGTTTGCCCTCAAGTACCGACCTGTTGGGAGAATGCTTCTTCGAGATCGACTTCTGGCGGCCAAGCTGGGTCGGTTCGATAAAGGTCCGCCCGACATAGTGGCTTCGTATGATCCCCAGCTGGAATGGGACGCCGCTCTGTTCCGAAAAGCCGAGCGCGGCAGGGACGCCGGAATCGGGTACGGGGACGATGACGTCTACGTCAGCCGGGTTTTCGCGCGCAAGCTGGTGGCCCATGCGGCGGCGAACCTGGTAGACACTGCGGCCCTGGACCACGCTGTCCGGTCGCGCGAAGTAAACATATTCAAAGAGGCATGGGCTTTCCGGACGCTCAGGGAAAGCACGATAGCTCTCAACGCCGTCTTCGCTGATGATGACGACCTCGCCATTCTCAATCTCGCGGATGAATTCGGCGCCGATCATGTCGAGCGCGCACGTCTCTGAGGCGAGGACCCAGCCCTGGCCAATCTTGCCGAGGACGAGCGGGCGCAGCCCCACCGGGTCGCGTGCGCCGATCAGCTTCTTGTTTGTGAGACCGACAAAGGCATAGCCGCCTTCGACTGCCTGGAGTGCTTCCATCACGCGTTCGCGCATCAGGCGGCGATTGGACCGGGCGACGAGTTGAAGGACCACTTCAGTGTCCATGGTCGACTGGAAGATCGCGCCTTTATTGATGAGTTCCTTACGGAGCGCCACGGCATTGGTCAGGTTGCCATTATGAGCGAGCGCAAAGCCTGTGTTCGCAAGGTCAGCGAAAATGGGCTGGATGTTACGCATCGCAGGCTTGCCGGCGGTTGAGTAGCGATTATGGCCGATGGCGGCACTGCCGGGCAGGCGGGACGTGAGGTCACCGCCAAAATTTTCACCGACGAGGCCCATATGGCGTTCATTGTGGAACTTCTCACCGTCGTAGGTGGTGATACCACAGGCTTCCTGTCCGCGATGCTGGAGGGCATGAAGACCGAGAGCGACGAGTAGTGACGCCTCCGGATGGTTGAAGACGCCTACAATGCCACATTCCTCGCGAGGCTTGTCGTCATCATGGTCCCAGATCATCGACACCTCACGGCCTTGCTATGCCGCGCAGATATGCCGTGGACTGAGATTCGTCAAGGTTGCGCGGATGCAGGGCTGCGGGCGAGTTCTGGCGCGCTTTCGGCGACATAGTCCGCGCCGCTTTCCAGCAAGGAATAGGACTGTGCCATGCGAATCCACTCCGGGATGCGGTCCTGATCCAGCGCCATGCGCAGGAGAAATACAAAGAAAACAAGGATGACCGCGCCGCGAATAAACCCAAACGCTGCGCCCGTAATGCGGTCGAGAAGGCCGATGCCTTCCACGCCCTGAATGGAGCGCGACAGGTTCGCGCCGAACCACGCGACAATGACGTAGACCAGCAGGAAGAAAGCGAGGAACAGGATAAGGCTGGGTAGCCAGGGCGAGGTGTCCTGCGGCAGAAAACGCGTAAAGGCCGGATGGAGATACTTGTTTGCAAAGTAAGCAGCTGCCAGTGCCGCAATGAACGCTCCAAGCGTCGCAAGCTCTCTCATGAAGCCGCGCGCGAACGCCATCAACGTGGACAGGATCAAGAGAACGACCACGATCGCGTCGAAGGCTGTAATGGCGTCCATCATGGCTCTGGGTCCGGACCTATTAAATCTACCAGATCAGATAGGCGCGATAGAGGCTTCACGGTCAACCCTTCAAACGAACCGGTGCTGCCTTCTGGAACGAAAGCGTTCTTGAATCCAAGCCGCTGCGCCTCTTTCAAGCGCTGGTCCATGCGCGCGACAGGGCGGATGGCACCGGACAAGGCAACTTCACCAAAGAAAACCGATTTTTCGGGTGGCGGACGGTCTGCGAGCGAGGTGAGAAGAGCGGCTGCGGCGGCGAGGTCGCCTGCCGGTTCTGACATGCGGTAGCCGCCAGCCACTGACAGGTAGACGTCGCGACCAGCGAGGGAGACGCCGCAGCGGGCCTCAAGGACGGCGAGCACCATGGCAAGGCGGTTCGCATCCCAGCCGACAATGCTGCGCCGGGGCGTGCCATAGGCGGAGGCGGCGACCAGCGCCTGAACTTCGGCAAGGACAGGACGCGAGCCCTCCATTGCGGCGAAGACGGCGGTTCCGCCGGATGTCTCGTCTTCGTTAGACAGGAAGAGGGCGGATGGCTCCCGCGCAGGGGCGAGGCCGTACTGGTGCATTTCGAAGATCCCGATTTCATCGGTTGGGCCGAAACGGTTCTTTACGGCACGCAGAATCCGGAACTGGTGGCCCCGTTCGCCTTCAAAATAGAAGACCGTATCGACCATGTGCTCGACAACGCGAGGGCCTGCGATCTGGCCTTCCTTGGTGACGTGGCCGACCAGTATGAGTGCAGCGCCTGACTTCTTCGCCCAGCGGGTCAGCTCCTGCGCGCAGGCGCGGACCTGCGCCACAGAGCCTGGGGCGGCTTCGAGGCTGTCGGACCACATGGTCTGGATGGAGTCGATGACGACGAAATCGGGATTGGCCGATTTGAGCGACGACATGACTTTTCGAAGGTCGGTTTCGGTCGCGAGCTCTACCGGACTTTCGGCAACTTTGAGCCTTCGCGCACGGTCCTGGATCTGGGCGGCGGCCTCCTCACCGGAGACGTAAACTGTGGAGAGACCGTTTCGGGCGAGACGCGCAGCGACCTGAAGAAGGAGAGTCGACTTGCCGATGCCAGGGTCGCCGCCAATCAGAGTGGCAGAGGAAGGTACGACGCCGCCGCCAAAGACGCGGTCCAGCTCATCGACGCCGATCATGTGGCGGGTCGGTGCGTCCTCGACAGCACTTAGCGTGGTGAACTCAGCCTTCCCTGCTTTGCGCGAAGAGGATTTTGGAGCGGCCAGACCGCCGGGTGCTGCCGAAGAGGTCTCTTCTACGAGCGTGTTCCATTCCCCACAGGCATCGCAGCGCCCCGACCATTTTGGGTGGACGGCGCCGCAGGATTGGCAGGTGAAGACGGTGTTCGCTTTGGCCATGGAGGACAGACCTACCCTGTCGTTGGGCAAGGGTGAAGCAACTTTTACCAACAGGCAGCATATCGAATTACGATAAGTTAATTATCGAATATCAATAATTATGCTAAGAGTGTTTGCAGGGACAGGGTCAATAACAACAAAAGAGAAGGACCCAGAAAATGAAAACCAAGAATGTTATCACCGCAATCGCTCTCACCGTCTGTGCCGGATTTGCTGCCCCAGCTTTCGCTGGTAGCGCCAATGCTGCGAACTCCGTCGAAGCGGATATCTCAGGGCTCGACCTTTCTACGCCAGAAGGCCGCGCCAAGGCGGAAAGCCGGATCGAACGCGCCGCTGAACATGCGTGTCTTGCTCGCAGCGGGCCGCAGCCACTGTCCTATCAGCGCGCCACAGCTATCTGTGTCGATGCTGCCATCAAGGATGCAATGGGGCGCGTTTTCCCGAAGGCTGAGCGCGTCGCCGAGGCCAAGACGACATCTATAGGCTAAAGGGGTATGACCCCCTACTAATAGCACGGCCGGCCCTGACCAAGGTGCCGGCCGTCCTGTTTTGGCGCGCCCTTGTTGGACACACGCGGCTGGCAAGACGCGATGCCTCTGGCTAGAGAGACCTTGTGAAGCACATCGCGATAATCGGCGCTGGACCGGCAGGTCTCATGGCAGCGGAAGCCGCTCTCGCAGGGGGCGCGCAGGTGTCGATCTATGACGCCATGCCGAGCGTAGCGCGCAAATTTCTTATGGCAGGGAAGAGCGGGCTGAACATCTCTCATAGCGAGGACGCTTCACAGTTTCGTTCCCGATACCGCGCGCCGGACGACCGACTGGCCAGCATGATTGCGGCCTTTGGGCCACGCGAAGTCGAAGGATGGATGGCGGAGCTCGGAATAGAGAGCTTCAGGGGCAGCTCTGGCCGGGTTTTTCCGGTAATGATGAAAGCTTCTCCCTTACTTCGCGCGTGGCTTGCGCGGCTGCAAGGAGGCGGGGCAAAGTTTCATGTGCGTCATCGCTGGCAGGGATGGGATAATGGCGGGTCGCTCGTCTTCGCGGCTCCGAGCGGAGAGGTGAAATTCGACGCAGAGGCGGTGATCCTGGCGCTTGGCGGCGCAAGCTGGTCGCGACTTGGGTCGGACGGGGCGTGGGCGAAACTGCTGGTGGCCAGAGGTATCGAGTTTGAGCCATTCCAGCCCTCCAATTGCGGCTTCGAGATAAGCTGGTCAGGGCTTTTGCTGGATGGGTTCGAAGGTGCGCCGCTCAAGGGAGTGAGACTGTCGGCCGGCGACCAGTCTGCGCACGGCGACGTTATCATCACCAAGAGAGGGATCGAGAGCGGGGCGATCTATCCGCTGTCGCCGAACCTCCTCGGTCAGATTGGTGCCGAGAGGGCGGCAACACTTGAAGTCGATCTGCTGCCGGATGTCGATATGGATACGCTTACGAAACGGCTGGCTGCTGCGAACCCGAAAGACTCGAGCTCGAACCGACTACGCAAGGCGGCGCGTCTTGATCGCACGAAAATTGCGCTCGTCAACGAAATTGCGCGGGGCGCGCTGCCAGCCGGCGCGGGTGACATTGCGAGGTTCCTGAAGTCGTTGCCAATTCGTGTGGATGGACCGGTTCCGATGGATGAGGCCATTTCGACCGCGGGTGGCGTGTCGTGGAACGCGCTTGACGATCAATTGATGCTGAAGGCGCTGCCTGGGGTCTATTGTGCCGGAGAGATGGTTGCCTGGGACGCACCAACCGGGGGGTATCTGCTGACGGCCTGCCTTGCGATGGGCCGAGCGGCGGGCAGGGCCGCTGCCCGCCGTTAGAGCGCAGGCTGGATAGGGCCGTCTGCACGTCCATGGACGAACTGGTCGACATGATCATTGCCGGACCGGTCAATCTCGCTGGCGGGGCCGCGCCAGATGATCTTCCCCTCGAACAGCATGGCGATCTCGTCGGCAACCTTGCGGGCAGAAGCCATGTCATGGGTAATCGTAACAGCGGCAGCGCCCAGCGCTTTGACCTGCTCGATGATGAGATCATTGATCGCATCAGCCGTGATCGGGTCGAGGCCAGTGGTCGGCTCATCGAAGAAAATGAGATCCGGTTTCGTTATAATGGCGCGGGCGAGGGCGACGCGCTTCTGCATGCCGCCGGAAATTTCGGCCGGTCTTAGGTCTGCCACCGAGGCGCCGAGACGCACTTTTTTCAGGGTCTCGATCGCTTCTTCCCTAGCGTCGGACCGCTTCAACTTGTCGGCATTGAGAAGGCGAAAGGCAACATTCTCCCAGACCGTGAGGGAGTCGAACAGGGCGCCGGACTGGAACAACATGCCGACGCGCGCCCGCATCGCTTCGCGGGCTTTTCCCTGATCCTTGGTCACGTCTTTGCCGTCGAACAGGATCTTGCCAGCGTCCGGCGTCATCAGGCCAAGAGCATTCTTGAGCATGACCGATTTGCCGGAGCCGGACCCGCCCAGCACGACGAGAGAGCGGCCGGGCGCGACATCAATATCTACGCCGCGCAGGACATGGTTGGAGCCGAAGCTTTTCTCGACGCCTTTGAGTTCAAGGATAGGCTGCGTCATCAGATGCCGATCTGCACGAAGAAGGTGGAGAGGATATAGTTGGCAGCAAGCACCAGCACCGCAGCGCCGACCATGGAGAGCGTAGCCGCACGCCCCACGCCTGTCGCACCAGCCGACGACTTCGAGCCTTGATAGCAACCCATCAGCGCGATCACCATGCCGAAGATGACAGCCTTGATCAGGCCGACGATGACATCTTCCATGGTGAGGAAGTCGATTGTATTGCGCAGATAGGTCGTGGAATCGAAGTCGAGCGCATAAACGCTGACCAGCCAGCCGCCCATAACGCCGATTATGTCGGCGATCAGCACCAGAATCGGCAAGGTGAGTGCGGCGGCGAGAAAACGCGGTGCATATAGATAGCGGAACGGGTTGGCAGAAAGCGTTTTAAGCGCATCAATCTGCTCGGTCACTTTCATGGCGCCGATCTCTGCGGCGATACCAGCGGTCACACGGCCAGCCAGCATCAGGCCAGTAATGGTCGCGCCAAGCTCCCGCGTTATGCCTAGGACCACGATGTTCGGTACGAACTGTTCAGCGCCGAAGCGATTGCCGCCAGTATAGATGTTGAGGGCGAGGGCTGCGCCGATAAAGACAGCTGACAGGCCGACGACCGGCAGGGAATAGAAGCCAATCGCAATTATCTGCTTCCACAGCTGTGTTAGGTTCCAGGGTGGAAGCAGGGCAGACAGGGCCGTGCGCCCGGAGAAAAGCGACAGGCGCCCAATCTCTGCGAAAAGCGCAAGCGCACCGCGCCCTATCCAGGCGAGCGGATTGGGAAAACCGCCGGATTTAGTCGTAGATGCGTCTGACACGATGGCCCAGTCCTGTTACAAGTTCATAGCCGACTGTGCCGGCGCGTCTGGCCTGCTCTTCGAGCAGGATTTCCGCTCCGATGAATTGGGCGAATGCTCCGGGCATTGCAAGGTCCGCTGCCTGTGTGACGTCGATCGTGATGAGATCCATTGAGACCCGGCCGACGATCGGGCATACTATACCGCCCAGTGAAGCGATGCCTTTGTTGCCAGCCGCGCGCAGAAATCCGTCGCCGTAGCCCAGCGCGACCGTGGCCAAGGTGCGCGGTGTATCAAAGGTGTATGTCGCGCCATAGCCGACCGTTTCACCGGGCTGGACGGACTGAACCGTCAGGATCGGGGCTTCCAGCGTCATGCCAGGCTTCAATTCTATGCCATCAGGAAGCGGTGGCCCGCCGCCATAAAGACCGATCCCCGGGCGCACGATATCAAACCCGTAATCCTGCCCCATGAAACATCCGCCTGTATTAGCGAAGCTCGTGTGAGCGTGAGGGAAGTGCGATGCGGCGTCCTTGAAGCGCGCGAGTTGTTCGGCGTTGATTGCGCGCGATCGGTCATCAGAATCGACCAGATGCGACATGACGTGAACTGGCGGCCCGCTGGCCGTAAGGTCTTCAAGCTCCGGTACGTCTTCCATCCGAACGCCAAGCCGGTTCATGCCTGTGTCGACGTGAACCGCATAGGAAGGCGTATCGGAGAGCTTAAGCCATTCTCTGATGGCGGGCAGGGCGTTCAGAACGGGTGTGATCTGGTGTGTGCGGATGAGGTCTGCATCACCGGGCTCTGCACCATTGAATGCAAGAATGGTCGCTTCAGCGCCTATGGCGTTGCGGAGTTCCACGCCTTCGTCGACATAAGCGACGAAGAAAGTTTTGCATCCAGCCGCGTGCAGGGCGCGTGCAACCGGGGCGACACCGTGGCCATAGGCATTCGCTTTGACGACGGCGCCAGCTTCACTCTGAGAGACAAGAGAAGCGATCGTGCGCCAGTTGGCGACGATGTTCTGAAGATGCACGCGGGCGCGGGGACTAAAACTCATTGATGCGGCATAGTCCGCCGCGCCGCCATGCGGCAACCCATTCTAGCCGAAGTCCGGTTCCGGCTGCTGACGTTTGAGATTGCCGAAGCGGGTCGTGTTCGCGTCGAAGGCGAGTGTAACACGACCAATCGGGCCGTGACGCTGTTTGCCGATGATGACCTCAGCGGTGCCGAGAACCTCATCCATGCGCTGTCGCCAGCTGGTCCATTTCTCCGCAGATGCCGGATCTTCGCCACCGGACTGGGGTTCGGTCCGCTCCAGGTAATAGGACTCGCGATAGACGAACATGACGACGTCTGCATCCTGCTCAATCGAACCAGATTCCCGAAGGTCGGAGAGTTGCGGACGTTTGTCCTCGCGCTGCTCGACCTGACGCGAGAGCTGGGAGAGGGCGATGACAGGCACGTTCAGCTCCTTGGCGAGCGCCTTGAGGCCCATCGTGATCTGCGTGATCTCCTGAACTCGGGAGTCGCTGGCCTTGCCGGTCGTCGAGGTCAGAAGCTGAAGATAGTCGATCACGACCATGTCGAGGCCGCTGGTGCGTTTCAGGCGCCGGGCGCGCGCGGCGAGCTGGCTGATAGAGATGCCGCCCTGGTCATCGATATATAGCGGCAGGTTCTGAAGCTCTTCGGTGGCCTGGCGGATCTTTTCGAAGTCGCTGGCATCAAGGTCGCCCTGACGGATGTGGTGGGCGTTGAGGCCGGTTCGGTCTGCGATAATACGGGTGGCGAGCTGCTCACACGACATTTCGAGAGAAAAGAAAGCAACAACAGCGCCTTCGACGGTTTTCTTTGACCCGTCAGGCTGGGCTTCGCGCCGGCAGGCCTGCGCCGCATTGAAGGCGATATTGGTCGCGAGCGTCGTCTTGCCCATGGAGGGGCGCCCTGCAAGGATGACGAGGTCAGACTTGTGGAAGCCGCCAAGCATCGTGTCGAGATCGTCGAGCTGGGAAGCGACGCCGGCAATCTTTCCATCCCGTTTGAAGGCCGCCTCTGCCATGGCAAGCGACTCTTTGAGGGCAGTCGAGAATGAATGGAAGCCGCGCCCGGAAGAGCCCCGGTCGGCCAGATCGAAGAGTTGGCGTTCGGCGAGCTCAAGCTGCTTGTCGCCGTCTTCTTCTGGCTCCGGCTTGAAAGCACGGTGCTGGACCGTCGCGCCGATGTCGATCAGGTCGCGTCGCATGGCGAAGTCTCGGATCATGCGTGCATAATCGGTGATTTCCGGACCGAAGGCGGCCGAATCAAGCAGCTCTGCCAGATAGGAGGCGCCGCCGATTTCCTGAAGCTTGTCGGCTTTTTCGAAATGTTCGCGAAGCGTGATGCCATCGGCGACACGGCCGCCCTGGATCATGGTCGAACAGACTTCGAAGATCTCCTGATGAGGGATGGAATAGAAGTCAGTGGCGCGCAGAATGTCCGCGACACGCTGGAACGCATTATTGTCATATAGGATCGCCCCAAGCACGCCGGCCTCGGCGGACAGATTGTGCGGTGCCTCGACCGACTTGGGCGTGTTGGACATATCGTTCATGCGCGTGTCCCCGAAAAGGTGCTTACCGATGGGTTAACTTTACGCCTGAGCAGGGAAAGATTGCAGACTTGACTTGCATAGAAACTGACATCGTCCACAGCTCAGATGAGGCTTGTGGAATACCCCGATTCGAAGACGCGTGATTCGCGGTTTGGTCAGGTGCGCCAACCTGCAGACCGACAGTCTCCAGAAACAAAGAAAAAGGCCGCACCCGGCGGGCGCGGCCTTGATCAAAGTCTGGCGTAAGACGCCCGGAAGCCTATTCCTCTTCAGGGGCTTCGCGGGTTGCTTCCTCGCGCTCCGCGCTGGCTTCAGCCAGTTCAGCAGATTGCTCGGCTGCGGCGCCTTGCTGTTCAGCGTGGATCGTCTCGATGACGTTCTCGCCTGCTGCCTGACGCTCAGCTTCTTCCATTGAGCGGGCGACGTTCACCGTGACGTCTACGAGGACTTCCGCGTGTAGCCGGATGCCGAGCTCATAGATGCCGATGGTCTTGATCGGCTGGTCGAGCTTGATCTGACCGCGGCGGACCTTGAAGTCTTTCTCAGCCAGCGCATCGACGATGTCGCGGGTCGAGACCGAACCGTAGAGATTGCCGGTGTCGGAAGACTGGCGGATCAGCACGATTTCTGCGCCGTCGAGGCTGTTGCCGGTCGACTGAGCTTCTTCGCGTGCGTCTGCGTTGCGCTTTTCGATAAGGTCACGCTCTGCAGCGAAGCGGGCGCGGTTGCGATCGTTAGCGATCAGCGCCTTGCCGCGTGGCAGCAGGAAGTTACGGGCGAAGCCGTTCTTCACAGTGACTTCTTCGCCAAGCTCGCCAAGGTTTTCGACGCGTTCAAGAAGGATAATGTCCATGTGCTGGTCCTCCTACTTAACGGTGAATGGCAGAAGCGCGAGCATGCGGGCGCGTTTGATGGCGCGGGCAAGCTTACGCTGGTTCTTGACGTTCACTGCAGTGATCCGCGACGGGACAATCTTGCCCTTCTCGGAAATATAGCGCTGCAGCAGTTTCACATCCTTGTAGTCGATCGCCGGGGCGCCTTGGCCCGAGAATGGATCGACCTTGCGGCGGCGGTTGAATGTGCGCCGGGCAGGGATGTTGGTGATGTTGATATCACCCTGGTTGTTTTCTGAAGACATATCTCTCGCTCCCTAGTCCTTGCGGCCCTTGCGGCCCATCATCGGGGACGGCTCATCGTCCAGTTCTTCGACCTTGATCGTCATGTAACGGATCACGTCGTCGGAGATACGGTGACGGCGCTCAAGCTCATGTACGGCCGCTGCTGGACCGTCGATGTTGAGCAGGGAATAGTGTCCCTTGCGCTGCTTGTTGATCGGGTAGGAGAGGTTGCGCAGACCCCAGTATTCGGTCTTTCCGACCTTTGCGCCCTGGCTTTCCAGCCATTGGCCGAGCTCTTCGATCTGGCTCTCGACCTGTGCAGGCGAGATGTCCGGACGCGAGATCAGCACGTGTTCATAAAGTGCCATGTTGTTCTTTCCCCTGGAGTTCAGAATGCGGCGCTGGAACGCGGGAAGACGTTCCGGCGATGGCCCCTGCCTGTCCGGCTCATTCCGGAAACCAGGACCGCACCCCGTGTGAAGAGGGGGCTTAAAGCCCAGACTGCCAAAAGAATCAAGCAGACTTGCGAGTCTGCGAGCAGCCAACTAGGCAGTCGGCCAAATCAGATTCCAGCGATCAGACTGAAGGGCAGGACCGCATGACCAAGTTCGCGTTCATTTTCCCCGGACAGGGCAGCCAGTTCATCGGCATGGGCAAAGACCTTGCCGCCGCATATCCAGCAGCGCGTGAGGTCTTCGAGACGGTTGACGCTGCGCTTCAGCAGGATCTGTCCCAATTGATCTGGGAAGGTGATGAAGAAGAACTGAAGCTGACGGCCAACACGCAGCCAGCCCTTATGGCTGTCAGCGTTGCAGCGATCCGCGCGCTCCAGTCCCACGGGATTGGCCCGGACAAGGCCGCGTTCGTGGCCGGTCACTCGCTGGGCGAATATTCCGCGCTGGCCGCAAGCGGCGCGATCGAGCTTGCAGATGTAGCGCGGATCCTGCGCATTCGGGGGAATGCCATGCAGGCCGCCGTGCCGCCCGGCGAAGGTGCGATGGCCGCACTGCTCGGCGCGACGCCCGAACAGGCCATCGCGCTGTGTGAGCTAGGCAGAGCTGAAGGCGGCGTCTGTGAGATTGCAAATGACAATGCGCCCGGCCAGATCGTGATTTCAGGTACGAAAGCAGCTGTTGAGCTTGCCGCGTCGAAAACTGGCGAAGTTGGTATCAAGAAGGCGATGATGCTGCCTGTGAGTGCGCCGTTTCACTGTTCCATGATGCAGCCGGCCGCCGATGAGATGATGAAGGCGCTGTCGGACATCGAGATCAAGGCGCCGTCTGTGCCCGTGATTTCTAATGTCACTGCAGAGCCAACGTCTGATCCGGTGGCGATCCGTCAACATCTGATCGAGCAGGTTTGCGGCCAGGTCCGGTGGCGCGAGACAATTGAGTTCATGGCGGCGCAGAGCATTGAGCTCACGGTCGAGGCGGGTGCCGGAAAAGTGCTCAGCGTCATGAACCGTCGTACCGCCAAGGACGTTGAAGGGCTGACTCTGGGAACCCCGGAAGACATAGAATCGGTTGCTAAGCGTCTCGGCTAGGGCGACAAAGGTTGAAATAGAGAACGAGACGGCAAAAGCCGCAAGCAAGGAAGGAACGAGCCGCATGTTTGATCTCAGCGGACGCACAGCGTTGGTAACCGGGGCCTCCGGCGGCATTGGTAGCGCAATTGCGAAAGCCCTGTCCGAAGCAGGGGCAAAAGTTGCCCTGTCCGGGACGCGTGAAGGCGTTCTGGAAGAGGTCCGTGCTGGCCTGCCAGGCGAAGGTTTTGTGGTTACGGCCAACCTTTCCGACGCTGAATCTGTCAACAGTCTTGTCGGCCGCGCCGAAGAAGCTGCGGGCAGCCCCCTAGACATTCTGGTCGCCAATGCAGGCATCACACGCGACAAGCTGCTTATGCAGATGAAGCCTGAAGACTTTGATGATGTGATGAACGTCAATCTCGGCTCTTACTACCGGCTTACAAAATCGGTCGTGCGGGGCATGATGAAGCGTCGCCATGGCCGCATTATCGGGATTACGTCCATTGTTGGCGTGACCGGCAATCCGGGCCAGGCGAATTACTGCGCCTCTAAAGCTGGCATGATTGGCTTCACCAAAGCGTTCGCACAGGAAGTCGCGAGCCGCGGCATTACCGCCAATTGTATTGCGCCGGGCTTTATCGAATCACCGATGACAGATGTCTTGCCAGACAGCCAGAAAGAAGCGCTTCTGGGCCAGATTCCTTCGGGAAAACTTGGTCAGGGAAGCGACATCGCGGCGGCTGCCGTCTATCTTGCTTCGTCAGAAGCAGCCTATGTTACAGGCCAGACGCTGCACGTGAATGGCGGCATGGCGATGATCTGACCGCAGGTCATCCAAACAGTTGCAGCTCTTGGCGTTATCTTTATCAGTGTGCTAACGGGCAACCCAAGACGAATAGTCTTCCTATCAGACATCATGAGAGAGGTTTTCCATGTCTGACGTTTTCGAGCGTGTAAAAAAGATCGTTGTCGAGAATCTCGACGTTGAAGCGGACAAGGTGACGGAATCGGCGAGCTTCATCGACGATCTCGGCGCAGACTCCCTGGACCTGGTCGAGCTGGTCATGGCTTTCGAAGAAGAATTCAACATCGAAATCCCTGACGACGTTCAGGAGAACATCCGTACTGTTGGTGACGCTGTCACCCACATCAAGGCTCACGTCTCTTAAGAGGGTTAGCTGATGCGCCGTGTCGTCATTACCGGGATTGGTCTCGTTTCTCCGCTCGCTAGCGGACGTGAGGCCACGTGGGAGCGTTTGCTCGCAGGCAAGTCTGGAGCAGGTCCTATCGATCTGTTTGATACAAAGGACGTGCCTTGCAAGATCGCTTGCCAGGTACCTTGGAATGACGGCACCGGCCGCGGCGGCGGCAGTGCCGACGATCCTCATTCATTTGATCCGGACAAGGCGGCGAGCGCAAAAGAGCGTCGCCGTATCGACGAGTTCATTCTCTATGCGCTCGCAGCAGCCGACGAATGTGTTGAGGATTCTGGCTGGAAAGCTGAAACCGACGAGCAGAAGGAGCGCACAGGCGTTCTGATCGGCTCTGGTATTGGCGGCCTCCAGTCCATCTACGATACGGCGATTACCCTGCACACTCAGGGTGCGCGCCGCGTGAGCCCGTTCTTCATCCCATCTGCGCTGATCAACCTCGCTTCCGGGCAGGTCTCGATCCGTCACGGGTTCAAAGGGCCGAACCACTCTGTAGTGACAGCCTGTGCCACGGGCGCGCATGCCATCGGCGACTCAGCTCGCCTCATCCAGTATGGCGACGCCGACCTGATGCTGGCTGGCGGCTCCGAGGCCGTGATCTGCGAAATCGGTATTGCCGGCTTCTGCGCGGCAAAGGCCATGTCGACTAACTTCAACGACACGCCGGAAAAAGCCTCCCGTCCCTATGATAAGGACCGGGACGGGTTTGTCATGGGCGAAGGTGCCGCCATCGTGATGCTCGAAGAGTATGAGCACGCAAAGGCGCGCGGTGCGAAGATCTATGCAGAAGTCGCAGGCTATGGCCTGACGGGCGATGCCTACCATATCACGGCGCCGGCAGAAGGCTCCGAGGGCGGTTACCGCGCCATGAAAATGGCGCTGGATAATTCCGGCCTCGATGTGACCGATATTGATTACGTCAACACGCATGGCACCTCGACGCCGAAGGGTGACGAAGGCGAAATTGGTGCCGTTGAGCGGCTGTTCGGTGAGCACGCGAAAAACCTGTCGCTATCCTCGACCAAGTCTGCTGTCGGCCACCTTCTTGGTGCAGCAGGTGCAATCGAGAGCGCATTCTGTGCGCTGGCGCTACGTGATCAGGTCATGCCACCAACGCTCAATCTGGATAATCCAAGTGTTGAGACGGACATTGATCTCATTCCGCACAATGCCAAGAAGGGCAAGGTTCGTGCAGCCATGTCCAACTCGTTCGGTTTTGGCGGCACCAATGCGTGTCTTATCCTCAAACAGGCTGACTAGTTCCCTAAGCGAAAAAGCTCAGGCAAGGTAAGGCCAGCCTGTATCATGGGGGAGTAGATATGCGGTTCATTAAAGCGCTTCTTGCGATTGGACTCGTGCTGGCTGGCCTTGGCGCAGCTGCGGCGATCGGCGGCTGGTTCTGGCTTCAGAACGAAATCAGCAAGCCGGGGCCGCTTGCTGAAAGCGCCGTGTTTGAAGTGCGCCAGGGCGACCATGTCAGCGGCGTTGCCCAGCGGCTTTGGTACGAAGGTATAATCTCCAGTCCCGAAGCAATGAAGTTGCATGCGCGCCTGTCCGAACAGCAGGCTGGCTTGAAGGTCGGTGAGTACGCCATTCCGCCCCGCGCGAGCATTGCGGGCATCATGGATCTGCTCGTGTCCGGCGATGTCATCACATATCGCATCACGGTACCTGAGGGGCGCACCACAGCGCAGGTTCTTCGCATTGTCGAAAACCATCCGGAGCTGAAAGGCGACATGCCTGAGCGCGAGATCGCCGAAGGAACGCTTCTGCCGGATACCTATATCTTCTCCGCAGACAAATCGCGCACAGCAATGATCGAGCGGATGGAGAAGGCTCAGGATGACCTGCTCGAAGAGCTATGGCCGCAAAGAGCCGATGATCTTCCGATTTCCACGGTCGAAGAGGCGGTCATCCTTGCCTCTGTTGTTGAGAAAGAAACCGGTAGCGCTGAGGAGCGACCGCTCGTGGCGGGTCTATTCACCAATCGCCTGAGGCGCGGCATGCGCCTCGAGAGCGATCCGACAGTCATCTATGGCGTCTCACGTGGTGAGCCACTCTATCGAACGCTGAACGGAAAACGTGTGCGCCGTACGCTGTATCGTTCTGAACTGGACCGGGTCACCGACTGGAACACCTATGAGATCGATGGGCTGCCGAAGACCCCCATCTGTAATCCGGGACGTGATGCTATTGCTGCGGTGCTGGACCCACCTGAAACCGATTACATTTTCTTCGTTGCGGACGGCACGGGCGGCCACGCATTTGCTGAAACTCTGTCTGAGCATAATCGTAACGTTGCGGCTTATCGCGCGTATGAGCGCCGCGAGATCGCGCGTGAGCGAGGTCAGGAGTGAGTGCGCAAGTGTCTTCGATGACAGGTTTTGCCAGAGTAACTGGCGAGGCGGACTGGGGCAGCTGGGCGTTTGAGGCCAAAAGCGTCAACGGTCGCTCGCTGGATGTGCGCGGGAACGTGCCAGGTGGTTTCGAAGGGGTCGAACGCGCAGTCAAGCAAACGGCTTCGAAGATGTTTGCCCGGGGTAATATCCAGATCGGTCTGCGGATCGAGGTCGCGAGTGGCGGAGAGATGCTCAGCGTTAATCACGATGCACTGCAGCAGCTTTTGCGGGCTTTTGAGAAGGCCTCTGGCCATGCTGCAGACCTCGGTGCCATTGCGTCCTTGATGGGCATCAAGGGTGTCGTCGAGAACGGTCAGAACTCGACGCGCGCTGTCGCAAGCGATGAGGTTGTTGCAGCCCTTCAGGCGGGCGGTGATGAACTCGTTCGTCAGCTAAACAAAGCGCGCCTTGAAGAAGGTGGGGCGCTGAACGATATGCTGAGTGGCTACCTCGACGAGATGGAGCGCGCCGTCGCGCAGGCCGATTCGCTTGCCGGCGAACAGCCAAGGCTCCTGAAAGCACGTCTGGAGAAGCAGCTCGCTGAGCTGGAGGCCAGCGACAAGGTTGATGGCGAACGCCTTGCTGCAGAGGTAGCGCTGTCTGTCGCGAAGGCGGATGTGCGCGAAGAACTCGATCGTCTGCGCGCTCACATCGAAAGTGCTCGTGGGCTGCTGGAACAGGGCGGCCCTATTGGCCGCAAACTCGACTTCCTGTCGCAGGAGTTCAACCGCGAGGCCAACACGCTCTGCTCAAAGTCTGCCAGCCTCGATTTGACGAATGCGGGACTCGCGCTCAAAGGCCTCGTAGATCAGTTCAAGGAGCAGGCAGCAAATGTCGAATAGCGGCCATCCGAAAGACGAGGGCGAGCGCAGGGGCTTGATGCTCGTTATTTCTTCCCCGTCCGGCGCGGGCAAGACGACGCTTTGCAAAAAGCTGATGGAAGAATTTTCTGACATCAAGCTGTCTGTATCGGCGACGACGCGGCCGGAGCGGCCGGGCGAGGTGGATGGCAAGGACTATCACTTCAAGTCTGTCGACGAATTCCGCACGATGATCGCGCAGCGCCAATTTCTCGAATGGGCGCTGGTCTTCGATAATCTCTATGGGACACCGCGCGCAGATACAGAGGCATTGCTCTCATCCGGGCATGACGTGTTGTTTGATGTGGACTGGCAGGGCGCGGACGCATTGCATGATCAAATGCCGCGCGATGTCGTATCGGTTTTCATTCTTCCGCCAAGCATAGACGCCTTGAAATCGCGTCTGGCAGCCCGTCCTGGATCGACCGATGAGATCGTCGAACGACGCATGCGGGATGCGAAAGCCGAAATGCGGCATTGGCGCCGCTATGACTATGCCATCGTCAATGACGACCTCGAGATTGCCTATCAAAGGCTGAAGCGCATCCTGCTGGTTGAACGTCTGAAGCGTCTGCGTCAGCTCAGCCTTGAGGACCACGTTCGCGAGCTGATGGGCGAAGCGTGAGCCTGCGCAGGCTGTAAGAACACCATTCCAATTCAAGGGGCGAAAGCCGATCTATGACCACCAACTTCAATAGTAGCACATCCGCTCTGGACGGCATCTACGCGGCGCTTTTTTCGGCGTCCGAAGAGATCTATGCTGAATTGAAAAAAGGGGCCGGGCTCAAGTTTGCGACATCAAGCAACGAATCCGGCGACGATCAGATCGAGCTGGACGTCATCGCCGACGAGGCGTTCTTCAATGCGCTGAAGACTGATGGCAATGTGCGCTATGTGGTATCTGAAGAGCGCCCCGGGCTAAACAAGATATCCGACGGTCCTTACAGCGTCGCACTCGATCCGCTGGATGGATCGAAATCCGCGCTCGTCGGTATTCCGTCCGGCGCGATATTCGCAATTTTCAAGAACGCTGAAGTCGATGCTGACTTCAATGGAAAGAATATCGTCAGCGGCGGCTTTTTCGTCTTCGGCATGAACCTTGAGGCTTATTTTGCTGATGGAGACAAGGTCTATAAGGGCTTGTTCGACGGTGCTGACTGGACGGTCATGCCCATTGAAGGCGACCTGCCATCCGCCGACGTGCTTGCGATCAATGGGCAGAATCAGACTGTCTGGCCCGAATGGCTACAGCGCCATTATGCAAACCTGCTGGATACGAAGGGCGGCACGGTAAAGCCACACAATATGCGCTGGTATGCCTCCATGGTGTCGGACATGAAACGCATGGTTCTGCAGGGCGGCCTTTTCGCCTACCCATCTGCGAACATCAAAGGCTATGAAGAAGGTAAGCTTCGGCTCGTCTACGAAGCCATTCCCATGGCGTATCTGATCCAGGCGATGGGCGGCGCTTCGACAAATGGCGAGCAGTCGATCCTCGATATGCCTGTGGAAAAGCTACACCAGAAGACCCCTGTCTTTATCGGCGAGAAGAGGAAGATTGCTGCTGTCGAGGACGCCAGAAAAGCCGGTTCAGCCGACTAGGGGCTGTCAGGCCCTAGCGAGCGTTTCGGCCAGCGTCCTGAATTCTTGCTGCGTCAGCGTTTCGGCGCGGGCGGTCGGGTCGATATTGCATGCTTCCAGCCATTCCGTAGCGTCGATGCCGCGCGTTTTCGCAAGGGCTTTCAGGCTGGCCCGAAGCATCTTGCGGCGCTGGCCGAACGCGGCGGTCGATACTTTTTCTAGCGTTGCAAGGTCAGCAAAGCGCTTGTCTGGCTGGAGCGGCGTAAGGACAGCCACCGCGCTCTCTACTTTGGGCGGTGGACGGAAGGCGCCGGGCGGCAGCGTCAAAGCGATATGGGCCTCGCAGACGGCGTGTGTGAGGACAGCAAGACGGCCATAATGCGGCGTACCGGGCCCGGCGACGATCCGTTCAGCCACTTCCTTCTGGAACATCAGCGCCATCTCACCGCGCCAGTCTCCAGTCTTAAGCCAATCCACCAGAAGCGGTGTGCCTACATTATAGGGAAGATTGGCTATTATCATCACAGGCGTGCTGCCGCCGGACTCTTCGATAATGCTCGCCCAGTTTATTTTTCGGGCATCGCGCTGGTAAACGCAGAGGCGACCGTTGACCGCTTCGGGCCATGCTTCAAGCGCGCTGGCAAACCGCTCATCAGCCTCGACGCAAATAAGTTTCGCGGCACCTTCGTTGAGCAAGGCGCGGGTCAGTCCGCCCGGGCCGGGGCCGACTTCTATGACTGTGCGATCCTCCACGGGCCCTGCCGCAAGCGCTGTGCGCCGCAGGATGTCCGGGTCGAACAGGAAGTGTTGGCCGAGCGCCTTGCGGGCAGGGGCTTCGGTGAAACGCGGCGTGTTATCCGTCATGGCGGGCTCTCTGGGCGGCCATCTTGCTGGCGAGGCGGATGGCAGCGATCAGGCTGTCGGGTCGGGCCGCGTTGTCGGCGGCGGCGTCATAGGCAGTGCCATGATCCGGACTGGTGCGGATGACCGGCAGGCCTAGCGTGGTGTTGACCCCGCCCCAGATGTCGAGCGTCTTTACCGGGATAAGCCCTTGATCGTGCGTCATGGCGATAACCGCGTCGAAGCGGCCATTCAGTGTTTCTGCAAAAATAGTGTCGGCAGGGCGTGCGTTCGAAACGTCTATGCTCTCGGCGCGAAGTCGGTCTGCGACAGGGTTGATGATGTCACGCTCCTCCAGCCCGATAGTCCCACTTTCCCCTGCATGTGGGTTGAGGCCCGTGAGACCGATGCGCGGTGTGCCGATACCGAAATCGCGCTGCATGGCCTGTGCCGTAATCCGGATAACCGATTCAAGAGACGTTGAAGTCAGATGGTCCAGCACTCGCATCAGCGGCACGTGGATCGTTGCAAGCGCGACTCTGAGGCCTCCGCCGACGAGCATCATGACTGGTGGGCTCGGCCGACCAGTATGCGCTTCGCATAGCTCAGCGAGGTACTCAGTATGGCCTGGATGACGAAAGCCAGCCGAATACAGTACCGCTTTAGAGATCGGATTGGTGACAACACCGCCGGAAAGACCTGCAAATGTGTCGGCCATCGCGCGGTCGATGCTTTCGACAATGCCCGGTGCCAAGGCGCTGTCGGGCGTTCCCGTCGAGAAATCGGGGAGGACAGTTTTAAGCGGCAAGACAGGAAGCTTGTCGGCAAACAGGCGTGCCGCATCGGCGGGGTGATCGATCGCAGCAGCCGCCTCACCAAAGATGGCTGGATCAGCCGTCACATAGAATGGGCTAACCCCCGGTTCTGCAGAAAGCGTCTTCCAGGCTCGCAATGTGATCTGTGGCCCGCAGCCGGCCGGGTCGCCCATGGTGACGGCGAGCGGCAGGTCCTTAGAATTGGCCATCAGCGTGTCCGGTTTGTTAGCTGCCGCGCTGGATGATCGTGGCTTCACGGCGCAGATTGCGCAGCGAGCGCTGGGAAATCATCTGAAGTTCGCGTCCGAACAGACGGTCTTCCATCTCTTCGCGTGTCGGAACGGCAGCGCCAGACTGACGACGGTCGCAGACATACATGACTGCAAGCGTACCGGAGGTCGCAAAAACCTGGGTCGGCTGGCCGATGGCGACTTCGCTGATCATGTTCTGACCTTCGGCGCCAAGATCCTCGACGCGAATATCGGTCAGCTCATTGGCGCTAAGATTAGGGTCGGCATCGGCGGCTTCAATTGCGGCCTGACAGCTATTCGCCTGGCTCGCTGCATCGCGAAGCGCGTCTTCTGACCCGTCCACAACCGCAAGACGTACCAGATCGACCCGTGTTTCCAGCTCGTTGGGGTCGCGCTTGGCCTTGTAGTTAATCAGGTAGATCCCATCGGACACGGTAATCGGTTCCGAAATGCCAGGGCCGTTCATGTTGCGCACGGCTTCTGCAACTTCAAGGTCGATGTCATCTAGCGCCACCCAGCCCATGTCACCGCCAGCTGCAGACGTCGGCGCTGAAGACAGGCGCTGCGCAGCAAGCGAGAAGGGGGCACCGGCTTCAAGTTGCTCGAGGATAGTTCCTGCACCTTGCAGCGCCTGCGCCTTGTCCTGCTCGGTTGGTGCGTAGAGAAAGATTTCGTCGAGGTTGTACTGAACCTGCGTCAGCGCATTCCGCTGTTGCTCGATAGCTTCGTCAATCTGGTTGCGTGAGATGCGAATACGCGAGCCATAGAGACCGCCCATGATGCGGCGCCAAGCGATCTCTGCGCGCATTTGCTCTTCCAGGCTGGTCGGGTTCACGCCGGATTGCAGCAGAACATTTACGAGGCCGTCCCGGTCGAGACCGGACTGGCGCGCCATGTCGGCGATAGCGCGATTAATGTCTTCTTCAGAGACCTCAACCTCATACTCGGCCGCTTCCTGAAGTTGCAGCTTTTCGTCGATAAGCTCATCCAGAGCCTGCGAGGTAACCTGCTGGATCTGCTGTTGAGTCGGTTGCTGTGCACCCAGCGTAAGCAGCAGGAGGCTGCCGCGCTCTCGCACATCGCTATAGGAGATCGGCTGATCGTTCACGATCGCGACGATGCCCTCGATCGTCTGCGTTTCGCTCTGCGCCATGGCAGGCGCTGAAAGAGAGCTGGCAGTGGCGGCTACAAGCGCGGACGCCATAAGTGTTTTCATTATCGCAAACCTCCAAGGTGACGCGGTAGACAGTGCTGTTCCCTTGCCCGCGCGAAGCATACCCAGCATCAGAGTACGCGCAACGGTGTGCGCTCAGTCAGACTGGTGGTTGCCCGGGACGGACTAGTCGAAATTGCGGGACCCCAATTCACCGATTGTCTTGAAGCCGAAGCGGAACACGATCGATTCCGACGGCCCAAGTTCGCGGTTCTCCGTGCCCTGGCGCTCATAGACGAGTTCGAAGCGTGAGCATTCGTCTTCATAGCCGATGCCGATGCCCTGGCGAATATTGAGGTTCTGCTCAAACTCCCGCTGAAGTTCGAACAGGATGAGAATGTTATCCCGCACGAAGACTTCCCCAAGCAGGAAGAGGCCTTCCTGGCGGACGCCTGACCGCGCGATGCTCTCATCGAGCCGGTAGTAGATCGCCTTTGTACGGGCGATATCTTCAATGTCGATATTAAGCGCGGTATCAAGACGGTTGATGTCGAGCGTGTCATCGTCAAGCCGCAGCTTGGTATCGATGCTGAAATAATCGTTGAATTCTACCGACGCGCTGACCAGCCAGTCGCTCACCGTGCCATCAAGGTTGCTCGGCACATCAAACGCCGGATCGGCTTCGCTGCGCCAGCGGCGGCCTACGAGACCTGAGATTTCGAAGCCGTTTTTCCAGCGGGCGGTGGCCGAGATGCCAGCACCAAGCTTCTTGTCGCCTTCGTACAGGTCGTAGCCTGCCTGCGCATTCGCATCGAACAATGAGGACGTGTCGAGTTCATAGAACGCGCCATCCTCGACGGGTATCTGCTCATCATTCGGGCTGCCGGATGAAACCGCAGCCATCACGATAGGCTCCACCAGCAGGTCGACATTGCGGCCGGGACGGTAGAAGGGCATCGACAGCTTAACGCCTGTCGAGCCAAGCGCACGCGAAATTGTGTTGCTCTCATCAACTGTCGGAAAATCATTGACGTCGTAATAGTCAAAGCGAGCTTCCGCGAAGGGTTCGACTATAAGGCCACCCGGCATGATGCGCTGTGTCGACCAGTCGGCGCCAGCGGAGGCGCGGCGGCTGTCGGCGCCTTCAACACGCTCGAGGAAAGCGGCTGAACCAGTGAGGCTGAGGAAGCCGTATTTGCCGAAGTCCATATCGTATTGGGAATTGATCAGCGGCAGAACGTCAGCAATGCGGTCCTCGGCGATGCCTTGCGCTTGCAGGTTGTCGAATGTCTGGACCGAGGCGTCGACATACCAGTTTTTTGTCTGGCCCTGCGTATAGAGCTGCGAAAGAAGTGTCTTGGGCTGACTGTAATAGATGCCGCGGCGGTCATTCTCGCCATCCACGTCATACCGGTCAGTGTAGAGGTCGTCGCTGGCTTCCTCGACCGCAAAACCCCAGTCCCAGTCTTCGGAAATGCGGAAACGGCCATCGGCGAAGAAGTGGCCGCGGAAGGCCTTGTTATTCAGCCGCTCACCATCATCATCGAAACGTGCTTCGTTGGTGAAACTGAAGTTCGTAGTGATGTCGCCGCTATAGAAGCGCTTGCGATAATCGAATTCCAGGCGTGGATCGATCTTAGTGTAGAAGGCCGGCGCGACCACAAGATCCTGGTGGGGTGAGATCGCCCAGTAGTAGCGCGGCTGTAGGAATGCGCCGTACTTGGTCGAAGCACCAAAGCGTGGGACGAGAAAACCCGAGCGGCGTTCGGACTGTGGGTCCGGGTGAGCGAAATAAGGAAAATAGGCGACGGGAACGCCGGCAATTTCGAACACGGCGTCCCGGTATGTGAACATGCCGGTGTCTTCGTTCAGAACAGCCTTGCGCGCACGGATCGACCAGGTCGGCGTCGTCTGGCCTTCACAGAGTTCACAGGCTGTGAAGACAGCCCGGTCGAGTTCAGTGATTGTTTCGTTACGGCGTTCAGCCGTATTTGCCGCAGCCGACTCACCCTCCGGCGTGCGGATTGAAAAGCCTGTAGCAAAGCCATCGACCAGACGGGAATCTGTTTCGATTTCTTCGGCAAAGCGCTCGGTGCCGTCAGGCTCAGTAATAACGATATTACCCTGCGCACGCACACGACCGGTTTCGCGGTTGTAGGTCAGACGGTCGGCAGTGAGAACGCGCTCGCCATATTCGGCGCGCACATTTCCTTCTGCGACGACCAGATTCTCATCTTCAAGGACGTAAGCATTGTCGGCATCAAGGATCACACGCTCCTCGACCACGATGTCATCCTGCGCGGCAACTTCCTTTGCTTCCGGTTCCTGCGCGAGGGCTGGAAGCGCAGCGGTGGCGACTAGCAATGACGCAAGAGAAATCTTCAAACTGGCCATCTCGCCTCCCCTCGATACGAACAGGTTTCCTTGAATTCGCATAAGCGCAGTCCCTGTACAGGTCTACACTCCTAACCAGCCTGAAAGAGACTTTCCTGAATTTCTGGCTGATTTGTACAGCGAAGCTATTAACTATACCCGCGAAGCTAGTCCACCCGCATGGGTCAAGGCGCGGCCTTCCAGTTCGAGCTCCATCAACCGGGCTGCGCACTGCCTTGCGGTGCAACCGCTGGCGCGGGCGATGTCTGCGATCGGCAGAGGTGTCGGAGAGAGGGCTTCGACGATCCTCTCTGTGAGGCCGTCATCATCGTCTGCTCCGGAATTGTCGGGCGGGTCGAGCGGCAGGGTAGGGTGGAAACTCACCGTTGTGTCTTCGATCTGCGAGGCGACTGCTTCGAGAGCATCTTCGGCGTGGCGCACCAGTGTTGCGCCTTCACGCAACAAGCGATTGGTGCCGGCTGCGCGCCTGTCCAGCGGCGAGCCTGGGACAGCCATGACTTCGCGGCCCTGTTCACCAGCCATGCGCGCTGAAATAAGTGAACCTGAACGCTCGGTGGCTTCGACCACGACCGTGCCAACGGCGAGCCCGGTGATGATACGATTGCGGCGGGGAAAGTCCTGCGCCGTCGCGCGCCGGCCGAAGGCGCGTTCCGACACAATCAGCCCGTTGCCGACGATTTCATGATACAGCGCTTTGTGCTGAGGCGGGTAGATCTGGTCGACGCCGCCTGCAAGCACCGCGATCGTGCCCGTGCTGAGCGCTGCCTGATGGGCCTCGCCATCGATGCCACGCGCCAGGCCCGACGCTATTACAAGGCCCGCCTTGCCTAGCGAGGCTGCCAGTTCGCGCGCTATCTTGCGACCAGCCGCCGAAGCATCGCGCGCACCGACAAGAGCAATCGCAGGGCGCTCAAGCAAGCGGATGTCACCAAGAACGGTGAGCACAGGCGGTGGCGGAGACAGTTCGGAAAGAGCCGCTGGGTAATCCTCATCCTCAGATAGGAGAATGGTCGCCCCAAGCTGCGCGGCGTTGTCCAGTTCGCGGCGCGCCGAATCAAGATTGGCGCGAATGCCTGCGCGTTCGACAGCCTCTTGGGGCGAACCATACTTCGCCAGAAGCTGAAAGAAAGTGACGGGTCCGACCTGCGGCGCACGGGCAAGAGCAAGCCAGTAGACGCGCCGCTCGTCGCTGAAGCCGGCGCTCAAGCGGCGTCTTTCTTCTTCTGTCCGAACTTCGGTTCGGTACCAGATAGGAGGCGCTTGAGGTTGGCGCGGTGCGTCCAGAATACGAGAGCGCTCAGCACCACGAGGATACCGACAGCGAACTGTGTCTCGCCGAGCAGCCATGCCCCGATGGGAACGAGCGTCGCCGCCGTGAGAGCTGCCAGGGACGAAATGCGCGAGAAGAAGAAGACGGCTAGCCATATCGGGGCGGCGATCAGGAAGCCTTTCCAGGAAGCGAAAAGCAAGAGGCCAGCATAGGTCGCAACGCCCTTGCCGCCCTTGAATCGTAGCCAGATCGGGTAACAGTGGCCAATGAACGCAAAGACGCCTGCGATCAGGCCGACATTGCGCTCTCCAAAAATCAGCGCGAAGCCGACAATGGCAAGGCCCGCCTTGAAGCTGTCGAGTAGCAGAGTGGCGAGTGCCAGATCCTTGCGACCCGTCCGCAACACATTCGTTGCACCGATATTGCCGGAACCGATCTCACGAATATCGCCAAGTCCGGCTGCGCGTGTGATGAATAGGCCAAACGGGATCGAGCCGAGAAGGTAGCCGCCGAGGGCCGCGATGATGAAGGCGATGCCGTCCATAAGAATGTTTCCTGACAGGGTGCTAGCGGCGGGGAGGGTTTTGTGTGCGGCTCTTTGTGTGAGGTCAAGACGCAGTGCGAAACGCACAAATGGCTTTAACCATCGCTTTGCCGTTGAATACTATAGGATTGGCCGATGATGACAGCTGACACTGACACCGTTCAGACTTTGCCTGCGCGGGAGAAAATCCTTCAGGCGACGCTGGACCTGATTCCCGACTGGGGCGCAGATCGGATCACGCACAGGCTGGTATCGGCTGAGGCCGACGTTTCACCTGGGACGATCACCTATCATTTCGACACCATAGACGCGCTGCTGTCTGACGCCTTCCGGCTTTATATGGCCGATTACAAGGCAGGGCTGGATGAGGCACTTGGAGCCAAGCCGCTGCAATCATCCCACGATATCGTTCAGTTCCTGATGATGTTGATTGCGACATCGCCAGAACGAGCCGATCTTGCGCGCATCGAATATGCGATGATCGCGTACGCACAGCGCGACGAACTTCTGTTGCAGGAAGTCACAGCCTGGGCCGAACTATTGCCCGCACGACTCTTCGGTGCGCTGCGGCGGTTGGGAGATCCACATTCCGATCTCTCGGCGAGCCGGCTGGTTCGCTACTGCCGCGGGATTGAGTTCGACGTGTTGTCGCGCGGGATTTCGGTCGACCTCGTCGAGGTTGAAGGCGAACTCCTGTCTCTCCTCGATATCTGACGTCTATCTTTGGAAGACGGTTTCGCCGTCTATGATGGTGTGCATGACACGGCCGACCATGCGGCGCCCATCGAAAGGTGAGTTCAGAGATCGCGAGAGCAGATTTTCACGTTCACAATGCCAGGGCCTGTCCGGGTCAAACAGGATGAGGTCAGCAGGCAATCCTTCGGCCAGGCGACCTTGCGGGACGCCAATGAGGCTTGCGGGTGAGGCCGTCACCGGTCGCAGCGCGTCGAGCAGGCTGAGCCGCTCATCCTGAACCAGAACGAGAAGGGCAGATAGGACTGTTTCTAGCCCGGCAGCTCCAAAGGCAGCCTCGCCGAAGGGAAGGCGTTTTTCTTCTGGTGGCTGTGGGTCATGCGCTGAAACGACTGCATCGATTTCGCCGGCAGCCAGAGCATCAATAAGCGCTTGCCTGTCTTCCTCGCTTCGGAAAGGTGGATTGACCTTACAGTAGGTAAGATAGTCGCCGACGTCGGTCTCATTGAAGAAGAGATGGTGGGCGGCGACGCTGACATAGACTTCAACGCCGCGATCACGTGCCTCGCGGATGATTTCGAGGCTGCGTGCGGTGGATATCTGATCGACGAGGAGCCTGCAGCCAGTTGCTTCGGCAAGAAACAGGTCGCGCGATAGGCCAATCCATTCCGCCTCGCGCGGTAGGCCGGATAGCCCCATGCGCGCAGCGCGGGCGCCTGCATTCATGACGCCCCGTGCTGACAGGGTATGGGTGTCAGCGCGGCTTGAGACCATCACACCGCAGCTGGCAGCATAAGCCATCGTGCGCCGCAGGACTGATGTGTCCCCGACAGGCCAATCGCCATTGGTGAAGAAGACCGCGCCCGAGCCCTGCATCAGACTGATTTCGGACATCGCCTTGCCCTGCAGGCCGATGGTCAATGCGCCAGCTGGATAGATACGGGTCTTTGATGTTTCACGGCCGCGATTCGTAATGAACTGGGCAAGGGCGACATCATCAATCACGGGTTCGGTATCCGGCATGACAACCATGCTCGTCACACCGCCAGAAACAGCCGCGCGTGAAGCAGTCTCGAGCGTTTCGCGTTGTTCACCGCCGGGTTCGCCAGTCTTGACCCGGAGGTCTACGAGGCCGGGGGAAAGGCAGAGGCCCGACGCATCGATCAGCGTATCGGCGCCGCCGCTGACATCTCCGACGGCAGAAATTTTGCCATCCTCGATGAGTAGGCTTCCCATCTCGTCCAAGCCAGATGCCGGGCAGAGCAGGCGAGCGTTTGTGATCAGGGTCCGGCTCATACGCGCCTCCCGGCGAGCAGTTTCAACACAGCCTCGCGCACCGCCACGCCCATTTCGACCTGCTGCGTGATGACAGAACGGTCTCCATCAGCGATAGCGCTTTCGATTTCGATGCCGCGGTTCATCGGGCCGGGATGCATCACGATTGCGTCACTGGCGGCGCGGGCAAGGCGCTCTCTGGTTAGACCAAAATTGCGAAAATATTCGCGCTGGCTCGGCAAGTAGGCGCCGTTCATGCGCTCCATCTGAAGTCGCAGCATCATGATGACGTCAGCGCCTTCGATGGCATCATCGAAATTATGCGTAGTGCGAGCAGCGCCCCAATGTTCGGTCCCCGTTGGCAGAAGTGTCGCTGGCCCACAGAGGGTGACCTCTGCGCCGAGTAGGTGCAGGGCCAGTGTCGTAGAGCGTGCAACACGCGAGTGCAGGATGTCGCCGCAGATGGTGACCTTCAGCCCTTCGACCCGGCCTTTAGTGCGCCGGATGGTGAGGGTGTCGAGCAAGCCCTGCGTCGGGTGTTGATGTGTGCCGTCGCCCGCGTTGATGACAGCGCAATCCACTTTCCGAGAGAGAAGCTTCACCCCGCCTGAGGCGGAATGGCGGATCACGATGGCGTCGGGAGACATCGCGTTGAGCGTCATTGCCGTGTCGATTAGCGTCTCACCTTTCTTGACGCTCGACTGGGCGATGGGCATCGCCACGACGTCAGCACCAAGGCGTCTGGCCGCGATCTCGAAGCTGGACATGGTCCGGGTCGAATTCTCGAAGAAGAGATTGATGACCGTCATGTCCTTGAGGTGCGGCTCTGGCCTGCGGCCGGCGCGCGTTGCCTCTGCAAACTCTTCGGAGAGATCAAGAATATGCTCGATATCGAGCCGGGACAGGTCCTCAATGCTCAATAGATGCTTGTGATCAAACTTGTAGCTGTAGCCCGGAATGGACATGCGCTGCCTTTCGATTTTCGGCGGTTTAGGCGCGATTCCAGCCCCCCGCAAGGCCTAGAACAGCCCGAAACTGAGACAGGCGAACCAGATGAGCGGCATGGTAATGAGTGAGAGGACCGTCTGCATCGCGATGAGATTCGCGGCAAGCGGTGCGTCACCGCCAAGCTGGCGCGCCAGAATGTAGGAGCTGGTCGCCGTCGGGACCGATGCGCTGATGACAGCGATGGCGAGCGGCGTGCCGCTGATGCCGAGGACCAGCGCGCCGCCTATGGCGAGTATCGGCAACCCGATGAGCCGTACGAGCGACCAGCTGACGGTCTTGAGGCCCGAGCGGCCTAGAGCAGCGATGTCCATACCGGCACCGGCAGCCAGCAAGCCAAGTGCGATCGTGCCTTGCCCAAGAAGATCTATGCTGAGGTCGAGAAGGGGAGGGATTTCGATGTTGAGCGCAGCAAGAAGGCCGCCCACGGCGCAGGCGATGATGAGCGGATTGCGCAGGAGTTCCTTGACCGGGTTTCGCTTTGGCAGGCCTTCGCGTTCGGCGTGGCTGGTGAGTGCTGCGACGCTGAGCACATTAGCGGCCGGGATCATGGCGGCCGCTGCGATGGAAACGAGGGCGAGGCCTTCATCGCCGAACAGCGCGCTCGCGATGGAGAGGGCGACAAAAGTGTTCCAGCGAACATTCGATTGGATAATGGAGCCGACTTCCGGGCGGCGGATGCCGGGCCAGCGCCGGGCCAGCAGTCCAAATCCGCCGAGGAGGCATTGGGCCGCGATTAGCAAGGCCATGAGAGCCCACGGTGCTTTCTCAAACGGGGCGTTGGCCAGTGCGCGAATAATCAGGGCTGGAAAGAGGACGACATAGGCCAGCCGTTCGATCGCGCGCCACCCATCATCCGTGATGGTCTTGCGCCAGCCTAGAAACCGCCCCAGCGCGACGATCAGGATGACCGGGACGAGCGCTGAGAGGAAGGCGCTCATGAGGCGTTCGCCAGCCTGTCAATTGCCGTCTGAAGTATGATTGCGGCGGCCGAGGCATCGATAAGTTCTGCGCGGCGGGCGCGGGAGAGGTCACCTGCGATCATAGCGCGCTCGGCTTCGCTGCTGGACAGCCGCTCATCCTGAAAGGCGATAGGGATTTCGCGGCGCGCCATGATATTGCGCGCGAGGGCGCGTGCCGACTGAGCGCGAGGGCCTTCACTGCCATCCATGTTGAGCGGCAGGCCCATGACAATGCCGACCGTCTTTCTTTCGTCTATAATTTCGAACAGGCGGTCGAGAGACGGTCCGAGCTTGCGGCCCTTCTTTATCGTCTCGACAGGAGAGGCGATCAGCCGACCAGCATCGCAGGCGGCAATGCCCAGCGTTTTCGAGCCGGGATCAATGCCGACCAGCGGGCCGCTTTGTGGAAGGTCGAACAGCTCGATGGTCGCCATGTGAGGCTCAGTGCCCCCCTTCTCTTGAATTTGCCCTGCCTAGCGCGTATCGCACGGTTCTGTCGATTGGAGACCCGTTCATGAGTGTCACGAAGGAAGATGTCTGCAAGGTTGCCCGCCTCTCGCGCATTGCTGTGAGCGAGGATCGCCTTGAGCCGCTAGCAAACGAACTCACTTCCATCATGGGCTGGATCGAGCAGCTCAACGAGGTGGACGTTGAGGGTGTTGAGCCAATGACGTCCGTTGTGAATGCGACGCTGCCGATGCGTGATGACGTCGTGACGGACGGCAACATCCAGGACCAGGTCCTGGCCAATGCGCCGAAGAGCGAAGACGGCTTCTTCGTTGTTCCTAAGTCGGTCGAATAGAGAAAGCCCGCAGGACCGCACTGGGTCGCGGGCTTCTCTCGCAGATGTCGCGCTGGCTTCAGTCGATTGAAGCGACGTCAGCGCTCAGCGCGTCTTCGTTCCATTCGTAGATCGCCTTGATGCGGCACAGATAGGCCGCATTGCTCGCATCGCTGCCAAAATAGCTTTGAGATGCCGATATACGATCACGGGTGGTGACGCACCGCCCGCCGGCAAACGTGCCGTCCAGAACAACGGTCTGCGCGCCATTGAGCTCATCACACTCTTCGGTTGTTTCGATGAGGTAGTCCTTCACGCCGCGCTCCGCGATAACCGTCATTGAGGTTCCCTCTCGGAAGTCATTGATCTGGTCACGGAAGCATATGCGGTCGACTTGTTCGCCAAGGCGCACATCGTTGAGATAGTCATCTGGTCCTGCATTTGGCGTGTCAGCAATTGCCGTGGCACCCAAAATCGTTGCTGCAGCAGTCGCTGCGCCGATCATTGCGAAAATTTTCATCGGATAACTCCTCATCGCTCAAGAGCTGCAAACAGCTTGCACTCAACCCTTAGTGTAAACGAGAGTTGGCAAGTATCAAAGCGGATACGCAAAGCTGTTGTTCTGACTTAAAGGAAAATCCAGGTTCGAACCGGCTTTCGAATAGCTAGTCCTGTTCGTCTTCAGCTGCGTCCTCGTTCCATTCATAAATTCCTCTGATCGGACAGCGTGCCGGTGGAATATCCGTCCGGTCGGGGCCAAACGCGCTGCGATAAGCGTAGATCGAATCGCCCTTCGTGACGCAGCTTGCGCCGGGAAACGTGTCGAAGCTGAGCGAATTCGCGCCACCAAGGTCATAACAGCTACCCACTGTTTCGATCAGGTATTCATCATTCACGCCTTCTTCGACGATGACGCTATTGCGGGTCGCCATCCGAAAGCTGTCAATGTTCGAAGCGAAGCAAACCCTATCGACTTTTTCGCCGAGCCGGGCATCTGTTCGCCAGGCTTCTGGTTCCTCGCTGCTGGCGTCAGGCTGCGATGTGCATGCGGCGAGTGCAAAGATAGCCGTTGCCGGAAGCGTGAAAAGAAGATTCGTGCGGGTCATATGTTTCCTCCTGTCTGCAGCTGGCGCGATAGCGCGCAGTGGATATTACACGCAAACGAGCAGAAGGTCCTCCCGGTTCAATTGCGGCGTTTCAGTCACCGGGGCTTGAACTCTCCAGCCCGGCCAGCATACGAAGGCGCAAACCTATTCTTGTGGATCCTAGCCAGATGACCGACCTCACGAAACTTACACTTGCTGCGGCCCTCGATGGGCTGTCTGCCAAGGCCTTCTCATCGCGTGAACTGACCGAGGCCTTCATCAAGGAGATCGAGGCATCGAATGACACGCTGAACGCCTATGTCGTGAAGACGCCTGAGAAGGCGCTCGCAATGGCCGACATGGCAGATGCAAAGATTGCTTCAGGCGAGGCACGGGCACTCGAAGGTGCGCCTTTGGGTGTGAAGGACCTTTATTGCACCAAGGATGTTCGCACGACCGCATGTTCGAACATTCTGGGCGAGTTCGCGCCGACTTATGAATCGACCGTGACCCAGCAGCTCTGGGACCGCGGCGCGGTCATGCTCGGCAAGCTCAACATGGATGAGTTCGCAATGGGCTCATCGAACGAGACCTCGCGGTTCGGCCCGCCCGCAAACCCGTGGCGCCGCGAAGGCTCTAACCAGAACCTGACGCCTGGCGGGTCCTCCGGTGGCTCCGCGGCAGCCGTCGCGGCCGACCTGTGTCTGGGAGCTACAGCATCCGATACGGGCGGTTCGATCCGCCAGCCTGCAAGCTTCACGGGCACTGTTGGCATCAAGCCGACCTATGGCCGTGCCAGCCGCTATGGCATGGTCGCATTCGCATCTTCGCTGGATCAGGCTGGCCCGATCGCCAAGACCGTCGAAGACAGCGCCATCCTGCTGGAAGCCATGTGCGGCCACGATGCAAAGGACTCAACGTCGCTGCCGGAGCCGGTTCCGGCCTGGCGCGAAAGCGTCAAGCAGGGCGTCAAAGGAATGAAGATCGGCATTCCCAAGGAATACCGTGTCGACAATATGCCAGAAGAGATCGAAGCGCTGTGGGCCCAAGGCATAAAATGGCTGGAAGAGCAGGGCGCAGAGATCGTCGACGTCTCGCTGCCTCACACGAAATATGCGCTGCCAGCTTACTACATTGTGGCGCCGGCAGAGGCATCTTCGAACCTCGCGCGCTACGACGGCATGCGCTATGGCACGCGCGTTCAGGGCGACAATCTGGTGGGCACCTATGAGGGTACGCGCTCTGAAGGCTTCGGCGCGGAAGTTCAGCGCCGCCTGATGATCGGTACCTATGTGCTCTCGTCCGGCTATTACGATGCCTACTATCTGCGCGCGCAGAAGGTTCGCACGAAAATCCTCAATGATTTCATCGAGGCGTACGAGAAATGTGATGCGCTGCTGACGCCGACCTGTCCCTCGGCTGCCTTTGCGTATGGCGAGAAGGCGGACCCGGTGCAGATGTACCTCAACGACATCTTCACAGTGACCGCGAACCTTGCGGGCCTGCCGGGCATATCGGTGCCCGCCGCGCTGGACAGCCAGGGCCTTCCGCTAGGCCTGCAGGTTATCGGCAAGGCGCTGGACGAAGCATCCTGCTTCCGCGTGGCCGGGGCCATCGAGGAAGCGGCTGGCTTCGTGGCGAAACCGCAAAAGTGGTGGTAGGCTGGCGGCCATGACAAGGCTTGGCCATGGCAACCTGTTCGAAAACATCACAACCGGCCTGTTCTCTTTGAGGCATTTCCGCTTACGGGTAGTGCGCTGGCCCCTTGCAACATTTCTTGCAGGGCTTGGCGTTCATGCCGCCACAGTACAGTCGGTGACGGACGGGCCGAAGGGTTTTGCGGTACCCACCATACTGTTCCTGTTCGCCCTTCTTCTGGTGCTGTTGCCTTTGCTGCCCATCGCTGATGGCCGAGACAAGCGCGACTGGGGCATCTAACGCATCTGTGAGCGTGACGGCCTGTGCTGCCGAATGCTAGAAGGCGAATATGTCGAGAAAATCCAGAACTGCACTCTACGCGGTCCTTGCCTTCGTTCTCATGGTTCTACTGATCCTGTCGATGGCTTGGTATAACGGCGTGAACCCGTTTCACCCACGAACGCGAATGTACTGGCTCGCGGCAGTTGTCGCTGCGCTCTACATCTCATTGCGCGGCGCTATCTTCGTCGAGCGGATCCAGTATCGCCGCGAACGAAAGGCAGAAGAAGCCGAAACGCCGAGCCGGCTTAGTGCTAACGTCAAAGACCGCATGGCAGCCCGTAAGGCGCGCGTTGCCGCGGCGCGTAAGAAAGAGGGCAAATAAGCCCTGGATGGGAACGATTTTGTGATTTGAGGTTCAGCGGCGCCCGGCCCATTTAGAGCGCAAAGCTGGAGGCTGAACCATGAAATCCATTTCCTTGTTGCTGATGCGCGCTGGTACAGGGCTGTTGCTCGTGATCTGGGGGCTTATCAAGATCATGTCGCCTGCTTCAGCGGTCGGTGTCTCTGACAAGTATTACGGCGGCACTGTCAGTATGGACTGGTTGCAATTGCCATGGGGCATACTTCAGGTGCTCATCGGCCTTGCCGTGGTCGTTGGTCTCTTCCGCAAATATGTCTATCCGGCCCAAGCGGTCATCCTTGGCTTTGGAGTCCTTGTGATCTGGAAATACATCCTCGATCCACTGGGGCTTTACCTGCTGGATGAGGGCTCACGTCAGGTACTGTTTTTCCCCTCGCTCGCCGTTTTCGCCGGCACGCTTATCCTCATTGCTTTCCGTGAAGATGATAAGCTGAGCCTCGACCGCAAATTCGGCCTCTGATCGAGCCGCAATTCAGGGTGGCAAGGGGGCTATTCGCCCGTTATGTAGCAAGCAGAAACTGCTTGAAGGACCACGCGAAATGAGCGAGCGGCCGACCTATACGCTGAAAGGCGACACCGGGGACTGGGAACTTGTCATGGGGCTTGAAGTCCATGCGCAGGTTGCGTCTGAGGCAAAGCTTTTTTCCGGTGCTTCAACCGCGTTTGGCGCGGACCCGAACTGCAATGTTTCGCTCGTCGACGCGGCGATGCCAGGCATGCTGCCGGTCATCAACAAGAAGTGCGTCGAACAGGCAGTGCGCACGGGTCTCGGCCTCAAGGCGCAAATCAACAAATGGTCGCGCTTTGACCGCAAGAATTATTTCTACCCGGATCTTCCGCAGGGCTATCAGATCAGCCAGTTCGACCACCCGATCGTCGGTGAGGGCGAAATCGAAGTGGATGTCGAGCCGGCTCATGGCGACCCGGCTTATTCCTTCCCTGTACGGATTGAGCGCCTTCACCTTGAGCAAGATGCAGGCAAGTCCATTCACGATATGGACCCGACTTCCACCTATGTGGACCTCAACCGTTCGGGCGTTGCACTGATGGAAATCGTCTCCAAGCCAGACGTTAGAACCCCTTTGGAAGCAGCAGCTTACGTCAAGAAGCTAAAATCAATCGTGGTCGCCCTCGGCACCTGCGACGGCGATATGGAAAAGGGCAATCTGCGTGCGGATGTAAACGTTTCTGTCTGCAAGCCAGGCGCGTATGAGAAATTCCGTGAGACGGGCGATTTTGGCCACCTCGGAACGCGCTGCGAGATCAAGAACATGAACTCGTTCCGTTTCATCCAGGCGGCGATCGAGTACGAAGCACGCCGTCAGATCGAGATCCTTGAAAACGGCGGCGAGGTTGATCAGGAGACACGTCTGTTCGATCCGAACAAGGGCGAGACGCGCTCCATGCGCTCGAAGGAAGATGCGCACGACTATCGCTACTTCCCTGACCCGGACCTCCTGCCGCTCGAGTTCGATGACCTCTTCATCGAGAATATCAAGGCGAGCCTTCCGGAACTTCCGGATGAAAAGCGCGCGCGTTTTGAGGGCGAGTACGGCCTGTCACGCTATGACGCTGGCGTGCTCACGGCTGATAGCGAACGCGCTGAGTTCTTCGAAGCGGTCGCGAAGGGCCGCGATGCGAAACTTGCCGCAAACTGGGTCAGCCAGGAGCTGTTTGGCTATCTGAACCGCGAGGGTCTTGAGCTGGCAGACAGCCCGGTATCCGCCGCCCAGCTTGGCGAACTGGTTGATCTGATCTCCAACGACACGATCTCGGGAAAGATTGCGAAAGACGTCTTCGCCCGCATGATTGATGGCGAAGGCAATCCCGGCGATATCGTCGAGAAGCACGGCCTGAAGCAGGTGACCGATACAGGTGCCATTGAAGCTATTGTCGATCAGATCATCGCCGACAACCCAGAGCAGGCCGCCTCGGTGAAGGAAAAGCCGAAGGCCATGGGCTGGTTCGTCGGACAGGTGATGAAAGCTTCGGGCGGCAAGGCCAATCCGGGCGCAGTCAATAAGATCCTCAAGCAGAAGCTGGGTCTTTAGCCCCTCCATCACTTTCGGCTAAGTACGGCTCCCCTTCGACCGCGTCGGCGGTCAAGGGGTTAGCCTGTGCTTGTCACGATGGCGGATGTTGGGAGAGTAACGCTGCTACTCGCGTTCCTGCCTACAGATAAGCCGCGATCTTATCCGCTAGCGCTTTCAGCTCTTCCGTGTCGGCAGGCTCCCCGCTCGCATGCGGACGGCCGGTCTGGCCTTCCATGATGGGCAGGATGTGGAAGTGGAGGTGGTAGACCGTCTGGCCCGCGGGCGCGCCATTGAACTGAAGGATCCTGATCCCGTCGGGCTCCAGTGCTTTTTCAACTGCCTTCGCCACCGTCTGCACGCGCTCCATGTAGGGGCCGATCTTTTTCGGTTTCAGCTCCAAGAAGTTGCGTGCCTTCACATCCTTCGGAATGACCAGCGTATGGCCCTCGGTTTGCGGGAAGATGTCCATGAAGGCGAGGGCGACGTCATCCTCGAAGACTTTCACGCACGGCATTTCGCCGCGTAGCATTTTGGCGAAAATATTGTCTTTGTCGTAGGTGCCGTGGAGGGTCATGGGGCCTCATCTTTGGTGTCTGTTCCTGGTGTTATCAGCCGGTCGGCCACGAAGACAAGGATGATCACAATAACAAACAGGAAGCCTTCAATGTTCCAGCCGCTCATTGAGATCGGGTTCCAGCTTCCGGCAGATACTTCGGGTATCCAGTCTCGCTCGATGGTTGGGGCCTTCGATATGAACCAGTGGCTTGGCACGACTGCATCCAGAAACTTCAGGAGCACGTAGAAGAAACACACCCACAGGAAGAGGGCGACCTGAAACTGGTGCAGGATCATATACCAGAGAGCTAAGACGCCATAGCGATGCGGCGTTTCGTAAGCGCCGAATTCCTGCTCGAGCAAGTCAGCGCCATCCTGGGCGCTCTTCCTGATTAAAGCGTGCGCGGTCTCGACATCGTTGGATGGGACGGCGACGCAGGCACCTCCCAGACCGGGAATGAGCAACCAGTCATTCGATGCGTGGTAGTAGTTTTCGACAATGGCGTGGATGCCATTGGCTTCCAGAAAGCCCTTACAGACAAGGGCCTCCTGAAGTGTGGCACAGCGCCGTATCGTGACGAGTGCCGCCATCAGCTAGACCGCCGTCGCTCTAACAGGCGCCGGGAACTTCGTGCGAAAACCAGTCCAAAGAGATAGAGCAGGCCGAAATAAGAGAGCTGGATGCCGATCAATACAAAAATTAGCCACCCAGCGTGAGGCTCCAGGCGGAAAACTGAAAACTCTACGCTGGTCCAGCTGTAGGAAAGATTGTCGTACGAAGTGCAGGAATAGCCATATGAGCAAGCATTCGTAATATCGGACAGCCTGGGAATTTCAGGCACAAGCCGGGCCGGTATGAGCAGCTCCAATATGGCCACAAGTAGACTGTAAAGAAGCCAGGGTATTCCGAGTATTCCGGCCCAGAAAAACCAAACAGGCAACTTGCTTACCGGCGCTGGCGATTCGTAAGCGCCATAGAGCGTTTCAAATTTTTGCGTGTCTGCGGACATTGCATCGACAATTGCCTGCTTTGCGGCCTCGACATCGCTCGCTGGCACCGAAACGCCAATCCCATTCAGCGCAGGCACGATCAGCCAGTTCACGGTAGCGTGGTGATAATTGTCGAGACTGGCTTCAATCCCTCGAGATCGGAGGAATGAGACGTTTATCAGCGCTTCGGATAAAGTGGCACAGCGCCGTATCGTGACAAGCGGACTCATCCGTCTTTCTTAAAGGGCGTTCGCTCACGTAGAAAGTCGGCTTCCCTTTCAACCATCTGGCGTTCGCGTCCGAGATATTCCTCGACAGCGTTGGCGAGACCCTCATGGGCGATCCAGTGGGCTGAATAGGTCGTTTCAGGCACGTAGCCGCGCGCGAGCTTGTGACCACCTTGGGCGCCAGCTTCGACTGTCTTCAGGCTGCGTTCGATGGCAAAATCGATCGCCTGATAATAGCAGGTTTCGAAATGCAGCATCGGCCGAGGAGAGACGGTGCCCCAATAGCGACCGAGCAGCCGGTCGCCGCCGATCATGTTGAGGGCGCCGGCAATCGGCTCCCCATCCTCTTCGGCAAATATCAGCAGAATGTCGTCTGCCATCCGCTGGCCTAGCAGAGAAAAGCTCTCGCGGTTTAGATAAGGCGAGCCCCATTTGCGTGCGCCCGTGTCGACGTAGAATTGGTAGAAAACGTCCCAATGATCTTCGGTGATCTCATTCCCGGTGATGTGACGGAATATCAGACCTTCCTGCGCACGTTGCCGCTCCTTACGGAGGTTCTTCCGTTTTGAAGAGGAGAGGACCGCCAGAAAGTCATCGAAGCTCTCATACCCGTCATTGTGCCAGTGAAACTGCTGGTCGGTGCGCACGAGCAGACCCGCGGTTTCCAGCTTCAGCGCGTCTTCGCCAGCAAGGAAATTGATGTGGAGCGAGGAAATGTTGTTATCGGCAGCAATCTTCACAGCGGCTCCAAGCAGGGCCTCGCTGATGCTTGCTGAATCCGGGCCGGGGCGGACCAGGCGCCGACGACCGGTGACGGGGGTAAATGGAACAGCAGAGAGCAGCTTTGGATAGTAATGCCCGCCTGCGCGTTCATAGGCGTCAGCCCAGCTGTGATCGAAGACAAACTCACCTTGGGAATGGGATTTCAGATAGAGAGGCATCGCGCCGCAAAGTCCACGGCCGGCCTGTTCGATGATGATGTGGTGAGGGGCCCATCCGGTTTCCGGCAAGGCCGCGCCGCTTTCTTCCAAGGCTTGCAGGAACTGCCAGCTCAGAAAGGGGTCATAGGGCTCATTTGGAGGGTTGGCGACCGCGTTCCAGTCGGCAACGTCGACCTCGTCAAGGCTGTTGATCAGTCGAATTTCGAGGCGCGGTTCATCCATGGAGCGGGATTTAGCTCACGCATCCGAACTGACAAAGGCGGGATCGAAGCATTCAAAGATCTGGGCGACGGGAAGCGACTTTAATTCCTGAGCGCGTTCGGCGCTATCGACCGTCCAGACGGCGACGGGGAGGCCGTAATCGGTTGCGGTCATCTGCGCATCGCGGGCATCGGACCAGTGGGCCGCGATAAAGTCCGGAACCAAAGTGGCTGACGTGCTGACGAGCGCCTGAAGTGTGATGTCCTGTGACATCCGGCTTGGCAGGATCAGGGCACCTTTCATGACGCTGGACGGGATTGCGGAAACGGCGCGGCGGCTAAAGCTCATTAGCGCTGCGCGGCCTTCAAACGCTTCCACCTGCTCTGCGACAAGGCTGGCAAAGCCTTCGGCGTCAGTTTCCCCATCAATCTTCATTTCGATGAGAAGCGGCGTATTAGCAGTCCAGGCATCCAGAACCTGATTGAGCGTGGCAAATGTGCCATTGCCTTTGAGGGTCAGTCTGGTGAGTTCTTCTGCGGAATGGTTCGCGACGAGTCCTTCGGCCTCCGTCATCCTGCCGAGCGCCGCATCGTGGAACACGACGGGCGTACCGCACGCGGCTGGTCTGACATCAATCTCGCAGCCTATACCTCCGCCGCCAGCAGCCAGGATCGCTTCGAGGCTGTTTTCTGGAGGGTCGTCGGCGGACCAGAGTCCGCGGTGGGCATAGTGGTAGTCGAGCAGATTGAATCGTTGAGCCAAATCGTTCCTCAGTTTGTAATTTCAAAAATCCCATCAATCTCCACCGCGACGCCAAGGGGCAGGGTTGGGCATGCCACGGCTGAGCGGGCATGGCGTCCGGCATCTCCGAAAACATCGACCATAAGGTCCGAGCAGCCATTGATGACTTGAGGGATGTCGATGAACAACGGATGGGAGTTCACGAAGCCGCCGAGTTTCACCACGCGAGTAACTTTCGAAAGATCCCCTAACGCTGCCTTGCACTGCGCCAGCAGGTTGATGCCACAACGGCGCGCTGCTTCCTGGCCCGCGGGAAGGTCCATGGTTTCACCGAGGCGGCCTGTCACTAGTCCGTCCGGGGTGGAGCTGACCTGTCCGGAAACGAATAGATGCTGGCCGGAGATGACAAAGGGCACGTAGTTGGCGACCGCCTTCATAGGCTCCGGGAGCGTGATGCCGAGATTGATCAAGCGGGCTTCAGGTGTGCTCATGGAAGGGCGACTCCGATAGTTGTTATGCGCGACCCCTCTTAGACATATGCCTTGGCACCGGGCAAGGCGAGGTTCAGTCGGGCGTGTTTTTTCGGCGATCCAGTCGCATCGCCCGTCCGGTCTGCACCGCCTGGTCCCCAAATTTGCCACGCGCTTTGTCCATCGCGCGTTCGGCCGCTGCGCGCTTGGCGACCCCCGGATCAACAAGATCGACCTGGTCGTGGCCAGCTGGGTGCAGGTCTGAAATGCCAATCCCGATCAATCGGTAGGCGGTGGTGCCCGCCGTTTCACGCTGTAGCAGTGGGCGAGCCACGCGAAACAGCGTCTGGGCAAGCTGTGTAGGTTCAGAGAGTGTCACGCTGCGCGTCAGACTTCGGAAAGTCTTCGTCTTTAGCTTCAGCGTGACGACATATCCTGCCACACCATGTGCCTTGGCCCGGGTCGCGGTTTCTTCGCAGACTGACCAAAGCCTGTCATCGAGCGTCTGCGGGTCAGAGATATCGCTATTGAAGGTCCGCTCCGAGGAGACTGATTTTCGCTCCCGGTCGGGCGTCACGCGGCGGTGGTCTACACCATGGGCCCGGTCCCAGAGATGCTGTCCGCTTTCGCCATATTTGCGCATAATCTCAGCTCTATCCCGGCGCTGGACGTCACTGATCAGGTTCAGACCATCCTTCGACAGGCGGGATGCGAAAGCTGGTCCGACACCATGTATTGCGCTCACCGGCATCGGACCGAGGATATCCTTGGCGTCAGACCGGGAGATGACGGCGAAGCCGCGCGGCTTGTCCATCTCGCTCGCCATCTTGGCGAGGAAGCGATTCTCCGACAGACCAATCGATATTGTAATCTTCAGATCTCTCTCGATATCGCGGGCCAGCGAGGCGAGCAAAGCCGCCGGTAGATGTGAATGGAGGCGCTGGGTTCCGGAGAGATCTATATAGCCTTCATCGATGCTCACCATCTGCACTATCGGGCTGAGGGCTTCGAGCTTTCCCCTTATTTCGCGGGAAGCGGCCGAATACTTGCGAAAGTCCGGGCGCACGACCACTGCATTTGGGCAAGCTTTAAGCGCCTTGAACATCGGCATGGCGGAGCGAACGCCGTCGAGCCGTGCAATATAACAGCAAGTGGCTACGACACCGCGCTGGCCGCCACCCACGATGACCGGGCGGTTCCGTATTTCCGGATTGTCTCTTTTTTCTATCGCGGCGTAGAAAGCGTCGCAGTCGATATGCGCAACACTGAGCTGTTCGAGCCGGGCATGGAAAATGATCCGGTCGCTATTACAGGACGGACATTTCGACACTTTTTCTGAATGGACTGCCGAGCAGTCACGGCACAGCGACGCCATGGATGTTCTTCTCATGTTCCGGGGTGTGGAGCAAGTTCGCGCGAGGAATTAAAACATAGCTTAAGACTCTTATGGGTAAGAGTATCCTTGATGAATTGTTCAGTTTTGGGGGGCTAAACAGAGGTATGACTGGCGGCGCACGCAAAAAGGTACTCGTTGTCGAGGACAACGAACTGAACATGCGCCTGTTCTGTGACCTGCTTGATGCTTTCGGGTACGACACACTGCAATGCCGCGACGGCGCCCGCGCTGTAGAGCTCGCCCGCGAGCACAAACCTGCGCTTATCGTTATGGACATTCAGCTGCCAGACGTCTCCGGCCTCGATATCACGCGCTGGATCAAGGACGACGAGTCAATCGCCTCTATTCCTGTCCTGGCTGTCACCGCATTTGCCATGCGTGCGGATGAGAAGCTGGTTCGCGAGGCAGGCTGCGAGGCTTACCTTTCAAAGCCGATCCAGATGCGCTCATTCCGCTCGACTGTTGATGGTCTGATATCAGACAGGCAGGCCGCATGAGCGCCCGTATCCTTGTCGTTGACGACATTCTCGCGAACCGGCGGCTGATGCAGGCCAAGCTAGAGGCTAAGTATTACTCGGTCCTCCTCGCTGAAAATGGCCCGCAGGCAATCGAAGTCGCACACAGTTCTGCGCCGGAGATCATCCTGCTTGATGTTATGATGCCCGGCATGGACGGCTATGAAGTCTGCCGCCAGCTCAAGGCTTCTCCGGAGACCGCCCATATTCCGGTTGTCATGCTGACAGCGCTCAGCGAAACAGCTGACCGCGTGCGCGGCCTCGATGCCGGCGCTGACGATTTCCTGACAAAGCCGGTCGACGATTTTGCGCTGATGTCACGGCTTAACGCGTTACTACGTTATAACGCCGTCACAACCGAACTGCGCCAGCGCGAGGCAAGTGGCGTGAAGATCGGCGCGTTCAACGAGGACGAGGCGTCCACCTTGAACCGTCCGGTCAATGTGCTGGTTGTTGATACCAGCCCTTACAACATTAAACGCCTGCGTGAGCCGCTTGAGCGGGCGGGACACAGTGTCATTACGCTTGAGGAGGCAGACGCCCTCAAGAAGTCCAATGAAAAGCTGGACGTGGTCCTCCTGGGGTTAAGCAATCAGGGTTACGATCCGCTCCGGCTTTGTGCCCACCTGCGCACAAATGACGCGACGCGAGCCTTATCGATTATTGTAACAGTTGATGAGCGAGACATTGATCTTGCCGGGCGGGCACTGGAACTCGGCGCAAGTGATGTCATTCAACAGCCGCTAGCCGTCGAGGAACTTCTGGCGCGTATTCGCACACAGACGCGCCGGTCGCGGTATGTCGAGATCCTGCGCAACCGCGTGGATCGAGGACTTGAACTATCGGTCATCGATCAGCTCACCGGTCTCTATAATCGTCGCTATATGAACAATCAGCTTAGCCTATGGATGAAGCGTTCATCGATGGGCGGCACACCGCTTTCAGTCGTGTCAGTCGATATCGACCACTTCAAGAAGGTGAATGATGTCTACGGTCATGAAGCAGGCGACCGCGTCCTGAAAGAGTTCGCCGAACGCATCATGGCGAACGTCCGGCCTAAGGATATTGTCTGTCGCCCCGGGGGGGAGGAGTTCCTCGTTATAATGCCTGAAACGGGCGGCGATCTTGCCTGTTCAGCAGCTGAGCGCATCCGCCGTGCAATAGCGGCTGAGCCATTCGATGGTGGAACCCGTAGCTCCAGCAGGCTGGAGGTGACGGTAAGCGCTGGCGTGGCGACCTTCCAGGGCGACGAAGATACGATTGCCGACATGATGCGCCGCGCAGACGACGCGCTTTACAAAGCGAAGTCGGCGGGTCGCAACCAGGTAAAAAGCCTCGCCGCCTGACTGGCCCAAACGGCGCGTGTCTAAGCCTGGAGACGCTTGGTGTGGGCCTCAGTCACCACAAAGACGGCGCAAGGCGCTTCCCGTAGCATGTCAGAGCTTTCAGAGCCTAGAAGCAGCCGCTTCCACCATGTCTTCTGATGGGACCCGATAACGATGAGGTCTGCGTCGATCTTTTTTGCATAGCTTGCGGCGTCGCGTGACGGGTCGCCGTCAAGAACGGCCACAGTAGCGTTCTGGGCGTGCCTTGCTGTCAGGGCTTCCATCGCTTCCTGACGTCTTTCAGCATCAGCTTGATGTGCCTTCGAGTCGGTCTCAATGGCGCCGGCTGCGTAAGGTGACTCAAAGGTCGTAATGAACGGGTTGGAATCGATAGCATGCAACTCGCCCGACGCGGCGGTCAACGAAGCTGCAGTCTGCATGATAACGGGGGCAAGGTGGTCATCAATGTCGATGACGGCGATAACCTTGTTGAATTCGAGAGCCATGGGAACACCTCCTGTCTTCAGTTATATAACAACTAAGACAGGCTTAGGCTCCATAAGAGCAACTACCTAACGCCAAAGAAAAAGCCGGACACACGGCCCGGCTCGTTCATAAGTCGTATTCGGAAAGATCTTACTTGATCTTGCCTTCCTTGAATTCGACGTGCTTCTTCGCGACTGGGTCGTACTTCCGCATCACCATCTTTTCGGTGATGTTGCGGGGGTTCTTTTTCGTGACGTAGAAAAAGCCCGTCCCGGCAGTCGAGTTCAGGCGAATCTTGATGGTTGTCGGCTTTGCCATGACGGTTGCTCTCGCGAGTGTTCAGAGAAATCGAAGGGCGCTTAATGGATGGGTGGCTCTGCAAAGTCAAGCGCCTGTCCGCAGGGACGCAGAACGAAGTGTCAGATACGATCCTGCGAATGTCCGCCGGCCGTCCAGCGCAGAAATGGCGGGCGCAATTCGCCTACATCCTTCTGCTTCAGACGTTCATCGATCTCACCCAGCATAAAGCGTGTCACATTGGGTAGATCGAGTGTCAGCGCGTCCGCAAGCGTCACCCACTGAAGATCATGCAGCTCAGCGCCGTCCACAGCGGGGCGCTCATCAATCAGAACATCTTCCGCCTCCGCCATGAAGAAGCGCGCATCAAACCGTTTAGGCCGATAGGGCGGAGTAATGGCGCGGCCGATCATGGTAAAACCCTGAAGGCACGGTGCCGCGCCCTGGTCTGCATATTTCTGCCAGTCCGTTGCAGGCTTGCCGGGGAAATCGCTGGCGCGTCCGACGATAAGGCCGGTTTCCTCGAAGGTTTCGCGGATTGCCGTCAGCCCGAAAGCGCGCGGTTTTCGACGGGTCTTGTGGGACACTTTTCGATGCTCGGTCTCGCGCAACTCGCTGAGAGAGGGCACGCGGCCGTCTGCAGTGTCGACGCGGCCGCCCGGGAACACATACTTGTCAGGCATGAAAGTGTGTCGGCCCGAACGCTTCCCCATAAGAAGCCGCGGTTGGGCCTGATCACGCCGGACCAAGATTAGCGTTGCAGCGTCCTTGGGGCGGGGCGTTGGCCGGTCCGTCTGTATGACGTCGCCATCCCCTTCCTTATCGAAGGCTGTGCCGAGTTTTCTGGACATCAGCTCTTTCCTCCCTTGGCTCCCGTGTTCTGGGAGGCTTTCTGACGCGTCTTCTTGCGCGCTTTGGAGATCTTGCCACGTGAGCGGCCCGGCGGACCAGACCTGCCCCCACGCGAAGACGGCAGCTTTTCACCCGGTTTTCTGGGGCGCGGCGGGGAAAGTACCTTAAGCAGGAGACCACCCTGTAGCGGCGTGACTTCAGCAAGTTCGATCGTCACGATCTGACCCATTTCGAAGCGTTTGCCAGATCCGCGAGCGATCAACGCCATCGCGCCTTCATCGTGTACCCAATAATCATTAGACAGCTTGGAAATCGGCGAGAAGCCGTCTGCTCCTGTACTTCCGAGCCTGATGAAGAGGCCAGCAGGTGTAACGCCTGTGATGCGACCTTCAAATTCGGCGCCGACCTTGTCTGCGAGATAGAGGGCCAGATAGCGGTCCGTCGCCTCGCGCTCGGCTGCCATGGAGCGGCGCTCCGTGTCGACGAGGTGGCTTGCGATGTCTTCCAAAGATGCAGCCATCTCCTCCGTGAGGCCGTCCTCTCCCATACCAAGCGACGAGATGAGCGCCCGGTGGACAATCAGGTCGCTGTATCGGCGAATGGGCGAGGTAAAGTGGGCGTACTTTGTCAGGTTCAAGCCAAAGTGCCCATTATTGTCGGGCGAGTAGACGGCTTGCGCCTGCGACCGCAGCACTATTTCAGAAATAGTTCCGGCATGTTCGCCGTCGGCATGATCGTTCAGCAAACGATTGAAACGGTGGGTTTGCGGGCGTTCGCCGAGCGGCCATTTGATGTCTAGCGTTTGCAAGAAATCTGAGAGTGCAGCGAGCTTCGAATCGGAAGGTTGGTCATGCACGCGGTAGAGGAGGGGAGAGCCGACCTTTTCCAGCGTTTCTGCAGCGGCCACGTTGGCCTGGATCATGAACTCCTCGATCAGCTTGTGCGCGTCGAAGCGTTCTTTCTCGATAATACCCGTCACCTGGCCGTCTTCGCTGATCTCGACGCGCTTTTCCGGCAGGTCCAGGGCAAGAGGCGCACGCAGAGCGCGAGCTTCTCCCAATGCCTCATAAGCCCCCCAGAGAGGTTTCAGAACTGGGTCCAGCCATTTCTCGCCTTCACCGCCAGTCTTTCCGTCGATAGCGGCCTGAGCCTCTTCATAGGAAAGTTTTGCGTGGGATCTCATCGTACCGCGGATGAAGCGGTGCGAGCGTTTCGAGCCGGACTTGTCGAATGTCATCTCGACCGCCATGCAAGGGCGATCCTCATTGTCGACGAGTGAACAGGCGTCAGCTGAAAGCTCAAATGGCAACATGGGCACGACCCGGTCAGGGAAATAGGTCGAATTGCCACGTTTCTGGGCTTCTCGATCAAGTGCAGTGCCGGGCCTCACATAGGCGGCAACGTCAGCAATCGCGACAATGACCTTCCATCCATCCTTCAGCTTTTCAGCATGCACTGCGTCATCATGGTCGCGGGCATCGTGCGGATCGATCGTGATGAGCGGGATATGGGTCAGATCCTCGCGCGGGCTATCCAGTGGTTTTATCGTCTCGGCTTCGTTGAGGACGTCCTTGGGAAACTCCACAGGTATATCATGGCCGTGAATGGCGAGCAGGGACGCTGCACGCGGGTCGTCCATGCGCCCAATGATTTCGGTTACTACACCGAAGGCTGGACCGTTTGGTTTGCCCGGCTTCGACATAGCCATAACGAGGTCGCCATCTTCGGCGCCTTTTGCGTCGGTGCCGTCGATGAGGAAAGTCCGCTTGTCCTTGCGGCTGGCCGGTACGACGCGACCACCCCGGGGCGTCTTTTCAAAGCGCCCGGTTAGCGACGTCTCTTCGTCGCGCTTTTCAAATAGTTTCAGAAGCTTGGCGTGATATTCGCCATTCGCCTCGTTGATACGTGCGAGGGCCTTGTCGCCGACACCCGGGGCGGGGCCTTTGGTGCGGCCGCTATAGCCCGCATAACGAATGGGCGGGCCGAACGCGCCATCGCGGCCGACGCTGCGCCCCATCAGTTCACCATCTGAGTCTATTTCTTCAAAGACGATGACGCCCGTAGGTGGAGGTGTGTCGGTCTTGGCCCAGGCCCGTTTGGCGGTTCGCTCCAGCGTGCCGTCATTCTCGAGGTCCTTGAGAACTAGGCGCAATGTCTGGCGCTCACGACCTTTTACCTTCAGCCCACGCGCAATTTCCTGCTTCGTAGTGGCTGAAGGATTGTCGGCGATAAATTTGAGAACTGTTTCTCTATTGGGAAAACTCATGGCCCCCATATAAGGGATTCTGTGCGGTTTGCCCGTTTTTCATTCAGGGTGCAGGCCTGTAGTCAGATGACGAAGGCCAGGATAAGGCCCAGTGCAATCACCGCAGCGGCGGTGGAGATTATTAGCACATAGCGCACGCCCTTTCCGGTTTCACCCTGGCGTGCTTCTTCTTCCTGCAGTTTCGGTTCGGTCATCTTCAGCATCCTGTCCTGTGGGCACGGGCAATCGCGCGTACCAAGAATTGAGTTACTGATCTACATCTGTGTCGGCAGCAGAGATTGTAAAGCGATTCAACCGCTTAAGCGTCATCGCTTTTGGCCTTCGTCGTTTTCTTCGCTGCGGGCTTTTTCTTTGCGGCAGGCTTCTTTTTGGCTGGTGCCTTTTTCTTGGCAGGCTTTTTCGCCTTGGCATCAATCAACTCAACGGCCTGCTCCAGCGTAACCGTCTCGGGGGTGACGTCCTTTGGCAGGGTCGCGTTCGTTTTCTTGTGTTTCACATAGGGACCATAGCGCCCTTCATAGACGTGAATCGGTTCCTCGTCGGCCGGGTGTTTGCCGAGCTCCTTGAGAGGCGTCGCGCCGCGTCCACCGCCGCGTTTGGCCTTCTTGTCCTCAATCAGAGAGACGGCACGGTTGAGGCCTATGTCGAACAATTCCTCGATCGTCTGAACATTCGCGAAGGTGCGTTGGTGCTGCACATAAGGACCGTATCGGCCAAGATTGGCGCGAATCATTTCGCCATCGTCAGGGTGCTCGCCCACATCGCGCGGCAGCGACAAGAGCTTCACGCCCTGATCGAGCGTCAGTGATTTCGGTTCCCACCCCTTCGGCACGCTGGTTCGCTTCGGCTTGTCTTCTCCGCCAGCGGCCATCTCCACATAGGGACCGAAGCGGCCTGTCTTGAGGAACACTGGTTCGCCCGTTTCTGGGTGCAGGCCGAGCTCTTCGCCTTCGGGATTGATGGCGCCTTCCTGTTCACTGTCGGCAGAGAAGGGGCGGGTGAACTTGCAGTCCGGGTAGCGCGAACAGCCAACAAAGGCGCCATGTCGGCCAAGCTTCAATGAAAGCTCGCCTTCACCGCAAAGCGGACATTCGCGCGGGTTCTCTTTCGGATTGCCGTTCTCGTCCGTCTTCGGAAAAACGTAAGGGCCGAGCGCCTCATTCAACGCGTCCAAGACGTTGGTAACACGAAGCTCTTTTGTCTCCGCGATCGCGGCCTGAAACTGAACCCAGAACTCACGAAGGAAAGCCTTCCAGTCCAGCTTGCCATCGGAAATGATGTCCAGCTGCTCTTCAAGCTCTGCGGTGAAGTCATACTCGACGTAGCGGGCGAAGAAGTTCTCAAGGAAGGCGGTGACCAGACGGCCCTTGTCCTCAGGGATCAGCTGCTTCTTGTCGAGGCGAACATAGTCGCGATCTTCCAGCGTCGACAGGGTGGACGCATAGGTCGAAGGGCGACCGATGCCGAGCTCCTCGAGGCGTTTGACGAGCGAGGCTTCTGTGAAACGCGGTGGGGGCTGAGTGAAGTGCTGGTCAGACTTCGCTTCGATCAGGTCGGCGTGGTCGCTGTCCTTCATCTTCGGCAGGCGGCCTTCAGCGTCCTCGTTTTCATCGCCATCATCTCTGCCCTCGGTGTAGAGCTTGATGAAGCCATCAAATTGGACGACTTGGCCGGATGCGCGAAGTTGGGCGCGGTTATCCTTAGACATGAAGTCGAGGGTCGTACGTTCGAAGACGGCCGCTTCCATTTGTGATGCGACAGCACGGCGCCAGATCAGCGTGTAAAGTTTCTTCAGGTCGCCGTCGCCACGATACTCTTCGGGGCGGATAGAGAAGTCCGTCGGGCGAATGGCTTCGTGGGCTTCCTGAGCGTTTTTCGCTTTAGAGGAATAGCGACGTGGCTTCTCGGGCAGATAGCGGGCACCATAATCGCTTTCGATCTGCTTGCGCGAGGCGTGATAGGCCTCTTCGGCCATATTGATGCCGTCGGTCCGCATATAGGTAATGCGACCTTCCTCGTAGAGTTTCTGCGCGGCGCCCATCGTACGCTTGGCGGTAAAGCCAAGCTTGCGAGAGGCTTCCTGCTGCAGGGTCGAGGTAATGAATGGCGGCGGCGGATTGCGTTTGACCGGCTTCGATTCAACAGAGCTAACGGTGTAGCCGCCGACCTTCACCGCTTCGAGCGCGGCCGTCGCGCTCTTCTCATCAGGCAGAGAGAACTTCTTGAGGTTGTCGCCATCAAGGGCGTGCAGACGTGCTTTGAAGCTCGTGCCATCCTTGGCGCGCAGGTCCGCCTCGATCGACCAGTACTCCTGCGGCTGGAAGGTCTCAATTTCCAGTTCGCGCTGGCAGATGATCCGAAGGGCGACCGACTGCACGCGGCCAGCAGATCGAGACCCTGGAAGCTTGCGCCAGAGAACCGGCGAGAGGTTGAAGCCGACAAGGTAATCAAGCGCGCGGCGGGCGAGATAGGCATCGACCAGTTCCTGGTCGATCTCGCGCGGTTGTTCCATCGCAGTGGTCACCGCATTCTTGGTGATCGCGTTGAAGACGACCCGTTCAACGGGGATGCCTTTCAGCGCCTTGCGTTTTTCGAGCGCTTCCAGAAGGTGCCAGCTGATCGCTTCTCCTTCGCGATCAGGGTCAGTTGCGAGGATGAGCTTGTCCGCAGACTTTGTCGCTTCGGCGATGTCGCGAATACGGCTTGCTGATTTAGAGTCGGCCTGCCAGACCATCTCGAAGTCATTGTCAGGATCGACAGAGCCATCCTTCGACGGAAGATCACGGACATGGCCGTACGAGGCGAAAACCTTGTAGTCCTTGCCAAGATACTTGTTGATCGTCTTCGCTTTTGCCGGCGACTCGACAACGACAACTTTCATATAGGGTGACCTCCAGAGCGCGGCGGAACTTGTGTGCGGTGGCGGCCAGTGTCAACAGGTCCGCGGTTTCTCATCCGTCTTCGCGATATGCCAGAACAGCCAGGCTGGCGAAGAGCGCAAAGACCGCAGGTGCCCATGCCGCGATAAGCGGCGGCAGGGCACCGGAAGCACCCAGACTGGATGAGAACTGCATTATAAAAAAGACACCAGCTGCAGCCAGAGCACCGGTTGCGACCAGTCGGCTCGTCCCGCCAAGCCGGGACAGGCGCAGGCATACGAGCGCGCCGATAAGGCCCATCGCTGCAAAGAAGAGCGGCATTGCCGTCAGGCCATAGAGGCGAACCTTGAACCGGGAAGAGTCGAGGCCTGCCTGACTCGTCTGATGGATAAAGCCGGGTAGGCGCCAGAAGCCAATCGTGTTGGGAGAGGTGAACCGGTCAAGCAGTCTGTCCGGATCGAGATCTGTCGGAATGGCGAGCGTGTCCATCTTCTCGGGTGACCGGCCCGGAAGGTTCTCGACAAGGGTCTCGATTTGCCAGAAACCATCAGTGATACGGGCCCGCTGAGCATCGATTCGACGAACGAACTCATAGCGGTCGGTGGGGCGCCCGTCCTGAAAGACGCGGCTTTCCTCGATCATCTTCACATCCTGGAAAATCTGTCCGGTTTCATCGACCGACTGGGCGCTGATCACGATCTGTGAATTGCCGTCGCCCTGGCGTAGCCAGACATCTTCGCGGCTGGAATCAACGCGCACACCCCCGGTAATCAGGATTGAATTACGAGACTGTTCGAACTGGCTGGAAAGGCGCGCGCCGAGCGGGTTGAGCACCATCATGGAAAACAGACCAAGCGCGACGGCGAGCACCATGACCGGGGCCAGGAATTCCCAGGCTGACAAGCCGCTAGCCCGGATGACTGAGAGCTCAGAGCGCGTGTTCAGGCGATTATACCCAATCATGGCCGCGACCAGGACGGCAAAGGGCAGGGTCTGCTCGATCAGGCCCGGAAGCTTCATGAAAGAAAGGCCGACTGCCTCCAGCGGCGAGAGACTGACATCGCCGCCAACGGTACGAAGCTGTTCGACTACATCGACCAGCATGATGGTGGCCGTAAAGATTGCCAGTACGAGAGCGAGTCCGGTGAAGAGCTGCCAGATGATGTATCTCTGGATGCGGGTCATGAACATCAGTGCGCCGCCCCCAGTGTGCGTGACGGCACAGTTAGCCGCCACTTGAAGAAGATGAGCGAAAGCGCAGCCGCCGTGCCGAGTGGAACAAGCCACTGCGCGATATTCGCGCCGATACTATTGCGGCTGGCGGACTGAACGACCAGTTGGACGATTACGAGCAGGAGCGCGCCGCCGGTGGCGAAAGCAATACGTCGGGAATAGCCTCGCCGGCTGAAATCGCCGCCAAGTACCGCCATTATCGCAATGAGAGCCATAGCGATCGAGACGAGCGGTGTCGTAAGGCGCGCATTGGCTTCGGAAAGGAAGGCTTCCTGATCCTGTAGCTCCTGATAGCTGGTCGTGTCGATATAAAGGAGCTCGTGAAGATACCGGTCGGACGCCTTAAGGACGACGGCAGCGTTATCATCGACGAAAGGTGTCAGATCGAAGGTCGACTGGTCGAAGTTCAAGACCGACAGAGCTCCATTTTCGTCGACTTGATGTATCTGCCCTTCCCACATGATGATGCTCGGTACGCCATCGACTTCGACAAAACGTCCACGTTGGGCGAGGTAATCACGCGAATCGGTTTCGGTCGCGCGATTGTCTGAAATCAGCACGCCGATCAGGTCACCGCCGCGCGATTCCCGGGCGAAAACTGTGAGGCCTTCTCCTGCGGTGGTGAATTGTCCGGGGCGGACCAGCGATGTCGCCAGATCAGTACGGGCGTCCTGTACAGTTTCGCGTAACAGACGCTGGGCAGTCGGTTGAACCCACAGATTGACGCCGAGGTGGACAATGGCTGCGAGTACGGCGAGGCGGAGAATGGGCGAGGCGATGTCCCAGCGGGTCATCCCGGCTGCGCCAGCCACAACAACCTCATTGTCGCGGTGGAGCTTGTTGAGAGACCAGATAGTAGCGACGAACACAGCAAGCGGAGTGAGAAGCGCAATCACCTGCGGCGCGCCAAGCGCAACGATGGTGAAGTACGTGAGGGCCGACTGGCGATTTTCGACAATGATATCAGTCTGCGACAGGCCTTGAGCCAGGATCGCCAGAAGCGTCAAGCCGCCGACAATGATCAAGACAGAGCGAAACACTTGCCTGAAAAGATAGCTCTGAATGAGTTTCATTGCGCCTTGGAAAACAGTTTTTTGTGTGCGTCGCCCTGCCTAGCGAGTTGATTGGCGCGCGTCGATGCTTAGTTTTCGCGTCAAACGGAGTTTATTCATGAAAATCACATTCGCTGAACAAGCAGAAACCGAAATTGTCGCATTTGTTGTCGATCAGGACGGTGGCCTGCCGGGCGCAGCCGCATCGCTGGACGAATCAAGCGGCGGTCTTTTGAGCGAGGCGCTCGAGCAGAAGCGCTTTACTGGCAAGCATGGCCAGACAGCTGTCGTTGTCCTGCCGAAAGGGGCGTCTGCCCGCCGCGCCGTCCTGATCGGTGGTGGCAAGCCAGCCGACCGCGACGCACGCGCTCAGGAGAAGATCGGCGCGCTGCTGGTCAAAAGTCAGGCTGGCAGCGGTTTTAAATCGCTCGCTCTGTATGCCGATGACGCTGAGTTTGCGGCGCGGGTCGCGATTGGCGCTAAGCTCGCCTCCTATCGCTTCGATCATTACTTCACGAAACTGAAGGATGATGACAAGCCGAGCCTTGAGACCTTCACGCTTGTCGCTGGCGACGTTTCAGCTGCCGCAGACAAATGGGCACCACTTGACGCAGCCGCAGACGGTACGTTCATGGCGCGGGACCTGATGAACCTTCCGCCGAATATTCTCTATCCGGCAAGCTTTGCTGATCGCATCAAGGAACTCGAGAAGCACGGACTTGAGGTCGAAGTGCTTGGTGAGAAAGAGATGGAAGCCTTGGGTATGGGTTCGCTGCTCGGCGTCGGGCAGGGGTCCGTGAAGGAATCCAAGCTCGCTATCATGAAGTGGATGGGCGGCCAGGATGGGGACGCACCAGTGGCTTTATGCGGCAAGGGTGTGTGCTTTGACACTGGCGGCATCTCACTGAAACCTGGCCCGGGTATGGAAGCAATGCGCGGCGATATGGGTGGTGCAGCCGCCGTCACCGGCGCCATGCTTGCGCTCGCCAAGCGCAAGGCCAAGGCAAACGTGGTCGGTCTGGTCGGCCTCGTTGAGAACATGCCTGACGGTAACGCAATTCGTCCGGGCGATATCCTCACCTCGGCATCTGGTCAGACTATTGAAGTCCAGAACACCGACGCCGAAGGTCGTCTCGTGCTCGCTGACGTGCTCTGGTACGCCCAGAAGGAGTTCACGCCAAAATCCATCGTTGATCTTGCGACGCTGACCGGCGCGATCGTAGTTTCGCTCGGCCATCATCATGCAGGTCTCTTCACCGACAGTGACGAGATGGCCGAACAGCTTACCAAGGCGGGCCTCTACGAAGGGGAACGCGTCTGGCGCCTTCCAATCGGTCCTGAGTATGACCGACAGCTGAAATCGCAATTCGCTGACATGAAGAATATTGGCGGTAAGTCTGCCGGCTCCATCACGGCGGCGCAGTTCCTAAAGCGCTTCATCAATGAAGGTCAGGCCTGGACCCACCTCGACATTGCAGGCGTTGCCTGGGTCGAGACCGAGAAGTCGCCGCTCGACCCGAGCTGGGCATCTGGATTCGGCCCGCGCCTGCTCGATCGTTGGATCGCCGACAATTACGAGGGCTGATTGACATGAAGAAGGCCGTAACACTCGAGGAATTTGTTGCGGCCTTCGGCGACGTCACTGGTGATGCGTGCACGCGCGACACTTGGCTCTACAAAGACCTGCGGATAGACGATGACGAGCTTGGTTGGACTTTGATGGAGATGGCTGCGGCGGGACATACCGTTCCCTCCGCATTCGAAATTGACCCATACAAATACCTACCTGATTGCGGGGGGTGGCCATTCAACCAACAATGCGCTGACCTCACGCTTCGCGAATTGTACGCCTTCAGTCAGTTTGAGGCCCGTTCATGAGTGAAACCAGCAAACCTGAATGGTGGTTCTATCACCTCAAGCGCACAACGCTTGAGCAGGCGGCCGGGCCTCTGCTGGAGAAATGTCTGGAGCGGGGCTGGCGCGTGCTCGCCGTCAGCCCCGATATCCGTCGTCGCGGGGCGCTGGACGCGGCGCTCTGGACGTACGATGACCAGAGTTTCCTGCCTCATGGACAGGCTGAGGCAGCAGGCCTGGACCCGGCGCGTCAGCCGGTCCTGATCGCTGAGAAGCCTGATAACCTGAATGAGGCTGCCGTCGCACTATTGATGGACGGGGCAGATATGCCGGTCAACGCGTCTTATACGCGGTGCATGGTGATGTTCGACGATGGTGATACGCCGGTACGCAACAAGGCGCGCAAGATGTATAAGGCGGCGTCTGATGCAGGGCTCACCACCCGCTACTTTCAGCAGACAGACCAGGGCGGCTGGAAAGAGGCCGGCTAGGCCTTTGGCGGGCTATTTGGCCTCGATATCAACAATATGATCAACGAAACGATGGTGAGAATGCCGAGCGTCCCCATGATCTCTGCTCCGTAGGCGGGAATGGTGCCTGTCCAGAGCCAGATGAGCGCGTAGATTGCCGAAATCAGAACGGCCAGTGCTATCATCAATCTGAAAATACCGATCATGGCCCGAAATCCTTTTCTCACGCGGCAATCTGGCTTGAACCTAGTCGCTCAAGGCCAGCCTGTCAGCAAGAGTTGCCCGACTGCAGCCTGCTCGCTATAGGCCGCGCGAGAGTTTCACACCAATCAAGACCATTGAAGGAGCCATTCATGGCTATCCAACGTACTTTTTCGATCATCAAGCCGGACGCCACCGAGCGTAACCTGACCGGTGCCGTGAACGCTGTCATCGAGAAGGCAGGCCTCCGCATCATCGGCCAGCGCCGTATCAAGATGACCCGTGAGCAAGCCGAGCGTTTCTACGAAGTTCATAAGGAGCGTCCATTCTTCGGTGAACTCGTTGACTTCATGACCTCAGGCCCAGTCGTCGTTCAGGTCCTCGAAGGCGAGAATGCCGTCAAAGCTCATCGCGATGTCATGGGCGCAACCAACCCGGCAGACGCTGAAGAGGGCACCATCCGAAAGCTCTACGCAAAGTCGATCGGTGAGAACTCGGTTCACGGTTCTGACAGCGAAGAGAACGCTGCCATCGAGATCCGCCAGTTCTTCTCCGAAGCTGACATCACGGGCTAAACGCTCATCAGCATCGATGAATTGAGGGCCCTCTCGTCGCAAGCGAGAGGGCCCTTTTGTTTGGTAAACGCAAATTAACCATTGTCGCGCGATAGTTGATTCGTCGTAGCCTGGAGGATCCGCGCCGTTGAAACGTTTGATCTATCTTTCGAAAGCCCGACCGTCGCTTCACGGTGATGCGCTTTATGATCTTCTCGCGGCGGCGCGGGATCATAACCGCAGGGCGGCGATCACAGGACTTCTGATTCAACAGGACCAGTTTTGCCTACAAGTCATTGAAGGTGATGAAGCAGCAGTGCGCGGCTCCTTTGCGCGTATCCGGCGGGACTGGCGACACGAAAACTGCCACGTGATTTTTCATGATGATGTGCCGGGCCGGCTGTTTCCGGGGTGGCCGCTGGCTTACCGGGCCGGGCGAGACCTGGAACGCGGGCAAGTGCGCCAGCTTGCAGACATCGTCGAGTGCGCGACGCGCCTCGCCGACAAGCCTGCCGACTCTGATCGTTGGGCTATGGACGTCTATCTGCGCGCGTTGCTCGACAGTTTCAGTGCGCTGACGGTGCAGTAATCATTCGGCACGCATCGGCCAGGGCGCGCGGATAAAGCTCATGTTCGGCGATCAGAACACGTTCGGCAAGGCTATCTGGGGTATCGCCTGCTTTCACGGGCACGCGGGCCTGGCCGATAATCGCGCCTTCATCGACGCCTTCGCTGACCCAGTGCACTGTACAGCCAGCCTCGCTCTCACCTGCCGCGATCGCCCGCGCATGGGTATCAAGACCTGGATAGGCAGGTAGAAGCGATGGATGGATGTTCACCATCCGGCCTTCCCATTTGCCGACAAACCAAGGCGTCAGCACGCGCATGAAGCCTGCAAGCGCGACGATTTCAATTTCGTGCCGGACGAGCGCTTTATGCAGCTCCTCTTCGAAGGCGCGGCGATCATCGAACTGCCGGTGCGGAATGAGCGCTGTTCCAATCCCGAACCGCTTCGCGGCGTCAAGCCCGGGAGCTCCTTCTTTGTTTGCGATTACCAGCCTCGGTTTCGCCGGGTAGGCTTCATGGATCGAGGCTCGTAGCAGGCTTTCCATATTGGAGCCTCGGCCAGAAATCAGGATGCCAAGATTGAGCCGTCTCATGCGGGAACGATGTCACCAATGATGATGGGGCTTTCGCCAACCGCTTCAAGCTCTGCAATCGCGCGATCAACCTGGTCGGGCGCGACCGCAAAAACGAGGCCGATACCCATATTGAAGGTCCGGTGCATCTCATCCTCGGCGACATTTCCTTCTTCCTGCAGCCAGCGGAAAATATCCGGAAGCGGCCACGCTGCACGATCAAAGCGGGGTGTCAGGTCATCAGGCAGCATGCGCGGGACGTTTTCAGTCAGGCCGCCGCCCGTGATATGGGCGAGCCCCTTGATCCGATCATTTCGGATAAGCGGCAGGGCGGCATGGGAATAAAGGCGGGTAGGCGTGAGCAGCGCGTCGCCGAGCGGCTTGTCCGCGAAGGGGGCAGTTGCATCCCAGCCGAGGCCCGTTCGCTCAACGATGCGGCGTATCAGTGAATAGCCATTGGAGTGTGGGCCGGACGAAGCGACGCCGATCAGGACGTCGCCTGCCTTCATCTCTGCAAAGCGAGGCAGCACATTCGCGCGCTCAACAGCGCCAACGACGAACCCCGCAAGGTCGTAGTGGCCGGGTGGATACATGCCAGGCATTTCAGCCGTTTCGCCGCCGACTAGGGCGCAACCTGCCTGTCGGCAACCTTCCGCGATGCCTGACACAACCGCTTCGGCAATACCCGCATCGAGCTTGCCGCAGGCGAAATAGTCGAGGAAGAAAAGCGGCTCCGCCCCCTGTGCCAGCACATCATTCGCGCACATGGCTACGAGGTCGATGCCGACCGTGTTATGAATGCCGGTCTCGAAGGCCAGCATGAGCTTGGTGCCCACACCATCTGTCCCTGAGACGAGGATCGGGTCCCTCCAGTTCTCCTTCTTCAGGTCGAAGAGAGCGCCGAAGCCGCCAAGACCGCCCATGACGCCTGCACGGCGGGTTGCCTTGGCCAATGGAGAGATCGCATCGACAAGGCGTTCGCCCGCCTCAATGTCGACACCTGCATCCTTGTAGGAGAGGGAGGGTTTGTCTTTTGAAGTCATGGGGAAGCGCGTTACCATGTGGATGAATATTCGGCCAGCCGGACATGGCGGTTCCATCGTGCCTACGGCCTTGCTAAGGACATTTCGAACCGGAGTCGGAAAGGCGACCAAATGACCAGACGAATCCTTCTGATGTTTGCTGTGGTATTTTTCGTAGCAGGCACGGCGGCGGCCCAGCTGCGCGATATCTACACGATCCGTGAGATCGAAGTCGAAGAAACCGCTGGCAGTGTGATCCAGGCCCAGCAGGAAGCCTTTGCCTCCGCGCGTGTCAAAGGTGCCTACAGGCTCTTCGAGCGCCTTACGCTTCCGGAGGACCGCTCCGGCAAGCTTTCGTCAGGCGCGGTCAGCGCCGCGCTGGCGAACCGTTTAGCCGTAGCTGTTGATGTAGAAGAAGAAGAGCGCGGCGGCGGCAAATATGTCGGCAAACTCGCCGTCGTCTATAATCCGACCAATGTACGCGAATTCCTTGATGAGCGGTCCATTCCGTATATCGACCAACTCGCGCCGAAATCCGTCGTATTCCCGGTGCGTAGCTCTGCGAACGCGGTTGCGTGGAATTCCGCCTGGCCAAATTCTTCGCGCGGACGCCTGGCGCCGTTTGAAACTTCACGCGGCACGTCGGCCACGTCGTCCTCGGCATGGCAGGAAATGCAGGGCGACGTCATGGCGGCAAATGCCCGCCGCGCGATCAAGGCTGAACTGCTTGGCGATGCGGGTAGCTACCGGGTCCGCCTGATTAGCGTGACCGCTGCGGGTGAGACCGATCTCGGCACAACCGGTTCTTCTGCGACGCTGGAGGCGGCCGCAGAGAACGCAGCCGACCTGCTCGACACTGTATGGAAACGCTCAGCAATCATTCGTTCGGGCGAACGCACTCCCGTCGAGGCGACCGTTCTGTTTACATCGCTTCCAGAATGGAACTCGCTACGAAGTGCGCTGGCGCGTTCGCCGCTAGTGTTTGGTTTCGAGATTATCGGTCTTTCCCGTCAGGGAGCCGTCGTTCGGTTCGCTTACGCTGGCGAGCGCGACAAGTTCATCTCAGGCCTGCGCGAACGCGGTGTGACGGCGGACGCTGATGATTTGGGCTGGGTGATGACCTCAGCGGTAACGCGCGCGCCGAGCTAGCCCTGGTGTCTCGTACGGACCATCCCCAACGGAAGAGCCGTCAGCTCAAGTTCGAATTCCCGGGCCAGGGGCACACGCTGGACACGCTGGCGGTTACCGATGCCAACAGGACCGCGCTTGCGCTCCTGAAGCGCTGGCCTGACTGGCGGACCGCTGCTTTTTGTCTGGTCGGCGATGAACTCTCCGGTCTCACAACGGCTGCTCAGGCCTGGTGTGAGCTGGCCGGTGGTGCGATGCTGGGCGCGAAGGCGCTTTCCAAGCTCTCACACAAGAAGATTGACGCAATCGCGCGTACACCTGTTGCTGTCGACCGCGCTGACCTTGTTGAAAATGACGACAACCTTCTATCGCTCATAAATCTCTCTGCCAGTCATGGCGGTTCCTTGCTGTTGACGGGACGGTTGCCACCAGCGCGATGGCGCACGCGCTTGCCAGACCTTCAGTCGCGACTCAGCGCAATGACACTGATCGAGCTTGGCCCCCCCGATGATGATATGATGTCGATCCGTCTCAGGGCTGCAATGAAACGCCGCTATCTGAAGCTGCCGGATGAAGTAGAATCCTATCTGATCATCAGGCTAGAGCGCAGCTATGCGGCAATAGAAAACTTCGTGGAAAATCTTCACGAAATGAGTGATGGGCGTGAGGTAACAGTCCCTCTTGCCCGTGAGATCCTGGACGAGATGGACGGCACGCGCCCTCTATTTGAAGACTAGATAGGTAGGGCATACGAGAGGCAGTCGATGAGCACGACCGAAACAAGGCCCGAAGCTAAGACGTCAGTGCGGCTTGCGAAGTCCTGGATTGCGCAGCCCCAGCGCTTTCTCAACAGAGAGCTGTCCTGGTTGAAATTCAACGAGCGTGTGCTCGAAGAGGCGCACAACGTGTCTCATCCCTTGCTTGAGCGTCTTCGTTTCTTGTCGATCTCGGCGAACAATCTCGATGAATTCTTTATGGTCCGATATGCGGGCCTGCGCGAGCAGCTCCGGGCTGGTGTCGTGCGCACCAGTCAGGACGGTATGATCCCGTCGCAACAGCTGGAGGCCATCGAAACACAGTCTGCCAAGCTGATGGAGTCGCAGCAGGCCTGCTGGCGAGAGCTTCGCGCGCTGCTCGATCACGAGAAAATAGAAGTAAAAAAGATCGGTGAGCTTACCAAAACCGATCTTGGCTGGCTGCGCGATCACTTTGAAAGCCATATCTTCCCGATGTTGACGCCGCAAGCCGTCGACCCGGCGCATCCATTTCCATTCATCCCGAATCTGGGCTTTGCGGTCGCGTTCCAGCTTGCGCCTGAGAATTCTGGCGAGGCGATGGTCGGGCTCGTGCCCATGCCGGCATTTTCACCGCGCTTCATTCGCCTGCCGGACCGGAACAGACAGTCGATACGGTTTGTGCGCCTTGAAAGCGTAATCGCGACTTTCATGAACATGCTTTTTCCCGGCTACCGTTCGCTGGGACATTGCGTGTTCCGTATCGTCCGCGACAGCGACATCGAGATTGAGGAAGAAGCAGAAGATCTCATCCACGAGTTCGAGATTTTGCTGAAGCAACGTCGGCGCGGCCGGATTGTACGCATTCACATCGACGGTGATGCGCCTGAAGAACTCGAGAAGTTCATCACACGCGAGATTGGCTCCGAGCCTCGCGACGTCATGATTCTTCATGGTCTTCTTGGTATGAAAAACCTGTCCGAACTGATCGTCGAAGACAGGATGGACCTGCAGTTCAAACCGTATGAACCACGCTACCCCGAGCGTATCCGTGAAATGGGCGGCGACTGCTTTGCCGCGATCAAGGCGAAAGACTTCGTCGTCCACCACCCGTACGAATCGTTTGATGTCGTAATCCAGTTTATTCGCCAGGCCGCGATCGATCCGGACGTCGTTGCAATCAAGCAAACCCTCTATCGCACCACGCTAAACTCTCCCATCGTGGCGGCGCTTCAGGAAGCGGCCGAAATGGGCAAGAATGTCACCGCCCTCGTTGAGATCAAGGCGCGCTTTGATGAGGAAACCAATCTGCGTCTTGCCCGCGATCTGGAACGGGCTGGTGTTCAGGTCGTGTATGGTTTTCTGGACTACAAAACCCACGCAAAGGTTTCGCTGGTGGTGCGCCGTGAAGGCGGCAAGCTCGTGTCCTACACGCACTTCGGTACGGGCAACTACCATCCGGTGACGGCCCGGATTTATACAGACCTGTCGCTCTTCACCTCGGATCCGGCCCTTGGCCGCGACGCAAACAAGCTGTTCAACTACATCACGGCTTATCGCGAACCTCCTGAGAACGCACCAGATTTCGAAAAGATCGCGATGTCGCCGCGCACACTCGAGTCCTACCTGATTGATATGATTGATCAGGAAGCTGAAAATGCGAAAGCAGGAAAACCAAGCGGGGTCTGGGCAAAGATGAACTCGCTGGTCGATGGGGACGTCATTGATGCGCTCTACCGTGCGAGCCAGGCTGGCGTGCCCATCGTCCTTGTTGTGCGCGGCATATGCTGCTTACGCCCCGGCGTGCCCGAACTGTCCGAAAACATTCAGGTCAAAAGTCTGATTGGCCGCTTCCTCGAACATTCCCGGATCGTTTGCTTTGCCAATGGCGAATACCTGCCATCGGCCCGAGCGAAGGTCTGGATTTCGTCAGCAGACTGGATGCAGCGCAACCTGAAGCGGCGCGTTGAGGCGCTTGTGCCGGTGGAAAACCCCACAGTACACCGTCAGGTCTTGAACCAGATCATGATCGCCAACCTCAATGACGACGAGCAAAGCTGGGAGATGGACGGAGATGGTGAGTTTCACCGCCTCCGCCCGCCAGAACGCGGCAAGGGCTTCAGCGCTCACCGGTACTTCATGGAAAATCCTTCGCTATCCGGACGCGGCAATGCGCTGGTCGTGTCGATCCCTCCGAGACTCGCGCCAAAAAAGCGAGGCTCTAAATGAGGCTAGCGCTGCAGCCTGAGAAAGCTGCCGTTGTCGATATCGGCTCTAACTCCGTTCGGCTCGTAATCTACGAGGTGACAGGCGCTGCGGCGCTTCCATACTTCAACGAGAAGGTTCTGGCCGGGCTGGGACGCGGCCTGCCAGAGACCGGGCGGCTGTCCGCGGAAGGGGTCGTCGATGCTGTGGCCGCCATTCGCCGCTATCGCGCGATCCTGACCGGCCTCGGCGTCACGCAGGTGACGGCGGTGGCGACAGCAGCTGTGCGGGATGCTGAAGACGGGCCGGAGTTTGCGCGCATGGCCGCGACCGAACTCGGTGCGCGCCTTCGTATTCTCCCGGGACCTGAAGAGGGCCGTCTATCGGCCCTTGGCGTGCGTACAGGGTTCGACCAGCCAGAGGGGTTGGTCGGTGATCTTGGCGGCTCCAGCCTCGAATTCCAGCCAATCTCTGCAGCCGGGCAGGACGGGCAGGGTGAAACCCATAAGCTTGGTCCGTTTTCCATGCCGCGGGGAGATGAAGCCAAGCCGGCCGAGCGGCGCAAAGCCATTCGAAGAGTCCTGAAGTCCTCAGAGCTCCTGAATCAGGGGCATCGAAGGCTTTATGCGGTGGGCGGCTCATGGCGCGCCCTGGCCGGCATTCATATGGACATCAAGGCGTACCCGCTTGCCATCCTGCATGGTTACAGGATGACGGGGCCGGCGCTTCGCTCGGTTGTGCGCACAGTGCTCGCGACGCAACGTGATAAGGAACTGGCCGGGCGCATTTCCAGTCTGGTCGGACGCCGGTATGACACGATCATTCATGCCGCGCTCGTCCTTGATGAAGTTTTTGATGCGGGTGGGTTCAAGGAAGTCCTGATCTCCGCAAACGGCCTGCGCGAGGGCGTTCTCTTCGATCGAGGCGAAAAGCTGCTTTTCGAAACGATGCGCGAGCCGTTTGGCGATGCACTTATCGACGGAACGATTGCATTCCTTAGGCTTGAAGCATCCCAGATGGCTTTCGGGGAGGCTTTGTACCAGTTTATTAGGCCAGTCCTGCCGCGCTCCCACTCTCGCCAACGCCTGTTTCGAGCTGCTTGTCTGATGGCTGACTGTGGCGGACGTTTTCATCCCGACCACCGGGCTGACATGGCCTATTACTTGATCCTGCGCTCGCCCATTCGCGGTATTACGCATGATGAACGCGTGCTGCTCGCGCACGCGACAGGTGCACGCTACACACACAAGTTCCAGAGACCGAAGCCGTTCGCGCGACTGGGACTGGAATCTGATGATCAGCTCGCTCGTATCATGGGAGCGGCGATGCGGCTTGGCGCAGTTTATTCCGGGCGCTCGGCACCACTACTCAAACAAGTAAAGCTGAAGGCGTCCAAGTCGAAACTTGTTCTGGAGGTAGAGCCCGGCAGTGAAGACATGATCTCTGGCACCGTAAAGAAGCGGTTCGAGCAGCTGGCCACCTTTGTGGATCTCGATGCGCAAATCGTGACAGCCGAACAGGCTGGCTAGTCGTTTCAGCTTTTCGGTTCAAAAAGCCGAACCTGTCCATTCTCGAACGAAAGGGCGAGTTTACCTGTGAGCAGCGCGCGCGCTTTCTGACCGAACACCTCATAACGCCAGCCTGTCAGCGCCGGGATGTCCTTATCGGTCTCACCGCGCGCGATCCGTTCGATGTCGGCCGCGTTCGCGATGAGGCGCGGAACCACGTCACTGTCCTCGCTTACATACTTCAGCAGGACTTTCAGCATTTCCGGAGCACCGGCAGGTGTTTGGGGGTTCTGCTTGCGCTGTGGTGCAGGCGGGGCGTAGGCGTCAGGATCGGCCAGCGCGTTTTCGACGGTCTGCAGCAAACCGTCGGCATTGCGTGATCGGATAAAACCTTTGGGTACGGCGCGCAGCCTGTCGAACTGCTCTTCAGATTTCGGTTTCTGGTCGGCGATTTCCTGAATGGCGTCATCTTTCAGGATGCGCCGACGCGGCCTGTCCAGCGATTGGGCCTGACGCTCACGCCATTCGGCGACAGATGCGAACACAGCAAGATATTCCTTGTGCGTCTTGCGAACTTTCAGCCGCTGCCAGGCATTCTTTGGGTCGGTGTCGTAGAGGGCCGGCTCGGAGAGGCTGCCCATCTCTTCGGCAATCCATTCCATTCGTCCGCGCTTCTCAAGCTCATCACGCATCCAAAGATAGGCGTCGCGCAGGTGGGTCACATCGCCCAGTGCATAAGCGAGCTGTTTGTCCGACAGCGGGCGCCGCTTCCAGTCGGTGAACTGGCTCGACTTGTCGATATGACGGCGAAGCACGCGCTGGATCAAATTGTCGTAGGAGATGGAATCACCAAGGCCGAGGGCCATCGCCGCGATCTGTGTATCAAATACCGGGGAAGGCGGTGTGCCGATCAGCTTATTGAAGATCTCCATGTCTTGCCTCGCAGCGTGAAACACTTTCACGCGCGACGTGTCCGCTAGAAGATCAAGGAAGGGGGCGAGATCGATGCCATCTGCCTTGGGATCGATAACGCCTTCCACGCCGGGCGCGGAGGCCTGGATCAGGCACAGCTCGGGCCAGAAGGTCGTTTCGCGATGAAACTCGGTATCGACACAGATGAAATCGCTCGCCGAAAGCGAATCGCAGAACTTTTGCAGCTCTTCCTGCTGTGTAATCGGCGTCAGCGTCTTGTCAGTCATGGCGCGCACGCGTATCGCATCCGCACAACAATGGCGAGGGGAAGGTTCACAAAGCTTCTCAGGCCTCAAGAATCCTCGGAGTGAGAGAATGCACGCTTACCGCACCCATACCTGCGGCGAACTCACCAAGTCTGATGTTGGCGCTACGGTAAAACTCTCTGGCTGGCTGCACCGCCGCCGCGAGCATGCTGGCGCCCTGTTCATTGACTTGCGCGACCATTACGGCCTGACGCAGGTCGTGGTGTATCCAAACGCGTCCTTCTACGAAGACGCCAAGCGCGCGACTGCCGAAAGCGTGCTGACGGTCACCGGTGAGGTGATTGCACGCGATGCTGAAGCGGTGAATCCAGAACTGCCGACCGGCGAGATCGAACTGCCCGCCGAGACGCTGGTCATTGAAAGCGCTGCAGCCAAGCTGCCGCTGCCAGTGTTCGCAGAGCCGGACTATCCCGAAGACATCCGTCTGAAGCACCGCTATCTCGATTTGCGCCGTGAGACGCTGCACAAGAACATGGTTCTGCGTAGTCAGATCATTGCGAGCCTGCGCCGCCGCATGATCGAGCAGGGCTTTACCGAATTCCAGACGCCGATCCTCACGGCTTCAAGCCCGGAAGGCGCACGTGACTTTCTCGTACCGTCGCGTCTGCACCCTGGTGAATTCTACGCCCTGCCTCAGGCACCCCAGCAGTTCAAGCAGCTCCTAATGGTGTCGGGTTTCGACCGTTACTTCCAGATCGCGCCGTGTTTCCGCGACGAGGACGCGCGCGCCGACCGCTCCCCTGGCGAGTTCTACCAGCTTGACATCGAGATGAGCTTTGTTGAGCAGGAAGATGTCTTCCAGGCAATCGAACCTGTAATGCGCGGCGTCTTCGAAGAGTTCGCAGATTGGCAGGGAAAGGGACGCTCGATGCCGGAAGGCCCGTTCCCGCGCATTCCATATGCTGAGGCCATGGCGAAATACGGCTCTGACAAGCCGGACCTGCGCAACCCGATCGAACTTGCCGACGTCACTGACTTCTTTGCCGATGATAGTAAGACAGGCTTTTCCATCTTCGCGAAGATCATCGCAGGTGGCGGAAAGGTTATTGCCATCCCAGCGCCAAAAGCGGCTGAGCAGAAGTCACGCAAATTCTTCGATGACCTCGACAAGTGGGCGAAGAAGGAAATGCAGGCGCCTGGCCTTGGCTATGCGCGCCTCAAAGAAGCCGATGTCGGTGGTGTCGACAGCCAGGACCCGGTCTTGAAGAACTTCGACGCCGATCACCTGAGGGCTTTCCTTGACCATCTCGGACTTGGCGCCGGTGACGGCATCTTCTTCTCCGCAGGCAATCACGACGCCGCCTACAAGTTGGCTGGTGCAGCCCGTAACAAGGTTGGCGAAGAGCTGGAGCTCATCGAGCAGGGTATCTTCAAGTTCTGCTGGATCGTCGATTTCCCGATGTATGAGTGGGACGAGGACAACAAGAAGATCGACTTCTCGCACAACCCGTTCTCCATGCCGCAAGGTGGTATGGAAGCGCTGGAGCAGGCCGATACGGTCGAGAAGCAGCTCGATCTGAAAGCCTTTCAGTACGATATCGTCTGTAACGGTGTTGAGCTGTCCTCCGGCGCAATCCGGAACCACCGTCCTGACATCATGCTGAAAGCGTTCGAGCTGGCAGGATATGGGGCCGATGTGGTCGAGGCAGAGTTTGGCGGCATGCTGAATGCGTTCCGCTTCGGCGCCCCACCGCATGGCGGTATCGCGCCGGGCGTTGACCGTATCGTCATGCTCCTCGCAGAGGTCGACAATTTGCGCGATGTCACACTGTTTCCGATGAACCAGCAGGCTCGCGATTTGATGATGCAGGCACCATCCGCTGTGGACGACAAGCAGCTTCGCGAGCTTAACATCCGTCTTGCGCCGCAGGCCAAAAAGGACTGAGCGAAGCCGGCTCCATTATTCAGTGATTAGACAAACGCCCTTCGATTGCTCGGAGGGCGTTTTTTTATTGCCCGGCCGTCTGGATCAGGCCGCCGCGGAGTTCTTCGCGTCCAGGGAGCCGCACGGCCTGGCAGGATAGAAGTGCGATGCCTGCCGGTACATTTGTCTTCTCGCCAGCGCAGCTACCTTCGAAGACGGTGCTCTCCAGACCGGTCGCACCTTCGAAACTGACATTGATCAGGCGGATATTTGTTAGCCGGGCCCCATGCAGGTCCGCATTCGCAAACGAGGTCCCGTTGAGGATAGCGTTGTTGAACCGTGCCTCGCGAAGGACTGCGCCCTCAAAGACAGCGCCGGTCAGATTGGCACCGGAAAAATCTGTTCCAGATGCGCGCGCTCGTGAAAAATTTGTTCCAGTTGCCGTTGCCGCGCCGAAGTGCGCGCCTGTGAGATGGGTGTCAGAAAGCGAGGCTCCCGACAGGTTCACATTGAGCAGACTGGCTCGCTCAAAGCGCGAGCCCTCAAACTGAGTGTTCGAAAGCCTGGAACCATCAAGCGTCGCGCGGCGGAAATCCGTACCCTTCGCCATGGCATCGGAAAGATCGATATTGAGAGCGCGCGTACCGCGCAGGAATGCTCCGGAGACATTGGCTTTGGGGTAGTGTGCAGCTGAAATATCGCCGCCGGACATATTGCGTCCGCGAAGGTCACAGCTCACACAGGACCCGCCATAAGCCGGCGCCCAGGAAACGCGGGTCGACTTTGATTGAGCGTTCGCTGCTCCGGACGCGACCCCGCAAGCGGCAAGCGCCAGGATGACAGACATGCGACGAAATCTAAGCATGCGGTGTTTTTACGAGGTCCAGAGCCAGCTTTGAACTGAATTCCCGGTAATGACTGTAAACGGACGCTGGGGTGTGTCTCTCTAGCCGCACCGCGGAATGGTCATTCCCGCAGGCAGGCGCGTGGCCTGATCGCCGCAAGCTTTCCTCAGCTGTGCTTGGGTCAGACCCTTGGCAAGACGAAGGTCTGCGCCGGATAGATTTGCGCCGGCGAGGCTCGCTCCGGAAAAATTGGAAGAGCCGAAATAGCCACCCACCAGCGTCGCGCTCTCTAGGTTCGCATTGGAAAAATTCGAAGCGTTGAAACGCACGCCGAACATATTCGTGACTGACAGGTTCGTGCCGCGAAGGTTCCAGTTATCAAACGTGGACAACTGCATGTCACTCTGGCGGAGCCGGGCACCGGAAACGTTGACGTTAGCCACATCAAGATAGGCAAGATCTGCCTGAAAGAGGTTGCATCCTGAGCAGGACTGGCCGTTACGAACCTTCGCAATCTCGCCTGCGTTCTGTGCGTTGGAAGGCAGGGCGAGGGCGGCAAACGCGAAAGCGGTCAGGAAATGTTTCAGCATGGCACACCTGTGGAGCTGGGGATAAGACTTACCCGGCTCTCACGCAATCGCGCTGCCAGATTCCCCACTTAGTTGAATCCGGATTCAGACCGCGTTGGCTCATTACAGGTAGCGCAATGGGCGACACGTTCATCGCCTGTCGGCATGAGGGTGAAGCTCGAACAATTAGGGCATGGGTCACCAAGGTAGTCTTCGGCGTCGTCATCCTCGTCGAGTTCTGCAGTTGACGCGGCTTCATCGCGCTCTGCCCGCTTGCGCTCTAGAATGACTATATTATCCGGCAGCTGACCGCGTGAAAAGCCGCGCGAGATGAACTGTACGGCTTCATCTGGCAGCGGCTGTGGCCCTTCTCTGGTTCCGTCCTTCAAGCCACGGCCAAGTCCGTCATGGCTGACATCGTCGCCAAGCTCCGCAAGGTCGTCGCGGCCAAGATAGGAAATGGCGAGCTCACGGAAAATATAATCGAGGATGGAGGTCGCTTTCGTGATGCGATCATTGCCAGTCACCTCGCCGGCCGGTTCGAACCGGGTGAAGACAAACGCGTCGACATATTCATCAAGAGGCACGCCATATTGCAGGCCGAGCGACACGGCGATCGCAAAATTGTTCATCAGCGAGCGAAAGGCGGCGCCTTCCTTGTGCATGTCGATGAAGATTTCACCGAGGGCGCCATCTGCAAATTCGCCTGTGTGCAGGTAGACCTTATGGCCACCCACCGTCGATTTCTGGATATAGCCCTTACGCCGGTCCGGCAGGCGCGTGCGGCGCGCAGGCTTGCCAGTCTCGTCGAAACTGTCGGCGCCTAGGCTCATTTGCGTTATCGCCCGGGCCTCTTCAGCGTGCAGGTCCTCGGCGAGCTCCATGATGGCGTTCATCCTGTCCGAAGCAGCCCCGTCTTCGCCACGGTTGCGCGCTCGCAGATAGAGCGCGATGCCAGCTTCCAGCGCCGCGCTGCGGTCGGCATGCTCGTCCCACGCGCTGGCATCAATGCAGACAAGCGCGCCGCTGGCTGCCAATGGCGCCGCGACGGCGAATTCGAAGGCGCGTGGGTCAGGCAATGTGATGCCGTGCCTTAGCAGGACTTCGCGCGCAATTGTTTCTGATGCGCTACTGACACATGCATCCGCCGCAACGATCTCTTCATCGGAAAAACCGATCATGCGCAGCAATGGGCGCCCGTCTGTATCAAAGCTTTCAGGAGCGAGTTTCAGGCGTGAAGCGATAACATCATCCCCAAGCACCCAGCGAGAGAAGGCCGCGCCGAGTGGTAGGCCTTCCTTGAGGGCGTTGCGAACCCTGATGACCGCTTCGTCAGAGAAGCCGCGGGCGTTGAGAGCGTCGCTATCGATTCCGTCCAGCCTGTCGAGGTCGCACCCTGCGTGAAGTGTCTCGCGTAGCTCGTCTGCAGCACTTGGCGCGAGACGTAGCAACGACGTAATGGCAGCTGGCGAGGCGCTGGCACCAGCCTCTTCAGCGGCCTGTACCAGCGCGACCTCACCGGACAGACCATCACTTGCGGGTGTGAAGGTTGTCTCATTGCTTGCACGAAGCGGCATGGCAGCGAGGCGCAAGCCTTTGACTGGTTTGAAATCGGCAATGCTAGCGCCAAGAAGTTCCGCCGTTTCGGCCGATAACGTCCAGCCCGAAACAAGGCAGGCAAGAGCCTCACAAAGCGCGCGGCCCTTCTGGACGAACGAAGTCTCGTCAGTCGCGCCGAGGGCGAGTGCACCGGCTGCAACACCGTGCACGATGACCATGACGGTCTCATCAGGCATGAGGTCTGGGAGGGCTGAGAGCGTGTCATGCAGCAGACCTGCTTCCAGACCTTCGGCGGAAATGAACGCGGAGATGTCCAAGGCGCACGCTGGCGCGTCGCCCGAGGGTGCAGGACCTGGCCACACGCTGAGGCTGATGCCTTCATTGAGCGCGTGTTCAGCTAGCGTCGGCACCTCAAGATACTGGGATGCATCGAGGCCAACCGGCACCTGCTCATCAGCTGACATGGCGCTGCGCCTCAGCCAGCGCTCCAGCCCGGGGAAACCTTCAGGATGCGTGATTCCCGCTTCGATCATTTGCGCTGGAAGACCTGCATTGAGAGCTTCAGCGAGCTCTGCATTCTTGGGAGCAACCCCGAGCTGTTCGACAAGGTCCGCCAGACCCAGGCGGGATTCCTTTTCCAGCCGGTCGCTTGTGCGGGTATCCAAAGCCTCGCGAAGGGCAGCGGCGCCGTCTGCGGCAAAACGCCTTTGCGGTAGCAGTACAAGCGTATCCAGTGGCAGGATCGGACTGACACGTCCTGACTGCATCGCATCGCGGAAGACCTTGTCTGCATGCTGCTGTCGGCTCATATCGTCTTTCTTTCGCATCGGTGTCGGCCGGTCGTCTTCATACCCTGGTGGGTGATGCAGAAGGCTTGACGGCCCGTTACTTATATTGTGAGCCGATCCATAACTGGATTCGCCGCAGGACCTGCTCCATATTCCAGATTGCGCACAGAAGTTTCAGGATCGCGACATGCTCAAACTCTTCACCTGGTGGAATGGCGTCACGCTTGGCGGCCTGTTCGACATCAAACGCCGCAGCAACTATGTCGGCACCGATGATTACGGCAACACGTACTACGAAGACCGCAAGGTCTCCATCGAACGCCGCAACCGTCGTTACGTGGTTTACAAAGGGCTTGCAGAGCCTTCCAAAGTGCCCGCCGATTGGCATGGCTGGCTGCACCACACGCTGGATGAACCACCAACGCAAAAGCCGCTTGACCGCCGCAGTTGGGAGAGAGATCACAAACCCAACATGACGGGCACGCTGTTCGCCTACCGTCCGAAAGGCGCGCTTAGCGAAGGTGGAAACCGCCGCAAGTCCGACGCCGATTATGAGGCCTGGACCCCAGATGCGTGAATCCGCTCTCGAAACGATCATTGGCGCCGCCGTGCTGGGTGTCGCCGCAGTTTTTATGTGGTTCGCTATAGGGAATGGCACCGATCGCGCGGAAGCCTCTTCCGGCACTGTCGAACTTGGGGCCCGCTTCAATAGCGCCAAAGGTATCAATGTCGGGACCGAGGTCAGCATGGCCGGCGTGAAAGTCGGTACGGTGCGCAATATCCGGCTGAATACAGAGCGCGCAGAAGCGCTGGTCACGCTTGCTATTTCTCGTGATCTCGTCCCACTCGATGATGGCACGACCGCCCGTATACAGTCCGAGGGTCTGCTGGGGGGTAGCTACATTAATCTCGAGCCAGCCTCTGGTTTCGGCCAGATCGAACCTTGCCCGCAGGGCGAGGAACTATTCGGCGAGAGCGGTTGTGGCGAGATCCTGTACACGCAGGGCAGCGTCGACCTTCTGACGCTCATGGCTTCATTCGCGAGCGGCAGCGGAGACGATAGCTCCTCTTCCGCATCCGGGTCTTATGACAACACGATGAGCTCACCTGAAGATGATGCCGGTGTGAACACAGATTCTCCCCAATCGAATGGTTCGGTCAGCGACACCGAAGATGAACCGGCAGGAGAAACAGAGTGAAGCGCCTTTTCTGCACCGCAGCCATGGCCGCGCTGACCCTTGGCGGGGCGACAGCGCAGGGAAACTCGGATCTTGAAGAAGGCGCCTTCGATGCTGGTGCTGCTGAGGATGACGCGTTTGAGGAAGAAGAGCAGGCGAGCAGCGCTCCGACCTACTCGCAGGAGCAAATGGCGACGCTGCGGGCGCTCGACAAGATTACAGGCCGGTCTGCTGACTTCGAAATTGAGGTCGGGGCGCCGATTGTCTTTGGTGTCCTCGAGATTGATCTGAAGGTCTGCTTCCAGACCCCCCCGGAAGAACCGCCAGAGAGCGCTGCCTTTCTACAGATCAAGGAAGCAGACTACGTCGAGACCAATACGTTGACAAAGCCGCGCCTTGCGTCTGAAGTACGGGCGGAAATGAGCGCTGCCGAGACATCTGACGAGTCTCCGTCGGTGACAGAGAGCGAAAACGAACCGGCTGGACCGCTCTTTTCAGGTTGGATGTTCGCGTCGACGCCGGGCCTTAGCGCACTCGAACACCCTGTCTACGACGTATGGGTGATCAGGTGCAGGCAGCCTTCGCCCGATAGCCTGTCCTCGCCGGTCGTTCCCGACGAATAGAAGTCGCCTCCGTGCGAAAGAGCTGCTTCAAGGCGCTTGATGAAGTCTGCCTTCTTCATCTCAAGCAGTCCGAACTGCTCAAGATGCGGGTTGTGAAACTGTGCATCCAGTAGCTCATAGCCACCCTCGATCAGCCGAGCGACGAGGTGGACAAGCGCGATCTTCGATGCGTCGGTTGCGCGGGAGAACATGCTCTCGCCGAAAAACGCTGCCCCCAGAGATACGCCGTAAAGACCACCGACGAGGTCTCCCTCATCATTCCAGCACTCGACGGAGTGGGCGTAACCCCGCTTGTGCAGCGAGCTGTAGAGGTTCTGGATGGGCACATTGATCCAAGTCGTCGGGCGGTCGGGTGTATCTTCGGCGCAGCCTTCCATGACACGGTAGAATGCCTGATCAACCGTCACACGGTAAGGTTCCTTTCGCACGGTCTTTCGCAAGCGCCGCGGCACGTGAAATCCCTTGAGCGGCAGAACGCCCCTGATCTCCGGAGAGATAAGGAACAGATTCATGTCCTCGCGCGAATCAGCCATAGGGAAAACGCCCTGCCGATAGCAGTCGAGCAGCATGTCCGCATTGAACCGGTCCGACATATGTCCAGCGTTCGTTTAGGCCGCCGAATTGGCTGCGAGGAAGCGCTCCAGCCAGTGGATATCGTAGTTGCCGTCGACGACATCCTGCGCTTCGACGAGACGCTGGTGCAGCGGCAGTGTCGTGTGAACGCCGCCAACCACCATCTCATCAAGCGCGCGGCGAAGGCGCATAATGCACTCATTGCGCGTGCGGCCGTGCACGATCAGCTTGCCAATGAGGCTGTCATAATTCGGTGGGATCTTGTAGCCGGCATAGGCCGCGCTATCGAGACGCACATCCGGTCCGCCTGGGGCATGGAAGTCAGTTATCGTGCCAGGTGAGGGCGCGAAGGTTTCCGGGTGCTCGGCATTGATCCGGCATTCGATGGCATGACCGACTAGCAGGACATCTTCCTGCGTGAAGGAGAGCTTCTTGCCGTCGGCAATGCGGATCTGTTCGCGAACTAGGTCGATGCCCGTGATCATCTCCGTCACCGGATGCTCCACCTGCAGGCGGGTATTCATTTCGATGAAGTAGAAGTTGCCGTCCTCATAGAGGAATTCCATCGTACCTGCGCCAAGATAGCCAAGCTTCTCGACCGCGCGAGCGACAATATTGCCGATCTCTTCGCGCTGGGCCTGGTTAAGGGCAGGGGATGGAGCTTCCTCGAAGACCTTCTGGTGGCGGCGCTGCAGCGAGCAGTCGCGCTCCCAGAGGTGGGCGACATTGCCGTGGCTGTCCGCGATTACCTGGATTTCGATGTGGCGCGGCGTGCCGAGATATTTCTCAAGGTAGACCGCGTCATCGCCAAACGCGGACCGGGCCTCGTTCTTGGCCGCACGGATTGCGCTCTCCAGCTCTTTTTCGGTCTTGGCAACGCGCATACCACGGCCACCGCCGCCAGCTGCAGCCTTGATCAGGACCGGATAACCAATCTTCTTGGCAATCTTTTTGGCGTCACCAATACTGTTCACGCCACCATCGGAGCCTGGCACGACGGGGACGCCGGCGTCGATCATCGCCTGCTTGGCGGCGATCTTGTCACCCATTGTACGGATGTGCTGCGCTTTCGGTCCGATGAACTTCAGCCCGTGAGCTTCGACCATTTCGGCGAACTGGGCATTCTCGGAGAGAAAACCATAACCGGGATGGATCGCGTCGGCATTCGTGATTTCTGCGGCGGCGAGAATGCGTGACTTCTTCAGATAGCTTTCGGAAGACGGTGCCGGGCCGATGCAGACGCTCTCGTCGGCGAGACGGACTGCCATTGCATCCCGGTCTGCTTCCGAGTGTACCACAACAGTGGCGATGCCCATTTCCTTACAGGCCCGGTGAATGCGCAGGGCGATTTCGCCCCGGTTGGCGATAAGGACTTTCTCGATCATGCCGCTTGCCTCACTCAATGACGATCAGCGGTTCGCCGAACTCCACAGGCTGGGCGTCCTGCACGATGATTTCTTTAACCGTGCCGGCCTGCGGTGCCTCGACGGGGTTAAACGTCTTCATGGCCTCGACGAGCATCAGCGTGTCGCCCTTCTTTACCTTGTCGCCAACCTGGACGAAGGCTTTCGAGCCTGGCTCTGGAGACAGGTAGACGGTCCCAACCATTGGGCTGGTGACGGCATTTTCAGAAACTGGCGCGGCGGCTGGAGCCGATGCCGCAGCTGCAGGCGATGCTGGTGCCGCCGGTGCGGCGGCCGGGGCAGGCGCTGCAGCATACTGGACAGGTGCTGGGGCCTGCATCGGGCTTGCCTTGCTGACCCGGATACGAAGGCCGTCGTGCTCGACTTCAACCTCGCCAAGGTCTGCATCCCGGAGGATGGCGGCGAGTTCCCGGACGAGGCCGGTGTCGAGGCTGTTCTTTGCGGTGCTCATCAGATTGTGTGTCCTCAAGCTTTCATTCTTATCGCAGCTTCGAGTGCGACTTCATAACCATGCGGACCAAGCCCTGCAATCGAAGCCACGGCTGCGGGAGCCACATAATTTGTCTGGCGAAACGCTTCACGTGCCGCCGGGTTTGACAGGTGAACCTCAATCAGAGGAGCGGTGCAAGCGCGCAAGGCATCATGCAGCGCGACAGAGGTATGTGTGTATGCGCCAGCATTCAGGATCAGGCAGCCCGCCTCGCGGGACGCTTCCTGAACCCAGTCGACCAGCTCGCCTTCGCTATTGGTCTGGCGGAACTCTAGCGCTTGATCGCCCGCTTTCTGGCGAAGACGTGATTCGATGTCTGCGAGCGTATCGTACCCGTAGATTTCCGGTTCACGTGTGCCCAGAAGGTTGAGATTTGGTCCGTTAAGGACATAAATCGGCTTGGTCATGGCTTCCGTTTGCGCGCGTTTCCCGCGCATGGCAAGCCATTGAACCTGAGAGGAGAGCGCCAGATGAAAGTGTTCGTGAACGGCGATGAATTTGAGATCGAGGATGGCGCAACTCTCTCGGACCTTGTTGCGAAGCTGACCGATGATCCGCGCGGCGTTGCAATCGAGCGCAATCGGGAAATCGTCCCGAAGTCATTGCACAATCAGACGGTGCTGCAGCCTGATGACCGGCTCGAAATTGTGCAATTTGTCGGCGGCGGCTGACCTTCCCTAAGGACCTGCCTTTTAGCTGCCAACGCGCGGTGCTAGGCCCAACATTGACAGTCAAGGAGCTCGTGATGGCGAAGAAACTGAAGAAGCATGAGGAAGTCGGTGAGGAGTTCATCGCAGACGCCTCCAAGACCAAGCTTGTCCGCCATGAGTTTCCATTTCCCCGTGAGGTCGTCTGGAAAGCGCTGCTGGATGGAGATACCTGGACCAAGTGGCTGCCGATTACAAAAGTCGAGTGGACTTCGCCCGAACCATTCGCCGTTGGCACGACACGCACGGTCTGGATAGGTGAGCAGGCCGTCGAAGAAGTCTTCTTTGCCTGGGAAGACAATAAGCGCATGGCGTTCCGCTTCGATAAATCGACGCTTCCGCTGAAAGCATGCGTCGAGGACTATCAACTGGTGAATACGCCGGGCGGTTGTCGTCTGGACTGGCGCTTCCGGGCCAAGGCACCCTTCATTCTCGGGCCTCTCATTTCGGGGCAGATGTCGTCAGGCATCAAGAAGGGGCTGCCACAGCTCGAAGCCTATATTCGGGATAATCCATCGAAGTTTGGCCTTTCCTGAGCGGCGTACCAGTTCTGACATCCGCCCCCCTAGCTTTGGGCCGGTTTGTCACATACCTAGCTCACCATGACAGACGATACGCTCAAGATCGCCGGGCGCGAATACCAGTCGCGCCTCATCATCGGCACCGGCAAGTACAAGTCCTACGCCCAGAACGCTGAAGCTGCTGAAGCGGCAGGGGCGGAGATGGTCACGGTCGCCCTGAGGCGCGTGAACCTGTCCAATAAGGACGAGGACCGGCTGCAGGATCACGTTTCACCTGACAGGTACACCTACCTGCCGAATACGGCGGGTTGCTTCACCGCCGACGAAGCCGTTCGGACGCTTCGTCTTGCGCGTGAAGCTGGCGGCTGGGATCTCGTGAAGCTAGAAGTGCTTTCCGACCAGAAGACGCTTTATCCTGACATGGAAGAAACGCTCAGCGCGGCGAAAGCTCTCATCGCTGATGGCTTTCAGGTCATGGTGTATTGCTCTGACGACCCGGTCTATGCCCGCAAACTCGAAGAGGCAGGCTGCTGCGCGATCATGCCGCTCGGCTCTCTTATCGGGTCAGGACTCGGCATCCAGAACCCGCTCAATATCCGTCTCATCGTCGAGCAGGCCCGCGTGCCGGTGATCGTCGACGCAGGGGTTGGCACCGCGTCGGATGCGGCCATGGCAATGGAGCTTGGCTGCGACGGCGTCCTGATGAACACGGCCATCGCAGAGGCCAAGGATCCTGTTCGCATGGCGCGCGCGATGAAGCATGCTGTTATTGCCGGACGCGAGGCCTATCTGGCGGGGCGGATGGGTCGCAAACGCTATGCTGATCCATCCTCACCGCTCGCTGGTCTGATTTAGCCTAGCTTTCGCGCGCAACCGCGGCGTCCAGCATCTGCGTCACCGCAGACCGGTTCGCACCGGAAACGAGCTGGTCACCGACGAGGAATGCAGGTGTGCCGTCGATACCTACGCGGCGGGCTAGCATCTTGTTGTCTGCAACGACCTTCTGAAGGCGCACCGAGCCCATGTCGGCGCGCATGCGAGCGACGTCGACCCCTGCGCGCTCTGCAGCAGCGTCGATTTCATCCGGCGTGAAGCCGCTGGAGTTGTCGAGTTCCATGAGTTCGCGGTGCATTTCGGTGTAGAGGCCCTGTTCGCCTGCTGCGAGCGCGGCGAGGGCGGCTTTTTCGCTCTCCGGGGAAAGTATCGGAAACTCCTTGAAGATCACCCGGACCTTGCCGTCATAGGCTTCAGGGATGTTCATGGTCCACTCCATGGAGCGTTTGCAGTAACCGCAGCGATAGTCGAAAAACTCAACCATCGTTACTGGCGCATCATCCGGCCCAACCGAATAGTCGGCCTCGCTCTCGTATAGCTCTGCTGTGGCGGACGCGATCGCCTGACGTGAAGTTTCAGCCTCCTGTGCGTCTGCGCGCTGCTGCAATTTGATAATCGCCTGCTCAATGATTTCCGGATTTTCCAGAATGTAGTCGCGCACGATCTCTTCGATCTCTTCGCGGTTTTGCGGCGCGCCACTGTCCTGCTGGGCACAGGCAGGCGTGAAGGCAAGGAGGGAGAATGCGGCCAGCGGGGCCAGTTTGAGGGTCATGTCTCGTCCTGTATCAATACTGTTCAGTGCGTTTCGTTACCCGCAATTCATTGCATTTGTCTCAATATGTAAGCAGGCCAGCTACTGACAATCGCGTGATCGTCGATCTAGCCGCGGCGGCGCCAGTAATCCTGATTCTCCGGCAGGGCGGGGTCTGTGACGTTCCGGATATCATTTGCACGCCGCGCTTCCGACGTACCCTCCTCAAGGTCTTCAATAGCCCGGCGCGCAAAGATGTGTGCACGCTGATAGTCGCCGATATGATAGGCGGACTCCGCCGTCGCGAGTTCGGCCTCGGCGCGCCGACCCTGCTTCTCCAATGCGGCGGCGAGCTGGTTCCAGGCGAAAGAATTGTCCGGTTCCCTTATCAGCGCATCGCGCAAGGCTTCTTCGCCAGCTTCCAGATCGCCCTGTTCGGCCCGCGCAATGAGTGAGCGTCCATAATTGATCAGTAGAAGCGGATGGCCGGGAAGGTATTCCAGTGACTTTGCATGCGGTTCAACCGATTCAGCCGCGCGGCCCATTTCGAACAGTGCCTGCCCCTTCAGCTCCCAATAGTATGGATTCTCTGGAAATTCCTCGAGCAGAGAATCGATCTCGCTCAGCGCGGACGTCATGTCTGAGGACTGCATAGCCGCGATCGCGCGGGCATAGCGGGCCGGCTCGCTATCTTCGGTGCGCGGATACTTCTGGTAGACCCGGGCAAGAGGCTCCAGGAAGCCGATCAGTTTTGCCTGCATCAACTCAAATTCGCGAATTGTCTGCGCGTCCGGTTCGACATCCATGAGGCCAGTATCTTCAGCCAGCGCACGCGTCGTCCTGATCCGGTCAGAGGCGAGTGGGTGCGAGCGGAAGTAGGGATAGCGGCGCGATTCCGACAGCACTTCCTGAACGCGGTACTTGTCGAAGAAGTCAACGATACCAGAGGGTGACTGTCCAAGCTGCGCGAGATAGGACACGGCCGCTGCATCTGCCGTCGCTTCTTCGGCGCGCGTATGGACGAAGAAGTTAAGTGCTGCAAACTGCTGGGAGCTTGCGATCAGCGCAGCGCCGGCGTCACCAGCGCCTGCAGCCATTGCAAGCACGCCGAGGCCAATGGAGATGAGTGCCGGTCGGCTCGCGACATTCGCCGCTCTTGAGCGCGAAATACTGTGACCGCAGGCAATATGGCAGGTTTCGTGCGCGATTACGCCTTTGATCTGACCAGGTGTATCGGCCGCGATCAGCAGCCCCGTGTGCAGGTGAATACGCTGGCCGTTTGCCACGAAAGCATTCAGGTCGGGGTCGTTGATAATGTAGAGGCCGACATCGTCTGGGTCGAGACCGGCCACTTCAAGGATCGGGTCGGTCCAGTTGCGTAGCGTCGTCTCGATCTCCGCATCGCGTATCAGGCTTTGTGCTGAAGCTGTCATCGCAGCAGCAGCTGTGAGCGCTGCAGCAAGTGCGCCTTTCAGAAAACGTGTCGGCATGGACCCTCGCCTCTTATTCCGGTTGAAGCCTATGGGATGATTGCGGCTTTGGCGAGGCCGGCAGCCTGAGCTTACTGAAATGTCAGACAGAGGCTGAATTAGCGCGCGGCAAAAACGAATTCAGGGGCGAGAGACACAGCAAGCTTGTCTCCGCGGCCTGGCGTGAAAGGGCCAAGTGCCAGTGCGTGAATAGTCTCTGTCTCAGTGAGCTTGAGTTCAATCTCGATCAGCGAAGACGTGCGCTGTGCGGCGACCACTTCGAGCATCGCATCACCGGCCGGGTCCAGACGTACTGCCTCGGGACGCAGGCAATAGTTTTCGGCGGGCGGCACCTTTTCCTGCCATTTCTTCGGCAAGGCATCGCGGCGCACTGACCGCAACGGACCAAGCGCGCGTGCAACGGCCATGCTGACAGGCTCAAGGTAAAGCTTCTCTGGCGTTTCTTCCTGCAGGATAACGCCCTCAGACATTACCGCGATGCGGTCTGCTGCCCGCATGGCTTCCGAAGCATCATGCGTGACCAGAAGGGCAGGTATACCAGCTTCGGCCACAGCGGCGAGCGCCGTGTGGCGAACCTCCGATTTCAGTGTGACGTCGAGGCCGGAAAAGGGTTCATCCATGAGGATTGCGACGGGCTGCGCTGCGAGCGCACGAGCGATGGACACACGTTGCTGTTCGCCGCCAGACAGCTCATGCGGATAGGCTTTGGCACGGTGCGAAAGACCAAGCCGGTCCAGCCAGTGGCGCGCAGTTTCTCGTCGCTTGTCTTTGTTCTGACGAACCAGCCCAAAGCCGACATTGTCGATCGCGTTTAAGTGCGGAAAGAGCGCAAAGTCCTGGAAGATAAGCCCGATCTGCCGGTCTTCTGCCGGAACGTGTTTGGAGATCGTGGAAACGGGTACGTCTCCATGCAGGATTTCACCCGAATCGACCGGCTCCAGCCCAGCGAACAGGCGCAGCAGCGTCGATTTGCCAGCGCCAGATTGCCCGAGCAGTGCGGTGATCTTGCCGGGCTGCAGCGTCAGCGACGCGTTCCGCACAACGGCACGGCCATCGTAGCGGCGGGTAACGCCGCGCGCATGAATTGGTTGAAGCTTGCTCATCCAGCCGCCCTTGATTGACCGGCACGTGTTAGCTGCAATGAAAGGAGAACAACAGGGCCAAGTCCTGCCGCGGTGATGAGGAGCGACGGAAGGGTCGCGGCTGCAAGACGTTCATCAGACGCATAGGCAAAGGCCTGAACCGCTAGCGTGTCCCAGTTGAATGGACGTAGCATCAGCGTTGCGGGCAGCTCTTTGAGCGTCTCGACAAAAAGTATGATTGCCGCGGCCGACGCCCCGGACATGGCGACAGGCAGATCAACCCGGACAAGGCGCTGGAAGCGGCTTGCGCCAAGACTACGGGCGGCGTTTCCGAGACTGGCTGGCGCGCGCGAGAAGGCCGCGTTCAATGGTTCCGCGCCGGCGGCTGTAAAGCGGCTCGCATAGATCCAGACGAGGAAGATCAGCGCAGCTGGTCCGGCAACGGAAAAACCCGTCCATGACAGGATGAAGAGCGCGCCCAAGGCCAGCACGATGCCGGGGGCAGCATAGCCAGCGCCTGCCGCAAAGCGACCGATGAACTGGCTGAAGCGGTTCTGGCGAGCGCCAATCGTGATCGTCAGGGCGAGTATGAATGCAACTGCCGACCCAGCGAGGGCGAGAGTGAGAGAGTTCAGAAATGGCCTGACCATCTGTCCTTGCCCAAGACCCGTCTCTGCGCTGACCCAGATCAGGCGGGTCACTGGAATGACGAAGCTCAACATCAACACCAGGGTACAACCAATCGCAACGCCCCAGCCCGCGACCGGGCCGAGTTTCTGACGCCGGGGCGTGCGCCAGCGCGTGGCCGTCTGCTGAATGCCGCCGCGTCCGCGTGCGATGCGTTCAATGAACTGAAGACCGAATGCTATCAGGATTAGCAGCACAGCAAGCCGCGCAGCAACAGCAGGTTCGCTGAAGCTGTGCCAGGCGCGGAAAATACCAACACTAAGGGTCTGCACGCCAAGATAGCTTGCTGCGCCATAGTCAGCGGCAGTTTCCATCAGCGCCAGGGCTAGTCCCGCAAAGATTGCCGGGCGAGCTGCAGGCAGGGCAACCTGAAGGAATAGCCTGCGCGGTGAAGCACCGAGGCTGCGTGCCGCCTCCATCGTGCAAAGTGAGAGATTCGAGAAAGCTGCCCGGGCTGTCAGATAGGCATAGGGAAACAGGGCGCTTGCCATGACGAAGGATAGCCCGGGAATGGAATAAACGCTCGGAAACCAGTAGTCGCGGGCCGAGAGACCGGTCACATCGCGCAGCAATGACTGGATCGGCCCGGCAACATCGGCTGCGTCAGCCCACGCATAGGCAAGTACATAGCCGGGCGCAGCCAGCGGCAGGATGAGCGCCCACTCAAAAAAGCCGCGACCGGGAAACTCGTTCAGGCTGACGAACCATGCCGTTGGAACAGCGAAGAGCAGAATGAGCGCGGCGGTCAGGCCAATCACCGCCAATGTCGTCGTCGTATAGCCGAGCAACTGCGTCGATACGATATGCAGCCATGCATCCCCGCCGCCGCCAATCACGCCGGTGAAAATTGCGATTGCAACCGGCGCACCGATGAGGCCGGCCGCAGCCAGCGTGATCAGTGCAACCGGGTTCAGTCGCGGCAGGTGGAATGAGGATGCCTTTATGGCCTGCATGACGGGGTGCTAGTTCCAGCCAGCCTCGTCATAGATGCGCTGGGCTTCGGACTGGCGCTCACCAAACGTATCCAGCGGCGTATCGCTGTCCTCGAACTCAGGAATGGCGTCCAGGCCTTGTGGCCACGTTACATCTTCAATGACAGGGATTTCCTTCGTTTCGTCGACCAGGCGGTGCTGGCCATCGGCAGACAGCAGATAGTCGACGAATTGCATCGCTTCGTCTCGGTTTTGGGCATTAGCAGCCATGGCGACGCCTGTGATGTTCACATGGATGCCTTCGCCCTCGCCGAAGCTTGGAAAGGCAATTTGTGTCGCAGCAGCTGCTTCGCGGGTCGCGTTCGACCCGCTTTGCGTCATCCGCACCCAGTAGTAATGGTTCGTGATCGCGACCGAGCAGAGGCCGGCGGCAACCGCTTCGACCTGATCGGTGTCGCCACCTTGCGGCGTACGCGCCATGTTGGCGACCACTGCGTCAGCCCAGGACTGCGCCTCTTCGGCGCCCCATTTCTCGATCATCTCTGCCATCAGCGACAGATTGTAGATGTTGGTGGAAGAGCGCACGCAGATTTCGCCTTCGAGCGATGGATCAGCAAGGTCTTGCCACTCATCGACCTGGACCGGGCTGATGCGCTCGGGGTCATAGGCGACGCCCCGAATACGGCGGGCGAGACCAACCCACTGGCGACCGGGCTCGATCAGGCGTTCAGGGATAAGCTGTTCAAACTCGCCTTCCGGCAGGGGCTGGGTGAGGCCCGCATCCTTGAAGCGCCAGAGGGCGCCTGCATCTGAAGCGATAATCAGGTCGGCCGGGCTGTTCTCGCCCTCCGCGCGCATCGTTTCCAGGAGCTGGTTGGCGCCAGCCTCGCGGAAGCGCACGCGAATACCGGTCTGGTCCTCAAACGCCTCGTACATCAACTTGTCGGAGTCATAGTGACGGGCCGAATAGATGTTCAGCGTGCCGTCGCTGCCAGCTTCGATGTTCTCAGCGGTGTCGCCGCTTTCCTCTGTGGCATCGGACTGCATTCCGTCGTCCGATGCGGTCGGTGCGGTGCCGCCATCGGAACACGCGACGAGCAGAGCCGTGAAGCTGACGCTCGCAATTGTTTTCATCGTCGTTTTCATGGCCTTGGCTAAAACACAAATGAGAACCAATCGCAACTAGCTGCCGTCAGCCAGTCCGCGATCAAGTCAATCTGTCGCGCTTCTTGTGCGGTGCTCTGCTTGAGCGGGGCAGGCGGCTTTGCCTAAAAGCAGATATGATCGGAAAGCGTGCCCCGTCCCAGACAATTGCCATCGCTGGCGCAGGCCTGATCGGTCTCAGTTGCGCGCTGGAACTGTCAGCGCGCGGTCATGACATCACACTGTTCGATCCACGGCCCGCAGAAATGTCGACCGGCTGGGCAGCAGCCGGAATGATTGCGCCAGCTTACGAACTGATGCTGCAACCGGGACCGGTAGATAACGCGTTCGCGGCTTTCTGCTTCGAAAGTGCCAGGCTCTGGTCCAGCTTTGCGAAGCTGATCAAGCTGCAAACCGGCAGCCCTGTCGCGCTCTCCAAAGCGCCGACGCTCGCGCTCGCCCGGAACACGCAGGAGCAGGCACGTCTGGACGCTCTGGCGGATCTGCTTCGGGACTTGGGTCATGCGTGTCAGCGCGTCTCGGATAGGACGCTCCAAAATCAGCACGGAATTTCGTCCTCAGTTCTGAACGGTCTGCGATTGCCGGAGGACACGCATGTCGACAATCGCCGCGTCATCGGCGCCGTTCGTCGCTACTTTTCAGTAGAGGGCAGGGTGATCGCGTCCGCCGTTTCGACGCGCAGCGAGATGGAAGCGCTGTCGGACAAGACCTTCGACGCCATTATATGGGCCCGAGGTACGGCAGAAACCGGATCAAAGACCGAAGTAAAAGGGCAGGCGATTTCCTTAAGTCCGGTTCCAGGCCAGCCGTCCAACGTTCTGCGCTTCGGCGCGCGTTACATCGTGCCCAAGGCGGATCGCACGATTATTGGCGCAACCACGGAGCCTGACTTCATAGGAAAGGGCATAGACCCGTCTGTCGCTGATCTGCTTCATGAGGAAGCGGCGCGTGTTCTGCCGCAGCTCGCCTCGGCAGACCGACTGGAACACTGGGCCGGTTTCCGCCCGCTCGGGTCGGCCGAGCGACCTTTTATCGGCCCAAAAGCTGGCCGGGAATTCATCGCTACGGCCCACTACAGAAACGGCGTTCTGCTGGCGCCTGCGACCGCGAAGCTGATTGCCGATCAGGTCGAAGGACTTAACTACGAAAGCGCTTATAACGTATTCGCTCCGGCGCCCGGACACGGCGCGACGGCGTGACACTGGTTCAAACGACCGCAGCGTGTTTAGACAGGCCGGTTCGAGGAGGAAAAGAGATATGCATTCTATCGGTGAAATGACGGAAGACCAGCTTGCCATCAAGGACGCGGTCGAGAAGACGTGCAGCCAGTTCGGTGAGGATTACTGGGCCAAAACGGATGAGACTGGCGATTGGCCGGAAGAATTCTGCAATGCCATGGCAGAAGGTGGCTGGCTCGGCGTCGCCTTCCCCGAAGAATATGGTGGCGCGGGACTCGGCCTGACCGAAGCTGCGCTTGTGATGCAGGCGGTCACGCGCTCCGGCGCTGGATATTCTGGTGCTTCTGCAATCCACCTCAATATATTCGGACCAAAGCCGCTGGAAAAGTTTGGCAATGCCGAGCAGAAGCAGGAAAACCTGCCAAAGATCATCTCAGGTCAGGAGAAGATGTGTTTTGCCGTGACCGAGCCAAATTCAGGCCTCGACACGTCAAGCCTCGAAACCAAGGCCGAGCGGACAAATTCCGGCTACACCATCAATGGCCGCAAGATCTGGACGACCGGTGCGCAGCGCGCTGACAAGATCCTCATCATTGCGCGCACGACGCCGAAAGAAGAATGCTCGAAGCCATATCTCGGCCTGTCGCTCTTCTATACCGATCTCGACCGCGGCAAGATCGACGCCAAGCCGATCCCGAAAATGGGCCGCAAGGCTGTCGAATGTAACATGCTTTATATCGATGGGCTCGAAGTGCCGAAGGAGCATTTGATCGGGGAAGAGGGCGCCGGGTTCAAATACCTCCTGCAGGGCCTCAATCCGGAACGCGTGCTCTTCGCCGTGGAATCAGTTGGGCTTGGTTTCGCCGCGCTTGAACGCGCCACCACCTATGCCAAGGAACGCGTCGTCTTCGGCCGCCCAATCGGCCAGAACCAGGGCATCCAGCACCCGCTCGCCCAGCGTTGGGCAGAGCTGAAGGCCGCAGAGCTCCTCGCCTACAAAGCGGCAGGTCTCTACGATCAGGGCGTCGATTGCGGTGCAGAAGCAAACGCCGCCAAGCTGCTCGGCACTGAAGCAGGCTTCAAGGCATGTGAAACAGCCGTCCTTAGCCATGGCGGCATGGGGTATGCCAAAGAGTATCATGTCGAGCGCTACATGCGCGAAGCCATGCTCGCCCGTATCGCGCCTGTCAGCCGCGAGATGATCCTCAACTTCATCGCAGAACGCGTGCTCGGCCTGCCGAAGAGCTACTGATCCGGTCTTATCGGGCGACGCATGATCGTGCCTGAAAAGTTCAGGCAGGCCTTGCCGTCGCCCGTAATCAGGCCGCGTACAAAGGTCAGATTGCGGCCAGACCGCAGGACTTCGCCGCGCGCCTCAATATAGGCGCCCTCGGCAGGCCCTGACAGGAACTCGGACGTGAAGGCGACGGTCACACCGTACTCGCCCTCAAGCTGCTCGTGTGCGATGGCGAACAGGGAAAAGTCGGCAAAGGCCATGAGGCACCCGCCATGGACGACCCCGCCCATATTCATATGTTTGCGTTCAGCCCGGAAGGCGGCAACGGGGCCTTTTTCGTCAACGCGAAAGTAGAAGGGGCCGGCCGTCTCAAACTCGAATGGCTCGTCGCGCCAGGTTGACCAACCCTTGAATTCTCCATCCTCTACCACTTCTCCAGACGCCATCTTTTCCTCCGCAAATATCTTCTATGCCCCTCCTAAACGCGCTTGATGCCTGCTGCCAAGCGACGCGGGCCTTGCCCTTCGACAGAACTCCCCTCAAAGCCTATGTTGACCCGAAACCGAATGGGAGAAGAGACATGGCTTTTGATGCCGAAATCCGTCAGGCGCTGATTGACCAAGTGCGCCGTTTCGTGACCGAAAAATGCATTCCTCTGGAAAACCAGGTGGGTGAGACCGATGAGGTGCCGCAGGAAATCGTCGACGAGATGAAGCAGCTTGGCCTGTTTGGTCTCGCCGTACCTGAAGAATTTGGTGGACTTGGCCTCGACATGGAGACCGAATGTCTCGTCGCGCTGGAGCTGGGCCGCACGTCGCCGGCGTTCCGCTCTGTTGCGGGCACCAATATCGGTATCGGGTCGCAGGCGCTGGTCCTGTTCGGCACGCCAGCCCAAAAAGACAAATGGCTGCCAGGAATCGCGGCGGGCGACCTCATTTCGAGCTTCGCGCTGACAGAGCCGGGCGCAGGATCGGACGCTGGAAGCCTGACGACCAAGGCTATTCGGGACGGCGATCACTACGTCCTGAATGGCACGAAGCGCTACATTACGAATGCCAATAAGGCCGACCTTTTCACTGTAATGGCCCGCACCGCGCCTGACGTGAAAGGCCCCAAGGGCGTGTCGGCTTTCGTGGTTGAGCGTGATACGCCCGGCGTGAGCGTCGGACAGCCAGAGAAAAAGATGGGCCAGCAGGGCGCCCATGTGTGCGACGTCATCTTTGAGAATGCACGCGTTCCGGTCGAGAATCTGATCGGCGAGGAAGGCGAGGGCTTCAAGGTTGCCATGAGCGTGCTCGACAAGGGCCGCCTGCATATTTCCGCTGTCGCTACCGGCATGTCCGAACGCCTCATCAAGGAAATGGTGACCTATGCCAGCGAGCGCGTTCAGGGCGGCAAGCCCATCATTGACCACCAGTTGATACAGGCGCTGCTCGCTGACAGCCAGGCTGAAACCTATGCTGCTCGCTGCATGATCATGGACGCGGCACGAAGGCGCGATGCGGGTGAAAACGTCACTATCCTCGCCTCATCGGCCAAGCTGTTTGCGACCGAAGCAAATGGCAAGGTGGCTGACCGCGCCGTTCAGGTCTTCGGCGGTGCTGGCTATATCACTGACTATGGAATTGAGCGGTTTTACCGTGACGCCCGCATTTTCCGTCTGTACGAAGGCACCAGCCAGATTCAGCAGATCATCATCGCGCGAGAGCTGAAACGGGCAGCGCAGGCCGACCAACTTTAGGGTCGGCCATAAACGCCAGAAGGAAGCGGACACAATGTCAGTGAATGAAGATGGTATCCAGGCATCGGATGTTGGCCTGAACGAAGAGCGGCTGAACCGGATCCCCGAGTTTTTTGCGGACAATTATCTGGATACCGGCAAGCTGCCATGCGTGGCGACGCTCGTCTCGCGCAATGGTCAGATCGTGCACGAAGCCTATCGCGGGCGTGATGAGCTGGATGGCGGGGACCCGATTGGGCCGGACACCATCTTCCGCATCTATTCGATGACAAAGCCGATCACCTCGGTAGCGGCCATGATGCTTTTCGAGGAGAGCAAGATCCGGCTCGATCATCCAGTCCACAACTACATTCCGGAATTCGCTGACACCGAGATGTGGGTGAAGGGCACGGTCGACGATTATGAGACGCGCAAGCCGCTGCGTCCCATGGAAATCCGCGATCTCTTCACGCACACATCTGGCCTGACCTACGGCTTCCTGATGCAGCATGAAGTGGATGCTCTTTATCGGCGCGAGAAGATTGCACGCCCGGATGAAAGCCTAGAAGAGATGTGCAAGCGGCTGGCAAAGCTGCCACTTCTCTTCTCGCCCGGCACGCGCTGGAATTACAGCCACTCCACCGACGTGCTTGGCCGCGTCGTCGAAGTGGCCTCCGGTATGAAGCTGGACGAGTTCTTCCGTGAACGGATATTTGAGCCTCTCGGCATGGTCGATACCGACTTCTTCGTGCCGAAAGACAAGATACATCGCCTCATGGCCTGTTATTCGCGCGATCCGCAAACCGGCAAGATCAGCGAAAGCGACGGCAAGGGCGAAGCGTCACGTGCCTACCGACACCAGCCGCCACTTCTTAATGCGGGAGGGGGGCTCGTCTCCACGCTGCGAGACTATCATCAGTTCTGCCTCATGCTACTGCACGGCGGTTCCCTCCACGGCACGAGATTGCTCAGTCCGAAGACCGTCGAGTTCATGCGCATGAACCATCTTCCGGAAAACCGCACGATCAAACAGATGGGTGACAAGACCTTCTCTGAAGCCCGGATGGAAGGAAACGGTTTTGGCCTAGGCGGCAGCACGATCGTCAATGTCGCTGATTCGATGCAGCCTGGCTCTGTCGGTACGTTCAGCTGGGGTGGTCTGGCGAACACATTCTTCTGGATCGACTATGAGGAAGAGATGATTGCCATCCAGGCGACCCAGATGATCCCGTCAGGCTGCTATCCACTGCGTCCTCAGTTCCAGCAGCTTGCCTACGCAGCCATTGAATGGTGAGCGAGGAAGACCGTAAGCGGCGCCAGAAGGCCTCGCTTGACGAGTTGATTATCGAGCTGGTGAATGAACGCGGCGCAGACAAAACCGTCTGCCCATCTGAGGTGGCGCGCGCCAAGCGTGATGAGAACTGGCAGCAACTCATGGGCGAGATCCGCGTGCGGGCGGTAAAGCTCGCCGATGCAGGGCAGATCGCGATCTATAGAAAAGGAAAGCCGGTAGACCCCCATGACTTCAAGGGTGTCTACCGGCTCGGATTTCCGGGTACGGAATAGTGGCGACCTAGACTTTCTTGAAGTCTGCCGGACGCTTTTCGAGGAAGGCCTTCACGCCCTCTGCAAAGTCTGGTGAGCGGCCAGCCGTGCGCTGTGCGAAGCGTTCGGCCTGAAGCTGGTTGTCGAAGTCATTGTCTTCGGCCTGCCAGACCAGATCGCGGATCAGCGAAAGCGCCGTGGTCGGGCCATCGGAAAGCTGCTTGGCGTAGTTCCTCGCCTCGTCCAGCAGGCTATCGTCTGACACGACCCGATTCACCAGGCCCCATTCCAGTGCCTTTGCTGCCGGGATCTTCTCGCCAAAGAGGGTCATTTCCATCGCACGGGCCCGGCCGATGGCGCGGGTCAACAGATAGGTGGAGCCACCATCCGGCACGAGACCGATGCGGCGGAACGCCTGCAGGAAGTAGGCGCTCTCGGCCGCCACGATGAAGTCGCCAGCCAGCGCAATGGAACAGCCAACACCTGCGGCGGCACCATTCACGGCCGTGATGACGGGGTGCGGATGGGTGCGGATTGCCTTGATGAACGGGTTGTACGCCCGGTCGAGTTCACGGCCTGCATCGGGCTTCCGCTCGGACTTGCCGCCGCCCATATTGCCCGACAGGTTCGCCCCTGAGCAGAAGCCGCGGCCATTGCCCGTAATGATGGTGCATCGTGCCTCATCGCCTGCCTTCTCAAGCGCGAGGCTCAACTCGTCGATTGTGTCGACACCAGCGGCATTCATGGTTTTTGGGTCGTTGAACGCGATAACCGCGATATCGTCCTGGACCTCGTAAGTGATCTTCTCAAAGCTCATCGCGATTCTTCCTCCTCTAGAGATTTGCAATCGACTGTAGCGCGCTGTGAAAGCCGCAAAAACCGTGACGCCGGGGCAATCTTTGGAATGGTCGCCACTTCCGGTACACTGTATTCAAATCACTTGGGTTAGGAGGAAATCATGGCTCTTGAAGGCGGCGCAGGCGAACTCGGTACGATCCTCGCAAAACAGAAAGCCGCGCACCTGCGCGATGGTATCCCTTCGCTCGAAAAGCGTATCGACTGGCTCGACCGGTCGATCGATCTTCTCGCGACCCATGGAGACAAGCTGAATGAGGCGATGCGCGAAGATTTCGGCCACCGTTCGGTCGATCAGTCGAACTTTACCGATATTGCTGGCTCCATCGGCGCGCTGAAGCACGCCAAAAAGCATGTCAAAACCTGGATGAAGCCAGAGAAACGCTCGACTGACTTTCCACTTGGCCTGTTCGGCGCCAAGGCCCGTATCCAGTATCAGCCGAAAGGCGTGATCGGTGTGATCAGCCCTTGGAACTTCCCGGTGAACCTCACTTTCACGCCGCTTGCTGGCGTCTTCGCGGCCGGCAACCGCACCATGATCAAACCGTCAGAGTTTACCGAGCGCACCTCCGAGCTGATGAAACAGCTCTTCGCTGAATACTACTCCGAAGAAGAAGTCGCCGTGGTGACGGGCGGGCCGGATGTCGGCGCCGCTTTCTCCAAACTCGCCTTCGACCACCTGCTCTTCACGGGTGCGACGTCGATTGCTTACCACGTCATGCGGGCCGCTGCGGACAATCTCGTCCCTCTGACGCTGGAGCTTGGCGGCAAGTCGCCGGTCATTCTCGGCGAATCTGCCGACCTGGACAAAGCTGCCAAGCGCATCATGGCAGGCAAGACCCTGAACGCGGGCCAGATCTGTCTTGCGCCAGACTATGCCTTTGTGCCGAAAAACAAGACGCAGGACTTCATCAAGGCGGCCAGCGCCTCGGTCGAAAGCATGTTCCCGTCCGGTATCAAGGACAATGACGACTATACGTCTGTCGTAAACCAACGCCACTTCGAGCGACTGAATGGCTATATCGAGGATGCCCGCTCCAAGGGCGCGGAGGTCGTCAACCTGAACCCCAGGCAGGAAGACCTCACCCAGCAGCCGTATCACAAGATCGCGCCAACCATCATCGTCGACCCGACCGACGACATGAAGGTCATGCAGGATGAAATCTTTGGTCCGATCCTGCCGATCAAGACCTATGGCTCCACGCAGGAGGCGGTCGATTACATCAACGCCCATCCGCGCCCGCTCGGCCTTTATTATTTCGGACAGGATGCCGACGAGCGGGAGCATGTTCTCAATAACACGACTTCAGGCGGTGTCACGGTAAACGACGTCATCTTCCACGTCGCTCAGGAAGACCTGCCATTTGGCGGGGTCGGACCGTCCGGTATGGGCAGCTATCACGGGGTCGATGGCTTCCGCGAATTCAGTCACCGCAAGTCGGTCTATACGCAGGTGGGCCCCGACCTTATGGCGATCGCCCGGCCACCATATGGCGAAAAATACCGCAAGCTGGTTGCCGGACGTCTGAAAAAGTAGGCGTGCCTCGCAAGCGCGAATGAAGCTCAGATAGGCCGGAATACGGGGTTCCGGCCTATTTTTGCGCGCTCAGGTAGTTTAAACTATTTCACTTTCGCCAAAAGCTGCTCTATCTCTGCAAGCTTGCGGAAGGGGACCCTGCGCTTGGAGCAAAACCGAGAGAAAATCCAGCTTGCTGTTCTTGATCAGCTCGGGGAGGGCATCATCCTTGCCGACAAGGATGGCAAGATCGTCCTGGTCAACCGCGCGGCCGAAGTCATTCACGGTCGAAGTGAGCTCGATATTTCTCCGGACGATTATAGCGACAGCTACGAACTTCTGACGCTCGATGAGGAGCCGTATCCTCCCGAAAAGCTTCCTTTAAGCCTGGCAGTAAAGGAGGCGCGTGTGGTCACGGACGCGCCTTGGAAAGTGCGCAGGCCAGATGGTTCTATCGTAATCGCGGTGGGCACCGCGCGACCTATATTCGGCAAGGATGGGAACCAGGTCGCCTCTGTCCTGACAATGCGGGATGAAACCGCGCGCTATCATGCTGAGCACAAGCTCAAGGACGCGCTCGAGGTAAAGGAGACGTTGCTTTACGAAGTCAATCACCGCGTGAGAAACAGCCTTCAGGTCGTGTCCTCGCTGGTCACGATGCACATGCGTACCCTGGAGGACCCTGACGCGCGAGATGCTCTGGACGCCGCGCGCCGACGCATCGACGTCATTACAGCGACACATCGCAGCCTGTATGAGCTCGGCACCCATGACTGGGTGGATTGCTCCTATCTTCTGCCAGATCTCTGCAAGCAGATTGTCGAAACCTTTTCGGCCAAGCAAAATATCGTCCTCAAAACCCGCAAGAAAGGCGTTGTCATCCTCGCGGTCAGCCAGGCGGTTTCGCTGTGTCTCGCCGTTACCGAGCTTATGATCAATGCCTGCAAGTACGCTTTTCAGGGTCGGGCCGCCGGGCGGATCAACCTTGTCATGGAATGCTGCGATGACGACCGTGTACTCATCAGCGTGGAAGATGATGGCGTGGGCATGGAGGAGACAGAAACCGATAGCCGCAAGGGTATCGGCTCCATGATCGTGACCAGCCTGACCCATAGCCTCGACGCGACGGTCGAGCGGGAAACCGGACCGCTTGGTACCAGATTTACAATCAGTTTTGCGCGTGCCGAAGAGGGAAAGCGCTCCGCATTAGGGCTACCAACCTCTCCGCAGAACGATCCCCTCGATCACTGGCAGAAAAACCGCCTCGCCTAGGTCGTTGGCGCTAACGCTTCAGGAAATCAGGCACGTCGTCACCGAAACCGCGGACGCCATCTGAAGCGGGCTGCAGTTTGTCGGATTTGTCCGTCTTGCTCGAACGGCCCCGTGATGAGCTTCTGGAATTGCGCGGCTTTGCTTCCTTGGCTGGACGCTCATCCTTACGCTCTTCCTTGGGTGCGCTCTTCCTTGCTGGCGCGTCGGTGCTCTTGGCTTCCTGCTTTTCCGGTGCGGCTTCTTCAGAAGCGGTCTTGTCACCGCCGCGCGAACGCCCGCGTCCACCACCGCTACGGCCGCCACGTCCACTGCTTCCATCGCGGCTTCTGCCACGTCCGCGAGCGCGCCCGCGCCCGCCTGCATCTTCAGGCAGGTTTTCGATTTCTTCGTCAAGACCAGGCAGCTCGAGGACTTTGACCTCCTGATCGATGAGTTTCAACACGCCTTCCCAGGACTGCTCATCCTCTGGCGTCACGATCGTCACGCTTTCGCCCTCGCGGCCGGCGCGGCCCGTACGACCAATCCGGTGCACATAGTCCTCATCTTTCGGAGGCGGCGCGTAATTGAAGACGTGGCTGACGGCCGGCACGTCGAGACCGCGTGCGGCCACGTCCGAAGCGACAAGCAGCTTAAGGTCGCCATCGCGGAAACGGTCCAGCGTCTGGGTCCGGTAAGCCTGTGGCAGGTCGCCATGAATAGCGGCCGCATCGAAGCCGTGCTTGTTCAGCGACTTGGTCACGATGTCGACATTGCGCTTGCGATTACAGAAAACGATACCGTTTTTGACATCGCGCGCCTCGATGATGCGGCGTAGGGCCGTGCGCTTTGCCTTGTCATCATTACGCGATAGCTTCAACACATATTGCGTGATCGTCTCTGCCGTCTGGGCCTGACGCGCCACTTCGACCTTCATCGGGTCTTTCTGAAAGCGTTGGGCCAGCTTGTTGATCTCTGGCGGCATGGTTGCCGAGAATAGCAGGGTCTGGCGACGCGGCGGCAGAAGTGCGCAGATTTTCTCGATGTCAGGGATAAAGCCCATGTCGAGCATGCGGTCGGCTTCGTCAATGACGAGGACTTCGACGCCCGTTAGCAAGATTTTGCCGCGCTCGAACTGGTCGATGAGGCGGCCAGGCGTTGCGATCAGGACATCGACGCCGCGCATCAGCTTCATTTCCTGTTCCTTGAACGATACGCCGCCGATCAGCAGCGCCATCTCAAGTTTCAGGTTCTTGCCATATTTTTCGAAGTTCTCTGCGACCTGGGCAGCCAGCTCGCGCGTCGGCGCCAGGATCAGCGTTCGTGGCATGCGCGCCCGTGCACGGCCGCGCTCCAGCCTATGGATCATTGGCAGGACGAAGGCAGCGGTCTTACCGGTACCGGTCTGCGCAATGCCTGTTACATCGCCACCGAGGATGATCTGCGGGATTGCCTTGGCCTGGATCGGCGTAGGCGTGTCATAGCCAGCCTCTTCGATGGCCTGGAGGATCTTTGGGCCAAGGCCTAGAGCTGCAAAAGTCGTTTTCGGGGTTTCGTTCTGGGTGTCAGTCAAATTTGTCTCTTTTCCAGGGATGGATTGAATTACGCTCGGGTTGGAGCCGTCCGTATGACAGCTATGGACCGGGCGCTTTTCCATGCCCGGAAGAACATAAGGCGCCGCAATAGCCGAATTTCCGCAGGTGCGAAAGGGTCTGCGTGTCGCGCAAAAGAATTGGCCCGCTTCCGGAACGGAAACGGGCCAACTGAATACTGTCGATTCCGCGTCGACTAGCTCGCGTCGGCGAGGTTCTGGTTCACGAAGTCCCAATTGACCAGGTTTTCCAGAAACGCGTCCATATAGTTTGGCCGGGAGTTCTGATAGTCGAGGTAATAGGCGTGCTCCCAGACATCCATTGTGAGGAGCGGGGTCGCGCCTGCTTCGGTCAGAGGCGTCTCGGCGTTCGGCGTCTTGCGGATGCCAAGCTTGCCGTCCTTCAGGACCAGCCAGGCCCAGCCGGAACCGAACTGGCTGCCGCCCGCTGCCTTGAATTCTTCAGCGAACTTTTCGTAGGAGCCGAAGTCGTCATTGATCTTGTCGGCGATTGCACCGGTCGGCTTGCCGCCGCCGCTTGGTTTCATGGAGTGCCAGTAGAAGGTGTGGTTCCAGACCTGCGCGGCATTGTTGAAAAGGCCGGCCTTTGAACTGTCGCCTGATGCGTCCTGAATGATCTTCTCAAGCGGCGCGTTGGCGTGGTCGGTGCCCTCGATCAGCTTGTTGAGGTTGTTCACATAGGCTTGGTGGTGTTTGCCATAGTGAAAGTTCAGTGTGTCTTCGGAAACGTGCGGTGCAAGCGCGTCGCGGGAATAGGGAAGAGGTGGAAGATCAAATGCCATGGGGTCACTCCTTGCTGTATTGCTGCCTTTGATAAAGGCGTTTGCCCACAGATATGGTTGCCATGACGATTAGTTCCACCCCGCCGGACCCTGAAATATGGGCGAATATCGACCGAAGGCTGCGGACAGGCGACGAAGATCGCTGGCTTTCTTCCCGTTATGCACAGACTGAGGCGCGTCATGCCCTGATCGCGCTTTACGCGTTCTGCTGGGAGTTGGCGCGCGTCCGTCTTATCGTGACTGAACCGACCCTGGGCGCTATCCGCTTTCAGTGGTGGCGTGACGCGCTCAGCGAATTGGACGAGGGTAGCCCCCCACGTGCCCATGACGTAGTTCTCGCCCTTGTCGGAATGCTGGAACAATCAGCGCTCACGATGGCCGATCTTTCCTTGATCATTGACGGATATGAAGCGGCATTCGAGCAGAAGGATCGCTCTCTTGAGCCTGAGGCTGCGATCGCGCGAAGCGCAACGAAGCTCGTCGCGCCGTCTGTCGATCTTGGCGAAGACATTGACGAGCTGGCAGCGGAGTTCGCTGCTGGGCGCCGGGGCGACGCGCCCCAGGTGCGCGCACAGCGCCTTCGTCTTCCGCCTGAAGTGTTGCCCGCGCTGGCGCATCTCCGCCTGCGCCGTCTCTATGCGCGCGGTGCCTCACCTCGCCCGTTAGCAAAGCGGCTATGCGTGTTGAAGGCTGTTCTATCCGGGAAAGTCTGACGCGCACCAGCTGGGCGCGTGACATCGAAAATCAATAAGCTACATTGGTCTTATTGGCCGAAGTTCGGTCGGCGCCGTGCGTTTCGGCGCGTCAAATTCGAAGAGGGAGTACGACATGAAGCTTCGGGCCTGCACAGCGCTTGCAACCATCCTCACACTGACAATCGCGCCTGTCACCGCGGTCGCCCAGCAGGCAGGACCTGCACAAGCGCAGGGCGCGGCGGTTGCGGAGGTCCCGGAGTTCGAGATCGAGTTTGAGAAATTCACCCTCGAAAACGGGCTCGAGGTCATCCTGCAGGTCGACAGGTCTGACCCGATCGTCGCCTTCTCGACCGTCGTTCATGTCGGCTCGAACCGGGAGCGCCCGGGCCGGACCGGCTTTGCGCATTTCTTCGAACATATGGCGTTCAACGATTCTGAAAACGTGCCCCGCGGCTGGAACCGCAAAGCCATCCCGGATTGGGGCGGCAGCCGTAATGGCGGGACATGGTCGGACGGCACGATCTATTACGAAGTCGTCCCGAAAGACGCTGTCGACAAGATCCTCTGGATCGACTCTGACCGGCTTGGCTACATGATCAACACGGTGACCGAAGCTGCGCTCGAGCGTGAGAAGCAGGTCGTCAAGAACGAGAAGCGCGAACGGGTCGATAACCGGCCCTATGGCTATACGCAGGAAGTGATCCGCAAGGCGCTTTATCCTGAAGGCCATCCCTATAGCTGGACCGTCATCGGTCAGCTACCGGACCTGCAGGCGGCAACTCTGGACGACCTGAAAGAATTCTATACGGAGTATTACGGTGCAGCGAATGCAACGCTCGCCATTGTTGGCGATATCGACATCGAAGAGATGAGGGAAAAGGTCCAGCGCTGGTTCGGCGAAATCCGCCGTGGGCCTGACGTCCAGCCTCTCGCGCCGATGCCGGTCTCGCTGAGCGAGACGCGTTCTCTCTGGTTTGAGGATAACTTCGCGACCCTGCCAGAACTGAGGCTGACCTTCCCGACAGTCGCCTCCTATGATGAGGATGAGCAGGCGCTCAACGTACTCGCTCGCCTGATTGCGGGAACGAAGAACTCACCGCTTTACCGTGAGATCGTCGAGGAACAGGCGCTTGCTCCGGATGTCTCCGCCTACAATAATAGTATGGAACTCGCCGGTGAGTTTGTGTTCCGTATACGTGCAAAGTCCGGAACCGACCTGGATGCAGTGAAAGCGGCGCTTGATTCCGCGCTCTCGGACTTCGAGGAGCATGGCGTCAATGAGCTTGACTTGCAGCGCATCAAGGCCGAGCAGGAAACAGTTCTGTATAATGAGCTTTCGACCGTGCTCGGGAAAGCGAACCAGCTTGCCACCGATAACGAGTTTGCTGGCGACCCCGCCAATTCTATCCGCACAGCGGAGCTGCTGCGTGCGGTGACGGCTGAAGATGTGATGCGCGTCTATGAGACTTACATCAAGGACAAGCCCTCCATCATCACCAGCTTCGTGCCGCAGGGTGAAGCCGCGCTCGCTCTGGAGGGCGCAGAGCAGGCCGAAGTCTGGATTGAGGATGTCCGCGCCGACGTTGCGAGCGAGGAAGTCTCGCAGGGCGAAGAAGCGGAATATGCGAAGACGCCAAGCCAGTATGACCGCTCCGAGCCGCCATTCGGCGAGCTCCCGCTTATAGAGATGCCCGAAGTCTGGCAGGCATCGCGGGGGGAGGGTGCGGAGCTTTTCGGTATCGAGAATGACGAGCTTCCGCTGGTCACCTTCGACATCGTCTTCGATGCCGGCTCATGGCTCGATCCGCAGGACAAGGTCGGGACCGCCAACCTCGTGGCGGCTATGTTGAACGAGGGGACGGCGACGAAGACGCCGGCCGAACTGGAACAGGCAATCGGCCTTCTCGGTTCCGGTGTCAGCGTCCGCGCTGACGCCACTAGCGTCACTATCAGCGCCACCTCACTCGCCCGCAATTTCGAAGAGACGGTCGCATTGATCGAGCAGATGATTTCATCGCCGCGATGGGATGTTGAGGACTTTGAACGCGAGAAGTCAGCCGCGCTCACAACCATTCGCGACCGACAGGCCAATCCGCAATACATCGCCGCCGGCGCCTTCGCGCAGCTGATCTACGGCGCAGACCATCCACAGGGCCGGTTCAGTATCGGTACCGAGGAAAGCATAACGGCCATAGAGCTCGATGACCTCAAATCCTATTTGGATCAGATGCTCGCCAGTGATGTCCGGATGCATATTGCCGGCGATGTGTCGCGGGCGCGCGCAGAAGAGGCGTTTGCTGGCGTCACGGCACTGCTCTCGGACGAAGACATTGTGCGCCCTGAATACGAGGTCGCCGAGCAGGATGACGAGGGCAAGGTCTACTTCATCGATGTGCCGGGATCAAAACAGAGTGTACTGAATATCGGTAAGCTGATCGTGCCGACGACCGATCCTGACTATAATCCGATCGACTTCGCCAACGAAAAGCTTGGCGGCGGGATCAGCGGCGACCTTGCCCAGGTCCTGCGGATCGAGAAGGGCTACACCTACGGCGCCTATTCCTATCTCAGCGAAGGCACCTCGCCGCAGACCTTCAGGGTCGGCACCAGCGTGCGGGCCAACGCCACCGGCGCGTCGCTCGATGTCATTCGGCAAATGCTTCAGGATTACGGCCCGACCTTTGATGATGCTGCGGTGGAGCTGACGCGCCAGAAAGTCGTGAAGGCGAACACGCGCGCCTTCGAAAGCCTGAGCGCAAAGCTCGGCATCCTGCATGAGATCAGTGAATATGACCGCCCGATCGACTTTGTGGAGCAAGAACAGCAGGCGCTCGTCTCCATGCCGCTGGAAGAGTATCAGCGCGTAATCAGCGAATATCTCGCGGAGCCTCAGATGACGTGGGTCATAGTTGGTGATGCCGAAACGCAGCTTGAACCGGTCACCGACTTTGCGGGCGGGGATGTCACTGTCCTCGACATTCACGGCAATCCCGTCGAAGCGAGCGCTGACGCGGATTAAGCGAGGAGGCGCCGGTTGCGACGCGCTAACCGGCGCGCCTATCTCCCCTGCAATGGGTCCAGCTTCGGCTTCGGCATCAGTGCCAGGAAGCCGAGCACGATGACAAACCATATACCGATAACGAGGAAGCAGTCGCGGAAAGCATACACCGCCGCCTCATTCGAGATCTGCCGGCCGAGCTCTCCAAATGCTGACTGAAACGCCGGCAGCTGTGGCATGCCGCTCCGCTCCAGTTCGCGTGCAATCTGGACGTGGGTGTAGGATAGCTGCGCATTCGCTTCATTGACTCCAGAGGCCAGATGCTCGCCGTGAAAGATCAGCCGGCGCTGCAGCAGGATCGCTAGAAGGTTTACACCAAATGCCCCGCCAATCTGCATCAGGAAGGATGCGCCGCCAGTCGCAGATGCGAGCAATGGCGGCGGTACGGCCCGCACGGCCGTCGTATTGGCGGGCGGCATGCAGAAGCTGATTCCGATGCGGCTCAGCACGATCCAGACAACCAGTGTCCAGTATGGCGTCAACGCCGTGACATGCGATAGCAGGAAGGCCGACGTCCCGAACGAGATAATGCCGAACGCCAGCAGCCAGCGCACATCCACCTTGTCGGTCAGCCGCCCGGCAATCGGAAAGCCAATCACCATGGCAAGACCCGCCGGGATCATCATGATGCCCGCTGCCGTCGGCGAATAGTTCTGCACCAGCTGCACGAACAACGGGATCATATAGGTCGAGCCATAGATCGCGATGCCGGTTGCCGAGATGACAAGCCCTGCAGACCAGAACTGGCGATAGGTAAAGATCTTGGGGTTCAGAGCAGGGAAGGGGTGACGCCGCTCCCAGAAGAAAAAGGCGATCCCGGCAACAAAGCCGACAGCGAACTTGATCAGGGAAATATCGGAATCCCAGCCATCGCGGTTCCCGCCCGCAAAGCCCGACAGGAAGGACACGGCAGAAACGCTGAGCAAGAGCAGGCCCTGCCAGTCGAGCGGGCGTTTCTCCGCTTGTTGCGCCGGGTCCGCCTTGGGCATGAGAAGTGGTGCCGCCGCCAGCGCCAGCAGCGCGAGCGGAACCGTTGCGACAAAAACCAGCCGCCAGCTCGACAGGTCGACGGCGACCCCCCCGAGCGCCGGACCAAAGGCTGGCGCGAGCACAACGCCAATGGAAAAGATGCCAATCGCCGTGCCGCGCTGCTTGTCCGGAAAGGTCTGGAAGATCAGGAACATCGACATGGGCTGAAGTAGTCCCGCCGCCATGCCCTGCATCGCCCGCGACACGATCAGCAAGGCAAGCGTGTTGCTGACGGCGCCCAGCAGCGAGCCCGCAACAAACATCAGCATGCCGAATATATAGGTCGCGCGCGGTCCGTAAGCGGACATGGCCCAAGCGTTTGCCAGCATCGCAATGGTGGAAGACGCGAGGAAGGCCGTAGACATCCACTGTGCCTGATCCTGACCAAGGCCGAACGCACCGATAATCGCGGGCAGGGCAACATTGATGGTCGTCGCTGCGAGAAGCGTCGACATTGACCCGATCAGCATGGAGAAAAGCAGAAGCCACCGGTATGACGCGCCGAACTGGGCAAAGCGCTCACGGATGGCGCTATTGGCAAGCGGCGGAATGTCGGCTGGCAGGGGCAGCGGCGCGCGAAATTTACCCGGCCGCGGCATTCCTGACGTAACGCTCACCCCGCTTCCCCGGGCGGTGTTTTCTCAATTCTGACCGTCGCCATGGTTCCGGGTCGCAAAGCCAGGTCGCCGGCATCAAGATCGATACGGACGGAGATGCGCTGCGTGATCTTGGTGAAGACGCCATTGGCATTCGGGTTTGGCATGAGAGCGGCTTCGGCCAATGTCGAGTCATTGATGGATGCCACGCGACCCTCGAACTCGCGGCCCGGATAGCTGTCGATCTGGACCTTCACCCCCGCGCCGGGCTGCACGTGCCGGATCTCGGTCTCCTTGATATTGGCGGACACCCATGCCGCACCAGGGTCATGAACAAGCGCCATGCGAAAACCGCGTAGCGAATGCTCGCCTACATCATAGAAAATCTCGTCCACGACACCGTCGATGGGGCTGCGGATCGTATGCTGGTCGACCACGACCTGTTGCGCCTCGACCCGTGCCTCCGCCTGGCGCAGCGCGGCGCGAAGGACTGAGAGATCGTATTCGATCAGCGCGACTTCCTCGCCTGCAATGCTTGCCGTGCGTTGTTCGGCAAGCGCCCGGTCGGCGTCGGCTTCTGCGCGCCTAACGGCTTGCTGGGCGGTGTCCAGCTCATTCTGGGCGCGGTCCAGCGCGGCCTGCGTCACCCGTCCACGATTGAAGAGGTCCTCGGTGCGCGCAAAATCAGACTGCGCCGTTTCGAAGTCTGACATGGCGGCCGCCACTGACGCGCTGGCCGACAGGGTTCCGGCCCTGCGTGCGGCCACTTCACTGCCGGCCTTCGACGTTGAGAGGTTTGCGCGCATTTCCTCGCGCTGGATTTCTGCGCGGAGCCGGTCAGCCTCTGCCTGATACTGCGCAAGCGTCAGTTCAGCTTCACGCCGGTCGATTTCGAAGATGACATCGCCAGCCTCGACGCGGTCGCCCTTGCTGACCGCCAGCACTGTGATGCGGCCCGAAATATCAGTCGATACCGCCACCATGTCGGACGCGATTCGCGCATCCGCCGTCGAGACATAGCCGGCGCGTACACTCAAAAACCGGAAAAGAAAGACTGCAGCGATCAACAGGGCTGCGACAATCACGGCCATCCTGACGCGCCGGCCCGTCAGCCACGGCCAACGTCCTGCGAGACCGGACTTTACGCCGGTATCAGTCTGTGCGGCCCCGCCATCCATGAGCGTGTAGCCTTCCTGGTTTCCATCCCTGAAGGCTATCTAACGCCAGTTCGAACGATTGTTCGAGAGGTGACGCAAAGGCAACTCGAAGCTCCCCGTCGACTAGTCGTCGAAGCCAAGGAAGGTCGCGGCCTCATCAACCGACTTGCGGTTCGAAACGACCGAGTTGGCCGGGAATTCGTCGTCAGGCCACCCCATCGCAATACAGGTCTGGATCACCTGATCGTCCGGGATTTTCGCGTGCTCGCGAACCACAGGGCTCTGCATGATTCCCTGGCTGTTGATGACGCAACCCAGACCTTTCGACCAGGCCGTATTGACGATGCAGTTGACCACGCCGCCGCAATCAAAAGGCGCGATGTCGCTGCCCTGAATGGACTTGTCATAGGTCACCACGATGGAGACCGGCGCATCGAATTGACGGAAGCCGCGCAGCACCCAGTCCATACGTGCTTCCTTGTCGTGGCGTTCAATGCCCATGACGGCGAACAGCTGTTTCGCGATCTCGATCTGGCGCTCGCGGTGGGGGCCCTCATAGCCAGGACCCATACGGAACTCACGGCTGTCGGGCACGCCAGCCACATTGCGCTCCACATTGCCCTTGCGAATCTTGTCCAGCACATCGCCAGCGACGACGTAGAAATTCCAGGGCTGGGTGTTAAGTGAGGTCGGCGCGCGCATCGCGATCTCCAGAACTTCGCGCACCAATGCTTTTGGGACGGGCTTCTTCTGAAAGCCCCTGATGCTGCGACGCTCGCGTACAACCTGTTCGTATTCCATCCTCAATCTCTCCCTCGTGCCTGAATCGGGCATTTCTGCCGCGCAAGCTAGTTTGCTACCGCTGCGGTAGCCAAGGCCCGTTGAGCGGCAAATTCAAATTAGCTCAAAGTCAGGGCAAGCAGGGCTGGAACCCGGCGCCTGCTCAAGCCATTACTAACTCGACCTACAGGACAGGGGGAAAGAGATTTGGCTGATTATCTTGCAGTGTTTGCAACGCCTGAGGCATGGGCGGCACTCGCCACCTTGATCATTCTCGAGATCGTGCTTGGCATCGACAATCTTGTCTTCATCTCAATTCTCACAAACAAGCTCCCGGAAAAGCAGCGGCCAGCCGCGCGGCGGATCGGCATCGGCCTAGCGCTCATTCTGCGTTTGGCGCTGCTGGCAACGATCGCATGGATCGTCGGCCTGACGGCGACGGTCTTTGATCTCGGCATTGCCGGCCCGCCCGGCGATCATGGCGAGGTTACATTCGAAACGGCCTTTTCCTGGCGCGACATCATTCTCGTATCCGGCGGCCTCTTCCTCGTCTGGAAAGCGACGACAGAGATCCACCACCATATCGACCCGGAACCGAGCGACAGCGTCTTTGGTGACAAGCGTGCCAGCGTGGGCTTCGCGAGCGTACTGGTCCAGATCATCCTCCTCGACATGGTCTTCTCGATCGACTCGATCCTGACCGCCGTAGGCATGACCGATCAGGTCCCGATCATGGTCGTGGCCGTCGTTATCGCAGTTCTGGTCATGTTGCTCGCTGCTGGGCCGCTGGCACGGTTCATCAACAAGAATCCGACCGTGGTCATGCTCGCACTGGCGTTCCTGTTGATGATAGGCATGGTGCTGATCGCCGATGGCTTCGGTGTTCACGTGCCCAAGGGCTATATCTACGCGGCCATGGCTTTCTCGGTCTTTGTCGAAATCCTGAACCTTGTTGCGCGAAAGCGCAGAAAGTCCGGAGACGCGGGAGAGGCCGGCCACTAGGTAACAAGCCTGATGTGCGCTCGCGCCGCACTATCGGCGCGGGCGCGCAGAGTGCATATCTGCTCCATGATAAACGACCCGATCAAGCGCGGTATCAAGCAACGCTGCCCCAATTGCGGCGAAGGCAGGCTCTTCGGCCGTTATCTTGTCTTTCGCGATGAGTGTGAGGCCTGCGGCCAGGATTTCCGCTCGGCTGACACCGCCGATGGCCCAGCCTTCTTTGTTGGCTTTTTGGTGATGATCGTCTTCGCGCCATTCTACTTCATCTTGCCAATGGTAGAGATGGCGCTGTGGCTGAAAATTCTCGGCTTTGTCGTGCTGCTCAGTGCCATGGTCGGAACAGCGCTGGCCTTGCTGCCAATGTTCAAGGGCGTACTTTTCAACCTGCAGCTTTCGAACAAGGCCGAAGAGGCCCAGTGGGAAAGCACTGGCAAGCACGGAAAACCGCCGCATAACTGGAAGGGCTGAGCAGCGCAGCGCGCCTGCCCGTCAGCCGACCGCCAAGCCGCCTGCTGCCTACCAGCGGCGGCGCTTCGACCCCACCATGTCCCTGAAGGCCTCGAACGTGCCGCGCGCAATCTGCGTCACGGTTGGCTTGCGGCCATGCGCACCGCGCACGAAGTGGACACAGTTCGAGCCGGTCAGATGGTAGTCATGACCGATACGCCGGCTGGCGCGATCAATTGCCGTAAAGTCACATGCCGAAGCGCTGCGGCCATGGTTCCTGATTTCACGGCCTTCAGCGAAGTCTTTAATGGACTGCGTGACGACACCATCATGGCGGCGCGTGTTCGATATGATCCGGCCATCCCAGCCAACAACGCCATAATGTCGAAGCACGCCGCCAAAGCGAACAGAGACAACATCACCGGGTCGGAAGTCAGTTTTATCGTTCATCGATAAAAGCTATGCCGGATCCTTTGAGGCGTCAAGCAAGCCGATTTCGCGCGCTCTTTCAAACACCGTCGAGAAAACACCGCCAGTACACCGTCACTGCACCATGATTTTAGGGGAAGTTACGTGAACGACCGGCTGGAAAGTCTACCTGGCAGGAAACAATTGTGGGCGTGCACTTTCAGACGGCAATCTTCTTCGGCTGGTACGCTACTTCGATGTCGTTCGCGCATTGCGCCTTGCCGAACAGATAGCCCTGTAAATTGGTACAACCCAGCGCTTTGAGAACCGTCAGCTGGTTCTCTGTCTCAACCCCTTCAGCGACGATTGTGAGATTGATAGCCCGCGCCCATTGCGTGATGGTGCTGATCAGCATGGCCACGCTGTCATTGATGTCGAGGTCAGAAATCAGCGAGCGATCGAGCTTGATCTTTGACAGCGGTAGCCCGACGAGCGAGCGTAGATTCGAGTAGCCCGTGCCGAAGTCATCAAGTGCCACCTTGAGGCCAAGCGCGTGCAGCGCGTCGAGTTGGCTTCTCGCGAAGGCGAGGTCTTCGATAAAGACCGATTCCGTCACTTCAATAACAAGTCGATCGCGAGGAAAATCAATCTGTTCAAGCACTTCAGAGAGTATTCTGACAAAATCCGGCGACATCAGGTCGGATGGTGACACGTTCACGGAAATGTCGCTCAACCAGCCATCGTCTATCCATGGCTTGGCGAGTTCACAGGCGCGCTGAAGCAGATACCGGTCTAGGCGACGACGAAGCCCCAGCTCTTCAGCAAGCGGAATAAACTCCATTGGCGCGACAAAGCCGTCTGGCCCCATCCACCTCGCCAAAACCTCGAATGAGAGCTTCGACGGGTCGCGTGGGTCGATGATCGGCTGGAACCAGGGCTCAATCTCGTTTTTTTTGATGGCTTTGCGAAGCAGTATTTCGAGATCGTGGCGCCGACTTGCTTCGGCTTTCAATTCGCTGTCGTAGGCACAGACCCCGCCCACTGGCAGGGCACGCGCCTTCTGCATCGCGAAGTCTGCAGCGCGGCGGAGGCCTTCGATGTCAGAGCCGGCGGTGTTTGTGCCCGCCGCCCCGATCGCCACGTCGAGCGTTAGCTGCCGATTTAGAACCTCGATCGGCTGATGCAGAACCTCCTGTAGGTGCTGAGCGTAGCAGAAGGCGTGCCTGGCGGGCAGTTCAACACAGAGCGCGAATTCATTGCCGCCAAACCGGGCGGCAAACCCACTGGCCTCGTCTGCGACCTGTTGCAGCCGCGCTGCGACGGCTTTCAGCACGAGGTCACCCCCGTACTGGCCGACCCGAGCGTTTATCGATTTGAAGCGACGCAGATCGACGAGAAGTAATTTTAGCGACGTCTTCTGCAGGCGAGGGGCCAGAAGTGCCGTCACAAGGCGCTCAAAAAAGGCGGTTCGGTTTGCGAGGCCGGTAAGATGATCAACCCGGGAGGCTTCGAGGACGCGGTCGCGCTCCACCTGCAGCGCTTCGATCTGAGCTCTCAGGTTTTCTTTCGCCTTTTTCAGGTCTGTGTTCGCTGAAAATAGTTCCAGCGATTTCTGTTCAAGAATCTTTTCGGCGGCCTTTCGAGATTGGCGTTCACGTAAAGCGCGCCTCTCGAGCATTGCGACGTCCTGATCGGAGAGTGTGTAGGTCATTGCGGCCTCCGCTCAAGCTGGAAACGGACGACCCGACTGGAGCCGTCACCTCTGGGCGTCATGTGCATGGCGACTGTCTCTCCAAAAGCTTGAGCCGAAGCTTCCAGAAGACCGTACGCCAGATGCTCAAGCGCCCGTGATGAGATGTAATCGACGACCAGCGTGTCGTCCGTCCGCATGATGATGTGAAACTCAGGGAGCTCCGCATCCGCGTAGAGCTTCTGGACTTCCACATGAATGTGAGAATCTATGGACTCTACGAAATCGAAGAAGTCAGCAACTTCGAAATAGGCCGGATAGCCCTGCCTGAATGAGCTAGCCAGATGATGACCGAACGCCTTCAGCAGCGTTGTCGGGCAACGGCCCGTGGTTTGTGAGACAGCGCCTATGAGTTGGCTCATCTCAGCGCATGGGTAGGTGCCAACTGAGGTATACGCGCCCTCAGACTCCAGCTCGCATCTATCGATAATACGCTGTGTCTGAATGACACCCAGTTCAGCTTCGACGTGATCGAGAAATTCAGTGAATACCACACCCTTCATGGTCATCCCCCCTCAAGTGATGAGGTGAAATGCGACAGTTCCAATTGCTGAACGCTCTACGGCGCGGCGGAAATTTCAGCGAAACTTTCGGCCGTCAGATTAATGTTGCAGCCAGTTGCGGCTTCCTTCCTGCAGCAATTACTGTGGTAGAAACGGTAAACCGCACTGCGACGCCTGCCCAAAGCTTCCGGGAGCTGCGACATTCTGTCCAACTCCTTAAATTATTTGTCTTTTTTCATTTTTTAAATGTCGCTTAGAAGCCTTTGAGTTCGGCGAACTCATCCACCTCGGCCCGCTCCGCACGGAGCTGGTTCACGGGGTGATCCGGCTCAGGGTAACCGACAGCCATGCCGCAATAAAGCATCTCGGTTTCGCCAAGCCCGAAATGCGTTTTCAGTGTCGGTCGCAGGATGCCCCAGCACTCCTGGAAACAGGTGCCCCAGCCGCGTTCTTCAGCAAGCAGAGCCAGCGTCTGCATGAACATGCCTGTATGGGCCCATTGGCCGTGACCCATGCGCTCATCGATCACGAAGAAGACGGCCAGCGGCGCATCAAAGAAGCGGAAATTGCGCGAAAACCATTGAATTCGCTTGGCTTTGTCTTCGCGAGGGATCTCAAGCTTCTCATACATCATCTCCCCAACCTTGCGGCGACGCGCTTCATGCGGCTCCCAGAGGTCTTTGGGATAGATCGGCCGGTCAGTCCGTTCCCCGCGTGGGTCTTCGGCGAGCTTTTTCTGGGCAAGGTCAATAACGGCCTGCTTCTCCTCGCCAGTAACGGCTATCACCCGCCATGGCTGAAGATTACCGCCAGATGGTGCCCGCTGCGCTGTCGCCAGCCAGTCACGGAGCTCATCGGCGGTGATCTGCTTATCGAGAAAAGCGCGCGTCGAGATGCGCTGATTTACGGCCTGGCTCACATCCATGGGTTGGCTCTCCTTGCTTGAATAGCGGTCTAGGACAGCGACGCTGGGGAAGGGAAGAGCCTGAGCGTCAAAGGCGCGGAAGAAACAGATAACGAAGCAGCAATATGGCGGTCGGGATGGCAATCCCGATGAGTGCTAGAGTCAGGACGAGCCAGAGCGAGGTGTCAAAGATAAGCCCTGCGCAAAGCGCGGACATGGACGCAACCTGGCAGATATCCAGCCAGTTCCCGTATCGCGCGAAATCGATCATCATGACAGCGATCAATGCCATCAAGGAGGGTAGCATCAGCCAACCACCTGCGATCTGCCTCGGTTCCAGCCAGGTAAGCAGGGTGACACAGACAAGGCTGCAGACGAAAACCAAGAGGTCCCGCTTCCTTGGCGGCTTCTGATGCGCAGTGTATTGCGCGCGCAATTCGTCCGTCATCGTGGCACTGTTCAGGACTGCACCATTGGGCCCGAAAACCGGCGCCTGCCGTTCTGCGTCAGTCATGATGTGATGCTACGACACCATGCCCGTCATTAACATAAAAAAGAAGGCGCCCCCGAAGAGCGCCTTCCAATCGGATATTAATTTCAGAGACTTAGTCGTCGTCGTCCATATCCAAAATGTCATCGTCATCATGGTCCATATCGTCATGGTCCATCATGTCATCATCGTCTTCGGCTTCTGGCTCATCATCGTGCCAGATGCGTAGCGCGTTCACGCTGAGCTCGGCATTCAGGCCTTCTGCATTGATGATGTAGATCCGTGGATCGCCTGTGGCGGCCATCGCATTGGCGTCGGCATCGACAACGGTTGCGCCAGCGGCTGCGCCGACTTCCCATTCGTCACCATCCATCAGCTCATCAAGCGCGTCCTGCTCTTGGAAAACGTAGACCATCTGGGATTTGTCGACGCCAGCCTGGAGGCCGACGGACGCCTTACCGATATAGTACTGGCCGGTCGGCTCTCCATCGATGAACAGAACACCTTCACCGCCGGCGCCGCCTACGATGAGGTCGGCTTTCCAGACTTCCGGGAAGACAAGTACGCCAGCGGCAGCATCAATGTCTGCGCCGCAGGTTTCAGCAACGGTACGGCAGTTGTCCAAGGTCGCCTTCGCTTCCTGGACGTTCTCGAACTTGTAGGCCGGCTCGCTATGTTCCTTGTGGTTATCCGCGAGGGCTGGAGCACCTGCGAGCAGCGCGGTTGCGCCTGCGGCAAGCGTCGAATTTCGAAGAAGTTTCTTGGATAGGGTCATGGCGTTCTGCCTCCTGAACTTGCGTTCGCCCCGGGCCTCATTGCCCAAAGCTTGGTATGGCAGAACAAACCCTCACAGGCGGGGCGTGTTCCAAAAAATGTAGGTGCTGGCCGTGCCCGGGCTCAAAGTCCCTCAGAGGGAGAAGCTTGTCCCGCAGCCACAGGCCGCTGTTGCGTTCGGATTGTTGATCTTGAACGCTGCGCCGATCAATTCGTTGGAGAAGTCGATCTCTGAGCCGCGCATGAATTCCATGCTCATCTCATCGACCAGGACGCGCGCGCCATCGCGCTCGACGATGACGTCATCATCGTTTTTCGTGTCCTCAAGATCGAACTTGTAGGAAAAGCCCGAACAGCCACCACCTTCGACTGACACGCGAAGGTAGTCCTTGTCGGACTGTTTTGCCAGAATCGCATTAATGCGCCGGGCAGCATTCTCTGAAAGGGTGACGTCGCTCATGACTCACAAGATAGGTAAACCAGCGCTTCCAGAAAAGAGAGCTGTGTTTGCAACACTGTGGGAAAGCTCCCGCGGGCGTTTCCACGAAGAGGCTGAATCGGCCACACGCACGCCGTTTCAGCGCGACCGGGACCGTATTATCCACTCGTCCGGTTTTCGCCGCCTGAAGCAGAAAACGCAGGTTTTCGTGGCTCATGAGGGCGATCATTATCGCACGCGGCTGACCCATTCGCTGGAGGTTGCACAAATTGCGCGGTCCGTTGCGCGCAGGCTTGGCGTCGATGAAGACCTGGCTGAGGCGATGGCGCTGGCCCATGATCTCGGCCATCCGCCATTCGGTCATGCAGGCGAAGACCAGTTGGACGCCTGTATGGAGGCCTTTGAAGGCTTCGACCATAATGCGCAGACCCTGCGCGTCGTGACCCGTCTGGAACAGCGCTATCCCAATTTCGATGGCCTGAACCTGACCTGGGAGATGCTTGAAGGCCTCGTCAAGCATAACGGCCCGCTAATTACCGATGGCACACCTGTTTCAGCGCTGCCGGCTGCATTCCGCGACTTCCCGCAACTGGAGCGGCTGGAGCTGGACCAGTTCGCGGGGCCAGAAGCCCAGATCGCCGCACTGGCCGATGATATTGCCTACAATAATCACGACATCGACGACGGCATCGCTGCAGGCCTTTTCACTATTGATGACATGTTGCACCTGCCGCTGGTCGGAGATGTGTTCCGCTCAGTCCGTATCGAGCATCCTGTGCTCGACACACAGCGCACGGTCTATGAGTCTGTGCGCCGCCTGATTGGCCTCTGGATCGGAGACCTTGTCGCCGAGACGGAGAGACGTGTGGCGCACCATAATCCGCAGTCAGCTGCTGAAGTGCGCGCGATGCCGGAGCCGCTGGTCGCGTTCTCCGATGATTTCGATGCACAGCAGCGGGCGCTGCGGGCCTTCCTGTTTGAACGGATGTACAAGCATTACAAGGTCAACCGGATGCGCAGCCAGGCAAAACGCGTCCTGAAAGAGCTGTTCGAGCTTTTCCTCGCCGAGCCTGACATCCTGCCGCCGCCGCTGAGGCAGGACGCAGAGCAGGCGCCAGAGGCGCGGCGTGCAAGGCTGGTCTGTGACTATATCGCCGGGATGACGGACAATTACGCCATCGACCTGCACCGCAAGGTTTTCAGCATTGAGGGCATTGTCTGAGCCGCTTGCAGGGCAAAGGGCACGCCGATTCAAGGATCGTTAACAAAGCACTGGCAATTTCTTAACCAATAATCAAAGGCGACGAAGGGGCAGGCGTGCGATGAGCCACGGCAGCAACAGATACGACTACGCGTCCTATGAGGATGAATATCGTGGGTTTGAGATACGCGATGACGAGTCCGCGCGCGGACCGCTGATCCTCGCTCTGGCTATCGGTGTCCTGATCGTCTTTGCCGCTGTTGTCTGGAACACCTATCGTCAGGGCGTGCGTGAAGACGACGGTGAGCTGCCAATGGTTGCGGCAGAGGCTGAGCCCTTCAAGACCGTGCCCGAAGACCGCGGCGGCATCCAGATCGAGGATCTGGATCGCAGGCTCTATGACAATATTGACGGATCGACCCGGCCTCCAGAGACGCAGCCGGTTGCAGGCGAACGCGAGCTTGCCATGCTAGCCGGGCCACCAATGGACCTGCGCGGCGGGTCCGGTTCGAGCTCGTCTCAGAGTGCAGCGCCAGCCGAAGTGCAGGCTGATGATCTGCCGCCGCTGGAACAGCCTGCGCCAGCCGCGACGGAAGAACGTCATGACGACCCAGCCATAGACACGGCCCCGCCTGTTGAGCCGGCGCGCGGCGGACGGTTTGCTTTCACCGCGAACGGCCCATTTCTGGTTCAGATCTCAGCCGTTCGTAGCCAGGCGGCCGCTGATGAGGCGTGGAGCCGCGTGCAGAGCCGTTATCCAGACGTGTTTACCGGCGCCGAGAAAGTGGTTGAACGGGCTGACCTCGGCGCGAACGGTATTTTCTTCCGGGTGAGAGCAGGGCGCTTTGATACAAGAAGCGATGCAAGCGAATTCTGCGAATCCTATAAACGGGTTGGTGGAGACTGTATCATCACTCGCGAGACGCCATGACCAACAAGGCTTGTATATTGAGCATTTCGGGGCCGGTTCTTCAAAAGGAAGAATCGGCCCTTTTCGCAGATCAGAAGCCCTGGGGCGTGATCCTCATGGGCCGGTCGTGCCAGACGCGCGACCAGGTGCGCCGCTGCGTTGACGGCATCTGGGAAGCGGTTGGCCGTGAGATCCTCATCTTCATTGATCAGGAGGGCGGGCGCGTGGCGCGCCTCAAATCTCCTGAGTGGCCGCTTTTCCCGCGCGGGGAGCTCTATGGAGAGCTTTATGGCCGCGACAAGGAACTAGGCCTTGAGGCGACATGGCTTGGCCATCGTCTGATGGCCGCCGAACTCACATCAATCGGCATCCACGCAGATTGCGCGCCGGTCTGCGATCTGCCTCAGCCGGGCGCGCATGACGTCATCGGTGACCGCGCTTTTGGCACTGATCCGGATATTGTCGGGGCGATTGCGACAGCCGCGCTGAAAGGCCTTGAGGATGGCGGCGTTGCAGGCGTTATCAAACATATCCCCGGTCATGGTCGGTCCACCGCAGACAGCCATCTTGAGCTGCCGCGCGTCACGGCGGGCGACAATGAGCTTTCGTCAGATTTCGCCGTCTTTACCCATGTCACCCATGCGCCGATGGCCATGACGGCTCATATTTCCTATGATCATTTCGATGAAGGACGTGCTGCAACGGTCTCTCCGATCATGATAAATGAGGTCATCCGGCAGCGAATCGGGTTTGATGGGCTGCTTATGACAGACGATCTTGGCATGCAGGCTCTTGGCGGGACGCTCACCGAGCGCGCCGACGCGTCGATTGCGGCAGGCTGTGACATGCTCCTGCACTGCTCAGGCTTCCTGCATGATGCGGACGCAATCTTTGCCGAAATGCGTGAGGTGGCCGAGGCCGCGCCAGATCTTTCTGGCAAGACGCTTACGCGCGCAGAAGGGGCTGAAGCGGCCGCCCAGCACGAGAAGCCTTTTGATACCGAGGCAGGCTGGGCGCGCTTCAAATCACTTATTCCGAATGTCGGAACGATTAGCGTATGAGTTCGCAGCTCGTCTCCAGCGACCTGATCGACCGCGATGACCTCGAAAACGGGGATTATTTCGCAGTCGATATCGATGGATATGAGGGGCCGCTTCATCTGCTGCTGGATCTGGCGCGTCGCCAGAAAGTAGACCTGCTGAAGGTCTCCATGCTGGAGCTTGCCAACCAGTATATCGGCTTCATTGAGGACGCCCGCGAGAAGCGGATCGACCTTGCGGCTGACTATCTGCTGATGGCCGCATGGCTTGCTTTCATGAAGTCGCGCTTGCTGCTGCCCAAGCCAGAAAAGGCCGCCAATGATGAGATTGACGGCGAGGAGATGGCGGCCCGCCTCGCTTTCCGCCTGAAGCGTCTGGAAGCCATGCGTGAGGCTGGCGAGGAGCTGATGGATCTCGCGCAGCTTGGCCAGGAAGTCTTCCTGCGCGGGGCGCCCGAACAGCCGCGCGTCATCAAACATACGGAATACGACACGTCACTCTGGCACCTCATGCAAGCCTTCGGCGGCATCCGTCAGCGACGCGAAGAAGCTGCCCCGCACAAGGTTGTGCATCAATATGTTCTACCTCTGGAGCATGCGCGCGACTCGCTCAAAAGCTTGAGCAAGCTGATCGATAACTGGGCGAGCCTGGATGAGCTGCGCCAGCGCATGAAGGATGTCGCTGGCGATATTCCACCGCGTTCGGTCACGGCCAGCGTCTTCGCCGCTGCGCTGGAACTGGCGCGCGATGGCGACATTGAAATCAGGCAGGGAGCTCACTTCCAGCCGCTTTACCTGCGCAGCAGCCAGGACAGACAGGAAGGGATGGGCGGATGACCGCGATACCCCGTTTTGAAAATGAGAAGCTGGAAGATGCCCCGGAAGAAATCCGCGATGCGGTGCGCCAGCTTTCCTTTGCCTACAAACGCTCTGAAGAGTTGCTTCAGCGTGAGGCCGACGGCGGCGCAGATGTCATCGCAGATGCGCTGCGCCGGGCCGAGGCAATCCTGTTTGCTGCGGGTGAGCCGCTGAGCGCTGAACAGGTCGCCGAAGTGCTGCCGCAGGGCATCGATGCGGCGACCGTGCTGATGTCGCTGAAGGCGGCCTATGCGCACCGGGGTGTCACCTTGGTTGAGGTTGCGGGCAAATGGCGTTTCCAGACAGCCGAAGACCTCGCGTACCTCTTCGTGGAGGAGCGCCAGGAGCAGAAAAAGCTCTCGCAGGCCGCGCTCGAGACGCTTGCGATCATCTCTTATGGCCAGCCCGTCACGCGCGCCGAGATTGAAGCTGTACGCGGTGTGGCCGTGTCGAAAGGCACGATCGACCAGTTGATGGAGGCTGGCTGGGTCAAGATCAAAGGCCGCCGCCAGACGCCGGGTCGCCCGGTGACCTATGGCACCACCAATGGTTTCCTCGAACACTTCGGGCTCGAGAGCCTGGATATGCTGCCGGGCCGCGCCGAACTTCAGGCGGGCGGCCTGCTATCTGATGTGGTGCCGCCGGACTTTAATCCGGGCGATATCGACATGCCCGCGATTGAGGGCGAAGCCGAAGACCATGGAATTGAGCAGGACGGCGCCTTCGTGACCGACTTCATGGGCAGCGAAGACGACTGATTGCACGTTATTGTGTGATCGTTACCCATTGAGAGTTCTATTGATGGGCGCTACTTGTTCAGAAGAACTTCTGGAGACCTTCAATGGCCCCTAGCTGGATGCAGCTTCTCATCGTGCTGATCGTTGCCCTTCTGCTGTTCGGCGGACGTGGGCGTATTTCATCCATCATGGGTGATATGGCCAAAGGCGTCCGCAGTTTCCGCAAGGGGCTGAATGACGACGAGGAGGCAGACAGCGAGGACAAGGAAAAGTCCGAGTCCAAACAGTCGCGCCACCTCAGTGACGACAAGATGGTGAACGTCACGCCTGAGAAGGATAAGTCGAAAACCTCCAGCTGACAGGCAAGTGAGGCCGGCTAAGCATGCTTCCACAATTTGGTCTCACCGAGTTCATGCTCGTGGCGATTGTTGCATTGATCATCGTCGGTCCGAAGGACCTGCCGCTGATGATGCGCAAGCTTGGCCAGTTTGTCGCCAAGGGCCGCGCCATGGCGCGCGAGTTTCAGTCCGCCTTTGACGATATTGCTCGCCAGGCCGAGCTCGATGAGCTGCGCAAGGAGATCGAGGATCTGCGCCGTGACAATGCGCTGACCGACGCGGTCAACGACATGAAGAAGGCCGAAAGCGACATCAATCGCCGGGTGATGATGGAAAACCCCTGGCCTGAAGCTGGCAAGGAAGGCGGACCGGGCGTCATCTCAGATAACAAGGATGCGTCGACCAAAACGGATGAAAGCGCTGCAGGTGAGAAACCCGCTGGAAACAGCGCCGAGGCCGATATCGAGCCGGACACTCCGGCGACGCCGGACGATGACAAGAAGGCAGCGTCCTCATGAGCAAGGGCATGCGCGCCGACGAGCAGCCGAACTTTACCGATGAGGACGGCGAGATGGAATCCTCCCGCGCGCCGCTTCTCGACCATCTTATAGAGCTTCGCACTCGGTTGATCTGGTCGATCGCGGCGCTGGCCGGGGCCGCGCTTCTCTGCTTCTTCTTCGCGAGGCCGCTTTATAACATTCTGCTCGACCCGCTGGTTAAGGTCGCAGAGCTTGAGCGCGGCGAGACGCGCTTTGAGCTGATCTATACAGCGCCTCTGGAAGTGTTCTTTGTTGAGTTGAAGCTGGCGCTCTTCGCCGGTGTCTTTGTCGCTTTTCCAGTTATGGGCTGGCAGATCTATTCCTTTGTGGCACCTGGCCTCTACAAGCGTGAGAAGGGCGCCGTCCTTCCATTCCTGATCGCCGCGCCTGTCCTGTTCCTGCTCGGTGCTTTGTTCGTCTATTGGGTCATGCTGCCACTCATCTCGAACTTTGCGCTCTCATTCGAACAGCAGGCCGCCGAGGGGCGTGCCGCCATCACGCCGCAGATCAAGGTGTCGGAATACCTCTCACTCGTCATGGCGCTGATGCTGGCTTTCGGTCTCAGCTTCCAGCTACCGGTCGTGCTCAGTCTTCTTGGACGCGCGGGCATCATTGGTAGCGATACGCTGCGCTCTGGCCGCAAATACGCGGTTGTCGGCATTCTGGTCGCCGCCGCCTTCTTCACGCCGCCTGACCTCATCTCTCAGGTCATGCTCGCTGTGCCTGTCTTCTTGCTCTATGAGATCTCAATCATCTGCGTCTCCATGATGGAGAAGAAGGCAGCTGAGGACGAAGCGATAGACACTGGCGATAATTGACGTCTGCTGGTTCAGTTCAGACGGTTCCGCTGACGCGCCAATTAGACTAGACGCTTCGGCAAGAGACAAAGAGCTGCCTGAAGGCCAATCCCATGTTCGATATTCGCGCCATTCGTGAGAACCCCGACCACTTTCGCAAGGCCTGGAACCGGCGGGCGTCCGGCCTTGGCGATAAGGTCGATGACATCCTCGCCCATGACGCTGCCCTGCGTCAGGCACTAACGGACAAGCAGGAAGCCGAAAGCGCACGCAATGCCAATTCCAAGCTGATCGGCAAAGCAAAGGCGAGCGGCGACGAGGCGGAGTTCGAACGCCTGCGCGATGAAGTTGCCGAAGCCAAGAAAACCATCGAAGTTGCCGGTGAGCAGGAAGAAGCCGCCCGCAAGGAACTGGATGAGCTGATCCTTGGCCTGCCGAACCTGCCGCTGGACGAAGTGCCGCAAGGCGCCGACGAGGCAGATAATACCGAGCAGAAAAAGGTCGGCGCGCCGACTGCGCTCGGATTTGCGCCAAAGGACCATGCGGATCTTGGTGAAGCCCTCGGAATGATGGACTTCGAGACGGCCGCAAAGATGTCCGGCGCGCGCTTTGTGGTATTGTCAGCCGGATTGGCGCGGCTTGAGCGGGCGCTCGCCAGCTATATGCTGGACGTCCAGACCGGTGAGCATGGCTATACGGAGACAAGCCCGCCATTCTTGGTTCGCTCCGACGCGCTTCAGGGCACAGGCCAACTTCCAAAATTTGAGATCGATCTTTTTAAAGCCGCACGGTTCGATTTGGAAGGCTTTCAGAAAGACATGAGACAAGCGCAAGAGGCGCAATTGGATGAGTTTCGCGAAATTGGATACCAAAACCTTTCAAGCGAGCAGATCCGTGAACGCACTCTCAACCGTCAACGCGACTGGTTCGAGAAGGCTAATAACGGTGAATACGATGATCCACACTATCTTATCCCAACAGCAGAAGTTCCACTCACCAACCTTGTGCGCGAAACTATCGTTGACGCCGACTACATGCCGCGTCGCTATACCGCCCACACCCCATGCTTCCGTTCGGAAGCTGGCAGTGCAGGGCGTGACACCAAGGGCATGATCCGCCTGCACCAGTTCAACAAGGTTGAGCTTGTCTCTATCGTGAAGGACGAAGCCGAAGGCCTTGAAGAGCTGGAGCGGATGACGCGATGCGCAGAAACCATCCTTGAGCGCCTTGAGCTGCCCTATCGGCGGATGCTGCTTTGTACGGGCGATATGGGCTTCGGCGCACGTAAGACCTACGATCTGGAAGTGTGGCTACCGAGCCAGGAGACCTATCGTGAGATCAGCTCATGCTCCTACTGCGGTGACTTTCAGGGTCGGCGGATGAATGCGCGCTGGCGTCCGGCGCCGAGCGCGGACAATCCGAAGCCGAAGCCTGAATTCGTGCACACGCTGAATGGCTCTGGCCTTGCCGTTGGCCGTACGCTCGTCGCCGTGCTGGAGAACTATCAGCGCGAGGATGGTACGATTGGCGTGCCGGCTGTGCTGCGGCCCTATATGGGTGGGTTAGAGGTGATTGGGTAAGTCACTTCCCGTCTCCCCACCGAAAGGTGGGGCCCATGGCGGCTGGAAGCTGAGATCTCAACCGCCATGGATCCCAGCTTACGCTGGGAAGGCGGAATTAGAACTAAGCGGAATGAACCTCATCCTGAGCTTGTCTAAGGATGTGAAGCGAGCAGGAACGACGAATGAGAATTCTCCTCACCAATGATGACGGGATCCACGCGCCGGGGTTATCGGTGCTGGAGTCGATTGCGAGAGAGCTCTCTGACGATATCTGGATAGCCGCGCCTGAGGTCGAACAGTCTGGCCAGTCGCGCTCTATCACGCTGACCCAGCCTGTACGTACGCGCGAAGTGCGTGAGAATTGTTGGGCTGTGATGGGCACGCCAACCGACTGTGTGCTTCTGGCAGTCCATAATCTGATGCCGGAAAAGCCTGACCTCATTCTGTCCGGCGTCAATCGCGGCCAGAATATCGCTGAGGACACGAGCCTCTCAGGGACGATCGCGGGCGCCATGTTCGGCATGCATCTTGGTGTGCCGTCCATCGCGCTCAGCCAGGCGCAGAGTTTTCGTGAGCGCGGGTCGCTGCCATGGGAAACTTCGAAGAGCTGGGGCGCCAAGGTCATCAAGCCGTTGATAGAAAAGGGCTGGCCAAATGATGTCGTGATGAACATCAACTTCCCGGACCGTGAGCCTGACGATGTCGCTGGCGTTGAGGTCACCCGTCAGGGCTTTCGCGACGAGCAGATCATCCACACGGAACGGCGCGAGGACCTTCGCGGCAATGGCTATTTCTGGATCGGCTTCAAGGGCAGGCTGTCGCGTCCGCCGGAAGGCACTGATCTGAGGGCTATCTATGAGGGCCGTATCTCTGTGACGCCGCTTCATGTGGACCTCACACACAACCGTTATCTAGAGACGCTCAAGTCTGAGTGGAAGCAGTGAGCGCCGATCCGTTCCGCGCCGCCCGCTTCATCCTGCAGCTTCGCCAACAGGGCATACGGGATGATGCTGTCCTGTCCGCGATGGAGACCGTCGACCGGCGAGACTTTGTCGACAAATCGCTGCATAAGCTTGCGGCTGAGGACGCTGTCCTGCCGCTTGGCTGCGGTCAGGTCCTGCCCAAGCCGCTGACCATTGCGCAGCTTCTTACAGCTCTGGAGGTCACTCCCGGCGGCAAGGAGAACGTTTTGCTTGTCGGCGTCGGCAGCGGCTATACGGCCGCGCTGTTGGCGAAACTCGCCGGTAAGGTCTGGGCGGTTGATCGGTACAGAACGCTGGTTGAAGCCGCGCGCAGCAATCTAGATGCGCTGGGCATCCGGAATGTCAGTCTGCGTCAGGCTGACGGATTAGCAGGCTGGCGTGAGCATGCGCCCTACGATCGTATTCTCGCGACCGGTGCGGTCACCAAGATACCCGACGATGTCGTTACGCAGCTTACAGCAGGCGGCAAAGTCGTTGCGCCAGTGGCCGGGGCGGATGGACGCCAGACCCTTCGAGCAGTCACCAAGGAAGGCGCGCGTACCCATTCGCCGCTTGCGGAGCCGTTCCTGCCGCTTGTCGAGGGGCTTGCTGAGGCGCTGTAGCGCCAATCTCAGTCTGCGGGACACTCACCCTGTGATGCGATGCTGACGCCGGCCGATGCTGCCGTGCAGGCATTGCCATATGTCTTGCCATCGCAGCCGCAGACCGGGTCGTATTGCTGCGTGCAGACTTCCGGGCGCGGGGCGCAGATGCCGGAGCCGTCAGCCGTGTTGACGCATTGGCCGGGTCTGTCGGCGCAGTAGAGCCCCTCACCACATTGGATCGCTGCGATACCGCCGCACATTTCACCTTCTGCCCGGGGCGTGTCGGCTGGGCGCGACGCGGGGTCACCATCAACAGGGATTGGCTCTGGCTGGCAGGCAGCAAGCAGGAACAGGCTGGCGGTAAGCAGGGCAAGGCGCATGTCATTTCCTCCGAAACGGTGTGGCTGGAAATGATTGGGCCACGCCTGCAGCCTGATTGCAAGCTGCGGGCGTGGCCCCGAATAATTTCGACTGTCGGGCTGAACTAGCCTTTTGCGCCCTCAGCGAGGAGGCGGAAGATGTTCTGGCCGTGCTCGCCGCCAGCGTTGAAGTGCGTCTGGGTCGACTTGTCGGTGATCTGGTCCCACTTGTCGGCAACGGCTTCGGCGGTGAGGGCATCGCCCTGACCAACGAATGCACCATTGGTTTCGACAATCTCGGCCATGGAGAAAGCGCCTGCGCCAGCGGAAAGAACCATGCCGGTCGGAGCTTCGTCCTTTACAAGGTTCATCACGCCCGGCGTGACATATTCAGGCTTCAGCTGCTTCAGGACTTCCTCAGGCATCAGGCCTTCGGTCATGCGGGTCGCGGCGACCGGGCAGACAGCGTTGATCTTGATGTTGTTCTTCGCGCCTTCGATCTTCAGCGTGTTCATCATGCCGACGAGACCGAGCTTTGCGGCGCCGTAATTGGCCTGACCGAAATTGCCGTAGAGGCCGGTCGAAGAAGTCGTCACGACGATGCGTCCGAAGTTCTGCTCTTTCATGATGTCCCAAGCCGCCTTGATCGGCTTGAAGGAGCCCATGAGGTGGACATCGACGACGAGCTGGATGTCTTCCATCGTCATCTTGGAAAAGGACTTGTCGCGAAGGATACCTGCATTGGCGATCAGGATGTCGATACGGCCCCACTTGTTCATGGCGTCGTCGATCATCTTCTTCACGCCGGCGTCGTCGGTCACGGAAGAGCCGTTCGCGATGGCTTCGCCGCCAAGCGCTTCAATTTCCTTGACGACTTCATCGGCTGCTGCCGAGCTGCCGCCCGATCCGTCCATCGACGCACCGAGATCGTTCACGACGACTTTTGCGCCGCGGCGGGCGAGTTCGAGTGCGTGACAACGGCCGAGACCGCCGCCTGCACCGGTGACGATAGCAACTTTGCCGTCAAAACGAATGTCTGCCATGGGGTATCTCCTGACTGAGGTAAAACTTGACGGTCAGCCTTGCAGCACCCGCTCACGTAAACGTCAAGCATTCGCGCTGGGGAAGTGCTTGCTGGCGCTGGGCTTACATGCTGCAAGTGGCGTCAAATCAGCAAGGAGGACTGACATGCTCGCTTATGTGACACTCGGCTCGAACAATATCGAGAAAGCCCTGGAATTTTATGATGGCTTCATGCCAACGGTTGGCGCGAAGCGCTTTTTCGACAATGGTCGCTTGTATTTTTACGGCACTGGCCCTGGCCAGCCCATGCTCGCGATCGGCGGCCCTTACGACGAGCAGGAAGCAACGTGTGGCAATGGCGTCATGCCGGCGATTGCATGCGCTGACAATGAGACGGTCGACAAGGCTTATGCGAAGGCGATCGAACTTGGCGCGACTCCGGATGGCGAACCCGGCAATCGTATGCCGACCTTTTATGGCGCCTATTTCCGCGATCCTGACGGCCACAAAATCTGCGTCTGCAAACTCGGCTAGGTGCTGGACTTAAGTCACAAACAAAAGCCGCGGGACCATACAGGCGCCCGCGGCTTCTTCATCCAGTTTTCTGGGTCGATTACGCGACCTCGACTTTCTGCTCCAGCTTGTCGTCGTGAAGAAGGCGTTTCACGGCATCATCAATATAGCGAAGCAGTGGTTTGCCATCTGTCTCTGGTTGGCGATTTGCCCAATCGCTATGGGCCTGGCGCAGCTCATTGAGTTTTTCCATCTTCTCGTCGAGCGCAGCCGAGGAATTCATTACGCCGTCGATCTGATCAGTCGTGACCGGACGAGGCTCCATATTGACCTTCTGGTCGCGTAGCGGGGTGAAAGTCTTGCGTTTCATGATCGCTCCTTCAATTGCTTGGCGTTCTACCTCTTAAGCAACGTGCTGGCAGACTCACCGTTCCGATAAAGGTTCTGAGTCCCGGGACTGGTGGATATGGGGCACGCGCGATAAGGCTTGTGAGTCTAAAGGGCATCAGGGAGTTAGCCGGATGGAATGGGGCTGGGACAATGCGCGCGCACTTCTGGGCATCGCGCTTATCTTCGCAATTGGCTGGGGCCTGTCTGAAAAGCGCAGTCAGTTTCCGGTAAGACTGGTGCTTGGCGCCGTCGTCATGCAGTTCGCATTTGCGCTTGTGCTGTTCGGTATCCCGTTCGTGCGAAATCTGCTCTTTAAGGCCAACTTCATCGTCGAAGCGCTTCAGGAAGCCACGCGTAACGGTACAAGTTTCGTCTTTGGTTATGTCGGCGACAACCAGGCGGCCAGCGAGATCATGACCGGCGATGCCCCGCCGCTTTTCTTCTTCCAGATCCTGCCCGTTGTTATCGTTGTAGCGGCACTGTCGGCCATTCTCTGGCACTGGCATATCCTGCGCTGGGTCACGAAGGGCTTTGCCTTCATCTTCCGCAAATTGATGGGCCTTGGCGGTGCAACCTCGCTCGCCGTGTCAGCAAACGTCTTCATGGGTATGACCGAGGCGCCAGTTCTCGTGAAGCCGTACATCAAGGGCATGACCCGGTCCGAAATCTTCATCCTGATGACGGCTGGTTTCGCGACAATCGCCGGCTCAGTGCTGGTCATCTACACGACTTTCCTCGACGGCGTGATGGCGAACCCTCTGGCGCAGCTTCTGACCGCGTCAATCATTGCAGCGCCTGCGGCCGTTGCCATGGCACTTGTCATGGTTCCCGAGACAGTTGATTCCTCCGCCCGCGCGCACGAGCCGGATTTCAAATACAATTCAACCATGGACGCGTTCGCAACAGGCGCTGCCGATGGTCTCCAGATCGTTCTTAACATCGCTACCATGCTGATCGCGGCGCTTGCGCTGCTCTGGCTGGTAAATGCCGGTCTCGGCGCGCTTCCAGCCGTCGGCGGGGAGCCGCTTTCAATTCAGCGCGTGCTCGGCTGGGTCTTTTCGCCGCTGATGTACATGATTGGTGTTCCGTGGAGCGAAGCGCCCCTGTCCGGCTCGCTCATGGGTATCAAGACGGTGCTTACCGAGTTTGTGGCTTTTATCGAGCTAGGCAATGTGCCCGCCGATGCGATGGACCCGCGCACGCGCATTATCACAGCGCACGCGATCTGCGGCTTTGCGAACTTCGGCTCTATTGGCATCCTGATTGGCGGCCTCAACATCATCTGCCCGGAACGCCGCTCCACCTTCCTCGAACTCTCCTGGAAGACGTTGATTGCGGGTACGCTGGCGACATGCCTTTCCGGCGCTGTCGTTGGCGCGCTACCGGTACAACTATTCATTGGTGCAGCAGGCTGACGCAGCGATTGGGGTCGTCAGCCATGGGGCAGCGACCTACACTCTGGAATTCGTATCCTTTCTGAATTCTCGGGTTCTTTCATGCCGTCACGTCTTCTGCTTGCGACAACAGCCAGCCTTGCTCTCGCGTCTTTTGCGGGGGCGCACGCGCAATCAGGCGATGACGGTGCGCGGCTTTCGCCCGTTCTTGTCTTTGGAGACCGGACCGATGAACAGCCAGGTAGTGTCGCAACGGTCGATGAGGACGTCATCGTCACGGTGAATGCCGACCACCCGGCGCAGATCCTGAATGAGTTGCCGGGCGTGAACGTCCAGATGAATTCCGGTCAGGAGCACCTGATCGCACTTCGGTCTCCTGTGCTGACAGGCGGCGCGGGGCAGGGGAGCTTCCTCATCCTGCAAAATGGCGTCCCGACCCGCTCACCCGCATTTGGCAACGTCAATTCGCTGTTCGAAATCCACCATGAAACGGCAGACACAATCGAGATCGTGCGGGGGCCGGGCTCAGCGAAATACGGATCCAACGCAGTGCATGGTCTGATCAATGTGATCCTGGGCGCGCCACAACCCGGCACGTATGCCGATGCGCGTTTCTCCGGATCGACGCTTAACCGCTACAAGGCAGACATTACTGGCAATCTCGACGACACGGCGCGGGTGTCGCTGTCGCTTCATGATGATGCGGGCTGGCGTGACTTCACGGGCGTCGAGCAGCAAAAGCTGTCTGCGCAGTATGCTTTCGACGTGGCTGGGTGGGACGGTCTCGCCTTCGTCAGCGCATCCAACCTTAATCAGGAAACAGGCGGCTTCATTCAGGGGTACAAGGCGTATCGCGATGATGACCTTGCAACGCAGAACCCGAATCCGGAAGCCTATCGCGACGCGCAATGGGCCATGGGCGCTGTTCGCCTGTCTCGTGACGTTGGTCCGGGTGAGCTGACGCTGACGCCATTTTATCGCTGGCAGGAGATGGAGTTTGCGCAGCACTTCCTGCCGAATGGCGGCGTGGAAGAGAATGGGCACGATGCGTTCGGCGTTCAGTCGAAGTATGAGTTCGCAGCCAGTGATGCAGTGACGCTGCGTATTGGCGCTGACGCCGACATTGCTTCGGGCTGGCTGAAAGAAACCCAGCTGGAGCCTTTCGGCTTTTTCCCTAGCGATAGCCGGTTCCCGGTCGGCGTACACTATGACTACACCGTGGACACGACCGTGTTCGCATTCTGGACCGAGGCCGAATGGACCGTTTCGGACGAACTCACCATTCTGGCGGGGCTGCGTGGGGAAACCCACGACTATGACTACGAGACCGATGTGCCGCCTGGGCCGAACGGCCGGTTTCTCGTGCCAGCGAACCGTGAGGACAGTTTTGACCTGCTGACGCCAAAACTTGGCGCGATCTGGTCACCGGTTAACGGTGCGGTCAGCTATTACGCGAACTATTCTCGCGGTGAGCGCGCGCCGCAAGCATCTGACCTCTATCGTCTACAGAGCCAACAAGGCATTGCTGAGGCCGGTGTCGAAACCATGGACAGTTTTGAAGTTGGCGTTCGCGGATCTGCGCTCAATGACGCCGTGATTTTTGACGTCGCAGCGTACTATGCGGAGAAAGAGAACTTCTTCTTTCGCGATTCCGATGGGCTGAACGTGACCGACGGGTCCACACGTCATACCGGCATAGAGGCTCAGGCAAACTGGATGGTGAACGAGGCGTTCACCATTTCGGGCACGGCGAGTTACTCTGAGCACACCTACACCTTTAACCGAATCGTCTCTTCCGGCTCCGAGGTCATTCGCGATGGCAATGAAGTCGATACAGCGCCAAACTGGCTCGGCGATATACGCGTGACATGGCACCCGACCGAGCGGTTCGAGGCTAGCCTCTCGGCCGAGTATATCGGGGAGTACTATGTCGACCCGGGCAATACGCAGACCTATCCGGGGCATACGTCGACGCATGCGCGCGCGTCCTATGCGTTTACCGAGACCCTCGAAGGGTTTGTGATCGTGCGGAACCTGTTCGACGTAAATTATGCTGATCGGGCCGACCTTGCCTTCGGCAACAATCGTTATTTCCCGGGGGAGCCGCTGAACGCGACGTTTGGCGTGAGGAAGCGGTTTAATTAGCCGACTAGTCCTTTTTCCGACCTCCCAGCGAAAGCTGAGACCTATGGCGGCTGGGGGTCCACGTATGTGCCCAGCCGCCATGGACCCCAGCTTTTACTGGGGAGGCGGCGTGTGTGTGCCGATTTGTTGCTCCTAAATCGTTAGATATGTTCGCCACGGAAGGCTTCGCATGCCGCCTATGGCGCGCTACATGTCTCGGTAAACCGAGGAGGAAACCGATGAAGCTTTATCATAGCCCGCAAGCGCCGAACCCCGAACGGGTCACCAATTTCCTGAAAGCCAAGGGCAAGCTCAGTGAGGTGGAGATCGAAGAGATCTCGATCATGAAGCAGGAGCACAAGACTGACGATTACCGGAAGGTGTCGCCCTTTTCTCAAGTGCCGTCGCTTGTTCTGGATGATGGTACGACGCTGACCGAAAGCCGCGCGATTTGCACATACTTCGAAGGCATTTTCCCTGAGCCGAACCTGATGGGCGCCGACCCAAAGGAGAAGGCGCTGATCGAGATGTGGGACCGCCGCGTTGAGCTGATGCTCTTCATCCAGTTCGCGACCTGGTTCCGCAATAGCCATCCGGCCATGGCACCGCTCGAAGTCCCACAATTACCAGAAGTCGGCGCAAAGGCGGAGAAGGGTGCGCGCGCGATGGCAAAGCGTATTAACGCCCACCTTGCGAATAACGACTTTCTCGCCGCCGACCGTTTCTCAATCGCCGATATCACGCTCTACTGCTTCACTGGCTTCGCCGGTGTCATGAAATGGAAGCCGCACGAAGAGTTCGAGAATATCGGCAATTGGCGCGAGCGGACGAAAGCGCAGATCGGTTAGTCCCGCTCGTAGGCAAGATAACCTGTCTCGTCGCCAACCTTGAAAGTCGATGTGAACGGTTTTCCATCGACGATGATCCGGAGGGTGTAATTGCCCTCCGGAAACCGATCGAAGTTGAGAAATGTGTATCCTGGCCAGGCTTCATCGTTGAAGCTGGACTTGCGGAGAAATTCGAGGCCTTCGCGGTACCAGATGCGCTCAAACGACATGCCGTCCGGGACGTTGACCAGATCAAACGTCACCATGAGCGTCGTGATGTTTTCGTCGAATGACTGCGACGTTTCCAGACAGGTAAAGCTCTCCGTGGAGAAGTTTTCTTTCGTGCAGAACTGAATGTTCGCAATGCTGGCCTCAGCATCCCGGTCACTGAAAACGAACATGGCGCCGATGAGCGTCAGCCCGGCAAGCGCAATTGCGGCAGCTGTGGTGACCCATTTGCTGTTGCGTGGCCTTAGAGGAGGGTCGTCAGGTGCGTGAGTGGGAGGTGACGAGGGCTTTTCTGCCGTTGCTTGCCTTTTTCGCGCATCGAGCGATTTGCGGCGTGCGTCGATCAGAGCCTTGAGCCAGAGGGTGCGCTGGTCCGCCGACCGGGTGATCAGGCCGGCAAGGGAGCGAACCTTGTCCAGACGTGGTACCGACGCCCCACTTCGCCAGCTCTGGATTGACCTTTTGTCCACGGACGTCGCCGTTTCAGCGAAGGCAGCCTCCATGGCCTCGTCGCTCCATGGTTCGAAGTGACCGCTAGGGCCGACCGGCCGCCCGATCCCATGATCGCAAATAAACTGGAGGAGCTCGCGGAAGTCGTGATCGTTCGGGGGCTCATGAAATATGTATTCTGCCATGTTGGATCACGCATAGCATGTTCATGTATGGTTGAAACCCTGCAAGAAATTAATTCCAATAAAAACAGTAGTATGTGTGTCCGAACTTCGGCTGAACTTCGGTTCTGGCAGTTGGTGTGTGCGGCAGGATGCTGTCGGTTAGCGTCCGTAGCGAACGCATTCGCCATGACCTGAACTGAACCGAGTTGGAGACACGATGATGAAATCCTCAATCAAAGTGGCGTCGACGCAAAGACCGCTAACGGCCAAGGCAGCGTTTATGCTGGCCTGCATCATGATGATGGAAAACAAGGATAGTGGTGATGACACGACCCAGATCGTTCGCGCCCTTCATGGCGCAATCAGTTGTCCCGATTGGCAGGCGGCCTCCGCTGCATGGGAGTTTCGGGAGAGCCCTGAAGACTGCCTGCAACTGCTGAAAGGCACCATGAACAGAGAACAAAGCAATTGCGCCATCGCCAATCTCACTGAGATCGCTCTGGCTGCGGGGGTTCTTTCAGACGAAAGCCGTATACTTTTGCATCAGATCAATGATGTGCTTGAGCCGATGCCGGGGATGCTTGAACAGGCGATCTTTATCATAGGCAGCAAGAATAATCGGGATGCTCTAACCTCAACCGGGAATGATAGGCTTCATCAAGGCCACTCCGGGTCGGGCGGTCCTCTGGGGGTGTATCACTGACATTTTGCAGGATGAGTCGTTCGTACTAGCCGGTAGCCACAGTCGAGCGTGTCCAGCTTTATCAGATGCCCATAGCGCGCCACCCAGGAGCCATTCTTGAGGTCGCGATCCAGCCGTTCGAGCCCTTCCGACACGTCGCCTATTTTCCAGAAGGATGACATGGCGCGGCGGATACGCGCGTCGAGATAGGCGGCAGGACGTCTCCAGTAAGCGGCGAGGAATCCGTCGGTGCAGTCATAGGGGATCGGAACGGGTTCGACCGTGACGTCGCCTAGCCAATGTGCATACCGTTGCATTGGCGGCATGGCGGCTTCATCTAGGGTAAGCAGCGCCGGGAAATAATCGAATAGTCAGAAGTCCTCATGATTGGCATCGAAGGTGAGGAAGACGACGGGCCCACGCGTTACCCTTCGCATCTCGGCGCAGCCTTTTGCCTGGTCGCTCCAGTGGTGGATCGTCAGCACTGCCATTGAAGCGTCAAAGCTTTCATCCGCGAAGGGTAGAGCCTCTGCGCTTCCTTGAATGGCAGATGCGCCGGTGTCTGGGCGTTGCGCGATCATTTTCGCTGATGGCTCAATAGCTGTCAGGTCGCGTCCTTCGGGCTCGTAGGAACCGCTTCCCGCGCCGACATTCAGGATAGTTCTGGCGTCACCAAGCGCCTCATGGATCTGACGCGCAATCCGCGCGTCGGGCTTGCGAAGCTGGGCGTAGTTGAGGCCGATTGTGTCATAGAGCGCGGTCATGGCCGCGCTCATAGCATCGCTTTACCGATCAGTCTCGCCAGATCAGATCAGCGCCCTCAACGCTCGGCGATGGGTAGGATGCGTCGTGTGCGAAGGGCAGGTCCTTGCCCGAGCGAAGCGATTTGAGGATGGTCGCAAAGTCTGTCTTGAACCGGAAGCCAAGGTCACGCTGAAAAGCAGACGCATCGTACACCCGGCCAATTGAGAGAGGCAGCTTCCAGCCGCGCGTGGCATAGAGGTCAGACGCGTCAGGGAAGTAATTGGCAATCACTTCTGGCGCTGCGGCTTTGAGGGCCGCGCAGTCCTGCTGCAAGAAGGGTGTCGGAGCAGAGACGACATAGACGCCGAAGCCGATGTCCGCGGCTTTATCGAGGGCGACCAGATGAGCGCGGGCCGCGTCTTCGACCGTTAGTCGGCGGTTCAGGAATTCGTTTGCTTTGAGGTTTTCGGGCGGCGGATCGGTCAGCGTGTCGTCGTCTTCAGGGAAGAAACGGGACGTGCGAAGGACAAGACAAGCGAGCCCGGTCTGCTGATGGACCTCGCGGCAGAGGTGTTCGGCGGTGAGCTTGGTGACGCCATAGATGTTACGCGGTGCAAGCGGAGCGTGGCTTTCATCCAGCCATGTTGCGTGATCGCTCAATTCGGAGCGGATCGCTTGCGAAATCATCAGGGAGGTGGTCGAGGTGAAGACGAACCTTTCATGGCCAGCTGCAACAGCCGCCTCAAGCAAGTTCATCGTTCCCGTCACATTAATGTTGATGAAGGCCTGTCTCGGGAAGCGGGCAATGTCCGGCTTGTGCAGGCCGCCAGCATGTATGATTGCCTCGATACCATAGTCAGCAATGACGCGGTTTACGAAAGGCCGATCGGCGATTGTGCCAATCTCGCTGGTGTGCGCTCCCGGCGCAACGTCGAGGCCGGTGACCTTGTGGCCGCTTTCCTCCAGCAGAGGGGCGAGGTGTCGACCCAGCCAGCCAGAAGAACCGGTCAGCAGGACTCGCATGGAAAGCTACTCGGCCGCGACACGCTCGCGCTGCGCCGCGAGCCAGGCGTCGATATCCTGCAGCGCCCGGATGGCCTGAACGCCCTTTTTGGCGCGGCCCTTGGCCTTGCCGCGCAGGCGTCGGCCTTCCTCATCCTTTTTCGGGATGGTCTCTGGGTCTGGATCGGGGAAAAGGCCGAAGTTGATATTCATCGGCTGAAAGCTTTGTTTGCCTTCAAGATGGCCGCCCGTGATGTGGCCGACCAGAGCGCCGAGCGCGGTGGTTGGTGGCGGCGGCTCAAGCTCTAGCCCAAGGCGTTCGGCTGCGGCGAACCGACCAGCCAGCAGGCCCATGGCGGCACTTTCGACATAGCCTTCAACGCCTGTCACCTGACCTGCGAAGCGAAGGCGTGGCATCGACTTCATGCGCAGCTGGCTGTCGAGCAGCTTTGGCGAGTTCAGGAACGTGTTGCGGTGAATGCCGCCGAGGCGTGCGAACTGCGCGTTCTCCAGCCCCGGGATCATCCGGAATATCTCAGCTTGCGCGCCGTATTTCAGCTTGGTCTGGAAGCCAACCATGTTCCAGAGCGTGCCGAGCGCATTGTCCTGGCGCAGCTGGACCACGGCATATGATTTCACGTCCGGATCGTGTGGGTTCGTGAGACCGACCGGCTTCATCGGGCCGAAACGCAGCGTTTCGCGGCCGCGCTCGGCCATGACTTCAATCGGCAGGCAGCCTTCGAAATAAGGCGTGTCTTTTTCCCAGTCCTTGAACTCGGTCTTTTCACCGGCCATCAGTGCGTCGATGAAGGCGTTGTATTGGTCTTCATCCATGGCGCAGTTGATATAGGCAGCTTTCTCGCCGTGCGGGCCGGGCTTGTCGTAACGGCTCTGGCGCCATGCCTTGTCCATGTCGATGCTCTCGAAATAGACGATGGGCGCGATAGCATCGAAGAAGGCGAGGTCTTCCTCGCCCGTATGCGCACGGATGGCTTCGGCGAGCTTGATTGAGGTCAGCGGGCCCGTCGCGATGATGACACTGTCCCAATCTTCTGGCGGAATGTCGTCGATGGCTTCGCGCACGATGGTGATGTTCGGGTGGGCTTCGAGCGTCGCGGTGACATCCTCGGAAAAGCCTTCGCGGTCTACGGCCAGCGCGCTGCCAGCCGGGACGGAGTGCTCGCCACCCTTTGTGATGATCAGGCCATTCGCCCGGCGCATTTCTTCGTGTAGGACACCGACTGCATTCGAGGTGTGATCGTCTGACCGGAACGAATTCGAGCAGACGAGCTCGGCCAGCTTGTCAGTCTGGTGCGCCTCGGTGCCGCGCACGCCTCGCATCTCATGAATGATGACGGGCACGCCCATATTTGCGGCCTGCCAGGCCGCTTCGGACCCGGCCATTCCGCCGCCTATGATGTGGATCGGTTTGATGCTCATGTCCTGCGATGTGCGGGTTCAGGGCCGGAAGGTCAAGCTGACGCGGGCACCATGGCTGGACGTGAGGTCGCGGCATCATAGCTACGGTGCGGTGCCTGCCGGTCGTGGCGGGATGACAACGTTTCCGAAAGGCCTCCCTTGCAGCTCACTGAAGGCTCCGTACGCGCGTCGTTTTCGAAGGTCTGGATCCCCATGATTTCGGGCGTTCTGGCCGTGAAAGCGATTGGCGTGTCAGATGCGTATTTCGTTGGGCAGCTTGGTGAAGAGAAGCTTGCAGCTATTTCCTATACCTTTCCTATCGTCATGACGCTGATCAGTCTTGCGATTGGTCTGAGCGCAGGGGCGTCCTCCGTTCTGTCCCGTATGATTGGCGCCGATGCTTCCATTGAGGACCAGGCGGAACTTACGACGGGCGCGATCGGTATGGCGGTTATCATTTCGGTCGCGCTCTCGCTGTTCGGGTTCGCATTCATTGGGCCGATCCTCAGCCTACTTGGTGCAGAAGGGCAAATTCACCAGGATGCCAGGGCGTTCATGATGATCTGGTTCGCTGGTGTCGTCTTCCTCGTCGTTCCAGTGGCGACAAATGGCCTGCTCCGCGCGACAGGTGATGGTGTTAGCCCCGCTATTCTGATGAGCTCCATCGCGATCCTGAATATTGCGATCAATCCCATCTTTATCTTCGGGCTCGGTCCGGTACCCGAATTCGGGATGCAGGGCGCCGCAGTTGCGACGATCACGGCACGTGCTGTTGCCACGTTCGGCGCGTTCTACCTGCTCTGGCGAAAGGACCTGCTTGCCACATCGGTGAGTGCCTTAAAGCGTGGGCTCGGCCGTTGGCAACAGGTCGCCCGTATTGGTCTGCCAGCCTCGCTCTCGACCTCCGTGAATCCGATAGCGATTTCCATCGCGACGGCTGCAGTGTCGACGCTTGGCTCAGCAGAGGTCGCAGCGTTCGGGCTGGTCACGAAAATCCAGTCTTTCTCCGTTGTTCCGCTGCTGGCGCTTTCTGCCGCCGCTGCACCATTTGTCGGCCAAAATAGCGGCGCAGGAAACACCGATCGTTCACGTGAAAGCCTCTGGTTCTCCGCGCAGGTGTCAGTTATCTGGGCGCTCGCACTCGCCGTCTTTTTCTACTTCGCCGGCGGCTGGCTGGTCTCATTTTTTACGGACTCTGAAGCCACACGCGAAGTTGCCGCGCTCTATCTCGCTATCGTACCGCTTTCCTATGCCGGTTATGGAGTGATCATATCGCTGACCGCCGCACTCAATGGTCTCGGGCGGTCGGTCAGTGGGCTTTTTGTTGGAGCAGGTCGGGCAATCGGGCTTCTGGCAACGGGAGCATGGATAGGTGTCCTGACAGGTGGCTTTCTCGGGCTCGCGATCGCGACTTTCGTAGCGAATGCCGTCTCTGGTTTGATTGGTCTTCTGATCATCCGGCGCCACGCATTAAAGGAAGTTGATGCGCGCCGAGGCACATCGCCTGATTGCTATGAAAGCGATTAGACGCGAGTGAGTGGCGACCGCTGTTGAAACCCAAGGGACCAGGCTGTGACCGATTTTTCTGAAAAGAGCGCTCTGGAACCGGATGACTGGACTGCGTTCAGGCAGCGTGCCCAACAAACGCTGGACCGAGCGCTCGACCGGCTTGAGCAGGCCGGCACGGGCAGGGTCTGGTCACCGGTGCCGGAGAATGTGGACGCGCAGCTCGATAGGGCGCTCGTCGATGCACCTCTAGCGGCAGATAGTGTCGACGCTGCACTTGCATCGCTGCTACCATACGGGGTCGGAAACACACATCCGCGCTTTCTGGGGTGGGTTCATGGCAGTGGAACGCCGTTCGGATTGCTGCCTGCGATTATCGAAGCGTCGATCAACGCAAACTGTGGCGGACGGGATCATGTTGGCCTCAGGGTTGAGCACGCCTTGACCCGATGGGTCGCCGAACAGTTTCGCTTTCCAGAATCGGCGAGTGGTCTGGTCGTCACAGGTACGTCCATGGCGACGGTAGTTGCGATGAAAGTGGCTCGAGACGCCGCGCTTGACTTTGCCTCGAGGGAGGCGGGCATCGATGGCTCGAAGCTCGTCGCCTATACCTCTGCCGAAGCGCATGCATGCAATGCCCGCGCCCTGGACATTCTGGGTCTGGGGACATCGGCGCTCCGCAAAATCCCTGTGAACGACGCGTTCCGTATGGACCTATCAGCTTTGCGGGCAGCCATCGATCAGGATCGGGCAGCAGGTCTTGTTCCGTTCGCCATCATCGGGACAGCCGGTACGGTCAATACGGGGGCCATCGATGAGTTGGACGGTGTCGCGGATGTCGCAGACGAAGAAGGCATATGGTTTCACGTTGACGGTGCGTTTGCGGCGTCGGGAATTTTGAGCGAGGTCGTGGCACCGAGGCTGCGTGGAATAGAGCGCGCGCATTCCATCGCCTTTGACTTTCACAAGTGGCTGCACGTCAATTACGACTCAGGTTTCGTTCTGGTGCGCGATGAAGTGCTTCATCGCCGCGCCTTTTCAACGCGCCCGGAGTACTTGAAGGCCACTGAAAGAGGGCTGGCGGCTGGCAACCCCTGGCCGGTCGAGTATGGACCTGAACTGTCGAGAGGCTTCCGGGCGCTCAAGGTCTGGGCGCATATTGCTGAGTTCGGGCCTGAGCGACTTGGCGCGGCGATATCCGAAAACTGCTACCTCGTCCGAACTCTAGCCGCACTTGTTGACGAAGCGGCTTCTTTCGAGCGCCTGGCGCCTGTAGAAACGTCGATCTGTTGCTTCCGCTATGTGGTGGATGGGCTATCCGAAGCGGAGCTGGACGCGCTGAACGAAGAAATTGTTGTCCGGCTACAGGAAACAGGCGTCGCGGCGCCGTCGACAACGAAGGTGAAAGGTAAGCTCGCCATCCGCGCGAACATCACCAATCACCGTACCCGCGAAGCTGATCTACACGTGCTACTTGATGCCATTAGAGACATCGCCCCTCAGGCGTTGGAACGGATCCGTCACGTATAACCCGGCTATACGCGCAGAGCTGTCTGTAAAAGCTGTCAGCTTTGGCGTTGCCGCTCTTGCAAGAGAGGGTTACCTCAACCCGCATGACATCCAGTTTCAAAACGCCCCCGCAGGAAATTCTCGCGAAACTCATCGACCAATGCCTAGCTGCCGGAGCGACGGCGGCTGATTGCTCTCTTTCCATCTCCGACGGCGTCAGCGTCGATGTTCGCGATGGCAAGCTCGAAAATGTTGAACGTAGTGAGTCGCAGGGCGTGTCTCTTCGAGCCTTGTTCGGTCAGCGGCAGGCCCATGTTTCGGGTTCGGACCTGTCAGAAGACGCGCTGAAGACCATGGCGGAGCGGTGCGTCGCCATGGCCAAGGCTGTGCCGGAAGACAAGTATGCCGGCCTGCCTGACGCGGAACTTCTGGAGACCAATCCTCCAGAGCTTGATCTTGAAGGCGACGGCGAAATTCCGCTCGACCGGCTTGAGGCGGATGCAATCGAGGCAGAGACCGCTGCGCTTGCTGTGAACGGGGTAAAGACAGTTGCAGGTTGCGGTAATGGCTGGAGCCGATCAGAGCGCTGGGTTGCTGCGAGCAACGGATTTTCTTCTTACCTCGCGGGCGGCTCTACAGGCCTCGGGCTGGCTGCCGTAGCAATGCGCGACGACGCAATGGAGCGTGACTACGACAGCTGGAGCGTGCGCAAGATAGCGCACCGCCCGGCACCAGCAGAAATCGGCCGGACGGCTGGCGAGCGCGCTGTTGCGCGGCTGGGCCCGCGCAAGGTGAAGACCCAGAAGGCCGCCGTCATCTATGACAAGCGCGTTTCTTCCAGCCTCATCGGCGCATTCCTCTCAGCCATTTCAGGCCCGTCCGTCGCACGCGGCGTGAGCTTTCTGAAAGATCGCATGGATCAGAAGGTCTTCGGCGACGGCCTCAATATTATCGACGATCCCTTTCTTGAGCTGGCGCTCGGTTGTCGCAACCATGATGGCGAAGGTCTGCCGGTCGCAAAGTCTGCACTGGTAGAGGATGGTGTCCTGACGCGCTGGCTGTTGAATACATCCTCAGCGCGCCAGCTTGGTCTTGCGCCAAACGGCTTTGCAGCTGGCGGCTTTGGCAACCCGCCGGGCGTTGGCACGTCTAACACGCATATCGAGGCGGGGCCAAAAACGCCGGAAACACTGATGGCAGAGGCGGGTAAGGGGTTGCTCGTCACTGACATGTTTGGGCCGTCCATCAATCCAAACACCGGCGACTATTCGGTCGGTGTGGCTGGCTTCTGGTTCGAAGGTGGAGAGATCCAGCATCCGGTTTCCGAAGTAACGATAGCCGGAGATCTGCCAGCCATTTTTGCGCGCCTGGTTCCGGCATCAGACCTTGAGTTCCGTGGCCGCATCAATGCGCCAAGTCTACTGGTCGAGGGTATGTCGATTGCAGGCAACTGAGACGCCTTTCAGCGATGATTTCATGCTTCTGCAGGAAGCCGTGATCGAGGCTGGAAACATGGCGCTGGCGCGGTTTGAGCGCGGTGATACAAAAGCCTGGGAAAAAACGCCGGGCCACCCCGTCACGAATGCAGACCTGGAAGCCGACCGTATAATAAAGCGCCACCTGCTGGGCAGCAGGCCCGATTATGGATGGTTGTCAGAAGAGACGGCGCTTTCTCGGGACACCCATCTTACCGATGTTGTGTGGTGCGTTGATCCGATCGATGGAACGCGTGCTTTCATGGGCGGTGAGCCTTACTGGGCAATTGCTGGCGCCTTGGTGAAGGATGGCCATGCCGTCTGCGGTGTGGTGCATGCACCTGCGCTCGGCGAAACCTATGTGGCCGAGCGCGGCAAAGGGGCCTGGCTCAACGGGCAGCGATTGCTGACCAGCAGTTGTGATGAAGAAACCGGGTGCAAGATGATCGCATCCGAATCGATGCTGACCCATCCGGCATGGCGCGTGCCCTGGCCAGAGATGAGGCTTGCCCGACCAAAGCCTAACGCAACACTGTTGCGTATGTGCTGGGTGGCAACGGGAAAGTGGGATGCAACGCTTGCGCTCTGGCGCAAATCTGACTGGGATCTTGCCGCAGGGGCAGTCATTGTCGAAGAGGCTGGCGGCGTTGCGTCAACCCATCTGGGCGAGCGCTTCAGTTTCAATCGCAGTGAACCGGCCCAACGTAGTCTTATTGCGGCTGGAAAGCGCCTGCATCCTCTGTTAGTGGAGCGCGTCAAAGGCGTCCGATTACCTGACCCGAACTGGACGGTCAGACCATATGACAGGGCGAGCGAAACGGAGCAGACGAAAATGGCTGACATGCCGGATACCAAGCAACTACTTCACCTCGTCATTGGTGGCGAGCTGAAAGACGTTCGCGGCATCGAGTTCGAGGACCTTTCCAAGCTGGACTTTGTCGGGGCCTTCCCGAGTTACAAAGCCGCCTACGACGCGTGGAAGAACGCAGCGCAGCGAACCGTGGATAATGCGGAAATGCGCTACTTTATCCTGCACGCCCACAGGCTGCTCGATCCTGAAACGGGCTCCCACCATCACGTCTGATATGGCGAGCGGCCCAGAACGCACTCACAGCCTGTTCAGGCTGATCAAGGAGCGGTTCAGGCCTCACCTGAAGTGGTTCGTTATCGGTACGGTCTGCGCGGCGGTAACAGCGATTGCGGCTGCGTCATATGGCTATCTTCTGAAGCTTGTCGTCGAGGGCCTAGAAGACCTCGTCGGACCGCAGAGCGCATCAGTGCCGCCCAGTTTGTGGTGGCTGATTGGTATCATCGGGTTTGCGGCGGCCGTTCGCTCCCTGTCGCTTTACGGTATGACGCTGGCCAATAACACTGGCGTGCAACGCGCTATTGTCGACATTCAGGCAGATCAGTTCGCATCACTGACCGAAGGCGACTTTGCGCGTCTGTCAGCAGACAGATCGGGCGGGTTTGTCTCGCGTTTCATCAATGATGTGAATGCAATCAGGGATGCGGGTCTTCGGCTGGCAAACAATCTGACTAAAGGCGTGCTCACAGTCATCGGCGTGCTGATCACCATGTTCATCATGGACTGGAAGCTGACGCTGATCCTGATCCTCGTCTATCCTATCGCCTTCGGGCCTGTGATCAGCCTGGGCAACCGTGTTCGCAAACGATCGAAGCAGGCGCAGAAGCAGATTGGCGAAGTAGCGTCGCTCCTCTCAGAGAGCTTTCAGTCGGCGCGCGTGGTCAAAGCCTATGGTCTGGAAGAGTATCAAAAGGGCAGGGCGAAGCGAGGCTTCGTCGAGCGGTCGCGGCTTTTCCTGAAAGTCCTGACTGACAGGGCCGCCGTGGACCCGATTCTGGAGATCACGGGTGGTCTTGCGCTCGTGGGTATACTGGCGCTGACCGCATGGCGCATTGCGGACGGCGACACCTCATTAGGCAACTTCGTCGGCGTCATTGGTGCAGTCGCCGTTGCGGCGCCAGAAGTGCGCGCGCTCGGCACGCTGAATGCCGTTGCCCAGGAAGGCGGCGCGGCCGCTGACCGTGTTTTTGAAATCATCGACGCCGAACCACAGATCAAGGACCGTGCAGGTGCGCGCATGCTTGAGACTGCCCGCGGCAGCGTTGAGTTTCAGGATGTTCACTTCGCCTATCCTGATGGGTCGCAGGCGTTGAAAGGCCTCAGCTTTTCGGCCAGCCCGGGTGAAACCGTCGCCCTGGTGGGGCCATCTGGCGCTGGAAAATCTACAGTTTTCAACTTGTTGTTGCGACTTTATGAGCCGGTTTCTGGCTCGGTCATGGTCGACGGATCCGACGTGCGCGCCTACACGGGTGCGAGCCTGCGCAGATCCACGGCGCTCGTCGCCCAGGAAGCATTGCTGTTCGACGATACCGTGGCCGCCAACATCGCGCTTGGCCGCATGGGCGCAAGCCGAGAAGAGATCAAGAATGCCGCCCGTGCGGCCAGCGCCCATGATTTCATCCTCGGGCTTCCAAGCGGTTATGAAGCGCCTTGCGGTGAGATGGGGCGCAACCTTTCTGGCGGTCAGCGTCAACGTATCTCTCTCGCCCGTGCAATCATCCGTCAGGCGCCGATCCTGCTGCTGGATGAAGCAACTTCCGCGCTTGATGCCGAGAGCGAGGCAAAAGTGCAGGCGGCACTCGCAGAGTATGCAAAGGACCGTACGACGCTCGTCATCGCTCACAGGCTATCGACCGTTCGTTCGGCCGACCGCATCATTGTGCTCGACGATGGCAAGGTGGCGGAAGAAGGCACCCATCAGGATCTGATCCGCCAGGGTGGTCTCTACAAGCAGCTCGTCGAGCTGCAGCTCAGCTAGCCATAGCTGCGCTGCTGGGGCATCTGCTTGGCGGATGCACTCAGGAATTTCGCTAGCTTTTCGGAACTTTCAGCGCCTTGTACAGCGATGCGGCGCATTGCGATGTAGGTTGGCACGCCGCCGATCCCCATCTCACGAAAAAGGGTTTCTTCTTCGCGGACGGCTTCGGCGTCAGCTCCGGAATCCAGAAGCCCAGCGACGATATCGCGCTCAAGTCCGATGAACTCTCCAATGTCTGCAAGCACGTTATAATCCCCGATATCCCGCGCATGCTCAAAATAGGCAGAAAATAGCGCCTCTTTGGCCTCTACGCCCTTGCCCTGTCCTTGGGCCCAGCGAACAAGGCGATGAGCATCAAAGCTGTTGGGCCGGTGGCGCAACTCGCCGAAATTGAAAGGTATGCCTTCTTCCTCGCCATACTGAACAAGGGCTTCCCGCATGGAAGCCCAGCGATTGTCCTCGGTTTCAGGGCCAAACTTGCTGGCCATATAATCGCGATAATTGACTCCGCCCTGAGGAATGGTCGGGTCCAGTTCGAAAGGACGAAAGACAAGCTCGACATCGACATCTTCAACGAGATTGATGGCGCTACGGATCCGCCGGAGGCCGAGCCAGCACCAGGGGCAAACGAGATCGGAAACCATTTCGATGGTAAGTTTGGTCATCTTTTCCTCCTTGCTGGGTGCGACTGACCCTAGACGATAGCCGACAGCGTATAGCCAGCCACAAGTATCAGCGCTGCCCAGGCGTTCGACTTGAATACCATCAGCGCGTGGTCATCATCCTTGTTCATCTTGTAGACCTGCCAGATGGCGTGGCCAAAGAAGGAGATAACCGCAAGCACGCCAAGCGGCATGCCGCCATTTGCGGCAACCGCGCCGCCAAAGAAAGCGGTGGCTGCGAGGTAGAAGCAGAAGGCCCCCAGTATCGTTTGTTCACCCAGAAGCCGCGCGGTCGATCTCACGCCAATCAACGCATCGTCGTCCCGGTCCTGCATGGCGTAAATGGTATCATAGCCAACGGTCCAGGCCGCAAAGCCCAGGTAGAGAAGGATGCTACCGAAGGAAACATGGGTCGCCATCGCGGCAGCGACGAGCACGCCCCAATTAATGGTGAAACCCAGCCAGACCTGCGGCCACCAGGTCACACGCTTCATGAAAGGGTAAGCAGCAATCAGGGGCAGGGCGAGCAGGGAGACAATCTTCGCATCGGTCGGGATGCATATCCAGGCAATAAAGGCGATAGCGACCTGAATGCCAAGAAATACATAGGCCTGTGTGACCGTAACGTCGCCGGCTGGCAGGGGTCGGTTCGCGGTTCGTGCAACAGCGCTGTCAAAATCCCGGTCGGTGATGTCATTCCAGGTGCAGGCCGCTCCGCGCATGGTGACCGCGCCAACGATAATGAGAACGTCCCACCAGATGTCGATCCAGGCAAAGCCGGTCTCCATCCGCGTATAGGCGAGAGAGGCCAGGGCTGGGAGCATAACGAGCCAGGTCCCGATCGGACGGTCGAGGCGGGCCAACGCCGCGTAAGGGCGTAGCGTATCAGGCAAGGAGGTGAGCCATCCGGGCAGCGCGCTGTCGGCCGGGGCCTTGGCGCCCGTGCTCTCAGCATTCTGGGCTGCTTCCGGGCGCGGAGCTGCTTCCTGCGTTTCAGGTGACGTGCTTGGTGTGGTCGGTTCGTTCATGGGCACGGTATAACCGCAATCGCGCCTCAGGCGATAGACACGGTCTTGCGATTAATGAAGGCCTTGATGCCGTCTGCGGCAAGTTCGCGCCCATAACCCGACGACTTCACACCACCAAAGGGAAGGCGCGGGTCACTCGCCACCTTCGAGTTCACGAATGTGGAGCCGGCATCAAGGTCGCGAATGGCGGTTTCGATCTCTCTTTTCTCTGTCGTGCAAATAGACGAGCCCAAGCCAAAGGGACTGTTATTTGCGCGCTCGATTGCCTGCGACAGGCTGGAGACTTTCCAAAGCGAGGCAACCGGGCCGAACATTTCTTCATGGGCGGCAGGCGCAGCGTCCGGAGCGTCTTCGAGGATTTGCGGGCCGTACCACCAGCCCTTGTCCGGTAGGGGCGATGCCTCAAGTAGCGGCCTTGCGCCAGCAGCGACCGACCTGGCCACCTGTTCGGCGAGGTCGTCGCGAAGTGACTTCATGGCCAGAGGGCCGATATTGGTTTCATCTGCCAAAGGATCGCCAATCTTGAGGGCTTTCATGCCTTCCACGAAGCGGTCTCGAAATTCGTTATAGATGTCTTCATGTGCAAAGAAGCGTTTGGCAGCGATACAGGACTGTCCATTATTCTGTACGCGGGCGTCGATGGCCGTCTCGACCGCGCTTTCAATATCAGCCGAGGGCATGATTATGAAGGCGTCGGTCCCGCCAAGCTCCAGCACGGTTGGCTTGATCTCGTCACCGGAGATCGAGGCGACCGAAGCGCCTGCCGGGCCCGACCCGGTAAGGGTTGCCGCGCGCACGCGCCGATCGCGCAAGACATTCTCGACGCCATCTGATCCGATCAGCAGGGTCTGAAAACAACCGTCCGGGAAGCCGGCCTCGCGAAATACATCTTCTATATTGAGAGCGCAGCGCCAGACGTTCGACGCATGCTTCAGAAGGCCGACATTGCCCGCCATGAGCGCCGGCGCTGCAAAACGAAAGACCTGCCAATACGGAAAATTCCAGGGCATGACGGCGAGCACCGGTCCAACGGGGAGATGCCGTACAAATGATTGGCTCGCATCCGTCTTGATCGTCTCATCTTTGAGATAGCTTTCTGCATTCGCTGCATAGTGGCGGCAAACCCAGGCACACTTCTTCAGTTCGCCTTCAGCCTGCGCGAGTGGTTTGCCCATCTCGCGGCTCATGGCTGGGGCCCAGTCCTCGACGCGGCTCTCAAGCACCTGGGCCGCCTTCTCCATCAGCTTGGCGCGGTCGTTAAAACTCGTCAGCCGCCAGTCGGCATACCGTTCATCGGCCTTGGCCAGCGCGGCGTCCACGTCGACCTGACTGTGAGTTTCGAAAGTTTCAATGACTTCTTCGGTGGCGGGATTGATGGAGCTGACACTCATCGCGCGGCCTCGCTGGTTTTGGCTTAACTCTCTGGCAACAGAAGGCTATATGGGCCTCATGAGTTCCGTTCCCAGACTGTTCATCGATGCGGCCTTGTCTTCAGGAGAAAAGGTGGCGCTCAACGACAACCAGGCAAACTATATCCTGCGTGTTATGCGGCTGGGTGAGGGTGCGCCAGTGCGAGTCTTCAATGGGCAGGATGGTGAGTGGATTGCCGCTGTGGTTCGAGAGAGCGGCAAGCGCGCGTCCATTCTGCCAGAAAGACAGTCGCGGCCACAGGTGGAAACGCCGGATCTGACTTTGTTCTTCGCTCCGCTTAAAAAGGCCCGCACCGATTTTGTCGTCGAGAAAGCGTGCGAGCTTGGTGTAAGGCGCATCCAGCCTGTGATGACAGAACGTACTCAGTCCAGCCGGGTGCGCCGTGACAGGTTGCAATCAGTGGTGATCGAGGCGGCTGAGCAGACCGAGCGAATGGACGTGCCCGAAGTGTTTGATGACGTGCCGCTGATCAGCGCTCTGGAAGACTGGCCGGCAGGTAAGCCGCTTTATTATTGTGATGAGGCGGGCGATGCGAGGCCCATGCGCGAGGTGCTGTCAGAGGCAAGCGACACGCCAGCAGGAATTCTCATCGGTCCGGAGGGCGGCTTCTCTACAAAAGAACGCGACTGGCTCCGAAAAATCCTGCATATTCAACCGGTAACACTGGGTCCGCGGATTCTTCGTGCTGAGACAGCGGTGGTTGCTGCGCTCACACTATGGCAATCTTGTGTTGGCGACTGGCAGGAACATCCCTATCTGCCAGAAACCGAAAACGGCTAGAGGGGCCGGTATGACAACGCCTACATCCGACATCGACGAGAACGCTCCGCGTATCGAGTCAAAAACCGAGCTCGTCGAATGGATAGAGCAGGGCAGCGTGCCTAAAGCCGACTGGCGAATCGGCACTGAGCACGAGAAGTTCGGATTCATCCGCGAAGGTCTGAAACCGCTTCCCTATGATGGCGACGTATCGATCCGCGCCATGCTCGAAGGTCTTTCTGACAAGTTCGGCTGGGAACCGATTTCCGAATCGGGACTGCTCATCGGCCTCAAGAAAGATGGCGCGAGCGTCAGCCTTGAGCCGGGTGGGCAATTCGAGCTTTCCGGCGCGCCATTAGAGCACATTCATCAAACCTGCAATGAAGTCGGCGACCACCTCAAGGAAGTTCGCGAAATTGCTGACCCGCTTGGCGTCGGCTTTCTTGGGATGGGGTCGTCGCCGCTGTGGACGATGGCGGATACTCCCATGATGCCGAAGGGCCGCTACGCGATTATGCGGGACTATATGCTGAAGGTCGGGCGTCTTGGGCGGGAGATGATGTTCCGAACCTGTACGGTGCAGGTGAACCTCGATTTCGCGTCTGAGGCCGACATGGTGAAGAAGATGCGCGTATCGCTGGCGCTTCAGCCGCTCGGTACGGCTCTTTTCGCAAACTCACCTTTTACAGAAGGCCGCCCGAACGGGTTCCTATCTTACCGCTCACATATCTGGACCGACACGGATCCGGACCGGTCCGGCATGCTGCCTTTCATGTTCGAAGATGGTGCTGGTTTTGAAAGGTATGTGGAGTACGCGCTTGACGTGCCGATGTATTTTGTGCGCCGCGGCGGCAAGTATCTCGACGCGTCCGGCAAAAGCTTCCGCGATTTCATGAACGGGGAGCTGGACCTGCTACCCGGTGAAAAGCCAGCCATCGACGACTTCGTCGATCATCTTTCGACGATTTTTCCGGAAGTGCGTTTGAAGCGCTTTCTTGAGATGCGCGGATCCGATTCTGGGCCGTGGAGCCGTCTATGTGCATTCTCAGGTTTCTGGACCGGCATTCTGTACGAGCAGAGCTCGCTGGATGCGGCTTGGGATCTCGTTAAGGATTGGACTGCGGCAGAGCGTGAAGCCATGCGTCAGTCAGTCCGTGTGCTCGGTCTTCGCACACCGATCCCCGGCGGCGGCACGCTTCAGGACCTTGCGAAGCAAGTGCTGGCGATCAGCCGGAACGGTCTCAAGGCGCGGGCGAGATACAATAGCTCCGGTGACGACGAGACTGGTTTCATTGCGGAGTTGGATGAAATTGCCGAAAGCGGGCTGACACCAGCAGATAGGCTTCTCGAACTCTATCGTGGTGAATGGGGCAGGCGGGTCGAACCAGCCTTCGAAACGCTGGCTTACTAGCGGGCCTTTGCGTCTTTCTGATTACAAATGGCACATCTTTGCTTGAGCCCGACAAAGCAGCGTGATCAAAGTGTGCGCTGATGAAGCGTGATATCACGCGCAGAGAGGTTGAGGGTCTAGCTGATGTTTTCTGTTCTGTTATCGCTTTTGGCGGTGCCGCCGCTCGGTTTCACGATGTGGCAGCTCAGGAAACATCCCAAGGGCCTCTACATCTTGTTCTTCGCAGAGATGTGGGAGCGTTTTTCCTATTACGGGATGCGCGCGCTTCTCATCTTTTATCTCACCTGGCACTTTCTGTTCGAGAGCAGCTTTTCGCTGACCCTCTATGGTGCCTATGTGGCGCTGGTCTATCTCGGGCCGCTTTTAGGTGGCTGGCTTGCCGACAAATATATTGGCTTCAGGAAAGCCGTGACGTTTGGCGCGATCCTGCTTGTGGCGGGTCATGGCCTGATGGGGCTTCATGGCCCTGCAGCGACCGAAACGCTAAACGTGGACGGCACTGTCTACGAGCTGGAGCGTCCGGAATACAGCGAAGCGCGCGACCGTTTCATCGTCATTGACGGCGAAGAGATCGCGATCGACAGCTTCGTTCAGCCTGAAGAAGGCTCCACCACACGCACCGTCACATTCACGCAAGGCGGCGAAGAAACAGTTCTTGTGGGGACCCTCGAACAGGAGCGCAATCCGCTCTTCGCGACCATCCTGTTTGCTGCGCTTGCCCTTATCGTCGCGGGCGTCGGCTTCCTGAAGCCCAACATCTCCACATGTGTCGGCGCGCTTTATGACCAAGGCGATCGCCGGCGCGATTCTGGCTTCACGCTCTATTATATGGGCATCAATCTCGGCTCCTTCCTTGCCGGCATCTTCTGTGCGCTTGCGGCGGCAACGCTTGGTTGGTGGGCAGGCTTCGGACTTGCGGCCCTCGGCATGCTCGCCGGTCTCCTCGTATTTGTATGGGGGCAGGGCTGGCTGGAAGGCCGCGCAGATCCGCCAGAAGGTGTCGATCTGAAAACGCCGGTCTTTGCAGGCCTGAACCGCGAATGGCTGGTTTATGCGGCAGGCCTCGGCTTTGCGCTGGCAGCCTTCTTCCTTCTGCAAATCGCGAGTATCATGACGCTCGCCATGCACGGCGTTTTTGCGGTCGTGACGCTTGGCATCATCGTATACATGCTGACGAAGCTCGAAGCCGACACGCGTAATGCAATGATCGGACTTCTCATCCTCACCGTGTCGTCAGTGCTGTTCTGGGCGCTCTTCGACCAGGGACCGACATCACTGAACCTCTTCGCAGCAGCGCACGTCGACAATCAGGTCGGAGGCGAGCCTTTCCCGGCACCGGTCCTTCAGTCGGCCAACCCGCTCTACATCATGTATTTCGCACCGCTGATCGCGGTCCTCTGGACCTGGCTCGGCAATCGCGGAATTGAGCCGAACAGTTTCATCAAGTTCGGCCTCGCCATGGTCCAGATCGGTGCAGGTTTCTTCGTGCTCAATCTGGGTATCCAGACCGCTGTGCCGGACGCCGACGGCGCGCTCCGGATCTCGGTCCTGTTCATCATGTTGATGTACCTGCTTCACACGACGGGTGAGATCTTCCTGTCGCCAGTGGGCCTCTCGGCTGTGACCAAGCTATCGGCCAAGCAGATTGTCGGCTTCATGATGGGCTACTGGTTCCTCGCTTCGTCCTACGCGAACGTGATCGCAGCGGGGATCGCTCAAGCAACGCAAGTGCCTGAAGGCGCACCAGCTGAAGAAAGCCTGGCGGCATATAACGCGGTCTACCTTCAGCTCGGCGGTGCGGCCGTCGGTCTAGGTGTTGTCCTGATCGTGCTCAGCCCATGGCTTCGCAATCTCACCAAACATGCAGAGCGCAGTCACGGCCCCGGCGATAAGGAACGCCGCGCCGAAGTGGACCCGTCCGGTGTCTCAATGGACCGGACGCAAAGCTAGGCGACAAAACAAACCAATTTCTTAGATTTCCCCGCGAGACCCAGTCTTGCGGGGAAATTTTTTTTATTTCGATCTTCCTGCATCTTGCTAGCTCAACCCCAGGGTCATAACCTTTAAGGGGAGTTGGAGGGCGTTGGGATGATAAGAGGTGCTTTGTTAGCAATGACCGTCGTTGCTAATGCCCAAAGTGACGCTGATAGGGACGCGCAGCCTATATCGCCACCAGTGCCAAGCTATCCACCTATGGCTCAGATGCTCGGGATGGAAGGCTATTGCGAGGTCAGGTTCTCCGTCGACGAAAACGGCTACACATTCAGCCTCACAACTTCTTGCACGCAGCCGATCTTTTGCTACCAGTCCAAAAGGGCAGTTTCACTTTCTCGGTTCGAACCCAAGCGGGTTGGCGGGCGTTCCGTGCTACGGTTCGACGTAGTTTATCCACTGGTGTACATGCTGGGAGACGAGCACGATGGAGTTGATACGAGCGGTCTCAGCCCTTGCGACGAGCGCGCTGTTTCCTAACCCGCGCCGCCGACGGTAAGCGCATCGACCTTCAGTGTCGGCTGACCGACGCCAACCGGGACGGTCTGTCCAGCCTTTCCGCAAGTGCCGACACCGTCATCCATCGCGAAGTCATTGCCGATCATCGACACTTTGTTGAGCGCCGTCGGACCGTGACCGATCAGGGTCGCGTTCTTCACGGGTGCGATAACCTCGCCATTCTCGACGAGATAGGCCTCGGTACACTGGAACACGAAATTGCCTGACGTGATGTCGACCTGGCCGCCGCCAAAGTCGACGGCCCATATCCCGCGCTTGATTGATTTTACGATCTCTTCGGGATCATCCTTGCCGCCGAGCATAACCGTATTGGTCATGCGCGGCATGATGCCAGCGTCATAGCTTTCGCGCCGTCCATTGCCTGTCGGTGCCATGCCCATCAGACGAGCATTCTGGCGGTCTTGCATGTATCCTTTCAGGATGCCGTCCTCAATGAGAACGTTGCGCTGGGTGGGCGTGCCTTCATCATCGAAGGATAGTGACCCGCGCCGGGCGTCGAGCGTGCCGTCATCGACGACGGTGACGCCCTTGGCGGCGACCTGCTGGCCGATCTTGCCGGAATAGACGCTGGTCTGCTTGCGATTGAAGTCGCCTTCAAGCCCGTGGCCAACTGCCTCGTGAAGAAGGACGGCAGGCCAGCCTGGTCCAAGCACCACTTCCATCTCGCCAGCTGGGGCCGGGATGGAATCGAGATTGATCTCAGCCTTGCGAAGCGCCCGCTCAGCCATGGCCTGCCAGCGCTCTGGTTTGATCCATTCTTCGTATTCGGCGCGGCCGCCTGCACCGGATGTGGCCGATTCGCGCCGGCCATTCTTTTCCAGCGTGACAGCGATGTTCAGCCGGACGAGAGGGCGGACGTCGTGGAAAGTTTCGCCTGCCGGGCGCAGGATATCGATCTCTTCATGGCTTCCAGCCAGTGACACCGACACCTGGACGACGCGCGGATCCTTGGCGCGGACCCATGCATCGATTTCGGCCAATAGTCCGGTTTTGATGGTGAAGCCCGGTGCTTCGGTCGGATCAATCGGCGCGTAGAGCTTTCTGTTCGTCGGGACGGGGCCCGCCGCAAGTGAGCCTGAATAGCCGCGCTTCGCGGCAGAAGCTGTCTGCGCTGCCCGGCGGATCGCGTCCAGAGTGAGTTCGCCAGCGTGCGCATTGCCGCTTGCCTCGCCGGCAACGACCCGAAGGCCAAAGCCTTGCGACGTATCGAAAGCGGCCGACTTCAGCCGGCCATCATCGAACATGAAGCTTTCAGAGCGCGCGCGCTGAACGTAGATGTCGCCATCGTCAGCCCCCTCGCAGGCTTCGGCCAGGATACGGGTCGCTTCGGAGCGGTCGAACGGGAGATCTGTTTCTAGCATGAGATGACAATGGCCATTCGTCGCTTCACCCGCAAGCGGGCAGACAGCACTTACTGCTCCTGAACTTCAAAACGGCTCAATTGGCGTTCTGCGAGGTCCCAACCCGGTTTGAGCTCCAGTGATCGCTGGAAGTCATAATAGGCTCCGGGCACATCACCCGTGTTCTCACGCGCGATACCGCGGTTGTAATAAGCCGCGAACAAGTCGTTCGTATTAAGTTCGATTGCCCGGTTCAGCGAGACAAGAGCGTCGGAAAAGTTCCGCTGGTAGATATGGGCCGCACCCTCATTCAGGTAGGCGGCGCCGAGATCGGGCAGGATCGAGGTTGCATTAGTGTAGTCGCTCAGTGCTTGCTCGTATTCACCCTCGCGCATGCGCAGAACGCCGCGGTTCACGTAAGTTGCCGCGCGATTTTCCCGCGTCAGCGTCTCTTCGCGCAAGGCGCGTGAACAGGTCTGCTCAGCGAGCCGAAAGACGTAGTTGCCGCTCTGGGCCTCATCGTAGCAATCTCGCGCTAGTCCGCCGCCAACGACAAAGACTTGCGCGCTTGCGCTCGCTGCCGCGAACATTGCAACCGTGCCAGTCAGAAAGATACGTAACATGCCGGATACCTCCCTATGGATCACACACAATATAGACCTGCGCGCAAACAAAGCGAAGCTGCTGCGACATATTTGAATTTGCTGAAGGGGCGGGTGGACGCGGCTTCTACCGACGGCTATTGCAAGGCTCAAATAATTACCAAGGAGTCGGGTTGTGCGTTTTCTCGTCGCTCTTCTTTCGATCCTTCCTTTCAGCGCTGCAGCATACGCCGCTGTGCCTGAGGAAGGCGGATTAAATCTTCAAGCTTCCGCAACGCGAATCATGGAGCGTCTGCACTGGTTTCACAATTACCTGCTGGTGATCATCACGCTGATCACCCTGTTTGTGCTGGCGCTGATCGTGTGGGTTGCCATAAAGTACAACAAGCGTGCGAACCCGGTTGCCCGGAAGTTTAGCCACAACACACCGATCGAGATCGTCTGGACGGTTGTTCCTGTGCTGATCCTCGTTGCGATTGCGGGGCCTTCCTTCTCGAACCTGTTCTATCAGGAAAATCAGCCTGACCTCGAAGTCATTGCTACCGCTGAGGACGATAATCCCAATATCTATCCAGATGCCGCGGCTCAAGGCTGGATCACGGTCAAGGCGCAGGGCAACCAGTGGAACTGGACATACTCGTTCCCGGATGAACTGGACGATGGTGGCTATCCGGTCGAGTTCGTTTCGAACCCGCTTCAGCGTGGCCTGTCTTCGGATCAAGACACTGAGGCTGCTCGCGGACCGCGCAATCTCTCGACCGATTATCCACTCGTGCTGCCCGTCAATCGCTACATCCGCTATCAGACAGCCGCTTCGGACGTTATCCACTCCTGGACCGTCCCGGCGTTTGGCGTGAAGACTGACGCAGTGCCAGGGCGCCTCAATGAGGGCTGGTTCCTGGTTGAGGAAGAAGGCACCTATTACGGCCAGTGTTCCGAGCTCTGTGGCAAGGATCACGCCTACATGCCGATCGAGGTTCGTGTTGTTGATCAGGAGACATACGACACTTGGATCTCGACCCTTCGCTCTGGTGATTTTGATGGCGCATTCGGTGCGCTCGACCAGGCTCAAGTTGCAAGCAATTCCGACCGGACAGGTGCTGAGACGCGCCTTGCCCGCGCCGAGTAGAACCCAAGAGGATTTCTGACATGGCAATGGATCAAGTTTCGACCGTCCATGACGATCATGCCCACGACCACAAGCCGGGCTTCTTTACCCGCTGGTTCCTGTCCACGAACCACAAGGACATTGGCACCCTGTACCTCGTCTTTGCGATCATCGCGGGCATTGTAGGGTATACCCTGTCTGGCATTATCCGTCTGGAGCTGGCTCAGCCGGGCATTGGTCCGCTCACCAGCCTGATGGAGTTCTTCGGCTACTCTGGCGACCAGGCCATTGAGCACGCCAAGCATTTCTACAACGTCGTGATTACCTATCACGGTCTCATCATGATCTTCTTCATGGTGATGCCAGCGCTCATCGGCGGCTTTGGTAACTGGTTTGTTCCTCTCATGATTGGTGCGCCTGATATGGCGTTCCCACGCATGAATAATATCTCGTTCTGGCTCACCGTGGCAGCTTTCATCATGGCGTGTATTTCCATGCTGATTCCAGGCACCGGCCAGTTCCTCGGCTTTGGTGGTGGCTGGGTGCTTTATCCGCCGCTGTCCAGCGCAACCGGCCACCCTGGTCCTTCGATGGATCTCCTGATCCTGTCGCTGCACACTGCCGGTATCGCGTCCATTCTGGGTGCCATCAATTTTATCGTGACCATCCTGAACATGCGCGCGCCGGGTATGACCCTGCACAAAATGCCATTGTTTGCCTGGTCCATGCTTGTCACGGCGGTCCTGCTGCTGCTTGCTCTGCCTGTTCTGGCTGGCGCGCTGACCATGCTTCTGACCGACCGTAACTTCGGTTCGCAGTTCTTCGACCCGTCCGGGGGCGGCGACCCTATCATGTTCCAGCACCTGTTCTGGTTCTTCGGTCACCCGGAAGTGTACATCATGATCCTGCCGGCCTTCGGCATCATCAGTCACATCGTGTCGACCTTCTCGAACAAACCCGTCTTTGGCTATCTCGGCATGGCGTACGCCATGGTGTCGATTGGCGCGATCGGCTTCATCGTGTGGGCTCACCACATGTATACCGTCGGTATGCCTGCTGACATGAAGGCCTACTTCGTGGCGGCAACCATGGTCATCGCGGTGCCGACCGGCATCAAGATCTTCTCGTGGATCGCGACCATGTGGGGCGGTTCGATCGACTTCGCTGTGCCTATGGTGTGGGCTATTGGCTTCATCTTCTTGTTCACCGTTGGTGGTGTGACGGGTGTGGTGCTCGCAAATGCCGGCATCGACCACATCCTTCACGACACCTATTATGTGGTGGCACACTTCCACTATGTGCTTTCGCTCGGCGCGGTGTTCGGTCTCTTCGCTGGCTGGTACTACTGGTTCGAAAAGATGTTTGGCGTGAAGTACAACAAGACGATTGGTTACGCGCACTTCTGGACAATGTTCGTGGGATCGAACCTTCTCTTCTTCCCGCAGCACTTCCTCGGTCTGAACGGTATGCCGCGTCGCTACATCGACTACGCCGATGCCTTCTCTACCTGGCACTTCTGGTCTTCCATGGGCTACGCGGTGACGTTGGTTGCAACGCTGATCTTCTTTGTCGGCGTAATCGAAGCCGCCGTCCGTCGCCGCAAGGGTGTTGGCAATCCGTGGGGCGAGGGTGCTACAACCCTGGAATGGACGCTTCCTTCGCCGCCACCATTCCACCAGTTCAACGAGCTGCCCGAAGTGAAGCCGCAAGAGCACCACTAAAGGGCCGTCGAACAACTGAAACAAAGCGGCCCTTCGCGTTCAGTGTCGCGAGGGGCCGTTTCCATCTTTATGGAGCAGGCAAATCCGATGTCGCATGTCGAAACAGCTGATATGACCTCTGAGGCGCCTCGTTACGCGACTGCGGGTGACTATGTGCAGCTCATGAAGCCGCGCATCATGATGCTTGTTGTGTTTACAGGACTTGCGGGCCTCGTCAGCGCAGTGGGCGTGACCGGTGTTTCGATCAATCCGCTCATGGCGGCGATCGCCACGCTAGCGATCGCGCTCGGCTCGGGCGCTGCTGGCGCCATCAATATGTGGTACGACGCTGACATCGATGCGATCATGAAGCGGACATCCACCCGCCCGATCCCGTCGGGCGCCGTGCCGCGCGAAGAGGCAATTGCACTCGGCCTCGTCATGAGCGGTGTCTCAGTTTTGCTGATGTGGCTCGCTTCAAATGCAGTCGCGGCGGCGCTTCTCGCGATCTCCATCGCTTATTACGGCTGGTTTTACACGATGCTGCTCAAGCGTCGTACGCCGCAAAACATCGTCATCGGCGGCGCCGCCGGTGCGTTTCCACCTGTTATCGGCTGGGCTGTTGTAACAGGTAGCGCGCCGCTTGACGCGTGGCTTCTCTTTGCGATCATTTTCTTCTGGACGCCGCCTCACTTCTGGGCGCTTAGCTTGCTTGCCCATGGCGAGTACAAGAAAGCTAACGTTCCGATGCTGCCGGTAACCCATGGTGCGGGAACGACCCGCAATCAGATCCTGGTTTATACGCTCCTACTGGCTCCGCTAGCCCTCGCGCCGGTTCTGACAGGACTAGGTGGAGTGATCTATGCGGCCGCGGCAGCGGTCCTTGGTCTCGTTTTCGTCAAACTGGCCGTAGATGTGTGGCGGAGCGATGCTGGTGCAGTGCCGGTGCAGACAGAGGGCGCAAAGGCGGCCAAGCGGCTTTTCGCCTTCTCCATTCTCTATCTTTTCCTGTTGTTTGCAGCACTGATTGTCGAGCATGGATTCGGGGCTTACTTCGTGATGCCGGGGCTTTGATGACCGAAACTCCACGCACCCCACCTCAGCCCGATGAGAGAGCCCGGCAGGCACAGAAGAAACGCAATCTTTGGCTTGCGCTCGCGCTTTTCGGATTCGTTATTCTCGTCGGCGTGACGACGATTGTACGCCTTGCCGATTCAGAGCTCGGCCCCGATGTGGGCTTCTACTGGAGTAATCCTCCTCAAGACAACAGCCGCTCCATGCCGGACCTGCCCGCGGGTGATGAAAGCCAGTCAGAAGAGGGACGTAATAAATGAATAATCGGACACTCGCTCTTGGATTTGGCGCAGCGGCACTTGGAATGCTCGGCCTAGCCTTCGCCTCGAAGCCTCTCTACGACACCTTCTGCCGCGTTACAGGGTTTGGCGGCACCACCCAGGTTGCTGAGGCTGCTCCAGAGGAAGTTCTCGATCGCACCGTCAATGTCCGTTTTGATTCCAATGTGATGAATGCGCCTGTGCAATTCAGAGCGCTGCAGACCAGCATGGATGTTCACCTCGGCGAACACGGTCTTGCCTTCTTCGAAGTGACGAACACGTCCGACCGGGACGTGAGCCTGATGGCTTCGTACAATGTCACGCCGCACCGGGCTGGTATCTACTATAACAAGCTGGAATGCTTCTGTTTCGAGGAGCGTATCGTCGAAGCCGGCGAAACCAAGAAGCTGCCAGTCGTGTATTTCGTCTCTCCGGAGATGGATGCAGACTCCAATCTTGCAGATGTGCGGACAATTACATTGTCCTATACCTTCTATGAGACAGACAATTTTCGAGGTGCGGCGAAATCGGCGGCACTTAACTAGACGGTTGCGACTCCGATAGCCTGCGGGCTAAAAGGCGCGAATAAATTGATGGACGATAGGGATTCCGGGCAATGGCACATGATGAAGTGAAACATGACTATCACCTCGTGAACCCATCTCCCTGGCCGCTGCTGGGGTCGATGGCTATGGTTGTGCTGGCGATCGGCGCTGTCACCTACATGAAGGGCATGTTTGGCATCCCTGAAGGTTCGCCATGGCTCATGCTGATTGGCCTCGGTTTTGTTGGCTATGTGATGTTCGGGTGGTGGCGTGAAGTTATCAAAGAGAGCCGGGCTGGCGACCATACGCCCGTCGTCTCCATTGGTCTGAAATATGGCATGGTGCTTTTCATTGCGTCGGAGATCATGTTCTTCGTCGCGTGGTTCTGGAGTTTTTTCGAGTTTGCCATTTTCCATGGGGCCCGCGTTGGTGATTCTTTCGACGCCGCGAACCCGCTTTACGCTGAAGCGCTACAAGCCGTTGGCGGTCAGTGGCCACCAGCAGGCGTAGAGCTGTTTGATCCCTTCCACCTGCCGCTCATGAACACGCTGGTCCTGCTTCTATCGGGCACGACTGTCACCGCAGCGCACCACGCTCTTCAGCATGGCAACCGCAAGACAGCGATCAATATGCTCGCAATTACGGTTCTGCTTGGTATCTTCTTTACGGGTCTCCAAATCCTCGAATACTCCCATGCCGGCTTTAGTTTCGACGGCACGATCTATGGGTCCGCCTTCTTCATGGCGACCGGCTTCCATGGTGCGCACGTCGTTATCGGCACAATCTTCTTGGCAGTGTGTCTCATTCGTCTGATGACGGGCGGCATGTCTGAGAAGAAGCATCTCGGCTTTGAATTTGCGGCCTGGTATTGGCACTTCGTTGACGTGGTGTGGCTGTTCCTCTTCGCATTCGTCTACGTCATTCCTTACCTGGTGCTCGGCCATTAGGAGGCTGACTTGGTTGAAAGCGTATCACCGATAAGAGCCGGGCTCGCCTGTCGACGCCCGGCTTACGGTGAGGCGATGGCCTGGACGGCGAACTCGTTTGCTCAGCAGTCGAAACGCGCCATTGGAAACTTCAGTTGGTCTGCTTTCGACGGGCCCTGCCTATGACCTTCAGACCGATGCCGCTTCTGACCGTGCTTACCATCGCTAGCCTGGTCATTCTCGTCCTCCTCGGCAACTGGCAGTACGCACGCTACAGCGAGAAGAAAGCGCAGGGCCAGGTCGAAAACGACCCCTTCGAGACGATAAGTGTCGAGGTTGACACGTCGAATACCGGTTTTGCGCAGCAGGTGTATGGGATTGTTGACGGCGAAGCGATCTGGCGGCGCTATGTACCCGGGCGTATTGATGGTGACGGAGCGGTTATCCTGCTTCTGTGGGACGCCGTTGCGGGAACAGATCCTGTGCCGCTCAAGATTTCCGGTCTTGGCGACTTCGTAGGTCGGGCCAATGCGTTTGAACGACCGGCTCAGACAAACGGCCTTGCGGGTTCGAGCAATCCCCAGCGAGATCTCTGGTATGGCTTTAACGCCGCTGCGATGCTGAACAATCTTGGCTATTCGCAGGAGGATGGCAACGTCGTCGAGCCGGACAGGATGCGCGTTGTGCTTGGCGTTGACATTTCACGTTCGCGGACAACTGAAAATCCCTATGCGACGCTTACCGGGCGGGACCCATTGCCGCCTGAACGTCACTTCGGTTATGCGCTCACCTGGTGGGGAATGGCGATTGGCCTCATCGGTGTCTACATCGCCTTCCATCGCTCGCAGGGGCGGCTGAAGTTCGGAGGCAGTTCGTGAAATTCACATCCACTCGTGGTCAGGCAGAACCGGTCGGCTTTGTGGACGCCTGTCTGTCCGGACTGGCGCCCGATGGCGGTCTCTACGTACCAGAAAGCTGGCCTTCTATTGAGCGGGCAACCGCCAATGAGAGCTACGTTTCTGTGGCTTGCCGGGTGATCGCGGCATTCGCCGGCGACGAACTTCCAAAGAAAACTATCGAAGGCATTTGTGAGCGGGCTTATTCAAGCTTTTCTCACAAGAGCGTTGCGCCTCTCGTCCAGTGGGGCGCGAACCGCTTCATCATGGAGCTACATCACGGCCCTACATTGGCGTTCAAGGATGTCGCCATGCAGTTGATCGCCCAGCTGTTTGATGAAGTTCTCTCTGCGCGTGGCCAACGAATGAGTGTCACCTGCGCGACATCGGGCGATACGGGCGGAGCAGCGGCTGCAGCCTTTGCAGGTGCCTCACAGGTCGACCTCTTCATTCTGCACCCATACGAGCGCGTCTCTCCGGTTCAGCGCCTCTTCATGACAACGACCGGCGCCGACAATGTGCACAACATCGCGATCGACGACGACTTTGATGTCTGCCAGGCTTTTGTGAAATCCTTGTTCGCAGACCGTGATTTCGTGAACGAAACGTACCTCTCGGGCGTAAACTCAATCAACTGGGCGCGGATTGCCGCGCAAGCTGTATATTATGCGACAACGCAGGCAGCGCTAGGGGATGACCGCTCGCTTCGGTTCATCGTGCCCAGCGGCAATATGGGGGACGCCCTTGCAGGCTATGTCGCGGCCCGCTGCGGCCTGCTAGCTGGTTTCGAAGCGGTATGCGCCGTCAATGAAAACGACACGCTGCGCGTTCTATTCGAAGAAGGACGGATGCTTCGCCGACCCGCGCTGGCAACGCCAAGCCCAGCTATGGATATTTCGGTGCCGAGCAATTTCGAACGCCTCGTCTATGAAGTAAGTGGGCGCGACCCCGAGCTCGTTCGTGGACTCTATGAAAGCTTTGCCCAGTCGGGATCGGTCGATTTGCCGAATCGTATCTCCGGGCCACTTGGCTGCAGTGGCCTCTCGGCGGCAGCTGTTTCCGATAGCGAGACCCTGGAAGAAATGAACCGGGTTCATGACGAGACAGGTTGGTTGATCTGTCCGCACACCGCGGTTGGCACCAGTGTTGCGCGACGCGAGCCCGTCGGCGGTGATATCGCGGATGTAGTTCTAGCAACCGCGCACCCGGCCAAGTTTCCTGAAACCGTCAAGGAAGCCGTTGGCAGGTCATGCCCATTACCTGATCGCGTTGCCGGTCTTGCGGACCGCGCAGAGCAATTTGAACGTCTCCCATCCGAAGTCTCGGACGTACGCAAGTACATCCTGGAAAATCGCCGGAACTGACGCTCGCCAGCGTACGCGAATGAGGCTAGGTTTCGTTCGATGTTGTCGGCCGATCCTCTCACCTTAGGCGAATGGTCTTGGGATGCGCAGTCCTCGCGCCTCGCAATTCATGTCGATGCGTCTGCCGGATATCAGGAGATAGACGGGGTTTGGACGCTCCAGTCTGTTTCAAAAGTGCTCGCAGGCCTCAGTCACCAAAGGCTACATCAGCTTTTTTCGGGTCAGCCAACAGCGTATGGACCGATTTCCTGTCGCCTGAAGCTATCAACTGGAAAGTCGCTCACATTGACTGGTGATTTCGCGGCTGATGGCTCGGCGTCGGGAGTATTGATGCGCCGCAGCGATGCAGAAGAATGGCTGGCCGACCCCTCCGGCGCTGAGCTCGAAGCCGCTTTCCAGCCGATCGTGTCGCTTCAAACGGGAGAGATAGGGGGCTTCGAAGCGCTCGCGCGGTGGCCACGCGCGGGTATTGGACACCCCTACAGTCCTGAAGATCGAGGCCTTGCAACCTCGATGTTGATGCGGGCCAGCGAAGCGCTGTCGTCATGGATAAGACATAGCGGCCGATGTGACCTCTTTGTGAACGTCAACGTCACAGCTCCCGATCTCGCCGAAGAATCCCTGGTCGCTTTGGTGGGCGACCTGATCGCGGGTCATGACTTCTCTCCTGGACAGTTGAGAATTGAATTGACTGAACAGGCAGCCCTTCGTGATCCGGAAACGGTGCTGCAAACGGTCGAGGCGTTAAAAGAGGCTGGGGCAGGCGTGGTCCTCGACGATTTCGGGACCGGGCACTCATCGTTTGAGTGGCTGGAAGCGCTGCCTGCCGATGGCCTCAAGGTTGATGCCGACTTGATAAAGAAGCTTGAGCGGCAGCGTATGCAGATAATCCTGAAGTCTGTCACTGGTCTCGCGCATGAGCTTGGTCTGGGCACTACGGCAGAAGGTGTCGAGGACCTGGGAACGGTCAGTCTATTGAGATCACTTGGATTCGATTTCGTTCAGGGGTTTGCCTTCTCACGGCCGCTTCCAGCGCTGCAAGCTGGAAAACTCTTGAAAGCCTAGCGGATCAGGCGTTGCCGCCAGCACTGTGCAGCCGAGCCACGTCGATGCCGATGAGCTGTAGCGCCGTTGTCCACTTAGAATCGTGCCCCGGGCCAAAGACGAGGTCCGGAATCGGTTCGCTGACGATCCATGCGTTTTCCGCGATTTCGTTCTCAAGCTGGCCTGCGCCCCAGCCGGAATAACCGAGTGCCATGACGGATTCTCGCGGTGCCTCATCCGACGCGATTGCCACAAGTGCATCGCGCGTCGCGGTCAGGCAGAAATCATGATTGATGGCGAGCGTTGCGCCCTCACAGTGGAAGTCATCTGTGTGAACGACGAAACCACGATCAGTACCAACGGGACCACCATTCAGCACGGCGCTGTCAGGGATTTTGATATCCTGCTCAATGCCGAGCTGCGATAGCAGCTGGGGCAGGGTGAGATCATCAATTGGCTTGTTAAGGACGATGCCCATCGCATATTCAGGTTCGTGCGCGCAGACGAGCACGACTGACCGTGAAAATCGCGAGTCGCCGATAGAGGGCATGGCAATAAGTAGCTTGCCAGTCAGATCGCTCATCATGAACTGGTCACCTTTTCTTGTAAGAAAGCTGGCGCAAGGCTGATGATTTATCAAGGCTCGATTGAAAGCTTGCCCGCACCTGCGTAAGAAGCGGGCAGTTTCGCAAGGAGAAATTCAATGACGATCAAGCAAGGCGACAAACTTCCGGACGCGGTCCTCATGGAAATGACGGGCAATGGTCCAGAACCCCGCAAGACTGATGACATCTTCAAGGGAAAGACCGTCGCACTCTTCGCAGTACCAGGTGCTTTCACGCCAACCTGCTCCGCCAAACATCTACCGGGCTTTGTTGAAAAGTCCGAAGAACTCCACGGCAAAGGCGTCGATGATATTGTCTGCACGTCAGTCAACGACGTCTTCGTGATGAATGCTTGGGGCGACTCAGCGAAAGCAGGTGCTAAAGTCCGTATGCTGGCTGACGGCAACGGTGCCTTCGCGAAAGCCATGGGCCTCGAGATGGACGCCAGCGGCTTCGGCATGGGTGAGCGGTCGAAGCGCTATTCCATGCTGGTCAAGGATGGTGTCGTTGAGCAGCTTAATGTCGAAGATGGCGGCGAGTTCAAGGTATCGTCGGCGGACTACCTTCTCGGCCAGCTCTAGGCAGACTTTTCGGTCAGCAAGTTTGCTGACTCGACCTATAAACGGCGCATGCCCGGGCGGTGTGCGCCGTTTTTCAATTGAGTATTATTGAAAAACGATGAATTCTCCCCGATATTAGTCCTAGGTTAAGGAGGAGAACCTGGATGGAACCATCTGTCATCGTTGTCATCGTTATTGCCGCCGTTGCACTCATTGTGCTGGTTTCGGCCATCAAGGTCGTGCCGCAGGGCTACAATTACACAGTGGAGAATTTCGGGCGGTATACGACCACCTTGTCGCCGGGGCTTCACTTCATCGTGCCATTCTATCAACGCGTCGGCCGCAAGATGAATATGATGGAGAGCGTGCTCGACATTCCAACGCAGGAAGTGATTACCAAGGACAATGCGATGGTGTCCTGCGACGCCGTCGTATTCATTCAGGTGATCAATCCGGTATCTGCGGCTTATGAAGTGAACAACCTGCAGAACGCCATTCAGAATCTGTCGCTGACAAACATTCGCACCGTGGTTGGCTCCATGGATCTCGATCAGGTCCTGTCGAACCGCGACGAGATCAATGCGCGCCTTCTTTCCGTGGTCGATGCTGCGACTAATCCCTGGGGGGTCAAGGTGACGCGAATTGAGATCGCTGACCTGACGCCGCCGGCTGATATTACTGAGGCCATGGCCCGCCAGATGAAGGCGGAGCGTCTGAAGCGCGCGGAAATTCTTACGGCTGAGGGCGACAAGCAGTCGGCTATTCTGAAGGCCGAAGGTGCGAAACAGTCCCAGATTCTGGAAGCTGAGGGCCGCCGCGAGGCTGCGTTCCGCGATGCTGAGGCGCGCGAACGTGAAGCTGAAGCGGAGGCGAAAGCAACTGCCATGGTATCGGAAGCGATTGCCAAGGGCGATGTGAACGCAATCAACTACTTCCTTGGCCAGCAATATGTCATGGCGTTTGAGAAGCTTGCTACGTCACAGAGCAATAAGACCGTCATCATCCCCGCAGAGTTCAGCTCCATACTGGGTACGATTGAAGGCATACGCGGCCTCACCGAAAGCGCAGGAAAGTCGATCGCGTCGAATTCGGGCGGTGCCGTGCCCACTACGCGCCGGCGGGAGGAGTAGTCGTGGCCTCACTCATCGACCTTCTCTGGCCGCTTACCGCATGGCACTGGCTAACCCTCGCGCTTGTTCTGCTCGCCATCGAGACGATGCTCGGCACGTTCGATCTTCTGTGGGTTTCCATAGCTGCCGGCGCGACGGCTTTATTTTCGGCATTCGCCATCATTGGCAGCCATAGCTGGCAGGGGCAGTTTCTGTTCTTTGCGGTCGCCGCTAATGGGCTAGTCGTTCTCGGCAGGACCGTTTTCGCGGACATGCGCTCAAAGATTGCAGAGCATCCAACGTTGAACCGGCTCATGAGCCGTACGATTGGTCAGCGCGCCGCCGTGATTTCAACCTTCGCAAATGGTCAGGGCAGGGTGCGCCTCGGCGACACCGAATGGCCCGCCGAAACGACTGACGGTAGCAATCCTGAAACGGGCGCATCCGTCGTCGTCGATGGTACAGAAGGCAACGGGCTTAAAGTGACGCCTGCCAGTTCCTAGGCACTAAAAAAGATCGCCTTGCGGTGGCTCCTTAGCGGGCTTCGCAGGTGCGGTAGACGGCGCTTTCGGTTTTGGTGCGGCGACCTCGGTCCTTCTGGCCGGCCCGGCATCGCTTTCAGCCACGTTGGCGCCAACAGTGCCGTCATGCAGCGTAATGCTAAGGTGGTCGCCTGCCGATATCGCTTTTGAGGATCGCAAGATTGTGTCTTTGGCGTCTCGAACAACGGCGAAGCCTCTCGCAAGCGTTGCTTGATAAGAGAGTGCTTCCAGCAAATTCGCCCCAGCCGAGAGCCGTTGCTTGCGCGTATCGATCAGACGTTCAAGCGCTGGCCGCGCGCGTTTGGCTGTGTCCAGAAGGCGGCGACGCGCATCACGGGCATCCTTGCTGAGCGGATCGGTGCGAAGACGGCTACCCGTCCGAGCGAGCTCGATATGCTTCGACTTGATCGCACCGGAGAGCCCCCCGCGCAGGCCAGCGTCGAGATAGTCCAGGCTCTGGCGTTTCTGAGCGATGAGGGTTTCGAGCCTGGGAAGGCGCGACGCACGAAGCCGGTCGGCGTCGTGGCGTACCCGACGTGAAAGCGCGCGTGTCAGGCTTTGCGCTCTCTCATCAATCGCCATCATCAAATCGGCGCGAACGGGCACGGCGATCTCGGCCGCGCCAGTAGGTGTCGGTGCGCGCGCATCCGACACGAAATCGATCAGCGTGGTGTCAGTCTCGTGACCCACAGCCGAGATGAGCGGTATCGCGCTTTCGAAAGCTGAACGCACGACATTTTCTTCATTGAAAGGCCAAAGATCCTCGATAGATCCACCGCCGCGCCCGACGATGAGTACATCTGGGCGGTCGCTCTCGGGCATCGCATTAAAGCCGCGAATGCCTGCTTCAATCTGAGCTGCGGCACGGTCGCCCTGCACCAGAGCTGGCCACAAAATGACGCGGACGGGAAAGCGTTCGCGGATGCGGTGAAGAATGTCGCGAATAACGGCGCCAGTCGGGCTGGTTACCACGCCAACTGTTCTCGGCAGGAAGGGCAGGGGCTTCTTGTGCCGGTCGTCGAACAGGCCTGCTGCCGCGAGCTTCTTCTTGCGCTCTTCCAGTAATGCCATGAGTGCACCAGCACCTGCTGGTCGCATGAAATCGGCTATGAGCTGGTAGTTGGACCGGCCCGCATAGATCGACAGCCGTCCCTCTGCGACGACTTCAAGGCCTTCTTCCGGTTTAAATGGAAGGCGCTGGACCGAGCCTTTCCACATCACCGAATTGAGGACGGCTTTGTCATCCTTAATATCAGCGTACATGTGACCAGACCGGGCAATCGTGACGCGTCCGAGTTCGCCTCTGACGCGAACGTGGTCGTAAGTCGTCTCAATTGTGCGTTTGAGCGCTCCAGCAAGTTCAGAGACAGATAGCTCAACGACGTTTGATGGGGGTGGTTCGCTCACGCGGGTTCAGTCCTCGGTAGTTCGGCCGAACTGGCTTTCATTCGCAGCGGCTGGCTGTATTACGGCCTTCAGGGCGCCGGAAATACGGGTCATCATGAATGTACCCGAGCTTTCTGCCGGATCGTCGAAGAACCAGACGCCGCTGATGACGCAGCATTCGGGATCGGTATCGCCTTGGTAGCGAAGCAATTCCAGGCTGCCGTCGGGGCCTGCCGTTTCAATCTTGGTGAAGCGGACATCCAGCCCGCGGCGTTCGCCTATGATCTCGGAAGTACATTCGCCGTCCGGCTCGGGGCTGGTGATGTCGTCCTCGAGAACAGACCCTGTGATGGTGCCATCATCCTCTGAAATCCATGCTGTGAACGGCACTGCATCATCATTCAGGTCATAGGCATAAAAGCCTGTCCAGAGGCCGCTGAGATCATGGCTAGGCGTGCGGGCGGAATAGGGTTTGGTCATCTGTTGAGAACTTGCATTGCGACAGGCGCGGTCATCAAGGGCTGATCTCCAGTCAGCCCACAATTAATTGCCGCAGCAGATAGCCCGGTCACCGCTCTCAGCACAGCAGGCAAGAAGCCTTGATCGATAGGAAAATCGCGTTCATCACCCCTGACATGAAAGTTCTTATTCTTGGTTCTGGCGGACGTGAGCACGCGTTGGTTTGGAAAATCGCGCAATCACCCCTGGTGGACGAGGTATTCTCGGCGCCTGGCAATCCCGGCATGGACAAAGTTGGCCCGTGTTTCGATCTCGATCCAACGGATCTGACGGCCGTGCAGGAACTGGCGCTGCAGATTACGCCTGACCTGATTATTATCGGCCCGGAAGCCCCCCTCGCGGCAGGGGCCTCTGACGCGCTGCGGGCGCGCGGATTTGATGTGTTCGGCCCAAGCCAGCAAGCTGCTCAGCTCGAGAGCTCCAAGGGTTTCGCCAAAGACCTGATGAAGAAATACGGCGTGCCGACTGCAGAGTATGGACGCTTCAGCGACCTGACAGAGGCGCTTGATTATCTTGAGACCATCGAGGGTCCATATGTCATCAAGGCAGATGGGCTGGCATCCGGCAAAGGTGTTGTCATCGTCGAGTCGCAGGACGAAGCCGAGAATACGGTCGAAGAATTCATGACGGGCAAGTTTGGCGATGCCTCCGCCGAGATTGTCATCGAAGAATTCATGACCGGTGAGGAAGCATCCATCTTTGTGATGACCGATGGAGAAGGCGCTATCTATCTGCCTGCCGCGCAAGACCACAAGCGTGTGGGTGACGGCGATGTCGGCCCGAACACAGGCGGTATGGGCGCGTATGCACCGGCACCCATCGTTGATGCGCGGATCATGGAACTGGTCCAGACGCTGATCGTCGAACCGATGCTGTCGGGAATGGCTGATGATGGCATGCCCTACCAAGGCGTGCTTTATGTCGGAATCATGGTGACCGAGAGTGGACCGAAAGTGGTCGAGTTCAATGCGCGTTTCGGCGATCCGGAATGTCAGGCACTCATGGCCGGCCTTCCCGGTGACATCGTGCCCGCACTTCTGGTGTGTTCAACGGGAGGACTCGTCAGCAGCCACGCTTCGCTCTGTGAAATGATGGGACTGTCCGACTTCAGGCCAAGCGCCACTGTGGTGATCGCGGCTGAAGGATACCCGGACAAGCCCGTCAAAGGCACCATTATTAAAGGGGTCGATGGTGCGGATAGGATTGAGGGTGTGACTGTCTTTCACGCTGGTACCGATATCAATGACAAGAATGAGATGGTTGCCGCTGGCGGGCGTGTGCTCGGTGTGACGGCAACCGGCGATAGCCTCAAGGCCGCCATCGACAAGGCGTATGAAGGTGTAGGCGCTATTGATTGGCCCGGCGGCTTTTTCCGGAATGATATCGGGCACCGCGCTTTGAAATAGCGGATTTTCTGCAAGCGCTCAGCAACCGCAAGTTGGTTTTGTCGTTATCTTCATGTTCGCAATAAGGAGATGACAGAATGTCGAACCCGAATATCGAAGTGTTGAATGACGTTACCAAGACCCTGATCGATAGCCAGAAGGGCTATGAGAAGGTTTGTGAAGTCGCCGACGAGAATCACGGTCTTCGAAACAAGTTCAAGACGCTCGCCTATGAGCGGAGTGAACTTGTTACAGCTTTTCAGGCCCGTGTCCGTGACCTCGGCGGTGAGCCGGAAACCGACGGCGGTGCAGCAGGTGCCCTGCATCGGGGCTGGGCGGACTTTACGTCGCTCTTCCTCAGCGATGAGAAGGCAGCTCTCGAAGCGGTGGACGATGGCGAGGACTATCTTGCCGACCGGATTGATTCGAAGCTGGAGAGCTCTGGCCTCGACCCTGAAACCACTGAGCTTCTGAAGCGGGCAAAGAACTCTGCGCGCCAAGGCGAAAAATTCGCTGACGCGCTCACCTGAGCGAAGCAGTAATGCGTTATCAGAATGACGAAGGGGTCGGCCTTGAGCCGGCCCTTTTGCGTTCAAAGGTAAAACTGCCGTTGAGATTACCTTGCGAGACGCTTGTCCGGCGCCCGTGTTTCGGTAGGTTGCCGCCAGACAAGATGATCAGGGAGCAGAGCCATGTCAGAAGCCGACAATGCGCAGGAAATGTTCAGCGGCACGAAGGATGTGGCCGAATCTCACAGGTTTAACGAAGCTAACCTCGCAGCCTGGATGGAAGCGAACGTAGAAGGCTATGAAGGTCCACTGACCGTCAAGCAATTCAAGGGTGGCCAGTCGAACCCGACCTATAAGCTTTTCACGCCTAACAAGGTCTATGTGATGCGGCGCAAGCCACCGGGCAAACTGCTGCCATCAGCGCACGCAGTGGACCGTGAATTCAAGGTGATCAATGCGCTCTATCCAACCGGCTTCCCGGTCGCACGTCCTTATGGCCTCTGCATGGATGAAGACGTTATCGGCACGATCTTCTACGTCATGGATAATGTAGATGGCCGCATTCTGTGGGACCAGACGCTTCCAGACTATGAGCCAGCCCAGCGCCGGGCGATCTACGAGGCGAAGGTGAAGACCTTCGCCGACCTGCACAACACCGATTACAAAAAGGTCGGCCTGCAGGATTTCGGCAAGGAAGGCGACTATTGCGCCCGCCAGATCCATCGCTGGACCAAGCAGTACAAAGCATCTGAGACGATGCACATTCCGGAGATGGAGCAGCTGATCGACTGGTTGCCGAAAAACCTTCCAAAGAACGAAGACGTAACCATCGTCCACGGCGACTATCGACTAGACAATATGGTCCTTCACCCGACGGATCCAAAGGTGACTGCGGTTCTCGATTGGGAGCTCTCGACGCTTGGCGACCCGCTGGCTGATTTCTCCTATCACCTCATGAATTGGGTGATGCCCGGCAATGACGAATCGCGTGGGTCGATCGCGAACATTAAGGACCTGAAGGCTTGGGGCATTCCAACGCTGGAAGAATATGTCGACTTGTATTGCCAGCATACGGGCCGGGACGGCATGCCGGACCTCAATTACTACTTCTCGTACAATGCTTTCCGTCTTGCTGGCATTCTCCAGGGAATCGTTGGCCGCGTGCGCGATGGCACCGCATCAAATGCCAATGCTGCAGCAAATGCCGAGCGTGTTGTGCCGCTTGCAAAGTTCGCGGCAGAGCGCGCGCGCATGGCAGGGATGGAGGGCTAGTCTTCGATGTCGAAGGTGATTGAAGGGCCGCTTCGCAACCCTGCCCAGATGCTTGCAGAGCAGTCCTATGATGGGCACAGCTCCATCCACGACGATGCTGAAGCCGAGAAACTCGGCATCAGAGCCGGGCCTATTGAGGGACCAACGCATTTCAGCCAGTTCTCGCCATTTTTGGTCGACCTGTTTGGCAAAGACTGGTTTGAACGCGGCTGCTTCTCAACCCACTTCCAGAATATAGTTGTTGAGGGAGAGGAAGTTCGCGTTTTCATAGAGCCTAAGACGGACACCTATGCCTATTGCCGCGCGGAAAAGGCTGACGGTACGCCAGTACTTGAAGCGAGTGCCACCCTCGGTCCGGACAATGACGAAACGCTTCTGGCAGCACGGATGGCGAAGCTACGCCCGGCCGGTAACCTTGTTATTCTGGCAGACATGAAAACGGGTATGACAGGCCCGGAGGACGAACTGGTCCGCATGGATCCGGACCAGCATATGGGCGATCTCTATCCATTCTCGTTGAATGAAAAGCTGCAGAAGATAACGGAGCCCATGGACTGGTATCACTATGCGAATGCTTCGCCTTGGGGCAGGGCAATCGTGCCGACCGAGATGGTATCCGTGCTGGGCAATTACACGGGCGGCATGGTGAGTTGGCCGGTAAAGCGGCCCTCCATCGGCCTGTTCGCAGACCTTGAGATAAAGATGATTGAAGGGCCGCTCTTCGTCGGAGAAACCTACCGACTCAAGCGCGAAGTGGTTGCCCTCTCGCAAAGTCGGCGCGTCGAGAACTACTGGGTGCTCACAAGCTTTTACGATGAGGACGGATCAGTCCTGAAAGCGCAGATGCTGCTCAATCATGGTATCATGAAAGCAAGCTACCCTGACTACCCAAAGGATCTATTGGCCTGAACAGAACCTACTCACAAGCTGTATAGTCTGGAACGAAGAAATCGGTCTCTGGGCCGAACATTGTGCTGTGCTTGTATACATTCTTCGCCGGTTCAGCCCATGATTTGATAAACTGCTTTATGTGCGAGTAGCGGATAGTTTCGCGTCCGGAGAAAGAGCCAACTCCCTCCATTTCGACGGAAGCATCGACCAGCATGTCGATCACCGCATCATTTTCGCGAAATGTTGGAGCTTTCACTTTACTTTGTGCGTTGGACAGCAAGCTCGTAGACACTGCACCGCGCAAACCACGAGATTGCACCGATTAAAAAGCCATGGCGGTCAGCATCTTCCTACATGCGATGTGCCCTCGGCCGGGAGAGTTGAACAGATGCGAAGACCGAGAACACGAGCGAGCATGGCTTTCGTTGGTTTGGGGACGGGCTTGGCCGCTTGTGACGCTGCCAGTGTGGGCGAGGCGGGCACGCAGATTGCCGCGCCGAGCGTTTGCGTGGAACTGGCGGAAGGGTCTTACCAATTTGCCGACGGGCTTTTCATTCCGGCGTCAGGTATTCCAATCGAAGCGAGTACGAAGCAAGGATCTGAAGCCTCGCCGTTACAGTGGGCAGGCCGACTGCAGGATCAATTGCGACAGGAAGGGTATGATTGGCTTTCGATCCGCGAGCGTAGCGGTATTGCGCTTATTGAAGGCACCATAACAGATGAGGAGGAGAAGCTTTCTGCGCTGGAAGCTGCGTCAACAGCGATCAGGAACGACGCCATCGCAAACGACGGTGCACGCATCATCGTCGATATGGTCGAGATCGAAGGTGGACCCGACCCCGTGGGCATGCCAGTCGCAAGCCTGCCGACGTCGCCTTCAGTTTCAGCCTGCACCGCGGCGTTTGCGGGTGTGCTTGATGGCCACACGGTGGAGTTCTCGGCCAGCAATACCTCGATTTCCGACGAAACGATGCCGGTCGCAGCCGCACTTGGTGCGACAGCTATTCTCTGCGATCGCTATCAGATTGAAATCGGCGCCCATACTGACGCGCGCGGCGCGGAGTCATTCAATCAACGCCTGTCACAGACGCGCGCAAATACCATCCGCGACTACCTGATTAAGGCTGGCGTCGCGTCGGCTTCGCTCACCGCTGTTGGTTATGGCGAGAGCCAACCCATAGACACCTCGCAGACCACCGCTGCATACGCGCGTAACCGTCGCATTGAGTTCAGCGTCAGTGACGCCGAACCCGTTGCAAGCGAACCAGTAGACTAGAACTTGTAGCGCACGGGAATGGACTTCGGCCCGCCGACGAAGTTCGCGCGAATAAAGCTCGGCTCACCTGCGAGTTCTATCGATTTTACGCGGGAAAAGAGCTCTTCATAGATGGCCTGCATCTCAAGGCGGGCGAGGTGCATGCCTAGGCACATATGCCCGCCATGACCGAATGAGATGATCTTGTTCGGACTGCGATCGACGCGGAATTCGAACGGATCGTCGAATACCTCTTCGTCGCGGTTGCCGGACGGATAGCAGAGCAGAAGGCTCTCGCCTTTGAGGATATTGCGACCGCGAAGTTCGTAGTCGTCCTGCGCGGTGCGCATGAAGTGTTTCACCGGTGTCGTCCAGCGAATGGCTTCATCGACGGCCGTCCGGGACATGCCCTTGGGATCGTCCATCATCTTCTTTAGTTGGGCGGGATTGTTCAGCATGCCGAGCACGCCGCCGCCGGTCGAGGCGCTGGTCGTGTCATGACCTGCCGCAGCAACAATGATGTAATAGCTCATCGCTTCGAGCTGACCGATCGGTTCGCCATCGACGGCGCCGTTGGCGATGACCGTAGAGACATCGTCCTTGGGATTGGCGCGGCGGTCCTGTGTGATGTTCGTGAAGTACATGAAGAACTGGGCGAGGGTTTCCTGAATCGAGGAAAGTCCCTTATCTGCGTCGCCGCCTTCGGAAAGACTTTTGTCGCGCATGAGGTCGGGGTCCTGCGCGCCAAAGATTTCCTGGGTGAGCTTCAGCATCATGGGCTCGTCTTCGACCGGCACGCCGAGGATCTGCATGATCACGCGTAGCGGATAATGAAGGGCGATTTCTTGCTGGAAGTCGCATTCGCCGCCCATATCTTCCATACGGTCGACGAATTCCTTCGCGATCGTGCGTATCGCTTCTTCGCGCGTCTTCACCTTGTGCGGCATGAACCAGTCTTGCGTCAGGTGACGCAGCTTGTAATGCATCGGGTCGTCAAGCTGGACGAGTGTCTTCAGAAGGTGTGGCCCGCCTGTCTGGGCATAGACGCGCTCTTCAGCGCTTTCATAGCTTAGCATTTCGCGCTCGCCATTGGTGAATAGCTTGTTCTGGCGGCTGATCTCCATGATGTCGGCATGCTTGGTCACAGCCCAGAATGGCCGGAAGGCTTCCGGTTCGCACCATGCTACCGGGTCCTCGGCGCGAAGCTTCAAGAACGCAGCATCGAGCTGGTCCATATGGGCATAGACATCAGGGCTCACGATGAGGTCGCTCGTGGCGCGAGCCGCATCGCTCATCCGGCGAGACGGATCTTTCTTGGTCTTCGGCGGCTGGGCAACGGCTGTGTCTGACATGAGGGCCTCCCGATGGTCTTGTATCAACCATCCCAGCAATATCTGACTAGCGGCGCCTGTTAAGGCCTTTCTTAGCGTCAGCCTTCTGCTTCTTTTGGTCAGGCTTGCGACGAGCAGGCTGTTCCGGAAGCATCGGGCCAAGAGCCTCCGTCAGCATCTGGTAAGGTACTTCTTCGACGGCGCCAGGTGCAAGATCACCCAGATCGAACGGTCCATACTCTGTTCGGATAAGCCGGTTCACTTCCAGGCCGACCGACTCAAGCGCACGGCGAACCTCCCGCTTCTTACCCTCGGTCAGCTCTACCTTGATCCAGTTGTTCGTCCCGGTTTCACGTTCCAGCTCTGCAACAATAGGCGCGTAGGTCACTCCGTCGACAGTGACGCCGTCCTTCAGCGCTTCGATCTTGTCGGGAGTAACGCGCCCATGCGCCCTTGCGCGATAGCGTCTGCGGAACGCATTGCGTGGCAGTTCGAGCGTGCGGGCAAGTTCGCCGTCATTCGTAAGAAGGAGCAGCCCCTCCGTCGTGAGGTCGAGCCGGCCGACGGTCACGGTGCGCGGAAGATGCTTGGGCAGTTCTTCAAAAATCGTACGCCGACCGGCAGGATCATGCGTGGTCGTTATTAGGCCTGAGGGTTTGTGATAACGCCAAAGCCGCGTGCTCTCGGGTGCCTTAACCGGTTTGCCATTGACCTTGATAGATTCCTTGCCTGTGACCTTGAAGGCGGGGGAGGTCAGCTTGCGGCCATTGACCGTTACCTTGCCTTCTTCGATCAGCGTCTCGCTCTCGCGCCGCGAAGCCACGCCTGCGCGCGCGAGCCATTTTGCGATACGCTCGCCGCCTGACCAGCCGGGGTCGACATGCGATGAAGTCTGGTTGGGTTTGGTCCGTCTGCCGGGCCGGGGCGTCTCTCGACGATCCGTCATGTGCTGTTCCTCTAGAAAGGCATCAGCCTAGGTGAAGAACCGGAGAAGCAATTGCAAGAGCCAGTGCGAACTCCACAGCAATCCATACAGGGATCAAGCCAGGTGCCCGGTTCTCCTTTGAATCTGCAAGATGGGATATCAGTCGGCCGAGACCGGCGCCGAACCAGCCCGCCGCAACGGGCATGATCGCGAGCAAGGCGAGCGGGTTATTCAAACGCAGAAGTATGACCAGCGCTGTAATATGAAGCATGAAGAGCAAGCCGCCATAGGTTGCGCGGAACTCTGAGAATCCCCCCGGGCGCGCCGGGTCGGGGTCTGGAACCAGCCTTACAACGCCCTGTGCCCATTTCGGAGCGAACAGCGCGCCAAGTCCGATAAGGGCGCAGAAAACAAGTGCGGCTGATGACAGCAGAACGAATGGTGACATGTGATTTCCTTGGCGCCCTGAAAGCGAAGTGAAAGATTTAAAGGCGTGAACTAGCTAGACGCCGGCATTTTTCCAGGCCGACTTTGGCCAGCGCCTGTGCTGCCAGAACCATTGTTCAGGATGAGCGCGTACCTGCGCCTCGATGAAGCTGGTAATCTGTTCAACGCAGTCACGTACAGCGTCGTCACCTTTCAAACCAATGCGGGGCCGAATTGGCTCATGGATTGTGATCTGAAAACGTGCAGGCCCGGTGCGCACCGTTGATACAGGGATGATCGGTACGTCATATTTCAGCGCAAGTCGCGAAGGGCCCGGCGCGGTCATCGCTTCATGGCCGAAGAAGGGCACGCCAAGTCCCTTGTTGAATTTCTGGTCGTTCATCAAAGCAACTGAGCGCCCCGCTGACAACGCCCGCATCAGCTCGCGCGTGCCTAGCCCCTTTGGTGTAAGGACACCAATACCGTAGTCATGGCGAACCTTGTTGATGCGCCGGTCAATATGAGGGTTATTGAGGGCCCTGTAGGTCACGAGACAATCGACTGGGCGGCGGCAGATGACAGCAGCCATGACTTCCCAGTTTGCGAAATGGCCAGATACAAAGACCGCACCTGTTTCGCTGTTCTCAACGGCATCAAGCCGCTCGGGATGAACAACTTCGACCCTGTCCCCCTCATACGGATGTATTTTCGGTAGGTGTGGCAGTTCACCTGCCGTCCGGCCGACGCTCTCCCAGCTTGCCTTCGCAACCTTTTCGACTTTCGCCTCACTCCAGTCTGGAAAGGCCATGCGGAGATTACGCTTGACCGTTTTGTCCTGGCTAAGCAGCGGGGCAATCCGCTTTACCAACCAGCCCGCAAAATCAGAAGCAAGGTCAGGACCAAGCGCCTTCATGGGCCACCAGTACACGACATCCCACGCAATCGCCTCCAGCCGCCAGGCTAGCCGCTGGCGCCAGGTCGACCGGCTATCAATGTCTTTCGGCCGGACGTATTGGGTCTTGCTGTCACTCATCACTAAGCCTGTCTGTAACAGGCTTGAGAAGTTCTACCAGATCGGACGACTGTTGGAGCTGGGCAGCAACGGGGAGTGTGACGATATCCTTGCGCTGTGCGGGGGACAGCCGAACAAAGTCCTTCTCGGTTGTGATCAGCTGTGCGTTGTAGTCGGCCGCGAGCGTTCGAAGATATCTGAGGTCACGGTCACTATAAGTGTGATGGTCGCCGAAAGGTACCGCGTCCAGCGGCGGCGTTCCGCAGGCCTTCAACGTGTCAAAAAATTTCTCTGGCCTCCCGATGCCCGCGAAAGCCACATAGGCGCCGGGGGTGGGAGGCGAAACAGGCTCAATACTGGCGCGCAAAACCGGGCCATTGAAGTCGCACAACTCGTCGGGCGGTTCACCTGCTCCCATCAGAATTACGGCATCGGCCCGGGCGAGCCCCGCCTTTACGGGTTCGCGTAGCGGGCCTTTCGGTATGACATGGCCGTTTCCGAAGCCTGCGGCGGCATCAACGACGATAATGGAAAGCGTTTTCGCAAGGCCGGGGTTCTGGAACCCATCATCCATGATGATGACATCCACCCCATCAGATTCCATCGCCTGACCGGCGGCAGCGCGGTTAGCGCCGATCCACGCTTCGCCGGACTGGCTTAGCATGAGCGCTTCGTCGCCAACTTGCGAGGTGTTGTGTGTTTCAGGATCAACCTGCAGCGGACCTTGCAACTTGCCGCCATATCCGCGCGACAGGCTGGCAGCACGAATGCTTCCACGCAGCCCTGTGAGATGTTGCCTGATCGCAGCAACGACTGGACTTTTCCCACTGCCGCCCGCCGTCAGATTGCCGACACAGATCACCGGAATGGCGATCTCAAGAGGGTCGGCGTGGCGGATGCGCCGCGCAGTGACCTCGGCATAGACCGCAGCAAGCGGTGTCATCAGGAGCCGGGTCAGCGGTGCCCCCTCGCGTGACTTCGGGTCGACGTCACGGTCCCAGAAGCGCGGCGCGCGCATCATGTAGTGGTTTGTCCCAACAATCTGTCCAGCGCTTCGAGCGTCACGCGCATGGGCGTCTCGGCCTGCGCCTCCAGAGACGCTTTAAGCGCATGTGAAGGCGGGGGTAGGGGGAAAGCTTGTCGTAGTGCTTCCTGATCGCGAACGATCTGGAAACTGGTATCGCCTTCCAGCCTGGTAGCAAGGTCGGCAAAATTGTGTATGCGAGGCCCGGTGAAGACCGGCTTGCCGATGCGCAGGATCTCGACCGGGTTGTGCCCACCAACGCCGTGTGCATGGCCACCGCCAAGATAGACGCTGTCGGCAACGCTGGCCAAGAGGGCCACTTCTCCTAGTGTGTCACACAAGAGCACGTCGTCTGCTGTCGTCGGAGTTTCGCCGCGAGACCGTACAGAGAAGGTCAGTCCGCGGTCCTTGAGTAGGCTCTCAATTGCATCGCGGCGTTCTGGATGGCGCGGAATAATGATCAGGGCAGGTCGCGGCTCAATCCCAGCGACGGCATCGAGTATCCATCCCTCCTCACCTTCATGGGTAGAGACCGCGACGAGGCAGCGACGCCCGCCAACGAAGGCGTTGCGAATGGCCTGCGCCTCGGTTTCGTTGATTTCACGAACTGAGATCGAAAGTTTGAGACTGCCGGGGCAGGGCACGTGTGCACAAGCCAATTTTCCAAGTCCTTCGGCTGTCTGCTGGTCCGCAGCGACGATCGTATCGAAGCTCGAAAAAACTTCGCGGGCAAACCCCCTCCACGAAGTCCAGCCCTTCATGGATTTGGCGGTCATGCGCGCATTGATGAGCGCGAGAGGAATTTTCCGACTACTGGCCTCCAGTATGAGGTTCGGCCATATCTCACCTTCGGCAAAGATACAGAGGATGGGCTGCCAGTTATCAAGGAAACGGGCGGCGATGTCCGGCGTATCCAGCGGCGCAACCTGATAGCGGCTTCGCTCACGTAGAGTTTCTGAGCTGGTTATGTGGCGATTGATGAGCTCGGCAGCCGTCTGGGTTTGGCTTGTGAACAGGAAGTGAAGGTTTACGTCTTTCGCGCCAAGCCGTTCAGCGACTTCGAGCAACAGTCTCGTTTCACCAATGCTCGCACCATGCATCCAGACAAGATGGGCAGGCGTAAGGTCCATATCCGGGTGGGCGAACCGCTCTGCTATCCGTTCAGCATTTTCCTTGCCGCGCTTCGCCCTGCGGCGCAGCAGTGACCCGAGAAAAGGCCGCGCTGCGCGCATCGTGGTTTTATAAAGGAAACGGCCCATGCTCATCTGGTGAAGATAATCTGCTCTACAGGCTTCGCCAGACGCTAAACTGCTAGCGCTTTGCAACGATGGCTGCGGCTCGCTCGTGAGCTGCGTTCATCGCCTCTTCTATCTGGCGCAGTCTTTCTTCCTTGCCGACGCTCCTGTTCACGCTGAGGGGCGATCCAAGGATCATGGCCCCTTTTGTGAAGGGGAGAGGAATCATGAATCTGTCCCAGGTGTCCAGCCTAAAGACGGGTCGGCAGTCAAGTGCATAAGGAATGATGAGGGCATCGGTGCGCTGCGCCATGATAAGTGTGCCAGGCTGCACAGCTTCGGCCGGGCCGCGGGGACCATCAGGCGTGAGACAGACGACGCTTCCGGACCGTAGGCGTCTGCTCGTTTCTGCAACAGCTGCTGCGCCGCCCTTATCCTTTTTCTTTCTCTTGTGAGAGGACGAGCCGCGAACGGCCTCCAGCCCAAGATGTTCGATTGCCTTGGCGACTGCTTCGCCGTCCTTGGACAGCGAGATGAGCATGGAAGTCGGATATTCCTTGGCGGGCAGCTTTCGCGCGATCTTGCTCCAGATGACGGGCAATAGCAGCACCCTCGAATGCCATCCTGCTACCAACAGTCCATTCTCCGCCGCCCAAGCCTTTTTGAAGGCATCATCTCCTTCGATCGTCCAACGGATAGTTCGGGCGCACAGGACCATGTAGGCCCAAATGAGATACCCAAGAGTGGCGGATACGAACGGCGAACGCAGGAAAGACTTCATCTGAGAGGTTGTCTCCCGTTCCTGCCGCCTGGAATTGGAATGGTGGGCGATACTGGGTTCGAACCAGTGACCCCTGCCGTGTGAAGGCAGTGCTCTACCACTGAGCTAATCGCCCGAAAACAGGAAGCGCGGTCTTATATCGAGGGGTGTTGTGGGTCAACGCGATAAGACATCAACGCCCAAAGAAGCACGTTTCTCAGAATAATTTCGCAAATCAGGCATGCAGAACTGCAATCAGCTAGCCGCTTCGCGCCGAGGTGCGACACATTGTGATATGATCAGATTCGCGATTGACGAAGGTCAAATATGCCCGCCCGCGCTCTAATATCGCCGACTGGAAGCAATTTAGTTGCATTTGAAAAGGTTCAAGGGGCGCAAAATTGCGAGCTCGCATCGAAGATGAACAGCTGTTCAGTATGAATGGCCGTTCATTTTCGAACCTAAACCTAATTTCATAGTCGGAAAGGGTTGTGAATCGCGGGCGAAGTTGTCATTTAACCGACACGAACGGGGTCTGACATAACGATGTCCCTCGTTGGATAAAACGAGCAACAAAGAAGGACAGACGGGCTGGAGCTAAGCCTCCGAGCCTCAATAATTAGTCTGGAGAGATTGAAATGAAAGATTGGTGCAACAACGAAGGTGCAAAACGTCTTCGTGAGAAAATTCGCGAGTATTGGGCTGAGCGTGGCTATGAGGTTGACGTGGACCTCGTCGATGCTGGCTTTGTTCCTGCTATGCGCAGCGCACGTACTGACCTGCGCAGCAATATGGTGAACGGCATGCCACGCCGTCGCATTGCGAAAACACAGGAAGAAGTTCGCACGAGCTATCGTCCGAACGACGTTGTCGTCGAAGCAGCCTAAGGGCTCGCGACCGACTGGATAGCGTCCATTACTTCAACGTAGGAAGACGCACGACATCGTGTGTCATCCCATTGTTCCGGTGCCGGACCATATCCAAAAGTAACGTACACGAAGGGCAGTCCGGCATTCCGGGCTGCCCTTTCGTCTGTCTGGCTGTCGCCAATCATAATTGCCTTGGCGGGCGAGCCATTAGCGCGATCGACAGTATACAGAATATGTTCCCCTGAAGGTTTTTTCTGAGGAACGCTATCAGCGCCACAAATGCTCGCGAAATGACTCGTCAGGCCAAGCTTCCCAATCAGCGTTTCCGCCAGATGCTGTGTCTTGTTTGTGCAGATCGCCAGCGTCGCGCCCATCTCTGTCAGCGCTTCAAGTGACCTTGTTGCGTCCTTGAAGGGTCTGCTTTTGGAGCAGATGTTTGCTTCATAATAGTCGAGAAATGATTGCCAAAGCGGCTCGACCTCGGTCGTAGCCTGGCTGACACCCTGAAAGGCCAAGCCTTTCTCGATCATCGCTTTCGCCCCTTGGCCGATCATGTGGCGAATGCTCTCAAAGGGCACCGACTCAAATCCAGCTTCGGACAGGCAGTGGTTCAGCGCGATATGAAGATCCGGCGCGGTATCGACCAGCGTGCCATCAAGATCAAAGACGATTGTCCAGCCTGAAAGTGTGTCGGAAGTCATGCTTGCTTGTTCTATCCTCTCGCATCGAGTCGTTTGATGGTTTAGGCGACAAGGCAAAGCAGAACGAGACTTTTAATCATGCAAGACCGGGCGGCGCTCATCCTGGCGGCAGGCCAGGGCACACGAATGAAGTCGGAAATTCCGAAAGTGCTCCATAAGGTTGGCGGCCGCGCAATGCTGGATTGGTCGATAGACCTAGCGCGCAAGTCTGGCTGTCGCCGGATCATCGTTGTCGTGAGTGCCGGCTCCCAGGCGCTTCAGGATCACGTGACTAGGGAACTGGGTGAAGGATCCTTCGTCATTCAGGACCCGCCAATGGGAACGGGGCACGCGGTTCAGGCAGCAGAACAGGGTCTTCAGGACTTCGACGGCGATCTGATCGTACTCTATGGCGATTGCCCACTCATTCCAGAAACCGCAGTGAACGATCTTTTCGGCGAGCTCGCAAACGGCGCCGATCTCGGCGTTCTTGGTTTCGAAGCGGAAGATCCAGGTGCTTACGGGCGTCTGATCCAGACTGCTGATGGCCGGCTGGAGGGCATTGTCGAAGCCAAGGAAGCAAACGCTGAACAGCTTGCGATCAGGCTTTGCAATTCGGGTGTCATGGCCGGGGCGAGAGAATTGATGTTCGACCTTCTGTCGAAGGTCACGAACGACAATGCAAAAGGGGAATACTACCTCACTGATGTCGTCGGGCTTGCGAATGAGGCGGGACGTTTTTGCCGTGCCGTCACCTGCGCTGAACAAGACGTCCTGGGCGTGAACTCACGTGTGGAGCTGGCGCAGGCAGAAGCGGTTTTCCAGGCAAAGCGCCGCGACACCTTTCTGCGTGACGGCGTCACGATGACTGCGCCGGAAACGGTCTTCTTATCTCATGACACGATGATCGGAAACGATGTCGAAATCGAGCCAAACGTCGTTTTTGGAACGGGTGTCAAAGTTGAGTCTGGTGCCCGTATCCGCGCTTTCTCGCACCTGGAGGGAGCTGTCGTGCACACAGGCGCGGAAGTCGGGCCTTATGCCCGTCTCAGGCCGGGTGCTGAGATTGGTGAGAAGGCCAGAATCGGTAACTTTGTCGAGGTTAAGAACACGACCGTCGGCAAAGGCGCCAAAGCCAATCACCTAGCTTACCTTGGCGACGGCTCGGTCGGAGCGGGGGCAAATATCGGTGCCGGAACAATTTTCTGTAACTATGACGGCTTCCTGAAATATCGAACTGAGATTGGTGCAGAGGCTTTCATCGGTTCAAACAGCGCGCTTGTGGCGCCCGTATCGATCGGCGAACGGGCCATAGTCGGCTCAGGCTCTGTAATTACCCAGAATGTGTCGGATGACGCGCTTGCTCTCGGCCGCGGAAAACAGGTCGAAAAGCCGGGCTGGAGCAAAGGCTTCAGAGAGCAGAAGCAGCGCGAGAAATCCTCAAAGCGTTAGGAGACAAGAATTGGCGTTTGAACGCGAAAAGGAAAACGCGGCGACGGCCGCTATCGAGTTTGTCGAAGACGGGATGACACTTGGTCTTGGCACCGGCTCCACCGCGAAATTCTTCGTCGAGGCGCTGGCAGACGAAATTGCGGATGGTCTTGTTGTGCGCGGCGTGCCGACCAGCGAGGAAACGCGCCGTCTGGCTGAATCGCTCGGGGTGCCGTTAGTACCTGTTGAACAAGTTGATCGCATTCATCTCACCGTGGACGGTGCCGATGAGGTTGATGATCAGGCTCAACTCATAAAAGGCGGCGGCGCGGCACTTCTACGAGAAAAAATCATCGCGAATGCCAGCGACCTCATGATCGTGATCGCGGACCCCTCAAAGCAGGTGGAAGTGCTCGGCTCTTTCCCACTTCCCGTGGAGGTCACGCCCTTCGGTTTCACCATCACTGCCAAGAAGGTCTACGACGCGCTCAAGACGTCAGGCGTGTCACGGCCACGTATCGACGTGCGCCGGGGAAGTGGTGACAAACCGCTGGTAACCGATGGCGGCAATTATATTCTCGATTGCGCCTGTTCAGTTATTCCAGATCCGGCCTATGCGGCCGAACTCCTGTCAGTCATCCCCGGCGTGGTGGAGCACGGTCTGTTCATCGGTCTTGCCCGCACAGTAATTATTGGCAGCGATGATGGGGCTTCAATATTTGAATATTGAAGCCAGTGCCGCCACCTAAGCTGGCAGGTTAAAAGTACCGGAAGGAATTTCTCGATGGCTGAAGCTCAATACGACTTCGATCTGTTCGTCATCGGCGCGGGCTCCGGCGGCGTACGTGCCGCGCGGATCGCCGCTCAAAATGGCGCGCGTGTGGCCATTGCGGAAGAGTACCGTATTGGCGGCACCTGCGTTATCCGCGGCTGCGTCCCCAAGAAGTTCATGGTTTATGCGAGCGACTATGGCCGCAAGATCAAGGAAGCCCGTCAGTATGGCTGGCAGGTAGAAGAGAAGGGGTTTGATTTCCCCGCTTTCATGTCGGCCATGCACGCGGAGGTCGATCGGCTATCCGGCATTTATCTGCGCAATCTGGCCAACGCCGGCGTCGACGTGTTCGAAGAACGTGCAGAGTTGAAGGACGCTCACACCGTCGTCCTCAAGGAGAGCGGCAAGACATTTACGGTCGACCGGGTGCTGATCGCGACAGGCGGCACACCATGGCGGCCGTCGGCGGAAGAACTGCCTGGTGTTGAGTACACGATGACCTCAAACGAGGTTTTTCTCCTCGACGAACTCCCGAAACGGGTCGTCATTGCCGGCGGTGGATACATCGCCTGTGAGTTTGCCCATATCTTCGCTGGCCTCGGCGTTGATACATGCCTCGTCTACCGCGGCGACACCGTTCTGAAAGGTTTTGACTGGGACGTCCGCACGGCCGTTCACGAAGGACTAAAGGAAGCTGGCGTCCGGGTCGTCACCTCTGCCGTCTTCGAGGAAATCCGCGAAGTCGAAGGAGAAGAATGTCCTTACTGCATAAAGCTGAGCAACGGCATGGAGATAAACGCCGATAGAATAGTGATGGCAGTCGGCCGCCGGGCGGCGACGGATGGACTCGGCTGCGACGCGGCAGGCGTCAAACTTTCTGACACGGGCGCCGTCATCGTTGACGATAGCTCACGCACCAGCGTCCCGAATATATTTGCCGTAGGCGACGTGACGGATCGCATCCAGCTAACGCCGGTCGCCATTCGTGAGGGTCATGCCTTTGCTGATACGATCTTCGGCGACAAGGAATGGCACTTCGAGCATGACAATGTCGCCTCGGCTGTCTTTACCCAGCCAGAAGTGGGCACGGTCGGCATGACTGAGGCCGAAGCCCGCAAGACGCTCGACAAGGTCGACATCTACAAGACGAAGTTTCGGCCAATGAAGACAATGCTTCTGGATGACCCCGAGCGTGTCATGATCAAACTCGTGGTGAATGGCGAGACCGATCAGGTGGTCGGCGTACACATCGTCAGCCCCGACGCTGGCGAGATGATCCAGATGATCGGCGTTGCAGTAAAGATGGGCGCCACGAAATCTCAGTTCGATGCGACCTGTGCTGTCCACCCGACCATTGCGGAAGAGATCGTCACCTTGCGCCAGAAATGGGTGCCGGAAACCGAGCCAGCTTAATACAACGCGGTTAAATCTTGCGGATGTGGTGCCCGGACCGCTCGCAAACTGCATTGGTCGCGATACAACAGCCTCATTTGTGGTAAAACTTGCCCATTCGAACGGAGGCCGCTAATACGCCCCGCTCTGGAGATATGAATATGACCTGGACGCCAAACAGCTGGAGGGCACGGCCCGCCAATCACATCCCGGATGACTATCCGGACGTAGATGCTCTTGCGAATGTAGAAGGGCGCCTGAAGGCGTTTCCACCGCTCGTCTTTGCCGGCGAAGTCCGCAGGCTGAAGCAACAGCTTGCGACGGTGTCCAGGGGCGAGGCCTTCCTGCTTCAGGGTGGCGATTGCGCTGAAAGCTTCAAGGAATTCAGCGCCGACAATATCCGCGATACGCTGCGCGTGATGCTGCAGATGGCAGTTGTTCTGACGTTCGCTGCGTCCAAACCGGTCGTGAAAGTCGGCCGCCTTGCGGGCCAGTTCGGCAAGCCACGCTCAGCGCCGATCGAAACAATTGATGGCGTTACGCTGCCATCCTATCGAGGCGACAATATCAACGGCATGGACTTCACGCCGGAGTCGCGGATGCCGGATCCGGAACGCCTTATTCAGAGCTATTCGCAATCGGCCTCGACGCTGAACCTCGTTCGCGCCTTCTCGCAGGGCGGTTATGCAGATCTCGCAAACGTTCACCGCTGGATGCTCGGCTTCGTAGACCGCTCGCCTCAGGCTGAGCGCTACAAGGCACTCGCAGAGCGTATCACTGACGCGCTTTCCTTCATGGAAGCGTGTGGCGTCAGCTCCAAGACCGTGCCGCAAATGGCCCAGGTTGACGTCTACACCTCTCACGAAGCGCTTCTGCTCGGCTTTGAAGAGGCAATGACCCGCGTCGATTCAACGTCCGGCGACTGGTACGACACATCTGCGCACATGCTGTGGATCGGTCACCGCACGCGTCAGGTCGATCACGCGCATGTGGAGTTCTGCAAAGGCATCCATAATCCGCTTGGCATCAAGTGTGGCCCGGGCATGGAAACCGATGAGCTACTTCGCCTGATCGAAACGCTGAACCCGAAGGACGAGGCAGGCCGCATCACGCTTATCTCACGCTTCGGCTCGGAGGGCGTGAAGGAAGGTCTTCCACCGCTTGTTCGCGCCATCAAGAAGAGCGGGCGCAACGTCGTCTGGTCCTGTGACCCAATGCATGGGAACACGCTGAAGACCGATAGCGGCTTTAAAACGCGCCCGGTTGACCGCATCCTGTCGGAAGTCAGCCAGTTCATCGACATCGTCTCCAGCGAAGGCTGTTACCCGGGCGGTGTGCACTTTGAGATGACCGGTCAAGACGTCACCGAGTGCATTGGTGGTGCACAGGCGATCTCCGAAGCAGACCTGTCATCGCGATACCACACTCATTGTGATCCTCGCCTGAATGGCGAACAGGCGCTTGAACTTGCCTTCCTGATCGCAGAGAAGCTCCAGCTGATGAAAGAGGCGGTGAACGCCGAAGCTCGCCAGGCGAGCTGACTGGGGAGACAGCGCCATGCGCCGTAGGCGGGTTTGGCCCGCTTGGGCGCGGCCATCTGACATTGCAGACCTTTTGCGGCTTTCAGGGCCGATTGCCGTCTCGCGCGCTGCGATGATGCTGATGGGCCTGACCGACGTCATCGTTCTCGGTCAGAATGCGCCGGAAGAAGTTCCCTTTGTACTCAATTCCTGGCTGCCAATCGGTGTGTCGCTTGGTCTGACCATGGGCCTATTGATGGGCGTTTCCGTCCTAACGGCCGAGCTGGCTGGCATAGGGCAGGGTAAGGATACCGGACGTATCTTCAGGCGGGGCATTCGGTTCTCGCTCTGGTTCGGCGTTATTCTGACCGTCGTAATTTTCCTGACGGCGGGGCCGATGTTTCGGCTCTTCGGGTTTGATGAAAGCGTCGCCTCCGGCACCGCGTCGGTCACGCGTATCCTTGCTCTCGGCCTCATCGGCCATATGCTGACCCATGTCGCAGGGTCCTATCTTGAGGCGCTCAGGCGGCCTCTGATCGTAACGGCGATCATGTATGCTGGCGTACTGGTCAATCTGGTTATTGATCTTGCCGTCGTTGCCGGGTGGTGGGGAATGCCCAAGCTCGGTGCGGACGGTGTTGCAATAGCGACAACGGGCACGCGCTGGTTTCTGGTTGTGCTGTTTCTCGTCGCCGTCTGGAAGATGACACCTGCCTTCAACCCCTCCGGTGAAGCGCCAGCAGATGAAGGGCGCCGCATGTTCTCTGTCGGGTATGGGACAGCCGTTTCGAATGTCGCCGAATGGGGTGGGTTCAATTCGACCTTCATCATTGCGACGCTGATCAGCACCGCCGTGAATACGATCTACGGCATGGCGATCCACGTCATCGGCTTCTGCTTTATGGCGTTCCTGGGCCTGGGAACCGCGACAAGCGTCCGTGTCGCCGAAGCCTATGGGCGCAAGAATGCCGACCAGGTACGTGAAGCGTCCCGGCTTGGGATTATCGCGACCCTGCTCATCGGCGTACTACTTGGCTTGCTTGTTTGGGTATTCAGCAAGCAACTAGCTTCGATCCTGATCCGATCAGATGCTGAGGTCGCGGGCGTTGCGATCCATGCTGCCCTCGTGCCGATTATCGGCTTCACATCGCTAGTGATCGTCTTCGACGGACTTCAGAACGTCGCCTCGATGGCGATGCGCGCGCAAAATGTCATCTGGCCACCGACTTTCATTCATCTCGGTTCCTACTTCCTGCTCATGCTGCCATTGACCTGGTATTTTGGTATGGAGCGCGGTGGCGGTGCCATGGGCATGATGCAGGCGGTTCTCATAGCTTCGCTTGTCGCAGGCATTGCACAGACAGCTCTGCTGGAATCAAAAGCGGCGCGCCAGCTAAAGCCGGCGCGCCGCCCTGAAAAGGTTCCTGATCGGACCTAGATGTCTTTCAGAGCCGAAGCTGGCTTGAAAGCACCGGAGGTCTTCTCAGCGATCTGGATCGTTTCGCCGGTTGCCGGGTTACGGCCTTCGCGTGCGCCACGGGTCTTTGCGTGGAAAGTACCAAAGCCGGCAATAGCGACCTGCTTACGGTCTTTCACTGCGCCTGAAATGGTATCGAAGACTGCGTCCACCGCTTTGCCGGCGTCTGCTTGTGACATGCCAGCAGATTCTGCGACGGCTTTTGTAAGTTCACCCTTATTCATTGGGCACTCCTCTTTGTTAACGGCGATTCTGTGCCGTATGAGTTTTCTACACGATTCGAGTTGGGTAGATATGCTGAAAACCCAATAACCACGGGCTATTTCAGCAGAATCCACCCTTCTTCACCCTCAATCTGTGTAATTTCTTCGCTTGTGAGGGCTTCAGGTGGGCCGAAAAGGGCACCGAGGCGCCCCGCCTCGTCGAGCCTGTAATAGTGACGGGCAAGTGCTTCCACCTGCGCTTGGTCCATCACCTCACCAGGGCGTGGCTTTGCGTCAACGATGGAGGGATACACTTCTGCGAAGACCACATCGGTTCCTTCGAGCGTTTCGGCATCCATGGGTGCCAGACCCGTTTCGAAAGGCCAGATCTTGCCGTTCGGCAGGGAATGGCGAAGCGCCTGAACGGTGGGGATACCCAGGACCGATTGGCTGCCAACCGAGCCTGCGCCATAAAGCTGCCAGCTTGATTTCGGCTTTGCCTTGTAATGCTCACGTACCCAGCGTTCCACGCGGCGGTATTCTTCGAGGCGGATATCGTCGAAATTGCCTTTGGTTGACGCAAGGGTCGTCAACCGGTCGCGCGCTGGCGCGCCCCAGAAAGGGAGCGGGCCCTTGCTCATGGCATAGTTGAGGCTCGCAGCGACCGCGAAACGCGTATTGCTGTTGTCGTCCGTCTCCTTGATCTTCGAGGCGAGATATTCGTGCATGGCTTGCCAAGCAGGCTTGTCTTTCGACACTCCCGCGAGTGCGGCCGTTCCGCTCGGATAACCCAAACTGAAATCAAAGCCGACGAGAACCTTGTCGCCGCGCTTCACAAACCGTTCGACGAGCCCCTGGATAAGCTCCCGAGCCTTTTTGCGGGTCGACGGATTAGCGGCCTGAAACTGAAATTTCAGACGTGCGTCGCGGGCGAGGGCGCCAACCCAGACCGAGTTGGCGCCGAGCGCGGGTTTGCTTGCCGCGCTCCAGTCCACGATGATGTAAGCGTCGAAGAGACGCGCCATGACTTACCTCCATGCGGGGTATGCTCAGGCGAGTTTGACGAGCATCTTCCCTTTGTTGCGACCCTGGAACAGGCCGAGGAACGCTTCTGGCGCCATCTCGATACCTTCCATTACAGTCTCCTCGAATTTCATGTCGCCATTCTGGATCCAGGTGGCCATGTCCTTGAGGAATTGCGGCTGCATATCTGCGTAAGTCGATACGATAAAGCCCTTGAGTGTCAGCTGTTTGCCGACGACCTGAATAATGTTGTTCGGGCCCGGCTGAACGTCGGTTGCATTGTACTGGCTGATCATGCCGCAGATCGCAAAACGTCCCATCGGACGCGCGCATTCGATAGCGGCTTGCAGATGGTCGCCGCCAACATTGTCAAAATAGACGTCGATCCCTTTCGGAGCGGCCTTCTTCAGGGCGCCCAGCAGGGCTTCGTAGCTATCGTGCGCCTTGTAATCGATCACATGATCCGCCCCGAGTTCCTTGACGAGATTGCACTTTTCGCTGCCGCCAGCAGAGCCAATAACCGTGCAGTTCTTGATCTTCGCGATCTGCACAACAGTAGAGCCAACTGCGCCTGCTGCACCGGATACGAATACGGTGTCACCTTCCTTGAGATCTGCGACCCGCAGAATACCCGCATAAGCGGTCAGTCCCGGCATACCTGCGATACCGAGCAAAGCCGATTCAGGCAGGCCAGTCTGTGGGACCTTGTTGACCATGTTTTCCTGCGGTTTGCCGGTCCACACGTCACGCCAGCCTGCCATCGACACGATGAGGTCGCCTTCTGAATAATCGGGGTGAGCCGATGCCTGTACGTGTCCGACGGCGCCGCCCGTGAGCAACTCGCCGATCTGGAAAGGAGGTACATAGCTTTCGCGGTCATACATGCGGCCGCGCATGTATGGGTCGACAGACATCCAGCTATTGCGAACCTGAATTTCACCCTCTTTCGGGGCAGGGGCGGACACATTGACTGTCTTGAAGTCGTCCATCTCGGGCATCCCCACCGGACGTTTCGCCAGGGCCCAGCCCGTTCCATTCATGTCTGACATATCGCGCTTCCTCACATATTTGATAGGTTTCGAGCGGCAACATGGGTCAACATGGCGCCTCTGTGAAGCCAGTGACGAAAGAATTCGCAAGAGTCTTTGACCTTGTGTTCTGTGCCGCCTGCTTGCGTGTCAGCGCGGTGGAGTGCGATGGGGCAGCTAATCTGGAGTAAGTTACATGTCTCTCAAAACAGGCTTGATCGGTGCAGGCGTCTTCGGCGGCTATCATGCGGGCAAGATTGCAGAATCCCAGACAGCGGAATTTATCGGCGTTTTTGATCCGGACGCTGCACGTTCAAGCGAACTGGCAAACAAGCATGGTGTGAAGTCGTTCGCTTCGCAGGCTGATCTCTTCGATTCAGCGGACGCTGTGATCATCGTGTGCCCAGCAACCTATCACGCTGACACTGTCGAGGCGGCGCTCGGTGCCAATTGTCATGTGCTGGTAGAAAAGCCGCTCGCCCTTTCGGGTGAAGCGGCGAAAACGCTGGCGGCGCAGGCAGATGCGGCGGAGCTTGTTTTACAGGTCGGGCATCAGGAACGCCTGGTGCTCAAGGCGATGGGGCTGTTCGACCTACCAGAGACACCAGTTAAAATCGAAGCCTGGCGTGAAAGCCCTCCTGCGCCAACTGGCCGAGCCGGTGATGTGTCAGTGATATTCGATCTCATGATCCATGATCTGGATATGGTCGCGTGCCTGATGGGCCGCGCCAGCAGCGTAGAAGGGCAGGGGGCGGTCATTCACTCCGGCCATATTGATACGGCGACTGCAACCCTTGGGTTCGGCGAAGGTTCACGGGCCATAGTAACGTCCAGCCGTGCTGCTGAAAACCGCCGCCGCGGGATGCGTCTTGCCTTCAAGAGTGGTGAGATTGAGATCGATTTTCTGACTCGTGACGTTCGCAACACGACGCCGTTCGAGGTGCGCGCCGACGTCTCGCGATCCCTGCCAGACCCGCTCGGCGCCGCCGACCACGCCTTCTTTGCGGCCTGCCTTGGCAAGGGCCCTGTCCTTGTGCCCGGGCGCGAAGCAGTTGAAGCTGTGCGCGTGGCTGAAGTTCTCGAAACAACGATAAAAACAAACACTGGAGCCTGACCCATGGCCGCAGCCGAAAAACTCACCCCATCTGGCGACGCGCCGATCCAGTTCTTCGACCTCAAGGCCCAGCAGGCCTCGATCCGTAGTGCACTGGAAGATCGATGGACCACCATTCTAGACCACGGTCGCTATATTGGCGGTCCGGAAGTTGATGAGTGTGAGCACAAACTCTGCGAGTTCACCGGCGCTGCTGATGCCGTCGTGGTCGGGTCGGGGACACAGGCGCTGGTCATGCCGCTCATCGCGCTCGGCTATGGACATGGCGACGCCGTCTTCATTCCGGGTTTTACCTACAACGCGACGGCGAACGCGGTCCTCCTTGCCGGCGCGACACCCGTCCTCGTCGATATTGATCCGGCAACGTTTAATATGGATGCCGCCGACCTTGAGCGGAAAATTGAGCGGGTGAAGGCCAACCGGAATCTTCGTGCCCGCGCCATCATGCCTGTCGACCTGTATGGCCTGCCAGCTGACTACGCAGCCATTCAGGCTGTCGCGGACACGCATAATCTTCGCATCGTGGCCGACGGCGCGCAGGCTTTCGGCGGTCGTCAGGCAGGCAAATGGATCGGCACGCTGGCCGAAATTACGGCCACCAGCTTCTATCCAACCAAGACACTCGGCGGCTACGGCGATGGCGGCGCTATTCTCGTGCGTGACAAGGAAGTCGGCGACCTCCTTCGCTCCATTCGCTGGCATGGCACCGGCGATAACCGCAAGGAGTCAATTCGTGTCGGCATCAATGGCCGTTGCGACTCGATCCAATGTGCCGTTGTCTCGGAAAAGCTCGGGATCTTCGAGGCCGAGCGCCAGCGCCGCATCGCATCCGCGAGAATCTACGATGAGCGCCTTACAGGCAAGGTTGGGGGACAGACGGGCGGCGCAGGCGATGAGTCCGCCTACGGTCTCTACACCGTACGCGTGCCAGATCGTGACGCCATCCGGGCTGCCCTGCAGGAAAAGGGCGTGCCGACCGCGATCTATTACGATACGCCGATCCACCAGATGCCTGCTTTCGAGCAGCTCACACCTCCGGGCGGTCTGCCTGAATGTGAACGTGCCTCGAAAGAGGTGCTGAGCCTGCCAATGCACCCGTATCTGTCTGAAGATCAGGTGCATCGGGTTTGTGACGCACTTCTTGGTGCTTTGCAGGGCTGACAGTTTCTCTTAAGTGGGCGCCATGACAGACGTGCTCAAAATACTGGCGGTCCAGTTCAATCCGGTTGTTGGTGACATCAACGGCAATGCAAAGCTCGCGCGTGAGGCTCTCGAGGCTGGCGCAAGCGAGGGGGCTGATCTCGTTGTCTTCAGTGAGATGTTCATTCTCGGCTACCCGCCGGAAGATCTCGTCCTGAAGCCGAGTGCGGTCGAACTGAGTATGAAAGCGGTCGGCGACCTTTCAAAAGAGTCTGCTGGCCTGCCGCCTTTCATCATCGGTTCGCCCTGGGCCGAAGAGGGCGAGCTCTATAATTCAGAATTGTTCTGCCGCGATGGCGCTATTGAGGCGCGCTATGACAAGCAGGAGCTGCCCAATTACGGTGTTTTCGACGAGCAGCGCCTCTTCACAAGGGGCAAGTCGCCTGCCTGCATCATTGAGGTGAAGGGCGTCAAAATTGGGCTCGCTATCTGCGAAGATGTCTGGTTCGACCGCGTCCCGAATGCTGCGAAGGCGGCCGGGGCTGAACTGCTCGTCATTCCTAACGGGTCACCTTGGCGCCGCAGCATTCATCGCGAACGCGCTGAAGCGTTTGATCACTGGAGCCGACTTGGCCTGCCATACATGTTCGTCAATCAGGTTGGCGGGCAGGACGAACTTGTGTTTGACGGCGCGTCTTATGCGACAAACTCAACGCATTCAGAGCGCTGCGGTCTGGTCGGCCAGTTCGACACTGGAATGGAGATGGTCGAGTTCGACCTTGAAACGCGCAAGCTGATACTTCCCGATGCAGGATGCGAGCTCGACCCAGACGGCTGGCATATGGAGTACCGCGCAGCCACGCTTGCGCTTGGCGACTACGTCAACAAGAATCGCTTTCCCGGCGTGGTTCTCGGGATGTCTGGCGGTATCGACAGCGCGCTGACGGCCGCCATCGCGGTTGATGCGCTCGGGCCCGACCGCGTCTGGTGCGTGATGATGCCGTCGAAATACACCTCGTCAGAGAGCCTCGAAGACGCGAAGAAATGTGCCGAGCTACTTGGCGTTCGCTATGATATTATCAATATCGCACCCGGCGTTGGCGCAATGGATGAGATGCTGGGGGATATCTTCGCGGGGCGGGAAAGCGACACGACCGAAGAAAATATTCAGTCCAGGCTTCGGGGTGTCACTTTGATGGCGCTTTCCAACAAGTTCGGTCACATGGTGGTAACGACTGGAAACAAGTCCGAAATGGCCGTTGGTTACGCCACACTTTATGGCGACATGTGCGGTGGCTACAATGCGCTCAAGGACTTCTACAAGACCGAGGTGTTTGAGCTTTCGCGCTGGCGCAATGCCAACCACCCCAGGGGTGCGCTCGGCCCCTCAGGCCAGGTGATTCCCGAACGAATCATCACCAAGCCGCCATCGGCAGAGCTGCGCGAGGACCAGAAGGATGAGGATTCGCTTCCATCCTATGATGACCTCGACGACATCCTGCGCGGCCTCGTAGACGAAGAGGCGGATATCGATGACATCCTCGCCCGAGGGCATGATGAGGCAACTGTAAGACGTATCGAGCATCTCTTGTACATTGCCGAGTACAAGCGTAGGCAAGCGCCGCCCGGCGTAAAAGTTGGCGGCAAAAATTTCGGCCGCGACCGTCGCTATCCGATTACCAACCGTTTCAGGGATGATTGATGACCTCACCTGTCGTCCGTTTCGCGCCTTCCCCAACTGGCAAGCTTCATGTCGGCAATGTCCGTACAGCCCTCATTAACTGGCTGTATGCGAAAGGGCAGGGCGGTAAATTTCTCCTGCGGATTGATGATACCGATACCGAGCGCTCTACGCAGGCTTATGAAGACGGCCTGAAGGCTGACCTGACCTGGCTTGGCCTTGTCTGGGACGATACTTTCAATCAGTCGAAGCGGTTCGACCAGTATGACGCTGCAGCTGACAAGCTGCGCGGTATGGGTCTGCTCTATGCCTGTTACGAGACCGCTGATGAGCTCGACCGCAAGCGCAAGATCGCGCTCTCGCGCGGCCGCCCGCCCGTGTATGACAGATCAGCGCTGAACCTCACTGATGAGGACAAGGCAAAGCTTGAAGCCGAAGGCCGCAAGCCGCACTGGCGCTTCAAACTTTCTGGTAACCGCGTTGAATGGAATGACCTTGTTCGCGGGCCACAAAGCATCGACACCTCAAGTGTGTCGGACCCGGTCCTGATCCGCGAAGACGGTTCGTATCTTTATACTCTACCGTCTGTGGTCGACGACATCGAAGCAAATATCACCCACGTGGTGCGCGGTGAGGATCACGTCACAAACTCCGGCGCGCAGATCGAAATCTTCAAGGCTCTGGGTGGCCAGGCGCCGGACATGGCGCACACGCCGCTTTTGGTGGATGCTGAAGGCGGTGCCTTCTCCAAACGTCTCGGCTCCCTCAGCATGGATACACTGGAACGGCGCGGCATCCTTCCAATGGCGATCCTGTCATTACTCGCCAAGCTCGGTACCAGCGACAATATCGAAGTGCGCGGCGATCTGGCGACGCTCTCTGATGAGTTTGAGTTCTCGAAAATTGGCCGTGCTCCGGCAAAGTTCGATGACAAGGACCTTCTCAGCCTCAATGCTGTCCTCGTTCACGACCTGCCATTCGAAGTTGTGCGCGAAGACCTTGAGCACATCGCGCCAGATGCGGCGAATGAGGCCTTCTGGCTGGCCGTCCGGGAAAATTGTGAGACCGTCCACGACGCGAAACCGTTTGCGGACATCGCCTATGGCACCATTTCATCCGTCATCGACGACGATGACGCTGACTTCATTGCTGAGGCGCGCAAGCGTCTTCCGGAAGGCGAACTGACCAGCGAAAGCTGGAAGGCCTGGACGACTGAACTGAAAGAAGCCACGGGCCGCAAGGGGAAGGGGCTCTTTATGCCGCTTCGCAAGGCCCTGACAGGTCAGGAGCACGGCCCCGATATGTCCGTGATCTTCCCTCTGATCGGGCGCGAAGCTGCCGAACGCCGGCTGTCTCGCGCCTGAGGCAAGCCCTGATCAGGAAATTGCAACAACCCGGTCGCGCAGTGCGGATATCGCAAGCTCCGGCGTGCTCGCATGCACCAGCGCACTGCGAAAGCTTTCGGGTGTGAACTTGCCATCGATGATGTGGTTCATCAGCTCGAAGAAAGGAGCCCAGAAGCCGTCTTCATCCAGAAATGCCATCGGCTTGGCATGCAGTCCAAGGCGTGCCCAGCTCAGCATTTCGACTGCTTCTTCAAGCGTTCCTATACCGCCTGGCAGGACAATAAAGGCGTCCGACTCGTCGAACATCATCTGCTTGCGGGTGTGCATGTCATCGACAATGCGGTGCTCCACCTCTTCGAAAACGCGCTCTTTCTGGAGCAGGAATTTCGGCATGACGCCTAATACTTCGCCGCCCGCTTCGTGCGCAGCGCGTGCGCACGCGCCCATCAGGCCAACGCCACCACCACCATAGATCAGTTTCAGATCCTGATCGGCGAGGGCGCGACCCAGATTGCGCGCAAGGGTCAGGTAGCCTGGACGTACATCATCAGATGACCCGCAATAGACACAAATTGATTTCAGCTTTGGCATTTCCGTCTCATTCGTTTTCAAAGCGCGTTTAGGCTACTGCGTGGATTCGTTCCAGCCTCGCCCTGTTCGCCGCACACATTTCGTCCCATATAGCGGCGATGACCGCACCTACTTCTTCGCAGCCGGACCGCGACCAGATCGAGAGCGCCGATGGCGGCCTTGGCAGCGCGATCGTGAAAATTCTCAAACTTCTTGCCCGGCCCGAGATGAAGAAATGGCGCCCCATTATGGCGGTTGCCATCATACTTACGCTTGGCGCAGCGGTGCTGGAAGTCATTTCACCCATCATTCTTGGCGATGCAATCAACCGGGTGGCAGGTGAAGACGGCGTTCAGGCCGCGCCGCTTGCAATTGCCGTCGGCTGGATCGCGCTCGCAATCGGGCTACGCTTTCTGGCCGCCGCATTGCCGCAAGTGCGTGATGCGCTCTTCAGCCCTGTCAGCCAGGATGCACAGCGTATCGCCTGTGTCGACGCGTTTGGTCATGCACAATCACTGTCTCTCGGTTTTCATCAAACGCGGCGCTCTGGGGCTCTCAATCGCGTAATCGAGCGCGGTGCGAGTGCCATTGATTATCTGATCCGTTTTCTGGCCTTCAATATTGGCCCGACCTTTGTGCGCCTCGCTCTCGCTTCCATCGCGCTTGGTGCCGCGTATGATTATCGACTGGCCCTGATCGCTGTCGCGACCATCATCCTTTACGTGATCGCCACGGTCATCATTACTGAATGGCGCGTGCGCCAGCGTCGGCGCATGAACAAGGCCGATACAGAGCTTCGCGCTGTCTCGATCGATACACTTACCAATTTCGAGACTGTGAAAGCGTTCGCCGCCGAGAAGCGAGAGACCGGCCGCTATGACACGGCCATGCGTCGCTACAATAAGCGCTATGTCGAGGCGGTGCGCAGCATGTACCTGCTGAACGGAGTGCAAGCCTTAATCATGAATGGCGGGCTTCTCGCGGTTCTGGCGCTGTCTGCGTACAATTACACTCAGGGAACAATGCAGATCGGTGATCTCACCGCCGTCATGCTCGTTCTGCTTAGTCTGTATGCGCCGCTGAATATCCTTGGTTGGGCCTGGCGCGAAATCAAACAGGGCGCTGTCGATCTGGAAAAACTCCACGGCCTGCTTGCCATGGCGCCTGAGGTTCAGGACAAGCCCGGCGCAGTCGAGCTCGACGAGCCGGACGGCGCGGTGTCGTTCGACGGCGTAAGCTTCACGCATGATGCCCGAACGGTCGGTGTGGCTGATATCAGCTTCGATGTCGCGCCCGGCCGAAAGATCGCGTTCGTCGGCACCTCTGGTGCTGGTAAATCGACCCTGCTGAAACTCCTCTTTCGATTCTACGATGTTCAGTCCGGCAGCGTCCACATCGACGGGAGAGACGTGCGCGACATGACTCAGACCTCGCTTCGGCAGGCATTGGGGCTCGTTCCGCAGGACGTCGTCCTGTTCAACGATACGATCGCGGCAAATATCGCTTATGCACATCCTGACGCCTCGATTGAGGCGCTTGAAGATGCCGCCAGACGTGCACAGCTGCTGCCATTCATCGAAGCGTTGCCAGACGGCTGGAACACCGAAGTTGGCGAAAGAGGACTCAAACTCTCAGGTGGCGAGAAGCAACGTGTGGGCATCGCCCGCGTGATCCTGGCTGACCCGGCTGTACTGGTGCTTGATGAAGCGACGTCCGCGCTCGACAGTGCGACCGAGGCTGCCGTTCAAGATGCACTTGATGAGGCCTCGCGCGGGCGGACCACGCTCATGGTCGCGCACCGTCTATCAACCGTGCAGAAAGCAGATGAAATCGTCGTTCTGGAGCAAGGACGAATCGTGGAGCGAGGAACGCACAGCGAACTTTTGCGCTCTGATGGCAAGTATGCACAAATGTGGGCGCATCAGGTTGCACGAGACCGTCTCGCAACCGCGGCCGAATAAGAGGAATTAACATGGCAGACCGTGACGCGTCACTTTCTCACAAGACCTTCCCCTGGTTCAGGAGCGGTTTTGATCTTGAGGGCGTCGTGGGATTTCTCGCCGCCTGGTTGCTGGGCATACTGCTCGCAATGCTTTGGGAGCCGCTTTTCTGGCTTGGCTTCATTCCCGGCGTGATCATTCTGTTTGCGACGCGTACCGCAGAGCGGGTAACGCCCCAGGCAGCTGACCACCTGACGTCACCCTGTGACGGCGTTGTAGTTTCGGTGGAGGAGACTGAAGCGCCTGAAGGCTTGCGGATGGCGGGCCCGGCCGTGCGTATCCGCGTCGCGTCTTCGCCCGTCTCCAACAACAATGTGCACGCGCCCATTTCTGGATCTATCGACCGTATCGAATGCCTCGAGGGTGAGCCCAAAGCGGTTATCGCGATGAAAGCCGAAGCCGAAGGCCTCGCTCGTCTCTCTGCTGTATTCAGTAATGACGCTATCCGGACAGGCTTTGTTTTCGCCTCGGGCGGACTTGGCCCCCGGCTTGTCACGAAATCCGATGCGGGCGACAGGGTCGCAAAGGGCAAGACCGTTGCGACCCGCCGTCTTGGGGGTTGGTGCGATGTGTACATTCCTGCACGCTCGCCGGGCCGCTGTATCGTTCAACCCGGCAGAACGCTCACCGGCGGCGAAACCATTCTCTGGGATCTCTCGCTTTCGAGCGCCGCAACTGATGAGCCATCCGCTTATACGCCTGAGACATCAGTTCGCGATTATTCCGACACTGACGTTTCTGGCCTCGCCAGCATAGCTGCGACGGGGGCCGCCGCGCCTGAAGTCATGCCTGAACAGATTGTTGAATCAGACGAGCCACTGGACGAAGCAACACCCGAAGAAGGCGAAGCCTACGCCGCCCGCACGCAAGCGACCCCGGAGGTCATTCCGGCCCCCGTAGAAGCTGAAGTCGAAGCGGAGGTGGCCGAGCGCCAGCCTGACTGGACCGACGAAACAACGCCTGAAACCCTGCCGCCAGAAGTCGCAGATGAAGTTTCAGAGGCGCCAGACTTCGGGCCTGTTAGCGATGATGATCAGGCCAAAGCGGAGCTACCGCCAGAAGGCAGTGCTGAAACGGAAGATCCGTCTACCATGTTCGAGCGCCTTCGCCAGCAAGCTCGCAGGCTTGCCGGTGAGGATGACGATCAGAAGGATTAGTCCTGGCTTGGCTCTGCGTTGTTCATCCAGCGCAGGACCGGGCGCACAGGCAGGATCCACGCGACGCCTGCGATTACGTAGAATGGCAGCTGCGCCCAGAACGGCCATTCGGTAAGGTGGCTGCCAACCGTACCGACCAGCACGATCCAGATGGCAATGATGGCAAGGATTGCGATGGCGGCGAGCCCTTTGCGCATGACGTGTCCCGATGCTGCTTTGAATTACCTGCGACCGCGTGACGGCTTGCGAAATTGCGGTTTACGCTCAGATAGGTCGTCATGACACAGATGGCAAAGTCCCCGCTAGCAGACAAATGGATCCGGCGCTGGCTCGTTCTGATCGCTTTGCTCGTATACGCGATGATCCTGATCGGCGGTATGACCCGCCTCACTGACTCTGGCCTTTCCATTACCGAATGGGACGTCATCAGCGGAACCCTTCCGCCCTTGAATGCGCAGCACTGGGCCGAGGAGTTTGCGAAATACAAGCAGACGGCGGAATTCCAGCAGCAGAATTACAATATGACGTTTGCCGAGTTCCAGTACATCTACTGGTGGGAATGGGGCCATCGCCTGTTTGGCCGTTTGATCGGATTGATCGCCGTGGGCGGGCTGGTCTTTTTTCTGGCGCGTAACTGGATTGGACGAGCGCTCACGACACGGCTCGTTATTCTCATCGCGCTTGGCGGTCTACAGGGTGCGATTGGCTGGTGGATGGTTTCCAGTGGTATAGGTGATACTGACAGGCTAGACGTCGCTCCTTACCGGCTGATGACGCACTTCATGCTCGCGCTCATCATTATCGGCTATACAGTCTGGCTTTGGCTGGACCTTGGCGGCGCACGCCGGCTGGAAACCTCCCGGCTTCTTTCCGTCCTGTCGATTGCGCTGCTGGCCCTAGTATCGGTCCAGATGGCCTCCGGCGCCCTCGTGGCAGGCCTCGATGCTGGTAGGACCTACACTGACTGGCCCTTGATGGACGGGGCCTTCCTGCCTGCTTCCTACATACAGGGTGACCTCGGCGCGCGCAGCCTCTTTGAAGGGCTAGCTGCGACCCAGTTCAATCACCGTGTCCTTGCCTACGTTCTCTGGGCCGCAGCGCTCGGCGGGGCAGTGCTCGCCTGGGGCAAGCCTGCCGCCAAACCGTTTGCTTTGCTGGCGACCCTGGTCACAGCGCAGGCCGCATGGGGGATCTACACTCTTGTAAGCGGCGCACCGTTGGAGCTTGCGATCGTCCATCAGGCGCTCGGCGTGATTGTCTTTATCGCCGCCGTGCGCCTTGTCTGGATCACTCGGTCGCCGTCGGGACTTCAATCGGCGACATCGTAATACGGCTTGGATCGATCATGACGACCCGATGATCGTCACCGCTTACCGTGCCACCGACGATAATGACTCCCCCGGGATAACCGCCGCCGCGCGCATCGCCTGTTGCGGCCAAAGACGTGAACATGCTCGGCACTTCGACGGTTATGCCCTCGCGAATGTCAAAGCTGGCCGGTTCACTTTCGCCTACGGCCAGTTTGAGGCGACCATTTCCTTCAGACAGGATCAACGTTTCGCGTCCAAGGCGGCGGAGGCTTGCTGCGGCATCGACCGGGTCAGTGAATGCGGTGGCCGCATCACCACTTATAATACAGGCCGTGATCGGTCCGTCCGCCGACTGCTCATCCTCAACCTCGAAGACGAGCTCACCGCCTGCTTCACGGACCGCGCCATTATAGAGTGTAGCTGGCTCGGTTTCAGTCCAGTATGCGATCCGATGGATCGAATCGGCGTCGTCAGCGGGCGGCGCAGCACAGAGACCTGCTGCGGGGCCGGTCTGGTCTCCCTGGAGATCATACTGGATCGGCGCGGCGACGCCTCCGCCATAGATCCAGACTTTCAGGCTGCCTTCGGCATCGATACCTGGGAAGATCGTGACCGGCGTGCCGGCAAGCATCGCATAGCGTCCTTCCGCGAGCGCGCGCGTGCCTTCACCCGTCGTTTCCGTAATGCGCTCGCCATCGAAGTCGAAGATCTGCACGCTTCCATCGTCATAGGCGACCGCGAAAGTCGATCCGGCACCACCTGCAACGCCAATACTGGCGACCGGCGAATCGAGCTGTCGGGTCGACCAGACGGCAGGCAACATATTTACGTTAGCGGCATCTGCGCTTTCAGGGACTGCGTCTTGCTCCTGGACAGCTGCTTCTCCTTGTTCCGCTGGCTCTTGCGGCCCAGAACACGATGCAGCATAGAATAGCAGGAAACCGGCGATCCCTGCGTTGACAGGGAAGGACTGCGCGCTTAAACGCGGGCGCTTGAACATATTCCAACACTCCGAATGAGAGGCTCCCGAGGAGCAATGAAGACTTATAACGCACCAGCTGACGTGGAGAACAAGTGGATCGTTATCGACGCAACTGATGTTGTGGTCGGTCGCCTTGCTTCATATGTCGCCAAACGCCTGCGCGGCAAGCACCGCGCTGACTACACACCACACATCGATACGGGCGACCATATTGTTGTGATCAATGCGGAAAAGGCTCGGTTCACCGGCAATAAGCTGCGTGACAAGACCTATTACCGTCACACAGGATACCCGGGCGGCATCAAGCAAACCACCGCAGAAAAGATCCTTGGTGGACGCTTTCCAGAGCGCGCCATTGAGCTTGCTGTTAAGCGCATGATGCCGGGCGAAAGCTCGCTCGCCCGCCAGCAATTCTCCAAGCTTCGTGTCTATGCCGGGTCTGAGCACCCGCATGAGGCCCAGAAGCCGGAAACCGTCGATTTCGCATCGATGAACGTCAAGAATCAGAGAGACGACTGATCATATGTCCGATACCGCCAATTCTCTTGAAGACCTGAAAACCGTAACGAGCGGCGAAGCCGCGACAGAGACGGTTGTCACTGCAGAGCCGAAGATCGACGAGTTCGGCCGTTCCTACGGCACTGGCCGCCGCAAATCGGCGACGGCTCGCGTATGGATCAAGCCGGGCACGGGCAAGATCACTGTCAACGGCAAGGACCAGGAGCAGTACTTCGCTCGCCCGGTTCTGCGCATGGTGATCGAACAGCCGCTGATCGAAACCGATCGCCGCACTGAATTCGACGTGATCTGCACAGTAAAAGGCTCTGGCCTGTCCGGTCAGGCTGGCGCTGTCCGTCACGGCATCGCCCGCGCGCTCGTCAACTATGAGCCAGGTCTTCGTCCGGTTCTGAAGCCATTCGGCTTCCTGACCCGCGACCCGCGTACGGTTGAGCGTAAGAAGTATGGCCGTGCAAAAGCGCGCCGCAGCTTCCAGTTCTCGAAGCGCTAGGTTCGCATTCAGAATCTTTTCTCGAAAGGGCGCTTCGAAACCGGAGCGCCCTTTTTCTTTGCCTGCTGACATGACAAAGAGGCCGCATGACCGATCAACCGTTGAAAGCCGCCATTCTGGGTGCGTCGGGCTACACCGGCGCCGAGACAGTCCGCATTCTCCGCAACCATCCGAATGTCACGCCAGTAGCCGCGACGGGTAATGCTCTCGCTGGAAAGAAGTTGTCAGGCATCTTCCCGCACCTGCGCGGCAAGCACGATCTTGATGTCATCAAAGCAGAGGATGTCGACTGGAACGGCGTCGATGTTGTGTTTGGCTGTCTGCCGCATGGCACAAGCCAGGATCTCATTGAGACGCTTCCAGCACATGTGAAAGTCGTCGACCTCTCTTCGGATTATCGTTTCCGCGATGCCGACCTTTATTCACAGGCTTACGGCCGCGAGCATATTGCGCCAGAGCGGACTGCCAAGGCGATATACGGCCTTAGCGAACATAACGGCGAACAAATGATGGGCTCAAATCTTGTCGCCTGTCCGGGCTGCTATCCGACGGCGATTCTCATGGTTCTTCTGCCGCTGATGAAACCCATGATTATTGACCGCGATGCGATCATCATCGACGCGAAATCTGGTGCGACCGGGGCAGGCCGGGGTCTCAAGGAAGGCAATCTCTTCAGCGAGGTCACCGAAGGCCTGCACGCTTATGGTGTAGGGACCCATCGGCATACGCCTGAAATCGAGCAGGAGCTTAATCTGCGCGCAGGGCTCAATGATATCGAGGTGACGTTCACACCTCATTTAATCCCGATGGCACGGGGCGAGCACGTTACCTGCCATCTGCGTGGAGACGTCGATTCGATTCATGCGGCTCTTTCGGCCGCCTATGCAGATCAGCCCTTCGTCAGCGTATTGCCGCTCGGCTCGCCGCCGCCGGATACTCGACACGTGCGCGGGACGAATGATTGCCGGATTGCCGTTTTCAAAGACCGCGCAAAAGGTCGTGTGATTGTGATCGCTGTTATCGACAACCTCGTCAAAGGTTCGAGCGGTCAGGCTATTCAGAACCTCAACCTGATGATGGGTTGGGATCAGGCCTTGGGGCTCGACGCACTTTTGCCGCTCTTCCCCTGAGCCGCATTTTTCTTCGCCGGCTTTTTTGCGGGCGACTTCGACTTTGATGAAGACGCAGCGCCGCCCTTTGCCTTGATCGCGGTGGACTTGGGCTTTGCCGACGACGCCTTCTTGGCCGCCGGTTTCGGCTTGGGTGTCGAGCGGGCAGGTTTGGAAGGCGTCGAATACGCTGTCGAAGGCATCTTACCCTGCGCAATGTCCGAGAGGCGCATCTTCACATAAGTACCAGGCGCGTCGCCTAGCTCTTTGTCCTCAAGCGGTTCGGTAGGTTTCAGGTCACCGGATTTCGGCGCTAACCAGTCCCACCAGGTCGGCCACCAGGAGCCCTTGGTTTCTTCTGCGCCGGACAACCAGGCTTCCGGCGTTTTCTCTAGACCGGAATTCGTCCAGTGCTGGTATTTCTCGGCGCTCGGGTGATTGATTACGCCTGCGATGTGGCCAGACCCCGCCAGGATAAAATTGACGTCGCCGCCATAATTCTGGGCACCGCGATAGATGGAGTGCCACGGGCAGATATGGTCCTCCCGACTCGCCTGGATTGTCACGGGAATACTTATGTCGCCCATGGAAACCGGTTCACCAAAGACTTTGAAACGTCCTTCAGCTAGCTCGTTCCTTCCATACAGGTTTTTTAGATAGGTACGATGCGTCTCGCCCGGAATGTTCGTTTGATCCGCATTCCAGAAGAGAAGGTCAAAGGGGCGTGGCTTCTTGCCCATCATGTAATTGTCGACCACGTAGCGCCAGACCAGGTCCACGGGGCGCAGCCAGTTGAACGTCTGGCCCATCATCTCGCCCGGCATGATGCCATCATTCTCATCAATGACGCTATCAATGCTGTCGAGAGAGTCCGGGTCGGTGAAGACCATGAGATCGCCTGCATCGGAAAAATCCGATTGCGATGCAAAGAAAGTCGCTGAGGAAACGCGATTATCACCGGTCTTTGCCATATGAGCCAGTGCACCGGTCAGGAGTGATCCGCCGATGCAGTAGCCGATGGCGTTCAGCTTTTCGGCGCCAGTCTGGGCAAGGGCCTCATTCATGGCTGCGAATGCGCCATGCTCGATATAGTCGTCCCAGGTGAAATCGCGTGTTACCGCGTCGGCCGACCGCCACGATACCACGAATACCGTCAGACCCTTGTCGACGAGCCAGCGGATCAGCGAGTTCTCCTCGCGAAGGTCCATAATGTAGTACTTGTTGATCCAGGGCGGAAAGATCAGCAGCGGACGCTCGTACACTTGTTCAGTAGAAGGGGCGAACTGCAGGAGCTCAATCAGCTTGTTGCGGAAAACGACCTTGCCGGGGGCTGTGGCGACATTCTCGCCAATCTCGAACGGCGTTTCATCCGATTGGCTGATCGAGAGGCGGCCGCCTCCTTTAGCTATATCCGCGCGCGCGTTGCGTAGCCCGTCGACAAGGCTCTGACCGCCCGTTTTCAACATGGCGCGCAAGGCAGCCGGGTTCGTCGCGAAGAAATTGGTGGGCGACAGAGCGTCAATGGTCTGGCGCGTATAGAATTGCGCCTTTCGCTTCTCACTCGGCGACAGGTCCGGCGCCGCGTCGAGAAGAGACATCATCCAGGACGAATTCAGCTCATATGCCTTGCGCATGAACTCGAATGCCGGGTTGGAAGACCATTCCGGGTCGGAAAACCGTTTGTCCTGCACGCCGCTGATCTGGCCGAGCGTGAAGTCCTTCCAGAGACTGATCCAGCCAGTCCATAGCTCGAGATTGGCGTTGAGCAGGGCGTGCGGATTGCTCGCGAGCGACTGGCCGAGCCGGCCATAGGTGCCGCCAACGCCAAACGGGTCCGGATTGGACGACAGTCCACCCCCCGGATTTGCCGTTGCCAGAACTTCGTTGAGAAGCGCTTGCGATTCAATTGCGGCTTCAGCGAGCGCTTTTCCGATCGCCTGCAATTGCTCAGGTGATTGATCTGCAAGAATGGCATTCAGTGTGCGGTTTTCGGGTTCGCTCATATCGCTCGTGCTTTTCATCACCCTCTATCGCTATTCTACACAAACAGGGGTAGGGGATAAATGTTTCAGGATGAATGAAGAGTGCCGAAGTTTATGACGAAAGTCTGGTTGATCCCCGTTTTCATGCTCGCTCTGGTCGGCTGCGCGTCGACCGCAACCTCAGGCAGTGCTGTACAGCCGCCCGAATGGTACGAAAAGCGGCAGGCGGAGCTGACGGAGCGTGGGTTTCCGCGGATCGCTGATATGCCGACTTTGCCAGAGCGGCAAACTGCTCAGGACGAAAATGTAGATCCGGACTCGAAGCGCGCCAAGGATCTTGCCGCCCGGCGGCGTACAGCATTGTGGCAGGCCATGATAAAAGATCCGCGCTCCGCTCCGACCTATCTCACGCCGCAGGAAATTGCGGCCTGGGGTGATGAACAGCTGAGCAGGCTTGAAGGCCAGCCAGGTCCAGCCGACTTCCTGACCGATCAGGAAGTCGCTTCCCTGCGGGCAAGGTTTGACAGACGCCGCGCCCGGCGCTGACACTTCCCTTCCATTACTAAAGCCTATTTGCCCTGCGGAGTTCGGTCATGGCCGGAGAATTTTATAAGATCAGGCGTCTGCCGCCCTATGTGTTCGAACAGGTGAACCGTCGGAAGGCGGCACTTCGAGCGAATGGCGCAGACATTATTGATCTTGGCATGGGTAATCCGGACCTGCCGACGCCCAAACATATCGTCGACAAGCTTTGCGAGACAGCGCAGAAGCCGGACGTAAACGGTTACTCGGCCTCTCGCGGGATCAATGGCCTACGCCGCTCGCTCGTCAATTATTACAAGCGCCGCTTCGACGTGACGCTGGACAAGGACCGCGAAGTCATTGTCACGCTGGGCTCCAAGGAAGGCTTCGCGAACCTCGCGCAGGCGATTTCGGCCCCGGGCGACGTTATCCTTGCGCCGGACCCTTCCTACCCGCTGCATTCCTTCGGCTTTATTATCGCGGGCGCTTCGATCCGCGGCGTGCCTGCGCAGACGCCTGAGCAGTATCTCTCTAATCTCGACCATGCGATCCGCTATAGCGTGCCGCCACCAACTGCGATGGTTCTCTGCTATCCGTCCAATCCGACCGGCGCTGTGGCCGACCTCGATTTCTACCGCGAAGCGGTGAAGATCGCCCGCCAGCATGATCTCTGGATCCTCTCCGACCTCGCCTACAATGAGATCTATTTCGACGACCCGCCGCCATCGATTCTTCAGATAGACGGTGCGCGCGAAATTGCTGTGGAAACAACGACATTGTCGAAAACCTATTCCATGGCCGGCTGGCGCATTGGCTTTGCCGCAGGGAATGAGCGCCTGATCGGTGCGCTGGGCCGGGTGAAGTCCTATCTTGACTATGGCGCCTACACGCCGATCCAGGTTGCCGCCTGCGCAGCGCTCGATGGTCCTCAGGATTGCGTGACCGAGGCCCGCGAAATCTATCGCGCCCGCCGCGATACGCTCGTCGATAGCTTCCGCCGTGCCGGTTGGAACGTGCCGAAACCATCTGCTTCCATGTTCTGCTGGGCTCCGGTGCCTGAACAGTGCAAATCGATGAGCAGCCTCGAATTCTCGCTCGCGCTCATAAATGAGGCAGGCGTGGCTGTGGCGCCCGGTTCCGGGTTCGGAGAGCGCGGCGAAGGCTATGTTCGCATTGCGCTGGTTGAAAACGAGCAGCGCATCCGGCAGGCCGCACGTAACATCAAGAAATTCCTTCAAGCCCGCAGCCAGACAGCTGCGATCGATGAAGGCCCAGTATTAGAAGGAAAGGAGCTGTCGTGAAGACATTGAAGCTCGGTATCGCAGGGCTTGGCCATGTTGGCTGTGGTCTCGTTGACCTCGTGCAGCGCCAGGAAAACCTGCGCCTCCCAGGTCAGGTCGAGATCACGGGCGTCACGGCGCGCAACCGCAGCCGGAACCGACCTGTCGAGACAGACTCCTATCGCTGGTTCGATGATGCAGCGAAACTGGCCGCTGACGAGTCGGTCGATGTCTTTGTGGAACTGATTGGCGGTTCGGATGGACCCGCCAAGGTTGCCGTCGAAACCGCAATCAAGTCGGGCAAGTCCGTTGTCACGGCTAACAAGGCACTGATCGCTATGCATGGCCAGGCGCTAGCCGAACTGGCGCGCGAAAATGGCGTTGACCTTCTGTTTGAGGCGGCGGTCGCCGGCGGTGTTCCGATCGTACGCGTGCTTCGCGATTCGCTCGCTGGCGTCGAAATCAACCGTGTCACCGGCATCCTGAACGGCACCTGCAACTTCCTGCTGAGTGAGATGCTCGACACTGGTAAGTCATATGACACGGTTCTGGCCGAAGCTCAGCGGCTTGGCTTCGCCGAAGCCGACCCGACGCTGGATGTCTCCGGCATGGATGCTGCGCACAAGGCGGCCATTCTTGCCGCGATTGCGTTCTCGGCTGATCTCGACTTTTCCAAAGTCTCAGTCTCCGGCGTTGATGGTGTGGAACTACTAGACCTCGACCTTGCCGACCGACTTGGTCTGCGAATTAAACTGATTGCGGAGGGCAAGATTGCTGGCGACGGCGTGGTCTGCCGGGTCGAGCCGTTTGCCCTTCCAAAGAATCACCCGCTCGCGCGGATCAATGGCAGCCTGAACACGGTGCGAGTGGAAGGCGATCCGCTTGGTGCCGTTACGCTGACTGGGCCTGGCGCAGGCCCAGGGCCGACAGCAAGCGCGGTGATGGGCGACGTCGCTAAGCTGTTTAATCCGATTGCGCGGCCCGCCTTCGGTCATGCCGAACATCATGCGAGGCGAAAGTTCGTTGTCGCGGAAGCCGATGAAACGTCTGCCTATTTCGTCCGCGTAAAACTGATGGACAAGGCAGGTTCGCTGGCAGAACTTACTGAGGCGCTCGCTGAAGCGGGCGTGTCGATCGACAAACTGCTGCAGGATTCGTCTGATGAAGATGGTGCCGCACCAATTGCGATTGTGACGCATCTTTGTTCGCGGACAGCTATATCCAGTGCGCGCGAGCGCTTGCAGTCACTGGCCTCGAATGTAGGAACGCCGCAAATAATGGCGATAGAGGCGTCATCAGAGTAGGGGGGAGCGGCCGGTTAGGCTGCGAGGATTGATATGACGAAGAGCATTCTCGTCCCGCATCTTGCTGATGCGATGGTGCGCGTGACAGAAGTCGCGGCGATTGCGGCGCAAAAACTGGCTGGCCTTGGCGACGAAAAAGCCGCCGACCAGGCCGCTGTTGATGCGATGCGCACAGCCTTCAACTCGGTTGAGTTCAAGGGCCGTATCGTCATCGGTGAAGGCGAGCGCGATGAGGCGCCGATGCTCTATATCGGCGAAGAAGTCGGCACGGGAAATGGCCCGGAGATCGATATCGCGCTGGATCCGCTTGAAGGCACGACACTCACCGCCAAGGCTATGGCAAACGCGCTTGCTGTCGTGGCGATTGCGCCGCGCGGCGGCCTGCTCCATGCGCCCGATACCTATATGGACAAGATTGCCATCGGGCCGGGCTATGAAAAAGGTGTGATTGATCTCGACGCGACACCAGCCGAGAACATCAAATCCATCGCGAAGGCGTCCGGACGCTCAATCGAATCGATAACAGTTTGCGTTCTTGATCGTCCTCGTCATGCAGAAATTATCGAGAGCATTCGTAGCGTCGGTGCACGTATTAGCCTGATTTCCGATGGCGATATCGCTGGCGTCATCAATACGACCAATCCGGACACGGGCATTGATCTGTACATCGGGCAAGGCGGTGCACCGGAAGGCGTTCTGGCGGCTGCCGCGCTCAAATGCGTCGGAGGGCAGATGCAGGGGCGGCTTTTCTTCCGGAATGATTCCGAGCGTGCACGCGCCAAGCGTGTTGGCGTGACAGACCTGGATCGCAAGTATGAGCTTGATGAGCTGGCGAGCGGCGAAACGGTTTTTTGTGCGACGGGTGTCACCAAGGGCGGCCTTGTCGACGGCGTCGTCGTGCATCCGGATGTCACGACGACCGATACGCTCGTGATGAGTTCTGCCGACGGCATGGTGCGCAAGATCCAGTCGCGCTACCGCACCGTTTAGGCGATGCCGGACGGTGGCTACCTCTTCAATGTTGGTCAGTCTCTCGGCGACCGTTATTGGTCGCTCGCAGAGGTGGACGACAACAAGGTACGCCAGCTGAGTCTGTCGCTCGGCACGCCAGACTTCATATCAAGGCTGCTCTTCCTGCGTGGTGTGGAAACAAGTGCAGCGCCGGGTTTTCTGGCGCCAAAGCTTCGAGACACGTTTCCCGATCCTTCGACCTTCAAGGATATGGATAAGGCAGCCAGTCTGATTCTCGACGCGATAGCTGATGGCCGGAACGTCACTGTATTTGCTGATTATGACGTCGATGGTGGCACGTCGTCGGCTCTGCTCGCCCGGTATTTTCGCGCATGGGGCCGCGAACTTGGGCTCTACGTGCCAGATCGTCTGACTGAAGGCTATGGCCCTTCGCCCGCGGCCTTCCGCTATTTGAAAGACCAAGGGGCTGATCTCGTTATTACTGTCGACTGCGGTGCCGCTGCGACTGAGGCGCTTGAAGAAGCCAGCCGCATTGGCCTTCCCGTCATCGTCATCGACCACCACCTGATGGGGGAGGAGTGGCCGGAAGTAGCGGCGCTGGTCAATCCGAATCGGCCAGATGACACATCCGGCTATGGCCACCTCGCAGCGGCCGGCGTCGTTTATGTGATGCTTGCAGCCCTGAACGCCGAAGCCCGCAGGCGGAATATCGCCCCAGCCGTCGGCCTGCCCAACATGCTCGACTGGCTGGACCTCTGCGCCCTCGGCACGCTTTGCGATATGTCGCCCTTGCAGGACGCTAACCGCGCCTTCGTGCACCAAGGGCTGAAAATCATGGCGCGCGATGGCAATCCCGGCCTTCGTGCTCTGGCTGATGTGGCCGGTATCGGGCGGATCGAAAGCGTCTACCATGCGACCTTCGTCCTCGGGCCGCGCCTGAACGCTGGCGGTCGGGTGGGGGATCCATGGCTCGCGGCAAAGCTACTCGCGACAGATGACCGTCAGGAAGCCATCGAGCTCGCAGAACGTCTTCACGGCCTGAATGATGAGCGAAAGGCTGTAGAGGCCCACATACTTGAAATCGCGACCGCACAAGCTGAGCGCCAGCTAGAGCTGGATCCGGACCGCCATGCCCTCGTTGTCTCCGGCGAAGACTGGCACCCCGGCGTCATCGGAATTGTTGCCGGTCGGATCAAGGACCGCTTTCATCGGCCGACCATCGTCATCGGCTGGGGCAGGGAGCTTGGCCCGGTTGCAAAGGGGTCCGCACGCTCTGTGCGCGGCGTGAACATCGGCGACGCAATCGCCCAGGCAGCGCGTGAAGGGCACATCCTTTCAGGGGGTGGGCACGCGATGGCCGGCGGGCTCAGCCTTGAGCCCGATCAGATCGAACACTTCTCCGAGTGGCTTAACACTCACCTCAGCGCGTTTTCCGATGAGCGTCATGCGGCACGTGAACTGAAAGTCGACGCACTGCTCGATGCAGGCGCTATATCACCTGACACGTTTGATCTGATCGCGCAGCTTGGCCCATTCGGCCAGGGCGCACCTGAGCCATACTTCGCGCTGACTGACATGGAGATTACACACGCGCGCCCCATCGGTGTGAACCATCTTCGTCTGACGGCCGAAAGCACGAGCGGCCGTGTAGAAGTGCTAAGCTGGCGCAGCGCGGGGACGCCGCTTGGTGACGCCTTGCAGGCCCGTGGACGCTTTCACCTGGTCGGCCGGCTGAAATGTGATGAGTGGAATGGCCGCCGGCGCGCGCAACTGGAACTCGTGGACGCCGCGCCTTCACACATCTGAATCCCTGAAATTGCGTGTATGGCCGGGGCTCCAGCGATGTCGATATGCCCGGTAAAAAGCGACCAACTGCAAAAAACTGATTTGTCCGCATAGAGCCGCTTGCAAGCTGTGCGACTGGCAGCTATATCGCGCGTTCCAAACAGAGCGCTCCCTTCGTCTATCGGTTAGGACGCCAGGTTTTCAACCTGGAAAGAGGGGTTCGATTCCCCTAGGGAGTGCCAGTTTTTGGACAATTTCTCGTAAAACACGATTTGTTTTGCCCTGCGGGGATGACAATCTGATTCGGCTTTTCTACTATTCCTGTCGGGAATGGTGGGTTGATGAGCGCGTTGAAACCAGAAATCCAGAATTTAGAGCCCTCAACCTCAGTGAGGGTGATCGGCGCCATCAAATGGTTCGACCCCGCAAAGGGCTATGGTTTCGTCATTCCTGATTCTGTGACCTCATCCGAGCTCTCTGGTGATGTGATGATCCATATCTCTGCGCTACGCGCTTATGGTGAGTCGGACGCGGATGAGGGGGCGCGGATCGTGTGCGATGCGGTAGCAGGCGAGCGTGGCTGGCAGGTCGACCATATCATCGAGATGGACCGCCCCCGCGAAGTGATCGCTAAGGAAAAGGGCAACGCGCCTGATCCAGAAGATGTCGTCGTCAAATGGTTCAGCTCTGAGCGGGGCTTTGGCTTTGTGAACCGGGTTGAGGAGGAAGGTGATGTCTTCATCCATATTTCCGTCTTGCGTCGCGGCGGCATTTCATCCGCCGAACCTGGCGAACAGTTCACTGTAACGATCGCTGACGGCACGCGCGGCGCCTATGTCAGCGCTGTCCTTACAGAATAGATACATCGCATGCCCCCAAGACGTGTTGTGCGTGCGAAAGGTGCGGGCTAAACCCGCTTCCATGAAAACACTTCTTGCCGTCGCGGCCCTGAGCTTCAGCACACTGTTGCTGCCATCCTCCACCGCTTTTGCGCAGATTGAGGCGCCGTCCGATCCCCTTGAGGAATCGACTGTGACCATCGAGTCGGCAAATGGCACTCACCAGTTCGACATCGAGATCGCTGATGAAAGCGACGAAATCTCCTACGGGCTGATGAATCGCGATTCGCTTTCACCGGAGGCGGGGATGCTATTTGATTTCGGCAATCCGCGTGAGCCAGCGATGTACATGAAGAATACGTTGATCCCTCTCGACATGCTGTTCATCTCCTCGACCGGTTCTGTCGTGATGATCGCCCGGAATGCTATTCCAGGTTCGCTGCGCACGATCTCGCCCGGCACACCGGTGAAAGGCGTACTTGAGATCAATGGCGGCAGGGCAGCCGAGCTCGGTATTGAGCCGGGTGACACTGTGCGCCACGCAATCTTCGGCAATGATGCCGCAGAATAACGAAGTTCACCGCGACCCGCCTGCGGGCTTCGAAGTATCTTCTTCTCGCGGCCCGTTCACGATGCGCAATGGCCCTGTCTGCCGTGCGACGGGAAAAGGCGACATGCGAAGCGGTATCTGGGTGCTGGATCGTCACTGTAACAGTATGGGCTTCATGCATGGCGGCATGGTGAGCTCTTTTGCGGACGGCGCGCTTGCCTGGGCCGTCTGGTACGAAACCCGGAAAATGTCAGTCACTCTGAAGCTTACGACCAGCTTCTACGGAACTATCCGTCCCGGCGACTGGCTGGAGGCGCGCCCACGCGTGATTTCCTCCGATAATGGCGTTGTCCACGTCACGACAGACATGCTCGTGGGCGCCGCTCTGACCGCGCGGGCTGACGCAGTTTTCCGCGTGCTGCGTCGAACACTGAAATAGGGCTTGCAGGCAAAGGCCTGTCTGCATAAAAGGGCCTCCGATGTCGGAGCGTGGCGCAGCCTGGTAGCGCATCTGGTTTGGGACCAGAGGGTCGGAGGTTCGAATCCTCTCGCTCCGACCATCGATTTTCTGGAGGCGACCATGGACGCGCGTATCTACAGACCCAGAAAGACTGCCATGCAGTCTGGCCGGGGAAAGACGCGTGAATGGGTTCTTGAGTTTCGTGCTGATCACGACGCCCGATTCGCCGATCCACTGATGGGCTGGACCAGCATCAACGACACAACGGGCCAGGTGCGGATGCACTTTGAAACGCGTGAGCAAGCGATCGAGTTTGCCAAGCGCGAGAAACTGGCCTTCACCGTCGATGAGCCGCGTGAGCCAAAGCGTCTGGTGAAATCCTATTCCCAGAACTTCGCTGCCGATCGCAAGCAGCCCTGGACGCATTAGTCCAGCGCACTTTTCCGGCCCCTTAGCTCAACTGGATAGAGCACCGGACTTCTAATCCGACGGTTACAGGTTCAAGTCCTGTAGGGGTCGCCATGTTTTCAATGACTTAGCGGAATTGCTCACGCCCGCGCGAGGCTGTCGGTAGCACATCGGTAGCAAGCTGCAGTGATATTCGCTCTCAAAAGCCGGCGAATCGAAAAGCTGTGGAAAACCCGCCTCACTAAAGCGAAGCGGGTTTTCATGGTTCGTCGCGAAGCCGCTGAGCCGCGTTCAGTTGAGCGGTTCAGGTATCTTGTAAAGTTCATCTACGAAGACCGTGATGCTCCCATCGTCCGGATAATCGACGTAGGTGGCCTCGACTCTTTCTCGACCGTTTAGCGGGCTCAGGAGATCAGACTTGACTGCCAACGTGTACCAGGCTCCGTCGTCCTCGATATATTGAAGTACCTTTTGGCCGATTGCTGGTCGAAAGTTTGATGCGGTGGTCATACCAATTTCTCCTAGTATTCTTCCGCAGTCATGATTGTCATGACGCGGGTTGTCTGCTTGGCATCTGAGGGATCGGCACTACCGGCCTGAATGGCCCGATCGTAATAGTCGATTTTCCAAAAGACTTTCGCGCCATCAAACTCGATCGCACCAAAGTCATGCTCTGAGTGCGGGTCATTGGCCTCATCGAACCGATCGAATGTTTTGACCGCCTCAAGAATCTCACCGAGGCCAATATTGTAGGCAATGACGGCGACGCCTTCGGTCACGACAATCTTGCCGTCTTTCGGATCTTCTCGAAATCGATCGTTTAGCTGTCGCGTTCTCTCGGTTCTTTTTTCACACGCTTCTGTCATGATTTAGCTCCTCTCATGAAAAGAGCCCTGCGCGTGTGAAACGCAGGGCTCAAAAAAAGTCTGTTCTGTTTGCCGGGCTCTACAATCGAGCGACCAGCCGTCGTTGGGTCTGACGATCGCCCTCGATGTAACGCTCGGTCATCCGAAGTGAGGCATGACCAGCCAACTCCTGAACATCGCGCAAGCTGCCTCCGCATCGGCTTATTTCGCGGGCCGCTTTTGTAATGAAAGTTCTTCGACCTGAATGGCTGGAGCAGCCAGCGAACCCATGTGTGCGGTAAAAGTCCGCAAACCAATTCACGACCGAAGCGCTATTAAGCGAAGCGCCTCGCTCACTTCGCAGCACTGTGTCGTGCGTATGAGGGCGATCATAAGCTTTCAGCTCGCGCAATGCCTTCCTCAAATCCCGGTGCATTGGGATGCGGCGCCCACGATGATTCTTTGCGATATGGTCTTCCACCTCGAGACAGTGACTCAGTTGGTCATCTGCTCGTTGAACCATTGCCCAGGTCAAACCGGCCATCTCATTAGCGCGTAAGCCCGCTTTAAAACTTAGCAGGAGCATCACTCGATTGCGCTCGGGGTATCGGCTGCTGGTGAGGAGGCGGAGGGCTCGGTCAAACATTGCGTCACTCAGCAATTTCGCCTGCCTGCCGGCCATTAATTTGACACCTGCCAGTTTGTTACGTTAGCTATACGCATAACAGGAACAAAACAAGAACGCAATACCATGCCCGGCCGTAGGTGGAAAGCAGCATTGAGGGCGATCGTCGATGACAACCTCGACCCGAATTATCTCTCGGGTTTATCTGACGGCTGGCAAAACTTCGAACGCTGGTCGTGGGCTGATTTTTGCGCCCACATTTTCGCAGTCTGCAACTTTCAGGGGGTCAGTGATCAAGCCGCGGCTGTGTGGATGGGGCAACACGGCAGCCCTGATTTCGAGCGCTTGGAAACACTCGTTCCGCAAGCTGCATGTGAATGGTCGCGCGGTGTGTCAGCATTACAAAATTGCGGATTTCGCAAAACGGCGAATACCTGTTCGAACCCAACGGGTTTGAGTGAGTGTGTGGTTGGAAAGGTGCCAGCGCGAAATGGCTTACTCGCGAGGTTGGCGATTGGTTTAACTTACTGGTCGCTCGAAAAGCCGCACAGGACACCCTGGGCGTGGCTGGAGAGCCAACGCGTGCAATTTGTTGGCTCGCCTGCCGAATTCGCCGAATCGCTCGTGACGAGCTTCTCTAGGCTTTGTGGCGTGTCCAACAAGGTTGGAAGCATGCTCGTCAGCGACATCTTGCTCGGTGTGGGGTCGAACTCAGCATTCTACGTCGAAGCAGGAACATCACTTCTGGTCATCGATAGGCTCGTGCACAATCTGCTTATTCGGTGCGGCGCAGTTGAAGCTGCGGGCTCGGCGCACGCTTTCGGTGCGGGTTGCTATCAGCATGGTGGATGTCGTGGATTGCTGCTGACTGCGTTCGACGGAGTAGATGCATCCAGAACCAATGACGCCTGGCCGAGTGCGGTGCCTCGGATCTTTCAGCACGCACTTTGGCGACGCTGTGCGGGAAGCGAAGGTAACGTCTGCAATGCCAACCAAATACGTGGCGATCAGCGTTGCGCTCAACGCTGTCCGGCGAAAGGCAATTGCGCGCGCCTACCACTGAGTATTGGCTGACATTGGGCGTGCCTCGATCAGGTTCAGCCGATAGATAACCGGAAGCACGCGCAGAGGTACTACGAATTCGTTCGCCGCAGTCCCGGCCTCATTTTGCCTGACCTAAGTGTTTTGACGCGTTCATGAACTATGATGCCCGCGTTAGATTGGTTCATCTGAGCATACTTTCACATTACCGAAATCCTTCAGGCAGACATGAGCCAGATTTGGAGCGCAGCGCATCCAGCGAAAAAAGGATGGAAGCTCTCCAAAGATTCTCCACCGCTTATTGTTATTGTGGATTTGCCATCCCTGGTCAGTGCGCGGTAGACCTCAGGTGTAGAGGTAGATTGCGCTGGGGTAGCACAATGATCGACGTGGTCGGCAAAGGCTTGATTTGGGTTTTTACAAGCGTGCCCGGCATCGGCGACGCGATGGCTCTTGTCGCTGCCATAGTTCTCATCGCCTGGGCCGTGGCTATCTCGACAAAGTACTGGGTTTTCATCCATTCACCACTTTCCCGCGCTCTTGCAATGCGAAACGAGGTGTTGGCGGAAATTGAGACGGCCGACTCGCTTGATGTGGTTCGCGCAAATTTTGCGAGACGGTTTTCGGACATTGATGCAGTAATGATCCAATCTGGGCGGGGCCTAGTGCCTATGTTGCGTCGTAGCTGGGAGGAGTACCGCGAGACGATCGTCGACGTTTCGGCGGAAGACTGCTTGCAGAACACAGCTCGGCCCGAACATTTTTTTTTGGATTTAGTGGACGAGGCCAAAACGCTTGGCTGGCTTGCCAATATTTTCATAGCAATTGGTCTGCTCGTTACTTTTCTGGGCATTATTGCTGCACTGACGGCGGCGACGGCGAGCATGCAAGGAACCGACGCTGATGGCATGCGAGCCGGGCTCCAACAGCTTCTCGCAATTACCGCTGCAAAGTTTTGGGCTTCGGTAGGCGGTCTGTTCGGTTCGATCCTGCTTCGGTATGTCGATCATCGATCGAAGCAGAAGCTCAGCCGCCAGCTGTCGGATTTATGCGACTACTTGGAGCACGGCATGGCTTACCTGCCGCCGCAGCGTATTGCCATTGAGCAGCTCATCCAGGCGAAGGAACAGACGCCTGCCGTGAAGGATCTTGCGACAAAGCTTGCCCTGACGATTGATGAGTCGTTCCAGCGCCAGGTTGCACCGATGGTTAGCGCGCTTGACGATATATCCCGCGGTATTGCCCAGATTAACGGTGAGGGTGCGAGCGGGATTGCAGAGGCGATGCGCGAGCACGCCGGAGCTGAAATGGCAGAACTTGCGACTGCTATGACCACCTTCAGTGGTACGTTGACAACGTTGTCGCAGAGTATGGGAGCCCAACGTGATGCGATGGACAGCCATCTGCAGATGCTCGAGGCAGCAGGGTCAAATTCTGTGAAGGCGGCAGAAGCCTTTGAACGGGCAGCAAGTGATGTGCATGTGGCCGTCGATCCACTACAAAAAGTTGCGCAGACGATCGAGGGGGCTCTTGAGGCTACGAGAAGTTTTGTGGCCGAACAGGCTGCATCTGCTGAAACGGCTCGGGGGGACATGCGTGACTTGTCTAGGCAGCTCGCGGCCACAGGGGCGGCCGCGGAAGCTGCTTGGTCGGATTATCAGGGTCGGTTTGAGGCAGTGGACGAGGCGCTTGCCGCGGCGCTTGCGAGCCTTTCGAAAGCTTCCCGTGATCATGCAGATCACGTGGTCCAGCATGTTGGGGAAATCGATGCCAAACTTGGCGAGGGTATCCAACGGCTCGGCGCTGCGCTCGAACCTCTGAAAGAGTTTTCTGATCAGGCCGAAGACTTTCTCGGTCGGCTGCAGCAACGCGAGAAAAGCACTGAAACATGATTGAGTCGAGTAGACGCAAAAGGCCGTCAGAGGAAGCCGAAAGCTATTTCGTCTCGATGACGGACATGATGGTCGGCCTACTTTTTATTTTCATCATTATGCTAGTCTATTTTGCGATAGACTATCAGGAGATGACCGCTGAGCTGAGTGAGTCTCAGCTTGAGTATCAGGAAACCGTCGCTGCCTTAAGCAGCGCACAATCTACCCGGACGGCACTTCTCCAGGCTCTTGAGCAGACCCTTAGAGAACGCGGTGTTCAAGTAACGATTGATACCCAAACAGGCGTGCTGCGGCTGCCGGAAGAAGTACTTTTCGCCAAAGGGGCTTGGGAACTCGCGCCGACAAACCTTCAGAAGATTGAGACCGTCGCCGCGACTATGGCGGAAATTCTGCCCTGCTACACGTATGGGGCCAGCTGTGCACCGCAGAACCGTGCACGGCACAGAGTCGATGCAATTTTCATTGAGGGCCATACCGACAGCGACCCGATGCGGGGACAAATGGACAATTATGATTTATCTATGCGGCGAGCTGTTAACACGTTTCGGGCGTTAAGAGTGTCGGCACCGCTGCTTGAGACGCTTCGCAATGGTCCTGACGCGGAAGCACAATCAATTCTTGGCGTGAGCGGTTATGGCCCGGATCGTCCGATAGACATCGGCGACACTGAGGACGCGAAAAGCCGCAACCGAAGGATTGATTTGAGATTTCTGATGCAAACACCGGGCGGGAATCCGGAGAACCCTTCCAGCTTACTTGAAGACTTGCCATGAACGGGTTGAAGAGCGTTGCTGGCGATATTCGGAGCCGCACCCAACATGGCTTCCCGGTTCGGCTGTCGGAATGCACCGCTGTAGAGGCAGCACTGGTCCATCTACCTGATCCGCTTGTCGGGAAACTCGTGGATACCGAAGAACTAATCACTTTTCTTCAACGGATGTCCTCAGAGGCCCTTTCAAGAGCCAAGAGCAGGGATCTCAATTTGCTACTATCCCAAGTATGGCAGTATCCGGACTATCATGGGCTGGGGCTTAAGGCGCTCGTAGAAGCCCGCCGCCGAGAGAAACGAAGCCATTTTCGCTCGACCATTGCTGGATATTTACAACATTTTCCTGTTGATCACCCTGTTTGCACAAGTTTGGCGAACGCTGCGAAGGAAGCTGCTACGTATTTGGGCGAGCCTTGGGCCGGCCGGGGCGAAACCTGGCGTCTATGGCATCTCGAAGATGGGCCTTCCACGGTAGGAAAGGCACTGGTAGAATTCGGTGGTCCGCGGCCGCATACGTTGCTTGAAAAATTAGGCTTTGGATCACGGATATTTTCGACCCGATTCGGCGATGTTGCATTCGATGAGGCGTGCAGGGCTGTAGCATTGATGCGCGATGAAGCGGCTGTCGATGGGCAAAGGCGACTGCTGGAGATGTTCGCGCAGGCCAAGGAGGGTGCCGTCTGCACTCCTATTCTAGCATTCGCATTACTGAGGCCTTGGTTAAATCAGAACCCCGGCGATGATCACCGCAAACATGTCACAAATTTCCTGGTCGAAAGTGTCGGAGATCCCCGTATTGCCGTAACCCGCTGGGCCAATTTAGAGCGTGTGATTGCTGACAAGGAAGGTCCAGAGGCGGCGTATTCGCTAGTGTCTGTCTTGCGTCGCTGGTTAACCGACGCGGCAATGCGAACGTTTTTTCGCGCTATTGCGAGTACAACGGAGCGCAGGGATCAGTGGGACGAACGCGAGCGCTTCTGGCTGGGCTACCTAGAAGCAGGACACATTTCGGACGCCTGGTTTGCACTTGGCCCACGTGCGAAAGAAGATATTCGCAAGATCATCGCGGCATCCGGTGAAAGGGTGGATTTCGCCACGCTTAATACAGGCGGTGGAAGCGATGCGAGCCATTCTTCACTTTTGATGAAACTGGGAGATCTCGTGATCGCCGAGTGGAGCCATAATGGTGCTTGTCGATTTTGGGGAAGCGAGCATCCCCAAGCGCCGAAGTTCTTTGGCAAAACCTACGAAACTCGGCGTCTCAAAGCCATGGCGGACGGGGGAAGTTTTTTCCATATTTCTCACATGAGTAATTGGCAGGCACGTTTCGCTGGGCAGATTTATCGGGCGACGAATCTCCGTCATCCGGTATTTGGGCGAGGATATTAATGACGAAAGTCGACATCCGATTTTGCGCTATGTTGCGACCTGACGGGCGAGAACGCATCGAGCTGCGGGAAACGCGCGCCCCATCGCTGCCGCTAATGAAACCAAAGTTGAACACCATCCCAATCGCAGAGTGGCCTAGCAAGCTTTCTTATTCGCAAGGCAGGGCGCTCGCGAAAGCTCGGGTGCAAGGTGAAGATGACACGGCTCAGCTGATTAAGGAGGACGGTGACGGGTTGTTACTGCCCGCTCATCTCGTCGCGGATCTGGAAGAGGCTGACGCCCGGGAGCTGGGGCTGCCGCCAGTGACGCCACTCACGCTGCAGCTGAACGGCAGGGGTCTAGTTCACGAGGCGACATTTAATGTGGAGGCGCGCTGGCTTAGTCGAGGTGGGCAGGCCGAACGTTGTGACGTGGCGGGCGCGCGCATTCGAACGCGCGGCGAAAGCTTCCGGCTGCCGCGGCGACTATTCCAGGCTTGGCAATTAGTTCGAGAGCTCAATAGCAAGAGCGAACTTTCAGCTAGACAGGCCGTGCTGGTGAAGTTGAAAGAGGTACTCGGCAATCAAATTGGGGGGCAAATCGAGCCGGACGGACAAATCAGCCGTTTAAAAATTGCTCATGCCGCCGCGTTTTCACTCGATCTGAAGCTTGCAGACGGTGAGTTCGATTTCGACCCGGTACTATTTGCTCAGCGAACCAACGAAACTTCGCAGGAGCTTGGAAGCTTGCCGGATGCGACCTCAGAGGGGCTGTTACCGCCAAATGGAGCGCGCGCTTTTGCGCAGAAATTTAGGCAGGCGAGTACTGTTCGTAATGGGTACCTTATGCCGGATGGAACGTTTGTGTTCCTCGATGAGGGGCTGAGGCGTGGGCTCGAACTAGTTCATCGGAAACAACGAGCATCGAATGAGGAGAAGCGGGAATTCGCCAGAAACCCTACGCTTGCTATGCGCGAATATTTGGCTGCAGGGTCTGCGGAAGACGATGATGGCGAGATTTGTCTATTTGTCGAAACAGAGCAGTTCTCGACCCGTGTTCGCGATATCGAGGTCTGGAAGCCGGTAGTTGTCCCGTGGCTAAAATCAAAACCAAACTCATGGCTTCCTGAAATTTTTGGGGTTCGCATTGGCGACCCGCCTCATGACAGGCAGATCAGCCTCGTACCCGAACGGTTGCCTGAACTAAAGGCGGCAGCAGCGCAGGCCTTGCAAGACGAGAAAGAAGATTTCGCGTTTGAGGGCGAACGCTACCCAGCCACGCCGGAGTTCGTTGCCGCGATTGAAAACCTTTCAACTCTTCATGATGAAGCAACTAAGGCACAGACAGCGGGAAATCAGGACCAAGCTGAACCTCCTCGAGATACCTATTTTCTTCAGGTCGATGACAATCTTGAAGAGCTAAAATTTGCACCCCTGGCAGCAGGAGAGGGCGGGCCGGCATTCGAGCAGCCAAACCTGCCACAGTCAGTGATATCCACCCCGAAGCCCCATCAGAAAATCGGGATCGCCTGGCTTTCTCATGGCTGGCAACGCGGCACACCTGGTTTATTGCTGGCCGACGATATGGGACTAGGCAAAACGTTTCAGGCCCTGGCATTCTTTGCGTGGCTCAAGGGCCAGAACCCAAGTTTGGCACCCATTTTGATCGTCGCACCTAGCGGCCTACTCAAAAACTGGGAACAGGAGATTGAACTACACATTCGCCCGGGTGCGCTAGGTCGGCTCGAACGAGTTTATGGTGGCGACCTTAACCGACTGCGAACAGCGAAGGGTACTGACATCCGAGGTGGTAGCTCACGCTTAGACGTTTCGGAACTGCGGGACGCGGGGGTGGTGCTAACGACCTTCGAAACGATGCGCGACTATCATATGAGCTTCGCCAAGATCCGCTTTTCGGTTGTCGTCTACGATGAAATCCAGAAGCTAAAAAACCCAGTCAGCCAGATGACCCGGGCGGCAAAAACGCTCAACGGTCAATTGCAAATAGGCATGACAGGCACACCCGTTGAAAACAGGCTACAAGACTTGTGGTCGATCAGTGACGTTATTTTCCCCGGGTTTCTCGGGACGAGCAAGGACTTCGAGACGAAGTACACGCCGGACGACCGCGTGGCTATGGAAAGCCTTCACTCGAAGATTACCGAACAGGCCGACAATACACCGGCCTTCATGCTGCGACGAATGAAATCTGACATTCTCGAAGGTCTCCCTGAGAAGAAGATGGTCATTCATGAAGCGGCGATGCCGCCCAGGCAGAGAGCTGCTTATGACAAGGTTCTTTTGCGGGCGCAGGCCATGCGCCAGGAGGGTAGCCGTGGTTCGATGCTTGAAATCATCCAGCAGATGCGGGGAACTTCACTCCATCCGGCCAGCCCGCATGCAGTCAGCGATGACAGGGCATATATCGAAGAATCAGCCCGGCTCCAAAAGACGTTCGAGATCCTTCAGTCGATTCGAGAGGAAGGGGAGAAAGCGCTGATCTTCTGCGAAAGCCATGCGATGCAAGACTTCTTGTCTGGAGCTTTGCAGCGTTGGTTCGACCTACCGCACCCGGTACCTCGAATAAATGGCAGTATACGAAGCGCCGAACGCCAAAATATCGTCAACCGTTTCCAGGCGGCCCCAAAAGGATTTGACCTGCTGATCCTTTCCCCCAAGGCGGGAGGGGTCGGATTGAATATTACTTCGGCAAATCATGTCATCCATCTCTCCCGCTGGTGGAACCCGGCAGTCGAGGACCAAGCGACAGACCGAGTCTATCGGATAGGGCAAGATAAGCCGGTTACAGTGCACCTCCCTCTGGCAATCCATCCGGATCCAAGTGTCGCTGAACATAGCTTTGACAGGCGGCTCGACGCCTTGATGCGGCGCAAGCGCCAGCTGAGCTCGACCCTGCTTGTGCCGCCTGAGAGTGATAGCGATGCTGAATATCTTCTCGCAGAAACATTAGACTGGGCTACTGCGCGAACGGGTGAAGAAGGTAAGCTGGCGCTTGAGGCTGAAGACCCCCTTGTGCCACTGCCGACAGAAAGAGAACCGGAAAAAGCTCCTAAAGTACGGCGGCTGTTGACCGCAAAAGACGCGATTCCGGGCTGGGAAGAACAGCCACCTGCAGCGCTGATTTCGCGCCTTGTTTTCAAGCAGGGCGAAGCACGAGATTGGCGAATTTTCTCGCAGTACCTGGACGGTGCAGATATTAGCACTCTGAAGATCGTAGACCCCTATACATGCGCCCACAGAAAGCAACGCCAGCAGGTAGTTGCTTTTGTACAAAAACTAAGACGGATGACTGCAAATATTACGGAGGTTGAACTGACTGCGTATGATGCCGAATCAACAAACTCGGATCACCGAGAGAGCGACGATGATCAGGTGGAGCATCTTTCCAGAAGCTGGAGATCGGGGCTCTCGGATGTCCCATTAACGCTCGAAATAAAGTCCAAGCGTGCTGGTGATGATCTTCATGACCGGAGCGTGGAGGCAGTCGCTCGAACGGGTGACCGTTTCATCTGGGATCTCGGCCGGGGCATTCAGGGTGTGATGAGTGCAGAAAAAGACTGCACAGTCGTCGCCACTCATGAGCCGATATCTTCTACGCAGCAGTCTCAACCAAAGATGAGTGGGGTTCATTAGCTACCCGATACGCTCATCGGTAATGCCTCGTTAGATGTCGAACTACTGCGCTTGCAGTGGATCAAGAGATATCGGTCAGGCTTAGTCGAATTTTCAGTGTGATCGAGTTTGCCAGCATGCAGCGGCGTCGGCCGCCCGTTCTCCGCCAGCGCGCAAGACCTCGGTGGTACGCCTCGTTAGCGTGTTCGTGCTACGCAAAGGGCTTAGCGAGCCTACGTATCAAGTGGGTTCGCGGGTCGAACCTACTTATTGAACTAGGAAGGCTTTCAGATGACGATAAAGAGGGTAGGGGCGTTTGGCATGCTCGGATTCGTAATAGCCGGGTGTAGCGTCGGGTCGACAGCAGCCGAACCCGCTATTGAAGAGTTGGCTGGAGTTGCGTCGGTCATTGATGGCGACACGATCGAAATTCATGGGAAGCGAGTTCGACTAAGCGGGTATGACACCCCTGAACGGGGGGCGCGCTGCGGCGATGTGAACGTGTATCAGCAAGCAGCCCTGGCGTTGTCTGATTTTATCGGAAGCCGGACTGTCACCTGCGATGTCAGCGGTGAGGACCGTTGGGATCGCGCAATTGCGGTGTGTGACGTTGCCGGCGTCGATATCGGTGAATTCATGGTATCGACGGGGTGGGGCCGCGATTGGCCACGCTACAGCGATGGCCGATATGCGGATGAGGAGGCTCGCGCTCGTGAGGCGGGCGCAAATGTTTGGTCGCCAACTTGCCCGGCCGACCTTTGGGGTGATCGGTCCTACGATTAGGACGTCTAGGGCTGAGAGGACAGGCGCTTAGCAACGTGCCCCAATGCCCCACATGCCCCACTACTTAGCGCACCCCTAGCGCCTTGCCGCGCCCCACGCTTACTGAGGCGCCCCGCCTATACAGTGTTACCCAACAGGTATGCTCAACATGGCCACTAGATGCTTCTACACCCACTGTAGGTACCGAAGATTGGGTATTTCGACCCGAAAAAAGTGAACAGCCCCACAAGTTCACTCATTTGAACTCATGTGATTATTGTCGAAATACCATGAGTGCGGATGAACGAGACAAAGCCAAACGCTATCCAATAAGAAATCGAAGCGCTTTGGCCTTTACGTATCTCACTCTCCAAAGAGGCAGCAGGTAGTTCGGCAGTCACGACCAGGCAAATATATTTCGCACAGCCTGCCGCGAATAACGCCATTGGTTGGCATCTATGTTTCGGGCACTTCCTCTATCTCTGGACCATGTATCCTAGAGAGACGCCAGCCGACGATGTCCGAATTAGCCGTTTAGGCTTGGTGTCTCGACTGATTTCTGCCGCCATCTAAGAAAGAAGATGAACGGGCCCGCAGAATTATGGCATTAAGTTTAGATGGAAATCAGTAGTGGTAGAATCGGAAGCCTTTTGGGCGGAGTCCGGCAGACAACAGTAAGCCTAGAATTGGGATCCATCCGTTTCGCTACTCGTGGTGAGGCGCCTCGAACTATTGCGTATCAAGACGTCGTGGATGTCCAACTGGTACCGAAGCTCATCGGCTGGGCGGATATTTCTGTTCGAGCCCACGATATGAGCTTAGAGGCAAAGCGTTTGCCGATCGGTGAAGCCCGAAGTTTCGAGAAGAAACTTGTTGCACGTGTCCAGAACGGCGTTGCGGCAGCCCTATCGAATGAGGGCACGTCGATTGTGCATCTTTCAACCGCTATCGAAGCTCTCCTCGCTAAACCAATGTACATCGCAAACCGAGACCGCCAGAAATGGATCGAGAGCTATTTAAGCGAAGCATCGTTGGGTTATGGGAGAGTGTTGCGTTTTCTCATGCACCCCATGTTCCAATTGGATTTGGTAGATCCAGCCGTTCGCGACAAGCTAGCTACGATAAGCGAGATAGCATCGGACCAGTCTGAGACCATCAAATCGCGAAACCGCAAATTCGTTGAAGGCGAATTGCTCAGATACAAATCTTTTTTCGAACAGGTCGAAAGTCGTCCGCTCACCAATGAGCAACGCCAGGCTGCCGTAACTATGGAGGACCGCAACCTACTTGTAGCGCCTGCTGGTTCCGGAAAGACCTCCGCGCTAGTCGGAAGAATCGGGTACATTTTGATGAATAAACTCTGCGAGCCTGCAGAGATCTTAGTGGTCGCGTTCAATAACTCGGCTCGCGAAGAGCTGCGCGAACGTATTACGTCACGCCTTTCTGCGTTCAAAGGAATTGATGGGCTTCAGGTCCATACATTTCACTCGTTGGGGCAAAAAATAATTGCTGAGAACACGGCGAAGAAGCCAAGCCTTGCGAAAACTGCGGAAGACGATTTCGCTCGCGGGAAATTACTTCAAAAGATTGTTGATACAGAGTTGGCTAACAACTCGAGCTTCAAGCTGAATTATATCTATTTCCGCGCCCTATACGCGGTCGCAGTGCCGGACCCTTCTAGTTTCCGAAGTAAAGCAGAATGGCACGCGTATGTTCAATCAGCTGGTGAGACTGACCCAGCCCCGTGATCCGGGCCGTTCATTCGGAGAGTCTGTTCGCCTTTCTTTCTGTTGGTTGGTTTGAGGTCAAGGCCCGGCGAGCGGAGCCACCGCGACGCTCAAGCGAGCCGGGCCGGTGTCTGCGGTGCTGAGCGGCATAGGTCAACGGAGCAAGTCCGCCGAGTGCGGTGTGCGGCCGTGTCGTGTTGTAATCGATCCGCCAGGCTTCGATGATGCGCCGGGCGTCACCGAGACTGTCGAAGAGATGCTCGTTCAGGCACTCGTCGCGCAGCCGGCCGTTGAAGCTTTCGACGAAGGCATTCTGTGTCGGCTTTCCCGGCGCGATGTAATGCCACTCGATGCCGACCTCGCGGACCCATTTCAGGATCGCATGACTGGTGAGCTCAGTGCCATTGTCGGAGACGATCATCTTCGGAGCGCCCCGCTGGGCGATGAGGCGGGACAGCTCCCTCGCGACCCGCACGCCGGACAAGGAGACATCGACGACCACAGCCAGGGCTTCCCGGGAGAAGTCGTCGACAACACAGAGCGTGCGGAACCGGCGGCCATCGCTGAGGGCATCCGACACGAAGTCCAGGCTCCATCGCTCATTCGCCTGTTCCGGCAGGAGCATGGGCGAACGCGTGCCTGTCGCCCGCTTTCGCCCGCGTCGTCGTTTCACGGCCAACCCCTCCTCGGCATAGATGCGGTAGATCTTCTTGTGATTGGCACTGAGGCCCTCGCGGTCCAGCAGGATGCCGAGCCTGCGATAGCCGAACCGGCGGCGTTCACCAGCCAGCTCCCGTAGCCTCTGGCGCAGCTTCTCGTCACCGCCATCGCGTTTCTCATACTGGAAGGTGGACCGATCGAGATCGGCCAGCAGGCAGGCCCGACGCTCCGACAGGCCATGCGTTTCCATCACGTGGTGCACGGCCTTCCGCTTCGCATCGGGCGTCAGAAGTTTTTTGTCGCCAGGTCCTTCAGGGCGGCATTGTCCAGCATGGCATCGGCCAGGAGGCGCTTCAGCTTCGAGTTCTCCTCCTCCAGCGTCTTCAACCGCCGGGCGTCCGACACCGTCATGCCGCCGAACTTCGCCTTGTACTTGTAGAAGGTCGCATCCGAGATGCCGTACTTGCGGCAGATATCGGCCGTCTTCACACCAGCTTCGTGCTCCCGGATCATCCCAATGATCTGTTCTTCGGAAAATCGTGATTTGCGCATCTGTCATCCTCTTCGTGTCGAGGACTCTGCAAATTCATGGCCGGAAATTACGGGGCTGGGTCA
>NZ_QWGB01000006.1 GCF_003576345.1 Henriciella barbarensis | reverse complement strand
CAATGTCGACGAGCGACGAGAAAAGGTCGAGGAGCTTGTGGCAGTGCTCGGCGGGCGCAAAAAGTGATAGAATCTCTCAATGTATTGTACTGAAATTTCTGGATTATTGACCTAACCACCAAACCGATGCCCATTCTGATACGACTCCTGACCCTTTTGGCCGCAGCAATTCTTACTGCGCAGCCTGTCATGGCATGTCCGTTCATGTTGGGCGACGAGGCGGCCACCAAGGTCGAAATCAGCACAAGTCATCCTTGCCACGATATGGCGATGGAAATCGAGGCGGACGCAGATAAATCTCCGCAGTCGTCGTCGGATTCAGATTGCCTGGCGGGCACAGATTGCGCGCCCATGCTGATCCAGGCGCAGTCGGACGCCAACCCAATTACACTGTCTGCCGATCCTTCTCCTGTCCTGCCGATCATACTCGCTGAAGCGCCCGTTGCGTTTCCGCCTGAACGGTCGACCCTCTCGACAGGACCGCCGCCAAATGCAGTCCTGCCACACCAGACACCCATTTCTCTGAAACAGCGCTTCCTGAATTGAGAGCGGTGACCTTCGGCTTCCACAGCAGCCTGACGTCATCGTTTCACACAATTCAGGAATTCCCGTTTTATCATGCCCCACATTGCCAGAATCCTGCTGGTCGCAGCGTTTGCTGCTATTCCACTGGCGACGGTTGCCAGCGCTCAGAGCTTTGATGAGCTTGAAGCCCGTCTCAAGTCGCATCCAAGTCTTTCCGCTCTCGGTTATGATGCCGAGGCCAATCGGGAGCGTGCTATCGCTGCAACAGCGTTACCGGATCCCGTCGTATCCCTTGGGATCAACAACTTTCCGATCTTCGATCCCTCCTTCGACACTTACCTGCCGACCAATAAAGCCGTCGGCATCCGGCAACAAATTCCAAACCTCGCAGGCCGGCAAGCGCGCGCCGGTGAAGCCCGGGCGATGTCGGTCCAGACCGAGGCGATTCGCAATGCTCGTTACGCGGCATTGCGCGCCGAACTGATCGCCCTTCTGGCTGACAAGAGAAGAATAACCAGACAGAAAACTCTCGCCGAAGCGCGAGATGCAAAATATGACGAGCTTGTCGACATTGTAGAAGCAGAAATCGATGCGGGCCGCCCGGCCGTTTACCGCCTCGCGGAGATTGAAAGCGAGCGGGCGGAAGTGTCCCGGACGCTTGTTGATCTCGATCAGCAAGAAGCCGAGACCGATGCGCTCCTGGTCGAGCTCGTCGGTCTGGTTCCCTCGACCAGCGCCCCTCCCCTGAATGAAAAAGACTGGTCCGGTGCCGCGCTTGAGTTCCATAACGTGCGTGTTGCCGATGCGGCGGTCCGCGTTACCAATTACGGTGTCGATGAAGCCCGCTCAGCGTGGAAACCTGAATGGGGCGCCCAGCTCACTTATCAACAGCGCGATGAAGGCGCGATGTTCGCGGGGGATGACTGGGTCTCCGGTATGGTGACTTTTACGGTTCCGCTCTGGGCCGAAAGGAAGCAGGCACCAAACTTGCGCGCCGCTAAGGCTGAGCGGGCCGGCGCCGAGCAACGCTACCAGGCTGCCGCACGGAATGCGGCGGCTCAGTACGCATCCCGGGACGCCATTATCCGCTCGGCCGATGACAGTATCAATGTCCTGCAGGTCAAAATTGCTGCCGTCGAAGACGAAGTCGAGGCCCAGTTGATTACTTATGAGTCCGGTGTTGGCGGCTATGCGCCGATCATCGACGGCGAGATCGCCATTCTCAAACTCCGGGCGGAAATCGAAGCTGAAACGGCCCGCAAGGCTGCTTCGATCGCACGCCTGAATGCCCTCCTGGTAACACAATGAAAAAGACATTCCTGATAATTGGCACGGCATCTGCCGCCCTCTTGTTTGCCACATGCGGCGCGCCTGCCCGAACATCGGGCGGCCAGGCTGAATTGCCAAGCGCTTCGAGCGAGACGCAGCGATACACCTGCCCCATGCATCCGCACTATATCTCGACCGATCCGGACGGCACCTGCCCGATCTGCGGCATGGATTTGGTGCCCGCCCAACATCCGCAGGAGCCGTCAGGCTCAAAAGGAGAAATCCTTTACTACAAGCATCCCATGGGCAAGCCGGACACGTCCCCCGTTCCGAAAAAGGATTCCATGGGCATGGATTATATCCCGGTCTATGCCGATGACACCGGCTCGGGCGTGGCGGTCTCGCCGGAAATGATCCAGACCATGGGGATCAGGACAGCACAGGTCGAGACAAGTGATTTTGGCCGGAGACTGAGAGCCTTCGGTACGGTCGAGACGAATGAGCGGCTGGAGAATGTTACCGTATCGCGGCTGGAAGGCTGGATCGAGGATCTGGCGGTCAATGCCGAAGGCGACACGGTCCGCTCTGGTAGCCTTCTCTACCGGATCTACAGTCCGGACCTGATCGCCGCGCAAAGGGATTATCTGAACTCTTTCAAAATTGGAAACGAGGCGCGTATCGCGTCGGTCCGGCAGCGCCTGCGCTCACTTGGTATGCAGAACGCGGCCATCGACCTGCTCACCGAAACCCGCCAAGTCATTGAGCGCGTCCCGGTCTATGCGGAAGCTGGCGGCACGGTTGCCGAGCTCCAAATCCGCAATGGCGACTATGTAAAACCCGGTACGCCCATATTACGGCTTCAATCCTATGCCGATGTGTGGGTCATTGCCTCTGTGCCGGAGAGCGATTTGCCTCTGGTGGAGACAGGCATGCCGGCCGAGCTCGATTTTCCAAGCGCGCCCGATGCGCCTGGCGAAGGCCGCATCGATTATATCTATCCAACAATTGATCCAAATACCCGCACCGCCGATGTCAGGATCGAAGTGGATAATGCATCGGGCTATCTTCGCCCGGGCGCCTATGCAGACATAAGCCTGAATGTCGGTGGCCATCCGCGGCTTTCGGTTCCGAGTGAAGCCATTCTGCTTGGTGGTGAGGGTGCCAGTGTCGTCATCGCCGAAGGCAATGGCCGCTTTTCCGGACGCGCCGTGCGAACGGGAATCTCAGCCAATGGCCGGACCGAAATCCTGTCGGGACTGGAAAGTGGCGACATGGTCGTCGCCAGCGGGCAGTTCCTGCTGGATAGCGAAGCCAACCTGAAAGAAGGCCTCTCCAAGCTGGAGGCTCCAGAAGCGAGACCGGCCAGTCCGGAAACACCGCTCTCCGATATTCCGATGGACGACGAAACCCTGGCTGAGATCGATCACTTCACCGACATGGCGCTCTATTTCCACGAGGCCCTGACGGATGGGTATGACATTGATCCGCTGTTCGTTGGACCGGCCCTCGCCCTGGCGCCTGTACTGAGAGACCGTTACGCGAATACCAAGCTGGCGCCGGTCATCGATGCCTCGCAAACCGCGCTGGCCGCAGCGCGGGATGCCGCCGGCAATGAAGACCTCACCACTCAGCTCGCCAAACTCGTAGAAGCCCTGAAACCCTGGTTGCTCGACGGCGCGCCACAGCACTACAGAGATGCGGGTCTGGCCCTCTACAGGGACAGGGCAACTGACCGGCACTGGCTTCAGGAGGCTGGCACCCCCGCCAACCCTTATAGCGATGATGGAGAAGAACAGATCGGCTGGCCAGACCCGATGGCCGGCATGCCGATGAATGTCGATCGCGGCGCCCCTGGCGTCAACCAGGCCAGCGAGCGCTAGGAGGTAGGCATGTCAGAACAAGATTCAAACGACCTCGCCGGTCGTGATCCATCAAAATCATGGGTCGCGAAGCTGATCTCTTGGTCGGTGTCCAACCAGCTCATTGTCCTGATGCTCGCTGCGGCCCTCGCCATCACGGGGTGGATGGCCATCCAGCGCACGCCCCTTGATGCAGTGCCGGACCTGACCGACACACAGGTCATCATACGCACCGATTTTCCCGGCCAGAGCCCGCAGATCGTCGAGGATCTGGTTACTTATCCCCTGTCGACAAATCTTCTCGGCCTGCCAAGGACGAAGGATGTGCGCGGCTCTTCCATGTTCGGCACCAGTTTCGTCTATGTCATCTTCGACGATGATGTTGATATGTACTGGGCACGCTCACGCGTCCTGGAAGCCCTCTCAAGACTGGGGTCGGAGCTGCCGGATGGCGCCGTGCCGCAGCTTGGCCCCGACGCGACAGGCGTCGGCTGGGTCTACCAGTATGCCCTGGTCGACAAAAGCGGCAACGTCGATCTCGCGGAGCTCCGTTCGCTTCAGGACTGGTTCCTGAAGCTCGAACTCGCAGGTGTGGAAGGCGTCGCGGAAGTCGCGTCCGTCGGCGGCTTTGTCCGGGAATACCAGGTTCTCCTCGATCCCAACCGCCTGCGAAGTTACGACCTGTCGATTACACGTATACAGGATGCGGTCCGTGCGGCCTCGATCGAGGTCGGCGGCCGTGTGCTCGAACAGGGTGAAACCGAATATGTGATCCGCTCGTCCGGCTATGTCGATGAGAAAATCGATCTCGAACAGGTCGTGGTCAAGGCGGAGGATGGCACACCTGTCCAGCTGAGCGACGTGGCGCGAATTGTCGAAGGCCCGGCTCTCAGGCGCGGTATCGTGGAGCTCAATGGCGAAGGTGAAACGGTAGCGGGCATCGTCGTCATGCGTGATGGCGAGAATGCCCTCTCCGTGATCGACCGCGTGAAGGAGAAACTCCACAGCCTCCAGAGCGGCCTGCCGGAAGGGGTCGAGATAGTCACCGTCTATGATCGCGCCCCGCTCATCGAAGGCTCGGTCGATTATCTGAAGGACAAGCTTATCGAGGAAGGCATCGCGGTCACGCTCGTCATCCTGATCTTCCTCCTGCATGTTCGCTCGTCCCTAGTCGCCATTATTACCCTGCCTCTTGGTGTGCTCGGGGCCTTCCTGATCATGTCCTGGCAGGGCGTCACCGCGAACATCATGTCGCTTGGCGGTATCGCAATCGCGATTGGAGCGATGGTCGACGCCTCGATCGTGCTCGTCGAGAATGCCAGCCGGAAACTGGCGGACTTGGGACCGAAACCCGATCCGAGAGTCCGCCGTCAGGCGCTGGTCGAGTCCGCCCAGGAAGTCGGCCCCGGCATATTCTTTTCACTCCTGATCATCACGGTCTCCTTCCTGCCGGTCTTTGCCCTGACCGGTCAGAGCTTCAGGCTCTTCAGTCCGCTTGCCTATACCAAGACGTATGCGATGGCCTTCGCCGCCATCCTGTCGGTCACGCTCGTGCCTGTCCTGATGCTGCATCTCATGCGGGGGCGCTTTCGCCGCGAGGAAGCCAATCCACTGAACGCCTTCTTCGTCTGGGCCTACAAACCGCTGCTCCATCTAGCCCTGAGGTTCAAGTGGATCACAGTCGCCCTTGCACTCGCGCTGACGGCTAGCGTCATCGTGCCCGTCCAGAGGATCGGCTCGGAATTCATGCCGGCCCTTTATGAAGGCGAGCTCCTCTATATGCCGACCACCCTGCCCGGCGTGTCATCGACCAAGATGCGGGAGATTCTTGGCCAGACAAACCGCGTCATCAAGACTGTTCCAGAAGTCGACCGTGTCTTCGGCAAGGCCGGGCGCGCCGATACCGCAACCGATCCGGCGCCACTCACCATGATCGAGACATGGATCGAGCTGAAACCGAAGGACGATTGGCGGCCAGGTGTGACGGTCGAGGACATCACCGATGAGCTCGATGCCAAGCTGCAAATGCCCGGCCTTGTGAACTCATGGGGCTACCCGATCAAGATCCGTATGGACATGGTTTCAACAGGTGTGCGCACGCCCATTGGTATCAAGGTCACCGGAGACGATCTGACCGAGATCGAAGCCATTGCCCGGGAGATAGAAGCGGCCGTTTCGGACGTACCCGGAACGCGCTCGGCCTTCGCCGACAGGGTCATGGGCGGCAAATATCTCGAGATCACGCCGGACCGAGGCGAACTCGCCCGGCGCAATATCGACATGGCCACCTTCCAGTCCGTGATCCAAACCGCCTTGGGCGGCATGACACTCACCCAGTCTGTCGAGGGCCGGGAACGCTATGACATGATCCTGCGCTATGATCGGCCATTTCGTGAGAGTGCCACAGACCTGGAAGAGATACTCGTCCCCGCCCCGTCCGGCGCCCATATCCCTCTCAGCGAACTGGCGGACATTTCCTATACGGAAGGCCCGCCAATGATCCGGTCGGAAAATGCCCGGCTGACTGGCTGGGTTTTCGTCGATATCGCGGACCGGGACATGGGCAGCTATGTTGCAGACGCCAGACAGATGATTGCCAACGCCGTCAACCTGCCCGCTGGATATGCGGTGGAGTTCTCCGGCCAGTATGAACAGATGCAGGAAGCGAATGCGCGGCTGAAAATTGCCATTCCAGCGGCGATTGCCCTGATTTTCCTGCTCCTGATGCTCCATTTCGGAAGGCTCGACCGGACCCTCATCATCATGGCGAGCCTGCCTTTCGGCCTGATCGGCGGGATGTGGGCCGTCTGGCTGGCTGGCTACAACCTGTCGGTCGCCGTGGCAGTCGGCTTCATTGCCCTTGGCGGTATTGCTGTCGAGACCGCAGTCGTAATGCTGCTCTACATCGACGCGGAAGTGCGAAAGGAAAATCCCGCCGACAATGCGGGCTTGTTCGCGGCGGTCAGCAAAGGCGCGGCGATGCGCGTCAGGCCCAAGCTGATGACCGTCACGACCATCTTTGCAGGACTTGCACCGATCTTTCTGACAGACGGTCTCGGATCGGATGTGATGCGCCGGATCGCCCTGCCGATGATCGGCGGCATGGCATCTACGCTCGTCCTCACCCTCATCGTCATCCCGGCCATCTATTACATCCGGGTCGGGCTACAACTTCCACCAGATTTACACCAGGCCGCATCGGATAACCGGTCCGGCTCACTCACCCCCGAAGGAGAAAGACCATGACCAGACACCTGCTGAAAATATCGCTTTTCATCCAATTGCTTCTGGGCGGCATTATTTTACCAGCGACAGCGCAGGATCGCTCATCAGACAGGATGATGATGGATGGTGGCATGATGGGGGGCGGCCTCTTCGGCATGATTCTCATGCTGCTCACCCTGCTCCTCCTGATCCTCGGGATTGCCGCTCTGATCAAATATCTGAGATCGTAATAGTCGCCTCACATTAATCCATGATACCCTCCGTCCCGGCGCGCGTCGGAGGAATTTCTCAAAGCCGCGCCACAACCGAATTTGGATCGCCCCACATGAACAAGCTTCTCTTTTCAACACTCGGCCTTGCATCGTTGAGCTTGGCCGCCTGTAGTGAACCCACCGATGCAGGCGAAGACAAGGCAGACGCCGTTGCTCCTCCGCCAGCGCAGGTTGAGGTTTCAGATGCCTCGTCTTCAACAGATCTCATCGGGCGGGCCACCGGCATTGTCCAGTCGATCGACATGAACCGGAACTTCGTCACAATCGATCACGGCCCCATCGACGGTGTCGGCATGGGTGCCATGACGATGGGCTTTAGACTGATGGGCGGAGCTGACTTATCCCGTTTGGCCGAAGGCGATGATGTCGCCTTCAAGGTCAAGCGCGGCCGGGACGGGTCCTATCGGATAATGGCCATCTGCAACATGGCCATCGGTGGCGAAGATTGCCTTGATGCGATGATGAAACGCTAGCGCATGCAGATGCCCATATGAACGCGGCGCCTGAGCGCCTGCTGGCCGGCGAGCGCGCCCAGAGGCATTGCGAGAAGAACTTATCTTGAGAGCGGATGGGCTACCCGCCGATAAAAGTTGAGCAAAAACAATAAAATATATGTTCCGTTTATGGGCTTTTACATTCCTCTTTTGTTCGACTCCATCTCGGTACTGCTAATTAATATTTCGAAATAATTTGGTGATATGGCCCAGTTTGGCATTGTCAGAAGAACTTCGCTTGAGCCGGACATCCCGACCGCCCTACTCTCTGCGGCATGACCAAATCACCCTTCCGCTACTTCAAGACGTCGCCCGAAATCATACGCCTCGCCGTAATGATGTATGTCCGCTTCCCGCTATCGCTCCGCAATGTAGAAGACCTCCTACATGAACGCGGGATCGAGGTAAGCCATGAGACGGTGCGATATTGGTGGAACCGATTTGGGCCGCTCTTCGCAGGCGAGATTCGAAAGCGCCGATCCCAGCAGCTTCGACAGATCACCCAATGGCGGTGGCACTTGGACGAAGTCTACGTGAAGATTAATGGCAAGACGCATTACCTGTGGCGCGCCGTCGATCACGAAGGTGAAGTGCTCGAGAGCTACGTTACGAACACTCGAGATAAATCAGCGGCTTTGCGCTTTCTGAAGAAAGCGATGAAGCGTTACGGGGCGCCGCGTTTAATCGTGACGGATCGCCTTCGCTCCTATGGTGCAGCGATGAAGGAGATCGGGAACATCGACCGCCAGGAGGTCGGTCGCCATCTGAACTCAAGATCCCGCTTCAAGCAGAACCGTGACGCCGCCCTCCTCGAATGGCGCCAGCTTCTGGCTGCCTGAATTGTGGCGTTCGCTTGGTTCTGGAGACGAGTTTGCTTTAATCTGACGACACCCTTTGGCCGAATTTGAACGATCATTGATACGCGAGCGAACAATGGCCGGGCTAGTTGCCGCACGACAGAGAGGCAAAGTTGGCGAACGACCAAGGTCTCTTTCCGAAACTGATCTAGAAGTGGCTCGGTCCCTATTGTCATCTAATCAATTCACCGTCGCGGAGATCGCAAAGCGGCTGGGTACATCCCCCGCGACACTTTACAGATACCTGCCGTCAGCAAGGTCTGCTCATTCCTAACTTGCAACCGGTTGCGAGGCAGTTGCTAATCGCTGCGAGCCTATACGCCTCAATTTGCGAGACTAACGCCGAACTTCGGTAGCAGCAGAACCATCAGAAAATAGAGCCCGATCGTCAGCGCCGCGCCCACCGCGAGGGCGCCATAGAACGGCACGCCCTTTCCCAGAAGCCAAGGGATGAAAAGGAACATTGGCAGGCTTGGGATCACATACCAGAAGGTTGCGGCTGAGTGGGCGGCGAGGCGGGCTGTGTCTTCTGTATCGCGCCAGAGCCAAATCATGCCGAGAACTGAGACCAGAGGAAGGGATGCAACCAGCGCCGCAAATCCCGGCGAGCGTTTGCCGATTTCGGATATTGCGACAATGATTACGGCAGATAGCAACGCCTTGAAGAGCAGATAGTACATTGCTTGTCCCTTGAGCCAATTCAGTCGCGCCGGTGCCATGCCTGCGGATTCAAACCCGAACACTGAAAGTCTAAATCACAGAAAGCCGATTGTGAATCGGTTTTTTTGACACTATGGTCCGCCCTATTGTGGACGGGGAGCCCGTGTGTGTCAGGACAGCTGAAGCTTGGAGACCTTGAGGTCGCAACGCTGGATGCCATCTGGGCACGCGATGAAACCGATGCCCGCGCTCTGCACGCGCAGATCGGCGAGGCGCGCGGCATATCGCTCTCAACCGTGCAATCCACGCTGGAACGACTTTATCGCAAGGGATTGCTGACGCGGGAAAAGGTCTCACATGCTTACATCTACTCGCCGGCCGAGACCCGTGAGACCGTCATGGCGCGTCTGGTCGATGAAGCGCTGGGCCGCTTCAATTCCAGAAGCCATGATGGGCTGCTGGCCGCCTTTGCGGGCCTGACCGCAAGCGCTACACCTGAAACGCTGGACGCTCTGGAGCAGCTTGTCCGCAAGGCACGCAGAGCGAAGGGGGCAGCAGAATGATCGCGCTCGCCGATCTCTGGATTGCGGTGCTTTGCGGCGTTCTTGTCGCTGCGATCACCAGCCTTATCCTGACTCTGCCCGCGCCATTTATACGCGAGCCGCTTCGCCGTGTGGCCCCGTCAATGCGCACCACAATCCTCACTGGACTGCTGGCGGCACCCCTCGCAACTGGCCTCCTCACAGCGGCTCTGGTCGCCGTTTCCACCCATGCCTTGCCATTCGATCTCGTCAGCCACCACTGCCATATAGACGGGGCTGCTTGCGTGTCGCATGCACCGGCTGAAGAGACCCTGCTGCTCACCGCGCTTGGTGGCGGTAGTCTTGGAACAATCTTGGTCTGGCTCGTTCTTTCTGTTTTCGATCTGGCCAGCCGCTCACATCAGAGCCGCCGTCTCTTGCGGCTGGCTTCAGCGCGCGGTGATGATGGTGTGAACGTTCTACAGACCAGCAAGCCGATAGCAGTGTCGGCAGGTCTGTTTACCTCCGAGACCTTTATCAGTGATGGGCTGGTTCGGTCGCTCTCTAAACAGCAACTCGAAGTGATCAAAGCTCATGAAACGGCGCACGCAGTAAGGCGCGATGGCTTGCTGCGGCTGATCGGCAACACACTTAGCATCGGTCACCTGCCATGGACGCTGAACCTGCTGACGCATGAGCTGGAACTCGCTCAGGAACAGGCCTGCGACGCCGAAGCCGCCACAGCGCACGGCGCGATACCGACCGTCGAAACGCTGCTAGCTGTCGAGCGGCAGAAACAGGCGCTTGGCGGCCAAACGCCTGATGTCTGCCTCGCGTTTGCCGCTGCCGACATCGAAGTGCGTGTCCGCGCGCTCCTGGCACCGCGCTTCATTGCTACCCATCAAAGCGCCGCCGTTTTCGCATCAGGTTTGATTGCCTCAGCGCTGTGCCTCTTCATCGCATCCGAGCCGGTCCACCACACGCTCGAATCATTTTTCCTACCAAGGCATCATTAGCGCCCATGACAATCAATCTCCTCACCCGCTTGACCAAAAGGCCGATCACGCGTCGGCTTTTGGCTGCCTCTGCCCTTCTGGCTTTGTCTTTGCCTGCAGCTGGACAGGCCCTTTCGGCCGACGACGCCGCACAACTTGCAAAAGCCCGACCTGAAGCGGCCCAGCTCATAGATGCGCCCGTCGAGCGGGCGGAAGGGAATTTGCAATCAGCGCGAACGCTTCCAAACCCCGTTGCCAGCCTGGAACGCGAAGGCGTCGATGGATTTGGCGGGGATGGGGCTGAGACGATTGTCTCCATTGAGCAGAGTTGGGACTTTTCCGGTCGCCGCACCCTCAATCAGCGTGGGGCAGAAGCGGATATCGAAGCGGCTCGTTTCAATGCGCTCTCGCGAGCTGCCAATCTAGGTGTCGAAGCGCGTCGTTCGTATTTCGAGCTTCTGGCGGCCCGTAAGAAACTTTCGATCGCGGCCCGCTATGAGAGTGAACTGAGCAACCTGCTGAATGAGACAGCGCGGCGCGAACAGGCAGGAGATGCGGCGCGCTATGATGTCGAGCGAGTACGACAGGAGACGCTGGCTGCCAGTATCGCACTGACGGAAGCTGAGACCGAACTCTACACTGCTGAACAATCGCTCGCCGCTTTAATCGGGGCCGAGCCACTTGCAGGCCAAGTCGTTTTGACGGACGCCCTGTTACCTGACACCGTCATTAGCGAAGCTTACTCAGTCGCTGCCTCGCCGGTTATCCGTGCACTTCAGGCTGAAGCTGAAGGCGCGAGATGGCGAAGAGAGTCCGCCTCCAAGTTCATGCCTGACATTACTTTCGGCGCAGGCGTCCGTCAGACTGAAGGGCTCTCTGAGTCAACCGGCTTGCTCTTCAGCCTAAGCGTCCCGCTGCCGCTCTTTGATCGCAATCAGGGGGAGTACCGCGCCCGAGCCGCCGATGTGAACGAAGCAGAGGCCCGCGTGCGTCTTACCGAGGCGCAGCTTGCAAGTGAGATCGCCTCCCTGCGGAACCGCGCTCAGTCCCTGATTGCGGCGACTGACCGCTATGAGTCCGGGGCACTGTCTTCTGCAACGGAACTGCGAGAGATCGCTCAGTCTGCCTTCAATGGCGGTGAGATCGCCGTGTTTGAAATCATTGATGCGCTTCAATCGGCCCGTGATGCCGAGCTGCGCACGATCAGCCTGCAACATGATGCCCGCAAGGCCGTCCTCGACCTTGCCGAACTTCTCCCGGAGACTGAACAATGAGCCGTCTGACTTATCTCGCTGCGAGCCTGCTTGCGCTTAGCCTGACTGCCTGTGGCGGAGGCGACGATCATGGGCATGAGCACGCCGACGACGGAGGACACGCGCATGACGCCGATGGCGGGCATGCTGACGAAGGCGACGATCACGGTCATGGTCATGGCGGGGGCGTTGTCGTTACCGACTTCACCGACACTGCCGAACTGTTTGTTGAGTTTCCGCCCTTTGCAGTCGGAAGGGAGTCGCCCTTTGCCGCACACTTCACAAGGCTTGATACATTCGAGCCTGTTAGCGATGGGGACGTGATTGTGCGCCTGTCCGGCGGCGGCGCGGCGGAAGAAGTTTTTCGTGCGGGGCCATCACCGACCGCGGGTATTTTCCGTCCGGTTGCTGTGCCGCGCCATGCGACCCGCCGCCTTGTTACTGTCGAGCTACGCAGCGGCGATGTAACATCCGTACATGAGCTAGGCGAGTATCAGGTCTACCGCAGTGCCAGCGAGGCCGACGCCTCCCTGCCAGAGCATGGCGAGGAACAGGAGCTTGTACCTTTCCTGAAGGAGCAGCAGTGGAAGGTCGATTTTGCGACCGCTCCGGTTGAGTCTGGCCGGTTGTCACGCTCGATTTCGGCGCCGGGCTCGCTTTCGGTTTCGCAAAATGCGCAGTCTGTCATTTCGGCCCCGGCTGAGGGGCAGCTCAGCGCGCCCGCAAGCGGCTTCCCCGATCTAGGTGCGGGTCTCAGCCGCGGCGAGATCCTTGCTCGCATCGCTCCTCGGCTCGGCGGTGACCTAGACCGTGCAACGCTCGTGGCTGATGTGAACAGCACGGGCGCCGCGCTGGAAGCGGCCCGTAGGGATTATGAACGCGTACAAGGTCTGCTTGAAGATGGCGCTGTGCCACGCAGACGGCTTGATGATGCTGAAGCGGCTCTACAGCAGGCAGAGGCTCGCGCGAACGCCGCTCGCGCCCGGCTGAATTCGGCAGGCGGAGGCGGCGGAGTCACGGTGACTGCGCCGATTTCGGGGCGGCTGGTCGAGATCAATGCTTCTGATGGCAATTTCGTTAGTGCTGGCGACCCACTCTTCAGAATTGTGAACGACGACCGCTTGCGCCTCGTCGCCCGTGTCGCAGAAGCCGATTTGCCGGGACTGACGGTACCTCAGGGTGCATGGTTCAAAATTCCTGGGTCCGATACTGTCTACGATCTCGAAAATCTCGACGGGCGCCTGGTCTCCGCTCAGATCGGTGTTGATCCGCGCACTCGCACACAGCCGGTCATGTTCGAGTTCAGAAATCCCGGAGCGCGCTTCTCGCCCGGCACATCCGTCATTGCGGGTGTGCGCACGTCGGAAGGTTTTACCGGTCCGATCATTCCGGCTTCCGCCGTGATTGATGATGCAGGTCAGGATGTCGTCTATGTGATGGCTGACGGTGAGAACTGGGAACGGCGCGTGGTGAGGATCGCACTGCGAGACGGCGACCAACTGGGCATCTCGTCCGGCGTCGAAGCTGGAGAGCGCGTCGTATCCCAAGGCGCCTACCTCGTTCACCTCGCCGCGTCCGGCCCTGCCGAGGCCGGTCACGGTCACGCCCACTAGGACGCGCCCCATGATTACCCAAACCGTCAAAGCGTCGCTCACGCACAGGCTCTTCATCCTTATTGCTGCCGCTGGCCTTCTGGTCTGGGGAGCGATTGAGGCCATGCGCATGCCCGTCGATGTGTTTCCTGACCTCACCGCGCCGACCGTTACGGTTGTTGCTGAGGCGCATGGCATGGCTCCCGGAGAGGTCGAAACGCTGATCACCTTCCCTGTGGAGACAGCCTTGAATGGCGCCTCTGGCGTGCGGCGCGTCCGCTCATCGACATCGGTCGGCAGCGCCATTGTCTGGGTCGATTTCGAATGGGGCACCGATATCTATCGGGCCCGCCAGATCGTGTCCGAAAAGCTCTCACTGGTTCAGGAAAGCCTGCCACCCGATGTCCCGCCGCCGGTGCTAGCCCCCGTCTCATCCATCATGGGCGAGATCATGTTTATTGCTCTGAAGTCGGATCAGCACGATGCAATGGAGCTAAAGACGGCTGCGGACTGGACACTGCGCCGCCGCCTGCTCGCCGTGCCCGGCGTCGCACAGGTCATTCCCATCGGCGGAGATACTAAACAGTATCAGGTGACGGTCGACCCTGAGCGCCTCTCGGCCTATGGCCTTACGCTCGAACACGTGACCGATGCCGTAAGCACCACCAATGAAAATTCATCTGCCGGTTTTGTCGATCAGGGCGGTCAGGAATATCTCATCACCGGACTTGGTCGCGCCGAAAGCGTCGATGATATCGCGGCAACCTCAATTGCTGTGCGCGATGGCGTCTCCCTTATGGTGCGTGATGTCGCAAGCGTCGAAATTGGCCCCGCCCTCAAGCGCGGGACGGGCTCTCACAATGGCGAGGATGCCGTCGTTCTCGGTATCCAGAAACAGCCCGATACGAACACGCTCACCCTAACCGAAGAGATCGACAGGGTGATCCGCGAGACCGAAGACAGCCTGCCAGATGGCATGCGGATCGAAACCAATACATTCCGTCAGTCGAACTTTATTTCCGTAGCTGTCGAGAATGTCGCTCACGCGCTGCGAGACGGGGCCATCCTCGTTATCGTAATTGTGTTTGCCTTCCTGATGAGTTGGCGCGCGACGCTCATTTCATTGCTCGCCATTCCGCTTTCTCTGGTCGTGACAATCCTCATTCTCCAAGCCATGGGCGCCAGCATCAATACGATGACCCTTGGCGGCATGGCGATCGCGCTAGGCGCGCTCGTGGATGATGCCATTATCGTGGTTGAAAATGTCACCCGTCGCCTGCGCGAAAATAAGGCGAATGGTGAGCCCCGCTCGGTCCTGTCCGTAGTGGCCGACGCAACGCGCGAAATTCAGGGGTCCATCGTCTTTGCCACCCTTATCATCATGCTGGTCTTTCTGCCGCTCTTCTTCCTGTCGGGCGTCGAAGGGCGTCTGCTGCAACCACTCGGACTTGCCTATGTAATTGCCCTTGCCGCTTCCCTTCTGGTCGCTGTGACCGTAACACCGGCTCTCTCGGCCATCCTGATGCCAAAGGATGGGGGGGTAAAAGCCGCGCACGATCCTTGGCTCTCACGGGCTTCCAAGAAAGCGTATGCGCCAATCCTCGACGGAACAATTAAACGCTGGAAGCTGCTTAGTGCTCTCTCCATTGGCGGTCTCATCGCGGCGATTGCTCTTCTGGCCATGGCAGGCCGGTCCTTCCTGCCTGACTTCAATGAAGGCAGTCTGACTGTCAGCGCCGTGACACTGCCAGGCACCTCACTCGCTCAATCAGATGAGCTGGGGCAGCTGGTCGAGCAAATCATCCTGGAGCAGCCTGAGGTCGTCTCGACCGTTCGCCGGACGGGCCGGGCAGAACTGGACGAACATGCCCAAGCCGTCAGCGCGTCGGAAATCGAAGTCGCCCTGCGGATGGGCGAAAGGTCCAAGGAAGCCTTTCTTGAAGACCTGCGCGCTTCTTTCATAGCCGTGCCGGGTATGAATATCACCATCGGCCAGCCCATTTCTCACCGTATCGATCACATGCTGTCGGGGACGCGGGCCAATATCGCAGTCAAGCTTTTCGGCGAAGACCTGTACGAGTTGCGGCGGCAAGCGGAGACGATCCGCGCCTCGATGGAAGGTGTGCCAGGCATCGTCGATCTCTCTGTCGAGCAGCAGGCCGATGTACCGATGCTAACCGTCGATATTGAGCGTCAGGCCATTGGCCAATTCGGCCTCACCACAGGCGAAGTATCGGAGATGATCGAAGCCGCCTTTGCGGGGTCGGAAGTCAGCCGCGTCCTAGAGGGCAGCGCGGCCTTTGATCTTGTCGTGCGCTATGACCAGAACGCAAAGGCCAATCTGGATGCCGTACGGAACACGCGCTTTGTCACGCCAACCGGCGCCGAAGTCCCGCTTAAAGCGCTGGCCGATATCCGGCGGGATCGTGGACCGAACACAATCAGCCGCGAGAATGGCGCCCGGAAAATCGTCATCATGGCGAATGTCGCAGGCCGCGATCTGCTCAGCACCGTCAACGAAATCCGCGATAACATCGAGGCAGACGTCGACCTGCCACCTGGCTACTATGTCGAATATGGCGGCCAGTTCGAAAGCGCCAATGCGGCGACGAGCCGTCTGACCGTCCTGTCGATTGCCGTCATTATTGGTGTGTTCTTGCTTTTGTACATGGCGTTCAATTCTGCGCGTGATGCTACGCTTGTCATGATCAACCTGCCGTTGGCGCTAATTGGCGGCGTGGCAGGGGTCTACCTCTCAGGCGGAGTCCTCTCGGTCGCTTCGATCATCGGTTTCATCACGCTCTTTGGAATTGCGACCCGCAATGGTGTGATGATGGTCGCGCACATCCGATATCTCGTTGACACTGGCGAAGCGCCTGATCTTCTGTCGGCTGTGCGGCAAGGGGCGATGGAGCGTCTCGTGCCTATCCTAATGACTGCCCTAGCGACAGCGCTTGCCCTCGTCCCCCTCGCACTACGCGCCGGAGAACCCGGCAGCGAGATCCAGTCGCCCATGGCGATGGTCATCCTCTGCGGCCTGACGACCTCGACCATTCTGAATATGATCGTGCTGCCCGCGCTCTATGCCCGCTTTGGCGAACGCACAGCACGGGCGGAGCGCGTTGACGAGAGCGCGACTGTTCCGCAAGCCACGTAATAGCCCTGATAACCTGCACAAATGCCCGTCCGGAGACCTTCATGAAACTCAACGCTTCCTCGCGCCTCGCGCTTCTCGCATCCGTCGGCGTCTTTGCGTTCGCCGCAGCAGGATGCTCCGAGGGCGGGGTTACCGATGGCGATCACGGCCACGCCCATGAGAATGGCAAAGAGCATGCACACGAAGGCGATGACCATGCAGACGATCACCCTCATGACGGCGATGACAACCACGCGCCCGAGAGCGACGACGATCATGGCCATGAGCATGGCGAGGGCGATCATCAACATGCAGCGGGTACCGGCGAGCCGACCTTGGGATTTTCACTGACTGACATGCCTGCTGCAGGTGAGCGACTGACTGTCTCGCTGATCCTGAAGGCCCCGGACGGACGCCCCGTGACGGATGCCGATATCACCGCGACGCATGGTGAGAAACTTCATGTCATGGTCGTCGATGAAGGGCTCGAAGACTATCAGCATGTCCATCCGCAGATCGGCGGTAACGACCTCTACGAAATTACCTTCACGCCTGAATTCCCGCGCACCTACCGCGTTTGGACCCAATATGCACTTGCCGATGGCGAAGAAGCACACACCCATGATGGAGAGGATGAAGGCCACCACCATGATGACGAGACAAGCGCCTCAGGCAAGGAAGTCATTCTCTCTGAAGCGCTCATCGTGGGAGAGGATGCCGCGCCTGCACTGTCCAGCGATAATGCCCTGACAGCCACTGCGAATGGCCTGCAGTTTGAGCTGAGTGTCCCTGAAGCCGCAAACGTCGGCGTTCCTGTCACGCTCGCTGTAACTGTGACAGGCCCGGATGGCGCACCTTTCGAAGGGCTGGAGCCGCTCATGGAAGCGTACGGCCATCTCGTTGGCTTTAGCCAGGGCGCCTCAAACATGATCCATGCCCACCCGACCGGCGCGCATCCGCATGGAGCAAATTCGCGAGGCGGTCCCGAACTCCAGTTCGATGTGACCTTCATCGAGGCAGGCCCACATCGCCTGTTCCTTCAAACAAAAGCAAATGGAGACGAAGCAAGCGGGGCGTTCACGATTAATGTGAGCAACTAAGTTCGTCAGGGGGCCGAAGCCAAACTGTTCAGAAGGGCATTGTCAGAAGAACTTCGCTTGAGCCGGACATTCCGACCGCCCTACTCTCTGCGGCATGACCAAAACTCCATTCCGCTACTTTAAGACGTCGCCTGAGATCATCCGCCTCGCCGTCATGATGTATGTACGGTTCCCACTATCTCTTCGGAACGTCGAAGACCTTCTCCACGAGCGGGGAATCGAAGTCAGCCACGAGACGGTCCGGTACTGGTGGAACCGGTTTGGTCCGTTGTTCGCCGGCGAGATCAGGAAGCGCCGAGCCCAGCAACTTCGCCAGATCGTTCAATGGCGATGGCATCTGGATGAGGTTTACATGAAGATCAACGGCGTGACCCACTATCTTTGGCGTGCCGTCGATCATGAAGGCGAGGTGCTGGAAAGCTACGTCAGGAAAACACGCGACAAATCAGCGGCTTTGCGTTTCCTACGGCAGCCGATGAAAAGATACGGCGCACCGCGGACAATCGTCACCGACCAGCTTAGATCGTACGGAGCTGCGATGAAAGAGATCGGGAATATCGACCGACAAGAGGTCGGTCGCCATCTCAACAATCGAGCCGAGAACTCACGCCTCCCATTCCGACGACGAGAGCGAGCGATGTTGCGGTTCAGGCGAATGTGGAACTTGCAGAAATTCGCTTCGACACACGCTTCATTTGACCCAGCCCCGTGATCCGGGCCGTTCATTCGGAGAGTCTGTTCGCCTTTCTTTCTGTTGGTTGGTTTGAGGTCAAGGCCCGGCGAGCGGAGCCACCGCGACGCTCAAGCGAGCCGGGCCGGTGTCTGCGGTGCTGAGCGGCATAGGTCAACGGAGCAAGTCCGCCGAGTGCGGTGTGCGGCCGTGTCGTGTTGTAATCGATCCGCCAGGCTTCGATGATGCGCCGGGCGTCACCGAGACTGTCGAAGAGATGCTCGTTCAGGCACTCGTCGCGCAGCCGGCCGTTGAAGCTTTCGACGAAGGCATTCTGTGTCGGCTTTCCCGGCGCGATGTAATGCCACTCGATGCCGACCTCGCGGACCCATTTCAGGATCGCATGACTGGTGAGCTCAGTGCCATTGTCGGAGACGATCATCTTCGGAGCGCCCCGCTGGGCGATGAGGCGGGACAGCTCCCTCGCGACCCGCACGCCGGACAAGGAGACATCGACGACCACAGCCAGGGCTTCCCGGGAGAAGTCGTCGACAACACAGAGCGTGCGGAACCGGCGGCCATCGCTGAGGGCATCCGACACGAAGTCCAGGCTCCATCGCTCATTCGCCTGTTCCGGCAGGAGCATGGGCGAACGCGTGCCTGTCGCCCGCTTTCGCCCGCGTCGTCGTTTCACGGCCAACCCCTCCTCGGCATAGATGCGGTAGATCTTCTTGTGATTGGCACTGAGGCCCTCGCGGTCCAGCAGGATGCCGAGCCTGCGATAGCCGAACCGGCGGCGTTCACCAGCCAGCTCCCGTAGCCTCTGGCGCAGCTTCTCGTCACCGCCATCGCGTTTCTCATACTGGAAGGTGGACCGATCGAGATCGGCCAGCAGGCAGGCCCGACGCTCCGACAGGCCATGCGTTTCCATCACGTGGTGCACGGCCTTCCGCTTCGCATCGGGCGTCAGAAGTTTTTTGTCGCCAGGTCCTTCAGGGCGGCATTGTCCAGCATGGCATCGGCCAGGAGGCGCTTCAGCTTCGAGTTCTCCTCCTCCAGCGTCTTCAACCGCCGGGCGTCCGACACCGTCATGCCGCCGAACTTCGCCTTGTACTTGTAGAAGGTCGCATCCGAGATGCCGTACTTGCGGCAGATATCGGCCGTCTTCACACCAGCTTCGTGCTCCCGGATCATCCCAATGATCTGTTCTTCGGAAAATCGTGATTTGCGCATCTGTCATCCTCTTCGTGTCGAGGACTCTGCAAATTCATGGCCGGAAATTACGGGGCTGGGTCA
>NZ_QWGB01000005.1 GCF_003576345.1 Henriciella barbarensis | reverse complement strand
CAATGTCGACGAGCGACGAGAAAAGGTCGAGGAGCTTGTGGCAGTGCTCGGCGGGCGCAAAAAGTGATAGAATCTCTCAATGTATTGTACTGAAATTTCTGGATTATTGACCTAACCACCAAACCGATGCCCATTCTGATACGACTCCTGACCCTTTTGGCCGCAGCAATTCTTACTGCGCAGCCTGTCATGGCATGTCCGTTCATGTTGGGCGACGAGGCGGCCACCAAGGTCGAAATCAGCACAAGTCATCCTTGCCACGATATGGCGATGGAAATCGAGGCGGACGCAGATAAATCTCCGCAGTCGTCGTCGGATTCAGATTGCCTGGCGGGCACAGATTGCGCGCCCATGCTGATCCAGGCGCAGTCGGACGCCAACCCAATTACACTGTCTGCCGATCCTTCTCCTGTCCTGCCGATCATACTCGCTGAAGCGCCCGTTGCGTTTCCGCCTGAACGGTCGACCCTCTCGACAGGACCGCCGCCAAATGCAGTCCTGCCACACCAGACACCCATTTCTCTGAAACAGCGCTTCCTGAATTGAGAGCGGTGACCTTCGGCTTCCACAGCAGCCTGACGTCATCGTTTCACACAATTCAGGAATTCCCGTTTTATCATGCCCCACATTGCCAGAATCCTGCTGGTCGCAGCGTTTGCTGCTATTCCACTGGCGACGGTTGCCAGCGCTCAGAGCTTTGATGAGCTTGAAGCCCGTCTCAAGTCGCATCCAAGTCTTTCCGCTCTCGGTTATGATGCCGAGGCCAATCGGGAGCGTGCTATCGCTGCAACAGCGTTACCGGATCCCGTCGTATCCCTTGGGATCAACAACTTTCCGATCTTCGATCCCTCCTTCGACACTTACCTGCCGACCAATAAAGCCGTCGGCATCCGGCAACAAATTCCAAACCTCGCAGGCCGGCAAGCGCGCGCCGGTGAAGCCCGGGCGATGTCGGTCCAGACCGAGGCGATTCGCAATGCTCGTTACGCGGCATTGCGCGCCGAACTGATCGCCCTTCTGGCTGACAAGAGAAGAATAACCAGACAGAAAACTCTCGCCGAAGCGCGAGATGCAAAATATGACGAGCTTGTCGACATTGTAGAAGCAGAAATCGATGCGGGCCGCCCGGCCGTTTACCGCCTCGCGGAGATTGAAAGCGAGCGGGCGGAAGTGTCCCGGACGCTTGTTGATCTCGATCAGCAAGAAGCCGAGACCGATGCGCTCCTGGTCGAGCTCGTCGGTCTGGTTCCCTCGACCAGCGCCCCTCCCCTGAATGAAAAAGACTGGTCCGGTGCCGCGCTTGAGTTCCATAACGTGCGTGTTGCCGATGCGGCGGTCCGCGTTACCAATTACGGTGTCGATGAAGCCCGCTCAGCGTGGAAACCTGAATGGGGCGCCCAGCTCACTTATCAACAGCGCGATGAAGGCGCGATGTTCGCGGGGGATGACTGGGTCTCCGGTATGGTGACTTTTACGGTTCCGCTCTGGGCCGAAAGGAAGCAGGCACCAAACTTGCGCGCCGCTAAGGCTGAGCGGGCCGGCGCCGAGCAACGCTACCAGGCTGCCGCACGGAATGCGGCGGCTCAGTACGCATCCCGGGACGCCATTATCCGCTCGGCCGATGACAGTATCAATGTCCTGCAGGTCAAAATTGCTGCCGTCGAAGACGAAGTCGAGGCCCAGTTGATTACTTATGAGTCCGGTGTTGGCGGCTATGCGCCGATCATCGACGGCGAGATCGCCATTCTCAAACTCCGGGCGGAAATCGAAGCTGAAACGGCCCGCAAGGCTGCTTCGATCGCACGCCTGAATGCCCTCCTGGTAACACAATGAAAAAGACATTCCTGATAATTGGCACGGCATCTGCCGCCCTCTTGTTTGCCACATGCGGCGCGCCTGCCCGAACATCGGGCGGCCAGGCTGAATTGCCAAGCGCTTCGAGCGAGACGCAGCGATACACCTGCCCCATGCATCCGCACTATATCTCGACCGATCCGGACGGCACCTGCCCGATCTGCGGCATGGATTTGGTGCCCGCCCAACATCCGCAGGAGCCGTCAGGCTCAAAAGGAGAAATCCTTTACTACAAGCATCCCATGGGCAAGCCGGACACGTCCCCCGTTCCGAAAAAGGATTCCATGGGCATGGATTATATCCCGGTCTATGCCGATGACACCGGCTCGGGCGTGGCGGTCTCGCCGGAAATGATCCAGACCATGGGGATCAGGACAGCACAGGTCGAGACAAGTGATTTTGGCCGGAGACTGAGAGCCTTCGGTACGGTCGAGACGAATGAGCGGCTGGAGAATGTTACCGTATCGCGGCTGGAAGGCTGGATCGAGGATCTGGCGGTCAATGCCGAAGGCGACACGGTCCGCTCTGGTAGCCTTCTCTACCGGATCTACAGTCCGGACCTGATCGCCGCGCAAAGGGATTATCTGAACTCTTTCAAAATTGGAAACGAGGCGCGTATCGCGTCGGTCCGGCAGCGCCTGCGCTCACTTGGTATGCAGAACGCGGCCATCGACCTGCTCACCGAAACCCGCCAAGTCATTGAGCGCGTCCCGGTCTATGCGGAAGCTGGCGGCACGGTTGCCGAGCTCCAAATCCGCAATGGCGACTATGTAAAACCCGGTACGCCCATATTACGGCTTCAATCCTATGCCGATGTGTGGGTCATTGCCTCTGTGCCGGAGAGCGATTTGCCTCTGGTGGAGACAGGCATGCCGGCCGAGCTCGATTTTCCAAGCGCGCCCGATGCGCCTGGCGAAGGCCGCATCGATTATATCTATCCAACAATTGATCCAAATACCCGCACCGCCGATGTCAGGATCGAAGTGGATAATGCATCGGGCTATCTTCGCCCGGGCGCCTATGCAGACATAAGCCTGAATGTCGGTGGCCATCCGCGGCTTTCGGTTCCGAGTGAAGCCATTCTGCTTGGTGGTGAGGGTGCCAGTGTCGTCATCGCCGAAGGCAATGGCCGCTTTTCCGGACGCGCCGTGCGAACGGGAATCTCAGCCAATGGCCGGACCGAAATCCTGTCGGGACTGGAAAGTGGCGACATGGTCGTCGCCAGCGGGCAGTTCCTGCTGGATAGCGAAGCCAACCTGAAAGAAGGCCTCTCCAAGCTGGAGGCTCCAGAAGCGAGACCGGCCAGTCCGGAAACACCGCTCTCCGATATTCCGATGGACGACGAAACCCTGGCTGAGATCGATCACTTCACCGACATGGCGCTCTATTTCCACGAGGCCCTGACGGATGGGTATGACATTGATCCGCTGTTCGTTGGACCGGCCCTCGCCCTGGCGCCTGTACTGAGAGACCGTTACGCGAATACCAAGCTGGCGCCGGTCATCGATGCCTCGCAAACCGCGCTGGCCGCAGCGCGGGATGCCGCCGGCAATGAAGACCTCACCACTCAGCTCGCCAAACTCGTAGAAGCCCTGAAACCCTGGTTGCTCGACGGCGCGCCACAGCACTACAGAGATGCGGGTCTGGCCCTCTACAGGGACAGGGCAACTGACCGGCACTGGCTTCAGGAGGCTGGCACCCCCGCCAACCCTTATAGCGATGATGGAGAAGAACAGATCGGCTGGCCAGACCCGATGGCCGGCATGCCGATGAATGTCGATCGCGGCGCCCCTGGCGTCAACCAGGCCAGCGAGCGCTAGGAGGTAGGCATGTCAGAACAAGATTCAAACGACCTCGCCGGTCGTGATCCATCAAAATCATGGGTCGCGAAGCTGATCTCTTGGTCGGTGTCCAACCAGCTCATTGTCCTGATGCTCGCTGCGGCCCTCGCCATCACGGGGTGGATGGCCATCCAGCGCACGCCCCTTGATGCAGTGCCGGACCTGACCGACACACAGGTCATCATACGCACCGATTTTCCCGGCCAGAGCCCGCAGATCGTCGAGGATCTGGTTACTTATCCCCTGTCGACAAATCTTCTCGGCCTGCCAAGGACGAAGGATGTGCGCGGCTCTTCCATGTTCGGCACCAGTTTCGTCTATGTCATCTTCGACGATGATGTTGATATGTACTGGGCACGCTCACGCGTCCTGGAAGCCCTCTCAAGACTGGGGTCGGAGCTGCCGGATGGCGCCGTGCCGCAGCTTGGCCCCGACGCGACAGGCGTCGGCTGGGTCTACCAGTATGCCCTGGTCGACAAAAGCGGCAACGTCGATCTCGCGGAGCTCCGTTCGCTTCAGGACTGGTTCCTGAAGCTCGAACTCGCAGGTGTGGAAGGCGTCGCGGAAGTCGCGTCCGTCGGCGGCTTTGTCCGGGAATACCAGGTTCTCCTCGATCCCAACCGCCTGCGAAGTTACGACCTGTCGATTACACGTATACAGGATGCGGTCCGTGCGGCCTCGATCGAGGTCGGCGGCCGTGTGCTCGAACAGGGTGAAACCGAATATGTGATCCGCTCGTCCGGCTATGTCGATGAGAAAATCGATCTCGAACAGGTCGTGGTCAAGGCGGAGGATGGCACACCTGTCCAGCTGAGCGACGTGGCGCGAATTGTCGAAGGCCCGGCTCTCAGGCGCGGTATCGTGGAGCTCAATGGCGAAGGTGAAACGGTAGCGGGCATCGTCGTCATGCGTGATGGCGAGAATGCCCTCTCCGTGATCGACCGCGTGAAGGAGAAACTCCACAGCCTCCAGAGCGGCCTGCCGGAAGGGGTCGAGATAGTCACCGTCTATGATCGCGCCCCGCTCATCGAAGGCTCGGTCGATTATCTGAAGGACAAGCTTATCGAGGAAGGCATCGCGGTCACGCTCGTCATCCTGATCTTCCTCCTGCATGTTCGCTCGTCCCTAGTCGCCATTATTACCCTGCCTCTTGGTGTGCTCGGGGCCTTCCTGATCATGTCCTGGCAGGGCGTCACCGCGAACATCATGTCGCTTGGCGGTATCGCAATCGCGATTGGAGCGATGGTCGACGCCTCGATCGTGCTCGTCGAGAATGCCAGCCGGAAACTGGCGGACTTGGGACCGAAACCCGATCCGAGAGTCCGCCGTCAGGCGCTGGTCGAGTCCGCCCAGGAAGTCGGCCCCGGCATATTCTTTTCACTCCTGATCATCACGGTCTCCTTCCTGCCGGTCTTTGCCCTGACCGGTCAGAGCTTCAGGCTCTTCAGTCCGCTTGCCTATACCAAGACGTATGCGATGGCCTTCGCCGCCATCCTGTCGGTCACGCTCGTGCCTGTCCTGATGCTGCATCTCATGCGGGGGCGCTTTCGCCGCGAGGAAGCCAATCCACTGAACGCCTTCTTCGTCTGGGCCTACAAACCGCTGCTCCATCTAGCCCTGAGGTTCAAGTGGATCACAGTCGCCCTTGCACTCGCGCTGACGGCTAGCGTCATCGTGCCCGTCCAGAGGATCGGCTCGGAATTCATGCCGGCCCTTTATGAAGGCGAGCTCCTCTATATGCCGACCACCCTGCCCGGCGTGTCATCGACCAAGATGCGGGAGATTCTTGGCCAGACAAACCGCGTCATCAAGACTGTTCCAGAAGTCGACCGTGTCTTCGGCAAGGCCGGGCGCGCCGATACCGCAACCGATCCGGCGCCACTCACCATGATCGAGACATGGATCGAGCTGAAACCGAAGGACGATTGGCGGCCAGGTGTGACGGTCGAGGACATCACCGATGAGCTCGATGCCAAGCTGCAAATGCCCGGCCTTGTGAACTCATGGGGCTACCCGATCAAGATCCGTATGGACATGGTTTCAACAGGTGTGCGCACGCCCATTGGTATCAAGGTCACCGGAGACGATCTGACCGAGATCGAAGCCATTGCCCGGGAGATAGAAGCGGCCGTTTCGGACGTACCCGGAACGCGCTCGGCCTTCGCCGACAGGGTCATGGGCGGCAAATATCTCGAGATCACGCCGGACCGAGGCGAACTCGCCCGGCGCAATATCGACATGGCCACCTTCCAGTCCGTGATCCAAACCGCCTTGGGCGGCATGACACTCACCCAGTCTGTCGAGGGCCGGGAACGCTATGACATGATCCTGCGCTATGATCGGCCATTTCGTGAGAGTGCCACAGACCTGGAAGAGATACTCGTCCCCGCCCCGTCCGGCGCCCATATCCCTCTCAGCGAACTGGCGGACATTTCCTATACGGAAGGCCCGCCAATGATCCGGTCGGAAAATGCCCGGCTGACTGGCTGGGTTTTCGTCGATATCGCGGACCGGGACATGGGCAGCTATGTTGCAGACGCCAGACAGATGATTGCCAACGCCGTCAACCTGCCCGCTGGATATGCGGTGGAGTTCTCCGGCCAGTATGAACAGATGCAGGAAGCGAATGCGCGGCTGAAAATTGCCATTCCAGCGGCGATTGCCCTGATTTTCCTGCTCCTGATGCTCCATTTCGGAAGGCTCGACCGGACCCTCATCATCATGGCGAGCCTGCCTTTCGGCCTGATCGGCGGGATGTGGGCCGTCTGGCTGGCTGGCTACAACCTGTCTGTCGCCGTGGCCGTCGGCTTCATTGCCCTTGGCGGTATTGCTGTGGAGACTGCCGTCGTGATGCTGCTCTACATCGACGCGGAAGTGCGAAAGGAAAATCCCGTCGACGATGCGGGCTTGTTCGCCGCCGTCAGCAAAGGCGCGGCCATGCGCGTCAGGCCCAAGCTGATGACTGTCACGACCATCTTTGCGGGTCTTGCCCCGATCTTCCTGACCGACGGTCTCGGGTCGGACGTCATGCGCCGGATTGCCCTGCCCATGCTTGGCGGCATGGCCTCAACCCTCATCCTCTCCCTGATTGTGATCCCGGCCATCTACTACATCCGAGTGGGGTTGCAGATGCCATCAGATTTACCCCGGACCGAACCGGATAACCGGACCGGCTCATTAACCCCCGAAGGAGAAAAATTATGACCAGACAACTGTTGAAACTACCGCTTTTGATTCCAATGCTAGTCAGTGGCGCCATGCTGCCAGCGGCCGCACAGGATCGCTCACCAGACAGAATGATGATGGACGGCGGCATGATTGGTGGTGGCCTGTTCGGCATGATTTTCATGCTGCTTGTTTTGCTCCTGCTCGTCCTCGGTATCGCTGCCCTCATCAAATATCTGAGGTCGAAATAACAGTCCCGTATTCATCCACCTTATCCCCCCCGTCCCGGACGCGCATCGGGGGCCTCTGTTGAAAGCCGCGCCAGACAACCCACAAAGGAAGAAAATGATGAAAACCCTCGTCAGAAAGACCAGCGTCACAGGCGCAATCCTCGGACTGGCCCTGATCGGTCCGGCGCTCGCCCAGGAGGCCGGCATGAAAGACATGGACATGTCCGGCATGAGCTGCTGCGGCGACATGGCGCCCGGCTTTGGTGTCATTAACAGCGTCGATCTGGATGCCCGAACCGTCAATATTTCACACGACCCGATCAAGAAGATCGGCTGGGATGAAATGACAATGGACTTCGAGGTCGGCGGAATGGTTGCGCTCGACAAATTCGAGAATGGTGACAACGTCCATTTCGTGCTCAAGAAGGACGCCAGCGACAATTATGATATCGCCATGATGATGCCGATCGGCGGGGATCCGCATGCTTTCAAGCAATCCATGATGTCGATTATGAAAGGCGGTGGCATGATGGACTGCAACATGGGCGGACACGGACCCATGTCTGGCATGACGCCTGATGAGCACGTCAGCGGGCATCACTAACCGCTTTTTTAGCATTTCAACCCGGCTTTCCCGCAAGCCGGGTCTCAGACGCTCGGCAACCATTTGCCTTGGAATGCGCGGCCTGCGCGCTTTCCGACTCGGATCGCCACCCGGCCACTCGCTTTATTGCCTCTGGGGTCAAAGCTTTTCGCTAGCGCCGAACCAATCGAAGAAGACACAAATCCATTTAAACTCAGCCTCCAAAAGGACCCGCTATGACACCATTGAACCTGATCGCAGTTAGCCTATTCGCGTTTGGCCTCGTAGCCTGCGACAATGCCCGCGACACACTACCCGCCTCGGGGGACACAGCAGCAACGCCCATGGATATAGCCGAAGACAACGCTATGCATCACGCAGGTCATAAGGCCGGCAATGGTGGCATCGGTCACGCCTTCGGCACAATCCGATCGGTCGATGACGAACAGGACTTTCTGACGATCGAGCACGGCCCCTTCGAGGGCATTGCCATGGGCGCCATGACCATGGGGTTCGGTATTATGGGCGGAGTTGATCTCTCTCGTTTTTCCGAAGGCGACGAGGTTGAATTCATGGTCAAACAAGGCCGCGACGCCTCCTACAGGATCATGGCGATCTGCAAGAAAAATACCGACGGTGCAAATTGCCTTGACGGCGTGATGGACCACCAGGAATCAAACGGGGAGGTTGCAGAATAAGCGCTCTCCGATGGAGCGCCGGCTATATAGATGGGTCGTTGTGATCTTCGGCATCCAGATACTGCTCTGGATGATGTGATCGTGTGGCAGAGATTAAGGCAATCGGGATGTCCGGCTCAAGCAAAGTTCAACTGAAGGTGCCAAAGCGAGCTAGTTTTTTTCTAAATGTCGCAAAAACTCGCCGATCGCGATCAAGCGGGATCTTCGGGCGTTCGCTGAGCCTTTCAATTGTAAACAACGCGGCTGGGGCTTCGATTGATTGCACTGTTCAAACTAACGCCTAGGGCTGGCTTTGCCCGCAGAGCCGGCTCTTCGACAAAATGACGAAGCGCTATAGCCATTATGAGCGTACTAGAGGCCATGACAGCGAACAAGGTGCCTATCCCAATACCAGGATTCAGCGCCACAGCCATCTGTCCAATTGGCCAATGCAGGATGTAGACGCCGTAGGATATATCTTTAACGTCTCGAACTTGCCGCCCCATCGAGCCAGGGATCTTTTTAAACCCCAACCATAGTAAGACGTACGCATTGGCGAGTTGGCCGACGACTATGCCAGCAGGAGTTCCGAAAGAGGCATAGGCCAACAACAGGACCAGGACCGAACCAAAGGCAGTAAGGGCGATTAAATGTTTGAGGCGGTAGAAAAGCGCCCCTGTCATAAATGCAGGTCCGAAGCGAGCCATAGCTCCAGCAGTTTCATCTAGTGGACCGGTATAGGTAAACACTTGAATGCTGAATGATGCTATCAAGGACGCAGCGAAAATCGCTGGTATGCCCCAAGACTGACGCCATACGCCTAGGCCAGCTGCGACACCTGCTAGCACATAGCAAACCAACTCGTAGCGAATAGTCCACAGAGGCCGGTTAATTTCATTTATTGCATTGTGCTCGAATACGCCTTGAAGTTCGCCTTGCGGGTTGAGCTGTGACAGTGTCAAAAATGGATAAGCCCAGCTTTGTGAAGAAGCGAAATACGCGCTTATTGAAAGGTTTGTCATTATCGGCCCGAGTAATAGCCAACAGGCGAAAACAACAATGACCAAGCCAGGAAAAATGCGGAGGCTCCGCGCTAGCCAATAACTTGTCATATCCTGCGATTTGGCTAGCGACGCGGCAAGCATATAGCCTGACAAGATAAAGAAGCCATCGAGCGCGTATTGTACAATGGTGTCGATTACGCTTGCCCATGTCCCTTCCATCGGTAGGCCTTGGGGTATCATGAGCGAATGTCCATATAGGATAAGGAATGCAAATCCGATCCGTAGCGCTGTGAAATTGTTCAGCCGATCTTCAAGACGGCCATGGCCTAACGCAGTTGTTGTCATCGACACTTCTTTCGCTTCGCTGATCGAGGGCAACGCAAGGATTGGGCCAACTGGGGCACTGTCAGACTAAACCAGCATTGAGCGCCTAGGTGGATCTGGATAAGTTCAGTCCATGCTCAAAAGGGTATTGTCAGAAGAACTTCGCTTGAGTCGGCCATCCCGACCGCCCTACTCTCTCCGGCATGACAAAATCTCCATTCCGCTACTTCAAAACGTCGCCTGAGATCATCCGCCTTGCCGTCATGATGTATGTACGGTTCCCACTATCTCTTCGGAACGTCGAAGATCTTCTCCACGAGCGGGGGATCGAAGTCAGCCATGAAACGGTCCGGTACTGGTGGAACCGCTTTGGCCCCATGTTTGCCAGCGAGATCAGGCAGCGCCGTTCACAGCAGCTTCGTCAGATCACGCAATGGCGATGGCATCTGGATGAGGTCTTCGTGAAGATCAACGGAAAGACGCATTATCTCTGGCGAGCTGTCGACCATGAAGGCGAAATTCTCGAGAGCTATGGCACGAAAACTAGAGACAAATCAGCGGCTTTGCGATTCTTAAAGAAAGCCATGAAGCGCTACGGCGCACCGCGGACAGTCATCACCGATCGGCTAAGATCGTACGGCGCAGCGATGAAGGAGATAGGGAATATCGATCGGCAGGAGGTCGGTCGCCATCTCAACAATCGAGCTGAAAATTCACATTTGCCGTTCCGACGACGAGAGCGAGCGATGTCGAGGTTCAGGCAAATGTCGAACCTGCAGAAGTTCGCGTCGACACACGCTTCGTTTCACAACCACTTCAACCTGGACCGTCACCTCAATTCAAGAAGTCGCTTCAAGCTGAACCGAGACGCCGCCCTCCTCGAATGGCGCCAGCTTCTGGCCGTCTAAGCCGGTGTATTCATTGAAAAACAGAGACCACTTTGCATTAGTCTGACAACACCGCCACGCAGACCCTGATTTGAAAACCAGATCCGGATTGCGCCCTGATCGCCCGCCACTGGCGGGCTTTTTCTTGAGCTGCCGTCTCTGCTCGCCCGATTTTCCCTGCTCTTCCCGCAATTTTCGCCAGTCGTCTCTAACGGCCACTTTCGCCAGATCTCTTAGGCCCGCTTTCCCTGATACCCCCCGATTTACAGGGTATTTTGCAGAATTATCAGGGACGGGCTTGGAATCCACTTCCCGCAAATGCAGTGTTTACAAGGGGTTAGAAGTCAAATTCCCTAAACCACGGAACAGGGAATGGAAATCCGCGGATCAGGGAATTTGATTCCGGGAACAGGGAACGGCATCGGAAGATCAGGCAAACGCAAATCCAAGCACTTCTGCCTGGCGATCCCAGTCCAGCGGGATGTCTGTACGCAGCAGCTTTTCGAGGCTGAGATCGGCGGGCTGGCGGCCATCCAGAATGGCCTGAACGATGGCCGGCGATAGGAAAGCGAGCTTCAATCTCTGACGCAGCGGCGATGTCGTCCAGCCGATGCGCCTGGCAATATCCGGCAGCGATGCGCCGGCCTTCCATTCTTCCGCCCAGGCATGCGCACGCGCGACAGCCTTGATCAGCGTCTCATCCCGGTTCGGTGTTTCAGCGCCAAGAATGAGGATCGTCTCGACCCCGCGCTTGCGTTCGGTGAAAGCTTCAACATGCACCAGCGCATCCCGGGCAATGTCTTCACGGCAGAGCCCGCACGCCTCAGCAATCGCATCCGGATTGACAGCCAGCCGCATCTCGCCCGGCTTAAGATCGATCCGCTCGACAAGTCGAACGAGAGCAGGTGTCTGGTTTGCGGTCAGCTGCTCACCAAGCCTCGATAGAGCAGCTCTAACTCTGGCAAACGTTTCAGCGCCGGGAGCGACAAGCAATTGCTCCGGCGCCTTCTCCAGCCAGTTGCCAATCGCTTTGGCGACCGCCGACTCCAATTTTGCAGCTGGCAGTCGCCATCCGGCGGCGTATGCCTCGTCACCTTTCATCACGCTTCTGGAAACATAGTAGCGCCAACGTCGTCCTCTCGTCGTGGCATAGGTGGGCGTGAGCCGATTACCGGCTTGATCGAACAATCGCCCGGTCAGAGGTGATCCCTCCGTCTTGATTGCACCACCCTGCCCGCGCTGGCGCCCACCTTTGGCAATTAACGCTTCCTGGATACGGCTCCAGATCGCTTCCTCGATGATCGCGGGATGGTTCCCCGGATAGGCATTTTCCTTGTGCCGGATCATCCCGCGATAGACGGGATTGGTGAGGATGGAATGGAAGGCCCCGCGGGACATCACGCATCCGCCCAGCGACTTGCCGCTTTTGAAGGTTCGCCTCTTCGATCGGATGCCTTCCAGCTCTGCCTGCCGGGCGATGCGGCCAAGACAGCGATGCTCGTCATACAGATCGAATATTCGCTGAACCTGCTTGGCCTCATCCTCGTTGCGGACAAGCTCCCGCGTGTTCGGATCGGGATGCGGATCGTAGCCAAGCGGCGCCAGCCCACCCATCCAGAGGCCCCGCTTTGCTGATGCTGCGAGCTTGTCCCGGATGCGCTCGGCCGTGACCTCCCGCTCAAACTGGGCGAATGACAGCAAAACGTTGAGCGTCAGCCGCCCCATACTGGTCGATGTGTTGAAGGCCTGCGTAACCGACACAAACGAGCAATCCGCCTTGTCGAACCGCTCAACCAGCCGAGCGAAGTCTGCCAGTGACCGCGTCAGCCGGTCGATCTTGTAGACCACCACCATGTCGATGCGACCGGCATCAATATCGTCGAGCAGTGACTGAACTGCCGGGCGTTCAAGATGACCGCCCGATATCCCGCCATCGTCATAGCGGGTCTCGACCAGCTTCCAGCCCTCATGCTTCTGGCTTTCAATATAAGCCTTGCAAGCCTCCCACTGCGCATCGAGCGAGTTGAAGTCCTGCTCCAGCCCCTCCTCGCTCGACTTCCTGGTGTAGATTGCGCACCGGATAATCTTCTTCGCCATCAGCCAGTCTTTCGCTGCAGGCCGAAGAAACGCGGCCCCGACCAGCGAGCGCCCGTGATCTCGCGAGCGACGGCACTGAGGGACCGGTATGTCTTACCGCGATACACCGCACCTTCCTTGGTGACGTCGACAACATGCCGAACGCCATTCCACTCGCGGACCAGCCGGGTGCCCGTCGTTGCTACCTTTGCCGGCGACTCCGGCACCCCATTCGCTACGATAGCCTGAAGAGCGGACCGGGTCCGCTTGCGGAGCCCGCCATGCTGTCGAGCCTGGAGCTCATAGGCGAGAAGCCGCGCCAGAAAGGGTGTGCTGATTTTCCTGGGCAGCGCGCCGAACTCCTCCAGCGACCACAGCTCCAGCAGGTCCCCACGGGACATATCCCGCAGGGCATCCAGCTCGGTCGGTACATCGACCGGCATGCTCAGGCTTTCTCCAGGCGGTATCGCGTACATCGTTCACCCTCTGCAGGTGGCACCTTTTCAAGCTTGCCGTCGCCGGCCCGCAGGCGTGTCAGCGCGGCGCGAACTGTATGCGGCAGCCAGTCTAGGGCTTTCGACAGTTCGTTGACGGTGACGCCCTCCGCTTTGCCGAGCAGCTGGATCAACTGCTCGCGCTTGGTGAGAGGCTTCTTTTTCGTTTGGGTCTTGGTTGCTTTGGCCATGTGGCCCTCCTTCAGTCAGATTGCAGAAGCGATCATCCGCTCCCACTGACTGAAGGCCCGACCTGGCCGAAGGTGCGGGCAGCGCGGTCTTTCTATTGTGGCGCTTGCACACTGACGCTCTGTTGCGCGCTGAAGTCCAGTCGAAAGTCAGCTGTCCGGCCGATTTTTCCGATGGGCTTCCAGAGCACTCTCTGCGAGTTCTATCGCCTTTCGTGCATTCGCGATCGCAAGCGCGGCCAGCCGTTCAAACATCAACCCACAAAGTTTCGGCGACTGGGCCTGGACAGCCGCCTCATGCGCGTCTTCCAGCGCCATGGTGACATCCGCCATGAGCTTCTTCGGGAGGTCGTTTCGAGCCATGACCCGACGAATGCTCCAAATGGCGTGTTAGTCCAGACACAGTGAGACTGCTTGTTCCCGAAACCAGTCATTAGGTGTTGTTGTCAAACTCAGGATTCTCCGAGCGATCTGATCGCATCGAGTGAGCTGGAACATCAGTCTCCGTGAGCACACGGATTATACGCCAAGAATCTTTGCTTGCGAGTAGCAACGAATTAACACGTTATGGATTGCCTGAGGTACACCTCTTTTTTGGCATATGGATAAGGTATCCAAATGATTATTGGGCAACCGGAACTGTTCCAAATAAATATTGACCGACAGGAGTCATTGCCCTGGAGCAAATTACCTATCATCGAATCGATCGAAGTTGAGGGATATGATCTTGCTGTAACTCCGGTGTTCTCTGCATACTGGTACTTTGCGACCGAGCGACAGAAAATTTTCAAGAAACGCATCGCGGGGGCAAACAGTTCTGTCTTCACCGAAGATCCAATTCTCTCTACTTATCGCTTCACCAATGCTTACCGAGCCTCTGATAGGGTCAGTCAGTATCTGATTTCACAAGTCATTTATCGTGATGATCTGCCTAGTGACGATACGAACATTTTTTTCCGCATAATGCTCTTCAAGCTATTCAACAAGATTGAAACTTGGGTTGCATTGGAAGGCGAGTTCGGCCCCCTGACATTCGAAGATTTTTCATTCGAAGCCGCAGACAAGTTTCTGTCTGGAAGACAGGATGAGGGGATTAGGAATTATTCAGCGGCGTATATCATGCCGTCAGCAGGACGAGTCTTTGGGTATAGACGTAAGCATTCAAATCATCTGCAGCTTTTGCGATGGATGATAGACGAGAAATTTCATAACAAACTATCCAATTCTTCGTCCATGGAGAGCTCTTACGAACTATTGTTATCGGCCCCGTCAATCGGGCCCTTTTTGGCATTCCAGTTTACAACAGATTTGAACTACAGCCCTCTGATTAACTTCTCAGAGATGGAGTTCGTGGTTGCCGGTCCTGGCGCAATTGATGGGATATCGAAGTGTTTCAAAGATACGAAATCATTGTCCCATTCATCTATAATTAGACATATGGCGGAGAACCAGCATCGATATTTCGAGGAATTGACACTGCATTTTGATGATTTGTGGGGACGACCTCTCCAACTTATCGATTGCCAAAACCTCTTTTGTGAAATTTCCAAATATTCTCGCGTGTCACATCCAGACGTGCCGGGCGTTTCTGGCAGAACAAGAATAAAGCAAAAGTTCACACCAGCGAGCCGACCTCAACTTCCATGGTATCCACCGGATTGGAATGTGAATGATAAAATTTCCGGAGAACAGTTTAGACAATCGGCTTAAATTCGACGGATCTCGCTTTCAAATCGACGACGACACGCCCCTCTTTATGTTCGCGGAACAACTGGAACAGTTTGTAGCCATCCCTAATGGCGTTTTCCCATTCCCAATATTTGTTCGTAAACGGCTCGTGCCCGATCGATAACTGATGCACCAGCTTCAATAGTGAAAACGGGATCGTTTCGTCTTCCGGAAATAACGTTCGATTTTCCGCAAGCACGTCAGGCTGTCGGAGACCTGCAACTCGCGCGGCTTCACAGTGAATTACCTTAACAATTGCCTCCTCAACGACCGCGGCACGTCCTCCGTCTTCGACTTCATCAACAGTCTTGTCACTTTCGCGCTTCGTGCGGATCAATTTTCTAAGAACAGGCGACCATCCAAGATGAGCGGCGTTGGCAAGATGCATCACATCATGAAATCGATATCCATCCGGTTCATATGCATTGTCTTTTAGCTGATCACCAAACGGGTCCCCTTGCCAACGCATTTCCGAAACGGTGTCACTGACCGAGACAATATCAATCTCCATATATCTCGGTAATTGTTCTTCTTCCGGGTCCGCCTCGTCATGGAGCGGAGTCGGGGGACCACTCGGTCGTCGGAATCTATTCTTCTCCACGTTCTTTTGAGCAACCGCGTCCAGCGAAATGGAGTAGAGTGATGCAACTGCTGCGACATGCCATGCTATTGCTCCGAGAATTGCGCTAATATCTCTGTCCTGAAGTTGTGTGTTCAGCTCCAGCTCGACGTCTGGCAACGTGTGACGCATTAACTGAGCGCCAAGCTGGGAAAGCACTGCCGAACAGACAGTTAGCAACGTATCGTCATCGGTTCTTGCCGTATTGAAGGCGACTTTCTGGTAATCGCCAAAAGTTCGCGTCTCCAAGGGTGGCAGGTTTGCGGCAGCATCCAGAAATTCTGCTGCGCGTTCTGGTGACAAAACCTCCCTAATGCGCGACCCACGCTCGTTATTGTTACCAACCTCCCGGACCAATTTCTCAATGTCATTTTTAAGCAGGTCAGTGTCCGTTCCAGAAAATTCTTGGCGAGCAAGAGAAAAAGCATACCACATGACATCACCAAGTTCTTCTTCCAGTTCCGCCCGAGCAACGGCAGAGTTAAGAGCGCCGCCCTCTCGTAGCGTCTCTTTCTTTATCGCAGAAACGACGGAACCAATCTCGCTCATCAATCCCTGAATATTGATTTTTTTACGAACATCATTAGGAAGATCGGCAAATTGATCTGACCGGTTTATGAAGGCTGTATATTGAACAATTTGCATGGTCGTGTGTATTCTCTAAGCTGCTGTATCGGCTCTTGCGCCACTCATTATTTTCTCACAATCTGCGATTAGTTCCTTGGTGCCGCTCTTGTTCCAAGCCTTGCTTCCGCGTTTGGAATCCGTGATTCCGGTATCCAATTCGGCGAATGTGGAATGAATGGTGAGCGTGCCGGGTTCGTGGCCCGCTTCCCGGGCTATGAAGTTCAGCAGTCTTCCAAGGCCGATCAAGTTGCCAAGCGTTTTCGCAACATAAAAGTGGCTTCGATAGAGCGCCGTCATGTGGAGCCGCACCTTCTCTCCGTCCAGTTCCGGTTTGATTTCAATGAAGCTTAGACACTGTCGACCACGGAATTTGTTGGCGTCACGAACAGGATGGAACAGGCTGAGTTCGTACATGTGATAACGATTGATTACGTCGTCCCGAGCAGGTCCGAACTTTGAAAGGTTCTCAATCATTGTCTCCAACTGATTTTCTGTTGAACCGTCCCGGCCTTTCTTCCAGGAAATCATTCGATGGAAATACCGTCCCCAGTCCGGGACAGCTTTCTTTATCCGCGGAAACTGGCGTTCATAGCGGTCATAGAGAAGCTGACGGTCTCCGGGGACGTATAGCTCTTCCGGAAAAATCGTATTTGCCACAGTCGAAATGGGAAATGACTTGTGCGCTCGCAAAAACTCATCGACGGCCGCAATGAGTTCATGATCGCTTTCTGAATGAGCAACAGGGTCTGCGATATGCAAGATCAAACCGTATTGTGGTCCATCATCTCGCAAACGTCGCGCCGCGTCGAGCCATGCACTTGCACAAGAATTGCTTGGCTGCATCGGGTTGTAATAACTTTGCATCTAAATCTCCTGAAGGCGAAAGCCGCCCATCCATCTATCGCGAATGTGGCTTTCGCTGATCCACGCATGTCCATTGTCTCCCCAACGCGCTCCCCAAGAGTTTCGGATGAGGAGGTAACTGGTGTTGCCTAGTTCGCCGCTTCCAACGGCCAGCAAGGCATGACCTGCACCTTGGGACGGGTGCTCTGTTTCATCCGGAACAACGGCGTCGCCGGTTGAGCGGTCAACATTGAGAAAAGCGGTCCCGATATTCAGTCCAATGATCGACGCTTCGCCTTGGCCCAAGTTCGTGGAAATCTCCGAAAAAGCTGAGCTGACATCCAAAGTTTTGGCATGAAAAAGTTGCTCAGGAGCAGGTGTTGGCGGTTTCCAGTGATCGGAATCAACATTTGATGGCACATAGGGCCAGAATGATTCATCAGGCTGGCCATTTTTGATCAGTACATGACGCGTGGACTGCAGGGTGGAGCCCGCATTTGGCGGATCACCCGCGTACTTTACAGCGTGATAGTAAAGCCATTCGATGCAAAGCGGGTCGGCACACCTGTGCAATGCCTCGTGCGCTGATGTCGTCGCGAAAGCCAAGCAGGTTGGTCTGCGCCCCTGATTGCCTACACCAGCAAAACTTGCCCGTAGATCCGTATGCACTTTGATCTTGCTCATCTAAGACGCAACAACCGATCGCGTTGCGGCTCGTATAGCCCGGGGTCACGCGAAACCGTGTTGGTGTATGTGAAGCTGAATGACTTTGGTTCATCATCCGGGTCCCACGACTTGGTTTCGCGCAATGTGTATTGCCCCTCAGAAAGCCGGCTTGGATCACCGAGAATAAATCGACGACTGTTGCCGCCCAAGTTTTGCGGATGAAGCGCATTGCACTCATCTTTCAGCACCACAAAACCGGCATCCTGCAACTCATCAAATGTCCAAAGGTAACCGGAGCTCTTATGTTCCTCCAGTTTCAACAAAAACAGGTCATTGCGGTTTGCTTCGATGGTCCCGCCTTCATCTCTTTCGGTCAGGCGCCAAACATCCCGATGAGCCCAGCCATCGACTTGAAAATCGTCAACGAGTTCTTCTTTCAGCGACTTCGGCTGGACCTTCTTCAGATCTCGCCGCAGCGTAGCGGAAATCAAATTCTCCCTCTCAAAAGCCAAAAGTGTTGCAGAGTAACTTGCTCCAAATCGCAGTGACGCTTGATAAACCGTTTGAGGGTTCTCATAGTCGCGGCCCGTTAACTCATTGGCGTGGTGATGCTTCTCGATCAAAAATCGAGGCAACACAAAATGCGATGCAAATGCATCCGCCTCGCGCTCCTGAACGGGCACTTTGCTATAGCTCCCGCCTGCAACAGGCGTTCGCCTCAATATGTTATCATCGTCTGCATGAGGCGTGTGGTTCATAATCATGTGACCAAGTTCATGCCCTGCGGTGAAGCGTTGCACGCCTATTGGACGCTGCGTTGTGATTATGATGCCACGCTCACCGTCCTCGTTCATGTAGGCGCCCAGCAGTTTGTCTAGCGGTTGAAACATCAACATCGCTCCGGAGCGCGAGATAGCGTCGAATACGTCCACACGCATAGACTCTCGAAGCCTGTCTGGCGTTGCGAGGTCGCGATGCAGGCGCATGGCCGCCCGCATACCTCTCATAATGGCTATACGGTCATTACGGATTGCCATCGCCGACCTTCGATTTTGCTTTTAGAAATTCAGCAAATTTCTGGAGTTCACCGCGATCCGTTTGAGATAGCTCGGTCGCGGTTCGCGCTAAAAACTCAACATCTGCTGGAACACCTTCAACGACTTCATCAGTGAACCATGAAGTTGGTTTTTGGTATAGACGCGCTAGTTGCCGAAGCTCCAATGCGCTGATCGCTCTTTTACCACTTTCAATTTCAGATACTGCGGAACGCTGAATTTGTAAAAATTCAGCAACTTTTGCCTGACTCATGCCCAAGTATTCTCGGGCCTCCTTCAGTTTACGTTGCAATCGTTCTTTTTCGTTTTCCGGGCCGGCGAAACCCATTTTTACGTCACTCATTTTACACCTCCTCCTGCGCTTTTGCTGTCGCCCACGCTTGCTCAGCCTCTTTAAGGAAGGCCGTTACGCAGCTTTCTGCGTCGGAAAATCCCCCAGCCGGGATTTTGTCTTCGGCGATTGTCACGCTGATTTCGTCTTCAATTCGCAGTGAAATTCTGAGTGCGTTAAGCGAATCAATTTCGGGTTCCCAAGAGCCCTTTGAGCCGCTGTTGCCGCGTTTGATTGCTTCATCCTTTATCGACTTTATTTCGTCGCGGATCGCGCGCTCTAATTCTGCTTTTGGAAACGACATATCATACCCGTCTATTTTTCCGACCTTTCTCCCATATGTGTCGGATATTCCGACATGTCAAGTTTCATATGATATTTTGAGGCCCGTTCAAAATGGCTCCCAAAAACATCGCGTAACTTATTCTAAATGCTCACTACACTGAGCAAATCGGTGTTTACGTTGACCTTCAAGGATAACGACACTACGTGGAGGCTTATGACTATCTAACGACCGCTTTTGCGCCCGTAGCAGCCGGTAAGCGGTCTAGATTGCATAAGGGGCCACTATGCGAAGCGGCCTCGATAAGTGACACGCTTCTCGGTAGCCGCCCCATGTTTCTTTCATTTCAAGGCCACCATTACGCCAACCGCTATGCTCGGCTGCATCATCTTGCGCGCCGCTGCATCGAACGCCGTTCCCGCACTCTATCAGGCTCAAGCCACGTCGCCCGCAGTGATATGTGCGCGAGAAACTGGCTGAGCGCATCGACCTGATCATCGTGCCGGGCGTTGGGAAACCCCAGGAGTTCATGGCGAAGCTCCGCAAGCCAGGAAGCGTCTTCCGGAAGCCTGACAAACCCTTCAGCGAGCTTGATTGTTTCTCCGATCATGCGGTCCTCCTTGTCGAGCCTGGGCTGGAATCCAAAGTACCGTGATCGCATACCGGGCCCTCGCCTGAGGTCCTGCAGAAGGGAGATTCCCGACGATGCGCGCTCGATCACCACTCTATCGGCATGCCAGTGCTGCTGCTGCCTCAGTATGGCCTGTTTGAGGTCCGGGAAGTCCAGACGCTGGCGAAACACGTCCAGCAGATCCCAAGCGTGATTGCGATATCCAAAACTCAGACAGACGCTTGGGTCACTGTCGGGCGCTGCCGACATGCCGGTATCCCAGCTCTGCACGACTTGCTGGTATGCCGTTCGTGGCGGGTTATCATCAAAACGCGGAAACCACTCCCACCGGATGTGTCCGCCGCCTGGCCGGGTCGGATTCTGCAGGTACTGGGCATTGAAGGCGAACTCCCCCATCTCGCGCCGCATGCGCTCAAGCTCCTCACGAGGCTCGCGCGCCTGAAAAAGCACATCTCCGACCTCGCGGCGATGCACCTGATCAAAGCCAAGATTGAAAACTCCCGGCTCTGCAGCAATCGACGGCAGGTTGAGGTGCGTGTACTCGCCGCCCAGAATGAGGTTGCCGGCCAGATCATCCTCATGAAGGCGCTGCTGAATGACGATGACACGACCCGTGCGCCGGACATTAAGGCGCGAGAGCAGTGAACCCTGGAAGAATTCCCGGGCATTTTCTCGCTCAGTGTCTGATCGACCTTCATCGGCCTTGAGAAGATCATCGACGATCAGGATGTCGGCCCCGAAGCCGGTCACAGACCCGCCACGGGCGACAGCCAGTCGGCCGCCCTGTCGAGTGGTTTTGATTTCCGCGGCTCGATTGGCGCGTGGATTGATACGCATCGACGGAAAGAGCTGCTGGTACCAATCCGTTTCAACCACTGTGCGGAACTGATGCGACAGCTCATTGGCAAGCTGGCCACCATAGCTCGCCGTGATAATCTTCAGCGCAGGATTGCGCCCGAGGGCCCAGGCACAGAAGCCAACCGCAGTGCAGATCGATTTCAGATGGCGGGGTGGCACCGTGATGAGAAGACGGGTCATCCTTCCCTCATAGACATCCTCAAGCGCCTTGCAGATCGCCATGATATGCCAGTTGCGGACAAACTCCACGCCGGGGTGTAGTTTTGAAAATGCCTTCTGGACGAAGAAGTAGAGCGACTGGCGCTGCAGAGCGGCAAGTGTTCGTGCGTCATTCATGACGGTCTCCCTTCTTTGAAAAGAGTTCCCACGCTTCCTTCAGAATGGCCTCGTCTTCGGCTTCAATGTCGATTTCTGATGCTGGGCTGGCTGCATCAGTTTGGCGATCGCCTTCCTCAAGGGTCGCATACATCGATATGAGTCGCTCGGCGGCCCGCAGATCCCCTTTGAGCGCTTTTTCCACCATTCGTTTGAATATGAGTTCCAGCCGACTGGCTTTCCGGCGCACACCGTTCTCAACATAGTCGATGGGGGTCAGCAGCGTTTCGAAAACGATTGTCTTCTGGCTCTTCGCCCCTTTGGGCCGCCCTTTCGGATTGCCGCTCTGGCCGGGTTTGAACCGGCTGTGTTTGGGCGGCTTTCCATAGCCAACCTCTTCTTTCGGCTCAGGCGCTTTGCGCATGCGCACTCTCGGGTCGTTGATCGGTCTGATCGCCATTAGCCTGCCCTCCCCGTTTCGGAAAACACTGTTGGTGGCGTGCGCGTCCGCGTGCGGATTACGGGTGGTGCTTCAAGGGTGGCGACGGCATTTGTCCGTCGCGCTTCGACCACCTCGAACGCTTCACCGGTTTCCTCAAGCGTCGCTGTGAGCCCGCAGACCGCTTCGACACGGCGGATCGTCGTATCGACATAGAGCGGATCAAGTTCGATCAGCCTGGCCTTGCGACCGGTCCGTTCCGCCGCGATGAGCGTCGTCCCGGCCCCACCAAAGAGATCGAGGACACTATCGCCGCGTTTCGAAACGTCCTGGATCGCATCGGCGACGAGTGCGACGGGTTTGACGGTCGGGTGCAGCTTGAGATCGGCCATCTGCCCGCCCGGCGTATTGGCCCCCGGATAATCCCACACATTGGTCCGGTTGCGGCCATACCGGCCGAGGTCAACATTGTTGGTATGGGCGGCGCCGGAAACACGCGCGACGAGGATAAGCTCATGCTTGGAGCGGTAGAGCGACCCCATGCCGCCATTGGTCTTGTTCCAGACACAGAGATTGAGAAGCTCGAGACCGGCCTCCTCGCTCACATCCACGAGCGGAGCGATGGAGCGCCAGTCCATGCAGGCGAAGATGACGCCGCCCGGACGGGTTGCCTCACGCGCCCTTTCCATGCTCGATCGCAGGAACCCCCGAAACTGTTCGGGCGTCATTTCGCCGGACGCCATCACGAACTCCCGGTGCTGGACCGCGCCGAGGCCGCCCATATGGCCCTTGACTGGGACATTATAGGGCGGGTCGGTGAAGACCATGTCTGCGACCTCACCTTGCAGCAGAGCCTGATATGTCTCGGGCAGCAGGGCATCGCCGCAGATGAGGCGGTGCGGCCCGATCTGCCAGACATCCCCGGGCTGCGAGACAGCCGGGCCGGACAGGGCGTCCGCGTCTACCGTATCGGCCGGATCAGCGCCGCCCTCCTCTCCGGCAAACAGGATGTCGATTTCCGGAGTCTCGAACCCGGTAAGCTCGAGATCAAAGCCGAGGATCTCGATTTCCTGGAGTTCAAGGCGGAGCAGCTCTTCGTCCCATTCACCCGCTTCGGCGAGCTTGTTGTCAGCAATGCGATAGGCGCGGATCTCGGCCTCGCTCAGATGCTCGACGCGTATGGCCGGTGCCTGGGTGAGCCCAAGACGCTTTGCTGCCTCGACCCGGGCCTCGCCGGCAATCAGCCGGTTCTTCCGGTCGATCAGGATAGGGCTCACCCATCCGAACGTCTCTATGCTGCGGGCAAGCTTGGCGAGTTGCTTGTCGGAATGCCGACGAAGTGTGCGCTCGGGGGATTTGATATCGGCGAGGTTAACCTCGACCAGGGCGAGGGAGTTGGAGCCGGTCAGGTTGCGGACCTGTGGCGAGGTGTTTTCATAAGGCATGAGAGCCTCCTTGAAGTTGGGGCTTCAAAGAAGGCAGGCGACAGCGAATGCAACCAGGGCACACAAGGCTCTCGCCGCTTCCTTCGAAGCGGTTGAAATTGCCCTATTTGTATCCCTTGAAACGTCCGCCCTTATCCGCTCATGCTCGATCAGAATGCGTCCATCGCACTTGTCTATCTAGATGCCAATAATTGCCACGTCAATACACTAATACATTGTTTTTTATGCACTAGTTTCTTCGTCAATTAATATTCAGCGATCCGCCGAAGGTGGCTTTTTCCAATGGGCAAGAAAGGCGGACGGCTTCACATCGAGCGTGATCGCGAGCAATTCCAGCGTCAGCGCGGTTGGATTGCGCGCCCCTCTTTCAATGCCGCTGATATAGGTCCGGTGCAGGCCGCACTCGAGCGCCAGCGCCTCCTGCGACAGCCCGCGCGCCTGGCGGACTTCCTTGAGATTGTTGCCGATGAGCCGCCGTATATCCATGACGGCAGCGAAGCCGCCCCGACCAATATAAATCTACAGACTATAAGTAACATAAGATAAACAGCTTCGAGCTATCCCTGAGCCATCGCAACCTCAGGGAGATTTTCTTATGCGTATTCTTGCTGTTTCTATTGCCGCTCTTGTCGCCTCCGGTGCTGCCATGGCCCAGTCCGGTCCATGGCAGTCGGTTGTCCAGACCGATCCTATAACAGACGAAAAATCAGTGATCGCCGTTACCCAGGCCAATGACTACATCGCGCTATTTATCGGCTGCACGAACGGCACCATCTATGCTGGCGCGACCACGACCTATTTCGATGTCGAGTTTGGAGACTATCGAACGGTCACATGGCGCGTGGACGACAACGCTCCTGTCAGTGAAGCCTGGGAAAACTTGGAGCACGGCGGAGCAGCCGTCTATGACGAACCGGGCCTCGCATTCGCCCGCCAGGTCAGACAGGCCAAGACCAGGGTCGTTGTGAAATCCGGAAGCGACACGCAGGTGTTCAGCGTCCGAGGCTCGACGGCTGAAGTGGGTAAGGTGCTCGACGCTTGCGGGCATGACTAAGCTCAGCGGCTTGAAATTCCGCTCTGGTGCGCTTGAGGTTGTTCTAACTTTGTTCCAATCTTGTCAGCATGTCTGGCACGGGTCCTCTAGATGGGGTCCATGCCTAGCCTTTGCAGTTTCCAAGGGAGGCCAGCTGAATGACAGCGGAAAAGCGATACACCCGCGAAGAACTTTATGACTTGGTCTGGACAAAACCCGTCAGCCTCCTCGCGCCAAAGCTTGGTATATCGGATCGTGGCCTGACCAAGATCTGTGATCGTCACGAGATTCCAACACCGGGACGAGGCTATTGGGCTAAGCTCGAAGCGAACAAGCGCGTGAGGAAAACCCCACTGCCGCAAACAGACAGTCCTGCGCCGAGATACATCTATATCAGAGCGACTGAACAGCCCTCAGACCCAGCAATGGGAGCGAAAGCCCAGGCGGAAGATATCGAACGAGAGCTGAGCCCTGTCGAAATCCCCAGGACGTTCCATAGCCTGCACCCCATCGTCGCTGAATGGGTCGCCGCGCACAAGCAGGACCAAGCCAGACAGCTACGCGAAAGTCGAAATCGCAGGAATGACTGGTTCGCACCTCGGCTACGCGAAGACCTTACAGAAAGGGATCGGTATCGCTTTCTCGTCACAAGCGCGTTTCTGAAAGCCATGGAAAAGCTTGGCGCATCCGCTAAATCCGGCGAACTTCGGGGAAAACCCGCGCTCGTAATATGTGGAGAAACCGTCGAGTGCACGATCATTGAGAAAATGTTGCAGAAGCATGTCCAGTCCCATGACCAGGGCTGGACGGCTTGGCCGGAGTTCTTCAATTCGAATCTCGCTCCTTCCGGCTTTCTCCGCTTTACAATCAATTCCTGGAGCTTCAGTGGGCGTGATTTCATAGAGACTGAGAGCCGGCGCGCTGAAGATCTCCTGCCTAAGTTCATCGCTCATGTGATGGCGACAGGGCCGCTCCTGGTTGAGCAACGCAAGGCCAGAGAAGAATGGCAAAGACAATTCGAGAAGGAGCAAGCTGAACGTGCCGAGAAGGAGCGGCTGGCTCGTCTTGATGCCAGGCGCTGGGAAGCGTTCAGGGAGATGGCGCGAAACTGGGAGGACAGCACGCGGCTGCGAGGCTTCATAGGCGCGCTTCAGCAGGCACCAAAACAGCACACTCTATCCGCGGGCGAGCAGGATCTGGAGACCTGGATCCGGTGGGCAGAGGAAAAGCTGATGCAGATGGATCCGCTTGCTCAAGGTCTTGAAAGTGTCCTTTCAAAACTGGAAGTCTGCGACAGCTCCGACCGGTACTGAGGATCGTCGGGGGTAAGTGATCGAATACCGGTTGCATAATGCGGTGCATGTGAAGCAGATCGATATGTTGGCTTTCGGCGCTCACTCCGGGTCGTCCTGCCAGCAAAATCCACCTGTTCCGCTGACAATACCTCTATCAAAACAACTCCCTCATTGCGCCAAATTTGAGTCGGTGTAGGATTAATAAAAACAGTGTTAAAAAATTGAGGGTCCAATGTATCAGGTCGATTTGAAGGAATCTTTTTTCCCCGCTCAAGGTTTGCCTCTACCGGACCCTCAGACCATTGGTGAGATGTTGCGCGCCTCCTGCGCGGCTGCTCCGGACCGGCCTGCCCTCAAAGAGCTTGGCTCCGGCGGGGAAATCGAACGCGTATGGACCTATGCAGAGCTGATTGCCGATTGCGAGCGCCTCGCCAACGCCATCGCGGCGCGGCACGCGCAAGGTGCACGTGTCGCGATCTACGCCAACAATATTCCCGAATGGATTCTGCTTGAGCTGGCCTGCGGTCTGGCCGGCGCAACCTTGGTGACGGTCAATCCCGCGTACCAGAAGCGGGAATTGGAATATGTTCTCCAGCAGTCACGGGCTGAAGCGATTTACTATGTTGATGAATTTCGCGGCAATCCGATGAAGGAGATTGCAGACTCAGTTTGTGACCAGATCCCCGCGATCAAGCACCGTATTCTTCTGACCGACCATGCAGCGCTCTACGCCGACGACACCAAGCCTCATAAACGTCAGACAAAACCTGAAGATCCAGCGCAGATTCAGTACACATCAGGCACGACCGGGTTTCCGAAAGGCGCCTTGTTGCATCACAACGGGCTGGTTCGAAACGGGATTGACGCGATGACGCGCGGTGGCATGAAGCCAGGCGACTCATTTGTGCATCACCTGCCCCTTTTCCATACCACGGGATGCGCCATCCTTGTGCTTGGCGGTCTTGGCGTCGGCTCGACGATCCTGCTGGCCAAACAGTTTGACCCTCCCATGATCGCCAAGGTGATGGAACGTGAAAGAACGGATTTTGTGCTTGGTGTGCCGACCATGCTCGTTGCACTGATAGACGAGATTAAACGAAGCGGCCGCGATGTCTCGTCGACGTCCCGGATTATGGCGGGAGGGTCGATGGTCTCGCCAGATCTCTGTCGGAAAGCCCACGATGTCTTCGGCGCGCCGATCCAGATCGTTTATGGGCAGACCGAGTCATCACCGGTTATCACACAGGCTTGGTATGACGACACGATCGAAGACCTCACTCAGACGATAGGCCAGCCGGTGCCCTATACCGAAGTTTCGGTTCGCTCGCCGTCGGACAATACCGTGTTGCCCATCGGTGAACAGGGCGAAATTTGCTGTCGTGGCTATCAGGTCATGTTGGGATACAACGAAAACCCTGAAGCAACCGCAGCCGCCATCGATGAGGAGGGCTGGCTTCACACCGGAGACCTCGGCCGGATGGATAAACGCGGCTACCTTCGCATCACCGGCCGGGTCAAAGAGATGATCATCCGGGGCGGCGAGAACCTGTTTCCAGCCGAAATTGAAAATGCGCTCCTTGAACATGAAGCGATCGACGAAATCGCCATTGTGGGTGTCGCTGACGAAAAATGGGGCGAACAAGTCGCGTGTTTCATGCGAAGTCATGGCGACGACCGACCGGACGGGGCGGCTCTCAAAGCCTTCGTGCGCGAACGCCTGTCCCCGCAAAAAACACCTGCTTTTTGGGTATGGGTCGAGGATTGGCCGCTGACGGGCTCAGGCAAGATACAGCGATTCAAACTTAAAGAGGCATTCGAACGCGGCGAATTCCAGGATCATCTATCATGACGCGGCTTCCAACCTATCGCAGCCTTCTTTTCGTGCCGGGCACGCGTGAGGACAGGTTCGACAAGGCTGCGCGCGCTGGTGCTGACGCTATAATTATTGATCTCGAAGACGCCGTGCAGCCCTCTCGGAAGGCAGCAGCACGCGAAACTGCTTTGGTCTGGCTGGCAAATAACTCCAAAGGCGTGGACGTCGGATTGCGCATCAATTCACCTCGCACGCCCGAAGGTAATGCGGATCTCGCAGCGCTCGCCGCATCAGGCTTGCGCCCGGCTTTCATCATGGTGCCCAAATCGCAAACTGATATTGATCTTGAAATCGTTTCGGAGGCAACGGGCTGCGAGCGCATCCTGGCGATAATCGAATGCGGCAGAGGACTGCACCATGCCCATGAGATCGCTTCCAGAAGCCCTTGCGGAATATTGTTTGGCGGCGTCGATTTTTCTGCAAGTCTTGGCGCCGATCTGGACGACTGGGACGCGCTGCTCCATGCAAGAAGCGTGATTTCCGCAGCGTGTGGAACGGCTGCCATTCCGGCATACGATGCGCCTATGCTGGACGTATCGAACAATGCCCAACTGATTGAAACAAGCAGTCAGTCGCGCCGGCTCGGCTATAGCGGACGCGCATGCATCCATCCAGACCAGGTCGAACCAGTCAATGAGGTCTACGTACCGACTGCAGAAGAGCTGGCAAATGCAAAAGGCATCCTCAGCGCCCTCGAAGCCGCGGATGGGGGTGTGGTGCTGTTTAACGGAAAAATGATCGATCGCCCTGTAATTCTCGCGGCCCAGAGACTGATTGATCGCGCGCGGCCCTAGGCCGCCATTGTGATTTTCAGGCTGCAACCGGCGTCAAGGATTTTTCGGCCTTGAAAAGCCCGTCTTTCGGGTGAGCCGCTTGATCAGCCCTACCCTTCCCAACCGGCGCAAACCAAAGGCTGTTTGAAGATCGGCATGGGTTGGTAATGGGCAGACTTATTGCTCAAACCACCAAAGGCTGCGTTCCCTTTGCGTGTTCGAGCTGGGCCGCTTATTGAACCGCAAAAGATTGCTGTACGAATTCGAAAGTCCCCTGATGCCCAGACCCGCATATTCAGCCGAGGAAAACACAACGATCCGGGAAGATTTTCTGGACGGAGCAATAAAGCTGTTCCGACAGGTCGGTGCCGAAGAGTTGTCGCTACGGCGGCTCGCCAAGCATTTGGATATCAGCCACACCAAACTGTATCGCTACTTCGGCAGCAAAGAAGAGCTCCTGATTGCGATCCGGCAGAAGATTCTCGAAGAGTTGCAGGTGGAGATGTATGCGCAAGATCCAACCGACGCATCTGCAACAGCTCGCCTGAGAGCAGCCAGCTATGCTTTTTGCAAATTCGCGGTGTCGAACGAGAAGGAATATTTTTTCCTGTTTTCCGACGAGATCGAAAACACCAGGAATTCGAAGGCCTATCTCAAGCAGCGACAGGCCTTGTTCAATTTTATTGTGGAAATAGCAAAGCAAGCTCAAGTCAAAGGACAGACAGATCTGGACGGGCGCACGCTCGCCAATCTCGCTTGGGCAACCATGCACGGATTGTTTCTGCTGCACTTCAGAGGACAATTTGTAGAAGGGCGGTCATTTGAAGACCTGTTTGAAAGCGCCATGAGCTTGCTATTTGGTCCGGCGAAAGACGAGGCATGCGGCTCATCCGGCAGCAGATAGGATCCTACCAACGCGCATAAGGCTTGGAGCGTCATGGTATTTACGTTAGGAAAAAAAGGACCCCTGAAACGATAGGGATCTGGCGATCTAACAATTGGAGCGCTGCTGCTGGCCGCGATCAGCCTAGGCTGATGAAATCCGCGCTGCGCTTTTCAGTATAGGCGCGAAATCCTTCTTCGAATTCTTCACTCGTCAGACCGCGAACCTGGTCGCGCTCTTCATCAGCCAGGTCCTGTTCAAAACTTGGCTGCTGACGAAGCCGGGCCTTAACCATCGCAACTGCGCCGCGAGGCAGCCTTGAAAGCCGTTCGGCTTGTTTGATAGCCGCCGACATCACCGCGCTGTCGTCGAGCACCCTATCAGCCAGCCCTATTTCGACGGCACGTTCACCCTCAATCGTTGCTGTTTCAAGAATGAGGCGACGAGCCTGGGGTAGACCGACCCTCAGCGGGAGACTGCGCATCATTCCCCAATCGGGGACCAGGCCCAGTTTCAGAAATGGGACCATGATCTTCGTCGATCTGCCGACGAGGATATAGTCTCCCAGCAGCGCCAGCCCAACCGCGCCGCCGGCCGCAATGCCTTCAGCTGCCGTCACAATCGGAACATCTGCGTTCCAGATGATGCGGCACAGGCGATGGATATGCTGCAGCCGTTCCCGCGCACCTTCTTCCGAAAGTCCTTGCATGGACGGCACATCCCCGCCAGCGGAGAGGTTTCCTCCGACACCGCCAAGGACAATGGCTCGTATGTCTGGATCTTCAACAATCGCCGGGAGCGCTTGAAGCAACGCTTCACGGACGTCGAAATTTACGGCATTCAGCTTTTCAGGTCGATTAATCTGGATCCGGCAAACATGATCTGCAGGTTGGTCTATGAGGATTGGCGAAGTGTCACTCAACTGCCTGTTCCTTTTTGAATGATGTGCTTGCGTAAAAATGCGGCCATGCCGTCGATCGCGGCCCGCGCCTCAGGCAATTCATCTGGAAACTGCTGAAACACATGTATCATGCGGTCCCAGACCTGACAGGTCGCTTCGCCGCCAGCTGCCTTGATTGCGGCTGCCATATCGCAAGCATCGCTGAGCACGGTTTCCCGGTCTCCAACCTGGATAAAAACCGGAGGCATTTCGCTAAGGTCGCCGTGCAGCGGGGACGCAAGAGGCTGCGCCGCATCAGCGCCGCCAAGATAGTTACTCGCCATCCGCCTTATCATTTTCTGATTGTGGATCGGGTCGCTCCCGGCGCGAGTGACATAACTCTCACCATTCGCTTCAAGATCGGTCCAAGGCGACATCAACCCGATCGCTGCTGGCAGGGGCAAATTCTCGGCTTTCAGCTTCAATGTCGTCGCAAGCGCCAGATTTCCGCCAGCCGAGTCGCCGACAAACGCGATATTATCGGGCGATGAGCCAACCTCCAGCAACGCCCGATAGACCTTGAGGCAATCTTCGATAGGAGCTGGAAATGGATACTCGGGCGCGCACCTGTAGTCGACGTAGAGACCAATGCTCTCACTTGCTTCGCTGAGGCGACAAATAAGATCGAAATGGGAGCGGAGGGACCCGACCTGGTATCCGCCGCCGTGCAGATACACAAACAGTTTGTCCTTGGGCAGATCATGTCGACCAACCCATGCGGCTTCAACGCCATCGAAGCGTTCCATGATCGGAGCGGGTTTCATGGGTTCGACGCCGAACAACAGGTCCCAGTCAGCACGCATCTGGGCGACCGTGGTATCGCGCCCCCATCCCTTATAGACAGACAGCACGCGTTGGATGATCTCGTCGATTGGTTCCGTCATCTCTAGCACCCCATGCCACCCGAGACGCCGAGCACCTCACCAGTAATAAATCCTGCAGCAGGTGAAGCCAGATATGTCACGGCAGTTGCGACCTCTTGCGGCGTGCCCAGCCGTCTGAGCAAGGTTGCGTTGCGCATGGCCTGCTCAAGTTTGTCGCCATTCTCGCCCGCAATCGCAGCATCCAGTAGCGGCGTTTGCACCGGACCGGGGCACACAGCATTTGCAGTGATGCCGAAGCGCGCATTTTCCCGAGCAAGTGACTTTGTGAATGCCAGCACGCCGCCTTTGGCAGCCGCATAGACCGCGCCGCCTTTGGAGCCCTGCCGACCGGCTTCGGAGGATATGTTGACGATCCGGCCGTAGCCGCTCGCCTGCATGGTCGGCAATGCGGCATGTGTGACTGCGAAAACGGCTTCTAGATTGATCCGCAGGAGCATCTGCCAGTCAGACGGCGAAGTATCGGTAAAGAAAGCGTGCTGATCAACGCCGGCATTGTTGATCACGATATCGATACGCTTGCAGTCCGAAACGATCTTCGAGACGGCTGCCAAGTCACTCAGGTCAAGTTTTACGAAGTCGCTCCTGGTCTGGTCGGCGATCGCAGCTCCAGAGGCCTCGTCCCTGTCGGCAAAGATGACCTTTGCTCCGGCCTCACTCAATTGGTGAACAATCGCGGCGCCGATTCCAGCAGCGCCGCCTGTCACAAATGCGACCTGGCCCGAAAGGGCGTCGGCCCTGAAAAGAGCGGAAGACACAGCTTACCGCCCTTCAAACTCAGGATCGCGACGCAACATGACCGCGTCCAGCGCTTCGCGCGCATCATATGTGCCCGAAAGTTCAGCGACGGTGCGCGATTCCTCGGGCAGACAGGCTTCCACACCGGTGCCGACCCCGTTCCAGAGCAAGCGCTTTGTTGCGGCAAGCGCGAGCGGTGCGCCCCTTGCCAGTTCCTCGGCCAAGGCACGTGTTTCCGCGTCAAGATTCTCGTCATCCACGACGGTATTTATGATGCCCAGGTCCTGGGCTTCAGACGCCGACAATACGGTGTTGCGCAGCAGCAGCTCCATCGCCTTGCGAAATCCGACGAGGCGCTGCAGCGTGACAGAAGCGCCAGCATCAGGGGCCATGCCTGCACGTGTTGCGCCGGTAAGAAATTTCGCGCTTTTGCCCGCGACCACAAAATCGGATGCACAGACGAGACCGAATCCCCCGCCGCCGGCCGCGAAGCCGTGAACGGAAGCGATGACTGGGGCATTCAGGCGTATGAGTGCGCCCGCGACAATTTGCAGAAGAGACGTCGCCTCACGCAAATAATCGGGAAGCTTCTCGCCTTTCGAGGCGAAGACCTTCACATCTCCCCCCGCACAAAAATGCTTTCCGTTGCCGCGCAGGATAACGACGCGGACTCTGGAGTCGCCGTGGATCTTCATGATGGCCTTGTAAAGGGCCGACAGAAACTCCACCGTCATTCCGTTAGCGGCATCTGGGCGGTTAAGCACCAGTTCGGCGATTCCATTCCGCAAACTGACAAGAACGGGGCCGTCTCCGATCAGTACTTCGTCGGCGTCGTCCATAATTTCTCTCCCATTCATCGCATTAGACCAAGAAGGCCAGCGTGTAGAGCGCCTTGTCATTGTTCGCGAGTATGACTGTCTTCTTCGCTATTTTGAAACTCGCTCCTTCGCGGCGCAGTCGATAAATGTTTCTGGCCGCCCAGACGAACTCACCGCGAAGATTCGATTCGAATATCAGCGCGTTTGCAGACGCTTCGATCTCGCCATTGTCGAGAACACTTATTTCAACGTTCGAGATAGTGCGCCTCAGGCTCGATGCGGGCTCCTGTGCATAGCGACGTCCGGTATGAAGCTGCCGTACGCGCAAGGCGATGCGCGAACGATTGTCATAAATGATCGACATTTCCTTCTCAGGATCAATGTCTGCCCCATTGGCCGGCACCCAGTAGACACCATCGTCTGCCCATAGCGCTTCCCACTCATCATAATGATGCTCATCCTGAAGGCGCGCTTCCGTGTAGATGAACTGACTAACGGAGTGGTACAGGACGAGGTTTTCAACGGAATCTTCGGTCACAAGCATCTTACGCCTCCATCAGCGCGCGGTAGTGACGCCAGATCCCGCGCGACGGAGTTTCGTCAGTCGCATGGCTCACCCGAAAGCCGTCATCATCACGATACTCGCGCTGCTCACCTCGCCCGAGGAACAACCATTCAGGGTTCTTTGACTGCACACCTCGCTGGGTGCGCTCGTACATCTCGCTGTCGTCCGCGAGGAGGAAGCCGGCAGGGCCGACGGATCCCATTGTTTGCTGACGCATGCGCCGGTTGAGGTCCGGCGCCCCCTTGAACTGAAGCGCAGTTACATGCTGCACCGTTTCATTCACCGCGACCGGCTGGATCACGAATAGCTGGATTTCGGCGATGAACAGATTCGGATAGATCATCGCATGCGGCGTGCCATCGATCATGATTTCCCGTGCCCGCTTCTCGCCGTAAGCTGCGTTCATAGACGCAACGTAGTCAGGCAGTCTTTCGGCTGTCGTTCCGAACCATTGCAGAGGCACATCAGCCTTTCGGAATTCCGGACGCAGGTCGATTTCCGTATGCCCATTGCCGTAGTCGCGCGCGAGCGCTGTCGACTTGTTGCTGTAGAGCGCGCCAATTCCGCTATCAGCTACTCCAAATATCGAACTGTGGACAAAAGCCGGGTGATAGCCATCGGTTTCATTTTCAACCAGAAACTTCCAGTTGCTGCGGGTCTTATGCTGCAGGAAGCCCGCTGTGACCTCGATTTCACCTTCCGGAGAAGTCAGGCAAACACGGTCCAGCATCTCGGCCGCGCCGCCGAGATGGTCCTCCAGCGAAGGACCCTCTTCCGCCATCGAACCGAACACGAAGCCGCGATAGCTTGCCACACGGGGAACTTTGGCAAGACCGAGCTTCGACTTGTCAGCCGTCTCATGGCCTTCATACCCTTCGGGAAATGCAAATCCCATAAGCTCGCCGGAGTTTGCGAAGGTCCAGCTGTGATATGGGCAGGTAAATAGCTTGGCGTTGCCCTTTTGCTTGACGCAGACCTGATTGCCCCGATGCGGACAACGGTTCTGAAGTAGCTGGATCTCGCCGGACTTGTCTCGCACCATGATAATGGGCTGGGGTCCGATTGATTTCATGATGAAATCATTATTGTTCGGCAATTCGCTCTCGTGTCCGACATAAACCCATGTCTTGAACCATATACGCTCGAGCTCTTCCTGAAAGATTTGTTCGTCGTGATATAGGGAGCCGTGAACGCGGTTCGACTGAATGCGATCACCGATATCTAGGTGACTGTTGGCGGACATGAGCATCTCCATGGTGTTAGTTCGAATTTCGAACTTATTACCAAGCCAAGACACGCTTTGCAAGCGCCAACTCGTAAGCGCGCCCCTTGAGCTGCGAATAGAGCGCGGCCCGAACGCAGTGCCTGGTGCCTCTTGCCGGGTGGCTGGAAAGATCAGATGCATAAGGTTGGTTTCGAACAAACCGGCACAACTTCGGACATTTTCGGCCTCGAAATGAAGCAGAGGCGGGCCCACTTCGACGTAAGGTGGCACGCCATCACGGCTTCGGCGAGCACGCCGGTAGCTAAAGCCCCGATTGCATGGTTTGTCTGAATATGCAGGTTTGAAGTGACGTGAATTTTGGCGCACAAAAATGCGATAAAAGTCGCCCCACCCGACCAAGGCCAAGGATTGACAGCATGGCAACTGACTCAAACGCCGTAAAGCCAAACCGACCTTCCGCCTTGGACGAAACGCTAAAGATATTTTCTGAGAAATGGACGTATGCTGTTTTGCAGGAACTGTTCTTCGGCGTGCGGCGGTTCGACGATTTCCAGAGAAACCTCGATATCTCACGAAGCGTGCTTACAACTCGGCTAAACCATCTGGTTAAGTATGAGGTCATACGCAAAGTGGCGTACCAGGACCGCCCCAAGAGGTATGAGTACAAACTCACCGAAAGTGGTCGAGCGATGTATGGGAGCTTTGTTTTGCTAAAGCAGTGGGGCGAGCGCTGGCTGAACACTGGGTCTGCGGGCGAACTCGCACTGGTACATGCTAGCTGCAGCAAGAAGCTTGAAGCAGAATTGGTCTGCGTACACTGCGGCAAGCCTGTTTCAGCCCACAACACCTATCCAGAAGCCATACACGGCACACCCTAGAATCTGTCCGACAGGCAAGAAGGCTCTCGGTCCTGCCGATTGCCATCCCTGCGGGAAAGATCGATCAGCAAGCGTTTCGCAGGCTGGAACTTCGTCTACCAAATCGACCACATGATAGCACGGCATGCGCCATGCGATCGCCTGAGTTTGGCCGGCAGCCGCGTATCAAAGTCCTTCATGCCCGCTCGTCGCCCAAGACAGGGACAGACAAGGCTCGACCACAAAGTCATTTTTCGCTGAGCGTACACCTAAGAGACGCAAAGGCGCTTGCGCCATAGGGAGGATAAACGATGAGAAAAATTTCACTGGCCACACTTTTGTGTATGTCTACAGCCGTCACCTGCTTTAGTGCCGCTTATGCACAAACCGCAGACGATAACGAGCCCGAGAGTGCCGCGCCGGAACCGGCAAGCGACTTCGTTCAAAACGTCGTTGTTGTAACAGCGCAGCGCAGGTCTCAAAGCCTTGCTGAAGTGCCGATGTCGATCACTGCAGTGAGCGGTGAAAGGCTGGAAGAGGTTGGCGTTTCGGACGTGAGCGACCTCGTCAAAGTGACGCCGGGGCTGAGCGCTGTCGAAAGCGGCGCGGGTGTTCCGGTCTATTCGCTGCGCGGCGTGGGCTTCTTCGATACTTCAATTGGTGCCCGGCCGACTGTCAGCGTCTATCTCGATGAAGTGCCGCTTCCGTTTTCCGTGATGACTTCCGGGACGTCCTTTGACCTGCAGCGTGTTGAAGTCCTGAAAGGGCCGCAGGGCACGTTGTTCGGACAAAATTCCACCGGCGGCGCCATCAACTACATCGCCAACAGGCCTACAGATTCCTTTGAAGCGGGCGTTACGCTCGACTATTCAAGCTTTGACCGCATCCAGTCAGAGGGCTTCATTTCCGGCCCCGTGAATGATGCCCTTCGCATGCGTCTGGCCGTTCGCGGCGATAATGGCGGCGCCTGGCAGGAAAGCTATACACGTGATGATGAGCACGGCGAGCGCCGCTTCTGGCAGGGCCGCTTTACAGCCGATCTGGATGTAACTGACAATTTCGATCTGTCTTTTACCCTGAGTGGATTCAAGGATGAGTCAGACGTTCAGGCGTCACAGCTCAGCTCAGTACTGCTACAGCGCCCCGTTGCCGCGGGTGCCGTCCCGCTGCTGATTAACTATCCGCTTGCACCGGAAGACGCACGCGCGGCTGACTGGAATGACGCTGGCTTCCCGCTGCGCCGGGATAATGAATTCTATCAGGCCGCCCTTCGGGCGAACTGGGAGCTGACAGACAATTTGAGCATCATCTCGCTAACGTCCTATGCCGATCTGGATCTTCACCAGCGTGCGGATTTGGACGCAACGAGCCTGCCCGCCGTTTTCACGGAAAACATGGGCACTGCGACTTCTTTTGCGCAGGAAGTTCGCCTTGTCGGAGACTATGACCGGTCGAATTGGGTCGTCGGTTTGAGCTATGCTGATGACGACACGACCCAGATCGACGATTATCAGATACCCTATACCACAGGTGCCTCGGCGATTCCGACCGGTCCGTTTACACGCTTCTTCCTCGACACAGAGCAGGACTTCAAGACAACCGCGGTCTTCGGCAACTACGAGCGCGACCTTACAGATACGCTCACTGGGTCAGTCGGACTGCGCTACACGCAGGCTGACCTTGATTACGCTGCATGTAGCCGCGTCGGCAATCAGGAGACGGCCAACACGCTGACGGCCTTCTTCAACATTCTGCGCGGGCCAAGCCGTCCACTTCCAGCGCCGCTGGCCGTCGGCGATTGCCTAACCGTTGATGGAACGGTCACGCCAGGCCAGGTCACGGGCGAACTGAATGAGGACAGTCTTGCGTGGCGCGTAAACCTGTCATGGTCGCCTGCCGACCGGGTCATGGTTTATGGCAATGTTAGCCAAGGCTACAAGAGTGGCAGCGGACCGGTTCTGCCCGCACTCGCGGCGAACCAGTTGTCGCCAGTCGTGCAGGAATCCGTCCTCGCGTATGAAGTGGGGGCACGCTCGCCGCTGATTGGCGACTGGCTCGATGCCAGTGGCGCTGTCTTCTTCTACAATTATGAAGACAAGCAATTGAAAAGCCGCACACAGGTGGAGCCTGCAGTTCTTGGCGCGCTCGAAGGCATTGTGAACGTGCCAGAGTCCGAAATTCTTGGTGTCGAATTCCAGTTGAATGCCCGGCCAATGCCAGGCCTCGACCTGTCCTTAACGGCGACCCATATCAATTCGGAAGTCACGAGCGATTTCGAGGGCTACACGATTACGGCTGCGCTAGCGAATTTTCAGGGCGAGTCGTTCCCATACACGCCCGAAAACCAGCTTATGGCGGATGCTCGATACAGCTGGAACATCAACGATAATTTGAGCGCCTTTGTCGCCACCACCATCAACTACCGCAGCGAAACGACGGCTGGGTTCGGACGGCTTCCGGTGCTGGATATTGATGCCTATACGCTTGTCGACCTTCAGGGCGGAGTGAACGTTTCCGACGGAGACTGGAAAATTGTCGGTTACGTCCGCAACCTCACCGATGAGTATTACTGGAACAATGTGGCGCGTCTCAATGACACGACCCGTCGCTTCGCGGGCATGCCGCGCACCTACGGCATTCGTGTGAGTAAGACTTTCTAGGGCGTTTCCTCCCCGCCCACCCTTGGCCCCGCCGTTCCTGGAGCGGCGGGACCATTTTCTATTCAGCTTGGAGTCAACTCAGATGTCACAAATGCTTTCCACGTATCCTACTGCAGTTGCCATGTTTGAAGCAGCCACCGAACGTAATCCCAATGGCGCCTTCATCCGGTACTTCGACGCCACGCTGACCTATCGCGAAGTTGATCGGCAGAGCAGCGTTTTCGCGGCTGCGCTGGCGAGACATGGCTTTTCTCGTGGCGACCGGTTGGGGATCCAGGCACAAAGCCTGCCACAGGCGATCATTGCCATGCTCGCAACCTGGAAGCTTGGTGGTGTATTTGTCGCCATGAATCCCATGTACCGTCCACGAGAAGTCGCCCTGCTTTTAAATGATGCCCAACCCGTCGTCTTCATGGCTGAACCGCAATTGCTGAATGACGTCTTTGATCGGCTGCCAGATGGTACGCATCGGCCAGAAATCGTTCTTTCCGCAGATGCTGTCGCTTACGGACAGATTGACAGTCGGATACCGCTGCCGACGCCTCTTTCCTCCTCCAACTACGAATATTTCAACGCGTACATCCAACGGCACCAGCAAGAAACCTGGAAACCACGAGATGTGTCGCCTGACGACATCGCGGCGCTCATATATACCTCGGGTACCACGGGTTTGCCAAAAGGCGCCATTATTACACAGGGCGGGATTGCCTTGGGCGGAGCGCTCTCGCGCGACGCGCATGCGCTCCCGGAGAAGGGCAATGTGCTGGCTTTGGCCCCGCTCTTTCACGTGTCGGGAGTGGTGATGAGCGTGGCTACGGCAATCCATGCAGCCGCAGCTGTAATCGTCAATTATCGCTTCCATCCTGATGTCGTGGTGGAGATGATCGAAAAACATGCCCCTGAAGCTGCTGCCGGTCCAATCACCGCTTTCATTGCGATCATGAATGCAAAGGGCGCAACGCGCGAAGCGATCTCGAAACTCAAGATTCCCATGAGCGGAGGCGCCCCGGTCCCCGCTGCAGTAGCCGATTCTTATGAGGAGCGTTTTGGTGTCGCGTTGCGAACTGGATACGGCCTCACGGAGACCAGTGGCGCCGCGTTCATGGAACCACACTCAGAACGACGGCGCATTGATCCCAACAGCGGAACACTGTCAGTCGGCAAACTTCTTCCATCATTTGAAGCCATGATTGTCGACGAGAATGGCATTTCGCTTGATACGGGCGGTGTCGGCGAAGTCGTGCTGCGGGGTCCTTGCGTTTCACCGGGCTACTGGCGCAATCCTGAAGACAGTGCCCGCGCAATGCGCCCGGACGGCTTTTACACCGGAGACGTTGGCTTCTTCGACGCTGATGGCTGGCTTTATCTGATCGATCGAAAAAAGGACGTCATTATCGCCGGAGGATACAAGATCTGGCCACGTGAAGTCGAAGACGTGATCTACGGCCATCCGGCCGCTCTTGAAGTTGCGGTTATCGGCGTGGCCGATTCCTATCGGGGAGAAACGGTAAAAGCGGTCATCAGCCTAAAGCCGGGCGCGAAAGTCGATAAAAGCGAAATCATAGATCTCTGTCGCGAGAAGCTGGCGGCGTACAAGGTCCCCCGTCTTGTAGAAATTATTGACGAGTTGCCAAAAAATCCCGCCGGCAAGATCCTGCGGCGGGAATTGCGCGAATGATCAAGCAGACCAGATAATTCAGGAGCGGGCAAAGAGGCCGACCCGCCTGCCAGTTCGCAGTCGGGCGCCTGTTGCTCTTCGCTCTTCTTCTATTTCAAAATTCAGTTGCGAGCTAAGGCTGTCAGCTCACCCTGCGGGCAAGAAGAATAGCTGCCGCGCCGCCAATGACTCCAAACGGTGCTAACGCCGGCAAGAGGACTCCAGTGGTAATGCCCAGACCCAGCATGGTGCCGGCAATCAATGGGCCTCCGATGGCGCCGATCCGCCCCATCGCAGTCGCCGCACCAACGCCAATTCCTCTGACCCGCAGCGGATAGACATCGGTGGCCAGTCCATAAAGCAGGACGGTCGCGCTTAGGACAAACATGCCCGTAAAACCGCAAATGACCAGCAGGCTCTGGAAAGTCTGGCCTGGAATGCCGAATGCCAGAAGACTGGCCACCACGCCAACGGCAACAACACCAACCGCGATCCAGCGCCCCTGCCCCTTCACAAATCGCGCAATAACGACATTACCGATCACTGCGGCCATCATGAAAATGCTCATCGCGAGCGACGCCTCCGACCGTTCCAAAGCGAGATCGCGCAACAGGATGGGAAGCCAGTTAAACAGCGCATAGGTCAGGACCTGGATCGATAGCAGGCCAAGCCATAACAGGCAGGAAAGAACTGCACGCCCCTGCCCGAAAAGAGCCCAGAACACGGAGGGGCGGGATGACTGGCGCACATCATCAACGCCTTCATCATCGGCTCCACTCTCCGGGTCGGCTGGAGGTTTGATCCATAGCCATAGAAAAGGGATCAGCAGAAGCGGACCGACGCCGCCCAGGATGAAAATTGCCTGCCAGTGTTCCCCAAGTTGCGTCGCTACGAAAAGGCTTGCAAGGACGCCTCCGAGCGGAGAGCCGCTCAGCATAATACTGACCCGTGCCACACGGCCTTCGGGCGCACCGGATTCAGCCGCCAGCGCGATGAACATCGGCATCGCTCCGCCCAATCCCACACCTGTCAGCGTACGATACACGAACATGGTCTCGAAGCTGCTGGCCGCAGCCGTAGCCAAAGAGAAAACGCCTATCAGGGCCATGGCCGCCACAAACATCCACTTGCGACCGAAACGATCCGAACCATAGCCAGCCGCGAGAGAACCCACGACAAATGCGGCCATATTGGCGCTAGCCGTGATAGCGATTTGCCCGGGCGTCAGGTCGAGGGCCGCTCTCATTTCGGCAGCCGCCAAACCGAATGCAATAATGTCGACGCCTTCAAGGATGGCCGCGACGAAGCAAAGTAGCAGAGCGATATTGATGTTTGGCAAGCGACGCGGTGCGATACCCGGCTTTTTGCTCGTGGGTGTCGGGACACCACCGATTGGATCGACACTCACGTCAATTGCCTGTGAATCTGGGGCGACGCTTTTCCATGAACGCCGAAAGGCCTTCCTGAAAATCATGCGTAGCTGCTGCCGCTCTCTGGGTTTTCACTTCGAGCGCCAGTGCCTCTTCCAGTCCTGAACGGGTTGCGGCCCAAGCCATTTGTCGAATCTTGCCGAGCGCGAAACTTGCGCCCTCAGCCAGCTCCCCGGCTATCGCGTCGACCGTGGCATCAAGTTCGTCGTCTGGAACGACTCGTGTGACGAGTCCCCATTCAAGAGCTTTCTGGGCCGGAAGCTTTTCCGCAAGTAGCATCATCTCCAGGGCACGCACTCTTCCAACTGCCTGTGTGAGTATGAAGGGCGCGCCGCCATCGGGTGTAAGCCCTATTCGCCGGAAAGCCTGCAGGAAATAGGCTGTGCCGCTCGCAATAATGAGATCGCCAATCAAGGCCAGTGATGCCCCGACACCGGCCGCGGCTCCTCTTATCGACGTTATCAGCGGAACCGGAAGCGCCTGGATCGCCATAATCAATGGATTGTAATGTTGCTCAAGGATTGCCCCGCCATCGGCCAGTGCTTCGGGATCTTTCAGCAAGTCGGCAAGATTTGCACCGGAACAGAAGTGCTTGCCCTTCCCGGAAAGAACCACGACGCGGACATCGCTACCGATCGACTGGAGATTCGCGGATAACTCATCGGCAAGTGCCGGTGTCATGGCATTCAGCCGGTCGGGATCTGATAATGTCAGACGCAGCACGCCGTCGTGCAGTGTGGATTCGATTGAACCGGTTATTGGGCGGGCGTCTCCATCGGACATGTTCAAGCCGGTTCCTTGAGCTTGGAGGCGGAGGCTCGATCGAGGGTTGATTGAAAGTCCTTGGGCATCTGGAATCGTGGCCCATAAGCCTCAGCCAGTTCACTCGCCCGCATAATGAAGGCGTCTACGCCGCGGGAGTCGATGAACTGGAAAACCCCGCCCGTGTGCACGGGGAAGCCAAATGCCAGAATTGAGCCAACATTTCCGTCCCGCACGTTCGCCACAACTCCTTCGTCAAGGCATCTAGCGGCTTCAACAACCATCCGGAACAGCAAACGGTCGCGGATATCATCGAGTGGAAGCTTCGTGTCGCCGCCAAAGCGCTCCTTGAGGCCGGGCCACAATGTTTTGGAGCCGTTCTCATCATAGTCGTAGAAGCCAGCGCCAGCGCTCCTTCCCGGTCGCCCGATCGACGACATCATGTCGCAAAACTCGCCGCAGACTTCGTACGTGGAAGCATAGTTGTCGCCCAACTGCTCATCCAGCGCGCGGTTTGTCTCGAAGGATCGCAACAGCATGTCCATCATGACTTCGTCCTGGATGGCCAGTGGCCCCACGGGCATCCCGATTTGTCGCGCGAGATTTTCGATAATGACAGGGTTGACGCCATCCCTGAGCAGGCGGTCGCCCTCATCGGCGAAGACGCTGAACACACGCGACGTAAAAAACCCGCGGCTGTCATTCACGATGATCGGTGTCTTGCGAATGCTTTGAACAAAATCGAATGCCAAGGCCAGCGTGTCCGGACTGGTTTTATTTCCGCAAATGATCTCCACGATATGCATTTTGTCGACAGGCGAAAAAAAGTGCAGGCCGATGAACTTGTCCGGCTGACCGGACGCTTCAGCCAACATGGAGATTGGTAGCGTAGACGTGTTGGTGGCGACCACGGCATCCGGCCCCAATACGCTTTCGACCTCTCGCGTAATCGAGTGTTTGAGAGCAACATCCTCAAACACAGCCTCGACCACGAGATCGCAATCGGCAAGATCAGCCATCTCTGCAGTTGGCGTAATCAGTGCGAGGGTAGCGTCCCGGTCTTCGGTCGTGCGCTTGCCGCGCTCCACTGCCTTATCAAGCAAACCGCGAGAATAATCTTTACCTTTCTCCGCCGCCTCCAGGCTAATATCCTTGAGGAAGACCTTAAGGCCCGAAATTGCCGCAGAATAAGCGATTCCACGCCCCATCATCCCTGCGCCAAGAACACCGATGGTCCGAACCTTGCACCTTTCGAAGTCAGAAGGACGGCTTGCACCGGCATTGATCTCGTTCATCTGCAGGAACATGGTGCGGATCAGGTTTTCAGCCGCAGGCGTCATCAGAAGTTCGGCAAAGGCGCGGCTTTCCAGATCGCATGCAGAATCGAATCCCACCTGGGTGCTTTCGGCCGCAACTGTGAGAATGCGCTCCGCCGCAGGCAACAATCCCTTTGTCTTCTTGAAGATCATGCTTGGGAACATTGCGACGGCGCCAGCATTTGCTGGCGCGAACATGTCGCCGCCGGGTATGACAAACCCTTTCTTGTCCCAGGGTTTTACGCTCTCAGGTTTGTCGGCAATCCACGCTTCTGCGCGCTCGATCAGCGCATGCTTATCGGTAACGATCTCATCAATCAGTCCCGCCTCCAACGCCTGGGCCGGTCCAAGCTTGCGCCCCTCGGTCAACAGCGGCAATGCCTTCATCAGGCCCAGCATGCGTACACTGCGCACGATACCCCCGCCGCCAGGCAACAGTCCGAGGCCAACTTCGGGAAACCCGAATTGTGTCTTCGGATCCTCCACAGAAATACGCCGATGAGCTGCCAGCGCGAGTTCAAGCCCGCCGCCGAGGGCACTGCCATTGAGCGCTGCTACGACGGGCACACCGAGAGTCTCAAGTCTACGCAATTGCGCCTTGAGGCTTTGGACAAACGCAAACCCTGCATCGGGCCCCTGCTCGCGCAATTGGAGAATTTTCGCGATATCCCCGCCGGCAACAAACGTGCTCTTGCCGGATGTCACGATTACGCCGGATAAGGTCGCGCGCTCGGCCTCCAATCGGTCAAGGACCTCGTCGAACATGGTCAGAAAAGCATCGTTCATCACATTGACGGCCCCGCCTTCCATGTCGATGGTGACGAGCGCGGCGCCGCTGGGGCGGATTTCGTAGCTTGCGTTTTTCATGATAGAAAATTCCTCAAATACGTTCGATGAGCGTGGCGATCCCCATGCCGCCGCCGATGCAAAGCACGCACACGCCGCGCTTGAGTTTGCGCCGCTCCAATTCGTCGAGCACCGTCCCCACCAGCATTCCGCCAGTCGCGCCAATCGGATGGCCCAGCGCAATGGCACCGCCGTTCACGTTGATCTTTTCCTCAGGGACGTTCAGCTCGTCCCGAAAGCGCAGCACAACCGAAGCAAAGGCTTCGTTGACTTCGAACAGGTCGATGTCATCGACGGAAAGCCCGGTGCGACCAAGCAGCTTGGTGACAGCAGGTGCCGGCCCGGTCAGCATAATGGTTGGCTCAGTGCTGACGAGCGCCATCGAGACAATACGGCCGCGCGGCGTCAGATTCAGGTTCTTTGCGGCAGCTTCCGAACCGATCAGGACAGCGCTTGCGCCATCGACGACACCTGACGAGTTGCCCGCGGTATGAACATGGTCGATGCTCGCCACTTCCGGATATTTCGCCAGACAGACAGCGTCCATTCCCATGGCGCCCATTTTCGCAAAGGACGGCTTGAGCGCGCCCAGCCCCTCCATTGTCGTCTTTGGCTTGACGAATTCGTCATGGCTGAGAATTGTTTGCCCAACCGCATCACGCACGGGCACGAGACTCTTGTCGAAGTAGCCGTTGGCCTGCGCCTCTGCCGCCTTAAGCTGAGAGCCAAGCGCAAATGCATCAACATCCTCGCGGGTGTAGCCGCCGATCGTTGCAATGAGGTCCGCAGACACGCCTTGAGATACAGAACCGGCCTTGGTCATCAGTTCGCTGTCGAAAAACAATGCACCGCCGCCCGAGCCCATCGGAATCCTGGACATGGACTCAACGCCGCCCGCAACGATCAGATCTTCCATGCCACTCATGATCCGCGTCGCGGCCGAGTTCACGGTTTCAAGGCCGGAGCCGCAGAAGCGGTCGACCTGACAACCCGCCACACTGTCGTCCCAGCCCGCCATCAAGGCAGCCGCCTTACCGATCGCACCGCCTTGTTCGCCAAGCGCCTGTCCGCACCCAAGCACGACATCACTCACCATGGCAGTGTCGAGGTCATAGCGTGTTTGCAACGCGGTGAGCAGATCAGCGACCAGGCGTACAGGCTTTACCTCATGCAGTGATCCATCTGGTTTACCTTTGCCACGAGGCGTTCGGACGGCGTCAAAAATATAGGCGGCGTGAGGCATAAGCGGTCCCGGGTTACAGCGTTGCTAGTTTGACTCCCAGCCTTAGGCGGCCGCGCCATGGTGTGCTGTCCCCGCAAGCGGTACATTGCTGCAGACCGCTCGTAGCGGGCGCCCCCTGCGGGTCAGCCGCTCACATCATGGTCCTTCCTGCACTTTTCCGCACCGCCCAAGCCTCCAAAGCCCCGTCAGCAATAGTGAATTGATTTACTGAGCAAGCGCTTGGTGTTATTAAAACTAATCGCTCGCTGGGCAAAGTGCCCGGTGGCCGCCCGCCGACCTTGGTCGCGGGGAGGTCTAAAGAACGCGAACGGGAGGAAAAAATGCAAATAACACATGTCGATGGACCTATTTTCGGTCGCTCGCGCGCTTATGAAGGATTAGGCAAGGTTGTTGATCGCATAGGCAACGAGACGTTCGATCCGGCCTTCATGCGCTACATGACGTCGCTATGCTCTGCGGAACATTTTGCCATTTACGCAATTTCCGATGACCAATGCACCGTCATTGGGAGCGGCGGTCCCAATTCTGGTCATCGAGCCAAGAACCAGTCATGCCTGTATTCGTCGAAGAATTTCTGGCGTTTCGATCCCGGGTTGTCACCCGTCTGGACGAGTGCACCTGATTGCCGCCCTTTCATGGCGCACATGGAAATTGACGAGATCGACGATGAACAGATGCGTGAACAGGTCTATCGACCGCATGGCGTGCGAGAGCGCGTCGTGCTGTCTGCCCGCAATTCAGCGCAAACTGTCGTGATCAGCCTTATAAACACCTTCAACCGTGGCGCCTTCAAGACCGATGACCTCGCCGCGCTTGAGCGCATGGCCGACAACATTGTCGCCATGACCATTAAGCATACTGAACTGAGACAATCTGCAGAGGAGGAACGGTCTGCGCTGACATCACTACCTGCAATCCAGAACTGCCTGGCGCTTGGCGCACCACAGCTGGCGCGCCGCGAAGCGGAGGTGTGTGCCCGTATTCTCTACGGGATGACGTCGCTTGGCATCGCTCTTGATCTTGGTATCGGTGAAGAAAGTGCCATGACCTATCGCAAGCGCGCATACAACCGGCTCAAAATCGGGAGCCAGCGAGAATTACTGCTCTGGTATCTGGACCTTTGGGCCCAGCGAAAGACGAAGACGCTGATGAGCGTTCAGTAGTCAGATGCCTATCAAAGCAAAACGCTCTACCTCCGCTAAGAGCACCGCAACGCGTCAGGGGCGAAAAAGTCGCCGTGACACGATCGTCCTCCAAGCGGCGCTGAGTTTCTACGAGAATGGTTTCGACGCAACGACGGTTCGCGACATTGCGGCAAATTCCGGAATGACTTCGGGGAGTATTTTCTACCATTTCGCAACCAAGGAAGAATTGCTGACCCGGATTATCCGCGAAGGATTACAACTGGGGCACCAGACGGCTGACGTGGAATTGGTCGGCAAGACACAGCCAGTTGAGAAGTATCATGCCTTGATCCTTGGTCATCTGAAAGCACTTCATGACCAACGCCACACCCATAAGGTTGCCGTGCAGGAATGGCGCCGGCTCCCCACAGAGGCGCGTGCCGAGCTGAAGCAGATAAATAATTGGTATCGCGAAAGATGGCTGGGCGTCCTTTCTGCTCTGAAGGTCGAAAAGCTGCTGCGGGCAGACCCTGAACCTACCCGGCGAATGCTGATCGCGTCCCTGAACTGGACGTTGCATTACAAGGATGAAGACCTGAAGGATATGCATGCTCTGTCACTTCAGATGGCTGCATGTGGCCTAAATCTGCCGGTCGAGGAATTCGAAGGGCTCCTCCATCAGGCGGCCTTGCAGACTAGCTGAATCCACGTCGCGCCATGGACACGCAATTGCTCATCAGAGCATCCGTGTCCCATTTGCCGGGACATCACAGCAGGCTCTCAATGCCTAATCAGGTACCAGGAAAGTTCAGGAGTTGCACGATGCCCTTTAGCGAAACCGTTCAGCAAAACTTGCTGAAGAATGCGCGACACCCCGACTTATTGCAGGTGTTTGGCGCTGGCATGCGGTGGTCTCGCTCATGTGCGGAGATTTCCAGATGACCGAAGCTAACTTCCACCCCCGCTATCAAAGCCTGAGCGATCTCATTCATTCGCATGCCAGCAACCGCCCGACAGCGCGCGCCGTCGAATTTGCAGGCCGCAGCCTCTCCTGGAGCGAACTGGACCTGATTGGACGGTGCATCGGCGCTCAGCTCAACCGAGAGGGCATCAAGCCTGGTGAGCATGTCGGCTTGCTGGCCAAGAACTCTGACGCCTATTTCGAACTTCTCGCAGGATGCAGCCAAGCGCAATGTGTACTGACCCCAATAAATTGGCGGTTATCGGCAGACGAGATCGCATTCATCCTGAAAGACGCTGAAATCAGGGTCCTGTTCGTATCCAGCGAGTATTGCGACCTCGCACGGCAGCTACTTAGCGACCTCGACTATGAAATCCGGCTCTTCGTACTCGACGGAGCTGAGCGCAGCGATTGTACGCACTATCCAACCTGGCGCGACAATCGATCCTCGGACAGCCTTGCAGGCACACCCGCATCGTCTGATGTACTCTTGCAGATCTATTCGTCCGGCACGACCGGTACACCAAAAGGCGTCCAGTTAACTCATGCCAGTGTTCTGGCGGCCGCCGAGCAGGTGCGCCATGGCCTCGTAGGGGATTGGAGCGATGAAGACCGCTTGCTTGTCGCACTACCCCTCTTTCATGCCGGAGCGTTGCTCACAGCCAGCTATGCCCTGTTTGCGGGAGCCGCCAGCTTCATTTTGAAGGACACCAACATTGATGTTCTGATGCAGGCTGCGTCAGAACACAGAGCAACCAAGATAGGTTTTGTGCCAGCTCTGCTGAGGATGGTTATTGAACATCCCGATTTCAGTGCGGATCGTTTTCCGGCACTGGACACAATTATTTATGGCGGGTCCGCCATTTCACCGGACGTCCTGCAGCAGGCCCTGAAGGCATTTAGAGCTGATTTCGTCCAGCTCTTCGGCATGTCCGAGACCTTTACGGCAGGCACTGTTCTGACAGGGCCTGACCATCGCGACCCGGCACGCGTCAACACATGTGGCCGACCAATGCATGGCATAGAGCTGCGCGTCGTGCGGCCCGATGGCAGCGAAGCGGACACCGATGAGCCCGGCGAAGTCCTGATCAAGTCCGCAACGATAATGAAGGGCTATTGGGGCCGCCCGGAGCAGACGGCGGAAGTGCTTCAACAGGGTTGGTACCATACAGGAGACGTCGGATCGATTGACTCCAATGGCTATCTGACAATTCGCGACCGTCTGCGCGACATGGTCATTTCAGGCGGCGAAAACATTTATCCTGCCGAAATCGAAAACGTGCTCATGACACATCCTGAAGTGGCCGACTGCGCCGTGATCGGCATTCCAGACCCGAAATGGGGCGAAGCGGTCAGGGCCGTCGTTGTCTCGACACCGGATGCACCGCAGAATGCCGACACATTGATCGAATTCCTGCAGGCGCGGCTGGCGCGCTACAAGTGCCCGCGCAGCGTTGCCTTTACAGATGCATTGCCTCGCAATGCGACGGGCAAGGTCCTCAAACGTGTTCTGCGGGAAACGAGCATGCAGCCGGAAACCCAGTCATCGTGAACGCGGAAATTGGTAATCAGGTGCTTTCCGCACTTCGCCGGCGCGGATTGGACATAGAGAACGTTTGCGGCATGCAGCGGCTCACCGGCGGAGCGATGCAGGAGACCTGGCGAATAGAGACAACTGCCCCGCCGCCATTAGACCGGCTGATCTTGCGCCGGGCGCCGCTAAATAGCGAGCCGCGACTGGGGACGATCAGCCTGGCAGCGCAGGCAAGTATCAGTGAGACTGCCCGCAGCCATGGCGTGCCCGGACCCGAAGTCATCGCCGTCCTCAATGACAGCGACAATCTAGGCGACGGCTTCCTGATGTCTTGTGTGGATGGTGAGACAGTGCCCCGGCGCGTGCTGAAAAAGCCTAGCCTCGAAAGAGCAAGGGCGAAACTGGTTGGCCAGTGTGGGCGTCATCTCGCCACACTGCACGACGTGCCGATATCAAGCTTGCCAGTGCTTCCGCGCATCAGCGCGAGAGAAAAGCTCGAGAATTTGCATGACCAGTATCGACGTCAGCAGCGACCACGCCCGGTCTTTGATCTCGCATTTTCATGGCTTCAACGCCACCTCCCGGCGAGCGAGCCGGATCCCTATCTTGTTCACGGCGATTTCCGCAATGGCAATCTGATTGTCGATGAAAACGGAATCGCGGCCGTTCTCGACTGGGAGCGCGCCTTCATCGGTGATCCAATGTTCGATGTTGGCTGGCTTTGTGTTGGATCGTGGCGCTTTGGCGAAATTGATTTGCCTGTGGGCGGCTTTGGTTCACTTGCGGATTTCATCACAGCGTATGAAGACGCTGGCGGCAAATTTGATGCGGCCCGTACGCGGTTCTGGGAAGCCTATGGCATTCTGGACTGGGGCGTGACGACTGTCGATCTGGCTATTGAAGGACGCGATACCCAGGCGCTTGAAAAGGCCGCAATCGGTCGGCGAACAACGGAAACCGAGATTGATCTCATTCGACTGATGAGGCCCCATGAATAACCGTTCCAAAATCTCTGAGCTGATCGGCGTCGTCTCGCACTATCTGAAAGAGGAACTGCGTCCCGAACTGGATGGACGGCACGCCTTTCTTACTCTGGTCGCCAGCAATCTTCTCGATAGTCTGGCGCGCGAGACAGTATCTGGAGACGAAGCGGCGTTGGGCGAACATGCCAGGCTTCGTCAATTGCTCGGCGTCGAGGGCAACATTGACGAGCTGAACGCCGAGCTCTGCCGCCGCATCAATCGCGGCGAACTAAACGAAAATTCGCAGGATCTGATGGCTCACCTGAGCGCCACGACCCTTGATCGCCTTGCAATAGAGCAACCGACTTACGAAGCCTATGGGCGCGAACGGGGCATCTGATTGGCTGTTTGTTCCCGACCCGGGGACAGAACCCACGCAATCACCCGTTCAATATATCGAGAATCAGGAGACTGCCATGATCGTGCCAGAAGGAATGGTAGTGAAGCTCGATCCGAAGGATGACTTCCTTCACGAGCCAGAAGCAGCATCGAACTATAATGAAAGCGTCTATATCGACATGTTCGATAGCCGAACGTCTCTTGGCGCGTGGCTGCGCATTGGCAATCGTCCCAACGAAGGCTATGCCGAAGTCTCGGTGTGCATGTACCTGCCTGATGGCCGGGTCGCATTCTGGTTCGTCAGACCTGAAATTCAGGACAATAGTGAGCTCAATGCGGGCGGGTTACGAGTTCAGGTCGCTGAACCGTTCAAGACACTGGAAGTCTCGTATGAGGGCCCGGTCATCCTGCTGGACGACCCGATGGATCTGCAAAACGCCCGGGAAGCCTTCAAGCAAAGCCCGCGTGCGGACGCCTCCATGCGCTTCACGCTGAGCGGCGTTTCCCCGATGCATGGCGGCGAAATCGTCAATCGAGACGGCTCACCCTGGCAGCTCGATCCTGAACTGGCTGCATACCGCGGACATATGGAGCAACATCTCTCAGTAACCGGTGAGATGCGTATCGACGGTGAAATATATCCGTTCGACGGTCACGGGTTTCGCGACAAGTCCTGGGGACCGCGGCACTGGGGTAACCTCTATTGGCACAAATGGCTGCCGATCACATTCGGACCGGATTTCGGTGTGCTTCTGGCGCTCATGGGTCGCCCCGACCAGCAGCCTGAGGTCGTCGGGCATATCTGGCGCGGTGAGCGCCTGATCCCTTTGACCGATGCGAGGCTCAACGTCACCTATGATGACGAGTTCGTTCAACGGTCCATAATGCTCGACCTCGAGACCGCGGAGGGGACGACAACAGTCTCAGGGGAGGTCGTGACCGCAATTCCACTACAGCACCGGCGTATTGCAGAAGATGGCACGGAAACTCGCGTGCGCATCATCAAGGCGATGACGCAGTTCAAGTGCGAGGGTCGTCAGACAACCGGCATGTCCGAATTCCTCGACCTTATGGTCGGTGACCGTCCAATTTCCCTGACCACGTATTCTTTAGATGTCTGACGACCCCAAGGAAAAAGATGACTCGATCGACGCGACCCATTTGCAGGTATGGCTTGAACGTGCACTTCACGGGTTTCAAGGTCCACTCACGATAAAAAAATTTGAGGGCGGCCAGTCCAACCCAACCTATCTCCTGCGGACACCTCGCCGAAAATATGTCTTGAGATCCCAGCCCCCGGGGGAAATTGTAGGCGGTGCGCACGCCGTTCATCGGGAATATCGCGCAATGCACGCTCTCGATGGTCAGATCGTTCCAGTGCCCAAAGTTCGAATACTCTGCGAAGACCCGGCCATTATCGGTCGCAACTTCTACGTTATGGATTTCGTGGACGGCGACATTCTGTGGCAACCTGACCTGCCGGACGTCAGACCCGAAAACAGGCCGAAATATTTTGACGCCATGAACCGCACACTCGCGGACTTGCACAATGTCGATCCGGCAGCGGTGGGCCTGAACGATTTCGGTCGGGCGGAAAATTACTTGTCTCGGCAAATCCATCGCTGGAGCAGACAGTATCGAGCCGATGAACGGGCCGGACGTATAGAGCGCATGGACAGGATGGCTGACTGGTTGGCCGCGAACACGCCTGACAGCACGGGCGTATCCATTGTTCATGGCGACTTCCGCATCAATAATCTGATGTTCAAGCATGATAGGCCGGAGGTTGCCGCCGTGTTGGATTGGGAGCTCTCGACCATCGGCGACCCGGTGACTGACTTTGCCTTTCACCTGATGATGTATCGCGTTCCGTCTGGTATTCAGGGAGGTGGTCTCAAGGGATTGAATCTGAGCGCGCTCAATCTTCCGTCCGAAACGGATTATATTCTCGCCTATTGCGAACGCACCGGCAGGACATCCATTCCCGACCTCCAGTTCCATATCGCATTCAACCTTTTCAGGTTCGCTGCGATCATTCATGGCATTAAGGGACGTGCCCTGCGCGGCACCGCATCATCTGCCAAGGCACACGAAGTTGCTTCGGCCTTGGATATTTATGTTAACCTCGCCTGGGATGAAACACGACTGGCAGGTATGCAATGACATCTGATCTTTTGCGGAGGGTCGCCCCGGGACACGCCGATTCTGATCTGATGCGCTACCTGGGCATAACTGTCGAGAAACTGGACATAAACGGTGCAGTGGTACGGATCCCCGCAACGATTGCTTCTTTGGCTGAGGACAATGCCGGACATATCGACGAGCGGGCGATTGTCGCCATCGCAGATCATTGTGCCGGTCTTACAATACAAGCGGCTCTCGAAAAGCATTCTCCACTGGCGACCGTCAGCCTGACTTATGACAAGTTGCGCCCCACAATGGCCGGGGAAGTCTTCCTCAGGGTGGGCCGCGCCGAGATTACCTCCAGACTAGCCTTCGTCACAGCCTTGCTCGACCAAGGGGATGCCAGTTGTCCCATCGGACATATAAGTACGCGCTTTATGGTCGGGGCATGGCCAGGCGGCGGCGCTATGGATCTGCCTCGCCCTCTGGAAAACCCGGTTGACCTGCGAGGAATAGAGTCTTTCGCCAGCTTTGCGGGTTTGCCTCCCCGACGACACCTCAGCCGCCCTTTCAGTATCTCTCCTTTGGAGCGCACGATCGGCGCACGCGCGGTTCCTGCCTATCATGGCGGTATCGTCGCTGCCGGGCTGACCACAGCTGCCTTGACACTGGCAGAAGATCACCGCAGCCCGCTGGTCAAAATGGCAAGTTCCTCGATTGACTATCTCCGCGTCGCGCTGGCGACCAAACCGCTCAAGTTTGAAGCCGAAGTGATCTCAGACGGCCGGTCAACAATACGTATCCGCGCTACAGCGAGACAAGATGGACAGATCAAGCCGATCTCCCAGGCGACAGTTCTTTTCCATGTCGCACAAGACTGACTTTCACCTTGCGTGACAAGGTCGCCGAGCAGCGCTCAGAACCGTCTTAATTACGAGTTGACGAATTCGCCATTGAACAATTTCGGCTCCAGGCGTTTCAGCGGGCTCGATGAAGCTATTTCGCTTTGCCCAGTATCGAGTTCGCAATCATTTCCTTCATGACTTCATTCGTGCCGCCATAGATTCGTTGCGCCCGGGCATCGGTCCATGCGCGTGAAATTTCATATTCGTGCATGAAGCCGTACCCCCCATGCAACTGGACGCACTCGTCCACGACGCGGCCTTGAAGATCGGTGCACCAGTACTTGGCCATTGACGCCTCATTGCTGGAAAGCTTTCCCTTCAGCTCCAGCTCCATGCATCGGTCGACGAAAACACGCCCGATCTGAATTTCGGACGCCAGTTCCGCAAGTCGGAACCGTGTATTCTGGAAATCGCTGACACGCTGGCCAAACAGCTTGCGATCCGTCACATAGGACTTCGTCAGCTCGAGCGCGTATTCCGCACAGGCGACTGCCATGATGGCAATCTGCAACCGCTCCCACGGCAAGTCCTGCATGCAGTGAATAAAGCCCTTATTCTCTTCTCCGAGAAGATTTTCCGCCGGCACGATCACATCATTGAAGAACAGCTCCGCTGTATCCTGCGCCCGCAGGCCGACCTTTTTGAGCTTTTTGCCCTTTTCAAAGCCCGGCATGTCACGGTCCACGACAAAGAGGCTGATCCCCTTTGCGCCGAGCGATTTGTCGGTCTGGGCAACAACGACGACGAGACCACTGTGATAGCCATTCGATATGAATATCTTGGAGCCGTTCAGCACCCAGTGATCTCCCTTGCGCTCAGCGCGTGTCTTGACGGTCTTCACGTCCGACCCCGCACTCGGCTCGCTCATCGCCAAGGCGCCAATCATTTCGCCAGAGACCATTTTCGGCAGGTATTTGGTTTTGAGATACTCAGAGCCGTATGACTGAATATACCGTGCCACGATGTCAGAGTGCATCGCCAGTGACAGACCAAGCCCGCCCAGAGGCCCCAATTCTTCCAGTAGGATCATGGAATAGAGCTTGTCTGCCCCTGCGCCGCCATAGGCGTCATCTACTGTCGCGCAAAGAAACCCGGCTTCACCGCACTTTTTCCAGATGTCCGTCCCCGTATCCTCACGCTCTTCCCACTCCTGCAGGTCGGGGCGCACGTCCTTGTCGGCAAACTTCCGGACGGCATCGCGGAACAAAACGTGCTCCTCCGAAAAAAGTGTGCGTGGAATCATGAGACAGTCTTTCGGTTAGTGTGAACGATCTTGCCGTGAGCAAGACCGGAAACCCATTCGACAGGAAGCGTCCGGAGAAAAAAGGACGATTGTTGGCGTAACGGTTAGCGCGCGGAACATGACAAGCTTATGCATCGGCATCTTTATTGGTCACCCAAATCCTCGGACTTGGTGCGGGCTTCCATACAGATACTGCAGCAAGAACTATTCATTTAACGCTGTTTATTTATTTGCGGGCAAAAACGGTGTCAACCTGAATTGGCTGGGAAGCTGGGTCTGAAAACAAGCCAAAAATTGCGTTGAGCTCACCGTTTCGGGCCGCTTCCAGCCGACCGGTCCTATCCGGTCTTCTGATAGAGCGTCACAACACACGCGCCGCCGAGTCCGATATTATGCTGGAGCGCGATCTCGGCGCCCTCGACCTGGCGGGCATCAGCCGTCCCACGCAATTGATGCGTCAGCTCGTAGCACTGTGCGAGACCGGTCGCACCGAGGGGATGCCCCTTCGACAGAAGACCACCAGACGGATTTGTCACAAATCGGCCGCCATAGGTGTTGTCGCCATCAGCAATGAACTTCTGCGCCTCCCCCTCACCGCAAAGGCCAAGACCTTCATAGGTGATTAGCTCATTGTGGGCGAAACAGTCATGCAGCTCCACAACATCGACATCCTCAGGCCCGATACCCGCCGCGTTGTAGACTTGGCGGCTTGCGTCGCGGGTCATACCGTACCCTGCGACCAGCATCATATCGAGGCCAGCAAACGTTTCGGGGGTGTCAGTTGTCATTGCCTGAGCGGCAATAGCCACATTGGCCGACAACCCATGTTTCCGCGCATAAGATTCAGACACGACCAGCGCCGCAGCCGCGCCGCATGTCGGCGGGCAGGCCATGAGTTTGGTCATTACACCTGGCCAGAATTCCGTTGAGGCCAGAACGTCATCACTTGTCATTTCAGTCCGAAGCAGCGCCAGAGGATTTTTGGCGGCGTGACGGCTGGCCTTTGCCCGGACCTTGGCAAAGTCTTCCAGCGTCGTGCCATATTTTTCCATATGACTTTGACCTGCCCCACCGAAACAACGCAACGCTGATGGCACATCGGAAGGCCCCATCAGCTCATTACAAAGCTCGTTAAAGTCGTCGAACGGACTTGGCCGGTCGTCAAAATACGTTCCAAGTGCGCCGGGCTTCATTTGCTCGAAGCCGAGGGCCAGAACACAATCGGCAGCACCACTTTCGACAGCCTGTCGCGCGAGAAAGAGCGCGGTCGACCCTGTCGAGCAGTTATTATTCACATTTATAATGGGCATGCCCATCTTGCCGAGCCGGTAAATGGCTTTCTGACCACACGTAGAATCGCCATAGACATACCCGACATAGGCCTGCTGGACATCGGAGATATTGATCCCAGCATCTTTGAGCGCATCGGATGCCGCCTTCGCGCCCATTACATCAAAATCCTCGGATGCACCCGGTTTCATAAATGGGATCATGCCGACCCCTGCGATGAGCGCTCGTGATCCTTTTTGTGCTGGCATGACGCGATATTCCCTTCTGGCCACTCGGAAATTTGCAGTGGCGGCCCTTTGATTACCGCCGTTAATCTTTTCAGGTCCTCCCGATGTCAAGATCAGGAAGCCCGTTGATGGAGGAATTTCCTGCATCCTTAAGGCATATGCGAACCGGCACGGCGCACCCGCTTGCGTGCGGACTGGCCTCAGCCGAGGTCGCAGCAGCGAGCGCAAAAATGCAGACTCGCCCCAACCTGCCGGAGTGTTCAGAAGCTTACGCGCCTGCGATCAGTTCCGACCATCGTGTTTTCGTCAAACGCAAACCGCTAGATCCCACCTCCGTTGTCATCCGGCTCCAAGGTCAGCTGTCAACAGAGATCCTGTCATCACGACGTTGCCATCCGGACCGAGGATTTCGAGCGCCATCCCCTGCCCCTCGTCAGGCCGGAATTCGAGGAGAAGTGGCTGCCCGCAATAAGCCGGCGACTTTCCGCGAAACGCAAACTTTCTGATCCGGGCGCCGTTCAGTCGTTTCGATGCAAAGTGCAGCAGCAAGCTTGCCATTAATGGTCCCTGAACAACGGGTCTCGGATAACCTTCTTCCGATTGCGCATAATCGGAGTCATAGTGGATCCGATGCGTATTGAAGGTCAGCGCTGAATACCTGAACAACAACGGCGCCGTCGGAACAATGGTGTCCCGCTCAACACCGTCCCGGCTTGCAAGCTCGCTCTCCACTGGAAGCACGGCCGCAGTCGTCGCGACGTCCCGATAAACGAGTGTCTGGATTTCTTCGACGGCCACCGTCTCGTTCACCCGGGTAACATGCTCGACCTCCAGGAAAACCATATTGCCGCTTGCACCCGTTTTGGGTGTGAGGGATTTTATCGTGCTGCGGCGGTGCACCCGGTCACCGACGCTGAGCGGGCGAAGGAATTTGACGCGGCTCGACGCCCACATGCGCCGCGGAAATGGGACTGGCGGCAGGAAACCGCCCTTTCTCGGATGGCCATCGGCGCCAAGCTCATCGATCGGCGTATCTGGTAAACACAGGCACCAGTGAATGCCTGGTGGCGCAGTTGCGGATTGTTGATTGCAGCCGATCGTGGCGCGATAGCGGGCAAGCAGTCCTGCAGTCAGCACGTCTTCGGCTTCATGCGTGCGGCCGATCCATTCATCGAATTCCATGTCAGTAAGACCTCGGCAAGTCCAGCACGTGTTCGGCGAGATAGGACAGGATCAGGTTCGTCGAAACGGGAGCCACCTGATACAGGCGTGTCTCGCGGAACTTTCTTTCGATGTCATACTCGGCAGCGAACCCAAACCCGCCATAAGTCTGGATACACATGTTCGCCGCTTCCCAGCTGGCATCGGCGGCAAGTAGTTTGGCCATATTGGCTTCGGCACCACCGAAATGCCCCTCATCATACGCCGCAGCCGCGTCTCGGACCATGAGCTCTGCAGCCCTCATATTGGCGTAAGCCCTTGCGATGGGAAATTGCACGCCCTGATTTTGCCCGATCGGCCGTGAAAAGACCTGTCGGTCTCGCGCATAGGACGACGCCTTCTGAATAAACCATTTGGCATCGCCGATACATTCCGAAGCGATCAGGATGCGTTCGGCGTTCATTCCCGACAGGATGTATTTCAGTCCCTTTCCTTCCTCGCCAATAAGTGCCGACTCCGGCACGAACACATCGTCGAAGAAGACTTCAGTCGTTGAGTGGTTCATCAGTGTTTCGATGGGCCGTATCGACAGTCCCTGACGGCGCGCATCGCGCAGGTCGATCAGGAATACCGACAGGCCATGTGTGCGAGATGTCGCATGCTCGCGCGGCGTCGTGCGCGCGAGAAGAATCATGAGGTCCGAGTGTTCAGCACGGCTCGTCCAGATCTTCTGACCATTTATTCGATATCCGCCATCCACTCTGGTCGCGACCGTCTTGAGTGAAAGTGTATCGGTGCCGCTGGTTGGCTCAGTCACACCAAAGGCCTGCAACCGCAGATCACCTGATGCAATCGCTGGCAGATAGGCCTCTTTCTGGGCATCGCTGCCGTGTCTCAGTAGCGTTCCCATCGTGTACATCTGCGCATGGCAGGCGGCCGCGTTGCAGCCCTGCAGATGGATTTCTTCAAGTATGGCTGTGGCTGCCATGAGGGGCAGACCTGCCCCGCCATAGGCCTCAGGAATTAGCGCCGCGAGATATCCGCCGCTAGCGAGAGCATTAACAAAGTCTGTCGGATAGGCCCTGGCGCGGTCACATTCACGCCAATAGGCTCCTGGAAATGCAGCGCAAAGTTTTGCGACTTCGCGGCGAATGTCCTCGAACCTGTTCAAACCTGCGCTCTCCCGGCAATACCTTTTGCTTTCAGCGCGTCGCACTCTGAGGCCGACAGGCCCAACCTGTCTTGCAGAACGGAAAACGTATCAGCTCCAAGGGAACGGGCACTTTGCGGCTTTCCGCGCTGAAACGCTGGTAACGTCGCAGGCGCGCCCGCAACCGGGTACCGCAATCCGCTGACATTGTCGATTTCTTCAAATATGGGATTGCCCCGGACAGTCTGCGTCTGTGTAACAGCCTCATGTAAGCTGTTGTAGGCGCCCCAGCACCCTCCCGCACGGCTGAGGGTTGCACCCAGCTCCTCCAGGGTGAACCTGCATACGCGGCCGGCAATCAGCGGATAGATCTCTTTGCGGTACTGGTATCTGACACTTTCGGACGTTGCGAGATCGACGCCGAGACGCGCCTCCAGCTCAGCGACTTTTTCCGTTAGCCCCAGCGTTTCAACGAGCGCTGTCCATTGTCGTTGCGTGAGGGCAACAATCATCATGCGCCTGCCGTCTGCCGTCGCGAAATCCCGCCCGAACGCGCCAAACAGGTCATTGCCGATCCGCGGCCGGTCATGTCCAGACTGGAGCACTTCGGCGATCTGACCGAGATTGCCTAGCGCTGCGATTGCGATGTCTGCCAGCGGCACCCTGATTTCCTGACCTTGGCCGGTTCGCTCACGATGATTGATAGCTGCCATCAACACAAAAGCGGCATAGCTGCCCGCAAGCAGATCCCAGGCCGGCAGCACATGATTGACCGGCTCATCGCCGAGCGCTTCCGGGCCAGTCATGAATGGAAGACCGATAGCGCTGTTGACGGTATAATCCACAGCGGACTGCCCATCAGCCGTGCCCATGATACGTACCGTGATCAGATCAGGCCGCTTCTTTGCCAAGACCTCGTGGCTTAAAAACCCGTCGCACGGGTAATTCGTCACAAGTATCCCTGCGCCTTCGCCAGGGGCCGTGATTAGATCCTGAATGAGGGTGCGTCCGGCCTTGTCGCGGACATTGACTGCGACAGACTTCTTTCCCCGGTTCAAACCTTCCCAGTAGAAACTTTCTCCGGAGTCAGCCACCGGCCACCGCCGGTAATCGGGACCACCCTCGGCATGGTCGATGCGCGTGACTGACGCGCCAAGCTGAGACAGGTAAAGTCCAGCCGACGGCGCGGCAACAAAGGACGCGCACTCAACAATCGATAGTCCTTCAAGCAATTTGTACATCGCAAATTCAATCGCCAGCCCGCGGGCTCAGGCGCCCTCAAGTCCGACGATCGCGATAGAACTGACATTCTGGTTCGGCATACCGCCCAGATTATGGGACAGAGCAAGCTTGGGTGAATCCTGACGCTGGCGGTCGCCTGCCCGGCCAAGAAGTTGCAGGTAGTTTTCATAGATCATCCGCAGGCCAGAAGCCCCGATTGGGTGGCCAAAACATTTCAGCCCGCCATCAATCTGGCAGGGTATCTTTCCATCTGAATCGAACTTGCCATCCAGGACGTCTTTCCAGCCCTTGCCATCGGCGGAGAGAAAGAGATCCTCCATGGTCACTAGTTCGGTGATCGAGAAGCAGTCATGCACTTCGGTCAGGCTGATATCATCTTCAGGGTTCTCGATACCCGCTTCAGCATAGGCCTTCTTGGCCGCGATCCGGGTGGTATGAAAATACGTGCCGTCCCAGCCGGTGCTTTGCGACTCCCAGCCGTTCGAGGTGGCAAGCTGAATTGCCTTTACCAGGACAAGGCCTGTCTTTCCGAGAGATCGTGCGATTTCGGGCGTGGTCACGATCGCGCATGCCGCGCCGTCCGACACACCGCAGCAATCGAAAAGGCCAAGTGGCTCAGCGATCATGGGCGCATTGATGACCGTGTCGATATCAATTTTCTTGCGTAGATGCGCCTTCGGATTTAGCGCGCCATTGTCATGGCTCTTAACCGAAACATGTCCGATCGCCCGCTTCAGATCGTCTGGCGCCACTCCATACTTTGCGCGATATGCCGAGGCGATTTGCGCAAAATTTCCAGGTGCAGACCCGACAACACCGATCATGTCGGATGTCGTCCCGCGCGTGCGAACCGGAAGCCCCCCATAACCGGTGTCCTTGAGCTTTTCGACGCCTAGCGCGAGCGCAATATCGCAAGCGCCTGAGGCAACCGCATAAACTGCGCCGCGGAAGCCATCTGTCCCGCTCGCGCAATAATTCTCGACCTTGGTGACCCCGATTCCAGGCAAGCGCAGCCCCACAGCGAGGGGAATCCCGCTCGGGCCAACATTCTGGGCATCAAAAGCGACCGAAAGCCAAGCCGCATCAATTTGCGTCACATCGATACCGGCGTCCGCGATTGCCTCGTCGAACGCCTCGACCATCAGGCCGTCGGCATCCTTGTCCCATCTTTCGCCGAATTTGGCGCAGCCCATACCCAGAATTGCGACTTTATCCTTGATTCCAGACGGCATGATCAGCCTCCTTTTCGTTGGGATGTCGGGCGGGGTGCCGCCTTCCAGAAATACTTGGTGAAACCGCGCAACGTGTCCTTGGACTTGATGCGGAAAACCATGCGCATCTCCTGGCCAACTTCCACGTCATTTGCAGTGACATCGGTGAACTCGGCGGTCAGACGTCCCCCGCCCTCAAAGTCGATATTGCCGTAGAATGTTGGCGGGTCCGGCGAAAAGGTCAGGCTGTCGGCTGTATAGGTGACGACCCGCACAGGCAGCTCGGCCATCGGATAATCTTCCTGTGTAAACTGTGTACGATTATTTGGAGACACGCTGATATCGGACTTGGGAAACTGTACAGCACCCGTTTCCGTGCACTTCCCCCCAACCAGACCGAGCACGGTTTTGCGCTGTCGATACAACGTGGTCCCCGGCTGCTTCTGGTCGCCCTCCGCACGCATGCCCGTCTCTGTTTCAACAAGACCGCGGTGAAAAAGGTAGCGCTGGTAATTGGTGTCTTCGACCTTCTCTGCAAGCCACCCTTCAACGCCGAGACGGGCGGGCAACTTTGTGATCGCGTCTGTCACTTCAAATACAAGCACATCAGTGCCCTGGCCGAAGCTCGTCACCAGGATCCGATCACCGGGCTGGGCTTTCTGCAGCGCGGCGACCAGCAACATCAGTGGATAGGCCGTACCCGTATGGCCAATCGTTGCAATTTGATTGTCGACGAGCGTTTTCGGATCAATGCCTGCCGATTTGATCAGTTTTGCTGCGGCGCCAGGAGCGCTGATGGCAATGGCTGAATGTGTAACACTGCTTGGCTCAACTCCAGCAGCGTCGAGCGCGTCGATGATCGCCTGGCCCGCAATCTTGACGATACCTTCGTCCCGAACCCACCGGGATTCCCAGTCATAGTCGAACCGCGCGCCGCTTTCCCGGAAGTGATCGACAAAATCGACAGTAACGCTGTACCGGCCAATGCAGTTTGCAATGACGTCGCCGGTGCCCACAAGAAGGCTTGCAGCTGCCTCCCCATAACTCATTTCGGCGGGCGAGGCAGCTCGCGCCAGTCTTTGCTCGCTGGCAATGACCAGGCTCGTCTGATCGCTCGACAAAGCTTGCAACAGCGCCGATGTGCCCGCCTTCTGCGACCCGCCTGCATCCGTCGCTTCCAGCTGATCGCTGAGGGTAAGCGCTTCTTTGACAACGCCAGAATTCGACCGGTCCGCATTGGGCAAGGTCGTCGACGCAAGTCGAAGCGCATCAACCGAAGCGCGGTCTAAACCGGTCAGGCAATCACGCCCTGCCTCAACAGCCATTGTGATCGGGTCTTCATCCCAGTTCCCGATGGCTTTCTCACCTTTGGCCGATCCGCCGAGCCCCGGCGCATACCACTTATTGACGGCATGAATGGCGCTTCGCTGCAGGCGCCTGCGCGGCACATATGCGCCAAAGGCCAGAATTCCCACAGGTGAAGTAGTCGAGACTGTCATCAACAATGATCCATTGAAGCGGTGATTTTAAAGGCAGCCGTACACGACCGCCGCATCGACATTCCTAATCATGGAAAAATATTATTACCAGTGTTTTTTTTATAATTTGTCTTGCTGCCTTGCGATCGTTGGCAAGCCTATTGCGGTCAATTCAAGCAGCGTGACTGCCAGCGATTACCGTCGCGTCTTCACTCAGGCTTGGAGCGGGTTTGTCCGAAGAACTTGGCGTCGAAGCGCATAGCTAACGTCCCGAAGGGGACTGTCAGAGAGCATCAAGTTAGGCGTCTTTCACAATGCCATGCCCTCCTTTGGGATGGGGCGAAAGCTATTCGACTGCATATCCTCTCGGTGGATGAAATTGAGGAGACGTCCATTGGCCTACGATGAAGCTCAACCAGCGGCCCCGTATCTGCAGGGTGTGTACGCCCCCGTTTCAGAAGAAGTAACAGCGGCAGATCTTCAGATCAGTGGAGAGATCCCTCGCGATCTGAACGGCATGTTTGTGCAGAACGGCGCTAATCCTCGTTTCTCACCAGGCCCGGGTCACTCATGGTTTGATGGCGACGGCATGGTTCATGGGGTCGAAATTAGCGACGGAAAACCTGTATTCCGAAGCAGGTTTGTAAAAACGCAAGGTTTGGCTGAAGACATCGCCGCAGGTGAAGCCACCTATGTCGGATCTCTCTCAATGCCAGGAGCCGGCAAGCGGCACAAAAATGTCGCCAATACTGATCTGGTCTTCCATTCCGGCAAATTTCTCGCGCTCTGGTGGGAAGGTGGTCAGCCGCATGAATTGAGCCTGCCAGAACTCGAGACCAAAGGAACTTTTGACTATAATAGCACGCTGGAAGGTGGTTTAACGTCTCACGCGAAAATCGACCCAAAAACAGGCGAATTATTCTTCATTTCCTGGGGAGCAAAGCCACCGTTTCTGAACGTGGGCGTTGCCGCCGACAACGGACGATTGACCCGCTTCACCGAAGTGCCTTTACCTGGCCCGCGCGTCCAGCATGATATGGCGATCTCAGATCGTTTCATCTGTGTGTTTGATTTTCCAATGATGATGGATTTCAAACGTCCAAACCAGAAATCGCTGGGTTTCGTACTTGATGACACCATGCCTGCACGCATTGCGCTTGTTGATCGCAAGGATACATCTGCGCCGATTAAATGGTTCAATGTAAGCCCATGCTTCATGTGGCATTTGTCGTCAGCTTGGGATGAGGGCGACGAGTTCGTACTTGTCGGCGCCCGTATAGACGGCGCAACGAGATACACAAAATCCGGTGAAATCCGCGATGACCTTCCCCTGGTCGACGGAGAACACAGATTTGATTCCCATCCATATATGTGGCGCCTCAATGTAAAGACCGGACAGGTTAGCGAACGGCAGCTGGATGACGCATTCGTGGAATTTCCGAGGGTGAATGACAATTACATCTGCAGCGGCGCTCGCTACAGTTACATGCCTCGCATCGATACTTCACAGCAGACCTTACAGGCGAATGGTATCTACAAGTACGACCTCGATTCAGGTCGCCGTGTGGACCTTAGTTTTCCTGATCACCACATCGGATACGAGCAGAGCTTTGCACCGCGGTCCGGCGCGACGGAAGAGGATGATGGATATTTAGTCGGTTATGTCACTGACAAGAATTCGCTTGAAAGTGAATTTTGGATAACGCCCGCAAAAACTCTCGAAGATGGACCAGTTGCGCGGATCAAGCTGCCTCAACGAGTGCCTCCAAAATTTCATGGCAGATGGCTAGATGCATCTCTTTTCTGATCGTCGCTACGTTCCGGTAAATCAAACCGTCTGAAGAAGCTTGATAATGGGCAACGCTTCAAACGCTCTTTGGGAACGGCGTGCTCGTTACAGTTCCGCCCATTACTCCGCTGAACCTGCAATCGTCTTGAATAGGATCAAACATGGCTCGTTGCGTAGATTTATCCATTGAGAACGGGCTTGCTCGGCTCACGCTTGTCAATGGCAACAAAGGCAATCCACTGGATCATGAGTTTGGCGCCGAAATACGTGCAGCCGCAATAAGGCTCGAAGGTACACACGGGTTACGAGCCGTCCTTCTCACCGGCGAGGGAAAAAACTTCAGCGTGGGAGGCGACCTTGGGGCATTCTCAGGCGTTGCCGATCTTCCTGCTTATGTCCGAGAATCAACTGCAGACTACCATGTCGCACTTTCGAAGCTGATGCGCCTGCGTGCCCCCATCATATCTGCTGTGCAGGGCGCATGTGCTGGTGCCGGTGTGACGCTTGCCTGCTTTGCTGATTTTGTTGTGGCAACTGAGAACTCCAGCTTTTGTCTCGCTTACACATCGATCGGCTTTTCGCCGGATGGCGCCTCGACCTATGTGCTTCCTCGGCTTATTGGCACTCGGAAATTTCAGGAACTGGTCTACACAAACCGGCGTATCTCGGCCTCCGAGGCCTTGCAAATTGGCCTCGTCACCCAGCTTGTCCCTTCGGAGCAGTTGACCGAGCAAGCAGAAAAACTGGCGCGTCAGTTTGCAGACGGTCCGACAGGAGCATTTGCCGCGACGAAGCGCCTTCTGTTCGAAACCTACTCAAATTCATTTGAAACACAGCTCGAGTGGGAATCTCGCCTGCTGAGCGAACAATGCGCCAGCGAAGATGTTATCGAAGGCATCTCTGCCGCTTTATCACGACGTCCCCCCCAGTTCACAGGGCGCTAAAGTTAGCGGCTATCCGGCCAGCAAACCAATGCGTCTGGCCTGCGCAACTGCAGCCGTACGCGAGGTTACGTCAAATTTTCGCAGAATGTTCTGCATGTGCCACTTCACCGTGGACAATTTGATAAGGAGTCGCTCTCCGATCTCGCTATTTGATGCACCCGCAGCAACCAGCTCAAGCACGTGTTGCTCTGCTGCTGTAAGTCTGACATCAGCCTCGATCTCATCTGAGGCAGATGGCTCAGACGCCCTCAGGAACGATTTTTTCCGGCCCGATCGCCTCGCCAGCTCGAACACAGTTTCGCGCACTATTGCTTCATCTGAATCGTCGCCATTCTCGAGCTCTGCGCGGTCCATCAGGTCGTCCAGAAGCGGTGCCAACAGGATACCTTCTGAGCATATTGTTCCTTGCAAACCGCTCGCGGCGCCCTTTGCAATCGCGTTCCATGCGATTCTGAGCGCCCTTTCCTGTTGCCCCATACGCACGAGAGCTCCGGCGTATATCAGCGACGCTTCACACCAGACCAACAATCTTGATTGCTGCAATGACTCTCGAATGATTGGTTGCACATCCGAAATGGCCTGTCGCGGGTACAGGCCCAACGCCGCGTACCGTGCACGTAATAATTTCGAACTTTCTAGCAAGCGGCGACTTGGACCAAAAAGCTCGATACTTGAACTCAACAAATCAATTTCCGCGCCTATACCCCTAGTGGTTTGACGCATGCCCGATCTCAGCATCAAAGAGAGACTAAATACGCGGAGTGATTTGCGACCACGATCTCCATGCACAACTTCGATCCAGGACTCGGCCTCCTCCGCCATAGCCAACGCTGCAGCAGCTCCGTTTTCGATGGCTTCGAGATTGATGGCCGTTTCCCAGGCAAGAAGCGCCAATTCAACGGTTCCATGCTGAAGACTCGACTGCATGTATCGTGAAATAAGATGCTTCGATCGGGCTACGTCTCCAACAAGCCAGGCCAAGTGTGCGCGAGCTACCTCAACCGCAGGGAGGATGGCACCGATCGAGGAAGACTCTTCCAATGCGCGTTCCGCTGCTGATATGTCCCCAACCTCCTTGCGCTCAAGCGCGCTCATGATTGCCAGCCAACCGTTGAGGAATGGAGATTTCATCTGCTTCAGACACAATCTGAAAGCTTCAAGCGCTCGCTTCGCTGAGTTTAACTTGTTGTCGGCAAAACAGGAGAAAAAAAGACTGGCCGCTACTATGGCACGGAAACGAGGCTCAGCTGTCGGATGCTTCATCAACCAATCGTTCGCAAGGGGCTCGATGTTTTCGAATTGCTCAAAGCCAAAATCGATTACAAAATTGAGCGCTTCCCGTCTGATCTCTTCCTGTTGCGAATAGGTGTCCACCCTTTGCCCTGTTTCTTCCAACATCGCTGCCGCTCCGGCAAAATCACCCGCGAACACAGCACCGAGCGCGATTTCAGAGGCGAGGGCGGCGGCCGATGAGGAAGGAAGGCTCCGGGTCATCGCCCGAAAGGAAGCAATCTCCCCTTTGCCAGCAACCAGCTCGTCAGCGTGTTCCGTAAGCAAGCGCAGCGCTCGATCTGTGTCTCCCGCAAGTTGCCAGACACGTGCGGCCGCCAGCCAGTCTGACCGTATTTCGTAGACATGCGCCGCTTGTAGTCGAACCTCTTGCAGTTCCACTGGCATTTCACGTTCGGCGAGATCCGTCAGCACTTCTCTGAATACTGGATGTATCCAGAATGTTCGGGAACCGCCATCTCGACGAACAAATCCAGTCGCTTTGCTGGCCTGATCGAGACACAAGAACGCGTCGCTTCTTCGCGTAATCTGGTTTGCAAAATCGACGTCTATTGGCCCGAACTGCGCGACTTTCATCAGAAAGTTTCGCAAATCCTCCTGTAGCGTGTTAACTGCTGTAGCTTCTATGAAGCGCAATAATTTCGGGTGAGTTCTGTGGAATCGATCAGCTAATTCCGCGAAAGACCTGCCGCCCTCAATTTCCCTGGCAATAATCTCCCAAGCATATCTCCAGCCAGCCGTGCGGTCCAACAAGGACGAAATGTGGCGTTTGGTGACAGTTGTGGGTCGGGGTTCAATACCGAGCACCAAATCTTCGAACCGCAATGCGAGCTGCGTGACGTCAATTTCTATCACTCGCCCCATTTTATCGAGGCGAGAAAAGTCAAAAGGCTGCGGCTGTGACGTCGCCAGTACATAGCGACACTGCGCGCACTCGATCGACCTACAGATTTCATCTCGAACGGATGCAGGGCGATTGTCAAAATCAGGAATGAATTCGATCGGCTGAAAAGAGTCCTGTTCGGCCGCACCTTTTGACTGTCCGAATTGTTGCCTGACACCCTCAATCCATTCGGCTTTTCCTGAACCCTCGGGCGCTGACACAAACACGAGCAAAGGCCCAAAGGCAAAGGATCGAATGGTTTCCAAATGTGAGGCTGATGGAGCGATCTGAAAATTCATTGAAATCCGAACGCCTATTCCTGATTTCGAGGAAATCCTGAACTAGACCCAAACTTGATGCGAACTCCCATACTTTGGGAGGGGGCAATGTCACTGAAGCACATCTTTGTTGAACTGCATAACAAAGAGACGCACGAATGATCGATCTAGATTCCCAGTATTTAAATGAACAGCACCGGATGCTTCGGGAGCAATTGCGGCGGTTCATCAACAAGGAAATCCGCCCGCGTGCAGACGAACTGGAAGCTTTGGGATCACTCCCGTCTGACATTTATGAGAGCCTGGGCCGGCTTGGTGTTCTCGGAATTTCTATCCCGGAAGAAGCCGGAGGCGCAGGGTTCGACACCCTAGCTACCGTTGTTTTGGGCGAAGAACTCGGTCGCTCGGGAATTGGCGGTTTTGGAGCAGCAATTTCCGATCACGCCGACATCGCTGCGCCTTTGATTGCGCGAACAAGTAACGCTGAACAGCGCGAACGTTTTTTACCGTGCATTCTCTCCGGTGAAAAAATAGCTGGATTGGCTGTCACGGAGCCGCGCGGGGGCTCCGATCTGACGCGCATGGCGACCACGGCCCGTCGCGAAGGAAATGACTGGATATTGAACGGTCAAAAGACCTTCATTACCAACGCGGTTTCCGGCCAGATCTTCGTTACGGTCGCAAAAACAGACCCCGAAGCGAAGGGAGCCAGAGGATATTCTCTTTTCTTTGTCGAAAAAGGTAATGACGGCTTCACGACAGGGCAGAATTTCCGGAAAACAGGCTGGAAAACATCCGATATGAGCGACATCTTTTTCGATGACTTTCGCGTGCCTTGCGAAAACATGCTCGGCGATGAAGGCCAGGGATTTTATCTGCTGATGGGCGGTCTGGAGCGAGAGCGGCTTTCGATCGGGGCCCAATGTGTAGGCATGGCGGAACGTGCCCTCGAATTGACGCTTGAGCACCTCAAGGCCCGTGAAGCCTACGGGCGAACATTGTGGGATCTTCAGGTGATCCGCCATGACATTGCGAGGCTTTTCAGCGAACTGTATTCGGCAAAACTTCTTTTGTATCACGCCGCTGCCAAGAAGAGCCGCGGTGAGAATGCGAGGCTGGAATCGACGCTTGTGAAGGAGACCTTACCGGAATTGCTCAAGCGTCTGGTTGATGTGTGCGTGCAGCATCACGGTGCTCAGGGCTATATGGTCGGCACCGAAATCGAGCGCTTATGGCGAGACACCCGCCCTCATTCACTCGGCGGCGGCGCATCCGCTGTCATGCGAGATGAAATCGCAAAACTGCTCTAATTGGTTACTGGTTGGCGTCAGCACCCCTCCCAAAGTTGGGGGCGTCTCAGGCCAGCTTTCCCAATACTGAGTGCGGAATTGTGAAACTTGAAACAGGTATTGATGTGATGGCTTTGGTTTCTGATCTGATGGGCGCGATCAGGCTCGAAAGAGGCGGGAATAGGGGAATGAATAAAGGCCTGGCAGCGGCAGGCGCCATCCTTGTTATTTCGGCACGGAACGCGCTAGCGAATGAAGCCGCCGCAAATGCATCGTGGAATGATTTTTGCCGCGACGGCTTGAATAAGACCGACATGACGGGACCATCCAATTTGGGATTGTCAGCGCAAACTGATAATTGAGCGGGTCGGTTATCCCGACTAGCGTCATTTCATGACGAAAAACCCCTTCCGCTACTTCAAGACCTCGCCTGAGATCATCCAGCTTGCGGTGATGCTCTATGTTCGATTTCCACTGTCGCTTCGAAATGTCGAAGAGGGATTGTCAGAAGAACTTGGCTTGAGTAGCGACGCCCTGGTTCGCTAATCTCGCCAGCATGGCCAAGTCACCGTTCCGCTATTTCAAATCGTCGCCGGAGATCATCCGCCTCGCTGTGATGCTGTATGTCCGGTTTCCGCTATCGCTTCGTAATGTGGAAGACCTTCTCCATGAACGCGGGATCGAGGTCTGCCACGAGACGGTTCGATACTGGTGGAACCGGTTTGGTCCGATGTTCGCCGGTGAAATCAGGAAGCGCCGGTCTCAGCAACTTCGCCAGATCACTCAATGGCGATGGCATCTCGACGAAGTCTACGTGAAGATCAACGGCGTAACCCACTACCTTTGGCGGGCAGTCGATCACGAAGGCGAAGTCTTGGAAAGCTATGTCACGAAAACACGAGATAAATCAGCGGCCTTGCGGCTTTTGAAGAAGGCTATGAAGCGTTATGGCGTCCCTCGGACCGTCGTTACGGATCGCCTCAGATCTTATGGCGCTGCGATGAAGGAGATCGGAAATGCAGACCGTCAGGAGGTTGGTCGCCATCTCAACAATCGGGCCGAGAACAGCCACTTACCTTTCAGGCGACGAGAGCGGGCCATGTCGAGATTCAGAAGAATGTCGAACCTGCAGAAATTCGCCTCGACCCACGCCTCGTTCTACAACCATTTTAATCTTGATCGCCACCTCAACCGCCGCCCGATATTCAAATCTAAACGAGACGCCGCGCTTCAAGAATGGCGACAACTTCTGGCCGCCTGACAGCGGCTCATCCGCAGACAGCAGAGACGAGTTTGCGTTTGTCTGACGACACCGCCAGCCACCCCAATATTGAAGCCCAGATCTGGAAAATTCCCGAAACGCCCGCCACTAGCGGGCAATTTCAAGTACTATTGTCTCATGTTTCTTGGCGGGCATATAGGCTGGCGCGATCTGTCAGTTGCGTGGCTTCAGCGCCAAGCGATGCCAGGATGCCCACAAACATTGCAGATTGTGATGCCTTCTGAATGCGCTTTCACCCTCTGGGGTGAGGCGGAGAAGGATAAACGAGGTCTACGCTTCACTCATTTGATGGAGAATGTAGATGACGCCTTTTACCCGCCACTGGAAAGCGGTTGTGTCGATCATCGCGATGCACGGTGTTCTCGAGCCGACTGCGATGGCCATGGAGCCTGCCAGCCTGCCCGACCGCGGCAATCCGGAGTGGATTGCGCAATGCGGTGAGGAAGGCGGTTACGCGGCTTGCGAAAACCTCGCCAATCAACACCTGAAGGGGCTAGACGGCGTCCCGGTAAGCCGCACCTATACGGGCTACTATCTCCTCAAGGCCTGCCGCTATGGCAATCTTGAGATGTGCGAGTATGCCGTCGGGATGGTGTATGATGATGCTGGCAATCTCGCGGAGGAACCAGGCGCGCCAAGCATTTTCAAGGAGGCTATCGCAATTAGATGTGTTGCAGGTGACCCTCTTGTTTGCATCGCTGGCGTCGGTCCCTTCCGGGATGAGGATAAGCCCAACTACGATCCGGACTATGTCGGCAGGTCCTACTCCATCGGCTGCGATCGCGGCCTGGCGTCGGCCTGTTTTTCCCAGGGCCTTTGGTTCAGTCCGTTTGGCTCGGTAGAGGGCGTCACCGCCGAAGCCGAAAAATCCCTTCTAGGCTATCGCCGCGCGTGTATTTCCGAACCGGGCGACGATCAGTTGTTTGATGCAGAAGACGTCGCTTTCGGCTGCTATATGTCCTACCATTTCCTGAAAGGCGGGGAAGGCGTAGCTGCGGAGCCTGACCAGGCTGAACATGCACTCTACCGATCCTGCGACATCGGCGATGCCGAAAATTGTGAGCTAGCCGCATCTTCCTTTCATCACGGCGTAAACAGTGTTCAGAAGAATCCTGTTTCTGCTAGGGCCATGGCCAAGCGGGGGTGCGAACTGGGCAGCATGGTTGCGTGCGAAATGGAAGGCAATTTCGCGTACTCCGACCAAGATTACCCGGTAAGCTTCGCCGCTTACAGCCAGGCCTGCGACGCGGTTCCAAGCGAGAATAATTGCACAATGGCCGCATCCACAGCCTATTTCGCGTTCGGCGAGGACCATAACAACACGACCAAGTACGCGAAGGCTGCCTGTGAGCGTGGCGACGGTTGGTCTTGTTATTCATATGCGAGCGCCACCTATTGGCTGGATGGCGACCGACACAACCGCCATCTCTATGCCAAGGCCTGTTCACTAAGCTACACGCCTGGCTGCGACATGGTTGAAGAACTCGACGCTGTCGCCGCGCGCAATGCGGAGATTGACCGCCGCAACGAGCAGATGATTGCTGACCTCCAGCGGCCGGTACAACCCATACCGCGTACACCAACTCTCGGTGAACAGATCGAGACGCTCGGCAACAGCTTTAAAGACTGGAAGCCGAGCTACTGTAAGAATAGCTCCATCACCTCACGGGACGGTCGTTACACGACGCGACCGGAGTGTGCGGACTACTAACAAGCGTTTGATCAGGATGCGTTGTTACCGAGCTACCAGCTCTGCCCCTCGGCAGGGCTGTTTTTTTTTACAAAGGGTATGAAGGCAGTTGCCGTCTGAGCCACCGGCCGAGACTGCAAGTCCGGACTCAGGATCGATGGAGACGGATCAATTCGGCGACGATCACGTCTGGGTGCGTGTACAGCAAGGTGTTTCCGGAGTTTGCAATTACCGACAGGCTGACCTTCTCCGGATCGCATGTATCAAGGCGCTTCTGGACCCAGGCTGGATCGAGGATCTTCGCATTCTCGCCAAGCAACCAGACCTGAGCGCCGCCATAGGCTTCAAAATCTTGTTCCCAGTTCTCCATCGCAGCATTGCCATCCCGGACCCATATTTCGGCTGACTGCTCGGTAACATGGAAAATGCCTTCAGCGGCGAGGCGAGAAATCTCAGCGTCCTCAAGTGCGGCCATATCAGGCGCCGAATTGCCATAGAGCTCGCGCAGGAAAGTCTCGACACCCCGCACGCGGTAAGTCGCGAGGCCAAGCCGGGTCAGCATTTTAAGAAAGCCGGGCGAACGCCTGTTTGCGGCGGCCATCATCCTCGAACCGCTATCCATATAACGAAGGCTCGCCTCGTCATGCACTGGAACGCCGCCATCGACGATCATCAGGCCCTCGCAAGCAATTCCAAGCTCGGTCGCGATACGGAAGCCGTGGCTGGAGCCGCCCTGATGCACCAGAACTGGCAAGGCGGAGACCGCAAGATGCGTCAGCAGATCGACACAGTCGTTTACGACGGTCTGATTGTAATCAGCCCGCGTCGGACTTGGCTGAGAGTACCCAAAACCCGGCCTCGAGGGACAGATCAGGAAGAGGTCATTCTCATTGAGTAGCTCGACGAACTCTTCTGAGAAAAACGGACCCTGGATGAGACCATGAATAAAGAGCACCGGACGGGTCCCGCTCCCGAGGCGGTACCAGGCAAGCTCGCGTCCATTACGAACCTCGCAGAACTGGAGCCCGTTTTTTGGTGTTTCCCAGCGTGGCGGCGCCGAACTTTCCACGGCCGTGTCAGGCATCTCGCGTAGGAGATAGGCGATGCTTGCTGCGATGTGAATGACATCGCTCATCCGCGCGCAACCGCTCTTCCTCAGGATCGACTTTGATTGCGATTTGATCGTCTCAAGCGAACGCCCTCGGTCCTCTGCAATGTCACCGGGTGTCTGGTTGTGAAGGTACCCGGCGAGCACCGACGATTCAGCCGATGTCAGACCGAAAGCCGCACCGATCCGGCTCAGGAGCCGCTCGGACCAGTCGATATACGATACACTGATACGCGCCAGACCGTCGGCATCTGCAGGACGCTGAATAAGTGCCATACACGACCGCGTGTCATCGGCTTCGACGGTCGCGAGAAACACCTGATCATCGGCCTGACTGATGGGCGTCATCGAAAGATAGCGGCGGATGAACTTCAACGCCTCATGGTCCAGCGGTAGTGCATCAAGGGTCGTGGGAAACTGGCAGCGAAATAGCCGCTCGGCCGCGCTATTGCCCATCACCGAACCTGAGGATGAAATGTCGAGGATAGCGTGAAAGCGCGTGGCCGTTGAACCTTGAGACTGGACCAGCTTCTGGATCAATCTGTCGAGCCGGTTGGTATGTCGATCCAGCGACGGATCATCTTCCTCAGCAAAGGCGACATGATCTGCAATGACCGCTCCTGCCTCGTCGCCGAAGAGATAGCGTTTGGCTTCGGTCAGAAACTGGTCAAAGGCTTCAGGCTCTCCAGGCAACTCGTAAGCTGCGGCCAGCACATCATGGAATGATCGATCCATCAGCTATAGATAAATAGATGAATTCACATATCAGTCTAATACAAATCGCTCGGCAGTGCTGATTTTGGCGCTTCTGGCCCCTTTCCTTGCACTCGAATTGCAAAGCTGGCTCCAGAGCGTGAAAATCCATTACGATACGAACAAAAACCGCCCGGATGTTCAATCCGGGCGGCAGCTGGGTGGTGGGGGGATGAGGGGTGGGTAGGCCCAACCCAGCGTATTTGAAGCGCTAGAGCACTAGTTGCGAGAGGACGCATATCGGCGTGCCCGTCGCTCACGCCACAGGCGACGCAGGAAGGATGGGCTCTGCGCGAGCAGTGCCGGCGAACCGGCCTTTTCCGAAGCGTAGGCGGGAGGGGGCGACTGCAGATTTCTCATTTTTTTCTCCGTTTGTAGATCCGCCTCGTGGCGGACGCCCTTGATTTGGACCAAGTAGCATCATAGCTCAAAGTGTAATTATCTTTGCACTTGATAGCCGGAGATTATGGATGCGACCTACCCTTCGACAACTTCAATACCTTGTCGCGATCGCGGATACGGGAAAGTTCGGCGAAGCCGCCAAGCGAACCAATGTGAGTCAGCCCAGTCTTTCAGCGCAGGTAGCGGATATGGAAGCCTATCTGGGCAATGTCCTGATAGAGCGCGGCCGCCACGGCGCGTTTCTCACACCGCTGGGCGAAGAGGCAGTGCGCCGTGCCAGGCTCATCCTTCGTGACGTTGAAGACCTCAAGGCGGTACTGGCATCGGAGGACGACGCCCTTACAGGACGGATCAGGCTTGGTGTGCTACCAACGATCGGCCCTTACCTGCTGCCGGGCGTGACGCGGCACCTGCACGCAAGGTACCCTGACTTTCGCCTGAGCGTGCGCGAGGAACGCACGATCGATCTCGAAGAACACTTACATGATGGCCGGTTCGATACTGTGATCTCGACGATTGAGGATCACGCCAACGCTGAGCACATGCCGCTCTTCGAGGAAGAACTCTGGATCTGCGCGGCCCCCGACGACCCCATCGCCCTAAGCTATGGCGACGTAAAACTGTCCGACCTGAAAGACAGGCCCTTGCTTACACTCGGCTACGGGCACCGGTTTAACCTGAAGATTCAGTCCATCGCTGAAGCGGCGGGGGCTCATGTGAGCAGCGAGTATGAGGGCACCAGTCTCGATGCCATCCGACAGATGGCAGAAATGGGCGCGGGCGTCGCCGTGCTACCGAGCCTGTATGCTTTGACTGAAGCAAGGCGCGATCCAGATCTCGTTGTCAGGAAGATTGATGATCCACTGGCAAGGCGCGAAATTTCCCTGATCTGGCGCCAGACCTCACCTCTTGGAGACCGTCTTGTCAGGCTTGCAGAAGAGTTGAAAACGGCCGCCGTCTCCGTCCTTGTCGGACGCCGCTAAGCCTCAACATAGCATAAAGCTATGCACTTGCCTGTTTTATTCGATTTCTCAGAATGTTCTGGCTTGCCTACGTTTCCTGCACCGAAGGAGACTAAGCATGAGCTTTGCGAGAAAGCACAACAATCAGCCCGCACGAGCAGTCCGGCTCGCCTATGCCACTGCAGAAAGCGCCGAGCATTTCTTTACCGGTAGCGCAGATACGCTGCAATCGGAAGATGAATTCTGGATGATTGCAGAATGGTCACGCACCGGCGAAAGCCTTGCATTCCATACTGAGTCGTTGATCAGCTGGGCGCCGATAGAAATTCTCGAATGCCCGACACCGATCATCGATGAAACAGACCAGTCCAAATGGCTTTGCAAGTTTCGATATTTTGGACCGATCAAGGATCGGGCCCGCCTCATCGAGAATGCGAAGACCGTTCTGAATTCGCTCGCAAGGTGGCAGGCCGTGCCAATCCATAGCCTCTAGCTATTGGAATAATACTATTTTCCGAATTGTTCTTATGGCGTGAGCGTGTAGGTACGCGCTCAAACTGGATATCCAGCACCTGTTAGGCAATGCCGCCCAGGTCGCGGCCGCCCAGATAAAATTTAGAGAGGTCGCCTCAATGCTCGATCTGGCCCTGACCACCCTTCTGTCGCCTGTCGTCCTGTTCTTCATTCTGGGCCTGCTCGCGGCGCTTCTTCGCTCATCGATGAGCATTCCCGAAGCGTTTGCCAAGGGTCTGGCCATCTACTTAATGATGGCGATCGGCCTGAAGGGCGGCATCGCGATGTCGGAAAGCCCAGTGACGTTGGCAATGATTGGCGTATTCGCCATCGCCATCGCATTGTCCTTTTCGCTACCGGCGATCGCCTATGGTGCCTTGCGGGTGACTAGTAAACTCAGTCGCATCGATGCCGCAGCGACCGCAGCACACTATGGCTCCATCTCAATCGTCACATTCGTTGCCGCGACGCAGCTGCTGGCATCCGCGAACATCGAAAGTTCAGGATACATGGTCGCCGTCGCTGCAGCGATGGAGGCTCCAGCCATCATTACAGCCCTCTTCCTGGCATCGCGCGGCAAACAGAAATCCGAACCCGTAGCCGGCTCTGAAAGCGGTGAACTCTTTCGGGAAGTCCTTCTAAATGCCTCTGTGGTCGTCCTTGTCGGCGCACTAATCATCGGGGCGCTGATCGGAACGGATGGCGCAAAACAGATTTCTCCGTTTTTTGTCGATCCATTCCAAGGCGTTCTTTGCCTCTTCCTTCTCGATATGGGCCTGTCGGCCGGACGCGGCCTGCGGCATGGCTGGCGCCAGCTCGACGCCGCAGCCCTCGGCTTTGGCATCTACATGCCGCTCATATCTGCATCGCTGGCTGCAATCGCTTCCATCCTGCTCGGCCTCGATACGGGTGACACCACCCTGCTTATGGTGCTGTCAGCATCGGCGTCCTATATCGCCGTGCCAGCCGCCATGCGTCTTGCACTGCCAGAGGCAAAGCCAAGCATTTACCTAACGCTTTCGCTTGGCATCACCTTCCCATTCAACATCGCCGTCGGGATTCCATTATACCTGACAGTGGCGCAGTGGCTTCAAGGAGGCGCGTAGATCATGCATGCAATGAAACGGCTCGAACTGATTATCGAACGCATGGCCATGAAACGTGCGGGTCGCGTCCTCGAAAGCGCGGGCATCAAAGGTTACACCGTCGTTCCCGCACTCGCAGGTTATGGGCAGGGCAGCTACTGGCAGCGCGACCGCGACATGTCGGCAAGCCAGGACATGGTGATCATGATCGCCATCAGCAGTGACTCTGTGATGCAGGTTGCCCTTCAGGATCTTCAGAAGCTTCTAGGCGCTCATATCGGCGTCCTCAGTGTCAGCGATGTCAACGTCCTGCGCCCCGAACGCTTCTAGAGGAGGGCTTGGGCGATCACGCTTGAGACCCGCAATTCAATAGCCTTTCACTATGTAGGCAAGATAAAAGTTTGATTGGAAGTTATCTATCAGTTTTGCCATTTCATGGAGAAGCAAGAAGGATTACCGAAATGAACTGGCTCATGGAGATGTTCTCTGAATTCTCCGACAAGGTCATGGGTGAGCAGGACGCCTACGAAAACGACCGCAAGTCGCGTCCTGACGAAGGTACTGAATTCGTGCCTCGGTCGGCGCCGGTCTCTTCGAAGAAACGGGCCGCAGACAAGTACCCCGACCTCGACTGGTAACTCGCCACCAAATCTCTGAACCCAAACGCCGCCAGGGTGCCGCGCGCGCCCTGGCTAGCTTGCTCTGTTAGAAGGACCGATAATATGTCCCTGATTGTCGCGAGGATACAGAACTTCCTCAAACTGGAATCTTCCGCCGGCATCCTGCTCATGATTGCCGCCTTGATGGCGTTGATTGCCAGCAACTCCATTCTCAGCGGCCTGTATGGCGGCTTCCTCACAACGCCTGTCGTCGTTCAGATTGGTGCGCTGGAGATCGCGAAACCGCTTCTGCTCTGGATCAATGATGGCTTGATGGCCGTATTCTTTTTTCTGATCGGTCTCGAGATCAAGAGAGAGATCCTCGAGGGCGAACTATCCTCATTCGACAAGGCCGCCCTCCCCTTAATTGCGGCGGTCGGCGGTATGGCCGGGCCAGCGCTCATCTATGTTCTGATCAACTGGTCCACGCCGGAAACGCTCAATGGCTGGGCGATCCCCGCGGCAACCGACATTGCTTTCGCGCTGGGCGTACTCATGCTGATGGGTCGCTCGGTGCCGACATCGCTCAAAGTGTTCCTGCTCGCCATCGCCATCATCGACGACCTCGGCGCAATCACCGTGATCGCCCTTTTCTACACGTCTGACCTCTCGACAATGGTGCTTGGACTGGCCGCGATCGGACTTGCTGCGCTCGTTGTTCTCAACCGGGCGGGCGTGAAAACGATTACGCCATACGCGCTCATCGGCGTCTTCATCTGGGTCTGCGTGCTGAAATCAGGCGTCCATGCGACGCTTGCAGGTGTACTGACGGCGCTTGCCATCCCGATCCACGGCAAGACGAAGGAAGCGCAGTCTCCGCTTCACAAGCTGGAGCATGGGCTTCACCCGTGGATCGCCTTTGGTGTCCTTCCGATCTTTGCTTTCGCAAATGCCGGTGTGTCACTGAGCGGTCTGTCGCTTGAGGATCTTGCCGCGCCAATCACGCTTGGCGTCGCAGCGGGTCTGTTTGTTGGCAAGCAGATCGGCGTGTTCGGTGCGACTTTCCTTGCGGTAAAGGCTGGAATCGCCCGCCGACCGGAAGGCACGAACTGGGCCCACATCTACGGGGTCGCATGCCTTACCGGTATCGGTTTCACGATGAGCCTGTTCATCGGCATGCTCGCCTTTGATTCACGCGACAGCCTCGACCAGGTCCGTATCGGTGTCCTTGCAGGCTCCATCCTGTCGGCCATCGCTGGCGTAATGGCCCTCAAACTTGCTGCGCGAATTGGAGTGCCAGCCGAGACGAGGCCAGCCGCCCAACCGGAAGGCGCCAAAGCTCTGGCCTGATGAGGGCACATACCGGGCCTTCGACGCCTGACAAAAACAAACCGCCCGGGCACCAGGCCCGGGCGGTTTTCGTTTGAGGTGAACAGGTGCATCGGCTGCGGACAGGTCCATGGCGCGCGGATTGTCGCGTCAGAATTCGCGGCCAATAAAGACTTTGAACATCCCATCATCGCTCGCATCGGTGAGACCAGCACGGACCGCCGACTGAAGGAAAACACCGCTGGACCAGTCGAGCTTGATGACAGGCCCGATCTGATGGGCCTGCTCGTCGATACCGCCAATGTCCCGGCTGTTTCCCCATTCGCTGAACACTTCAAAGCCCAGACGAGCGCCTGACGCACCAAACATGCCTATGTCGATCCCGCGGGTGAGCTGAGCGCGTGTCTCTATCTCGACGCCGCCTTCGCTTCCCGAACCGGTCTCGATTTCACCAATCGCATTGGCACGCCATTCCCAGGCACCTGCGAACTTGTCTGTAATTGTCAGCCTGACTTCAGCTTCGTCAGGGCCACCGCCATCTGCGAAGCTATAAGCAAACCGCAGGCCGCCATTGAAGCCTTCGTTAGAGCGCGCTTCTTCGCTCCACTGAAACCAGTTCTCGACCGTGAAAGCACTGAAATCCCAGTCTTCAGCGTCTGGCTTGGAGAAAGAGCTGATAAGCCTGAGCTGGTACCAATCCGTCGCGGCATAGTCGTAGTGTACACGCGCACCCGACTTGCCGTCGTCGTTGATCCCGAAACGGGTCTCAAGCGACTGTTCGCCGTCGGACACACCAGCAGAGCCGACATTGCCCGTCAGGGACTGGGCCTCAGCGGCTGCAGTGAAAAACAATGCGCCGGCACCAATTGTGAAGGGCGCTACAAATAAATTGATCTTCGACATCTCGATTTCTGACCTCAATAAAAAAGGCGCGCCAGAATGCGAGTGAGGGGAACACTCTGGCGCGCCAAGTTCTCAGGGGTGGGGATTATTTATTCTGGGGCGTAGGGCAGTGAGGAGTGGTGAAGGACAATCTTCAACTCGCCTTCATTGTCGCGCACATAGCCAAAGCTGTACTCGACCTTCACCTCTTCACCGGTCGTGCGGGTGAAGAAATAATTGCCCATGGCCATTGCGCTATCGGAGTCGATGAAGGTGCCTTCATTTTCCCAACGCACATCGGTGTAAGGCGCGATGGCGAAGCCGTTGTCTTCGGCGATCGAACCACCGACGAAGTAGGACAGCGCGCCGTCAAAATCGCCGCGGAACTGCTCGTCAGCAGCAAGAGTCGGTTTGAAGAGGATCGGATGCGAGCCGTAGGCGTAGAAGCGCTCAATATGCTCTTGAGCCGCCTCGGCGTAGTCCTCGCCTTCAGAGAAGGCTTCGCCGATAGTAACGATGCCTTCGCCCCAGGCCTGCTGCGCTTCTGCGACGTCAGCCTTAGTGATTGGTGCTGAAGATGCCGTGGATGCGCTGGAGCTGGTTGCCTGGGTTTGCGCGCAAGCAGGGAAGGCAATCGCCAGCGGAGCTGCGATAAGCGCTGTCTTCGAAATTGGTTTAATCATGGTCATTACTCGCCTTTTGGTTTCGGCGGCGCACGGCCTATCCCGTTGCTGCCGATCTCTGGCGGGCTTCATTGCCCGTGGCGAAGAAATGGCTTTTCGCACCCCGTCTGAATTCGGCCAGGTAGCAGGTCTCGCGGCCTAGGCCGGATGGCCTATGCCTTTGCGCCGGGCCGCCCTAGATAAACCAGGTGTCCAAGCAGAATTCATCATTCTCCGGCCAACCGGAAACCGTGGCGGAACTGCGAGATCTTTATAGGTCTGCAGAGGCCCGTGCCGCGCGCTTGCGGCTTCTGGTCGAGGCGAGCAGAGATCTTTCGACCGCAGAAGATAATACGCTGTCGGACATCTTGCAGCAAAGCGCGATGCGCGCTGCTCACTTCGCTGGCAGCCGCGAAGGCGTCGTTTCTATCGACGCAGAGACAGCGGGTATCCCCCTGATCGCGCCGGGCACCACGGATCAGCGGGTCGGCACGCTTCATCTCTCTGAACTCGGTAGTCTCGAAACACTTGCTGATGAGGAAGACCGCCAGGCGCTCTTTCTTCTTTGCCAGCTCATGGCATCCTCGATACAGCGTGTCGCCAAGCAGCAGGAGAACGATTTTCTGCTGCAAACAGTGCAGGAACGCGAGCGCCGCCTCGAACACGTAATCGGAAACCTGTTTAGCGCGCAGGAAGAAGAGCGCCGCCGCGTTTCAAGGGACCTGCACGACAGCGTCGCGCAAACTGCCGGCGCGCTCTTTCGCCGCCTCGAAGCCGTTCCAACCGATGAGGCGATTTCTGTCGAAGAGCGCGATCAACTAATTTCGATGTCGCAAGGGCTCATACGCGAACTTCGCGCCGTGATTGCCGGGCTGAGGCCGACAGCTCTCGACGATCTCGGTCTCGCCTCCGCGCTGAAAGTCATGAGCGACCAGATGAGGACTGAAGGCTTCGACATATTCGTCGATGTCAAACAGGACGTAGACTGGCCGTCAGGCCTATCGACGGCCTACTATCGGATCGCCCAGGAAGCGCTCGCCAATGTCCGAAAACATGCTGGCGGTCCGTGCCAGGTCGATATCTTGCTGAAGGCTGAACCCGGCGCAGGCCGTTGGACCATGGCCATTCGTGATCATGGAGTTGGCCTTCGAAAGGATGAAGCTTCCGCCCAGCTTCCCGGCGAGCAGGTCGGCATTGAAATGATGAAAGAGAGAATGCTCGCAATCGGAGGCAGCCTGACCGTTAGCGATATGCACGGCGGGGGCGTGCAGGTCCGAGCGGAAATCGAGGGAATACGGTGAAGGATCAAATTCGGCTTCTGATCGTGGACGATCATGAACTGGCGCGAGAGGGCCTGAAATCAGCGTTCATACGCGGCGGGATGGATGTCGTCGCCGCCGCGAAGAATGGCGCCGAAGCTTTGAAACTAATTGCCGAGCATGAGCCCGACCTCGTGGTCCTCGATATAAGGCTTGGTGATGGCATGGATGGTCTTGGCGTTGCGAAGGAAGTGTCGAAGCTCTTGAAGGCACCAAAAATCATGATGCTCACGCTGCATGATGATCCAGACTATGTACGCGCCGCTCTGGATGCCGGTGCCACCGGATATGTTCTCAAGGATGCGTCGCTCAATGAGCTTTGCGAAGCGGCCCGGCAGGTTATGGCGGGCGGAACCGCAATACCTGCAGCCCTGCTATCCTCGCTGCTGGCGCGGCCGGATCGCCAGCATGACGATGAACTTGCACTCAGCAGACTGACGCCGCGCGAGCGGGCTGTCCTTGATCATGTCGCTGAAGGCATGACGAACAAGGCGATTGCAAGAGAGCTATCGATCAGCCCGGCAACGGTCAAAGCGCATGTCGAGCGTTTGATCGCGAAACTCGGGGTCGCCGACCGCACGCAGGCGGCCGTCCTCGCCACACGTTGGCGCGAAAGGCAGGGCTGAACCATGGCGGAGGCTTCTGCACGCAAGGTAGGCATCGGTCGCTACTGGGCCGACCTCTCGCTGCCCTTCAAAGGGCTCGTCCTGGTGGCCTTGCCGCTTGTGATTTTGATTGGCTCGCTTGGTAGCCTTTATATTGCAAGCGATGCCGAGGCCCGGGCCGAAGACGATGTGCGCCGGGCCTTCGCCATTCAACGCGACATCTATCAGGTTCACGCCTTGCTTGCCGAGGCTGCCAGCGGTGTGCGCGGCTACCTTCTCACCGATCAGAACCGCTTTCTGGAGCCGTTCTACAAAGCCGAACGCGAACTGCCCCCGACCATCGCGAGACTGGATGACGCGATTGAGGATGAAGGCGTGAGGCGCGAGTTTGAGCGTTTTCTTGAGATCACCGGACAAAAACAAGAAGGCCTAGACGCCCTTATCTCCCTGGCGCGCAGCGAAGGTGAACGCCCGGCGCGCTCGGACGCTGTGCTATCGGCCCTGATTGCGAATAAGGCAGTCCTTGATGATCTGCGCAGCCAGATCGAAGAGATTCAACGCCAGGAGGGCATCCTGCTCGACACCCGGCGCGCGCGTGTCGATACGGTTCGCGCCCGTTTTTTGGCCCTCACCGCGATAAGCGCCGTTGTTGGCTTGCTTGGCAGTCTCACCGCCGTCTTCCTGTTCTCGACAGGCATTGTACGGCGCATCCGAATGCTTCAGGTGAACGCGGAAAAGCTTCAGGCGGGTGACCCTCTCAACCCGTTTCCAGATGAGCGCGATGAAATCGGCAGGCTGGCAAAAAAGGTAGATCGGGCAAGCCAGCTTCTCAGAGCCCGCGAACGCGACCTGCGCGAAGGCGAAGAACGCTTCAGGCTGGTCGTTGAAGGCGTCAGAGATTACGGGATTTTCGCGCTCGACCCGGACGGCAATGTCACCAGCTGGAATACTGGCGCCGAACGCATCAAGGGCTGGCATGCCGACGAGATCCTGGGGCGCTTCTTCGGCACCTTCCATCCTGAAGAAACGCGGGATCACCTGCCGCTAGAGATACTTGAACGCGCAAGGCGGGACGGAACCACAGAAGATGAAGGCTGGCGTGTACGCAAGGATGGAACACGCTTCTGGGCCAATGTCGTGGTTACCGCCCTTCGAGATGAGACTGGAGAGCTTAGAGGTTTCGCGAAAGTCACGCGAGACATGACAGAGCGCAAACGTACCGAGGAGTTCCTGAAACTGGCGCGCGAACAGGCGGTCGCGGCGAGCGCGGCCAAGAGCGAATTCCTGTCCCGCACCAGCCATGAGCTTCGAACGCCAATGAGCGCCATCCTCGGCTTTGCTCAGGTTCTTGAACTCGACCGGGAGGAACTCTCTTCGACGCACCAGACATCGGTTGATCAGATCCTCAAGGCAGGGCGGCACCTTCTATCGCTCATCAATGACCTGCTCGATATATCCAGTATCGAAGCCGGCGGCGCTGAACTGAAAGAAGAAATTCTCAGCATCAATGAAGTGCTTGCAGAGGCTTACGACCTGTCTGGCCCAATTCTCAGAACAGCCCAGCTGGAGTATGACCGTTCCTTGCTGCCGGAAGATATGAAGATCCGCGGCGACCGGCGCAGGATCGTGCAGGTTATTCTGAACCTCGTTTCCAACGCTGCGAAGTACAATCGCGAGGGGACATCCGTTCAGATCACAGCGGAAAGGGTAGACGACCGCGTCCAGGTTCATGTTCTAGATGACGGAGATGGCGTCAAGGATGCCGATATTTCGCGGCTATTTACGCCCTTCGACAGGCTAGGCCGCCAGAAGGTCAAAGGTGTCGAAGGAACTGGACTTGGTCTTGCCCTGTCAAAGCGCCTCGTAGAGTCGATGGGGGGTGAGATAGGCTACAGCCACCGGTCCGATATCGGCAAAGGTGCGGACTTCTGGTTCACGCTGAAGGTCGCTGAACTAGGCCAGCAGGCCCGCAATGCTGGGAAAGATACCTCAAAAAGAACGCTTCCGGAGACGTCATGACCGCCGCAACGGTTCCTTACGAAGAGATCCTGCAACGACGCATCCTCATCATTGATGACGAAGAGGCAAACCTTCTGCTTCTGGAAACACTTCTGAAACGCGAAGGCTATTCGCAGATCCACTGCCTGTCAGACCCCATGCAGGCCGTTGAGAAACTGGTGGAGTTTGACCCCCATATCATTCTGCTGGACCTGATGATGCCGGATATAGACGGCTATCAGCTACTGGACTCTTTCCGGCGGCAGAGCCGACCTGAGGAATTTCGGCCCGTCCTTGTCCTGACGGCTGACACGACACTTCAGGCGCGTCGCCGGGCTCTCTCCCTCGGAGCGAAAGACTTCGTCTCCAAACCCTTTGACGTCATTGAAATCGCTTTGCGTATTTCCAATCTCCTTGAAACCCAAATTCTTTACGAGCGGGTTCGAAACCCGGCGGCGCGTGCGCCTGGTTTTAAGTGACGAGGCGAGCAGAAAAGTCTTTGTACTAGTCGATACGGCCGCCCATCCGGAATTGACGATCAGACCTGATAATCTACCAAATTAGCCAGCGTGACCCGACTAGCCTTTTCGCATTACCCTAAAACCCATTTCTCGGTTTTGTTTGGTCGCTTAGTTCAATATCCATCCAGATCGGCAGATGGTCAGAAGCGCGCTCTGCTGATTGTCTCGACACCACGCCATGCCCATCGATGGTCACCGCTTCGTTGATCACGAACCGGTCCAGGCTGAAGCGGGGCGCCGATGCGTGAAAGGAAGGACCGGGCGCGATTTCGGTCCAGTTTGATCCCGGCGGCACCAGACTTTTTGTCTTACGCCATTCGTTCAGATCGCCGCCAAGCACGATCGGCCCGTCAAACTGGTGCGCGGCGTCTAGAACATGCGCCATCTGAGCCAGGCGGTCTCGTTGTCGCAAGCCAAGATGAAGACCGCCCAAGGTCAGGCTCATCCCAGGTCTGGTCACTGTCGCCAGTACGGCGCCGCGCGGTTCCAGTCCTGGCAGATCGAGCGCGATCATCGCCTGCAGCGTTATATCTGGCCTTAACAGGATCGCATTGCCGTGGTGGCCAATCGACGGGGTATCGGGATCGGCGTCGATGGCGGTCCATCCTGCTCGCCGCACAAGGTCTAGGGGCAGGGCCGGCGGACGCGGTGGCAGACGTTTGTCGCTTTCCTGTAATAGCACGATATCGGGTTCGAGCCTTTTCAGCACGCGCAGAACACGCTCGGGCTTGCGGCGCCAATCAAGGCCAACGGCCTTGCGAATATTCCAGCTGACAATCCGAAGGCACTGCATCAGAGAAGTGGACCAAACAGCCGGGCAACCGGGGCCAGTAATCGAACATGCCAAGGCCCTGGAACCGCCACCGGGCGCGACCTTGAAAAATCGTCTTCCAGCATGGACTCAACGTCTAGCGCGAAGGACCGGTCTTCAATCAGCGCAGTCTGTTCGAAGTTCAGCAGGGCCGAGCGGATATCAAGATTAACAGTGCCCACCGACGCGATATCGTCGTCAATCAGCATAACCTTGGAATGCATGAACCCCGGCTGGTAGGCACAAATCTGAACGCCCGCTTCCTTCAGGCCGCGCGCGGCATTGCGCGATGCATACCAGGCTATGATATTGTCAGAGGGCTCCGGGATCAGGATGCGCACGTCGACGCCGCGCAGTGACGCAAGCTGGAGCGCCGTCAACAGATCGGTATGCGGCACCAGGTAGGGTGTCGCGATCCAGAGCCTGTAACGGGCTAGATTAACAAGCCCGCAGAGTAGCAGGCTGCCGCGTTCGAGCCTGTCGGTTGGACCGAACCCCATCATGAGGCCCCGCTGAGTACCATCAACGTCTGGCGGAGCGGTGGAGTGCAGGAATGGTAGATTCTTGCCTGTCACCGCCTCCCAATCGAACGCGAAGATATCGCGCAGCTGCGCCACCATCGGGCCTTTGACGCTTAGATGCGTGTCACGCCAGGAGTCGAACTTCTTGCCCCCATCGATGTATTCGTTGCCGACATTGATCCCCCCGGTAAATCCAAGCGAACCGTCGATCACCACCGCCTTGCGGTGATTGCGAAAATTTACACCAACACGGCCCAGCGCCCGATGTGGCCCCGGAATGCCGTGTATTTCAATGCCTGCAGCCTGAAGGGCGCGGACATAGCCGGGCCCCAGGAACAATGAGCCGACCATATCGCAAAGCACGCGGATCTCCACTCCCCGCTTAGCCGCCTGGATCAAGCGCTCCTTCAGGCTGTGGCCGATGGCGTCGGATCGGATAATGTAAAACTGGACGAGTATTTCGCGCTCTGCCGCGTCTATGGCGGCGAAAATTGCATCGAACGTCGCCTGACCATCCACCAGGAGCTTGACTGTATTGCCATCTGTCGGCGGGTTCGCAGCAAGATTGGCGAAACTGTCGAGCCGCCCCTGTTCGGGTTTTGCGAACGCCTGCACATCATGCCCCCGCCTCCCGAATGACAGGCGGGAAACGCTGCCAAATACCGCGAAGGCAGGTAATGCCAGAAGCGGAAAAGAAACGAGAAACACAACCCAGGCTGCTGCACCTTGAGGCGTTCTCGCAGTGGTGATCGCGGCGCGGGCTACCAAGATGCCAACAAGCACGAGCACGGCCTGCAAACCGATCCCTAGACCAATCATCGTCACGTCCTGTCCGTGTGATCAGCGCCCAGCACTGGGATACGGATTTCCCTGATCGAAGGCAAGGAAGGGTATTGCCAGAAGAACTTCGCTTGAGCCGCACATACCTACCACTCCTAGGTCCACGGCATCCACGGAGACGTGTGGCGGCCCCCAGCTTGTAGCGTTCCTGCTGGGCGGGCCTAAGTATATAGCGGCTCTTCAGGTACCGCTCGCCGCGCTCGAACGGATGCCGAGTGCTAGCATCACGCTCGACAATGTCAGCGAGTATCTTGCCCTTCCGGACGTGGTTGCCGGCGGCGTCTTATGGCTGGCACCACCGGATCTCCAGAGCCGCGCGGACTGGAAAGCAATAACCCAGAACTCCGAAAAACTCGCTGAAAGGTTCGGCGCGCGCGCATTGACGGCGACATCAAGAGTTACATGGTCTCAGGCGCGCGTTCGTTTACCTGCGGTCCTGCTTTGGCAAGTTGTGACTGGTATGCCTCAATCCTTGCTTGCAGAAGAACGCGGCCTTGCGGCGTCGCCGATCCCTTCAGACAAAGCGCATAGCCGACACCAACGGTCGCCGTCAGGGCGAAGGTCGATAGGCTGCCAACGGCCCAGGATAGAAGCGCGCCGCCCGTGACATGTGCCATGGACTGCAAGATCAGATCGACCGGTATGTCGCTAGCCAGAGAGCCATCATCTACGGCATTGCGCACGAGCCCCAGCCAGATTGCACGCGTCTGGGCGAGTCTCTCTGGCGTCGCTAGCCCGGTATCATCCTGGCCGGACGTCGTTAGAAGCGCGCGCCACAGCGTGCGATAGAACTCGGGATCACTCGTGTAATAGCTGAAAGCAAGATCGTGCGCCCCGAATATGCGATCAATACTATTGCCGCTATCGAGCTTGCGAAAGCGTTCGGCAAAATCGCGCTCATCTTCCAGAACGGCAAGCACGACAGCGCGCTTTGATCCGAAGAGGTTGTAGGGTGTCGACAGGCTGACACCGGCGCGTTGGGCCAGCGTCCGCATGGAAAGATCGGTTTCGCCGGTTTCACGGATAAGGTTGCGCGCGGCGCGTACGATATCGCTACGCCGGCGTGCCTTGGCCTGCTCGCGCTTGCCCAAGTCTTCCACAGTTTCAAGGCCCTTCCCTGCCGCTCTCTCAGGCCGCAAGTTCAGCCTCGACGGAGGTCTGCCGCATATCGGCTTTCGGGTCGAGGTTGAGCGCCAGCATCATCTGATCTCGCTCCGGCCCCGGCTTGGGCGGATAAGCAGCCGCGTTGCGCTTCCGGCCGCGCGCCCAGTACCAGAGAACCCGCCCCAAATTGGCTGGCTTGCCGAGCCATTTGTTAGGATGTTCCAGCATGTGAAAGCCGCGCATGGCCTGTCTCAGAAGATCAACATCGGAGCGAAGCGCAATCCGGACACCGTCTTCAAAGAAGCTCTCCACGAGCTTGCCGCGCCAGCTCTTCTTATAGCCTAGTGTCAAGGCAGCTTCTGCGCGTTTGATAGCAGAGCGGTCCTGTGCACGCTGATTCATATAATAAGGGCGAAGTTCCGTACGCAGCTTGGCGTGATAGACGCGTTGCCGCTCGTTCGCGTCAAACGTTTCTTCAAGCGTTTCGCGCAGCATTTCCGCGCTCACGGCCGCAAAGGAACAGCCACGGCCGTAGAGCGGATTGGTACGCACCAGCGTATCGCCAAGCGGATAGTAGTTACGCGTTGCCGGTGTCTCTTCCACGACCATGTCACGCCAACGGCTGTGCAGGTCACCCATACCGTGAACCTTGCCGCGCGGCTCGGACCGGGCCGCATTCGTCCATGGCTCCACGCCTGGAAGCTGAAGCGTAACCGCGTGGAATACGTCCGGATTCATGATGGCCTTGCGAAGCTCAAGCTCGACTTCGGGTACCGACACCGTCACCGAAAAGCAGCCATTGTCACCGGGGAAAACGCCAAACTTGATATAGCCAAGGTCACCGCTCGCTGGCGGGTTTTCGGTCCGTGAAGGCTCTTCCTGTCCGGGGCGTAGCCGATAATGGCGCGTGAAGTAGAGAATGCCTGCCGTTTCACTCTCTTCGCCAATCGCTGCGCCCTCGTCCATAAGTTGCTGAATAAGGAAGCCCGACTTGCCGCTCGCATCGACAATAATGTCAGCAGACAGCGCCACGGGCGCGTCGTTCTCTTCGCCGCTCACGCCGCAAACCTCTATAACGCCGCCTTCGCTTTCCTGCGTGGTCAGTTTTCGCGCAAAAAAGCCGGGGCGAATGGTAACGTTATCCAGACCCTCGACATAGCGCCGAATGGCGAGTTCCAGCGTCGTGCGCCGACTTGTAATGATGGTGAGGTCTGCGTCCTCGGGCTGCGGCTCATAAACCTCTCGCTGCTGCTCTGTCAGCATCATGTCGAAGGTGAGATCGCGCGTGCCGAGCGCTTTCAGCTCTTCAAGCAGCTTCGGGTGGTGCTGCTTGATGATGTTGCGAAGGCGGGCAAGGAAGGCATGGCTCTGGCGAACATGGCCTGCCCCGCGCCGGTGCCAGTCCAGAAATACGACGTCCGGATCATCAGCCGGCGGAGGCTGGTCTCGCTCCAGTATGGTGATAGTCCGGCCGGTAGGCGCGAGCGACAGCGCCGTACATAGCCCGCCGATGCCGGCACCGATAACAAGAACGGACTCAGTCATCCATCCACCTCCTTAAGGAACCGGAGAATGACCTCATTCGTCTTCTCTGGCGCTTCCTGTTGCGTCCAGTGGCCGATGCCGGGGATCAGCTCATTGATACGCAGATCACGTACATAGCTTGGCATCGCCTGGTACGCCTCCGCTGCCATCATGATCACCCCATCATTCGCCCCCCCGAGAAAAAAGGCGGGCTGGTCGATGTGCTCCGGAGCGCCTTCGGTTAGCTTCCAGGCGAGATCGTGGTTGCGATAATAGTTAAGCGGACCACGCATGCCCGACCGGGTGAACTCTGCGCTATAGAAATCCAGATCTTCCTCGCTTAGCCATGCGGGAAGCGTCTCCGGATCAGGCAGGCCAGAGAACATATCATCGTCAGGACCCTTCACGGGCAGCTGGGTCAGGTCAGTCTCACCCCCTGCAAGCACCATGAACTTCTTCAGAGAGGTACGGATATCGGCTTCGAATTCAGCCTCGGCAATGCCGGGTTCGAAGAAATAAAGCTGGTAGAAGAACTGGCCTTTGAACATCTCGCGCATGACTGGCATCGGCTGGACTGGCGAGCGCGGCATGAAGGGGACAGAAAGCGCCCCTACTGCACGCACCTTGTCAGGATGATGCAGCGCCGTCGCCCAGGCTGTCGGCGCGCCCCAGTCATGACCGACGACAATCGCCTGATCATACCCAAGTGCAGAGATCAGGCCGATAATATCCTTGCGGACCTCGACCTGATTATAGGCCTCAATCTCATGCGGCTTGTCGGACTTGCCATAACCGCGCATGTCTGGCGCAACGACATGATAGCCAGCAGCCGCAATCACCTCGAACTGGTGGCGCCAGGAATACCACGACTCCGGAAAGCCATGCAGAAGCAGGACAAGAGGCCCCTCCCCTGCTTCCGCTATATTGAGCTCGATCCCGTTCGTCGCGATCCGGCGCTCACTCACCCCCGGCCAGCTCATTCGGCCGCAACCAGTTGAGGCCGATCAGCCGCCTCGCCTGGCAGGACAGCGCCGCGAGCTTCCTGATAGCCGCCCTTTGCCGACCAAGCGATGCCGCCACCGACGATGACGGTATCAACGCCATGAGAATCGCGGACATAGCGACTGCCATCACCCGGTACATCCTGAACGAACTTTTCGACACCGCGGTCGACCGTCCGGGCGTCGAAGACAGTGATATCAGCGATATAGCCTGCGCGCAGAAGACCACGCTCTGGAATGCCCCAGATCGAGGCGGTATCAGACGTAATTTTCTTGACCGCATCCTCAAGCCGCATGGTCTTCAGGTCGCGGACGAAATGGGCGAACAGGTAGCCGGTGTCACCATAGGTCGAGAAAGACAGGATGTGCGCCCCGCCATCGCTCGCGCCAATATGCACACGCGGATGCTTGAGCAGTCTGACAACCTTCTCATCATCATTGTGGCCCATATCGGCAGCAAGGAAATGCGCCTCCAGATCCTCTTCGACTGAAATATCGATCATTGCCTCTACCGGCGTGACACCCCGGTCAGCGGCGATCCCAGCGAGGGTCTGGCCCACATATTTCTGGTTTGCTTCCGTTTTCACTTGCCGCAGCACAAGCTTCTCCCAGAGACCGTTCGCATCAGCGACCTCTGCGGCGCGTGCCTTCCGGTTCTCCGGGTCCGCGAAGTGCGCCTTGATTTCTTCTGGGGTGCCGAAACGCATGATCCGGTACCAGTTGGGGTAGCGAATGAAGAGAAGGCTCGGCACCGCAAAGGAGAATGAGATATCGATAGGGCGCGTCTGCACCTGCGGCCAGACACGGGCGCCGCGGGTGAACTGCTCGTCGACCCGATTCATGACCCTATCGACCGCGTCCACATTGTCCGAATTCACGAAAAGCGGAGAGAAGGTCGTCGGGATCTGGTACTTGATCGAAAGCTCTGCGAGCTGATCAAGCCGCGCGATTGTCAGGTCAGGATCGTAGAATTCCGGCACGATCTGCAGCATGCGGCCATACTCTCCGAGCACAGCAGCGAGAGCCTCCACTTCGCGAGCATCGGCATAGCGGCTTGGCACGGGCTGGAGCGTCTCGTCCATGTCGACATAGCTGGTCGAAAGGCCCGCCGCGCCAGCATCGAGGCATTCGCGCAGAACGTCCTGCATCTCTGCGATTTCTGCGTCTGTCGCGGTGCGCTCGGTCGCCGCATCATTCATCACCCATAGACGGATGACGCTGTGACCAACAAGCGGGGCGACATTGATCGCGAGGCCCTTGCGGATCCGCGTGATGTATTCGGAGAAGGTCTCCCAGTCCCAGACGACACCTTCGCGGAACGCCTTGTAGGGCATTTCTTCGATCTGGTTGAACATGCCGACGAGACGCATGCGATGGTCTGCCTTGAGAGGCGCTAGCGAGAGCGAGCAATTGCCCGGAACGATGGTTGTTACCCCGTGCGACAGAGCAGGCTTTGCCGCGCCATCCCAGAGAAGCTGGGCGTCAAAGTGGGTGTGCGGATCGATAAAGCCAGGCGCAACAATCTTGCCGGATGCGTCAACTTCCTTGTCTGCGGTTTCAGCGATCTTGCCGATCTTGGCGATACGATTGCCTTTGACGGCGACGTCGGCCTGATAGCCTGGCAGGCCGGAGCCATCGACGACAGTGCCGTTGCGAATAATCAGATCATACATGGGGCGTTTCCCTCTGGTCTTGTTCTTGTTCGTTGAGATACCGGGCCGAAGAGGCAGCGAGTGCGTCGCGCACATGCTCCCACCCGGTTCCTGTGAGGTCTTCCGGCTGGTCTGCGCCTGTCGACTCCATCAGTTGGCTTGTCGCGTACTCATCAAGCGTCACGAGAGACTGCCCGCCATTCTCGAAGGCGAGCGTCACAATTAGTTCGGCAATACCATCATGCGCTGCTGCGATCTGGACGTGCTTGATGATTGCGCCGCTCATGCGGCCGCCATTGGCGGCTCGATGAAGATCACATCGCTTGGCAGGATCGGGTTGCCAGCGCGCGGGCTACCTTCCGGGGCCGGTGCGCGCATGTAGACGTGAAGGTTCCAGCTCTGCAGGCTGGAAACGCCCTCTTCGGTTTTCAGCTTCGGCAGTTCCCGCTCGGCAATCGTGGCCCAGCTGTCGCCAGACTGCGGCCTGATAAATTTCCGGACAACCGATAGGTTGGCATCAGTCATGTTTCGCTCCCGTCATATTTTGAGAAATTTAGAACATGTTCTGATATTTCGCACAAGCGTTTTCGCCGGGTCAGAAGCGCCACTGGGGGTGTTCGGCCGAGGCGTGTGACGTGACCACAGGCTGAACGACGGGGTCCGGCTTGGTTAAGTGCTGCGATCCTAGACAGGGTTTATGGGGCGTCCCTCGAGCGCCTTCGACCCTGAAAGGAAAACTGAAAATGAAACTCCGTCTTCTCCTCGCCGCGTCCGCCAGCCTCGCCTCTGTTGCTGCCGCCGCCCCACTCGCTGATGCACAGCCACGCAGCCAGATCCGCATCGAACAGAGCGGTACCAACAATCAGATCGCAGGTCGTCAGAGCGGTTATCAGGTCTCGCTCTCTGTTAAGCAGGACGGATATGGGCAATACATTCAGGCGGCCCAGCGAGGTGCCGGGACCGTTGCCGCAATCCGCCAGTATGGCGCTCGAAACGAAGCGGCCCTGACGCAGGACGGCTGGCGCAATCGTTCATTCATCGGTCAGCTCGGCGCCTACAATCGCAACAGCACCTACCAGTCCGGGAGCAACAATATTACCGGCGTCGCCCAGATGGGCTCAAACAATACGGCGGTGACGACCCAGACTGGCTCCTACAGCGCGCTCGGCGTCATTCAGGTGGGCAATGGTCAGACGACGAATGTCACCCAGACACGAAACGGAGAAGTGAAGCTCGTCATCCAGGGTGGCTTCTGAACAGGCACCGTCTCTCAAACCACCAGACAAAGCAGGAAAGGCCCGGACGCCTTTCCTGCTTTTTTGCTTTTCTATCGCCCGAAACCTCGCCCAGATCAAAGCGCCAAGCTGGCATTCAAATCGGTGAGCGGAAAGTGAACGACACACTCCGTTTTGGTTAAGTGGGGGCTTCCTAAACAGGATCCTGTGACGCGGTCATCGCGTGCACTAGACCCTGAAAGGACCTGAACATGAACCTTCGTATTCTTCTCGCCGCATCGCTCAGCGTTGTCTCCATCGCCGCCACTGTTTCGACCGCTGACGCCCAGTCGCGCAACAATGTCCGCATCAAGCAGTCCGGCTATTCAAATGAGATTGCAGGCCGTCAGACCGGCTACCAGCAGTCGCTGTCCGTCCGCCAGAACGGCTATGGCCAGTTCATCAGCACCTATCAGAACGGCGCACGTAATGGCGCAACCGTTGGCCAGTATGGCAGAAGCAATGATGCGGTCCTCGCACAGCATGGCCGCCGCAACTCCACCGTCGTTGGCCAGAACGGCGCCTACAACTACGCCGACACCTATCAAAACGCCTATGCCAGCACGACTGGTGTCGCTCAGATCGGAAACGGCCACACCGCAGTTACGACGCAAACCGGCGCATATAATGGCCTCGGTGTGATCCAGGTCGGCGAAGGTCAGCACGCAAATGTGCGCCAGTCCGGCCGGGGCAATGTGACCCTCGTCATCCAGGGCGACCACTAATTACCAAGTCAGCCGTTGGCCGGGAGCGCACTCCGCTCTCGGTCAACTTCCTGTCTGATCTCGACTCGACCGGCGGCAATTCAGGCTCGCCAACCATGAACAGCAAAGGCGAACTGGTCGGCCTTCTCTTCGACGGCACGTTCGAGAGTGTGAATTCCGACTGGGACTTCGACCCGCGCACCATCCATGTCGACTCCCGCTACATGCTCTGGGTCATGGACAAGGTCGACGGCGCTGACCGCCTCATCGAGGAGATGGACATCGTCAGCGGCGAGTAAGCATCAGGGAGCGACCCTGGCCTCGGAAAGCGCAGGCCGGGGTCGCTCCCACCAATTCTCTCTACCCAAGATAAAACTTGCACTCTCTTCTGGTGCAAACATAGAATAGTTCTGAAACGTCGTGTGGCGCACTGCCATCGCAGTCTGCGTCAATTCACTGGATTGGGGACTGGCAGTGCTTTCTATCTCAAACAAAATTCGCAGGGATCGCCTGATGGTTTCTACCGCTTTGGCGGCGGTCATCGCAGGGTTTCCGATGACGTTGGCGCACGCGGAAAAAGGCGGCAACGGAGGCGGCGCCAACGCCGGAGCAGGTGGTCAGAGCGCCGCTACGGGAAGCGGCAACAACGGAACGGCGGGGTCTGGCACATCGGGCGGCGGCGGCGGCGGTGCCGGAGAGGTTGGCGGAAATGGCGGTGCTGGCGCAGGCGCTAGCCCAGCGGCGGGCGGCGATGGCGGTGCACATGGTGGTGTGGGGGCTGGCCTGCCCATAGCATCCGCTACTGGCACCAACGGCGGCGATGGAGAAAACGGCGGAGCCAGCTCCGGGGGTGGAGGCGGCGGCGCTGGCGGCTATGGCTATGTTGTCACCGGCTCAGGCTCCCTAGGCACACTGTCAGCAAATGTAACCGGCGGGAATGGCGGCGTTGGCGGGAGCGGACAGCCCGCTGGCCTTGGCGGAGATGGCGGCAAGGGCATCGTTTTTACCGATCCATCCGCAAAAACCGTGACGATCGCTGCGGGCTCTATAGTCAGCGGCGGCGATGGCGGTGCTGATGGCGACGGCGCAGGTGGTGGCGGTGCTGGCGGCACCGGAATTGAGGGCGCAAATCTGGATGTCACGCTTGCCGGCACGGTGGCAGGCGGTTCCAACGGCGCAGGCACGGAAACGGCAAACGCATTCCACTTTACGGGCGGCACAAATTCGCTGTCCCTCGACCGGACCGGCGTGATTACGGGCGGTATCCGGACCGATGGAGCGCTCGATATATCAACTGAGGAAACCTACACGCTCTCAAACGAAATCTCTGGGTCGGGATCCATTTCGAAGTCGGGCACAGGCATCCTGCGGCTTTCTGGTAACAACACCTATACTGGCAATACTTCTATCTCCGGCGGCACCATCGTCGCTCAGAGCGACAGTTCGCTTGGCGCCGCATCGGGCAGCGTCGATGTTTTATCTGACGGGAGGCTATTGCTTCGAGGTGGCGTCACAATCGACAAGCAAGCGCTCAACTCCATCGGTGACAACACGGCGTTGGCGCTTATCCAAAGCGATACCGGCGACAACTCTTTTACCGGTGTGGTCAATCTTGGTGGCTCGGCGGATATCCTGTCCTTCAACGGATCCTTGACCCTGTCTGGCGGAGTGACGGGAAATGGGGCTGACCAGCAGCTCACCATTCGGGGAGATGGCGACACAACGGTCAATGGGCTGTCGAATATCAGCACGCTGGAAAAAGAGGACGATGGCACGCTCACCCTGACAGGCACCAGCACACTCAGCGATGATTTTATCGTCACGGGGGGTGACGTCATCATCGACAATACAACACTGACGACTGCATCGAGAATGTCCATCAACGGCGGCGAAGTCATCATTAAAAATGGCACGCTGTCCAGTCCATCCGGCTTCGACCGGATCGGCGTATCCGAGTTTCCTGGAGATATTAGCCGCGGCGGCGGCGTGACAGTGACCGGTAGCGGCGCTTCCTATTATACGAATTCGGTGCGCCTCAGTAGTGGACGGCTCACAGTTATTGAAGGCGGCACCGTCACTGCTAACGCGATCACCGCCGGTGGCTTCGACGTGGTCGAATCGGGAAGGATTATCGTCAGTGGTGCAGGGTCTTCGATCACCACGTCTTCCCTCAATATCGGAGGAGCGGAAGCGGGCGGGACTCTCGACATTACCGATGGCGGTGTCGTTGAGACGACCAATCTCACTATTGGGGGCTTTGATGCAACGGGGGAAGCAACAGTCTCTGGCGCAAACTCTGTTCTCTCCGTTGCGAACCGTTTTACGATTGGCGGCCTGTTAAGCGCAGGAGACAGCAGCCTGACAGTCAGCGACGGAGCAACAATTTCCGCTGGCGATGGCGCTGGAACGATCAGGGTAGGTAATGAAGATTCCGGGTCTGCGCGCGGTATACTTAATATCGGATCAGGTGCAGGCGACCCAACCGGCGCCGGTACTATAGAGGCCGCCGCTCTGGTCATGAGTGGAGACTTCAGTCTCATCACATTCAACCATACTGAAGACGATTATGTCCTCGCCGCGGACATCAGCGGGTTTGGAGCAGTTTTCCAACATGACGGCACCACGATATTAACGGGCGAGAACACCTATACTCGAGGTACATTGATTACGGGCGGCACCCTCCAGATTGGCGATGGCGGCACCAGCGGCTCCATCACAGGTCTTGTCACCAATGACGGTTCGCTGATATTCAACCGAAGCGATGCGCTAACTTTTGATGGGCAAATCACCGGAAGCGGACGTGTCTCGCAAACAGGCACCGGCACTCTCCGCCTGACCGCAGACCATAGCTATTCAGGCGGCACGACCGTCGAGAACGGCACGCTGATCGTTGACGGCTCCATAGAAGGTGATGCCGATGTCCGCACAGGCGCCAGTCTTTCGGGTGCCGGCAGCGTGGGCGGACTGGTGACCATCGCAGATGGCGGCGTGCTGCAAGGCAATACTGGCCAAACCCTTTCAATCGGGAGCCTCACACTGTCGGAGGGCTCGAATGTCGATGTTGCCTTGGGCCCACCTTCAGACTCTGCCCTGTTCGATGTATCTGGGGATCTGACGCTTGATGGCACGGTAAACGTCTCCGACGCAGGCCAATTCGGCCCCGGCGTGTATCGCCTGATGGATTATAGCGGGTCACTCACCGACAATGGTCTGGAGGTCGGATCTGTGCCAAGCGGCACAAACAGTGTCATCGTGCAAACCGCGCTGGCAAACCGCGTCAATCTTGTTGTCGACACGGCCGCTCCGGGTCCAGACCCCGATGTCCTCACGGTTCAGTTCTGGGACGGAACGCAGACTGAGGCGAATGGCGCAATCGATACAGGATCTGGTACCTGGAGCCTTGGGCAGACCAACTGGACCCGACCAGACGGAAATACGAATGATGAATGGCAAGGCGGTTTTGCTGTCATCCAGGGCCGAGACATCACGATAACTGTCGATAATTCGAACGGCGACATCTCTACATCGGGCATGCAGTTCGCCAGTGATGGCATCCTGGTTCAGGGCGGCGCTGTACGGCTTGCTGGTTCGAACGGCCAGAACATATTCAGGGTTGGTGACGGATCGGGCGATCCAGATATGACCGCAACCATCTCGTCGAGTCTCACCGGACCCGCGAGCCTGATAAAGAGAGAGGCGGGCACCCTCGTCCTCTCGGGCCAGAATACCTATACCGGTACAACCCGCATCGAGGGCGGCTCCGTTTCAGTCTCGTCTGATGCCAATCTTGGGGGTAGCACCGCTGACGTGCGGCTTTACGGGGGCACATTGGCTACAACGGAAAGCTTCGAAAGCGCGCGCCCTGTGTTGATCTCGACGAGCGGCAGCGTTGAAGTCGCTGCCGACACCGAGCTTCACCTTTCAGGCAAGGTGACCGGGTCAGGACAGTTCCGGAAACTCGGCGGTGGCACGCTGCGCCTGACCGGCGCGAATTCCTCCTTCAGCCATGAAATTGTCGAAGGCACGTTGATCGGTGATAAAGATTCTATCCAGGGCGACATCGCCAATTCTGGAATACTCGTCTTCGACCAGAGTGCCAGTGGTCGATATGGATATAGCGTGTCGGGCAGCGGCGCCTTCATCAAACGCGGCGATGGCGTCCTCAGCCTTGTAGGCAAAAACACCCATACAGGCGGAACGATTATCGAAGCAGGTACCCTGCTGGTGTCCGAGGACAGTCATCTTGGCGACGTTTCCAGCGCGCTGATTTTTGCTGGCGGCGGGCTCTTTACCACCGCGCCCTTTGACACCGATCGGGAGGTTATCCTCACCGCAGACGGCATCGTCGATGTCGCCAACGGAACTGAACTCGGGTTCACCAAGAGCGTCGAGGGCGAAGGTGGCCTCATCAAGATCGGCGATGGGCGCCTGCGGCTCAGCGGCTTCAACACATACACTGGCTTAACAGAAATCCGCGCTGGCACACTGATTATCGACTCCAGCAGACTGGTCGGTCCAGTCGCGAATGAGGGCGTACTGGTTTTCGACCAGGACGTGGATAATGAATATGGTGGCGACCTGTCAGGCACAGGCCTCTTGATAAAAGAGGGCAGTGCTCGCCTGCGCATGAGCGGAACCAGTTCGCATACGGGCGGCACCCAAATCCTCGCAGGGACACTCATTGGCGATACCGGCTCCCTTTTCGGCGATATCCTGAATGCGAGCACGCTCATCTTCGATCAGGACGGGAATGATGTATTCAACGGCACGCTATCGGGCAAAGGCTCGCTTGAGAAGACAGGCGGCGGCGCAGTGACCCTCAACGGCTTGCATCCCTTCACTGGCGATACGCTCATCTCTGAGGGTACACTCATTATCAATGGTGGCACGGCAACCGAGCCAGGACTCGGCGGCGACATCACCATCGGAGAAAGTGGCGCGCTGGGTGGAAGCGGGTCGCTTGGCAGCTTGAATGTCAGCGGCACCATCGCGCCTGGCAACTCCATTGGAACGCTGACCGTCGCGGGCGATGCAAGCTTTGGCGCTGGATCTGTCTATGAAGTCGAAGTGGACCCGGCGGGCTCTGCAAGCGACCTGATTGCTGTGTCTGGAACTGCCAATATCTATAGCGGTGCGTCGGTCCAGCACATCGGCCTCGACGGCATCTACGCCCCGACGAGCACTTACACGATCTTGACGGCCGATGGCGGCGTTACAGGAACTTTTGACAGCGTAGCCACAGACTTCGCCTTCCTTGATGCCGCGTTGGAGTATGACGCCAACTCCGTCGCTCTCACGCTCACCCGAAACGGTGTGGCGCTGACAGATGTCGCCCAGACCGCGAACCAGCTCTCCGTCGCAACCAGCCTTGCTGGTCTCGCGACCAGCGATGCCCTCTTCGGCGCAGTCATCGTGCAGGATGCTTCAGTTGCGCGCGCCTCATATGATCTTCTATCCGGTGAGATCTACGCCTCACGAAAAGCTGCCTACATCACGCAAAGCCGTCTCACGCGCGACGCTGTAAACCTTCGCTTGCGTCAGCCCGTCGAGCAGGTCAGCGGCAGTCAGAGCGACACTGTCTGGACAACGGTTTTCGGCGGCTGGGGCAACATAGAAGGCACCGACATCATCGCCTCCGTCGACACGGATGCCGCAGGGGTTTTGCTGGGGGCGGACCGAGCTTTCTCCAGCGGCTGGCGCGCGGGCGTCATGGGCGGCTTCAGTCAATCAGGCCATGATGTGGACTTGCGGTCGTCATCCGGGGAGAACAAAACCACTCACCTCGGCCTGTATGGCAGCAAGAGCTGGGGCGCCTTGTCGCTTCGCAGTGGCGCGACCTATTCATGGCATGACGGCGAGACGACGCGGAACATAGCCAGTGCAAACCTGACCGACCGCACGAAGGGCAGCACTGATGCTCGCACAGCCCAGACCTTCGCCGAAATCGGCTACAGCTTTGCCACGGGTGGAGCAGAAATCGAACCTTTCGCGAGCATCGCCTATGTCAATGTCGAAACAGACGGCTTCACCGAAGCGGGCGGGCCAAGTGCGCTTACCGTGGAGGGCGACACCGTAGACACAACACTCTCGACGTTGGGCGCCCGGCTATCCTCATCTACCTTCAAACTCTCGAATATGACGGGCCGATTCCACGCCTCCGTCGGATGGCAGCACGCGTTTGACGCACTGGATACCGTCTCGACCAACAGATTCGCGAATAGCGCTGCGTTCAAGGTCGAAGGCGCGACCGCTGCGCGAGACGCGGGTGTCGTCGAAGCTGGCCTCGATCTTGAGATCTCATCCAGGACGAAGTTGGGTCTCGGCTATCAAGGACAGTTTGGCGATAGAACCGAGCAGCAGAGCGTAAATGCCAGCGTCGCCTTCACTTTCTGAGGTTTCTGACCTCGCCTTTGATTCAAGCCCTCTCTCCTAACCGGGAGGGGGCTTTTTCTTTAGAAGTCGGCTTCTGGCGAATACAACCGCAAATGCGGCTGACCCCGCGCTAGGTAGTGTTCCTCATTGGCTGTCGGCTGTTAGGCGCGTTTGCTGCTGTGTGAGGCAGCATGAGGGCGCGGGCCCATGGATGGATCATTTTCTCACGATTTCGGGGTGCTGGACGCCGTCGACGCACCAACCCCATCAGAAGAATTCAAGCGCGAAGTCAATCGCTTCCTTGAACGTGAACTGACGCCAGAGCTCCGAGAGGCCGGGCGCGCGACGACCGGTCTGAAGTCCCCGTCATGGGCCTGCAAGGAATGGCGCCAGAAGCTGTTCGACAAGGGATGGCTCGCGCCAAGCTGGCCAAGGATGCATGGCGGCGCAGGCTGGTCGACGGCGGAGCGGCTCTACTTTGAGCAGGCCTGCGCCGCCAATGACGCGCCCCTCATCATGTCGTCCGGCATTCGCACCATCGGCCCTCTGCTTATGCAGGAAGGCACCCCTGCCCAGAAAACCCACTACCTGCCGCGCATCCTGACCGGGGAGCATGAATGGTGCCAGGGCTTCTCTGAGGCCGGTGCGGGGTCAGATCTCCCTGCCCTCTCGATGAAAGCAGAGTTTATAGGTGACCACTTCCTGCTGAATGGTACCAAGCTCTGGACGAGCTTCGCCCAGATAGCGACGCACATGTACATGCTGGCCCGTAGCGAGCCAGGCTCAAGCGGCCGCGACGGGCTCGTCTTCCTCCTGCTCGACATGTCGCTCCCCGGCATCGAGGTTCGCCCGATCCGCTGTATCGACGGCTCCGAAGAGATCTGCGAAGTCCACTTTGATAATGTGAAGGCGCCAGCACGCAGCGCGCTCGGCAAGGCAGGTGATGGCTGGCGCATCGCGCGGGTCCTGATGAAGATCGCCCGGTCGAATAACACGACCACAGGAACATTGAGACAGGCCTGGCGCGCTGCAGCACGGTTTGTGGCTGCGGTGGCGAACGATCCCGACCTCAAGCGGCGTCTGCACCTTCTCGAGGCAGACATCACCGGGTTCGAGGCGCTGGAGGCGAGGCTCTCAAAGGAGCACGTCCAACTCAACGACGCGGCTCGCTCAGCCATGATGAAACTGCGCGCCAGCGAGCTGCATCAGGAAATCACTGAAGTGGCGCTGGAAGCTGCGCCGCACGATGAAAAGGCGCTTGCGAAATACTTCTTTACCCGCGCCGCGACGATCTATTCCGGCACGAGCGAAATCCATCGCAACAGCCTTGCCCGGGCAATCGGCTGCCCCTGAATTTCTGAAAATTGAAAAGCCGCTGAGCGCCTAACCCGCAATGGCGTGGCGCTTCGCAGCCTGGACGAGACGCGGGTCGAGGGCGGCCGCCACATTGCGAATAAGAAGGCGCGCGCTCGCAGGCACGCGAACTTTCAGACCGTCGATCACGCAGAGGTCGTGCGCTTCGAGCTGGCGCAGACGCGCCAGCGCGGCGTCAAACTCATGGCGGTCATATCCAAAGCGGTGCAGCACATCGCCAAGGTCGATTTCCATATCGCAGAGCAGCCGCTCGATTGCATAGGCACGCATCTCGTCCTTGCCAGTCTTTGCAATTCCACGCGCGATGGGCAGTTCGCCCTCCAGAACGCTATCACGCCATTCCAGCAAGCCCTTCTGGCCCTGGGCATAGCCTTGCGGGAAAGCCGAAATGGCGGTCTGCCCGATACCGATGAGGTAGCGGCTCTGATCGTCCGTATAGCCCTGAAAATTACGCCGCAGCCGCCCTTCGGCCGCTGCGATGGCAAGGCTGTCGGTGGGCAGCGCGTAGTGGTCAAAGCCGATGCGCGCATAGCCTGCCTTTTCGAAGATGCGTTCGGCGATCTCGGCCTGCCGCATACGTTCTGCCAGACCCGGCAGGTCAGTCTCGGCAATGGCGCGCTGGTGCTTGGCAAACCATGGTACGTGCGCATAGCCGAAGACCGAAATGCGGTTGATACCGGTTTCAGCGCAGTATTCAGCGGCCTCCGCCACATCGGCTTCTGTTTGAAGCGGCAAGCCGTACATGAGGTCAGCATTCAGCGCCCGAATGCCGACTCGGCGAAGCGATGCGATATGCCGGGTGATCATTGAGCGTGGCTGGATCCGGTTGATCGTTTTCTGGACTGGCAGGCTCAGCGTCTGAATGCCGAGGCTGGCGCGCGTCACACCGCTACTGGCCATCGCCTCAATCATCCCGTCACTCAGGACGCGGGGGTCTAGCTCGACCGAGAACTCGGCATCCTCCGCGACCCGGAACCGTGAGCGGATATGCCGTGTGAGGCGCCGGAAATCGTCTGGGGACAACGCGTTTGGCGTGCCGCCGCCAAAATGAAGATGATGGACCTCGCCTTCACCGATCTGTTCCGACCAGAGATCGACCTCTTTCAGGAGAACATCGAAATAGGAAGCGATCCGGTCATAGCCGTTCGGGACAGAGGTCGCACAGCCGCAATACCAGCACAGCTTCCGGCAGAACGGGATATGGACATAGACGGAGAGGCCGTCGCCTTCCTCGATTGCAGACAGCCATGACTTCACGGTTTCAGCGGTCACGGATTCGTCGAAATCAACAGCAGTCGGATAGCTTGTATAGCGAGGCACCTGCGCGCCAGCGAACTCGAGCCAGTCGTCTCTCATGCTTGCCAATCCCTTGCTTCGGTCTTGGCAGAACACTAGCTGCGGCAAGGCTGAGGGTCTTTAGGTAGACCTACCTACAGGGCTAATCGGCCGGGCGATCCTCATCGATCAGAATGCGGGCCGCGGCGCCGTCCGGGTCATCGAACTGGCCTTCGCGCACCGCCCAGATGAAGCCGACCAGGCCAACCAGTCCCAGCATCAAGGCAACGGGAATAAGGAAGACGAGCATTTCCATATCAGGACCTCTTCCAGCCGGGGCGAAGCGCATTCAGCGTCACAATGATGGATGAGCCGGACATTGCAACCGCAGCAACGAGAGGCGTGGCAAATCCGGCCACAGCAATCGGCACCGCGATGAAGTTATAGACCGCAGCAAGTGAGAAGTTCTGCACCATCCGCCGGCGGGCAAGGCTCGACGCGTCGATCATGGTCAGGATCGCGCCGAGGCCTGCGCCTGTATAGACACCGTCACTCGCAGACTGGCTGACATCCATGGCACCGCCTGGCGCGAGCGAGGCATGCGCCAGCGAAAGCGACGCAGCGTCATTGAGGCCGTCGCCGATCATCAGAACCTTGCGGCCTGCCGCGCGCAGCTTTTCCAGTCGCTCAACCTTGTCGGCCGGGCTTGCGCCCGCGCGCCAGTCGGTCACCGAAAGCGCAGATGCAATCGTGGCAACAGCATCTGGGCGATCGCCCGACAGGATCTCGACACTGATGCCGCGGCGACGAAGCGTTTCGACGACATCGCCCGCGCCGGGGCGCAGCGCATCCTCAAACAGGAAGCGATAAGGTGACGCATCACCCTCAACATACCAGAGCTGAAGGCTGGTGGTGGCGGAAGAGGTTTCCTCGCCAACCCATTCGGCAGACCCTAGGCGGCAGCGCACGCCCTCAATCTCAGCTTCGAGACCAAGGCCTGGATGCTCCTTAACATGGGCAGCGACACTTCCTGCGCCAGCCGCAGCGACGAGCGCGCGTGACAGCGGATGGCGGGACGCGCGCGCAAGGCGGGCGGCGCGCTGGACTATATCCTGATCGTGGGAACTGCGGACAAGCTCAGGCTCCCCGAGGGTCAGCGTGCCGGTCTTGTCGAAGACGACGTGATCACACTCTGCGATCCGTTCAAGCGCATCGCCGGAGCGAAGAAAGACACCCTTGCGGAACAGGCGACCTGAGGCCACCACCTGCACGACAGGCGCGGCGAGCGCGAGCGCACACGGACAGGTAATGATCAGCGTAGAGACAGCGATCATGATCGCCTCGCGCACGCCTGCGCCAGCCAGAAGCCAGCCAATCAGGGTGAGCGCAGCGGTCGTATGGACGAGCGGAATATATAGAGAGACCGCCTTGTCTGCGATGCGGCGATACTTCGAGCGACGCTGCTCACCCGCCTCCAGCATACGCGCAATATCGGCGAGGAGAGAGTCGCTCGCAGCTGAGATCGCTCGCCCACGCAGGGGCTGTGTCAGGTTGACTGAGCCTGCGAACAGACGCGTTCCGGGCGCAATGGCGCGCGGCAGGCTCTCACCGCTGACGAGGCTCTCATCAGCCTCACTGACACCTTCGAGTACGTCAATATCGACCGTGAGGCGCTCACCCGGCGCGATGAGGACAACATCGCCGGCCACGATCTCGTCGGCGCGCACTGAGCGGGCCTCATCGCCTTCAAGACGGGTCACCGTTCGCGCCTGCAGGGCAGCCAGGTCGTGCGCAGCGGCATGTGTCCGCCTGCGAAGGCGCGCATCGAGGAAGCGGCCGATCAACAGGAAGAAGAGTAGCATGACGGCGGCGTCAAAATAGGCATGCTCACCGCCCCGGATCGTCTCTGCGACACTCACGCCGAGCGCGAGCAGAACGGCGAGCGAGATCGGCACATCCATATTGGCATGGCCCCGGCGAAGCACTGACCAGGCCGACTGAAAGAAGATACGGCCCGAAAAGAGCGCGGCCGGAAGCGCAATGGCGCCAGAGATCGCATGCATGACCCGCCGGGTCGTCTCGCCCATTTCTCCATGACCCGACCAGATCGAAACAGAGAGCAGCATGACATTCGCTGCCGCGAAGGCTGCGACGGCCATGGCGATGAGAAGCTTGCGCTCCTCGCTCTTGGCTGCGCTGTCTGCGGCGTCGGGGGCGAAGGGGGCAACCCCATAACCAAGCGCGGAAACCGTCCCAGCAACGTCGTTTGCCGAAAGCTCTCCGCGCCAGCGCACATCGAACCGCCCGTTAGAGAGGTTCAGCCGCGCCTGCGTCACACCTGGCAGGGCCTGGACATTCTTCTCGATCTTGGAGAGGCAGCCAGCACACTTTGCCCCGCGCACGGTCAGCTGGAGCATATTGCCTTCAGCCGACCGGCGCACGAATGCGCTGATGTCGCCAGCATTGGCCTGTTCAGCAGGGGCGAGTCCGCTAGGACAACCGGAGGTGACATTACCCGCTGTGGTCACGGCACTCTCACATCCTTGCGTGCTTCGAGTGTTACTTCACCAAAGATATCGGTGGCGGTGACGATCATTTCCCACTGACCGGTATCAAGCCCAGGCAGCTCAGCGCTGTAGAAACCTGGAGAGCCTGCGGGCGTCAGTGCAACCGTGACATCCTGCGCGCCAGTCGCCAGCCGGCGAAGCTTGGCCTCCACGTTGAGCCCGCCGACGGGCGCACCATCGGCGCCAGCAACTTCGACCGCAACGGTGTCTGCACCAGACAAGCCTGCGCGTACTGTCCAGCCAAGCTCTGCCTGTGCGCGGCGCGCTTCCAGCGTCTCGTTATAGCTGAGCCCCTGCAGATACGATTTCTCGACATCCTCACCCGGAAAGCTCGTGATCGCCGAGTACAGGAAGAAGCCATTCACCGAGAACATGACGCCGAAGAAAGCGAGCATTATGACGAGGACGTGCCAGCCCTTTAGCTGACGTTCGCGTGGGGTGTCGTTAAGGGTAGCCGTCGTCATGTCCTAGTCTCCTGGCGCCATGAAACTCGTACGGTTTCCATGGAGCTCGCCTGTCGCTGTGTCCTGAAGAAGAAGGGTGAAATGGTCGCGCCCGCCTGCGGTTTCCTTCGGTACGGTCACGAAGATGCGGTAGCGGTCCACACCGTGCGCGGCGACGGGCAACAACATGCGGCCCGCCTCTGTCGCCTCGAGACCGATCACATCGAGCTCCAGCCCATCAATGCCATTGGCCTCAAGGGTCATCTCACGCGCTTCTCCGGACTTGTTGACCAGTTTCAGCGTGTAACCATTGCGAATATCGCCATCGGACAGGCGCACATAAGGCGGCGAGCGGTCCTTCAGCACGTTGACCTCGAACGTACCGCGATTGAGCAGCCCCCATGCCATCAGCGCAGCGATCGCGACCATCAGCGCTCCATAGAGCACCGTCCGCGCGCGGATCAGCCTGTATTGCGTCGGCATGCCTGCTGCACGCCGCGCGACGGCGATATCAGTGTCGTAGGCGATAAGGCCGGTGGGGCGATCGACCTTTTTCATCATATCATCGCAGGCATCTATGCAGAGCGCGCAATGGATACACTCAAGCTGTGCGCCGTCGCGGATATCGATACCCACCGGACAGACCTGAACGCACTGCTTGCAGTCGATGCAGTCGCCGCGCCCTTCCCAGCTCTCACCCTTGCGGTGCGGCCCGCGCGGTTCGCCACGATCATAGCGATAAGTGACGTTGAGGGCGTGCTCGTCGGTCAGAGCGGCCTGAATGCGCGGCCATGGGCAGAGGTAGGTGCAGACCTGCTCACGCATCGTGCCGGCAAGCACATAGGTCGTGAACGTCAGGATGGCGGCGAACCAGTAGGCCGAGAGCGGCGCTTCGCCGATAAAGAAGGTCTGCGCGATCATCTGCGCGTCATGGAAGTAGAGAATGAAAGCGCCGCCCGTCACGAAAGCGATGAGCAACCAGACCGCATGCTTGCCAACCTTCCGCCAGGCCTTGTTGAAGCTCATAGGCTTGGCATCAAGCCGCATACGCGCTGCCCGGTCACCTTCGAAGGCGCGCTCGACCCAGATATAGAGGTCCGTCCAAACCGTCTGCGGACAGGCATAGCCACACCAGACCCGGCCGAAGAGAGATGTCACAAGGAACAGGCCGAGCGCGGCAAGGATCATCAGGCCAGCAAGGTAATAGGCTTCCTGTGGCCAGATCTCGATGCCGAAGAAGAAGAACCGCTCCCCGCCGAAGTCTGCCAGCACCGCCTGGTCTGGCACGCCAGTCCCGCGGTCCCAGCGAAGCCAGGGCACCAGGTAATAGATGCCCAGCATCCCCACCATGGCCGCCCATTTCACCGTCCGGAACTTGCCGTGGGCAAGCTTCGGATAGATCTGCTTGCGCTTGGCATAGAGATCCTGCGGCGGCGGTGCCGGTGGCGGGGACTTTGGCGTTATGAGGGTGACGCGGCTCATGGCTTGAAGACCTACTCCCCACCGCCGAGCGAGTGGACATAGACAGCCAGCGACTTGATCGTTGCCTCGTCCAGTCGCTCACCCCAGGCAGGCATGTGCGCGTTCCGGGCATCGTAGACGCTGTTATAGACATCGCGGTACTCGCTACCGAACACCCAGATATCGTCCGTCAGGTTCGGCGCACCGAAGGTCCGGTCGCCCGCGCCATCTTCGCCATGGCAGGACGCACACTGCGCAGCAAATATGTCCGCACCCCGACTGCTGGCTGCCTCGTCGACCTCCCGGCCAGACAGCGACAGGACATGATTGACCACATCGTCGATCTGCTGGCGCTCCAGAAGCCGGTCGCGGCCAAAGGCGGGCATGAGCGAGAACCGCGTTTCAGGGTCTTCTTCATGCCGGATGCCGTGCTGCAGGGTGTACTGGATGCCCTCGAGCGTGCCGGACCAGAGCCAGGCATCATCGGCAAGCGTCGGATAGCCCTTGGCGCCGCGTCCGCCCGCACCGTGACAGGTGGCACAATTATCGCCAAAGGCGCTTTCGCCAGACGCCATCGCGAATTGCTGCAACTCGCGATCAGTTTCGATTTCTTCAAGACTCGCTGTGAGGAGAGCCGCACCCGACGCACTCCGCTGCGTGCGGAGGCTTTCTACCTGTTCGGCCACCGCCATCCGGTCCGATTGGCCCGCAAGACCGCGCGTATTGGTGCCCATGCCCGGCAGGGCCGGAATGGCTGGCATGACAACCATATAGCCAATCGAGAAGGCGATGGTCGCGTACCAGATGTAGAGCCACCAGCGGGGCAGCGGATTGTTCAGCTCCTTGATGCCATCCCATTCATGGCCCGTGGTCTCAACGCCGGTTGGCTGGTCGATATCCTTGTCGTGTTCACTCATCGCCCGGCTCCCGGTCTGAAAGTGGAAGGCTTGCCGCCTTGTCGAATTTCTTCTGGTTCTTTGGCCAGAGCGCGTAGGCCAGGACGGCGCCAAAAATGGCTACGAAGTAGATCAGGCCACCGGTCTGGGCGAAGCTGGATAGTGTCTCGTACATCTCAATTTCCCCTAGCGCGCGTTCATCAGGTCTTCGGCTTCGTAGGTGGAGAAATCCACCAGTGTGCCGGTCATCTGAAGGTAGGCGACAAGTGCATCCATCTCGGTGATACGGTCAGGGTCCTGATCGAAATCGCGGATCTGGACGGTGCCCTCGCGGCCGGATGCTTCCGTGTAGCGAGCCACCAGGGCGTCCTGCTCATCGAAATAGATGTCGGGGTCAACCTGGGCCCGAAGGTCCATGCTCGCATTCTCGATCATCTCGTCGGTGTAAGGAACGCCTACGGCACGAAGCGCCTTCAGGTCATCCTGGATGTGGCGGAAGTCGAGCGACTTCTCTGCCAGGAAGGCATAGGGCGGCATAATCGATTCCGGCACCAGGGCGCGCGGGTCGATCAGGTGGTCAACATGCCATTCATCGGAATATTTGCGACCAACGCGTGCGAGGTCTGGCCCTGTCCGCTTGGAGCCCCACTGGAACGGATGGTCGTACATTGACTCGGCTGCCAGCGAATAATGGCCGTAGCGCTCTACTTCGTCGCGCAGCGGGCGCACCATCTGGCTGTGGCAGACATAGCAGCCTTCACGCAGATAGATGTTGCGGCCAGCCACTTCGAGCGGGGTGTAGGGGCGCATGCCCTCCACCTTCTCGATCGTATTCTCCATGTAGAAGAGCGGCGCCATCTGGATGAGCCCGCCGATCGAGACCGTGATCAGGATGCCGATGGTCAGGAGAAGCGAGTGGCGTTCGAACACGCCGTGATTATTGAGCAGTCCCATTGTTCTCGACGCTCCTATTCGGCCGGCTGCAGCTCAGCGGCTGCCGGCGGTTGGCTTACAGGGTTGGCATCAGTGGGCTGGTTGATGCGCTCATGGCCCAGCGCGGTGCGGATCAGGTTGTAGGACATGATCAACGCGCCGCTGAGATAGAGCAGACCGCCTACCGTGCGGATGATGTAGCTGATGTGCTTGGCCTCGACCGTTTCCACGAAGCTGTATTCGAGGAAGCCGAAGTCATTGTAGGCACGCCACATCAGGCCTTCCATGATGCCCGCAAACCAGAGCGCCACGATATAGAAAACGATGCCAATCGTTGCGAGCCAGAAGTGCCACTCAACCAGCGCTATCGAATAGAGACTTTTGCGCTTGTAGAGCCACTGCGTCAGGCAATAGAGCGCGCCGAAGGAAATAAAACCAACCCAGCCTAGCGCGCCTGAATGAACGTGTCCGATGCCCCACTCGGTATAGTGGCTGAGAGAGTTCACCGCCCGCACGGACATGAGCGGGCCTTCGAATGTCGCCATACCGTAGAAGGCGAGTGAGACGACCATCATGCGGACAACGGGGTCGGTACGCAGCTTGTCCCAGGCACCAGACAGGGTCATCACGCCGTTGATCATGCCGCCCCAGCTTGGCATCCACAGCATGATCGAGAAGGTCATGCCGAGGGTTTGTGCCCACTGTGGAAGCGCGGTGTAGTGAAGGTGGTGCGGACCTGCCCAGATGTAGATGAAGATCAGCGACCAGAAGTGCACGATCGACAGGCGGTAGGAATAGACCGGCCGGTCCACGCGCTTCGGAATGTAATAATACATGATCGCAAGGAAGCCGGTCGTCAGGAAGAAGCCGACCGCATTGTGGCCATACCACCACTGGGTCAGCGCATCCTGAACCCCTGCGAAGAGCTGATAACTCTTGGCCGAGCCGAGCGAGACAGGCAGCGATAGATTGTTCACGATGTGCAGCATCGCGATGGTCACGATGAAGGACAGGTAGAACCAGTTCGCCACATAGATATGCGGCTCTTTGCGCTTCCACAGCGTGCCGAGGAAAATGATCAGATAGGCGACCCAGACGATGGTCAGCCAGAGGTCGGCATACCATTCAGGTTCAGCATATTCCTTGGACTGGGTGATCCCCATCAGATAGCCGGTCGCGGCAAGCACGATGAAGAGCTGGTAGCCCCAGAACACGAACCACGGCCACATACCGCCAAAGAGGCGCGCGCGGGTCGTGCGCTGAACCACATGAAAGCTGGTTGCGAGCAGAACGTTACCACCGAACGCAAAGATCACGGCGGACGTATGAAGCGGACGGAGCCGGCCAAAATTCGTCCAGCCGAGCTCCTCGAAATAGAAGAGGTTCGGCCATGTCAGCTGGCAGGCAATGATCACGCCGACGAGCAAGCCAGCGAGACTCCAGAACATGGATGCGGCCACGCCGAACTTGACCAGCGTGTCTTCATACTCCGTCTCGTCGAAGGGGTCGCGGTCGCCCAGCTTGCCGGCCCAGAGCGCGATACCCACTAGCCAGGCGACGATCGCGGAGAAGAACAGGAGCGCATGAACGCCCATCAAATGATCTGTTGCATTGCCAGCGATCAGGATCGCCAGGACAGCAAAGACGCAAAGGAAAGCCGACACCATTCCGGTGCTGCTGTCCCTCGCCCCTCTTTTAAGGATGCTGGTGCTCAACTTGCCTACCCCTCAACATTCAAACTCCGCCGGAAGCGGCGGCTGTCTCATCATGGCAGAGGGATTACGGAAGCTCGGAAGTGTTCGGTATACGGGCTCATACGTATGGGCCAGCCTGTCGCAGACGCATTAGATTGCGGGCATCAGGAGGCCTCCGAATGAACCGTGTCATTATATTTACCGTCGGGCTGGCCATCGCGATGATCGCGTGGCCGCAAGTTCAGTCGCATCACTTGCGAAATGAGCTGCTGCAGCTTGCGTGGTGCTCCTCAACAGGTCAGGCGCCCGGTACATCCAGCTTGTTCGGCATGCACTGCGTCTGGTGCCCGGTTTTCGTGTCGGGCGTCGCCGTCATGGTTATCAGCCCGTTCCTGCAGCATGCTCGGACTTTGGCGCATCGCCTCGCCCGGGTCATGCCATGACAATTCAGCACCTCTCCTCACGCTATTTGTTGACCACCCGGCCCTGCCTGTCGCATTGCGGTTATGCAGACGACAGGGGTGTGAACACTGAAGGGTCCGGACCAGATCTACGATATGGCGGAGATGGACGTTGACGCGCTCCATCACCACTTCCGGTCCATCCTCCAGTCGGTGCCGGATGCCATGGTGGTCATCAATGACGCCGGGATCGTCACGGCTGTCAGCAAGGCAGCAGAGACCCTGTTTGGCTACGAAGCGGACCAACTGCTTGGACGCAATGTCAGCATCCTCATGTCGCCAACCGACAAGTCGCAGCATGACGGTTACATCTCGCGCTATCTTCGCACCGGTGAGCGCCAGATTATCGGCATTGGCCGCACAGTTACCGCACGGCGCGCCGACGGCACTCTGTTTCCGATCGATCTCAAGATCGGCGAGGCAAAGATTGGCGACCATTACCTCTTCACGGCTTTCATGCGGGACCTGACCGAGCAACGGCGCAATGAAACGCGCATGAAGGCCTTGCAGGCCGAGCTCGTCCATTTTTCGAGGCTGAGCTCAGTCGGCACGATGGCGTCTGCCCTCGCGCATGAGCTGAACCAGCCGCTCACCGTGGTAACAAATTATCTCGAAGCCGCCCGTGACCTGCTCGATGCGCCGGACGAAGAGACAATGAAAATGGTGCAGGAAGCGCTCGGCGAAGCGGCCAAACAATCTGTCCGCGCGGGTCAGATCGTCCGTAAGCTGCGCGACTATGTCTCTCGCGGCGAAGTCGAGAAACGCCCCACGGATCTGGTTCCCCTGCTCGGTGATGCGGTCGCCCTCGTCCAGACGGAAATGGGCACGGCGTCAGGCGCCATCTCTGTCAGCGTGTCGGAAGACACGCCGTTTGTGATGATCGATCCGATTCAGATACAGCAGGTCATCATCAATATCGTCCGTAATGCCATCGAAGCTATCGGACCGCAGGTAGAGCCGAAGATCGATATCCGCGCCCTGATTGGCAGCAATGGCATGGTGCTTGTCACTATCGAGGATAATGGCCCCGGAATAGACCGTGAGGTTTCTGAACACCTCTTCCGTCCGCTGGCCAGCTCCAAGTCTACCGGCATGGGTCTTGGGCTTTCCATCTGCCGCACCATTGTCGAAGCGCATGGAGGTACGATCGAAGCGATACCTGCAGGCGACACGGGCACGCGTTTCGCTTTCACGCTTGAACCTGTAGAAACCGAGGCATGACTGATTCTGAAAAGCCGCTAGTCCACCTCGTAGATGATGATGAGGCTATCCGTCACTCAGCCAGCTTCATGCTCCGGCTCGCGGGCTATCGCGTTCAGACACATCCGGACGGAGTAAGCTTCCTGGCAAAGCTCGACGAGCTCGAATCAGGCTGTATCCTCCTGGATGTCCAGATGCCGCAGATGAATGGACTCGCGGTCCAGAAAGAGCTCAATGAGCGCGGCTGCGAGATGCCGATCATTGTCCTCACAGGACATGGTGATGTATCGGTGGCGGTTCAGGCCATGAAGGCCGGCGCGGTCAATTTCGTTGAAAAGCCTTACGAAAAGCAGGTCCTACTCCAGGCGATTACTGAAGGCGTCGAACACCTAGACAGCCTTCATCAGGGCGCGATCCAGAAGGCCGAAGCGGAAAAGCGGCTCGCTCATCTCAGCCCGCGCGAGCGCGACATTCTCAATGGTCTGGTCGAAGGGCTGACCAATAAGGGCATTGCCAACTCGCTCGACATCTCCCCGCGTACAGTGGAGATTCACCGCGCAAACATGATGGACAAGCTCGGCGTCGACAGCCTGTCTGCCGCCCTTCGGATCGCCTTTGCCGCAGGCCTTGGCGCCAGCAGCTAGGCGGCACGTCAGGATTACAGGACCGCGCCTAGTATCCCCGCATACCGGCACTGCAGCCGGACTGGCTCGCAAAGGAGCTGTGCACGCCGCCGCCTGGCACATCACAGCGGCCACCAAGTCCCATTCCCCCCGCGCCAGAAGCCAGCGCCTGCACACCTTGCCCTAGCCCACCCGAACCGAATGGCACGCGGATCTCTATCCGGGCCGTCTCCGCCCGGAAGTCCCCGGCGCCAACACCTGCGATACCAACCTCGAGGCGCACCAGCGGGCCCCACTTGGTCTGCGTGGCCAAACCAATCCGCGCGTCTGCCCGAAGGTCGGTATCGTCAGTGCTCAGGAAGCCACGCTCGGTCAGCAGATCTGCGCTATCATAGTCCCACACCGCATTGAGCCTGCCGCTCAGCTGTAGCCAGCTGCCATCGCGGAACTCGTTGCGCCAGGCGACCTCCGGTCCCGCCCGGAAGCGGCCGAGGCTGATATCCTGAGATGGGATTTTGATGCCGAGCGTGTCCGTATAGGCCGACTGGGTTTCCTTGTACTGGGTGATCCCCGCCTGCGGACGCACTGTCCATGGGCCAGAGCGGATTTCCCCCGTTACATTCGCCCGGACCATGTAGCGCTCGGTTTCGAAGTCATCGCTGTAGAGGCCGAGCGGGTTCACCCGGTTGTCGGATTCCCCGAACATGGCGAGGCCGTCGACGACCAGGCTGTCCTTCACGCGCCAGACTGCATACGGACCGGCCATCCAGCCCTCACCCTGCACCTGCGCCCCGCGCACCGCGCCAGCATCGGTGAAGACCTCGCGCGCCTCATCTTCCATCCAGTCATACTGGGCCATCGCACCGACGATAACGTCATCCCGCAGGAGGTAGTCGACGCCGAGCTGCACGGTGGCAAAGTCGGTTCTGGACCGTTCGCCCGCGCGGTCATCCCGGATACCGGACGCTTCGGCTGCCAGCCAGACATCCCAGCCATCAAGGAAGGATGCTTCTGAATTGTTGAAGCGGGCGCCCGTATTGGCCTCATCGGCGGCAACGGCATTGCGAGCCCCCGACAGAGAGACGCTGAAGTCCATCTGGTAGTAGCCCGCGCCCGATGCGTTGGCGGACATGCCGCCGCGCTGGGCTGAATCGCGATCAGCAAAACGGCGCGACAGTTCCGGTGCCGCGTCGATGATACGGTCAGCCCGGCGGAGCATGAAGTTGCGGATGGCGCGCTGTGTCGCAAGGCGCACCGCATCTTCATCACGCACATTCTCAAACACGCAGACAATGCTCTCACCCGGATCGACATCAACTGTCGCCGTGTCACTCGCCGCGTCATAGGTCGTTGCCCCATCAAGGTCGCCCGAACAATTCAACGCTTTCACCCGCCAGCCCGGAGGCGCCATCTGGGTGATGTCATAGCTGCCGAACAGGATGTCCCCGCTACTTGCACTCGCCCGGTTATTGCTTGTCGAGAGCGTCAGATTGTCGAAAGCCGGCACGTCGGAAGCATAGGTGAAGCTCGCTTCGCCGGATGGCCCCTCCTGCGTCGTTGCAACAAGCTGGACGTTGCCGAAGCGCTCCTGCACCGCGACATTAACGGGCAGTTCCACGAGGATCGTGCCGGCGCTCAGGCCCACGCCAACCGCACCGCCATTCCCGCCAGATTGAACCGGCTGGCCGTTCGCGCCGCCCATAGACGCAAGCGCAACCGGCGCATCGCCCACCGTCACGGTGACTGTCCCGACATAATCGCCAGGATTCAAGCTATTCACGGCATCGTTGAGGCTGACGGACAGATCGAACGTTCCGAGCGGCGAAATCGTGCCCGAAAGCGGCGTCACGGTGATCCACGGCACATCGACCTGCACGGTGAACGGCAATGGCGCACTGCCAGGGTTGGAGATTGTCGCCACCGATGCAGCCTGTTCAGGGTCAGCGATGTCGGAACTCAAATCGATCACAACTTCGGGAATTTCAGAGACAGCCTCAAGCGAGACACTCGCCTCAAGACTATCATTGCCCGCCGCATCCTTGCCCGCCGCTGAAGCGACGCTGACGCTGACCGTGCCAGGTGCCGATGGCGTGATGCGCGCGGTGTAAACCGACCCGCTCGTCGCCGCGAAATCACTGGCGGCTGCGTTTCCAAGCGTAATGTCCGCCAATTCGAAACCCGTCACATCTTCCGTGAAGGTGAAGGTCGCGGTGAATGCGCCCGTTGTTTCGGTCCCAGGAAGCTCGATTGATAGCCCGGGCGGGCTTGCATCTGCCACAATGGTAAACTGCGGCGCTGCATCATTGCCGTTGTCAGCCGCGTCTGCCGCAACATTCGCGGCGACATCAATGGTTACTGCACCATCCCCTGAAGGCGTAATGTCCGCCGTATACACTTTCGCGTCCGTCGCCTCGAAATTGGCAAGCGTCGCATTGCCGAGCGTAATGTCTTCAGCAGCAAATCCGGTTACATCCTCAGTGAATGTAAAAGTGACCGGGAACACCCCCGAAACAGGACCGGTCGATGTGCTTGCAATCGACACGTTCGGGCCATCCGTATCGGGCGGCGTCTGCTGTAGCGTATAGCTGTTCTCATTCGCGCCGGACGGCTCGCCACTCGTCAGCGCATTGCCGAACTCATCGACGGAGCCAGCGCTGAGAGCGATTGTTACAGGTCCATTAAGATCGGCCAGGTCGCCGCCCGAAGCCGTCACATAGAAGCCAATGCTGTAACGTTCGACGGAAAGGGTCGCAGTCGTACCGGTTAGCGTGAACGCGCTGGGTTCGATGGCATATAGCGGCGAAATCCGGCTAAACTGGAAGTCCCAGGTCAGCGTATCGGCGTCGGTCACTTCGGTGTCCGGGGTCCGCCGCGTAATGGAAGCAAGCTCAGGGCCGCGATTGTCCACCGTATAGGTTTCATCCGTGGCAGGCTCTCCGGACAGCAGCCCGTTACCCGCAAAATCCGATATGCGACGGAATATAACAATAGGGGCCGGGGGATCAGCCCTCCCATTAATTTGTCCGCCGCCAAGCGCCAGATCCAGACCGACAACGCCACTATAGGTTGCAAGGTCGCCGCCTGAGACAGTCAGAAGGAACGTCTGTCCGGACAGGCCACGCACCGGAAAACCCATCTCACCGCCCATTTCTTGCGCGAGTCGAATCGCGCCGATCTTGTCTTTTCTAATATCCCCACTTTTTCCGAAAGATTGGAGGTCCGTGCCCGTCGCGCTCGTACCGGTTACCTGAAAGCTTTCAGGTCCAACATTCTGAACGGGTTCGCTGAATGTAATCTTGAAGACCAGTTCGTCCGCATTGGTGTTTTCTTGCAGCGGCGTGTAGCGCTCAAAGGCTGTCACCATTGGCGGGGTGGAGTCGTTGATCAGCTCAAAGGTATCCTGCCTCATCTCTGTGGGATTGAAGCTAACCAGAACATTTCCAGCCACATCCGCGATGGATGACGGTGAGTTCAAGGCGAGCGTAACAAGTCCGTTGAAGTCTGGCAGATTCCCGCCACTTGCGCGCACTTCGACCTGCGTGGCATCCGCATTGACGATTGTCAGGTCTGCCGTTAGCCCACCCCCCAAAGCGGTGACTACGAACTGATCGGCCGTGAACGTTGCGATATCCATCGCCTCCGTAAATCGGATCCTCCATGTAAGGATATCAGCATCGGTGCTTCCGCTCGTTGGATTAGCACGCTCGATAGTTCGGATACGCGGCGCGATTACGTCAGTGACTGTCAGCGTGTCAGAAGCGGTGCCGCTATTTCCGAACCCAGACGAAAGGGCGCCGGTGGTTTCAATGAACGTACCCGCCTCCTTGGACCCGACCAACAAGTTGATTGTACAGCTCGAGCTCGCTGGGACCGAACCACCCACATAAGAAATGGACCCTGCGCCCGCATTGGCGAACAGGGTGCCCCCGACACAAGTCGTGGAAGCGTTCGGCGTCTGGTACACTTTCAACCCTGCATTGAAATTATGTGAGAAATTCACACCTGTCGCCGGGTTGGGATTCTGGACGTTATTGATCGTATAAGTGACTTGGGCGCTGTCATTATTGGTCGTCGAAGACGGATTGAACACCATGCTGAACTGAGGTGGTGCCACAAAGTTGATAGTGCCCTGGGCCGAGGCGCCAGATCCAAGGCTGCCATCAATCGAGTTCGTGTTGGTGGTGAAACTACCCGGTATCGTGGAAACGATATCTATCCTGATCGTGCATGACGACGCTCCGTTAATTGACGCGTCGACCTGCAGATAGTTGGGACCCGGAACCAGCGTCGAATTCGGACAGGTCGATGATACATTCGATGGTGTAGCAATGCTTCGCCCAGCGGCTAGATAATGGTCAAACTCGAACGTAGCAGAAGTGCGGTTCGGGTTTTCTAGAGTGTACAACACCGTCACCGCCTCATTTACGTTGGCGGTTGTTATCTCTTGGTCGGATGCGTTCAGAAACTGAAGCGAGAAGTCTAATGGCACAGTAGGCTCGAACGCTTGCGCACCCAGTGACAATACGCTCGTTCCCAATGCGAGACCGCAAGCACGCACGATCGCACGCGCCCAACCGCCAAGTTTCTGCTGAATCGTTTTCACGTGCGTCCCCCCACCCAATATGGTCCCGGGGCCCATGCTAGGCGGGCCAGAAATGGGCCGCATCACCCGAACGGGTGGTCGGGAAGGTTTATTTCGTTCTATTGACAGGCTCGGCCGCTTGGAACATCACCGCGGCCAGATGGTGCCCTTCTAACAGGGGGCTAAGAGGGAAGCCGGTGTAAATCCGGTGCTGTACCCGCAACTGTCAGCCAGGAGCTGATGGCCACCAAGCCACTGAAGCACAATGCTTTGGGAAGGCGGCCAGACGCTGTGATCGGCAAGCCAGGAAACCTGCCATCGCCTGTCGTTTGCCCATGGCCGGGAAAAGCCAGCGGGCGCGGAGTATCTCCGTTTTTCGACAATCCGTCTGCCGCGCGCGCAATGCACGTGGTTTCGTATTGTATGCGCGCTGCGGCGCGCCATCGGAGTCGTAACTATGCGTCGACCAATCCTGCTGGCGACTGTCGCCACACTCGCCCTTGCCCCCCTTTCCTTTGCCCAGACCGCTGATGAGCGCCGCCTCGATACCGTCACCGTGTCTGGCCTTCAGCCTGTTGATCCGGCGACGTTGACCGAAGACGTCGCCATCCTGACCGAAGACGACCTTGCCGTGCGCGACACACCTTTCGTTGCGGACCAGCTGCGCGCCGTTCCGGGTGTCGCCATCTCGCGCTCAGGCTCACTCGGCGGGCTAACGCAGGTCCGCATTCGCGGAGCCGAGGCAAACCACACACTCGTCTTTCTCGACGGAATCGAATTCTCGGACCCGGTCACTGGCGAAACCGATTTCGGCCTTCTCTCTGGTCTCGATATCGCCCGTATCGAAGTGCTGCGCGGTGAGCAGTCCTCACTCTATGGCTCTGATGCGATTGGCGGGGTTCTCGCCATTGAGACCTCCGCCCAGCCCGGCTTCAATGCCGAAATTGAGGCTGGGTCGCGCGAAACCGTGAACGGCTCGGCTGGCTTCAACACAGCCTCTGAACACTTCAGTTTTGGCGGCGCTGTGTCCGGCTTCACGACAGAAGGCGTCGACAGTTCTGGCCAGGGCGGCGAAAAGGACGGCTCTGACAGCCTCGCTTTCCTCGCACGCGGCGGAGTGGAGCTTGGCACGGGCTGGAACCTGTCGCTCCTCGCCACCTATCGCGAAGCCGAATCCCAGTTCGACAGCGACACCGATTTCGACGGGCTCCTCAACAATGTCGACCGGACAACCGATAGCGAACAGACCATTATTGGCGCAGCTCTGACAGGCAAGACCGGACAGATCGATCACGTCTTCCGCGCCAATCTCAATGAAGTAGACCGCACCAATCGCGCGGATGGCACTTATACAGACTCCACGGATGGTGAACGCACCAAACTCTCCTGGAGCCCATCTGTCACAATCGGCCAAGGTGACCTGGTCCAGACATTCAGCGCCCTCGTCGACCATGAAAGCGAAGACTATGAGCGCCGCTCAACGGACCTCGCCTTCGGTGATCCGAACCAGAGCCAGAGCTTTGAGACGTTCGGCATTGCGGGCGAGTACCGCCTCACGCTCAACGCCCTGCAGGTGAACGCATCGGCCCGCTTTGACGACAATGACGGCCAGTTCGAAGATGCCGTCACCTGGCGCGCCGGGGCGGCCTATGGCTTCGACTTTGGCGGGCGCCTTCGTGCCTCGGCTGGCAGCGGCGTGAAGAACCCGACCTTCACCGAACTCTTCGGCTTCTACCCCGGCAGCTTCATCGGCAATCCGGACCTTGAGCCTGAAACGTCGACAAGCTGGGAAATCGGCTGGGACCAGGCATGGGAACAGTTCAGCGCGTCGATCACCTATTTCGAAGCCGAACTCGGAGACGAAATCTATACCGCCTTCACCCCGACCTTCATGTCGACCGCCGCCAACCGGGCGGGTGACAGCAAACGCTCTGGCATCGAAATCGGGGCTAAATGGACACCGACCGACCGTCTCGACATTTCAGGGCAGTTCACCTCCATCGACAGCGAAGCCGATAATGGCAGCGACGAAATCCGCGTCCCTGCAGACACAGCCAGCATCGCCGCCAACTGGCGGGTCAACGACAATGGCCTGCGCATCGGGGCAGCGCTGGACTATGTCGGCGAGCAGGATGATTTCGACTTCGGGTCATTCCCATCCCGGCGCGTGACACTGGACGCGTATACGCTGGCATCCCTTACGGCAGAGATACCGGTCACCGAACGCCTCGCCATTACCCTGCGCGGCAGCAACCTCTTCGATGAGCAGGTCACAGACGTCTATGGCTATCGCGGGCCGGGCGCAGGTGCCTTCATCGGACTGAAGCTGAGATAGCAATGATGAGGCTGGCGATCCCCTTTCTGGCCTGTCTCGCCGCTGCCTGCAGCGCGTCCGTTGAGGCGCCCGGCACGCAGTCTGGTGAGCGTCCAATGCGGATTGTCAGCCTCGATTATTGCGCTGACCAGTATGTCCTGAAACTCGCCGATCCGAAGCAGATCCTCGCCATCTCTCCCGGTGGCACCGGTAGCTTTTCCTATATGCGCGAAGCCGCCAGAGACTTCCCGACGGTGCGCGCGGATGCAGAGAGCGTCCTCGTGCTGAAGCCTGACCTCATCGTCCGCTCTTATGGCGGCGGACCGAACGCCGAAGCCTTCTTTGAACAGGCAGGTGTTCCGGTCCTCAACGTCGGCTGGACCTCCACGATCGACGGAGAGAGCTCCACCTCAATTCCGGGCGTCATCCAGCAAATGGCCGACGGCCTCGGCCATAGCGAGCGAGGCGAAGCGCTCATCGCGGAGTTTCGCCAACGACTCGAAGACGTTCAGGCCCGCAGCGGTGAAAAGACCGCGCTCTACATGGCGTCGGGCGGTGTGACCTCCGGCCCGGGCTCCCTCGTGCACGAGATGATCGAGGCGGCCGGTCTAAGCAATTTTCAGGATACCCCCGGCTGGAATCCGATCCCGCTTGAGCGGCTGACACGCGAACAACCTGATATCGTGGTGCCCGCGCAATTTTCTGAACAAGGCGGCTTCACGCCCGATTACTGGAGCGCCGCAAGCCACCCTGTCGCACACCGTCTGCTGCACCGTGGAAACACCGTCACTGTACCGGGTTCCTGGACCGCTTGCGGGGGCTGGTTCCTCATGGACGCCATCGAAACCCTGGCCGATAGTGACGCGTCATGACCGCAAACCGCGCCCTCACCCCCGCGCTTCTAGTCGCTTGTATTATAGCGGTTTTCATCGCCTGCCTGCTCGGCTCAACCCCCATGCCCATCGATCGCGTCCTACTCGCCCTCTTCGGCAGCGGCGACGTCAGCGACCAGATCGTCATCTGGCAAATCCGCCTCCCCCGAGCCCTAGCCGCCTTCGCAACCGGAGCAGCGCTCGGCATCAGTGGGGCGGCGCTGCAGGGGTTGTTGCGCAATCCGCTGGCAGAGCCGGGCGTGCTCGGTGTGTCAGCGTCAGCATCGCTGTTTGCAACGTTCTCGCTCTATTATGGGCTGGTTGCGCTATCGCCTTGGGTCCTGCCAATTGCAGCGATGCTGGGTGCATTGGCAGCGACAGCACTTATCGCGCTGGCAGCCATCAAGACCCGGTCGGTGGTGACCTTGATCCTTGTTGGCGTTGGGATTTCTGCCTTCGCAGGCGCCGCGATGAGCCTTCTCATGAATCTTGCGCCGACGCCCTTCACCCTGTCCGATATGATCAACTGGATGCTCGGCTCCGTCGCCAATCGCAGTTTTCGGGAGCTTGGTTTTGCTGCCCCTTTCATCCTTGGCGGCAGCGCAATTCTGCTGGCCTCACGCCGGGGGCTCTCTGCCCTGACGCTCGGCGAGGAAGCGGCAAGTGGCATCGGCCTTAATCTGCGCAATCAGCGTATCCTGACAGTGCTGGGGGCTGGCATCGCAACCGGCGGGTCAGTGGCGCTTGCCGGCGCCATCGGCTTTGTCGGCATCGTCGCGCCGCATATTGTCCGCCCTTTCGTCGGCCATGATCCAGCGCGCTCCCTCATTCCATCGGCCCTGCTCGCGGGTCTCATCCTGGTACTCGCCGACATAGGCGTGCGCATTCTTCCGACCGTGAATGAGCTGAAGCTGGGCGTCGTCGCTGCGCTTATCGGTGCGCCCGCCTTTATCTGGATTGCGATGGGAAGGCGCGCGATCCATGACTGAACTCGTCGCGGAAAAACTTAGCGTCCATGCAGGCAAGACCGCGCTCGTCGCGCAAGCTGATTTCCGCGTTGGCGCAGGCGAGTTCGTCGCGCTGATCGGCCCCAATGGCGCAGGCAAGACAAGCCTTCTGCGCGCCTCTCTCGGCTTGGAAAAAGCCAACGGTGGATGCGCGAGCATAGACGGTGATAACTGTGCAGAACTCGCCCCGATGCAGCGGGCCCGGCGCGTCGCCTATCTTCCCCAGCAGCGCCCACTCGCATGGCCAAACACCGTCCGCGATGTCGTCGCGCTCGGCCGCTATGCTTATGGAGCAGCGCCGGGACGGCTCGGCAACCAGGATGCAGACGCGGTTGAGCGCGCGCTGATGAAATGCGGACTTAAGGAACTGGCTTCTCGCCACACCGATACGCTATCGGGGGGCGAGTTGGCCCGTGTGCACTTTGCCCGCGCGCTGGCGTCGGACGCCGGACTTCTGGTTGCCGATGAACCTGTCGCCGCGCTCGACCCGCGTCACCAGTTCCGCATTATGGATATCATCCATCAATACGTCGCTGCAGGCGGCGGCGCGCTTGTTGTTCTACACGACATATCGCTGGCTGCCCGCTATGCGAGCCGCATGATCTGGATGAAGGACACCCGCATCATTTGCGACGGCCCGGTCGAGGACACGCTAACCGCAGAGCGGATGGCAGACGTGTTCGGTGTCAGGGCGAAAGTGAATGGCCGGGCGGTCGAGATCGAAGGCGCGGCCTAGGCCTGTCTATTCGGCAGCGACCATGCGCGGTTCATCTGGCCGCACAGCCCGTCGGATCACATCGAAATAATCCTTCGAGATGCAGTCATAGCCATCATAATAGCCGCGTTCGCTGAGCAGCCTGTGCAGGCGGCCGAGCCGATAGGGCGGCACGCTGGCAAGCAGGTGATGCTCCAGGTGATAGTTCACATCGTTCGGCGCCACGATCACACGCTGCCAGAGCGGCGCGACGGTCGTGCCGGTATTAAGCCGCGCATCGAGGCTGGTGCGGTCCAGCGCCGTGCCATGCTCTCCAATCTGACGAAGCCGCACGATCGCCGGGAAAACGAAGAGACGCGCCGCCCACCACATGAGATATGCCCAAGGCGCACCAACCAGTGTCAGTGTGCCAAGCAGCGCGACGTGGAACAACAGCCAGGGGTAATTGCGCGATAGCTTGAATTTTTTGAGGTCATTCATCGTGTCGCGAAAGCCCGTCTGACCGGTGAAGTCACGCATGAATTTGCGCTTCAGGCTCGACTTCGAAACCGGGTAATTCTTCACAAAGCCGATGTCCGGATCGTTTGGCGTGCCCGCAAACTTGTGGTGCTTCAGATGATAGGCCCGGTAGGCCTTCAGCGAGGTGTTCATGGGCGCGCCAGCCAGCCAGTGACCAACGAACTCATCGACTTTGGGGCTTTTGAAGAAAGCATGGTGGGCGCAGTCATGGTTCACGACACCGAGGCCAAGCTGACGTCCACCAAGAAGGATGATGCCCGCCAGGATCGTTACCGGGTTCGGCCAGTTGATCGCGATTGCAAAGGCAAAGACGATCATACCCCAATTGAAGGCAAGACCGCCAAGGGCTCGGAGATCCGATTTCTTCTGAAAGGCTCGCAGCTCACTCTTTGACAGCGCTTGCGAAAGCTTCATTCCCTGTTGCATGAGCGGACTCCTGATGCCTAGCCTTTCTCGTTTGTTACGTTTATAAGCAGCTTCTGTCAAATGTCGTATTATTTTCAGCCTCTCGACAGAAGCAGCATGACGGCCCGCGCCATGGTGCTGTCCCTGCTCGCCAGTCGCCGGAGTGAGCCGGAGACAATTTCGCGCCTGATTCAGGCGGCGAGCCTTTTTGACATTGAGGCATCCACCCTGCGCGTGGCCGTCACCCGGCTGATCAAGGACGGATTGCTCGAAAGTCCATCGCGAGGCCTCTATCAGCCTGGTCCGAAATCACGCTCGCTCGTACGCCGGTTGCAGGATTGGCAGAAAGTGGACAGCAAGATTGTGCACTGGAAGGGCGGCTGGCTGATCGCCCTGACCCAGCATCTCGGACGAACCGACCGAAAGCAGCTCACAGCCCGCGAGCGCGCATTGGGCCTGTCAGGCTATAGACGCACGCCGGAAGGCGTATGGGCACGTCCCGCGAACCTGTCAAAGCCTCTGGATGAGCATCGGCGCGAACTGATCGCTATCGGCGCGGATGAAGATATCCTTCTGCTCCACGCTGATGCGATTGAAATGCCCGATGCGTCAGCCTGGCCAGGTCTCTGGTCCGCCGATGAGCTCGCCGCAACTTATGTCGAGGCGACCCGGGCCATGGAGGACAGCCTCCAGCGGCTCGGCTCTCTTCAACTGCCGGACGCTGCCCGTGAGTCCTTGCTCATCGGGCAGGCCGTCATCCGCCTCATCAACTATGACCCGCTTCTGCCGCCAGAACTGGCAGATCAGAAGGGGTTTCTGAACATGGTCGAAACCATGCGCCGCTATAATGAAGCGGGCCAGAAGAGCTGGCAGGCCTTCTTCGCGACGGGCTGATGCCTAGTCGCAGTGCCAGCAAGTTTCGTAAGGCGTGTAGCCGATTGGCCCGCCCGGCGGCAGCGCCTTGGCCGTCACGGCTGGCGGGTCGATATCGGCCGGTGCATCAAGGAAATCCTCAATCCGGTTGTTAAGCCAGACCGCATGATTATCGCGCTTGCTATCAAGCGCCCGCGAAAGATCACGCAGACCAGCAGCGGCGGACGCCTTGACCGCCGCTGTTGTGTCAGTGGCCGCGAGGTCCATCAGGGCAAAAGCGTAGCGCGCCCGGACCGCCTCCGCGATTGGGCGCGTGCGAGATGAGTTCGGTGTCGCCATGACTGTCTGCTGGATACGGGCGAACATGTCGGCCGCACCGGGATTAGCTGGATCACGGCGGTTGAACTCAACCAGGCGCGCGACACGCCGAGGCTCCAGCAGGATACCGAAAGTCGTCGATGCGGCCGTATCGGCTGCGGCGATGAGGTCGAAAGCGGGGCTCGCCGATCCGGCAAACCGTTCCCGGTCCCAATCAGCGAGCGCGTAGTTCGCCATGCCGGGCGTCAACAGGTTGAGAACCTCATCACTAAGATCAAGACGCGACGGTGACACTGTTTCGAGAAGCACGTCGAGCGCCTCAAGCTGGCGTTCCGGCGAGACGATCTCAGCAGCTGGCTGACCGTCGCCGCGCTGGCCATAATTGAAGTTCATGCCGCCCACGATCTTCGCGGCCGCCGCCGTCTGATACCGATGATATAGATAGATCGGCACAATGACGTCATTGAGGTCGGACAGAGGCTGGCCCTGTTGCACGCGGTCTTCGCCGAAATTCTCCAGCGCGATGCGGCGAATTTCGAGCGCCTCTCGAAGCGCAGCGACAGGATCTGGACCATTGTCCCAGATATTACCAAGCGGATGACCCGTCGACGCGCTGCGCGCATCCTGATCGGCGACATAGATCAGACCATCGGCACGCGCCTCAAGCACGAGCTCATCGCGCTCTTCCTCTGTCAGGTCACCATAGAGCCAGGTCGCTGTGAACTTGTCCCAGCTGCCAATGCCGATGCCATAGACATTGCTGAAATCAAGCGCGCCGCGCCGCACCCGCACATCCGGAGCGGGATAATCCATAACGGAGCCTTTGCCATAGGTGCTTGCCGCAAAGTTATGCTGGAAGCCGAGCGCGTGGCCGATCTCGTGCGCTGACAATTGACGGATACGGGCGAGCGCAAGCTCAACCGGGTCCGTTTCCGAGCCGGTACCCGTGTCGGCCGTGCCTGCAAGACCTTCAAAGATCATCCGGTCCTGTCGCACGCGCAGCGAGCCAAGAATGACATGGCCTTTCAGCATCTCGCCTGTGCGCGGGTCGGAGATGCCACCGCCATATGACCAGCCCCGCGTCTGCCGGTGGACCCATTGAACCACATTGTAGCGAATATCGAGCGGGTGGGCATCCTCTGGCAGGATCTCGACACGGTAGCCATCAGGGTAGCCGGCTGCTGCGAACGCATCGGCCCACCAGCGGGCACCGTCCAGAAGTGCGTCCTGTATCTGCGGCGGGGCGCCACTGTCGATATAAAAAACGATGGGGTCGAGCGTCTCGCCTGCTTCGTTCTTCTGCAGGCGGTAGCGGCGGGCAAGGCGCGTTACAACCGGCTCTGCGAGACCCGCGCTATAATCGAAATGGACCTGATTGATGACACCCGCGCGCGGGTCAGATTTGATGGGGGTGTAGCCTTCTTCAGGCAGACGAACAAAAGAATGATGCTGGACCAGCGTGACGTCGGTCCCGTTCGCCGCCGTGGTTGCAACCTCACGCCCCGGATCGCTGCTCGACAGAGTCAGGAATACGTCGATCTCGACATTGTCCGGAAAGACCAGAATACCATCCGGATCGACCAGCGAGCGGTCCTCTTTCAGACTGAACGTGCCTTGGCCAGCATCCTTCAAATGCTGGACGAGGTTCAGCCGGTCACCTGTCAGAAAGCCGGTCATGTCGAAGGAAACCGAGCCCGCACCCTGAGACGTGATGTCGGCAGCGGCGACGAAGGAGTTTGCGAAGCTCTCAGCCACGGCCCGGGCTTCGAGCGGATTATCAGGGTTTGCCCGATAGGTCTGGTTTTCGACTTCCAGAACGACCTGGTTGCCGATCTTGCGGAAGACGAGGATATCGCCGCTGGAGCCCCAGCCGCGGTCAAGACCTACGGGGTTTGAGCCTAGACCGGCCTTCAGGCGCACCGCGTGGATCATCCGCAACATGACGCCATCTGCTTCGGGTGCGGGCAGCGTGGCAATCGCCTTGTTCTCATCATCGATCACCAGGTCGAAGAAACCGCTGCTCTCGCCTGTCTGCGCGCCTGCTTGGGGCGACAGAAGGAGGAAAAGCGTTGCGAGTAATCCGGTCAAGAACTGGCGCATGGGGCGGTATCCTTCTGGCTGCTGGCTTGACCCTAAAGTCATTGATGAAGGGATGTCGAGCGCCTGCCGCGCGGGAAAGCCCCGCAGTAGATTGTCTTGGGCGAGGCTTCCTGCAACTTTGCCGAAAACACAGGGAGAATGCGATCATGGCGGATCTGGCGAGCAGGCTTTTCGACTTTTCAGGCAAGACAGTCCTGGTGACCGGCGGCAGCCGCGGCCTCGGCTATCAGATGGTCAGGGCCTTTGCAGAACAGGGCGCGGATACGGTGATCGTCAGTCGCAAGCTTGATGCCTGCGAAGCCGTTGCCGAGGAGGTTCGCGCTCTTGGCCGCAAGGCGCTTGCGCTGAGTGCTCATTGCGGAAAATGGGCCGAAATAGATCCGATGATCGAGAAGGCCTATGAGGCGTTCGGTAAGATCGACATCCTGATCAACAATGCTGGCATGAGCCCACGCGCGCCGAGCCATGAGATCGAGGAAAGCCTGTTCGACAGTGTGCTGAACCTCAACTTCAAGGGCCCGTTCCGTATCGGCGCCAAGGTCGGGAAGCGTATGGCGGATGGGGATGGCGGAGTGATCATCAATATCTCGTCGACCGGCGCATTGATGCCGCTGCCTCAGGTGGTGCCCTATAGCGGCGCCAAGGCTGCGCTCAACGCGATGACAGTTTCCTTTGCCCGCGAGTACGGGCCGAAGGTGCGCGTGAACACCATCTCTGCCGGCCCGTTCCTGACCGATATCTCGAAGGCCTGGCCAGAAGAGATGCGTCAGTCGGCTGACAATGCACTTGGCCGCCCCGGCAAACCGGAAGAGATCGTTACCGCTGCACTCTGTCTTGCGAGCGATGCATCAAGCTTCACAACCGGCACCATTCTGCGCGTCGATGGCGGCAGCTAGACCCTAGCCGGTCCTCCAGCCCATATCGACAAATCAGGCCGCTCCGTGCAGGCTCTCCACAATGACGCTGCGGGGCACGACATGAAGCTATCCATTGGGCCAGGCGCCCTCGTCGCAGCGGCCTTTATCGGCCCGGGCACGGTGACCGCCTGCACTGTTGCGGGGGCGAGTTTCGGACATGCGCTTGTCTGGGCTCTCGTCTTCGCGACACTCGCCACCATCGCGCTGCAGGACATGGCAGCGCGTCTTGGCGCAGGCGCCCGGCGCGGTCTCGGCGAAGCGCTGATGGCAAGCGTCAGCGGCCCCATCGGCAAGGCTGGCGCGGTCATCCTCGTGCTGCTTGCCATCGGTGTCGGCAATGCCGCCTATGAAGGCGGCAATCTCGCTGGCGGCGTCATGGGGCTCGAGGCGCTGCTTGGTGAGGGCACGCGGCGCCTGCTCGTTGCTGGTCTTGCGATCGTTGCGGCGGGCGTTCTGCTGATCGGGGCCTACAAGCCGATTGAGCGCATCCTGATCGGGCTCGTCCTCCTGATGAGCCTCGCCTTCATCATCTCTGCCATTCTCGTGCGCCCGGATCTTTCGACTTTTGCGGCAGGTCTTGTGCCATCCATACCGGACGGCGCGCAGCTCACCGCCGTCGCGCTGATCGGCACGACCATCGTGCCCTACAACCTGTTCCTGCATGCGGCAGCGGCGCGCAACCACTGGACCGACGCTAGCAAGCTCAGCGAGGCGCGGCGCGATTCAGCAATCTCCATCGGGCTCGGCGGACTTGTCTCCATCCTGATCCTGTCGACAGCGGCAGGCAGCCTGTTCGTGGCAGGCATGGAGGTGAGCAATGCTCGCGATATGGCGATTGCCCTTGAGCCGGCGTTCGGCCCAGCGGCGCGCTATCTCGTTGGCATTGGCCTCTTCGCAGCGGGCCTCACCTCAGCGATCACCGCGCCCATGGCGACCGCCTATGCGATCACCGAGATGTTTCCCGCCAAATCGGAAGGCGGACAGACCAGACGCTTCCGCGCCATCGCGCTGACAATTGTCGCCATCGGCGCGGCTATCTCACTGCTCGGGATTGATGCGGTTTCCCTGATTGTGACAGCGCAAGCGGCCAATGGGCTGCTCCTGCCGCTTATCGCGATCTTTCTTCTCTATGTGATGAACCGCAAGGCCCTGCTGGGCGAGAGCGTGAACGGGCTCGCGGCCAATATTGCGGGCGGGCTGGTCATCCTTATCACGCTCATGATTGGTCTTCGCGGTATCTGGAGAGCGCTAAGCACGGTGATTGGCGCATGAGCGGCTGGCAGTTCTGGATCGATCGGGGCGGGACATTCACCGACATCGTCGCTCGGACGCCGGAGGGGCGCTACGAGCTTTCAAAACTGCTCAGCGAAAACCCCGGCGTCTATGAAGATGCGGCGATTGAAGGCATCCGGCGCGCGCTCGATGCCCCGGCCGGAGAGCCGTTGCCCTTCCACCAGATTGACCAGGTGCGTATGGGCACGACTGTCGCCACCAACGCGCTGCTTGAGAGGAAGGGCGCGCCCACACTCTTTGTCGTAAATGAGGGGTTCGGCGACCTGCTCATCATTGGCCGCCAGTCGCGCCCGCGCCTGTTCGACCTCCATATAAAGCGCCCTGCACCGCTCAATAATGACGTGCTCGAAGTGGCTGCCCGCATTGATCTGGACGGCGAATTTCTGAAACCGCTGGACGAAGCCGTCATTGTTTCGGACCTGTCAGCGGCGCGCAGTCGGGGTCTTGAGACTTGCGCAGTCTCGTTGCTCCACGCCTGGAAGCATCCAGACCTTGAAAAACAGGTTGGCGCACTCGCCCGGAAAGCTGGGTTCAAGACCGTCGCGCTAAGTCACGAAGCCGACCCTCTGGCCGGCTATGTCGCGCGCGCTGCCACTGCAGTGGCAGATGCTTATCTCACCCCGGTCCTGCAGCGTTATGTGGAGCAGGTCGCCAGCCGTCTCGGGGAGACCTCCCTCCACTTCATGCAGTCGAATGGCGGCCTGATGGAAGCGAGCCGGTTCCGGGGGCGCGATGCGGTCCTGTCAGGTCCCGCTGGCGGCGTGGTTGGGGCAGCCAAGACAGCTGCCCTGCTCGGCCATAACCGCATCATCGGCTTCGACATGGGCGGCACATCCACAGATATCTCGGTCTATGACGGTCAGTTCGAGCGCGTCACAGAAACCGAAGTCGCGGGCGCCCCGCTGCGGGTACCCATGATGGATATCCATACCGTCGCCGCTGGCGGTGGATCCGTCCTTCGCTTCGATCAGGGCCAGCTCCAGGCCGGCCCGCAAAGCGCCGGCGCGGATCCGGGGCCAACCGCCTATAGGCGAGGCGGGCCTCTTACTGTCACCGACGCAAACATTCTGCTCGGCCGCATTCAGCCAAGCGCGTTTCCACCCGTCTTCGGGCCGGAGCAGGATCAGCCCCTTGACCTCGATGCCGTGCGCACCGGTTTCGATCAGATGGCGCGCGAGGTTGAGGCAGAGACGGGGCTCGCCCGGTCTGCGGAAGAACTCGCAGCCGGTTTCCTGCAAATCGCGGTCGCAAACATGGCCCGAGCGATACGCAAGGTGACGCTGGAAAAAGGCCGCGACCCTGCCGACTTTGCGCTTCAGGCGTTCGGCGGCGCTGGCGGCCAGCATGCCTGTCTCGTCGCTGATGAGCTCGACATACAGACCGTCATTATCCACCCGCTGGCAGGCGTGCTGTCAGCGCTTGGCATCGGCTTGTCAGATGAGATCGATATCGCGCGCACCTCAGTCGAAGAAACGCTCGACGACCAGGCGACCGAAGACGCGCTGGGGCGGATTCAACACCTCAAAAGACAACAACGCGAAAGACTAGGCGCAGACAATCTCACATGGCGTATCAGCGCAGCCGTTCGATATGCCGGGACAGATACAAGCCTGCGCGTGGAATTTGGCGACCTGGCTACGATGCGGAAAGATTTCGAGCGGCTGCACGAAGCACGCTTTGGCTTCAGAACCCCCGATCGCACTTTGGTTCTGGAGTCGCTTTCCTGCGAAGCACGTAGAGCGGCACCAGACTTCGAAAGCAAGCCGTTCGCAGGCAAGAGAGAAGCCGCTCAAGACCAGGAGGTCGAGCTGTGGAGCCGCGGCGAGGTCGTAGTTGCACCGCTGATAGACAGATCCAGCCTCGCACCGGGCAGCAACATCGTCGGCCCCGCCCTTATCACTGAAGACACTGGCACCACCGTCATAGATGCGGGCTGGTCAGCGCGCGTTGCCGAAGGCGGCGAACTGGTCATGCAGCGCGTCGGCGCCGCCCGACGTGAACTGGTCAAAGCAACCGATACGCCGGACCCTGTGCTCCTCTCGCTGTTCAACAATATGTTCATGGCGATTGCTGAGCGGATGGGCGCAGTGCTGCGGGACACAGCAACCAGCGTGAACATCAAGGAGAGACTCGATTTCTCCTGCGCGGTGTTCGACGACCAAGGTCGCCTCCTCGCCAACGCGCCTCACATGCCCGTGCACCTCGGCGCGATGGGTGAGAGTGTCCGCACCGTTCTGGAGAGCCGTGGCGCAACGCTCAAGCCGGGCGACATGATCTGCCTTAACAACCCCTTCAATGGTGGTACCCACCTGCCCGACATCACGGTGATCGCGCCGGTGTTCGACAAGGGTGGAAAGAACATTTGGTTTTTTGTCGCCAATCGCGGTCATCATGCAGATATTGGCGGGCTGACACCCGGCTCGACCCCGGCACGCGCCACGAAACTGGAACAGGAAGGCGTCGTCATTGATGACTTCCTGCTGCTCAGCGAAGGTGAGTTTCGCGAGGATGCCTTGCGCCGGATGCTAGCCGATGCGCCATGGCCGGCCCGCAAACCAGATCAGAACGTCGCTGACCTCCGCGCCCAGATGGCGGCAAATATCGCAGGTTCCAAAGACCTGCTCGCCATGATTGAGCGGTATGGCCGGGCAGGCGTGACTTCTTATGCAGGCCACGTCCTCGACAATGCCGAAGAAAGCGTGCGGAGAGTCATCGACCGGCTGAGCGATGGCGAGATGCAGATCGCGATGGACGACGGCCTGTCGCTCTGCGTGTCGATCAAGGTCGACAGGGAGGCTCGTTCAGCCACCATAGATTTCAGCGGCACGGGTCCACAGCGCCCCGGCAACTTCAACGCGCCGCCGGTGGTTTGCCGTTCTGCGGTCCTTTATGCGTTCCGCTGCCTCGTGGAGGATGAGCTGCCACTTAATGAGGGCTGCATGCGGCCGCTGGAACTTGTGATCCCCGAAGGCTCCTTCCTCTCGCCATCGCATGGCGCAGCTGTCGTGGCAGGCAATACGGAAGTCAGCCAGGCGGTCTGTAATGTAATCTTCGGCGCAATGGGCGTCAGCGCAGCCGCGCAGGGGACGATGAATAATCTGCTCTTCGGCAATGATGACTATCAGTATTACGAGACGATCTGCGGTGGCAGCGGGGCGGGCCCCGGTTTTGACGGAACGTCCGGCGTTCATACCCACATGACCAACACCCGCATCACTGACCCTGAGGTCATGGAGATGACCTATCCCCTCCGATTAGAGCGCTTCTCACTTCGCGGTGGTTCAGGCGGTGCAGGCAAGCAAACCGGCGGAGACGGCGTGGTACGCACCATACGTGCGCTCTCGAACACCGTCTGCACGCTCGTCTCATCCTCCCGTCAAACCGGTCCATTCGGTCTTGAAGGCGGTGGGGACGCCAACTGCGGACGCCAATGGATTGTTCGCGCCGATGGGCGCCGGGAAGGTATCGACGGCGTCGTGACTATAGAGATGGACATCGGCGACACAATCACGATCGAGACGCCCGGCGGTGGCGGCTACGGCGCGCTCAAGCAGAGTTGATCGATTTTTTTGGCCAAATCTCTGGCTGCCTCGCGCCAAGCAGACTAGTCTGATCAATGTTAAGGCCCGGATGAGGGGGGCCGCAGCCGCACCAATGAGGGCCATGCCTGAATTGCCGGCTCGCGCGCCCAGCAAGCGAACAACGCTTGATGCCGGTGCCTTTCGCAATGCGAGAGGAGGATCAGCGCATGGCAGAACTCAAGGTCAACGGGCAGACGGTAAACGTCGACGCAGAAGAGAACACGCCGCTTCTCTGGGTGCTGCGCGAACATCTAGGCCTCACCGGTGCCAAGTATGGATGTGGCATCGCCCAGTGCGGCACATGCACCATCCACATTGATGGCCAGCCAGTCCGCTCTTGCACCTACCCGGTTGGCGCGCTCTCCGGCGAAGAGGACATCACTACGATTGAGGGTCTCTCCGAAGATGGCAGCCATCCGGTCCAGCAGGCCTGGGTAGAGCTGGACATCCCACAATGCGGTTACTGCCAGCCCGGCATGATCATGGCCGTGGCAGGCCTGCTCAACAACACACCCGACCCGACCGATGAGGATATCGACGCGCAGGTCACGAATATCTGCCGCTGCGGGACGCTCGCACGGGTGCGTAAGGGCATCCACCTCGCCAAGACGAAAAAAGCCTGAGGGAGGGCTGACACATGGCTGATACGATCAAGCTCTCGCGCCGCAATTTCATCATCGGCACCGGCGCCGCCGGTCTGACCATCGGCATTCTGGCGTCGTGTTCAAACAATAGCGAGGACAGCGCCGCGCCAGACCAGGCCGCAAATGCCGAACCTAATCCGGAAGTGAATGCCTGGGTGCACATTGCGCCCGACGACACAGTCACAATCCGGATTGCCCGCTCTGAAATGGGGCAAGGCACGCTGACGGGTCTCGCCCAACTCGTTGCAGACGAGCTCGACTGCGACTGGGACAAGGTCACCACCGAATATCCGACGCCGGGTGAGAACCTCGCCCGTGACCGGGTCTGGCGTGACTTTTCCACCGGCGGCTCGCGCGGCATCCGTGGCAGCGTGGATTATGTCCGCGAAGGCGGTGCCGTTGCGCGGGCCATGCTCATTCAGGCCGCTGCCAACCAGTGGGAAGTCCCGGTCGGCGAATGTTCGGTCGAAAAAGGCGTCATTACCCACGGCCCTAGCGGCAATAAGCTGCGCTATGGCGAAGTGGCAGAAGCGGCCAGTGGTCTGACGCCGCCAACGGGCGTGCAGGTGAAAGACCCGTCCGATTGGAAGATCATCGGCCAGCCGGTCAAACGGCTAGATACCGCTGACAAGGTTACAGGCGCGCAGAAGTATGGCGCAGACCTACAGCTCGACGGCATGCTCAACGCCGCGATCAAGCAGGCCCCGAAACGTGGCGGCACGCTCGCTTCTTTCGATGCAGACGCCGTCATGTCCATGCCGGGCGTACGCAAGGTCTTGCAGGTCGATGATACAGCGGTCGCCGTTGTCGCAGACAGGTGGTGGCAGGCCAAGACCGCACTCGATGCGCTGCCCATCGAATGGAATGATGGCGAAGGCGCGGACTATTCCAGCGCCAGCTTCGAAACGGAGCTGGACAACGCGCTTACTGCTGACGACGCCGCCGTCGCCAATATGAGCGGCGAAGTCGATGCAGCGTTCGCCAATGCCGCCCAGACGATTGAAGCCACTTATCGCGTGCCGCATCAGAACCATGCCTGTATGGAGCCGATGAACGCCACGGCCATCTGGACCGAGGACAAGTGCGAAGTCTGGTGCCCGACACAGAATGGCGAGGCCGCACTTGGCGCAGCCTCAGAAGCAGCTGGCCTGCCGATTGAGCAGTGTGACGTCTACAAGCTGCTGCTCGGCGGGGGTTTCGGGCGCCGCGGCATGAGCGACTATGTCAGCCAGGTCGTGAAGATCGCCAAGCAGATGCCCGGCACGCCGATCAAGCTCCTCTGGTCGCGCGAAGAAGACATGCAGCATGGCTTCTATCATCCGACAACGCGGGCACGCTGTGAAGGCGCGCTGGACGCTGATGGCAATCTGACCGCAATCAAGATCCGCATTGCTGGCCAGTCGATCCTTGCCGGTCTGATGCCACAGGCATTGCAGAACGGCACAGACCCGTTTGCCTTTCAGGGCCTCCTGCCAAGCGGCGTTGATGAGCGCGTCGAAGACCAGACCCTGAAATACACTTTCCCGGCGCTAAAGTTCGATCACGCCATGCGCAATCCGCCGGTGCGTCCGGGCTTCTGGCGGGGGGTGAACGCGAACCAGAATGCGATCTACCTCGAATGCTTTATGGACGAGCTTGCTCATGCTGCTGGAAAGGACCCGCTGGAGTTCCGTCTGACCTATATGGGCGACGCGCCGCAGCTGGCGGGAGTTCTGCGTGCCGCAGCTGAAAAGTCGGGCTGGGGTAATGATGACGGCAAGTCCCGCGGCCTTTGCGCTTTCTACTCGTTCGGCGCTTATACTGCCGCGTGCGCTGAAGTGACGGTCGACGATGCCGGTCAGCTGAAGATACACCGGATCGTCGCTGCGACAGACCCTGGCTATGCCGTCAATCCGCAGCAGGTCGATGCGCAGGTCGCTGGCTCCTTCGTGTACGGTCTTTCAGCCGCCCTCTTCGAAGAAATTACCTTCGAAAATGGTGAAGTGCAGGAGAAGAATTTCGACACCTACAATTCCATGCGCCTGCGGGACATGCCGGAAGTCGAAACGATCGTCATGCCGTCGGGCGGATTCTGGGGCGGTGTCGGGGAGCCGACCATCGCCGTGGCCGCGCCAGCCGTCCTGAACGCGATCTATGCAGCGACCGGCAAGCGGATCCGAAACCTGCCAATCAAGGATCAGAGTCTGAGGGACGCGTGAGCCCGAAAGCTCTGAAATCAATTTCTATCGCCGCCACCAGTGCGGCGATGGCCCTTCTGGTTGCCGGGTGTAGCGCCGGGGACACGACGTCCGGGACATCCGCGCAGACGGCTGAAACGACGCCAGTTGATGACCAGAGGCTGAGGGGACAATCGCTCGCGCTTACCTGCTCTGGCTGTCATGGCGGCGGAGGGGCTGCCGTCCCGGACTATCGGCACCTCGACCGCGACCTGCTGGAGGCACGCCTGCTCGCCTATAGGGAGGACGCCAATGGCAAGACCGTCATGCACCGTCTTATGAGGGGCTATGACGAGGCCGACATATCTGCAGTCGCCGCCTATCTCACAACACCGGGGGACGGGTGATGACCGGGGCGCCGAAACGAAGAGACGTCCTCGCCGGGCTCGCGGGCACTGCTGCGTTGCCCCTGCTTTCATCGCCCGCGCTGGCTCAATCTCAGCCTAGAATTGTGATCGTCGGCGGCGGCTTTGGCGGAGCGGCGGCCGCCCGTTATGTGAAAACCTATCTGCCCGGCGCATCGGTGACACTGATAGAGCCGCAGGCGCGCTACACTGCCTGCCCGTTCAGCAACCTCGTCATCGCTGGCCTTCGCAGTCTGGAGGCCCAGCAGTTCGGGTATGACAATCTCAAGGCCATCGGTATCAAGGTCATTGGCGACCGGGCGGAGGACGTAGACGCGGGCGCCCGCACCGTCACGCTCGGCTCCGGCGACAGGCTCGCATACGACAAGCTCATCCTCTCACCCGGCATCGATATCCGCTGGGACGCTCTGGAGGGCTATGATGAGGATGCCGCGACCGCCATGCCGCATGCCTGGAAGGCCGGGCCGCAGACCTCGCTTCTGCGTGAGCAGCTGGAAGCGATGCCCGATGGCGGCACCGTCATCATGTCAGTTCCAACAGCGCCCTATCGCTGCCCGCCGGGGCCCTATGAGCGCGCCAGCCTGATTGCGCACTACTTCAAGACGCGGAAGCCAGCCTCGAAACTGATCATCCTCGACGCCAAGGATGAGTTTTCCAAGCAACCACTCTTCCTTGAGGCATGGGCCGAACACTACCCGGATCACCTTGAATGGATCGGCGCGAGCGACTTCGGGCGCGTGATTTCGGTCGATCCCGGCGCCATGACGCTTTCAACCGATTTCGACACCTATGAGGCCGATGTCGCCAATGTCATTCCACCGCAGAAGGCAGGCGAGATCGCCGCGCGTGCTGGCGTTGCGGACCAGACGGGCTGGTGCCCGATCAACCCGGTCGACTTTTCCTCCACGCTGCAGCCAGGCATCTACGTGATCGGCGACGCGACGATTGCCGCGCCAATGCCGAAATCAGCCTTCTCAGCCAATCTCCAAGCCAAGCTTTGCGCCCTACAGATTGCGCGGGAACTGAAGGGCGAAGCGCTCGCGCCGACCATCCTCGCCAATACCTGCTATTCCTATGTGACGCCGGATGCGGCTGTCTCGATCACGGGCGTCTACAGCAATAAAGACGGACAGCTTTCCAGCATTGAGAGCTCTGGCGGCCTTAGCCCTGCCGACCCAGCGCCCAGCGTCCGCGCCGCTGAAGCAGCCGAGGCCGAAGCATGGTTCGAGCAGATCACGCTGCAGACCTTTGGATGATACGGGGGCTTCCTGTCCTTGCGATGGCGCTCCTCGCTGGATGCGGCAGCGAAGTGACTTCGCGGTTCGCAACACCTGTAGAGATAACAGGTGACGGTATCGCTGCCCCGCTTCTGGGTCTGCAAGGCGATCCGGAGCGTGGCAAAGCGGTGTTCGCAGAGCGCGAACAAGGCCACTGCGTGCTCTGCCACGCCGTTGAAGGTCTGGATGCAGAATTCCAGGGTAATGTCGGCCCTGCGCTGACTGGTGTAGGTGCCCGGTTGAGCGATGGTCAGATAAGGCTTCGCATCGCCGACGCGCAGTCCCTCTGGCCAGACACGCTCATGCCATCATATTATAGAGCAGGCGGGCTGAACCAGGTCGCCCCTGCCTATGCGGGTGAGCCCGCACTTACGGCCCAACAGATCGAGGACCTCGTTGCCTACCTCGGACAGCTCGACGGTGAACGCACATGAAGACCCTTAGCAGACAAACATCCTTCGCAAGGCGCAGCTTTCTCCAGCTTGGTGCCGCAGGTCTGGCAGCAACCGCGCTACCGCTTCGGGCTGCCGCCGACGCAGTAGACGCCGATGCTGCTATCCGCGAAATTTTTGGCGACAAACCACTCAATGAAGGGCGCGTTACCGTCAAACTTCCGCCCATCGCAGAGAATGGCAACTCGGTCGCCATCACCGTTGCTGCAGAAAGCCTGATGTCGCCTGACGACTATGTGCGCCGCATCGCGATCATTTCGCCTCGCAACCCGATCGCTGAAGTCGCGGTCTTCAAGCTCAGCCCGCATGCGGGCAAGGCAGAGGTATCCACCCGCATCCGGATGGCGGGCACACAGCGGATTCGCGCCGTTGCAGAAATGAGCGACGGCACACTCTGGCATGGCTCGGCAAGTACGGTGGTCACGCTGGCTGCTTGCCTGATCGGATAGGAGGGCTCTCTCATGGCAACGATACGAATTGCTGCGCCAGACACCGCAAGTGCTGGAGAGGTTATTGAGCTAAAAGCCCTCATCCAGCATCCGATGGAGACAGGCTATCGCAGCGGCCCCGACGGCAAACGAATCGAGCGCGACATCATCGAGAAATTCGAAGTCACTTATGACGGCGAAACGGTATTCGAAGCAGACCTCCGACCCGGTATCGCAGCCAACCCGATTTTCACCTTCTACACCCGTGCCACCACCTCGGGACCGATTGTCTTCAAATGGACAGATCAGGACGGCGAGAGCTGGTCGGAGACTCACGAACTCACAGTGGAATGAAGGCTGGGCTCGCACTCCTTTCGGCGCTTTGCCTTACTGCCTGCGGAGATGTCGTGGCCGACACGAAATCGCCCCCGGCACAGCCTCAGCCCCTCCAATCTGGATATAAATTCCTGCAGCCGCAGACGCAGGCCCTGCAGGATGATGACTTCGCCAATCCGGGCTTTCTCTGGATCGATAGGGGCGAAGCCCTGTTTTCTACTGCGGCTGCATCTGGCGAGGCCTGCAGCGATTGTCACAACGACGCGTCATTGTCCTTAGCTGGTGCTGCCGCCCACTACCCCCAGATCGACGCCGAAAGCGGCGACCTCATCAATCTGGAGGGGCGGATAAACCTCTGCCGGACGCGTCATCAGGACGAGGCGCCGCTCGAATATGAGAGCGACGAACTTCTCTCGCTGACGGCCTATGTCGCTTACCTCTCGCGCGGCACACCTATCTCTGTCGACATCGAAGGCGCGGCCGCAGTCTGGTTCGCGAGAGGGCGCGACTATTTCGAAACACGACGCGGCCAGTTCAATCTTTCCTGCACCCAATGCCATGACGACAATTGGGGAAAGAAGCTTCGCGGCGACACGATCAGCCAGGGCCACGGAACGGGTTTTCCGGCTTACCGCCTTGAATGGCAGTCGCTAGGCTCACTCCACCGACGCCTGCGTGATTGCGATTCGGGCGTGCGGGTAGAACCGCGCCCCTACGGATCAGACGACTATCTCGCCGTGGAACTCTATCTCGCCAAGCGAGCCGAAGGCCTGAAGCTCGAAACACCGGGGGTCCGCCGATGAGCGGGAAAGCAAAGCTTAGCGTGCGTATCGACCTGCCCAATGGCGGGCGTTTTGGCCCGGGGAAAGCCACCCTCATGCGCGCCATCGCGGAGCATGGCTCGATACGCAAAGCCGCAGCCGCATTGGCCATGTCCTATCCGCGCGCACTCAAGCTCATCGACGAAATGAATGGTGACTTCGCCGCGCCGCTCATCGCGTCCAGTCATGGCGGCGCCAGTGGTGGTGGCTCCGAGCTCACGCCGACGGGCGAGGGTGTTCTGGGTCTCTACGCAGAGATAACGGAAGCGGCCAGCACCGCCTCATCTGCGGCCATAGGCCGACTTTGCAGCCTGCAGGAATAGAAGTCTGCTGGCATCGTTCTAAATGATGGTTTAGAACGGCAGGTATCGTGACGATGCAGCAAACTTATCCAGAACACCCTGAAGACGTGCTCAGCCAATGGCTGGACTGGTACGAGGCGGGTCCTGTGGCGCTTGTCATTGTGACCGGGATAGAGGGCGGCGCGGTGCGCGCACCGGGCGCCCTGATGGCGGTCCGCGCCGATGGCAAAATGGCTGGCTACATCTCTGGCGGCTGTATCGACTCCGATGTCGCCTTGCAGGCGCAGAACGCCTTGCGCGCCGGTAAGGCCAAACAGCTTCGCTATGGCGCGGGCTCACCCTTCACAGACCTTCCATTGCCCTGCGGCGGCGCGATCGAAGTCACCATTATCCCGGATGCAGATCTTGCCCAGATCAATACGGTTCGCGACCAACTCAGCGCGCGAAAGGTCGCGCAGCTCAGCCTCAAGGCGCTCAGGGATTTCAAGCCCCACTACGTACCCAAGCCTCGTCTTCGTATTGCCGGGCGCGGCGCGGACTGCCTTGCCCTTGCCCGCGTTGCGAACGCCGCCGGACTGGACGTCCGGCTACAACTTCGTGACGGCGAAGACGTGGCCGCAGCGCAGGCGCAAGGCTTTGCCGATGTGACAGCGCTTGAGACTCCTTCAGATATTCCCGCAGCCAATGATGATGAATGGACCGCCTTCATCCTCATGTTCCATGACACGCATTGGGAAGGGCCACTTCTCAAACAGGCGCTAGACGGCCCGGCCTTCTATATCGGCGCCGTCGGTAGCCGAAAAACGCACGCGCGGCGCACCGAAGCGTTGAAAGCAGATGGCAGCGACGAGGTGGCGATTGCCCGCATCCGCGGACCTATCGGCCTCATCCCCTCCATGCGCGACGCGTCCATGCTGGCGATTTCGGTCATCGCAGAAGTCGTCGCCAGCTATCACGATATGCTTCGCCAGCCCTTTGCCGAAACGGCCATCATCCTGCTCGCAGCAGGCCAGTCGAAGCGTTTCGAGCGCGGTGACAAACTCCTGGCCGAGCTTGAAGGCAAACCCGTCATTAAACACGTTGCCGGACTGCTCGCGGATCAGAAAGTGGCTGCCCGTATTGCCGTGACAAGCTCGGGCGATACCGCGCGTGCGGCCGCGCTTAACGAGCAAGGCTGGCAGGTAGTCGAGAACCCCGACGCTGCTGATGGCCAGGCAACCTCACTCAGTACTGGTATCTGCGCCGCGAAGGCTTCGGGCGCAAAAGCGGCGCTCATCCTGCTGGGCGACATGCCCCACATCGGCGAGCCTCACCTTCGAGCGCTTCAGAAGGAACTCGCCCGAGGCCGCCGGGCGGTCATGAGCCAGTCGGGCGACATCCTCTGCCCGCCCGCGATCTTTCACAGATCGACCTTTGACGACCTGATGTCACTCTCCGGTGATGCGGGCGCGAAATCGCTGTTCACGAAACTGACCAACACCGCTGTGGTCGACCTCTCACCCGACAACGCGTTTGATATCGACACAATTGCCGATTTGGAGCGCGCGAAAGGACTGACGCATGCCTGACGGACATACCGCCCTGAAGCCTGCACCACTGATCGACCGCTTTGGCAGGGAAATCAGCTATCTGCGCCTGTCGGTCACGGACCGCTGCGACCTTCGCTGCGCTTATTGCATGGCTGAACACATGACGTTCCTGCCGAAGAAGGACCTGCTTAGCCTTGAAGAGCTGCAGACCGTGGCAGACGCGTTCATCCGGCGCGGTGTCCGCAAGATCCGCATTACCGGCGGCGAACCTCTGGTGCGCAAGGATATTATGGGCTTGTTCAAAGGGCTCGGCGACAGGCTGGGATCCGGCCTTGATGAACTTACCCTGACGACGAACGCGACGCAGCTCGAAACCCATGCCGAAGCCCTGGTGAAAGCTGGTGTAAAGCGCGTGAACATCTCGCTCGACACGCTCGACCCTGATGTGTTTCGCGAGATCACGCGCCGCGGCGACTATGAAAAGGTCATGCGCGGCATCGAAGCTGGCGCGGCGGCAGGCCTCAAGATCAAGATCAACACGGTCGCCCTCCGCCATCAGAACGCCGAGGAAATCCCACGCATGGTCGGATGGGCGCATGCGCGCGGCTATGATATGACGTTGATTGAAGTCATGCCCCTTGGGATCACCGGAGAAGACCGGTATGATCAGTATATTCCCATCTTTGACATCCGCGATGAGTTGGAGCGCTGCTGCACGCTCACGCCAGAAGATGCTGGCGACGCCAATGGTGGTCCGTCGCGCTATGTTCGCATCGCAGAAACGGGTGGACGTCTTGGTTTCATAACGCCGCTGACCAATAATTTCTGCGCAGGCTGCAACCGCGTACGCGTCACCTGCACAGGCCGCATCTATATGTGCCTCGGCCAGGATGATCATGTCGACCTGCGCGCGGCGCTTCGTGAGAGTCCAGATCCGCAGGCTGCCCTCGACGAAGCGCTCGACCGCGCACTGATCGCGAAACCAGAGCGCCATGATTTCGCGATCAACCGGCGCGGCCAAGGCCCGGCTCTTGACCGCCACATGTCGGTAACGGGGGGCTGATCTGATGGCCGACATTCTCTATTTCGGGCGGCTGGGAGACGTCGCAGGAACGCACTCTGAAAATCTCGATATACCCGCCACTGTTGCGGACACAGCTGCGCTACGCCGCTGGATCGACACTGAGAAATCGGCTGGCGGCGCTTTTCTTGAGGCTAGTGTCCGGCTGGCCGTGAATAGCGAAATTGTCGTCGACCCTCATCCCATTTCCCCCTCTGATGAGATCGCTTTCATGCCACCTGTTGGCGGCGGTTGAGCTGCCAAACATGATTAAGCTGTCCCCAACCTCCTTCAGCCCGGCAGAGGCACTGGCCGCTTTTGAGAAAGACGCGCGCGGTGCTGGCGCCATTGTCAGCTTTACCGGTCTCGTTCGGGACCGGGCGGGAGACGCGGACGTCGAGGGCCTTCATCTGCAGGCCTACTCGCCCATGACAGAGAACGGCATCGAGAAAGCCGCCGCAGATGCCCGCAAGCGCTGGCCGCTGACGGCGCTGCGCATCATTCACCGCACAGGCGACATGGGCCCGTTCGAACCGATCGTTTTTGTGGCTACCGCCTCTGCGCACAGGCGCGCCGCGTTTGAGGCGGCCGACTTCCTGATGGACTACTTAAAGACCGAGGCCGTCTTCTGGAAAAAAGAACTTACCAAAGCTGGCAGCCGCTGGATCGAACCGCGCGCCGAAGACTATATCGACAGCGCCCGCTGGACGCAGACTGACACGGAGACTGACCGCCATGCACGGCATAAATGAAAGCCTCGACTTCCATCCGGTGCGCATCGCCGTACTGGTAATGAGCGATACGCGAACTCTCGAGACCGACACGTCCGGTCTCACCCTTGCCAGACGAATCGAGGACGCTGGTCACATCCTCGCTGACCGCAAGATCGTTGCAGACGACAAGGCCGCTATCCGGGCGCAGGTTTCGGCCTGGATTGCAGATCCTGAGGTCGATGTCGTGATTACATCTGGCGGGACGGGCCTGACGGGCCGGGACGTAACGCCCGAAGCCGTCACCCCCCTCTTCGACAAGATCATCGACGGCTTCTCTGTCATCTTCCACCAGGTGAGCTATCAGAGCGTTGGGCTCTCGACGCTGCAGTCGCGCGCGATTGCAGGTCTGGCGAGCGGAACCTTCGTGTTCTGCCTACCGGGCTCGAACGGTGCGGTGAAGGATGGCTGGGACAAGGTCATTTCCCTTCAGCTCGACAGCCGTCACAAGCCCTGCAACCTCGTTGAGCTGATGCCCCGCCTGATGGAGCATATGGGGCATTCTCATTGACCGGCCTCACGCATATCGGACCTGACGGACGCGCCCGCATGGTCGATGTCGGCGACAAGGACGTCACCGAACGCGTCGCCATCGCGCATGGGCGCGTGCACATGGACCCAGAAACGCTGAAACTCGCCCTCGGCCGCGACACCAAGAAGGGCGATCCCATCGCCATCGCAGAGCTTGCCGGCATCATGGCAGCCAAACGTACGTCAGACCTCATCCCGCTCTGCCACCCTCTCCCCCTCTCATCGGTAAATGTGGAGATCGAACCGGACACAGAAGCAAACACGCTTGTCGTCACGGCGAGGGTAAAGACCAGCGGCCGCACAGGCGTAGAAATGGAGGCGCTGACGGCCGTCTCAGCTGCCTGCCTCACCCTCTATGACATGCTGAAAGCGGTCGACAAGGCGATGCGGATCGACGCAGTCGAGCTTCTGGAAAAGACAGGCGGCAAGTCTGGCGACTATCGGAAAACAGGAACATGAGTGGGCTTATCAGTGTCGCTGATGCGTTCGACGCTCTCGCGCGAAACGCTTTGCCGGTTCGCGTTGAGACCGTCAGCATCGACGAAGCGCATGGCCGCCAGCTGATTGAGGCTGTTGCCGCACGCGTCAGTCGTCCGCCCGCCGACATGTCGGCCATGGATGGTTATGCCGTTCGCCTTGAGGACGTCCGATCAGCTGGTGCGCGCCTGACCGTCATCGGTGAAGCGCCTGCGGGTGCCCCGTTTGAGCAGACGCTCGGCGAGGGGGAGGCCGTCCGCATCTTCACTGGCGGCGAAATTCCGGCAGGCGCAGATCATATCGTCATTCAGGAAGACACGGCCCGAACAGGCGATGAGGTTTTATGCTCTGAAGGCTATGAGGCTTCCCGGTTCATCCGCAAAGCCGGCCGCGATTTCCATGAGGGCGACAGACTTTTAGACGAGGGTGCCATCCTAGGCGCCGGCGAGCTCGGTTTGCTCGCGGCTGGCAACATTGCCGAAGTGAACGTACGCCGCCGCCTCCGCGTCGGCATCCTCGCAAACGGGAATGAGCTGAAGCCTCCCGGCACCCATCTCAAGCGCGGTGAGATCGTCAATTCGAACCCGGTCGCCCTCGCAGACCTTATCCGCTCATGGGGCGCTGAACCGGTCGACCTCGGCATCGCGGCAGACACGCTGGATGCCATCGCTCAGCGCATTGAAAATGCCCGCGATATCGATGTCTTCCTGCCGGTCGGCGGTGCTTCTGTGGGCGACCATGACCTGATGCGCCCAGCCTTTGCAGAAGCAGGCTTTGAATCTCTGTTCGAAAAGATCGCTGTGCGTCCCGGCAAGCCAACCTGGTTTTCAACGCGCGGCGACACCCGCGTCCTCGGCCTGCCCGGGAACCCGGCCTCGGCGCTGGTCTGCGCGCAGCTTTTCTTGAAGCCTCTCATTACCGGTCAGCGCCACAGCCTTACCAAGGCGGCACTGGCCTGCGATCTGGAGACCAATGGCCCTCGCGAACACTATATGCGTGCCTTCGCCTCCTTCACCGATGACGGCAGGCTGACAGTCGACCCAGCCCCTGATCAGGACAGTTCACTGATCAAACCTTTCGTCACGAGCGCTGCACTTCTCCGGCGTCTCCCGAACGCGCCAGCAAAAAAGCGCGGCGAGCTGGAGGATATCATCCTGACCAGCCTGCCGCGCCTTTAGAGCCTGAAAGGCTTCGTCACTATTGCGGGGTGTAACCCGTCTCGCTCATCACGTAAGCAATGATGGCAGCGCGCTGATCCTCACGCGGCACGCCGGCAAAGCTCATACGGTTACCAGGCAGGAAGTTGCGCGGGCTGGCGAGCCATTGGTCCAGCTGACCTGGCGTCCATTCAAAATCGGCTTCCTGCAGGGCTTGCGAATAATCGAAACCTTCGTGCTCACCGACCTTGCGGTCGAACATCCCGTAAAGGTTGGGCCCGAGCAGAGTTGGGCCACCTTCGGTCAGCGAGTGGCAGGAAGAACACTGCATGAAAAGGCGTTTGCCGGTTGCGTAGTCCGCAGATGCATAAGGCTCCGGAAAGCCCGCAAACTGCACGCCCTCTTCCGCCGGACCCGAAGCTGTTTCAGCTTCCTCTGCGACGGTTTCTTCAGACGTCTCGACTGCGTCCGCCCCGGTTTCAACCGGCGGTGCCGACGCCTCTGGGGCAGCCGGCTCTTCGCCTCCGCCACAGGCACTCAGCCCTGCAGCAAAGACGATAGCGATCATGCTTGCGCGTAATTTCATGGAGCTTCTCCCATCAACCTGATCCGTATTCACGACCTAACACTAGGCCAGCGCACGTCGCTTGCAAAAGAAAATAAGTCTGGCCTCAACAGTATTGAGAGGAGCGTCGACAATCGGCAGCTATTGCCCATTCCCGAGTGGCGGATCGTTCACGCCAGCAACGTCGAGGATTGGCGAGGCTTCAATCTTCTCAGCATTGAGGAGGGAGACCACGCGTAGCAGTGCAGCGGTGATGCTGGCCTGCTCCCATTCGGCCAGTTGGGCGAACCGGGTACGGAAAGTGTCCTGCAGCAGATCGGGGGCGCCGTCGAGTGCCGTGAGACCTTTCTCGGTCAGCCGCACCCAGACCCGGCGGCGGTCCGTCTCGCCCCGCCTGCGCACGACAAGCTGTTGCTCTTGCAGCTTATCGATCAGAATTGAGATCGTCGCCTGTTTGAGATCGACGGCACGCGCAAGATCGCCGGTTAACGTCTCTCCCTGTGTGCGGAGGACCTGCAGAACCAGCAGCTGCGACGCTGTAAGCCCGGTCTTCGTCGCGACGGATTTAACATTGCTAGCGGTCGCCTTCAGGACGCGCCTGAGGGCAACAAGGGCTGTCTCTGCCTGATCCTGCATATCTTCGCTCCAGGTATCGGCATGCGCAGCGGACAGACGCACCGATTCAAATCCTTCAGAAAGTTGCGCCATGTTAGCAAATATCCTTTGTTAGAAAAATTATTTTTACATCAATCGATTTAACGGGATATTTACCCTAAAATATAACTTAAAACCTGCATTATATCCTAATTTTGAGTTTCGTGATGCACGGGTTGACCCCAAATCCACTGCACTTATATAGATAGTCAAAAAAAATTTATTTGGCAAGCGCGGCTGGGTGGAACCCACACGCGCTCCAGCCATTATAGAATGCGAAGCGGGCTCTGAACGATGACGACAGACTCAGTGACAATTGAAGCGCCGATGAGCGAGGATGGCGCAGCCGTTCACGACCTCATTGCGGCCTGTCCACCTCTGGACACCAACTCGCTCTACATGAACCTGATCCAGACAACGCACTTTGCTGAGACGTGCGCGCTCGCGCGCGAGGACGGCGAAGTCATCGGTTGGGTCAGCGGTCATATTCCACCGGAGGAGCCGGAGGTATTCTTCCTTTGGCAGGTCGCGATTGGTGAAAAGGCACGCGGGAAGCGCATTCCCAAGCGCCTCGTTGCCGACATTTTCTCGCGCCCGTCCTGCAAGGATGTGCGCTTTTTGAAGACGACGATCACGCCGGATAATGAGGCGTCCTGGGGACTCTTCAAAAGTCTCGCGCGGTGGCTTGATGCCCCCCTGCAAGAGAGCCCATTTTTCGATGAAGACAAGCACTTCAAGGGCCGTCACGACAGCGAGATCCTCGTGACAATCGGGCCTTTCACTCGGCCGGCCACAAGCTGAGCCGACAATCTCGCGCCTAGACGCTCAAAACCAGACCAAAACAGGAGCAGGACGCATGCCGTTCACAGACATTCAGGAAGACATTTTCGAAAGACGCGAATCGATCGTGCGCAGCTATTGCCGCAATTTTGATACGGTCTTCGTCAGCGCCAAGGGCTCGGAGATGACCGACGCCAATGGCAAGACCTATATAGACTTTCTCGCCGGGTGCTCGACCCTCAATTACGGTCACAACGACCCGGATATGAAGAAAGCTCTTATCGAACACATCGAGCGCGATGGCATTGCCCATGGCCTCGATATGTACACCGACGCAAAGGCCGAGTGGCTGAAAGCGTTCGAGGACAACATCCTCGAACCGCGCGGCATGGGTGACTACAAGATCATGATGACCGGCCCGACCGGCACGAACGCCGTCGAAGCCGCCGTCAAGCTCGCCCGTAAGGTAACCGGCCGCAGCAACGTCATTGCCTTTACAAACGGCTTTCATGGCATGACGCTCGGCGCACTTGCGTTGACAGGCAATGCCGGCAAACGGGCCGGTGCCGGCGCAGGCTGTAATGGCATCTGCGGCACGACGCACCTGCCTTACGCGGGCGCCTTCGGCGATGATGTCGACACGCTCGACCAGATTGAAATGATGATCGACAATAGCTCATCCGGTGTCGATGCGCCCGCCGCATTCATCTTCGAACCTATCCAAGGCGAGGGCGGCCTCAACGCCGCGTCTGCTAAATGGATGAAAGGTATTGCCGATCTCGCCAAGAAGACCGGCGCACTACTGATCGTCGATGACATCCAGTCAGGTTGCGGTCGCTCAGGCGACTATTTTGGCTTTGAGAATGCAGGCATCAAGCCTGACATCATTACTCAGGCCAAATCGCTCTCGGGTATGGGCCTGCCGTTTGCCTGTGTACTCCTCAAGAAGGAGCACGATATCTGGAAGCCAGCCGAACATAACGGCACGTTCCGGGGCAACAACCACGCTTTCATCACCGCGAAAGTCACACTCGACAAGTTCTGGAAAGACGATGCCTTCATGAAGGACGTTCGCAAGAAAGCCGACATCCTTGAGGCGGGTTTGCAGAGAATCGCCGATCTCATTCCAGGCGCACGACTCAAAGGCCGCGGCATGATGAAGGGCGTCGACGTCACATCTGGTGATATCGCATCTGACATGTGCAGCCGCGCATTCGAGAAGGGTCTCATCATTGAGACATCAGGCGCCGACGATGAAGTCGTGAAGGTTCTCGCCGCCCTGACCATTCCTGAAGACCAGCTTCAGAAGGGTCTCGATATCCTGTTCGAGGCGGCGCAGGAGACCGTCGAAAGCCACAAGATCGCAGCGGAGTAAGTTACGATGATCGTACGCGATATGAATGAACTGAAGGGCACGGATCGTGCCGTATCTGACGCACAGTGGACGTCCTACCGGATGCTTCTGGCCGACGACAAGATGGGCTTCAGCTTCCACATTACGGTGCTGGAAGCAGGCTCGGAGCACACCTTTCATTACAAGAACCACTTCGAGAGCGTGTACTGCATGAAGGGTAAAGGCTCGATCACGGACCTTGCCACTGGCGAGACCCACGAGATCAAGCCGGGCGTGATGTACGGCCTCAACCTTCACGACAAGCATACCCTGCGCGCAGAAGAAGAACTGCATATGGCATGCTGCTTCAACCCGCCGGTCACCGGCAAGGAAGTGCACCTGCCCGACGGTTCGTACGCCGCCGCAGAAGATCTCGAAGACGCAGGCTAGACGCTTGATCTGATTACGAACGAGCAGCCCGACCAGTTTTCGGGCTGCTCGTCATCCAACCAGACCAAAAACTCCGGGGCAAAATCCCATGACCCATACTGTTGAAAAAATCGGTGGTACGTCCATCGCGAACACACCCGTCATTCTCGACAATGTCCTGATAAACGGGCGCGAAGGCGACGACCTGTATAATCGTATTTTCGTCGTGTCGGCCTATGCCGGCATGACCAATCTTCTTCTGGAACACAAGAAAAGCGGCAAGCCAGGCGTATATGCACTTTTCGCCAAGGCCGAAAACAAGTGGCAGTGGAGCGAAGCGCTTACCGAGCTGTCAGAAGCCATGCGTGAGAAGAACCACGAGGTCTTTGGCGACCATCCGGACCGCAAGGTTGCAGATAACTTCGTACTGGAGCGCGTCGAAGGTGTGCGCAACTGCCTGATCGACCTCCATCGCCTCTGTTCTTACGGCCAGTTCCGGCTCGACGAACATCTGATGACGGTACGCGAGATGCTGGCCGCCCTCGGCGAAGCGCATTCAGCTCACAATACGAGCCTTCTGCTCCGCCAGCGTGACATCAACTCGGTCTTTGTCGACTTCACAGGCTGGCGTGACGACGAAAAGATGTCGCTCGATGAGCGTATCCGAACCTCCCTGCAGGGTATCGACTTTTCGAAAGAGCTGCCAATTTGCACCGGCTACGCCAGTTGCATCGAGGGCATGGTGAAACTCTACGACCGTGGCTACACCGAAGTCACATTTTCGCGCATCGGCGCCCTTACCAATGCCGCGGAAGCCATCATCCATAAGGAATTCCATCTTTCCAGCGCTGACCCGAAACTGGTTGGCAATGACAAGGTAATGAAGATCGGCAAGACCAATTACGATGTCGCCGACCAGCTTTCCAATATGGGTATGGAAGCGGTTCACCCGAAAGCCGCGAAGGGCCTTCGTCAGGCCGGCGTGCCGCTACGCGTCAAGAACACGTTCGACCCGTCGGACGCCGGAACGATCATTACAGATGATTTCCACCCGGAAGAGGCGCGCGCCGAAATCGTAACGGGTATCAAGAACCTCTATGCCTTCGAATTGTTCGAGCAGGACATGGTCGGTGTGAAGGGTTACGATGCCGAGGCACTGAAGGCGCTGACCCGCCACAAGGTTTGGATCGTGTCCAAAAGCTCCAACGCGAATACGATCACCCACTATGTCGATTGTACGCGTGAGTCGCTAAACCGCGCTGCCGCTGATCTTGAGGCCCTGTATGAGAATGCAGAGGTCACGACGCGCGAGCTTGCGATCGTTTCGGTGATCGGCGCGAATCTCGACGTGCCCGGCATGACCGCCAAGGCCACGTCGGCGCTCTATGACGCTGGTATCAACATGCTCGGCCTTCAGAAGCTGACACGCAGCACCGACCTTCAGCTCTTTGTGGCTAAAGAGGACTACGACGAGGCAGTGCGCGTGCTTCACAAGGCACTCGTCGAGGAAGAGTCGGCGCACCGGGATGGCGATTCAGCGGAAATCCGCACCGCCGCCTGATGACGTATTCGGCTACGTCTGAAACGACACATGCAGGATGGCGAGGTACGTTCGGTCAATACCGGAACGTTCTCGCCATCGTGCTCTCCCTCACCCTGCTACAGGGTGCAGCGGCTGCCCTATCCGTGATGATTGCTCTGGGCCTGCAGGCCTCCGGCACATCGAATGCTGCCCTTGGTCTGGTTGCGGCGTTCTATGCTGGTGGTTTCCTGACAGGCGCGATTCTGTCGCCCATCCAGATTTCACGGATAGGGCACATCCGCTCTTTTGCATTTTTTGCGGCGATTGCCATCATCGCCTCTCTCAGCCTGACCTTGGGACCAAGCGTCATCTTCTGGGCCTTGGTTCAGGCGGTCATCGGTGCATGCACCTCAGCGCTGTTTACCGCGGGCGAGAGCTGGATCGCAGATGCCTCCCCGCCTGAAAAACGCGGCGCCATTCTTGGCTTCTATCATGTTGTCGCGAAGCTGGGCGCCATTGGCGGCCCTTTTGCCGTTATGGCGGGCGCAAATGGCATTATGGGTTTCCTCATGGTTGCCGCGCTCTTCGCGTTCACCATCATGCCGATTACCGCCACGCGCCAGATCCAGCCTGATATCCACGCCGCGTCGCCCTTCGGCCCGCGAAAGATCCTGAAATACGCGCCGGCGGCAGCTTTTGCAGCTTTCTGCGCAGGTGCCGTGAACAATTCGGTCGCTCAACTCTATCCAGTCTTCGCCCAGTCCGTTTCACCCGAAGATGCTGCTGGTTTTTCAGCCCGCTTCAACGGCGCGCTGCTTGCAGGCGCCATGGTCGGTCTCTGGCCTGCAGGCTTTATCTCTGACCGTATCGACCGCCGCCTGGTCATAGCCGCTGCGGGTATTATCGGCGCTGTCTCTGCTGTGGCTCTGGCGATGCTCAGCCCACTCGCGACACAGCCTGTCATTCTCTTACTCGGCTTTCTCTTCGGCATGGGCGCACTGTCCTACTACGCCGTCGCCATCGCCCATGCGGCCGACCGGGCCAAGCCCGAACAGGCCACGTCCATGATGGCCGGCATTCTGATCATCTGGGGTATTGGCTCGATCATCGGACCATTGATCGCGGGCGTTTCGATGTCGGCGATGGGGCCCGCCGGTCTATTTGCTTTCTCCGCCTTCGGCCTTGCAATCATGGCCGCGCTTATGTTCACACGGATGGTGAATACCGCTGAAGTCACCCCGGAAGACAAGGAACCCTTCAACGCGACGCAGGCAACCAGCCTTGCGATTTCTGAAATAGACCCACGTGGCGAAGCGACGAATGAACAGTTCGACCTGTTTCTCGCCTGGATGGCATCACAAGAGACAGACACAGAATGATACTTGCGAGCTTCATTGTTATCCTGATCATCTTTCTAGGCGTGGGGCTTGCCTCTGCCCGGCAGGCGACCGGGGAACGAAAAGATTATTACATTGCCGGCCAGACGGTCTCACCCTGGCTGGCTGGCCTCTCGGCCGTCGCAACGAATAATTCCGGTTATCTCTTTATCGGCGTCATCGGCTATGGATACGCCACAGGGCTTTCAGCGATCTGGCTGATGTTCGGCTGGATCGTGGGCGACTTCATCGGGTCCACTTTCATCCACCGTAAATTGAGAACCGCCACAGGCGTTACCAATGAGGCCTCCTTTGCATCGGTCCTGTCGCGTTGGCATGGCGACGATTTCGCGATCTGGCGCAGGATGGCCGCCGTCATCATGGTCGTGCTACTGATTGTCTATGGCGCGGCCCAGATCACCGCTGGCGCGAAAGCGCTTGAGGGCGTCTTTGACGGCTTTGACTGGCGGATTGGCGCGATCGGGTCAGCCGTCATCATCCTTGCCTATTCCATTGCCGGCGGCATCCGAGCCTCGATCTGGACAGATGCCATCCAGTCAATCTGTATGCTTGGCGCGCTCTTCACGCTTTTTTTCGTCGGCGTCAGCTGGGCCGGCGGCTTCGGCAGCATGTTCGAACAGCTGAGCACCATGGATGGCGGTACCTACCTCAACCTGATGCCAGAGTCGGATGAGCTTCTTCTCACCGGCGCGCTTGGCGTCGGCCTGTTTGTTCTTGGCTGGCTCTTCGCCGGTTTTTCCGTCGTTGGACAGCCGCACATTATGGTCCGTTTCATGGCGCTGGACGATGACCGCAACATGCGGCGCACACGCGTCTGGTATTACGGCTTTTTCGTCGTCTTCTACATCCTCGCGGCCGGCCTTTCCCTACTCGCCCGCGTCTACATGCCGGATACCGCAGACATCGATGTCGAACTTGCCCTGCCGCGCATGGCCGAAGGCCTGCTGCCGGATGTTCTCGTGGGCCTGATACTGGCGGGTATCTTTGCAGCGACAATGTCGACAGCAGACTCAGTCGTGCTTTCCTGTTCGGCCGCGATCACCCACGACCTCGTCCCGGAACGACTTGAACACCCGTGGATGCTCAAGGCCGCGACGGGCACAGTGACAGTTCTGGCGCTCGCGCTCGCCCTCATGGACAGCCAGAGTGTGTTCAGTCTCGTGATCATCGCATGGTCGGCACTAGCGGCGGCCTTCGCACCGCTTCTGACGCTCTACGCGCTGAACCGCCGTGTCAGTGAGACAACCGCCATCTTCCTGATGGTGCTCGGTATTGGCATCACGCTTGTCTGGCGTTTCGGGCTAGGCTGGCAGGGCGGCGTCTATGAAGGCTTCCCGGGCATCCTGATCCCGGTCGTCATCGGCTGGATCATGTCACGTCCTGCCACGCGCGCCGAGTTGCAGCACAGCCCCGCTGAGGAAGCTGCTACCTAGCGGTCTCAAGCTACCGTCCAAACAAAAAGCCCGCCTGGATTGCTCCGGGCGGGCTTCGTCATTTCGAGATGCCAGCACTCTAGCCGTAGAGTGCCTTGGCATGGTGCATGATGTGGTCATCCATAAAGGTTGAGATGAAATAGTAGGAATGGTCATAGCCCGGCCGCAGCCTGATCGCGAGCGGCTGCCCCGTCTCGCGGCAAGCTTGCTCGAACAGGCCCGGCTTCAACTGCTCTTCCAGGAACTGGTCGTCCTCGCCCTGATCTATGAGGATGGTCGTATCGAGTTGCGTCTTCTTGACCAGCTCGCACGCGTCCCATTCCTTCCAGGCTTCCTTCTCATCGCCGAGATAAGCTGAAAATGCCTTCTCGCCCCAGGGCACCTGCGAAGGCGCAACGATCGGTGAGAAAGCCGACACGCTGCGGAAGTGGCCCGGGTTGCGGAGCGCAAGGACCAGCGCGCCATGCCCGCCCATGGAGTGACCGAAAATGGACTGACGGCGCATATCGGCCGCGAAGTTTGACCGGATCACGGAAGGAAGCTCTTCCATGATATACTGGTCCATCTTGTAGTGTTTGGTCCATGGGTCCTGCGTGGCTGTTAGGTAGAAGCCGGCCCCCTGGCCAAGGTCGTAGGCTTCATCGTCTGCAACGTCCTCGCCGCGCGGACTGGTGTCGGGGGCGACGATCATCACGCCAAGCTCAGCCGCCTTCCGCTGCAGGCCGCCCTTTTCCATGACGTTCGACCAGTTGCAGGTCAGTCCGGAAAGATACCAGAGAACAGGAACAGGCTCCTCATCGGTCTGCGGCGGCTCGAATACGGCGAACCGCATTGTACAACCGAGCGTCTCGCTTTCATGATCGTAAACGCTGAGATCACCGCCAAAACTCGTCCAGTCTGATACTGTTTCCAAAACCTGAAGGTCTCCTGTGGTTGCTTCTCCCTTTATGTAACACAACTCGGCTGACTTCCCACCGGCAGCACGAATGCGAAAAGGGCGCATCGCGGCGGATGCGCCCTTTCCTGTCAGGGATTGAGTGGCGTTCTAACGGCCTCTCAAATCGCCATTTACCCAGATCGTCGCGCCGGTGCGTGCGTCAATATAGTAATAGCGCCGTGCTCGGTCATCGTAATAGCGCTGGCCATGATAGCGGGCGTCGTAAGGGTCGTAGCGGTCGTGCCGGTCATTATAGCGGTTATTGCCGTAGCGGCCCTCGTATCGAGGGTCGCCATAGCCTCGGTCGGCGCGCGGCGGCCCGCGGTAACCGTCGTCATAACCCGCATTCCCACTATAGCCCGGACCACCCGATCCTGGTGCTGGCGGTGGATTTGCGGCGCATGCCGCCATGCTTAGCGCACCAATGGCACCCGCAATCATTGTGAGATTCTTCATAAGCGTTTCCTTCCATTCTGGCAGGCAGCCCGGCGATCAGACGCCGGGGCCAATGTGAAGAAAACGGGGTGTGGTCAAAGGCGGTTCCCGCCCGCCGACCTATTCGTTCTGGATGCGCTCTGCCTCTTCGGCCACGCACAGGTCCAGTTCACCGTCCGTGCACGGCGTGACCCGGACTGCATAGGCAAACGCCTCGTCGCGGGCCATTTGCGTTGCCTTGGAGCGAATGACTTCGACGTTCTGCTCGATCTTGAAACCGATCTCATTCCCTATGGAAATGATGACCTCGACCGCCTCTTCAACTGAGGCCGCCCAGACCTTCAGTGACATCACGGATGGGCCGACGCGGCCATCGGGGACAGCGTGCCCCTCCATGGTCTCGCCCCCCGCCACGAGGCAGAAATGCTTGAACTCCGACATCAGATAGCCTTTTTGTCTGTCCCTCAGGCTCACGATAGGCACGGGAATTCATAAATCATATGACGAGCTACACATTATACGGCGCCGAAGTCAGCTACTTCACCGGTAAGGCACGCGCTTATCTGGACTGGCGCGGGGTCGAATATACGGAAAAACCGGCGACACAGGCCGTCTATCGCGACGTCATCCTGCCAAATGTTGGCTGGCCGGTCATACCGGTCGCAACCCTGCCGGACGGAACTGTCATTCAGGACACGACTGACATTATCGGGGCCATTGAAGCGCGCGAAAACGCCCAGCCGCCCGCCTGGCCCGCTTCCCCCCTTCAGAGATTTGTCGCTGAACTTCTCCAACTCTATGGTGATGAATGGCTCATGTTGCCTGCCATGCACTATCGCTGGAATTATAATGAGGACTGGGCCTATTCAGAATTTGGCGCGCTTTCAGCGCCTGACCAAACACCGGAGCAGCAATACGAGATCGGCCGCAAGAATGGCGCACGGTTCAAGGGCGCGCTTCCGATCCTTGGTGTCAGTGCGGACACGGTGCCCGGCATCGAGAAAAGCTACGAGGCTTTCCTCTCCGAATTCTCAGCCCATCTGGATCAGTATCCCTATTTGCTCGGCAGCCGTCCTTCGCTTGCCGACTTTGCATTCTACGGCCCGCTCTACGCGCACCTCTACCGCGATCCGGCGTCAGGTGAGCTTATGCATAAGCTCGCCCCAAAGGTTGCTGACTGGGTTGAACGCATGAAAGCCGGCGGCGGCAAAGGCAGGGGTGAGTTGCTCAGCGACGATGCGGTGCCAGAGACGTTGGAACCGATCCTGCACCGCCAGATGCAGGAACAACTCCCCGCTATCATGGCGACGTCCGCGCTGTACAACGACTGGGCCGCGAACGCTGCCTCGGGCGACCGGGTGCCGCGCGCACTGGGGGACATCACGATCGACATCGAAGGCCATAGCGGCCCTGCCAAGGCACGCAGCTTTCCGCTCTGGCGCCTTCAGGCCGCGCTTGATGTCTATGGGTCCATGAACGAGGCGGAGCGTGCGCGTGCGGATGCGCTACTGAGCCGCGTTGGCGGCGAGGACCTGAAAACCTTCTGCCTGCCTGCCCGCCTCAAACGTGAAAACTGTCAGGTTGTGCTGGCCTGAAAATCAGCTCTCGGGGCCGGTGGGTTCGACAGGTATCAGAACTTCGTTCCTGCGCAGAGGCGAAGGCTTCCATGGCGCATCATACCCGGCATAACGCGCCGGGCCGGTTATCTCGTAGCTGTGTGCTGCGATCCAGTCCTCAAGCTCGGCCTGTTTCTGGCGGTGAGTTTCCATGCGCCCGGCCCCTGAAAACCTGATTGTCGCCAGAAGTTCACCCGGAACTACGCGAATGGATACAGCCGGATTGTTTGGAACGGGTAACGTTTCCATTGTCCACTTGGATGGCATGGTGAAAGACACTGTCCAGTTTCCGTCATCGGACATCGAACGTGTCACTGGGGCCGTCATGTCGATCTTCGTTGAGCGGGTCCGTGTGACCGGTGCAGTCATCGCGATTTCGCTGCGTGCCGTGTTATTTCCAAAAATATAGTCAGCCAGCACACGAAAGCCCGAACCACTTGCTGCACGCATGTCCCCAGTGACCTCGGTTTCAGCGACAATGATCGGCTCATATTGACGAACCTCGATACGGCCATCGCTCGCCACCGTTTCGAATTCTGGTTCCTCGGTGGCACTGGCTGCCATGGCGAACCCGGCAAAGATGAAAACAGCAAACAAGATACGGCGCATGGAATAAACTCCTGTCTCAGAACCCCATATACGCCGCGGAGCCGCCGACGGATCGCATCGCCAGCCATCATCTCAAAGAAAAGCGCCGCCTCAACCAAGTCGAGACGGCGCCAGTCATTGCTTGGTCAGATCGCAACCCGTCAGCGGCAGAGCGCGCAGAGCTTGTTGCCATCCGGGTCACGCAGGTAAGCGAGGTAAAGCTTCTGGCCGCCGCCTTCGCGCCAGCCTGGCGGGTCCTCGATTTCCTTGCCGCCTGCCGCTGCGCCCGCCTTGTGCCAGGCATCGGCCTCATCGGTCGATTTCATCGCAAAGCCGATTGTCATGCCATTACCCTGCGTCGCCGGCGCGCCATCAATTGGCTTGGTGACGAGGAAGACCGCGCCATTGTGCAGGTAAACCAGACGCCCCTTCGGATCCATCACGCCGGGCTTGCCGCCAATCGCCTGAAAGGTCGCGTCATAGAACGTCTTGGCTTTGTCGAGATCATTCGATCCGACCATCATGTGACTGTACATACTTTTCCTCTTCCTCCCTTTGGAAAACTGTGCGGCATTGGCGCCTGACGTCTAGTAGACGACCACTGACCGGATGCTCTCGCCGGAATGCATCAGATCGAAGCCTTTATTGATGTCTTCCAGCTTCAGGACGTGCGTGATCATCGGGTCGATCTCGATCTTGCCCTTCATGTACCATTCGACAATCTTCGGCACATCGGTGCGGCCACGCGCGCCGCCGAAGGCAGAGCCTTTCCAGACGCGGCCGGTGACCAGCTGGAACGGACGGGTCGCGATTTCCTTACCCGCTTCAGCGACGCCGATAATGATGCTTTCGCCCCAGCCACGGTGGCCGCATTCGAGCGCCTGCCGCATCACGTCGGTATTGCCGGTGCAGTCGAAGGAATAGTCGGCGCCGCCGCCGGTGAGCTCAACGAGATGAGCAACCACATCCTTTACTTCCTTCGGATTGACAAAATGGGTCATGCCGAAGCGCCGACCCCATTCTTCCTTGGCGGGGTTGATATCGACACCGACAATCATGTCAGCACCGACCATCTTCGCGCCCTGAATGACGTTGAGACCAATACCGCCAAGGCCAAAAACGACGACGTTCGAGCCTGGCGTCACCTTGGCCGTATTGGTGACCGCACCGACTCCGGTGGTCACGCCGCAGCCGATATAGCAGGTCTTGTCGAACGGGGCTTCCGGGTCGATTTTCGCAACTGCGATCTCAGGCAGCACCGTGAAGTTCGAGAATGTCGAGCAGCCCATATAGTGATGCAGCTTCTGACCCTTGTAAGAGAAACGACTGGTGCCATCCGGCATCACCCCTTTGCCCTGCGTCGCGCGGATCGCGGTGCAAAGATTGGTCTTGCCTGACAGGCAGCTTTTGCACTGGCGGCATTCCGGTGTGTAGAGCGGGATCACATGGTCGCCCGGCTTCACGCTAGTCACACCCTTGCCAACCTCACGCACCACGCCTGCACCCTCATGGCCCAGAATGCTCGGGAAAAGCCCTTCACTATCGAGACCATCAAGCGTGTACGCGTCAGTGTGACAGATACCGGTCGCCATGATCTCAACCAGCACTTCGCCATCTTTCGGGCCCTCCAGATCTACCTCAACAATTTCGAGTGGTTTCTTGGCTTCGAAGGCGACGGCGGCGCGGGTTTTCATGGTGAGGCACTCCTTTGAACTGAGGCGCACAATGGCGAGACAGCCTGTCAGGCACAAGACGCCCAAGTCAGATTATCCCCTCGACTCTGCACAGTGAAATATAGCCGTCTTGGAACAAGGTGAGCGCACCTGTCGTTTTATATCCACTAGTTCAGAAGGAGACTTTTATCATGAAGAAGCTCATGATTACTGCAGCAGCATCCGGCCTCATGTTCGGGGCAGCCGCATGCTCGAATGAAACAGAAATGAATGAGGCGGCTTATGACACCGACACCGCCGAAATGGCGCAAACCGATGAAACAGACGGCGAGTACGCCGAGGCTGACACTGAAGCGCCGGATTATGAAACGGTTTATCTGGTCGCTGGCAATCTCAGCGCTGGAGAGATCGTCGGGGCAAAGGTCATCGGCGCGGACGGTGAAGACATCGCCACGGTCGACGACCTCCTGATCGGCGAAAATGGTCAGATCGAAACCGTTGTGTTCCGCAGCGGCGACTTCATTGACCTCGCCGGCATGAAGGGCTCCCTGCCCTATTCCGATCTGGACGTAGCGATGGTTGAGGACGGCGAGCCCGCCTTCACCATCTCCATGACCGAGGAAAACATCCAGAACGTTGCCGAGTTCGACCAGGAAGGCCTGAACGACTACCGTCTGGTCTCCGAGATGATCGGCACGACCGCTGACTTCACTAATTCCGACGACTCGGCCCGCATCAATGATGTGATCGTGTCTGAAGACGGTGAAGCGCTTTACGCCATCATCGGCGACCCGATCCTCGGCGAAGACCGCCAGATTGGCTTCGATATGATCATGGTCGAGCAGGATGCTGACAATAACGACACCATCATGATCAACGCGTCGTCAGAAGATCTCGAGATGATGCCGGTCTTCCGCTATGAGCAGGACGAGATCAGCATGGATACCGAGCGCGAGAGCTCAACCGAATGGGACAACTCTTCGGATGACGATACGTATGGTGCGATGAACGATAACGGCTAATCGCCGCTAATACCGAACAGAAAAAGCCCTGCCAGCGATGGCAGGGCTTTTTTATACCCGTGTAAAAAGCTTTGGCGCTAGCGGCGGCCTGCCCTGACTTCGCGCGTCATCTGTTCAATCTTGCGGATCAGCGCGTCAGCGGATCCGTTCGTGCGATCCAGCAGCGACAGGAACTGTGCCTGTTGCTCAATGGCCAGCCAGATGAGGTTGCCGTTCACATTCAGCGCAACATCAACGACCTGGTACTCGCCATTCCGCTTGAGAACACGCCAGCGCACATTCATTGCCTGGCCATCGGCGCGCGGTATGCGCGTATCGACGATGGAGTCGTTTGCCGTGCGATCAATGGAGCGATCAACGACGACCTGCTCACCACGATAGGCATCGAGCTCGTTTTCGTAGACCGCAAGTGCATAGCTCCGGAACGCGCGCTGGAAGCGCGAGAGCTCCTGCGGCGTGAAACGGTTTGCATAGCGCCCGATCACAAAACGGCTGACGGCGTTAAAGTCAGCAAATTCTTCCATATATCCACTGAAGAGTTCGGTACGTTCCTCGCGGCTCAATGTCGGATCATTGAGCGCTTCGAGCACCTCATTGGCATTCTCTTCAACGAAGGATTCCGTTTTTGCATCGGCAAATACGGGGCTGGTGGCTGCCGCCAAAACCAGCGCAGCCACTGCATGTCTGGCAAACTTCATCTGTTTAGTCCTGTTCGTCCTCGACACCCGTCCCCTGGGCGCCAGCATCATCGTATACATCGAAATCAGGCAAATCTTTGTACGGATCTGCCTCAGTCTGCCCATTTCTCACAGCAGCCTCGCGCTGGCCAAGATAATTCCGGCGTAGAGCGATATAGGGTTCCGGCTGGGAGCGCAGGGTTTCGATGACCTCGATAAGCCTTGACCGCGTATCAATGACCCCGAGGACCGTACGGGTCACGGCGATATCATCGTCGAGATCGGCATCTTCGAATTCAGTCCAGGTCAGCGGATCGAACATACGGTCTGTCGCGATGCCGACCGTGTCGCGAACGCTACTTGGACCAAGCAGTGGAAGGACGATAAATGGTCCGGGCTCCGCACCCCAGACACCGAGCGTCTGACCAAAGTCTTCATCATGTTCTTCAATGCCCAGCGTGCTGGCGACATCGAATATACCGGCAACACCGATGGTCGAGTTGATCAGGAAGCGGCTCAGCGTCTCGCCGGATGCGTTTGCATTCCCCTGCAGCACCGAATTGGTGAACACGATAGGCTGGCGCATATTGGTCAGCACATTGTGCACGCCGTCCCGGGCCGGCTCAGGCACTGCGGCGCGATAGCCGCGCGCGACTGGCTCGATGGCGGCTTTGTCGACTGCTTCGTTAAAGGCGTAGATATTGCGGTTCACACCCTCGAAAGGATCGTTCACACCAGAGGAGGCATCGCCCCCCGTTTGGGTCGACGCGCAAGCGGTCACAGTCAAAAGCGCGAGGGAGGCGAGGGCTGCAGTCTTCATTGATATTTTCCGTCTTCTGGTCGCAGCATATGAGTTGAATACGCGTCGCTTTCAATGTCGGCCCAGAGGAAGTTGGGCAAGGAGCCCCGAAAGCGTTGCAACAAGGGCACGACGCACCCCCGTATTGTCAGACATATAAAGACATGTTTATATGCTGATATGAAACAGGCAGCGCCCTCCATTGTAGACGCATTGCGCGCGGCAGGTGAGCCGACACGCCTGCGCATCCTGGCGCTTCTCCAGCATGGCGAGTTGTCGGTTGGTGAGCTTGTCACCGTCCTTGGCCAGAGCCAGCCGCGCCTGTCGCACCATCTCAAAGCTTTGACCTCTGCCGGCCTCACAGAACGCCTGCCTGAAGGGGCATGGGTCTTCTATCGCCTGCCGGGTACGGACTGGGCACGCGCGCTGCTCGACCGCCTGTTTGAACTTATTGATGAAGCGAGCGGCGATTTTCCGAATGATCGCGCCCGGCTGGACGCCGTCCGCCGTACCCGGCAGGCGTCGGCCGACACATATTTCAGCTCCATCGCAACCGACTGGGACCGCATCCGTGCCATGCACTATCCCGAGGAACTGATCGAAGCTGCGATCCTGAAAACGGTTGGCCCGGGCCCGTTCCAGCGCATCATTGACCTCGGCACAGGTACCGGGCGCATGCTCGCCCTTCTTAGTGGCCGCGCCCGCGAGGCGGAAGGGCTGGACCTGTCCCACCAGATGCTGACGCTAGCCCGTTCGCAGCTGTCTGAGGCCGGCATTACACAGGCCCGCGTCCGCCAGGGCGACGTGACCGCAACGCCGTTCGATACGGCCAGTGCAGATATCGTCATCGTCCACCAGGTCCTTCATTATCTAGAAGAGCCCGAAAAAGTCGTACGCGAAGCCGGCCGCATTCTGAAACCCGGCGGCAAGCTTATCATCGTGGACTTCGCTTCGCACAATCACGAGTTCATGCGCGAAGCATTCGGGCATCGCCGTCTCGGCATCCGCGAAGATGCGATGAGCTTCTGGACCAGCCAGTCGGGGCTCAAACTCGACGATGTGACGCGGTTCGAGCCGCCAAAAGATCTCGACCAGGGGATTGCAGTCCTCATCTGGTCGGCCCGTAAAACTGAAGAGAAAAAGGACGTCGCAGCATGAGCCATCTGTCTGTTGCCACCCGTCAGGCCGAGGAGAGGCCACGCGTCTCCTTCGAATTCTTCCCGCCGAAGAATGAAACCATGGATGAGCGCCTCTGGGAGTGCGTGCGCCGGCTTGAGCCGATGCAGCCCGATTTTGTCTCCGTCACCTATGGTGCGGGCGGCTCCACGCGTGAGCGCACCCATGACACCGTTGCGCGGATCGCCAGCGAGACGTCGCTCATCCCAGCCGCTCACCTCACCTGCGTCAGCGCAACGAAAGAAGACGTGCTGCAGACCGCAGAGGACTATTGGGAAGCCGGGGTCCGTCACATCGTCGCCCTGCGCGGCGACTCCCCTGACGGCATGGGCGCTGAATGGAAACAGGCGCCCGGTGGCTTCCAGAATGTGATCGAGCTGATCGAGAGCCTTCGTGCACACCGTCCTGACCTCGGGAAAGTGTTCGAAGTTTCCGTCGCCTGTTACCCCGAACCCCACCCGGATACGCGCGGCTGGGAGTTTGATCTCGCCCACCTCAAGGCAAAGCAGGATGCCGGCGCCGACCGCGCGATCACGCAATTCTTCTTTGAACCCGATATCTATTTCGAGTTCCTGGACCGTGCCCGCAATGCTGGGATCACCATGCCCATCGTGCCGGGCATCATGCTCCAGCCGAACTTCAACGGCCTGAAACGTATTGCAGGTCTTTGCGGGGCGAGCGTGCCTGACTGGCTGCACAAGCTCTACGAGGGTCTCGATGATGACGCCGACACGCGCGACCTCATCACCGCAAACATTGCTGCCGAGCTTTGCCATAAGCTTGCCGATGGCGGCGTGACGCAATTCCACTTCTACACGCTGAACCGGGCAAACCTTGCACTGTCCACCTGCCACCTGCTCGGCCTTAAACCTGCAACGGCGGAGGCAGCCTGATGAGAAGCGAAATACTGATCGCAGATCTCGAAAAGAAAGCGCAAAGCGCCGTCCTCATCCTTGATGGGGCGATGGGCACGATGCTCCAGAAATACACGTTTTCTGAGGAGCAGTTCCGCGGTGAGCGTTTCGCTGACTGGAAAAGCCCGGTTCAGGGGAATAATGACCTGTTGAACCTGACCCAGCCAGATGCCGTTCGCGCCATCCACACGAAATTCATCGAGGCGGGCGCCGATCTCATCGAAACCAACACGTTCAGCGCCACTACGATTGCACAGGGCGACTATCACATGCAGGACATCGCGGCTGAAATCGCCGCCGCAGGTGCACGTCTTGCCCGCGAAGCCGCTGACGCAGCCGGCAAGCCCGTCGGCGTACTCGGTGCGATTGGCCCGACGAACAAGACGCTGTCGCTTTCGCCCGACGTGAACAATCCAGGCTACCGCGAAGTCACATTTGATGATGTCCGCGAGGCCTATCTCGAACAGGCCCGCGCCATGGCGCCCTATATCGACTTCTTCCTGATCGAGACGGTCTTCGACACGTTGAATGCAAAGGCCGCCATCAAAGCCGTGATGGATTATCGCGCTGAGAGCGGCGACAGCACGCCTGTCATCCTCTCAGGTACGATCACCGATGCCTCCGGGCGCACTCTCTCTGGCCAGACCGCTGAAGCTTTCTGGCATTCGGTCCGCCACGCCGAGCCCTGGGCCATAGGCCTCAACTGCGCGCTCGGCGCCAAGATGATGCGCCCACATATCGCGGCGATCTCCAAGATCGCTGACACGCGGGTCATCGCCTACCCGAACGCAGGCCTGCCGAATGAATTCGGCGAGTATGACGAATTACCAGAACAGACCGCCTCACAGCTTGAGGAATGGGCGAAATCCGGCCTCGTCAACCTGCTTGGTGGCTGCTGCGGCACCACTCCCCCGCACATCGCGGCTATTTCCAAGGCAGTTGAGGGTAAAGCGCCCCGAATTATCCCGGAGCCACCTCGCGCCATGCGCCTCTCCGGGCTAGAACCCTTCCAGCTCGCAAGCTGACGGGGAGAGCCATGGGCAAGACGTACGAAAAACTCGATGACAAGCTGATCGCCTTCATCAAGGCGCAGAAGATGTTCTTCGTCGCGACGGCCCCGCTGTCGCAGGATGGGCACGTAAACGCCTCGCCCAAAGGCTATGACAGCTTCATCGTCTTTGATGAAAAGACCGTCGCTTATGCTGATCTTGGCGGGTCAGGCATCGAGACTCTCGCCCACGTGAATGAGAATGCCCGGATCACGATCATGTTCTGCGCATTTGAAGGCCCGGCCAATATCGTCCGCATCTATGGGAAGGGGCGAACCCTCCAGTTCAATCACCCGGACTTCGAGGCAGAGATCGGTCGCTTCCCGCCAGGCCATGAGCGCGCGCGAAATATAATCTATGTCGATATTACCAGCGTCTCGGATAGCTGTGGCTGGGGCGTCCCCTTCTATGAGTTCAAGGGACAGCGCGATCAGCTGCAGCGCTATGTCGACAACAAGCCAGTCGAGGAATGGCGAGAGAGCCGCCTGACCAAGAACGCCTCCAGCATCGACGGGCTCCCCGGTATGACCCGCCGTTCGGAGGCCGCGAAATGATTGCACCACCTGTATCTGCCGGAGACCACTTCGTTTTCTACGGCCTGCTCAAGCAGGGTATGCCGGGCGGCCCGAAGGGCGTGGACCTGGAGCGCCACGGTGAATTCCTCGGCCCATGTCGCTTCAAGGGCGCGATGTTCGACATGGGGTCTTATCCCGGCGTATTACGCAAGGAAGGCATCTGCCACGGCATGCTTTACCGGCTCGATCATCCGCGCATTGCCCGCAAACTCGACGCGTTCGAAGGTGTGCGTACCGATGCCCCCGTAAAAGCCCTTTACCGGCGCGAGAAGGTCTCCATTCTCGACGATTTTGGCCGCCCCTGCACGAAAGCCTGGGCCTATGTCTACAACCGTCCGGTCGCGGGCCGGCCCATGGTAAGATCAGGTTTCTGGTCAGCTGGCCGCAAAAGCGCAGCAAGAACCGCCTGACGGTTTTCTCAACAACACGACGACGAAAAGAGGGTCCGTAAAAGGATCAATCATGACAAATTCATCCGCCTCCCAAACCTTCATCAATATCGGTGAGCGCACGAACGTCACCGGCTCGGCCAAATTCCGCAACCTTATCAAGGTGGGCGATTATGATGCCGCCGTCGATGTCGCACGCCAGCAGGTCGAGAATGGTGCCCAGATCATTGATGTGAACATGGATGAAGGCATGCTCGACGGCGTCGAGGCGATGACGACTTTCCTTAACCTCATCGCTGCCGAACCAGATATCGCGCGCGTGCCGGTGATGATCGATAGCTCCAAATGGGAGGTGATCGAGGCGGGTCTGAAATGCGTTCAGGGCAAGGCGGTCGTGAATTCCATCTCGCTGAAGGAAGGCGAGGCCCAGTTCTTTGAACACGCCCGCAAGATCCGCGCTTATGGTGCTGCCGCAGTCGTCATGGCCTTTGACGAGGACGGCCAGGCAGACACGGCGGCGCGCAAGATCGAGATCTGTTCCCGCGCCTACAAGCTGCTGACCGAAGAAGTCGGCTTCCCGCCCGAAGACATCATCTTCGATCCGAACATCTTCGCTGTCGCGACCGGTATCGAGGAGCACAATAATTATGCTGTCGACTTCATCGACGCCTGCAAGGCGATCCGGGCGACTCTGCCGCACTGCCATATCTCCGGCGGTCTTTCGAACGTCTCCTTTTCGTTCCGGGGCAATGAGATCGTGCGCCGGGCGATGCATTCGGTCTTCCTCTATCACGCGATCCCGGCCGGCCTCGACATGGCCATCGTCAATGCTGGCCAGCTCGATATCTATGACAATATCGACGCCGAGCTTCGCGATGCCGTCGAGGATGTGATCCTCAACCGCCGAGACGACGCCACCGAACGCCTTCTGGAGCTTGCCGAGAAGTATCGCGGCCAGAAAGGCGAGGTGCAAAAAAAGGATATGAGCTGGCGCAAGCAGCCGGTCGAAAAACGCCTCGAACACGCGCTGGTACGGGGTATTACCGAATTCGTCGTCGAGGACACGGAAGAAGCCCGCCAGAAAGCAGAGCGTCCGCTTCACGTCATTGAAGGCCCGCTAATGGACGGCATGAATGTCGTCGGCGACCTCTTCGGCGCCGGCAAGATGTTCCTGCCGCAGGTCGTGAAATCGGCCCGCGTCATGAAAGCCGCCGTGGCCCATCTGACGCCGTATATCGAGGAAGAGCAGAAGCGGCTTGGCCTCGACAAGGTGTCCAATGGCAAGGTCGTTCTCGCCACGGTGAAGGGCGACGTCCACGATATCGGCAAGAACATTGTCGGCGTGGTTCTTGGCTGTAACGGCTATGACATTGTCGATCTTGGCGTGATGGTTCCGGCAGAGAAAATCCTAGAGACAGCTATCGAGGAAAAAGCCGACATGATCGGGCTTTCCGGCCTGATCACGCCGTCGCTGGATGAGATGGTTTTTGTCGCTGCAGAGATGGAGCGCCAGGGCATTCACCTGCCGCTTCTGATTGGCGGGGCAACGACGTCGCCGGCCCACACCGCCGTCAAGATCGACCCGGTCTTTCCCTCAGCCCCGGTCATTCATGTCAGCGACGCCAGCCGCGCAGTTGGCGTCGTCAGCGCGATGATGAACGAAGCAGACCGCGAAACCCTTTGGGGCGCGACGAAATCGCGCTATAACCGTATCCGCGAGAGCCGCGCAGGCGGGCCGCCAACCCCGCGCCTACCGATTGGCGAAGCTCGCGAGCTGGCATTCAAAGCCACTGAAGCCTCTGCCCCGGCCCCGACCTTCACCGGGGTGCGAACATTTGAGGACGTCGATCTCTCAGAGCTTGCCGCCTATGTCGACTGGACCCCCTATTTCATGAGCTGGGATCTGGCCGGCAACTTCCCGCAGATCCTCGAGGATGAGAAAGTCGGCGAGGCTGCCTCAGATCTCTGGCGCGATACGCAGGTCATGCTTCAGCGCCTTCTCGGTGAAGGCTGGTTCAAACCCAAAGCGACTATCGGCTTCTGGGAAGCAAAGCGCGTTGGGGACGACATCGAGCTTGCTTCGGGCGAGAGGCTTCACACGCTGCGCCAGCAGATGAAGAAGACCAATGAGCGGCCAAACCTGGCGCTGTCGGACTTCCTGTCGCCGGAGGGCGACCATATCGGCGCGTTCTGCGTCACTTCGGGCAATGAAGCCGACGAGATGGCGAAAGAGTTCAAAGCCAATGGCGACGACTATTCCGCCATCATGGTCCAGGCGCTGGCCGACCGTTTCGCCGAAGCCATGGCCGAATACATGCATGAGAAGGTCAGGAAAGAGCTTTGGGGTTATGCCGCCGATGAAAAGCTCGAGAATAATGAGCTGATCAAGGAGAAGTATCGCGGTATCCGCCCTGCCCCCGGCTATCCGGCCCAGCCCGACCACACCGAGAAAGAGCTGATCTTCAAGCTTCTTGAAGCCGAAGAACGGATCGGCGTCTCCCTGACGACCAGCTTTGCCATGAGCCCGGCGCCGTCGGTCTCGGGCCTCTATTTTGCCCATCCTGAAAGCGCCTATTTCGCCGTTGGCCGCATCGAACGCGATCAGGTCGAGGACTATGCGCGCCGCAAGGGCTGGGACACCCGGACTGCCGAACGCTGGCTCGCCCCGATACTCAACTATGATCCATTCGCGGTGAATACGGACGAGGCGGCCTAGCCCCACCCCGACCCTCGCCGCAACCGGGTGGGCGCGAAGTACGCAATGCCAGCACGTGCGGCCGCTGAACGGGGGGCTCAGCGGGGACAATTTCCAATTTCGATGGGACACCCGCTCTAAGGCGGTGCCGCCAGGTGGTGCAGTGACGGTGTACTGGCGGTGCACGCATGGTGCAGCAGCGGTGTTTCACGAAACTGCGGCTGGAGGAGCGCGGCAAGTTCGCCAAGGTCGAGCGGAAGGAGCCGCGTCTACGGCGTGCGGTCGAAGTCCTCGCCGAGCGGGCAACGCGCGCGGCGCTCTGCCTCGCTGTCAGCCATATGCGTGACATAGATGATACCGGTGCGCCCGACCGTATAGAGCACGGTCTCGCGCCCTTCCAGCGCGGCCTTCAACAGCGTTAGCCAGAGCCGGAAGATGTAGAGCCAGAGCACCGGCCAGAAGACTGGCGGCACATGGGCGTGCATGAGGCGTATCTGCTCGCGGCTGATCATGGCGCGAGCCTAATGGTGGATAAGAAGGGGGTGGATGAAATTGTTTCTTTCACGATTTCGATTGACCGAGCCCCCCAACCAGCATTGACGGCACGCATTTTTTCTAGGTCTGATGTTGGCGCGGCGAACATCGTGTTCTAGGAACCGAAGCCCTGCCAAGGAGCTGTAATGCTTGTCTATGTCGCCACATGGCCGCGCTGCGGAAATGCGCTGACGCGCAACCTGTTGTTTCTCAACTTTCGCAATTTGACGGCGAATGGATACCCTTCAGACGCGCCCAAATCCGAGCGGTTGAAACCAGAGTATTTCGGCGACTTTGTCCGGTATTACCAAGTTGGTTACCCGCCCTATATCGGTCTCCAGAACAACGCGCTTCAGCGCCTCAAAGATAATCCGCAGCTGCGACGTGACTGCGCAGCTCTCAGCGAAATATTCTTCGTCAAAACCCATGAACTTCCGCCCGAAGAGCCGATTGAGGGCGAAGCCTATATCTGCATGACCCGGCACCCGGTCCGCGCCGTCGCCTCGTTCAGGAAACTTCGCACCAGCTATGACCTTAGCAGCATTCTTGCCGGGTCGTATGCTGGTGGGCGCTATGATGACTGGCACGAAGCCTGGGACGCCTGCGACATGCCCAATGTTACTGTGCGCTATGAAGACGTAGTCGGCGACCCGGGCGTCCTGATCCGCCCGGTCAGTACGCTCATCGACCGCCCCATCCCTGAATTTATACGGAAAATGCCGTTGGCGGTCAGCAAGGAAATGAATCCCGACCGCAATCCTGGCCTCTTTTTGAATGGCTGGCGCAAGGTCCTGACAGAACAGGAAGCGGCCCGGGTCTGGACAGAGCTGGGGGAAACCGCCTCCCGCTATGGCTACGATAACCTCACCCCTTCTGTTGATGCAGCGGATGAGGAAAATGTTTCAGCGCTTCAGGGCGATCAGGCGGTGTCGAGGTAGCGCGGTCTGTTTCGATAGAACGCCCGCCCAGCCTCGCCCCACCCTTCCAGCCGATCCTGTGCCTTTACAGCCGGGCTCACGATGAAGGCGTAAATGTCTCTACGACCAGCCACTCATCATTTATGCGGCAGTAAACTTGGGAGATATTCGGCTTCGGATGCGCAACGGCGTCGGCAGCTTCTGGTCCACAAGTATCGAACACCTGTCCGGTCCAATATGGGAGCATGCTTCGATCATAGTCGGCAAAATACATGAGGGAGACCGAATGTTCTGGATTAGTTGATCCGCTGCGTGAGAGCGTGATGTAGCCGAAGTCTGAAACACCTGCTTCTGCCGGGTAAAAACTGACGCCGGCGACCTTGAGTTGCTGACGCAATTCCGCCTCTATAGAACCGTGCGGCGCCCCCTGTTGAAGGGCCTCAATACTGCGCCCAAGCACAACTGCATGCTGCTCGTAAAAGGCAACGGTGTCAGCAATAGTTGTTTTCGATGATGTTGCCCCGCAGCCTGACAGCAAAAGGACTGCGCAAGAGGCGAGCATGAGCTTGTGGCGTTTCAAAAGTTGCCCCCCCTACAGCCTCAGCTGGAAACCTGGACCGCCATCCATCTAGCGGACAAACGGCACAGAACCGCTCCATTTCCCTTCATATTCTTCGAGGCGTCGATAGCCGTCTCATCGCAACGGTCGAAATACTGATTGCCTAGTGCTTCGTATTCAGCAGCGTCGATATCATTTGAGTACCACAGACTAACGACGCGACCGCTAATCGAAAGGCCATAGGTTTTCAGTGTCAATTGAATGCTGTCTACGACACCATCGTCACCCCGAAATACGCTCAGGCTTTCTAATCCGAATTGACGTTTCGCTTGCTTCTCAAGTTCAGCCGCACCAACTCCCTCATTGGCCGCCGAAACTATTTCTGCCAATGGTGCTTCATTGCGCTCGTAAATCTCGGCAGCTTATTCCAGATCGAACGGCCTGCCACATGCGCCTATCAATAGCGCGGAAAGCAGCAGGCCGTTTCTCTTCATGCCGAAAGCTACCCTTCCAGCTTGTCCTGCGTCTTCGTTTCGAAGTCGCTGGCGTCGTGGCGTTCGCGTAGCTGTGAGCTTGGGTCGCCAAAGGTGCGGTTGACCATGCGGCCGCGTTTGACCGCTTCGCGTTCGGCAATCTGATCGGTCCAGCGGATCACGTTCTTGTATTCGTGGACCTGCAGGAATTCGCCGGACTCATAGATGATGCCCTTGGCGAGGGCCCCATACCATGGCCAGATCGCCATGTCGGCGATGGAGTATTCATCGCCCGCCATATATTCGCGGTCAGCGAGGTTGCGGTCGAGCACATCCATCTGGCGCTTTGCCTCCATGGCGAAACGGTCGATGGCGTATTCGATCTTGAACGGGGCATAGGCGTAGAAATGGCCGAAACCGCCGCCGAGATAGGGTGCTGACCCCATCTGCCAGAAGAGCCAGTTCATGGCCTCTGTGCGCTTGTGATGATCTTCCGGCAGGAAGGCGCCGAACTTTTCAGCCAGATAGAGAAGGATCGAGCCGCTCTCGAAAACGCGGGTGACCGGGTCTGTCGTATGGTCGGCCATGACCGGGATCTTGGAGTTCGGGTTGAGGTCGACATAGCCGGAGCTGAACTGGTCACCCTCACCGATATTGATCAGCCAGGCGTCGTACTCGGCGCCCGTATGACCGGCGGCCAGAAGCTCTTCCAGCATGATGGTGACCTTCACCCCGTTGGGTGTGCCGAGCGAATAAAGCTGGATCGGATGCTTGCCGATGGGCAGCTCTTTGTCATGGGTTGGACCGGCAATGGGCCGGTTGATCTTGGCAAAGCGCCCGCCGCTTTCCTTGTCCCAGGTCCAGACTTTCGGTGGGGTGTACTCGGTATCGCTCATTGGCTGTTCCTTCCTCGCTTTGTGCGAACTTGTCGCACAGGGAGGTAATGAGCGCCAAGGCGCATTCAATCGGAACAAGGCTTTGTGATAGGACTGTTCAGCTTTTCTCAGCCTCGAAAATGGCGGTGAGGCCTTCGCGATAGGTCGGGTATTGCGGCCGCCAGCCAGTCGCCGCCTTCAGCTTTGCGTTCGGCACGCGCTTGCATTCGGCATAGAAGCTGCGAGCCATGGCGCTGGCATCGGCCTCGTCCAGAGTGACGTGTTCTGGCCGCTCCAGGCCGATCAGGTCGGCGGCGAAATCCATGACGGTTTCAGGCGGCGCCGGTTCGTCGTCACAGAGGTTGAAGACGCCGGACAGATGCGGCCGTGCGATCAGGGCCATCAGGCCGCTGGCAAGGTCATCGACATGGATGCGGGAGAACACCTGTCCCGGTTTGACCATTTGCTCCTGCTTACCTGAGCGCAGACGATCTATCGGTGAGCGGCCGGGCCCGTAGATACCCGGCAAGCGGATGAGGCGCGCATCGGGGCGCACACTGAGCCACTGGCGCTCTGCGAGCTCTCTTCTCTCACCCCTGTTGGAACCCGGATTGGCGGGTAGCCATTCAAAAGCCCAGCCTCCATCGAGGTCACCATAGACGCCAGTGGTGGAGAGGTAGGTGACAGAGGCCGCACTTGCCGCGTGCGCACCGGCCAATTCAAAGCCGGGGCAGCCTTCGTCACCGGGCGGGGTGGAAATGACGAGATGTGCATCCCGTGAAGCCGCCTCGATGGCGCCTTCATCGTCTGTCATCACAGGCTTGATGCCCTGCTCGCGCAAGGTATCTGCCTTGTCGGCGCTGCGGGCGGTGCCGAGCACCGTCCAGCCGCCTTCAGCCTTGCAGATCGCTGCCAGTTCGCGGGCGGAATAGCCCGGCCCGATCAGGAATAGCTTGCGTGAAACAACTGTCATTTGCGGCCTGTCTTCCTGCCCATTAGTCAAGAGCCTCAGATTAGAGTTCGGGGACCAGATTCCAATTGTCAGCCTTCATTGCCTTGCTCATCGCCGCGCTTCCAGTGGCGCAAACATCGACAGCAGACATCGTGCGCGCAGAGCGCGAGCGCCTGAATGACTGTCTCGCGCTGGCCGATGAAAGGCCGGAAGCCGCGCTGGAAGAAAGCCTTGCCTGGATCGGTGAGGGCGCGCGGCCAGCAGCGCGCTATTGCAACGCCATAGCGCTGCTGGGTCTTGGCGAGTACCGCGAGGCGGCGGCACGGCTTGAAGAGCTGGCCAATGCGCCTGACGCAGGCGGGCTTGGTGACCGCGCAGTGTACCTGGCGCAGTCTGGCAATGCCTGGCTGATCGCAGGTTATCCGGATGCTGCCATCGTCGCGCTGAGCAATTCGCTGAAGATCGAACCACAGGACCCCGGCGTCCTGACAGACAGGGCAGCGGCCTATCTCAGCACCGACCAGTATGAGCTGGCGCAGGCTGACCTCGACGAAGCCCTCGCCCTGGTGCCGAATTCTGTCGACGCGCTGCAGATGCGGGCGCAACTTTTCCTTGAGGAAAACAAGCTCAACGCCGCGGAGGCCGATATCAATCGCGCGCTGCTGCTCGACGGGGAAAACATCGACACGCTGCTCCTGAGGGGCCACATTCGGGAAGCCCAGCGCGTCGACGCTGAGGGCTGAGCGGACACGTGGGGGCCTTGCCGCTGCATCTGACAAGACGCAGCTGGCCAGTGCTGGCGTCGATCGGCGTCAATGGAGCGATGATTGCGCTATTTCTGGGTTTTCCGACCGACCCACTCGAGGGTGCGGAGAGTGCGCCAGATTTTATTCCGGTCGAGCTGGTCGAACTGCCACATGAAGGGGCCGAACCTGAGTCGAAACCCGAAACCCCTCTGCCAATTGAAGCAGAGCAAGCGCCGCCCCCTGCGACCGGCCCTGCACCAGCCTCGCAGACTGAACCGCGAAGCGCCATCGAGTCGCCTGTCATCGCACGGGCTGACGAAGCCGTGGAGGCCGAGGCCATGACAGGTACGCATATCGAGGATACATCGGAGGCGGACCTTCCTGTCTTTGCGCCGCCCAACGCGCGCGCCAAAAACGCTTTGCAGGCACTTGCCTGTGCGCGTCTTGGCCGAGAGCGGCCTGCCTGGTGTGATGACGCGGCCGACAGTCATGTGATCGAGGTGGCGACGCGCCCTGCCTTCGCAGAGACGCCGCAGATTGCGCCAAAGGAATGGGCCGACTTGAATGTGCCGGTGCAAGAGAAATGGTGCCCGGAGGCGGATGGCGTCATTGCGGACGTCGTGGTGGAGAATGACAGCCCGTTCCTTCAGGGGGCAGGGTCGATGGCCGGGTCACTTGCCATCAGTTCGGCAGAGCGCTGCTAGGTCGCCCTAGAGAACGCAGTTCGCCAGACCGTCATTGGAAACCACCCGCAGGCGCGATTGCAGCGTGCCCGCGCGGCCGCTGACATAGTTGCCGGGCGGGTCGACACGCCATTCATGCGGGTTAGGCAGGACTGCGGCCAGCAGGGCGGCCTCACGCTCTGTCAGCTCACTCGCATGCTTGCCGAAACGAACGCGGGCCGCCGCTTCTGCGCCGAAGATGCCATCGCCCCACTCGATCGTGTTGAGGTATTGCTCCATCACGCGGCGCTTGCCCCAGATGCCGTCGATGAAGATCGCAAACCAGGCTTCGCCACCCTTGCGGACAAAGCCGCCGCCATTCCAGAAGAAAGCGTTCTTGGCCGTCTGCTGGGTGATGGTCGACGCGCCGCGCTGTGAGCGGCCCTGGCGGCGCTCTTCAAGGGCCTGACCGACGGCTTCGAAATCGATCCCGTCATGCTCACAGAACCGGGCATCTTCAGCGGCGATGACGGCGTAGACGAGGTTGGGCGAAATCTCTTCCAGCGGGACGATGACGCGCCGGAAATCTTCTCCCTCAATGATGCGCTGGCCCATCAGGATCGTGCCGGGCACGGGCACCCATTTGAGAGCGAGCGTATAGAGGTGAACCAGCACGAAGAGGGCGGCTAAGATTTTAAGGATGCGCAGGGTCCACTTGAGGACTGGGCCGCGCGAGGATTGGCTCATGCCGGTGTCTTTTGCCATTCGGCGCTCACTTCCTCATCCGTCTCTGTTGCCTTGCGCGCGGCCTTTTCGACTGCAAAGCGGGCGGTATCAAGGCATGCGAGCGCCCAGATCGCCGCGCCCCGCACAATCGCTGCCTCATCATCCAGGTGCGGGATGACGGACGGCTCTACCAGCGAGGCGTCGCCACTGTTTGCGATAGCTATAAGAACATTGCGGAGCATACGGTTCCGCCCGATGCGCTTGATCGGGGAGCCGGAGAAGACCTCACGGAAGGCTGCATCATCGAGGGCGGCGAGGTCCGAGAGTTCTGGCAACTTCAGCTCTGGCCGGGCCCAGAGCTTTGTCTCGGCCGAACGGCTGGCGAACTTGTTCCACGGGCAGATGGCAAGGCAATCATCGCAGCCATAGATCCGGTTACCCATCGCGGCGCGAAACTCGACCGGGATATGCCCTGCATTCTCGATGGTGAGGTAGGAGATGCAGCGGCGGGCATCGAGCTGGTATGGCGCGGTGATGGCTTGCGTCGGGCAGATTTCGATACAGGAGGTGCAGGAGCCGCAATGGTCGGCCTCCGGGGCATCCGGGGTCAGCTCTGCATCGGTCAGGATGGAGCCAAGAAACAGCCAGTTGCCGAACTCACGGCTGAGGAGGTTGGTGTGCTTGCCCTGCCAGCCGAGCCCGGCACGCGCGGCCAGCGGCTTTTCCATCAGCGGCGCGGTGTCGACGAAGACCTTCACCTCGGCGCCAGCTTTCTCGACGAAGGCGCGGGCAAGCTGTTTCAGGCGTTTCTTGATGAGGTCGTGATAATCGCCGCCGCGCGCATAGACCGAGATGTTGCCGTGGGAGGTCTGCTCCAGCGCCTCTAGCGGATCGGTTTCGGGGCCGTAATTGACGGCCAGCATGATGGCAGAGCGGGCATTTTCCCACATATTGGTGGGGTGTTTGCGCCGCTCGAGCGTCGCTTCCATCCACGCCATGTCGCCGTGGCGGCCTTCCTCAACCCATTCGGCGAGGCGCTCTCCCACTGGCCAGGCCTCATCGGCGCGACAGATGCGGCAGTCCGAGAAGCCAAGCTCCAGCGCCGCTTCCTTCAGCCAGGCTTCAAGCGTCTCGGCGGCGTCTGCCATCTAGAAATCGAGGTCAGCATAATGGCGCGGCGGGCGCGTTCCCTCCACCTTGTCGGCCAGCAGCGGACGGAAGGAGGGGCGCGACTTCATCCGGGCATACCACTGCTTGAGATCGGGCGTGAGGTCCCACGGGACATCGCCGAAATAGTCGTAGGCCGACAGGTGCGCGGCGATGGAAAGGTCCGCAAGGCTGAGCGTGCGCCCCGCCATATAAGTGCGCACACCGGCAAGCCCTTCGAGGAAGCCGAGCTTGCTTTTCAGGGCATGAATGCCTTCACGCAGGCGGGTCGTGTCGGACTGTTTGGACCGGCGGACCCACTGGTTCTCACGCTCTGCCAGGAGGGAGCGGTTCACTTCGGCAAAGGAGGTCTCGCTCCACTGCCAGAGGCGGCGCACTTCGGCGCGGTCTTTTGCGAGCAGCGGCATCAGGCGCGGCGCGGCATCGGTTTCCTCTATGTATTCGAGGATTGCATGCGTGCCGGAGGCAATGATCTTCTGTTCGCCGGATGCATCGAGGAGGACAGGCAGGTCGCTGCCGGGCGGCAGGTTCGCAAGTTCGCTGATCGTTGCGCCCGGCCAGGTGACCTTGGCGTCGAACGCGATCTTCTTCTCCTCAAGGGCCAGCCGAACCGTTCTGCACCCCGGATCGAGCGGCCAGTGCCAGAGACGTTTCATGAAGTTTCCTTTCTGGACACGTTCATTCCAGTTCAGACCTTTTATCTGTAACGACTTTGCGCGATCAGTAGCGCCGATCAACGCCCATTAATTCTGCCCGGAGACTCGTGCATGTCGCTTAACAGGTTCAAAACGTCCATCCTAGTAACTGCCGCCAGCCTTGCGCTGCTTGCTGCATGTGGTCCGGGCGAAGGCGGCCAGTCAGAAGACACCACCACCGCCGAGAATGAGCCGGTTCGACTTGAAACGCCGCCTGCAGGCCAGCTGCCCGAGGGCGTGCGCCCGACGGCCTACCGCCTGAACCTGACGACGGACCCTGCGCAGGATGGCTTTACCGGTACCGCTGAAATCGACATCCGACTTGAAGAACCGCATGCGCGCATCTGGCTGCATTCGCTGGACCAGACGATCAACAGCGCTGTTGTACGCCTTGACGATGGCACCGAAATCGAAGGCACGTTCGAAGGCAGCCTTGCCGATGGCGGCGTGTCCAAGATCGACTTTGCCGAGCCTGTCCCGGCCGGCAATTCGACGCTCATCATCGACTATCGTGCGCCTTACAATTTCGGTCTCGCGGGCCTCTACAAGGCGACGCAGAATGGGCGTCCATATCTTGCCACCCAGATGGAGCCCATCGACGCACGTCGCATGTTCCCGGGCTTCGACGAGCCGCGCTTCAAGACGCCGTGGACGCTGACAGTCACCGCACCAACGGGCAATCAGGTCATCACCAATGCGCCGCTGACCGGCACGACCCAGCTCGATGGCGGGATGGTGCGCCACTCCTTCGCGACGACGCGTGAAATCCAGTCCTACCTCGTCGCGCTGGCTGTCGGCCCATACGACATGCGCGAGGGCGCGCCGCTTGCGGCCAACTCCCTGCGCGCCAAGCAGGTGCCGTTTCGCGGCTTTGCCCCCGCCGGCAAAGGCGACCAGCTTCAGGTCGCGATGAACATCACCGATGAGATGGTCGACCAGCAGGAAACCTATTTCAACTATCCATACCCGTACGCGAAGCTGGACCTCATCGCGGTACCCGACTTTGCCTATGGCGCCATGGAGAATGCAGGCGCGATCATCTATCGCGAGAGCGCGTTACTCATCTCTGACCGCACGCCTGTGGACCGCCAGCGCGGTATCCTGACCACGCATGCGCACGAGCTTGCCCACCAGTGGTTCGGCAACCTCGTCACCCCTGAATGGTGGAACGATATCTGGCTTAATGAGGCATTCGCCACATGGATGAGCTACAAGACCATGGATGAGATCTATCCTGACCAGGGTTTTGACCGCGCCACCCAACGCCGCGGCATTGCCGCAATGGGCGCAGATAGTCTGAAGAATGCGCGCCAGATTCGTAACCCGATCGAACGCAACGCCGATATCAATGATGCCTTTGACGGCATCACATATTCAAAGGGCGGGCACGTCCTGTCGATGTTTGAATCCTATCTGGGCGTCGAAGAATTTCGTGAAGGCATCCGCTTGCACATGAAGCGCTTCGAAGACGATGCAGCCGACGTCGACGATTTCATGCAATCGGTGGCTGAAGGCAGCGGCGACAATGGCGTTGTCGAGAGTTTCCGCTCCTTCATCTTCCAGCCAGGCATTCCGTACCTCAACGTCGAGACGACGTGTAACGAAGACGAGACCGGTCTCATCACCGTGACCCAGCAGCGCTATGCGCCGCTCGGGTCGCAGATCAATCCAGACGGCCAGACCTGGCAGGTGCCATTCTCCATGCGCATCGACGGCCCGGCGGGCGATCAGACGGTTCGCCGGATGCTCACCGGCAAGACGACCGAGTTCCCGCTCGAAGCAGGTTGCGCCAACTGGGTCATGCCAAACGCGGCTGGGGGATATTGGCGCTTCAACCTATCCGACGAAAACTGGAGCGCCCTGACCGATAACTTTGACACGCTGAGCGCACAGGAACAGCTTTCCATGCTCGACAGCGTCTCAGCCTCCTTCCGTGCGGGCGACGCTCCGGCCCGGGCGCTGCTCGATGCACTGGCCGCTGGCGCGCAGGGCGAATGGGACGTCGCCCTTCAATCGATCAAGATCGCGCGGGGCCTTTATGGCAGCCTGCCTGAACAGGACCGCGGCGGCATGACCGACTGGGTCGAGGAGACCTATCGGCCCGTCTATGAGGCGCTGAAGGCCCGCGAAGACAGCCTTGGCCAGGACGAAACGCTTCTGCTCTCGGACCTCTATGTCGCGCTTCTTGAAATGGGTGAGATGGACGAAGAGCGCAGCGAACTTGCAGACCGCGCCGACAGCTTTATTGGCGTCGAAGGTGAAGCGGACCCGTCTGCCGTGTCGCCGGAAGAGTTCGCAGCTGCAATGAAGTACGGCGCCCTCAATGGCGGCGAAGCCTTCTATGAGGCCGCGCTCGACTATGCCCGCAATACCAGCGACCAGCGTGAACGCAGTATCGTCCTCAGCGTGCTGGCGCAGAATGTCGGGGAAGATGAGCTGCGGGCCCTTTATGAAGAAATCAGCGGCGAGGACTGGCAGGGTCAGGAAGCCTGGTCAGTGATGCAGCAGTCGCTGCGTAATGACGCGAACCGCGAACAGGCCTGGGCCCTCTATCAGGCCAACTTCAACGATGTCATCACGCGCACGCCTGAAATCAGGAAGGCCCAGTCTGCTGGCGCTGTCGCGTCCTTCTGTGAAGCCGAAGCGGTTACCGAAGCAAAGAACTTCTTCGTGACCAATGCAGACCTCATTCCCGGTTATGAGCGCTCCCTGGCGCAGGCTGAGGAAGCGGCAAACCTCTGCTCAGCCTTCCGTAGCGAGAAGATTGATGAGCTTTCCGCAGCGCTCAGCGGCGATATTGAGGACTAAAACGCCCCTGCCCTTCGCACCTGCAGCGTGCGAAGGGCACTGGCCCCGGCCTTCCGACGCAGATAGAAGCGGGCTTTGAACGAGCCAATCAGGAGCTTCGACATGTCGGACGCCGGTCAAAACGCCACCCCGCCCATCGGCGAGGTGCGACTGGAAGATATCCTGCAGAACTTCCGCGACACTGCCGAGACCGAACACCTGTCCTTGCTGTCTGCAAAGGACATCGAAGTGCAGGCGGCGAGCATGGCGGAACTTGCCGCCAGCTATGATGGCGAGAGCGCGCGCATCCGCGTACGGGATGGGCGCGGCGATGAAGACCGCCTGACCGGCACGAGCGTGCTGGAAACAGTCACCCGTGACACGCCGTTCCTGGTCGACTCGCTACTGGGTCTTTGTGCTGAACAGGGCCTTGAGGTCCGCGCCCTTTTCCACCCCATCCTGACGACAAGCGAAGGCGTGCGCCTGTCGCTGATCCAGATTCATGTGCCAGCGTTGAGCGCGGCCGAATGCAGGACGTTGAAGGACGGTGCAGACGCGACGCTTCGCGACGTCGCCATGGCAGTTGCCGATTTCGGCGAGATGCAGGCACGCATGCAGCGCGAGATCGAGCGACTGGAGAACGACCCCTCCTGTGAAAACGAGACATGCAGGGAATCCATCGCCTTCCTCAACTGGCTGGCCGATGAGCATTTCGTCTTCCTGGGTGTGCGCGACTACCGGTTCGAAACCGCCGAAGATGGCACAGTGCTGCCTGAAGAGCCGCTTATGGTCGAGGGTTCCAATCTGGGCCTCTTGCGCGACGAGGACCGCAACGTTCTTCGGCGCGGTTCAGAGCCGCTGATGCTGACCCCGGCCATCGGGGCGTTCCTGTCGGAGCCTGACCCGTTGATCGCGGCGAAATCGACGCTGACCTCGCGCGTGCACCGGCGTGCCCTCTGCGACTATATCGGGGTCAAGCATTTTGACACCAAAGGAAACGTCGTCGGTGAGACGCGCTTTCTCGGGCTCTATACCGCCGAAGCCTATAATCAGAGCGTGCGAGACATTCCGCTGGTGCGCCAGCGCGTTGCAAGCGTGCTGGAAGCGACCGGCGCAATTGAAGGCAGCCATGACTTCAAGGCGCTGTCCAACATATTAGAAACTTGGCCACGTGATGAACTGTTGCAGGCCGACGCGGAGACGCTGATCCCGCTGCTACAGGGTGCGCTGCATCTGGTCGGGCGTCCGCGCACGCGTCTCTTTGTGCGCCGTGACCGGTTCAACCGCTTTGTTTCAGTCCTCGTCTTCGTGCCGCGCGATGGCTACGATTCCGCTGTGCGGGAACGTATCAGCGCGCATGTCACGAAGGCGTTCAAGGGCAAGCTTATTTCCTTCCAGCCGCGCTTTGACGCTTCCCCGCTAGCGCGGGTGCACCTGTTGATCGAGTTGCCGAATGGGACGGTCCAGCCGGATGTCGAACAGCTTGAAGCCGATGTGGCCAACCTTGCGCGGACCTGGGATGACGCTTTCCGTGAAGCACTGGCCGGGCTTGGCGTCCCTGACAGCGAGTTTGAGAAAGCGAACGCTTTCCGCGGTGCGTTCAACGCCGCCTATCGCGAAGCCTTTCCGCCTGCAGAAGCGCTGCTCGATGTCGAAGCGATCCGCGCCCTTGGACCGGCGCGGCCCATCCGCTTGCGCGCCTTCCGACCTGACGGCGCGCCGGAATCGGAGATTTCTGCCAAGATCTATTCGCGCAGTGGCGCAATCGCCCTGTCGGACTGTGTCCCGATCTTTGAAAATATGGGCCTGTTCGTCGATTTCGAGACCGGCTATCCGGTCAACCCGAAGCCCAAGCCTGCCGCAGATGGGCCAGACACGTACTGGGTTCACGCGCTGAAGATGCGTACCGCTGGCCGCACGGCGCTCGACCCAGCGGATATTGCAGCCCGTTTCGAAGAGGCCTTTGTAGCGATCTGGGATGGGCGGGCAGAGAATGACCGCTTTAACGGTCTTGTGTTCACCGCCTCGGCGACATGGCGCGAAGCGGCCTTGCTGCGCACGCTCTGTGCTTACAGGCACCAGACGGGTCTCGACCCGGCTCGCGGCACGCAGATTGAAGCGCTGCAGCGCCATCCCGGCTTGACCCGCGCCCTGCTCGAACTCTTCGAAATCCGGTTTAACCCGGGCACGGGCGAGGACCTGAAAATCCGCGCGAAGAAAGCCGAGGAAAAGCGCCTCGACATCGAGGCACGCCTGAATGAAGTCTCCTCGCTGGATGAGGACCGCGTGATCCGGCGCATCGCACGCCTCATCATGGCGATTCAGCGCACGAATTTCTGGCAGACGCGGCCTGATGGCACGGCCCACCCATTCATCAGTTTCAAGATTGCGAGCCAGGAGATTTCAGACCTCCCGGCGCCAAAGCCGTTCCGTGAAATCTTCATGGCGAGCCCACAGGTCGAAGGCGTGCATTGCCGCTTTGGCAAGGTGGCGCGCGGCGGCCTTCGCTGGTCTGACAGGCGCGATGATTACCGCACTGAAGTTCTCGGCCTCGTGAAGGCCCAGCAGGTGAAGAACGCCGTCATCGTTCCAGTTGGCTCCAAGGGCGGCTTCTTTCCCAAGCAGATCCCGGCGAATGCCAGCCGCGAGGAACGCAACCAGGCGGGTATCGCGGCCTATCGCACTTTCATCAGCTCTCTCCTCGATCTCACCGGCAACCTGATTGACGGCAAGGTCCACCAGCCTGCTGATGTCGTTGTCTGGGATGGAGATGACCCTTACCTCGTGGTTGCGGCCGACAAGGGCACCGCGACCTTCTCTGACATTGCGAACGAGATCAGCCTTGAGCATGGCTTCTGGCTGGGCGACGCATTCGCCTCGGGTGGGTCTGCTGGCTACGACCACAAGAAGATGGGCATCACGGCACGCGGCGCGTGGGAAGCGGTGAAGCGTCACTTCCGCGAGATGGGCAAGGACATCCAGACAGAACCGTTTACCGTGATCGGCTGCGGCGACATGTCGGGTGATGTGTTCGGCAATGGCATGCTGCTGTCGAAGCAGATCAGGCTGAAAGCGGCCTTCAATCACATGCACATCTTCATCGATCCGGACCCGCAGGAGCCAGAGCGCCTGTGGGAGGAGCGTAAGCGGATGTTCGACCTGCCGCGCTCATCCTGGATGGATTATGATCAGTCGCTGATCTCAGAAGGCGGCGGCATTTTCGAGCGCAGCGCAAAGTCCATTCCGCTGAGCGCCCAGATAAAAAAGATGACCGGCCTCAAGACCGATGAGGCGACGCCGGATGAACTGCTGCATGCCTTGCTGAAGAGCGAATGTGAGCTGCTCTGGTTTGGCGGGATCGGCACCTATGTGAAAGCATCGCAGGAAACGCAGGGCGATGCTGGCGACCGGGCAAATGACGCGATCCGTGTCAATGGCCGCGACCTGAAGGCGAAAGTCATCGGCGAAGGCGCAAACCTTGGCCTGACGCAGGCCGGGCGCATCGAGTTTGCGCTACGCGGCGGGCGGGTAAATACCGACGCCATCGACAATTCGGCCGGCGTCGACAGCTCTGACCATGAGGTCAACATCAAGATCCTCTGCTCTGAAGCGATGCGCGGGGGCGCCCTGCCGCGCGGAAGCCGTAACCATCTGCTGGCGACGATGACAGACGACGTGGCAGCCCATGTGCTGGCTCATAACTACTCGCAGACCGGCGCGCTCACCCTGGCTGAAGCGACCGCCGGGCGTGACCACGAAGCGAATGAACGGCTGATGTGCTATCTTGAGGGCCGCAGCGTGCTCGACCGCAAGGTGGAGAGCCTGCCCCCAACATCGGAGATGACGGAGCGCGCGCAGAACAAGCAGTGGCTGACCCGGCCCGAACTGGCCGTGTTGCTGGCCTGGTCCAAGATAACGCTGTTCGACGATATCGTCGCATCCGATGTTCCGGATGACCCATACTTTACAAAGACGCTGGAAGGCTATTTTCCGAGCGAGCTGCACCAGTTCGATGATGCAATGGCAGCCCACAGGCTGCGCCGGGAGATCATCGCCACCGTGCTCGCCAACCGGCTGATCGATGCGGGCGGCCCGCTCATGCTGCTGCGGCTGCGTGAACGTACCGGCGCTGAAAATGCCGAAATTTGCCGCGCGTTTGAGACCGCCGCCAGCCTGATCGGCCTGCCGGGCTTCCAACAGGACGTTCACCGCCTCGACAATGAAGTGCGCGCTAGCCTCCAGACGGAGCTTATGCAGATCGGCGCCGAAGCAGTTGCCGATACCGCCGCAGCCCTCATCCGGCTCGAACCGGGCGCCCCGGTCGAAGAAACTGTGGAGCGCTATCACGGCGCATTCAAATCACTCGACGAGACCCTTGAAAGCTCTCTTGAAGGGTTCGAGGCACAGCAGGCCCGCAAGCGCGCCACAGCCCTTACGAATGCAGGCCTGGAGAAAGCTTTCGCCAGCAGGGCAGCGCTGATGCCACTTCGTCCGGCAGCGGTAGAGCTTCACGCTCTCGCACATGGGCCGAATGTCTCGGTCGACGAAGCCCTCAAGACCTATCTCAAACTGGGCGAAGCACTGCGCCTCGACAGGCTGCGCCATGACGCACTGAGCGGCATGGAAGGCGCGAATTACTGGGAGAGGCTCGCAACGCGCCGCCTGATCGAGGACATTCGCCGTCATCAGGCGCAGGCGACTGCCATGGCGCTAGAAGAAGGCAGCCTGGAAGACTGGCTTCGCGCACATGACAGCGAGAAACGGGCCCTGACGAGCCAGCTATCCACACTGTCATCGGCAAATGCGAATTTCGCGCAGTTCACGCTGGCAGCCGACGCTGTCCGCGGCTTCATGTCGGGCGCAGCAAGACAGGATTGAGGAGGTAAGGCCCAAGCGGACCCGCCAGACGGGGACGTGTCCGGCGGGCCCTACGGGCAACTCCGCAGGCTGGGTGGGGGGACGCACGCGGAGGCCCGATTATCTGGCACGAGCTATAAGTTCGTAGCCGTCACCTGGCACACGCGATATATGTGAGTGCCGGACATTTCTGCCAAGGTCAGTTGGCAGTCGTCTCTGCAGAATTCTGCGCGATACTGTCTGGCTCTCCCGTCAGTGTGCCTCCGGGGTCACCATCCGCAGATAGAAGTACCGCGATCCAGCGCGTCGTTTCTGATTGCGCACAAAGGATCATGATCAGGACGGTGAGCGGCGCGGAAAGGAACATGCCCGGTATGCCCCAGATCGCCCCCCAGATTGCGAGCGAAAGCAGCACGACCAGTGCAGATATGTTCAATGACTCGCCCATGATACGCGGCTGAACGAAATTGCCGATCATGAACTGCCAGAAGCTGACAGCCGCAAAAACGATCGCCGCAAAGACATAGCCATCCTGCGCACCACCGGGGATCCAGCTGGGAACTTCCGGCTGCACCAGTGCGAACAGCATGGGTACGAAGGCGGCAACGATAGAACCGACGGTCGGGATATAATTAAGGATGAAAATGAGACCTGAGAGGAAGATCGCATTCTCCACCCCGACTGCAACCAGCGTAATGTAGGTAAATACGGTGATCATCACGGAGATGACTGTCTGGGTCCAGAGATAGGTTTCGATCCCCCGGCGAGCCGCGTGACCGATCTTGCTGACCTGCGCGCGCGTCGCGTCGTCATGGAAGATGCGGTCCAGCTTCGGTGCCCATGCACTCTGCGCAAGAAACAGAAAGGCGACGTAGATCAGGATGATGACAAGGTCTCCTGAGAGGTCTCCCATCGCGCCCGCAATGGTGGCGAAGAAACGCTGGCCGCGCTCATCGAAGAGGATCTCCGTAAGCGTGGGGGCCTGCCCCATATTCACCGTCTGATATACATCAGCAATGAGCGTATTGATCTTTTCCTCATACTCGCCTGCCTGATCGCTGAATTGGGCAATCCCCTGCGCAAGCAGACCAATGAAGAGACCGAAGCCGAGAAGCGTGCCGAGTATTGAAACGGCGCGGCTCGTATTTTCGGACATGAATCCAACGCGTTCGCGGATAAGGCGTGTGAAGCCTTCCATGATGAGAAACAGGAACACCGCCAGCGCGAACGGCGCGAGAATGGCTCGGCCGAAATAAAGCAGGGCGATGATGACCCCAATCGCCATGATCCAGAGGGCAACGATGCCCGACCGCATGCTCATTCCGTTCTATTCTCCCTGCGCTTTGTCACCGTTGTTTGGTAGACGCGACATGTGGAAATCACGGGCGAGGTGGACGCAAGGCCTGATTGCAAAAAAGAGCGAGCCAATCAGGAAGAGCCAGGTCGCTGGCGTCTGGGTTGCCTCGCTGAAGAAAAGCGCAGAGCCGATAACAAATGCGGCCGCTGCCGCCGCGTCCACGGCATCATAAAGCTTCTGATAATTGCCGAAGACCTCGCCGTGCTTGCTGGTGTCGAAATTCATCCAGTGGTGGGATTTCTTGCTCAAGGTCAGCCTCCTTGTTCTGGTGTCTGAATGTGTCGTCTTCAGAATGGCTCTCGCGTCAGGCGACGTCAAAACACGTGCCGCGCTCATTTGCCATCCGCCGGGCCTTTGCGGCTGCTGCGTTTACGGCTAGCTTCCGCCCCCGCGAGACGAAGGAACAGGCACATGGGCGACAGCATCTATATCGGCGGGGGCGGTGAAGCTCAGAACGAGGCACAGCGGCTGCTCCTGAAACAGGCCAATCGCCATGGTATTATTGCGGGCGCGACAGGCACGGGCAAGACGGTGACCCTGCAGATCATGGCAGAGGGCTTTTCGAGCGAAGGCGTGCCTGTTTTCTGTGCCGATGTGAAAGGTGATCTGTCCGGTATCGCCAAATCCGGCACCGAGACATTCAAGCTGCACGACGCCTTCATGTCGCGCGCCACGAAGATCGGCTTTGAGGACTACAGCTATCATGACGTACCTGCCGTCTTCTGGGATGTGTTTGCCACGAAGGGACACGCTGTCCGCGCGACCATAGCGGAAATGGGCCCGACGCTGCTGTCGCGCCTGATGGACCTCAGCGAGACACAAGAAGGCGTCCTGACGGTCGCTTTCGAATATGCCGATGATGAGGGCCTTCTCCTGCTGGACCTCAAGGACCTTCAGAAGCTGCTCATCCACCTTGGCGACAAGGAAGTGCGCGAAGAGGTGTCACTTCGCTATGGCAATGTGGCAACCTCCTCGCTGAGCGCCATTCAACGCAACCTCCTGCGGCTTGAGCGCGAGGGTGCAGAGCTTTTCTTCGGAGAGCCGGCACTCGACCTCTCGCACATCATACGAAATGCGGATGACGGGCGTGGCATCGTGAACGTGCTGGATGCAACGCGCCTTATTAACTCACCAAAGCTCTATTCGACTTTCCTGCTCTGGCTCCTGTCTGAGCTGTTTGAGCAACTCCCCGAGGTGGGCGACCCGGACAAACCAAAGCTCGTCTTCTTCTTTGACGAGGCGCACCTGCTCTTCAAGGATGCGCCAAAGGCGCTGGTCGAGAAGATCGAGCAGGTGGTGCGCCTTATCCGCTCCAAGGGGGTCGGTATCTATTTCGTGACGCAGAACCCGCGCGACCTGCCCGACAGCGTCCTCGCCCAGCTCGGTAATCGTATCCAGCATGCCCTGCGCGCCTATACGCCGACTGAGCGAAAAGGCGTGCGTGCAGCAGCAGAAAGCTTCCGGCCAAACCCCGATTTCGACACCGAGGAAGTCATCACCGCACTCGGCACCGGCGAGGCGCTCGTCTCGACGCTGGACGCCAAGTCGACACCGGGTGTGGTTCAACGCACACTGATCCGGCCGCCCTCTTCGCAGCTGGGTCCGATCAGCGATGACGAACGCGCCGACATCATGTCGGCGAGCCCTGTCGCCCGCCAGTATGACGAAGTAGCTGATCGTCAGTCCGCCTATGAAATCCTCAGCGCCAAGGAGGAAGCCGCTGCACGCGAGGCAGAGCGCCTTGCCGAGCAGGAGGAAAAGGCCAAGCGCGAGCTGGAAAAGAAAAAGAGCCGCAGTCGCTCTTCCCGCCGCCAGTCCGTTGGCGAAGCGGCCATGAAAACAGCGACACGTACCATTGCGCGCGATGTCGCGCGCTATATCCTGCGCGGAATTCTCGGAGGTATGAAACGGCGCTGATCGACGGCCACCACGCGCCGTCACAGCAGCGTCGCGACAGCGTTATCGTTCTGATACGAAACCGTCGCCCTCGGCTACGGCAGGGGCCCTTGATGACTGAAGATGCCGTGACGCTCCAGCGCGCGGTGCAAGTCGGCCAGTTTGGCCCGATGCAGCTTGAAGGCTGCGTTGTCGATGACCACGCAGGTATCGCCTTCGCCGACTGGGCTGACGTCGAAGCCGCCCTTGGCGTGAATGACTGATCCTTCTGCGTCCTCGCATAGAAGTGAGAGGGCTGGCCGCAAGGTCGGCCCTTCTTCTTGCGCCGCGCGACGTCCATCACTAGCCTCACCCCTCTCGTCAGCAGGAGGATATCCGACGTCGTGCTCAACGCTTCTCTCAAGTTCGCGCTCGCCGCTGCAGCGCTATGCACCCTGCCCGCCCATGCCGGGCCAGATAGAAACGAGACCGGAATGAGCGAGTCCAACGAACCTGCACTTTCCCTGTCTGACAGGTTCGCCCGCCTCGCGCTGGACTGCGTGCATCGCGAATATCCGAACAAGATCAGCCACGTCATGCAGTCCGATGATGATGCCCGCGCGCCGCGCGAACTGACGCCTGCCTTCTATGGCTGTTTTGACTGGCACTCCTCGGTACATGGCCACTGGCTGCTCGTGCGCACGCTGAACACCGCACCGGACAGCACACTCGAAGACGAGATCCGGGCCAAGCTCGCCCAGAGCTTCACACCGGAGAATATTGAAGGCGAGCTTGCCTATTATCAGCGCGAAGACAGAGCCTCATTCGAGCGTCCCTATGGTATTGCCTGGTTTCTGCAGCTCATTGCCGAACTGGAAGAGAGCGACGATCCGCAACTTTCCGAATGGCGCCAGACGCTGCGGCCACTGGAAGACCAGATCGTCGCCAATACGATGGACTGGCTACCCAAGCTCTCCTACCCGATCCGGCTGGGTACGCATAACCAGACGGCTTTCGCGTTCGGCCTGATGCTGGATTATGCGCGCACCGTCGGCGATGAGGCGCTGGAGGAAACGCTGACCGATAAGATCCGCGGCTTCCACCTTGAGGATGTAAACTGCCCCATCGGTTATGAGCCGTCAGGTGAAGACTTCCTGTCGCCCTGCCTCATGGAAGCTGACCTGATGCGCCGCATCCTAGAGCCGCAGGAATTCGCTGCATGGCTTTCGGCCTTCCTGCCTGACCTGCCGGAGGATGGCCGCGCCGACTGGCTTGCGCCCGGCATCGTGCTGGACCCGTCAGACGGTAAGCTTGTGCACTTGGACGGCGTAAACCTTTCACGTGCCTGGGCGCTTGAAGGCATGGCTGCAGGACTGCCCGAAGGTGACCCGAGACGTGCCGGCCTGTTGGCCGCTGCCGAGGTCCACAAGGAGGCAGGCATCGCCGCGGTCTCCGACGAGCATTATTCAGGCAGTCACTGGCTGGCGAGCTTTGCGACCTATCTTGAAAGCCGCCGCGGCCTGACGGGCACGGGCAAGGCCGACTGAGACTTAATTCGAATTCACAAGGGTGACGGGGCGATAGCGCTTTTAATTGCGCGCCGCGGCGCTTAGATACGTGGCAACAGACAAGAACCAAGTGAGAGGAACGGGACCATGCAGGACTATCTCAAGTTTTATATCAACGGCGAATGGGTCGACCCGGAAACACCACGCACGCTCGAAGTTGAAAATCCGGCAACCGAAGAACCGTTTGCCCGCATCTCGCTCGGCTCTGAAGCCGATGTGGACAAGGCCGTCGCGGCCGCGAAAGCCGCGTTCGAATCCTTCTCGCAGACCTCTGTCGAGTTCCGCGCAGAGCTCCTGGAAAAGATCGCTGCTGGCATTCAGGAACGCGCAAGCGACATGGCGAAAGCCATCTCAGACGAGATGGGCGCGCCGATGTGGCTTGCCAGCGCTGCCCAGGTGCCAGCCGGCATGGGGCACTATATGGCGGCTGCCAAAATCCTGCGTGAATACCAGTGGGAAGAAGAGCGCGGCGCAACCCTGATCCGCAAGGAGCCAATCGGCGTCTGCGGTTTCATCACCCCCTGGAACTGGCCGCAGAACCAGATCGCCTGTAAAGTTGCCCCTGCAATCGCAACGGGCTGCACCATGGTGTTGAAGCCGTCCGAGATTGCGCCGCTCGACGCGATGCTCGTGGCAGAAATCTTCCACGATGCAGGTGTGCCACCAGGCGTCTTCAACCTCGTCAACGGCGATGGCCCGGGCGTTGGTGCTTACATGTCCCAGCACCCTGGCATCGACATGATGAGCTTCACCGGTTCCACCCGCGCGGGCGTACTCGTCAGCCAGGCTGCTGCCCCGACCGTCAAGCGCGTCGCGCTGGAACTCGGCGGCAAGTCACCGAACATCGTGCTGCCGGATGCAGACCTGAAGAAAGCCGTTTCTGGCGGCGTCATGCAGATGATGACCAATACCGGTCAGTCCTGTAACGCCCCGTCGCGTATGCTCGTCCAGAAGGACCAGCAGGAGGAGGCCATCGCGATTGCCAAGGCAACCGCAGAGCAGGTCAAGGTTGGCGCAGGCGACGAAGCCCCACGCGGTGCCATGGGCCCGATTTCCAATGGCAACCAGTGGAACAAGGTCCAGGACTTGATCCAGAAGGGCATCGACGAAGGTGCAACCCTTGTCGCCGGTGGCACCGGTCGCCCGGAAGGCTTCAACAAGGGTTACTTCACCAAACCGACCGTCTTTGCGAACGTCACTAATGACATGACGATTGCGCGCGAAGAGATCTTTGGCCCGGTTCTCTGCATCCTGCCTTACGACACTGAAGAAGACGCCATCCGGATTGCGAACGACACGGTTTACGGCCTGTCATCCTATGTGCAATCGTCTGACCTCGACCATGCCCGCAAGGTCGGCAACCAGATCCGCGCCGGTAACGTCCACATCAATGGCGCAGGCCCGGACTTCGCCACCGGCGCATTTGGCGGCTACAAGCAGTCCGGCATTGGCCGCGAATGGGGCGACTACGGCTTCGAAGAATTCCTCGAAGTGAAAACCGTCTTTGGTAACGCGTCAGCGTAATCGCTGCACCTGTCGACAAGATTTGAGAAAGCCCGCGGCGTCAAACCCGCGGGCTTTTTTGTCGCGGCTCCGGCAGCACGCCGGAACGCCGGAGAACTTCACCTGTTAGCTTTGCGTATTGAAGCAACAGGAGCCTACATGACTGAGATTAAACCCGGCCAGAACGCAGCCCCACTTTCCCTGAGTCTCATCAACGGAACCAAGTGGTCGCTCAGCGAACAAGATGATAACGCGCACCCTTGGCGCATGGTTGTGGTGTATCGCGGGCTGCACTGCCCACTCTGCAAAAAGCAGCTGAAAGAGCTGAGCGGGAAGCTGAAGGAAATTGCCGACAAGGGCATCAGTGTTGTTGCGGCCACAATGGAAGAGAAGTCCCGCGCCGATAAAGCCCATGAGGAATGGGAACTCGATCAGCTGCCTATTGCCTATGAAATTGGTGAGGACTTCATCGAGAAGTTCGGCCTCTATACGTCCAGCGCCATCAATGATGACGAGCCAGACGTTTTCGCCGAACCGGCACTGCTCGTTTTCAAGGGCACAGACTACCACATGGGCTGGGTACAATCTGTCCCATTTGCCCGGCCGGCACTGGATGACGTTGTCGAGACAATCGCGTTCGTCGAGAAGAAGGACTACCCACCCCGCGGGACGCGTTAGGGGGCGGTTGCGTCTTCAATGATCACGGCAGTTTGATCTGTCTGTTGTGTGGCGTTCAGTTCGACCCGATATAGTTTCAATCGAAACAGCACGAGGGTAACGGCATGGCCAAAGCATATTTAATTCCGGCAATTGCGTCGCTTGCGCTGCTTGGCGCCTGTGCAACGGCGACACCCTATCAGGCGGCGACCCCATCGGATCGCGGTTACACCGAACAACAGATTGAACAGAACCGTTGGGTTGTGAACTTCTCGGGCAATAGCCTGACGGATCGCCAGACGGTCGAGACCTATCTTCTCTATCGCGCAGCAGAATTGACCGTGCAGTCGGGTTACGACAATTTCCGGATGGTCCGCCGTACCACGGATGCGGACCGAAGCTTTGTGCCAGTTGGCGGCACTTACAGCCATTTCAGCCCGCATTACCGGTTCTATGGGCCTCGGGGCCGTGCGATCGCCTATTATCCGCACCATTGGGGCGGCTTCAATGATCCATTCTTTTCGCGCGCCCCCGATTACCGTGAGGTCACGCGCTTCGAAGCGTCGGCTGAGATACTGATGGGCCGCGGGCCTTCTCCGGATGACCCGGCATATTTCGACGCGCGTGATGTGCTGGCCAACCTTTCCGGCACGATCATGCGGCCGAAAGTGCGCTAGGACCACGCATAAGACAGCGCTAGCCAAACAAAATCCCCCGGTCTTTACTGAAGGCCGGGGGATTTTTCATGACCGCGCGCAAGACGGGAAAACCTGCAGTGTCAGTCCTTAGCCTGATCGCCTACGGAGTACTGCTTGCTGCCGGCGCACTGTTCTTGCAATGGATCGAATATGCGCATCTGGCGCGCTTCCAGTCCGGCGGACTCCTCATCTCGCTACTGGCTCTCGTCTTCCTCGTTCTTGGCATCTGGGTCGGGGCGCAGCTTTTTCGCAAGGCCGCGCTGACTGTATCGCCGGGCAACCCGGAGGCGCGGTCAACACTCGGCATCAGTGACCGCGAGTATGAAGTGCTTGAGCTTCTGGCCGCAGGTCAGTCGAACAAGGAGATTGCGCGCACACTCGGTGTCTCGCCGAATACGGTCAAGACGCATGTCTCGCGTCTTCTCGAAAAACTCGATGCGCGCCGCCGGACTGAAGCGGTGAGCAAGGCACGAGCGCTGCGCATCGTCGACTAACGGGAGGAAAACCGGGTGATTTTACGAAAATCACCCTTTTGGGCGATAGGCGACCACGCCGTCTTGGTCCCAGAAGAAATCCTCGAAAAGGAGACGATAAGATGCTGAAACGGATATTGATCGCCGGACTCGTGGCAGGGCTGATTACGGGCGGGTTCATGTTCACCGCTGTGGTCAGCGCAGGTGACGATTTTCTCGAAAGTGGAAGTAGCAGCCATATCTATGGCTATGCATCCATGCTGGTCGCGCTGAGCCTGATCTTTTTTGCCATCAAGCGACAGCGCGATATTGCCCAAGGCGGCGTGATCAAATTCCTGCCAGCCTTCGGTATGGGTCTGGCGATCAGCGCGGTTGCCGGGATCATATACGCCCTCGGCTGGGAGATTACGCTGGCTGTCACCGGCCTCGATTTCGGTACCGACTACGCGCAGGCCGGGATCGAGCAGGCGCAGGCAGACGGTATGTCGGGCGCAGAGCTTGAAGCCTATTCTGAGAAAATGCGCGGTTTCGCCGAGATGTACGCAAACCCGCTATTCCGGATCCCGATTACGATCACCGAAATCCTTCCGATCGGCGTCCTTGTTTCCCTGGTGAGTGCGCTAGTCCTGCGCAACAGCAGGTTCCTGCCAGCCCGGCAGGCCTGAATGAAAAAGCCCGCTCATTTCTGAGCGGGCTCCAGCGAGTTTGATGTGGCGGGCGCTTAGCGCGGTGCCATCCGGATCGCGCCGTCGAGGCGGACGTCTTCGCCGTTGAAGTAGGCGTTGGTGATCATCTGCTCTGCGAGCGATGCATACTCTTCCGGGTTTCCGAGGCGGGCCGGGTTCGGCACCTGAGCACCAAGGGCCTGCTTCACATTCTCCGGGGCACCCTGCAGGAGCGGGGTGTTGAAGATGCCTGGCAGGATCGTGTTGACGCGGATCAGTTCGCGCGACAGGTCACGTGCAATCGGAAGCGTCATGCCGACAACGCCGCCTTTGGAGGCTGAGTAAGCTGCCTGGCCGATCTGGCCGTCTTCAGCGGCGACCGATGCGGTGTTGACCATGGCGCCCCGTTCCCCGTCGATCGGGTCGAGCGTCATCATGCCAGCTGCCGATTTCGCGATGCAGCGGAAGGTGCCGACCAGGTTGATCTGGATGATCATGTTGAAGGCATCGAGCGGGAAGTGCTTGATAGCGCCGCTTTCCTTGTCGCGCGAGGCGGTTTTGACGGCATTGCCGGTACCGGCGCAGTTGACGAGGATCCGCTCTTGTCCAATCGCAGCGCGGGCTTTCTCGAAGCCAGCGTCGACAGAAGCTTCATCGGTCACGTTGACCTTGCAGAAGACGCCGCCGAGTTCCTTGGCCAGCGCTTCGCCTTTTTCCTCATTGAGGTCGAAGAGGGCGACCTTCACGCCGTGAGAGGCAAGTTGTCTTGCCGTGGCCGCGCCGAGGCCCGATGCGCCGCCAGTGATTACGGCACTGATGTCTGAGCTGAGTTTCATGTCTGATAGGTCTCCCTTGAACGTTCGGCTGATGCGAGCGATCTATAGAGGCAAGAAAGGCTGTGCCAATGCGTCACCCAACGGAAATTGTGATCGAGAACGGAGAGGATGGGCCGCGCGCCCTGCCGCTGTCTCTGGAACGTGACCGCCAGCGTACCCGGAAAGGCTTTATGCCGAAGCTTTTCAGGGTCGCAGGGCGCGTCCCGTTTGCGGATGATCTTGCAGCCGCCTATTATGCAGCCTTGGATCCAGCGACACCGCGAAAAGCCAAGGCCGTGCTGTTTGCCGCGCTTGGCTATTTCGTCCTTCCCACAGACTGGGTGCCGGACTTTGTCATTGGTTTTGGCTTCGCTGATGATGCCACCGTGCTGGCGACGGCCCTGTCGATTGTTGGTGCGCAAGTGCGTGAACGCCATCGCAAGGCTGCCCGGCGTCTGCTGGACCTGCCCGAACCCGAAACTGACGACGCCTAGAAGCGGTACACCAGCCTAGCTGGTGCCCGCATCAAACGTCTGAACTGCCTTGTTGATTTCGACCGCACCTTGCGAGCCTGCGACCTCATAGATCGAGAGACGGCGCTCCGTTGTGCCGGACGGGGCAAAGCGGAAGACACCATTAACCCCAAGATATCCATCGCGCGAGGCGATCTCGTCGCGCGTCACTTCGCCGTCCGCGCCGAGCTGGCTGACAAGAGCCGCCGCATCATACGCCGTGGACGCAAGCGAGCTTGGGCCGCGGCCATAGATGCGCTGGAACTTGGTGTTGAAGGCCTGAACGTCATCGCGCGACGGGGCGACAAACCAGCCGCCACGCAGGGATGGCTCTCGCCAGATGGCCCGATCATCCCAGCCGGACAGTCCCATCATCTGCACATTGCGGCTCATGCCATAATAGCTGAGGAGCGGTCCGACCCGGCGAAGCTGCGTCCCTCGCTCGGGGATCAGGATAGCGACCTTGCCGCCGCCCTGCTGGGCATTGTTCACGGCATTGGCGATATAGCGCGCCTCGGAATCCGGTGACTGGGTGCTTTCAGGATAGAAACCGCTAGCGGCCACGCGGCCACCCACGCGGCTTGCTTCACGTTGGAGCGCGGTCTCTATGCGCTGGCCCAGATCGCTTTGCGGACCGAAATAGGCAAACTGGCGGTAACCCTGAGAGACGGCATAGCTGACCAGCGCGGCGACTTCCTGCTCTGGCGTGATCGAGGCGAGCCAGGTGTTTCCGCCCGCGACATTGCTGTCATTGGAGAAACCAATCACCTGGGTCTCGGATGCGATGCCCTCACGGTTGAGCGCTTCGATATTGGTACCGAAAAGCGGGCCAAGGATGACGTCCGCACCTTGAGCAAGCGCCTCTTCTGCCTTGGAAATGGCCTGGCTCTGTGAACCGGCCGTGTCTTTCGGAAGGACCAGCATGCCTTCGCCTGCATGGTCGAATATCGCCATTTCTATGCCTGCGAGCATGCCTTCGGCTTCGGCGCGTACACCGGAATTGGGATGCGAGAACGGCAGCAGCACACCAATGCGGAAAAGATCGCGCTCGCCCATGAAGTCTGGCGTGAAATAGCCATTGTCGGCGTCGGAGACATCCTCGGCAGGTGTGATGCCTTCATCATCGTGGAGACCATCAAGGCCTTCTTCCTCAATGCCCTGATCGCCGCGGCCGGAACGGTCATCTCCCCGGTCACCGCGGCTTTGCCCGGTCTCGATTGGCGCTGGCGGACGCATCGGATCTGTCGCACATGCGGTCACTAACAGAAAACTTGCCAGCGCAAGGCTTGGCGCAAGACGCGCAAAGCGCGATGGTAGACCAAATGTCATCCAGTTTTCCTTCTTCTCGATCGAGCGGCCAGACGTCTGGCGAGACTAGTGCCGGGCCAAGGCCCACGCAACATGAAGTCGCGCGTCTTGATCCCGGACTTTATATTGTGTCGACACCCATCGGCAACCTCAGAGACATAACGCTTCGAGCCCTCGACACGCTCGCCGCTGTCGATGAGATCCTCGCTGAGGATACACGGGTCGCGCGCAAGCTCCTTGATGCGCATGGCCTTCACGCAAAAGTGAGCCCCTATCATGACCATAATGGGGCCGACCGACGCCCCGGACTGATTGAGCGGTTGAGAGACGGTGCGCGGCTCGCCCTGATCTCGGATGCTGGCACCCCGCTTGTGTCCGATCCAGGCTGGAAGCTGGTGCATGAAGCGCGCGAGGCGGGCGTCCGCATCGTCCCGGTGCCAGGTGCGTCCGCAATGCTGGCAGGCCTTGTCGCGTCCGGCCTCGCGAGCGACCGTTTCATGTTCTGCGGCTTCCTTCCGCCGAAGACTGGGCCACGCAAGCGGGCTGCCGAAGAGCTGAAAACGGTGCCCTCGACGCTGATATTCTATGAAGGCGGATCAAGACTGGCCGCTTCTCTGGCAGACCTTGCTGAAACGCTGGGACCGCAGCGCGACTGCGTCGTGGCGCGCGAGCTTACCAAGCTGTTCGAAGAAGTGCGCAGCGGGACGCTAGAAGAGCTGGCAGCCCACTACGAAGCCAATGGCGCGCCGAAGGGCGAGATCGTCGTTCTTGTCGGTCCGCCAGAGGTAAAGGCTGCTGAGGCGGGCGATATTGATGCCGCACTGATCGACGCGATGCAGCGCCTACCGATGAAGGCCGCGGCAAATGAAGTTGCAGACGTCTTCGGCCTCTCCAAGCGAGACCTTTATCAGCGCGCGCTACAGCTCAAGAATGGCTAGAGCGCAAAAAGGACGGCGTCAGGCGGCAGAAACGCGCGGCCGCCGCGCAGAAACGCTGGCTGCACTCTGGCTTCGCCTCAAGGGATATCGCATTCTTGCGCGGCGCGTGCGCCTTCCAGTGGGTGAAATCGATCTGATTGCACGCAAGGGCGATGTTCTCGCCTTTGTCGAGGTGAAGGCACGCGCTGACTTCACAAGCGCGGCGAATGCCGTCACTGCTTCTTCCTGGAAACGCATCAATCGCGCTGCGGACAGCTGGACCGCGCGTCGGCCGGATTTGCGCACGCTCAGCTGGCGCTTCGACCTTGTCGCGATCCAGCCGCGCCGCAGGCCAATACACCTGGCTGATCAGTGGCGCCCAGATTTCGCCCCAAGCGGACGCTAGGGCGGTGGCAGACTAAGAGTTAGAACCGAACCGAGAGGCTCACATGGCTATCACACGTCTCATGGCCCCGCTCCTGCTGAGCAGTTTTGCGCTGGGTGGCTGCGTCGCCGCCGCAGTTGGCACCGCAGGCGCTGTAGGCGTCGCCGCTGTTCAGGACCGCACAATGGGCGAAGCCGTCGACGACGCGTCAGCGTCCAACGAGATCAAGGCGAAGCTGCTGAGCGAAGGCGGCTATGGCGAGGTGGACGTCGAAGTGTCCAACGGGCTCGCCCTTCTCTCAGGACGCGTCTCCAGCCCGGAGATGCGCGTGAAGGCCGAAAACATCGCCTGGAGCTCCACGCGGGTGACCGACGTCGCCAACGAAATCCAGATTGAGGCGCCCGGCGGCTTTTTCGCTAATGCGTCTGATGAGCTGATTACAGCTCGCGTGCGTTCATCCCTGATCGCTGCGCGCGACATCAAGAGCGTCAACTTCAACATCGAGACCTATAATGGTGTCGTCTATCTCATGGGCCTTGCCCGTTCCGACGCAGAACTTGAAGCCGCCGCAGAGAAGGCGAGCCTCGTCGGCGGTGTAAACCGGGTCGTATCCTATGTCCGTGTGCGCGAAACCCCGCGCCGGGCCGGCGCCGTAACGCGCGCCCCGGACGACGAACTGCTTGGCGGCGCTGTCTACTAGTTGCTGGTCCGACTAGCGAGCGGTCAGCGTCTCGCCCCAGTCCGATGTCATGGTCAACAGACCGGTCTCGTCGATCCGAATCTGTGAGACGTTTTCCATCAGATCGAGGAAGAAGGTCTCCTGCGCCATGACTTCCGGCATGCAGGCTTTGCGCGTCAGGGCGATCGGACCGATGGAGAGAATGCTGTTCTCGATCGTTCCGCTGGCCGTATAGGCGTTGCAGGACGCATTGCCGCTGATCTGACCATTCTCATCGAACCGCAAGACGATTGGGGCGGAGGTCAGCACTGGCTCACCGTTCAGGCGCGCAATCATCCAGTCGCGTCCAGCGACGTCGGACAGTATTACTTCATCATTTCCGGCTGGCGATAGCATCACCATACCCAAATCGTTTCGAAGATTGTCCGCAACGAAGCTGACCGCGTCTTCTGTCTGCCAGAGAAGCTCGCCCGCATTGTCGAGAATGGTCGCTGTGAAACTCAGGCTTTCGTTGGCAGCTCCGTCGCTCTCCTCGGAGGCAGTGATCTCGAACGGAATGGGCACCTGGCGGCCATTCAGGGCGAAGCTCTGTTCTGCGAGCACTTCTTCGCCAGTCGCTTCGACGCGGCGCACCGCAAGGTTTGCAACAGCGCCTTGAGGCAGCGCGATCCGCTGGCGGTAGGTCAGTGAGCCGAAAATGCTTCTTTCCTGCACCTCTGCCTCCGTTTCAGCACCTGGTACGTCACCGACTGGCGCGGTCGCAGGTGTTTCCAGATCGGTCTGCGCACAGCCTGCCATCAGGATCAGGCCGCAAAAAATGATCGACGGTTGTTTCATGAGAGACCCTTTGTCTGGCGTTGGTGACCTTTACCGTCAGGCGACGCAGTTCAGCAAGTTCTGGGAAGGGCGGAAGAATTCACCCGCTGCCTTTCAGGCATGAATTCACGGTTGAGTGATCCGGGGGCGCCCAAGGGTCGTAAGGATGGTACAGGGGTAGTTTAGCGGAAATTATACCCTTGTAATGTTTATAATTTTTAATGATCCAGCGCTAAACGCGCCGCGTAGACATGGCTCCAACACACCAAAGGAGCCTCCCATGAAAAAATTCTTTGCATCCGTCGCCGCGACCGCCCTGCTCGTTGGCGGTGCCAGCGTTGCTTTCGCCGACAACCACGCCGAGATGTCCGACAAGAAGAACATTGTCGAAACCGCTTCGGGCAATGACAATTTCTCGACCCTCGTGACCGCCGTGTCCGAAGCCGGCCTCGTCGACGCCCTCTCTGCGGAAGGTCCATTCACCGTGTTCGCGCCAACCAATGACGCGTTTGCTGCCCTGCCAGACGGCACGGTCGAAACGTTGCTCATGGACGAGAATATCGAGCAGCTTCAGGCAATCCTGCAGCTCCACGTGGTCTCTGGCAAGATCAAGTCCAAGGACATTGCTGAAGGCACGACCGAAGTCGAAACTCTCGGCGGCGAAACCATCGAAGTCGTCAATGACGGCCACTCCATCACTGTTGGTGGCGCCGAAGTCATCATGGCGGACGTCTACACTTCGAATGGTGTCATCCACGCCATCGACAGCGTCATCCTGCCAGAATAAATCCCCTTCCTCCCAGGGATTGCGAGAACGCCCTCTCCTTCATGGAGGGGGCGTTTTTTAAGTCTGATACCAGCGCAATGCCCGTAAGGCGCTTATCAAAGCGGGCAATCGTCTTCATATAGCCAGACAGAAGAGATTTGATGGAGGGCAAGGCGCCATGAGCTTGCGGATCGCGATCCAGATGGACCCGCTGGAAAAGGTGGACATAAACGCAGACACCACCTTTGCCCTTGCAGAAGAAGCACAAGCCCGCGGACACAAGATCTTTGTGTATGGGCCCGAGCATCTAAGCTTTGACACAGGCAGGCTGGTGGCGCGTGCCCGTCCGGCGACCGTTCAACGCGTGAAGGACACGCCGGGCATCTTCGGCGAAGAGACCGTGATCGATCTGGCGAGCGACATTGATGTCGTTCTGATGCGCCAGGATCCCCCTTTCGATATGTCCTACATCACAGCTTGCCACCTGCTGGAACTACTAAAGGGGCAGACGCTGGTCCTGAATGATCCGGAATTTGTTCGTTCCGGCCCGGAAAAGCTCTTCCCGCTCCTGTTCCCGGAGATCATCCCTGATACGTTGATTTCACGCGATCTGAAGGCCATCGAATCCTTCCGGCAGCGCCACCGCGACATCATCATCAAGCCGCTCTACGGCAATGGTGGCGCAGGCGTTTTCCGCATGAAGGAAGATGACAGCAACTTCTCCTCCCTGATGGAGATGTTTCTTGAGCGCACGCGCGAGCCTCTGATTGCACAGGCCTTCCTGCCCGCAGTCAGCAATGGCGACAAGCGGGTCATCCTGATCAATGGTGAGGCCATAGGCGCCATCAACCGCCGTCCCAAGAAGGGCGAGACACGCTCCAACATGCATGTCGGCGGCACGGCAGAACCGACAGAGCTCAGCGATATCGATCGCCGTATATGTGAAATCATTGGCCCGGAGCTGCGCCGCCGTGACCAGCTTTTTGTTGGTATTGATGTGATTGGCGATAAGCTCACCGAAGTAAACGTCACCTCGCCGACCGGCATACAGGAGCTGAAACGCTTCTCGGGCATAGATGCGGCCAGCATTTTCTGGGATTGTGTGCAAGACAGAGTTGCCAAATCCTGAGGTCGGGCACACTCTGGAGGAATGAATATGAAAGCTCTATCGCTCGCCGCGGGCCTCGCCGTCGCTCTTGCTGGAACTGCCTGTTCTGAGCAGGCCCCTGCTGAACCGGAAAATGTTTCGGCGCAGACGGCTTCGCCGGCCGCCGTTGAGACGCCTGCTGCGACCACATCCAGCAGTTCACGTTTCAATCTGCGCATTCCTGGCGGTGAACCAGTGGCCGCTCCCCAGGCTTCCGGTGGCTTCAACCTGCGCACGCCTGGCGCGCCAGCGCCCTCGAATGATATTCCAATGCCGGAAAGCTCTGCGGCAACGCGCTTGAACGATGTGCCTGAAGTCGCAGTGCCGGGTCTCAACAATCCTGCCGCAGACATCGCGACCCGCAGTCGGACGCAAGCCCCCGACGTGAATACAGAGGATGACGACGACGTCATTCGCCTCGACTAGGCCTAGACGAACTTAAACCTTCGGGCGATATTGTTCTTTCTTTGTTCCGGTCTTCGTGCTAGGTCGGATTGCGAAAGGATATCGCCATGGTCTGCCGCGTCACGACATTTGCCTTTGAAGGCATCGAAGCCAAACCCGTCGACGTTCAGGTACAGATCAGTTCAGGCAATCCGTTTTTCACGATTGTTGGCCTGCCCGACAAGGCCGTCGGCGAAAGCAAGGAACGCGTGCGCGCGGCCTTCTCCGCCATCGGTCTTGCCACGCCGCCAAAGCGGATCACCGTAAATCTCGCGCCAGCCGACCTCCCCAAGGAGGGCAGCCATTATGACCTTGCCATCGCGCTCGCCATGCTGGCGGCCATGGGCGTGATTGCTCCCGATGCGCTGGATGGTCACGCGGCCGTTGGGGAATTGTCGCTCGACGGCGCGCTTGGGCCAACGCTCGGTGTCCTCCCTGCCGCCATGGCCGCGCAGGCGATGGACTTACGGCTGATCTGTCCGGAAGTCTGCGGCCCCGAAGCGGCTTGGGCCGGTGAAGGCACGCTGGCCGTGCCAAGCCTCATCGCCATGATCAATCACTTTGCCGGCCGTAGCAGCCTGCCGGCCCCTGTCGCCGGAGAGCTTGCGCCGCCGCAAGCCGTACCGGACCTCGCAGATGTAAAGGGACAGGACGGCGCAAAGCGCGTACTCGAAATTGCCGCGGCTGGTGGTCACAACCTGCTATTCTGCGGCCCGCCCGGGTCTGGAAAATCCATGCTGGCCCAACGCCTGCCTGGCTTGCTACCGCCCCTTTCCGCAACTGAGCTTCTGGAAGTATCGCAGATCCAGTCTGTCGCCGGCATGCTGGAGCGCGGCAAGCTTTCGCGCCAGCGCCCTTTCCGCGCGCCGCACCATTCAGCCTCAATGGCCGCGCTCGTTGGCGGCGGCATAAAGGCAAGACCGGGCGAAGTCTCACTCGCCCATCACGGCGTCCTTTTCCTCGATGAGTTGCCGGAGTTTCCAGCCCAGGTGCTGGATAGTCTTCGTCAGCCGCTGGAGGATGGCGCGGTCGTGATCTCGCGCGCCAATCGCCATGTCAGATACCCGGCCCGCTTCCAGCTTGTTGCCGCGATGAACCCCTGCCGCTGCGGCGGCGGGCCGGGTGACGGCGCCTGCCGCCGCGGCCCTGCCTGCGCACGCCAATACCAGTCGCGTATTTCAGGGCCATTCTTCGACCGGATCGACCTCTTCTTCGACACCCCTCCTGTCACCGCCATTGATCTTGCACTGCCTGCCCCGACCGAGGGCACGAGCGAAGCTGCCACTCGGGTGCAGCAGGCGCGCGACATTCAGACGGACCGGTTCGAGAAGCTGGGCGCAGAAGATGGCCGCCGCCCGATCAATGCCGATGCGCCGACCCGCCACCTGACCGATATCGCTTCGCCCGATGAGGCCGCCAACGCCCTCCTTGCTGATGCCGCAGCCAAGCTCGCCTTGTCGGCCCGCGCCTATCATCGCGTGCTGAAAGTTGCTCGCACAATTGCAGATCTTGATGGTGCGGGTGGGGTGCGGCGTGTCCATATTGCCGAAGCATTGAGTTATCGCCGCCGCCCACCTGAAGGGGAAACCGTCAGCCACGCGCGCTCGCTCGCCCACTAGGCAGGGTGACAGTTAAGTCATTGCTCAATGTTTCGCGGTAGAACTTGCCGACATGACAGAGAAGAATGACGCCCCGTCGACCGAGCAGGCCTTTCTGGCGACCACCAGCCATGAAATCCGCACACCCCTCAACGGTATTCTTGGCACTGTCTCATTGCTCCTTGAGACAGAGCTTGACCCGGCTCAGAAGGAGTATGCCGAAGCGATCCGCGCGTCCGGTTCGCGTCTTCTCGATCTTCTCAACAACATTCTCGACTATGCCCGGCTGGATACCGCCGCCCCTGAACTGGAGCCGGAAGTCTTTTGCGTACGGGATCTTGCACGCGAAGTGACCGAGCTTCTTTCGCCCCGCGCCCATGCAGCCGGGCTGGATCTTGGCGTTCTGTGCCGCCCGGGCGTACCGGCCCGCATGAAAGCTGACGCTGGCAAGCTGCGCCAGATCCTGTTCAACCTGGTCGGCAACGCACTCAAATTTACCGAAACTGGCGGTGTTCTGGTTGATATGGACTATCGCCGAGGCAAGCTCATTTTCAACGTGCGCGACACCGGGCCCGGCATCGCTGCTGAGGACCAGATCCGGCTATTCGATGCCTTTCGCCAGACGTCTGCTGATGATGCCCGCAAGGATGGTGGCGTCGGGCTCGGCCTCGCCATCGTCAAACGGCTCAGCGAAGCGATGGGCGGATCAATCACGCTGCGAAGCGCGCCGGGTGACGGCACGTGTTTTCGAGCTGACGCGCCCGCCGATATCGTGGAAGAGGCGGACACCGTCCGATCAGACAAGCTTTCGGGCATCCATATCGCTTTTGCCGGTCTTCCGCCCGCAACTTCGCTCTCAGCCTGGGGCGCGCTCGAAGAAAGCGGCGCCCGTGTCTCGCTCGTTCATTCAGCGGGTGAAGCCCGCCGCGCCCGTCCAACGCTGATCATTGCGGCTGCAGAACTTCCGGAACGTAGCCTGAAAGCACTCACCGCCGTCGCGCCTGTACTGGTTGTGGTGCGCCCGGCTGATCGCGGCCTGATCAGCCGTTTCCACAAAATGGGTGTTACAGGCTGGCTGGTGCGTCCGCTTAGGGACTCGTCTCTCGTCGAACGCATTCTGCTGGTCTCTAAAGGCGGCAAGGGCGGAGAAGAAGATATCGCTGCCTCAGCTGACGGCCGCGTCCTGATCGCCGACGATAATCCGGTGAATGCGCTGATTGCACGGCGCGCCTTGGAATCGGCTGGTTTCAGCGTCACTGTTGCCTCGACCGGGCGCGAAGCGGTCGACATCGCCGAGACAATTTCACCTGCTCTGGTATTTATGGATTTGCGCATGCCGATCATGGACGGCTATGAAGCAATGAAAGCCCTGAGAGAGGCCGGACAGACCATGCCGATCATTGCGATCTCTGCTGAAATCAATCCAGAAATCGAGCGCCGTGCGCGCCAGAGCGGCGCCGATGGTGTCGCCGCCAAACCGCTCGACGCCGAATCTCTCCGCCGCCTCGCCACAGACTGGACCGCACGGCGGCAAGGGGCCGCATGAGCGGGACGTCGAAAGCCGGTGCCACTGATGGGCGCGAGACCCTGTCGAGTGCTTTCCATAAATACTTGAAACCTACCATGGCTTTCATGCTGGTCCTTGGCTTTGCCTCGGGCCTGCCGCTCATGATGGTGTTTTCGAAGCTTTCGTTCTGGCTTCGCGAGGCAGGCATCGACCGGGCATCCATCGGCGGACTCTACGCTGTTTCTTTCGCATACTCGCTCAAGTTTCTCTGGGCACCCGCTGTTGACCGGATCAAACTCCCGGTACTGACCGGGCTTCTTGGCCAGCGCCGGGGCTGGATGATCCTCGCGATAAGCGGCACCTCGCTCGGCCTTCTACTTATCAGCTCAAGCGACCCGGCGGTCGCCCTTACGCCTGTGGTTATAGGCGCTCTCGTTCTGGCTTTTTCCGGGGCAACGCTGGATATCGCCGTTGATGCGTGGCGGATTGAATCTGCGCCAAATGACGAGCAGGCCAACATGGCTGCGGTCTACAATCTCGGCTATCGCTTCGCCATCATGTTCTCTGGCTTTGGCATGGTCATCGCAGGCGCCACAAGCTGGCATTTCGCCTATTCGCTCATGGCCGTCGTCATGCTTGTCATTGGCGCAATCGTCATCTTCGTGATTTCCGAGCCAGAGCGCGTCGAGCGCCTGGCTGACGAAAGCAAGTCCTTTGCCGGGAAGGTCAAGGACGCCGTTATTGAACCGTTCTGGCAGCTGGTCAGAAAGTTCGGCCTCTGGGCGATCCCCGTCGCAGGCATCGTCACGCTCTACCGGATCAGTGACTTCACCATGGGCGTCATGGCGAGCCCCTTCTATGTCGATCTAGGTTACAGCCGCGAAACGGTCGGGTGGATACAGGGCATGCTCGGTCCATGGCCCATCATCGTCGGCGGCTTTGTCGGCGGATTTGTTGCCGTCCGGTACAGCCTGATGCGCGCCATGATCGCGGGCGGCGTGATCACCCTGCTGACGAATGGCGCCTTCGCAGCGCTCGCAGTCGCTGCTGGTCCGGACCTCGACATCGTCGCGAACGCCGTGTCGCAGGGCATCGCCCCACCCCCGGGCGCTGAAGTCCATACCCCAACCGTCTGGGCGCTGATGGGCGTGATCGTGGCTGACAATCTGGCAGCAGGCTTCGTCGGCTCCGTCTTCATCGCCTATATGTCGTCGCTCGCAGACCGGAAGTTTGCAGCGACGCAATATGCACTGCTCAGCTCTGCCTATTCCTTCTTCTGTAAACTTGCTGCCACCACCACGTCGGGACCACTGTCAGAAGCGATCGGCTGGGCCGGCTTCTTCACGGTAACTGCGCTCTACACGATCCCCCCAGTCCTGCTCATCCTGTTCGTGATGCGCTATGGCCCTGACAGGGCGAAGGGCATAAGGATCGACGAACCCGAAGACCTGCCAGCCGATACCGTCCCTAATGAAAAAGGCCCGACAACAGCCAAGAGCTGATATCGGGCCTTTGATATTTCCCACCCAGACGAACTGGGCGATACCGCAGCTTCTACTTCGCCGCAGGTATGTGACCGAGCATGTCGATGTCGAAGGCGGCGAAGGTCGCGAGGTTCACGATATCGTTCACGGTTGCGCCGAGCGAGGCGATCTGAACCGGCTTTTCAAAACCGAGCAGGATCGGGCCGATAACGGTCGCGCGGCTCATTGAGGTCAGGATCTTTGTTGCGATCGCAGCTGAGTGGATGGCCGGCATGACCAGCACGTTGGCCGCATCAGTGAGGCGCGAGAACGGGTAGACCAGCTTGTGGCCGGGGTTCATCGCAACATCCACCGAGATGTCGCCTTCATATTCGAAGTCGATATCGTCGCGCGCATCCAGCATAGCGACGGCTTCACGGACTTTCTCGGCGCGCTCCCCCATCGGGTTGCCAAAGGTCGAATAAGACACGAAGGCCACGCGCGGGGTAAAGCCGAGCGCCTTGACCGAGCTGGCCGATTCACAGGCGATGCCGACAAGGTCTTCTGCCACTGGCAGTTCGGTAATCGAGGTATCGGCGATGAAGATCGTCTTGCCCCGGTTGATGACCATAGACATGCCGATGACCTGCCTGCCCGGGATCGGATCAAGCACGGTCTGTACGTCTTTCAGAGCGACGTCGTAATTACGCGTAACGCCCGTAATCATGCCATCCGCGTCGCCAAATTTCAGCATACAGGAGCCGAACACGTTGCGGTCCTGGTTGACGAGGCGCTGGGCATCGCGGCGCAGGAAGCCCTGGCGCTTCAGACGGTCATAGAGGTAATCGGTATATTCCGGATTGCGATCCGACAGGCGCGCATTGACGATCTCAAGCGAGCCTTCCGGCACGCCCATCTGTTGCATGGTGCGGGTGACCTGCTCCTCGCGGCCGATCAGGACCGGCTCGCCAAGACCCTGGTTCTTGAACGAGAAGGCGGCGCGAACGACGGATGGCTCTTCGCCCTCCGCAAACACAATGCGGGCCTTCTTTTCGCGCACGGCAGCCTGCACGCTTTGCACGAAAGAGGCGGTTGGATCGAGACGGCGCGCCAGTGAGCGGCGATACTCGTCCATGTCTGGAATTTCCTTACGCGCAACGCCCGTATCGATCGCCGCTTGCGCCACGAAAGGCGGCACGAAGCTGATCAGACGCGGGTCGAACGGCGTCGGGATGATATAGTCGCGGCCAAATTGCGGGCGCGAGCCATGATAGGCCGCGGCCACTTCGTCCGGCACGTCTTCGCGCGCCAGTTCCGCAAGCGCCTGCGCGGCTGCGACCTTCATCTCTTCGTTGATCGAGCGGGCACGCACATCGAGCGCGCCGCGGAAGATATAGGGAAAGCCAAGGACATTATTGACCTGGTTCGGATAGTCAGAGCGACCGGTCGCGATGATCGCATCGTCGCGCACCTGCTTGATCTCTTCCGGCGTGATTTCCGGGTCCGGGTTCGCCATGGCGAAGATGATCGGGTTCGGCGCCATGCTGGCGACCATCTCCTTGGTGACGGCGCCTGCGATGGAGAGGCCGAGGAAGACGTCTGCACCGTCCATAGCTTCGGTCAGAGTACGCTTCTCGGTTTTCACCGCGAATGCAGACTTGAACTGGTCCATCTTCTCGGTGCGGCCTTCATAGACGACGCCGCGGCTGTCGCACATGAGGATATTTTCTGGCCTCACGCCGAGGTGACGGATCAGTCCTGCGCAGGAGAGCCCAGCGGCGCCAGCACCTGAGATGGCGACCTTCACATCTTGTAGCTCTCGGCCCGTGATATTGCACGCATTGATCAGGCCAGCTGCGGCAATGATAGCCGTGCCATGCTGGTCATCGTGGAAGACCGGAATGTCGAGCTCTTCGCGAAGACGGCTTTCAATGATGAAACACTCAGGGCTGGCAATGTCCTCGAGGTTGATGCCGCCCCACGTCTCGCCGATGTTGCGGATCGTCGTGATCAGCTCTTCGGTGTCGTTTGAGAACACTTCTACATCGACGGAATCGACGTCAGCAAAGCGCTTGAAGAGGACAGATTTACCCTCCATGACCGGCTTGGACGCCATTGCACCAAGATCGCCCAGGCCCAGAATGGCCGTTCCGTTGGAAATAACAGCGACCATGTTGCCCTTCGAGGTGTACTCGTAGGCAAGGTCCTTGTCCGCTGCGATGGCCTTCACCGGCACAGCAACACCAGGGCTATAGGCAAGCGACAGGTCGCGCTGCGTAGCCATCGGCTTGGTCGGCGTGACCGAGAGTTTGCCTGGCGTTGGGTGACTATGGAAGTCTAGCGCTTCCTTGTCGGTAAAGGTTGGACGCTTGGACGTCATGGCAGTGGCTTTCAGGTTTGGACTATAATGTAACTTCGTCTCTAAGCCGCTGCGGAATTGCCGACAACCCGCGTTACACTGGTTATTTGGCTTGCACACCTCCCATGCGAATCCGTTAGATTTCATTCGATGCCAGACACTGCCACCCGACCCGCGCCTGAGAAAAAGGTACCGACGCCCTTCATGGCGCAATATCTTGAGATAAAGGCGAGGCATCAGGACGCCCTGCTCTTCTTCCGCATGGGCGATTTCTATGAGCTTTTCTTCGAGGATGCCGTGCGGGCGGCAGAGATTCTCGACATCACGCTGACCGCGCGCGGCGAGCATGATGGCAAGCCGATCCCCATGGCGGGCGTGCCCTATCATGCCGCAGAGGCTTATCTTGCCCGCCTTATCAAGTCTGGTGAGCGCGTCGCTGTCTGCGAACAGACTGAAAGCCCGGCAGAGGCAAAGAAACGCGGCTCCAAATCCATTGTGAACCGCGACGTCGTGCGTGTTGTGACCCCCGGCACAATTACCGAGGACACCATCCTGTCCTCCAGACAAGGGCAGGTCCTCGCCGCTATTGCCCTCGCAGCAGGCGGTACCGAGGCGGCGATCGCGGCCTGCGACGTCTCTACTGGCGCCTTTGAGATTATGGAGGTCTCGCCCGAAACGATCGGCGAGAAAGCTGCCAGCTTGCCGATCAGCGAACTTCTCGTGACAGAGGATGACGAGGCCCGCCCTCTGGTGCGTCAGGCCTTGGCTTCCTTGCGGATGCCTGTCACACGGCGGCCGTCGCGCGCGGCCAGTGTGGGGTCAGGCGAGAGTGCGCTGAAAGCAGCTTACAGGCTCGCCGCGCTGGACGGATTTGGCAGTTTTACCAAGGCAGAGCTTTGCGCTTGCGGCCTGCTGCTGGACTATCTCAGCCTGACCCAGGCAGGCGCCGACATCCGCCTCGACCCGCCGAACCGACGCGGCCAGTCCGCCAGCCTCTCCATTGACCCCGCCACGCGTGCCAGCCTCGAGATTGACACCGCCATGCAGGGTGGGCGCAAGGGCACCCTTCTCGCCACGGTCGACCGCACGTTGACGGCGCCCGGCGCGCGCCTTTTTGCTGACCGGCTATCGAGGCCGGAATGCGGGCGCGAGACAATTGAAGCGCGCTATGACGCGGTCTCATTCTTCCTTCAGGAGAGCGATATTCGCAGCGATGTACGCGCCTGCCTGAAGGCCACGCCTGACCTTGAACGCGCGCGTACGCGGATCCGGCTGGAGCGCGGCGGCCCGCGTGATCTGAAATCGATTGCGGTCGCGATCAGGGAAGGCGCGTCCCTTGCCTCGATGCTGGCATCGTTACAGACCGGACTTCCGGCGCTCGTCGCCAGCGCGGTGTCGGCGCTCGACCCTGCCAGTCACGCAGACCTTACGCATCTTGCGGACGACCTCGAAAACGCGCTGGCTGAAAACCTGCCCACGCTTGCGCGAGATGGCGGCTTTATCGCCGATGGATGGGATGCGGCGCTGGACGAGTCCCGTTCGCTTCGCCGCGATAGCCGCAAGATCATCGCCGAGCTTCAAGCCCGCTATTGTGATGAGACAGGCATCAGCGCGCTCAAGATCAAATTCAACAATGTCCTTGGCTATTTCATTGATGTGCCCGCCCGCCATGGCGATGCACTAATGAAGCCGCCGCATGCCGAAACCTTCATTCATCGTCAGACGCTCGCCTCCAATATGCGCTTCTCAACGGCAGACCTGTCTGATCTTGCCGGCCGTATCTCTCGCGCCGAAGAGGCCGCCCAGACACGCGAGATTGAGCTGTTCAGAGAACTCTGCCTGCGTGTCGAGAGCGTGACTGAGGCAATTTCCGAGGCTGCGCACGCTCTCGCCGAGATAGATGTCGCCGCCGCCGCCGCCGGCTGGGCCGATGCGCACGACGCCGTCCGCCCTGTTCTGGCCGATGAGCCGGTTTTCGAAGCAGAAGCCCTGCGCCACCCGGTCGTGGAAGCAGCCCTCAAGGCCGAAGGCGAGGGCTTTACAGCCAACGACCTCAACATGGATGCATCAGGCGCGCTTGCACCGCGCCTCGCGCTTGTCACCGGCCCCAACATGGCCGGTAAATCGACCTATCTGCGTCAGGCCTGCCTTGCCGTCATCCTCGCACAGGCCGGGCTTTTCGTGCCAGCAAAGTCGCTGCGGCTCGGGATTGCCGACCGTATCTTCTCCCGCGTCGGTGCGTCCGATGACCTGTCACGCGGGCGTTCGACCTTCATGGTGGAGATGGTCGAAACCGCCGCCATCCTGAACCAGGCCACAGATCGTAGTTTTGTCATTCTGGACGAGGTAGGCCGGGGGACGTCGACCTATGACGGCCTCGCCATTGCCTGGTCCGCTGTCGAACACCTCCACAATACCAATAAGTGCCGGGCCCTGTTCGCCACCCACTATCATGAGCTGACCGGCCTCGCGGAGGAGCTTCCCCACGCCGCCAATCTGTCGCTGCGCGCCAAGGAATGGAAAGATGAGCTGGTCTTCCTGCACGATGTCGCGAGCGGCCCGGCTGACCGCTCATATGGCGTTCAGGTCGCCCGGCTCGCAGGACTACCGGCTCGCGCGGTGCGCCGCGCCGAACAGGTCCTCAAAAAGCTGGAAACCAAGCCAGACGCCGTGGAATCCCTGCCGCTCTTCGCATCCGTCGCTGAAGAGCCCGAAACGTTCAGCCCGGCAGAGGATCACCCGGCCCTGAGGCTGCTTGATGCGGTCAGCCCTGATGACCTCACACCGCGCGAGGCACTCGACTTGCTTTACCGCTTGAAATCAGAGCGCTGAACCTGCAGGCATCTACGCCAGCCATGCATTCAGGAATAGTCCGCGTCAGGAGTTCTTCTAAATTGACGGTTGCGTTGACCCTGCCTCCAGTCGTCTATCGTTAGAGTGAAACGACCGGGGCCCCGCTTTCATGCCTGACATTATCCTGCCGCAGGAATTCCAGATCGCGCTCGTCTTCGTGCTACTGGTCGCTGTCTTTGTCAGCTTCCTGCGCGAGAAGATCCCGGCGGATGTCGTGGCATTGCTCGCCATGTCCGCGCTTTTGCTGACCGGCATTCTTTCGGTGCCAGAAGCGCTTGGCGTCTTTTCCAACGCAGCGCCGATTACCATCGCGGCCATGTTCGTCCTGTCGGCCGCTCTTGAGCGAACGGGCGTGATCGCGGCAGCGGGTAACTGGGTCATCCGGATCGCGAAGAACTGGACGCCGCTTGTCGCCGTCATCGCACTGATGGCCATCGTGGTGATGCTGTCGGCCTTCATGAACAACACGCCGATCGTTGTGATCCTGATCCCGGTGGCCATTCGCCTTGCCCAGACGATTGGCACATCCGCGTCTCGCCTTCTTATTCCGCTCTCCTTCGCATCCATCTTCGGCGGCATGACGACATTGATCGGTACGTCGACGAACCTGCTGGTTGATGGTGTCGCCCAGAATGCAGGCCTCGCGCCCTTCGGCATCTTCGAGATAACCGGGGCCGGCATCATCATGGCGGTGGCCGGCATTATCTATATGGCGCTCGCAAGCCGCTGGCTGCTGCCCTACCGCGACACACTGGCGGACCTTCTACCGACCACGAAGAACCGCCGCTTCATTGCGCAGGTCCTGGTCCCTGTCGACTCGGTGCTTATCGGAAAGGCGATCAAGGAAACCGGCTTTACCCCCGAAAAGGGCTTTACCGTTATCGACGTCATGCGGGCGAACCGCTCACGCCGTGATGAGCTCGCGTCGCTTGTCCTGGAGGCGGGCGACCGGCTCGTCGTGCGCTCTCCTGTTTCCGAGATGCTCAGCCTGCGCGAAGCTGGTGATGTCGCCATAGGGTCCGGCAGCGAAAGCCAGCGCCACGCCATCGAACCTGTCCAGACCAGTGAAACCGTCCTCATGGAAGGCGTAGTTGGCCCGGAATCCCGCCTCATCGGCCGCCCCATCGTCGGCGCCGGCCTCGTGCGTCTCTATGGTATCTATGCTCTCGCCATTCATCGCCGCGGTGAGAATATCAGCCTCGAAGGGCGCGGCATCCGCTTCAATCTCGGCGACACGGTTCTGGTCGAAGGCCCGCCCGCCGGCATGCGTCAGATGTTTGACGATCTGATGCTGAGCAATCTGACAGAAACCTCCGAGCGCCCGCTGCGCCGTGACAAGGCGCCGATTGCCATCGGTGCCGTTATCGCTGTCATGGCGCTCGCCGCGCTTGGCCTCATGCCGATTGCGGGACTCGCCCTCATCGCTGCCGCACTGGTGATCGCGCTTGGCTGTATTGACCATCAGGACGCCTACAAGGCGATCCAGTGGGACATCCTCATGCTCATATTCGGGATGCTGGCGCTCGGCATGGCGATGGAGAATTCTGGCGCCGCTGCCCTGCTCGTCAATTCGATCGCCGCACCAATAGGCGTATTTGGGCCCCTTGCAGCCCTCGCAGCGGTCTACTTTCTGACCTCGGCCATGACTGAAATTGTCTCAAACAATGCGACCGCGATCCTGATGACCCCAATTGCGATAGGTCTTGCCGAGAACCTTGGCTCTGATCCGCGCGCCTTCGTCGTCGCCGTGATGTTTGCAGCCAGCGCCAGTTTTGCGACCCCGATCGGCTATCAAACGAACACGCTGGTCTATACGGCAGGCGGCTACAAGTTCAGCGACTTCGCCCGTATCGGCCTCCCGCTGAACCTCACCTTCTTCGCCGTCGCCATGCTGGTCATCCCCCTGTTCTGGCCACTGTAGAAAAGCCGCCCCTCAGATGAGGGACGGCTTCTGCAAATTGGTCAGGATCAGAACAGGCGTTAGAACCCGCCCGCTGTTCCATCCTTGCGCATCTCAGTGGCCGCGATCCAGGCACCAGACTCGAAATCCTTCATAATCGCCTGATAGCCGCCGCCGTTTGCATCGCAGCACTCGACCGTATAGCCGCGAGCTTCGAGTTCGGCGCGGGTTTCGGGCGGGATACCGCTTTCCAGATGCACTACACCCAATTCGTTGATGCAGGTATCGCCGGAATAGTCGTCGGTCGGCTCACAGCCGCCCCTATGCTCCCAGCGGGCCGCATCACCCGCCTCCTGAAGGCCCATATCATAGTCAACTAGGTTCAAAATGATCTGGACATGGCCCTGTGGCTGCATGCCGCCGCCCATCAGGCCGAAGCTCATCCAGGGCTCATACTCACCCTCGACCTGCTTGTAGGCAAAGGCAGGAATGATGGTGTGGAAGGGACGCTTGCCCGGCTCGAATGCATTCGGATGCTCCGGGTCGAGGCTGAAGAGCTGGCCGCGATCCTGAAACATGAAGCCAAGCCCATCTGCAACTAGCCCCGTGCCCATACCGCGATAGTTCGACTGGATCAGCGAGACCATCATACCGTTCTGGTCAGCGACTGTCAGATAGGTCGTGTCGCCCTCTTCCAGCGTCTCGTCGGCCGCCATGGCCTGAAAGTCCATACCGGCATCGACCTGCGTCATCGGCTCTGTCAGACTGATCGCCTGCGCGCGCTCGACATTATAGCCGTCACGGATGAAGACCTCCGGATCAACACCGCTGAAATCCGCGTCGGCATAGCCCTTGGCGCGGTCGGCAAAGGCAAGGCGCTTGGCCTCAACCTGCGCCATGATGGAATCCGGCGAGCCAAAGCCCATGCCGCGAAGGTCAAACCCTTCCAGCATCTGAAGCATCTGGAGCGCGGCCACACCCTGCGTGTTCGGCCCCAGCTCACAGAGGCGAGTCTCGCGATAGTCGACGCAGAGCGGTTCGGTCCATTCGCCCTCATGGGCGGCAAAGTCCTCATAGCGAAGATATCCGCCGATCCGCTCGAAATAGGCGCCCATCGTGCGCGCAATCTCGCCTTCATAGAAAGCAGAGCGGCCTTCGGCGCCTATAGTCTCCAGCGTGTTGGCAAGGTCTGGATTGGTAAAGAGAGACCCTTCGCGCGGCGTAGGGGAGAAAAAGGTCTCACGCGCATTGTCGAATTCCTCGATCATGCCGCTTGTCGCATATTGCGGGAAGTTGGCGGCGCTGCGGCCCCAGTAATAAGCGATGACTTCCGGGATCGGCGCGCCTTCGCGGGCATAGCTCACTGTTGGGGCGAGCAACTCATCCATGCCGACGCTGCCGAACCTGTCATGCAGGGCGAACCAGCCATCGACTGTGCCGGGAACGGTGACGGGGGCTGCGCCATAGGGCGGAATTTCCTCGCCATTCATGAATTCGTCAGCTGCCGCCTGCATGTCTTCCAGTGTCGCGCCCATCGCAGAGCGGCCAGAGCCATTATAACCGTAAAGCGTTTCGGTCTCCGGGTCCCAGACAATGGCGAAGAGATCACCGCCAATGCCATTGCCCGTCGGCTCGACCAGGCCGAGCATGGCATTCGCCGCAATCGCTGCATCCACGGCGTTACCGCCATCTTCCATGACATTGAGGGCGATCCGCGTCGCCAGCGGATGGGCCGTGGCAGCCGCCGCATGTGGTGCCACAACCGAAGAACGTGTGCCGATATCCCGGCCTGATGGCATCCGGTCGCCTTCAGCCGGATCGCTATATTCAAAAGGGGTAGGCGCGTCGCCGGCTTCGTCGGTCTGCGCGTCCGCCGACTGGGCCGCAGCCGTCGGACAGACCGCCACCATCGCCGCCAGGAGGAAAGCCCCTCCACCCACAGAACTCTTCAGGTTGGTCATCATCATGCTGGTCACTCCCTATCGACGCGGGGTCTTTCTTCCCCTATCCCTCCCCAACTTGCGGCTAAGACCGCGAAAGGCAAGCAAGCACAGGAACCAGATCGTATCATGGCCTATGAAACGCTTTTGACTGAGGTGGATGAGGCAGTTGCCATCATCACGCTGAACCGTCCCGACGCGCTTAACGCATTCAATAATGCGCTCATGGATGAGCTGACCGAAGCGCTCGACCGGTTCGACAATGACGCCTCAATCGGTTGCATCGTCATCACCGGCTCCAAGAAGGCGTTTGCCGCAGGTGCCGACATCAAGGAAATGCGCGAGCAGTCCTATCTCGACGCGTATTATGCTGACTTCATTACTCGCAATTGGGAGCGCGCGTCCCGCATGCGCAAGCCAGTCATCGCGGCTGTCTCCGGCTACGCCCTTGGGGGCGGCTGTGAGCTTGCCATGATGTGTGACTTCATCCTTGCGGCAGAGAATGCCAAGTTTGGCCAGCCGGAGATCACCATCGGCGTTTCACCCGGCGCAGGCGGTACACAGCGCCTTACCCGCTTTGCAGGCAAGTCCAAGGCCATGGAAATGTGCCTCACTGGCCGCATGATGGACGCTGAAGAAGCCGAGCGCTGCGGCCTCGTCTCCCGCATCGTGCCAACTGATGACCTCGTGGACGAAGCCCGCTCTGTCGCCCGCAAGATTGCGTCCATGCCGCGCGCAACCGCGATGATGACCAAGGAAATGGTCAACGCCGCCTATGAAACCACGCTCAGCCAGGGTGTCCTGTTCGAGCGCCGCCTCTTCCATTCCCTCTTCGCTACCGAAGACCAGAAGGAAGGCATGGAAGCCTTCGTCGAGAAGCGCGAGCCGCACTTCAAGAACCGCTAGGCGACGCAATCTAATTGAAAAGAATGAGGCGCACCCGGATTTACCAGGTGCGCCTCTCTTATATCAGCTATCCTCGGACATGATCAGGATAGGCTTGATCGCCTTGCCGTCCTCCATGTCTTGGACAGCCTTGTTGATGTCATCGAAGCGGTACTCGCTGACCAGCCGGTCGAACGGGAAATTGCCATCAAGATAGTGTTGGATAAGTCGCGGGATGAAGACTTTCACGACGCTGTCGCCTTCGACACAGCCAATGATCTTGCGGCCGCTTAAAATGTGCTCATTGGCATCGAAATCGTAAGCGGTCCCGCCGGGTGGTGCGCCGACGATCAAAAGGGCACCGCGGTTCGCAAGCGATGCCCACCCTTTGCGCGCTGCGGACTTGGCGCCCGAACATTCTATAACGGCATCGACACCTTCGGGCGCGATTTCACGAACCATTTCTGGCACCTCGCCTGCATCCGCCTTGATCGTGTGCGTTGCGCCGAGCTCCTGTGCGAGCTTCAGACGATCTTCCTGCATGTCGATGGCGATAATCGGTTGGCAGCCTGAAAGCTTTGCGGCCATCACAGCCGAAAGGCCCACACTACCGACCCCGCTGATTGCGATGGAGGTCCCAGTGCGCGGGGCGAGGGTGTTGAGAACCGCGCCTGCACCGGTCTGGATTCCGCAGCCAAGTGGGCCGAGAAGTTTGAGCGGTGCCTCGTCCGGCACTTTCACCACATTGCGCTCATGCGCGATCGCGTAGGTGGCAAAGGAGGATTGCTGGAAGAAAGCAGCGTTCACATCGTCCTTGAACACCTTGCCTTCGCTGCCGAGGCGCTTGTTAAGGAAGTTGAGGTCAGTGAAGTCGTCGCAATAGGCAGGATCACCTTCCATACAGGGACGACAGCACCCGCAAGAGCCATAGCTGAGAACGACGCGGTCGCCAGTCTTCAGCCCATCTACATGTTTACCGGCCGCTTCGATGATACCCGCGCCCTCATGCCCAAGCACCACCGGGAAATTGGTAGGCAGCATCCCATCGCGCACAGCGAGGTCAGTATGGCAGAGACCGGTGGCGATAATACGTATCCGCACCTCATGCGGGCCCGGATCATCTATCTGTACATCAGCAAGGCGAAACTCGGCCTCGGCCTTGTCGACAATGGCGGCGCGGGCGGCTTGGGTCATGGCTTTAGTCCTCGTGTTTGCTGAGGTACAAAGCGCACAGTCCGGGGCGCGTTCCTGCGCCTCACCGACGCACCTGCGACGGGCGCTGCGCTTTCTTCAGCCGATACAGCCCATCACAGTTGACGCAGAAGGGGCCTTTGGGTATGTCCGCCGCTTGCGTCCGACGGGACACTCAGGAGTTTTTGATGGCGAATACACGCTCAGCCAAGAAGATGGTGCGCAAGATCGCGCGCCGCACGGAAATCAACACCGCACGCCGTTCGCGCATGCGCCGCTTTATCCGCAAGGTAGAGGAAGCAATTGCGTCGGGCGACAAGTCCGCTGCGCAGACCGCTCTCCAGGTTGCCCAGCCGGAAATCATGCGCGCTGCCGGCAAAGGCGTGCTGCACAAGAATACGTCCTCCCGCAAGATTTCGCGTCTCAGCGCGCGCATCAAGGCGATGGGCTAAGACGACACCCTTCGGGGCCGTCTCTGAAAATTTGCAAGGCCTGCATGAGCGATCATGCAGGCCTTTTTTCGTTGCTTAATCATTGGCAAAAAATTGAAGGTTTTTGGTGCCAAAAAACGGGTTTTTCACAGCATTTCCAAGCCCATTAAGTTGACAGAACAAAATCGGAACATCAAGCTGTGAAAACGGCACAAATCGTACCTATATTTTTTTACACAAGCTTACGTGTTTGATTCACTGCCGCTTTTTCGGTGACAGAAATGAGTCAACTCCAGAAGTGCCGAAGATTCCCAAAAAGGCTTGTAGACAGGTTTGGAAGCCCTGTGGTTAACTTCAGCCATCGACGGAATTTGATCTCTGTACGGCAGTTTTTTTTGGACGGGCCCCACCAGGCTCGAGCACCCGAGCTATGATCTGAGTCGACGCGTAGAGAATAGGACAAAACACAGAAAAAAGGGGAAGTTCCTATGGGGCTGCAAGAAGAATCTGGCAGGCACGAGAGTGAGAAAAACACTGGCACCCGGCGCGGCGATGATCACAGGGGCATGGATCTCTGGCGCACCGTTCTCGAAGACGCTCGACAGGAAACGTCTCCGCATGATTTCGACAAGTGGATTTCCGATCTCCGCTTCGTCGCTGACGACAATGGCACGGTCCTGATCGCGGCACGCGACCAGCTTGCCTATGAGCGCATCAATAGCCAGCACCGCCCCATGCTGCGCCGCGCCTGGCGCAAGGCCGACCCGCGCGGCCGTGCGCTCAAGATCGCCTGCTGGAAAGACATTCCGGCAGACACGCGCGACCTCGTCGCCTATCCATGGACTGGCGACACTGAAGCCGCAGGCCAGGCAGAGACCGAGACGCCGGCCACGTCCTCACCTACCCCGGGGCGTCACGGTAGCGCGATGAGCTTTGAAACGCTGATCGTCGGTGACACCAACCGCGCCGCTGTCCGCCTTGCGGAAGTCACGGTCGAGAACAAGCAGGTCCACGCCGACGTCGCCCTCATCTATGGGCGCCAGGGTACCGGCAAGACGCACATCCTGCGCTCGATCGAGAAAGCCGTCATCCGTCAGGACGATGGCCGCCGCGTCACCTATATGTCGGCCGAAGAATTCATGACCGCCTTCGTTGATGGCGCGCGTGATGGCGATACGCGCCGCCTGAAGTCACAGGTCCGCGATAATGACCTTCTGCTGATCGACGACCTGCAGTGGATTGCGAACAAGAAGAAGACCGATGAGGCCTTCTTTGCGTCCCTGCGCGCCGTGACTGCCGAAGGTGGCCGGGTCATCCTGACCGCTGATGAGGCACCAGGCGACCTCAAAGGCTTCTCTGCCCGCATGCGCGGTGAACTGATGGGCGCCGCCGCTGTCGAGGTTGGCCTTCCTGATCAGGACATGCGCCGCCAGATCGTCAGCCTTCACGCGAACCTCATCCAGCAAGGTCAGCCAAACTTCGAGATTGACGAGGAAATGCGCGAGAAGATCGTCGCCACAGTTCGCGGCCCGGGCCGTGACCTTTGCGGCGTGCTCTACTCCCTGCAGTCTGAAACCCGCTATGGCGAGATCGCGCCGACCTTCGAGATGCTGTGCACGGTTCTTCGCCGCCAGCAGGGCGAATACCAGGCCCCGTCGCTCGACAATATCAAGCGGGCCGCCATGCGCAGCTACAACCTCTCCAAGTCGGAGATCGAAAGCTCCAGCAAGTCGCGCAATGTCTGCGCGCCGCGCCAGGTCGCCATGTATCTCTGCCGCGAGATGACTGACAAATCGCTGCCGCAGATCGCTCGCTCCTTCTGCAAGAAGGACCACACCACCGTCATTCACGCATGGCGCAAGGTGAAGGGCCAGCTTCAGACCGATCCGGAAATGGTACGTCAGGTCGAACAGGTCCGTGAGGCCGTCTTCGACATCCAGTCGGAAGGCAACGGCTGAACGCCCGCACCCTGAGGCCATATTTCTAAGCAGCGATTGGCCGCACAGGGCTTGCAATTTCACTGATTTTGACAAGTGTACTCGGCCCGTCTTCGCTCAGAAGGCGGGCCGATTCGAGTTTAACGCCCGTCCAGACGGGCAGGAAAGGATGCGGTCCGAACTGGGCCGTTGTAATGGGCTGACGCATGAAGCTGACGATTGAACGAAGTGACCTGCTCAACGCGCTGTCGCACGTGCAGAACGTGGTCGAGCGCCGCAACACCATTCCGATCCTTTCCAACGTTCTGATGGAAGCACAGGGTGGCCAGGTCACCTTCGTCGCGACCGATCTCGACATCGAGGCCGTCGACAGCGCCGACGCGACGATTACCAGCGAAGGCGCTGTGACCGCCCCGGCCGGCACCCTGTTCGACGTTGTCCGCAAGCTGCCCTCCGGCGCCGATGTCGAGCTGGAACTCAATCCGGAAAACCGCCGCCTGACCATCCGGTCTGGCCGGGCCAACTTTGCACTGCCTACGCTTCCGGCCAGCGACTTCCAGACCATGACGGGCGACGATGGCGCGGTGACGTTCGATGTCGAGGCTGCCGACCTCCGCCGCCTGATCGACAAGACACGCTTTGCGATCTCCACCGAAGAGACGCGCTACTATCTCAACGGCGTCTACCTGCACACCGCCGATGGCGAGAAGGGCAAGGTGCTTCGCGCTGTCGCAACCGATGGCCACCGGCTCGCACTCGCCGATTGCGAAGCCCCGTCGGGCGCCGAAGGTCTCGATGGCGTCATCGTTCCGCGCAAGGCCGTCGCCGAAGTCCGCCGCCTGATCGACAGTGCCGATGGCGACGTGTCGGTCTCTGTCTCGGAAACCAAGATTGTCTTCCGCGCAGGTCGCGCCGTGCTGACGTCCAAGCTGATCGACGGGGCCTTCCCCGACTATCAGCGCGTCATCCCGAAGGGCAATGACAAGCGCCTGGTCATTGACAACAAGGCGTTCGAGTCTGCTGTCGACCGCGTCTCGACCGTGTCGGCGGAGCGCTCACGTTCGGTCAAACTCTCGCTTGACGATGGCCGCCTCACCCTCGCCGTGAACTCGGCTGAAACCGGTCAGGGCCATGAAGAGATTGAGTGCGACTATAGCGCGGACGCGATGGAAATTGGCTTCAACGCCAAATACCTCCTCGATGTCACCGCGCAGATTGAAGCCGAAGACGCCGAGTTCATGTTGAATGATCCGGCCTCTCCTGCCCTCATCCTCGATCCTGCAGATCCGGCTGCACGCTACGTGCTGATGCCGCTTCGGGTGTAAACGAGGGCGATGACCGCCCTTACACGCCTGCGCCTCAAGGATTTCCGCAACTACGAGACACTATCGCTCGATCTCGACGGGCGGCATGTCTGCCTGTTCGGGGCAAATGGCGCTGGAAAAACCAACCTGTTGGAAGCGATCTCACAGCTCGGGCCAGGCCGCGGGCTGCGCAGCGCATCCCTTTCCGACCTCACCCGACACGGCGCAGAGAGCGGCTGGACCGTGTCCGCCAATCTCGATGACAGACGCATCGGCGTCGGGCTGGAGACAGATGGAAGCTCTTCCAAGCGTGTGATCCGCATCGACGGCGCCCCGTCCCAGGCGGGAGACCTTGCGGACCTTGTCCGCATCGTCTGGCTGACCCCTGCCATGGACTCCATCTTTCGCGGCGGCGCGTCCGACCGGCGCCGCTTCTTCGACCGCCAGGTCATGGCGCACATTCCTTCGCACGGTACGGCGGCAGCCCGCTATGAGCGCGCCATGCGAGAGCGCAACGCCCTTCTCGAGCGCGGCCATGTCGATCCGGCATGGGCCGACGCGATTGAGACCCGTATGGCCGAGGCGGGCGCAGAGCTCGCCATCAACCGGGCCAACGTTCTTGAAGGCCTGCAAGCCGCCGTCGATGCCCGGCCCGAAGGCTATTTCCCAAAGGGCGACCTTTCTCTGGAAGGTGAGGCTGAAACCTCCGCCGCCGCCGGTGAGGATTTCAAGACCATTTTCGAAAGCCTGACCGAAACCTATCGCAGCATGCGCCGGCGCGACGCCGCAGCTGGCCGCACACTGACAGGCCCACACCGCAGCGATCTCAAGGTCATCCACCGACCGACCGGTATGGTCGCGGGCGATGCCTCAACCGGGCAGCAAAAGGCGCTTCTCATCGGCCTCATTCTGGCTTCGGCAACCGCGCTCGCAGGAGATGGGGATGGACCCGCACCCCTCCTACTGCTCGATGAGGCGGCTGCTCACCTTGATGCGGACCGGCGCGCAGCGCTGTTCGATGAGTTAAGCTCCCTGCCGGGCCAAAGCTGGCTGACCGGTACCGAACGGTTTTTGTTCGATGCGTTCGGCGACCGCGCCCAGCATATCGAGATTGAGACAGGCGGCGCGGCTATTTTAGCCTAGACGTCGCTCCCATCCCTTTTTAACTTTGGACATGTCTCGCCTGCCTTCGCGGCCTTGTAATCACACTGAGACTGAACACTTCTGGAGTGAGTTTAGCGGGAGTTTCACCCGCGAGGATTGCACGGGGAGCGCCGAGGGGATCATGAGCGAAACAGAGCGTCTGAATGCGCTAGTCGAGACAAACCTGCTCGACAGTGAACAGGATGAGCGTTTCGACCGCCTCACCCGACTTGCCGCCAATTCTCTGGAAGTTGAAACAGCACTCGTGTCGCTCATCGATAGCGACCGCCAGTGGTTCAAGTCCTGTCACGGCTTCAGCAGCAAAGAGACAAGCCGCGACATTTCCTTCTGCACGCATGCGATCGAGCGGTCCGACATTACAGTCGTGCTCGATGCGACGAAGGACCCCCGCTTTGCCTCCAATCCGCTCGTCACAGGCGACCCGCATATTCGCTTCTATGCAGGCGCGCCCCTCATCATGGCCGATGGCCATGCAATCGGCACGCTATGCGTCATAGACTATGAGCCGCGAGAGACCTTCGACGATACGGACCGGGAGATCCTGCGCGATATTGCCGACAGCGTGATCGGCCTTATCCAGCGCGATGAAAAGCTCCGCGAAATGAGTGAGCTGTCGGTCATCAACCGTGAGCTGCAACATCGCATGGGCAATATGTATGCCCACGTCTCTTCGCTCATCTCCCTGCTCGACAAGGCTGACCTCGAGCATGAAGAATACGTCTCGCGTCTGCGCGAGAAAGTGAACGCGCTCGCCCTTACCCAGTCGCTTATTGCCTCTAGCGGTACAGAATCTGTTTCGATGCGCGAGCTTGCCCAGAAGACCCTGGCTGCTTTCGAGGCCGGGGCTGGCGAACCTGTCGTGCAAGTCGAGGCCGAGAGCGATTTCGACATTACCCCCCGTGCGGCCTTTGCCATGTCCCTCATGCTGCATGAGCTTGGCATCAACTCGGTCAAGCATGGCGCGCTGGGCGGTGAAGGCGGGCAGGCCTGTTTCGGCTGGTCATCCGGTGACCACCTCCGGTTCTCCTGGGAGGAGAGCCTCAAGACACCGCGCGTCGATAACAGCCTGAAGAAAGCCAAAGGCGGCTTTGGCAGCGTCATCCTGAAGCGGATCGCACCGAAGACGTTTGGCGGCGAGGCCGAGATCGATATCCAGCCCGGCAGCTATCGCTACACTGTCTCGGCTCTTCCAGAGCGCATTCTGGCCTCTGAGCAGGCCTGAACCGCCTGTCAGAACCGCCTCGAACAATGGTAGCGCTTGCTTCGGCCCGGGTGCCTGCGCCACAAGCATCCTGAACCACTGACAGACAGGAGCCGACCGGCCATGAGCGAGCATATCAAATCTCACCTCGAAGATTATATCCTGACCCTCACCATTGCGCGCCCGGAGCGCAAAAATGCGCTGACGCAGGCCATGTATGGCGCGATGGCGGATGCGGTGAACGGCGCCAATAGCGACAAGTCCATCCGCGCCATCATCATCACCGGCGAAGGCGACATGTTCACCGCTGGCAATGACCTGTCTGACTTTGCGTCCATCGACGAACGCGAAAGCGGCACGCCGCCCGTTACCCGCTTCCTGAACGCCATCCGTGACGCTGAAAAGCCGCTCATCGCCGCCGTGAACGGGCCCGCGATTGGCGTTGGCCTGACCATGCTGCTGCATTGCGACATTTCGTTTGCCGCTGAGAGCGCAAATCTCCGCGCGCCCTTTACCCAGCTCGGCCTTGTGCCAGAGGCTGGCTCCTCGCTCACCCTGCCCGCCGTTGTCGGCCGCTCCATGGCCAATGAAGTGCTGCTCGCCGGGCGCATCCTCAGCGCCAATGAGGCGCTGGCCTGCGGGCTCGTCTCACGCGTAACGGCTGATACCGACCTGATGAAGACAGCCATCGACACCGCCCGCAAGATCGCGGCATCCCCGCCAAACGCGGTCCTGAAATCCAAGGCACTGATCAATCATTCGCGCGAAGCGATCTCGAACCAGATGCGCGCCGAGGGCGAGATTTTTGCCGCACAGCTGCAGTCAGCAGAGTTCGCCGAAGCGGCCGCAGCCTTCCGGGAAAAACGCGCGCCTGTCTTCAAGGATTAGGCCGCTTCAGCCCACTTTCGGCATCATTCCGACGGGGCCTGCGGAAACTTTTTGCAGGCCCTGCCACGCCCCTCTGCAAGCCCCTGAAAACACACCGGATTACCGGATGCTGAAACCGTGCCGCGATTTCCCTTTCTGACACAAATCCTCTATAATTTCAGGCAATTGTGACGAATCAGAAAGCGACACGCTCCCATGGCTGAACCGACAGACAACATGCCCGAATATGGCGCCGACTCGATCAAGGTCCTCAAAGGCCTCGAAGCGGTCCGCAAGCGCCCTGGCATGTATATCGGTGACACTGATGATGGGTCCGGTCTTCACCACATGATTTACGAAGTCGTCGACAACGCGATCGACGAAGCCCTTGCCGGTCATGCGGACGAAGTCACCGTCACGCTGCACGCCGATGGCTCTGCCGAAATCACCGACAATGGCCGCGGCATTCCGGTCGAGATGCACAAGGAAGAAGGCGTCTCTGCCGCCGAGGTCATCATGACCCAGCTGCATGCGGGCGGTAAGTTCGACCAGAACTCCTACAAGGTGTCTGGCGGCCTTCACGGCGTTGGCGTGTCTGTCGTCAACGCGCTGTCTGACTGGCTGGAGCTTCGCATTCATCGCGGCGGCAAGGAGCACTTCGTCCGCTTCATCGATGGCGGCGCGGTGGAAGCCCCATTGAAAGAAGTCGGCACCAGCCCGAACCGCCCCAACGGCAAGGTACTGACCGGCACAGCCGTGCGTTTCATGGTGTCGTCTTCGACCTTCACCATGACCGAATATGACCGCAAGACGCTGGAACACCGCCTGCGGGAACTCGCCTTCCTCAATTCCGGCGTGCGCATCGTCTTCCGCGACGAACGCGGGCCAGAAGCCTATGAAGCCATCCTCGAATATGAAGGCGGCGTCAAAGCCTTTGTCGAGCACCTCAACCGCCAGCGCCAGACCCTCATCCCCGACACGATCTACGCGGTCGGCGAGAAGGACGGCATCACGGTCGAGGCGGCGCTGGCCTGGACCGACAGCTATCATGAGCAGGTGCTCTGCTTTACGAACAACATCCCGCAGCGCGATGGCGGCACCCACCTTGCCGGCTTCCGCGGTGCGCTGACCCGCATCATCAACAAGTATGCGTCCGAAACGGGCATCGCGAAGAAGGAGAAAGTCGACATCTCCGGCGACGATGCACGTGAAGGCCTGACCTGCGTCCTCTCTGTCAAAGTGCCTGACCCGAAATTCTCGTCGCAGACCAAGGACAAACTCGTCAGCTCCGAAGTGCGCCCAGTGGTCGAGAGCCTGATGGGCGAGAAGCTTTCCGAATGGTTCGAGGAGAACCCGAAAGAAGCGCTCGGTATCATGCAGAAGATCGTCGAGGCCGCCGCCGCCCGCGAAGCGGCCCGCAAGGCGCGCGAACTGACCCGCCGCAAGACCGCACTCGACATCACCTCCCTGCCCGGCAAGCTGGCCGACTGTCAGGAAAAGGACCCGTCCAAGTCCGAAATCTTCATCGTCGAGGGTGACTCTGCTGGTGGCTCGGCGAAACAGGGCCGCGACCGCTCGAACCAGGCTATTCTTCCCCTGCGCGGCAAGATCCTCAACGTGGAACGCGCCCGCTTCGACAAGATGCTGAGCTCTGACCAGGTCGGCACGCTCATCATGGCGCTTGGCGCCGGCATTGGCCGCGATGAGTTCGACATCAACAAGCTGCGCTATCACAAGATCATCATCATGACTGACGCCGACGTCGACGGCGCGCACATCCGGACCCTTCTGCTGACCTTCTTCTATCGTCAGATGCCGGAAATCATCGAGAAGGGCTATCTCTACATCGCCCAGCCGCCGCTCTACAAAGTCAGCCGCGGGCGCTCTGAGCGCTATCTCAAAGACGATATCGAGATGGACAATTACCTCATCGAAGAGGGCACGACCGGCGAGGCACTCATCCTTCAGGACGGCACGCAGATCGCAGGCGAAGACCTGCGCGCCAATGTCCGCGAAGCCGCCGCCTTCAAGACCGCCCTCTGGCGCCTTTCACTACGCGCGCCGGGCCATATCGTCGAGCAGGCCGCCATTGCCGGTGCGCTCGCCCCTGAGGCTGACGACACCAATGCGAAGAAGACCGCCGAACGCCTCAACCTCATCGCAGAGGAAGGCGAAGACACCTGGGAAGGTACGTTCGAGGACGGCAACCTGACCCTCCGCCGTGAAGTGCGCTCGGTCGAGGAAAAAGCCGTTCTGGACCGCTCGCTGCTCGCCAGCCAGGACGCGATCCGCCTGAACAGCCACGCCCAGCATGTGCGCCACCTCTATGAAAGCCCGGCCATCCTGCGCCATGACAAGTCTGGCGAAGTCGTCGTCCACGGCCCGGTCGGCCTGTTCGAAGCCGTGCTCGCCTCAGGCCGCAAGGGCCTCAAGATCCAGCGCTATAAGGGTCTGGGCGAAATGAATGCCGACCAGCTCTGGGAAACCACGCTCGACGCCAATGCCCGCACCCTGCTCAAGGTCAAGGTCGCCCACGCCGACGACGCCGACGACATGTTCACCCGCCTCATGGGCGACGTCGTCGAACCCCGCCGCGAGTTCATTCAGGACAATGCGCTTGAAGCTGAGGTGGATGTGTAGTGGGCGGAACATAGCGCGGACATGCAGGAACTTGGGCTAAAGGTTTACCCACAGATCACCCACGTTTGTGCACAGTCATGTAACGCTTTGAAGTCCCGCAGCTACCGGCAAAGCCCGGCCTCACAAACAGAGTAGTCCACAAGCCTAATATTCGCTGTGGACGATGGCCGTTTTCGGATTCGTCAAGCCTGCAATCTTTGAAGAAATTAGGCCAATATGGGCGTGCCCTCAGCAAGGGGGCGCCACATAGGAGCAGGTCAAATGACTGACGCTGCAGTGTGGGTGAGTGCGATCGCCACCGTTATTGGCGTCGTGATCAAGGGCCTGCATTTGGCTGTTCTCGTTTCTACCCGGAACACCGAATAGCAGACCCTACCACAGGGGCGGCTTCGAGGTAGCAACTCGGAGCCGCCTTCTTGATTTTGTAGCACGCCAGCAATGTAGGCTCCATTTTTTTGTTCGCGAAGAGCGAACATTCTTGCGAACAAATTGCTATCAGACCTCCCCCTCTCCCGGCTGCGGGAGAGGGGCAGGGGTGAGGGCTCTGCCGTCGAGACAAACGCCAAACCTGGATATGGCCGCAACGTTGCAGCCCTCATCCCCGGCCCTTCTCCCGAGGCCGGGAGAAGGGGGCGATAGACGAACCGCTTGCGAGTTCTCTCAACCGAAACGATAGTCGTTCGATGAGCGAATACCCATCAACCCGGCGCGCAAGGTCGCTTCGCCGACGCGCGAACGCGCCTGAGCAGAAGGCTTGGGAGACGCTCCGCCAGCTGCGTGCGGAAGGCTATGCGGTCAGGCGGCAGGTCAGCGTCAAAGGCCTGACCGTCGATTTCGCGATCCGGTCCCTGAGGCTGGTGATCGAAATAGATGGCGCGATCCATAGCCTCGAAGCCGTCCATAAGAACGATGTTGAGCGCGACGCAATGCTTCGCTCGGCCGGTTGGCATGTGATCCGCGTTCCGGCTGAGACAGCGATGAGCGGCGATCATCTTATTACTCTGGTCAGAGATGAAATCGCCAAACGCATAAGGGAATGACCTCCCCCTGGAGTTCGGGAGAGGGGCCAGGAGTTAGGGCCCCGGCGTTGGTGACATTCAGCAACATAGCGCCAAGAGCGACCGGATCAGCCCTCATCCCCAACCCTTCTCCCGCAGCCGGGAGAAGGGGGCGATAGGTTCAACGGCGTCGAATCTTCTGAAAACGACCAAATTTTCTCACCCCCTCCAAAAAACACCGCCCATACACCACCAGTGCACCGTCACTGCACCGTCTGAACCGCCGCGTTTCCCCCACACCTTCCGACCGGAAAATCGAGATTGACCCGCCGGGGCTTCCACGCGAGTTTCCGACTTATGCATCCCTTTCATCTTGCCTTTCCGGTCCATGACCTTTCCGCCGCGCGCAGCTTTTACGGGGAGCTTCTGGGCTGCCCGGAGGGCCGGTCGAGCCCGGAATGGGTCGATTTTGACTTCTACGGGCACCAGATCGTCGCGCATCTCGCGCCAGAACTATGCGGAACGGCTCAAACTAATGAAGTAGACGGGAAAGGCGTGCCCGTGCGCCATTTCGGGCTGGTTCTGGACACGGAGAGCTGGGAGGCGCTTCGCCAACGCCTTGAAGGCAATGTGGATTTTCTTATCGAGCCTTATATCCGCTTCAAGAGTGAGCCGGGCGAGCAGGCGACCATGTTCTTCACCGACCCGTCAGGTAATGCCATAGAAATCAAGGCGTTCGCCGATATGGGTCGGCTCTTTGCAAAGTAGCTTGTCTTAACTCAAGTTAAGGTCGCTCACGGGAACTGGCTGTTCCCCATGTCCGTTTCAATGCCGTGCAGAACGCATCGAAAGGACAAAAAGCTCATGAAAAAGCTCATTAAATTCGGCGCTTATGGCGCTGCTGCCGCCGCCTTTGCAGCGACCGCCACCCCGGCCTTTGCTGACCCTCAGCATTGTCCGCCAGGCCACGCCAAAAAAGGCTGGTGTACCCCCGGCGGCGACCGCAGCGACTACCGCGACCGGTATGACGACCGCCGCGATGAGCAGCGTGCCTATAATGAAGGCTATGAAGACGGCCAGCGTGACGCCATTCGCTATAATGGGCGGACCTATAACGACTATCGCGTAATCCGTGACTATGACCGCTATGGTCTGAACGCGCCGCGCGACGGCTATTATTATGCTGAAGTCGATGGCGATATCGTCATGGTGCAGCTGGCGACCCAGCTTGTGACTCAGCTGCTCAACTAGGCAACCGTCCGCCAGCCAAAAGAACGCCCCGGCCTTGAAAAGCCGGGGCTTTTTCTGTGTGGAGTAGACTAGATCTAAGGTGCGCCGTTCTCCTGAACCCGCTCTTCGAGGCCTTCGCACTCGGCAGGCTCCAGCATGATGTCGAGCCCGTCAGGAACAGCGCCCTCGGCCGCGAGATACCAGACCGCACTGCCGCGCTGGCTGTCACCATCAACTTCCGTCTGGGTGTCGAACATGACCGCCGCCGTCTCATCAATCATGCCACTTGTGAGCGTCGTCGAGAAAGCCGCGTAATAACCGGCCGCTTCCTGATGGATGATGCCCCAATTATCGCCGCTGACCGTACCGTCATCATTGACCATGACTTCAAGGCCTTCAGTGACGTTCGCGTCATGACGAAAATAACAATAATTACCAGGCGTTAGCGGATCTGCCTCTGCGAGCGGCGAGACAATTTCTGGCAGCGGCTGCTGCTCGACCGGGAGATCTTCCCCCGCCATCGGGCCTGTTTCGGGCTGGACGGCCTGGGCCTCCTCATCAGGCGCGTCGCCCCCGCAGGCGGAAAGCGCCAACGCGCCAGCAAGCAGCAAATATCTCATCTTCCGGGCCTCCCGAGGCGTCATGCGTCCAGTTTCGGGAAGCGTCTCAACCCCCGATGGCCAAGACAAGTCCTAAACCGGACTGACAGAGGGCGGAATTATCTGGCGCTTAAAAAACAGGGCCCCACCGTAATGGCAGGGCCCTGTCCGTAAAACTCGCGTCGTGACAGCGCTCTAGCTGTTCATTGCCGCGCGGATCTTGGTGGCGAGATCGGCATTGACCTGCGCCAGTTGTACGATCTGGGTAAAGCGCTGCGCGGTCAGCCCTTCTGCCTTGATGGCAGCGATCATCTCAGCTTGCGCTTCAGCTTCGATGGCCTGTGCGGCTTCCTGGTCCTCAGCTGCCTGCAGCTTCGGGGTCGCTTGTTCGGCAATCTCTGTCAGGGCGCCATTGGCGGCGACGAACTGCTCGATCTCAGCGTCGCTGACCGGGTCGATCTGCGGCTGCTGCATCTGCGGCTGGGCCTGCTGCGGGGCGCTTTGCTGTGCGACGGCGGTGCCGCCTGCAAGGGTCATAGCTGCAGCAAGAGCAGCGCCGGCACCGAAACGAAATCTGTTGAGAGACATGGATGGTCTCCTTTCCTTGTTAGCGCGAAGGAGCCAAACAGATCGAAAGCCATGGTTCAACCCGTCGAGGGCGGATGTGAGCGCTTTGTAATTTAATGGTTTTTCATGAAGACGCTGTCATTGATCATGGCGGGCGCCCGTCTGCGGCGAACCGACATGCATTGGCCCTGTTCAAACACTGGCGGGCGCATTATCTCTTGCAGAGCACAAGGGCTGCGGCGTTCGAGGAAGCCAGCTGTCCGCCGACCTTACGTTCCGTCAAGGGAGCTGGCGCTGGGACTGGCCGTGGCCTATCCTAACCGGCACCCACCTAGTTACTAGGTCGACGGGACACGAGCGCCGAGACGGCGCATGCGGTCCTTGTGCATTCCTTTCCCCACCCATCCAGCTTGACAATCAGGCCGCTCCAGCCCGACAGGGCAGGCCATGTCATCGACCACCCTGCCGCTGCTTCTCTGCCTCCTGTCCGCTGTGACAGTTGCGCTCGCGAACTTCGCTGTGAAGCGGGGCGGCGATGTCCTCAGCGCGCGGATGGTGCTGTCGATCACCTCGGCGCTCTGCGTGCTGCCCTTTGCCTTTTTCGTTCCTTTCCCGGAAGCCGCGCTCTGGCCAGCCATTGCAATGGCGATCGGGGCGCACTGGGTCTACCAGTTCTTCATGATCCGCGCCCTCCACAGGGGCGACCTCTCGCTTGTCTTTCCGGTCATGCGCGGGCTGGCGCCGCTCGCAACCGCAATCATCGCTGTCTTCGCCCTGCAGGAGATGCCGACCCTATTGGGCTGGGCAGGCCTGACACTCGCGACACTTGCTTTGATCGTCTTCGCCCTGCCGGCAGGCAAATCCCTGGATCAGGCGTCGCTGGACCGTATCGCGCTTATGTGGGCAGGGCTCACCGCGCTCGGCATCGGGCTATATTCAGTAACCGATGCCTATGGCGTGCGCCTTGCGGAAAACCGTTTCACTTTCATTGTCTGGCTTTTCCTTCTCGACTGGCTCGGCACCACGGCGGTGACCGTCTGGACGCGGCGCGGCCAGCTTCTCAAACGCCTGCGCCCGCAGCTGGTCGGCGGCGCTGTCGGCGGGGTCTCGTCGGTCATCTCTTATGGCGCGGCGCTGCTCGCTTTTTCCATGACCGACGCTGCCACAGTGACGGCCATGCGCGAAACCTCTGTCGTGTTCGGGGCAATTCTTGGCGCGGTCTTCCTGAAGGAAGGTTTCGGGCCGCGCCGCATCATAGCAGCCTGCGTTCTGGCCGGGGGGCTCCTCCTGCTTGAGACCAGCCTTTAATCCTCCTTTCGGATATAGCTGTTAGGGGCGGGCCTATGAAACTCGCCCGCCATCTTGCAGGCTACCTGCCAGCCAACCTCGCCAGTGCGCTCGCTTCCTTTGGAGCGGTCTATGTCTTCACGCGCCTTCTGGGACCGGAAGAGTATGGCCGTTATGCGCTGATGCTGTCTGTCATGGCGCTCATTCACACACTGACGCTCGCGCCCGGTGAGGCCGCCGCCTATCGCTATACAGCGAAAGCGCGCGCCGAGGGTGAAATTGCGCTTGCCGAGCATTTCGCCACGGTGCGGGCGCTATTGTTGCGCTCATTGCTGCTTGCCGCGCTCGCGATGGTGATACTGGCTGCCGCCGTCTCCCACATGCCGCGATACCTGCACATCCTGCCATGGATTGCGCTGTCCATGCCGATCAGCACGCTGGTACAGGCCACGCTGGAGGCCCATCGCGCCAGCCAGCAGGTGCAGCGCTATGTTCTCGTCTATTCGTTCAAGCTTCTCGGTGGCTTCGGGCTGGGGGCGATCATCGCATGGCTGACCGACGCAGGCGCCGCAGCCCCCTTTATCGGTCTGGTAATCGCCGGTCTCATTGTCGCTATTCCGCAACTGCTCTGGTTGCAGGGGCAGACGAAGGGCGCCTCCCCGAACGCGGCCAAGATCCGCGCCTATTATTCCTATGGCCTGCCCATTGCAGCGGCCTTGTCGCTCGACCTCCTCCTCTCCGTCGCCGACCGTTTTCTCATCTCCCTCTTTATCGGAGAGGCTGCCGTCGGTGCATACGCAGCAGGTTATGGCGTTGCGGACAAGACGATCCTGCTTCTCTGTGCCTGGGCCGCCATGGCTGGTCAGCCACTGGTCCTTGCTGCCTATGAAGAAGAAGGCCCCGACGCCGCGCGGCGTGAAGCCCGCGGTCTTGTATCGACCATGCTGCTGATCGGGCTTCCTGCCGCCATGGGCCTCGCGCTCGTCGCCGAGCCGCTTTCTGAGGCGCTCATCGGCGAAGACCTTCGTGAGCAGGCGGCGCGCATCATCCCATGGATCGCCTTTGCCGGGCTCATGAACGGCCTTCTGATGCATTACTATGCAGAAGCCTTTCAGCTCGCCCAGAAGACAGGGGAGCAGGCGCTGCTGATGTTGATCCCCGCAGGCGTAAACATCGCGGCGAATATTGTGCTGATCCCGCAATTCGGGATTATCGGTGCCGTTGCCGCCACGATTGCGAGCTATGCGATCGGCATACTGGCGATTGCCGGACGAGGACGGCGCTATGTCGCCTTCCCGTTCCCTTTCGTACCGGTCCTCAAGATCCTCGCTGCCTCGCTCGCCATGTGGCCAGCCATAGCAATTATCCCGGAGCTTGGCGGCTGGCCGGAGCTCATCGCGAAAGCATTCGCGGGAGCAGTTGTATATGCGGCAGCCGTGCTTGCGATTGATGCTGGAGGTGCCAGATCATTCGTGCAAGACAGGCGCAACGCATCCACCGAGCCCCCAGCTACGTAACAGGCTTCATGACAGACAAAAGCTCCGACCTGGACACTGCCGCCAACAAAGCTAACCAGATTTGGGGTGAGCTTCTGCCCGTGATCGCCTTTGTGGCGATATACAATCTGATCCGGCTGCTCGGTATCGACGTCGAAACCACTATTGGCGGCGTGGATGTCGCGATCAATTCCGATACCGCACTTTACTGGGCAACCGGCGTTCTCATCATTCTGACTGTGGGCTTCATCGCCCGCAGGTTACTGACAGGGGGGCGCGTCCCGCTCTTCACGCTGCTTAGCGCTGGCATCGTCGGGTCTTTCGGGATCATCGGCATCGTGTTGCAGGACAAGGGCTTCATCTACGCCAAGCCGACAATCCAGCAGCTGATCCTGGCCGCCTTCATATTTGGCTCGCTCGCCTTCGGCACGAATATCTGGAAAGTGATGTTCAAGACGGTGTTCGACCTGCCAGACCATGCATGGACTCAGCTTGCGATCCGCTGGGGCGGCTATTTCGTCTTCATGGCGGCAGCCAATGAATTCATCTGGCGGTATTTCGTACCACCACTGGAAGAGCCGCTTCGCATCGCAGGCGTGCTCTGGGCACCAGCTGGGGAGTACGATTTCCTCGGCATTACCTTCGGGGCACGCAATTTCGAGGATGCCTGGGCCACCTGGTGGAAGCTCGGCACCTGGGTCATCACGCTGGCCTTCGGCGCGGCAAACGTGCCTTATACGATGAAGCATCTGCGCGACAGCGATGACGACGCCGCCAACAGCAAAAGCGAAGCTAGCGCGTAACCTTGTCGGTATTTGCCGGATTGCCGAACGGCACAAAGTCCGCCTGTCCGCGTGTTTCTGCAAAATGGGTCAGCGCCCAGACCACTGTCGGGAAAGCAAGCTCCGACCAGGGAATATCTTTCCAGTCGAAGAGCTGCACATCGAGGCTCTCAGGTCCTGCTTTGAAGTCTGACGCAAGACGGGCACGGAACATCACCTGCACCTGACCGATGCGCGGTATGGAGTAGGTCGCCAGCATCCGGTCGATCTCGATCGTGGCGCAGGCTTCCTCGCGGGCTTCACGCTGCGCGGCTTCCTCGATCGTTTCGCCAAGCTCCATATAGCCTGCAGGAAGGGTCCAGAAGCCCTTGCGCGGTTCGATCGCGCGCTTGCAAAGCAGAATCTGGTCGTCCTTGGTCACCACCGAGCCCGCTACGATTCTGGGATTGCGGTAATCGACGAAGCCGCAGGTCTGGCAGATCCGGCGTTCACGGTCATCGCCATTCGGAACGCCAAGCTCGAATTTCTCGTCCACTGTCTGTGTCATCAACCTGTTAACGTGCTGGTTTATTGCGAACCCACATTGATCCGCACACTGTTTGTTTCCAGATAATGTCTGAAAATCGACTAAGCAAAGTGAACTGCAAGGATAGATCGAGATGGCTGACCAACAAGATACGCAGACCTTTGATCTGTCCAAATCGACCAGCCATTTGCTGCACAGGGCCCAGCAGGCCGCGGTCAATCTGTCGACCGAAGCGCTGGCGGCCCAGGGGCTGACACTTCGCCAGTTTGCGGTGCTCGCGGCGCTGGCGGCCGAAGAAGGCCAGAGCCAGTCCAGCCTTGTTGACCGCACAGGCATTGACCGCTCCACGCTGGCCGAAATGGTCCGCCGCATGGAGGCGTCTGGCTATATCAAGCGCACCACATCGCCGGAAGACGCCCGCGCCAAGGTCGTGTCACTGCTCGCAAAGGGGCGCGGCGTCTATGAGGCGGCGCTGCCGGGCGTGGAAGCTGCAGACAATGAGCTGCTCGCCATGATCCGTGCGAACCGCCGCGCGGGCTTCATCCTGTCACTCGCCGCCATCGGCGCACCAGAGGAAAAGGTTGAGGTCGAGGAAGCAGAAGCTGCAGACGCCGCCGGCAGCGACGAGAAATCCGCAAAAGCCAAGCCGAAGAAGTCCAAGAAGGACAAGGCAGCCAAGGCGGACAAGTCGAAGTCCGACAAGAAGAAGAAAAAGAAAAAGAAGAAGTAGGTGGGCCTAACCGCCAAGCGCCTCTGCGACCTGCTGGCTACGTTCGGCGTCCAGCGGGCCCCGCACATGCAGGATGATCTGACCGTCCGCACTGATCACGAAGGTTTCAGGCACGCCGGTCAGGCCGAAATCCAGACCGCCCTGCCCTGAGGGGTCGACACCGATCTGTTCGAACGGGTTTCCGAGCTCTTCCAGAAAGGCACGCGTCGCTTCAGGCGCATCCTTATAGGCAAGGCCGTAGACCTGCCCCGGAAAGCTCTCCGCGAGCGCAGTGATGTCGTCATGCTCTGCCCGGCAGGGCGCGCACCAGCTGGCGAAGAGGTTCACCATCACTGGCCCATCGCCTGGCGGGGAGGCGAAACTTATCTGCTGGTCTGGCGCGTCCAGCAGCGGGAAGGCGCGGTCAGGCGCGCTGCGGTCTGCCTTGGCGACAAAGCTCTCATCATCGGGCTGCATCAGCTGGTAGGCACCAAGCACGCCGAGCCCGAGCAGAAGCGCAACCGGAATAGCAAGCAGCCAGCGTTTCATCCGCCCCGCTCCCGTTCGGCCTGCAAGCGGTCCAGCCGGCGTTTAGCCATCCGCGCGCGGATGAGCGCATAGACAAACAGCCCGACCGGCACGACCGCGCCGATGGCATAGATCGCCCAGATGAAAGCGGCGTTCTGTTCAAAGACTGGAAGCATGGCTCAGGACCCCGACAGCTTGCGCGCGATGAGAACGTCACCGCGCCGGCCCCAGACCTCAGCGCGCATCAGCATCATGGTAAGGCCTGCAAAGAAGATCATGTGCGCCAGCCCGCCAATGAGGAGCGGTGTCAGATAAACGGGCGGCATGGCCGGACCGTCGAGCCGCAGCACGCTCGCATCCTGGTGGATGGATGACCAGATATCGACCGAGAACTTGATGAGCGGCACATTGACGGCGCCCACCATGGCGAGGATCGCGCCTGCGCGCGCGGCCTTCTGGCGCGTCTCCATGGCGGCCCGCAACGCCATGTAGCCAAGAAACAGGAAGAACATCACCAGCACTGACATCATGCGGGCATCATCCCAGAGCCACCATGTGCCCCAGGTCGGCTTGCCCCAGATCGAGCCTGTCGCAAGGCACAGGGCCGTGTAGGCCGCGCCAAGCGGGGCGATGGATTTGGCCGCCATGTCGGCGAGCTCGTGTCGCCAGACAAACCAGACAAGGCTGGTTGCAGCGAGGCCCATATAGCTTGCCATGGCAAGCCAGGCGGACGGGACGTGAATGAACATGGCGCGCATGATATCGCCGCCCTGATAGTCATCCTGTGGCACGACCCAGAGACCCTGCCAGACGCTCCAGAGCATGAGCAAGGCGCCAACGCCCAGACATACCGGCGCTAGCCAGCGCGACAGCGCCATGAAACGGTGTGGATTGGCAAAAGCCCTGATCATCACGTCCCCTGTTAAAGGTCTCTCAATCGACCGCCAAGCGTAGCGCCGCAGATGCGGCGAAAGGTGCAATCGAGAGGGCGAATAGTGTCGTCGCCGAGAGGAAGAGTAGGCTTGGCCCGCCCGGCCCCTCAATAGTTGCCAGCGCCCCGAAGATCGCGGTCGGCACGAAGAGCGGGAGGGCCAGCAGGGAAATAAGTAGCCCGCCACGCGCGACACTGGCCGCCAGTGCCCCCGCAACGCCGCCCCAGAGGAAGAAGGCCAACCCGCCAAGCCCATAGGCCAGCATGGCAGGCACGAGCGCGCCCGGGTCGACTTGAAGCGCGATACCGATAGGCGGGGTCAGCAGGACAAGCGGCAGGCCTGACACCAGCCAGTGCGCAATGATCTTCGCAGCGGCGACGAGGAAGAGAGGCGTCTCCTCCTGCGCCCAGAGCTCCAGCACGCCGTCTTCAAGGTCAGCCTGAAAGACCCGCTCCATGGAAACCAGAGAGGCCAGCGCGAGCGCGACCCAGAGAATGCCCGTGCCAATGGAGGAAAGCTGGCTAGCCTCGCTGCCCACGGTGAATGGTACCAGCATCGCCGCGCCTGCAAAGAAACCAATCGGGAGCAGCACACCTGCGCCGCCCGCCCAGGCCTCGCCCAGCGCCTGACGGAAGGCGGCACGAAGGGGAGACGGGGATTTCACAACTGAACCTCGCCGCTCGCTTGGAAAGGCGCATCGCCATGAAGTGCCGCAATTACAGCGCCTCCAGACGCACGATGCTCGTCTATAAGGTCGGTCACAAGCACCCTGCCTTGCGTATCCAGCGCAGAGAAAGGCTCATCCAGCAGCCAGAGTGGGCGATCTGCCAGCAACAGGCGTGCAACCGCAGTGCGGCGCTTTTGTCCCGCTGAGAGCAGCCGTCCGGCCACATCGAAGGGACGTTCAATCCCCATCTGGCGGGCGATCTCTCTTGCATCAGCGTTACTGCCCCAGACACGGCCCCAGTGTGAAAGGTGGGCGCGCGGCGTTTCATGCGGCTTGAGCCCGTTGCGGTGGCCGATCCAGTGATGGCGAGCCGGGCGCTCCACTGCCCCCGCATCGGGGCGCGACAGGCCCCCTAACATGCGAAGTAGCGTGGACTTGCCCGCGCCATTTGCGCCGCGCAGAACAAGCGCTTCACCGGCTTTCACCTCAAGGGAAAGGTCCGAGAAAAGCACGCGCTCGCCCCTGATCGCGCCAAGTCCAGCTGCCTTGATCAGAAACTCATGCATCATGGCTGCGTTTTCTGCCAAGAAGTCTCATCCCCGCGCAATTGCGTATGCTGCACATCGACTATAAGAGACAGGCAAACCAGCGCAGCGCACCGGCGCGCGCCCACCGGACACATGCAAGAAGAGGTCACTCCCACGATGCCATCCCTCGACAGTTTCAATTCACGCCGCACGCTCGACGTCGACGGCAAGTCATACGTCTACTACTCGCTTTCCGCCGCCGGCGAAAATGGTCTGGGCGATGTGTCACGCCTGCCAGCCTCGCTCAAGGTGCTGCTTGAAAACATGCTGCGCAATGAAGACGGCAAGACGGTCACCAAAGCCGACATCCTTGCGTTCAAGCAATGGCTCGAAACCAAAGGCGACATGAGCCACGAAATCGCCTACCGCCCGGCCCGCGTCCTGATGCAGGACTTCACCGGCGTTCCTGCAGTGGTTGACCTTGCCGCCATGCGCGACGCTGCCGAGAAACTCGGCGCCGACGCCGAAGCCATCAACCCGCTCGTCCCGGTCGACCTTGTCATCGACCACTCCGTCATGGTCGACTTCTTCGGCGGCCCTGAGAGCTTCGAGAAGAACGTAAAAGTCGAATATGAGCGCAACCTGGAGCGTTATGAGTTCCTGCGCTGGGGCTCCAAGGCGTTCCGCAACTTTCGCGTTGTCCCGCCGGGCACCGGCATCTGCCACCAGGTGAACCTCGAATATCTCGGCCAGACGGTCTGGACCAAGGAAGAAGACGGCGAGACGGTCGCCTATTTCGACACCTGCGTCGGCACTGACTCCCACACCACCATGATCAACGGCCTCGCCGTCCTCGGCTGGGGTGTTGGCGGTATCGAAGCTGAAGCCGCAATGCTCGGCCAGCCGGTCTCCATGCTGATCCCGGAAGTCGTCGGCTTCAAGCTGACCGGCAAGCTCGCTGAAGGCGCAACCGCGACCGACCTCGTGCTGACCGTGACGCAGATGCTGCGCAAGCACGGCGTTGTGGGCAAGTTCGTCGAGTTTTACGGCGAAGGCCTCGCGAACCTCACCCTGGAAGACGAAGCCACCATTTCGAACATGGCGCCAGAATATGGCGCGACCTGTGGCTTCTTCCCGGTCGACGACGAAACGATCCAATACCTCTCCGACACGGGCCGCGACCCGGAGCGCGTGAAGCTGGTCGAAGCCTATGCAAAGGCGCAGGGCTATTGGCGGCCGGAACAAAAGGACCCGGTCTATACCTCGACGCTCGAGCTTGACCTTGGCAGCGTTGTTCCATCGCTGGCTGGTCCGAAGCGTCCACAGGACCGCGTCCTGCTGACTGAAGCCGACAACGCGTTCCGCGACGCGCTGAACGAGATCCGTGGCGGCGCGAAGGATCCGGACACTACGCCAGACTCCAGAGGCGAATCCCGCTTCGTCGATGAAGGCGCACAGAACGTCTATACCGACCCGGAAGCCTATGGCGTTTCGATGCATTCGGTCGAGGGCACCGATTATCACGTGCATGACGGCTCTGTCGTGATCGCGGCCATCACCTCATGTACGAACACCTCCAACCCATCGGTGATGCTCGCCGCTGGCCTGCTGGCCCGTAACGCTCTTGAGAAGGGCCTGACCCGGAAGCCATGGGTGAAGACTTCGCTCGCACCGGGCTCAAAAGTCGTGACCGACTATCTCGAGCGCGCCGGCCTGCAGGACGACCTTGATGCAATGGGCTTCAACCTTGTTGGCTATGGCTGCACGACGTGTATCGGTAACTCCGGTCCTCTGCCGCCAGCCATCTCCAAGGCTGTGAACGAGAACGACCTCGTTGTCGGGTCTGTCCTTTCGGGTAACCGTAACTTCGAAGGCCGTATCAGTCAGGATGTGCGCGCAAACTATCTCGCGTCGCCGCCACTGGTCGTCGCCTATGCGATCGCAGGTTCGCTTCACGTCAACCTGACCACGGATCCGCTCGGCAAGGACAAGGACGGCAATGACGTCTTTCTGAAAGATATCTGGCCATCCTCGAAAGAGATCGCCGACGTCATGCGCCAATCGGTGACGCCAGAGATGTTCGCTGAGCGCTATGGCAACGTTTTCGAGGGTGACGAGCACTGGCAGAACATTTCTGTTACGGGCTCCAAGACCTATACTTGGCCGGAGTCGACCTATGTACAGAACCCGCCATACTTTGAGGGCATGACGGTCGATCTCGATAAGGCAGAAGACGTCAAGGATGCCCGTATCCTCGGTCTCTTCGCCGACTCGATCACGACCGATCACATCTCACCAGCTGGCGCGATCAAGCCGTCCAGCCCTGCCGGCCGCTACCTGCAGGAGCACGGCGTCGAGGTTATGGACTTCAACTCCTACGGCTCGCGCCGTGGTAACCACGAAGTCATGATGCGCGGCACTTTCGCCAACATTCGCATCAAGAACCAGATGGTTCCTGGCGTCGAAGGCGGCGTGACCATTCATTACCCGTCTGGCGAGCAGATGGATATCTATGATGCGGCGATGAAGTACCAGAAGGAAGACAGGCAGCTGGTGGTTTTCGCCGGCAAGGAATACGGTACCGGCTCCTCACGTGACTGGGCTGCCAAGGGTACAATCCTTCTTGGTGTCCGCGCCGTTGTCGCAGAGAGCTTCGAGCGTATTCACCGCTCCAACCTCATCGGCATGGGCGTTCTTCCGCTGCAGTTCAAGGACGGTCAGTCCTGGCAATCGCTGGGCCTTGACGGGTCCGAAGAAGTCAGCATTTCCGCTATCGGCGACGTCAGCCCGCGTCAGGATATCGACGTCACCATCAAGAAGGCAGATGGCTCTACCCAGACCATTACCACACTGGTGCGCATCGATACCGAGAACGAGCTCGACTACTACCGCAATGGCGGCATCCTGCACTATGTGCTTCGCAACCTCGCCCGCGAAGCAGCGTAGAGGCACTTAGAAGCGAAGTAAAAACGAGGTGCCGCTCTTCATATGAAGGGCGGCACCTTCATTTCACGCCTTAGTGAATTCAATTTCATCCCATCTGGCGGTAAGTGCGCACTCCATGAGACCGATCCATAAACTTCTGGCGCTTCCGGCCCTGGTCATCGCCTGCAGTGCGGGCACTGCTTCCGGCGACACGCCGGTGCTGGTGGAGCTGTTTGCCTCGCATAACTGCCAGGTTTGTCCAAAGGCGTACGATACGCTGCGCGAGATCGAGAACGAACGTGGCGACGACGTCCTTATCCTGACCTGGGCCGTCGACTATTGGGACTATCTCGGCGAACCTGACCCGCTCGCGCTGCCGGCCGCGGCTGCTCGCCAGACAGCTTATGCCGAGCGTTTTGGCCTGCGTGCGCCTTACACGCCGCAATCGGTCTACGATGGCGAAAAGGAGTGTCCGGCGACACGCAAATCTACGGTCGAGGCGAATATCGACAGTCAGAAGGCTGGCAACACACCGTATGAGATTGAGATCAGGGCAATCTCCACGAACAGGTTTACGCTGACGGGCGCTGTTCCTTCGCCGGCGCAGGTGCAACTGGTCGAATATGCGCGGGATGAGGCGCGTGGCGGCGATATGGTCAACCCGGTGATCGAAATGCGTTCACTGGGTCTCTGGTCAGGGGGGAGTGTCACATACGCCTATTCGTGCCAAAGCGATTGCGCCCTGATCGTCCAGGCGCCCGATTTCGGACATGTCTACGCGGCAAAGGCGCTAGACGAGGATGCGGGCTAGGCCCGTCCCCCGCCCTCGCGGCAACCTCAGCTCAGGATTTGGAAGACAGCGAATCCAGCTGCTTTTGCATCATCTCCATCTGCGCCTTCAGCGCGGACATTGCATCGTCGCCCGCTTCTGCAGACCCCTGCGCGCCTGCATTCGAACGCTGTGCCCTTTCCGGCTCGCCCTGACGCGGCGCGCCTGTAGCAGAGCCCGCGCCCGGTACGGCAAACATCTTCATCGCCTGTTCGAACATTTCCATGTTCCGACGCGTCTGGGTCTCGAAAAAGGCCATCGGATGAGCGCCGCCGATCGCCTTTTTCCAGCGCTCCTGGCTTTCAGCGAAGCTGTTCATGCTCATGTCCAGCCAGGCCGGCAGCATATTTTGTGCACCGCCCCCATAGAAGCCAATAAGCTGACGCAGAAAGGATAGCGGAAGGGCCCCATCACCCTTGTTCTCTTTCTCGAAAATGATCTGTGTCAGGACGGATCGGGTGAGATCATCTCCCGATTTTGCATCGCGAACTTCAAAGTCCACTTCGCGCCGCACAAGATCTGCGAGGTGGTCAAGTGTCACATATGATGAGGTTGATGTGTCATAGAGACGCCGGTTGGCGTACTTCTTGATAATGACTGTTTCGTCAGTCCCGGTTGCCTTGGTCATTTCATGCCCTTCAATTCGCCCTCGAGAGCGATTCTTATCGTGATTTCAGCCAAGAATGGCATGAAATAGCAAGACTTTCAAAATCATACGTCCGGCTTATACAGGGCCCAGCTTACAACAAGTTGAGCAGACGCAACAAAATTTTTTGCTGCGCAACACGCCTGGAGGAGAGATATGGCAAAAGTCGCACTGGTAACAGGTGGCACGAGAGGAATCGGACGCGCGATCAGCGAACGGTTGAAAGCAGACGGCTTCGCAGTTGCAGCAAACTTTGCTGGCAATGTGGACGCAGCCCGCCAATGCGAGGAAGAGCTCGGCATCAAATGCTACAAGTTCGACGTCGCAAGCTTCGAGAGCACGCAAGAAGGCCTCAAGCAGATCGAAAGCGAGCTTGGCCCTGTGGATGTTGTCGTCAACAATGCAGGCATCACGCGCGACGCACCCTTTCACAAGATGACGCTGGAGCAGTGGAATGAGGTCATCAGTGTCGACCTCACCTCTGCGTTCAACGTGACCCGTCAGGTCTGGGATGGCATGCGTGAGCGCAATTGGGGCCGCATCATCAACATTTCGTCGATCAATGGCCAGAAGGGTCAGTTCGGTCAGGCGAACTATTCAGCCGCCAAGGCCGGCCTCATCGGCTTTACCAAGGCGCTCGCGCAGGAAGGCGCCAAGAAGGGCATTACCGTCAATGTCGTCGCCCCTGGCTATATCGACACTGACATGGTCCGCGCCGTGCCAGAAAAAGTGCTGGAAAGCATCATCGGAACCATCCCTGTCGGCCGCCTCGGCAAGGCAGAGGAGATCGCGTCCATGTGCTCCTACCTTTCCAAGGACGAAGCCGCCTTCATCACCGGCGCAACCATGACGGTAAATGGCGCGCAATACATCGCAGGCTAATCCTCCGGCGATTGAGACTTGAAATGCAGCGGGTGGACGAGATCAAGGCGTCCACCCGACACCCATCCGCGAAACTCACCCACCACGCCTACCGGAAGGTTGCAGAGGGTTTCAGCACTTCTGGCAATATCGATGACAAGCGCTCGATCCGCCGTTGATCGGGCGCAGGCCGGGCGTGCGCCATAGTTTCCTTCCGGGACGGATTCCTCGCCGCCAAGCTCTGCCAGAACAATAAGAAAGCCGCGCGTATCAAGGTTGATCGCGCTCGCCTTCAAAGGCAGGTAGGCGGCATCCTTCCACAGGCCAGACCGATCGCTGCGCGCCTGGCGTTCAGCCTGAACCAGCGTGTCGCTGCCTGCAGAGGTGTCTGGATAGACACGAAGGCGGGCGCCACCCCGACGCAGCATTTCCTCATTCACCCAGACGTGCGGCCCTTTGGCATCGGCCGTCTCGACATGCGCCAGTGCGCGGTCATACCGGTCGCGTGTCAGGCCCGGATAGAAGAGGCGGACCTCGCGCCCCATCACCATGTCCTCAAGCATGCGGGACGCGTCTTCTGCGAAAGGATCGGGGTCGTTGTTCCGCCAGTTCATGGCGGGCGCTTCAAGACCAACGAGACGCACGCTTTGTCCGGTATCGAGGACCAGAGCATCCCCATCGATAATGCGGACTACCCGGCCACGCTCTCCCGGCTCCATATCCGATAACGGCCCCGCCCTGCCACACGCCGTGACGATGAGAAGCGCAGCTATCGCGTGTGCCAGTCCCTTACGCATTGCCACCCCTTCTAACCCATCCAAAAACGCGTTATCGCCAGAACTCGCGCGACCCCGTAGCTCAGCAGGATAGAGCAACAGATTCCTAATCTGTAGGTCACAGGTTCGAATCCTGTCGGGGTCGCCAATGTTTTCAATGCATTACGTGTTTCTGAAAAGAACGCTCGTTCGGCGTGGAAGCAATATGGAAGCAAGCAGAACACGCAAAAGAAAAGGGCCGCCAATGCGACCCCTCTTCGAATATCTGGTCAACTTTTCCGCCTAAGCCAATCGATCACATCGGACCAAAGATACCGTACCGCCTTCGGACCTAGTCGAAAAAAAATCGGTCCTCTTCCGGACTGTCGATAGTTCTCCAGCGTCCGATGCGAGACATTTAGCTTACGAGCAAGTTCTTTGGTGCTCAAGAGTCGTTCGGTATTCATGTTGGTTTCCTTTTATTTTTTGAGCAGACAACATTGCGCTCAATGGCTGATTGTTTAGCAATCATGTTTACGCCTGTCAATTGACTGATTGACAGGTAATCAACAATTGGGCAAAACGTCTTACATGAAATTTGAAAATCCGAATTGGAATGAGCCACCCGCCGAAAGACGCTTTTGGCTAGATGACGAAATGATCGTCGCAACGAAGAGCCGATCGCCAATGACCGCGCGTTTGTTGCAAAGAAAGAAGATGATCGAGTCGTCGCGCTGTCAGAAGCTTACCGGCGCATGGGCCAGGGCATGGGGTCCCAGCGAAGTGATGCTAGTAGCTGTCGTGAATGAGCTTTCGAATGCTGCTGGCTTAAGCACTGCAGCAGCCGCCGAAGCATTGCGCACAATCCCATCGCGAACCCTTTGGGATCACTTAGCTCCAGATTTAAATTGGAAAGCGGGGCCAGAATATCGACGCACTACTGTGCGCCTGATCGATGAGAGCATTCACCTGAAACTTCAGCGCCGCGACGACTTACTCTTTTTGCTCGTGAATAGAACGTTTGTCTATTACGTCGCACTCAATGTCAGTCCCGGCTCACCCATTGCAATGGCGGTCGCGAGACTCGATGGCCTTGATGGTAAGAACCCAGCGGCGACCAAGATGAAGCCGATCGAGGTTGATTTGCGGAAGCTGCAAGATCGAGCCGATAGTTTACTTACGGTGCACCTTTGCCGTCTTGGAATGACCGCTCTTGACGCAATCGCCGGTGGTCCGTGCCGTGTCGAGTTTTTCCAATGTGAGAAGCATTAGCACCCCATAATAAAGAACGAAACGGCTCTGACTGCTCGGAGCGAATTAACGCCTATACCGGCGACCTTGATATGCGAAAACCTACCCAGACTCAACTAAAGCGATCACCACTCAAGAAAACTCGGAATAAATCCCATTTATTTCAGTCTGTTATCTGTTGATATCAGCTACCCAGTTTAAGCTCACGCGCTTTTCTGTCAGACGCAACTTTTGTGCATTGTTATGACACCAGTGTGACGCACGGTGTTGCAGCTTCGGCGGCCTCAGGGAAGCGGGAAATATGTTTGAAGAACCAAAGCGTATTGCAAAGCTGTCTAGCGATACTTTTACTTATATACTTCTCGAAGATTATCGAGGGGAGGACAATACAGTACAGGTAGGTATAGAATGGTCGAAATTTTCAGCCGCGGTTCGATCGCTCAAAGCTTGGTCTGGTTTCGTCGACCCCAGAGTCCGGTTTGAGCTGGATAGCCAAGAAGCGAAGGAACGGCTGAGGCAGGTTTCATCATTTATGGACTATACAGGCGACCTCGTTGGGGACGAACTACGGCCTGGATGCTTTTCAGTTCCTTTTTGGAATGCTGTGCGCATCGGCTGCAAAGGATGTGAACACGCTCCAGATTGCGACGAAGGATCATTATATCGCGTTCTCATGGGAGGAGAACGCACCTTCGAGAAAACCAAAGACTTCTATTTGCGGAAAGACGTTCAGGAAAAGCTGAAATCTGCGCAACGTCCACTTATCCCATCTTTACTGCGTAAAGACAGGCGGCTTGATCAATTGTTCCACCACTATGCATACGTTTGGTGGCTCTCGGACCGAAATTGGAAGAAAGATGCCACGGCGGCACATAAGGCGAAGAAACGAGCGGAAAGAAGAAGAGAAAGAGAAGCGCGGATTGCTGAGGAGCTTGAGAAAAAGCGACGAAGCAAAGCAGATCACGAACGCCGTGTTGATCAAGGTAAAGAGGACGTCTTGATCAGGCTAGCGGAGAAAGTGAATGCTGGCCAATTCCGACGCGTGTCTCGGTCTATAGAGTCGCATATGCGCTCAGAAAGCGCAGGCAGGAAATGGAACAAACAACTCTCGGTTGTGGACGAACTGAGTCTGATAGCGCTGCTGAACTCGGCACTGGACGCCGCTGAGGAGATGGAGACCGAGATCGCCGAAGTGGTAAGCTCGGACAAGAGCCGAATGGAAATGATTGAGAAAATTGCTTTGTCGTTCAGTTATTACGGTTGTATCGACATCGAGGCCGCGCAAGCTTCAATCAACTTGAAGAGTGGAAGCCTAACGGCGAGCAGATCGAAACTGCGCCGCCGTTCACAAGCGCTCGAAAAACTCCGGGAAGACGGATGGAGCTTTACACCTTCCGAATAGCGCAAGCCAAGATCGACACGATAGGGGATTTTCGGCGCCACACGCTCGCTTCAGATTATTTGCGGTAGGCCTGCCTAGAAAAGAAGCATTACGGCGTCTGGCGCCGCACGAGAAAGCCGCACAGAGGGATTCTTTCATTAGGGTTGGGTCTCCGCGGAGGCTGATATCAAAATGCCTAAATTTACGCCGGAGAAAAAATCGATAAAGATTACATTTGCTAAGTCAGAATTTTTCGTGACATCCAACCAAATGTTTATCCGAACTCAAAAAATTCTGAACTTCCTTTTTTTTAAAAGTTTTATAATGATAAATATATAATGATAATAAACTAATATAATAGAGAAGCCGTTTGTTGACATTGTCGGATAAACTTATGAAACGCCGTCGGCGGTCTTTACCCATTAGATTGGTGGTCAGTTTATACGTGTGAAATACAATTAGCAGTTGCTACTTTTAAGCAATGTTTACACCTTTGCGCCAAGCCTCGACCGACTCTTCGGCGACTCATCTTGCTTAGAAATATTCGCACTGCTGTCCTTGAGCCTTGCACGAACTCCCCGGTTCTCACCCACGAAAGCAACCTCAAGCGCGTCATCGGCGACCGGCTCCTGTAAAGCTGAAGCATCGTCGCTTTTCCTGTTGAGCTACAGATCAAACTCTTCCACCGGCGCAAGCAAAACCGGCATAGCCTTGATGAAGGCCTTGCGAAGATCATGCACATTTGCACCGGGTTTCCTCACAGTTGCCGAGCAGAGCTCGACTTGCACGCCAAAGCCTCGCGAGGAACCGCACAAGGAGCACACAGAGCGCGCTCTGAGCGCGCGAAGGGTCAGTTGCGCCGGAGTAGCTCCACAAATTCCAGCCACGCTCTCCTGGCGCACCTCTGGTCCATACAAGAGATAATGAGGCCGACGTGACGTGGATCGGCACCCAAGGCGGCCATTGCGTCAAATTCCACGACCGAACAAAACCCGAACTGCACAGCGCATCAACTTCGAGAAACCTCTTCCCACAGTATTCTTTGAACTCGCGCGCTCACTACAAGACCCAATCGATCTGGCGCACCCGGAATGCTCTCTGAGCTTTTACCTAGCGGCAAAATTCAACGAAAACAAATGACAAAAATAGAGCTCAGCTCACTCTGAGTTGAGCGAGCCGAAAACTGTATTTCACAACGCATTACGTTGCTGATTAGTCCGGCCTAAACGACAGAAAAAGCTTACTTGTCCTGATCTACCAAGCCTCAAACTACATCGATGGCGACAACTGCACCGCCATCAAGTCAAACGTAGCCGTTTCAGACCCACAATTAAATCGTAACCTAATTACAGGATACCAAAAAAGGAATCCGACCCACCAAGGCAAACCTTTTCTCGATAGACAGGCTAAACGTGTCCGCTTTAAGACAACGATCCGTCGACCGAATTGCGATCCTTCTTTCGGCACTCATTGTCATCATCTGCATAATCTTTCTGCAGTTTGGTTATTCCTCCGCAAAAAAATCAGACCGGCGAACGGATTTGCAAATTGCCAAGATGATGTCCGCTTTTCTGGAGAAGGAAATACAACTTGAAATCAGCCGCCTTGAAGACTTGGCAGTATCGACCGAAACTTTCAACGCCGTCCAAACTAGGACTTTTGGTTTACTTTCAGCACTCTGTGAGCAAACAAACCGCTCGAATCTCCCCAGCTCTTTCAGCATCGGTCAGCTAGGAGCGGAACCTATATTTCATTGTGATTATGGGAGAGCCGGACGGCCAGCCAGCCAAGCGGAGATATTAGCTAGCACGCGGCTTCACCCGATTGGAACGTTTCAAGACCTCGTCGATGCGCAAGTCGACGCGGGTCTTAGCTTCGCTGAGTATTCTTTCGACCAGCTATTCACGGAGTACGATGATAGTGTTTTTCTTATCCTGAGTGCCGTGGTGGCACCTGAAACTAATTTGCCAAATCCAGCGCCTAGCAAACTAGACATCGTTTATACAGTGACTGACTTGAACCGGGAGTACTCTAACGTTCTCGAGCAGCTTTACGGTATCGACGAGGTTCGCTTTACGACCGAAAGCAATTCCGCATTAAGCACGCTGAAAATTACGGGGCCTCGGGTTGGGGCCAATCACATTTACGCAGCTTGGCGTCCTGGCAACAACTTCCGGAAACAGTTTGAGGCCGCGTTCCCATTCGTATTCGTGGTGTCATTAATACTGATCACAATTGTGATTCTTGGTCTGCTGAAGCTGAGATCATTGACGGCGGCTATCTCACAGCAAGAAACTGAGATGCGCACTCTGGCTTCTCACGATGGAATGACGGGATTGGCCAATAGACGCCATTTCAACGAGCGGGTCTCTGCGATGATGCAAGAGGCGGATCCGCAAACTTACTACTTTGGTTTTTTAGATCTCGACCACTTTAAGCAAGTGAATGATACTTATGGCCACGACGTTGGAGATGCGCTCATTATTGAGGCAGCTAAGCGTTTGAAATCAACACTCGGTTACGCTGGAATAATTGCTCGTCTTGGTGGTGACGAATTTGCATTTTTCATATCGCCGAAGAAGGTACAGTCCGACATCAGCGAACTCATGAGCAATGTCGTAACCAAAATCAGCGCACCGTTTTCACACAACAATATAGAGCTCCATCCGAGCGCGAGCCTTGGATTGGCTCAATTTCCCCGTGATGGCGAAACATTCGACCAGATTGCGAAATCGGCCGATATCGCACTATATGATGCCAAAGCTAGTGGTCGCGGAAGGTATTCCTTTTTCTCAGTCGATAGCATTCGCTCGTCGAATTGATCGGCAGACTTTATAGTGTTTTTAACCCCTGAGCGTTAGGCGACAAGCAAGCAGCTCGCGTGACCAGATGACAAATTTTAGGCTGTTTTGGAGCAACCAGACCGCATCAATCGCAGTTAACTTTGCGCTCTTGATCGCGCCATTATTCGGCGTTGTTGTGTGTGTTTTTGCGGTCCAGCAATTTTCTTCTGCTGGAAAGCGGATCCAGTCTGAATTAGACATTGCCGCACTTTCTGCTGCTCAGGTTTTTATAGATCTCTACGACGGCACCGATCAGTCAAGGCTGGAAGAAGCTACGCGACGCGTGAGGGATATAGAGCGAAATTTCCAAAAAGAATCGCAACTTTTTCAGAATGTTCACTTCGAAGTCGTATTAGATGAGGAAGAGCGCCAAGCTTCGGTTAAGGCATCGGGCACTTTCCGCGTGCTCCCAAGAGACGCGGACGTTGCGGTAGCCAGGAACAGTGTTGCCGCGGCAATTCTTGAAAGCCGTCCAGTTTGCATTCTGGCGCTTGAGGAAAGCAGAGTTGCTATCGAGTTTCTAGGAAGAGGAAAGGTAAAGGCAAAAGATTGTGTCGTCTGGAGCAACTCGGACAACTTTCAATCCATACGCTTTCAGGGCGATGGAAAGGTAGAAACCGAGCAGCTTTGCACAGTCGGGCGCGCAGGACGTGCCGGTAGATACGACGTTAAACCTGAAGCCGTCGAAAACTGCCAACCGGTTAATAATCCTCTGACTCAGTGGACAGGTCCCGCGTTCGGCGCATGCGACTTCGAGAATGTAACGCATGACCGACACAGTACCATCGTTCTTGCGCCAGGCGTTTATTGTGGCGGGCTCGAAATTCAAGCGCGCAAAGTCAAGCTGCGCTCCGGAACATATATCATCCGTGATGGTCCGCTAACCATCCAGAGCGAGAAAGAGATTGAGGGCGACAAGGTAGGAATTTTCCTGACGGGAAAAAACAGTTCTGTGACGATTGAGAGCGAGGCCAAAATAGAACTCCAATCAATGGAAACTGGTCCAATGGCGGGCATCGCGATCGCTCACGACCCGGAATCAGATGAAGAGCTGAGTTCTATCGTGTCCGGTCGCACTGACCTCAAAATTGGTGGCGTGATCTACTTGCCGAAGCACGACCTTACCTATTGGGGCGAGTCCGATACGCAAGCCGCCTCTCCCGTAACAACCATTATTGTCCGCGCGCTCAAAATCGGAGGTTCAGCATACCTCGAAGTCAAGAATGACAACAAGAAGGCAAGTTATGCGCCGGTGCTGGAAACCGGTCACGGGAACGTCAGCCTAGTCAGGTGAGATAGGCTGCTCGCTCAGCGTGAAACTCGGGAAATTCAAGATCATGATCATCGCAAATATTAGCAGAAACACAGCCGGCAACATAGCGCCAATATTCGCACTATGTATTCTGCCGATATTTGTAATTGTCGGCGCTGCCATCGATCTGAGACGACAGTCCAACCTCGAAAACAGTCTTCAATCTGCGCTGGATGCGACAGTTATAGCGACGGCAACCCGGACCGACCTCAAACACAATGATCGCATTCAATTCGGCATAGATCATTTCAATTCGAATGCGCAGAATCCTTGCGACAATGAACCGAGATTTGTCATCGCAGATAACGAGGTAAGGGGCAGCGCCTCATGCCGAAGCAAGACGAGCTTCCTCGCCTTGCTCGGAATGGAATCGCTAAACGTTGCCGCAGACGCAACGGCGATTTTGCCAAAAGGTAGCGAAGAGGCTGGCGCCCCTATTTGTCTCCATTCGCTAGCATCCAGTGAAAAGAAGGCTTTCCTAGCGAGTGGTGGGAGTTCGCTAGATCTGAACGGCTGCACGACGCAGATAAACTCAACCAGCTCAGAAGCTGTCGAGTTTTCAGGCGGCTCAACCCTATCGAGTTCTGGCAATTGCTTTGTTGGCGGCATCAAGCAAGGCAGGTCTCGTATCAAACCTGCAGCCGAGGAAAGCTGCGAACCTTACCCCGATCCCTTTGCCGCCGTCACAAAACCATCAGTTGGGGCTTGTGACCATTATGGCTTCAATGAGGATGACGACACTGTTCTTCGTCCCGGGGTCTATTGTGACGGTCTTCGCGTTTCTAACGATCACTTCGTCTTTGAACCGGGACTTTATGTCATCAAAGACGGCACATTCGAGTCTACTGGCGGGGCAACCTTGGAAGGTGAAGGCGTCACCTTCTACCTGACGGGACGGTACGAAGAAGCTGGAATCACCTGGAGTGGCGGCGGCGTGTACAATTTCACCGCCATGAAGACAGGGCCTCTCGCTGGCTTTATTGTCTATCTCGATCCAGACGCGGAGAAGGACGATAAATCGGTGATCTCCGGGGGCGGTGACACCTTCTACGAAGGTGCGTTCTATTTTCCCGGACAGGAGTTGCTGATTTCCGGCGGTGGCACGGTCACCACGCCTTCGCCGTTCACGGCATACGTCGCAGACATCATTCAATATACAGGCGGCAGCTCGCTCTCGATTGGCATCGATGAGGACGCGACGTCGGTCCCTGTGCCAGATGGCTTTTTCAAAAACGGTCGAGCTGTCGGATACGCTAGACTAATCGAATGATGATGGGATCGCTCGAGTGCGAACACAAGTCGGAGCCAATACTTGCTCCGGCGGTCTAAAGCGGCACCGATTTTGCAATTTTGCACCTGAGAATCACCCAATCGGCCTGAGCACCGTAATTTCGAGAGGATCAGTCATGGCTAACGTGTTTACAGCGCAAGCATTTGCTGGGGAAAAAGCAAAGCAGTTTGGAAACGCAGTCACAGTGCATGAGCATAATGCTCACAAGATGCCGCTATTCACCGATGAAGGGCTAGAGGCACTACTGGACAGGTATCCACGTGAAGATATCGGCGTCTATGCCATGGGCGACACCCCGGACACGTGGCGCCGCGGACGGCTCGGTAACGCCAATCCTTCTGATCTCATCTCCATGGTGAAGGAAGGGCGCGTCTGGCTCAATTTGCGGGCCGCAAACACCAAGGACAACGAAGTCGGAGATCTTGCAGGGTCGATCCTTTCTGAAATGCGCGCTGCAATGCCAAGTTTTCGTCCCATAAAACCTGATCTTGGATTGATTATTTCTTCTCCCAATGCGCGCGTCTTTTACCATCTCGATGTCGCGCGGGTCATGCTCTTTCACGTGCGAGGAAACAAACGGATATACGTCTACCCGCGAACGGAAGAATTCGTCCGTGCCAAAGATCTAGAGGGTGTTGTCACACATGAGACGGAAGAGGAAATTCCGTATAAACCGGATTTCGACGCCGGGGCGCAAATCATAGATCTTCAGCCTGGTCAAATGGTGAGCTGGGCACAAAACGCACCGCACAAGGTCGAGAACGCAGATGACATGAACGTCTCTCTCTCGTTCGAATACATGACGCCTGTGGCTATTGCACGCGCCAACGCTGTTTACGCCAACGCCTGGCTCCGGAAAGCCTTTAAGTACAACGCAAACCTAGAGCCGAAGCCAACAGTTTTGTGGCCTGCGAAAGTTGCACTTGCGCGCGTGCTCAAGAAGCTCGCACCGATCGATAAGGATACCCCTTCAGTGTTCCCACACTGCTTCACCCTGAACAAAAGCGGTCCCGTCTTCGACTCCGAAAAATTCGCCATTTGAAAGCGACACGAAGCTGATTTCTGCATCGACGCTGACCAGTCAGCCGGCGGCCGGTGCGCTGCGATAGAAGATGTTGTGGATTTCGATCACCTCCAGAGCCGCATCCCGCTTCAACCAAGGCCGTCTTCAGAATTTTCAGCTTATCCCTAGACTGCGTTGGCGAGCATGCCGTCGGCTACAAGCACCCTGAAGTGCTTGTTATCTGTCTCGATTGCGACGGAGGTTCAACTCAAATGCTGGACCGTATAGTCTGAGGTCACCGTGGGAACGACTCCCCTTGTTTAAGGGTTAATCTAGTACACAAGAAAGGAGGCTTTTATGGCACACCGCTTTATTGCAACCGCTTCGCTGGCTGCGGCCTTTTCTTTTGGCCTGGCGCAAGCGCATAACCACGCGACGCAGAACACGAATAATCATGCCTACTCGAGTGAAACCGAAATGGCTCAAAGTCACTCGGTGGAGTTGTCACGAACTGCAGACAACCAAGTTCGTTTAGAGAACACTCTATTCGTCTTCACCGCTATCGATGGAAACAACGATGGTTGGGTCAGCAAGCAGGAGTGGGCGAACTGGCAAGGCCGTGGCATGAACCGAGCAATTCGGTTCGACGACCATGACCTCGACAGTGACGGCGACATGGAATTCAGCGAATACCTACACGCCGTCCGCATCAACTAAAAAGACACCCAGGCTGGCGGCATATGTCGCCAGCTTTTTTATTATCGATGTTTACGTGGCGGCTAACTGGAGCCGTCGACTAGAAGCCGTGAAACGGGTTGATGAGCATTTCTGCGGATGCGGTGAGCTCTGCTCAATAGCACCAATAACTAGAACATTTTGATCGCAGTCGGAGATTGCCACGGTCCGCGCAGACAACTGAATTATGGCGAAATACATCTAAACGAGGAGACCTGTTCGGGAGCATGCTGACGAGCGCTTGGAGGCATAATCTTCCGCACCAATCAGGAACCCTCTAACCGCCTGCGAGTTTAAGCATCAATAAAAATATGCCTCGCTTCGCAGCGCTCGTAATCGTGCAGCTACTGGCGGGACTATCACACGTTCAATAGGAGGAAGCCATGAAGAAACAGATCGCTATCGCCTCTATCATGCTAATGGTCGGGGCCTGCGCATCGAGCACCCCCTACAAGGAAGCGTCGAGTGAAAGATCCTTCGGATACAGTGAGCAGGTATTAGAGTCAGATCGCTACCGTATTCAGTACCGACTCGATGACGACCACGTCGGCAAAGCACAAGATTATGCTCTGCTTCGCGCCGCCGAACTCACCATGGAAAAAGGTTACACAACCTTCGAGGTTGTAAATCAAACTGCTGATGTAAACACTGACGAACGTCGCGCGTCCCGGATAGGGTTTGAGCGTGACTATGCCATTTCAAGAAGCTGCGGTCTCCTCGGCTGCACTTCTCGTGCAACGCCTGTCACCACCGTAGGCGCAGGATTTGGGTCGACCACGCTCAGGGATGACGAGACCGTGGTGACAATCGAGATACTGATGTCGAACAGGAACGCGGCATTAGGTGGGTCCTATTACGATGCATCTGAGGTTGCCGCCAATATTCGCTCCAGGATGTAGGCATCGGCGATCAACATTGCGTCCTTGAAGGCTCAGTTGCATACCCTGTTGATAGTCCACTCGCTCAGCGGCACCATTATGCTAATTCATCGCAACGCGCGCTGAAGATAACCTGTGACCTTCGCTCGATCTTTGCGCACTCAAGGAGATCGGCGACCACCTATCAAGGGCTCAACACGCCTAAGTTCACGCGTTGCGCAGACGCCGCTGTGTGTCGACTATGAGCAGCTCTTCGCACGGTTTTCAAATATCGAGTTCGCCGATCAAATCGAATTCGGACCTAATACGCTCGTGCACGCGATCTGAAAACTTGAGATAATTCACACTGTCGAAAAAATATAAGACCGAGCCAGACTCAAGCTGGAACACTTGCTATGGCCAGTTATTGACCCACCCGGTCAGCACACCGCTCGGCGCGAATGCCTGAATAGTCATCCGGGCATCAGTCGCACTTTAATTCGCTCAACAGGTTGTTTGAATGAAAACCAGAGCCGCCATCGCATTTTCAGAAAATGAGCCACTTGTCGTCGAAGAGGTCCGATTGTCGGACCCGGGACATGGTGAAGTGCGAATTAAAATGGAGGCGTGCGGGATCTGCCGCAGCGACCTAAGCGCGCTGGAAGGCAAAGAAACCGTTCAGTTTCCGGTCGTACTCGGTCACGAAGGGGCAGGATATGTAGACGGTGTCGGCGCTGGCGTCACAAAGCTCAAAGAAGGCGACAAGGTCGTTCTGTCCTGGACACCTGCTTGCGGCAACTGCCGGGGGTGCCGGCGTGGTGATGTGCACCTTTGCGAGGTTTTGTCCATGACAACCGAAGGCCGTGGTCCCATGACCTTAGGCGACCGTTCGCTCGATCGATTCATGGCGCTCGGAGCCTTCGCGGAGCATATTGTTGTTCCAGAAAATATGGCCGTTCCAATCAAGTCAGACCTGGAAGCCACGCATAGCTGCTTGATCGGGTGCGGTGTAACGACCGGGTTCGGTGCCGCCGTAAATAGCGCCAGTGTCCGCTGGGGAGAGCGGGTGGCGGTTTACGGGTGCGGCGGCGTCGGATTAGCCGCTATTCAAGGCGCTCGTGTCGCGGGCGCGACTGACATCATCGCCATTGATCCTGTTGCCGAACGCCGTGCAGCTGCCTTGAAGTTGGGTGCCACAGCCGCGATCCCACCTGAGAACTCACGCAAGTTGATCATGAGTGAAACTAATGGCGGCGTTGATGTTGCGATAGAATGCGTCGGCAGTCCGGCGGTCATGGCCGAGGCGTTCGGAGTAACTCGATCGGGCGGTCGGTGCGTTGTTGTTGGTCTTCCGGCCTTCACCGAGATGCTTGAGATCCCAGCGATTATGCTGCTTCAGGAAAAGACATTGACCGGTTCAATTTATGGCTCGGCGAACCCAGCCGTGGATTTTCAAAAGATCGCGTCACTTGCTGACAACAAACAGCTTCTTCTCGCACCTATGGTCGATAAAATCCGACCATTCGATGAAATAAACATAGGCATGGACGAGATGCGGCAAAGCAAATCGATACGCGTCGTCTTATCATTTTGACAGAGCGCCTAGACGAGGGATCGATCCGTCATTGATGCGCTTGCCAACGAGATCTCGTCCCAGCCACTAATTTGGAATGCATCGCAATCTTGGTAGTCTTTTGCTGCTCGACCCCCTTATTGCGCTGAGACCCACCGTTAACTCCAAGGCATCCGCTAAGCTGACAACGACCGGAACCAATAGTTAGGAGTTGTCAGTTATCGTGCTCCCCAAGAACAAGGGAGCACAGATATGCTTCAGGCGTATACAACATCGAATAGCCTACTGACGCGTCATCTGGGATCAACGAATTGGTCCGACATAACGGTCAGCGAACAGGATGAACTCATCAAGACATTCTTCAAAGACCAGACCTCGTTTGAGACGTGCGTAATGGGTTTGGATTGGAAGGGTGATCAAAACGTCGGTTTCGTTCAGGTCATCGAACTTGTTCGCAAGATACTCAGGAAGGCCGATGCGATTTGCGAAGGCGGCACATTCTCCGATGACGGCTTCGGTATTTCAGACGACGATCTCCTGGTCGTTCAGGTGCTGATAAACACGCAATTGGGGCGCAGGCTTGCGAAGGCTCTAGGAATTGAGACGACCGGCGCCTCCTACGACATCAGCGATGAAGAGCTCGAACACCTCGCGACCGACCTGATTGAAGTTGAGGCGCTTTGTGAAGATCTCATGGAATTCGGCTGCTACGACGGCGCGATTGAACAGGTCCTGAACCATCTCTATCCGGTTTACTCGTCTGAGATGGCGTCATTTCCATCAAAGCAGATCCAGCATCTCTGGAAAGGGGCCGGCAGCTCGTCTCATTTCGTCTGATCGCTTCCCAGTCGAGCGCACGATGTCAGAAATCGGCGTTAAAACTTGACCAAGCATACACCCATAATAAGTCGGCAAAAGTAGGCGAGAACCAACCGTCGATGGATACCCGGTTCTTCCTACGCTTAGGCTGTCGGACCCCCTACGGTCTGACAGCCTTTTTCATTGGTCTTCGACAACAACTGCAACACGAACCAGTATTCAGGTTTCGTCCATTCGCTTCCGTTTCGCGCCGATGGAAAATGATACCAAATCCGGACTACACACATCTCAACTTGAAGACGATAATTGCTCAGGTCTAGGCTGCGCACTCTGAAAGAATAGCCACGACGCGAAGCAGTAAAAACGGCCTCCAACCATGACGCCTAACAAGCAGAAAACAACACCCGGCTTTCGCATCAGAAGCCAGTTTGTAAGCGCCTCCGGCCTGCCATCGGGACTGACAACACGTTCAGCGGTGGAGCACTACATCATGGACGTTACCTCTGAGCTACGCTCTCTCAGAGTGTCCTGGCGCTCTTACAGTCAGCAATCTCAACCGACATCTGCCGATAACCTCCGCTTCCTGACACATGAAAGCAAGCTTGAGATCCTTCGCGATCAGGCGCTGGCGATCTTAAAGGAATTTGGCAGCGACTGACGCGGTCCAGGAGACGGAGATGAGAACACATGTCTCTACCGCCTCTGCACCCGAGCGAAAACCTGAATGGCTAGGGAAAGGCTTGCTGCAGGCTAAGTCCTCGTCGCGCCGTTATCCGAAGTCTTAGAAATCCAGCGAAAACGCGGACGGTATTGCCGCCAGATTTTGCCGATATCTATAGAAACTCCCTTATAGTTTCGTCGCTCAATGATGACTAATAATGCCTTGTTTTTATTTCATTTGCCATTTGAACGCCAGGTAATCAGTGACCATACTCACCTCATCGACAACACAAAGAAGAGGTAAAAAATGACCAACCTAAATTTCGCGGACAAACAGTATTCCGGAGAGCGCTTTCGTCACTGGTTCGCGCACACGATTGACAAACAGAGCGAGCTCACGGTCGAGAAAATTGCCAAAGAACTCGGCTACACTCGGCATCATGCGGTTCAACAATGGATCGACGGGAAAGGCAAACCCAGCTGGCGACACCTTCCGAAGCTAGCGGAACTCCTAAACGTCGACCAAGCGGTCCTGATCCCCTTGTTCGTTGATGCGCAGATCGATGACCCGGACGTCAGGGAAGAAGTCTTCGAAGCAGCGAGTCACACCGTGCCTAAATGGGAGTACCCAATGATCGAGATCGCCAGGAGCATCTATATAGATGGCAACCCGGCGGTGTGGGACCACTACAAGCCTGATTACCTTAGCTAATCATCCAGCAACATGGTGGGGGTAAGAGAGGTTCGCTCAATTCGTCGAATAAGCGAATGAGGGAGCTTCTCTTTCAAATCTCACGCACGGCGATGAATTGATCCCTTACACAACCGTCAAGCGTCCTTTCCAATAGTGATCGGAGATTTCGCGCGTCGATATTCTGGCAACTTAGTTGGGTCTAAATCGGCGGAAATAGAACTCCGACGGCGACCTGTGTCGGAGCGAACGAGCGCGAGTGGACGCCGTTGCCAGTCTGCGTCGTGCGTTCGGAAAGTATAAGGGTGACGATATCGGAATTGATGATCGTGGCTGGATACACCACACGTTGACCTGACAGCACGAATTGCCGGAGTCTTCCTAGCAACTACCAGAGCACAAGCGCTTCGAATCTCTCATGATTAAGCAGTCTAAGAATCTGTAGCTTTGATTGCCATTCCCAAGACTTCCGCAACGCCAGACGCAGGGCTGTTGGCGCTAGTAAAATCACGGTGGGCATACCGAAGAGTTGTTTGGGGTGACCTATGGCCAAGTTCCGCACCAATCTGAGCCAGCGAATAACCCTGCTCCAAGGCCAGCGAAGCGAATGTGTGCCGGATATCGTGAGTTCGGAATTCACTTAGGCCTGAACGCTTTCTCACGCGATTCCAAAAGGCCTTTATATCATACCGAGGCTTGTTTGGATCTGTCAGACTAGGGAATACGTATCCGCTTGAACATCCACTTTCGTATTGCCACTCACGGAGTAGTTCAACGGCGGCGGGTGGAAGCCTTCTCCTTATCCTTTGCTTGAGGCGCTTCCCGTTCTTGATGTGTTCAGCAGGTACAATCCAGACACCCTTATCAAGATCAAATTCTTTCCATGTCGCATTTAGCGCTTCGCCACGTCGACCGCCTGTGTAGAAAAGCAGCTCGGTCATCGTCGCTGCACCGCGGTCTTGGTCGGCTCCAATCGCCTCATAGAATTTTTGGAGCTCCGCCTTTGTAGGAACGTACTCTCTCGCTTTTTCAGGAAAGTGATCGATTCCTTTGCATGGATTCCTTTCTATGAGCTCGTCATCAATGGCCATGTTCATCATCTTTGAGAGCAACATCAAAGCACGGTTCGCGGCCGTAAAGCGCTTCGGTTCGCTTTTGTGCCAGCGGCGTACGCTGGCTTTTGATATCTCGTCTAGGGACAGGTGGCCAAAGGTTGGCGCGAGTCTGTTCTTCCAAAGCGACTCGTCTTCCTGAACCGACCGAGCCGCTTTGTTCGGCTTAGCATGATCATTCAAATAGACAGTCCAGTAGTCCGACAGGCTAGGAATACCGCGCTTCTTGTTTTGTTCTTCAAATTGGTCATAACCGCGCTTGATGTCGGAACGAACAAATGAAGCCTTTTCCCTAGCATCGCTGACGCGAATGTCCGGGAATCTACCAAAGCTACGCTTGTGCTGGCGTCCGCGTTCGTCCCGGTAAAACACTCCGAATGATTTTGTGCCGGATGGGAGGACACGAACGAAGAAGCTTTTGACTTCGATATCCCAAACCGTAAATTCTTTCTCTTCTGGCTGAAGTTTCTCAACCATCGTCTTTGTAAGTTTTTCTCTGCGCTTTGCATTGGGCATACACTCTCCATGGAAGCAATATGGAAGCAGGCAACTTCGCTCCGCCTCGTTAGTGAGAGTGCTAAATTCGTAAACGTCTTATATTATTTCCAGTGTCTTCAGGGTACTAGCGTGCGCGCCGGTACGTGAGAGTATGTACTAAAACAGATTCCTAATCTGTAGGTCACAGGTTCGAATCCTGTCGGGGTCGCCAATTCCAGCGCTTACTATTTGAAATGTCTGTCGAGGTATGCGGCCTCAGGTGACGGCTGCGCGCTCGCGGTACTCTTCCTTGTTCCAGCTTTCGGTCTCGAGAATATCTGCCAGCGCGTCCATCGCGTCCCAGACATCGATGAAGCGCAGGAAAAGCGGAGAAAGGCCGAAACGGATGGTGTCGGGCGCGCGGAAATCCGCGAAAATATTGCGCGCGGCTAGGGCCCGGACGATTTCGTGCGCATGGGGGTGACTGAAGCTGACATGCCCGCCGCGGTCTTTGCCCTGAACCGGCGAGCCCACAGTGAGGCCGACATCACCCGCACGCGTCGTCACAAGGTCACCCAAGGCCCGTGCCTTTGCCGCGACAAGCGATAGATCCAGCGCTTCGAAGGCTTCGAGAGCACCAGAAAGCGCCGCAAGCGACAGGATAGGCGGGGTCCCGTTGGCAAAGCGGGTAATATCATCTGCCGGGGTGTATTCCGGATCGAAGGTGAACGGGCTGGCATGGCCCATCCAGCCTGGCATCGGGCTTTCGAGCTTTTCGATCAGATCTTTTTCGACATAAAGGAATGACGGCGCGCCCGGGCCACCGTTCAGATATTTGTAGGTGCACCCTGTGGCGAGCCTTGCGCTTGCCTTGTTCAGCGCGACTTCAATCACGCCTGTTGCATGGCTGAGGTCCCAGATAATGAGACCGCCTGCTTGCTGAGCGAGCTTTTCCTCTGTGGCCATGTCACGGCGCTCAGCGTTTCGATAATTGACGAGACTGCGGATAAGGATGCCGCCGGTTTCCTGCATAGCAGCAATGCCCCGACCTGCCTCGACCCGCCGGAAGTCAGCGCCCTGAAGCGTTGAAAGAGCCTCGGTAATATACTGGTCGGTCGGGAATTCATCCTCTTCGATGATGAGGGTGCTGGACGCAGGCAGACCAGCCGAGAGCGCCGCGGAGGCGAGCTTGAAGATATTCGCAGAGACGCTGTCAGCGATCATGACTTCCTGTTGGCGGGCGCCGACCAGGCGGGCAAGCTGGGCCCCTGTCGCCTTGGCGAGCGTGAACCAGCCGGCACTATTCCATGACCGCACCAATCCGCGGCGCCAGTCATACTTGGCCGCCTGGTGCAGCGCGTCGAGCGCATTGTGCGTGGCCGGGCCAAGCGAATGCCCCACCAGATAGATCAGGCCGCCTTCCACGTCGAAAGCTTCGCGCGCATGGGCAAGGATGTCGTGCCGGTCGCTGGCAATCGCGCTATCGCGGCTAGAGGGGCAATTATAGATCATCTGGCATTAACCCTTGTGGGCACATTCGGTTCTCTTGCCATTGCGCGGCTTGGCGGGCAGATCAATGGAGATTCATCTGTTGGAGCAAGCCTTTGCGTATTCTATCCCAGCTTTGCGCAGTTGCGCTCCTGCTCGCTGCTTGCACTAACGCCCCTCATCCGTCTGACAGCGAGGAAGTGGCTTCTGCTGAACGCACCGTTGCAGACGTTACAGAGGAAGCCATGGCCGAAGAAGCGCTCATGAAGTGGGGCGACTTGCTGGGACGCCCGCTTCCGCAGCCCGACACGACGGTCGCGACGGGCCCCGGCGCAACAGACATTATCGATCTCTGGCTGCCAGCTGGCGAGGGACCCTTCCCGACGGTCCTGATGATCCATGGCGGATGCTGGCAGAAGGAAATCGCGGACCGGACACTTATGAACTACGCGGCCAACGCTCTTCGCGATGAAGGCATGGCGGTCTGGAACATTGAGTATCGCGGCGTCGACGAGGACGGCGGCGGCTATCCGGGGACATTTCTGGACGTGGTGCGGGCCGTCGACGCCCTGGCAGAGCAAGGCCCGGCGCTCGGTCTCGACACCTCGAACGTTGTAGCCACGGGCCACTCAGCTGGCGGACACCTCGCTCTCTGGGCAGCGGCGCGACCAAATATTCCTGAGCGAAGCCCCCTTTACACAAACGAGCCCTTTTTACCGAAGGCGGTGATGAACATCGGTGGTCTCGCAGACCTTGAGACCTCCGCGCCGGTCACAGAGGCTGGCTGCCTTGCCGACATCATGGACTTGCTGACGGGCGCCTCATCCGATGCCCGTGCAGATGTCTTCTCCGATACCTCGCCGGCAACACTTCTGCCGCTCGGTACACGTCAGATCATTGTGAACAGCGCGCGCGACCCCATCGCGCCGCCGCAGCTTGGGCAGGATTATGCCGCGAAAGCGACAGCGGCCGGTGACGATGCGGAATATATTGAAGTTCCCGGCGGGCATGTCGAACTTGTCGCGCCCGGTACACCGGCTTTTGACCGTCAGATGCAGATCCTGAAGGGGCTGCTCGGCCTTGATACCGGAAGCGCCGAATAGGCGCCACCGGCTGAAGGCTTCAAGCTAGCGCATCACGTCCGGAAGATCGTTCGTATCTGCCGGCTCATGCTGAATGATGACACGGGCGCCAAGCTCTTCTGCCCGCGCTTCGAACGCTGCGATGGATGCGCGCGTCTCTTCGACATCGGTATTGAATGCCGGGACCCTTTCACCTTCGCGGCTTTCCTCGCGGTGATAGAGATCACCCGTCAGAAAGACAGGACCGGTCTCCGGCAGGTTCACAAGAAGCGAAGCGTGGCCAGGCGTGTGGCCCGGCGTTTCCATGATGATCACAGCGCCGTCGCCGAATACATCGTGATTTTCGCCAATCGTCTCGCGCGTCAGGTTTTCGAACGCCGGGAACTGGCTTTCTGACTGGCCCTCGGCTTGGCTTTCAGCACCAGCTTCCGGAAACATGAAGTTGAACTCGGCCTCATTGACGAGCCAGGTGGTGGAAGCGTCGATATCGCCTGCCTGACCGACATGATCAAAATGGCTATGAGAAATGGAAACCATTTCCACGTCCGACATGCCGAGGCCCATCTCGATCAGCTGATCGGAAATCGTTTTCTCCAGCGATACGGTGAAGACGTCCTGCGTCTGCTCACCGGCCTCGACCAGTTCGCCCGGAAGCCCGAGATCCCAGAGAAGGTCGCCGTCCGGATGGCGCACCAGCCAGCACGTGTCAGTGAAAGTGTCGGTCTGACCCGCATAGTCGCCTTCGACCGAAAAGATATCGAGATCGGAGACATAGATCGTTCCGCAATCGAGCTTGATGAGCTGAAGCTCTTCGGCAGGTTCTGAAGCCATCGCATAGGAAGGCGATTGGCCAGTAGCCGCGTCAGTGCCCGCATCATCGGACGTCTCGCCCTCCGATGGAGGAGTCAGCGCGGTTTCATCGGCGCTTGGCTCTGCCGGAGAGCAGGCGCTCATGGCCAGAGCGAGTACGCCAAGCGAAATAAGTGGCAAGTTTTTCATTAATCCAGGTCCCCGTTGATCAGCCCTTTCGCCAATCTAGACGGGCAAATCAGCGAAAGATAGCGCCCCATCGGGAGAGACCTTGCGGTAGAAGCAGGATTTCCGGTCGGTGTGACATGCAGGCCCCTTCTGACTCACCTTGAGGAGGAGTGTGTCCTGATCGCAGTCGATAAGGATTTCGTCGACGGACTGTGTATTGCCGGACGTCTCCCCCTTGCGCCAGAGCTTGCCACGCGAGCGAGAGAAATAGGTCGCTTCGCCTGTCTCGATTGTCTGGCGAAGCGCGTCTTCGTTCATCCAGGCCATCATAAGCACTTCGTCGGTGGCGCTATCCTGCGCTACCGCCGGGATCAGGCCGTCAGAATTGAACTTCGGCCGCAGCTCTTTCGCTTCGTCCTGATCAGAGCCGGAAAGCGGGGGCTTGAGGTCCATCATCAGATGACTCCTTTGTCGCGCAGGCGCGCCTGTTCTGACGCGTCAACGCCGAGGGAAGAGAGGATGCTGGTTGTGTCAGCGCCGAGCACCGGTCCTGCGTGATCGACACGGCCCGGAGTGTCAGAAAGCTTCGGGAAGACACCCTGCATGGGGACTTCGCCAAGCATGGGGTGGGCAACGCGGATGATCGCCTCACGCGCCTTTATGTGGGCGTCTTCCAGCATGTCGCGGGCCGTGTTGACCGGGCCGCAGGGGACACCATTGGTTTGGCACTGCTTCAAAACATCCGCCACGGTACGTTCCCCGGTCCAGGCGGCGATCTTCTCGTCCAGCTCAATCTGATTGTCGCCGCGTGCATCATGGGTGGCGTAGCGCGAATCATCGGCCCAGTCGGCGCCGATCATCTCTGCGAGCCGCCGGAAAAGCGTGTCCTGATTGGCCCCGATGATGACCATACCGTCTGCGCACGAATAGACACCGGACGGGGCGACGCGCGGCAGGATCGGCCCTGTGCGTTCGCGCGTATGGCCGGCGAGGGCGTATTCAGGAATGATGCTTTCGATGAAGGCCATGACGCTCTCATAGATGGCGGCATCGACGACCTGTCCCTTGCCGGTTCTCTCACGGGAAAAGAGCGCCATCATTGTGCCGAGCGCCGCAAACGTCCCCGTCATCGTATCGCCGAGCGAGACCCCGGCGCGCGCTGGAAGGCGGTCCGGCTCGCCGATCATGTAGCGCAGGCCGCCCTTGGCCTCACCGACGCTGGCATAACCAGCCTTGGCGCTTTCGGGGCCTGTCTGGCCATAGCCGGAGATACGGGCGATCACGAGGCGGGGGTTGAGCGCATGCAGGACGTCCGGGCCGAGGCCCCAGCGTTCCAGCGTGCCGGGCCTGAAGTTCTCGACCAGCACGTCTGCGGTTTCCACGAGCTGCTTTAGGATGGCCTGGCCTTCGGTGGTCCGCAGGTTCAGCGTCAGGGACTTCTTGTTGCGCGCAATGATCGGCCAGAAAAGGCTCTGGCCATCCTTTTTGGCCGCGCCCCAGCCACGCGCCGGGTCTGGCGCGTCGGGGGCCTCGACCTTGATGATTTCGGCACCAAAATCGCCAAGCAGCTGCGCACAGAAAGGCCCGGCAATGAGCTGGCCTAGCTCAATGACGCGCAGGCCAGCTAGCGGGGCGGGAACTGAAGTGTCAGGCATGCGCTCTGTTTGGATCAATGATGGGGAGGGCGCAAGCCATGATGGACTGGATTACAACGAGCTGGTCGGCGGTTGGAATGGTGCTTCTGGGCGGCCTTGGCATGTATGCGACAGTCATCATGCTGACGCGTGTATTCGGGCTGCGCAGCTTTTCGAAAATGAGCGGTTTCGACTTTGCGGTCACGGTTGCAACCGGGTCGATCCTCGCAGCGATCTTCATCGCCAAGGATCCGCCCCTGCTACAAGGCATGTTGGCGATGATTATCCTGTTCTTCATGCAGGCCGCGGTCGCCGAACTGCGCAAGCGCTTCAGCTTTGTCGAAGCGATTGTCGACAATCGTCCGCGCCTGATCATGTGGGGCGGGGAAATCGACGAGAAGCAGATGCTGAAAGCGAAGATCACCCGCGCTGACCTGTTGGCAAAACTGCGCGAAGCGAATGTGACGCGCTTTGAGCAGATCCACGCGGTAATCGCTGAGACGACCGGAGATGTTTCTGTCCTTCATGGGCCACCTGATGAGACGCTTGAGACTGGCCTTCTGGACGGGGTGATCGGCGCCGAACGCTTCAAGTCCGCGATGGGTGATTGACTTGAGGTCTCGTGTCTGCCCGGTATCACATCAACAAGACGATAAGGGAGACAAGAAATGAGCGCACAGGAACACATCAAGTCCACGACAGAAAACGGCGTTCTGACGATCAGGCTGAACCGGCCAGACAGGCTGAATGCCTGGACGCCGAAAATGGCAGTCGAGGTCGAGCAGGCTGTGCGCAAGGCCGGGGACGATGATGCGGTTCGCGTTATCGTGATCACAGGCGAAGGGCGCGGCTTCTGTGCAGGCGCAGACATGCAGGGACTGCAAGGGATACAGTCCGGCGGCGGCCAAGAGCCGGAGGCCGAGGCGGCACCCGCACCGAGCGATGAGATCGAGAAGCTCTATCCTGGACGGTTCGGCTATCTCTATGCTTGCCCCAAGCCAATTATCGCCGCAATCAATGGCCCATGCGCGGGCATCGGCTTGATCTTCGCGCTTTATGCCGATCTCCGTTTTGCCAATGAGGACGCAAAATTCACGACCGCCTTTGCCCAGCGCGGGCTGATTGCTGAGCATGGTATCGCGTGGCTATTGCCCCGCCTTATTGGTGAGGCCAACGCGCTGGACCTTCTTTTCACCGCGCGCAAGTTCGATGGGCGGGAAGCCGCCCAGATGGGGCTGGTGAATGCGGCACTGCCTGCAGGTGATCTCAAGGCCCATGTCGACGGCGTTGCGCAGCATCTTTCGACCCAGGTCTCGCCCCGCTCGGTCGCCATTATGAAGCGCCAGATCCGCGAATCCTATTTTCAGGACTTCGCTGCCAGTCTTGAAATTGCCGACGAGGAGATGAAGAACAGCTTCTCGGCCTTTGACTTCAAGGAAGGTGTTGCCAGCTTTGTTGAAAAGCGCGCCCCCGCCTTTCAGGGGCGATAAGGAACAGGACCCTTAATGAGCAGACGTATCGACATCGTGGAGGTCGGCCCCCGCGACGGGCTGCAGAACGATCCCGGCAATCTGACGACGGCGCAAAAACTGGAATTCATTGCACGGCTGGAAGAGGCAGGCGTGCGCCGGATGGAGTCTGGTAGTTTTGTCTCGCCAAAGGCCGTGCCCAAGATGGCGGACTCGACAGAGGTCTTCGCAGGCGTCGACAGGTCGAAACCAACCCGGCACATCGCGCTTGCCCTCAATGAGAAAGGCGTGCGCCGGGCCATCGACGCGAAAGCTGACGAGATAAACTTCGTCCTGGTGGCCGGTGAAGGTTTCGGGAAACGCAATCAGGGCATGAGCCCGAGCGAGAGCGCAGACATGCTGATGCAGTGCGCGCCACTCATTCACGAGGCAGGCATTCCGCTGTCGGCGACCATCTCTGTGGCCTTCGGTGACCCGTATGACGGCGAGGTCAGCCCCGTGGTCGTCGGCAATCTGGCGGCGCGGGCACAACGGGCCGGCGTGGGTGAGCTCGCGCTTGGCGATACGATCGGCGTGGCGACACCCTGGCAGGTAAGATCGCTGATTGATCGGGTCAGCATGGAAGCCCCGGACGTCTTCCTGCGCATGCACTTCCATGACACGCGCGGCGCTGCACTTGCCAACGTCGCGGCGGCTGTCGATGCCGGGGTCGACGTGATCGATGCAAGCTGCGGCGGGATCGGCGGCTGTCCATTCGCGCCAGCGGCGACCGGCAATGTTGCCACCGAGGATGTCGTCTACATGCTCGAGCGCGCTGGTTTCGAGACGGGTCTCGACCTCGGCAAACTGATCGACACGGCGAAGTGGCTTGAAACGGTGCTCGGCCATGAGGTGAGTTCCAGCTTGAGCAAGGCGGGTGGTTTTCCGGCCTAGTACATGCGCGGCCTCAGGTGTGCGTCACTCCCGAGCGCCGTCAGGCGATCTGGGAGCCCATCTCCCGCCCTCTGAGTGGCAGCAATCGAAATGCCAGAAGATTGACCCTAAGACCGCTTTGCGGTCGAGGGTGACGCCCCACTGTAATGCTGGTGTGTGTCGCGGCGTCAGACTTGCCTCAGCTGCAAAAGAAGTCGCACACTTTTCCTCAAAGCCGCGCCGGACAAAGCGGCAGACGAGGGAGAAACAGTATGGCAAACAGGTTCGAAGGCCGTGTGGTCTGTATGACCGGAGCCGCCAAGGGGATCGGCCGTCAGGCGGCGCTGAGCTTTGCGGAAGAAGGCGCGATTATCGTCGCTACGGATATCGAGGCAGAAGCTGGCAAGGCGCTCGTCGCCGAGATGGAAGGCTCTGGCGGCAAGGCGAGCTTCATTGAGCATGACGTGACCAGCGAAGACGGCTGGATCGATGTCATCGCCAGTATCCGCAGCCAGCACGGCAAACTCGACGTCCTGATCAACAATGCAGGGATCGGCATGACGGGCCTTGTCCATGAGATGGACTATGACCTCTGGCGCAAGATGATGGCGGTGAATGTCGATGGGGTCTTCCTCGGCACCAAGCACGCCCTGCCCCTGATGCGCGATGCTGGCCGCGGCAACATCATCAATGTTTCTTCCGTGGCAGGCATTCGCTCGACAGCAAACTTCTCCTGTTATTGCGCGACAAAGGCCGCGGTGAAGAGCTTCACCAAATCGGTGGCGCTGGAATGCGCCGAAGCCAAGGATGGCATCAGGGTCAATTCGATCCATCCCGGCATCATCTCAACCGCCATCTGGGATACGCTGATCGGCACCGAAGAAAGCACGTCCAGCAATATGCCGCGCGATGCGACCTTGGCTGGCATGACCGGCGAGGCCGTGCCTTTCGGACGCACCGGCACTATCCTGGAAATCGTCAACGGCATGCTGTTCCTCGCCTCTGACGAAAGCAGCTACATGCACGGCGCGGAACTTGTCCTTGATGGCGGCCTGACGGCCGGATAAGCCCTAGACCTTCGGGCGCCAGTTCTCAGGCGCCATTTCGAAGCCTGCAAAATCAAAGCCCGGCGCGACGAAACAGCTGACCAGCGTCCACGCGCCGAGCGTTTCGGCCGTCTGCCAGTGATCCTTTGGGACGACGCATTGCGGGCGCTGGCGGGTGCGGATATCGGGGCCGAGCATATGGGCTTTGGCGCCTTGGCCATCTGGCGGGGATATCGTCAGCGCAAGCGGCCCGCCCGCATGCCATGCCCACACCTCATCAGCATCGACGCGGTGCCAGGCTGAAACTTCGTCGGCCTGCAGCAGGTAATAGATTGTGGTGCAGGCGGCGCGGCCATCACCTTCAGAGCGGTACATCTCCGCATAGTGCCCCCCCTCGGGATGCGGTTTCAGGCCGAGCAGACGGATGATTTCATTGGCGCCAAGGTCGCCGGAGATTGCAGGCATGCTCAGAAACTGTCCTTGCGGGCTCGAATCTCCGCGAAGGTTGCAACCGGGTCACCCGCATGGCCCATGGCGGCCTGCAATGCAGCATCATCTGCGCGCAGGAATGGATTGGCTTCAAGCTCTCGCGAGAGCACCGTCGGCACGGTCCACTCGCCGCGCTGGCGCTTCATTTCGACTTCCTGCGCATACGAGGTGAGCGCCGGGTTCGACGGATCGACGCTGAGCGCAAAGCGGGCATTGGCCTGCGTATACTCATGCGCGCAATAGATGACGGTTTCAGCCGGAAGTTCCTTGAGACGCGACAGGCTGGCCCACATCATCTTCGCATCGCCTTCAAAGACGCGGCCACAGCCGAGCGCGAACAAGGCATCTCCGACAAAAGCGGTTCTCGCCTCAGGGATATGATAGGCGATATGGCCCAGCGTGTGACCGGGCACATCGACGATATCGACTTCCATATCACCGAGGCGGACCGAGTCGCCGCCTGACAGATGCTGGTCGATGCCGGGGATTTTTTCCGCCTCGCCGGCAGGACCAAGAATGCGGCAGCCCGTTGCTTTCTTGATCAGCTCATTGCCGCCAGCGTGGTCTGGATGCCAGTGCGTGTTCCAGATCTCGTTTATCGTCCAGCCAAGGGTCTCGGCCTCAGCCAGGTATTTTTCTCCGTCTGGCGTGTCGATAGCCACGGTCATGCCGGATTTGGTGTCGTGCGCAAGAAAGCCGTAATTGTCTTTCAGGCATGGAAACTGGTGAATTTCGATCATGCCCCCATTTAAGACCAAAGGCAGATTGTGAAACAAGGCCTGTATGAGACAGCGCGCGCGCGACCTTGAGAATTTTTACGCCTCCAGCCTTGGAGAGACGGCCTGCTATCTGCTGCTCAGGCGGCTGAATGACCTGTGGGGCGACTGCGCAAACCAATCCGTTCTCGGCATGGGATACGCGCATCCCCTGCTGGCAGGACTTTCGCTTACGGCAAAATCTACGGTCGCTGTAACCCCACACCTCGGCGAGGCAAGCTACTGGGCCGGGACGGATCGGGGCGTGTCAGCCTGTATTTCTGAAGAAGACCGCCTGCCCTTCGCGGATGGGTCTTTCGACAGGGTGATCCTGCTGCATGCCGTCGAAGAGGCAGAAAGCCCGCGCGCCGTCATGCGTGAGGCATGGCGTGTGCTGGCGCCCGAAGGCCGCGCCCTTATCGTCGTTGCCAACCGCAAGGGGCTCTGGTCGTTGAGCGAAGGCACGCCCTTTGGACACGGCCGCCCTTGGACGCGCCGTCAGCTTATACAGTGGCTGAACGATCATCTGTTCCAGGTGACCGCCAGTGCGACGGCGCTTCACCTGCCGCCAATCGACTGGCGCTTCCTTACCCACGCAGCCGATGGATTTGAGAATTTCGGCGGCCTTGCCGTGCCGGGACTGGGCGGCGCGGTCATGGTCGAGGCGATCAAGCATCTCTATGCAAAACCCGGCAGCGGCGCCGCTGCACCCGTCACAGGACTGGCAACCGGGCGCAAAGGTGTGGCACAGTTGCCTAGAAATGAGGCAGCGCGTTCCAACGGCCAGAAAGTCGAAATTTCTCACGTTGACCGACCCGTCACGTCACGCTTTCATCACAAATGTTGAACAATGGGAGGCTCTGGGGCCATGAAACTTATTACCGCGATCTTCAAACCAAGCAGGCTTGATGCCGTCATCGACGCATTGAGCGAAGTTGGCGTTGCCGGTCTGACAGTCTCCGAAGTCCGTGGCTACGGACGCCAACAAGGCAAGACCGAAGTCTATCGCGGCGCGGAGTACGAAGTCCGCCTCCTGCCGAAGGTCAAAGTCGAAGTTGCCTGCGCGACAGGCGATGTCGACCGTCTGGTCGAAGCTGTAATCAGCGCGGCGAACACCGGCACCATCGGTGATGGCAAGATTTTCGTCTCCGGCCTGGACAGCGTGACCCGCATCCGGACGGGCGAAAAGAACGAACAGGCGCTCGGCGGCTAGCGTCTACCTCCCAATCCATGTTGAACGACCGGCAGCACAGAACGTGCCTGCCGGTTTTTCACATCCGCCTCAGATGCAGGATGACCTCGTCTGCGCCCCAGTTGAGGCGCTTGAGCCCCTTGTTGCGGAACGCACCAACTTCCCCGCCCCGCACAGGCGCCACCGCCACGCAGGCGAGACCGAGGCGACCGGCCAGCTCGATCATGTCCAGAGCTGTCACAGGCAACAACACACCATCTTCATGTGCGAGGCCGGGCGCGGGCATACGGCCGTGACGAATGAGCGTGAGCCGACGGCTCCACAATCCGTAATTGCGAAACGACACGATGACCTCCGGGGCAATGCGCGCAAGCTCCCCCAGAACCCGCGCCGGGCGGCGCATCTGCTGGACGGCTTGAGACAGGATCGCCACCTCGAAACTGTCATCAGGAAAGAGCTCCAGGTCACTGTCGGCATCGCCCTGGATGACGGACAGGCCGCGCGCCATTGCAATACCGGCAGTCTCGCTGGAAAGCTCCAGTCCGCGCGCATCGACACTGCGGGTTGATTTGAGGAGGTCCAGCAGAGCCCCGTCACCGCAGCCGACGTCCAGCACACGGGCGCCCTGGCGTACGCGCCGCGCAATCGCCTCATGGTCCGGGCGGACTGTTCGTTGTTCCACCACTAGATACCCCTAAGCTCAGCACTCGACGACAGGAAGCCCGCAAGCGCCCTCTCATAGATCGGCTCCTTGAGCAGGAAGGCGTCATGGCCCTTGTCGGACTGGATATCGAGATAGCTGACCTCAGCACCCGCCGCGATCAGCGCGCGCGTAATCTCGCGGTTTGCCTCTGGCGGATAGTGCCAGTCGGACGAGAAGGAAAAGACGCAGAAGCGGACCGGCGTGTCCCTGAAGACATCAGCAAGTCGACCCTCGCTGCGCGATGACAGGTCGAAATAGTCCATCGCTCGCGTGACATAGAGGTACGAATTGGCATCGAACCGGTCGACGAAGGAATGCCCCTGGTAACGCAGATAGGATTCGACCTGGAAATCGGCGTCGAAGCTGAAGCTGGTTTTCTCCCGGTCCTGCAGGCCGCGGTCGAACTTCCGCTTCAACGCACCCTCGGATACATAGGTGATGTGCGCTGCCATGCGCGCGATGGCGAGCCCGCGCGAGGGACGCTTGCCTTGCGCGAGATAGTTTCCCTCGCACCAGTCGGGATCGGCCATGATGGCCTGACGACCGACTTCGTAGAAGGCAATATTCTGCGCGGAATGGCGGGCCGAGGTCGCAATCGGCACGGACGTAAAGACCTGGCCGGGCGCCTGCGCGGCCCATTCCAGCGCCTGCATGCCCCCCATCGATCCACCGATCACGGAAAACAGGCTGTCGATGCCAAGCGCGGCTATAAAAGCGCGCTGGGCACGAACCATGTCGCCAATCGTGATGACCGGAAAACGGGTCCCATAAGGTTTGCCGTCTGGCGCATTTGAAGCAGGCCCTGTTGTGCCCATGCAGCCACCCAGCACATTGGTCGCGATGACATGATAGCGGTCTGTGTCGATAGCCAGACCTGGCCCGATGACGCGCGGCCACCAGGCAGGGCGGCCGGTGAGGGGGTTGGGCGATGCTGCAAACTGGTCACCTGTCAGCGCGTGGCAGATCAGGATGACATTCGACCGGTTCGCGTTCGGCTCCCCCCAGCTTTCATAGGCGATCTCGACATGATCAAGCGTTTCGCCGCAATCGAGCTTCAGGGGCTCTGGCAAAGTGAGCACGCGCAAGGCGCTGGTCTGTGGCGGGGCGTTGTCCGGCATGGCGCCTGAGGTGTCGGCAGGATGCGCCTCTGTCAAGCACGATTGGCGCGGTCATTCACAGGCTTTCACTTGATTTTCGGCCCATCCTTGGCCACGAGGTTCAGCTTGAAACAGGGAGCTCTCTCATGACCGGGCCAAAGCCACTTTCGAACATTCTAGCAATTACGCCTTACAAGGGTGGCCAGAAGCTCGACCATGGCTGGAAATTGTCCTCGAACGAGAATCCGCTTGGCTGCAGCGATAAGGCTGTCGAGGCCCTAACCAAGGCGGCGCAGCACCTTGAGCTCTATCCGGACGGCTCAGCATTTGCGCTTCGTCAGGCCATCGGTGCGAAATTCGATATCAACCCGGACTGCATTGTTTGCGGCGCAGGCTCCGATGAGATTTTCCAGCTCCTAGGCCGCGCCTATCTTCAGCCGGGCGATGAGGTCCTGCAATCGGCGCACGGCTTCCTCGTCTACAGCCTCGTGGCACAGCAGGCTGGCGCCAAACTTGTCAGCGCGCCTGAAAAGGACCTGCGCACCGACGTCGACGCCATGCTGGAACGGGTAACCGACAAGACGAAGATCGTCTTCCTCGCCAATCCGAACAATCCGACGGGCAGCTATATCCCTTATAGCGAAGTGAAACGCCTGCACGCTGGCCTGCGAGAGGACATCCTGCTGGTGCTGGACGGCGCCTATGCCGAATACGTCAAGCAGGACGACTATGACGATGGCATGGAGATGGCGCGCGACTATTCTAACGTGCTGGTCACGCGAACCTTTTCCAAGATTCACGGCCTTGCAGGGCTTCGACTTGGCTGGGCTTATGGCCCGGAAAACATCATTGATGCGGTCCACCGCGTACGTGGGCCATTCAATGTGACGTCGGTTGCGCAGGCCGCCTGTCTTGCCGCGCTCAATGATGACGCGTTCGTTGCAAAATCGGTCGAGCACAATAATAGCGAACTGGACCGCCTGAAGCCGGCTTTGGAAGAGCTGGGCTTCAGGGTTTTCCCGAGTGTCGCGAACTTCCTTCTTATCGATTTCGGCAGCGAGAAGCGCGCCGAGGAAGCCGACATCTTCCTGCGCTCGAAAGGCATCGTCATCCGCGACATGAGGGCTTACGGCCTGCCGCACTGCATGCGCCTTTCTATCGGCACCAAGGAAGCCAATGATGACGTGCTCACTGCCTTCAACGACTTCTCGAAGGCCAGCTAGGTAATGATAGGACCCGTCTTCGACCGGATTGCCATTATCGGGGCCGGACTGATCGGGTCTTCGATCGCTCTGGCTGCCCGCGAGAACGGTGCCGCAGGCAAGATTGCGATCTACGACGCGGATGAAGAGGTGCGCCGACGTGCGCGCCAGCTCGGTCTTGGCGAGGTCTGCGAGACGGCAGCCAACGCGTGCGCCGACGCTGACTGCGTCATTCTTTGCGTACCGGTGGGCGCGATTGAGGCGGCCTGTGAGGCGCTCGCCCCGTCAATGAAGCCCGGTGCCATCCTTAGCGATGTCGGCTCTGTGAAGGAAAAGGCCCTTGCCGCCATGCAGACGCACTGTTCCGAAGGCGTGCATCTTATTCCTGGTCACCCGATCGCAGGTACGGAAAAATCAGGGCCGGAAGCCGGTTTCTCGACGCTGTTCCGGGATGCCTGGTACATCCTGACCCCGCTGCCGCAGCAGGAAGAAGCCTACAACTCCGCGCTCGACCGCCTCGCCGCGTTCTGGGAAATGCTCGGCTCGAAAGTGGAAATCATGGAAGCAGGCCGCCACGACCGCGTCCTGGCTATCACCTCCCACCTGCCGCACCTTATCGCCTACAATATCGTCTCGACCGCCTATGACATGGAAAGCGTCGGCGAGGGCGAGGTCGTGAAGTATTCCGCAGGTGGTTTCCGCGACTTCACCCGGATTGCCGCCTCGGACCCAACCATGTGGCGTGACGTCTTCCTGAACAATCGTGAGGCGGTGCTTGAAACACTCGGTCGCTTCAGTGAGGATCTCGCCGCCCTCCAACGCGCGATCCGTTGGGGTGATGGCGACACGCTCATGAAGGAGTTTGAGCGCGCCCGAGGCATCCGCAAGGCCATCATCGACGCCGGACAGGACACGTCTGACGTCAATTTCGGTCGGAACATGTCTGACAAGCCAAAACACTAGCGCTGCAGCACGCGCCGGGGAACTTTCGCTTTGCGGGACGTTCATTCTGTCAGAGGGCCAAGCTAGACTGGCCTCCTGAAAGGCAGGATTTCACATGAAAACGATTTATGTCGCAGCCGGTATCGCTGCGCTCTTTCTCGGCGCATGCACCACGGCGCAGCCGTATGGCCCGGCCACATCAGCCAGCGCACAAGGCTTTACTGTCCAGCCGATTGAGTCTGACCGCTACCGCGTCAGCTACACCGCCCTGTCGCCTCAAGAAGCGCGCAGCTATGTGCTGCGCCGGGCCGCAGAAGTGACGCTGGAGAACAATGCCGACTGGTTCCGCATCGTCGGCGGCTATGTCGATACTGATGAGAGCCGTCGCTCACGCTCATCACTTTCCATTGGCGGCGGCAGCTCATCTGGCCGCTATGGCTCTGGCGTCGGTGTAGGCGTTGGCATTGGCGTGCCGCTCGGTGGCTCAAGCGCCAGAACAACTGAAAGCATCGAGATCCTGGTTGGGCGGGGGCCGCGCCCAGACACACCGCAGGCCTATAATGCCCGCTCCGTTCTGGAAAACACGCCTATCCAGTAGTACTCGACAGCCCCGTCAGGGCTGGATGGCCTCCCCCTGCCAGTCGAAGACCTTCCCCGTGTCGGAAGGTGTGAGCTTGCCGATCACGTCGAGCAAGTACCCCGCAGACTGTTGCGGGGTGAAAAGCTGCTTGTCGGGCACATTGCCCTGAAAAGGTTTCGAGAGGCCAGTGTCCACGGTGCCCGGGTGCAGGCCAACGCAAATGCTTTCTTCCGATTTGCGGGTCCACTCAATGGCGAAGTTGCGGATCAGCATGTTGAGCGCAGCCTTCGATGACCGATAGGCATGCCAGCCGCCGAAGCCATTGTCCCCGATAGACCCGACCCGCGCCGAGAGCGCCGCAAACACGGCCCGTTCCCCGCGCGGCATCAATGGCAGGAAATGTTTCGCTACCAGGCCGGGACCGAACGTGTTGAGCCGGAAGACCTGCTCATAAGCTTCCATGGACTGGTGGCGCCAGGTCTTCTCCGGCTGCAGCGCGTCGCCATCCGACAGGATACCGGCGGCAATGATGCATAGTTCGACCGGACCATCTTCCTTCAGGCGCTCAGCCGCCGCCTTGATGCTCTCCTCATCGAGGATGTCGATCTTGCCCGGCGTGACACTGTCAGGCCAGTCGCCGCCGCCTGAACGGGAGAGCGCGTGGATCGCCTGGAACCAGCCACGTTCATGCAACTCCTCGACGAGCGCGCGGCCGATACCGCCCGTGGCTCCAATGATAACAGCTGACATGTGCGGCTCCGTTCTGATTTAAATGGAGAGCTAGGCCATGCAGCGCGGGAGAAAATGGGAATTGAGGTCGCAGCCTCTGACGCGGCTTTGAGGGTAGCCCAGCAGCCTTAAGCCCTGCTCATGTAAGGCGCGAAGCACCGATACGGGGTCAGAACCAACACGCCCCTGCCGGGGCATTCATTACGTAAAATCAGTCCACTGGGTCGGCGGCTGCCGCCGCATTCTCCGCCTTAAATCGATCCACTGGGTCGATTGATCGCTGGCGCGACCGGCTACGAATGGTGCCCCGGGCCGGACTTGAACCGGCACTCTGTTGCCAGAAACGGATTTTGAATCCGTCGCGTCTACCAATTCCACCACCGGGGCCGGGCTGGATTGCGTGCATCGCTCTGCCTCAAGCTCTTCGCGGCGTCAATCATCTCGACCAGTGCAACAAAGCGCGCTAACAGCCGCCACATGACGCAAGCGCTTTCTCCCCGGACTTTCCTGCAATCGATCGAGTCGATGTCCCAAGAGGCACCTGAGGATGGCTTTTCGCTTCGTGAGATTTTTGACCGGTTGCATGAGCGCGCTTTCGGGGCTGCGCTCTTCATTCTGGCCCTCCCCTGCTGCATCCCGTTTCTCTATGGGGTGCCACAGATCGTGTCGCTGCCGATGATGGTGCTGGCCGCGCAGATGGCGATGGGCCGGCGCGAGCCCTGGTTGCCCGAGAAATTCGCGAGCCGGAAGATCGACAAGAAGGGCCTGACCCGCACGGCAAATGGCGGTCGCAAATGGTTTGGCTGGCTGGAAAAAATTGCCCGCCCTCGCCTCACTTTCCTGATGGCACCAGTCGGAGAACGCGTCATCGGCTTCTTCCTCGTTCTTTTCTGCGCTTCCATCCTCGTGCCCCTTCCTTCGACCAATACGGTGCCTGGCATTGGCGTTGCCATCGTTGCCTTCGGCCTGATGGCGCGTGACGGAATCCTCGTAATTCTGGGCTCGATCATCGGCACCGCCTGGATCGCAACGCTGTTCGCCCTCGTCGCGCTCGGCGTCAGAACGGTCAGCGGCTAGGACACCTCAACTGCATCTGCGCGCGATGTCGCATTGCGGGCACGTGCACGGGGCTCCATTCTGGTTTTCGCACAAGACCCCTCTGGCGAACGGCACAGATTATGGACGCGGCACTTTCCCCACTCCTTCGCACCTGGCGCTGGCCGGTCATCGCACTTGTGATCTCGCTCACCATGCTGGCCACAGCGCACGCATTCGAGCGTCTTGCTTTCCTGCTGCCGTGCCAGCTCTGTCTGCGCCAGCGCGAGGTTTACTGGGCTGCCGCCGCCATGGCGGTGACGGGGATCATTCTCTGGAATATCCGCAACAATCGGCGCTTCCTCGTTGCCTTCAACGTTATGCTGGGCCTGGTCTTCACCACTGGCGCCGTCGTCGCCGCCTATCATGCTGGCGTCGAGTGGAGCTGGTGGCCCGCCCCATCCGGCTGCACAGGCGAGGCGGTCGACGTCATGGCGCTTTCGCTCGACGGCCTGAATGATCGGACAGCCATCGCGTCATGTACCGACGCGCCTTGGCGGATGCTTGGCCTCTCCATGGCCGGCTGGAACGCCCTCGTCTCGCTCGGCCTTGCTGCGACAAGCTTTGTCGCTGCCGGCCTGGCTTTCCCGCGCAGCTATGGCGAGCTGGAGCCTGCCTAGAACAAGAAGCGCTGGACGCCCCACGCAGCGATCAGCGACGCGATGACAACAAGACTTACGCCCAGCCGCAACGGCTTGAAGCTGGACGGCACTTCGGCTGAGCGCAAATCCCAGAGCAGCTGCAACGCGAACAGCCCGGCATAGGCAAGAAACCAGATAGGCCCCGGCGCCAAGATAATCGCGGGTGGCAGGATGGCCCAACCTGCAAGACACGGGCAGACAGACAGCACGAATGAGCCGGGCTTTGGGTCACGGCTCGTGAGCGCCAGTCCCCATCTGATGCCGCCAAGGAACGACAGGATCACCGCGCTATAGGTCTGCAGCCAAAGCGCTGCGGTCGAATTGGTCGGTGCATCTAGAAGCGCCATGGCGACTGCCAGGCCTATAAATGGAATAGCGCCCGTGGCTGTCAGCAGGAAGACGGTCTTTTCCGGAAAGCGTGCCTGTTCAGTCATACCCGCCAATATGAGACGTCGCGCGCGCGTGACGAGGGGCGCGCCGGAAATTGTGAAGAGAAGCTTTCGAACCTGTCGCCAATTCGAACGCCAAATTCATGCAGCATCAATCGCGCCCGGGTTATTCAAAACCCCATGTCACGCCGCCTCATCTCCTTTCTGATTGCGCTCATAGCAATCTTCTTTGCCTTCGCCTGCCTGACGGCGATCAGGTGGCCCAGCATCATGATGGTGCTGATCATGTTCTTTCATCCTGACCCATCCTTGGGGCTGGAAAGCGTAAACTGGCGTGAGCTCGGTTTTGTCTATGGTGCGCCCTATTTCCTGGGATCGCTCTGCTTCTATGCGTCGGCCGCTTCGCTGGCGCGCCGTCAGGGCAGCCTTCTATGGTATGGAATGGGCTGCGCGGCGGTTTCGCCGAGCCTGCTGATGTTACACTTCTCCGGCCCATGGTGGATGGACCCAAGCGGACCGCAAGGCATTTTGGCGGGCGGCGCGGCCATTCTCCTCATGCTCGGTGCTGCCGTATTCCTGCTGGATAGCGAGCGCCAAAACGGCCCGCGTATCGTGGCCGCTGCGGGTGAGAACGGCCAGCAGGGTGTGCATCTCTCCCGTGAACAATTCGAGCAGCTCGTGGCGCAGCGAAGTGCCGCTGAAAAGCTCGAAGCCGCCGCACCAGTACGCCGCCGGGGACCCGTCCCAGCCGCAATTGCGCGCCAGCGTGCCCAGTTCGCAGCGGACGGCCGCCGCATGCTCGCCCGTCAGGGACGCCTCTAGTCTTCCGTCAAGATGATCAGCCACCGCCCTTGGCGCTGGCCCGCCCGCCCGCTATGTGGCAGGCAGGATGGCAGGCTTCGGGGAGGAAGATCATGCTGGTCAGACGGATTGCCGGTTTCGCGGGTGCGGCTGTTTCAGCCTGGATGCTCTGGGAAACCATTACCCCGATCATGCGGCAGATATCGCTCGGCAGTGACCTTGCGACGGAACTACTGAACCCGCCCGTTTCCCTGCTGCGCATCGTGTCGACAGCCCTCCTCATTATTGGCGGTCTGCTCGCCCTCGGTGCTGTTCGCGGTGCAGCGTGGGTGTTTTCGGCTGGCGCCCTGGTATTCGCGCTTATGACAGGCGCAATGATCGGACTTGGCGCCGACTATACCGTCTGGGCAGACGAGGCCATTCTTGCCCCATTCCTGCTCGTCATCTGCGGCGTTCTTCTTTTCTGCCCGCGCAAGTGAGCCTTGCGCTGAGGGCACATTGATTTCGCCTCACCAGTGCTTAGGTTCGCGGGCAGGCAAACCTTGTTCATACTTACAGGCAAATTCCCATGTCAGACACTTACGACGTAGTCATTATCGGCGGTGGTCCGGGCGGCTATAACTGTGCGATCCGCTGCGGCCAGCTCGGCCTGAAGACTGCCATTATCGACAAGCGCGGCGTGCTTGGCGGCACCTGCCTGAACGTCGGCTGCATTCCTTCCAAGGCGCTTCTGCACGGCTCCGAACTCTTCGCCGCTGCAAAGAATGACTTTGCCGGCCTCGGCATCAAGATGTCCGGCCTGGAGCTCGATCTCGACCAGATGATGAGCCAGAAGACCGACGCAGTGAATGGCCTGACCCAAGGCGTCGAATTCCTGATGAAGAAGAACAAGGTCGACTACGTCAAAGGCTTTGGCCGCATCAAGGAAAAGGGGGTCGTCGAGGTCGACGGCGAAGATGGCGAGCAGAAGACGCTGAACGCGAAGAACATCGTAATCGCAACTGGCTCTGTGCCGTCGTCCCTGCCCAACATCGAGATTGATGAAGAGCGCGTCGTCACCAATGAAGGCGCGATTGCGCTGAAAGAAGTGCCGGAAAAACTGATCGTGATCGGCGCAGGCATTATCGGGCTGGAGCTTGGCTCGGTCTGGTCGCGTCTCGGGGCGAGCGTCACCGTCGTTGAATATCTCGACCGCATCATGCCGGGTGCCGACGATGAGATCGCAAAGGAAGCCCAACGCGTCTTCAAGAAGCAGGGCCTTGAGTTCCGCCTCGGCCAGAAGGTCACTGGCGTTGAGCGTATCGACGACCAGGTAAAACTGTTCATGGAGCCCGCTTCAGGCGGCGAACAGGAAACCCTCGAAGCCAATGCGATCATCGTTGCTGTCGGGCGCCGTCCCTACACGGAAGGCCTCGGCCTCGAAGCTGTAGGCGGCAAGACCGACAAGCGCGGCGTCATCGAAACGACCGACCACTTCAAGGTCTCCGACGGCGTCTGGGCGATTGGCGACTGCATCCACGGGCCGATGCTGGCCCACAAGGCCGAAGATGACGGCGCGGCGGTTGCGGAGCTCATCGCTGGCAAGGCCGGTCATGTCGATTACGACCTTGTCCCGAGCGTCGTCTACACCAATCCGGAGATCGCCTGGGTTGGCAAGACCGAAGCCCAACTCAAAGAGGCCGGGATCGAATACAAGAAGGGCAAATTCCCTTTCCAGGCCAACTCACGCGCCCGCACCAATCATGAGACGACCGGTTTCGTGAAGATCCTCGCCGATGCCAAAACAGACCGCATTCTTGGTGCGCACATGATGGGCGTCGGTGTCGGTGAAATGATCCATGAAATCTGTATCGCCATGGAGTTTGGCGCCGCGTCCGAAGACGTCGCCCGCACCTGCCACGCCCACCCGACCATGTCCGAAGCCGTCCGTCAGGCCGCCATGGGCGTTGAAGGGTGGACGATGCAGATGTAGCGCGAACCGGGGTTTGACCGCTTAGATAGCGTACTCGGCAGTGTCGAAGGTAATCCCGCTCTTGTTCAGCGTGAAACAGTGCGGGAAAACCGAAGGCGCGTCGGTGTCGATGGGGGCGATCTTCTTCAACACGCGCGCCAGTGCGACCTTCGCGGGCCATGAGAGGCTTGGCCGTGGTTCGAGTGTTGCCTGATATCCGAAACGCTTTCGCAACCAGGCGTTGGCAAAAATGGTATTCGCTCGGGCAATCCCAACCGGCGTCATGTATTCAAACGAGAGGGAAACGTTCATGTCGTCGCCATTTTCGACGCGATGTGGTGCATTCTGCTCCCAGCTCACCATCTGACCCGGCTCCAGGTCTACGACCGAAGCTCCGGCATCAAGGTCTGCTGCGTACGGGATCTCTTCTTCGGTCTCGTGCGTGACGACCCCTTCAAGATCTACGGCGCGCACATACTTTTCCGTTCGAGGATAGACATAGATGCGCTTGTGTCCGCGCACGTGGAAGAGCATCACCTGGGCCACATCCAGATGGTAAAATACTCGCGCGTTAGGCGAAGAGATAATCAGGCCAAGGTCGGGCTTGATGGGACGGAATCCGCGCATGGCCGTCTTCATTTCTGACAGGATGGATTGGCTTAATTGACCAATTTCATCATCCTTCGAATTGGCGGCTCTGAGATTCAGCCAGACGCGCCCTTCCTTGACCATCGAAAGCAGCTCGCCTGCCGGAAGATCTCCAAGTCGCCCACGGCGCCACGTGTCTGGCGTATCGCCCATCGCGTAGACGCCAATATCCTCTCGAGGATAACGGGTCAGCAGGGCTTCCAGACCGGCGTCCGAAAATAGCTGCAGCTTGTGAGCATTGTGTTGGTGGACCGTCGTTACGCGGCCGAACCTGGCACCATTCTCACCGGCAAACGCACCTTCGCAGAAGACCTGTGCAGCCATATTTTCCCCCGTCAAATTTCCTCATGCGACGACGCAGCTGTCGCTGACCAATTCGTTGGCACAGCGCCCGCCAAGGCGTCTGCGCCCTCGCTCTGTACCACTCCGTCTCAAAGGTCCGGTAAAGACTTGTCGGCAAATTCAATGCTTTGGGATGGCGAATAACTACTGACGTGGGCTGCAAAAAAAAGGCCGGGCATCTTTGCCCGGCCTGAATAACTGGCTGGTCTGGGAGACTAGCTGGTTTTCTCTTCTTCAGAAGCTTCTTCGGCCGGTGCTTCTTCAGCTTCGGCTTCGGCAGGGGCTTCTTCTTCAGCAGGTGCGTTCTTGGCTTCTTCAGCCGCGCGCTTTGCTTCTTCTTCAGCTTCCTTGCGGGCAGCTTCTTTCTCGGCTTTCTCTTCAAGGCGCTCTTTCGCCTTGGTGCCTGGCTCGCCCTTGTTCGGGTTGTTGCCGTGCTTCCACTCGACGATCGGCTTGCCGTCGACTTCAATCTGGCTCAGGAAGCGAGCGACGCGCTCGGTCGGCTGTGCACCCTTGCGGATCCAGTCAGCGGCCTTCTCACCGTCGATGTTGACGCGCTCTTCGGAGTCTTTCGGAAGACGTGGGTTATAGGTGCCCAGCTTCTCGATGTAGCGGCCGTCACGTGGGGCACGTGCGTCAGCGACAACGACCCGGTAGAATGGGCGCTTTTTGGAACCGCCGCGCGAAAGGCGAATTTTCAGAGCCATGGTGTATCTCCTTAAGTATCTTATGGCGTCTTCTGGATAGTGCTCGCGACTATTTGCTGGCCTTGGCCAGCAGCCGCTGCGCCTTCGCCTTGCTCGTGAGAGGCAAAACGCGGGCGTGTCTCTTTTCCGCCAGTCCCTGCGAAGGCAGGGACCCATGGTGCAACATCACGTGCAGCACCCCGGCGAAAAGGGGGTCTTTGGACACCTGCCTGCGCAGGTGTCTGCGGATAGGATGCGGTCATCATCATGACGAGGACCGGATTTTCTCGTGGTGGCGAATAACTTCGGCCACGATGAAATTGAGGAATTTTTCGGCGAAGGCCGGGTCGAGACCGCTTTCAGCAGCAAGGCTCTGCAGCCGCTCGATCTGACGCGCCTCGCGGGCCTTGTCGGCCGGCGGCATGTCGTTCTGCGCCTTCAGCACACCCACCTGCTGGGTCAGCTTGAAGCGTTCCGCCAGCGTGTGCAGCAGGATCGCGTCCATATTGTCGATACTGGCGCGCAGGCGCTCAAGGTCGTCGAGCGGAGAGGTCACTTTTTCTTACCCCCACCGAGGCCCGGAGGCAGCTGGCCGCCGCCAAGGCCGGGAAGGCCGCCCGGCATGCCTGCGCCCTGCCCCATCTTGGCGATGTCTTTCGGGCTGACGCCTGCGCCGCCAAGCGCGTTCATCATGCCCTTCATGCCGCCCTTCGACATCTTCTTCATCATGTCGGCCATCTGGCGGTGCATCTTCAGCACCTTGTTGACGTCGGACACTTCGACACCCGCACCTGCAGCGACCCGCTTGCGGCGCGATGCGTTGAGAAGGGCTGGCTTCTCGCGCTCTTTCCTCGTCATGGAGGAGATGATCGCCTCCTGACGCTTGATGACATTGTCATCGACATTGGCCGCAGCCATGGCCTGTTTGGCCTTCTTGGCGCCCGGCAGCATGCCCATGATGCCGCCAAGGCCGCCCATCTTCTGCATCTGCTTCAGCTGCTCGGCGAGGTCATTGAGGTCGAACTCCCCCTTGCGCATGCGCTTGGCCATGCGCTCGGCCTTTTCCTGGTCGAGCTGGTCGCCGGCGCGCTCAACGAGGGAGACGATATCGCCCTGGCCGAGGATGCGACCCGCGACGCGCTTGGCATCGAAGGCATCGAGGCCATCGAGCTTCTCACCCGTACCGAGGAATTTGATCGGTAGACCCGTGACCGCGCGCATGGAGAGCGCGGCGCCGCCGCGGCCATCGCCGTCCATACGCGTCAGCACAAGACCGGTCAGCGGCAGGCGCTCATGGAAGCGGCGAGCGGTTTCGACAGCGTCCTGACCCGTCAGCGCGTCGGCAACGAGCAGGGTTTCCTTCGGCTCGGCGATCTTTGCAATCTCGGCTGCCTCAGCCATCATCTGTTCATCGATGGAGGTCCGGCCTGCCGTATCGAGGAAGACAACGTCGTGACCACCAAGCTTGGCCGCCTGCAGGGCGCGGCGGGCAATCTCTGCCGGCATCTGGCCCTGAACGATCGGGAGCGAGGTGACATTCGCGCCGAGCTGGTCTGCCAGAACCGCAAGCTGCTCCATGGCTGCCGGACGGCGAACGTCGAGCGAGGCGAGCAGGACTTTCTTCTTGTCGCGCTCTGAAAGGCGCTTGGCGATCTTCGCGGTCGTCGTCGTCTTACCAGAACCCTGAAGGCCCGCCATCATGATGACAGATGGTGGATTGTCGACGCGAAGGCGGGTTTCGGCATCCTCGCCGCCCAGCATTTCGACAAGACCGTCATGGACGATCTTGATGACCTGCTGGCCCGGCTTCACCGAACGGATGACTTCTTCGCCAACCGCGCGTTCTTTGACCTTGCTGATGAAGTCCTTGACCACTGGAAGCGCAACGTCCGCCTCCAGCAAGGCAACGCGGATTTCCCGCAGCGCAGCGGACACGTCCTTCTCGGACAGCGCACCGCGCCCCGTAAGTCCGTCGAATATACCGCCTAGGCGATCTGTCAGCGCGTCAAACATCGCGTCACTCCCTGCTTGCCTGTGACCTCACAGGTAAGCGCTCATTGATTTCGCGCAAAGCATGAGCTCTCCGCTGAGCGAAAAGTCGCCGGGCGGAGTCTTCGCCGGGCTCTGACCTGCAAGCAGGTACGGTCCCGGAAAAGTGCGCTTCATGTTGTGCGCTGGAATTTCAGCGCTCGCTAAACCACGACCGGCTGTGGAAATCAAGTATCAGAGTCGGCGTCGCGCTTTTCGATCTGCTCGCCAAGCATCGCCATCGAGTCGCGGATTTCATCGCTAACAAGCGAGAGAACGACAAGGTCTGCCCAGCTTCCATCGGCAAACCGCGTATGCTGGCGCAGGACACCTTCGCGTTTTGCGCCAATCTTCTCGACCGCGGCTATCGCCCGCTCATTCTTGAGGGACAGCCACCAGGCAACCCGTCGCGCGCGCCACTGATACGCCCTCTTCAGCATGAGATAGTGAATATGCTCGACAACGGCGCTGCCGCGGAGGGCGGGCTCGACCCAGTTATATCCGATACGCGTGCGCCGGTTCATCCTGTTGGGATTAAGAAAGGCCGACAGGCCTATAAGGCGATCATCTTCCTGGCGGATCGCTGCCATGACCTGCCCCGTGCCAAGCGTCGCCATCTTCAGGGAATGGTCGAAATAGGCATCGATGTTCGTGCCGGTCGAAATCACTGGCATCGAACTCCACATATGCTCGACCGCATTGCTGCGACTGAGCGCCGCGCGATGGCTCTCATTGAGCGGCTCGAGCCGGAGCGTCGCTGTGTGTAAACCTGGTGCACCAAGTTCCATGATAAGCCTTCAGTACTTGTCGCCGGACGTGGACAATCAGGCCAGAACGCCTAGGACTGAACATGTTATCTTCTTCCCCTATCGTACAGTGGAAAGCGAGCCGTGTCTCTACTCTGTGTCGACGACCGGAAACTACAGGGGACCTGGAATTGCGCAGGTTAGACGAGATTGCGCGCCGGCGCTTTTCGATCCATTTCAGTCAGGCCGAGGTGTAGAAAGATGCAGCTACCGACGCTGAGACAACTTCAGTTCCTCTGTGCGCTCGCCGATGAGCGCTCCTTCTCGCGTGCGGCTGATGTCTGCAATGTCACTCAGCCGACGCTGTCGTCCGCCATCAAGGAAGTCGAGACTTTGCTCGGCGTCCAGCTCGTCGAGCGTGAGGCACGAGGTGCGAGCCTGACCCCGGCAGGGGAAGAAGCCGTGGAACGCGCGCGGGTCATTATCTCAAGTGCGGCCGACCTCGTCACAGCTGCCCAGCAAGCGGGGGCCCCACTAAGCGGCCCCTTCCACCTTGGGGCCATCCCGACGCTCGCCCCCTATCTGCTGCCGCGCACCCTCGCTTCGCTGCGCGATGATCATCCCGAATTGAAGCTCTACCTGCGCGAAGATCAGACCGACCGGCTCCTTGATGGCCTTCGCAAACGCCAGCTGGACGCGGCGCTGATCGCCCTGCCCTGGCCGACACCAGGCATCGAAACCGAGATACTGGGCGAGGACGAATTCCTCTTCATCGGGCCGAAGGATCACAAGCTTTCCAGGGCCGAGCATCTGCGCCCCGAAGATCTTGCCAGCGAAGACCTGCTCCTTCTCGAAGACGGCCATTGCCTGCGCGACCATGCCGTTTCGATCTGTGCACTGAATTCGCCGCGGTCGGGCTCCGATATTGGTGCCACATCGCTCGCAACCCTGGTGCAGATGGTCGCCGGTGGGCTCGGCATCTCGCTCGTGCCGAGAATAGCGGCGGAGGCAGGTGTCGCAGCTGGCGCAGACGTCACCATCCGGCCATTTGAAACGCCTGTGATCGGTCGTCAGATCGGTATTGCATGGCGCGCTGGCAGTTCGCGAGAGGTCGATGCCCGGCTGATCGGCGACGTCGCCCGACGTGTCCTCGCCGGTTGCCAGGGCGAGACGTCAGCCCGCTAATTCAGCATCGTCTGATCGATTTCTGCCGTCGTGTTGTCCTCAGCGCGGAAGACCTCTTCATCGAGCTCGCCTTCCCACTTTGCGACAAGCGTGGACACGGCGAGATCGCCCGTGATGTTGGTCACTGTGCGCATCATGTCGAGCAGGCGGTCGAAGGCAAAGAGCGGCGCGAGAATGACGAACATCTGGTCCGGCGTCGCGCCGACAACGCCAAGCGTCGTCGTAGCGAGGAAAAGGCTGACCGATGGAATGCCCGCCGTGCCGATCGAGACCAGCGTCGCCATCACCGCCACCGTAAAGTACATGCCGATCGATACATCGATCCCGAGCGCTTGCGCTGCAAAAAGCGCGATCAGGCCCTGATAGAGCGCGGTCCCGTCCATATTGATGGTCGACCCAAGCGGAAGCACCGATGAGGCAACTGGCTTACCGACACCGAGGTTCTTCTCGGCGACACTCAACGTGACCGGCAGGGTCGCACTCGAAGATGAAGTGGAAAAAGCAACCAGCTGCGCATCCGTGATCCCGCGGAAGAACGGGATCAGCGGCAGCTTGCCAACGACCTTGATCAGGAAGCCATGCGTCAGAAGCATGTGAAGGGCGCAGGCGATGTAGAGCGCGAGCGTCATGAGCGCGAGCGAAGAGACCACGCTGAAACCCTGGTCCGCCATGACCCACGCCATAAGCGCGGCAACACCGAAAGGCGCCGTCTCCATAACGATCAGGGTCAGCTTCAGGATGGCTTCTGCGCCCGCATCGAAGACCTTTGCGACAGGCCGGCCAGCCTCACCCGCCATCAGGATGCCGATGCCGAACATGATCGCAAAGAAGATGATCGGCAGCACATCGCCCGCCGCCATCGAGGCGACGATATTCGTCGGAACAATGGACAGGATGGTGCGCATGATCGACTCGTAGACACCGACAGTTTCAAGCGCGCCGCCACCCTCAAGTCGCTCCTGCGTCTGGGCAATCTGCTCTGGTGAAATGGAGGAAAGGTCATAGCCCACACCCGGCTGGAAGATCGTGCCCATGAGCAGACCGAGCGTCACCGCGACCAGCGTCGTGAACATGTAAATGCCGATGGTGCGCCCACCGAGGCTGCCAAGCTTCTTCGGATCGCCGAGCGCCAGCACGCCGGACACCAGCGTCAGGAAGATAAGCGGAACGACCAGCATGCGGATCAGATTGAGGAACAGATCGCCTAACGGCTTGAAGATCGCAGCGATTTCTCTCGATTGCGCGATGCCGTCTTCGGTGCCCATGGAGGAGATCATGCCGTAACGGACCGCCGCGCCGATCGCGAGGCCAATGGCAAGGCCGATCATTACGCGTTTCCAGAGATCAATCCGAAACCAGGCTTTCATGGGCAGGCCCCTCTTCCTCAACAGCAGGCGGCAACCCTAGACCGCGCCGATACGGAAGCAAAGCCCGCTTTCGAGCAGACAGCACTTGCCCGTTTCAAGCCTGTCCAATTGGCGCTACAAGCACGCGACATGACTTGGATTGATCGCCTTTCGACCGGCTGGAAAGCCTGGCTTATGCTGTTCGCGCTGACCATGACGGCGGCTGCGCCGGGTGTGTTTAACCTGCCCGCACTCGACCGCGATGAGAGCCGCTTTGCGCAGGCCTCCAAACAATATCTTGAGACCGGCGACTATATCGCGATCCGCTATCAGGATGAGTTCCGCAACAAGAAACCGGCTGGCATCCACTGGCTTCAGGCAGGCTCTACCGCCGCTTTTGGCGAGGGCGAGAACCTCGATATCTGGACCTACCGCGTGCCAAGCTGGATTGGCGCAGGCCTGTCGGTGCTTGCGTGTTTCTGGTTGGGGATACCTGCAATCGGACGGCGAGCGGCCTTTATCGGGTCCGCGCTCTTTGGCTCCAGCCTGCTCCTGACGTCTGAAGCGCACATCTCAAAGACCGACGGTGTCCTTGTCTTCCTGATCACGCTGGCGATGGGATGTCTCATCCGGCTTTACCTGCGCAAGGATAATGACAAGCGACTGGCGCTCGCCTTCTGGATCATCCACGGCGCCGGCTTTCTCATCAAGGGCCCTGTCATCTCGCTCGTGGCCGGCATGGCCATCCTCGTTCTCTGGCTCTGGGACCGGCGCGACTATCAGTGGATGAAGTCGCTGGCCTGGTGGCCGGGTCCGCTGATCAGCGTGCTCATGGTTTTGCCATGGCTGATCATGATCCAGATCGCGACGCAGGGCACCTATGTCGAAGGCGCTGTCGGCAAGGATTTGAAGGACAAGCTCGTCTCGGCATCCGAAGGGCATGGCGGCCTGCCGGGCTATCACCTCATGCACCTTCCCGCCTGGTTCTTCCCGGGCATCCTGCTCTTTGTCCCCGCCATCGTTCTCTGCTGGCGTTACCTGCGCCACCGCACGCTTGAATCCTTTGGCGACGTGGACCGCGACGCGCTGAAATTCATCGTCGCCTGGGCGTTCACGACCTGGCTCTTCTTTGAGCTCCTGCTGACCAAGCTCAGCCATTACATCCTGCCCGCCTATCCGGCGTTTGGCCTTCTTTGCGGCTGGGCAGCGGTGAAACTGATGGAAGACGCCCGCGCGCCGGTCTCGCGCTATCTCTCCACCGCGCTCTTCCTGATCGGCGGCGTCGCGCTCGTGCTGTTCACCTCACCATGGGCAGTTGAACTTCTTCAGGCCGACAAGGCGGGCGACTTTCGCACTGTAAGCGAAGAGACCGTCATGGCGCAGTGGAAGGGCGCAAGCGACTTCCCGCTCTGGCTATGGGCACCGGGCGCATTGCTTGTCCTCTTGGCAGCGGGCGCGATGATCTTCCGCAAGGTCGGAATTGCGATTGCGGGCGGGGTTCTCGCCGCCCTGCTCCTTGGCTGGCAGGCGCGAATTTTTGTTCTACCGACACAGACCTGGATACAGGCAACTGAAACCGGCAAGCTCGCCCTCGCCGAAGTCTGCGGCATCCCCCGCAGCGATTGCGGCGACACCGAAGCGCCGGACCGCGTACTGGCGCTTGGTTATGCAGAGCCGTCTTATGTGCTGACCCTCGGCACGCAGAATTTGCATCCACCGGAAACGCCTACCGAATTGCCCGCCGACGACGCTGCCTATCCGGTCGTCTACCTCATCAATTTCGAGGATGAAGGCGCAGCTGCAGACTTCAAGGCTGTACAGAAATCCGCCGAAGACAGGGGTCGGTGCGAGACGCAGTCTGAGCCATATTACGCGCTCAATTACTCGAACAATGACCCGGTGGCGTTCATTGCGGTGAGGTTCGAGGCGAGCTGCGACGGCGCTCCTGCCGGAGAATGAGGCTCAGCCTTTCTTCTTCGGTCCGGCATAGCCTCTCTTGCGCTCATCGTCGCTTAAGCTCGCCCACCAGTCGGAATAGCTCGACTCCTGCGGCGCCTTCATCGTCTCGTCCGGCGCGCCGTCATCCCACCAGACCGGGCCGCGCTCACCAAGGGCTTCCTTGGCGGCGTTCACCTGCCTGCGGGCCGCTTTCAGCTTGGCCTCATTGTTCTGGACTTCCTTCACCTTGCGGCGGGCCGCCATGAGATTTGCGGTGAGCGCTTTCAGGCCCGCAGGCGTCAGGCGGGGGTCAGAGCGGCGCCAGAGCTTTCCGGCGGCAACGAAATAGCGCCCATCGGGCGTCTGGGGATAATCCTTGGAAGACATGGATTGGCCACTTGGGCGCGGGAGGCCGATCCGTCAAGGCGGCCTCAGCCGTCAGGACAGCCCTTCAATATTGCCATCCGCATCAAGCCCGATCGATTCCGCAGCCGGCACGCGCGGCAGGCCGGGCATGGTCATTATCTCTCCGCAGAGGGCGACGACGAAACCTGCGCCCGCCGAAAGACGCACATCTCGAACCGGCAGGACAAAGCTGCTCGGTGCGCCGCGCAGGTTTGGGTCAGCAGAAAAGCTGTTCTGCGTTTTCGCCATACAGACCGGCAGGTGGCCATAGCCATCGGCCTCCCACCGCTTCAGCCGCGCATGAACCGACGGATCGGCGGAGACCGCGCCTGCACCGTAGATCTCTGTGGCAATCGTTTCGATCTTGTCCATCAGGCCTAGCTCGTCGCGGTAGATCGGCGCGAAATTCGCCTCGCTTGAATCAGCGAGGGCGGCGACTTTCTCAGCGAGCTCGAGCGTGCCCTTGCTGCCGTCAGCCCAATGCGTGCAGACGACAGCTTCGGCGCCTTTGCCCGCCACGTATGCCCGGATCGCATCAATTTCGGCATCTGTATCGCCGTGGAAATGGTTGATGGCGACAATCACGGGCACGCCGAACTTACGCATATTGTCGATATGGCGGCCAAGGTTGGCGCATCCCTCAACGATAGCGTCCGGGTTCTCAATCGGCAGGTCCGCCAGCGTCACGCCGCCATTCAGCTTCAGCGCGCGGCAGGTCGCGACGACGACGATGGCAGACGGCGAGAGTCCGGCCTTGCGGCACTTGATGTTGAGGAATTTCTCCGCGCCGAGGTCTGCGCCAAAGCCCGCTTCGGTCACGACATAGTCGGCAAGCTTCAGCGCGGTCTTCGTTGCGATGACCGAGTTGCAGCCATGGGCGATATTGGCGAACGGCCCGCCATGGACGAAGGCGGGGTTGTTCTCCAGCGTCTGGACGAGATTGGGCTGCAGCGCATCGCGAAGCAGCGCCGTCATCGGCCGGTCCGCCTTGATGTCGCGGCAAAAGACCGGAGAGCGGTCGCGGCGATAGGCGACGATTATATTGCCGAGGCGCTTTTCGAGGTCTGCGAGGTCTTCCGCTAGGCAAAGGATCGCCATGACTTCTGAGGCGGCTGTAATGTCGAACCCAGCCTCTGCCGGAAAGCCATTGCCCGGCCCACCCAGAGAGGTCACGACCGAGCGAAGCGCCCGGTCATTCACGTCGAGGGCCCGGCGCCAGGTGATGCGGCGGGTGTCGATGCCGAGCTCATTGCCCCAGTGGATATGGTTGTCGATCATGGCCGACAGAAGGTTGTGTGCCGCGGTGATGGCGTGGAAATCGCCGGTAAAGTGGAGGTTCATTTCCTCCATCGGGACGACTTGCGCATAGCCGCCGCCGGCAGCCCCGCCCTTCATCCCGAAACACGGGCCGAGCGAGGCTTCACGGATACAGATCGCGGCTTTCCTGCCAATCGCATTGAGACCGTCGCCAAGCCCAACAGTCGTCGTCGTCTTGCCTTCGCCTGCGGGGGTCGGATTGATCGCGGTGACGAGGATCAGCTTGCCATCCGGGCGGCCCTCGAGAGAGCGGATAAACTCCCGCGAGACCTTGGCCTTGTCATGGCCATAGGGGATGAGGTCACCCGGCGGGATGGCGAGCTTTTCGCCAATTTCCTGAATGGGCCGCTTCTTTGCGGCGCGCGCAATTTCGATATCGCTCTTGTGGCTCATACGCTTTCAACGCCCTCCCCGGCTCGCGCCTCGGAATTAGGGCGCAGGGGCGCCGCGGCGATGCGCTGGACTGTTTTTGCTCTCCTATCAGAAGCTTCGCCGAGGGAAAGGGCAGATGCGGGCCTCTAGTGAGGCGTTTCCATTTTCGGCCGGGCGCGGCCCATCGTCCAGTTCGACTGGCCGCGCACCTTGGGGTTCGGGGCGCACCAGATTTCGCCAGTCGCGGTGATCATCGTCACCCAGATGAGGTTATGCTCCTGACCATAATCGATGACGCCGATAGCGAAGCCGTCGCCCTTGTCGGTCACCGTCATGGGGATGGGGGGGATTGAGCTGCGTGAACATGGGTCTCTTGCGCTTTCGTTCAGCAATCAAGGTTCAACACAACAGCGCGCGTTTTGGTTGCGGCCTCCACCGTTGATAGCGCCCGCAATTTAACCTCGATCATGCAGAGGGGCCGCCATGCCTATGGACGCGAGGGAAAGATGCCCTGGGTCACCACGCAGTGTTTGACAGCAAGGTAAGGCGGCATGTTTTCGCCCGTCGTGCTGTCACCCATGACATCGCCGCCGCCCTGATCGACCGGGACCGGATTGTTGGTGGAGTGGTTTTCCATGCCGCCCGTCTGCCCGATCTGGCGAAGCGAGAGCCCGGCGCCCTGGCCCGCCCCGATCATGGTGCGTCCGCGCAGGTCTGGCAGGGCGAACGTGGTGCGCCCGTCACCGCCATAGTAGGTGCCAATGAGAGAGAAGAGCGCGGTATTTTCATAGATCGGAAGCAGGCTCCCATCCGCCTCCATCGTCCCGCGCGGGCAGAAATTGAAGCCGACCGTGATAATTTCCCCCAGATACTCGTCCGGCCCGGCATGGGCGGTGGGTGCAGCGGTCATGGCGAGCGTCGTGAGCGCGGCGGCGGCGATGGTTGTTTTCAGCATGTGTGTCCCCTGTGGTCTGATCTGGGCGAGTTTATGCAGGCTGTAAGTCGCCGCAAGGGGGCTGGGCGGGGATTTGCCGACGCGTCAATCAACCGGACTTATGTAGCAAGCGCACCATCAACACGGCTACCGGATAGCGCCTGAATTTGCGACTCTACCGTCCATGCAGGACGAGACAATCATCAACGGGTTGAAGCAAAAGCGCGCTGAACTGGCAGGCCAGCTAGAGCGCGTCAGGAAAGACCTGGCCGCTATAGACGGGGCGCTCATCGCCTTCGGTTATCATGACGTGAAGCAGATACAGCCAAAGCGCACACGGCGCAGGCCGCCGCTGTTCAAGGCCGGAAAGCTTATGGCGCTGGTAGGTGAGGCAGAGCGCGCAGGATGCGCAGACAACGCCAGTGTCGCCGCTTGGATCATGAAAGAGCGGGATATGCAGCCAGAGCTATACCAGCGCGTCAGGGATAGCGTGAAGGACTGTAGGAAGCCGAAGCGGGTATGGAAAAAGCCCGCCGGTTAGGGCGGGCTTTGGAATTTATGCCACGGCGTGATTGTCACCATGATGCCAGTCGGAACCTTTAAAGTCGGTTAGCGCCTGAAAATCAGGTTGCTCTTGTTCTCTCAAATATAGGTCTGTGAGCTTCAAGCGTACCTTTTTAGCTGGTCCCTCAAATCGAAACGCCAGAATAAAACCTGCAGAGCTAACGAGGTCCTCGAAGTTACGCGCCAGCTCGGGCCTCAGCTTTTCTAGGCGATCAAGCTCTTCCGCAAACATAGAGGCTGATCGCTGCTTTGGTTTGGCGTCCAGATGGACGCAGAGACGCTCTGCGTAGGTGTCAGCAAAAGACTCGCATTGAATATTCTCGGCAAGCAAATTGATGAAGTCTCGCATATCTTCTGACATGTAGGTGTCATCGTCCGGCAGACGGTCTAGTGCGCTCAGGAATTTCTCATAAGCAACGGCGACTTTTTCAAGTTCTCGGCTCCGCAGCTCATTCCGCATGCGCGCAAAGGCCATCAAGATCGCGACTACCGCAGTCGAAAGTCCGCTGATCAACAGCGTCGATACCGGCCCTATAGACTGAATTGCTTCGATCATGGTTTGCGTCGTTTTCTTCGTTTTTGTTGAGCCAACTTCGCTTGGGTTTCTAAGCGTTTAATATCTAACTCTTTAAGCGATACCTTGTTCTTGCCGTCCAGATATCTTGAAATCAGATACAATATATACAAACCCATTGGCGTCAAACAAGATAACCATTGATTAATGCCAAGCTTGAAAAGGATTGTGATCAAGATCCCGCACCCCAAAAGCAGAAGCTTTTCTGGATGGTTGCGCAGCGCTTTCGTGATGAATGTGAAGTTGACGTCCATTACTTAATGGCAATCTTAATCCGCCATTTTAGTCAACCTGATCTTATCGCTGCCAATACCCGGCAAATTCACGGCTGACAGGCGCGGCCATCGCGTTCCGCACAACCCGGCGAACCAGCGAACCGTTATCCATGCGGCGATGATCTTCCAGCCATGCGCAGTGATTGGCGTACTGGTGAAGATACTTCGGGGAAACGAAGTGATGCTGGCCAGCAACCATCTTGCGAAGGCGTGAAAAGAAGCTCTCAGCGCCATTCGTGTGCGCGCCGTTGAGGCTGTAGGCTTCGCTGTGGTCGATGCGGCCCATGGCGTAACCGCGTGCGAGGTGGTCCCAGTGGCGGGCCTCGTCAGCGAAAATGATCGAACCCGGCATGACGCGGCGCGCGACAATATCGACGCCTTGCGCTTCGGTCTTGGTCACGAAGGTTAGCGTGCGGCCCTTGCGGGCGCGGATAGCGACAACAACGCGGCGCGTGCCCGTCTGGTAGCGAAGGCGGCGGCGGTCGATGCGATCCTCTGCCTTGTTGGCGGGGCGGATATGGCCGCCGAAGTAAGCTCCATCGACTTCAACGTCGCCGGAAACCTTGGCGGTTTCGTACTCGTCCTGCATGGCTTCGCGCATCTTGTGGCAGAGCACCCAAGCGGTCTTGTACTGCACGTCCAGTTCGCGGCTCATTTGAACCGCTGACTTGCCCTTAGCGCCATTCACGAAAAGGAAGATTGCAGCCAGAACGTCCATGAAGGCGAGCTTGCGGCTGGCGAAGATGGTGCCGGAGGTCACGCTGTACTGGCGGTGACACGCCTTGCACTTGAACTTGCGACGGGTGGTGATCTTGTAGCTCTCGCAGCAACCGCAGTCAGGGCAAACGGCTTCCCCGTCCGTCTCCGGCCAGCGGAGGCGGCAGAACGTCTCGTAAGCTGCGTCCTCGCCTGCCCGGTAAATCCCGGTCAGGGAGAGCGTGCGAGCCGCCGCAGAGAGGAGGAAGTGTTGAGCCATTTGTCACTAAATACGTTGCTTTCGCATCATATATAATGACAAATAGTCATCATTGCAAGGGCTTTTGTCATCGTTTATGATGCGCAAGCATCACGGAGAACGACAAATGCCCGAACGATCCCCTTGGGAAGACAAAGCCGCGAACCTTTTGAAAGCCGAATTGAAACGCCGGGGCGTCACCTATGCTCAGTTGGTGGATCGGCTGGACGCTATCGGAGTGTCAGAGTCAGAGCGCAATATTCGCAACAAGGTAAGCCGAGGGAAATTCACCGCGGCATTCCTGTTGCAGTGCCTGGAAGCTATCGACGCCCATGACGTGAGAATTGCCGCCTGATGAAGCGGGACGTCACTGCCAAGTACTGGAGCTTTGAATCTACGCGGCCCGGTCAGCATCTTGCTGGTGTTCTTGAAGAGATTGCCAAACTGAGTCCCGTTGGCAGTCGTGAGCAGGAACTCGAAAAAGGCTATCCGGTCAGGCTCGAACGCTTTGAGATCATAGGCGATCTAGTTGTCGGCGAGGTCTGTCGAATCCAGCGGGACAATATCCCTCCAACCGTCGATTCCGCTGGGATGACGCCGATGGAGCTAACAGATGGGCGCGGACTGGGACACCGTAGCGCGTTCGTCTCGAACCGCTCCGGAGACACAGTGCTGTGGCAGCAAGACCAGATGGCATGCTCTCCTGATAAGTTCGCGGTTTATCTGGGGCATTATGGGACGCCGTGTTATTCCACTCAGCCCTCCCCCTTTGCCACTGCGAACGTATGGACGGAAATTGAAAACCCAAAGGCTTCTATCCGGTACTTTTCAATCAAGGTTGCGCCTCAGCGAAATCTAGACCTGTTCGCCGGGGAAGAAGACCCAATCGTGAAGGAATTAGCGAGACAGTGCGCCTCTGCATACAACGGCGATTTCGTGGATGTCTCGGTTTCGCTCGACAAGTCGTCCGAAGGCTCTCTTGACAGAAAGAACGTAATAGGAACATTGCGCAAGGCCAAAGAGATGATTGGCACGCGAAAAATCCGAGCTTTGGTGAAGGGTGAGAATAGCGCTATGCTTTTAGACTTTCTGAACCGTCACCAGCTAGAAACCGGAAAGATTGAGCGGTTTCCAGACAACATAGAATCCGACTGGAAAGCCAGAAAAGGCTTTCTATTGGATGCCTTTAATGGTACTCTTGCGCATGCTGACGATGACGAAGAAGCGCAATAGTTTTTCTAAGCGTATCCGCTTAGTTTTTCAGGACTTTGGACACGTTCTGTTAGGCGTGTGCACTCTGACGGCGGCCCTTGTTTTAGCTCCGTACGCCTTCAAGCTCATGATCGAAAACGGTTGGAATTACGCGGCGATTTATTCGTCCGTTTTCGATGTTGCAACGGTCTTCACCGCCCTCCTCTTCGCCTTTGTCGTTTACTTCCGAACCTCAAAAAGTGAATACTTGAGCGCGCTACCAAAGCGGTTGCTTGATCAGGCTACAGCTTTCTCTCAGCGCGCGTTCTGGTGGGGTATGGGGCTAATCTTGATCAGCGTACCGTTGATTGTAATTGAGCCTGCGCCAGTCGAGGCGTTCGGAGCATTCTCCGCCCTAGTCGCGGTTTGGGTGGGGATCGCGGCTACGGCTGCCAGCGCATTTTGGCAGGCATCTTCAATTTTTTGGATCATCGTTTCCGGCGACCGTTAGAGCGTTGGTGCGCTTGCTACATAAGTCCGCAATCAACCGCTCATCCCGGACTTGATCCGGGATCTCGGAAGGCAGGCGTTGTTCGTCTCCCTTCTCCTTGGGGAGAAGGGCCGGGGATGAGGGGGAACGATCTTTCAACAGAAGCTCGACTTTGCAGTGATGAGCAGAGGCGCGTCACTGCCGATGGTTTGCCGTGCCTCGATGTGGCCCCCCCTCACCCCTGCCCCCTCTCCCGAAGGAGAGGGGAATAGTTCCGCAAACACCAATATCGCCATACGGGGTTTCCCGCTGGCGGTGCGCTTGTCGTTTCGCCCTGAAGTGACAGGGCCGGGCGCGTCCAGGGTGGACGCTATAGGTAATGCCAGCCTTTCGGCGTGGCTGTAGAGCGTGCGCCATGGACGCGCCCTGCGAAGAATTGCCCGCTCGTTTGACGCAGGCCGCCCAGAGGACTCAGAAAGGCGAGCCGTCGCCTGACTGGACAAGTGGATAGCGCGGACCGCCTTTGGCAGGGCCGTTAGCCCCATACCGGCAGCACTCGTCTCCTTCGCACTCCACTCATGGGCGGCAGTTGCCGCGCATGAGCCCTCACGCCTCTGCCCGCGCGCCGGGGTCTGTACCGGCACGTGCAGCGTCAACGAGAACCAACACCTTCCGGTCGGTCCGGACCGCCCTGTCTGGTGATGGGAGGCGTGTAATATGGGACGGGTTTGTAAGGGTGGGGATGGATTTGTTTTGTCCTACAGCCCTGCTTCGCCGTCATCCCGGTTTGCGCCTCTGCGCAAGACCGGGACCCAGCCGATACCTCGCACGCCGCTTCCTCTGGGTCCCGGCTCAAGGCCGGGATGACGATGACGTTCATGGTGCTGAGACGAATTCTGATGGCGGGGGATGAACTCTCAGACGGGCTTTGCCCGTCGAGGGTGACGCGCACCTTAAGCGCTACCTTGTCAGATAACCCGTTTCATTCCGAAGATACCTGCGCAGGCAGGTATCCATGGTGAGACCTAGAACCAGCAGCTAAAGGTTCAGACGAAGCACCTTGGACCCCTGCCCCTCATCCTGAGCGAAGTCGAAGGACGCAGGGGTCTCCGGGAGGTCGTACGATGACTGCTCAAGCCCCCCAACGAGAGCCAAAACCTCGCCCTCAATAATGCGGCGGCGGACGATTGACCGGGTCCGCTTGCCCGGCGGCGTTTTCGCTGTCGGCGACCCGTTCGCCGAGCCGCTCAACCTGCCGCTCCAGCCGCTCGATCAACTTCCATTGCGCCGTGATGGCCGCGTTGAGGTCCTCAATCGTCTGATCCTGATGGGCGATACGGATTTCAAGCTCATTGAGGCGGAGTGTGTCTGACATGGCGGCAATGTTGCGCGGCGTTGAGTGCAGCGATGCCCGCCATTTCCGTGACGCTTTTGGCGGGATTGCAACCCGCCCTACTGACCGAAAACAAAATGGTCAGTGTCTCGCATGCAGCTTTCCTGAGTCACATTCTGGTCGTCGCTTGCGGCCACACTACAAACCGACTCCTTATCTACCATTCGCACAGCGGTTGACGTCCGCCTCCTTTGCCCAGATGGTCTGGCATAAGCGCCGCCGGGGACAAAGTGAATCCTCGTCGGTAGTGCGCCCGCCCGCGCAGTCGGCATAGGCGTATTCGTGAAGCGATGATCGGCTGTTCTTTCGTAGACCCAGCGAGCAACCTCTTTATTGCCATTGTCTTCATCGACCAAACGCACGGCGATCAATCCATCGGACCGGCGATTGAAAATCAGCCGGTCCACCTGAACGCGACGGTCAGAGGCCTCGAGATCGTAGCTAGTTCGCCCATAGGAGATTTCGGCCAGGCAACCTTCGTCTTCATATGTCTTGGTCACTGGCACTCCGCCTGCGAATTCATAGCTGGTTGAGCCTTGGACGTTTGTTACGGGGTGGTGAAAAGCGATCCCCTCGGAGCTGTACACGCCGATAAGATGGTTCGGCGCAGTCGAAAGATCGCCCCGCGACAAGCCGCTATCGCGCCGCAAGGTGAAAACGCCCGGCGCCGGGTCGGCCACCCACATCGCACACAACCGGTCCTGGCCCTCCTTGCTGACCATAACGGAGATGGCATTCGACGTTCGATAGCGCCGGTTCGTGCAGTTTCCATCACGACAGTTGGCCGCCCCGAACTGGGCATGTGCCTTGCCAATGATCGGCGTAAACGAAACGCTCCCCAGCACTAGTATTGCTCCAAGAATAAACTTCATTTCTTCCCCCCATTTTTATGATAATTAGTCTCACATCAGCTGATCGTGCCAATTTTTTGAGGCCATGTCACGCTCAAGCATCGAGACCCTGGAAGACAAGCGGTCTGGAGCCTTGAGCTTAGCATTGTGATCGGAGCCCAATTCCTAGCTAGGTCGCGGCGGAGAGCCTCAGCTGGGAAATCGTGGCATCGTCCTGCGCGCGTGCCTCAATAATGCGGCGGGGGCCTGTTGACCGGGTCCGCTTGCCCGGCAGCGTTTTCGCTGTCGGCAACCCGTTCGCCGAGCCGCTCAACCTGCCGCTCCAGCCGCTCGATCAGCTTCCATTGCGCCGTGATGGCCGCGTTGAGGTCCTCAATCGTCTGGTCCTGATGGGCGATACGGATTTCAAGCTCGTCGAGGCGGGTGGAGTCTGGCGGAGCGCTGTTGGTCATGGGGCGGGATTAGCGGTGCGTGTGGGGAGAGGCAATATTATACTTCCGCTCATTCTTGCGAAGGCGGGAATCTCGTGCAGCAAGGTCGGATTTCGATTGCCTGAGATCCCCGCCTTCGCGGGGATGAGCGGGTAAATTGAGAGGGCGGGTCTTCACCCCCTTCTCCCGGATGCGGGAGAAGGGTTGGGGATGAGGGCAACAACGTCGGAGATTGGCGCTGCTGGAGGCATCAAACACAACATCTGATCGCCCTCACCCCTACCCCCTCTCCCGCAATCGGGAGAGGGGAAGGCGCAAACCTCAACGTCGGCGGGTGTCCGATCTGGTTTTGCGGGTCAAGGGCGCTTCGCGTCCGCAGGATTTCACCCTTGACCCGCAAAACCAGATCGAAAGAGGCTGGCTATGGCCGAATGGCAGAAACTGCCATTTGGCCTGAAAGTACTTATTCGGGCTACTAGAGCCAGTGGGTCGGGTCGGCGTTGAGGCCAAAGGCCGATACCCGCCAATAGGTTCGGCGCGGTAGGGCGGCGATGGAGGCGCAGCCGCAATCCCGCCAATTGTTGTTTGAAACGTCGGATCATGGCCGCGGGATTTCATCCCGCCCTACGGCGAAACGGAGTTTCACTTGCTGATTGATTACCCAGAATACGGTCAGGAAGCAGCAAAGCACCTTTTCCGCTACGGTTGAGTGAAGATCGAAAGCGCAATTGCCGTCAACGGCGCTACAATGTTCACCAAGGCGTACACTGTCTCGCCACCCTCTCGAGCGGTGAACGGTAGTTTTTCGTTTATAGAAAATCTCTTCAGCAAGATTCGCACCTCAACGTCTGCTTTCGAGTTTGGAGTTAATGGGGCCGGCCGCCGATCCATCAAACTTTGGTTCCAATGCAGTTCGTCCGATATTTCTTCAAGTCGAACTCTGCCTACGTACTTGATGCGCTCAAAACCTCTCAAGCTATACAAAGCCATGAAAGACAAGGGCACCGCGAAAGTCGCTATTACGAAGAAATTGGGAAACAAAAAGCTTGTCTCCATCAGGTATTGGAAAGGGGTTAGGAACATCGACAAAAGAAGCACTAAAATGTTGGCAGCGGTAAGATTGAAAATGACTTCGGCTAGCCGTTCCAACCCTCTGGTTTCCCGCGAGAGCTGGTCCAGTTGCTGAATCAAAGCTGGTTTAGTCTTAGAATCGGCCACCGCTATGTTCCTCAGATCTGGCAAGGTCACTTAGAAGCGTACTCGATCATAGTAGCCACCAACCGTTTGTGATCCATTGAGCGGAGATCATCCTCATATTGTCCGCTCAGAGGCAATACTCCATAGAATTTTTGATTTAGCGTCGAGTACGTAAGAACGCTGTGTGGTAAATTAGCTCCTTGCCCAAGCGCTTTTACATAAGCGCCGTTACTGTAGTATTCCATTACAGCAGGCTGCAGCTCTGTCCCCCACCATATATCGGCTTTAGTGATCACAGTAATAATCCACTTCGCAGCCCCACCTTGGCCACAAAGAAAATTGGACCACTCGTTCGCCAACTTGAGTTCGAGGTCTCTGCGCCCCTCTAAGTATGACGCACGAACCTCAGCGCCGTCGAAAACTTCTTTAGTGTCGGCTAAACCTTCATGGTAGCCGAACGAAACCACATTTATGATTCCAAGGTTTTTGGATGCTGCGGCTTCCCTGATGGCACCTATTCTGTTCTTAGAATGCACCTCATCTACTTGCCCTGGGGTGGTTTGAAGCCGGAACAAGCAGTTTCCTAATTTTCCTGATTCTGTTTCGACGTCCGGCGAACGTTGATGCCTGTGAATGAATGGCTCATCTCCGATTATCTTTTTTAGGAACGCGCTCTTCCCGGTGCCAGAAGCCCCTAAGACGAGTACATCGCTAGTTTGCTTCTGTGTTGCCATATCGAAAAGCTTTTCAAGAAGTCCGCGCTCCCTCAGAAATTGAATTAGATCCCAAGCTAGTTTCGCTTCTTCCATCGATCACCCCCCGCTTCGTTCGACCCTAAATTCACACTATTCGCGATTCACATACAACTTTCTACCCATCGCCTCATACTCCGCGCTCTTGGCTTTCATCCCCTCTTCGGCCTCTTTCGCCTGCCGCTCAAGGTCGGCCTTCTCATTGTCCGTCATCCCCGCCGCATAGTCGCGGACCTCGGCGGTGATCTTCATGGAGCAGAATTTCGGGCCGCACATGGAACAGAAATGGGCGACCTTGTGGGCTTCTTTGGGGAGGGTCTGGTCGTGGTACTGGCGGGCGGTTTCAGGGTCCAAGCTCAAGTTGAACTGGTCTTCCCAGCGGAACTCAAACCGGGCGCGACTTAGGGCGTCGTCGCGGACCTGGGCTGCCGGGTGGCCCTTGGCGAGGTCTGCGGCGTGGGCGGCGAGCTTGTAGGTGATGACGCCGACTTTGACGTCGTCCCGGTCCGGCAGGCCGAGATGCTCTTTCGGGGTGACGTAGCAGAGCATGGCCGTGCCGTACCAGCCGATCATCGCTGCACCGATGCCGCTGGTGATGTGGTCATAGCCGGGCGCGATGTCGGTGGTGAGCGGGCCCAGCGTGTAGAAAGGCGCCTCGCCGCATTCGCGCAGCTGCTTGTCCATATTGATCTTGATCTTGTGCATCGGGACGTGGCCCGGCCCCTCGATCATCACCTGGCAGCCTTTTGCGTGGGCAATCTTAGTGAGCTCGCCGAGCGTCTCCAGCTCAGCAAATTGCGCCGCATCATTGGCGTCCGCGATGGAACCGGGGCGCAGGCCATCGCCGAGGCTGAAGGAGACATCATAGGCGCGCATAATGTCGCAGATCTCATCGAAATGGGTGTAGAGGAAGCTCTCTGTGTGGTGGGCGAGCATCCATTTCGCCATGATCGAGCCACCGCGCGAGACGATGCCGGTGACGCGCTTGGCGGTGAGGTGGATATAGGCGAGGCGCACGCCTGCATGGATGGTGAAATAGTCCACCCCCTGCTCTGCCTGCTCGATCAGCGTGTCGCGGTAAACCTCCCAGGTCAGGTCCTCGGCAACGCCATTGACCTTCTCCAGCGCCTGGTAGATCGGCACGGTGCCGATCGGGACGGGGCTGTTGCGGATGATCCATTCGCGGGTGTTGTGGATGTTGCGGCCGGTTGAGAGGTCCATGACATTGTCGGCGCCCCAACGGGTCGCCCAGACCATCTTGTCGACTTCTTCCTCGACCGATGACGTGACGGCGGAGTTGCCGATATTGGCGTTGATCTTGACCAGGAAATTGCGGCCGATGATCTGCGGCTCAAGCTCCGGATGGTTGATATTGGCCGGGATGATGGCGCGGCCCTTTGCGATCTCATCGCGGACAAATTCCGGCGTGACGAAAGGCGGGATTTCGGCGCCGAAGCTCTCGCCCTGCGCGGTCTGGGCGTCGGCGTTTTCAAGCGCTTGCTGGCGGCCGAGATTCTCGCGCTCTGCGACGTAGATCATCTCCTTGGTGATGATGCCGGCGCGGGCGAATTCATACTGCGTGACGGGCTTGCGGTTGGCTTCGCGGTCGGCGTCGGTGCGGTCGGGGTTGAGCGCGACGCCGCCGGACGGGTCGAAGTCCATCGCCTTGAGGGGGCGATGCTTGGTCGGAAATTCGCGGGCGAGGTGCTTGCCGCTGACGCCGCCATTGTCCTCTGGCTTTACATCGCGGCCGGTATAGGCCTCAACCCCGCCGCGTTCGAGCACCCAGTCGGTGCGCGGGCGGGCAAGGCCTTTCTCGACGTCGATGGTCACCGACGGGTCAGAGTATGGGCCCGACGTGTCATAGACGGGCACCGGCTCTTCATTGGCGCTGGGATGCAGATCGATCAGGCGGCGCGGGACGCTGAGGCTCGGGTCGGCCTTCGGGTGGGTGTAGACCTTGCGGCTGGCTGGCAGCGGGCCGGTGGTGACTTTGGGGGTCTGGAACTCGGCTTGGTTGGTGGGCTTGTTCATACTGGGTCTCCAAAAGGTTGAGACCCGGGGGCGCGCGCGGTTTCTTTTCCGTTCCTACGCCGGCCACCCCCACATGCGTGGAGATTTCCCGGATCAGGTTCTAAGGGTGCTGGACCTGCATTCTTTCGAACGGTCGACGCGGGCGGAAAACCGGTTCCCACTTTTCCTCGTCGACCTCTGGTCCATCTCAGCGCTAGCAGTACGCGCCCCTCGGATGGGCTGGACCGTAGAGGAAAGCGGCGCGTTCGGAAAGGGGTCATGGCCGCCGCGCCTTGCCTGACTTGCTGCGCTCCTGCATTTACGGGCGATGACGCTTGATCTTGCCGCCTATCTCAAACGCATCGGCCATACCGGGCCTGTGCGGGCCGACCTTGAGACGCTGAATGCGCTGCACGCGGCGCACATCAATGCGGTGCCGTTCGAAAACCTTGATGTGCATGCCGGACGGCCGGTGACCCTGTCGCTTGAGGCGGCCTATGAGGAGATCGTCACCCGCGGCAAGGGCGGTTGGTGCTATGAGATGAATGCCGTCTTTGGCTGGGCGCTCTCTGAGATCGGGTTTGATGTGGTGCGGCTCGGCGCGGGGGTGCGGCGCGCCTCCATGGGCGACGAGGCGCTCGGCAACCATCTCGCGCTTCTGGTGCGGCTAGAGCGGGAGTATCTTGCCGATGTCGGATTTGGCAGCTCACAGGTCAGCGCCATACCGCTGGAGGAAGGCGTGACCGACCATGCGCCAATCCGCATGGCGCTGGCGCGCGCCGATGATGGCTATTGGCGCCTCTTCGAGGGCGGTCCGGGCGCAAGCTTCAGCTATGATTTCCGGCCCGAACCGGCGGATGAAGCCTTGCTGGCCGCGCGTCATGAATGGCAGATCACCGACCCGAACAGCATCTTTTGCAAGACGCTGAGCGCCAAGATCCGGCGCGGGACGACCTATTACATCCTGCGCGGGCGCATGCTGGAAACGCAGATGCCGGGGCGCAGCACACAGCAGGTCATGGACACGCCGGAAGAGCTGTCGGGCGTTCTAGACGAGATTTTTGGTCTGGAAGAGCCGGAACTGGAAGCGCTCTGGCCGAAAATCTGCGCGCGTCACAAGCAGCTTTTTCCGCACGCGAGCGGTCGGCTTTAGGCGTTGGCGCCGAACTTCGCTGTATGGAAATGGGTAATCAATCGGCTTCGCCACGAATTGCACTGGCGCGCCGTCTTATGTCGGTAACGCCGCTGTCGGCCTGCCCCGCATCCGATTCGGACCTCGCCGGAAGCCTGTCGTAGGCATCGAGTTGGCTAAGGGCAGCCTCAGCCAACTCTGCCGCGAGGTTGTCCGGGGCGGGCGATCCGTCTGGCAGGGGGCGGTCAGGATAGGTCTGCGCCAATTCAGCGAGCTGCACGTAATATTCCGCGAGCGCCTTTGCGATTGGCTGACCCGCGCCCTCACACCGGTCGCGCAGCAGATTCAGCCGGTAAGCATTCGGTAGGCCGGGAACGATCCTGCCCTGCTGATCGAGCTGCTGCGCCAACTGACGAAAATAATCGTATTGGGTCTTCAACTCGGCGGCCAACAACACCGATGACGCATATGGACAGGCCTGCTCATCCGGACCGTCAAAACCGGTATCGTAAATCTGGTCTAGCATCCGCTCGAACATGGTCTTCACCACGAACCCCTGCAGGATATCCTTGGCGAGGTCGATCTGGGACGCGCGCGCTTCGTTTTGTGCTTCAGCCCGTTCTTCCGGCGGTGTGCCCTTGGCATAGGGCCAGCGTTCAGCTGCATCGTCCGCCATCCAGCGACTTTCGACATTTCGCAGGGCATTCGACGCAAAGACGGCCTGTCGCGCAACGCCGTCAGGATCTTCTTCAAAGTCGATGAGCAGCCAGGCTGCCATTGCGAGGCGCAACTGGACCTCAATGTCGCCGGGACACGCCGAATATAGAGACTGAACCTTGCCATGTAGCGCCTCGGGCCGGCCGCTATCGGCAGGCAGACTACCGATCCTGTCCAACACATCTGTCATCTGCTGAAAAGCATCTTCGGGGCAGGTCGGTTCGCCTGCCTGAGCGCTGGCTGCGAAGGGCAGGCTGGCCAGTCCGAGCGCGATGGCAAATGATCTGATCAAGGGCGTCTCCTCGCTGCGTATTTAGAGGGTAGGATGATGCCCGCTTGGTCTCAAGTCGCCGCCCGGTGCAGGGCAGCGGCGGGCCCTAAGCATTCGCCTCGAACTGCGCCGTATCGACGGCGAACCAGAGCGTGTCAGCATGGGCGAGGAGTGTACCGTCCCGAGTATAGAGCGCGGTGCCTGCAAAGTGCTTGCGGCCTTTTCCGCCCGTGCGCCATGAGGCGATAATCAGCGGCTCACCTACGCGCGGACGCTCAAGGATCTGCGCATTCATTTCCCCCAGCAGGGCACGGTCGACATCCGGCAGGGAGAAGCCGCCGGGGCAGTCGAGCGCGCTCCAGACGATTTCCGGGCGGACGAGCCCGTCTTCATCGGCGAATGTCTCATGTGGGGTCCAGATCGTCGCGGCGGTTTCCGGATCATCGAGCTGGCCGCAGAAGATACGAAGGCCCTCGCCCGGCTCACGGCCACGCCCGCAGACGAAGCAGACCGACAGCTCACCAGCACCGAAGGGGCGCGGATGCTGGCTGGCGGTCTTCGCAGCCTCAAAGGACGGCGCAGGACGCGGGTCGATGCCGGGCACCTCTGGGCGCGCGGTCATGATCAGCGTGTCGCCAGCAAGCAGGACCGTGTTGTCGCCATCGCGCGCGATGGTCAGCGGCGTTTCCAGCGGGATCGGCGCGTTGAGGCGGATCGTGTGCGGGCCGTCCAGATGCTGGGCCAGCAGCCCGGCAGAATAGCCACCATTGCCGCTACCGGGAGGACCATTGAACTGGTTCGGGATCGTTATGGTGGCGGGGGTGGTCATGGTGGTCTCCGTTTTGCGGGATTTCTTCCGGCAGGCTGGCGCTATCTACAAATGGTTGCGCTTGCAAGTGGACCGGACGGACAGCCTGTGCGAGGCCGAATGCAAACCAAAGTCGCCTTTGACGGAGCCCCGCATGTCCCTCTCCATTCACCCGCAGGTCCTTGCCGCCTGCCTCGCCGCTGCACTGTTGTTGCCCGCCTGCCAGACGACACCGGGAATGCAGATGCAGGACGAGACCGCGCCGAGGCCCCTGGATGAGGTCATCGAGATCCGGGAAGATGGACTGATCGCTAACTACTATCCGGCAATACGCCCGGATGCATCGGGCCCTGCCATCCTTATGTTCGGCGGCTCTGAAGGGGGCTTGAGTGAAGGCGTTGCCCGCGATGCCGAAGCGCTTCGGGACGAGGGCTTCAGCGTGCTGCATCTTTCTTTCTACCGGTATGAAGGTCAGGAACAGAACCTTGAAATGGTCCCTTTGGAGCGTTTTGACCGGGCACTCGACTGGCTTCTTTCAGGTGCTGAGGTGGACGCGGGCCGGGTCGGCGTTTTCGGCACATCGAAAGGCGCAGAAGCCGCTTTGATCATGGCAACCCGCAGAGATGAGATCGACGCGGTCGTCGCCATATCTCCCTCGAACGTTGCATGGGCTGGCATCAACTGGGCCTTTGACGGACGGGTGCCCGAGGCCTCCTGGTCCGTCGATGGCAAGCCCTATCCGGCCCTGCCTTATGGCGATTTTGATTATGAGACCGGGCTCTATTCTCTCTATGCCAATGGTCTGCAAGCCGTAGAGGCGCATGAGGAAGCCGTCGTCGCGGTTGAAGAAAGCGACGCACCAATGCTGCTGATCTGCGGCAGATCAGATGCGCTCTGGCCAAGCTGTCCCATGGCAGAAGCGATCGATACACGCGCCGAAGCGCAGGATGGACCGGAGGTGACAGAGCTTTTCTATCCAGAGGCCGGACATGGCGCAGGCGGCCTGCCATCCGAGAGGCTCGACCCTGAAACCGCGGACGACCCACTCGACTGGGGTGGCACGCGTGCATCGAACAGGGGCGCACAGCAGGATAGCTGGCCGAAGATCGTCGCCTTCCTGAAGGACACACTTTAGGTGCCAGCCCGTTCAGCCGCCCTCTTCGCCAGAAATCCTGGCTGCTAGCGCGTCTGCCTCTTCCTTGATGAATGCATTGTCTTCCACCAGCGCATTATCCATCGCGGCAATCTCTGCCTGCGCCTGTTCGATCAGGGTTGTGGCAAGCGTTTCTGGTGGCGTTGACCCATCCGGCATAGGCACGCCGGGATTTTCGAAGGCACGCCCAGCCAGCTGGGTCAAAAGATAGGCCCGCACCAGGCGCACATCGTCAGCGACCGCAAAACACTTGTCGCGCAAGACAAGAAGCCGATAGTCGCCCGGAATGATCGGGAGGGTCACCCTGTCGGCTGGATTTCCTTCCAGAACGTTCACGATGCCATCGAATTGCGCGCGAGCTTCAATCTGGGCGAGGTGGCCGAATATATAGGGACAGGTCTCATCAGGCCCGTCGAAACTATCATAATATCGTCCGTGACCGATCGCGTGCAGGATTGTCGGTGCAACAAAATTTTCAATCACGATCGCCAGCTCTTCAGTCTCGGCGTCGCGTCTGTCGATGTCGCCCTGCTCGGGCTCAGCGCCGTTCCGGGCGGTATTTTCCCCAAGCCACCGGGTCTCGATTGCCCGGATCGCGTCGAGCACGAAAGACGCAGTGCGGTAGCGCCCTTCCTGCCCTCCATGATCGGCCAGTTCCCAGGCAGCGTCTGCCGCAGCGAAGTCAGCCTTGAACGACTGGCTGCACTGGTTCTGGAAGATGACGATCTGTTCGAAAAGTCCTTCCCAGGTTTCTTCGCTCTCCTCCAGCCCCTGCGCCCGCTCAAGCAGCGCGTCGCCAGTGGCAACGGTATCCTCTCCACAAGGGTCGTCTTGCGCCGCTGCGGTCTGGGCAACGGCGAGAGTCATGAACAAGGCGGTGAGCGTTGCGCGCATAATGGATATCCGGGTTCGTCTGCGACTAAGGGCAACCTAGGGGAGTTCGCCGCGCCGGGCCACCGGGCCGGCGTGATGGGCAGACCTAGCGGCGTTTGTAGGTCAGCGCCATGGCAATGCAGTGAGTAAGCTCTTCGCGCGGCAAGGGTTGATGCAGCGGAATGGCTATGGCGCGGGTGCCTTCGAAGGCGAAGACGTCGCCATAGCGCTCACGCCAGCGCGTGACGAGGTCCGTCTGGCAATGAACGAGCAGGCGGACGATGCCCGGGCTCGATGGCTTCCAACCCAAGCGGACGGGTGTGCCGCTGCGCACCGCAAAGCTTGGCTCGCCCCATTTCAGGCTTTCGGAGACCGCGCCGACCCCGTCGAAGTGTGCGGCTGTTTCAAGCACGAGCTCGCGCAGCTCAATCCAGCGACGACGCACGTCATCCGGAACCGCGTCGAAAGCGCTGCGTAGCTCCTGCGGAAGCGGCGCGGCGGGCTTTGCTTCAGCTGGCGTCGGTGGCTGCATGCACGGTCCCTCCCTGTCTGCCTTCATACCAGACACGCGAAAGGAAGACGAATGAGCGATCCCAAGACAGTTATTATTACAGGCGCCGGGTCCGGCATCGGCGCGGCGACGGCGGAACGGTTTTCCGGTGATGGATGGAATGTCGTGCTGAACGGACGCACAAAAAAGAAGCTGGACAAGGTGGCCGGCAACCTGCCCGCCGAGCGTACGCTGGTTGTGTCTGGTGACGTTTCGAACGCAGACGATGTCGGGCGTCTGGTTTCCGAGGCAGTGGAAAAGTTCGGCGGCGTTGACTGCCTCGTCAACAATGCGGGCGTCGCCGAAATGGGTGAGCCGGGCGACCTCTCGCTCGAGGATTTCGAGAAGATCATGTCCATCAATGTGACCGGCATCTTTCACTCGGTGACGGCCGCCCTGCCACATCTGAAGACGGCCAAGGGGGCGATCGTGAATACGTCTTCGGTGTCCGGTATTGGCGGCGACTGGAAGATGTTTGGCTACAACACGTCCAAGGGCGCGGTGTCGAACATGACGCGCGCGATGGCACTGGACCTTGGAAAGTACGGCGTTCGGGTCAATGCCGTGGCACCAAGCGTGACGAGAACCGACATGGCCGAAGGCATCCACTCGGACGAGGAAAAGATGGAGAAGGTTCGCGCGCGCCTGCCGCTTGGCCGCGCAGCAGAACCCGAGGAAGTCGCCAGCGTGATTGCATTCCTGGCCGGGCCGGATGCGGCCTTCGTGAGCGGCGTTATTCTACCAGTGGATGGCGGGCTTTCTGCTTCCAATGGTCAGCCGAACTTCGCAGCCTGACAATCGGAAAGGCCCGGTGGGTGGAGAGCTTACTCCTTCCGCCGGGCCTTAACTTCACTTTCTGTGACCGTACAAACTAGTCGTCGTCGCCTTCCAGATAGCGTTCCGTGAAGTCCATGAAGGCGTCCCAGCTCTTCTTGTCGGCAAGTTCCTGATATCGGTCCGAGCCGAAAACGGTCCAGGCGTGGGGCGCGCCTGAATAGATCTGGACTTCGTAGGTCACGCCATCGGCTTCCAGCTGGTCAGCAAGGTCCGCTGCAAGACTGTTCGGGATACCGCTGTCTGCGCCGCCATGCATGACGAGGACTGGCGCTTCGGTCGCCGCATAATTGGCGCCTTCAGGGGCATCGAGGCTGCCATGGAAGGTTGCATAGCCCGCAATGCTCTCGCCCTCACCTGAGCGGGCAAGCTCCAGCGTGGCACCGCCGCCAAAGCAATACCCCATGAGGATGACGTCCGTTTCACCGGACGCTTCGCGCGCTTGTTTGATGCCGCCAAGAATGCGCGCACGCATCATCTCGCGGTCATTATACAGCATGCCGACCTGTTCCTTACGGGCATCGGTCGTCGCGGGGCGATTACCCTTGCCATACACATCGATCGCGAAGGCGTCATAGCCGTCATCGGCGATCATTTCGGCGCGGGTCATCTCATACTCATCGAGGCCGCCCCAGTCATGGATGATAACGACGAGGCCTTTGGAATCGCGCGTGGCCTCTGCGAGGTATCCCTCATAGGTCGCGCCATCGACAGTGTAGTCGACGCTTTCGCCTGCCTGGGCGGCGAACGTGAAGGCGGTTGAGGCGGCAAGAGCTGTTAGGAGACGCATGGCGGCTTCCCTTTCTGAGTAAGTATGTTGCTCACAGAGCTAGGGCGCGAGGTGGCCAAGCCAAACAGATCGCGCCCGAGATGCCACTTGCCAGCCGCCCCGCAACTGCTGCAACTAGTCGTGAGGACAGCACGTTCAGACAGGTAGATGACCAGCACCACGACTGAATCACGATACTTCGAACTTCTGGGGCGGGCTTACGAAATTCCGCTTGAAAGCACCGGATTCGAGAGCTTCCTGGACGCAGCACATGACTATTTTTGCGCCGATCCGGAAACGGGCAAGGTTGCAGAGGATGTGGCACGGTTTTCACATGAGGGACTGGAAGATCATACAAGTCGGCTGGAGCGCATATTTGATGTCGCGATGAAGGCTGAGGCGCACGATGCCGAAACAGATACGCGCTATCACAGCGTGTTGCGGGTCGCGGTGGGGACGATGCAGGTCCATGGAAATGAGGCCGCCATCGCCCTTCTTGGTTGCGACTTTCCGCGTCGATTAAGCGAACTCCCATTCGACCATGAGGCGCTCAACCAGATCAGAGAGATATTGTCTGAACCGAACCGTGAAGACCTGATCGTCCTTGCGCGCGTGCGGGAGGATAACCCCCGCCCGTGCCTTGCCCTCGTTCAGCCGGGGCATGGTGATGACACCGAGGCACGAATATCGCTCTCCTTCATTCACTGGTCTGACGGACTGATCGAGCGGCTGGGTAGTGCGCTGGGGCTGACGGAGTCCGAAACCGAAGTCCTGCAGGGCCATCTTGATAACAAGACGCCGCGCGAGATTGCCGAAGAACGCGGCCGCTCTCCGGAAACAGTAAAGGTTCAGGCGAAAACGATCCTTCGGAAAACAGGCTGTGCACGCATGACTGATGTCGTACGTCTGGCAGCCAGTATTTCTTACCTCTTGCGCAAGATGCCGGATGCGCGCCGCGCCGATCTTGATGACTGGGCCACGCCGGTCAGCTCGTTGGCCCAGACAGTGCGAGACGGGCGAAGTATCGCGTATTACCGCCACGGCCCCAGCTCGGCGAAGACGACGGTCCTGTTTTCCCACGCCTTGATACAGGGACCATTCTTTGCCCCCGCATTCCTCAGCATGCTCGCCGATGCAGGTATCCGGCTACTCGCGCCCTCAAGGCCGGGTTACGGTTATTCCGACCCGCCTCGATCGGCAGACACCTTCGAGGCCGACGCCGTTGCAGATGCGCTGGCTGTCCTGGAGTCAGAACAGGCCGGCGACGTGCACGTGGTTGGACATCAGCTGGGCACCAGTCACGCCTTCAGGATTGCGAATGCGCTTGGCGCGCGTGCACGTTCGCTGATCTTCATCAATGGAGGAATCCCGCTGGATGAGAAGCACTATGCCAGCATGGATCGCCGAGTGCGGTTTGCCGCCATGGCGACGCGGCATGCGCCAGCTATCCTGAAAATGGCGAACGCGCTGGGCATTCGAAGCTTCAAAAAGAAGGGCGTGCGGGCATTCCTGACGGACAGGTATGCGCGTTCAGAGGTCGACATGCGCGCGCTGTTGATGCCCGGCGTGATGGACCTGCACGCCCATGGCACTTTTCATGCGTGCGAGCAGGAGGGGTTGCCGTTCTTTTTGGATGAAAAGTCAAAGCATTCGGACTGGTCGGCCGACGCCCTGAGCGCAAGCTGCCGCCAATACTGGCTGCAGCCGGAAGACTGCTCAATCGTGGACCCGGAAGCGGTCCGGGAGTTCGTTGGGAAGTTGCGCGGCGCCCGGTTTGAAACCGAGCCGGGCGCCGGCGCCATTATGCTGTATCAAAGGCCTGAACGGGTCGCTCATTTCATACTGGATGCCATCAGCGACACGCCGGATACGGGCCGGGCAGTCAGCCCCTAGCAGCCCTTGCCAGCATATATCCCCATTAGCGCTGTGCGGCGCAGTTCTGCCGTGCGTGCATTTTCGGCCTGACGCTCGGCCTCTGCCTGCGCGTTTTGCTGCGCAAGCCCCCCTGCAGCGTTGGCTGCCAAGCCCAATCCCGGCACACGGCCGAGGGCACCACTGTAAAGTGCGGCATTCGTTGCAAGACCCGCCGCCGTGCTGGCCGCGGCACCTGATGTCTGTGCATTGCGGGCGCTCTGGTCGGCCTGCGCCATGTAGGTATCCATGCTGGCGATCTCGGTGCTGAGTGCCTCGCACGACATATCAGCATCACCCGGCTGGCTTGCGACGAGGCGCGGCGTCAGCTCTTGAGAGCCCCCAAGCGAAGTGGTTGTCGAACAAGCTGTTGCGGCGAGTCCGGCAATTGAAATGAGAATGATGTGTCTGAGCATTTTGCTTCCCCCTGAAACTGAAGTGATTGCAATAGATCAGGGGGTATTCCAGCGCGCATCACCCTGCCGGGTTATAAGGGTAAAATTAGTTCAGTTTTCTCCCTTGCGCAGGCAGCTTACCGGGCGACTTCCCGCCACGTTCCGGGAGCAAGGTCGTTGAGGGACCAGTCGCCGATGCGAATGCGAATCAGGCGGAGGGTTGGATGGCCGATTGCAGCCGTCATACGCCGGACCTGCCTGTTCTTTCCCTCACGCAGCCCCACTTCCAGCCAGCAATCAGGCACGGTTTTTCGGTAGCGGACCGGCGGATCACGGTCCCAGAGACCCTCGGGAGGTTCGACCTGCGTCACCTTGGCAGGTCGGGTGAGGCCATCTTTAAGGTCAAGACCCTTGCGGAAGGCCTCCAGCGCGTCAGGCTCGGGCAGGCCTTCGACCTGGGCGAGGTAGGTCTTTTCCGTTTTGTGGCGCGGATCCGCAATTCGCGACTGCAGACGCCCGTCATCGGTCAACAGAAGAAGCCCTTCGCTGTCGCGATCGAGGCGGCCTGCAGGATATACCCCCGGCACGTCAATGAAATCGGAAAGGGTCTTGCGCGGACTTCCGTCTGTCCCCTTGTCGGTAAACTGGGAAAGAACGCCAAAGGGTTTGTTGAACGCGATGAACATGACATCGGCTATCGCGCCGGATGGCGCGGGTTTCAATGGGCCTGGGCATGAAAAAGCCCGCCAGTGCGGCGGGCTTTTCCCTTGATCTCAACGCAATCGCTTACGATGCGGTGTAAGTCTTCAGGTATTCACTGAGTTCGATGTCGCCATCGCCATCGGCGTCGTACTTGGCGAAGAGGTCGTCGCCGACATTCGAACGGTTCTGCCAGTCGCTCCACTCGGACTGGGAGATCATGCCGTCGCCATTGTCATCGACACTGAGGAAGAGTTGAACAGCCATGGACGAGCTGAGTTCGTTGCTCGGCATGCTCGACGTGCTGGTACGCACGAAATCTTCGGTCTCTGCTTCGGTCGTGGCCGTCACATCCGACTGGGTCATGGTCGACGTACCAGCGTCCGTCGTCACCTCGGTTTCCATCGTATCGGTGTCGCTCGATGTATCCATGGTGGTGGTCGTCGTAGTCGACGTCGTTGCCGGCGGCGTCGTTTCGGCTACAGGGTTATTCACGACCGTGTCAGTGTCCGTCATGACCGGGGCCGACGTGGTGTCGGTGTTCTGATAGGTCGTTGTGGTGCTCGTCGTTGTTTCTGGCTCCGACTTTGGCGGGGTTGGCGCGTCGGAGGTTTCGACTTCCGTCTCGATTTCAACTTCCGCTTCTGCGGTCATGTCATCGGACGCGGAATCTTCCATGTGGTGGTCGGCGAATGCCGGGCCCGCCGCAAGAATGGTGGTGGTCGCAAGAGCGGTAATGATCTTCTTCATCTGTCTCTCCTTGGTAGTTACAGGTCGGCTAATTAACGGACCTGCTACCTTCCTCGTTCCCTCGCGCCCCTGAGAAAACGGGCGGCGCGCTCGTTTTCGACGAGAAAGTCTTGACCAGATTGCGAAGTTTGACGGAGATGCCCAGGTGCGCGCAGCAGACGCGCCAAGCGAAGGGGAAACGCCATGACATCAATTGAAGCCGCCATTCTTTATACTGGCCTGTTCATCATCCTGTTCATCCTGCTCAAGGTGAATGTCGGCAGGGTGCGCTCCGCCGAGAAGATCATTTTCGGGGACGGCGCGAACGAGCGTCTTCAGCGGGCGCAACGGGTACAGGGCAATGCGGTCGAGGATGTACCCGTAACGCTGATCGGCATCGTGGGACTGGGCGTGCTGTCGGCGCCCGTCCTGCTGATCCATGGTCTTGGCGCGCTGTTCCTGATCGGACGCGTCCTTCACGCAGTCGGACTTGGCGGCTCCAGCGGCGGGAGCCCGGGCCGGATGTTCGGCACGCTTCTGACCGCCATCGTCATGCTGGCAACGGGCATAAGCTGTTTATGGTTCGCGCTGTTCTAGAGGAAGCGAGGGCGGCCTAGAACAAGGCCTGCACATCGCTTGTCCAGCCGACATAGACATCGGCGCCGGTTTCAATCACCGGGCGCTTGATCAGTGTCGGGTTCTGGACGAGCAGCTCCTCAGCCTTGCCCTGTTCCACCTCTGACTTCTCCTCGGTGGAAAGACCCCGCCATGTCGTCGAGCGCTTGTTGACCAGTTTGTCGGGACCGACCGCCTCGAGCCAGAGCGGGACTTTCTCCTGCAAGTCGGCGTCTGCGCGAATATCGACGAGCGTAACCTCGTGTCCGTCCGCGTCGAGCGCTGACATCGCCTTCTTGCAGGTGTCGCAGTTCTTCAAACCATAGAGCGTCAGGGTTGCCATCAATCTATCCTTCCGGTTGGAGTTCGCGTGTCTGGAGCGAGATGGGGAAGATGCGCGGGAAAGTCCAAGCTTGCGTGCGGGAACTATAACCTTAATAATGTGTTAGGATTTTGAATGAAGCCCGTAGCGGGTGGCTAGGGGTGTTCCTGATCCAAGAGGGCTAAGCTGATGGGTAAATTTCTTTCCGGGCTGATCGTACTGATCGCTGCAATCTTTCTGATCATCCTCCTATACTTCCGCATTGCAGAAGGATCCTTTGAAGGTGCTGGCGAGCGTATGGACGAGTTCCTGGGCGCGGCCGCAGAAGAGACCGGAGAAGCCACGCGCAACATCGTCAACGAAGCTGACGAAGCGCTTGAAGGCGACGACGAGTACTAGTCGCGCAGACTGAACAGATCCTCGACCCGGCAGTCCAGCACGCGCGCAAGCCTTAGTGCCAGGACGGTTGTCGGGACGAAGATCCCGTTTTCAATCGTATTAATGGTCTTGCGGCTGACTGAAACCTTGGCCGCAAGATCTGCTTGCGTGAGACCTGCTGCCTGGCGGTAGTCTTTGAGCGCTGTCTGCAAGTCAGGATGATCAGGCATCGCGGCCCTCAAGCCTAGCGAAGGCGAGCATGGGCCCGGCGACGCCCGCGACCAGGACAAGCTGTGCTGCCACATTGCCTTCTATCGTGAAGAATAGTGACGCCGTGAAGACGATCGCAGCCGTGACGAGCATCACCCAGTAGCCTGTTCGGAACGCACGCATCCGATTTTGTTGCACGAGTTCATCATCAAGCGCTGCGCGCGCTTCAGGCGGCGCACTTTTCACGCCGCGCTGACGCATCAGAATAACGAGCATCGCCGCCCAGAAGGCAAACGCGAACAGGCTGACGACACCGGTCACTCGCCTGTCGCCCCCGGCGAAATCACTAAACATCTGAAGACCTGCCAGCTGCCAGATTACAAAGGCAATCGCCATAAAAATCAGCACGCGGCGGCGCTTGCGGGACAGTTTCTCGACTTCATCAGACATTTCAGCCCTCCATGTAACATCAAGGTTACACACTTACCAGACTGCAATGTAACGTCAAGGTTACATTTTGAGCCGATCAGTTTTCTTCGGCATGGACCTCCCCGTCGAGGTCATCGAGCTTGCCCTCAAGGTGAGCGCGCACGTCTGCTACCGCCTGATTATAGACGGTCGGGCCCAGCGTACGCAGCATGAGGTCGAGGATCTCGCTTGCCCGAAAATCGCTCAGGGTCTCCTCGAAACTGGAGGAAAAGAGCGACTGAAGATGAGCAACCAGGGCGTCGCAGCGCTCGTCAGAAAGCTCTATCTTCTTCATTCCACGACACCGACGATGGGCCCCATATCCGCGCCCTGCTCATCACGGCTCATCGCTGGCGCATAGATGCGCGAGACCTGCCCGTCGAGAAACAGCGCGTCCGGCACTTCGAGGCGGTCCCGGAAAAGGCTCGCGAAATCGTGGAAAGTGACAAGCGTGTCCGAAATGGCGAAGTGGACTGTGCGGCCATCGGCACTGACGCCGACGCCGTTACGGCGCTTGCGGGAGGTGCCATCGGGATTGAGCGCTGGATGAATATCCCCATCGATCACCAGCATTGGCCCGGACTGGGTCGCGTATTCAGGATCCCGACCCTCTTCGAGATAGGTTTCGGAGACGGAGATGCCGGCGCGCCCACTCTCCAGCCAGAAGACGCCATTCGGCTTCATGTGGAAGTTTCCCGGCCCTTCATTCGTATTGACGCTGGCCCGGTCACCGTCTTCTGCGCGCAGGTAACCAACGGGCTGGCGCCCCTCGTGATACATCCCGCCATTCATCGCGAAGACGAGAGTTTCGCCGCGCGCTTCCAGCGTATCGGCCAGCGCGCTGAACTGGAGATATTGGCCATCGCCTGCATCGGCATAGAAGAGGCGGATATCATCGCGGTCCGCGCGGAAAGTGCAGACAGTATAGGGAAGGGAGCGGAACGTGATGGAGCGGCAGTAGTCGCCACTCTCTTCCGGCAGGGCGACATCGCAGGCCGGAAGGGTCACCGCTGCAGCAAGCAGCGCGATTGACATGGCCGTCGCTTTTGCTGGTCTGCGCAATTTGAGGGGCCCTTCTACCGGTTTGGGGACGGCATGCGCCGCGAATTCACAACAGGGTATGGAGCATCGCCAACCGGCGAAAGTCTCCAATATCAGGTTGGCCGCCAAGCCATGGCCGAATTATGGCCATCATGCACTGGAGGCTGCTTCGAACTCCTCGCTGGCGGCAAGCCAGCTTTCTTCAGTTGCATCAAGCGCGGCGTTGAGCCGGTCACGCGATTTGCCAAGTGACACCGCCCTTTGGGGATCGTTGTCGTAGAGCGTCGGGTCCGCGAGCTCGGCGTCGATATCGGCAAGCTCCTTCCGGATTTTCACCATCTCGCGCTCAGCCGCAGAAATGCGTTTTCGGATGTCGGCGGTGGCGCGGCGGATTTCACTATCGGACCGCTTTGGCGCAGGTGGCGGCGAGGGCGCAGCAGGAGCGACCGGCGCATTTTTCGAAGCGGCCCGGTCGGCCTGAAGCACCAGGGCCCGATAATCCGAAAGGTCACCATCATACGGCCCGGCCCGGCCCTCATTGACCAGCCAAAGCCGGTCAGCCGTCGCTTCTGCGAGATAGACATCGTGGGTGATGAGCAGGACAGCACCTTCATAGTCATTCAGCGCATGAATGAGCGCTTCGCGGCTGTCGATGTCGAGGTGGCTGGTCGGCTCATCGAGGATCATTATGTGGGGTGACTTCAAAGCCATCAGGCCAAGCAGGAGGCGCACCTTCTCACCGCCCGAAAGCTTCTCGACCTTGGTTTCAGCCTTGTCGCGGTTGAAGCCGATATTGGCAACGATGGACCGGACCTGCCCGTCGGTCGCCGTCGGGCGCATGCGGCGCACATGGTCGAGTGCGTTATCGCCAACGCTAAGCTCATCGAGCTGGTCCTGGCTGAAATAGCCGACTTCGACCTTGGGCGCGGCAACCCGGTTGCCATCGATCAGGCCGAGCCGGCCCGCAATTGATTTTACCAGCGTCGACTTGCCCTGCCCGTTCGCCCCGACGATGGCGATCCGGTCATCATTGTCGACGCGCAGGTGCACGCCGCGCAGGACCGGATTGTCCTCGGCATAACCAAGATCAGCCTCATCCAGAACAAAGAGCGGCGAGGCGAGTTGGTCGGGCGCAGGAAATTCGAAAGGGTGGGTGCGCTCTGCAAGCGGGATCACGACTTCCTGCATCTTTTCCAGCATCTTGATCCGGGACTGGGCTTGCGTCGCCTTTGAGGCCTTGGCGCGGAACCGGTCGACAAAGCTCTGGAGGTGGGCGCGGTCCTTGTCCTGCTTTGCCTTCTGGGCTTCGAGCTGGGACAGCTGTTCAGCGCGCTTTTTCTGCCAGCTATCGTAATTGCCGGGATGCACGGTGAGCTTCTGGCTTTCGAGCGCCAGCGTGTGCGTCACGGCATTGTTCAACAACTCGCGGTCATGGCTGACCAGCAGGACGGTATGCGGATACTGTTTGAGATAGCTCTCAAGCCAGGCCGCGCCCTCGAGGTCGAGATAGTTGGTCGGCTCATCGAGCAGCAGAAGGTCTGGCTCGGCGAAAAGGACGCCAGCCAGCGCGGCGCGCATCCGCCAACCGCCGGAAAACTCGCGGCAGGCACGGGTAAGGTCTGATTGCGTAAAGCCAAGCCCGGTCAGGATGGAAGCCGCGCGCGCCTCGCCGGACCAGCCATCGATGGCCGTCAAACGCTCATAGACGTTCGCAAGCTCCTGCGGATCGGTGACGGTCTCTGAGTCATGCATCAGCTGGGCAAGTTCGGTATGCGCGTTCAGCGTTTCGGACAGAATGGTGCGGTCGGAGGCCTCGACCTCCTGGGCGACCCAGCCGAGGCGTGCGGCCTTGCCGATCCGGATGGCGCTGTCGGATTCGTCATCGGCTTCGCGGATAAGGCGCAGCAGGGTGGACTTGCCCGTCCCATTGCGGCCGATGAGACCCACTTTCCAGCCCGCCGCGAGGGTCGCCGAGGCATCCTCCAGCAGCGTGCGGCCCTGAATCCGGTAGGTGAGATTGTCGATCGTTAGCATGAGGGGCCTGCTAGGCCGTCAGGCCAGCGACATCAATCCTTCTTGCGCGGCTTTAGCTTGCGCATCAGGCCTTCCTGCACAGTTGAGGCAACCAGCTGGCCATCCTGGGTAAAGATATTGCCGCGGTTGAAGCTGCGACCATTGCCAGCTTTCGGACTATCCATCGCATAAAGCAGCCACTCATCGGCTCGCACAGGGGCGTGAAACCAGATGGCATGGTCGAGGCTGGCCGTCATCAGGTCCTTGTTAATCCAGTGTAGTCCATGGGGGCGCAGGCTGGAGCCGAGAAGGTTCATGTCACTTGCCCAAGCGACAAGGCAGTGATGCATAGCCGGAGAGGCGTCGACTTTTCCGTCAGTGCGGAACCAGACATGGTTCACATCCGACTTCGGCTTCGGGTTGAACGGATTGAGACCGCTGATTTCCTTCATTTCGAAGGGCTGAGGACGCATCCAGTGCTTGAGCTGCTCGTCGGAGATCTTGTCCTTGAACTGTTCGGCCAGCTGCTGGCGCGACATCAGCTCATCAGGCTGTTTGACCTCTGGCATGTCGTGCTGGTGATCCCAGCCATCTTCATGGACGTGGAAGGACGCCGACATGTTGAGGATCTGCTGGCCATGCTGGATGGCAACGACGCGGCGGGTCGTGAAGCTGCCGCCATCGCGGGAACGGTCGACCTCATAGATGATCGGGATCTTCGGATCGCCTGGCCGGATGAAATAGGCATGCAGCGAATGGCAGTGGCGATCATCGCCAACCGTGCGATAGGCCGAGGCAAGCGCCTGCGCGATGACCTGTCCGCCATAGACGCGTGGCCGGTCGGCTTCGTCATCTGGCGTAAAGCCCCTGAAGAGGTCGACCTCCAGACGCTCGACATCGAGGAGGTCTAACAAACCGGAAACAGCATCCGTCATATTCGATCTTCTTTCCCATCAGGCCTTAACCAAGCCGCGTCTATCACTGTCACTGGTGACTGAAAACAGGCGCGCGGGCCATAAGCAGCAAACAAAGACTGCACCCTGACGCGCCAGAGGCAAGGGTGTTGATGGTGATGAGACTGCTCAAATCAGCCGTACGTGAGGCCAAAACTGTGCGCATCTTGCTGCGCGCGAAGAAGTGGCGGGACCCGGTCACGAATGAATCGACCGAACTTCTGGCCGACGACCTCGAAGCGGCCGTCGATTCCTATCGCGATAATCTGGCCTTCATCTTTGAAGGACGAACCACCAGCTATGGCGAGCTGGACGAGCAAGCCAACCGCTTTGCTCATTGGGCGCTTGGCGAAGGCCTGAAGGCGGGCGACACTGTCGCGCTCTTCATGGAGAACCGGCCTGATTATGTGGCCGCCTGGTATGGCTTTTCGAAGGTCGGCGTTGTGACGGCGCTAGTGAACGCCAACGTCACCGGCGAGGCGCTGGTTCATTCGCTAAAAACGGTTGGGCCAAAACTGATCATCACAGGCACCAGGCAGGATCGCGCGATGCGCTCGCTTGAAATGGTGCAAATCCGCCAGCCGGTCTGGACGCTTGGCGGCGAGGTTGGGTCACCCCTGGCCGTCGAACTGGCAGCGCAGTCTTCTGAGCGCCCGGACCGCAGCCACCGCGCACATCTGACGAATGCCGATATCGGCCTCTACTCATACACATCCGGTACAACGGGCCTGCCAAAGGCCGCGAAGATGTCGATTGCGCGCGTGCGAAACATGATGCGCAGCTTCATTTCTCCACTGGAGATGGGAGAGAAAGACAGGGTTTACATCACCCTGCCGCTTTATCACGGCACAGGTGGTCTCTGCGCGGTGGGTATCGCGCTGTACACCGGTGCCTCAATCCTGCTGCGTGAAAAGTTCTCCGCCAGCCGCTTCTGGAATGATTGCGCTGATTTCGGCGTGACCACGATTGTCTATATCGGGGAGCTTTGCCGCTACCTTCTAAATCAGCCTGCCCATGCCAAGGAGCGCAAGCACAAGGTTCGCAAGGGCTTTGGTAATGGCCTGCGCTCCGAAATCTGGGGCGAGTTCAAGTCGCGCTTCAAGATCCCGACCATGATCGAGTTCTATGGCTCGACCGAAGGGAATGTGAAGCTGATGAACTTCGATGGTGAGACGGGCGCGTGCGGACGCATCCCGCCCTATGCTGCCAAGTATTTCGATCACATAGCCTTTGTGAAGGTCGATCCGGAAACAGAGAGGCCACTTCGCGCTGAAGATGGCCATTGCATTCGCGCCGGCCGCGGCGAGACGGGTGAAGCGCTCGGTCGTATCGGCGACGATATGGAGACCCGGTTCGAGGGCTATCATGACAAGCGCGCCTCCGAAGCAAAAATTCTGCGCAATGTTTTCGAGGAAGGCGATGCCTGGTTCCGGACCGGCGACCTGATGCACCTTGGCGACCATGGCTACATCTATTTCGTTGACCGGCTGGGCGACACCTATCGCTGGAAAGGCGAGAATGTCTCGACCAATGAGGTCGCCGATGCGCTAGCTGGTGTGCCGGGGGTCGAGACAGCAAATGTCTATGGCGTGCCGATCCCGGGCGCTGATGGCAAAGCCGGCATGGCCTCGATCACGACCACTGGCTATCTCGATTACAAGGATGTGCTGGACAAACTGTCCTCTCGCCTGCCGAAATATGCGGTGCCTGTCTTCATCCGCGAACAACAGGAAGCCTCCACCACCACGACCTTCAAATATCGCAAGAGCGACCTTGTGAAGGATGGCTTTGATCCCGAGCGCGCCGGTGAAAATGTCTGGTACTTTGATCCAGAGACCGGAACGTATGAGCTGGTGACGCCGGAGACCTATAAGAAGATCGCGTCCGGTGGAGTGAAGTTCTAGGCGCCCAAGAAGTTTCTTCCTTCGAAAGGCTCAGGATTAGGCCCATGGGGCGCTTGGCGAATCTTCATCCTGAGCCTGTCGAAGGATGAAGCGGCTAGCGCCCCATCGCTTCCTGAATGATGTCCATTTCAGCTTCGCGCAGGATGGCGTCGGTGACGCCTTCAGCATTCACGCGTTCGCGGCCAACCTCGAGCATGACGGGGACGGCGAAGGGGCTGATCTTCTTCAACGGACGGTGATCGATCTTGCCGCGAATGCGCGCCAGCATGTCCGACAGGCGGCGAATGTCCAGAAGACCCGTGGCGGCGTCCTGACGAGCCGCTTGCAGGAGAATGTGGTCCGGCTCATGACTGCGCAACACGTCATAGATGAGATCGGTTGAAAAGGTGACCTGACGGCCCGTCTTTTCCTTACCGGGCAAGCGGCGTGCGATAACGCCTGAAATCTGGGCGCATTGGGCAAAAGTGCGCTTCATCAAAGGACTTTCGTCCAACCATTCCTCCAGATCGTCGCCCAGCATATCCGGGTGGAAGAGCCCGTCCATGTCAATCGAGCCCATATCCTCCATCGCCCATATCGCCATGGCATATTCCGAGGCGACAAAGCCGAGCGGCTTGGCCCCTGCCCGCTCCAGCCGACGGGTCAGAAGCATGCCCAGCGTCTGGTGCGCGAGACGACCCTCGAACGGGTAGGTGACGAGGTAGTGGCGACCCGCACGCGGGAAGGTCTCTACGAGGAGATGATCCGGCGGTGGGATTTCAGACTTTTCGCGCTGGACTTCAAACCATTCGCGGACCTGGTCCGGAAGGCCTGACCACTGGTCCGGGTCATGGATCATGTGGCGGACGCGATCAGCGAGGAATGTGGTGAGCGGAAACTTGCCGCCATTATAGGTCGGGATGGCTGGCTTGTCGGTTTTCGCGCGTGTGACGAGTACATCAAGCTCCGACACACCAAGGAAGCGAAAGATTTCGCCCGCGAAGAGAAAAGTGTCCCCCGGCGTGAGGGTTGAGATGAAGTATTCCTCGATTTCACCGAGTTTGCGCCCTGCCCGCATGGTGCGCTGATCGCCGCGTACTTTCTTCAGCTCCTCGCCGCCTGATGCCTGGCCGACCTTTCCGACAAAGCTTGCAAGACGGACATTCATAAGCTGTGCTTCGACAATAGCGCCGACATTCATGCGATGCTGCTGGGCGTCGCGCGCTGTCCGGACCCGCCAGACCCCGTCGCGGCCGCGCACGATGCGTTTGAACCGATCATAGGTTTTCAGCGCGTAACCGCCGGTGGCGACAAGATCGACGACACGCTCATAAGTCTCCCAATCGAGGCCTTCATAGGGCGCCGCCCGGCGAATCTCATTGAAGAGTGGATCCAGTTCAAAACCGACGCCGCAGGCCCGGCCCATAATGTGCTGGGCAAGGACATCGAGCGCGCCGAGGCGCATCGGTTCGCCATCAATCTCTCCAGCTTCGACCGCGGCTTCCGCGGCGCGGCATTCAAGGATTTCAAACCGGTTGGTTGGCACGAGCAGCGAGCGGCTAGCCTCATCCATCCGGTGATTGGCGCGGCCGATGCGCTGGATCAGGCGGGCGGCGCCTTTCGGCGCGCCCATCTGGATAACAAGGTCGACCCCGCCCCAGTCGATACCGAGGTCGAGCGTCGAGGTGCAGACCACGCCTTTGAGCACGCCTGCGGCCATCGCCGCTTCCACCTTGCGGCGCTGTTCTCGCGCAAGTGAACCGTGATGGAGCGCGATGGGCAGCGCGTCTTCATTAGCTCGCCACAGCTCCTGAAACAGCATCTCTGCCTGGCTGCGCGTGTTGACGAAGACGAGCGCCATCTCCGCTTCCTTGATGGCGTCGTAAACCTCAGGCACGGCGAAGCGGCCCGAATGACCCGACCATGGGATGCGTTCCCGCGAGACGAGGATGTCGATGTTGGCGCTTGTGCCACCTTCTGCGCGAATGAGCGCGGTGGACCGACTGTCCCGTTTCGGAAGCCAGCTTGCGAGCTGTGCCGGATCACGGACCGTCGCCGAAAGTCCTATGAAGCGGCAGGCTGGAGCCCATTCAGCGAGCGTTGCGAGGCCGAGAGAGAGAAGATCGCCGCGCTTGGAGGCGGCGATGGCGTGGATTTCGTCGATAATCACGCATTTGAGGTCCGAGAAGAACTCATCCGCATGATCTGAGGCGAGGAAGAGCGCGAGCTGCTCCGGTGTTGTCAGCAGGATGTCCGGCGGATTGGACCGTTGGCGCTGGCGTTTCGACTGCGGCGTGTCGCCGGTGCGGGTCTCGATACGGATGTTGAGGCCCATCTCGGCGACGGGTGTATTCAGATTACGCTCAACGTCGGTTGCCAACGCCTTGAGCGGCGAGATGTAGAGCGTGTGAAGCGCGGGGCGGCCTGAATTTGATTTGGGCCGCTCTGACAGTTCGATCAGGCTGGCCATGAAGCCTGCCAGCGTCTTGCCGCCGCCGGTCGGAGCGATCAGAAGGGCGCTGTCGCCCGCGAGCGCTGTTTCAGTGAGGTCAAGCTGATGGGCACGCGGCACCCAGTTCCGACTGGCGAACCAGTCGGAGAAGCGGTCAGGCAGGCTGAAATCTGGTCGCGCAGCGTCCGGCATGGGCTAGGACATAGCGCGAACAGTGCACTCCTGCGAACCCGGTGGCTGGATTAGTTGTAGCCAGCCTCAGCCGCCGTTGCCTCTGCCTGCGCATCCAGTCTGTCCGTGTGACCCTGATTGATCGCGGAGATGACATCGCGGGTGAATGCGGCGATGTCGAACCTGCCGCCATCGGCTGTATCGAAACCGCGGCGCACGATGACCATGTCGAGCGATGGGATGATGATGAGATACTGTCCGCGATTGCCGAAGCCGGCATAGGTATCGGCTGGCACACCTTGAGATCGGTCCATCAGCCAGAAGCTGCCACCATAGCCGAAGGGGCTGGAGGCACGGTCGGGCTGTGCACCGCCGGACGAGGATACGAAGTCGGTCCAGCCTTCGGCGAGAATACGTTCATCGCCCCACATGCCATCCTGCAGGTAAAGCTGGCCAAGGCGCGCCATGTCGCGAGCGGTCATCCAGATCTGGCTGGACGAGATGAAATCCCCTGCCCAGTCGGTCTCGAGGACGGTGTTCATTGCGCCGATCTTCCAGAGGACGCTTTCATATGGAAAGCCCCAGAATGCGCTGTCATCGTCCATGGTTTCCCGCAGCGCGCGCATGGCGGCGAGCGTGTCGTAATTGGAGTATTTGAAGCGCTCGCCCGGCGTGATCTCCAGCGGGTTCACGAACGCGGTGTCGGTCACGAGCGCGCCGCCGAAATAGGTGCGGTCCGTGCGATTGCCTGCGACACCGGAATCGAGTCCGCTCGCCATCTGCAGCACATTGCGGAGCGTTATCTCGCCGCGCGGATCGCCATTGCGCGACCAGGCGTCGAGCAGTGGGGCGCGGTCCAGATCAATGAGGCCCTGCTGAACAGCGGCCCCGATGACACTGGCGGTCAATGATTTCGCGACTGACCAGGTGCGCTGCGGCGTCGTTGCATCAATTCCGCGGGCATAGCGTTCAGCCATGATCTGCCCATCCATGAGGACCAGAACGGCGCTGGTCCTCGTGTCGTCACCATAGGTCTCACCATCAAAAGCAGTCCGCACAGGCTGTTCGAGACGCGCAGCGTAGGGCGAGGCATCTATGAGCTGAACCGCCTGACCAAGCGCGGTCGAGCTGTCGCGTTGGCGCATCGGGAATTCGTCAGAAAAGCGCGGGAGGACGTCGACATCATCAACGCTGGCGCCAATCGGCAGCAGTGAGCAACCAAAACCTTCGCGCCACGCCGCAATGCGCGGCGGTTCGCCGGGGGCGTAACGGACCGCAACGGTGCGAGACCGATCAGAAATGTTAGCTTCAGACGTGGAGCGCATGGGCGCGCGATAGTCGGTGTAGATACCGTCGAGCTCATTATACTCGATTTCCGCGCGGCCCTTATTGGCTGTGAATGTCGCCGAGCAGGTGAAGAGCGCCTTGTAGCCTGCTGCGAGCGCTTTCTGCATGATCTCTGTTTCACCGCCCTCCTGAGACTGGGCAGGACCTGCGGCAAGCGCGGTTACGATCAGGGCCGAAAGAAATAGGCGTCGCATTCGAGGTCACTCCGATTGCCGGGCAAGGGGATAGAAGCTCGACTGTCTCCCATGCGGAAAAGGCAGAAACATGGCGGGAAACACCGAACATCGCGACCTATATAAAGGAGCGATGATCAGACCCGATTTGCTTCTCCATCCCACGCCGAAGGGACTTTATTGCCCGCCCGGTGACTTCTATATCGACCCGGTGCGCGGCGCGGTCGACCGCGCCGTGGTGACGCATGGCCATGCTGACCATGCCCGCGCTGGCCATGGCGCCGTTCTCGCCACACCTGAAACGCTCGCTATCATGGACGCGCGCTATGGCGAGGAGTTTACAATAAGCCGCCAGCCGGTCGAGTATGGTGAGACGGTAGAAATTAACGGCGTCACAGTCTGGATGTCGCCTGCCGGCCATGTGCTCGGTTCTGCGCAGGTGGTCGTCGAATGGAAAGGTCTGCGCATGGTCTGCACAGGCGACTATAAGCGCCGGCGTGACCCGACCTGCAGGCAGTTCGAGCCTGTGCCCGATACGCATGTCTTTATCTCCGAGGCGACGTTCGGCCTGCCAGTCTTCAAACACCCCGACACCGATGGCGAAATTCGCAAATTGCTGGACAGTGTCGCCATGTTCCCTGAGCGCACGCACCTTGTCGGCGTCTATGCGCTCGGCAAGGCGCAGCGGGTCATCAAGCTGCTGCGCGAGGCGGGATATAACGAGACGCTCTACATTCACGGCGCACTGGAGAAGCTCTGCAAGCTTTATGAGGATCATGGGATCGCGCTCGGGCCGCTGGAAACCGCGACGCTGGAGACATCAGAGCGCGGCGCGCAGGAGCGGTTTCGCGGCAAGATCGTGCTCGGCCCGCCCTCATCCTTTCACGACAAATGGGGACGGCGCTTTCCAGACCCCCTGCCCTGTTTCGCCTCTGGCTGGATGAGCGTGCGCCAGCGCGCCAAACAGTCAGGTGTAGAGCTGCCGCTCATCATTTCCGATCATGCCGACTGGGACGAGCTGACCGATACCGTGCGTGAGGTGGACCCGGAGGAGTTATGGATCACCCATGGCCGCGAGGATGCGCTGGTGCGCTGGGCCGAACTGGAAGGCCGTAAGGCGAGGCCGCTGCGCCTCGTCGGCTATGAGGATGAAAGCATCGACTGAACCGTCTTTGAAATTGCTGGCTGCGCCCGACCAAAGGGCCTAGACTGGGCGGCGCGCTATGGGGGACGCAATTTGCCGAAGTATCGAGAGCTCAACGACGTTCAGCTGATCGACACGCTGAAGCGCCTTGAAGCGCGCATTCACGAGCGCTTTCCGGATAGAGGACTGGCCGGGGTAGCTACAGAACTTGTTGCTCTTGCACCAAAAGTTGCGAAGACCGCGCGCTCACTGAGCAGACCTAATCTGCTTCTACGACTGTTTGTTCTCATTCTCATGGCCACAGGCATCGGTCTGGTATTCCTGCTCGGACGAGCGCTCGATTTCAACGGGGTTGAGTTACAGGGGCTCCAGTTCTTTGCTGGTCTCGAAGCCCTGCTGAATGTCACTATCCTGTTTAGCGCGGGTATCTGGTTCCTGCTCACACTGGAGACCCGGACGAAACGCCGGCGCGCGCTCGACCAGTTGCACGAGCTTCGCTCGGTCGCACACGTCATTGATACTCATCAGCTGACCAAAACGCCTGTATCGGTCCTCGAAGGCAGTAAACGAACCGCCTCAAGTCCGGCGCGCGATATGACGCCGTTCCAGCTTCGCCGCTATCTCGATTATTGCAGCGAGATGCTGTCGCTGACTGGAAAGCTCTCCGCACTTTACCTCGCTCATTCGCGTGATGCCATCACGATACAGGCCGTCAACGAGGTCGAAGAGCTAACGAGCGATTTTTCGCGCAAGATCTGGCAGAAGATTGCCGTGATCTGACAGGCTGCTGGCATGAGGCCCGCTGGCACACCTGCCTCTGTCATTGTTTGAAGACCCTCCTATGTCTTCTCGATGCAGGCCTTTTCCGACCTTCTTGAACGGCTGATCCTGACCGCTTCGCGCAACACCAAGATCGAGCTGATGGTGAACTATTTTCGCCAGACGCCGAACCCGGCGCGCGGTTGGACGCTGGCGGTGCTGACGGGTGAGCTCGACATACCCGGCGTCAAAGGCGGGTCGATCCGCAGGCTGATCGAGGACCGCGTCGACCCTGAGCTGTTTCGTATGTCGTATGACTATGTCGGCGACCTTGCCGAAACAGTGAGCCTGATGTGGCCCGGGACGCGCGGCGCAAACCGCATCCCACCAATTGACGATGTGATCGAGGCACTGCTCGGCGCAACGAGGGCAGAGGGCGAGCGGCTGGTCGCTGGCTGGCTGGATATGCTGGAGCCGCCGCAGCGCTGGGCCCTGATCAAGATGGTAACGGGCGGGCTGCGCATTGGCGTGTCGGCGCGGCTTGCCAAGGTAGCGCTTGCCGAAATGGGCGGCGTAGAGCCTGCGGAGATTGAAGAAATCTGGCATGGGCTCGCCCCGCCCTATGAGAGCCTGTTCGACTGGCTGGATGGCAATGCAGAAAAACCCTCTCCAGACATCAAGGCGCCCTTCAGGCCAGTCATGCTGGCCCACCCCCTGGTGACGAAAGACAAACGGGATGACCCCGACGCCGTCGACCCGGCCATGATCGACCCTGACATTTTCGCGGCGGAGTGGAAGTATGACGGCATCCGCGTGCAAGCGGTGTCGGAGCGCGGCGTACGACGTATCTACACGCGCACAGGTGATGACATCTCTCACACCTTTCCCGATGTGCTAGCCGCGATGGAGTTCGAAGCGGCGATTGATGGTGAGCTGCTGATCCGCGCCCCTAATGGAGAGGTCGCCCCCTTTAACGAGCTGCAGCAGCGCCTCAATCGCAAGACCGTCACCAAGAAGCAGATGGAGGCGCGACCAGCCATGATCCGCGCCTATGACATACTGGTAGAGGGCGATGAGGATCTTCGGACCCTGCCTTTCTCTGAGCGGCGCAAGCGGCTGGAAACTTTCGTGCAGAAGTCATCCAGCGAGCGGATCGACCTCTCGCCACTGGTTCCAGTGACAAATCTCGAAGCTTTGGAAGCCGCGCGCAACAAACCGCCCGCGCCCGAGATTGAAGGCCTCATGCTGAAGCGCTGGGACAGTGTCTACCAAGCCGGGCGTCCGACAGGCCCATGGTATAAGTGGAAGCGCGATCCATTCCTGATCGATGCTGTGATGATGTATGCGCAGCGCGGGCATGGCCGCCGCTCCAGTTTCTACTCCGACTTCACCTTTGGCGTCTGGCGAGAAGGCGAAGACGGCGACGAGATTACGCCCGTCGGCAAGGCCTATTTCGGTTTCACGGATGAGGAACTGAAACAGCTCGACAAGTTTGTGCGAGAGAACACGATCGACCGTTTCGGGCCGGTGCGATCCGTGAAGGCAAGCAAGGAAAAGGGCCTTGTTCTCGAAGTCGCTTTCGAAGGGCTTCAGCGCAGTCCGCGACACAAATCAGGCCTTGCCATGCGTTTCCCGCGCATCAACCGCATCCGCTGGGACAAGCCGAGCGCCGAGGCCGACAGACTGGAAACGCTCGAAAAAATGCTTCCGGCTGACCCGCTTTCAGATAAAGGCTGATACACATGAGCCGGAAAATTGGCATCGCCTTGCTGATCGTCGCCATTGCGCAGTTTCTAGCGCCGACCCTGCCCGCCATCGGCATAGGAGAGCCGATCGGAAGCCGCGGCGATGTTGCTATCAGGCCACCCGAACTGCCGCCCGGCCTATTCTTCTCGATCTGGGGCGTGATCTTTTTCAGCTATCTGGTCTTCGCGCTGCTGAGCCTATGGAAACCCGGTTATCTCGAACACCAGCTGGCTATTCCTTTATTGCTAGCTGGTGCCGGGAACGTCATCTGGATGGTCAGCGCGCAATCCATCGCCAATCAGTATGCTGATTTCGGGCTGTTGCTTCCTATCCTCGCCTGCAGCTGGCTCGCGGCACGGCGCCTTCACAGGATGGGCGGTTTCGATGGGACGCTAGCCCGCCTGAATGCCTGCGCCCTCGTCGGACTTTTCTCAGGCTGGATCACGGCTGCGGTGTCAATCTCGGTCGCGGCGACATGGCGTGAGGTAGCCGGCCTCGGACCCAGCGATCATGTCTGGATATCGCTATGGCTCGCCCTGCTCAGCGCTGGCCTGCTTGCATGGGGCTTCGCCAGCCGCATCAGCGCAAGCCTCTTTTACTTCGCCGCTCTTTGCTGGGGCATTGCAGGGATCGTGGTCAACAATTGGTACCTGACAGACTTGCACTGGCTGAGTGCCACAGCGGCGCTGTTCGGCCTTTACATATTGTGGCGCAGGTTTCGCTATGGCGCGCGGCCAGCGTTCGAGTGAGGTCTAGCTCTTCGCCTCAGCGATACGCGCATTCAGGCTGTCGATAAGCTGCGGCGAGACATTGCCTGACTCATTCAGCCCGTTCTCCCGCTCATAATTGCGGATAGCCGCCTGCGTGCCCGCGCCGAGCACACCATCTGCCGGGCCCGGCTCATGGCCAAGGGCCGCCAGCGCATTCTGGACGCCGACAATCTGCTGGGGCGAGGCAACTCCCTGCGAACCCTGTTGAGGGAAGATTCCGTTTGCGTCGCGTGCCGGACGGCTTGGCGTCCAGCCGGCAGCACGCGCGCGGATCTGCGCCGCCTGCTCCTGACCGACCGCGCTGGAAAGTTCAGTTACTTTTGGCGGAGCTTCGCTGTCGCCCTGATTGGCGGCGACGGCATACCAGTAGAGTGCTTCTGCCGGGTTTTCGCTGACGCCCAGGCCAAGCTCATGCAGGACGGCGAGATTGTACTGGCCATCGGTTACACCAAACTCGGCTGCCTTGCGAAACCACTCCGCAGCGCCGGCATAGGTCTGCGGACCGCCTTCGCCTTCGGCATAATAGACGGCGAGGTCGTACATGGCTTTGACGTTGCCGCCGGCCGCACCGCGTTCTGTCCATTCGCGAGCCTTCTCGAGATCGCGAGGGACGCCCAGGCCGGACTCGTGCAGCTTGGCCAGACGGTATTGGGCGGCAGCGAGACCCTGCTCTGCCGCGCGACGGATCATGGTCGGCCCTGATGTATAATCGCCTGCTTCCAGTTGGCGCTCACCCAGCTGGTACTGCGCAATCGCGTCACCGCCAGCGGCAGCCTGTTCGAGCGACTGGCCCTCAGGGATCAAGGCAATTTCGGCGAGCGTGGGTCGTGCCGGTTCTGGCGCGGCCTCAACTGGCTCGGTTTCGGCAGGGTCACCGACGCCTGCGAGGCTCTCTTCTGCCGCTTCGGAGTCGTCGACCGACGACGTAGCATCTACAGGCAGCGTTCCTTCGAGCTCCTCAGTGGCTTGCGAAGGCTGCATGGAATTAACGGTTTCAGATGATGCTGCAGAGGTTTCGCTCTCCGCCGCAGAGATATCTTCATCAGCCGACCCGGCCTGACCGGCCTCTTGCGAGGTATTGATTTCAGATGGCGCGCCCGCATTGGCGGGTACAGAGACCGACGATCTGGTTGCAATCTGAGGGCGGTCGTCGGCGAGGATCATGTCTTTGCCGAAGAAAAAGCCCGCCCCGACTGCCACGATTGCAACAGCGGCGGCAGCAGGGATCAGCGGGAATTTGCCCGACTTTTCCGCACGCGGCTCAGCCTTCCTGCGGCCGCGTTTCGGCGCTGCCGTCTTCTGAGGCGTGGCATCGTTAGCACTGAGTGCCGCCTGGCGCGCGCGGCTGATATAGTCATTCCCGCCGCCCCGGCTCTGCGCCGCTGGTGGTTGTGTGCCCCAGTCCAGATCGGCAGGGTCTTCTTCATAGGTAAGCTCTTCACCCGTGAAGGGCTCATTGTCTGCCTCATCGAAGTCCTCAAACTCCGCGAAGGGGTCGCTCGTCTGTGGCTCATCGGAAAGGTCGGTCTCGTAGTCAAACGCATCGCGGCTCGTGACAGGTGGCGGCGCGGTGCGGCTGTCTTCGTCGAAACCGAAAGGCTCATCGAAGGATGTCTCATCGGGCGCGTGACGGCGCGCGGCCTGTGGCGGCGGCGCGGTCGCGACGTCGTCCTCGTCCTCTTGCGACATGAAGGCGGCGAAGTAGTCGTCGTCTGCTGCCTGGCGTGGGGAGTCGCTCTTGCGCACGCCCTTGGTACGCGGCGCTGCTGCATCCTCGAACGCCTCGAGCCTGGCCGCGAGCGAGGCAATCGCCTTCTGCACGGGCGAGAGCGAGTTGGCGGAGCGCTCCTGAATTTCTTCCATCCGGTCGGACACGCCGCTCAGCGCATCGGACAGGCGCTTCTGCTGCTCCGTGCGTTCTGATTCTATGGACTGCTCAAGATCGCGCAGAGAGCGTTCCTGGCGAGCCTGGAGCCGCTGCGACACGCTGGAAACCTGCTCGCCGACCTGTTCAATCGCCTTGGCGCTGCGCTTTTCACTTTCATCGACACGCGCCTCGAATTGCTCAGACATCTGCTTCATCTCAGCGCTGATCTTTTCGAGTATGGCATCGCCCTGACCGTCGGCATTGCCGAGCTGGAGCGTCACCTCGTGAGAAAGCGCGTGCATGTCGGCGCGCACCGCTTCGATCTGGGCGGCGTAGTCACGGTCTTCGACCTGCTGCAGGCGCTTGCCCAGGTGGTCAGACATCTGACCGATCTGTTCCGAGACCCGCGCGAGTGTGGTGGTAGAGGTTTTCTCATTCGCAGAGAGGCGCTGGCGGATCGCGGCAACAGCTTTCTGGACCGTCTCAATCGTCTCCGGCGCGATTGCATTTCGCGTAGCAGCGTCGACCTGCCCACGAAGCTCTGTAAGTTCCCTTACGGCTTTGTCGTGGTTCGCTTCCATGCGTTCGCGAAGCTCGCTGAACGCCTTTGGAGAGACAGCATCCTTGGCCTCGAAGCGCTGGCGGAGCGTTTCAAGAGCTGCCTGCGACGCATTCCAGTTGGTATCGACGCGCTTGGCGAGATCATCGACAGACGTCCGCGACGTGTGGCCAGAAGATTCCATGTCTTGGCGAAGGGTCGCGATGGCGGCGAGCGCATTGGAGTCCTTCCGGTCCAGCGCGTCAGCGAGGTTGGAGAGCGAATCCTTTAGCGCATCAATCTGCTCAGGGCGCGCCGCCTTGGTGGTGGCCGCATCGATTTCACTGGCGAGTTTCTCGCGGGTGCCCTCGATGGAGGCGCGAAGTTCCTGGGATAGCCCTTCGAAGCGGCTTTCGAACTGCTTGCGAAGCGCCATGGCTGTGTCTGGCAAGGCTGTGTTGGCAAGTGCGCTGACGCGTTCGCTGAGCGTGCCGAATGTCTTGTCGATCTTGTCGAGCGCTTCATTGGTCTGGGATTCGGCCCGGTCGAGACGCGCCTGCAGGGCATCAACCAGACCTTCCATCGAGGTCAGGGACTTGCTGGTCGTGGTCTCTACGGTATCGAGGCGGCTGGTTACATCGTCGAGGCGTGCGAGGCGCTGAGCGACATTGGTTTCAAGATCGCTGAACCGGCTGGACAGATGCTTGGTCGCGCCCTCGGTGCGAAGCTCGGCTTGCTCGATCTTCTTCGCGAGACGGGCTGCGGCCTCGTCCAGCGTCTTGTCGATACGTCCCTCGACGCCCGATACGCGGCCACCGAGCTCCTCAAGGCCAGTTTCGACACGTCTGCGCATATCGGCCGAGTTGTCTTTCTGGCGCGACGTTTCCTCATGAATGTGAGAGGCGAGTTTGCCGAGCGCGCGTTCCAGCGACTTCAGCGCTTTTACATCGCGGCGGCCATCACCGCCATTTTCGAGCGATTCCAGCTTTGACCGGAGCGCATCATGTGTCGAACGGATGTCCTCGATCACTGTCTCATAGTTGCTAGAGAGACCATCGGTGCGACGTTGCGCATCTTCGAGGCGTTCAGTGAGGCTCATGATCGACCGATCAATACCGCTGAGCGCCACTGCGGATCGCGCTTCTACGGCTTCAAGCCGACCAAGCAGATCGCGAACGAGGCCTGCAGAGCCCGCCCCCGGATAGTCGCCGCCACCGCCGTCGCCGCCGCTGGCTGCGAGGCGCGGTGCGTCGGCCGAACGGGAGCTTGCGCCAGATCCACTGACCGGTCCGCCGGAGCTGTCGGCTTCCATCTTGAGCATACGGTTAATGTATTCGCCAATGGTGAGACCCTCTTCGCGGGCCGCTTCCCGTGCAGCTTCGCGCGCGCGTTCGTCGCTCCCCTTCACGCTCCAGGGCCCGTAGTTTGACATACGCGAACTCCTCAATTCCGGGGCAGCGCTTCTGCAGAAAGCGCATGCCGGATCACCGTATTCATCCACCGATGCCGAGGTTCGTCTTAAAAGGTCGTTAAAATGGTAAACAGATTAGCCAGTTTGATTCAGACATCAGTGGCTGACGCTAGGGAGGGGCTTTACTCTGACGCAAAGGTAAGGCTAACGTTGACGTATACGTAAATAACAAAATCCAGGAGGAAGTCATGCCAGATTCAGCTACATCCCTTTCGATCTCCGAGAGCCGGACCTACTCGATTTCCGAGCTCGCACGCGAGTTCGGCATCACGCCGCGCGCGCTTCGATTCTATGAGGACAAGGACATGCTGCACCCGGCCCGGGACGGCATGACCCGCGTTTATTCCCATCGTGATCGCGCCCGCGTCACAATCATCGTTCGCATGAAGCGTCTCGGCCTGCCACTGGCTGACATCCGCGAGATTCTTGACCTCTACGGCCTCGGCGACAATGAGCGCGCCCAGAAGCGCAAGACGCTCGAAAAGTTCCGCAACCAGGTCAAGGAATTCGAGAACCAGCGCGAAGATATCGAGATTGCGCTTGGCGAACTCCAGAAGGGCATCGACTGGCTTGAGAATGACCTCGCCAAGATCGGCCCGGCCAACGATCAGGCCCGCAACGTTGCGGCTTATGATGCCGTCGCGCGCAAACAGCTGGACGACGCATAGGCCGGGCGTAAAACTTCTTACAACCCAAGCAACCGGCCCGTCTTCGCGATGGGCCGGTTACTTTGCAATTCAAGACTGAAGAGAGCTTTCACGAATGCCACGCTATGACGCGCCGATCCGGGACATGAAATTTATCTTCCACGATGTGCTGGCCCTGCAGAACTATTCCAATCTCGATGGCTTTGCCGATGCGACGCCGGACATCGTTGACCAGATCCTCGAAACGAGCGGCAAGTTCGCAAGCGAAGTTCTTTTTCCACTGAACAGTGTTGGCGACAAGCAAGGCTGCAAGCGCGCCGATGACGCCACGGTAAAGACGCCGGACGGTTTCCCTGACGCTTACAAGCAGTTCGTCGAAAATGGCTGGCCTCTTCTGTCGAAGACACCCGAGATGGGCGGTCAGGGCCTGCCGCATGCCCTGTCGATCGCCGTCAGCGAAATGATGTCTGCCGCGAACATGGCTTTTGCCATGTATCCCGGCCTGACCTCTGGCGCTTACGAGGCGCTGATGGCAGGCGGCTCTGACGATCAGAAGCAGATCTATGGCCCGAAGATGGCAACCGGTGAATGGGCCGGCACCATGAACCTGACTGAGCCGCAGTGCGGCACCGATCTCGGCCTGATCAAAACCAAGGCGATCCCGCAGGGCGATGGCTCCTACAAACTGACCGGCCAGAAGATATGGATTTCTGGCGGCGAGCAGGACCTGACCGAGAACATCATTCACCTCGTCCTGGCCCGCATTGAAGGCGCACCAGAAGGCATCAAAGGGATCTCTCTCTTTGTCGTGCCGAAGTATTTCGTGAACGAGGACGGTTCACTTGGCGAACGCAACACGGTGTCCTGCGGCGGCCTTGAAGAGAAGATGGGTATTCACGGCAACGCCACCTGCGTCATGAACTATGAAGACGCGACCGGCTGGCTGGTTGGCGACGAACATAAAGGCATGCGCACCATGTTCATCATGATGAACGAAGCGCGTCTCGGCGTTGGCATGCAGGGTCTCGCCCAGGCAGAGGTCGCCTATCAGAATGCGGCTGACTTCGCGCGCGAACGCCTGCAGAGCCGCGCCCTGTCCGGCCCGAAAGCACCGGAGAAGCCTGCCGATCCGATCATCGTCCACCCTGACGTGCGCCGGATGCTGATGGACACGCGCGCCTTTATCGAAGGCGCTCGCATGTTCAGCTACTGGACCGCGCTGTACGGTGACCTTCTGCACAAGTCGCCGGATGAGAAAGTACGCGAGAAGGCAGGCGACTATATGGCGCTGATGACGCCGGTCGTGAAAGCCTTCCTGACCGACCGCGGCCTGAAAGCCTGCAATGATGCGCTTCAGCTTCACGGCGGCACGGGCTTCACCAAGGATCAGGGCGTCGAACAATACGTTCGCGATGTTCGCATTGCCCTCATCTATGAAGGCACCAATGGCATCCAGGCGCTGGACCTTGTCGGCCGCAAGCTGGCTGCGAATGGCGGCCGTGCTATCTTCACCTTCTTCGCCGAACTCGACGACTTCATCGCCGAAAATGAGAGCGATGAAGAGTTGAAGCCGTTCATTGATGCTCTCGCCACAGCGAAAGGCGAACTGCAGGAAGCTACTAGCTGGCTGATGCAGAACGGCATGAGCGACTTCAATAATGCCGGCGCCGCATCGATGGACTATCTGGAGCTCTTCGGCCTGACGGCGCTCGGTTATATGTGGGCCAAGATGGCGAAGACCGCGCTTGCAAAGCGCGGGAGCGACCCGTTCTACGACGACAAACTTGTCACGGCACGGTATTATATCAGCCGTATCCTCCCAGAGACCTCGGCCCATCTGGCCAAGCTGAAAACCGGGGCCGAGCCCCTGATGGCGCTCGAAGCCGACCGGTTCTGAGACATCGCCCTGAAGCCCGTCACTAGGCGGATTTCGGGGCTGCTAAAACTGTTACGCCCTGACGCGGCGTGAGGACTCGTCCCGCAAGAGGGCGGGCTTTATAAAATTGACGTGAACGTAAACGACAACTTGTCGGTGCAGACACGATTGAGGGAGATAATAGATGCAGGACGTGCTGAACGTACCACCAGCAAAATGGCGCGAAGATGAGGAGATTTCGATCTTCTCTGATGCCGTCGGCCAGTTTTTCGAACGCGAGTGCAAACCGCACGTCGAAGAGTGGCGCAAGCAAGGGTATGTGCCCCACGAAATGTGGAAGAAGGCAGGCGAAGCCGGCCTCCTCTGCGCATCTGTTTCCGAAGAGTATGGCGGCGCAGGCGGTGATTTCCGGCATGAAGCGGTGATCATTGAGCAGCAGCAGTGGAAAGGAATCGATGGCTTCGGCATCACCCTCCACAACGCCATCATCGCCCCTTACATTGAGGCATTCGGCTCTGAAGAGCAGAAGAAGAAATGGCTGCCGCGCCTTGCCTCCGGTGATCTGATCGCCGCCATCGCGATGACCGAGCCCGGCACAGGCTCTGACCTTCAGGCTGTAAAAACGACCGCGAAGAAAGATGGCAATCACTACGTCATCAACGGTCAGAAAACCTTTATTTCGAACGGTCAGACAGCCAATCTGATTGTGACAGTTGCGAAAACCGATCCGAGCAAGGGCAGCAAGGGTATCTCCCTCGTTGTGGTCGAGACTGACGAAGTCGAAGGCTTTGAACGTGGCCGCAATCTCGAAAAGATCGGCCAGAAGGCAGCCGATACATCAGAACTTTTCTTCAATGATGTGCGCGTGCCGACCTCCAACCTGCTCGGCCCAGAAGAAGGCCAGGGCTTTATCCAGCTGATGACCAAACTGCCGCAGGAGCGTCACGTGATCGGCCTGCAGGGCGTTGGCATGATTGAGCGCGCGATTGCTGAGACGACTGCGTATGTGAAGCAACGCCAGGCCTTTGGCGGCACGATCTGGGACTTCCAGAACACCCAGTTCAAGCTAGCGGAATGCAAGACCGAAGCGACCGTGGCAAAAGTCTTCGCAGACCACTGCACGCAGCTGCTGATCGAGAACAAGCTCGATGCGGCAACGGCGTCGATGTCGAAATACTGGATCTCTGATCTGCAGTGCAAGATCATCGACGAATGCCTGCAGTTGCATGGCGGCTATGGCTATATGGACGAGTACCCCATCGGCCAGATGTATGCCGATGCCCGCGTCCAGCGCATCTATGGCGGCGCGAACGAAGTCATGAAAATGCTCATCGCGAGAACGATGTAGCGCAGATGATACGCTGGCTCGGCATAGCGTCCATCCTCCTCGGGATCATCTCGGTCCTGATGGGGGCGTATGTCGAGTTTGGTCGACCAGACGCCGGCGTCAGCGGGTTTGCACCGATCGCGCTGGGCCTTGGCTCGCTTGTGATCGGCCTCATCGTCTACCGCCAGTCCAAACACCTGAATAAATGAATGTCCTGAAAGGAGCTTATTCCAAATGACTGAAGCCTATATCTACGATGCCGTGCGCACCCCGCGCGGCAAAGGCAAGCAAAGCGGATCGCTGCACGAAATCACTTCGCTTTCGCTGGCAACCCAAGCACTCCAGGCGATCCGTGACCGCAACGAACTCGACACGAGCTATGTCGATGACGTGGTCCTCGGCTGTGTTTCGCCCGTCGGCGAGCAAGGCGGCGACATTGCCCGTATCGCGGTGTTGAATGCCGAATATGCTGAAACGACTGCCGGTGTGCAGATCGACCGTTTCTGCGCTTCGGGTCTCGAAGCCTGCAACATGGCCGCATCCAAGGTCATGACCGGCGAAGCGGATATGGCAATTGGCGGCGGCGTCGAAGCGATGTCCCGCGTGCCTATGGGCGCAGCTGGCGGCGCATGGTCGTCCGACCCGTCCATCGCGATCAAGTCCTATTTCGCTCCGCAAGGCGTTGGCGCAGACACAATCGCGACCAAATGGGGCTTCTCACGCGATGATGTCGACGCGTACGCCGTCGAGTCCCAGAAGCGTGCAGCGTCCGCCTGGAAAGAAGGCCGCTTCTCCAAGTCCATCGTCCCTGTGAAGGACCAGATGGGCGCGATCATCCTCGATCATGACGAGCATATGCGGCCTCAGGCGGACATGCAGTCGCTCGCTGGTCTGAACCCCTCCTTTGCCGGCATGGGCGGCATGGGCTTCGATGAGATCATCAAGCAGCGCTACCCTGAACTGGAAAGCATCGATCACGTCCACCATGCCGGTAACTCCTCCGGTATCGTTGACGGTGCATCCGCGGTGCTTTTCGGCTCCAAGGAAATGGGTGAGCGTCTTGGCCTCAAACCGCGCGCACGCATCAAGTCCATGGCCTCGATCGGGTCCGAGCCTGCCATCATGCTGACCGGCCCGACCGCTGTTTCGCAGAAAGCGCTCAAGAAGGCTGGCATGGATGTTGGCGACATCGACATCTACGAGCTTAACGAAGCTTTCGCATCGGTCCCGATGCTGATGATGCATCTGCTCGGCATTCCGCACGAAAAAATGAACGTAAATGGCGGCGCCATTGCATTCGGCCACCCACTTGGCGCGACGGGCGGCATGCTGCTTGGCACCATGGTTGATGAGCTTGAGCGCTCCGACAAGGAAACCGCCCTCGTCACGCTCTGCGTTGGCGCAGGTATGGGCACCGCCACGATCATCGAGCGTGTCTAGGTGAGCGATACGGCGTTCGAAAAAGGCCTGCCGATTGGGATAGCCGTCGGCATTGCCCTTGGGGCGGCACTCGGCGCCGCGCTTGGCAACATGGCCTTTATCGGCGCCGGGCTTGCTATCGGGATTGGCCTCGCGCCAGCCTTTGGCAAAGCCCAGCTCAAACAGACCGTAGATAAAGACAAGACTACGGAAGACGGCTCCGACGAGGGCTGAGCTTCAAGAGGAAAGCATAGATGGAACTCGAGACATTCAAATTCGACATTGACGGCGATGGCATTGCGCACGCTGCTTTCGACGTGCCAGGCCGCAGCATGAACACGCTGACCGGTCAGGCCGTTCAGGATATCATCGCGATCGCGAAAGAGGTCGCCAGCAACGACAAGATCAAGGGTCTGGTCCTTTCATCGGGCAAGCCCTCCGGCTTCTGCGCAGGCGCAGATCTTGGCGAGATGGGCAATCGTGCTGGCGCCGCTGACGACAGCGCAAAGAGCGAAGACGAGAAGCTGAAAGAGCGCTTCAATCAGGGCTTTGCACTGAACAAGACGCTTCGCGAGCTTGAGACCTGCGGCAAGCCGGTAGCCTGTGCGCTCAATGGCCTTGCGCTGGGCGGCGGCCTCGAAGTGGCGCTCGCCTGCCACTACCGCGTTGCGGCCAATGACAATCCAAAACAGCAATTCGGCCTGCCAGAAGCCAAGATCGGCCTGCTGCCGGGTGCCGGTGGCACGCAGCGTCTGCCTCGCCTCGTCGGTGTGCAGGCCGCCCTGCCGCTGATCCTTCAGGGCGAGAGCTTCGACGCAGAAAAAGGCAAGGCGATGGGCGTGATCCAGGAGCTCGCACCCGGTGCAGAGGTCGTGGAAAAAGCCAAAGCATGGGTCAAAGCCAATCCGACGGCCAAGGCGCCGTGGGATGAGAAAGGCTTCAAGGTTCCAGGCGGCGTGCCGCACAAGAGCCCAGGTGCCGGTCAGGTCATGACAATGGCGAACGCCATGCTTCACGCCAAGACCTATGGCAATTTCCCGGCGCAGAAGAACATCCTGTCCTGCGTCTATGAAGGCATCCAGGTGCCGATCGATGCAGGTCTCCGCATCGAGACGCGCTACTTCATCAACACCCAATCGCGCCCCGAAGCCAAGGCGATGATCCGCTCGCTCTTCCTGTCAACGCAGGCCCTGTCCAAGGGCGGCAACCGCCCTGAAGGCTATCCGAAGACCGAGTTCAAGAAGATCGCGGTTATCGGTGCAGGTCTTATGGGTGCAGGCGTTGCCTATGTTCAGGCCAAGGCTGGCATCCCGACTGTGCTGGTCGATGTGTCCAAGGAAAACGCCGAGAAGGGCAAGGACTATTCGCGCCGTCTTGTCGAGAAGGCTATCTCGCGTGGCAAGTCGACCAAGGAAAAGGGCGACAAGCTCCTCGACCTCATCACGACGACCGACGATTACAACGATGTGAAGGGTGCAGACCTGGTCATCGAGGCTGTCTTCGAAAACCAGGAGCTGAAAGCCAAGATCACCGAGCAGGCTGAAGCTGTTCTCGGCGAAGATGCTGTCTTCGGCTCCAACACCTCGACCCTGCCAATCACTGGCCTCGCCCAGGCATCCAAGCGTCCGGAAAATTTCATCGGCATCCACTTTTTCTCCCCGGTGGAGCGGATGGGTCTGGTCGAGATCATCTCTGGCGAGAAGACCTCTGAAGCCACGCTGGCCAAAGCCGTCGACTATGTGCTGGCCATTCGCAAGACGCCAATCGCTGTCAATGATAGCCGCGGCTTTTACACGTCGCGCTGCTTCGGCACCTATACGCGCGAAGGCATGGAAATGCTGGCCGAAGGCATCAAGCCAGCCATTATCGAGAATGTCGGGCGCCAGTCCGGTATGCCAATGGGCCCGCTGGAAGTGTCCGACTCTGTCGGTCTCGACACAGCGCTCAAGGTCACCCGGGCCACGGCAGAAGCGATGGGCGTCGACATTCAGAGCGATGACCGCACGCAGTTCCTCGCCTGGCTCGTCGAAGACAATGGCCGCGTCGGTCGCAAAGCCGGCAAGGGTTTCTACGACTATAATGAGAAGGGCAAGCCCGAGCGTCTCTGGCCGGACCTCAACACTCGCATCGATGTCACGGTCGATGAGTGCCCTCCAGAGCTCAAGAAGCACTACGTCAACCGTCTCCTCATCCGTCAGGCGATCGAAGTTGCCCGCTGCTTTGAGGAAGGCGTTATCACAGACGCGCGCGATGCCGACATCGGCTCCATCCTCGCTTGGGGCTTCGCACCCTATACGGGCGGTTGTTGTTCCTATGTGGACCTGATCTGGGGCATCAAGGCCTTCGTCGAGGAAGCCACGAAGATGGAAGAGAAGTATGGCGACCGCTTCAAGGTGCCTGAGCTTCTCAAGGACATGGCTGCCAAGGGTGAAGGCTTTTATGATCGATTCCCGCCAGGCGGCGTCAAAGCCAAAGTCGCCGCGTAAGCGATCACCATAGAAGAAAAAAGCAGAAGGCCGGGGCAATCGCCTCGGCCTTTTGATTATAAATTACAACGACTTGAAGATAGTCGCCTGAGCCCGGCACCTTTTGTCAGTACTGTCCCTTATTCCGCTTTAATGGCGATTGCTCCATGGGAGACGCACGCAATGGGGGAATTCTAATGGCCAGACCGGCTGGTGTCAGGAACCAGGACTACGAGAAGAAACGTCAGGCTCTGCTGAACGCCATGATCGCTTATGTTGAGCGCGAAGACGTCGTCCAGCCATCGCTTCGTCAGCTGGCTATCTCTTCCGGCGTGTCCGATATCAATCTCAGACACTATTTCGGTGACCGGCGCGGCGTCGTCATCGCCCTGTTCAAACATATGCGCGAGACGAGCGAAGGTGTGCGCGAAGTCATGCGGACGCCAGCGCAGACCGTCAGTGAGGCGGTTGAAGGCTATATCCAGCTCGCCTGCAGCGCCGGGACTGATACCCCTTATATTCGACGCCATGTCTTCGCCTTGCGCGAAGCAATCGCGGACACAGAAGTCTACGTCCATTATGTCAAAGAGATCCTAGAGCCTGCCGCCGCCGCGGTCGCAGAAAGCCTGATCGCTTCATGCAACGGTGCGATGACGGAGCCCGCCGCACAGCAGGCGGGTACTCATATAGTGTTTAACTCCATGTTTCTCGCCATGCAGAGAGCAATGGATCCGACGGACAGCGAATCCAGGGCTTTCACCGCCAAGCTCGAACGGTTCGGTCGCTGGATGGCAGCGGGTCTTGAAGCAGAGCTGAGCGGCGCTGCGTGTATGCCGCGCAGCAAAAAAGGCCGCAACATTCCTGCTGCGGCCTTTGATCTAGTTCTTCGGGCTGGCGATTAGCTGGTCGTGACCGGTGTCAGCAGCACCTCGACGCGACGGTTCGCTGCGCGACCTGCCTGCGTATCATTACTTGCGATGGGCTGGGTTTCGCCACGGCCATAGGCCGAGATGCGGACCGCTTCGACGCCGCGGCTCACGAAGTAGTTCGCAACCGTATTGGCACGCTGTTCAGACAGACGCATATTGTAATCGTCCGGTCCATCGGCACTTGCGTGACCAACAACATCGACGCGAGTCGATGGATATTCCTGGAGGACGCCAGCGATCTCGTTCAGCGGACCATAAGCGCTGGACTGTAGTTCGGCGCTGTTGACGGCAAAATTGACGCTGGAGTTCGATGGCATCGTAAGTGCGATCTGGTCGCCCTGACGCTCCACCTGGATTTGCGAGTTTGCCGTACGCTCACGAAGGGCGCGCTCCTGGCGGTCCATATAAGTACCGACAGCGCCACCAGCGAGCGCGCCGACCGCCGCGCCAATCGCAGCATTACGACCATCATCGCCGCCAGCGAGCGTGCCGAGCGCTGCGCCTGCAAGCGCGCCGCCGCCAGCGCCATAAGCCTGGTTGGTCGAAAGTCCGGTGCCTTCGCACGCGGTCAGGACGAATGCTGCTGCGGCTGCGCCGATCATCATCTTGTTCATATGATATCTCCTCATGAAGCGTTGCCCCCTGCCGTGTGGAGGAGGTATTTGTTCGAGAACGTTCACTTTGTGACTTCGTTCCAATACGCTTCGATGACAGTAGCGTTTCTTGATGAATACAGGACAACATGTGCGGGCGATTCTTTAGACACGGAGTTACATGGTCGGACTTCCACGCCTGGCTGAATCTGATCCCGCCGGATGAGGTCGATCCGCCCGAAGCGACATACAATGCCGCGCCGGGATCCTATCAATCGATCCTGCGGACAGCGCATGGCGGTCATGTCGAGCTTGCGCCAGCCCTGTGGGGCCTCGTTCCGTCCTGGTGGAAAAAACCGCTGAAGGAAAAAACCTTCACAACGTTCAACGCCAAATCAGAGACGGTTGCAGACAAGCCGGTTTTTCGGGGTGCCTACCGCCATCATCGCTGCCTCATCCCCGTTAGCGGTTATTATGAGTGGACCGGCAGGAAGGGCGCGAAAACACCATTCGCGATCGGCCTGCGGAACCGGCGTCACTTCTGCCTGGCCGGACTGTACGATGTTGCCCTGATCGAGGGGTCGGAACTGCACAGTTTTACCGTGCTGACCACAGAAGCAAACGAAGCAACGTCAGGCGTGCATCACCGCATGCCAGTCATTTTACACCAGTCGGATTTCGCAAGATGGCTGGATGTTCGCGAGAAGGTGGACGACCTGATGGTCCCGTTCCCTTCAGAAGACATGACCGTCTGGCCGGTTCACCCCGATGTTGGAAATGTACGCAACAATCATCCAGATTTGCTCTCGGAACGATAGGCGGCTAGAACCGTCAGTGTGACAGTTTATTAAAGCTTTTCGGACACAAGCGTAACAATGCGTACAATCTATTTCATCTTTGTCAGCCTGCTCGCCATTGCTGCTATCGCAGCCTGAGCTGAACGACTGATGAGGCTCCGCCGCGCTCCGGCCTAGTCTTCGTCAATCTCAAACGTTTTGTAGGTCTCCGCAACGCGCGAGGCGATCTCCTCGCATGCCTTGCGCGCAGCAGGTACAACACCTGTGAAGGCTGTAAATCCATGCGCCAGACTATCATAGCACTTATACTCGACCTTCACGCCTGACTTGCGCAGGAGTTTGGCGTAGGCCGCCCCATCATCAACGAGCGGATCAAAGCCAGCCGTTGCAATGACAGCGGGTGGCAGATTCTCAAGATAGGGTTCCCGGGCCGGTGAGAGCCGCACGTCTGCGCGGTCCTGCCCTTCCGGGATATATTGCTCCATGAACCAGCGCATCGTGTCTGCATCTAGCGGATACGTCTCGCCATAGGTCTGATAGGACGGAAACTCCCGATCTATATCTGTTGCCGGGTAGATAAGAAGCTGCATGAGCGGCACAGGCTTTCGTTCCCGTACCATTTCCTGTGCGACAATAGCAGAGAAATTACCGCCCATGCTGTCGCCACCAACCGTGGCAACGCCAGCGGGCGCGCCATATTTGCGGGCATTGCGCAAGGCCCAGTCATAAGCGTCGATACAGTCTTCGAGACCTGCGGGAAATTTGTGTTCTGGCGCCAGACGGTAGTCGACTGACAGGACCGGGCATTTCGCCGCCGTGGCGATCATTGTGCAGAACACATGACAGGTATCAAGGTCGCCGATCACGCCGCCGCCAAAATGGTAATACACCATCATCGGTGCGCTGGCGTCCTGATTATCTGGCCGGTAGATGCGCACCGGGATCTGGTGACCATCGCTGCTTGTAATTCCGTTATCTTCCCAAGTGACACCTGGCTCTGGTTCGTCTGCGAACATGGCCAGACCGCCAGCAGAAGCGGCGCGCGCTTCCTGCGGCGACAGGCTGGACATCGGCGGCTGCCTCTTTGCGCCGGCCATCATGAACTGGAAGCGCGGATCAAGCGTGCGGCCGCCTAGCTCCACCGGCTTGCCGCCCGACAGTCTGACGAGAAAGCTGTCCGGAAGTTTCAGAAGGAGTTTTGCGATCGTTGCCTGCAAGCTCATGGGTGAGATACCTTCAGCTGTTGTTCTTGGATGCCAGCGCCCCCGCGCCATGCAGGAAAAGCTGCGTCGCAAACTCCGTTGCCCCGCGTGTATCGACCGGGCGGCGCAGAAGCATATGGTCCCCCACTTCCCGGGCAATACCGATTGCTGCGGCCGTCAGATAGCCGGAATCGGCAAGGGAAAGACCCGTCGACTTTGCGACCTGCTCAAGATCGGTCCGGATCTCTTCGAACACAGCTTGCATCTCCGGCGTGTCGACCCGAACGCCGATCATCGCAGCATGGGGAGCACCATGCCGGATCGCCTCTTCGTTTTCCTCATTCAGGAAATCGAAATAGGCGCTGTAAGCTTCCAGAAGATAGGCCTGTAGAGAGGACGCGTTCTCACGGATAGAGGCAAGGCGCGGCCGAAAGCGTCGAACGCCCTCGTCAGCCAGCGCCTCGAAAACTTCTTCCTTGGACTTGAAGTAGTTGTAGAACGTGCCTGCCGCGAGATCCGTTTCGCGAATAATATCCCGAACAGTCGTCGCTTCAGCGCCAAGCCGCGCAAACACTTGCCGGGCTGCTTCGAGGATCGCCTGCCGATTGGCAGCCTTGGTCCTTGCCCGCTTGCCCTGCCCCTGCGCCGGTTGCGCCGCTGCCACCATGAAAAGCCCCTGAATCTGTAACAGTTTTAGCAGTGATCAGATTGGTGACGCTTCGTCAACTTTGGGGCTAGCAGGCGCTGCGATTTCCTGCTGCCGCCTGACAGATTGCACCGCGCCCCATACGGCCCTGAGCAGAATGAGCGCAAGGACACCGACGAACGGCTCCCCAAGACAAATGAGGAGGCCAAACCCGGCGAAAAGCGCAATGTGCAGAACGACAATGCGGCCATAAGGCTTGGCCATCTCCAACATTGGGTTGGTCTCGCGATACGCGCCGCGGAAGATAAAGTCCCGCAAGAACAGAAACAGTTGTAGCGCGAGAATGGTCCCGAGAAACCAGAACATCCCGCCTCCCGTCGAAAGCGCGTAGCGCACGAGACCGAGCGGACTGATTGAGATGTTCTCACCTGTGCCAGCGGAGATCTCGGCGAAAACCATCAGGAATACGCCGTGCACGAAGCAGAACATGCCGTAGTGAAAAAGGAAGAAGGCGCCGAACGCGAACGCCCCCACAATAGCGGACGCCCCTGTGGCCGCTGCAGCGGCGAACATGCGAAGCAGGGTTATGAACCCTATGACGAGATTTTCTAGCCAGTACAGGAACACCAGGGCGGCTGCGCCCCAGCCGAGCTGGAAGATCGCGATGACAGGAAAGAGATCAACGGCAAGGATGAGCCACGAAACTGGATCGCGATAAGCCTGCACAAGCGCGGCAGGTGTCAGCCGTTTCATGGTGGGGCCCCCGTCCCTCAATTAGTACGCAGCGCTTTGCGTCAGATAGGCTGGGAAAGAAAGAGGGTTATGCGCGGTCAAACTGCCAGGATAGGTCCCGGTCAGAACTTCGAAATGAAGATGAATACCCGTGCTGCGGCCCGTCGTGCCCATTATGCCGAGTGGCTGACCAAATCCGATGACCTTCCCGGCTTCGACACCCGCCTCGATGTTTGCAAGGTGCGCGTAGCGGGTGAAAACGCCCTGCCCGTGATCGATCAGTATGGTGTTTCCGAAGCTGGGGCTGCGCTTTGCTTCGCGGATGGTGCCAGGTGCGGCGGAATAGACCATGCCGGCCGGGCGCGAACGCACATCGAGACCCTTATGCGTCCGTCCCATACGGTGACCAAAACCCGACGTCATGCAGGCATTATTGGTCGGCACTGATGCGATTACGACTTTACCCTCCACCAGTACAATCGGATTGAAGTTCAGAACGCGAAAGTCGGCGTCATACTCGAACGCGTTTGTAATTGTGCTGTTCGGACAGAGAAACAAATCCACGTCAGGCTGGAATGGCCCCTGCTCTGCGCTGACGCTTGCCGTCGTGGTGATCGCGCTGGGCGGCGCTACGCGGCCATCCATCGGATATGAAACAGGCGCAGGACTTGTGCTACAGGCCGTCGTCAGCACTAGTCCTGCAAGGCATGCGAGCATGGTGCGCAGCATGAGAGCCATCCATCAGGTCAGTCACCCAGGTCAGGCGGTGGCTTTAGCGCGCTTCCGCCCTCGCTCTATCTCTTTCATGAGATCCTTTACGTAAGCGTTAAAGTCGACCTGCATCGTGTGCCGCGGCGCATCGTAGAAGTGACCGAGGTGAAATTGCTCATCCTCCTTGATGGTCTCTTTCATCTGATCTTCCGCCGGAAACTCATACTCTCCAGCAATCTTCGCCGCGCAGAGTTTCGATTGCTGCTCAGCGAAGTTTACCAGCGTCGGCAGGGGCTGGGCGAGCCCAAGGAAGAAGAGATTATCCATTCCGGGACGGACCATGCGCTTGAACAGCGGGAACCTGTTCTCGACCGGTTTCAGGCGTTCGTCGTCGAAGAAGGGAAAGCTGACATTGTATCCGGTCGCCCAGACGATCGCGTCGATCTTCTCGCGTGAGCCGTCCTTGAAGATGACACCGTCACCATCGAGTTTCTCGATGCCGCCTTTCGGTGTGATATCGCCGCAGCCGACACGTGTGAGGAACTCGCCTGACACCGACGGGTGGCCGTCCAGCGGCTCATGGTCCGGCTTGGGCAGGCCATAGTCTTCCATATTGCCCACGCGCTTCTTGATAGATGCACGTGCAAGTTTCCGCCCAAGCTTGGACGGCATCCATGAAGGAAGCACGGCTTTGTCTGCAGGCTGGCCATTCATGTATTTCGGCAGCACCCAGACCCCCCGGCGCATGGAGATGAAGAGCTTCTCAGAGATCGGGCGCTGGGAAAGCTCCGACGAGATATCCATGGCCGAATTGCCACCGCCAACAACCATGACGCGCTTACCGCGGAAGTCGTAAGGCTCGAATGGGTCGCGATAGTAATGAGAGTGGACCTGGTAGCCGTTGAACTCGCCCGGATATTCTGGCGTGCGCGCATCCCAGTGGTGGCCGTTTGCCACGAAGAGCCACTGATAGGTTCGCGTTTCACCGGTTGAGAGCGTCACGTTCCAGTCGCCATCAGAGCGCCTCTCGGCCTTCTCGACGGCGGTGTTGAAGGTAATCGTCTCACGCAAGCCGAAATGGTCGACATAGTCGTGGAAATACTGAAGCAACTGGGCATGGTGCGGGAAATCTGGCCAGTCCTCCGGCACAGGATAGTCCTCAAAGGCAAGGCGCCACTTGGATGTGTCTATGTGAAGGCTTTGATAGCAGGAGGACAGCCCGTTCGGATTACGATAGTACCAATTACCGCCGATATTATCCGACATCTCGAAGCAGTCATAGGCAACGCCATAATCTTTCAGGCGCTTTGCCATCGTGAAGCCCGAGCAACCCGCGCCGATGATGCAAGCCTTGCCGTTTGAGCGTCCGTCGAATGCCATGTTTTCCTCCCGCAGCGTCACTCATTGTGTTCGCTTTTCACGATGGTATCGACCTAGGATGCAGCGTCAATTTTCACGTCGCGGCAACAGCGGGGGTCCGAGATGAGCGAAGAGAACGAGCGTCAGGACATGATGCTCAATCTGATGCAGCAGAACGCCCAGCGAATCATGTCGACAGTGCCTTGGGCACAAGCGCTTGGGTTTGAACTGACGGGGATCGAGAAAGGCCGCGCCTTCGCCAAGGTCGGCTGGCGAGAGGACCTCGTCGGCGATCCCGACACAGGTGTTATCTACGGCGGCGTGCTTACGGCGCTTCTGGATAATCTGAGCGGGGTCTGCATCAACACGGCGCTGAACAAGCCGATGTCGATGGCGACGCTTGACCTTCGCATCGACTATATGCGCCCGGCTGACAAGGGCCGCGATATTCTAGCGGAAGCTGAATGCTACCATATCACAAGGAATGTCGCGTTTACGCATGCCTGGGCCTACCATGAGAGCCGCGACAAGGTCATCGCAACGGCCGCAGGCACATTCGCTCTTAATGATATAAGCCGCTGGGCAAGCGGGAACGCTGCAATGGACATTGCGAACAAGATGCTGGGAGGCGAGAAATGAGCCCCCGCGCTGCACAGCTTCAGGCTTTCCTCGACCGCACGCCCTTTGCCCGTTTCATCGGGATGGAATTCACGGCGGATGGCGACAAACTGATTGCTCGACTTCCGTTCCAAGAGAAGTTTATTGGCAACCGCGCCATCAACGCCCTGCATGGTGGCGCAACGGGTGCCTTTCTAGAACTGACCGCCGTGGCACAGGTCTACCTTCAGTCCGATCTTCAGCGTCCACCAAAGCCGATCAATCTGACGATCGACTATCTGCGGAGCGCTAAAGGTGAAGATCTCTATGCCCGCGCCATCGTCCACAAACTCGGCCGGCGCATGGCAAGCGTGCGTGCAGAAGCCTGGCAGGGTGATCACCCGGAAAAAATCGTCACCGCGCTACAGGCGCATTTCCTGGTCGCTGAGGATGGATGACGTTTCCAGCATTTTGTTGAGCCGCACGGAAATAACATAGAAGCCAAGCGCAGCAGCGCTGAGCATTGCACACGCCGCAAACGCTGCCTCATAACCTCCCGCGCCACGAAGCCAGGCGAGTTGTCCGGCCCCGATGCTCGTGCCGAAATTCAGAAGCGCCATGAAGATCGAGAATTGCGTCGCAGCCACGCTGCCGCGCGATTGCCCCATCGCGATAGCATATGTGCAGACGGACATCAGCACGAACAGGACGCTGTAGAGGAGCAGGTAAGCAAAGTAGAAGCCTTCGGCCTGCCACAAGAAAATCGCGACTGCGTTGAGAAAAGCCATACCGATGAGAGCACCACCGAGAGCGCGCAGTGGGCCTATCTTGTCCGCTAGCCAGCCTGATACGAATACACCGAACAGGCCGCCCAGGAGATCGGCCGTGGCGTCTCTATCGGTGAAGAGCCCGCGACCCCACTCAAGCTCTTCGACGGCCAGTGTTGGTGAGAATGCAGTCTTCAGCCCGTAGGCAAGAAAAGCAACCAGGATGCCGGCCGCGAGGGCGAGACTTGCCGGGCGCTTCATTGCGTTAAAAACGCCAGCCACAAGCGGACGCCAGCGTTGAACCTGTACAGATTGCGTATGAGTGGATGCCTGCCCCTCGCTCCAGGGCATCAATTTCTCGCCAGCGCGTTCCCGTAGGAGTAGAGGAAGCAGCATGACGATTGCGACAAATATTGCCGTGACGATGGCCGCCAATGCGTGGCCTTCATCGCTGATCAGACGGCCGGTCAGAAACGCAAACCCGGCCGTGCCGAGCGTCTTGCCACCCCACATCAGGCCGTTGGCCGTTGCGCGTTCTTCTTCGCCCAGTATGTCGATGGCCATCCCGTCGATAGCAACATCCTGAAAGGCGCCGGCAAAGTTAACGGCGAAGCCCGCCGCCGCAAACCAGTACAGCGCCTCAGTTGGCTCTCCCAGACCGGCAAACCAGACCAGACTGCCGATCAGGATGAGCTGGGCGAGGATCAACCATGGCCGCTTTCGCCCCATCGGTGACCAGGTGACGCGGTCCATCAGAATGCCGTTGAAGAGCTTAAAGCTCCAGGGCAGCAGTATGACAGCTATATAGCCTGCAATATTATCCGCCCCGACGCCCTGTGCGGCGAACCATGCGGGTATTGCGATGTAAAGCAGTCCTTCCGGTGCCCCTTGGGCGGCATAGAGCATCATCAGGCTGCCCAGCCTGAGCGGCTTGTTCTCGCTCAGCGCTGGAAGTCTCAACCGCCATCCTTCCAGGCGACACGGTAGAGATCGAACCGGCGGTCGCGGAGGTTCCGGACAGTCCCTTCAGACCGCGCGAAATTCAGATCATTGAGGTCGAGGTCGGCCATGACAACCGCCTCGACATTCTCCGCGATTTCAGCGGCGATACCTTCGCGCGCGAACGGATAGTCGCACGGCGTGAGGATCGCCGATTGGGCGTAGTTGATGTCCATGTTCTCGACGTTCGGCAGATTGCCTGTACAGCCGGAGGTCACAACGTAGAGCTGGTTCTCGATGCAGCGCGCATGGCAACAATAGCGCACGCGCAGATACCCCTGGCGGCTATCGGTACAGAACGGTGTGAACAGGATGCGCGCGCCTTCGTCCGTCAGACGACGGGCAAGCTCCGGAAACTCTGAATCGTAACAGATGAGCACGCCGATCGGTCCGCAATCGGTCGGGATGACATCCACGCTGTCGCCGCCCTTGATGTTCCACCAGTGACGCTCGTCTGGCGTCGGATGGATCTTCTCCTGCGCATGGACAGAGCCATTGCGAAGGAAGACATAGGCCACGTTCTGAATATCGCCGTCATCAGTACGGGTCGGGTGCGAGCCGCCAATGACGTTGATATTGTAGGAAATGGCGAGCTCTCGCATCTCCTCGATAAAACGCGGCGTGTAACGGGTCAGCGCCTCGATCGATTCCGCCGGGCTCAGCTTGCGTTTCTCGAACGCCAGGAGCTGGAGCGTAAACAGTTCCGGGAACACGACAAAATCGGCCCGACGGTCAGAGCAGACGTCGACGAAGTACTCTACATTGCTCATGAACTCTTCAAAGCTTTTGACCGCCCGCATCTGCACCTGCACCGTCGCAACGCGAACCCGCTCCTTTACGGCGTACGAGATCTTGTTGGCAGGCTTCACTTCGACGGCATAAGGGTTGCGCCAGACCATGTGCGTGGCGTGACCCCCACTATCGGTGTCTTCTTCTAGGTAATTACGCAGAACGCCAATCGGCTCGAACCCCGCCCGCAGATGGTAACGGATCACCGGATCGGTAATCTTCTGCGCCTTGACCGCTTCAACATAGTCTTCCGGGTTCGGATACTGTTTGCGCTTCCGCTTCCAGCCGGGCATCCGCCCGCCGAAGACGATACCCTGCAGTTCCCAGTCCTCGCAAAGCTGCTGGCGCGCATTGTAGAGGCGCTGGCCAATACGGGTGCGGCGGATTTCGGGGTCGACGCAGACCTCCATACCGTAGAGCCAGTCGCCTTCCGGGTCGTGGCGGGCGGCATATCCATTGCCGGTAATCTCAATCCAGTCATGCGGCTTGAGCGCCAGGTCCGCAGACACGATGAAGCTTGCGGCATAGCCGACGACTTCGCCATCATATTCGACGAGGAATTGACCTTCAGGGAAGGAGGAGATCTGCCCGCGCAGCATGCCCGGCGTGTATCCATCAGCGGGCCGTCCATACACTTTCAGCACGAGCGCGGCGATGGCCGGCACGTCGTCGAGCGTTGCATTCCTGACGACTACAGACGCCTTGGTTCTTTCGCTGGACATTCGTCCCCCTGATAGAATTGGATGCTCCAAACCTAAGCAGTGCAGGCGAAGCGGCAAGAGATGTATGGCGGCTAACGCCAGTTCTAGGCCGCCTCAGCGACGATCCTCGCGATATCGTCGGCGTAGCGCCCCGCCTTCTTTTCTCCAACGCCGCTGATGTTGCGAAGTTCATCGCCCGACGCAGGCCGTTCCGCCGCGATCGCCGCCAGCGTCCTGTCATGGAAGATGACATAAGGCGGCACACCCTTGGCTTTTGCCGTTTCGAGCCGCCAATCACGCAACGCTTCGAAGAGAGACTGATCACGTGCGGAGAGGTCGTGCACGACCGCTGCGGCGAGACCTGATCGTTTCCGTGCTGTCTTTCGCTGGCTGGGATCGGTACGCAGCCACACTTCCCGGTCGCCCTTGAACAGGGCGCGCACGGCTTCCTGGTCCGGCACGGCAAGGACAGGGCGCATTGCATCACCGGTTTCAGCCAGGAGGCCGGAGAAAAGTAACTCATCGAAAACGGCATTCCAGCCCTGTTTCGACAAGTCAGTTCCAATTCCATACGTGGACAATTGCGCAAGGTCTTCATCGAAGCCGTCGCGGGCCGAGCCGGTCAAGTGGATGATGAGGCGGCCGCGTCCGATGCGCTGGCCGCAGCGGATCACAGCGGAAACAGCCATCTGGGCAAAGCGTGTCGCATTGAACCCGTCGCCCGGCTCGCGTTGGCAGTTATCGCATTCGCCGCAGGGCGCGACATTTTCTTCGCCAAAGTATCGCCTGACGGCCCCGCGCCGGCACTCCGTTCCATTAAGGAATGCAAACAGCTGACGCGTCTTGGTCAGCTGGACACGTTTAACCTCTTCGGCCGCGTCGCTTTCGACCGTCCAGCTGATCGACCGGCGCATATCGGCTGGGCCAAACAGGGCAAAGGCTTCGGCAGGCTTTCCATCGCGGCCCGCGCGGCCAACCTCCTGCCAGTAGGCTTCCAGAGTTTTTGGCGGGTCCGCATGGATAACGAAGCGAACATCAGGCTTGTCGACGCCCATGCCGAAGGCAACGGTGGCGCACATCATAATGCCATCTTCCAGCAGGAAACGGCGCTGGCGCTCAGCCCGAACTTCCGGGTCCAGCCCCGCATGATAGGCCAGCGCAGCGATGCCAGCCCGCTCCAAGCTTTCAGCCAACGTTTCGGTTGCATCACGCGTTGCCGCATAGACGATGCCGCTTTCGCCAGAATGTGCTTTCACGAGGGACGCCACGCGGTCGGCGCGTTTTCCGGCTTTCGGCTCTGCGCCAAGAGTCAGATTTGGCCGGTCGAAGCTTGCGACATGGACCTGCGACGATGAGAGATCGAGCTCATGCAAGATGTCATCGCGCGTGCGCTCATCAGCCGTCGCTGTGACAGCGATACGTGGGACGCCGGGAAAGAGCTGCTTCAGGCGGCTAAGTGCGCGGTAGTCCGGGCGGAAGTCATGGCCCCACTGGCTGACGCAGTGAGCTTCATCAATAGCGATTACGGAAACGCCAAGCCGCGCCAGGACCCCGGCGAGTCCGGTACCAAGCGCCTCCGGCGAGACGTAGAGCATATCCATCTCGCCGCGGCGTGCCGCTTCGAGGGCTGCCTGTTTATCCTCTAGCGCCATGGACGAATCCAGGCGTTCAGCCCGCACGCCCAGCGCCTTCAGCGCATCGACCTGGTCTGCCATCAACGCGATCAGCGGGGAGACGACGAGGCCGACCCCATCACGCAGGATGGCGGGTATCTGGTAGCAGAGGGACTTGCCGCCGCCGGTGGGTAGCACGGCGAGCGTATCGCGGCCTGCCATCACGTCAGCTATGACATCAGCCTGCAGCCCCCGGAAAGCGTCATAGCCATAGACCCGCTTCAACAGGGAAAGCGGCGTCTCTGATGCGACTTCGGAGTTTGCGACGGCCATGGCCTATCCTTCACGGGAGTCGGGGCCAATCATCAATATGCAAGCGTCAGCCAGCGGGGCTTTGCGCGCCTAGAACATGTATTCCAGCAACCGGTCGCGCGAATTGGCGTGCACCCATGTACCGCCAGCATTTTTAACCAGCGCTTCCCAGGCTTCGAGGCGCTCGAAATAGGCATTCGGATCAGATGCGTCGCGGTCGGAGCGGGTGACGTTCGTGACGATCACTGTAATGCCTTCGAGGTCGAGCTCCAGACCACTGGTATCGCAATCGGGGGAAACATCCTCGACGAGGTCAGAGACAACAACGATGTAGCGGCTTGCCTGATCGGATTGCTCCAGTTCAGCCGCCGCATAGCGCAGGCCGCCTCTGATGTCGGTCCAGCCCGTCGCCTGTACGGTCTCTGCATAGGCTTCCAGGTTTTCAAAGACGGCTTGCTTGGCGTAGGCCGCCTCGCTGGGCGTGCCCGGCAAGGTGCGGCGAACGACGAGGCTGTTATCAGAGAAGCTGCACGAGCCGATCTCGCCAAAGGCGAACATGTCGTTGGAGTTGAGTTTAGAGGTCAATAGCTTGGCCGTAACGACAGCGTCCGGCACTTCGCGCACATAGGTGCCGGAGGCGTCCACCAACATGAACACGGCTTTTGAATTAGACGTAACGGCGCCGCAGGCCGCCACGCCAGCAAGGATCAATCCAGCGCTCAGCGTCTTCAGTATCGTGGTAATCATGTTGCTCCAGAGGCTTGCTTCTTGCGGGACGGGCCACGGATCCGCCTGAACATTCTTTCTATCGTAAGCGGCAGGAAGATCAGCAAGTCATAGACTCGTAGCACGAACAGGCCGAGCGCCTTCAACACGGTCGCCACGATCGCAAAAATGAATGCAAGGAAGATCGTGATCTGGTGCATGACCAGGCGCACGATGAGAATGAAATTTTGCACAACGGTCTCGAGCGGGATTGCTGCGACAGCCAGAAGCCAGGGGATCAGGATGGCAAGTACCATCTGTCCAATCATGGTAAGCGAAATGCCGCCCGTTTCTCCACCTGCCTCGGCGGGCAACTCTCCCAGCGCGCGGCGCGTCGTTTCCTGGTCAATACCGATCAGGACTTCCCGCTGAATGGCGAGAATGGCCTCAAAGAAGGAGAATGCGGCAAGGAAAGCGAAGGCTGCATAGAGCAGCACGCGCTTATGGATGCGCGGCAGGTTCGAGATAAGCGTGATCTTGGTGATGCCCGCGGCATCCATGAGAACGATACCAGCGACCGCTTCGAGAAAGATGACGACAAGGGCCGCCGCTGTTGGAAGGCCGACGCCCATCACCTGGAGGTCATCGCCGACTATCTCGGCCATCGGACGCTGGATCAAGAAGAAGTTCAGGAAAACGCCGGTCAGTGCCACTGTCATGACGAGTAATGAAAGCAACCACGGGATCAGAATGGATTGGCGCTGGGCCGCCTCCCGGCGCCGCTCATAATCAGGGTGGATGCAATCTTCGAAAGTCGCGAGATCTTTGTTGATCTGTTTCGAAGAGCGGCTCAGTTCGTTCGAGATCGAACGCAGACGGGTAATATTCTCCGCCATGGGCTTCAGTTCTGAGCGCAATGCATTGATCTGCGGGCGGAGTGGCGACAGCTCCTCCTTTACGGCGCGGCGGACATCGGAAGCTGCGCTGGCAAGCTTGGCGCGGCTCTGCCCGGTGCCGTTTGCCTCGATACGGTTGCGCACCGCGTCAAGCGTGCGCTCGTCAAGGTCCACTGCACGAAAGGCTTCGAGCGTTTCCGAAAGGTCGGACTGGTTTGTGTCCAGCTTGTCGACAATACCGCTGATCCGCCGATCAATCTCCGGGGCGCGCTTTTCCAGCTTCATTTCCTGGCTGACGAGCCGCTGCTCCAGCGTCTCAGCTGTGTGCGAGGCGACAAGCTCAATATACTGCCGGTAGATGTTGTTACCGGCATTCTCAAGCCGTCGCGCCACGTCGCGCAACACATAGGCGAGACCGAAGAATATCCCGCGAAACAGTCCGTGCAGATAGGGACGCCCAACATAAAGAAGCAGGATTACACCCGCCACCACCAGCCAGAGTTGCCAGTCAGTCCATGCCAGCCCAAACATCCTTGCAGGCTCTCCAGTCTGATTGCTTGGCAGTATTGCCTGTTAACAGTCGTTAAGGATTAATGAGGCGAAGAAAAGGCAGTTCGTCCCTGAGGCGCAGTTGCGGCTGCCAATGCATCCACCATGAAACTGTGTCTTCGCGCGACGGCGCTCGCGTCCTTTTCGTAGCCACCACCGAGCACTCCGACGACGGGGACGCCTTGTCCAACGCAGGCTTCTGCAACTCTGCGGTCTCTCTCGCGCAGGCCTTCATCGCTAAGCGAAAGAAGCCCCAGACGGTCCTTCTGATGCGGATCGACGCCCGCATTGTAAAAGACCAGATCTGGCGCTGATCGACCGAAAGCGCCTTTGAGGAAACTGTCCAGCGCCTGCAGGTAATCACTGTCGGTAGCGCCCTTAGGAAGTCCGACATCCAGGTCTGAAGGGGGCTTGGTACGCGGCCAGTTGTCTTCGCAATGCAAGGACGCCGTGAAGACATGATTGTCCACCGCAAAGATGCTGGCGGTCCCATCACCGTGATGCACATCGCAATCAATCACCGCGACCTTCCGGCATAGCCCGTCTTCAAGCATGACACGCGCCGCAACGGCCACATCATTGAAGACACAGAAGCCTGCCCCGCCCTCATAGCTGGCATGGTGGCTGCCGCCTGCGAGGTTGACCGCCGCCCCATGCTCGACAGCAAGGCGCGCGGCGAGGCAGGTGCCGCCAACAGAAGCGCGCGTTCTCGCCGCAATGGCTGGCGTCATCTCAAAGCCAATCTTTCGGGCGGCTTTCGCGTCTACCGAAGACGTCAGCACCGCAGTCACATAGGCCGGGTCATGCGCGAGGTGCAGCCAGCTTTCTGGCGCATGAGCGGGTACGGCAAACGTCTCGCCTCGTTCACGCAGAAGGTCTGCAAGAAGCGAGTATTTGCGCATCGGAAAGCGGTGGCTGTCCGGTACGCTCTCGGCGTCATAATCAGGATGGTGAACGATCGGCAGCGCCATAATGGGTGAGATGTCGGCAGGCGGCTGATTGTCAAGCAGAGGCCAGCGCCATAAGCCGCTTGCCATGTCAGATGCCCTCCTCACCCGCTCAAAGGTCGTTGCGCTTGCCGTGCCGGTGATGCTGGCACAGGCGGCGACCGCATCGACCGGCATCGTCGACACGGCTGTGATGGGGCTCTACGGCACAAAGTTCGACCTCGGCGCCGTTGGCGTTGCCGCTGTGGTGATGAACTTCCTCTACTGGGCGTTCGGTTTCCTGCGCATGTCGACGACAGGCCTGACCGCGCAGGCAGCGGGCGGCGGTGACCGGCTGGAAGCACAGACGGTGCTGCAGCGTGCGCTCCTGCTCGGCGGTGCGCTTGGTCTCACAATCCTCATCCTGTCGCCACTCCTGAAACTCGCCGTCTTTCAACCCTTCGAGGCGAGCCCTGAGGTGAAGTCGCTGGCCCGGGATTATTTCGATGCGCGCGTATGGGGCGCCCCTGCCGTCCTTATGGGCTATGCGATTACAGGCTGGCTGCTGGGCACAGGAAAGACCGGGCAGTTGCTAGCCTTCCAGATCGTGATGAATGGCACAAATGCCGCGCTCGATATCTGGTTCGTAGCAGGGCTCGGCTGGGGACCCGCCGGGATCGGTGCAGGCACAGCCATCGCCGAATGGGTCGCGCTCGCTTTCGGGCTGGTCCTCGTGCGCAAGGGCTTCTCGCGTTCCGGCGAGCTGTTTGACCGGGAGCGGCTGGCAGCTCTAATCAACGCGAACCGCGACATTCTCATCCGGACGCTGGCACTACTCTTCTGCTTTGCCTGGTTCGTGAACTCAGGCGCGAGCCTCGGCACCGCTACGCTTGCTGGCAATGAAGTCCTGCTCCAGTTCGTGTCCGTATCGGCTTTTGTGCTCGATGGCTTCGCTTTCGTCGCCGAGAAAGAGATTGGCGAAGCCTATGGCGCCAGAAGCCGCGCGCGGCTGATGCGTGCGATGCGCCTAACGAGCGAGATCGCGCTCGCCTGCGCAATCTTCATTGCGCTTGCCTATTTCATTGGTGGCGGCTGGATCATCGAGAATTTCGTGGCGGATGCAGACGCGCGCGCCGTGGCGCTGGCCTACCTGCCCTATTGCGCCGCCGTGCCGCTGATCGGCCTTGCCTGCTGGCAGCTCGATGGCTTTTTCCTTGGCGCGACGCAGGGCAAAGCGTTGCGAAACGCAGGTGTGGTGGCCGCTATTCTCTATGTCGGCACGGACATGCTTCTGAAGGATGCCTTCGCCAATACTGGCGTCTGGATCGCCTTCCTGACCATGTATGTCTGGCGGGCAGGCGCACTTGGCGTCTACCTGCCGTCAATGATTGCCAAGGTCAGCGAAAGTCAGCCCCGACAGCCTGCTCAACAGACGTAAAGCCGTCAGCATAGAGCCTTGCGGCAAGGTCCTTGTTGATCTGCGCCACCAGTGACGGCCCCTTGTAGACCAGCGCGGAATAGAGCTGCACTGCATGCGCACCTGCGCGGATTTTCTGATAGGCCTCCGCGCCGCTTGAGATGCCGCCAGCGCCGATAAGATCGAACTCCCCGAGAAGCTCACGCGCGAAGGCGCGCAGTACCTGCGTCGAGGGCGCAAATAGCGGCGCGCCGGACAGGCCGCCACTTTCGGCCTTGTGCTCGCTTCCCAGGGTATCTGGGCGTTCCAGCGTCGTGTTGGAAATGATCAGCCCGGACAGCCAGCTTCCCGGCCCACGGACGACCGCAATGATATCACTGATGGCCTGCTCATCGAGGTCTGGCGCAAGTTTCAGGAAGACCGGTTTGCGCGGCGGTTCACCGGTGCCATCCAATTCAGCATGCGCCATGGCGACCGCTTCGCCGCAGCGCGTCAGCAACGCTTCTAGCGCACCCTTGTCCTGCAGCCCGCGAAGGCCCGGCGTATTCGGAGACGAGATGTTGATCGTGATGTAGCCCGCCAGCGGATAGACGGCCGCGATGCCGGCTTCGTAATCGGCGATGCGATCGTCGCTATCCTTGTTTGCCCCGACATTCGCGCCGACCGGGCAGCACGCACGGTCTGCATGGCGCAAGCGCGCGATGAACGCATCAACACCCTCATTGTTGAAGCCCATCCGGTTGATGACTGCCTTGTCCTCACTGAGCCTGAAGAGGCGCGGCTTAGGATTGCCCTCCTGCGGGCGCGGGGTCACAGTTCCGCATTCGACAAAGCCAAAGCCGAAGCGGGACATGGCCGTGAAGACTTCGGCATTTTTGTCGAAGCCAGCCGCCAGCCCGACCGGATTGCCGAGGCGAAGGCCTGATTTCGGCAGGGTTACCGGCGTGTTCCAGCGCTTCGGCTTGATGCGCGGTACGCCGACACCGGTCTTCAGCGCCCGGATTGTAGCCGTGTGTGCTGCCTCAGGCGGCATGGCCCGGAAAAAGCGGGCGCCAATCGACGAGAGTGCCATCTAGCGTACCTCTTCTGGAAGGACGGGATTGCCTTGGTCATCTGTCTCGAGCGTCCAGCGGCGCTGTGCATCTGACAGGCGAAGCGTGCCATAAAGGTGCGGGAAGAGATCACCGCCGCGGGACGCTTCCCATTTCACATCGCCGCCGAGGCGGTCTGCGATGAACTCATAGAGGCTGACCCCATGCTGGCCGGCATAGTGTAGCCTCAGCGTTTCAGCGACCTGGTCCTTTGAGGACAGGTGCACATAGCCGTCGCGGGCATCGAGATCAGTATCGGTATGGCCAAGTTCACGGGCACGTTCATCGTCCGCGGCACTCAGGATTTTATAGACGGGTGTATCGAGCATCATGATAGCGGTCTTACAGGCTTAAGCAGTCGCGGCAAGCACCCGGCTTGCTAGGTATTTATTCCCATGCTAGGAATATTGCCCAGCTAGCGGAGACCACGGATCATGCGCCACGGGGACGTCTGGAAGGGCATAGATCTTCTGGCAGAGAAAAACGGTCTTAGCGCCTCTGGCCTTGCCCGTCAGGCGGGCCTTGATCCGACAAGCTTCAACCCCTCCAAACGCCAGGCCAGGGATGGGAGGCTGCGCTGGCCTTCGACAGAAAGCATCGCGCGCGCACTGGAAGCGGTTGGCGCAGGTATGGATGATTTTGCAGCGCTCATCGAGGGGCACCGCGGCGCGACGGCCCCTCTTATTGGTCTCGCACAGGCAGGCGCGGACGGTTTTTTCGACGATAGCGGATTTCCAACAGGCGGCGGCTGGGATGAAGTACGCTTTCCCGGCCTTGGCGGCGATCCCGTTTACGCGCTGGAAATCACTGGTGACAGCATGGAGCCTGCCTATCGTGAAGGTGATCGCATCATTGTGGCCCCCGGCGCACAGGTGCGAAAGGGCGACCGTGTTGTCGCGAAGACGCAGGACGGCGAGGTAATGGCAAAGGTGCTCGGCCGCCAGACAGAGACACAGGTCGACCTCGTCTCGCTCAATCCCGACCACCCCATTCGCACTTTCAGGCCATCACAGATCAACTGGATTGCGCGCATCCTTTGGGTCAGCCAGTAAGCTGCCGCAACGTTCGCATATGCAGCACACAATACGCTTGCCCTGATGTCCGTGAGCGTGTCATCCAAAAGGCCTTATGGACTGGGACAAGCTTAAATCCTTCCACGCGGCGGCCGAGGCCGGCAGCTTGACCGCCGCGGGTGAACGCCTCGGCATTTCGCAGTCGGCTGTCTCGCGGCAAATTTCCGCGCTCGAAGAACAACTCGGCGTTTCGCTGTTCCAGCGCCATGCGCGCGGACTGGTCCTGACGGACGCAGGCCACACGCTTCATCGCTCGACCATGGACATGGCGTCCGCCGCACAGTCTGCGAATGCAGCACTGCGCGATCAGCAGGATGTTGCCCAAGGCGACCTGGTTGTGACGGCGCCTGTCGCCTTCGGATCGACCTGGCTGGTCCCACGGCTTGGAAATTTTCTCACGGCCAATTCCGGTATGCGGATCGACCTTCGCCTCGACGATGGGGAGACCTACGACCTTCTGAAGCTGGAAGCCGAATGCGCGATCCGCCTCTGGGCGGCCGACAAATCCGACCTTATCCAGCGCAAGCTTGGCACGGTCGCGACGAACCTTTACGCCTCACCGGAATATTTGAAGGCTCATGGCACACCCCGCACGCCGCAAGATCTCGATAATCACCGGATCATCGGCTATGGCACGGAGAATACGCCGCTAGACGCGATGAGCTGGGCCCAACGAGTTGGACGTGACGACACGTTACCACGCAAGGCGACGCTGCAGGTGCGAAACGTTCCGGCAATGCTTCGCGCTGTGGAAGCAGGCATTGGGATCGCAGACCTTCCAGACTACATGGTGAGCGCGGTGCCAAAGCTGGTGCGTGTCCTGCCGGACCATACCGGGCCGACCTTCGATCTCTTTTTTATCTATCCAAGCGACCTCAAGCGATCAAAGCGAATCGCCGTGTTCAGGGATTTCCTCACCGCCGAAGTGGACGCGATAAAACGCGAGAACCTGCAACTTCGCGCAAGCTAACCCAAGGACACATGCAGGAATGCATGTCTTCAATACTGAAACGGGTGTTTTCTTTCGCACTCGCAGCATCTAGCTGACGCGCATGCCTTGGTTCCGGCTTCAGCCAATCTCCTCCGATTGTGCGTTTCCTCCCTCCAAGTAGGAACCGATACTTAGAGCCCGGCGCGATTACTCGCAGCCGGGCTTTTTTTCTGTTCTGGACTGGATTTCGCGTCCGCTAGACGCTGGCGCGCAACATCCACGCGGCCTTTTCGGAAATCGCAGCCCTCTGCGTCAGCAGATCCACCGTGACGATATCTCCGCTGGCTTCAGCGGCTTCGACACCGGCGCGTGCAACTTCGGCTAGCGTTTCGTGTCCGCGGACGAGATTGTTGATCATGTCCTCGGAGTCCGGAACGCCATTGTCCGGCTTGATGGTTGCGGTGGACAGCATCTCCTCCGTGGAGCCGGGCGCAAACTGGCCAAGTGACCTTAGCCGCTCAGCAAGCTCGTCAAGCGCGGTCCAGAGCTCGGTGTATTGCTGCATGAAAAGCTCGTGCAACGATTTGAAGCGCGGCCCCGTCACGTTCCAGTGATAGCCATGCGTTTTAAAGTACAGCGCATAGGTTTCGCCCAACACCTTACGAAGTGCTTCGACCGATGCTTTTCTATCCGTATTGCTCATTCTTATACCTCCCGACGCGTCATGACATCTTTAGTGATTAGTGATGACACTGAAGTGGGAATGGTCGGGCGAGCAAACAAATTGGATATAGACGCCCCAGCCATAGAGAATGCCAATAGCTGGGGCGTGACAGGATAGGCTTATTTCAGCGCCGCGCAGAAGCGTTTGATCCGCTTCATCGCTTCCTCCAGCGCCTCAGACGAGGTCGCATAGGAAATCCGGAAGGCAGGCGACAGACCGAATGCTTCGCCAAAGACCACGGCCACCTGCTCTTCTTCCAGAAGCGCGGTCGCAAAATCCTTGTCGGAGCTAATCAGCGCGCCTTTTGGCGAGGACTTGCCGATAACGCCGGCGCAGCTCGGATAAACATAGAACGCGCCTTCTGGCGTGGCGCAGGACAGGCCTTCGCAATCGTTCAGCGCGTTCACGACCATGTCACGGCGAGATTTGAAAACTTCATTGCGCTCGGCCAGGAAGCTGTGATCGCCGTTCAGGGCCGCGACGCTCGCCCACTGGCTGATCGAGCATGGGTTTGAGGTCGACTGAGACATGATCTTGCGCATCGTCGCGATCAGCTTTTCAGGGCCGCCCGCATAGCCAATCCGCCAGCCGGTCATGGCATAGGCCTTGGACACACCATTTACTGTCAGCGTGCGGTCATAGAGCTTCGGTTCGATTTGCGCGATGGTCCAGTATTCGAAGCCGTCATAGACGAGGTGCTCATACATGTCGTCCGTCATCACCCAGACCTGGGGGTGCTTCAGGAGCACATCGGCGAGCGCGCGCAGCTCATCCTTTGTGTAGGCCGCACCTGTCGGGTTCGACGGCGAATTCAGAACCAGCCACTTCGTTTTCGATGTAATCGCCTGCTCGAGCGCTTCAGGTGAAAGCTTGTAGTTGGAGTTCGGACCACACTGCACGAAGACCGGATCGCCGCCCGCAAGGCGCGCCATCTCAGGATAGCTCACCCAGTAAGGCGCCGGCACGATCACTTCGTCGCCCGGGTTCAGGGTGGCCATGAACGCGTTGTAGAGCACAGCTTTGCCGCCTGGTGACACGTTGATCTGAGCCGGCGTGTATTCAAGGTCGTTGTCACGCTTGAACTTGGCGCAGATCGCCTCTTTCAGCTCAGGAATGCCATCGGCAGGCGTATACTTGGTCTTGCCGTCGTTGATCGCCTTGATCGCGGCTTCCTTTACATGATCCGGCGTGTCGAAATCCGGCTCACCGGCGCCGAGCCCAATAACATCGATGCCCTGACGCTTCATTTCGTTCGCTTTGGTCGTGACAGCGATCGTGGCTGAAGGCTGGACACGCTCTACAGCGCGGCTAAGGGCGATTTCGTTTGCCATGTGATCGAACTCCTTTGGAAGGCGTGGGTCTGCATATGTTGCCCGCACGCCCGGCACAAGCGGACGCGTGGCTCTCTGGTCAAAGAATTGGGCCCGCACGGGCTGATTGCAAACCGCGCCGGCCCTGACAAGGTCCGCACAATCCCTGACAGTCCCCCAACTAGGCGGCGGGCGCGGCTGCCATTAGGTTAGGCGCAGCATGTCAGACACTTCTTCCAACAGACCGGCCCGGCGCGGCGTCGATGTCATCAAGGACAATATCAAACGCCTGCCGTCAAAGCCTGGCGTCTACCGCATGTTCGGGACGAAAGACGAGGTGCTGTACGTCGGCAAGGCGCGGAACCTGAAGGCGCGCGTGTCGAACTATTCCCGGCTAGGCGGTCACACGCAGCGCATCGCGGCAATGATTGCGCTGACCGCCCGTATGGAATTTGTCGTCACAGAGACAGAAACCGAGGCTTTGCTGCTGGAAGCTAGCCTCATCAAGTCGCTGAAACCACGCTTCAACATCCTGCTGCGCGACGACAAGTCGTTTCCCTACATTTTGATCCGGCGCGACCACGACTATCCGCAAATCCTGAAGTATCGCGGCTCCAAGCAGGACCGCGGCGACTATTTCGGGCCGTTTGCCAGCGCCAATGCCGTCACCCGCACGCTTGATACGCTGCAGAAAGCCTTCCTGCTGCGCACCTGCGAGGACAGCGTATTTTCGCAGCGCACCCGCCCGTGCATGCTGCACCAAATCAAGCGCTGCTCTGCTCCTTGCGTCGATCTCGTCAGCGAGGAAGACTACACCAAACTCGCCAACCAGGCCGCCGACTTCCTGAAAGGCAAGGCGACAGACCTTCAGGCCGATCTTGCCTCTGACATGGAGGCCGCCGCCGAGAATATGGAATTCGAACGTGCCGCAAGCCTGCGCGACCGTATCCGCGCATTGGCCGTCGTCCGGGCGCAGCAAGACATCAATCCTGACGGCATTGAAGAGGCAGACATCTTCGCCATCGCCATGGAGGGCGGCCAGTCGGCCGTGCAGGTCTTCTTCATTCGTGCCGGCCAGAACTGGGGGGCGACCATCCACTTCCCCCGCCACGAGAAGGAAGAGACCGCGCCGGAAATTCTCTCCGCCTTCCTCGTCCAGTTCTATGACAAGCGACCACCGCCAAAGCTGGTCCTGACCAATCAGGCACCCGACCAGGGCGAGCTGATCGCCGAAGCACTTGAGCTGAAGTCGAACCGCAAGGTGGAAATTCGGACGCCCCAGCGCGGAGACAAACGCGAGCTCGTCGCGCAAGCCACCCGCAATGCCGCCGAAGCCCTGTCGCGCAAACTGGCCGAAACCGCGAGCCAGCAACGCCTTTTGAAAGATCTTGCGAAGACGTTCGACCTATCGGGTGAGCCCAGGCGGGTCGAGGTCTACGATAACAGCCACATTCAGGGATCGAATGCTGTTGGTGGCATGGTGGTCGCCGGACCCGAGGGCTTCATCAAAGGCCAGTACCGCAAGTTCAATATCAAGGACACAGCGCTGGAGCCCGGCGATGACTATGGCATGATGCGCGAAGTGATGCGCCGCCGCTTCAAACGGCTTCTCAAGGAAGCTGACGAGCAGAAGGTCATGATTTCGGAGCTGGAAACCTATCCAGACCTTGTCCTCATCGACGGTGGCCTCGGCCAGCTAAGCGCCGTGACCGAAACGCTGACGGAACTTGGCCTCAGCACTGACGATGTGACGCTTGTGTCCATTGCGAAAGGGCCCGACCGCAATGCGGGGCGCGAGAAATTCTTCCGGCCCGGCAAGGCGCCTTTTCAGCTGCCGCCTGACACGCCCGTGCTCTACTACCTGCAGCGCCTTCGCGACGAGGCGCACCGCTGGGCTATTGGCGCCCACCGTGCCAAGCGTTCTGCTGACATCAAATCTTCGCCGCTGGATGAGATTGAAGGCATCGGGCCCTCGCGCAAAAAAGCACTTCTGCATCACTTTGGGTCGGCAAAAGGCGTATCACGTGCCAAGCTGGTCGATCTTGAAAGCGTTGAGGGAATCAGTCGCTCACTCGCCGAACGCATCTATGGCCATTTCAATGGCGGTTAGGACAGCATGACTTTGAAATGGCTGCCGAATGCCCTGACGATCGGGCGCTGTATTCTGGCGATCGTCGTCGGTTACACCATTCTGGATTTCAACAGGAATGTTCGCGGCGGCGATAGCGCAGCGCTCATGGCCTTCTTGCCGTTTGCGCTCTTCTCATTCGTGGCGCTTACCGACTGGCTCGATGGCTGGCTGGCAAGGAAGCTCAATGCGGAGTCCGCGTTTGGGGCGCGACTTGACCCGATTGGCGACAAGCTGCTGTCAGCCTCAAGCCTGCTCGCCCTGTCCTTTATCGAAAACTGGGCTTGGTACATCACCGTGCCGACGCTTGCCATCGTAAGCCGCGACGTCCTCATCACCGCCATGCGCGAAGCGATGGGAAACCCCGGCACGATGAAAGTTTCAAACAGCGCAAAGATGAAGACCGCGCTGGTGTTGGGCGGCATTGCGCTTGTGCTGCTCGGTATGGCGATAAGCGCCATCACATCTGGGGCAGATACCTATTCGCCGAACTGGGTTCTCTCGCGGGGCACCCATCTCGCAGGCCTCATCATGGTATGGGTTGCTGCGGTCCTCGCTGTCATGACAGCATTCGACTATGTGAAGGGGCTTACCGCCTCCGAAGAGGACCTTCACCAGTAACCGTCATTCGGGCCACCGGAGAAGATCTCCGCGACCCGTCGCTTAGTGGCGGGCGTGGCGTCATCCGGCATGGTGGCCGGATCTGCCCAGACGATCTCTGAAATCTCTCCGACACTTGTCGCCTTGCCGCCGACCCAGTCGCTGGGGCGCAAGTGATAGAAGACGACATGATCGTTCGGGAAGACCCCTTCATTCGAATAAATGCCGACGAGGCGCGGTGTACCTGCAAGCTCAATACCACCCTCCTCCTTGAGCTCACGCAGCAATGACAGACTGGCAATCTCGCCCTTCTCCACCCCGCCGCCCGGCAGGTAGAGCCCCTTCGTATAAGTATGCCGAACCAGCAGGACCTTGCCATCAGACCGCTCAACCAGGGCTCGCACACCGAGCGTCATCGGTCGCGTGAACCGGAACCACGCCTGAAAGATTCGCTGTCTTATGCGGGTCATGACTCTACCCAATCTATGAAAACGCCCCTCGCCAAATGGGCTAACACAGTCTAGTTAGCGCAGCGAACGACGAATTCGGAGCTAAAGACCATGTTTGCACTCATCGCAATCGGCGCGACTGTCGCCATTTTCGGCATTCTGAACCTGATCGACTATCGCCGTCTCGATTAGGTCGCCTGAAAAGTACCCTTGCCTGATCTGACGCTTCTCGCAGCCCTCGTTGGCGGCCTCGTCATTCTCGCCGTAGCGGGCGACTTTCTCGTCAATGGCGCCGTGGCACTTGCACGCCGGATAGGTGTGTCACCGCTCGTAGCCGGCATTCTGATTGTTGGCTTCGGCACATCTGCCCCGGAAATGGTTGTCGCCGTGGACGCGTCCAGTCAGGGACAGCCCGGCATCGCCATCGGCAATATCGTAGGCTCGAACATAGCCAATGTCTGGCTGGTGCTCGCCGTCCCTGCATTCCTGATTCCGCTGGCAACACGACAATTCGGTCTTCGCCGGTCCTACTGGATCATGATCGCGGTAACCGCGCTCTGGATCGGCTGGACAGCCTTCATGCCGCTGACACCGATCTTCGGCTTCATTCTGCTTGGCAGCCTGATCGTCTACTCGATCCTGATGCTCGTATGGACATCACAAGGCATTCGGAAGGGCATCGACGTCGGCCTGGAGGATGAAGGCGAGTCTCTCAGCAACGCGGCCATGTGGGTCAACCTCGTCATCGGCTTGGTTGGCTTGCCGCTCGGCGCGCACCTCATCGTCGAAGGCGGTGTCGGGATCGCACGAACCTATGCCGTGCCAGAAGAAGTTATTGGCCTGACACTGCTCGCAATAGGCACCTCCCTGCCAGAGCTTGGTGCCGGCATAGCCGCCGGCCTTCGTCGCCGCGGCGAGGTTGTCATCGGCAACGTCATTGGCTCAAACATCTTCAACCTGGCTGGCTCCGGCGCGATAATCGCCTTTTTCGGTCCAACAGAACTTGCACCGACCTTTCTTCAGTTCGACCACTGGGCACTTGTATCTGCCGCCATAGTTCTCGGCCTGTTCGTCCTGTCACGTAGCCGTGTCACGCGCCTTGCAGCTCTTGCGATGCTGTTGGCCTATGCCGCGTATATCTACGGCCTTGTTCATGGCTGGGACATTACAGGCGAAGTGGAGAACTGGATTGGCAGATCATAAGCTGACCCCCAAACGCGCCCTAATTACAGGCGCTGGCAAACGCATTGGACGCGCCCTCGCTGAAGCGCTTGGTGAAGATGGCTGGAGCGTTGCCGTGCACTACCGCTCCTCAGCTGACGGCGCTCAGGAAACAGCCGATGCCATAAGCAAGGCGGGCGGCACGGGCGTAATCGTCCAGGGCGATCTGACCGAAGAAAAAGACCTTAAGTCTCTTGTCCCGTCGGCGCAGGAACTGCTCGGCGGGCCGCTTCGACTGCTTATCAATTCTGCTTCTGCTTTCGAAGAAGACACAGCCCTCGATCATGACCGACAGGGGTGGGATTTGCATTTCGACGCCAATCTCCGCGCGCCGATCGCCCTTTCGCAGGCTTTTGCCAAGGCCCTACCCGCTGACGAGAAGGGCCTGGTCATCAATGTGATCGACCAACGGGTCTGGAAGCTCAATCCACAGTTCTTCACCTACACCCTTTCCAAGGCGGCGCTTCTCACCGCAACCAAAACATTGGCCCAGGCGCTCGCCCCGAATATTCGGGTGAACGGCATCGGCCCCGGCCCGACCCTCGCCAGTGTTCATCAGAGCGAGGAAGAGTTCGAAGCCGAGCGACAGGCCACGCTGACGCGGGAAGGCTCCTGTCCCGAAGAGATCGTGCGCGCGATGCGTTATCTCATTGAAGCTGACAGCGTCACCGGGCAGATGATTGCCGCCGATGGCGGCCAGCATCTCATGTGGCAAACACCCGATACGCAGGTCTGATGAACTTTTCTTCCGATACATCCGCACCGGCCCATCCCGCCGTTCTCGAAGCGCTTGCTGGTGTGAATAACGGCATGCAGCCCAGTTATGGCGCCGATGAGGTGACAGCACGCCTTCGAAACGAGCTGACACGTGTGCTCGAGACAGATGACTTTGACTTCTGGCTGTGCGCGTCCGGTACCGCTGCGAACGCACTCGCCCTTTCATGCTTCTGCCCGCCCATGGGCGCAGTCCTCTGCCATGACGAGGCACATATCGCGCGTGACGAACGCTCTGCGCCGGAATTCTTTACGGGTGGCGGCAAGCTGCAGCTCCTGCCCGGCGAAGGCGCTCAGATCGACGAGACGGCATTGCGTGAGGCCCTCGCGGGGATCAAGCCGGATTTCGTGCACGAGACACCGGCCCATGTCCTGTCGCTTACCAACCTCACCGAATCGGGCACCGCCTACCCAGCCGGGCGGGTGAAGCATTTCAGCGCGCTCGCAAAAGATGCAGGCCTCATGGTCCACCTTGATGGCGCACGCTTTGCCAATGCGCTGGTCTCAACAGGCGCATCGCCAGCAGAGATGAGCTGGAAGGCAAGGGTCGATGTCCTGACACTCGGCCTGACCAAGACAGGCGCGATGGGGTGCGAGATCATCATACTGTTCGGCAGCGCCCGGCAGAAATTCAATGAGTTAAAGGCCCGCGCCAAACGCTCAGGGCACATGCCACCCAAGATGCGCTATCTCGCCGCTCAGGCGATCGCGATGTTTGCAGATGATCGCTGGCTCGCACTTGCAACCAATGCCAATCAACGCGCGCGAGAGATCTCAAACCTACTCTGCCGCGACGGACAAACTGAGCTCGTCCACCCGGTTGAGGGCAATGAGATATTCGTGCGCCTAAGCGAATCTAACCTTCGCGCACTGACAGATGCAGGTGCAACCTTCTATCCATGGATTGGCGGCTCTCACCGGCTGGTAACGAGCTGGTCCACGCCCGCTGGGACGGTGGAGCGACTCTCGGACCTACTTGCCTGATGGCCCCTTGGACGGCCGCAGGCCGTCGAGCAACCATTTGCCCACTCTTTCGAAATAGGCCTCTTCATCAAGCGGCTGGTGAACTTTGCCTTTGAGGACTTCCTGGTGCACGACCCGCAGAAGGGAGGTTGAGACTATGAGGGTCGCGGCGTGACGCGCTTCGTCAAATGTTGCCAAACCGTTTTTCGAGCGCACGATACGCTCGGCGACTGCGTCAATTCCGGCAGACAGGAATTTTTTGAGGTAAAACTTCTGGATGCCCTCGTCACCCATTGCCTCACGAATTGCAAAAGCGTGAACCCTCACATACGCGTCCGTTTTGGTAAGCACCGCCATTTGCCTGAAATAGCCCAGAACCGCATCATCGAGACTGTCCTGAGGCTGGCTGAGGGCTTCCCTCAAAGGCTCCGAACGTTCGGTGATCTGCTCCATCAGATGGATTATCAGGCCCGTCCGGTCCGTGAAGTAATGCCGCAGGGTTGGTTCAGAGGTCTCGGCTGCGATGGCCAATTGTCTGAAAGAGGGTCGTTCGACGCCATCACTTAACACGAAAGCCAGAAGTTTATCGGTAAGCGCCTGCTTCTTCTGCTCAAAATCTTGATTTCGGACCCCTGCTGGCCTCGCCATCACCTCTCCTCAAACAATCTTCAAGGCGCGTAGATTCCTATAGAGCGCCCTATATAAAACTATATTTTTCAATACATTGAGAAGGTAGTTTGTTTCTTGTTGCCGTCAAAAAAACTATTGCACCAGTACGGGGGCATTACATGAGGCCGTGTGCACCCAGACGTCCGCCTCCCCCAGACCTAGACCCAGCGCAGAGGTGAGGCTGAAGACGAGCCTGTCGACCGGTGCGGAAAGCTCACTAAACAGTCCCGAAAGTATAGTCGCGATGTGAGCGTCGCTAAGCAGCTGTAAGCCGACCACATCAATGTCGTAGTGCAGATCGGAAATCGCTGACGAAAGTAGCCCTTCCAAGGCTCTATCGGTACCAGCTGTTTTCGGATCTCCGCCAATTTCATAATTCATGTAACGCAGTTGCGTATCATCTGGGTTGGCGGCCTGAACATCCGCAAAGGCCTCAATCTGAATGAAACGGCCATTGAGAATGTGAGCCGGACGAACACGCGCCGAGGCCCCTGAACCGCTAATCTCCGCAACGCGAAGACGTGCGATGGACGGGCGAACAGCTACACTGACTCGCTGCGGCTCGCGTTCGCCTGGCTCGCAGAGAATATCTGTTATCCGCGCATCAGCGGAAGCGATGTCGACGTGAATGGGAAGGCTGATCAGCGCGTTGGATAATGATCGGCCACCGCCGATCTTCGCAATGATGGAAAGACGCATCTGCGCGGTCGAAACCGTCTCGCCGGGGAGCCCAGACAAGGCGAACCATGATCGGCCCTCTGGCCGCTCTCCGATCACAAGCGAAGCGTCGACTTCCACGAGACGCCCAGCACGAGCCGAAAGCTCCAAATCGATCTGGTTGCTTCCATTCGCCGTAATCGTACTGGCCATCAGGAGCGGCAGAGCCTGCAGTTGAACCCCCGTCCCGGCAGGAGGATCGCCAATCGCACGTGGCGCAATTCGGCCGAGCTCGATTATCTCTCCAATCTGCAAAGTGCTGGGAATTCTGCCTGCGTCCTGAGCCAGAGAACGTAGCGCCTGACTGGCGAGAGCGTTGTCACTCACCGTCTCGGCCATGGCGGACAGAAAGTCCTCCAGTCCAATATTTGTAGATACGACATCTTCGTAAGTGATCGCTGTCAGCTCCAGGTCATCGGCGAGCCACTCCAGACAGTCGATCATATCGACATCTGCATCGAGCAAGGCGTTGTAGGACATTGCCGAAAGGCCGATCTCTGCACCGAGCAACTCTGAAAGAAGACCGTTCAAGACTCCACCTTCAAGGCGTGCGAGCCGCGATCCGACCGATATGCCGGCTTCAGCGGACACGACGGCGACACCAGACACATCCAACGGCTTCGGCGATCGCCCAAGAAACTCAAACAATCTGTGCTGTGGTTCTGACAGCGAGACACGGGCCGCGTTCAACGGCTGCTGACCCGCAATGAACCGCTCCGAAACGGGGAGGCTCTTGTCAGCCGTGTACCGGCCGGTCTCAACCTGCATCATCACGCCTATCGTCGAGCGCACGTCTTCAGCGCCCTCGTCATATTGCATCTCGATAGTCGCACGTCCGTTATCCGATAAGTAAGCTCGGGCTGCCCCCTCGGCGTTGAGCAGGTCTGACGCGGCGACGAGCGCAGCCATGTCTGCGTGCCCCTGTAATGCCCGCTTTTGCGTGGCAATGGCGCCGGTATCGATGGCCAGGGCTGCCATCATCGCCGCGATCGGCGCGAAGGCGGCTGTTATGACAGCCACGTTTCCCGCGCGATCACTGCCGAGCCACCGCCTGCGCGACGTATTTCGTGGGATGAGAGGCATCAGTAACCTCCCGCTCTGATAACGGCCTCCCGGCGTATGTTCTTCTCCGGCAGAGGAAGACCGGTATAAAGATTCCAGACCGGTAGCTGGCTGGCATCGAAGTCGACCACCACACGAAGGTAGCTGGGGTCTTCGTTTAGCGGCTCGACGCTGACCGTAAGTGCCTCGCGCGATAAAAGGCCACCTTCATTGATGCTCGCGGCGACGTGTCGCTCGACGAGTGATCGACGCTCAACAAGGTCGAGACCGCCAATAGCCGCGCGCGCACTATTAGCGGCCAATTGCTGAACGGAGTGGACCGCCCCGAAGAACACCCCGTAAGCGATAATGCCGAATAACAGGAAAAGCAGGACGGGCGCCACTATCGCTAACTCAACGGCTGACGAACCCTCGTTACATCTAGAGAACCGGCGGCTCTGCACTCCAACACGTAACATTTTTCCTCCTTGCAGGATCACACCCCAGGCCGAGATGTGGACATTGTTTCCCGCTTTGAGAGGATTGGGCAGACCAGTAATTAATGAAACATTCCTCAGTCTTGAACAATTGGCGGCTTATACTTTGTCGTCTATACGTTAACCTTGCCGTCCGCTGTATGAATTACATTTTTACTGTTCACACAAGCTTTCACTACGAAAAATTTTTCGCATTATTTGATATTGTCTATGCTATAGAGAAATTTCATTTCGTTCAGTGCGCACGAGCAACATCGAACATTTTCCGGCGCTAATCCAATGCACTGCAGGCCTACGAGTATTTTCACCGCGAGCAGTTAGAAACTTCGCTATGAGACCCCACAGCGATAGGCAGATGAAAGCATTCCAACCGGGGTTGGGCTTCACGGTTGGCCACGCAGGTATTGGAAATTCGAAAGATCTGGAAATGGTGGGCGGTACAAGGATCGAACTTGTGACCCCTACAATGTCAATGTAGTGCTCTACCGCTGAGCTAACCGCCCATCCGTTTCGAAGCGGCCCTAATCGGACGTCAAGCGATCCAAGTCAAGCCTGTTTCAGCTGCAAATGTCAGGCCGCAATGACGCGGTCGACTTCCTCTACCAGTTCGCGCAGATGAAAGGGCTTCGAGAGGATCTTGGCCCCTGCAGGGGTCGGCGTGCCGGAAGCGAGCGCAACAGCCGCAAATCCGGTGATGAAGACGATCTTCATCGCTGGATCGAGCTCTGCGCCGCGCCGGGCGAGTTCAATGCCATCGATGCCAGGCATGACGATGTCAGTCAGCAACAGGTCGAACACTTCGCGCTCAAGCGCATTGAGCGCCGTCTCGCCATCCTCGAAATCCTGAACTTCGTGTCCTGCACGTTTCAGCGAGGCAGCCAGGAAGGTGCGCATCATTTCATCGTCTTCGGCGAGAAGTATCTTGCTCATGGGGACTGCGTTCCGGCTTTCTGACTATCGTTTGATTGCACAAAGCATGGTTCGGGTAAATCGACGGTGAACGTGGGAGTAATGCTTGACCCGGAATGCCAATGACCGACCTATGTCACGATGACGATCACGGCGACAGAAGAGCAGAACCCTGTACCGGGCAACGGACTTAGATGGCCAGCCTTCAGCCTGACCGCGCCACAGGCTGACGAGCGCCCGTTGATCTTCGCCTCCCCACATAGCGGCCGTGAGTATCCGGATTATTTTCGAAATAGCCTGCGTGTACCACTGATCGATCTCAAACAGACAGAGGACGCTTATGTAGATGAGCTGTTCGCAAACGCGCCAACCCATGGCGCGCGCCTTCTCAAGGCGACCTATGCACGCTCCTTCGTCGATCTGAATCGGGACCCGCGCGAAATTGACCCGTCCATGTTCCATGGTGACCCGCCCGGACCAGTGGCCGTACCGACCGTGAGGGTCGAAGCGGGACTGGGATGCTTCCCCCGGATTAGCGCACGCGGCGAACTCATTTATGCAAAAAAGCTGGACCCGGCCGATGGCAAGGCTCGACTGGACCGCGTCCATACGCCGTATCATGAGACATTATCCGTTGAGATTGCTGCGCTGCGTCAGAAGTTTGGCTGCGCCGTCCTGATCGATTGTCATTCCATGCCGTCTTCGCAACCGGGGCGTCCAGATCTTCCAGATTTCGTACTTGGTGATCGTTTCGGATCGAGCTGCACAGGCCAGCTGACCAGTCTTGTGGAGCGAACATTACGCAAGGCGGGGTACAGCGTCGTGAGGAATGCGCCCTATGCTGGCGGTTTCACCACGCGGAAGTATGGCCGCCCCAAACAGCACGTCCACGCCTTGCAGATAGAGATAAACCGGCGTCTTTACCTTGATGAAGCCCACGTCACAAAGATTGACGCAATGGCCGAGCTATCGCATCAGCTAGATGGGCTGATGGGAAATATCTCTGAATTGAGCGAGCGTCTGCGCCCATAAAAAAAGGGCCGCGCCAAGGCTGGCGCGGCCGAAAAAGGTAAAGGGAGGAAACGCCAGAAGGCGTTAGCACCGCAGTGCTGAGACCAACTTATTGTGCGGCGCACAAAATGCAAGACCAAAAATCTGCATCAATGCGTTTTTGCATGAAGTCAGACTGAAACAACCGGACGGCATGAAGTTTGCTCTCCATCTCTGCGACGCTCAAACCGGGACGATCCCGGGCTTAAAGATGATCAAGGGGAGCCGGGCATGACTGACACTACCGACCTTCACGTAGGCAAAAGACTACGCCGCCGCCGCAGACTGCTCGGCCTCACCCAGCAGGAACTGGCTTCGCAAGTGGGGGTCCGCTTCCAGCAAATCCAGAAGTATGAGTGCGGCGCCAACCGCATGACATCCTCGCGTCTCTTCGACCTCTCCAAAGCGCTTAACGTATCGGTGCAGTACTTCTTTGACGGGATCGAACAGGACGACCTGCTAGCGGCCAATGATGCCGATACGATGGACGGCGACATCTTAAGCCAGAAAGAGACCCTGGAACTGGTGCGCGCTTATTACCGCCTCGGTGAGCGCCCTCGCCGCCGCCTGCTAGAGCTCGCAAAGGCTCTTGAGTCCGACCAAAGCGGCACAGGCGCAGCTTGACCTTCCTGTCTCGCGCGCCATAAGCGCGAGACATGACCCTCCCTGCATCGCAGTCTGACCTTGTAGACCTCGCCTGCCGGCTCGCGAACGCGGCCTGGCACGCGATTGCGCCGCATTTCCGCGCTGGCATCGACGCCGAGAACAAGGCGGGCGGCGCAGCGTATGACCCCGTCACCATTGCAGATCGCGCAGGCGAGGAGGCAATCCGCGCCATCCTCGCAATAGAGCGCCCGAATGATGGCATCGATGGGGAAGAATTTGGCAAGCTTGAAGGAAGCTCCGGCTGGACCTGGCTGCTCGACCCGATCGACGGCACGCGGGCCTTTTTGGCAGGCCTGCCGGTCTGGACAACGCTGATTGCACTCGCCGATCCTGACGGTAACCCTGTCATTGGCCTGATAGACCAGCCGGTACTCGGCGAACGCTATATCGGCGCTCCAGGCGAAGCCTGGCTGGAAACGTCAAAAGGCCGTACGCCGTTGCGCGTTTCATCCTGCAACGACCTGCGACAGGCGATCATCGCCACAACCGACCCCTTCATCATGAACCCAGCCGAACAGGGCGCTTGGACGCATATTCGGCATACCGCGCGCATCTGCCGCTATGGTCTAGACGCCTACGCCTATGGGCGTCTGGCAGCCGGTAGCATCGATTTGGTGTGCGAGACAGGCCTCCAGCCTCATGATGTCGCAGCGCTTATCCCTGTAGTGCGAGGGGCAGGCGGCATTGCGCGGGACTGGCGTGGGCGCGAGGCCAAGCAGGGGCCCCAGATTGTCTGCGCTGCGTCAGAAGCCGTGTTCGAACAGGCTTTCCTGTCTCTGAGGCGCTCGGCGGGCGACTAACCGATTGCAGCAAAGCTGGCCACTTGCCCGACTTCTGCGCTAGGTAGTGTGCATGAGCGAACAGAGTGAATCCCTCGTCCACCGCAAGCTGCCGACACGTCGCTGGCCCAGCAAGTGGAACATATCCAACATCATTGATGGGCGCGCGCTCCGCGTGAAGCTCACCTCGGACTTCCTCGACAATCTCTCCGATGAGGCAAAGGCACGCAAACAGGTGCTGGACCATCTGCATGGCGCCCTCTTCCGCGGCCGGATGATCGCGCAGGAACGCCTGCAGCAGGGCGCAGGCGGCCTCGATACGGCACGACTTCTTTCTGCCGTCATGGATGAGACGCTTCATGCGCTCTACGACTACATTACCGTGCATGTTCACAGGGCCCGCAACCCCACAGAGGGTGAACGCCTCGCCGTGTTCGCGACCGGCGGTTATGGCCGCAATGTTCTCGCGCCGTCGAGCGATGTCGATCTACTCTTCATCCGGCCTTACAAAGCCTCTGCCCACGCAGAGAGCGTCATCGAATATATGCTCTATGCCCTCTGGGATGTCGGTATAAAAGTTGGTCACGCCTTCCGCACGCCAGAAGAGTGTATCCGGCTTTCAAAGCAGGATGTAACCATCAAGACGTCGCTGCTGGACGCGCGATTTCTTTTCGGCGACGAGGCACTTGCCGCAGAAACAAAAGCGAAGTTTCGTAATGAAGCGGTTGAAGGTCATGACGCCCAATTCATTGCCGACAAGCTGGCCGAACGAAATGGACGTCACGCCAAACAGGGCAATACGCGATACGTCGTCGAACCAAATGTGAAAGAGGGAAAAGGCGGGCTTCGCGACCTGCAGACCCTCTACTGGATTACAAAGCATTTGTATGACGGCGTCTCGCTTGAGGACGTCATGAAGTCGGGTCCCTTCACCAAGCACGAATACAGCGTCTTTATCCGCGCAGCGCGCTTCTTCTGGACGGTCCGCTGCCACCTTCACTATCTGACAGGTCGCGCCGAAGAACGCTTGAGCTTTGACCTTCAGCCCGAGATTGCCTCTCGCATGGGCTACCGCGACCGATCCGGTCAGCTCGGCGTCGAGCGCTTCATGAAGCACTACTTCCTGGTCGCAAAGGATGTCGGCAATCTGACCCGCATCATCGCCGCCAAACTCGAAGCCGACCAGATCAAGAAACCTGAAGGCTGGCGCCGTTTCATCCGCACCGGCACGCCCAAGCCCATGGCACATGAAGGCTTCGTCCTCGATGGCGAACGCGTGAGCGTTACAGGTGAGGAAGTCTTCAAGAAGGCACCTGAAAACCTAATCCGCCTGTTCCAGCTGGCCGATGAGACAGAACACGACATACACCCGGATGCGATGACGATTGCGTCCAGGAATGCCCGGATCATCAATTCGCGCACACGCTCAAAACCGGAAATGAGCAAGATCTTCATCGACCTTCTCGTCGACGGCAAGAATCCGGGGCTTGCGCTTCACCGTATGAACGAAGCTGATGTGCTTGGTCGCTTCATTCCCGAGTTCGGCGGCATCGTCGCCCAGACACAGTTCAACATGTATCACCACTTCACGGTGGATGAGCACACGATCCGCGCCGTCGACTATATGGCACAGATAGACCGGGAAGGCGGAGAAGGCTTCGAACTGCCACACCGCCTATTCCAGAAGATCGATAACAAGCACACCCTCTATCTTGCCATGCTGTTGCACGACACTGGCAAAGGCCATGGCGACCAGCAGATCGAGGGCACGAAAACAGCGACAGCTGCGGGTAAACGCCTCGGCCTTTCGGACGCGGAAACCGATCTCGTCGCCTGGCTGGTTGGCCACCATCTCGAAATGAGCGAGACCGCCCAGAAGCGCGACATTGCTGACCCGCAGACCATTGTGCGCTTTGCGTCCATGGTCGGCTCGATCGAGCGCCTGCGCCTTCTCTATATCCTCACCATTGCTGACATCAGGGCTGTCGGGCCGGGCATCTGGAATGCCTGGAAAGGCCAGCTTCTGGAAGACCTTTACCAGAATACGGAAGCAGCGCTGCGAGGCGGACGGACGGATGCCATCAGCGTTTCACGCGAGCTTGAAGGCCGCGCCGCGCTCAACCGTGAAGAGCTTACAGAACGTGTCGGCGCAATCCCTGAAGTGATGACCGACATGGACCCGGCCTACTGGACGGGCTTTGACCTTGACGCGCTTGAACAGCATGCGCGCACGATCCGCGCCGGCGACCCGCCCATCGTCTCGGCGCATGTCCGCGAAGATGGCGGCGGTGTATCACTTCTGGTCGCAGGACAGGACAGGCTCGGCCTCTTCTCCCGCCTTGCCGGGACGATCGCGTCGCAAAGCGCCAATGTCGTCTCCGCGCAGGTTTTCACGGCACCATCCGGCTTTATCGTCGACGTCTTCATTCTCCAGGACGGCAAGGGCGGCATCTTTGCAGCTGGCGATGAAGGCCGGCTGCGGCGCCTTGAAAGCGAGGTTCGCCGTGCCTTCGCGACGAATGAACCCGTCGCCGATATTCCGGCCAAGTCTTTCCGGCGCGAAGCTGCATTCAAGGTCATTCCGCAGGTCAAGATCGATGACACCTTGTCGGACGGCTACACCGTAATCGACGTGGCAGGCCGCGACAGGCCAGGCCTCCTGCACGATGTTGCGCGCCTCCTGGCGGACGAGAACATCTCCATCCATTCTGCCCATGTTGGCAGCTATGGTGAGCGTGTGTTCGACGCCTTCTATGTGCAGCTTCCCGACAGCTATACCGACATCAAGCTCGCTGCGCTAAAGGAGAAACTGCTGGAAGTGCTGCAACGCGAAGAGCCAGATGCCCCGCGTACGCCTGCGCGCAGCCTGAAGCAGGCAAATGCCGCCGACAGCTTCTGATTGTTAACCTTGGCCCTTTAGCGCACCCAGCATGAGTGTCCTTCGCAACACGTTGACCCAGTCGAGCTGGACGTTCGGCAGCCGCATACTTGGCTTCGCCCGCGATCTGGTGATCCTCGCCAAGCTGGGCGCAGGCCCAGTAGCTGACGCCTTCTTCACCGCTCTGATGTTCCCTAACCTGTTCAGGCGCGTCTTTGCCGAAGGAGCATTTGCGCAGGCCTTTGTCCCGGCTTACGCCCGCACCATGGAAGCTGAGGGCGAAGAAGCGGCCCGCAAGCTTGCAGAAGAGACGTTGAGGGGTCTTCTCGCTGTCACCGTGGGCCTCGTCATCATCGCGCAAATCGCCATGCCCTGGATCATGCTTCTGCTACATGGCGGCTACCGCAATGATCCGGTCCACTTTCCGCTGGCGATCCTGCTGACGCAGATCACCATGCCTTACCTGGCTTTCATGGCGCTCGCGGCGCTTCTGTCGGGTGTTTTAAATTCGGCTGGACGGTTCGGCATGTCGGCCGGGGCGCCGACGCTGTTGAACATCTGCATGCTCGGCGCAGCCTTTATTGGGTCTGACAATTACGACGTCTCGAAATCACTTGCCGTCGCCGTCACTGTGGCAGGCGCGCTTCAGGTGGCGCTGCTCTGGTATGGTGTCTCCCGTCAGAAGGTGCGCCTTCGCATCGGTTTTCCGAAGATCACGCCCCGGGTGAAGCGGGTCGCAGCGCTGGCCATACCAGGCACGATTGCTGCCTCCGGCATGCAGATCAATATCGTCGTCAGCCAGGCGCTTGCGAGTTTTGAGGCAGGCGCAAAGTCCTGGCTCTATTCGGCAGACCGGCTTTACCAGTTGCCACTCGGGCTTGTCGGTGTCGCTGTTGGCCTCGCCATTCTACCACGTCTCGCGCGCGCAGCCCGTGCTAGCGATGAAGCCGACAGCCGCGGCACCATGGACAATGGAATCGGCCTTGCCATGGCGTTGACCGTCCCGGCGGCCGCTGCGCTCATGGCTGCGCCGTTCCTGTTCGTCGACAGCTTTTTCACGCGCGGCGACTTTACCAGCGACGACGCTGCGCTCACGGCTCAGGCGCTCTTCCATTTTGGTTGGGGCGTCCCTGCCTTTGTGCTGATCAAGGTGCTCGCGCCGGGCTTCTTCGCGCGCGAAGACACGCGTACACCGATGAACTTCTCGCTGATCTCTGTGGTCGTGAATACGGTGCTGGGCGCTGGCCTCTTCTTCTTCCTGAAGTCGCAAGGCGTTTACGGCTTTCCCGGTCTTGCTATCGCGACCAGTACAGCCGCATGGATAAACGTCATCCTGCTCTTCGCGACCCTCAAGCGCCGCGACTGGTACAATCCAGGGCCAGAGCTTCTCAAACGTCTCGTCTCAGTCATGCTTGCCTCATCAGCACTGGGCGCGCTGCTCTGGTACCTTGCCGGCATCAGCGGCCAGATTTCCGAATATGCGCTCGATTCCAAGTTCGTTGGCGCGATCGTGATCGCCCTCGTGGGCGCTGCGGCGTATCTGGTTTTTGCATTCATCTTTGGCGCTATTCGTCTCAGTGACATGAAGGGGGCTTTGCGCCGCTAGAGCCTTGCGCTATTGGCGGCGCCATGAGCGAGCAAGACACCCCGACCTATGCCGGGCCCAAACGGGTCTTTTCCGGCATTCAGCCCACCGGCAATCTCCACCTTGGAAATTACCTCGGTGCCCTGAAGAAATTCACCACACTTCAGAATGATGGCTGGGACTGCGTCTTCTGTGTCGTCGACCTGCATGCGATCACGATGCCTTTCGACCAGTCGCAGCTCGCTAATCAGACCAGGCAGATCGCTGCCGCCATGATGGCAAGCGGCGTCGACCCGGAAAAGTCAGTCCTCTTTGCCCAGTCATCGGTGCGCGTGCACACGGAGCTGACCTGGATCTTCGACAGCGTCGCCCGCATGGGCTGGCTGGAGAAAATGATCCAGTTCAAGGAAAAGTCAGGCAAGGACGCAGAGCGCTCGTCGGTCGGCCTGTTCAACTATCCTGTGCTGCAAGCCGCCGACATCCTGGCCTACAAGGCAACGCATGTGCCTGTCGGCGAAGACCAGCGCCAGCACCTGGAGCTTTCGCGCGATATTGCTGATCGCTTCAACCGTGAATACGGCGCGCCGGACTTCTTCCCACTGCCCGAAGCCCTGACCGAAGGGCCCGGCGCCCGCATCATGAGCCTGAAAGACGGCACCAAGAAGATGTCGAAATCCGATCCTGCGGAGAATTCGCGCATCAACCTGATCGACGACGCCGACACGATCTCTCGCAAGATCAAGAAATCGAAGACCGATACGCTCGGCGACATGCCGACCGATATCGACGGCCTAGAGGGCCGGCCAGAAGTTGCAAATCTCGTCGGCATCTATGGCGCGCTCGCAAATATGACCGACGAACAGGTGCTGGCTGAGTATGGCGGCAAGGGGTTTGGCACATTCAAGCCTGCGCTCGCCGATCTTGCCGTTGATCATCTGGCGCCCATCACCTCGCGGATGCGGGAGCTGATGGACAATCCAGACGAAATCGATGCCGCCCTTCGCAGCGGCGCCGAGCGGGCTGACGCCATTGCTGAGCCAGTGATGGAAGAGGTTCGGCGTATCATTGGTTTCTGGCGGCCCTAGGCATTCACCCCACTCAAGTTTTCCCTCTTGTGAAAGACATCTCAATGAAACGTCTCTCTGCCCTGCTCATCGCGCCTGCTTTCATCGCAGCTTGCGGCGGTCCTGCTGAAACTGATGGCCCCGTTCTGTCCTATGAGGACGCTTTCATCATGGCGCCCATCGCCGGACGGGACGTGACCATGGGCGGGATCGAGATTGCCGTGGAGGGCGGCAGTGTCACGCTAACGGGCGCCATCTCCGATATTGCCGGCACTGTCGAAATGCACACGATGGAGATGAATGACGGCACCATGCAGATGCGCCCTGTCGAAACCTTCGAAATCGCTGACGGTGAGACGCTAACGCTGGAGCGCGGCGGCAGCCACCTCATGTTCTTCGGCCTGGTTGAAGACCTCTCCGCCGGTGAAACAGCGAACATCTCTTTCAGCTTTGAAACCGAAACTGGCGAAACGATTACACTGGAAGCAGAAGCGGAGCTTCGCGCCCAGGGCGAGTAGGCCCGACCCGGCCGGGCGCGCAGGTGAAAGCTAGCGCGCCTTGGTCACATGCTGCTGGAACTTGATTACCCGCGGCACGATCTGCTGACGAAATTTGGAGCCGTTGAACACGCCGTAATGGCCAACACCAGGCTGCACATAGTCTTCCTTCAGTGCGCCAGGAATACTGGTACAGAGGTCGTGCGCGGCCTGTGTCTGGCCGATGCCAGAAATATCGTCCAGCTCACCTTCGACCGTCATCAGGCCGACAGATGAGATCGCCTCAGGCTTGACGAGGCGCTGGTCGCGGTAGCGGTACTCACCTTTGGCCAACAGGGCTTTCTGGAAAACCCGCTCAATCGTCTGGATGTAAAACTCTTCGGTCAGGTCCAGCACCGACAGATATTCGTCATAGAATGCCTGGTGCTTTTCAGCGCCGTCTTCATCACCTTCGATAAGGTGCTCGAAGAAACGATGCTGCGCATCGACGTGCCGGTCCCAGTTCATATGCATGAAAGAGCTAAGCTGGATAAAACCCGGATAGACCCGGCGGCCCGCCCCTGCCCATGGCAGCGGCACAGTATGGATCATCTTGGAGCGGAACCAGTCGAGGCTGCGCTCTTCCGCCAGAACATTCGGGACGGTCGGTGAGCGGCGGGCATCGATTGGCGAGCCCATGAAGGTCATGGTCGCAGGCAATGCGTCGGAGCCGTCTTCTGCCATCATTGAGATCGCAGCCAGCACAGGCGGGCCAGGCTGGCAGACCGCCAGCACATGCGCTCCCGCACCCAGGAAACCAAGCATGTCCTGAATGTGGTCGATATAATCGTCGAGATCGAAGCGGCCGAACCAGATCGGCGCCATCCGGGCATCCGTCCAGTCGGTGATGTAGACATTATGGGTCGGCAGGAAGGCTTCGACCGTTCCGCGCAGCAGCGTCGCATAATGCCCAGAAAGTGGCGCAACGATGATCAGGTCCGGCCGGTTTTCCGGTGCTCCTGCCGTCTCGAAATGAACAAGCTGGCACCAGGGCGATGACCATGCCGTGACCGGCATGACGGCATGGGACCTGCCATCGATTTCGGTTGAATCAATCTGCCACTCCGGCTTGCCATAATAGCGGGTCGCGCGCTCGAACACGTTGGCCGCCGCCGCAATGGCACGGCCTGCGTCGGTATCGCGCGCCGGGTTCATCGAAGAACTCCAGAAGGATGCGGTTGCCTTGGCCTGCAAGCGCAGCGGCGCCATGGCCGCGCGGTTCATTTCAACAAGAGCGTAGAGCAAAGCGTTACCTTCCGTATGCTGCAGCGCAACATAGGCGGGCCGGCGAGCTTTGGCAATCAGCCAGTGCTAGCCGAAGATTGTCTCAAGGCACGTGGCCATCTCTTCCGGATTGGTAATCGTCTCCGAGAAGAAAGTTTTGAGCTTCCAGTCCGGGCCCATCACATAGATGAGCGATGTGTGGTCCATGGTGTATTCGGCCACGCTTTCCGGCGTTTCGACACGAGAGAAAGCCGCGCTGAACTCATTCGCAACCGCTTCGATTTCTTCCGGTGTGCCTGTCAGACCCACAAGTCCGTCCGGGAATGCATTGCTCTGGACATAGTCTGCGAGAGCCTCTGGCGTATCGCGCTCGGGGTCGACGCTGATCAGCAGCGTTTGCGGGCGCTCCATCTCTTCTGGCAGGCGGCTATAGGCGTTATTGATCGCGACCAGCGTGCCAGGGCAGACATCAGGACAATAGGTAAAGCCGAAATAGATAAGGGATGGTTTGCCCATGAAATCTTCTTGGGTCACCCGCTCACCGGTGTGCATAGTCAGTTCGAAAGGACCGCCAATCTCTTCATAGGCGCGCGAGGTACACCCCGCGACCGGCCCGCCTGACCTCGCCGTCTCGCCAGGCGATGCAGTCTCACTCGCCTCGTTCGCGCCGCTGCACGCTGCCGCGAGAAGGAAAGATGCTAAGAGAATTGTCGATCTGATGCGCATGCGGCTACGTATGCTTTGGACAGGCGCTTCGATCAAGACGGCGTTGCGCCGCTACAGTGTCGCATCTCGCGGCACAGCCGAAAGGGGCAAGGATGGATGACGCCCATGCGTCTCGCGAAGGAATAGAGCAGGCCCTGTACAGCCTGCTGCCAACCGGGCTTGCCGGCGTGGATGCTGCGCGTGGACGGGCTCGCCTTCGCACGCTGACGACTCTGCGCTGGCTCGCCGTGGGGGGCCAGACGGCTGCCGTGCTCTTCGTCAATTTTGTTCTGGGCTTCGACGTGTCGCTTGGCCCTTGTCTGACCGTTATTGCAGCGTCGGCGTGGCTCAACGTTTTTCTATCCTTCGCCATGCGGGACCAGGTCCTACTGAAGGGATGGGAAGCCGCGCTACAGCTCTGTTTCGATACTGTGCAGCTGGCGCTCCTGCTTGGTTTGACGGGCGGACTGTCAAACCCCTTCCTTCTCTTCCTGCTTGCGCCCGTTACAGTTGCCGCAAGCAGCCTTCGCCCGCGCTATTCAGCGCTCATCGCCGCGTTGGCGATTGCGCTCGCGGCCATGATGCCAGTCTTTGCGCTCGATCTGCCCTGGTATCCGGGAAGCAGTCTCAACCTTCCCGCCCTTTTCGAATGGGGCCATTTCGCCGCCTTCCTGCTCGCTATCGTTTTCTTTGCCGTGTCTTCCGTCCGCCTCAGTGAGGACGAGGCTCGGCTTGTGCGCGCAATGGATGCCGCTTCTGTTGTCATGGCACGCGAACAGAAACTCTCAGCGCTTGGCGCAATGGCCGCGATGACCGCCCATGAGCTCGGCACCCCGCTCGCGACAATTCACCTTGTCGCGAAAGAGCTTGCCGGCGACCTGCAACCTGACGATCCTCACCACGACGATGTACGCCTGATCGCAGAGCAGGCCGACCGCTGCCGCGATATCCTGCGCCAGCTTAGCCGTTCACGTGAGGCAGAGGACATCGTCCACGCCAATATGCCACTTTCCAGCCTGGTCGAAGAAGCTGCCGCACCTTTCAGGGGGCTCGGTGTCACGCTTAATGTGACCTGGTCAGCTGGAGAGAATGGCGAACCGCGCATCCCCACGATCCGTCGAAGCCCTGAAGTCCTGCATGCCCTTGGGGCTTTCGTTGAAAACGCGGTCAGCTTTGCAGATAGCCACGTCAAGGCCGCCGCCAGCTGGACTGACAAGCAATTCATGGTGACGGTGAGCGATGATGGGCCGGGTTTCGCCCCCGATGTAATGCCGAAGCTGGGAGAGCCCTACGTTTCACAGCGCGGAGAAGCGCATCTGCATGGCGGCGACATGGGGCTCGGTTTCTTCATTGCAAAGACACTGATCGAAAGAACAGGCGGGCGAATTGCGACGCGTAATCGCACCCCCCCGCGTAAAGGCGCAATTGTACAGGCTGTCTGGCCGCGAGGCGCACTGGAAAGCTTGGAATCCGAACGAATGCAAATAATTGGTCCCACAGTGGAGACATGATCATGGACTATAACGTTACCGTCAAAATTCATGAGGCCCTCAAGGATGTTGAGGATCGCACTTGCCTGATACTTGATGATGACGGCCCATTTCTACAGCGGCTCGCGCGCGCACTGACGCAGCGTGGCTTTCTCGTGTCGGCGGTCTCAAGTGCCAGTGAAGCCAAGGACATCGCCCGGATGAACCCGCCCGCTTTCGCTGTGCTGGATCTTCGTCTTGAGGACGGATCAGGTCTCGACGTCGTCGAAACACTGCAGCAATACCGTCCGGATGCCCGCGCGGTGATCCTCACCGGCTATGGCGCGATCGCGACCGCTGTTGCCGCGGTCAAGGCCGGCGCCGCTGACTATCTCGCCAAGCCCGCAGAAGTCGAAGACATCATTCGCGCGCTCGTCAATAAGGGCGACAGCCTGCCGGAGCCGCCTGAGAATCCGATGTCGGCAGACCGCGTCCGCTGGGAGCATATCCAGCGCGTCTATGAGCTCTGTAACCACAATGTCTCGGAAACGGCCCGCCGCCTGAACATGCACCGCCGCACCCTGCAGCGCATCCTGGCAAAACGCGCCCCGCGTTAAATCAGCTAGTTTTACGTATGCGGCTTCATCTCCCAACTTAGGGCCTTTACCCCTTCGGCCCCAGATCGGACTCCTTCCGCCCGGGATCAGGCGTCTTGTCCTTGAACTTGCAGATGTCGCTGATCGTGCACAGCCAGCATTTCGGCTTTCGCGCCACGCAAACGTAACGCCCGTGCAGGATCAGCCAGTGATGGGCGCCCTTCTTGAACTCATCGGGAGTCACCCGCTCCAGCTGGTCCTCGACGTCATCCGGAGTCTTTCCCGGCGCGAGGCCGGTGCGGTTGGACACACGGAAGATGTGCGTGTCGACTGCGATGGTTGGCTGTCCGAAAGCCTCATTCAGCACCACGTTGGCCGTCTTGCGCCCGACGCCGGGCAGCCTCGTCAGCTCCTCGCGCGTCTGCGGTACCTCGCCGCCAAACTCCTCGATCAGAAGCTCACAAAGCGCGATCACATTCTTCGCCTTGTTGCGCCAGAGGCCGATCGTCTTGATGTGATCGGCGACGCCCTCTTCGCCAAGCGCCAGCATCGCCTCAGGCGTATCGGCGACCTCGAACAGCTTTTTCGTCGCCTTGTTCACGCCGACATCGGTTGCCTGCGCTGACAAGGCCACGGCCACAACAAGCGTGAAGGGATTGTGATAGTTGAGCTCTGTTTCAGGCGCGGGCCTGTCTTCAGCGAGCGCCGCATAAAGCTGCGCGGTCTTCTCTGGTCCTAGCGTCGGTGAGCGGCGCTTTCTGCGTGTTTTCGTCGGGGTCTTTGCCATAGGCGGTGGTGTAAATGCCGCGGCGCTGCGATCAAGCGACAACTTGCCAACATGTGCCGCAACTATATTTTCCGGTGCGCCATGAATGAGAGCCAATCCACTGTCTATTTCGACGCGACACTGACGCCGCATACGGCGCTCAGCCCTCGGGCCTTCCTGGTCGTCATGGGCCTTGTCGGGCTTATGAGCTTTGTCGGCGGCATGATGTTCCTGGCCATGGGCGCGGTGCCTGTCATTGCCTGGTTCGGCCTCGATGCGCTGGCCATCTGGCTCGCCTTCCGGGCCAGCTTCCACAAGCTGCGCCAGGAAACCCGCATCGAAGTGACGGCCGAGCGGATCGCCTTGTCTCACACCGCCCCTGGTAAAGATCCGCGCCGCGTCGAGCTGCCAACTGGTTTTGCCCGCCTTTCTCTCGATTTCCCGGAACGCAAGCCAAGCGAACTGAAGCTTGCCCATGGCCAGCAGGCCTATGTCATTGGCCGTTTCCTGACGCCGGGCGAAAGAAAATCCCTGCACAGCGCCCTGAAATCCGCCATCGAAAAAGCCCGCGCCGAACGTTACGCGTAAAAAAATGACGCCTGCGTCATGGTTTTTTCATTCTCTTTGTGTTACCTTCGGCGAGGTTCAAGAAAACTCACCGGAATACCGGGAGATCAGGAGGCAAGGACATGGCTGATACAGCAACGAAGATCCCCCACAATGTAGAGCGTCCTAAGACGACGGGCCGCGAAAAGCTGATGGAATTCCATCTCGACCGTGACGCTCCGATCCCGTCGCCTGAAGATGTCGACATGAAGACGTTCGACATCCTCGACCCGGAGCTCTGGCGCCGCGATGCTCATTGGGATTTCTTCAAGTGGATGCGCGACAATGATCCGGTCCACTACACGCCGGACAGCTTTGCCGGTCCGTACTGGTCCGTGACGCTGTATGACGATGTCCGCGACGTCGACATCGATCATAAGCGCTTCTCATCGTCATGGGAGTATGGCGGCATCACGCTCGGCGCGCCGTTCGATGATTTCGAACTGCCGATGTTCATCGCTATGGATGAGCCGCGCCACTCCGAACAGCGCAAGACCGTGCAGCCGGCCGTCGCGCCGAACATGCTCAAGGAATTCGAGCCGCTGATCCGTTCGCGGACTCAGGGCCTGCTGGATTCGCTGCCTGTGAATGAACCATTCGACTGGGTCGACACGGTCTCGATCGAGCTCACCACCATGATGCTCGCCACCCTGTTCGACTTTCCGTTCGAAGATCGCCGCAAGCTGACCCACTGGTCGGACGTTGCGACGAACCCGCACAATCCAGACATCTGCCCCGGCGGCCTCGACCAGTGGAAGCAGGAACTCATGGAATGCCTGACCACCTTCATGGGCATCTATCAGGACCGTCAGTCCAAGCCGGTCAAGAATGACCTGATGAGCCTTCTCGCTCATGGTGAGAAGACCAAGAACATGACGCCGATGGAGCTGCTCGGAAACGTGATCCTGCTCATCGTTGGCGGCAATGACACCACCCGCAACTCGATGACGGCCTCGGTCCACGCGCTCAACAAGTGGCCAGACCAGTTCGAGAAGCTGAAGGCTGACCCATCGCTGATTCCGAACATGGTTTCAGAAGTAATCCGCTGGCAGACGCCGCTTGCCTATATGCGCCGCACCGCACTCGAGGATGTCGAAATCCGTGGCAAAACCATCAAGAAAGGCGAGCAGGTCGCCATGTGGTATGTCTCGGCCAACCGCGATGGGCGGTTCTGGGACGAAGACCCTTATCGTCTGGTCATCGACCGCAAGCAGGCCCGTAACCACATCGCTTTCGGCTTCGGCATTCACCGTTGCGTTGGTAACCGCCTGGCAGAGCTTCAACTCCGCATTCTCTGGGAAGAGCTTCTGGAGCGCTTCGAGCATGTCGAAGTTCTGGAAGAACCAGAGCGCAATGCGCATTCCTTCGTAAAGGGTTACACCTGGATGCCGGTCATACTGCACCCGAAGAAGTAAGCCTTTACGCCCTCCCCGAACTGAAAGCCCCGCAGACCGTAAGGCCTGCGGGGCTTTTTTTCTCGTGGTATGCTGGGAAGCGCGTCTAGTCTTCAAAGTCGTCGATAACACCACTAAGGCGCGAGCGGCCGCCATCCATGACCAGCGTCTCGCCTGTGATGATCGCCGATTTAGGCGAAGAGAGATACAGCGCGGCCTCTGCAATCTCGTCGGCAAGACTGGCACGGCCAAGTGGGGTACGTTTGCGCAGTGAAGGGTCTTCACTCTCGGCACGGGGCCGCAGAGCGCAGATCGCGTTTACCCGAATACCTTTGGATGCCAGATCGACGGCGCCCGCCCTCACGACACCCAATATCGCATGCTGCATGACCGCATCGGCAAAATCTCCCTCGCTCACTTGCTGGGCAGAGAGCGAAAGCACGAATGTGACAGAGCCAAGCTGCTTCTTGCGGCCAAGCGTTTCACCCGCCTCATCCACGCGTTTGGCGACATGGCGTTCAAACATTTTCAGTATGAGGATGGAGGTACGAAGCGCCTTGGTGTGCGCCTTTTCGAAATCCGCCACATTCAGCTCAGTGAAAGCTGTCTTGGACGGAATCGGCGGAACAGCGACGATGTGATCGACCTGACCATAGGCTTCCAATGCGGCGGCCAGCGCATTCTTCACCCCAATTTGCGTATCGAGATCTTCCTGATGGACAATCGCTCTGTCGCGCAGGCTATCGGCGAACTTCTCGACCCGCTTCTGGCTCTGGTCGCAAGCGACAACGGCGTGGCCATCTTCAGCGAAGCGCCGGGCTACAGCCTCGCCAGTCATCTGGCCGAGTCCGAGAATAAGGGTAACTGGCTGGTCCATCTGGGCTCCTGATCCAGCAGGAAGCGCCCCACCGGATCAGGTAACGCCAGACTGCCAGATTAGTTCGGTTTAAGGTGGTGAAGCTCTTCCTTGATCTTGAGCTTCCGGCGTTTGAGATCGTGAAGCCGGGCTTCATCCGCGGCGGGTCTCTTCTGCTCCTGCTCAATCTCCTCATCAAGACGCTGATGGCGGCTAGAGAGTTCGGAGATACGTCCTTGTAGTGACATGTATCATGCTCCTTTCTTGCTGATGAGAAAACTGTGCTTTTGAGGTCACAGTAAATCACATCAGAAAAGGGCGGTCACGTGGATTCGACGAAAAATCGTCGGCATGAAGAGGATTTCATTTTGGCGTCTGGCGGCGCTCGGTTTTTGAGCGGTACATCGCCTCATCTGCTGCTGCGATAAGGGCGTCAGCACTCATCCGGCCATCCCACTGGACGATCCCGCAGGACGCCCCAAGCGACACCGGCTCCCCTGTTCTCCCGTCCGGGGCAGTGATGACCATATCGCTGATCAGCTTGGTAAGCTCAGCGGTTTTTGCCTCTCCGTCGCTACGCAGCGCATGAGACAGGATCACGCCAAACTCATCGCCGCCGAGCCTGCCGACGATATCTGTTTCGCGGATGTTGGAGTTTATGAGATTGCAGACCGACTTCAGCGCCTTGTCGCCCGTCGCATGGCCGAAGCGGTCATTGACCAGCTTGAAGCGGTCAAGATCGATATAGAGAAGACAAAGCGAGCTTCCGTGTCGGCGTGACAGCGCCATTTCCCGGGATATCTCACGCACGAAGGCGCGGCGATTGAAGACCGGACAGAGCGCGTCGCGATCAGCAAGCGCCTCGGAGAATGACAGGGCACGGTGGAGGCGCGCCTCCTGCCCCCGGAGGTACAAGACCTCTTCAGCCAGCGCGCGCAGCCCTGCGTCCACTTTTAGGTCGCCGGAAGTCAAAGGCAGGTCCAGCGCTTCCAGCATTTTTTCCGCTGGCGTTGCCGCACGTCTGATCTTGCCGCCTTGGGCAAGTTGCTCACCTGATCTGTCCATCCGCCAATTATAGGATGTAACGCGCCTTGCGGCCAGCAGAACAGCACGTCTTGACGCATGAGGGCCGACCTCTATGTTCTGCCGCTTCCTGAAAGAGGGGCGCCAGACAATGAGTGCATCCCAAGCGATCGTCGGCGTAATCATGGGCAGCCAGTCAGACTGGCCTGTCATGAAGCTTGCCTGCCAAACGCTCGAGCAATTGGGCGTCGCCCACGAGGCCCGTATCGTCTCTGCGCACCGCACGCCTGACCGGCTTTCTGAATATGCAAAGTCTGCCAGGGGCCGCGGCTTGCAGGTCATCATTGCGGGCGCAGGCGGCGCGGCTCATCTGCCCGGCATGACCGCTGCAATGACGCCACTTCCCGTGCTGGGTGTCCCGGTCAAATCACGCGCCTTGAAAGGCATGGATAGCCTTCTCTCCATTGTCCAGATGCCAAAAGGCGTTCCTGTGGGTACGCTGGCGATTGGCGAAGCGGGCGCCGTCAATGCCGCTCTTCTCGCGGCGTCCATCATTGCACTGAATGATAGCGACGTTGCTGCCAGGCTCGACGCCTATCGCAAGGCACAGACCGACAGTGTCGGCGAGGCGCCAGAGGAATGAGCCCGCTTCCAGCTGGATCAGTGATCGGCATCCTTGGCGGCGGCCAGCTCGGCCGCATGCTGGCGGGCGCCGCCGCCCAGCTTGGCTTTGACGTAAATATTTTCTGCCCGGGCGACAGCCCGCCCGCCGCACGCGTCGCTGCCGGCCACTGGGACGCCGAGTATGACGATGAAACTGCGCTCAGCGACTTCGCCGAGAATTGCGATGTCATCACTTACGAGTTCGAGAACATCCCTGTCGCTTCGGTCGCAAACCTCGTTTCCAAAGGCGTGATTGTTCGGCCCGGCGTCAAATCGCTTGAAGTCTCTCAAGATCGACTGGCCGAAAAACAGTTCCTCAACGCCATCGGTATCGAAACGGGCGCCTTTGAACCGGTCGATAGTGTCGAACAGCTGGAAACTGCACTTGAAACGCTCGGCGGGGAGGGCCTTCTGAAGACACGCCGCGATGGCTATGACGGCAAAGGTCAGGTTCGCGCGAAACCCGGCGACGATCTTGAAGCAGCCTATAAAGAGATCGGGCAAGCGCCTGCCATTCTTGAAGCGCTTGTCCCGTTCGAGCGAGAAATCTCCGTCGTTATTGCGCGCGCCTCTGATGGGTCGATGACGGCATTCGAGCCCAGCAAGAACGATCATGGGAATGGAATTCTAAAGCGGTCGACCGTGCCTTGCGGCCTGCCGAATGACGTCGTAGCCCGCGCCCGTAAACTGGCCGAAACACTTGCGACAGAAACGGGCCACATCGGCGTCCTCGCGCTGGAGCTTTTCGTTCTGGAAGACGGCACCCTGCTCGCCAATGAAATGGCACCGCGCGTCCACAATTCCGGTCACTGGACCCCGGAAGCCTGCGCCATCGGCCAGTTCGAACAGCACATTCGCGCCGTTGCTGACTGGCCCCTCGCCCCCGTGACCCGTCACTTCGATGCGGAAATGGAAAACCTGCTCGGCGAAGAAGCCCTCGCCCCTCCTGAATCCTATCCGGACGGCACCGTGCTGACCCTCTACGGCAAACGAGACCCCAAGCCCGGCCGCAAGATGGGCCATATTGTCAGACGGACGGGGCGCGTTTAGCAGCCCCTCGCGCCGGTTCGGAACGGCTTTCCCTAAACCCGACCCCGCTGTCTCTCATAGTGGCCGGCAAGCGCCACGATCAGGACGGCGAGGGCATGTCCCGCCAGACCGACAGTCCACCACATCGCCGGGACGACCATGACAAACAGGTTTTGCTGGGTGACCCCGATGGCAAGGAAGATCAGCATGCCAAGTCCCCAGCTTCCCAGGTGGATCCAGAAGGAAAGCTTGAGCGCTGCCAGTCCTTCTGCGTGGGTTCGCACCGCCGCCTCCGCAGCTTCGGACTTCGCATCCACCGTCAGTGTCATGGCATCAACGTTGAAAGCAGCCGCAAGCGCCTTGATCGACTCACCAGAGGCCTGCTCGCCTTTCTCGATGCGCTGGACAGTCCGAAGACCAATCCCGGCAAGTTCAGCCAGGTGCTCCTGCGACCAGTGACGCTCCTCGCGCCAGCGCTTTATTTTCTCGGCATCGGCTCTGAACTGCATTATGTTCTCCCCTACGGTTCCATGTGATTAAGCTGAACCGCAATAAAGCCAAATCAGGTCCCGCCAGGCCACGCCACCGGGCCGCCAGCGACCCGCCAGAGACATGCCAGCGCGACGCCATTCAGAAGACAGGCGCTGCCGCGGCCTAGTATTTGTACTTCACATTGAACCGCAGGATCCTGTCGAGGCTTTCGCTTTTCAGGGGTGGATTGGACTCATAGCGCACATCATAGGAAAGCCCCGCCTGTACATGGTCTGAGACATCCGTATTCATGCGCAGCGTTGGGTGTACCGTAGAGGTCGGCCCCGAGAAGTTGACCTTCGTATCAAGCTCCAGCGTCCAGTCTTCATCAATGAGCCAGTCAAACTCAGCCGCGCCATAAACACCAATGGACCCGGCCGTGCCATCCTTCTTGGCGATATCAAGGAATCGATAGCCCGGACCGAACTCACTGCGCAGCGTCATGGCCGCGCCCTGTATCAGGTACGCGCCCGCCCCGACGCCCGCAAATGCATCTGTCTTGAACCCGGCAAAGTCATCACGCGCGAACGATCCGCGCACGTAGCCGAAATACGCATCGGTCCAGAGCGTATCAAGCTGGTAGGATGCGCCCCAATTGTTCTGGCTGTCGATCCCATTGGCCTCAGCCATGTTCGCATAGGTTTCCAGCCGGTGGATCTGCGAGCGGCGCTTCAGGTTGAGCTTTCCCTGCAGCCCGAGGAACAGCGTATCGGAATTACCCTTGGTCTCCGCTGCGCTCAGTGAGATTTCACCGTTACGATCTTCCCAGAAATCTACCCGCTCGAACCTTGCCGGCTGCGGGGCCGGTACCACGACCGGCTGGATCCGCAGCGGCTCAACCGGCAGCTTCAGGTCCTCCACAATCGCATCAATCTCCTCGGCATGTTGAGGATAAGCTATCTTCGCAGAACGCGTCACCGCATCCAGCTGAACCGGGTCCTGCGTATTCATCGCCGCCGATATCATGCGGTGAACAGCACGCGGCAGTTCTTCAGCTTCGGAGCTGACAATTGCGGGGGCGGCGCCGCCTGCGATTTCGGGCGCGAGGAAAAGGTCGAACATGCCTTCGATCCATTGGTCTGATTGGGACGTTTCGGGCCGTCTTACCCGTCGTCTCCCCGCCCGCGCAACCTGTCCAGCAGCTCAAGACCCGGCTTTGCGATCTTTGAACCCCACTTGCCAAAGGTCATCGCATTCTCCAGCCGCTTCGCGATAAACGCGTCGAGGTCCGCCTCGTCGGGTTCATTCTGCCAGTAAAGCACGATTGGCGGCAGCACCGCTGACAGGAGGCCGCGCTTGGTCTCGCGGTTATAGTCCGTCGCCGTATCGCCCGCCGCCGTCCAGATTGCATCAGCGGTCTTCCACGTCCGCTGGGCTGCATCTGACGTGTTCCAGGGCAGAAAGCCGCGCGCAGAGGCCCGCTTCACGGCCTCGCGGTGCGGCTCCAGCGCGCCGAGCCAGGCCTTTATACCCGCTGCCACTTTCTCATGTGTCCGCAGCGCGGAAGTGTCTTGTTCGTCCAGCGCCGCCAGCATGCCCTCTTCGGCCCGGCCGAAGAAGCGCTCGATCAGATCGCTGATCCCATTCGGTGCCGCAAGTGCAGCTTCGTCGGAACCTATTCCCGCCTCGCGCATTGACACTTCAGCGGCTTGATCCGTCCAGCCCATGTCAGCGACATGCGGCAGCAGCGCATCCAGCCATTTATCCTGTAGTCGTATCGACGGGCGTTGTGCTGTCATTGCTGGCTCCGGGAGTAGGCAAGCTCAAAAATTGGTGTTATAGGCGCGCCTTCACAAGTATCTGATCACGCCAGACTATGTCTCAGTTGGCTCTACCGGCTGGGAAAACAAATGGAGATTTGAACATCGTACAGATCGTCGTCCGCGACAACAATGTCGAACAAGCCCTTCGCGCACTGAAGAAGAAGATGCAGCGTGAGGGCCTTTTCCGGGAAATGAAATCCCGCACGCATTTCGAAAAGCCTTCCGAAAAGAAGGCCCGCCAGAAAGCAGAAGCTGTGCGCCGCGCTCGCAAACTTGCTCGTAAGCGCGCCCAGCGCGAGGGTCTGGCCTAGAACCAGACCGCCATCTGGTGTGAAATCAGCCCCTTCGGCCCTGGCCGGAGGGGCTTTTTCATGTCTGACAACTGCGCGGCCGCCAGAACGCAGCGCGAAGGACCTCGCCCTTCGACAGGCTCGGGGTGAGGTCATCTGAAAAGAAGCATCAAACGGAACCTCATTCTGAGCCTGTCGAAGAATGAAGCGGCAAGGAGCCTTAAGCCTTCGACTTCTTCCCCGGCACCAGCTTGCCGAACCATTTGCCGACATCGCCGACACCCGCGCCATGTACCGCCCCCGCGCGATAGACACGCGAGGCCAGCCACAGCACCAGAAGCGAGGCGGCAATCATCAGAACGAGCAGGCCAGCTATCTCCCACAGCGGCAGCACGGTCGGAATGCGCAGGATGAGCAGGAAGGGCGTAAAGACCGGCACCCAGCTCATCACAGCAATCAACGGTGATTCAGGGTCCGAGATCGCAACCGTTATCATGAACATCGGCACCATCAGCATCACGATCAGCGGCGTCATCAGCGTCTGGGCTTCCTGGATCGTGTCGCAGAGCGAGCCGAGCGCGAGGAAGATGGCGCCATACATCAGATAGCCGAGCACGAAGCTGAGCAGTGCCGGCAGCAGAAGCTGGAAATCCCCAACAGAGCCAAGCACCGTGAAGATTGGCCCGCGAATACCCGGGTCGATCATGTCCCCGAGCGCCGTTGCTAGGATCGTTGTACCAAGGGCCCAGACCCCCATCAGCGTCAATGCCACTGCCAGAACGGCGAGCAGCTTGCCCGCCAGCATGTGAGGCAGCTTTACCGAAGTCAGCAGGCTGTCGAAAATCTTGTTCGACCGCTCCTCGATCGTGCCCATCAGAAGATAGTTCACAACAGAGAAGATCAGGAACCACAGCATGAAGGCCATAAGCACCGACGCATAGAAAGGCGCACGGTCCGCCATGGTCACTTGCGAGCCGCCTTCCGAAGAAGCCGGGCGGGCCCTTCGTTCGGTTACGGGTCGCGTTTCCTGACTTGCCCGGCTCAGAAGCGCCGGGTCAACGCCCGCACTCTCGAAGATGCGGCGCTCTGCCAGCGTCCGTTCCGCAGCTTTTGCCCGCCGCAGAAGCGTGTCAGCTGTGACGTTCTCGCTCCAGTATTCAATCTCGCCATCGCCATCAGGCACGAAGATCGCGGCAAAGAGCGGCAGCGGCCCTTCGGGTGTATCGACCAGTTGGTCGCCCAACAGGTAGGGCGTAATCGCGTCCTGCGTGGTGGCGGGCGCCGGGACCTGCACGAACCCTGCTTGCGGCAACTCGAAAGCGGGTGCCCCCGCCCGGTCCAGCGCCTCTTCAATAGATGCGCCGCTTTGGAGCGTCTCATCGAAGGTAACCAGCGCCTCATTGGGTTCCGCGCCCCCCATCACGCTGGCTGGATCGAGCGACAGTCTCGCCATCTCGACACGGTTTTCGTTCAGTTCGGCATCGAGAACGGTAGAGAACGTATCCCCGCTCTCGATGACGGCATAATAGCGCGTCGGTTGCGAATTCTCAGCCCAGGTGGGGGCCATGATTGCAACAGCCAGCAATAGCGGCGTCAGCAGAAGACCGAGCCAGAAGCCCCAGGCCTGCACATAACCAAGATAGTCGCGCCGGGCGACGAGATAGATGGAACGGATCATGCGACTTTCCTCGCAGTATCGGCGGCTAGCGACTGGCGAAGGTCTTCAGCTTCAGCTTCGGACACCAGCGACACAAAGACATCGCGCAGCCGCGCTTCTTCCGGCCTGAAACTCGTAATCGGTGCGCCCGCATCAATGGCCGCGCGAAGGGCGTCCTGTGCGTCAACACCGGCCGGCAGCCTCACACGCCAGACATCACCGCTGCGTTCATTAATCTCAAAACCCTTTGGCTTCAGCGCCGCATCAAGGTCGAACCCGGCAGACACGCCGATCAGCACGGCGCGGCCAAGCGCCCCAAACGCCTCATCCAGTGTGCCATCGAACACCTTTCGTCCGCGTGCCATCATCACAATGGAGTCGCAGAGGCGCTCGGCATGCTCCATCACATGCGTAGAGAACAGGATCGTCGCGCCGCGTTTGTGCTCCTCGATAATCATGTCTTCCAGCCCTTGCTGGTTGACCGGGTCGAGGCCCGAAAACGGCTCATCCAGGATAAGGAAGTCAGGCTGATGGGCCAGCGACGACAGGATCTGGACCTTCTGCGACATGCCCTTTGACAGCTTGGACACGCGCGCACGCGCAAACTCGCCAAGGCCCATACGCTCCAGCAACTCGTCAGCACGCTTGCGACTCTCGCCCGCACTCATGCCTTTCAATCGGGCGAAATAGGAAATGGTCGCCCGCGCCGTCATCTTTTTGTAGAGGCCGCGCTCCTCTGGAAGGAAGCCGACATGGCGCAGGCTTTCAATGTTCGGCGACGCGCCAAACAGATTCACCTTCCCCTCATCGGGGCTCAGTACGCCGAGCGCCATGCGCAGGCTGGTCGACTTGCCCGCCCCGTTTGGACCAAGAAAGCCGACAATGCTGCCCTTGGGCACACTCATGGTCAGATCGCGGACCGCCGTGAAACTGCCAAAGCGTTTCGTCACGGCGTCCAGTTCGAGTGGCGCAGGCCCCATAATCCCTCCGGGAAGGCTAAAACTTCTCGACTATCGATAAACCAAACCGTGCTTTCCTGGCTAGCCCTTGCCAAGACTTAAAACAGCGCGCAGGCTCAACCCATGAAGCCTCGTATGGGTCAGGGATTGGGACGTGCAACAACGCCTCACAGCGCTGACACCGATATGGGCGAGACCCATATAATCGGCGCAACCAGCATCGACCGAGACGAGGAACTTCAGCGCGTCGAAGCTGCGTTGAAGCGTCTTGAGCGCGGGCAATTCGGGCATTGTCTCTATTGCGGTGATCGTATCGACCTCGAACGATTACAACATGACCCGGCAGTAGAAAGCTGCGACATGTGCGAAGAAGACTAGTCTCGTGGTCTCAGCGCCCTTCAGCCAGGATAGAAAATCATGACAGCCAACTGCCTCTGCGGTGCAGTTCACATCACCATCGCCGCCAAGCCGGACTTTATTTTCGATTGTAATTGCAGCCTTTGCCGCAAGACCGGCGCTGCCTGGGGTTACTTCAAACCAGAATCCGTCAGCGCAAAAGGCGAGACTATCGGCTATGCACGCAGCGACAAGGCACTCGCTGCCGTGGACGTCCACTCCTGCACGGCCTGCGGGGCAACCACGCACTGGGTCCGCACAGACGAGTTCAGGAACCAGCATCAGGTCAATGACATGGTCGGCGTCAATATGCGCCTCTTTGACCCCGACCAGCTGGACGGTGTCCCTGTCCAGTTTCCCGACGGCAAGAATTGGATGGGCGAAGGTGCGTTCGATTTCAGGCGTGAAGGCCTCACCATTGGCGTGGACGCACGCTGGTAAGTCTTCGACTGTCCGGCCTCTTCAACAAACCATTCAGGGAAGTCCGTCGCCAGAAAGGGCGCGCTGACTTCAAGACCTCTTGGAGCGCAGCGCATGGCGAATAAACGATCGCAGTGGCTCCGGCTGAAACATCTACTGCCGGCACTGCCTACAGCCGATCGAAAGGAAGCAGCGAGGGCCTCTCTGGGCGCCGCCGTGGGAATTGGCTGCTGCACGCTTCTCGGGCTTCTTCTTCCCTTGTTGTGGGGCCTGCCGCTCTATCTCATCGCCCCGCTCGGGGCGTCAGCCGTGCTCGTCTTCGCAGTTCCAAATTCGCCTCTTGCGCAACCCTGGTCCGCTATCGTCGGCAATACGGTTTCAGGCCTGGTCGCAATTGCCGTTCTTCTCGTCGCACCGCCTTGGCTAGCCCCCGCCCTCGCCGTAGGCTTCGCAATCCTCCTCATGCTCCTGACGAGATCGCTGCACCCGCCGGGCGGGGCCGTCGCGCTACTTGCGGCAATTGAGCGAGACGGAGTTCTCGAAACCGGCTTTGTTTTCGCTTTCAGCCCTGTTGCGCTGATGACCATTACGCTGGTCGCGGCAGGCATCGCATTCAATCGCCTGACGGGCCGCGTCTATCCATTCCGTCAGCCCAAGCCCCCAAGCCCCGAACGCCAGCGTCTAGGCCTTACAAATGAAGAGCTCACCAAACTTCTGAAGCGCTTCAACCAGTCGCCAAATCTTGGCGTCGCCGATCTCGGCCGACTGCTTGCCGCCGCAGAAGAAGAGGCCGCCCAGCATCGTTTCGATGGCATTTCCTGTGCCGATGTGATGAGCCAGCCTCTTATTTCGTGCCGCCCAGAAACCCTACTGACAGAGATCATAGACCTTTTCCGTGCACATTCACTCAAAAGCCTGCCGGTCCTGACGAGCGAGGGCGCGCTCTTAGGGGCCGTCCAGCAGGATGAAATCATAAATGCGCTAGCGCCCGATACTACGGCCGCACCGCTTACCGCCGGGCAATTCATGAAACGCGAAGTTTCGACGGCGCTCGCCACTGCGCCCGTCGGTTCGCTGTTGAACCGCTTCACCAGCAATGGCGTGCAAAGCGTCGTAATCACGGAGGATGCAAAAGCCCTCGGCATTCTTACGCGTTCTGACATCATCGCACTCTTGCTGAGCGGCGCTGAAGAGCGAGCACCCCGCTAAACGCGGCGTTCGCTTACCCGTTTTAGCTCGCGGCTGAGAAGCGCATCAGCACAAGTCCAGACAGGATGAGGACGGCTGCCGCGATACGCATCGGGTTTACGCTTTCGCCCAGGAACATGATGCCCAGCAAAAACGCCCCGACCGCGCCGATCCCCGTCCACACCGTATAGGCCGTGCCGAGCGGCAGGACGCGCATGGACCATGACAGAAGCGCAAAGCTGCCAGTCATCGCCGTTAGCGTAATCACGCTCGGCCAGAGCCGGGTGAATCCGGCCGACTGTTTCATGAAATAGGCCCAGACAACTTCAAGCAGTCCGGCCACGAAAAGAATGATCCACGCCATGGCATGCCCCCCATCAGAAAAGCGCCGGGCCGTCCCGGACTTTTCTCCCATAGGGGCGAGGACGTGGCCTGCCTTTATCCAGATTTCAGAGGCGTTGAGCCTAGTTCAGGCCTTCGCGTCCAATCGCATAGAACCGCTCGCGGCGCTGGCGCTTCAGCTCGACGGGCGACAGACCTGCCAGTTCGCTGAGTGCCTTTTCGATGGCCTTGCCAGCCTGACTGACCGCACGCTGCGGGTCGCGGTGGGCGCCGCCCATCGGCTCCTTAACGACATCATCGACGACCTTCAGCTTCAGAAGGTCTTCAGACGTGATCTTCATCGCTTCGGCCGCATCGCGCGCCTTCGCAGAGTCGCGGTAAAGGATCGAGGCGCAGCCCTCTGGCGAGATCACCGAATAGATGGAGTGCTCCATCATGAGGACGCGATTTGCCGCTGCGATGGCAATCGCGCCGCCAGACCCGCCCTCACCGATAATGAGCGACACCATGGGCACGGTCAGCGTCAGGCAGCGCTCGGTCGAGCGTGCAATCGCCTCGGCCTGTCCGCGCTCTTCGCCTGCTTTGCCAGGAAACGCACCTGCCGTATCGACGAAGGACAGGACCGGCAGCTTGAACTTGTCAGCCAGATCCATCAGGCGCACCGCCTTACGGTAGCCTTCAGGGTGCGCCATACCGAAATTGTGGCGAAGACGGCTCTCGGTGTTGCGGCCCTTTTCGTGGCCCATCACAACGACGCTCTGGCCGCGGAATGTCGCCAGGCCGCCAATGACCGCCTCGTCATTGCCGAACACGCGGTCGCCGGCTAGTTCCTGAAAGTCTTCGAAAAGCTGCTCAATATAGTCGCTGAAATGCGGGCGCTCCGGGTGGCGGGCAACCTGCGTCTTGCGCCACGGCGTCAGCGAGGAATACGTATCCTTCAGCTGCTTGGCGGCCTTGTCCTTGAGCTTCTTCAACTCATCGGAAATCGACGGGCCTTCACCCTGCTGGGACACCGCTTCCAGCTCGGCAATCTTTGTCTCGAGCTCTGCGATCGGCTTTTCAAAATCGAGATAGGTCGTTGGCATAATGATGAACCTAGTGCTGCTTTCGGGCGATTCCTAGGCGCTCCGCCCGCCCTTGGCACGCTCAAAATACATCACATCCTCCTCATTGAAGCGCACTGTCCCCTTCTGGGCATAGCCGACTTTCTCCGCAATCCGGATCGAAGGGGCGTTTTCAACGTCGATAATGCAGCAACATTTGTCGTGCGCCGTCTCATTATCCAGCCAGTCATGGATGGCTTTGACGGCCTCGCTCGCATAGCCCTTCCCGAACCGGTCTGGTGCAATGACCCAGCCACATTCCGGCACGCCCCAGAAGCTTGGCTCGGTGTCGCGGTGAAAGTCTGCGAACCCAACTTCACCTACGAAACCGCCGCCCCTGCGCTCCTCGACCAGCCAGTAGCCATAGCCCAGCACTTCCCACAGGCCCCGATTGCGCAGGACATTCCGGTTCCAGACATCATGCGGCGAGCGGGCGGTCCCGCCAATGAAGCGGATCGTCTCCGGGTGGCTCCAATGGGCCGCCAGCGCGTCGAAATCTGATACCTCATGCGCGCGCAGTTTCAGCCGCTCGGTCAGGATGACAGGCACAGGCCGTCCGCTCATGCGCGTTTGGCTTTCATGGCTTCCAGCATGGCCTTCATCGACGCATGAACCGTCTCAATCGCCTTCAATGGGCGCACCATGACCTTGAAGTCGATGATAAGTCCCGCCTCATCCCACTCGATCATGTCGATCCCGTTGACCTGCACGCCGTCCATTTCGGTCTCGAATTCCAGCACCGCCTTGTCGCCGCAGTCGAAGATGCGGACATAGCGAAAGCTGTCATTGCCAAGCGTCTCACCGGCGGCGCCGAGATACATCATGGTGATCGGCTTGCCGCGCTGGGGCGTGTGGACGATCGGGCTCTGGAACACGACGTCATCGTGCAGGATGGCGTCCAGCGCCCCGGCATCATGAGCCCCATGAAAATAATCCATCCAGCGCTGCAGATTCTCTGAATACCCCGTTGTCGCGACCATGCACGCCCCCTGTTATGTCCTGTCTACTGGCCCCCGACCGGTCTTCCGATCAGGAATTCCGAATAGTCGTCGAAACAATAGCCCCGGCGCAAGACCCAGCTTGAGGGAATACCCGGATCGACAAAGGTGATCTGGATGCGCCCCCAGGTCTGGCGGGGTGTATTGGTCTCAGGATCGGTGATCGCGAAATCACACGCTGGCGCGCCAGAACCATCCGGCTCGATCCAGAGGCCATAAAAGATACCGCGATTGGTACGGTTGCCAGCCAGCTGCGGGATGAAGGCCACCCCGCGCTGGTCGCTGTTTGCGATCGGGAATGTCAGCACCGCCTCACCCCGCGCGGTCTCATGGTCATAGACCACAGTTCCGATTTCGGTTTGCCAGACTTCGCGCTGCTGGGCATCGGCCATTCCGCCAGCAAGGAAAAACATCGCCAGCGCGGCCACCGCGGAAAATTTCATGTTCTGCTCCCGGGCGGCCCGTAATTAGCGCCGCCTCTATTGATCCATGCAATATGAGATCGGATAGACGACATTAACCAGCCGCACAGAGCGCCCGCTCTCGCGCGGCGGGTCAAACCGAAGACCCGTCGCAGCCTGATACGTCGGCGCATTGAACTGGGGCGCAGAGCACGCTGTCAGAATATTCTGCGGCGCCCCTGCCGGGCTCACATCCATCAGGATCTCGCAGCGCCCTTCCTGGCCCGCATCGAGCGCACTTGATGGATAGACCGGTTGCGGCTGCACAGTCGGCGAGGCGTCGGGCGCGGCCACAGCATCCGGCTCAGCGACGCCGCCCAGAAGCTCATCGCCGCCACCGCCAGACCCGGCAGCAGGTACCTGCGAAAGCCGCGCCTGCCAGCCATCCGGATAGCGCAGGTCTGCAACGGGCGCGCCCGTATGCCCGCAGGCCGCGATCTGTCCGGGCCGGACACCCATCGCCTGCGACCCGGATACAGGCCCGGCGCGTCGCTCAATGGGCGCTGGCGCGTAGGGATCAACGGCGCAGGCAGAAAGTCCGGCAAGCATCAGGGCGCCCGGCAGGACGTGGGAAAATCGCATCGGATCAATGTTCCTTCAGCTACAAAAAGTCTGGAGCCGGCGGCAGCACCGGCCCCTGTGTAACGCGCTTAACCGTCCGACGGCTCATCCAGGCAGAAGTTCATCGGCAGCAGAATGTCTGGAGTCTCCGCTGTGTCCTTCCCATCTGCAGGCTCGAACTCCAGCGCTTCCAACGCATTCGTCGCCGCGAGCGCGAATTTCGGCAAGGTACACTTTGCAAGGATATCTTCCGTCTTGCCGTCTGCATTTACACTGAAGATCGTCTCACAAGCGCCCTCTACACCGAGCGTAGAGTAAAGCGGTGGAAATTCGGGGGCGAACGCTGTCGTCGGATAAGGCATCGCAACGTCCCCTCCAACCGGATTGGCAGCTGCCGCGCGCACGTCCCACCCGTCGGGTACCAGCATATCAACGCTGGACGTGCCGCCGCAGGCCTCGATGCCGCGGTGCGGCGCGAGGATTTCCAGCTGCTCGCTCTTCAGCGGCTCGAGGATACGCTCATTCAGGGCGTCGACTGTTTCCGGGTCGAAGCCATGATAGTCCATTTGCGCGGCTGCCGTGCCGGCGAGCGCGGCGGAAGCTGCTGTAAATGCGAAGATTTTTCTGAGTTGGGCCAAAGGGTGGTCTCCTTGATTGCTCTTGGATACACCCCCCACCCTAGTCCGCTGCGTAGGCTTTGGCCAATTCCGGGTCCTTTTCCGACACCAGATCAGCCAGATCAGAGATGACCTTGGCCTGTTTCCAGGTCGCGTCATCCTGCATCTTGCCGTCCAGCATCGCGACGCCCGTGCCGTCCGGCATGGCCTCGAGAATCCGGCGCGCAAACTTCACTTCGTCCGGTGCCGGGCTGAAGACGCGCTTGGCGATCTCGATCTGGCTTGGGTGCAGGCTCCACGTGCCCGAACAGCCCAGAAGGAAGGCGTTGCGGAACTGCTGCTCACACGCCTCGCTATCGGCGATGTCGCCGAACGGGCCATAGAACGCATTGATACCGGCCATGCGGCAGGCATCGACCATGCGCGCAATCGTATAGTGCCACGGGTCCTGCTGCGCGCTTTCACGCTTTGAGCCGTCCTCATTCGGGTCATCTACGACCCGGTAATAAGGGTGGCCGCCACCGACGCGGGTGGTCTTCATCTTGCGGTCTGCGGCGAGGTCTGCTGGGCCAAGCGAAATGCCCTGCATACGCGGAGAGGCGAGCGCAATCTCCTCGACCAGCGCCATACCCTGCGCCGTCTCAAGGATCGCATGGAACAGGATCGGGCGCTTCAGGCCTGCTTTGGCCTCCAGCTGAGCGACATACTGATCGGCGAAATGAATGTCCCACGGCCCTTCGACCTTGGGCAGCATGATGACATCAAGCTGCTCACCGGCCTCCAGCACAAGACGCGAGACGTCTTCCTGAAACCATGGCGAATTAAGCGGATTGACCCGGCTCCAGAAGCCTGTGCCCTTGCCCTGCCAGTCGACCATCTTGCCCATTTCAATGGCACCGTCGCGGGCGGCATCCTTGGCATCAGCAGGAATGGCATCTTCAAGATTGGCCAGCACCACATCGGCTTGGGTCGCCATTTGCGGTACCTTTGCGCGCACCTTGTCGAGGTGCGGCGGCACAAAGTGGATCATCCGTTCCAGACGGATCGGCAACTCCCGCATCGGGTCCGGTGCACCGATGGCGAGCGGCTTGAAGAAATTACGCGGTGTTTTCTGGCTCATCCTCATCCTCCTGTTGCAGCGCAACATATCCCTCGCTGGCGGGCCGTCAATTCAGCCCGCCAAATTGCTTTGGTTCTGCAGCCTTTCTCAGTCGGGTTTGGCGGTTCGCACGAACGCGTAGGCGTTTCGCCTGAACGGCGCTTCACCGCTTTCCAGCGCCACCATCTTGGTCATCTCGAAAACCTTGGGCGAAAGCGTGTACGTCACCTCGCACTGGGCGGGGCGCCCATCATCCTCACACTCCGACGCCGTCACAATCGTCACCTCATCGTCGCTCTGCGTGCGCGACAACACCATCTCGCTGTTCAGCGTGCGTCCTTCATCAGATGCGATCAGCATGGACCTGTCATAGGCGGATGGCTCGTCTGGATATTTCAGCTCCAGCCGCATTCCTTCGTCCAGCTTGTCGACGGTTAGCGTCGCAGGGATGCTCACATCCTCGTGCGGCGGGCTGTAGTCCCGATAAGTCAGGCTGCCCGCCCAGCTTCCTTCAAGCATGGCGAGGTCGCCGGGCTGCACCGCTGGCAGCGCAGGCGCTTTCTCCCTCCATGGCATCTGCACGCAGGCTGCGAGCGCGCCTGTCGCCACGAGACCGATAAATGTCCGCATTAATTCCCCCAGATCCGGTAAAATGTGCAGGCGAGATGCGCCTGCTTTCAAAATCTAGCCAGCCGCGTCGCGCTGAAAGCTGTACTGGTGCCCGAAACGCTGCTCCTCCTCACCAGCCAGGCGATAGGCCTTGGCAATGGAAAATTCTGTTTCGGAAATGTCGTAGAGATATTCGCAGGTGGCGATATAGCTCCCTTCGATGCATTCCTGCCGGGTCAGCAGGGTCAGCAAGCCGCCGCTCCGCTCGCGCCTCAGAACCATTTCATCATTGATCCAGTCGCCATCCTCGGAGATTTCCAGCGGCGCGCTGCCATCGCCTTGCGGCGACCCGGGGAAGGAAAAGTCGAGTGTCAGCGTGCGGCCTTCGAGGCTGACTTCCAACTCTACCTCAGCCGTGCCCTCTCCGCTGTCAGCGTTCGGATCGGCATAAACCAGCTCCCCGGTCCAGCCATCGCCCAGTAGAGGCTCGAAATCATCGATCGAGACGCTGGCCGTTTCGCCGGTCGTGTCGACGCGCGCGGGGCTTTCCTCCGGCGCAGGCGGTGCGGGAGGCGGCGGGGTCTCACCCGCCTCATTGCCGCAACCTGCCGCCGCCAGGGCGAGACCGAAAAGAATTGAAGAAAATCTCATGGAGCCTGTCCTCATATCTGTCGCGCGCCAATGCACCTGTAGCCGCAGCTAAGGTCAATGGCGTTTGACTGAAATGGGCAACCCCTACCCCTGAAACCGGAAGCAAACCAATCTCTGGCTTATGGGCAGCAGCCTATTCGCTGCGTAGTTCGATTGTCTCGGACTGGCGCTCATATTTGAAGGCGCTACGGAAGAAGAGGCTGCTCAGATAGAGTGCGCCGATAGCCGTCATCGCCTCAACACCCCAGAAGATCGCGCCTGTGATGTGAAGCGCGAAGAGGATGAGTGCTGACAGGCCCATGAGGAAGGCTGCCGAAATCTCGAACATGAAAATCCCAGCGACAGCGGCGCGGAAATATGCGGCCATAAAAATCTCCAGACAAAGCAGGCATCCAAAACAGCTCGGGCGCGCGATCATAAATAATCGCACGCCCGGCCCTGCGGAAGCTACTCTCGCAAATTTAATGCAGTCTATTCGCCCGCCTCGTCAGCGACCATGACGAGTTCGGTCTCGATCATCAGCTGAAGCTCATCGGAGACACCTGGCACAGCATAGTCGACGCCCCAGTCGGACCGCATCATCGTTCCGGTTGCAGAAAAGCCGGCCTTGGTCGTTCCGCGCATCTCGCCAGCCTTGTTCAGCGTGACATCCAGCGTGACCGGATGGGTCTCGCCTTTCAGCGTCAGGTCACCCGTCATCGTGCCGGTCTTGCCATCTTCGGTTTCGAATGACGTTGCCGTGAAGGTGGCCGTGGGGAAAGCTTCGACGTCCAGCAAATCGCCGGAAGAGAGGTGATTTTCGAAACTGTCATCGCCCGACGTGCCAACCCAGAATCCGCCGTCAGCGAGGTTGAAGGTCACTTCGATGGAAGAGTTTTCAGGCGCTTCCATGTCCAGCATCAGATTGCCGTCATAGTCGGTAAACTCGATACCCTGGCGTGAAAAGCCTAGATGGTCCCAGCTCGCAATGATCGTGGTGTGATCCTTGTCGAACTCATAGGCGACGGGTTCTGCCATCGCGACAGGCGCGGTGACGGCAAGACCGATAGCGGTCATAGCAAACGTGGCGGATCTGGTCATGGGTTGGGTCCTTTCATTGCAGAGAAGCTTTAATGCTGGTCAGAAAGGTGGAGCAGCAATTGCGCGCGGCAAGCGCCTGCATAACTCTTATCGAGATAGCGGATGTGCTGTTTCCAGAAGCTCCGCAAGCTCATTGGTCAGGACGTGGGTGTAAATTTCCGTGGTCGAAATGTCCGCATGGCCGAGCAATGTCTGAACGGATCTGAGGTCCGCGCCGCCCTGAAGCAGGTGCGTCGCATAGGCATGCCGCAAGGCATGCGGATGCACTTTCGAGGGCTTTATCCCGGCCTCTACCGCCAGCGCGTCCAGCATCTGTCCCAGCCTCCTGCGGGTGAGGTGACCTTCCTTACCGCGTGATGGAAAGAGAAAGGCCGACGCCCCGTTTGCCTTCAGCGTCTTCTTCGGCAGGCTGTCTTCACGGACATTGAGCCAGTCTGCAATCGCCTCGAGAGCGGGGCCGCCAAGCGGGCAGAGCCGGTCCTTGCCGCCCTTGCCCCGCACGATGATGTCGCGCGTTTCCCACTGCCCGCCCTTTCGGCGCGGTAGATTGCCCAGCTTCAGGCTGACCAGCTCACTGACACGGAGACCAGCGCCATACAGGAGTTCGAGCAGGCAGCGCATGCGAACATCCTCTCCGCACGCATCGATAAGCCGTTCAACTTCCTCGCGGCTGAGAACATCCGGAATGTCCCGTCCCGCCTTCGGTCCTTCCATTTTTGAGGTCGGGTCATCCTTCCGGTCGCCTTCCTCGAACAGGAACCGGAAAAAGCGGCGCATGGAGGAGAGCTTTCTCGCCTGCGTGCGCGGCGCGAGCCCCTGGGCCGCAAGTGAAGCTACGTAGCGGGAAACATCTTTTGCGTCCGCCCGGGTCAGCTTTCCTCGCATGCTGTCTGACGCATCTCGAAGATCGCGGCCATAAGCGTCCAGCGTGTTGGGGGAAGCCCCACGCTCGGCGCTCATCATTTCGAGGAAGGCATCTATGCGGGCAGCGTCGCTCATGGGCAGATTTTGACGCCTTGATGCTTAACAGGCCGCTTAAATAGCGAAACGGGCGCCAGTTCCCCGGCGCCCGCTCCAAAAGGTCTTCAAAAAACACCGCCAGTGCACCGCCACGACACCGTGACTGCACCGTCTAAACCCGGTGCTTCTACTCCGCCGGCGGCTCTGTCTTGTCGATCACCGGATGACCATGATCAGGGTCATCATTCATCTTGTGCATCGCCACCACGACCCCTGAAAGCGCAATGATCGCGATCAGGTTCGGGAAGGCCATCGCCGCATTCGAGACATCGCCAAGAAGCCACAGACCGCCGGCTGGCAGCACCGTCCCCGCAAACACAACAATGATCCAGACATACCGGAACGGATGGGTCGCCCACTCCCCAAGGAGGAATGTCACGGCCTGCTCGCCATAATAGGACCAGCCGATAATCGTCGTGAAAGCAAAGAAGAACAGCGCGACAGGCACGACAAACTCACCGCCCGGGAAGGCCGCCCCGTAAGCGCGGGTCGTAATCGCGGCAGAGTTCGCATCCGTCTCCCAGGCATGGTCGACGTCCATGAGGACGCTCGGGTCGGATGCCCCGGCAAGCGCGGCCTCGTCGATGTCGATGCCCGCAGACTGGCACTGCTCCAGGAATGCGACGGCTGCTGGGCCATTCTGCTCAATCAGCGCCTCACGGCCATCGGCATAGGCACTCGGGAAGAGTGTATCGAGCGATGCACCTTCCGGCAGGGTCTGACCCGCCTCGATACACTGGTTCGCTGCGACAAGCGCGCCGGATTTCTTGAAGTCGCCGGTCACGGTCAGGATGACCAGCGCCGTCATCGTACAGATGATGATCGTGTCGATGAACACGCCGATCATGGCAATTTCACCTTGCTGAACCGGGTTTTTCGTCTTCGCCGCTGCGTGTGCAATCGGCGCTGAGCCCTGGCCCGCCTCGTTGGAGAAAAGCCCACGCGCGATACCCGCCCGGATGGCTGCGAGCACCGCATAGCCGGTTGCCCCGCCAACCGCTTCACGCAGACCGAAGGCCGAGCCGATGATTTCAGCAAAAGCACCCGGCACTTTTGGCGCATTGATGATGAGCACGATGAGCGCGATGAACACGTAGGCGCCAGCCATGATCGGCACGACCTTACCAGCCACGCTGCCGATCGACTTGATGCCGCCAATAATCACAGCAAAGACCAGAGCGCCCAGGATCAGGCCGATCAGCCATGTCGGGATGGAAAGGCCGAACACAGCCGACCCCGTTTCCAGCGCCGCCTCAGTGATCGAGTTTGCCTGGATCATCGAGCCGGTAACCATCGCCGAGAACAGCGTGCCGAGGCAGAAGATGACCGCAAGCCAGGCCCACTTCTTACCGAGGCCATTCTTGATGTAGTACATTGGCCCGCCATTGATGCGGCCATACTCATCCGTTTCGCGATATTTGACGGCGAGAGAGCTTTCCGAGAAGGCCAGCGCCATGCCGAAGATGGCGGTGATCCACATCCAGAAGATCGCACCCGGACCACCAAGCGTGATGGCGGTTGCAACGCCTGCGAGGTTACCCGTGCCGACCTGACCGGACAGCGCCGTCGAGAGGGCCTGCCATGGGGTGATCGCACCATCTTCGCCCTGCGCCTTGCGGCCCTGCCAGACCTCTGCAAGCGCCGGAAAGAATCGGCGAAGCGGACGCGCGCCAACACGGAACATCATGAAAAGGCCAGTGCCCAGCAGGATGATCGCTAGCGGCCCCATCGGGAGGATTTGTGTATCTCCCCAGTTGCCGCCCCAGATAAAGTTACTGACCGTTTCGACCGGTCCAAATATCGCGTCCATAAGCCCCTCCGGCTCCCTCTATCTCAACGGTGTGCGACACTAGACGTGTTTTCATCCGTGTGAAGCGCAAACGGGGCAGATTTTTCATCTGCCCCGTTCAACTTGCATAAATTTTGTCGCCTGGCACGCCGATCAAGCAAAGCCTTCGCCAACGCCGAAGTCTCGGCGTGCTGAGACGATCGTGACGATGACACCGGCCAGCACATCGAGAAGCGTCATGCTCATGATGATAAAAAACGTCGACGTCGCGAAATTCGGCATGAGCAGAAACTCCACAAGGCAGACGATGAAGAGGATCATCGAAACGGCGTGGTTGAGAATTGAAGAGGTGCCGGTACTGGTCGACTTCACGATCTCCACGAAAAGCAGCGTGATTGCGACGAAGACGAGCATCTCGCCATTGGTGATGGACCAGTTGACGCCAGAAATCATCGGGAAGGTCACAAGCGAGCCGGAAAGAAGCTCAAGTAGGGGCGAGGCATTGCTCACCGCATCATAGTTTACCGTCGTCCCGGAATAGGTAAGCGCGATCAGATTATAGATCGCGACCGGAATGATCAGGAGCGGAAAGAAACTGAACAGTGCGCGCATCAGGAAACCCCCATTGTCAGGCTGCGCGACCAGTTACCACGCGACCCATTAACCTTGCCTGACTAACCCGGCAGGTGCTGGCTGTTAAGCGGAATCTCGGATCAGGCGAACTGACCGCCTGTCACTCGCTACAGACCGCCCCCCTCAAAGTTCGTCTGCACCGCCCGGATTGCGGCGCCGCCGGATAAGCCAGGTGACGCCCCTCAGATCGGACAGCGCGGCCCAGAGACGGCCGAAATTGGTGTAATTGGACGTGCCAGCACCCCGCGGCCGGTGGTTCACATCCATGAATTCCGCCGCATATCCTTCTGCTTTCACCAGCGCAGGCATGTAGCGGTGCATATGGTCGAAATAGGGAAGCGAGAGATAGGCATCGCACTTGATGACCTTGATGCCGCAACCGCTATCATCGCAGTCATCACGCAGCATACGCCGGCGGATTGCATTGGCGAATTTTGATCCGAACCGCTTCCACGCCGTATCCTTTCGGCTGGCACGCCGGCCCATCACCATGACGAGATCAGCTGGCGCGTCGGCGCGTGTGAGCGCGCGGTAAAGGTCTGGCAGGTCGGCTGGATCATTCTGCCCATCTCCGTCCAGAGTGCCGATGACCCGGCCGCGTGCCGCGCGAACGCCTGTGCGAATGGCGCGGCTCTGGCCTGCATTGGCGCGGTGGCTGAGGACACGAAGAGCTGGATAGCTCGCTTTCAGCCCGGCAAGAACGGCGCGCGTATCATCGCTGGAGGCATCATCGACCATGATCATCTCATAGGCGCGGCCATCAAGCGCGGTAGCGATCTCGTCTACCAGACCGGCAGCATTGCCAGCCTCATTGTGCATGGGGACGACAATGGAAAATTCGAGCGTATCGGCCATGGCCTCTCGCCTTTTGCTGAAAACTTAAGCGCAGTTCCTTACGCGGTTCGGCCAGAATGCGAAACCATGGATGCGGGAAGCCACTGCGAGAAGCCGTGCCATGACCGACAGATTGCGGTACGAGGCCCGCGATGAGTGATCCCGCTGCCCTTCCGATTGAGAGCCTGCTTGGCGAAATCTGCTCGGTCTTGCGCGAACGAAAGCGGTTGGTTCTGGCCGCTCCGCCCGGTGCAGGCAAGACGACGCGTGTTCCACTAGCGCTTGCCGGCCTGATAGACGGATTTGACACTTTACCAAGCAAGATAATGCTGCTCGAACCGCGCCGTCTGGCTGCACGCATGGCGGCTGACCGTATGGCCGCGACACTGGGTGAAAAGACCGGCGGGCGGATCGGCCTGTCCACCCGTATTGAGCGCAAAGTCTCAAAGGCTACGCAGGTCGAAGTGATGACCGATGGCCTGTTCACGCGCCGCCTGCTGGCCGATCCGGGGCTTGAAGGTGTGTCCGCGGTTATCTTCGACGAAATTCATGAGCGAAGCCTCAATGCCGATCTCGGTCTCGCACTTGCGCTGGAGGCCCAATCGGTCTTCCGCGATGACCTCCTGCTGCTCGCCATGTCGGCGACGCTGGAGACGAAGAAAGTCGCCGGAACGCTGAATGCGCCGGTCATCGAGAGCGGGGGGCGCCAGTTTCCCGTCGAAACCAAGTATCTTGGACGCACGCGCGCCCGCATCGAGGACCAGATGGCCTCAGCCATTACCAAAGCCGTCCAGGCTGAAGACGGCTCCATCCTCGCTTTCCTGCCGGGCGCAGGTGAGATCAGGCGAACGGCAGAGCGGCTGTCCAGCCTGCCCGCAAATGTCTCGGTGCATCCACTTTATGGCGCGCTGTCGCCGCGCGAGCAGGATGAGGCGGTTCGTCCGGCTAGAGCCGGTCACCGCAAGGTCGTACTCGCAACCGATATCGCAGAGAGCGCCCTGACCATTGAGGGCGTCCATGTCGTTGTCGATGCGGGGCTTGCGCGTGTGCCGGAATTTGAACCGGCCAGCGGGACACAGGTGCTACGTACCATCCGGGCGGCGAAAGCAAATGTCGATCAGCGCCGAGGCAGGGCTGGACGGCTCGGCCCGGGGGTCTGCTACCGGCTGTGGGACGAGGAAGAAACGCGCGGTCTTATCGCCGCGCCCCGCCCTGAAATTCTGAATGGTGACCTTTCCAGCCTGCTGCTCTCTATCGCTGAGTGGGGAGAAGACGATCCCTACAGGCTGACCTGGCTGGATGCGCCGCCCGGTGGGCGAATTGAGGCGGCCCGTGAAGCGCTGATAGCGTTCGGCGCGCTCGACGAGGCCGGGAAACTGACGGCGCATGGCAAGGCGATGGCCGCCCTGCCGCTGGACCCGAAGTATGCAAGCCTTGTCGCGAGCGCGGACACGAAGGGTGAGCGCGCACTAGCCGCAGAGATTGCAGCTCTTGCGAGCGAAGCAGGTGTTGGCGGTAACTCCGCCAATCTGGTGGACCGTCTCGTCGGCTTCAGGAAAGAAAACAGCCCGCGCGCCAAGGCGCTGAAACGACAGGCGGAGCGTTGGGCCAATGGTGCGGCGCCTTCAGGCGATGCGGCCTTGCTGCTGGCCAAAGCCTGGCCTGGGCAGATTGCGCGGCGCCGGGATGGCTCGGAAACGAGCTATCTGCTGGCGAATGGCCGGGCCGGCGAGGTCGAGACTTCCTCGCCGCTGGCCCGCGCCCTGTGGATCGTCGTCGCTGACATGATCGGCGCAGCGGGGCGCGCCCGCATCACGCTCGCGGCCCCGATCAACGAAGCCGATGTAGTGGCGCTGCATCCTCCGGTCATTGAAGAATGGGCAAGTTTTGATCCTGCGTCCCATGGCTTCAAGGCGCGGCGTGTGAAAGCGATCGGGCGAATCGTAATGTCGGAAACGCCCCTGCCCCAGCCATCTGGCGAAGCCGCCCGGGTCGCCTTCGTTGATTTCGTTCGTGAGAATGGTTTTGAATCGGCAGGCATTGGCGAGCCGGTGCGCGTCTTTCTTGCCCGGCTGAGCTTCCTTCACCGCGCCTATGGTGAGGACTGGCCGGATCTTGATGAGGCGCTCCTCGCCGCGACGGCCGAAGAGTGGCTGGCGCCAGCACTCGGCGGAGGCAGGTTCGACATGCCTTCCGACGGGGCGGTACTGAACGCCCTGAAACAGTCGCTTGGCTGGCCGAAGGCACAGGAGATCGACACGCTGGCGCCAATGTCGGTCACACTGCCATCAGGCCGCAACGCGCCTGTCGATTATCTTGACGACAATGCACCGCTGGTCGAAGCCAAGGCTCAGGAGCTGTTTGGCCTGTCCCGTCAGCCCGCCATTGCAGACGCGCGCGTGCCGGTGACGTTGCAGCTGATATCGCCAGCCGGGCGGCCTATCGCGGTGACGAAGGACATTTCCGGTTTCTGGAACGGCGGGTATCGCGACATGGCGAAGGATATGCGCGCGCAATATCCGAAACACGACTGGCCGGACGACCCCGCGGCAGCGAAGCCTCATGTCGGCATGACGAAGAAACGGTTGGGGAGTCAGGGCTAGACAGAAACCGTGTCGTCTTCATCCTGAGCCAAGTCGAAGGACGAGGGCGATTTTTCTCGCTAGACGTCTCTTGGTTCTACTTTGCTCACCATCAGGTTGTGTTGTTTAATGCGGGCGACGCTCATCACCCCATTCCATGCCCATCGACTTCTTCATCCAGTCGGCAAAGGTCGCAGGCTTCTGAAGGTTTTTCGGGTCCAGCGTGCCAAAGGCGACGATCGGACCGTCTGCCGTCTCAAGGCGCACGCCCGATAGCTGCTGGTGCGGATTGCCCCAGTTGCCATAGCTGGTGGCCGGGTCGAGCAGGAGCATGACCTTGGTGCCGCCCGTGCCGTCGGCCCGCTTGCCGAAGACAAGGCCGTAGCATTTTTCACGGCCAAAACCGCCAGAGTGCCCCTGGCGTTTTCCATCGAGCAAAACTTCGTCCCAGAGGAGGTTACGGCGCCACTGCAGGACGTGCATTTCGCCTTGTTCGGTGACGACTTTGATATCCACCTGGTGGAGACCGACACGGACCAGTTCTGCGCGCATGGGAGGCGTCCTTCTTCTCGTTATTATCGAAAAACAATAATTCGAGGCACGCGCAGGGTCAAGTCCTATCTGGCCGGGACACCAAGCGGCGTCCCGGCCAGTCTGGTTCTAGAAGGCTTTTTGCCAACCCAGGGTCAGCGTATAATCGGTTTCAAGCTGCGGACCGTTCAGGTCGCGGTACAGCGGAACGCCGAATTCGAGCGCGAGGCGGTGGCCGCGTACGACGCCCTCTGACCCGGCCAGATTGACGCCGAGGAGGGCCTCGACCGTTTCGCCGCCATGATTTTCAGGGTTCGCCGTCTGAACAGGCGCCATGATGCTGGAATCGATACCGTCGACGGCGCCTTTAGACGTGGCCTTGAGACGGCCGGACAGCGAGACCCACGGGCGAGGCTCGTAGGCCAGCCAGCCGGTCGCTTCGAAGACATCGCCAAGCGCGTAACCTTCATCATTTTCGTCCAGCCTGATGACTGCCGAAGCCTGTGCCCCATAGCTCCACTGCCCAGCACGGCTGCGGGCCGTGAGCGCCGGTTTGAGATCGTACGTGCCCGAGCCGAGCTGCATCGGATAAGGCAGCCGCATCTCAGGGCGCATATTCATTGGTGTCAGGACGCGGCCGCTCTCCGTGATCGACCCAGTCGGGATAGATAGCACGAGCGAGGCATTGACCTGAGCATGCGGGCGCGAGCCATCGTCGAGGCCAAAAATAGCGCCGACACTCGTATCGCCCCAGCCGGAAACTTCGGTCGTGAAGTTGCCCAGAACGGTCGTGCCCATTCCGCCCTGATAGGTGCGGTGATCCATTTCCTTGGTGTGGTAATTGACCATGCCCATCAGGGTGATGCGGTCCGTCAGACCGTACATCGCCCCCGCCATATGCATCTTCATCGGCATTTCCAGCGGCACGACACGCAGCGTCGGCGGCATCATTGGAGCGCCTGCAAAGCGGTTGGGAATAGTGGTGGCAATGGTGTCCGGGTCGACCTCATCGGTGCCGATCCGGTTACCAGACATGTCCATATACATATACCGATAGGAGACCATCCACTCGCCCTTCTTGTGGCGGTGGTCGGCCATGCCACCAATCGGGGCATGATCGCTGGCATAGGTGACCACACCGCCATCGCCCTCATGGGCGTCGGCAGAAGGAAGCACGGCAAAGGTAAGCGCAGCCGCTGCGCAGAGCGTTCTGTTGTTCATCTTGTTTCTCGCATGAAAAGAAGGTGCCGCGCAGCAAGACTGCTGCGAGATCAATAGGTTTTCAGGTCATGCGAAATGAGGGGGCCCCTGGGGCGGCGCCCCGGGCCAGAGCGGCGAGCGGGGATAGCCTGCGCGCCGCACAGGCTGTGTTGGCCGGACACGCGAGGCCACAGTCCGCAACGGCAGGAGAGGCGCCGTGACCGGCAAGGCAAGAGGTACGATACAATCACCGCAGCAGGTGCGGTCAGACGTGTCCTCATGGCTGCCACCAACTTCGATCTTGATCGAGCGGCTAAGACCGTCGCCGCAGATCGGGATGGAGATGGTTTCTCCGGGCACGATGCGCAGATGCGCCTGGGCACCGTTCGCCAGGTAGGCAAACAGTCCCAGCAGGGCCAGAAAATGAAAGAGCCGCCTCATGTCGAGGCGGCTCCTAGAATATTTTTCGGTCAACGGATATGCGGCCAATTGGCCGCCTGCGGATTACCGGCCTGCAAGGCGCAGAAAGCGGTCGCGCATATCCTTGTCCGTCTTGAACACCCCCGTGAACTGGGTCGTGATCGTCGAGACATTTGGGTGGTGCACGCCGCGTGTCGTCATGCACTGATGAACCGCATCGATGAGAACGGCCGTACCGGCGGGTGCGAGGCTGTCAGTGATGGCGTCGCAGATCTGCGCGGTCATCGTTTCCTGTGTCTGCAGGCGTTTAGCGAAAATCTCGACCACGCGAGCGATCTTGGAGATGCCGACAACTGCCTGGGTCGGCATGTATGCCACGTAAGCGGTGCCCAGAAAGGGGGCCATGTGGTGCTCACAATGACTCTCCACGTCGATCTCACGCAGCATGACCATGTCGTCATAGCCCTGCACATCATCGAAAGTGCGCGAGAGATACTTCACAGGGTCTTCTTCATACCCCTGGAACCACTCTTTATAGGCTTTTACGACGCGCTTTGGCGTATCAAGCAGACCCTCACGGCGCGGATCGTCGCCCGCCCATGCAAGCAGTGTGCGAACGGCGTCTTCGGCTTCCTGCTGCGTCGGCCGTTTCACCGGATCCATCTCACCCCGGTTTTCATCTCTCGTAATGGCGTCCATTGCCAAATCATCCTATTTCTGAGGGACGGGGGTCGAGCCAGATGTTCTGTGAGTGCGCCCTATGCACCCCAATACCGGACTTAACGCCCGCCCAGATTTTTCCCTCAGGGCGTTCGGTTGGATATAAAGGCCAGACGCCATTATTTCCAGCGGTGTCCTGAGTTGCCTTTGCGGAACTAATTTGTCTGTACGCAATTGTTACCGCACTGGATTGGTTCGGCGGGGCGAGATATGCGAATTTTGATGGTGGCGCTGGGACTGGCGCTCATGGTGTCGTGCGCGTCGAGAGAGCCAATCGGCAACGGTGCGCTTCGTACGAACGCCGAAATCGCAAAAACCGAGCAACAATTCGTCTTGCTGAACATCTTGCGCCGCGCAGCCGGTGAGCCGGCATTTTTCGCGTCATTGTCAAATATCGACAGCCGGTCGCGCGGCGACCTATTGTTGGGGGCCGACGTACCTGCCAATTTCGTTTTCGATAACGCCGACCTGCTACCCGGATTTACGCTTCAGGATTCAACGCCGCGCTATACGGTGTCGCAGCTCAACAATGCCGCCTTCATCCGGATCATGACGCGCCCTCTCGAACTTGGCATCGTAGAGCGACTTCTCGCGCAATCCTATGATCGTGAGTTCGTACTAACCCTGGTGGTTGACGAGATTGGCTGGAGCGGCCTACCGATCCATAACAAATCTGAATCTTTCGGCCCTTCGTTTCTTCGGAGACGTTTACGCCTTTTGACCGCTCTCGGTCTCAGCACAGAACCGCTTCTGGGCGACAACACGATCATCGAAGACATGTCACAAGAGGACGTTCTGGGCCTTATCGAGGAGCAAGGCATCGCCACCGACCGGCTGTCCATCGTGCCAGACAGAAAGACGAAAGCGTTCGACATCATCGGCGAGCCGGGCGGTTTCCGGCTTTGTTTCAGGCACCCCCCTGTGCTCGACATCGAAGATCTGAGCGATCAGGAAAGCGCCCGCGTTGTCGATCTGACGTGCCGGGCCTGGGTGGTCTCGCAGCTGGGTAGCGCCAATCTTGGAGGCCGCGATCTGAAGCGTCTCGACAATGAGCAGAAGCGTCGGCTTCTGGAAAACGTCAGCACCGAAATCGAAGCTAGGCGCAGGATTCTCGAAGCGGTCGACAGCGTTGAGCGCACCAGTGATGACACGGTCCCTCTCGACAGGCTCATTCGAGGCCTGCGCGCGCAGTCAGAAAGCGGCGAGGAAGACGGCGTGGGCGAGCAGGAGCTTGGCAGGCTCGAGCACTTCGGTGAACTGGCGGTCAGCATTCGATCACCCTATGAAATACTGGATTTTGCCGCTCAGATTGCTCGAAGAGACCTGACCGGCGACACAAGAGAACGCCGCCGGACCCTGCCCGACACGGCCTACGAAAGCACAGCGGAAAACTGCTGGACGACGCCGCATGCCTGCGACCAGCATATCCTGTTCAGGGTTCACGAGGGACGTAGCGCCAATTCTGTCCCATATCGCGGACGCGACTGGCATATCGTCGACACGCTCGATGATCCAGACGACAGGTCTATCGAACTGCTAAGCATGCTGATGCTGCTTCAGTCGCTGGCGACGCAATCCGATGATCTGGCGGATTCTCCGCGCGTGACGGTTGTGCCTTAGCGCCGAAGCCGCGGCCTGCGGAAGCGGCTCATTAAGACTGTTGAGGTAGACCGGTCTTTCTGGACACCGCCTCCGGGCCACACCTGCAAGGCACTATGCAACGGCTTTTTCGATACTAAGCGGTGAGTTTCATCTGCCTCGCGGCGGTCTGCTATGCGATTTACCTGACCAGGAGCGACGGTCTTGTCGATGCATCCGGACACGAGCTGATCGGCCGCGACTTCGTCAACTATTACAGCGCCAGCAAACTTGTCTTGAGCGGCCTCTCTGAGACGTTACTGAAAGTGGCTGAGTACCGCACGTTTCTCGAAGCGCAGTATGGTTTGGCGCTTGGCCTGAACTGGTCCTATCCGCCGCACTATCTGTTCTTCGTCTTTCCGCTTGCATGGCTGGGCTATCTGCCCGCCTATGTCCTGTGGCTCCTCGTCGGCGGCGCGCTTTTTATCTGGCTGACCGCCCCTCGCATCGCGGCGGGCATGAAACATCAAGGGCCTATGGCGTCTTTGTGCTGACAGCCCCTGCTTTTGCCGTGAACGCCGCCTTTGGACAGAACGGCTTTCTGACCGGCGCGCTTCTCTATCTGGGTGTGCGCCTTGCTGACAGGCGTCCGATACTTGCGGGGGTCTGCCTTGGCACCCTCACTATCAAGCCTCGGCTTGGCCTACTGATACCGCTGTTCTTGTTGCTGCGAGGGCACTGGACCGTAATTGTTTCAGCCATTTGCACGAGCATCGCGCTGGTCGGGCTCTCTGCGCTGATATTCGGGATCGATATGTGGCGCGGCTATTTCGAACACGTAATGCCCTTCCAGCGCATCGTCGCCGAGGAAGGAACGGGGGTGTTCCTGCGCATGATGCCAACAGGGTTTGCGCTCGGCCGGCTACAGGGGTGGGATGCCTCATATGCGATGGCATTGCAGGCACCATTTTCGCTATTGGCGCTGGGCCTCACAGTCTGGACATTCCGGAAACCATCGGCGGCTCCGGAAATGGAGCAGGCCCTGCTGCTTGTCTGCGTTTTCCTCTTCTCACCCTACGCCTTCAACTATGACATGATGGCGCTGGTGCCTGCGCTATTCCTCGTCCTTGAAAGCGAAATCCGAGCAAGCCGAAGTGGGCCGACGCGGCTTAATCTGATGCTGATCGCGCTCTTCCTGCTTCCAGTCATCACATTCTTTTTGCCGCTAGGCCCGGCCATCCTGGCAGGCTCAGCGCTGGTTCTGGCTCAACGTATCTCGGCATGCCGCACAGAAGAGCCGGCGCCAGCATCCGTATCAGGCACGAATTGACGCGAAGCCCCATTTGCGCGCATGCACACACAAATATCGAAACCGCAGAGATCCCCAAGGAAACTGACGCCACATGCCGTTGAAGCTCTACAATACGCTCGGACGAAAAAAGCAGGTTTTCGAACCGCAGGATGCGAACCGCGTGACGCTCTATGTCTGTGGGCCGACCGTTTATAATTATGCGCATATCGGCAATGCGCGCCCACCGGTCGTCTTCGATATTCTGTTCCGGCTTCTTCGGCGTACCTATGGCGAAGCTTCTGTCGTCTATGCGCGCAACATCACTGACGTAGAAGACAAGATCATTGCCCGTTCGCTCGAAGAAGGCACACCGATACCAGAGATCACGCAAAAATACGGCGCGATCTACAATGCCGACATAGCCGCGCTGAATGTCCTGCCGCCGACGATTGAGCCTTGGGCCACAAAGCACATCGACGGGATGGTTCGCCTGACCGAGCAGCTGGTCAGGAAAGGCTATGCCTACAAATCTGCGTCTGGCGTCTTTTTCGACGTCAGCCAGATGGAAGACTACGGCAAGCTGTCGGGTCGCAAACTTGAAGACAATGAAGCCGGCGCCCGCGTGGCGGTGTCGGACGAAAAACGTAACCCGGCAGACTTCGCTCTGTGGAAACTCGCCAAGGAGGGCGAACCCGAAGACGCGACGTGGGATAGCCCGTGGGGCCCCGGACGCCCGGGCTGGCACATTGAGTGCTCGTCGATGATTGCCGCCCATCTAGGCAAAACGATCGATATTCACGCCGGCGGCATCGACCTCCAGTTTCCACATCATGAGAATGAGATCGCACAGTCCGAGTGCGCCCATGGTGAGCCGATGGCGCGCTACTGGCTACACAATGGCTTTCTCGACATGGACGGCGAGAAGATGTCGAAATCGCTCGGCAATGTGAAGCTGATCCATGAGCTTCTTGAGGAGTGGCCAGGCGAAGTGCTGCGCTTTGCACTTCTGTCTGGCCACTACCGCGCCCCGCTCGACTGGACGCGCGACCTGCTGGAGCAGTCGAAGACGACGCTCGGCCGCATCTATGGCGCGCTACGCCGCGTCTGGGAGGCTGAAGGCGGCGAGGCGAGCGACAAGAGCATCGACAAGGCGCTCTATGATGACCTCAACACGCCGGTTGCGCTGGCAGAACTGTCGCGGCTTGCTTCTGAGGCAAACCTGGCTGCAGATGCCAATGACGCACCGAAGATGGCAAAAGCACGCGCCGAGCTCCTCGCGGCGGGTGAGAAACTCGGCCTGCTGACGCTGACACCTTCTGCCTGGGAGCAAGGCGGCAGCGAGGATGATAAAGTCCGCATCGACGCGCTGGTTCAGGCTCGGCTTGACGCACGTCAGGCGAAAGACTGGGCCGAGGCCGACCGGATTCGTGAACAGCTTGCCGCCGAAGGCATCGAAGTCATGGATGGCGCAGGTGGCTCAACCTGGCGCCGTATTTAGTCTGGATTGAACCGATGAAGCCCCTCACTCTGCTCCTGACAATTCTTGCCGCGGCGTTCGCGGTCACTTCTTGCGCGGGATTACCCGGAGATACGGGTGAGTACTCCGACACCACGTACACGGTCTATCTCGTGCGCCATGCAGAAAAGCAGTCTGGCGACGATCCATCGCTTACCGGCGATGGCTTGTCCCGGGCCGATACGCTTGCTGACCTTTTGGCGGATAAGGGTATCGAGAAAATCTGGTCCAGTGACTATCGCCGCACCCGCGAAACCGCTGCGCCGCTGGCAGAGCGGCTCGGCATGGATGTGCAGCTTTATGACGCTTCAGATCTGCAATCGCTCGCAGGCGAAATCACCGCAGAGGGCATGACGGTATTGGTGGTGGGCCACTCCAATACCACACCCGCACTGGCTGAATTTCTGGGCGCAGACCCCGGCGGGCCGATTGTAGAGGCCAATGAGTATGACCGCCTCTATTTGATCCAGCGCGAGGGTAACGCCACGACATCGCATGACATCCAGCGGTTCGGCGCGCGTTTCGAGCCGCAGTGATACCGCGAGCAGCCGTGAACGCAGAGTCTCGCAAATAAGATGACAGGCAAAGAAAAACGCCCCGGAAACACCGGGGCGTTCTCCATTCTCGGTTCGGCGGCCTTAGTCTTCAGACGAACTCAGCTCTGAAATCACCAGCGTGGCATCCTGAAGTGAGCCTTGCTCATACGTACCGACCCAGATGTCGTAGAGGCCATCGGCGCCCGGGTCGAAGCGGATGGAAGGGTTATGGCTTGGGCCACTATCATCGTCACAAAGCCAGTCGCCATTTGGCGTGTTGACGATCAGCGTCGTGTCGTAGGCAGAGCGCACTGTGATGATCAGCGGCAGCGAACCAGACCCGTTGTCATAGAGAAGGTCATAATCTGGCGCATCAGCCACGAAACCAGGACAATTGGAGCCGAGCTTATCGGTTGCATCAAGGCTTCCGCCCGCGCGCAAGTCGATCTCATGAGGATCAGGCTGGAAACCCGCGCTCAACTCGATCGTGCCGTAAGTGGCTTCTTTCATGAAGTCCTGCGCAGCCGCGGACATTGCCAGGCCAAGTGCAGACGCAGCGAGTGCTGCAAGGCGTACGGTTTTCATGGATAATTCCCCCTAAAAAATTCAGTATTCAGCCTACCATCAAAGGTCCTAGAGACAAGCTTTTTGGTAAATATGCGTTAATTTTGAGCGCGTGAACGCTGTGTGAACATATTCATGGTCTGCAACGTTTATGAGACGAACACTCGCATGAAAGACACGGCTGAAAACGTCGGACACGACGACATTGCTGGGGGCCCATGAGCCACGTGAACAATCTCCGCTCGCTTCTGATCTCTCTGGAGGAGCGAACAGAAGGCGAAACGGTGACAATTGCCGACCTCCTGAATGCGGTGGGCCGCCGCGCCTATGGGCCGGTGCTTCTACTGCTCGGCTTCATCTCAATCAGTCCCCTCTCCATCGTACCCGGTGCTAACTGGCTGATCGCGCTCGTCACACTGATCTTCGCGCTGCAGATCGTGGTTGGCCTGAAATTTCCGTGGCTGCCGCGCCGAGCGCTCGATTTCAGCTTTCCTCGCAAGCATCTTATTGGTGGCATCCACATCATCGAAAAGCACGCCCATGCAGTGGACCAAATCCTGAAGCCGCGCCTGACTTTCCTGACGCAGGTGCCGTTCATCAACCTTGTCGCTTTGGCCTGCGTCGCCGCCGCGCTCATCACCTTCCCGCTGGGGCTCGTGCCATTCGGCCCGTTCCTGCCTGGTCTGACTGTCCTTCTCTTCGGCCTGGCCCTTACCGCACGCGACGGCGTGCTCCTGATGATCGCGATTGGCAGTCTTCTGGGCGCGGCAATGCTGCTTATCCGCATCCTGCCGCGCGTCATGGCTTTTCTTGGCATCTAAGGCCGGTTTCACCGAGATTACTTGATCTTCAGCGCTATCGGGACGATCTATGGGGCATGAGCGCAGAGCTTTATCATAATCGCGTGCTGGAACTGGCCGCCAATATCCCGCATGTCGGGACGCTTCCCGATGCCGATGCGTCGGTGGAGAAAGTCTCGCGTGTCTGCGGCTCTGTCGTACGCGTTGATATTCGCCTCAGCGAAGACGGCAACACGGTCGAAGCCATTGCTGTCGACCCGAAAGCGTGCGCCCTTGGACAAGCAGCCACAGCTGTGCTCGCCGAGCATGCCGTTGGCGCACCCGTGGATGAAATTTTTGCCGCCCGCGACGCATTGAAAGCGATGCTGAAAGAAGGTGGCGAGCCACCGAAGGGTCGGTTTGCAGAGCTCCGTCATCTCGAAGGCGTTGCCGATTATCCGCCCCGCCACACCTCGACGATGCTCGCCTACGATGCGGCCTGCGCGGCCATCGAAACCGCGCGAACTAATCGGGCTGCGGCGGCCTGAGCGTGACCGCCGTAGCCGAGAGGCAGCCCCGGGAAGAAAATCCTGCAGCCTTATCGGGTTGAGGGCCGCCGCCCACGCGTCTAGAACCGCTTTCGACGAAACACGAACCGGGCCATGAAGCCTTATGTCCGAACGACGCAGCAAGGTCGCACATGCGGCCCTTAGAACGTACAAGCTGACGCTGTCTCCCGCCTTTCAGGTGTTTGGAGCACAGTGTCGTCATGTACCGTCGTGCAGTGAATATTGTGCGGATTGCGTCTCCCGTCATGGTCTGTGGACCGGCGGGTGGATGACACTGGCCCGGCTGTCGCGATGCCGCCCCGGCGGCTCCAGCGGCTACGATCCTGTTCCTGAGAAAGCAGACCCGATACCTGTCTGGGCGCCCTGGCGTGCCGGTGACTGGGCCAGAACGCAGCGGCCCTTCCCGGATGCAGGCCCCGAGACGAACTGAAAAGCAAATCCATGATCAATGTAACGCTACCAGATGGATCGCAGCGCCAGTATGAGGACGGGGCAAGCCCGGCCGATATTGCGGAATCCATCTCCAAATCCCTCGCCAAGGCTGCGCTTGCCGCCAAGGTGAACGGGGAACTCTACGACCTGAACCGCCCACTGGACGGTGACGCAGAGGTCGCCATCGTGACGGCACGCGACAAGGAAGGCCTTGAGCTCATCCGGCACGACGCCGCCCACATCCTGGCGCAGGCGGTACAGGAAATGTATCCGGACACGCAGGTCACGATCGGCCCTGTGATCGATGACGGCTTCTATTACGACTTCGCGCGCGAGAAGCCCTTCTCCACGGAAGATTTCGAACGCATCGAGAAGAAGATGGAAGAGATCATCGACAAGGACTACCCGATCGTTCGGGAAGTCTGGTCGAAGGAAGACGCCATCGAGACGTTCAAGAAGATCGGCGAAGACTACAAGGCGCAGATCATCGACGACATCATCCCGCCGGGGGAGCCGATCACCGTCTACAAACAAGGCGAGTGGTTCGACCTCTGCCGCGGCCCGCACCTGCCTTCAACGGGCAAGTTACCCAAGGCGTTCAAGCTGATGAAGCTTGCGGGCGCGTATTGGCGCGGTGATCATCGCAACGAGATGCTGCAGCGCATGTACGGCACGGCGTGGGCTAATGAGAAGGATCTCAAGGCCCATCTTCTGCGTATTGAGGAAGCCGAGAAGCGTGACCATCGCCGGATCGGTGCGCAGCTTGATCTCTTCCACCTCGATGGCACGGCTGCGGCCGGGTCGGTCTTCTGGCATGCCAATGGCTATACGATCTGGCGCCAGATCGAGGCCTATATGCGCCGCCGCCTCGATGCCGAAGGCTATGACGAGATCAAGACGCCGCAGCTTATGGACTCCGTCCAGTGGGAGAAGTCCGGCCATTGGGGCAAGTATCGCGAGAACATGTTCATCGTGCCCGACTTCATCCCGGAAGGTGAAGAAGGCGTCGAGATTTCGGTGCCCGAAGACGCCAAGCTGATGGCGCTGAAACCGATGAACTGCCCAGCGCATGTCGAGGTGTTCAAGCAGGGGCAGAAGTCCTATCGCGACCTGCCGATCCGCCTTGCGGAGTTTGGCTGCTGTCACCGCAATGAGCCACACGGCGCCATCCACGGCATCATGCGCGTGCGCCAGTTCACGCAGGATGACGCGCACATCTTCTGCCGTGAAGACCAGATCGTCGAGGAGTCGATCAAGTTCTGCCGTCTGCTGGAAAGCGTCTATCGCGACTTCGGTTTCGAAGAGATCGCCGTGAAGCTCTCCACCCGCCCGGATGTCCGCGCGGGGAGTGACGAGACGTGGGATCGCGCCGAGAAAGGCCTGAAAGATGCTGTCGATGCGGCAGGGCTTCCTTGTGAGATTCTGCCCGGCGAAGGTGCCTTCTATGGACCAAAGCTCGAATTCCAGCTGACAGACGCCATCGGCCGGGTCTGGCAGTGCGGCACGCTGCAACTCGATTATGTGCTGCCGGAACGCCTTGGTGCTGAGTACACGGCGCCTGACGGCAGCAAGCAGCGCCCCGTCATGCTTCACCGCGCCATCCTGGGCTCCATGGAACGGTTCATCGGCATTCTGATCGAGGAATTTGCCGGGGCCTTCCCACTCTGGCTTGCGCCCGCGCAAGTCATCGTCGCGACGATTACGTCGGACGCGGATGAGTATGCCGAGGAAGCAGCCCGTGCCCTGCGCGCGGCAGGCCTGCGCGTGGAAGTCGATACGCGGAACGAGAAGATCAACTACAAGGTCCGCGAACATTCCCTCCGGAAGGTTCCTGTGATCGCCGTCGTTGGTCAGCGCGAGGCCGATGACCGGAAAGTGGCGCTGCGTCGCTTCGGCTCACAGGGACAGGAAATTCTTGGTCTTGACGAGGCGGCCTCGAAGATCGCTGCCGAAGCCACGCCGCCCGACCTCAGAAGAGCTGGAGACGAATAGGATGACACAGGGGCGCGGGGCAGGCTTTGCCGCAGTACTCGCCATAGCATTCGTGCTCTGGCTGCCAGTCGCCGTTTTCGGGGCGCAAGGCTATTCGGCGCTGATTGGCCTGACCGCAATCGCAGCGGCTTTCTTCGCGCCTCTTCGTCGCTTCAACCTCATCGTCCTGTCGCTGTTTGCCCTGGCCGCCTGGTCAGCCGCGAGCAGCCTCTGGTCCGCTGAAACAGGCTCCATCATTGATGGCGCGCTGTCCGACGGCACCATGAATGTGGATGCCGCCGGTCTGCGCATCCTGCTAACAGTACTTGCCGGTACGTTGACGATTGCGGCGGCGCTTCGAATTCCGCAGGGCGCCGGGCGCAAGTCCCTGCTGGTGGTCGGATGCATGCTCGGCCTACACGGCCTTTTAACGCTGTCCATGGGCCTGTTCCCGGAACTGACACTCGACCTCTATGCGCCGATGAGCGACCGGGTAAAAGAAGCTCCGCAGAACATCCTGCGAAGCGCAAACGCCTTTGTGCTTGGCCTGCCGATCCTGATTGGTCTGGCCGCCGCATTCGCGGGGCGCGCCACTGTCGCCGCATGCGTCGCGCTTCTCACTGTCGCCTTCGTAGCCTTCCTCATGATCGGTACCGACGTCGCCCTCCTTGGCGTGATCTGCATGGCAGTGGCGATTGGCGTGGTCATGATTTTTGTCCATCACGGCTTCCGGATTCTGATGACCGCAATGTCGGCCATTATTCTTCTCTCACCGCTGATCCTCGGCGTTGGCGCGGCCGCCCTGACCCGGACCGACATTCCGATGCCCTGTTCGGTCCAGTCTCGCGTATGGGCGTGGAACCTCACATCCGAAAAGATCATGGAACGCCCGCTTACCGGCCATGGCATCGAGGCCTCCAAGGAATGGCGGGACACTTTCGGCGAGCGGCCTGATCTTCTGCGCGAGGTTGACCAGAAGTGTCGTAGCGATAATGCCGACTGGGAGGTCTATCGCATCCTGCCCGGGCACCCGCACAATATGGGCCTGCAAATCTGGGCGGAGACCGGCATCATAGGAGTCATCCTCGCCATTGCCTCGCTTATTATCATCGGCAACCGCCTCCCGCGACCTGGTGATGTCGACATCCCGACCCGGCTTGCGGTCGCGAGCTTGATCGGCGGCTCCTTTGCCCTGTTCAGCCTGTCCTACAGCGTCTGGAACGAAGCTTTCTGGGCGACGATTGCGCTCGCTTCGGCTGGCGTCATCCTGCTCGACCGTGTGGCAGGGCCTGCGAGACTGGACGCCAAATGACAGGCCCGACCACCGCCATCGTGGTCAGCTATCACACCGGGCAAAGTCTGAAGGAATGCCTCTACGCGGTGGCAAGCGATCCGGCGGTGGATGCGGTCCGCATTGTCGATAATGGTAATCCGGAAACGATGCGAAGCTGGCTTCGGCAATTTTGCGAGAGCCGGCCGGCCATCTCTCTCATTGACGCGGGTGGCAATATTGGTTTCGGGGCGGGCGTCAATCGCGGCGCAGCGGGCGTGGATGAGGGCGACCTCCTCATCATTAACCCTGATGCGATCCTGAAGCGTGGCAGTGTCGAGGCGATGCAGGAGGCAGGTAAAGGCCAGCCGCACCCGTGTGTCGTTGGCGGCAACGTCTTTGACACGTATGGGCGAGAAGTACGCGGACCAAGGCGGCGCAAGCTCACCCTGCTACGGGCGCTCACGACCTTCTCGGGCTTCAATACCTGGACGCTGGAACGTACCCCGCCCCCGAAAGGTCCAGTCGAGGTTGGGGCCGTATCCGGCGCGCTTATGCTTGTCTCTGCTCGCGATTTCGCGACCCTTCGGGGTTTCGACGAGGGTTTCTTCATGCATGTCGAGGACGTCGATATTTGCCGTCGAGCCTCAGACGCGGGTGGCGTTACGATCTATACGCCGCACGCCGGCGCCCTCCACTACGGTGCAACATCGCAGGCACCTGCCAAGCGCGTTGCCGGCTATAAGGCTGACAGCCTCATCTACTATTTCAGAAAGCACGCAAGCGGCCCTCTCGAGCGTCTTGCTATAAGCCTGATCGCACCACTCCTGCGGTTCGCCATCGTCTCTAGGGCTCGTGATTAGGGCTGAAAGTCTGCGGGGGGCAGCGGCGCGCTTGGATTTTCAGGCGCAGGCCGTATGACAAGCTCTCTCACCGCGGGCGTAAATTCGCGCCAATCATACTCTGTCAGCTTGAATGCATAGGGTTCCGCCCGTTCATTGATCGTCCTAGCGCGGCGCGCCCCTTCACCGGCTTCGATGGCACGTAACGTCACCCAGTACCCATCCGGCTCACGCCAGGCCCTGAGATCAATCTCCAGCCCGTCAAATGTCTCGCTGATATGACGAGACACGGCACGACCGCCGAGCGCCTCAGCAGATTTTACGTCAATGGGCGCGAGGCGTGTGATCGCAAGCGCTGTCGCGGAGACAGCCAGAGGGTTGGTCACCTCGAATTCCTGATAGGGCGGCGCAGGACGGAAGCTTCTTGCGCCACTACCCGGCGGCCGCGAAAGGTAGACTGAATTTCCGGCGCGATCAGTTAGGCGCACAGCCGACACCGCTGATGGCTCAACCGACATAATATCGAGATCGAGCCAGGCCTCACGCGTGCGGAGGGGTGGCAGGTCGCCGCGCACGCGGAATGCAATCGTTTCCTCCGGCTTGCGCGCATAGGTGTGTTCGTTGCGCCGGCCGGTGATGACCTCGGCCACGCGTGCCCCGTCACCGGAGAACAACTCGATCAGCGTGCCGTTGCCTTCTTCACGAGGATCACCAAGCGCGAGCAGCGAGAGGCGCGCCGGGTTCGAGGTTCGGCGATCGCCCCAGCTCAGGGTTTCAAGACCTTCCAGAAGCGTATTGAGTCTGTCCTCGCGGACCGGATAGGCCCCAGATTCCTCCATGAGCCAGACCCCGTCGCGCTTGACCAGATTGTAGGCCAGATCCTGTTCAGTCACCTTGATGCGCGAGATATCGCCCTTGATCGTAGAAAAGTTCGACAGAACAGGATTGCCGGTTCTTGGACTTGTAGATCGGCCACCCGCATTGAACACCGAAAACAGGATAAGAATGATCCAGAGGGAGGCTGCCGCAATCGACAGCCGCTGGACCAGCACGGAACGCTTTCGGTCTAGACGTCTGCTCATGCCGGGGCCTTCCGCCGACGCCACCAGACAAAGCACCCGACAGCGCCGATCAGGATCGCGCCGGCGAAGATATTGATGAATTTCAGCCAGCCCTCGAGCCCATCAATGTTCCGCCGGAAGTCACGTTCAATCGAACGCAGGCGCTCTCGGGTTTCCAGAACCTCATTGCGAAGCTGGCCGAGCTCTTCCTGCTGCTCTGCCGAGAGGCTGGCACCTGTTGCCGCGTCTAGCAGTGCACTGTCGCGGCTATCAATCTGGAGCAGTTCCTGCAGCCGGGCTTCAGATTCGGCAAGCTGGCTTTCAAGCTGGGCTTGCTCCTCAAAGAAACGGGCCTGTGCCTTGTCGCGCATCGCCTCAACCCTTGTCATGGTCCGCCTTGAGGATGCCCGGGCGCGGAGGCTGAGCAGATTGGCATTCCCGGACATCATGTCGAGCGCATTCATGATGAGCGCGCCATTGTCTGCGAACGCACTCTGGCGCTGCATGTCAATATAGAGCCCGTCATCGACCAGATCTGCGTCTGCGAGGATCAGGATTTCGGCCTCCCTCTCACTGGAGGAAATGTGCGGCTGCGCCTGCTCGATAGCCTCGGCCGCAAACTGCGCCATCACAGGATCATCGGGCAAGTCCGGGTCAGGCTGCCCGTCAGGGAAGGCAGAGACCAGCGTACCATGAACGCGGACGCCGAGCGCCCTCGCCCCCTCCGTTGGCTCGTAGAGAGCCAGCGCCTCTTCAACACCGATGTCGGTCATCGCCGTTTCCGGATCGATCCAGGACGGAGCTGTGCCTGTTTCGATCAACACTTCCTTGTCGATCGGAGAGGCCTCATCAAGAATCAGGGCGCCCGACGAGGCGAAATTGACAGATCGAGACAACGGCGCCGTGAGGATGCTGTCCTGCGACATCATTGCGGGCGGTGTAGAAAGGTAAAGCGGGTGGCGGACAATGCCGGTCCGGCCACTTCCTGTCGGAGCCTGGATCGGCAGTGCCGTTTCAGTATCGGCGATCACGTCTTCGGCGAGCGTGACGCCCCAGACGTCCCCAAAGCGTCCAAGGTCAGAGCGGATACGGCGCTCAACACGGCGGCTCGGCGGTTCTGGCGATGTCTTTGCAGCCGCATCGAGCAGCATGACAGCGCGCCCCGTGCGCAGGATGTACTGATCAATAATCCAGCTCTGCCACTCTGTCAGTTCTGGCGGATGGATCATGATCAGCGCGTCGAGATCTTCCGGCAGGGCATAGAAGTCGCTTGCGACGCTTTCGACGCTGAAGGACCGCTCCATCTCCTGCAGAAGTGTGTAGCCGCCCTCGCCGCCATCAGCGCCCATGCCTGGTAATGTCGTGAGAAGTCCGATCCGGGGTGGCTCCGGGCGGTCGAGGCGGGCAATGAGGCGCGTAAGGTCGTATTCGAGTGTCTCCTCGCGCTCTGGTGCCAGGAAGGCGAAAACGCGCTGCTCATCGACAGTATTCTGACCGATAATTCCGAAATAGAGCGGGTCGTCGCCTTCAGTATCGACCGCGTCGATACCGGCCGCGAGCGCCTGGTCTTCAGCCTCAGAAAAGGGCTTGGGGTCAATTTCGGTAATCTTGAGGTTAGAGCCTGCGACTGCTGAATAGCTGTCGAGCAATTCTCGCACACGCGTTGCATAGGCGCGGACCTGCGGGTAGTCCTGCCCGACCTGGCGGGTATAGACGAAAGTCAGCTCAATGGGTTCTTCGAGCGTGTCGAGGACGGATCTGGTTTCAGGCGAAAGCGTAAACAGCGCGTTCTGCGTGAAGTCGACCCGCGCCGGCCGGGTCAGAGGATAGATAATCAACGTTGCGGCGATGAAGATCGCGAGAATAAGGGCTGTTGCAGCGGGAAGAAAGGCGCGTGGGGTCATCCGGCGAATGCCCGCTTGTTCGAGACCCAGATCGTGTTCAGCAACAGCCAAGTGATGGTGACGCCACCGAAGAACAGAAGCGCTCGAAGCTCCAGAACGCCGCGCTGGGCTGTCTCGAAGTAGGTGAGGAAAGAGAACTGCGCGACGAGATCCCCCGCTGCGGCACCGAGCAAGCCTGAAATCCCGCCGACGAGCATGGGCCAGCCTGCGGCTGTAAAGACAAAAGCCACAAGAATGCCTGCGATATAGGCCAGAACTTGGCTGGAGAAGAGCGAAGACATGGCCGCGCCGATAGAAAGATATGCACCCGCCATAAGCAGGCTGGTCAGATAGGTGATGGCAATGGCGCCATTATCCGGCGCGCCGAGGTAGTTCACCGTGATCCACATCGGGAAAGTCAGGAGGAGCGATAGCGCCGCGACGCTCCAGGCTGCCAGCAGCTTGCCGGTCGCAAGGCCAAACAGGCTGACAGGTAACGAAAAGAGAAGCTCGGAGGTGCTGTAGGCGATCTCGTCGGCCCAGAGACGCATGGAGAGCGCGGGCAGGAAGATCATGTAGAGCCAGGGATGCCAGTAGAAGAAGGGCTGCAGGTCAGCGAGCCCAGTGTCGAAGAAACGTGAGGCCTCCCAGGTGAACACACCTACCAGCATCAGGAAGATAGCGACGAACACATAGGCCAGCGGCGTCGCAAAATAGGCACGCAACTCTCGCAGGTAGCTTGCGCGTAAACTCGTCACGATATCGCGAAGCTCAGCCTTCATTTCTGACGGCCTCCTTCTTGGAGACGAGGTCGATAAACGCTTCTTCAAGACCGCCCTCGCGGCGCTTTGCCATTTCCTCTGGCGAACTGTCGGCGATGAGTTTGCCCTGATCAATGATGATCACGCGGCTACACATCGCCGGCACTTCTTCCAGCGTGTGCGTAGAGATGACGATCGCCTTGTCCTTCGCCATCCGGGAGATGAGCGCCCTGACGGCCCGTTTCTGAATCGGGTCGAGCCCGTCTGTCGGCTCATCAAGGATAAGCACGTCTGGGTCATGGATTAATGCGCCTGCCAGCCCGACGCGGCGGCGATACCCTTTAGACAGCGTTGAGACCCGCTTGGACATCACATCGCCAATACGTGCGTCGGCGATCACGCGCTCGACAGCGCTTCGACAGTCTTTCCGAGAAATGCGATGCGCCGCGCAGAGAAAATTCAGGAAATCGAGCGGCGTCATGTCAGGATAAAGTGGCGCGCCTTCGGGCAGAAAACCAAGGCGCCGCTGCGCTTCACGCCGATTAGACACAATAGAGTGGCCAGAGACAATAACGTCGCCGCTATCGGGCTCGATCACACCAGCAGCCATACGCATCGTCGTGGATTTGCCCGCGCCATTCTGCCCGAGGAAACCCAGAACTTCACCTTTGACGAGGCTGAAACTCATGGAGTCCACAGCTGTCCGCCCGGCAAACGACTTTGAAAGCTGCTTCAATTCGAGCATCACTGGTCCTGTAGCGCCGCGCTGCAGCCTGACTAATCAGACGCGCTAGAGTTTTCCAGAGTCATGATGAGGAAACTGCACGTCCATAGACATGCATCGCCAACGAATTTGAATGTAAGAGGGGAAGCTGTCGGACAACGGAAGCAGGAGCCCCGGGGGGCTGGGGGGGCTGATGGGTCCGGGAAACCTGCTGGACACCGTCATCCGACAATTGCAGAGTGTATTCAATCGGTGTCTGCGGCAAGGCCGGATTGCGGCTAAAACCTGTCAATCTGATTACAAATACGACAGAATGAATGCCGCATACAGAGTAACGTTAGAGCGTCCATGGCTGGCATTACACCTTTACAGTTCGACAAGTCCCCGAAAATCGCGTTTCACCGCATCGAAATGTCGGCCATTCTCGATGTGTACGGCAGGATGGTAATGGCCGGTCAGGCAAAGGATTACGCGATCGGCATGCACGAAGATCATGCCCTGTTTGCAATTTTCCGACGACATGCTGAAGCGCCGACCTGGCGTATCGAAAAAGTGCCCGCCCTACGCAACCAGCAAGGTGCCTTTATCGTGTATGGCAGTCAGGGGCAGGTTCTGAAACGCGGACGTGACATCAAGACGGTGCTGAAGGTTTTCGAAACCCGCAAATTTGAAGTGCTTAATTTTAGCAAGCCTTCCTGACAGGCCCCGTCCTAATTGGGCCGACGCGTAAACATCTTCTGCAGGATGCCCAGCATTCCCTTGAACTCCATTCCGCCCTCGCTCACGGCGAGCGCCAGACAGACCCCGTCATCGTCACCTACTGGCGAATGGGTATCGGTCGGAGTTTTTAGACAGATATCGCCCGGCCCATAACTGCCAACTTCATCCGAGAACCCGCCCTGTACGACCAGGGTCAGTTCATCCTCAAAATGAGAGTGGGTGGGAACCGTGGCGCCCGGCTCTATCCGATAGAGATGTGCATGTCCGCCAGACTGCGTTCCGATTTCCAGGCGCTTGACGCCGCTGGTCATCCTTTTCCATCCCCCCCGCATGCAGGACTCAAGTGCCTTTTCACGTAGTGGCTCGGGAAGGTCGAGAAGTTCGGAGAGACGCTCGCTAGCGAGTTTTGCCGCATCCTTTGCGTCAGCCTCATCCTCCAGATCCTCAATAGCCTGAAGTGTGCGCTCGAATGCGTTGGGCGCGAGCGTCGTCGGATGTTCCTGTTCAAGGAAGATACCTGAGATAGCCTCAGCGTGACTGACCCTGTCACGGATGTCAGAGCGGATCGCGGCCTGCGTTTCGACGAGCAGCCTGAAAGAGGGACTAAGCGTCCCCGCCGCATACGCCGCATAGATATCCGACAGTTGTGAAACGTCGTCCTTCAAACCTTCAACACCTCTGCTCGCCCCTGATTGGGCACTATGTACAAGGACGGATATTGAGCTGCGGTGAACAAGGTCAAGAAGTTGCGGTCAGGACGTGTCCTTCGAAGCGCTCACTCGCGCGACAAGACACCCCGTAATTTATCAAAAGCAAGACGTATCCGCGATTTTACCGTCCCCAACGGCAAGCTGAAGCGCTCCGCAATTTCAGCGTGGGACATCCCGTCATAGAAAGCCGCCCTCAAAAGCTCCAACTGCTCGGGCGGAAGGATATCGAGCTTTTCACGCACCTCCGCCTGCAACTGGGCCTGCGAAAGGCTTTCAAACGGCGCCTGTTCAGGTGCGGGCTGAAGCATCGGCTCCTCAGGTGACAGGTCCGGTTTGGAGGCACGCCGGAAAAGGTCGATCTGGCGATTGCGGGCGATCCGGAAAATCCAGGTCGAAACAGAAGCTTGCGCCGGATCAAACTGGCTAGCTTTACGCCAGACTGTCAACATGACGTCCTGAACGATCTCTTCAGCCTGGGCGTCATCGGCGCCCATTCGAAGTAGGTAGGATTTCAATCGAGGTCCGAAAAACTCGAAAAGCGTACCGAATGCCCGCTTGTCGCCATAGCCCGAAATTCGCTTCATGCAGTCTGCGTGAAGCGATCGCGGATTATCGACTTGATCAAGACGGGCGACAGACAAACTCACATCCGTAAGCAACAACACACCTATTGTCTGTGTTTGTTGCAACTTGCGCAACCTTTGATCGCGCATCTAACGATACTGTGATCATCCATTCGTCAAAATTCCGCCTTAACCTTTAGGCATTTGAAGTGCTCTGAACGAAATTTCACAATCAACTTAAAAACAGACCAGACGCTCACCATGATCCGTATTGTCGCAATTGCCGCTCTTTTTAGCGCTATCGTCATCCCGGCTGCGCAGGCCGCCCCCACCGCGATGGGGCGCTATGACAACTGGACGGTTTTCACAGAAACCGTCGGCGGCGAGAAGCTGTGCTACGCGGCGACCGAAGCCACCGACAAGGCACCGCAATCTGCCAATCATGGAGATGTCTGGTTTTTTGTTTCGAACTGGGCGTCCGGAAAAGCGCGTAGCCAGCCGAGCCTGAAAGTCGGCTATGATCTTCGCGCCGACCTGCCTGCGCGCGCCAGCGTCGGTCGCTCTGGCTGGACTTTGTACGGCGTTGGCGGTGAAGCCTTCGCGCAGGATCGTGACGATTCTCAGATCGTGAATGCACTGCGCCGCGGCAGCGAGCTGCATGTCGAAGCAGTATCGTCTCGCAACACGCAGGTCTCCTACCACTTCTCACTATCGGGATCAGCGGCCGCTATCGACAAAGCATCGTCACTCTGCCGATAGCGGGCTGAGGTCTGTTCAAGCCGTCGCGGTTTCCCGCTGCACCTCAAGACCGGCCATTTCGCCCGTTTCACGCCAGTCCTTTAGGATGGAGAAATACTCCATCGAGCCGCCACCATAGAACGAGTTCTGGCGAGCTCGTGCAGCGATCTGGCCCTCATTGTTGTAATAGCCGGGCGTGCACTCAGCGAGAAACTTCTCGCGCATCTGCGCTTTCGAGATGATCGTCTGAACCCATTTCGACTGCGCCTCGGCTTCTGGCTCAATTTGCACGATACCTTCATCGAAGGCGCGGGACAGGATGTAGCCAAGGTGCACCCCCTGCTCATCGAGCTGGTGGGGATAGTTCGCGGTAAACGCCGCCTGCGCCCCGCCCATCACGAACACGTTCGGAAAATCACGCACGAACATGCCGTGGAGGCTTTCTACGCCACCTTCCCAGGCCTCTGACAGCGATTTACCGCCCCGGCCATAGAGCTCATAGCCGGACCGGCGAGTATAGCTGGTACCGACTTCGAAGCCTGTCGCGTAGATCAGGCAATCGATCTCATACTCTTTGCCGGCGACGACCACGCCTTTTTCGGTAATACGCTCGACACCCTTGCCGTCGGTGTCGATGAGGTGGACGCTCTCGCGGTTGAAGGTCGCAAGATAATCATCATGGAAGCATGGGCGCTTGCAGAACTGGCGGTACCAGGGCTTCAGCGCATCAGCTGTTCTGCTGTCCGCGATAACTTCGTCGACCCGAGCACGGATCGACTCCATCTTCTTGAAGTCTGCCAGCTCGCCGATCTCTTCCAGCTCCGCAGCCGTGAGCTGCTTGCCATCCTGCTTGCTCGCGATGAAGAGGAGGTTGCGAATGATATCGGTCCAGCCATCCTGAACGAGGTCTTCAGGCTGATAACCGCCGGAAACGAGGATGTTGAAATTATCCATCCGTTTCTTCTGCCAGCCGGGTTCAAGCGATTTTGCCCATTCGGAATCAGTTGGTTTGTTGTCGCGCACATCGATTGAGCTTGGCGTACGCTGAAAGACGAAAAGCTCCTTTGCGCCAGCGCCAAGGTGAGGAACGCATTGCACGGCGGTTGCCCCCGTGCCGATGATCCCGATGCGCTTGTCTTTCAGTTTGTCGAGACCGCCTTCGGGACCGCCTCCGGTATAATCATAATCCCAGCGGCTCGTGTGGAATGTGTGCCCTTTGAAGCTCTCGATGCCGGGAATCCCTGGCAGTTTTGGACGGTGGAGCGGACCGTTGGACATGATGACGTAGCGCGCCTTCATGGAGTCGCCGCGATTGGTCTCGACGATCCAGCGCTTTGCGTCCTCCTCCCAGTTCATCGCCGTGACTTCGGTCTGGAACAATACGTCGTCATAGAGATCATAGTGCCGCGCGATCCGTGCGCTGTGCTCGAGGATCTCCTTGGCGGGGGTGTATTTTTCCTTCGGCATGAAGCCGGTTTCTTCCAGCAGCGGAAGGTAGATGTAGCTCTCGATATCACAGGCCGCGCCGGGATACCGGTTCCAGTACCATGTGCCCCCGAAATCGCCGCCCTTTTCAATCATGCGGATATTCTTGAGACCTGCTTCGCGCAGCCTGGCGCCTGCAAGCAAGCCACCAAATCCGCCGCCAACAACAACAATATCGATCTCGTCGCTCAGCGGCGCGCGGTCGATTTTCTCATTGACATACGGGTCTTCGACATAGCCAGCATATTCACCTTTGATCTCGACGTATTGTTCGTTCGCGTCATCGCGCAGTCGCTTGTCGCGTTCAGCGCGATAGCGTTCGCGCAGCTTGTCTGGATCGAAGTCGATTCCGGGTGTTCCGTCAGCCATGTTTTCCTCCCACGGAGCCTTTGTGGCCCTCTGTCGTGATGCGCCGCAGCAAACCTGTCCTCATCTGCTTAGATTATTGGGCAGGACGTGCTATGTGCGGCGTCGATGAAACATGTTCTGGACCTTTCACGCGGCGTCAATGCAAGCGCTAGTTCGGCCAATTCGCTGTCCGGCCTCTCACTCCCTGCCCTGAAAGCAGAGATGGAAGCGCTCGGACTCGAACCGAAGAAAGCCGGCATGCGCGCCAAGCAGCTGCGCCGCTGGATCCACCATTTCGGCGTGCAGGACTTTTCCGGCATGACCGATATCGCCAAGGAGTTGCGCGCAGAACTGGCGGAGAAATATATTCTCAGGCGCCCGGAAATCGCAGAGCATAAGGTCTCCGTCGACGGGACCCAGAAATGGCTGACCCGCTTCCAGCCTGGCGTCGAGGGCGAAAGCGTTTTCATCCCCGATGTAGGCCGCTCTGGCGCGCTTTGCGTGTCGAGCCAGGTTGGCTGCACCCTGAACTGCACGTTCTGCCATACCGGCACCCAGAAGCTGGTGCGCAACCTCACGGCTCAAGAGATCGTCAGCCAGATCCTCATCGCGCGCGATGAGCTCTCTGAATGGCCGTCCTCGAACGAGAACCGAAAGCTCACCAACATCGTCTTCATGGGCATGGGCGAGCCGCTCTATAATCTCGACAATGTGGCTGAGGCGATCGACACGATTTCAGATGGCGACGGCATTGCGCTCGGCCGCCGCCGGATCACCGTGTCGACGGCAGGCGTTGCGCCGAAGATCCCAGAGCTGGGTGAGCGCACCGGTGCCATGCTCGCCATCTCATTGCACGCGGTGCGCGATGATCTGCGCAATGAGATCGTGCCCATCAACAAGAAGTATGACCTGCAGACGCTGTTCGACGCCATTCGCGCCTATCCTGATCTTGGCAACTCCAAACGGGTGACATTCGAATATGTCATGCTGAAGGGCGTCAACGACTCGCTGGCCGAAGCGCGTGATCTCGTGAAGCTGCTGAAAGGTGTGCCCGCAAAGATCAACCTCATTCCGTTCAACCCGTGGCCGGGCAGCCCTTATGAGTGTTCCGACTGGGAAACGATCGAGAACTTCGCCGAAGTCGTGAACCGGGCAGGTTACGCCTCCCCGATCCGCACCCCGCGCGGCCGCGATATCTTCGCCGCTTGCGGCCAGCTGCGCTCTGAAAGCGTGAAGAAGTCAGCGGCTGAAAAACGCCGTGAAGCGCTGGAGCAGCAGGCCGAAGCCTGATTTCAGTTAGGGCGTGTGCGCAAGACTGCGCTCAGGCGGTGTGGCGAGCGTCTTCTCCTGCGTCGCGGGCATAAAGCCCTTTGACCAGCTCGCGGACGAAGGAAATATGACTGCGGAGGTGATAGACTTCTTCAGTATAAGACAGCGGCACATCCAGCTCACCAACTTCCTTCTGAAGCTCAGAAAGCTCATCCAGCACCTTGTCACGCGCCTCGTCATTGGAGGCTTCGCGACCACGCGCTTCAAGCTCGCGAAGGTCTGAATACCAGACATAAATCTTCCGGCGCACCCGCCAGCGATAGATAGGCGGCGCGACGCGGATCAGCGGAATGAGCAAGGTTACCAATGGAATGAGGAAGACCCAAGCACGCTCAAGGAAGTTTGCGACCTGAAAAGAGAAGTAGTTGCGCAGGAAGGATGGCCCGTTCTTCCAGAAGCGCTCCGCCTCGGCTGAAAGCGGCATATCTACAAGCTCGGGAGCCGGAAACTTACCGGCTTTTGCGAAAGCGCTATTGCCAGCGTGAACATCCTCTGACGCCTCAAGCAGCAGCGACTGAATAGCGGGATGCAGATCCTTGTCGATAGCAAGCTGCGCGACCGAAGCAATCAGCGGCACATCCGCGGCTGGTATGTCGGCCTCAAGGTCAACAATGCCGCGATAGAGAGTGACCGGGTCGAGGGCGCGCGTCCGGCGGGCAAGCGCTGGGGCACGGTCAAACGGCAGAAGCTCAATGCCCGGTGCCCCTATAAGGCGTTGGACATATGGCGCATTCATCGCCGCAGAGAACGCCGCTGCATCAATATCGCCCGCAAGAAGCGCACTTGCGGCGGCCTGCCCGCTTTCGATCCTGCGAGACGACGAAGGCCAGTCTTCGCCCCAGGCCGCCTGCATCTGAAGAGCAAGCGCGCGCGTGCCAGAGCCTTCGGGCCCGATCGCAAATCGCAAATCTCTAAGATCGCCAAAGCCGCCCAAGTCAGCTTCGGAGCGAACGAATACCCAAAGCGGCTCATGGAACATCCCGGCCAGCGAGTTCAGTGTCTCGCGGTCAGCCTCAGTGGCAAGCCCTCCTTGCACGAATGCGATTTCAGCCCGCCCAGACCTGAGAAGTTCAATATTCTGAAGCGAGCCTTGCGTTTCGAGCACTTCCACCTCGACATCGCTTTCAGCCAACCTGTCGGCATATTCCTGGGCAAGGGCGTAGTATGCGCCGCCCGAATTGCCCGCGGCGAAGGTGACGCGCGATGGCGGAGCCGGGTCGATGAGCGCGAGCGCGACCCAGATACTGATCGCGACAAGCAGCGCCAGCGGGCCATAGACCTTCAGGATGTCTTTCATTGATTTATCCATTCGTGCCCCCGCCAACCGAAAGAGTAGTGCGGGTCCCCATGGGCGTCGAGTAAGCGCTATAGTTCCACCCACAACTGCCCCACACCAGCGCAGCCGCGACAAAATTGCGCCCGCATTACTGCTAATTGAGTCGTTTTCCGGTGTTCAGCTGCCTATGTTAAGGTTCAGAAGATTGAGACCAAAAGACGGATCCAAACTATGAACATGCGTAATCTCGCTGTCTGGGGACTGATTGCTGCCCTCGTCGTGGCCATGATGATCGCCATGCAAGGCTCATCTGTCGCCGCGAATGCGGAGAAGGTGCCGATTTCCGACCTTCGCCAGATGGCAACGGAAGGCCAGCTCGCAGAAGTGACGGTCACCAATGACCGCGTCACCGCCCAGACCAGTGGCGGCGACACCTATTACGCAGAAAAGCTACCTACCAATATTGAAGCGTCCACATGGTTTGCCGACCAGGGTGTCACGGTGAATGAGGACGCCGAAAGCGGCTTCAGCCTGGGCGGCCTGCTTCTCAACCTGCTGCCTCTGATCCTTATCCTCGGCCTCTTCCTGTTTCTGATGCGTCAGATGCAGGGCGGCGGCGGTGGGCGCGGCGCGATGAGCTTCGGCAAGTCGCGCGCCCGCATGCTGACCGAAAAGCATGGCCGCGTAACCTTCGACGACGTCGCTGGCGTCGATGAAGCCAAGGAAGAGCTGCAGGAAGTTGTCGAGTTCCTAAAAGACCCGTCACGCTTCCAGCGCCTTGGCGGCAAGATCCCCAAGGGGGCTCTGCTGATCGGTCCTCCGGGTACGGGTAAAACGCTCATCGCCCGCGCCGTCGCAGGTGAGGCTGGCGTGCCATTCTTTACGATTTCTGGTTCGGACTTCGTCGAGATGTTTGTCGGCGTCGGCGCAAGCCGTGTCCGCGACATGTTCGAACAGGCCAAGCGCAACGCACCGTGCATCATCTTCATCGACGAAATCGACGCCGTTGGCCGCTCACGCGGTGCAGGCATCGGTGGCGGCAATGATGAGCGTGAGCAGACGCTCAACCAGCTCCTCGTGGAAATGGACGGCTTTGAGTCCAATGAGGGCATCATCATCATCGCCGCCACGAACCGCCCCGATGTGCTGGATCCGGCGCTGCTGCGCCCGGGCCGTTTCGACCGTCAGGTGACCGTCAACAATCCGGACATCATGGGCCGTGAGCGCATTCTGAAGGTTCACATGCGCAATGTGCCGCTGGCCAAGGATGTTGATCCGAAAATCATTGCACGCGGCACGCCTGGCTTCTCCGGCGCTGATCTCGCGAACCTTGTCAATGAGGCCGCCCTCCTCGCAGCCCGGCGCGGCAAGCGTGTCGTCGCCATGCAGGAGTTCGAGGATGCAAAGGACAAGGTCCTGATGGGCCCTGAAAAGCGCTCGATGGTCATGTCAGACAAGGAAAAGCGCCTGACCGCCTATCACGAAGCAGGCCATGCGATTGTCAGCCTGAAAATGCCATCGACTGATCCGGTCCATAAGGCGACGATCATTCCGCGCGGCCGTGCCCTCGGCATGGTCATGCAACTGCCGGAGGATGACAAGTACTCGCAGACCCGTCAGGAAATGACGTCCAGGCTGGCTGTCCTCATGGGGGGCCGTGTGGCCGAAGAGCTCGCCTTCGGCGAAGAAGCTGTAACCTCCGGCGCATCATCGGATATCCAGATGGCAACACGCATCGCGCGTGCCATGGTCACAAGCTATGGCCTGTCGGACGAGATTGGTCCTGTCGACTACTCTGACAATAGTGACCCGTACTCGCGCCCGAATCACGTGTCGGAAGAAACCTCCAAGCGTATCGAGGAAGAAGTCCGCAAGCTGATCCAGCACGGTAAGGATGAGGCACGCCGGATCATGACCGACTACAAGGATCAATGGACGGCCATCGCTGAAGGGCTTCTCGAATATGAGACGCTCACCGGTCAGGAGCTCAATGATCTGCTCGAGGGAAAACCACCGTCGCGCCCCGACGAGCCGGATGAGCCTCAGGGCCCAGCCTCTGCGGTCCCGGTCATCGGCAAGCGCCGGAAGAACCTCGGCGGAGACGAACCGGGCGGCGAGCCAGAACCCGCCTGAGCGATTGCTACCAATAGAATATTGCAAAGAGGCGCAGCCGATATAGGCTGCGCCTCATGCTTATGAGATTTGCGATATCCGGGGCGGCCCTTCTATTGGCCGCCTGTCAGCAGGAAGCTCCGGCCGATCTCGGCTCTTCCGAGTTCCTGTCGAACCTCCAACCCTATTGCGGCAACGCATATGCTGGACGCGTCGTCAGCGATGACCCCGAGGATGCCGCGTGGGCATCGCAAGCCATCATTGCTGACTTCGACTACTGCACAGAAGCGGCGGCGCGCATTCCCTTGCATGTCGGCGAAGACCATTCCCGGATGTGGCTGCTGGCGCTTGGTGACGATGGCCGTATGGCACTGCGTCATCGGCACACCCATGCGGATGGCAGCCCGGACGCCGTGACGATGTATGGTGGCAAATCGTCTGACGCCTCGACCGTGACCCGTCAGGAGTTTCCAGCTGACGATCGCACGAAGGCGTTGTTCGATGCCGAAGGTATCCCCGTTTCAAAAGCGAACGTCTGGGCAATGGAAATCCATCCTGATCAGGACATGCTCGCATATGAGCTGAAGCGGCCCGAACGCTTTTTCCGGGTGGAATTCGACCTGTCGCAGCCAGTCGAGGCACCCGCCGACCCGTGGTGAGCCCCCCTCTGCTGAAAGCCTCCTTTCCGATCAGGGCCCAAGCGCTTATTTGATCGCCATGAAGACCGAAACCGAAAACAAGTCTGGCCGCGTACTGGTCATTGCTGGCTCCGATTCCGGGGGCGGCGCAGGCATACAGGCCGATATCAAGGCCATCATGGCCATGGGCGGTTACGCCATGACCGCCGTGACTGCCATCACCGTGCAGAATACGATGGGTGTGCACGATGTGCATCCGATCCCAATCAAGACGGTCATCTCCCAAATGAGGGTCTGCCTGGCTGACATTGGCGCGGACGCCATAAAGACGGGTATGCTGGGGCGGGCAGACCTTGTGGAGCACGCGGCGGAGACGCTCGACGAACTGGCAAAGGACACGCCTCGCATCATTGATCCGGTCATGGTGGCAACATCTGGTGACCGGCTGATAGACCGCCGGGCCGTCGAAAGCATCGCGTCGCTGCTTATCCCCGGCGCAGCGCTGGTGACCCCAAACGCCCCTGAAGCAGAAATTCTGACCGGTAAATCCGTCGACGGCGTGAACGGCCAGCGACGCGCTGCCGAAGCCCTTTTGAAGCGCGGAGCTACTGGCGCGCTTGTAAAGGGCGGGCATATACCGGGCAATCCGGTCGTCGACGTGCTCCAGACAGTGAATGGCGAGTGGATCTTCGAAAGCGCCCGGATCAGCACAACGTCAACGCACGGCACTGGCTGTACCCTGGCGAGCGCGATATCCGCCCGCATCGCACTAGGAGTTGACACGCAAGAAGCCGTCGAAACAGCGCGCGACTATCTGCACCGCGCAATTTCAGAAGCCAAGGGCTTCGGAAATGGGCACGGCCCCGTGCATCATGGCTGGCCGGTGAACTTGCAAGATGAGCGTTAAAATAAATTTCCCGGCCACCCTCAGGGACCTGAGGGCGCGTTACGACAGATGGCTCGCCGCCCCGCCGAAGGTGCATCAGCCTATGCACGGTCTTCACGATGAGGGTACGCTTGCGCTCGACAAGGCTGGGCTTGCCGCACGCTGCTGGGTTGACCTGCCAATAGACTGGATACCAGAACATGGGGCCGTCCTTCATGGCGGCTATGGCGAAGATCGCGCCATTTATGACACCCCCATCTTCAACTGCCCCGGAGAAGAGCCGCGCACGCTTCACCTGGGCCTGGATATCTTCGCTGCTGCCGGCGCGCCCGTCTTTGCGCCGCTGGATGGGCAGGTTCACAGCCTGCAGCGCAACGATAATGCGAAAGACTATGGACCGACGCTAATCCTCCAGCATGAAGCTGAGGTAGACCTGATTTTCTATACGCTCTATGGCCATCTCGACCCGGATTTGCTCGACACGTTGCAACCCGGTGGACGAGTAAAGCGCGGTCAGGAGATCGCGCGCCTTGGCGACAGTAGCGTGAATGGCGGCTGGGCGCCCCATCTGCACTTTCAGGTCATGCTCGACATGCTTGGCAAGCGAGGCGACTTCCCCGGCGTTTGCTCCAAGAGCGAAGCTGGCGAGTGGCTGCAGCTTTGTCCCGACCCGCGCGCGCTAATCGGTCTCGCAGTCTAGAAACGACGCACCAGATAAACGCCCAGCACCAGAAACCCGATGCCGACAAGCCTTAAAGGGGTCGCGGGACGAACCGCCTGTCCGAATGCGCCGAACTGGTCGTAGAGAACCGCCGCGGTCAGCTGGCCCGCAATGACGGCGCTGACCCAGGCGGCCACACCAATGCGCGGCACAGCCGTAGCCGAACTTGCCACCATGATCGCACCGATCAGCCCGCCAATCCACGCCCAGGCCGGCACGGTCAGCGTCTGACTTATGCTCGGCACCTTGTAGCCGAGCGCAATATTCACGGCGAGCAAGGCCAGCCAGCCGATAGAGAATGAAATGAAAGCTGCCTGTATTGGCCCACCGACGCCCGAAGCCAACCGCCCGTTGATAGCCCCTTGCGCCGCGATCAGCGTGCCGCAGATAAACCCCAGTCCGACAAGCAGCTGTCCCCAGTTCATTTATTTCTCCCGGCGCAATTAGTGATGCGACCCTGGCCCGATTGCCCTCCACTGGCCAGATAGAGCGCTCAGGCTTTCTCAACCACGGCTTAGAAAGTCTGGTTTGTATTGGATGTCTCTTTTCCTTAGGTCAAAGGCATAGTTTTCCGCTGCGGGAGCCTGAGATGACGGCCATTCCATTCTACCAGATCGACGCATTCGCCAGCCGGCCCTTCGAAGGCAATCAGGCCTGCGTGATGCCGCTGGACAACTTTCTGCTGGACGAGACGCTGCAGGCGATTGCCGCAGAAAATAATGTCGCCGAGACGGCATTCATCGTCGAGAAAAAGCCCGGGGAGTTTGCCCTGCGCTGGTTCACGCCCGCAGTGGAGGTGCCGCTCTGTGGCCACGCGACACTCGCGTCAGCCCATATGATCTACAAGCACCTTGGATTTGACGGTGACGAAATCGCCTTTGAGACGGTGCAGTCTGGCATCCTGAAGGTTCAGCGGCTGGCAGACGGGACCTACGAGATGGACTTCCCGGCACCAAAGGTCGAGAAGATCGCCGTCACTGAAGACGTCGCCGCTGCGCTTGGCGCTTGGCCGCTGGAGGCCTGGGGTGGGCCTTTCTATGCGGCGGTGTTCGGAACGCCGGCAGATGTCGAAGCGCTCGAACCCGATCTCTCATTGTTGAAAACCCTTGGTGTAAGCGGCATTGGTGGAAATTGGGAACGAGGAAACTTCGGCTGTGTTGCCCCCGGTGGCGCGAACGGGGCCGACCTCACCAGCCGTTTCTTTGCCCCCGGCAGCGGTATTGACGAAGACCCAGCCACGGGGAGCTGGCACTGCATGGTCGCCGCCATCATGGGACCTCGGCTCAAACGCCCGCTTGACTGTTTCCAGGCCTATCCCGGGCGCGGCGCAAAGATCGGCATTGAGCTTGCGGGCGACCGTGTGAAGCTGCGCGGCGAGGCGGTGACCGTTATCGAAGGCAAGTTCACCCTCTGAACGACCTGAGCTTACAGGCGTTACCTCTGAATGGAAAAAAGCGAGCGCTATATTCATCTCTACTCGATTGCAGCTTGCCTGATCGCAGTGACCATCGACCTGACACTCGCCATTTTCATGGAGCGCCAGAGCCTTCTCACCTCCACGATTAGTGATCTTGCCGCAGGCGACTTCGATCTCGCGCAGGATATCGGCCTCACGCTGGTCGCTGCGGCGCTTGCGCTAACAGGATGGATTATCTGGAAGGACGCCGGCGATCACACGCCCCTAAAGGTCGCTGCCCTTCTGCTTGTTCTTGCCGGACCTCTGATAGTGCTGATCTCGCTCTATGAGGCCTACTCCAAACAGAATCCCAATGCTCCGCTCATCCACTATTGGGCTGTAAGTGCGATCGGCCTTTCCATTTCGACCGCATTGGCATTGGTTGCATGGGGTCGAAGCAATTCGCATCCGCTTTTCAGATGGGGCACCGCACTGGCGGCAATCGTGTTTCTATCCGCTGGCGCTGCGACATTCGGGGTATCGAACGAAATCATTGGTCTGATCGAAAGGTTTGCGGCGGTTGCGCTGGTGTTATGGCTCATCGGCTTCAACGGCAGCCGCCTATTGCGCAAATCCTAGAAAGGCCGGTCCCCGTTTACAGTCACCCGCCGCATATGGCGGCGATGGCCTGCATAGTCGTTCAATGCGAAGTGCCAGGTCGAGCGATTGTCCCAGAACGCGACCGAGCCTTTCTTCCACCGGAACCGACAGGTGAACTGCTCCTGTCTGGAGTGCTCGAACAGATAATTGAGGAGCGGGCGGCTCTCACGCTTCGTCCAGCCCTTGAAGCGCAACGTGAAAGCCGGGTTTACATATAAACCTTTGCGCCCCGTCTCTGGATGTGTCCGGACGACCGGATGCTCGAACTCAGGCGCACCATCCGCCTGTTTCGTTTTCATGGATTGACGGTTTAGAGCCGACTGACCCTTCGGCCCATATTCGCGGCCTGCCGAATGAATGGCCGTCAACCCTTCAAGCGTGGTCTTCAGGCCGTCAGACAGAGCCTCATAGGCCATATGCTGGTTTGCCCAGAGCGTATCGCCTCCATAGGGTGGCACCTCGATAGCATGCAGGATCGAGCCGAGCGCAGGCTCCTCAAGAAAGGACATATCGGTGTGCCAGCCGCCACCGAAATTGGTCTTCTCTTCTGGCTCCTTGATGATCTCGAGAATTTCCGGATGGCCTTCCATCCCCTTCACATAGGGATGGACATTGAGGCTGCCGAAGCGCCTGCCGAATTCCTTGTGGCGGTCAGGCGTCAGGGCATTCTGATCCCTGAAGAATATGACGTGGTGATCCAGGAAGGCCCGGTGAACCTTGTCGAAAGCCTCATTAGATAGGTCTTCAGAAAGGTCGACGCCCTCAATCTCTGCGCCGAGTGCGCCGGAGATCGGTCTGACATGGATTTCGCGGTTCATCTTGTATCCTCCCAATGGCAGTCTTGCGCCGCCTCCAGGAAAGGATAGCAGAGAGCTACGACGCCCGGAAGATCAAGGCACGGCGGCGGCGCTCTTGCGACTCTGGCGCTGGGAGAACCAGACGCCGGCAAGAATCAGGATGAAGGCGGCCGCAGCGTTCCAGCTCTGGACTTCACCAAACGCAAAATAGCCAAGCACAGCCGACATTATTGGAATGACATAGCCGGTCAGTGCCACGAAGGTCGCGCTTGTGCGCGCCACAAGCTGCATGAGCAGGATACCAGCGAGACCGGTGGAGACCGCGCCAAGGCCAAGTATGCACAGCAAGCTCGCCTTCGTGGGGTCGACCGTTTCCCAGTCCGTCCAGACGAGCATGGGGATCGACGTGATCGACGCAACGGTGAGAAACCCGACCGGTAGCACGATGGGTGGCAGGCGCGGCGCCTGACGCGCCATAATGCTGTTCACTGCGTAACAGAATGCCCCGCCGAGGACGAGCAGCTGCGCGATCAGGTCGGCATTGCCAAACCCCTGCATCGCATCCGGCCCGAGCAGCAGCGCAACGCCTGCAAAGCCCGTCGCAAGACCTGCGATCTTGAAGCCTGTAAAGCGCTCGTCATGAAAATAGAAATGCGCAAGCACCGCCGTAAAAAGAGGTGCGCCCGAAATGAGCAACGCGGCCAGCGAAGAGTCGATCGTCTTCTGCCCGATCGTGATAAGATAGAAGGGCAGCGCCGTGCCTGCGACACCCATACCCACGATCGCGAGCCACGACGGCCGGTCCGAAAATGGCGGTAACCGGTCCCCGCGGATGAGCATCACCGCCCACAGCATGATCGCCCCCGTCATGAGTCGCCCCGGGATAATCACGCTGGCTGGAAGTTCGCCAACCGCAACCTTCGTCATGGCGAAAGCGCTCGCCCAGCAAGCAGACAGGAGGAGGAAAAGCCCCCAGTCGGAAAGGGAACGCTTTGTCTGCATGAAGGCTCGCCCGCAAATCTATTACCGGTTTGGAGTCGCACCCCAGCACGCCTCCGGCAAGTCTCCAGCTCTCGATATTGTCACAATTGTTTCCCTATGCGGCGGCGCACAAGTCTGCCATAAGGGCGGCGGGCCAGCCTTCCCCAACGAAGGCCAGCCTATCTGTAAGGATAGGAGTAAAACAGATGACACTACCCCCCAAGCCGGAGGTCCGTCCGGCGTGCCCGCATTTTTCCTCGGGTCCCACGGCCAAGCGCCCCGGATTTTCTCTCGCTCAGCTTGAAACGACAGCCTTTGGACGCTCGCACCGCGCCAAGGCTGCGAAAGCGAAGCTCAAGGAAGCGATTGATCGCACCAAGCAGGTGCTGAACCTTCCTGATGACTATCGCGTCGCCATCGTGCCCGCGTCTGATACGGGCGCCGTGGAGATGTGCATGTGGTCCATGCTCGGCGCGAAACCGGTCGACATCTTTGCCTGGGAAAGCTTCGGCAAGGATTGGGTGACCGACGCCCAGAAGCAGCTGAAACTCGACAATTGCGAAGTCTATGTCGGCGATTATGGCGTCCTGCCGCCATTCGAGAAGGCGCGCGATGATGCTGATATCGTCTTCACCTGGAATGGCACGACATCCGGAGTGCGCGTCGATGACCATAGCTGGATCAAGCCAAACCCCGACCGCGTCGTGATCTGCGACGCGACCTCAGCCGTGTTTGCGCAGGACATCCCGTTCGAGAAGCTCGATGTCATCACATACAGCTGGCAGAAAGTGCTTGGTGGAGAAGCCGCCCACGGCATGCTCATTCTCAGCCCGAATGCGGTAAAGCGTCTCGAAAGCTACACCCCTGACCGTCCGCTGCCCAAAATTTTCCGCATGACGAGCGGCGGCAAGTTGAACGAAGCTCTGTTCGAAGGTGCAACGATCAACACGCCGTCCATGCTCTGCGTAGAAGATTATCTGCGCGCGCTTGACTGGGTGGAGGAAACTGGTGGCCTTAAGGGCCTCAAGGCGCGCTCCGATGAGAGCCTTGGCATCCTTGAGGACTGGGTCGCAAAAACCGACTGGATTGACTTCCTTTGCGCCGACAAGGCAACGCGCTCGAACACCGGCGTTACATTCAAGATCACCGATCCCCGGGTCGCCAGTCTAAAAACCACTGACCAGGAAGCCTTCGTGAAGAAGATGGTGACCCTTGTTGAGAAAGAAGGCGCTGGTTTCGACTTCAATTCCTATGGGAAAGCCCCTCCGGGCCTGCGCATCTGGGTTGGGTCAACCGTAGAGCCGTCTGACGTCGAGAAGCTGCTCCCATGGCTCGACTGGGCCTTCGCGACTGTGGCTTCTGAACTTCAGGACGCCTGATTTCGAAATTCTACCGCTCTTCCCGGCGAAAGCCGGGATCTCAGGCCGCAGGCAACGCTTTCAAAGCACGAGATCCCGGATCAAGTCCGGGATGAGCGGGCATATCATTCATAGGAATAAACCCATGCCTAAAGTCCTTATCGCTGACGATCTCAGCCAGGCAGCCGTCGATATCTTCACCAATCGCGGCATCGAAGCCGACATCAAGGTCGGCCTGTCTAAAGACGAGTTGATCGCCATCGCCGATCAGTATGACGGCCTTGCCGTGCGTTCAGCCTGCAAACCCGATGCAGACGTCATCGCCGCTGCGACAAACCTAAAGGTTATCGGCCGTGCCGGTATCGGTGTCGACAATATCGATATCAAAGCCGCGACGGCGAAGGGTGTCGTGGTTATGAACACCCCTTTCGGTAACGCCGTCACCACCGCCGAGCACGCCATCGCCATGATGTTCGCCGCTGCCCGTCAGATCCCTGCCGCCGATCAGGGCACGCAAGCCGGCAAATGGCCGAAGAAAAGCTTCGTCGGCACGGAGCTCTCATATAAGACGCTCGGCCTGATCGGCTGCGGCAATATTGGTGCCCGCGTCGCAGAGCGCGCCAAGGGCCTGATAATGAAAGTGGTCGCTTATGATCCTTTCCTAACCGAGGAACGGGCCATTGAACTTGGCGTCGAGAAGGTCGATCTCGACGCGCTTCTCGCGCGCGCCGACGTGATAACGCTCCATACGCCGCTGACTGAGCAGACCCGCAACATCCTTTCGAAAGAGGCACTCGCCAAGGCTAAAAAAGGCCTAATCCTCGTCAACTGTGCGCGCGGCGGCCTCGTTGATGAGACGGCGGTGCGAGAGATGCTCGACAGCGGTCACCTTGCAGCAGCAGCATTCGACGTTTTCGCGGAAGAACCGGCAAAGGAGAACGTCCTGTTCGGCGCGCCGAACTTTATCGCGACGCCTCACCTCGGCGCGGCCACAGTCGAGGCCCAAGAGAACGTCGCGCTTCAGGTCGCTGAACAGATGAGCGACTATCTCCTCTCCGGCGCCGTAACGAACGCGCTTAACATGCCGTCGGTTACCGCTGACGAAGCTCCGCGATTAAAGCCATTTATCGAACTGGCTGAAAAGCTCGGCGCGTTCGCCGGTCAGGTATCTGATCACGGATTTGAAGAAGTCGTCATCGAGTATGAGGGTGAGGTTGCCGAACTGAACCGCAAACCGGTTACGGCAGCGGCACTCTCAGGGCTGCTGCATGCTTCGCGCGGCGACGTGAACATGGTTTCAGCCCCGTCAATCCTCGCGGAGTCGGGCGTGAAGCTGTCGGAGACGAAGACCGAAGAAAGCCCGGTCTATGACAACCTTATCCGCATCAAGGTCAAAGTGCCTCGCACGGCCAATTCGGATGAGACAGGCTGGCGCTCACTTGCCGGCACGGTTTCGGCAGGCCGCCCGCGTATTGTCGAAGTGAAGGGTATGCCGCTTGAGGGCGCCTTCTCGCCGGTCATGCTCTACGTGAACAATATCGACAAACCGGGCTTTATCGGCGCGCTGGGCGCGATGCTGGGCGAAGCCGGGATCAATATTGCGACTTTCCACCTCGGCCGTCAGGACACGGGCGGTGAGGCAATTGCGCTGATCGGCATCGATGGCCAACCGCCACATGAGCTCACCGAAAAACTCGATGCCTTACCACACGTCCGGTACGCGAAAGTGCTGAATTTCTAGCGGCCGATCATAACATTTATGCCTGCCCTGAGGGTTCTACTCTGGGCAGGCAAACTATCTTGGTCCGGGTAATCCACATTTACGGAGCCCCTCATGACCAAACTCTCCATCGTCTACCATTCCGGCTACGGCCACACCGCGAAAGTCGCAGAACACGTTGCCAAGGGCGCGCGCGGCGTCACCGGGGTCTCGCTGGATGTGCTCAAGGCTGACGACCTGCAAACCGCTGAAGAGGGTCCGTGGGACACGCTCGCAGCGGCTGACGGCATAATCTTCGGGTCGCCGACATATATGGGCGCAAGCTCCTCAGTTTTCCGCAAATTTGCCGAGTCCTCTTCCAAGACCTGGATGAATGGTGGCTGGCGAGACAAGATCGCGGCCGGCTTCACCAACTCCGGCTCACTTGCAGGTGACAAGCTCAACACGCTTCAGGAAATGATGATCCTTGCCGGCCAGCACGGTATGATCTGGGCCAACTATGGCGCTTTCCCCGGCTACAATACCAGTAAGAGCGATTTCGGGGCTGCGTGGAATCGCGCTGGCCATATGATCGGCCTCGGCACGCAATCTCTGACCGACCTGCCCGCGGACGAGACGCCGGACAAGGCCGACCTCAGCACGTCTGAGGATTTCGGTCAGCGGATCGCGGAAATCACCAAACGCTGGGTTGCCGGAAAGGCATAGTTCGCACGCGAACGTCTCTCAGATTTCTAAAAAAACTTGACCTAATGCCTGCCTGGTACTCTCTGGGCGGGCATATTCTTTAAGGGGAGCTTCCCATGAAACGTCTGATTGCACTCGCACTTTCCACGACCGCTCTTGCTGCTCCTGCCAGCGCGCAGTTTGTCGAAGAGGCCCGTCTAGGCGTGATGCAGCACAATGTCTGCATCCTCGACTGCAAGAATGCCGACAAAGAAGACGGCCCGAACATCGAAGCCGAACTGGTCTTTGCCAGCCCGGACTTCCTCAGCATTCTCGCCAGCCCACGCCCTTACATCATGGGGTCTTTCAACACGGCGGGAGACACAAATTTCGGTGGCTTTGGCCTGATGTGGAACTGGGACTTTGCCGAAGGCTGGTCACTGGAGCCAAGCCTTGGATATGTGATCCACGATGGCGCAAACGAGAGCCCGTTCCCGCAAGGTGATCCGCGCAGCGACGCCTTCGCTCGCGAGAATATCTATTTCGGTTCTGACGACCTTTTCCGCTCGGGCCTCGCACTGAACCGCGACCTTACCGAAACGGTTGGCGTACAGGTTCTCTACGAGCACCTTTCCCATGGCCAGATTCTCGGCGATGGCCGCAATCAGGGCGTCGATAACATCGGCGTTCGCGCCTACTTCCGTTTCGGACAATAAGCCCGAAGAAGGCTGGCGGAGCTTACCCTTCGTCAGCCTTGCATCACGCCACCGAAACGCGAACTCTTCCTCCCAAGAAACTTGGTTTCAGGGAGAATCTGCATGACAGAGAAGCATGCTATCGTCATCGGGGCCGGTCTTGGCGGGCTTACTGCGGCCATCAAACTGCAGGAAGCCGGACACACATTCGATCTGATTGACCGCAATCCCAAGGTTGGGGGCACCTGGTACGAAAATTCCTATCCGGGCTGCGCCTGCGACGTGCCAGTCGCCCTTTATCAGCTTTCCTTTGCGCAGAGCATCAACTGGACTCGAACCTTCCCTCAGGGACCTGAGATCCAGGCCTATGCAGAGGAAATCGCAGAGCGCTACCAACTTACCCCTCATATGCATCTCGGCGATGAAGCAGTCAGTGCCGACTGGGATGAGAGCGACAAGACCTGGACCGTCAAAACCAAGAGCGGGAAGACTTTCACGGGCGACATCCTTGTCGGCGCCCTCGGACAGCTCAACCGCCCGAACTGGCCAACGATTGAAGGGTTGGATGAATTCAAGGGCGCGAAGATGCATTCAGCCCGCTGGGACCATTCAGTAGCGTGGGAAGGCAAACGCGTCGCTGTCATCGGGTCTGCCGCGAGCGCGGTGCAGATCATTCCCGAAATCGCAAAGACTGCCAGCCATCTTGCCGTCTACCAGCGCACCCCCAACTGGGTGACGCCTCGCCGCGACGTGCCGGTTAGCCCGCAGGAACAGGCGCTGATGTTCACTCAGCCCGAAGCGGCCATGGATATCGGCGCGCGTGGTCGCCAGCTCATCTATGACAATGCCGATCACTTCTTCTGGCAGGTTTTCGAATGGACTGAAGCCGGTCGCGCGGCCTACACAGCGATCGCGACGAACCACCTGCATGAGCAGGTCAAGGACCCGGAGCTTCGCAAGAAGCTGACGCCTGACTATCCGGTAGGGTGTCGCCGCATCCTGATATCGGACGACTATTTCCCCGCCCTGCAGCGGGAGAATGTCGAGCTGGTGCCACTGGCACCATCGAAAATCGATGCCCGGGGCGTCACTACACCCGACGGCGATTATCGCGAGTTTGATATTCTCATCTTCGCCACCGGCTTCGAGACGACCGAATGGAAATGGTCTGTCGACGTGCGGGGCGTCGATGGTCAGCACCTCAATGACGTCTGGGCCGATCACCCATCCGCCTATGCGGGCATCACAGTAAACGGCTTTCCAAATCTCTTCGTGCTCTATGGACCGAACACCAATCTAGGACATAACTCGATTACCTTCATGCTGGAGCGGCAGGTCGAGTATATGATGAAGGCCATTGAAACGATGGACGCGAATTCGGCCAAGGCCATGATGCCGAAGAAAGTTGCGCAGGATGACTGGAATGCGCGCATTCAGGCGGATCTGCGAAAGACAGTCTGGGCGGACCCGGCCTGTAATTCCTGGTACAAGACCGATGACGGCCTCATCACTCAGAACTGGTCATCGCACACCCGCAAGTATGCTAAGGAAGTCGAAGCGGTGAAGGTTGAGGATTACGAGCTTAGCTGACGCACTATTGTGCCGGACCTTTCGCAGGTTCGGCACCTGCGCTCTTGAAATCCGCCCCTAAAACCTTTCAGTGGCGAGCGCACAGATCAGGAGCTTCACATGGCAGGTGTGGTGGTTGTCGGCGCCCAGTGGGGCGACGAAGGCAAAGGTAAGATCGTCGACTGGCTCTCAAGCCGCGCCGACACGGTTGTTCGCTTCCAGGGCGGGCACAATGCAGGCCATACCCTCGTCATTGACGGAAAAACGTTCAAGCTTGCCCTTCTGCCTTCGGGCCTTGTTCGCGGCGGCAAGCTGTCTGTGATCGGCAACGGTGTTGTCGTCGACCCATGGCACATGCTGACTGAAATTTCTGGGATTCGCGAACAGGGCGTCGAAGTCACGCCAGAAACGCTTGTGCTTGCAGATAACGCGTCCCTCATCCTGCCTTGGCACAAGGATATCGACGCCGCTCGTGAAGGCGCCCTTGGCGCCGCCCAGATCGGCACCACCAAGCGGGGCATCGGCCCGGCCTATGAAGACCGCGTCGGTCGCCGCGCCATCCGTGTGGCCGACCTCGCAGATCCTGCCGCGCTTGATCTCAAGATTGAACGCCTGCTAGCCCACCACCGGCCCCTTCGTGCCGGCGTCGGCCTGCCGGAACCCGATGGCGAAGCGTTGAAACAGGAACTTCTGAAGATTGCACCTGAAGTGCTCGCCTACGCCCAGCCAGTCTGGAAGACGCTGGATGAGCAGGTTCGCGCAGACAAGCGTATTCTGTTTGAAGGCGCGCAAGGGGTCATGCTGGACGTCGATCACGGCACCTATCCGTTCGTCACATCGTCTAATGTGGTGGCAGGCAACGCGTCGGCAGGCGCCGGGGTTGGCCCGGGCGCAATATCCTACGTGCTCGGACTGGCAAAAGCCTATACGACCCGCGTCGGTGCGGGACCGTTCCCGACTGAGCAAGACAATGAAATCGGTGAGCGTCTTGGTACGGTCGGCCGAGAGGTGGGCGTGAATACCGGTCGGACCCGCCGCTGTGGCTGGTTTGACAGCGTCATGGTCCGTCAGGCTTGCGCAACATCCGGGGTCAATGGACTTGCGCTGACGAAGCTCGACGTTCTGGACGGGTTCGAAGAGATCAAGGTCTGCGTCGCCTACAAGCTGAACGGCGAAACGATCGATTACTACCCGGCGGGGCTGACAGATCAGGCGGCGGTTGAGCCAGTCTATGAGAGCATGCCGGGCTGGAAAGAGACGACCAAAGGTGCACGTAGCTGGAGCGATCTGCCCGCAGAGGCGGTGAAATATGTTCGCCGTCTGGAAGAGCTTGTTGGAAAGCCTTGTGCGCTGGTCTCGACGTCTCCAGAACGCGAGGATGTTATCCTGATGCGTGACCCATTTGAACGGGTCTAGTCTTCAAGTTCGACGATATCGCGGATAAACCCGCTCGTCGGGTTTATCAAAAACGCATACTGGTCTGCGCGCACCCATTCAAAGCCAGCGTCCGGTTCACGCAGTCCCTCTGTTTTCCAGTGGTTCAGCAAGTTGCCGCGATACTGGATCGGTAGATAATCGCCGCGCTCAAACTCTGATGGCAGTTTGTCGCCCGCCATTTCCCGTTCAACCGACTTCGGCTCATCGAAAGACGCGGGTGGTCCCGCTTCGCTGATGGCAGCGAGGTTCGAGAAAAACGAAATGACCAGTACAAGTTTCGACATCGGATGCTCCGTTCGATATCAGCAACGAGCTGTCCGGTCAGCCAGTTCCGGCGTGTTACCATAAGGGCTGTTGATACGAAACGCGCCTAGTCGTCCCCAGCCATTGAAGTTGCATGGCAATAAGCGAGCGCGATTGCGCCGGCCGTCGCGACATTGATGCTGTCGAAACCACCTGCCATTGCAATCCTGACCGGTCGGCAGCGGTCGATGAGCGCGTCCTCCAGTCCCGGACCTTCGGGCCCCAGCAAGATAGCGGTCTTCGCTGACGGCTTCAGCTGATGAAGTTCTGCTGCCGTAGTCCGCGGAGTCATCGCCCAGATGTCGAAGCCTGCACTCTGCAACCCCGTAATATGATCCTCCCCCTGCCCGGCTTGCACGAAAGGTAGCCAGAGCGCCGCGCCTGCGGAAACGCGGATAGACTTACGATACAGCGGGTCGCAGCTTTGCTCATCCAGCAGAACACCGCCGGCGCCAAACGCGGCCGCATTGCGAAAAGCCGCGCCGACATTGTCGTGGTTCGAGATACCGTTGAGCACGAGCAGCGTCTCCGCATCGAGGAGCTTCTCAACGCCAAACGGCTGACCTTTCCGGGCGCATGCGAGGACGCCTCGATGGATTGGAAACCCCGCAACCTGATCCATGACGGCCTGTGGCGCGACGTAGACAGGAACTTCTGGAGGCACTTGCGCCAGTATTTCGGACAGTGGCTCCAGCCGAGATCGCCCGATGAACACACTCTCAATTTCGAAGCGCGAACGCTCCAGCAAAATGCTGAGGGTCACTTTGCCCTCTACGATAAAGCGTCCATCGCTTCGCCCGGCAAGGTCTCTTTCCCTGATCGAAACATAGGGGGCGACACGCGGGTCATCGGCGTCACTGATTGGTACAGTTCTCATGCCCGCCTCATCCCACAAACAAAAAAGCCCGGCCAGTCTGAACTGGTCGGGCTCTCCTGATCATTATGGCAGGTCGCCTCAGGCGCCGACAGGGAGCCCCTGCTCTTTTGCCATCCTCTTCATCGCCTTCTGGATCTTCTCAAACGCGCGCACTTCGATCTGCCGGATCCGCTCGCGAGAGACGTTGTACACTTCGGAAAGCTGCTCCAGTGTCTTTGGATCATCCGTCAGGCGGCGCTCCTGGAGAATATGCTGCTCGCGTTCTGACAGGTCCGCCATAGCTTCCTGAAGAAGCGTCATACGGCTGTCGAATTCCTGGCGGTTGGCATAGGTGTCAGCCTGCGTCGGCTCATCATCAGTGAGCCAGTCCTGCCACTCCATGTCGCCTTCCTGACCCATGGGCGCATTCAGCGAGGCGTCAGAGCCGCTCATCCGGCCATTCATGCTGAGCACATCCTTTTCGGACACATTCAGACGGGTCGCAATCTCGGTCACTTGCTCGGGGTTAAGATCCCCAGCGTCCAGCGCATTGATCTCGCCCTTGATTCGGCGGAGATTAAAGAACAGCTTCTTCTGCGCCGCCGTGGTGCCGAGCTTCACCAGGCTCCAGCTACGCAGGATGTATTCCTGAATCGCCGCGCGGATCCACCACATCGCATAGGTAGCGAGGCGGAAACCCTTGTCAGGATCGAATTTCTTGACGGCCTGCATTAGACCAACATTGCCTTCAGAGATCACCTCGGCCATCGGCAGGCCGTAGCCGCGATAGCCCATGGCGATTTTCGCCACCAGGCGAAGGTGCGACGTCACCATTTTCTCAGCAGCCTCGGTGTCCTCATGCTGCTGCCAGCTTTTGGCGAGCATGAATTCTTCCTGCTTTTCCAGCATGGGGAATTTGCGGATTTCACTGAGGTAGCGGCTCAGGCCCTGTTCTGGGCTAAGCGCAATCGATGTTTTTATAGCCATCGGCTTTTGTCTCCGTATCTACAGGTACTGACCCATTTGGCTGGCATCAGTTCCGTATCGGCCCTGGAGAAAGCTTGTAGCCCCGATCATCGGCAGCGTCTCTCCCCCTTAAGCGCATTTGCTTTATCGCGCTGGTGCATAAATGGGGAGCCTGCCGCGTATTTGGAAGGGGCAAATCATTGAAAAACAAGGCAAAGTAAAGCGCCTGGCACGAGGCCCGGGTTAACCATCCGGCGCTCTTGTCGCACCAGCGCCCTCGCGTTGGCGTGGTCGATATAAGCAAGGTGGATGAACTTTTGGCAAGCTGAGTGATTATCGCGGGCAGCTGCGTCGAGTGAACGCAGAACGCCAACGATGACTTTGCCCGCTCGTTGCCCTACATCATCGGCCGGAAGGACACTGAAATGGTCAACTTACTCACAATCGGCTTTTACATAGCCATAGCCGTGCTGGTTATCGTTCTTGTCGTTGGTGTGGTGAACCTCACCCGCACCGATGATGCACAGGCAAGCCGGTCCAACAAGCTCATGCGGCTACGCGTTCTGGTACAGGCAATTGCAATCGCGCTTCTCTGCGCCCTCGCCTTTGCAGCCGGCGCTTTCAGCTAGCGAAACCCGAAACCGCGGAGGCAGTCCCCTTGGTAAAGCTCGACAAAATCTACACGCGATCCGGCGACAAGGGAAAGACACGCCTGGCGACCGGGGAGCCTGTCGACAAGTGGAACCCACGCGTTACCGCCTATGGCAGTGTGGACGAGGTTAACGCCGCGCTTGGGGTCGCCGTTCTGAGCGCCGAAGGAGAGATGAAGACGCAGCTTCAGCGCATCCAGAACGATTTGTTCGACCTAGGCGCTGACCTCGCCACGCCTGAGCGCGACAAGCCGCTTGGCTTTGAGCCGCTGCGCATCGTGGCGGAACAAACCAGACGCCTCGAAGCCGAAATTGACGAGATGAACGCCGAGCTTTCCCCCCTGGATAGCTTCGTGCTGCCAGGAGGCACGGCCCTTGCCGCGCAGCTACATGTTTGCAGAACGATCTGCAGGCGCGCCGAACGCGACGTCGCATCGCTAGCTGGTGTCGTAGATGAAAAAGTCAGCGAACATGCGCTGAGCTTCATCAACCGACTTTCGGACTGGTTCTTCGTGGCCTCCCGCTTCGCCAACGATAAAGGGAATGCGGATATCAAATGGAAACCAGGCGCTAACCGTTAGCTTTCAGCTGCCTGACGCGTTCAGTGCCTCGGCAAGATGTCCGTTCAGCCCGGCCACAATTTTTTGAAGCGAGATCCAGTCCTGGCTGGAAATCCGCGCCGCCATGCCGTTCAGCAAAGGTTCGGCAGCGGTATCGCAACTCGCTTTGATGTCCGCTCCCTCCTTCGTGAGAAGTACGAACCTCGATCTGCGGTCCCCCGGCTTTGATCTTGCTTCAACAAGTCCGCGCGCCCGCAGCTTTGCAACGGTCGAAGACATCGTGGGCTGAGACACCGTGTGTATTTCAGCGAGTTGGGTGATCGAAAGCCCGTCACCGGCCGCAAGCGTGTTGAGCACGGCATACTGAGCCACGGTAACGGGGCTTGGCAGGCACGCGGCAACCGCGCAATCAGTCATATGTGCGAGCCTGCCCACCTCTCGCAACACCGAAATTGCGTCATGGTCGTCAGTCGCAATTCCTGCGCATCTCTCATCCGTCATGTTAATCTACCCCCTGCCTAGGTGAGGGGATACTGCCGTGTGGCGCGAAGTAAGAAGTAAGTTTTGAAACTTTACCGATGAAACCTGCCGCACCGGAAGCCGCCAAATCCGGGTTGAGTTGCAACAGCATTAAAGGCATTGAAGCGCCATGACAGACACTCCTCCAGACAGGCTGAGCCTGAACCCGCGAAGCCGCTTTTATGATGAGACCCTGATCCGCCGCGGCGTCGGCGTTCGATTCAAGGGCTTGGAGCGGACCAATGTTGTCGAATACTGCCTTTCTGAAGGCTGGATTAAGGTGGCCGCGGGCAAGTCGCTGGATCGGAAGGGCAATCCGCTGACTCTGACGCTCAAGGGTCCGATCGAGGTGTGGTTTGAGGATGTCGAAGGCGAGACCGAATAGTCCTTGCCCGGCTTAAGAAGCTGCGGACCGTCAGCCGATCAAATTCGGGATGCTGGCGCCGCAGCGGCGAAATGACCTCGAAGCCGTCGCAGCGCTTGATTGTTGCAGTGCACTTCTCTAGGTCATCACCAGTTTAACAGGGATAGAAACAGGAGCCAGCCTATGAAGGTGCTCGTACCCGTGAAGCGGGTCATCGACTACAACGTGAAGGTTCGCGTCAAGTCCGACCAGAGCGGCGTAGACCTCGCCAACGTCAAAATGTCCATGAACCCATTCGACGAAATTTCCGTCGAAGAAGCCGTACGCCTGAAGGAAAAAGGCGCGGTTGAGGAAATCGTGGTTGTTTCCATTGGGCCGCAACAGGCTCAGGAAACCCTGCGGACCGCACTCGCAATGGGAGCTGACCGTGGCATTCTGATCAAGACCGACGACAACGTCGAGCCACTCGCCGTTGCCAAGATCCTTGAGAAGGTGATTGGTGAAGAGGGCCCGGAACTCGTGATTCTCGGCAAGCAGGCGATCGATGACGATTCCAACCAGACCGGCCAGATGCTGGCTGCGCTTCTTGGTTGGCCCCAAGGCACGTTCGCCTCGGAAGTCGTTCTGGAAGACGGCAAGATCAACGTCACCCGCGAGATTGATGGCGGTCTCCAAACGCTTTCGCTCCAGACCCCCGCAATCGTCACCACCGACCTTCGCTTGAACGAGCCGCGCTATGCGTCTCTGCCGAACATTATGAAGGCAAAGAAAAAGCCGATCGATGAGAAGGCGCCGGGCGACTATGGTGTTGATACCGCCGCCCGCCTCAGCGTCGTCAAGGTCACCGAGCCGCCGGTTCGCGAAGCCGGTGAGAAGGTCGAAGACGTGGCTGAACTGGTCACCAAACTCAAAGCTAAGGGAGCGATCTAATGGCTGTTCTCGTTATTGCTGATCACGACAACGCAACGCTGACGGATGCGACGCACAAGACCGTGACCGCTGCCAAGGCCTTTGGCGGGGACATCGACGTCCTCGTTGCCGGCAAGGGCGCAGGCGATGTTGCCGCTGCGGCTGCAAAGATCGACGGTGTGCGCAAGGTTCTCCACGCCGATGGCGATGCTTATGAAAAACAGCTCGCCGAAGCCATGGAAGCACTGATCGTGCCGCTGATGGACGGCTATGACGCCCTCTTCTCGCCCGCTACAACGATGGGCAAGAACGTCACCCCGCGCATCGCGGCAAAGCTTGATGTCATGCAGATCTCAGACATTACCGGCATTGAAGGCACCGACACGTTCGAGCGCCCAATCTATGCCGGTAATGCGATCATGACCGTCAAGTCGGCCGACGCGAAGAAGGTCGTCACCGTTCGCGGTACGGCATTCGACGCCGCTGGTGAAGGCGGCTCTGCTTCGGTTGAGACCATTGATGCACCAGCTGGCCCATTCAAGGCGGCCTTCGTCGAAGAGAAGATCGTCCAGTCGGACCGCCCAGAGCTCACCTCTGCCAAGACCATCGTGTCTGGTGGCCGCGCACTCGGCTCGAAGGAAGAGTTTGACCGCCTGATGATCCCACTTGCTGACAAGCTTGGTGCCGGTATCGGTGCTTCGCGCGCAGCCGTGGATGCAGGCTATGCACCAAACGACTATCAGGTCGGCCAGACCGGCAAGATCGTCGCACCGGAACTCTACATTGCGATCGGCATATCGGGCGCTATCCAGCACCTTGCTGGTATGAAGGACTCGAAGATCATTGTTGCGATCAACAAGGATGAAGAGGCACCAATCTTCCAGGTTGCCGATTACGGCTTGGTTGCTGATCTCTTCAGCGCCGTTCCGGAGCTGACCGAAGCGGTCTAGATTTAGACGGAACCCCACAATTGAAGAGCCCCGGGCGTTTTGCGTCCGGGGCTTTTTCTATGCTGTCTCAAGCTCCAACATCACTTCATCCATGAGCGTGCCGATCTCTGTGTTCAGAACGAGGCTCGCATAGGGGTCGAGGTCGGTCGGCTCACGATTGATAATGACAAGCCGCGCGCCTGCGCGTGCGGCGAGCACCGGGATACCTGCTGCCGGGTACACCGCCAGGGATGAGCCAAGCACAATGCAGAGATCACAGGATTCTGCCTCTGCTGTTGCCCGGGCCATCTTGTCTTCAGGCATCGCCTGACCAAACGATATGGTAGCTGTCTTGAGCAGCCCCGCACATGCCGCGCAGATAATCTCTTCGTCATTCTCCCATGGCGCACGAAGTTCTTCGAATTCGTGGCGCATGCCGCATTCGAGGCATTTAGCGTAGGACGCATTACCGTGAACTTCGATGACCTTGTCATCGGGAACCCCGGCATCCTGATGGAGGTTGTCGACGTTCTGCGTGACGACCGCGCCCACTTTGCCCTGTTTGACCAGTTCAGCGATTGCAAGATGGCCGGTATTCGGCGTTGCGCCGACCCAGCCTGCGGTACGGTTGAAGACCCGTTTCCAGGCTTCTCGGCGGGCATCGCGGTCCGAAACAAAGTCCTGGAAATAAATGGGCTTCATCTTCGACCAGACGCCGCCCGGGCTTCTGAAGTCAGGAATACCGCTTTCGGTTGAGATACCCGCGCCCGTAAAAACAAGGACGCGGTCGGCGGCGCGGATCATTTCCGCAAGTGATTTCGCATTGCTCATTGCCTGACCTTATCCCAGCGTCAGAACAGCATCCAGAGGCCCATGGCGATCATCATGAGATTCTCTGTCAGCGAAACAAAGCCAAGTGGCACGTTCGAATTACCCCCGACGCAGGCGCACTTCAGTTCCCGCTTGTCAATATAGACCGCCTTGAAGACAGAGACCGCTCCAATGGTACCTATAAAGATGGCCACAGGCGCGGCCAGCCAAATGAGAGCCCCCGCGATCATCAGAATGCCCGCAAAGGCTTCGGCGAACGGATAGACGAAAGCGTATCTCACATCGCGCTGGGCGAGGAGATCATAGCCAAGAAACTGGTTCTGGAAGGCGGTGAGGTCCTGAAGTTTCTGGATCCCGAGGACACACATCGCGATAGCAATGAAGAGCTCCAGAGCGCGAACAGTGAAGACTGTCCCCGACGCGAAATAGCTCACCGCCAACGCCATCAGGAAGGAGGTCGCAAAGATCGCGATGACCGGCGTGTAGCTCGTCTTGCCTTCCCTGTCGGCAGCTGTGGATTTTCCAAAATATCGACGAAGATCGTCATGGCCGCCGATCCGCTCGCCATTGATCCAGGTCTGCGGCGTCGTTTTTACGTCATGTTCCTGTTTGAACGCGTCGGTCTCTGCGCGACTCGTGAGGTGGTTGTCTTCGATCTCGAAACCTTCGCGTTTCAACAGGTCGCGCGACTTCAGGCCGAACGGACAGATATGCTTGTCCATCACCATGCGGTAAAGCACAGCCTTGTTCGGTCCACTGCGTGCCGCGGGTCCCATTGCGTTGTCATGCTCTTTCACAGCGTCAGACATCGGTGTCACAGCTTCCTTTCAGTGCAGTCGATGGCCCCTATATCGGGTCTGTACTATGGTACGGAGTCAAGAGATGAATGATATGACGATTGGCCAGTTCGCCCAGGCAGGTGGCGTTGGCGTAGAAACTATTCGCTATTACCAGCGCCGGGGCCTGCTGAAAGTTCCTGATACGACCTCTCAAGCCGCCCATACAAAGGCGTTCAGACGCTACAATGCCGACGATCTGAAGACGCTTAGATTCATTCGGTCTGCGCAGCGTGCCGGATTTGCTCTTTCGCAGATCGAAGAACTCCTCGAGCTAGACGCCAGCCAGGACAGGCGCCGCGCCCGGGAAATTGCGCTAGGGAGGGTGGCCGCGCTAGATGCTGAAATCAGCGCGTTGCAGGCGGCACGTCTTAGTCTGGTCAAACTATCGAACGCCTGCGCCGAAGGCCCTTCTGGCCCATGCCCGATACTTTCTGCCTTTGATCACTGAGGGTTCAGTTCTCCCCGAACTCTGGGGGTGGGCGGGTCTCGGCCTCTTCTGCTGTCGCCGCAACCCCATTCGTCGCGATGTCGGAGATCAACCAGTTCATCTCCTTGATCTCCCTGCGCTGTGCCCGGATGATCTCGTCCGCGAGCTTACGCACACGCACATCCTCTATATTCGCCCGTTCACTTGTCATAATAGCGATGGAATGGTGCGGAATCATGGCTTTCATGTACGAACGATCACCGACTGTGGCCTGGCTCCGGACAAGGTAGAGCGCGCCCAGAAGCATCAGCGCGCCGGCTGCGAAAATGGTGATGTTCACTTTGGTGTTCTTGTACATGCCCAGCATGTAGCCGAGCATCACGATCGCCATTGCGCCGCCCATAACAAGGGTCATGTAGAAGCGCGTTTCGCTCCAGCGAACGTGCTCAAACGCGTAAGTGTTGAAGTACATCAGCGCGAACATGACGACCATGGACGTCAATATCATCGCGCCAAAACGGATATAGGAAGATGAAGTGTTCATCGGACGTCCTCCAATGGGTTTCTCATTGGAGAAGGAATCGCACTTGGCTAGGTTCCGAAAAATTCAAGGGAGAGGGCCATGCTGCGTGAAACAATAGACCGGGAGCTGGACCACGATCCGCGCTTTACCTGGCGAGGTGGATCGGTCACGCGCATCGAAAACTTGTCAGATATCGTTTTTGCGCTTGCGCTTGGCATGATCGTCTCCTCGGCGGCGCGGCCGGAGACATTCGACCAGCTTACCGCGAACCTGCTGACAATCATTCCAGTGACCGCGGCGTTCGGCATTCTCTTCATGATATGGAACGCGCATTACATCTTCTTCCGCCGCTACGGCGTCGCGGATGGACGCATCATCCTGTTGAATTGCATCCTTCTCCTGCTCGTACTCTTCACCGCCTATCCTCTCCGGTTCATTTTCGACAGTCTTTACGGCTATATCGAAGGCGTCATGGGCGACTGGAGCAGGCTGCAAGCTGCGGGGATCAATTTCCGCGAAGCTGGTATCATCATGGGATATTTCGCGCTCGGTTACGGCCTCATCTATTTTATCATCAGCCAGATGTACGCTCATGCGCTCAGCAAAGCTGATCTGCTTGGGCTGAACAGCAGTGAAATCGCGATGACCCGTCAGTCTATCTGGATATTTCGCGTACAGATCCTAATCGTCGCGCTGACCGGCGCTTGCGCGGTCTGGACGCCGATGTACGCCTTCTCCGGCTGGATAATGGGACTGATCTGGCCGGCCGCCCTGCTTGTCGACCGGCTCATACCCGTCCCGGAAGCCGACCCTGACGCACCTTCGACTGCCTGAGCCATGTGCGCACAAGGCTTGAAATTTGACGCGCTGCACAATCACTCTAGAAGCAGTGAGTTACGTATCTTCGCCAATTGGAGGGCGGAATGACTGAGATCGCACGCATTGGTGTCGTAGGCGCTGGCCAGATGGGCAACGGCATCGCCCATGTCTGCGCGCTGGCCGGTTACGAGGTTCAGCTAAACGACATTTCTGAAGACGCTCTGTCTGCTGGCATGCAGACGATTGAAGCCAATATGACCCGGCAGGTATCTCGCGACATGATCTCCCATGAGGAGATGTCCGGGGCGATGTCACGCATTCATACAAGCACTTCACTCGAGGGTTTTGGCGATGTGAACCTCGCCCTCGAAGCCGCAACTGAGAAGCGCGAGATCAAGGAAAGCATCTTCAAGTCGCTATGCGAGGCGGTCCCCGCCGACGCCTATCTAGCGACCAACACCTCGTCCATTTCAATCACCCGTCTGGCAGCGACCACGGACCGCCCTGAAAAATTCATCGGCCTTCACTTCATGAACCCGGTTCCGCTGATGAAGCTGATGGAGGTTATCCGCGGCCTCGCCACCGATCAGGACACCTATGAAATGGCGCTCGCCTTTGCGAGGCGTCTCGAGAAGACAACCACGAATGCCGAGGACTATCCGGCCTTCATCGTGAACCGCGTCCTCGTCCCGATGATCAATGAGGCAGTCTACGCGCTCTATGAAGGCGTCGGCACGGTCGACAGCATCGACACCGCCATGAAGCTCGGCGCGAACCATCCGATGGGCCCGCTTCAGCTGGCAGACTTTATCGGTCTCGATACCTGCCTTTCCATCATGCAGGTGCTCCATGACGGCCTCGCTGACACCAAGTATCGGCCTTGTCCGCTTCTGGTGAAATATGTCGAGGCTGGATGGGTTGGCCGCAAGGCTGGCCGCGGCTTCTACGACTATCGCGGTGACGCGCCGGTCCCGACGCGCTAGGGCTTCACTTCAATCTAAATTTCGACTGTCCGGATCAGTTCGATCACGGCGAGGATGACCGTGTTCACGGCAACAGCCGCGAGGATCATGCCCATAATCCGGCTGACCAGTGCGGCACCCGCGATCTTGATGATACGAAGAATGGGCGTAGCCGCCAGCATCAGAATGAACGCGCAGGCCATGACGGCTAACATGATTCCGCCGGTCATCGCCTGCTCCTGAATTGAGAAGCGGTTATTATCGGTCAGTACGACAACGGCGAGAATTGCCCCTGGTGAGGCGAGCGACGGCATGGCGAGCGGGAAGATCGCGACAGACGAGTACCCATCTTCTTCAGCTGACCATTGTTGCGCCTCGCTTTCAGGCTTTGAATCACCAAAGATCATTGTAAGCGCGAAGAGAAGCAGCACGATACCGCCTGCAATCTGAAACGCCGGCAGGCTGATGCCCAGCGCATTAATCAGAAACTGCCCGCCAACCAGAAACAGAAGCAAAACAACGGTTGCCGCAATTGTGGCCTTCAACGCAATCTTCCATCGGTCTGCCGCCGCCACGCCTGCGACGACCGCGATGAAGACCGGGATAGTCCCGATCGGATCAATCACGACCCATAGCAGGATGAATTGTTCAACGAGGGTGTGCGTCATGCTTGGCTGGCGCGCCTTTCCTGTAAGATCCAAATTTTTAGCGGAGCTGCTTCAGAGATTGCTGAACGCAGCACGATTACAAGTGCGCCGGTGCGCGTGCCTGCAAAGAAATATTTCCGGCCTATCGTAGACCGCAGCTAGCGGGACCTAGCTGCGCCACCGGAGCGTCACTGGCTTGATCGGATTATCGAACGGGCGGCCTTCGGTGCGCGAAGCTGCCCATTCCTTCTTCAGCGTGCGGTACCATTTGGCCTGCACATCGATATCGTCGATCCAGATCATCGCCTTCTGATACTTCATGCCTTCATTCTGCAAGTCGACGATGTCGCCGTCCTGCCTCAGAAATTTCCGTGCTGCCGGCTTGAAGATCGGGATAGCAAGGTTCAGCAACGGTGCCCCGAAGAACCAGGTCACCTGCGTAATGCGCGTCTGCTTCTTGTAGACCGGTGTCAGGCAGGTCAGCGTCAGCAGGCGAGCGGTGTCATTCTCGACGATCTCCCAGCGGTAGCCGGGCAGCTGGAAAATGATCTGCGTCGTGACTTTACCGCCGAATAAAGCCTTGTAGGCGAGCGAATTGGATGAGGGCTGGTGGCGGTCGATTGCCCAGCCACGGTCGCGCGGCACAAAGGGCTTTTCTTTTAGCTTTAGGCCAACACTCGGCGGGCGCCACCACCACTGTGAATGGACAAACGCGACATGCGCCGGGTCCATCAGGCCGACGACCGCGTCATCCATATGCGCGTTGAACGTCTCTTCGATCACGAATTTCGGCTTGTCGGGCAGCTGACCGAAATCAGGCGGCGGTACGTCCGGCTCGCCATCGAACTTTGGATCATGTGGGATGAAGATAAAGATCATCCCGTTCTTTTCATGCACGGGATAGCGGCGCACCCTGAACCTGCCCGGCTCATAAGGCTGGTCTTCCAGAACGCTCGGCATGTGGCGGCAGACCCCGTCTGTGCCAAAACGCCAACCATGGTAGGGGCACTCGACCGTCGGCTCACCATTGGTGTCGACCTGCTTTCCAGCTGACAACGGCACCAGCCGGTGCGGGCATATATCACGCAACGCGAAGGCTTCGCCGGCCTCTGTCCGGCCAACCACGATCGGCTGATCCAGCATGATGACATGCTTCAACCCGCCGGGTTTGAGCGCTTTCGATGGACAGGCTAGATACCAGCTATCGGTCAGCCAGCCCTCGGCTGTGATGCCCGGCTGGGTCTCTGTTGTCTTGTCGATCAGCGTCTGCGTGTCGGCCATGTGGCCTTCTATACTGCGCAAACCCTTACAGAAAGCCTGAAACACCCCGCATTGACAGCACGCAGCCGCTAGTCGGGGACGGCAAGCCCCGCTATATGGCGGGCCATGACACCCCGCGAAAAGATCCGCAATTTTTCCATCGTGGCGCATATCGACCACGGCAAGTCCACCCTCGCTGACCGGCTCATCCAGGTCACGGGCGGTCTCACTGATCGTGAGATGCGCGAACAGGTGCTCGATTCCATGGATATCGAGCAGGAACGCGGCATCACGATCAAGGCACAAACGGTCCGCCTGAACTACACTGCCAAAGATGGCGAGACCTACGTCCTGAACCTGATGGATACGCCCGGCCACGTTGACTTCTCCTACGAGGTCAGCCGCTGCCTTGCCGCCTGTGAAGGCTCGCTCCTCGTCGTGGACGCCTCTCAGGGCGTTGAGGCCCAGACGCTCGCCAACGTCTATCAGGCGATCGAGCAGGACCACGAAATCGTCCCGGTCCTCAACAAGATTGACCTGCCAGCCGCAGAGCCCGACCGCGTGAAGGAGCAGATTGAGGACATTATCGGCCTCGATGCTTCAGACGCCATCATGACGTCTGCCAAGAATAATATCGGCATCGAGGACGTCCTTGAAGCTATCGTCACGCGCCTGCCCCCACCGCATGAAGGCGACCGCGACAAGCCGCTGAAAGCCTCGCTGATTGATGCCTATTACGACCCCTATCTCGGCGTGGTCGTCATCGTGCGCATCGTCGACGGCGTGATGAAGAAGAAGCAGAAGATCCGCATGATGCGCGCCAAGTCGACCTATGAGATCGACAAGGTTGGCGTCTTCGGACCGAAACCAACAGATGTCGACGAACTTGGCCCCGGCGAAGTCGGCTTCTTCGTTGCCTCGATCAAGGAAGTGGCTGACACCGCTGTCGGCGACACCATCACCGAAGAAAAGAACCAGACTGACACGCCGCTTCCGGGCTATAAGGAAGTCGTGCCGATGGTCTTCTGCGGCCTCTTCCCGGTCGATGCAGGTGATTTTGATGACCTGCGCGCGGCCATGTCGAAGCTGCGCCTGAATGACGCCAGCTTCACCTGGGAAATGGAAACCTCGGCAGCGCTTGGCATGGGCTTTCGCTGCGGTTTCCTCGGCCTTCTTCACTTGGAGATCATTCAGGAACGCCTCAGCCGCGAGTTTGACCTCGACCTGATCGCAACCGCTCCATCCGTGGTCTACGAAATGACCATGACGGATGGCACCGAGATGGAGCTGCACAATCCGGCAGACATGCCCGATGTTGTGCGCATCAGCGAAATCCGTGAGCCGTGGATCAATGCGACGATCTACACACCGGACGATTATCTCGGCTCCATCCTGCAACTTTGTCAGGACCGCCGCGGCATTCAAAAAGAGCTCTCCTATGTCGGTGGGCGCGCCATGGTGAAGTATGAGCTGCCGCTCAATGAGATCGTCTTCGACTTCTATGACCGCCTGAAATCCATCTCCAAGGGCTATGCGAGCTTCGACTATGAGATCATCGGCCACCGCGCCGAAAACCTCGTGAAGATGTCGATCCTGGTGAATGATGAGCCGGTCGATGCGCTTTCCATGCTGGTCCACCGTGACCGCGCTGAAGGCCGGGGACGCCAGATGTGCGAGCGCCTCAAGGACCTCATCCCCCGCCAGATGTTCAAGATCCCGATCCAGGCCGCCATTGGTGGCCGCGTCATCGCACGCGAAACCATTTCGGCGCTCCGCAAGGATGTGACCTCGAAATGCTATGGCGGCGACGCGACCCGGAAGAAGAAACTGCTGGAAAAGCAGAAAGCCGGCAAACAGCGCATGCGCCAGTTCGGCAAGGTCGAAATCCCGCAGGAAGCCTTCGTGGCCGCCCTGCGTATGGATGATGATTAAGCCACGAGTTTCGCTTGCTCCAAGACATCGAAACTGTCACAGCGAGGACAATTCGCCTTCCCAAAGCTCATGCTTGGGTCTCGCCGCACCTCTTCCTTCTGCTCTTCAACAGAGTAGATTGGGACGTTGAAGTCGTGCTGACATTTTAAGCAGACGTATATTGTGTTGACTGGCATCGGACCATCAATTCCTTTCATTGTCTTTCGGGATCGTCTTATATAAGGCACGATTCTCTTTTTGTTCCGAATCCGGTTGGGATACCTGTGATTGATGTCGGCCAAGTCTCTTTTCATCTCATACTCGCATGCAGATAGCAGCCATCTAGAAACGCTAAAAACTCACATCAAACCTCTTGAACGTAGGGGAGTCATCTCCCCATGGTTTGACGGGCATATCATTCCGGGTGACGATATTGACGAGAAGGTAGGCGACGCCCTTCGGCAAGCTCAAATAGTGGCCCTGTTGGTGAGTCCAGATTTTTTAGCTTCGGACTATTGCATCCACACTGAACTTTCTGAGGCAATACGGCGGCACCAAGAAGGTACCGCGCGGGTAATTCCCATCATTCTCAGGAAGTGTGGTTGGCAAGAAGAACCGTTTGGAAGATTGGCCGGGCTTCCTACCGACGCCAAGGCCATCATGTCTTTGCATTGGGCGGATAAGGATGAAGCGTGGGATATTGTAGCCAAGGGCATCAAGGCCGCTGCTTCAGCTGAAGCTAGTGAAGTGTCGCCGGCGCTTGGCGAAACTAAGCCTTCAAATGCGCCCGCTCCCGCTTCTCTGCCGAAGGGAGCTACGCAAAGCGTCCCGCTGTCGCCGATGCGTGTTTCGCGCAGGCGCAAGCTTACGGACGAAGAACGCGATGACTTTAAACATCAAGCTTTCGACGAAATATCACAACGCTTTGAAGCGTCCATAAATGCCCTCAATGGAGCAACGTCTGGTCGCTTCCGGCGCCTAGATGCCAATCGTTTTGTGGCAACCCTTTACCAATCCGGATCGAAGAAATCTGGCATTACAGTCTACGTGGACGGTCGCCACTTTGGCAACGGAATCAAATTCCACATGAGTGACGATGGAAGAATTGACACCATGAACGGTGTTCTCGAAGTAGCGCTCAATAACGGAGTGCCATATTTGAAATCGACTATGGGGTCTTGGATGATGGGCGGAAATGAATACCTAGATAGTCAGCAGGCTGCCGAGCGCATCTGGGATAGCTTCGTTAGTCGGTTGGAGTAGACCCTCCCCCACGTCACTGATAGGCAGGCCGCTTTTGCCTGATACTTTGCCGGAAAACATAATCTCCGGGAGGCCTGCCACATGTCCAAGACCGATCTTTTCGACCCCGTCAGCTTTAACGGTCTGACGCTCAAAAACCGTATTGCCCTCTCGCCACTTACGCGCGCCCGCGCGACGCAGGACGGCAAGGCAGGCGATTTACAGGCGGCCTATTACTCCCAGCGTGCGGGCGCAGGCCTGCTCATTACAGAGGCAACTGCCGTGACGCCCGGCGGGCGCGGCGGCCCCATGCTCCCCGGCCTCTGGGAAGACGATCAGATCGCAGGTTGGAAAGAGGTTACCGATGCGGTCCACGCCAAGGATGGCCTCATCTTCAGCCAGCTCTGGCATGCGGGCCGCCTCAGCCATTCATCGCTGAGCGCCGATGGCCGGACACCGCCCGTCTCGCCGTCAGAGTATAGCCAGCCCGGTGAAATTTTTACCGAACAGGGCCCGAAGCCCTATGAGCCGATCCACGTCATGACCACGGCGGATATCAAGGGCATGATCGGGGCCTATGAAGCTGCCGCCACCCGCGCCAAGAAGGCAGGCTTTGATGGCATTGAGCTTCATGCCGCGCACTCCTACCTGATCTCCGCCTTCCTCAATGACATGACGAACCAGCGGGATGACGAATATGGCGGCTCCATCGAGAACCGCGCTCGCTTCCTCAAAGAAATACTAGAGGCTTGCCTGAAAGTCTGGGACGGCAAACGCATCATGGTGCGGCTGGCCCCCCTCGCTCATGCCTACGGGACATGGGACACAGACCCGGAGCCGCTCTTCAATCACGTCATCGACATGATGAATGAGCTTGGGATTGGCTGGCTCGATCTGGTCGAGGGCGATACCGGCGTCACTCGCACGCCAGAGCCCTATTTCGACGTCCTGAAACTTCGGACGCGCTTCAAAGGCCCGACTATCCTCAACAATCTCTACACCCGCGACATGGCGGTCGACGCCCGCGCCAAGAACACCGGCGACATCATCGCTTTTGGGCGGCCGTTCATTGGCAATCCAGACCTCGTCGAGCGCCTGAAAGCCAATGCCGAGCTGCATGAAGCCCCGCTAAACGCCTATTATGGCGGCGGCGCTCGCGGCTACACCGACTTTCCAACGATGGAAGAGGCGTAAACCAGCGCCCAAGGGAGACAGACAATGCCAGATACCGCCACGACATTTGAAGAAATCCTCTACGAGGTGAGCGATCATATCGCGACGATCACGCTGAACGCCCCGGACCGTATGAACACCATCTCCGGACCGATGCTGGACGGTCTTTCCAGCGCACTACTGAAAGCGGATGCCGACACGGATGTGCGCTGCGTGATCCTGACCGGCGCGGGCCGCGCCTTCTGCGCAGGCCTCAACCTCGAAAGTGCAACCAAGGGCGAAGGAATGGGCTCCGGTGCGGTCTCGTCGGCCAATCTGGACCTTCGCAATACGCCGCCAACCATCCTCTTCAACATGGATACGCCGACGATCTGCGCCATCAATGGCGGCGCGGCAGGCTATGGCATGGATACAGCGCTCGGCTGCGATATCCGCATCATGTCTGACAAAGCCAAGATGGCGGCCGCCTTTACCAAGCGCGGTATCCTGCCGGAAAGCGGTGGCACCTGGTTCCTGCCGCGCATGCTGGGCTGGGAAAAAGCATGCGAGCTCATCTTCACAGGACGCACGCTCAAGGCCGATGAATGCCTCGACGAGGGGCTCTGCTCCAAAGTCGTTGCGCATGACGAGCTTATGAATGAAGCTCGCGCGCTGGCGAAGGAGATAACCGCCAATGCGCCGCTCGCGGTTCAGGCGTCCAAACGCCTGATGCGCATGGGCCTTTCAGAGCCGTTCACCGAACACGTCCACCACGTCTTCCTGCAGCTGCTACCGCTCATGCGGTCAGAAGACGCCCGCGAAGGCATGATGGCCTTCCTCGAAAAGCGCGAAGCGAACTTCAAGGGCCGCTAGAGGGCGCTAGAAGCCGCCTGTTGCCAGCGCAAGTTCGCGTGCCTCATCTTCAGCGCCAAGCCTGCGAAGCGTGGAAAGCACGCTTTGCAGGCCGGCCGAAGAAAGCTCAGCCGGGTGACCGCCCACTGCGTTAAGCGCAAGCAATAGAGCCTCTCCATGCGCGCCGTTGCGGGCTGCCGCCTCAATGGCAACGATCTGTCCCGATGAGGGCTGGACTTCCTCCTCGTCGACCTGCGCTGCGAGAGCCTGACGCGCCTCCACTGGAAGCGAAACATCAAAAGCCGCCCAGACGGCGAAAAGGGACAGCGCCTGCGCGCGCACTGCGTCACTCGCATCTTCGCCCACAAGGTTTCCGGCCACACGCTCTATCGTTGCACGATTGCGCTCACGCGACATGATCAAGCCATATCCACGCATAAGATCCACCTCGTAGGAGGCGTCACCCGCCCCGACACCAGCTGCGTCGAGCCAGAAACTGGCGAGCGACATGTTCCCAACGGCCATGGCGGCGCGGGCAAAGTTCAGCGCTTCTTCCTGCTCGACTGCATCTGCGGGAAAGCGTTTCAGGTCGTCCTCGAACAGGCTGGCGATCGTGGCGATGCCCTCATCACTTGCACGCGCTTCCTCCAGAGCCGCGGCAAGCGCTTCTATCTGGCGGCGCTCTAGGGACACAACAGCTTCGGTCTCGTCTTCGCCGGCTTCAAGCTCTTGTTTGATGACAAGCGGGTCGAGCGCCGTCAGGTCACCGGGGCGCAGAATCACCGGCGCTTCCTCGACTTGGGTCAGAAGGAAAAACGCCTCTTCGGTCGCGGACAGCGGCTCAAAATCCGGCGCGGAAACATAATCGACAAAAAGCGAGCGGTACTGCGGGGCATCCAGCAGACCCTCGGTCACAGCCCGGCGGGCCGCCAGAACGCGGAGCTCCAGAGGATTATCGCGGTCATTGGCATATGCCATGGCGAGGTCGGGCCGCGCTGTCGCGAGTGCTTCCGGGGTCACTTCCAGATCAGCAAGCTCTGAAAACGCAACCTGCAGCCCGGAGCCAAGCCTCGCGTCCGGGCGTTCTTCAGACTCAGCTATGATAGCAATCGCCGTCTCGGTGACCCATGGATCGGCGCCCTCCTCGATGGCGGCCAGCTCAAGCGCCAGCTCTGCCTCGGCAAGATTGTCACCTTCGATCGCGCAAATGATGCGCAGCTCCAGCCAGAACTTTTCGGCGGCCTCTGGGTTCATCTGGTCGCAGACAAGGCCAAGCTCACCGCGCGCAAGTCGATTGTCCGACGTGATAGCATCCGGGTCGATGCCCTCTGGCAGCGTGTCTACCTGACGACCAAGCTCGGAGACGGCCTGGCGTTCGTTCAGCGCGGCCAGCAACTCAAGGCGCATCGTCTGAAGCTTCCCGGAGCCTTCCCCCCGAGGCGCGACCGATGGCGAACGAAGCGCGCGGCTCAACAGGTCGCGCTCTGGCTCTGACATTGTCTCAACGTCGAGCGACTGCATCAGCTCGAGCAGGAAATCCGGGTCCGAAGATATCCAGAACCGATCGGTCAGCGCTCGCTCACCGCGCGACAGAAACGTGGTGTTCCAGGCGTTCACGTCGTCGAGACCGCTTGAACGGATCTGGGCCTCTGCCCCCAAACTGATCGACGCTGCCAGAAGCAGCGCCTGAACTGGTCTAGAAAACATTCTCGACCTCCATCCGCACTTCGCCAGCTTCCGGGCGCGAATTATCGACTTCGGTGCCCAGCCACCAAAGAGCGCCAACAATGGCGATGATCAGGACAGCGAACAGGATGAACCATTTGCGCATTCGAAAGAAACCTCATTGGCATTAGCATGACCGCGATTGTTGCCCAGCAACGTCGAGCCTGTATAGGACACTCATGAGCGAGCTTAAAAGCCCATGACCACAAAGAGTAGCTACACCGCAGATCCGGCACGAATAGGGCAAGCCATCTCTAAACGCACAGTCGCGCTTGTCGGACTGATGGGCGCTGGCAAATCGACCGTGGGGCGTCGGCTGGCAGATACGCTGGGGCGCCAGTTTTACGATAGCGACAATGAGATTGAAAAGGCAGCCAGCCTCTCGATCTCCGATATCTTCGCCCTGCATGGCGAAGAAGAATTCAGGCGCGGCGAGCGCCGCGTCCTTGAGCGGCTGCTCAACGAAGCACCTCACGTCCTCGCGACGGGGGGCGGCGCCTACCTCAACCCGGACACGCGTGACCTGCTACGCGAGAAAGCCATCACAATCTGGCTCAATGCCGACCTGGAGACCCTCTGGCGACGCGTCTCTCGACGCAGCCACCGCCCGCTCCTGAAGGCCGACAATCCGAAGGGCGTCCTCAGTCGACTTCTCGATGAGCGCACCCCCATCTATGAGAAGGCCGATCTGGTCGTGACGAGTGAGGAGGGCCCTCACCGCGCAACTGTGAACGCAATTCTGAAAGCCCTCGATGAGTGGAGCCAGACACATAATGACTGATACCACCGCCGCCCTTCACTCGGTGCGCGTTGAGCTGGACGCCCGCAGCTATGACATCCGCATCGGTGCCAGCCTCATCCAGGGCGCCGGGACAGCGCTTGCGCCCCTCACAAGTCAGCCGCGCGTATTCGTCCTGACCGATGGCACAGTTGGCGGCCTCTATGCTGGTGACCTTGAAAAGAGCCTCAGTGCCGCCGGCCTTGAAATGCGCCTCAAGGCTGTCTCTCCAGGCGAAGGCGCCAAAAGCTGGGCCATCCTCGGAGAGGTTCTCGACTGGCTGCTCTCCGAAGGGGCTGGTCGCGATGATGTCCTCGTCGCGCTTGGCGGAGGGATCGTGGGTGACCTGACCGGCCTTGCCGCTTCGCTGATGAAACGCGGCATGACTTTCGTTCAAATGCCGACCACGCTTCTGGCACAAGTGGATAGTTCTGTAGGCGGCAAAACGGCGGTGAATGCCACGCAGGGCAAGAATCTTGTCGGCGCGTTCTATCAACCTGCTCTGGTGCTCGCCGACACGGGACTTCTGGCCACCCTACCGGCGCGAGAACGTCTCGCCGGCTATGCCGAGATCGTAAAGTACGCCCTGATTGACGATCCCGCTTTTTTCGACTGGCTCGAAAAGCATGGCCTCGACGTTGTCGCGCTCAAACAGGACGCGCTGGCTGAAGCGGTCGCCATATCCTGCCGCGCCAAGGCCCGCATTGTTTCGCAGGACGAGCGTGAATCTGGCGTCCGCGCACTGCTCAATCTTGGCCACACATTCGGTCACGCGCTCGAGGCTGTGAACGGATTTCAGTCTTCGCTGCTTCATGGCGAAGCTGTCGCTGCCGGCATGACACTTGCCCTTCGCTATTCCGCGCGCCTCGGGCTGATGGATATCACTGATGCTGGTCGCGCCGAAGCCCTTCTTGAAAAAGCGGGCCTTGTAACACAGCTAAATCGCGTGCCGGGGGGACCATACACATCCAGCGCGCTCGTCGAAGCGATGAAGCAGGACAAGAAGGGCCGCGCCGGAAAGATTCCGCTCATTCTCGCGCGCGGTCTTGGCAAGGCTTTCATCCTGCCGGACGCCGATCTCGCCGATGTCGCCGAATTTTTAGAAGGGGAGCTCCATCGGAGCTAAGCCATGATTATTGGAACATTTATCGCCATCCTCTGCCTGCTCGGGATGTCGGCTTTCTTTTCAGGCTCCGAGACAGCGCTCACCGCCGCCTCTCGCACCCGGATGCATCAGCTGGAGCGCGATGGCGACAAACGCGCGACCAAGGTTACGACGCTGATTTCAGATCGGGAAAAACTGATCGGGGCGATCCTGCTCGGAAACAATCTCGTTAATATTCTCGCATCGGCCCTCGCGACCACGCTCTTTGCGTCGCTCATGCCAGGCGCGGCAGGTGTGGCGACCGCCACCGCCGTCATGACCATTCTGGTTCTGATTTTCGCGGAAGTCCTGCCAAAAACCTACGCAATCACTCGCGCAGACCGTATGGCGATGTCGGTCGCCAAGCCGATTTCGTGGCTTGTCGCCGGCGCAGCCTGGATCGTCACGATCATTCAGGGCATCGTAAACTTCACCCTTCGCATGATCGGGGCAAGCGCTCCTGATGCCGACTTCACAGCTGAAGAAGAAATTCGGGGCGCGATCGACTATCACCATTTCGAGGGCGGTGTGGACGAAGCTGACCGCCATCGTCTTGTTGGCGCACTCGATCTCAAGGACATGACCGTCGAGGAGGTCATGATCCACCGCAAGAACATTACCATGCTGGACGCCACCCTGCCATCAGGTGAAATTATCCGTCAGGCGCTGAAAAGCCCGCATACGCGCATTCCACTTTACCAAGCTGATGACGACGAGATCATCGGCATCCTGCACGTGAAGGATCTTCTGCGTGCCGTTGTCCAGCACAAGGGCAATATTGATGGGCTCGACCTGACCGAGCTGCTGCGCGAACCGTGGTTCGTCCCGGAAACGACACCGCTGCAGGACCAACTCGACCTCTTCCTGAAACAACGCAATCACTTCGCTCTCGTCATCGACGAATACGGCGAATTGCAGGGTCTCTTGACGCTTGAGGATATCCTCGAAGAGATCGTCGGCGATATTCGCGACGAACATGACGTGCCTGTTCAGGGTGTTCGTCCGCAGTCAGACGGCTCTGTCATGACCGAAGGTTGGGTCACTATCCGGGACCTCAATAGGGCAACGGGCTGGCAGCTTCCGGACGAGGAAGCCGTCACGGTCGCAGGCCTCGTCATTCACGAAGCTCAGACGATCCCGGAACCGGGTCAGCGTTTCGCCTTTCACGGTCACCGCTTTGACATCATCCGCAAGACCCGCAACCAGATCACAGGTCTGCGGGTCGCCCCCATGCCCGACGAGCCAGAGGACGACTAAAACGCTCAGTAGCGCGGTCGCGAATGTCGCCTATTGAGCGACCCATCCGCCATCCATCTGCATGAGCGCGCCGTTGATCTGGTTTGCGGCAGGGCTTGTAAGAAACACCGCCATTGCACCAACCTGCTCGGCCGTCACGAACTCCTTGGTCGGCTGAGCCGCCAGCAGGACGTTCTGCTTGACCTCTTCCTCACTGATGCCGCGCGCCTTGGCGGTATCAGTGATTTGAGCATCGACCAGAGGCGTGTGGACATAGCCGGGACAGATCGCATTGCAACGAACGCCTTGCTGGGCACCTTCCAGTGCGACGACCTTGGTCAAACCGGCAATTCCATGCTTGGCCGCGACATAGGCTGACTTGTAGGGCGAAGCGACCAGCGCATGGGCACTTGCCGTATTGATGATACGCCCCCAACCCTTCTCCTTCATCTGTCCCATAACGAGACGCGTCGTGTGGAACGCCGCACTCAAATTGAGTGCGATGATGAGATTCCACTTGTCGACCGGAAACTCGTCGACCGGCGCGACGTGCTGAACGCCCGCATTGTTGACGAGAATATCGACACCGCCGAAGTCGCGCTGTGCGTATTCGATCAGTCCTTCAATTGCAGCAGGATCCGTCAGGTCTGCACCTGAAAACCCAACGTCCACACCGAACTCGGACCTGAACTCCGCGACGAGCTTCTCATCCTCGCCGGGCCTGATCAGGCCGTTCAGCACAACATTCGCGCCTTCCTTGGCCAGGGCTCTGGCAACCGCCTTGCCGATACCGCTGGTTGAACCGGTGATGAGGGCCGTTTTCCCGCTGTGCAACATTGGCATCCGTCCTGCTTGAGTGGTTGGTCCGGCTTGTTTAGGACAGACCCTTAAAACAGCATAGTAGAGGTTTCCATGGGCGCGGTTTTTCAGTCTTTTCAGGAAGGCTTCCCGACATTCCTGATGTGGACCGGCACCGCCGGTCTCATGCTGATTGTCGCCGTGGCGATCTACATTCTCCTGACGCCATGGAAAGAGCTTGCGCTCGTGCGCGGCGGAAACGGAACGGCCGGCCTGGCGCTCTCCGGCGCAATTGTCGGTCTCGCAATTCCTCTCGCCTCGTGTCTGGCCTCGAGCGTTTCGCTGCCAGACCTGATCCTCTGGGGCATGGTCTCCCTGATCCTCCAGCTTCTGGCCTACCGTTTCACCGATCTTCTGCTGCGGGACCTGCCCCGGCGCATCCAGGAAGACGAAGCCGGCGCGGCAATTGTTCTCATCGGAACGAAGCTCGCCAGCGCCATGTTACTGGCAGCCGGTCTATGGGATCCGGCCCTTCAGCGCCTCGGATAAAGGGAGCGAGCTATACTACGCCATCTTCCAGACTGGGTTTTCTACCTGCTCGCGCTCGCCGCGCTGGTGATTGGCGTCTTCTCCCTGTCACCGGATCAGGACGCGCCGCCCGCAACCCCTGATTCCGTTGAACGCGAAGGTGCAACCCTACCGCCGCCATCAGCCTTTGACGAAGCCGTCCTTGTGCGCGTCGAGGCTCCGCGCGACGGCATCGGCACAGCCTTCTCTATCAATACCGACGGTTACTGGCTGACCGCGCGCCACGTTGTCGATGGTTGCGACGATGTCTGGTTGCTGGTTGCGCCGAACCGGTATCTGCCCGTGCGCGACTTTTCCGTGTCCGACACAAACGACCTTGCGCTGCTCTACGCCCCGCCAAGCCTTGCCCCCGTTGCCCTCGACATTTCCAACGACCTGCGCGTTGGTAGCTATGGTTATCATGTCGGCTATCCGCAGGGACGCCCCGGAGAGGCAGCGAGCCGGCTCATTTCTCGGTCGCGCCTGATCACGCGCGGGCGCCGGAGCGGCGAAGAATCCGTACTGGCCTGGGCGGAAACCGGCCGCACGTCTGACCTTGAAGGCACGCTCGGCGGCCTGAGCGGCGGCCCCGTCTACGACGCCGAAGGCAAGGTGCGCGGTGTGATCATCGCTGAAAGCCCGCGCCGTGGCCGTCTGTACAGCGCCTCACCTGAAACCATTCGAACCTTCCTTGCCGAGCAGGATGTCATTCCGCTCGGCGAACGCCCGACACCGTTTGAACCTGGCACCTATGGCGGCGCTGCAGACCGCGTGCGCCAGAGCCTTCAAGTCGTGAAGGTGGCCTGCAAGGTCGGCGAACCGGAAGCAGACTCATGAATTTCGCTGATCGGCTTGTCGCAGCAGCAGATGAATACGGCCCGCTCTGCGTCGGCCTCGATCCACATGCTGGGCGCATCCCGGACCTGTTCGGCGGTGACACTCCAGACGGTGTCGAAGCCTGGGGTCTTGCTATGGTGGAGGTCGCCAAGGGTCGCACGGGCGTCATCAAGCCCCAGTCGGCCTTTTACGAACGCCACGGCTGGCAGGGCATGCGCGCGCTGACCCGCATACTCGAAGCTGCGCGCGACGCAGGTCTGACTGTTCTGATGGATGCAAAGCGAGGCGACATCGGCTCTACCGCAGCAGGCTATGCAGCGGCCTTCCTTGCGAAAGATGCGCCGTTTCCCAGCGATGCGCTTACAGTGAACCCCTATATGGGTCTCGACACGCTTGAGCCTCACGTGAAAGCGGCTGCAGAGAACGGGAAAGGCGTCATCGTTCTGGCCCGTACTTCCAATCCGGGTTCAGCGGACTTCCAGTCGAAATCGCTAGAAGGCGCCCCCTTGTTCGAACGCATCGTCGAAGCGCTTGCCCCGATGATCGAGCGCCTCAAGGGCGACAGCGGCTGGTCGGGCCTGATGCTGGTCACGGGCGCCACCGGCCCGCAGGAAGCCCGCCGCCTCAGAGAGCTCGCACCGGACGCTCTTTTCCTCGTCCCTGGCTATGGCGCTCAGGGCGCCGGCGCGGCTGATGCGATGAGCGGCTTCGTACGGCAGGGCGACCGTCTCTGCGGCGGTGTAGTCAGCGCCTCGCGCTCGGTCAGTTTCCCCCCGGAGGCTCAGTCAGCCTCGACCCTCGGCGAATGGCGCACTGCAATCGCAGGGGCCATCAATGCCGCGCAGGCCGACCTGATGACCGCTGCAAAACGCTGAGTTTGCCGGCCTGCCCTGACGTTGCGTCCGGCTCGACAAGACCCTCGAAAACCGTAGCATGAAGCGCGTATCGGCCATGAATATGATAAGGTCGGTCTAGAGGAAACACTGGAGGGATCATGAAACCTGTGCGCCTTGCTGCGACGGCTGCGCTGTCTGCATTCTGGCTGACGGCATGTGGGAACCCGTCTGAGGACGCGGCCAATGTCGAAGCCCCAAACCCGCCTGAAGCCGATAGCGATGAATCGCTGAGAGGCGCTGCAGCTGTAGATGAGGCGCGCCTCTCGAATGCCGCTTCAACACCCGCCGAATGGCTGACCTATAATGGCACCTATGAAGAGCAGCGCCACTCGGCCCTGACCGGCATCTCTGCTGAGAACATCTCGGAGCTTGCGCCGGCCTGGACCTATGAGCTCAACACTGGCCGCGGCATTGAATCGACGCCGATCGTCGTTGACGGCGTGATGTATCTCACCTCCTCATGGTCCGTGGTCTACGCGCTTGATCCCGTCACCGGTGAAGAGCTTTGGGTCCACGATCCCGAAGTTGACCGCGCCATTGGCGTGAAGGCCTGCTGTGACGTCGTGAACCGCGGCGTCGCTGTCTATGACGGCAAGGTCTATGTCGGTGTGATCGACGGACGCCTCCAGGCCCTCGATGCGGAGACCGGCGAAGTCGAATGGAGCATCGTCACAGTCGACCAGTCCAAGCCCTACACGATCACGGGCGCCCCGCGGATCGTCAAAGGCAATGTCCTTATCGGTAATGGCGGCGCTGAACTTGGTGTACGCGGCTACCTTTCGGCTTATGACGCCGAGACGGGCGACCTCGACTGGCGCTTCTACACGGTCCCGAACCCGAACAAGGAACCAGACGGCGCAGCCTCCGACGCGATCTTCGCAGAACTCGCCAATGACACATGGGGCGATGATGGCGCATGGGTCAGTGATGGCGGCGGCGGCACGGTCTGGGACGCGATCGTCTATGACGAAGTGAACGACCAGATCATCTTCGGTGTCGGCAACGGTTCTCCGTGGAATGCCGATCTGCGAGACCCCAATAGCGACGGCGACAATCTGTTTGTCTCCTCCATTGTCGCGGTCGATGCCACGACAGGCGAGTACAAGTGGCACTATCAGACCACGCCGCGCGACAATTGGGACTATACCGCGACCCAGCACATCATGCTGGCAGACCTTCCGCTTGGTGACAATGGCGAAACCCGCCGCGTTGCCATGCAGGCCCCGAAGAACGGCTTCTTCTATGTCGTCGACGCGGCCACTGGTGAGCTGATCTCCGGTGAGCCATACGCGGCCATTAACTGGGCCGAAGGTCTGGATGAAGACGGCCGTCCGATCGAGAATCCGGAAGCGCGTAATAACGACCCGGAGACCTATGCTGGTTTCGTCCAGGTCCCTGCCCCTTACGGCGCCCATAACTGGCACCCGATGGCGATGAACCCGGATCTTGGCCTCGTTTACATCCCCGCGATGGAGCTTGGCCAAGCCTACATTACGGATCCTCGCTTCAAGTCGAAACCTTCCAAGTGGAATACCGGCATGGATTTCTCCGCCGGCATGCCGCTTCGCTATCCGGAAGGCACGGTCCAGGCCCTTCGTGCGGCGGCAAAAGGCACGCTCGTGGCCTGGGATCCGGTTGCACAGGAAGCCCGCTGGACGGTCGAGCACGAAGCCGGCTGGAATGGCGGCATCCTCTCCACCGCAAGCGGTATCGTCTTCCAGGGCAAGCTCGACGGCAGCTTCATCGCTTATGATGCAGCCACTGGTGAGGAACTCTGGACTGAGCAACTTCACTCGGGTGCCCTCTCTGGCCCAATGACCTACGAAGTGGATGGAGAGCAATACGTGACCATCACGACAGGCTGGGGCCATGCCTATGGGTTGGCCGCGGGCATGCTGTTCAAGGACGCGGTCCCGCCAGCGCTTGGCAAGGTCATTACCTTCAAGCTTGGCGGTGAAGCGGAAATTCCGCCGCTGGATACTGACCTCATCGTTGAGCCGGAACCGAAGACTGAGCCATTTGGCGATGAAGAGATGCTTCAGGCAGGTCTCGTTCACTACTCGCGCAATTGCGGTGTTTGCCACGGCCTCCTCGGCATCAGCTCGGGCGTACTACCGGACCTTCGCTGGTCGACCTACACAGCCAGCGCCGATGCCTGGAACAATGTCGTCATGAACGGCGCCCTTGCCAGCAATGGCATGGTGTCCTTCAGCGATGTCCTGACCCCTGAAGATTCCGAAGCGATCCGCGCCTATGTCGTTACCCAGGCGCATATGAACCGCGAAGAAGTCAGCGGTCAGAATATTCAGGAAGAGGCTGTCGGCCCGGGCATGGACCCTGACGCAGAGCCTGAGCTGGAAGCTGACGAACAGTAAGCCGCAGCGCTTTCAGCTTTCGCTGCAAAGCAGGAAATCCTAAACTCCCCGGCAGGCCAGCCGGGGAGTTTTTTAATGCACATTCTGCTGGCGATATTCGGCGTCGTGACAGCGCTAGCGCTCTGGTATCATCGCATCCGGATGATCTCGAGCGCAGCGCGTGGCTCCTATCGCGCCGCCCGCGGCATCGCCGGACGGACGCGCAAGGGCACACCACCGACGCCAGACGGAACCCCGTTGGGCTCGGTGACCGACCCACGTCAGGCGGCCGTTATCATGATGATGCAGGTCGCTGGTTCCCACGGCGCGCTCTCGGACCGTCAGGATACAGCGATCCGGGACGAGATAAAGGCACACTTCGGCTACTCGGAAATGGATGCCGAAGACCTGATCGCGAAGGCCGGATGGGCCGTTCGCAATGCTCCGCCCCCGCAGAGGGTGATGGCGCGAATGAGCGACGTTGTCATCCATGCACCTGGCATGGGTCCAAAGGAATTCGATGATCTCTGCGCCATGCTCGAAAATGTGGCCGTCGCGGATGGCCGGGCAAATACGAACCACCGCGACCTCATCCAGATCTGGCGCCGAAAGGCCGGCCTGAACTGAACCGCTTGGCAGGAGCGGGCGCGGCGCTGTACAAGCTTTGCCTATGAGCGACGCCTACGAAAAACGTGTCCGCAAGGACAATTGGGGAAATTTCTCCGTCCTGCGCCACCGCGCCTTCGATGGCGTACTGGTCACGTCAAAGAATTCCGGCACCCACTGGGTAAAATACATGTTCTCGGTGGCGCTCGCGGACACCTATAGCGTGCCGCGCCCGGAATACTTCTCCGAAAATGCCGTGCGCCCCTATATCGGCTGGCCCAAGGACAAGCCGACCTTTCCAGAGCTTCCGCGCCTCGCTTTCAGCCACACTATTCCGCACAAGCTGGCCGACTGGACCTGGGCACGCGGCGTCGCTGGCCTGCCGCCTTACGTCCTTTTCGTGCGCCACCCGATGTCCATCCTCGCCAGCCACCATGCCAAATGGAACCATGAGCTTGAAGTCGACTGGCTGGACTACCTTCGCGGGGACCCGTCGGGGTCCATCTATCGCTGTGACCTCTACTGGCTTGCCCGATTCTGGAATCGCTGGGGCGACATCCTCGAAAAGGCAGGCGACCGCATCTACCGCGTTCATTATGAGGACACGCGAGCAAATCCGCGCGCCATTCTCGGTGGCATGGCCGCTCATTGGCAGATCAGCCTGACCTCGAAGGCGCTGGACGGCGCGCTCAAGGCGGGAACCAAGGAAGCCATGGCGAAAAAGGTGGATCCGGAAGCAGAAGCCAACGTGCTTCAGTTCCGCAGGACACCGCTCGCAGAACAATTCTCAGGCGAAGCGCTGGAAATCTACCGCAATCGCGTGAAAGAGCTCTTCCGCCACAATCTCGGCTATGACCTCATGAATCCTCCGAAGGCCTGAAGCCCGCGCTGCGTCCGTTCTTGTCATACTTGATCCACCAGGGTTCCGCAGTCGCCTGCCCCGCCAGCTCAACCATCAGCGGATGGGACATTACGGCCACCATATAGGCCTGCGACGTCGTTGAACGCGGCAGATCATAGGTCAGGAAGCGCGTGACGACGGGTGCATACACTGCATCGGCCGCGCTCCATTCACCAAATAGATACGGCCCGCCGGAGGCCTCCAAGGCGCTGCTCCAGATCTCATCAACGCGCAGGACGTCATTGGCGAGAGCCTCTGACATCTCTGGGCGAACATGTCGTGAGCGGATATCCATCGGACATTCGCGGCGAAGCGTCGGGAAGCCTGAATGCATCTCGGCTGAAATAGCACGCGCCTTCGCCCGGGCTTTCGGTTCAACGGGCCAGACCCCTGCTTCAGGGTACCGGTCGTTCAGCCATTCTATGATGGCAAGCGAATCCCAGATGGATTCATCGTCCCAGATGAGAAGCGGTACTTTCCGCGTCGGGCTAATCTCGGCCAGACGCGCCGTCGTATCGGGAAAGTCCAGCGGGACGATCTCTTCCTCAACCTCAAGCCCCAGATACCGAACCATCAGGAGCGCCCTGATCGACCAGCTCGAATAGTTCAGGTTCCCACTGACGAACTTTCGCATGTCAGCTCGCCCTTATTCCGGCTTTCCGCCACCGATCAGCCATTTGAACGGCCGGATCTCAACCGTCTCGAACAGGCCGGCCTTCGCATAGGGGTCGTCAGCCGCCCACGCTTTCACGTCGGCAAGCGTGGGAAACTCCACCACAAAGGTCGAGCCTGCAAACGTCTCGCCATCATCGGCAAAAACGGGCCCTGCCATCAAAATCCTGTCCGCATGCGCTTTCGCCCAGTCCAGGTGGGCCGGCCTGTTTTCCATGCGCAGGGAGAGCGCACCGGACTTGTCGCGGGCATTGATCAGGAATTGCGCCATGTCAGAAACCTTCGTGCTTGAATGGACGATTGAGGAGCGCGGTCATTGCCTCGTCGACATTTTTCTGACCGGCGAGAATTTCATGGACAGCCTGACAGATAGGCATGGCCACACCCTCCCGGGCTGCCAGCTCTGTCAATGCCGGAGCGGTGGCAACGCCCTCTGTCACCGAGTTGCGTTCTGCAAGAACGTCTTTCGCCAGACGGCCCTGACCGAGCGCCATTCCGAAGCTCATATTCCGCGATTGCGGGGACGAGCATGTAAGGACCAGGTCTCCAAGACCACAAAGGCCGGCCAGGGTCTGTTGCTGTGCGCCCATCGCAACCGCCAGCCGTGTCATCTCTGCGAAGCCGCGGGAGATAAGTGCTGCGTGGGCTGATTTACCAAGCTCCAGCCCCTCGACAATACCGCAAGCAATGGCGAGTACATTTTTCACCGCCCCGCCAATCTCGGCGCCAATCAGGTCATTCGACCAGTAGGGGCGAAAAGCGCTGCGCCCTATAGCCTGCATGAGCGTCTGCCCCAGTTTCTCATCAGCACAAGCCAGTGTCACCGCAGTCGGCAGGCCTCGCGCAACATCCGCGGCGAAGCTCGGACCCGACAAGACCGCTGGCGTCGCTTTCGGCATGGTCTCATGCACGACGTCCGTCATGAGGCTCAGCGTCTTCTTTTCGATGCCCTTCGAACAGAGAAGCACGGGTACGCCCGGTGAGAGGTGCTCAGCCAGCTCATTGAAGCATGCTCGCGCATGCTGCGCTGGAACGACGGAGAGGATCGCCTCGCAGTCCGCCAGAATGGACATGTCGCTTGACGCCTGGACCCTGGGCAGTTCAATGCCTGGAAGGTAAACGGGGTTGCCTTTCCCCGCGCTCAGCGCTTCGGCAACCTCCGCTTCAAGTGCCCAGACGCGGACGTTTCTTCCAGCTTTCACGGCTGTGGCCGCGAGTGCCGTACCCCAGGCGCCAGCGCCTAGAACTCCGATGGTCTGCATGTCAGGCCTCCTGCGCCAACAGGCCGCTGAAGAATTTATTGATCATTCAATCTATTTCCGTATCTTCAGCCCATGAGCGATAAATCCAAGACCCGTGAGCAGATCCTCGATGCGGCCATGAACCGTATCAAACACTACGGCTATGGCAAAACGACCATGTCCGAAATTGCGCGCGATTGCGATATGTCTGCGGGTAATATCTATCGTTTCTTTGCGTCCAAGCTGGATATCGCCGAGGCGATGGCCCGCAAATTCAATTCCGATCTCTACCAGACTTACTCCGAAATCTCTCGCAGCGATGCGCGTCCCGCCCAGCGCCTGCGCCAGGTTTTTCATTACGGCTTGAGCCAGACGTTCGATGCTATTGAGCGGGAAGCCAAGATTCTAGAGGTTGCCGAAGTGCTTGGTGAAGAGCGCCCGCTCTTCATGAATGAAGGGCTCGCCCAGGAGCGAATTTATCTCTGCACTATTCTGGAAGACGGTATTGAGCGCGGCGACTTCGCGCCAATCGCCGACTGCAACTACACCGCCGAAATGATCCAGTCAGCGCTGATGAAGTACCGGTTTCCGCAGCTTTTTTCGCGTCTCACCCTTCCGAAGCTTCGCCGCGAGCTGAATGGCGTCCTCGACATCATCATTGCGGGCCTTGCCAAAGGCATCGAAAAGACGCCGGAGACTGAATACTAAATATTTTTGAAATCATTCATTGATCACAAGACTGACCGGTGCTATATCCTATGCACCGGAGCAGACAGGCTCGCCTGCCCGGCTCTTTCGAGAAGGACAGAAAACAATGAGCGTTTCCTCCACTGAAACCCGTCAGGGTATCTTCGCACTCCTGGTCAGCCTCCCGATGACTGCCAGCCTCTGCGTTTGCGTGATGCTCGGATCAGGGCTCTTGATCTAGAAAACATCAGGCAAACGAGACGAAGCCCCGGCAGCACAACACTGACGGGGCTTTTTCGTCTCTGGGTCTATGACTGAAAAGCTGGTCGCTACTCGACGGTGACCGACTTCGCCAGATTGCGCGGCTGGTCCACATCCGTCCCCTTCTCAACAGCGACATGATAGGCCAGCAGCTGGATGGGCAGCGAGTACAGGATCGGCGCAATGAATGGGTCACAGTCCGGCAGCTCGATTCGGCTGGCCGGCGTTTCGCCCGCCGCACGCACGCCGGCCGCATCGGAGATCAAGATGACCTCACCGCGCCGGGCCGCCACTTCCTGCAGATTGGAAAGCGACTTATCAAAAAGGCCGTCGAAAGGTGCAACGAAGACGACGGGTGTTTCCTCATCGATCAAGGCGATTGGTCCATGCTTCAGCTCACCGGAGGCATAGCCTTCAGCGTGAATATAGCTGACTTCTTTCAGCTTCAGCGCGCCTTCCAGGGCAATCGGGTAATGAACGCCGCGACCGAGATAGATGACGTCACTGGCCTTCGCCATGTCGCGCGAAAGCTCGGCAATACGCTCATCGAGTTGCAGCGTCGTCGACATGAGGCGCGGCAGTTCCGTCAGGGCCCGAACCAGACGAATTTCTGCATCCCGCGAAATCTGTTCGCGTGCCCGGCCCGCTGAAATCGCTACAGCCGCCAGCGCGGCGAGCTGCGCGGTAAACGCCTTGGTCGATGCCACACCAATCTCAGGGCCTGCCAAGGTTGGCAGGACAAGATCTGCCTCTCGCGCAATCGACGAGGTCGGCACGTTGACGACCGCCGCCGTCTTGAGCCCTTGTTCCTTGCAATAGCGAAGCGCCGCCAGCGTATCAGCCGTTTCGCCAGACTGGCTGACGAAAAGCGCGAGGCCGCCTTCCTTCGCGAGCGCTGGCTCGCGATAGCGGAACTCAGACGCAATGTCGGTTTTGACTGGCAGACCTGCGCACTGCTCGAACCAGTATTCGGCGACCCGTGTGGCATAGTGGGCGGTCCCGCAGGCGATCATGTACAGATGCTTGATCTCCGACCAGTCGATTGCGTCTGCGCCTTCGCCGGGCAGCTCAACAGTCTGGCGCAGGATGTTCGTATAGGCGCCAATTGTGCGGCCACAGGAATCCGGCTGCTCAAAGATCTCTTTCTGCATGAAGTGGCGATAATTGCCCTTTTCGGCGGCCGCACCCGCGCCCTGAACGATGCTGACCGCGCGGTTGACCGGCTTGTCCTTGCGATCGAAGATCTCATAGCTCTCATGGCTGAGAACACATACGTCGCCTTCTTCAAGATAAATGACGCGGTTGGTAAACGGCGCGACAGCCAGCGCATCTGACCCAAGGAACATTTCGCCCTCACCGACACCGATCGCCAGTGGCGACCCCTTGCGCGCACCGATCAGAAGGTCTGAACGACCGTTGAACAAAAGCGCAAGCGCGAACGCACCGTGAAGCCGCGCGACACCGGCCTTTACGGCTTCAACCTCGCTCATGCCCTTCTTGAGGTTGGACGCAATGAGGTGCGCGATCGTTTCTGTATCAGTCTCGGTTTCAAACTGGTGCCCCTCGGCTTCCAGTTCTTGGCGCAGCTCGCGGAAATTCTCGATGATCCCATTATGAACCACCGCAACCGGTCCGGAGACGTGTGGATGCGCATTTCCAACCGTGGGTGAGCCATGCGTTGCCCAGCGCGTGTGACCAATGCCCTGATCACCTTCCAGCGGATCAGCAGCAATCGCTTCGTCCAGATTGATAAGCTTGCCCGGGGCACGGCGCCTGTCCATCTTCCCGGTGGCATCGATCGTCGCAATGCCTGCGCTGTCATAGCCGCGATACTCAAGTCGCTTCAACGCGTCGACGAGTCGTGGTGCTGCCGGTTCGTTGCCGAGGATGCCGATAATGCCGCACATATGTGTGTCGCCTCCTTGAGTGCTCAGCCTTCCTCTAGAAAACCGGAAGGCCGCAGGTCATTGCAAAAAGCGTGACGATTTATGTCAGCGGCCTCGCCGGAACAGCATCGCAATTATTATGCTTCATAAGGCGATTACCCGCTAAGGTTAAAGCTATTGTTGCAACCCGGTCGTTTAGAGACTTTCTTGGAGTTGGCATGAGCGATGAATGTATGCCAATCGAGTTCAGAACACGGAAGGTGGGCTATGACGCGCAAATATTTTGGCACTGACGGGATCCGCGGGACAGCGAACACCCCGCCAATGACCCCCGAAATCGCGATGCGCCTCGGTATGGCCGCTGGGAAATATTTTCGCCGTGGCGGCACACGGCGCCATTCTGTCGTAATCGGCAAGGATACGCGCCTATCTGGCTACATGATCGAGCCTGCCCTCGTTGCTGGCTTCACTTCGGTCGGCATGGACGTGACCCTGTTCGGTCCGCTGCCAACGCCCGGCGTCGCGATGATGACCCGCTCGCTTCGCGCAGACCTTGGCGTGATGATCTCTGCCAGCCACAACGCCTTTGAAGATAACGGCCTCAAACTGTTTGGGCCGGATGGCTACAAACTGTCGGACGACATCGAACTGGAAATCGAAAGCCGAATGGACCGTGCGCTTGATGACAAGCTGGCCGCGCCCTCTGCCCTTGGCCGCACCCGCCGCGTCGATGACGCCCAAGCGCGCTATATCGAGATTGTCAAAGCAACCTTCCCACGCGGCGTGCGGCTATCGGGCCTGCGCGTCTGCGTCGATTGCGCCAATGGCGCTGCCTACAAGGTCGCCCCGACTGCCCTTTACGAACTGGGCGCAGAAGTTTTTCCGATCGGTGTCAATCCGGATGGCTTCAACATCAACCAGGAAGTCGGCAGCACTCATACCCTCGCTCTCCGGGAAGCAGTTATAAAGTATCGCGCCGATATCGGTATCGCCCTTGATGGCGATGCGGACCGCTGCATCCTCATCGACGAGAAGGGAAATGAGATTGATGGCGACCAGCTGATCGGCCTCATCGCCAGCGACTGGCAAAAACGCGGCCTGCTCGCCCGCGATGGCGTTGTCACGACCGTCATGTCCAATCTCGGCCTGGAGAATTATCTCAAATCCAGAAGCATCAATCTTGAGCGCACCAAAGTCGGCGACCGTTATGTCGTCGAACGGATGCGGGAAGGCGGTTTCAATCTTGGCGGTGAGCAGTCCGGGCATATTGTCGTTTCCGACCACGTCACCACGGGTGACGGCATGATCGCGGCGCTACAGGCGCTTGCTGTCATGGTAGAGACCGGAAAGCCGCTATCAGAAATCTCGAGGGTCTTTGAGCCGGTGCCGCAGAAGCTGGTGAATATCCGCTATCACAGCGAAGCACCGCTGGAGCAGCACAGCGTCAAACAGGCCATCAGCGCCGTTGAAGAACGGCTTGGCAGCACTGGCCGACTCGTCATTCGCAAGTCCGGGACAGAGCCGTTGATCAGGGTCATGGCCGAGGCCGAAGATGCCGCCGACATGGAGTCTGCGGTCAACGAAGTCGCCGACGCGGTTCGCTCCCTAGGCTAGCTGGCCTAGCGGAAACTAGCCTGATACTTGCATCATTCTTGTCAGACTGTCCAATTCAGGGAGAGAGGCTGACATGGCTACGGCACCGAAGATCGTTGCACTCACCGCAGGCGGCCCGCACGCCTGGATCATGATCAACACGCTGAGAGAGCGGTTCGGAGACTTTCCAGTCATCCGCGAGGAGGGCGAGTCGCAGGCCACTCTGTGGCGCCGCCGCCGAAAGCTGCTTGGCCTACTGACAGTCGCAAGCATGCAGGCCGCACGCATACCGATCAAGCTCACCAGCAGGGGCAGTCAGGATACGATCGCAAGTCTGATCGCCCGCGAAAAACTGGAACCTGAACCGCGGACGGACACCACCCTTATCGACGTCCCATCGGTCAATTCCGACCAATGCCGCGCCACGCTGAAATCATTGAACCCAGAAGCAGTCTTCGTCGTATCAACGCGTATGATCTCGAAGAAGACGCTCGCCAGCGTCGATGCGCCCTTCATCAACTATCACTCGGGCATTAACCCGGCCTATCGCGGTATGTTCGGCGGCTATTTCGCACTCGCGAATGGTGAGCCAGAACATTTCGGCGCCACGGTGCACCTCGTTGATCAGGGGGTCGACACAGGCGACATTCTCTACCAGTCGCGCCTCAGAGCAGAAGCTGACGACAATTTCCACACCTATCTTTGGCGCCTCGCCGCTGGCAGCCGCGATATTGTCGTGCAGGCCATGGAAGACGCGCTGAACGGCACGCTTCGCCCTAAAAAGCTGGACCTGCCTTCGAAACAGTATTTCGCGCCGACCCTTGGCGGCTATCTCTGGAGCGGGCTCAGCCGGGGTGTATGGTAGATCAGGCGTTTCTCAGCGATCCAGCGTCATCACCGCGCTGAAGCGGGCACTGAGCATGAGCGCCCGACTCCAGTGCACTAGCCGGTCTGAGATGATTTCCCGAGCGGGTTCATCAGGCGCACTGTCACGCACAAGGAACGGCAAGTCCGACGCCTGAAGGACTGGGATGTCTGCAACAGCCCCTCTACCCACATAGCGCCCGTCCCAGACACCACCTGTCCAGCCTTTTCGCGCTTCGCCGGGGTCCCTACCCATCAACAGGCTGTTCCCGCGCCTCTGGACCCACGCACCGCCCAGCGTTACCCGGCTCTTTGGCCCATCGTCGAAAACGGTTTCGGCCAACGCAGAAACCGATGGCGCCGCCGCGCCCTGGCTTGCGCCAGAAGCGGCCTGCAGCAAAATGTCCAGAAACCGGGCGCGCACGGCTGGCGAGGCCTCGATGTGCTGAACGTTGGCCTCGATCAAGCCACTCTGGTCCACGCGTACCCTGTTCGTCAGAAAACGCGAAAGCTGCAGGTCCTCTATTGCTCGAAGGCGCATTGCGTCGAAGCAGATACGCTCCAGCCGCGCCGGATCCAAGGCATTCACAAGTTTTCGGATACGCCCGCGCTCATAGTAGTCAGCATCATTGCTCGGATCATTGATCCAGCTCTGCCCCTGCCCCCGCAGATCAGTCGCAAGGTCCTCACGCCGAAGGTTGAGGAGAGGTCGGGCAAGCATGATACCCCGCCCTTGAGGCCACACCGGTGACACCGAAACCGGCTGCGGGCCCACTGCCCCTGCCAGCCGCGCTGGCCGCATCAGACGCATCAACAGCGTCTCCACAACATCGGTTAGCGTGTGGCCAAGCAGAACGACACTCGCGCCCGCGCGCCTCGCCGCTTCTGCCAGCAAGGAATGACGTGCTTGTCGCGCAGCATTCTGGCTGCGTTTGTCGGGTGACCAGGTCAGGATCTCCACCCTGATTCCGCGACTGCGGGCCAGATCCGCAACCCAACAGGCCTCATCGGCCGCTTCGGGCCGAAGCCCATGGTCAATCGTCAGGACCAGCAGTTCGCGCCTACTCTTTTCGGTCCATGCCTCTGCAAGGTTCAGCAGGCTGAGCGAGTCGCTTCCGCCGGACACGGCCACGCAAACCGGGCCTTTAGACCCGGCTGTCACCGCATCGAGAAGCTGATGGTTATGATGGTCTAGGCGCTGCACCCTGCCCGCGTGCGTTCCAGGGCCGCGAGATTGCGCGTCACACCTGATGCATTTGGATACTGCTGCGGCAGGACATCGAGCGCCTCGCAGGCCCGATCGGTATCACCGACAAGGCGCATGGACCGGGCAAGTTTGACGAGCGCATCTGGTGCGCGCGCATCGTCTGGATATTCCCGAATCATTTTGAGATAGGCCTCACCGGATTCGCCATAAGCTTCCTGCTGGAACAGGGTTTCGGCCAGCCAGTACTGCGCCTCGCCCGCCTGCGGGTCGTCGGAGAACTGGTCAAGGAAAGCGCGGAACGCTTCTTCAGCGCCGGCATAGTCAAACTTCAGAAGACGCGACTTTGCGGCCGCGAAAAGCGGGCCTGCCTCGCCGGGAAGGTCGCTGGCACGCAGCGTACCAAGTGACCCTTGGTAATCTGGATTGCCCATCGTCGCCGTCTGAGCCGTGTCTGCGGCACGCGCCTGCGCATTGCTGCCGGTGCCAGCTTCACGCACTTCACTATCAGATGACGTGCCGGCCTCACTGCGAGGAGGGGTCTCCGCGTTCTCTTCGACATCGCCGATCTCAACGCGGTTCTGGCTGACATCTTCCTGCAATGCGGAAATCTGGCGCCGCATGCGTTCATTCTGCTCGGTCAGCTCGCGGATCGACTGGCCGATCCGCTGATCATCCTGCTGCATCCGCTCGGACTCATCGCGCGACTGCGACAGGAGGAACCGCAATGTCTCAACCTCACCATTCAGACGATTGATCTCATCGCCGAGGCGCTTCTGCTCCAGATCCATCTGCGCCATACGCTGGCGCATATCGGTGACGGTTGCTGCAAGGTCGCCGCTTGTCGCGCCGCGGGTAATAGGCGCGCGATTGGATTGGGCGCCTGCTTCTATCGGGGCAAACAGGGCGAGCGCGGCAATGAGCGGAACCATACGGATCATGAAAGGGCCTCTTCGGGGCAGTAGATGCACAATTTCAGCATATAGATAAGAAAAAAGCCGGGGCCAAATTATGACGCCCGGCTTTCTGTATCAGTTATTGTCAGTTAGCAGCGATTAGCTGCTCGGACCGCCCATGATCTGGGTGAAGGCGTTGCGGTTCATCGCCCATGCAGCTTCGTTCGACTCTGGTGCGATTGGACGCTCCTTGCCGTAAGAGACCGTGTCGATGCGCGACTGGCTGACACCGAGATTCACGAGGTAGTCACGGACCACAGAGGCGCGGCGCTCGCCCAGGGCGAGGTTGTACTCGCGGGTGCCGCGCTCGTCGGCATTGCCAGCAACCAGGATGCGGACGTTCGGATAGTTTTCCAGCCAGGCGGCCTGACGTTGCAGAACAGCCTGGTCGTCCGCGTCGAGGCGATACTGGTCGAGGTTAAAGTAGACGCGGTCGCCGACGTTGACGCGGAAGTCTTCGAGCGAACCTGCTGCCGGACCGGAATCAATGACACGGTTTGGCGTTTCGATATCGGACTCGCGCACCGGGCCGGTATTGGTATTACCGGTATCGGAAACTTGCGACGCCGAATTGTCGACCGGATCTGGCTTCGAAGCGCAAGCAGCGGCGCCGAGTATCAGGGCGAGGGAAGCAGTAGAGAGAACTAGACGACGCATTGGTTACTCCTTCGTAAGGTCGTTGGCGCGACCCATTAGTGACGGAATTTGTCAACTTCGTGGCTGACGATTGGTTCCTGAAAAAATTATTTGCCTTCTCGGCGCTTAGGACCGGTCAGGCATCTCGGATTCTAGTTTAGAAGTGGCGACCAAGCCGGGTCAGACGCCTGCGTTGGCGTCGGAATCTGACGGAGGTTCCGGCCCGTAAGGTCAACCGACCAGAGCTGTGGACCAGCCCCGGGGGCACGCTCGCGGAAGAAGGTGATGACGCGGCCGTTCGGCGACCATTCCGGCCCTTCATCGAGATAGGATTCGGTCAGGACGCGCTCGCCTTCGCCATCGGTACCGATAACGCCGATCGAGAAGCGGCCACGGGATTGTTTCGTGAAGGCGATGAGATCACCTCGCGGGCTCCAGACCGGTGTCGAATACCGACCCGAACCGAAAGTAATACGGCAGGCGGTGTCGCGCCCACCCGACGGGCAGGTCAGCGGCGAGCCGTCCGTGTTCATTACGTAAAGCTGTGGGCTGCCGCCTCGGTCAGAGTTGAAGACGATCTGGCGTCCATTCGGGGACATGGATGGCGAGGTATCGATCGCTGGATGGTCGGTAAGCCTGCGCGTGCTCTGAGTGACGAGGTCGCGCAGATATATATCGGAATTACCATTCACTGCCTGGGTCAGCAGGACCGATTGGCCGTCACGCGAAAAACGCGGCGCAAAAGTCATGCTCTGGAAATTGCCCAGCACTTCCTGGCGACCGCTCTGGATGTCGAACAGGTAGACGCGCGGACGGTTATTTTCGAACGACATGTAAGTGATCTGCTGGTTCGACGGCGAAAAGCGCGGCGTCAGCACCGTGAACGTACCGGACGTCAGGTACTTCACGTTTGCGCCGTCGGAATCCATGATTGCGAGGCGTTTGGTGCGGTCATCCTTCGGACCGGTCTCAGCGACATAAACAATGCGTGAGTCGAAATAGGGGTCTTCACCGGTCAGGCGCGCATAGATCGTGTCAGCGATCTTGTGGGCGATGCGACGCCAGTCTTCGGGCTTCGCTGTAAAGCGGCGGCCAGCCTGACCCTCAAGACGCATGACTTCCTCGCCATAAACGTCCCAGAGGCGGACAGATGCGCGAATGAATTCCACACCTTCAATTGTCACGCGGTCAACCTCGCCCACGACCAGCGCGTCGGTCTGGATGATCTTCCAATCGGCGAAACGGGGCTGTGTGTTGATAGACAGGTCGCGCTGGATAAAGGCACTCTGAGGCGTGATCTCGAAAAGGCCCGTCGAAAGTAGGTCGTTCTGGATAACGGACGTGATGTCGGTCGCCAGCTGCCGGTCTGCGCCTTCGGCCTCGAACACAGGAATGGCGATCGGTGTTGGCTTCAGCGTACCTTCGGAAATGTTCACGGTCACCTGCGCCGTCGCGGCGGGAATGACCGCCACCAAGGCAGCAAAGAGATAGGCGGCAATTGATTTCATCATCTGGCTTATCGCCCTTTCCTGTCGTCTAGTTACCCGTAAAAGCCGGGCCGAGATTGATGTTGGCTTCCTTCCAGAGATCGTAGTCGTCTCTTGGAAGCCTGTAAGGTTGGCACTTCTGGACCGCACGCTGCGCGCGTTCGATGGCGAGCTGCATTGGCCGGTCCCCGATCGGCGCGCGCGACGGGCGCAGCAGATCAAGATCGATCACGTTACCTTCGGCATCCAGTCTTGCCCGCATGCTGACATTAAGCCGCTCGGGTTCTGGCTGATCTCCGACGCCATCCCAGCATGGATAGATCTGATTGTAGAGCAACTGCTCGATCCGGACAGTGTTAGCTGTACGTTCGCCGGCCCCGGCGCGCTGCTCCTGCGGTGCAGGCGTTTCCTCGCGCGGCGGTGGCTCACGGCGCGGTGCCTGCGTTTCCCTGCGGGTCTCACGCTCACTCTGGAAGGTCGACTCGGCTGAATTCAGTAGATTGTCGAGCGCACTGCTATCGCGCTTCGGGTTTGGCGTTGCCGGGCGCTCTTCCTTGGGTTCTTCCGGCGGCGCTTCTTCCTCTTCGTCAGCCTCTGCCTCGAAGTTTGGAAGGATATCGTCTTCTTCCTCTGGCGGAGCGGCCTCACGCGCGGTCTCGACTTCATCGACCGGAATATCCCGCTCGTCAGGAATGTCCTCGACAGGAAGCTCTTCGTCTTCTTCCGGCTCGGGTTCCGGCTCTGGCTCGAGCTCGTCTTCCTCCGGCTCCTGCGGTTCGATGACCGGCGCGACATTGGTCATTTCGCCGACATCCACCAGTTCCACCGGCACTACGACGAACTCATCCTCTGTCACGGTCGTCGCGACATAGGGCCAGGCGATATAGCCTGCGCCAATCACTGCAGCGTGCAGCATGATGGATGCCGGAAGGCCTCGGATCATATCCTAGCGCGACTCCTCGGCCTGCGGGTCGGTGACAAGCGCGATGTTGCGATATCCGGCGCGCTGCATACGGGTCATTACACTCATGACCTGGCCGTAATTCACACCCTCGTCAGCACGCAGGAAAATACGCTCCTCATACCCCTCGCCAGCAATCGCATAGAGCGTCGAGACGAGTTCTTCCGGGTTTACCCGCGTCTCCTGGATGTAGATCGCCCCGCTGCGGTCAAGCGACACCGATAGTGGCTGGCTCTGTGGCGCGCGCAGGTTTTCAGCCGACGCTTTCGGCAGAGAGACCTCTACGCCGGTCGTCAGCAATGGCGCGGTGATCATGAAGACGATGAGCAGCACCAGCATCACGTCGACGAGCGGCGTCACATTGATTTCTGCGGCCATCGCACGGCGGCCACGGTTTCGCCCTGACGGGCCAGCAGCAAATCCTCCAGCCATGACTTACGCTCCGAGGTCCGACGCGCGGCGCGAAAGGCGCACCAGAAGATCCTGGCTGAACGTATCGAGCTGATCGGCAAACCGGTTCACGTCGCCGGTGAACTTGTTGTAGAAGATGACCGCTGGAATAGCCGCCACAAGGCCAAGGCCGGTGGCGAACAGGGCTTCTGCGATCGGTCCTGCGACGTTAGTCAGGCTGGTATCTTGTTTCTCGGCAATGTTGAGAAACGCGTTCATGATGCCCCAGACCGTGCCAAAAAGACCGATAAACGGGGAGGCAGAGCCGATGGTCGCCAGGACGCCGAGACCATTGCTGACCCGGCCTACTTCCCGGTCGACACCTGCGCGCAGCGAGCGCTCTGCCCGGTCAATCATCATCATGTGATCATTTGCTTCAGGTGCCCGGCGCGCATCGCTCCACTCACGGGAGATGGACGCATAGATGCGGGAGGCCGCGTCGCTGCCCGAAGGAGGGCCGCGGCGATCAAGATCGTCTGCCCGGCCTGACCAGAAAGCGTTTTCGAAAGCCTTCGCCCGGCGACGTGCGCTCGAAACCGCGAAGGACTTCTCGATAATGACGGCCCAGGACCAGAGGCTGGCAATGAGCAGGATAATAAGGACGAGTTTGACCACAATATCGGCTTCCAGAAGGAGACCGAGAAGGGAGAAGCCGGCATCGTTTACAATCGGTGCGGTGACGTCGCTTTCCATGAAATTCCTCTTCTTGCTGGCTGCAGCACAGCCTTTGCGCACGACCCCCATCAGACCGCACGATCAATCTGTTCCCCCTATCCAACGGAAATCAGGCGGAAACTTGGCATCTGAAGCAGAATATGTGCCGGAGGGCCTCGGACAGGAGGGACTGAGCCACAAAAAGGCCGGTCGGTCGCTCAGGACTTGAAGATATAGGGACGAAGCTGATCGACCACGTGCGGAATTGGGCGACGCGGTCGCCCGTCCGCATGGATCATGATCGCCGTGATCAGCGCCTCGGCAATGACTTCGTCGCCGCGCCGCGCCGTCTGCTCAAACAGGACTTTTGCGCCTTTTATGCCGATATAGCGTGAACAGATCATCAGCGCGTCATCGATCCGCGCGGCCCGCTTATAGTCCACCTGAACATTGGTCAGCGTGAAGGCCGCCGGTTCAGGCAGCGCCAGAAGCGACTGGTGCGAAACCCCGGCATCGCGCAGGAATTCAGACCGCCCCCGCTCAAAAAAACGAAGATAGTTTGCGTGGTAGACCATGCCGGTAAAGTCAGTGTCTTCATAGTAGACCCTGACCGGCAGCCAGTGCTGCATGGCGGCATCGAAAGGGGAGACGGCCTCTGCCATCGGACTAGTGCCTGAAGTGCCGCATGCCGGTGAAGACCATGGCAAGACCTGCCTCGTCAGCCGCCTTGATAACGTCCTCATCACGGATAGAGCCGCCCGGCTGGATGACCGCGGTTGCACCGGCTTCCGCGGCCTGCAGCAAGCCGTCAGGGAATGGGAAGAACGCATCAGACGCGGCGACGCAGCCGCGCGTCTTCGGCGCGTCCCAGCCAGCGACTTCAGCGGCGTCGACCGCCTTGCGGGCAGCGATGCGCGCTGAATCTATCCGGCTCATCTGGCCAGCGCCGATGCCGACAGTCGCCCCATCTTTCACGTAGACAATCGTATTGGACTTCACATGCTTGGCGACGCGCCAGGCAAACAGCATGTCTTCCAGCTCTGCCTCGCTCGGCGCCTTGTCCGTGACAACGCGAAGATCCTCCTGCGAGACACGCCCGAAATCACGGTCCTGTACAAGAAGGCCGCCCGCGACGCTCTTCACGACGCGGCCACGCGCCAGCGGGTCGGGAATCCCGCTCGTCAAAAGCAGGCGAAGGTTCTTCTTCTTCTCAAAGACGGAAAGCGCGCCCTGGTCAGCGCCCGGCGCGATGACGACTTCGGTAAATATCTTCGTGATCTCCTGCGCCGTTTCCTCGTCCAGCAGGCGGTTCAGCGCAACGATACCGCCAAAAGCTGAGGTCGAGTCGCATTCCAGCGCTGCCCGGTAGGCTTCGAGCGGCGTATCACCCATCGCAACCCCGCACGGATTGGCGTGCTTGATGATCGCAACGGCCGGGCGCTCATCACCCAGCTCACCGATCAGCTCGAAGGCTGCATCGGTATCGTTGATATTGTTGTAGGAGAGCTCCTTGCCCTGCACCTGGCGTGCATTGGCAACGCCGGGACGCTTGTCACCCGTGACGTAGAATGCTGCCGACTGGTGCGGGTTTTCGCCGTAACGAAGCTCCTGCGCCAGCTTGCCGCCAAAGCCCGCCCAATCCGGCGTCGCATCGTTTAGCTGGTCGGCATACCAACCAGAAATGGCCGCATCATAGGCCGCCGTGCGCGCATAGGTCTTTGCCGCAAGGCGGATGCTGAGATCGCGGCTCACCTGACCCTCATTGGCATCCATCTCCGACAGGGCCCGCGCCACATCGCCCGCATCCGTACAAACGGCGACCGATTCGCCATTCTTGGCCGCCGCGCGCAGCATTGCAGGTCCGCCAATATCGATATTCTCGATACAGGTGTCGAAATCGGCATTCGAGGCAACGGTCGCTTCAAACGGATAGAGATTGATGTAGACGAGATCGATGGCTTCGATGCCGTGGCGCTCTGCGTCCTCGCGGTGGCTCTCAAGGTCGCGGCGATAGAGCAGACCGCCATGCACCGCCGGGTGCAGCGTCTTGACCCGGCCGTCCATCATTTCCGGGAAACCGGTAAGGTCGGCGACATCAATGACGTCGAGGCCTGCTTCCTTGAGGGCACGCGCCGTCCCGCCGGTTGAGACAAGTTCGACACCATGAGAGGCGAGCCTCTGGCCATGTTCGACAAGCCCCGACTTGTCTGAAACCGACAGCAGGGCACGGCGGACCTTGAAACGCTCAGTCATGGGCTCGGCGACTTTCATTCTTCTGGAAACCGGCGCCAGTGGGTAGCACCGCAATTTGATTGGTCAACCGTGTGTGGCCGGTTACTCCGCTGCCCGGCGCGGACGGTACTCTGGCACGAGCTCGGCAAGCATTTTGATCGCCTCGTCGCGGCGGCGATGACGGGCATGATCGAGCAACTCATCGAGCTTCTCATCGAAGTCATTTGCAACGACCTGCTTGGAGGCAACCTTGTAGATGCCCTCGATGCCGATCACGTTCACTTCTTCATGATTATAGGTGAGCTTCTCGTGCATCTTCTCGCCGGGGCGGAGACCTGTCGTGCGAATTTCAATATCCTGTCCGGGCACCAGGCCTTTGAGCCTGATCATGGCCTCGGCCAACGCCTTGATCCGGACAGGCTCCCCCATGTCGAGCACGTAAAGAGATGCAGAGCCCGGGCTGCCATTATGCGTCGCCGATTGAAGAACCAGCGCTGACGCCTCCTCCACTGTCATGAAGTAGCGCGTGACTTCCGGATGGGTCAGCGTCACCGGGCCGCCCTTGGCAATCTGGCGCTCGAAGAGCGGCACCACAGAGCCGGAAGAGCCAAGCACATTGCCGAAACGCACCATCGAGACGGAGAAGTTCGAGGACACGGCCTGCCGCGTCACCGTCAGCTCTGCCAGCCTTTTGGTGGCCCCCATGACATTGTCAGGATGCACCGCCTTGTCGGTCGAGACGAAAACGAACTTCTGAACCGATGAGGTCTGGGCGGCCTTCGCCGTGATCAGCGCGCCGCCGACATTGGTCAGGATCGCCTCACAGACATTCTGCTCCATCAGGGGCACATGTTTTAGCGCGGCCGCGTGGATAATGATGTCTGGCTCGAACTGTTCAATCGCTCGTGTCACCCGGGCGACGTCGCGCACATCACCAAGTTCGGAATTAATTGGCAGGTTCGGAAACTGCTCGCGCAGCGAAAGATCGGCTTCGTAGAGATTGTATTCGGATGAATCGAACAGGGTCAGCGATTGCGGGTTCATGCTCGCGCACTGGCGCGCCAGCTCAGAGCCGATCGTACCGCCGCCGCCGGTGACGAATACGCGCATGCCCTCGATCATGTCGGCTACGGGTTCAACGTCGAGCTCGCGTTCGCGTCGCCGCAACAGGTCTGCAGCGCGCACTGGCAGCATCGAAGCCGATGTCTGATCGGCGGCAGCGCCTAGAGACATGACCTCTGTCTTACGGCTCGCCGCAACTTCCAGAACCTGCGTCATGTAATGACGTTCTCGCGCGATGCCGGCCACAGCCACCAGCGGCGTCTTTTCGTAACGAAGGGTCAGTAGGTCGAGCACCTTGCTCAGGTCTTCGAGGCCCCCGAGCACGGGTATGCCGCGGATCTTGCGGCCGAACTCGGCGCCCTCAGGCTCGAGCAGGCCCAAGATACGAACCTTTGCACCCTTCTCATCCTTGCCCATCAGCGAGTCGATACGCGCCGCCTCTTCGGATTGGGCAATCAGCAGCACCATGGGCGCATCTGGACGGGCGCGCGAAAAAAAGATCTGCAGCGGCCGCTGCGTCGAGCGCCACAGCGCCACCATGCGGCCTGAAAAAATGATCGTAAGCCAGATGATCACAGCGATCACGATTGCCGTTCGCGGCACACCTACTAGCCTGTTCCAGAGGAACACGAGCGGCAGGAAGAATAGCGTGGCGAGACCAACGGCCTGAACGATGCGAACAGCGTCCCGCCAGCCAGAGTGACGCCAGACCTGCTTGTGTACGCCCAGCATATAGAATGAAACGAAGCCAACACCTGCGAAGATGGCTGTTGTGACGATGCCGCCGAAGAAGCTGTCAGGAGGCGCGCCTCCCGTCATCAGCCAGCGTGTAACCAGCGCAACGGCCATCGACACCGCAGCAGCGGCGGTATCGAAGCCAAGCGTGATCGCCATGGCTCTTCGGGCTTCATCGCGTGGCGTCAATCTGCCTTTTCCTTCAAGAATGCCCACCTAAGGCAATTTGGCGGCGTAGAACCATCACTATTCGGGTCCGCACGACCAGAAAGAACGATCTGCCTGCTTTTTTCTACCACACCGCGGCTCAGGTAAACGGTCTTTTCAAGTTTCGCACCAGGGTGGCTCGTCTTGAACTGCCAGATATCACCAGAATCGGTGCGAAGCCGGATGTAGCTGTCTTTCATCGTCGCCGAAACCGTCGGATGTAGATGAAACCGCACAGCGAACGGGATGGGCTTTTCCAGCTTGCCCGGCCCTTGCGAGAGCGGACGCGCAAGTGAATCCTCGCCCGTCAGACGGCTGCCGTCGGAAGACATGAAAAGGCGGCGGCGGTGCAGTAGGCCGAAAAGCCGCTTATAGCCGCCATGCTGGGCATCCAGCCAGATTTCCTCATTCTCTTCCATACGCTTGGCAAAGATACCATCCGGACCTTCAGGGAAGGTCAGCCCGGTTTCTTCATTGCGCTGGAAGGGAGCCGAATCCTCTGTCGCCAGGACCAGCGTCGAATGCGCGCCAGTCCGGCGCACAGCTGCGCGCCAGTCAATATCTGCTTCAGGGCTGAAACCGCATGACGTCACCAGGCGCGACTCGCCATCCTGGAATTCGAAACTCAGCGCACCGGCATGCGCGCCATCACCGAATGGTTGCGCAGGCGCTTCGCCGGCATCAAGGATGAGGCATGCCCCGGCCTTGAGTATTTTATGAAAGCCTGACCTGGGCGCCACCATGAAACCGCGCGGCTTACGCTTCATGCGCCCCAGAACCGCATCGACAATCTGCGGCAGGCTCTCATCGCTGTCATTGAATGGCGGCAACGCGCCATCCCCGCCGCGAAAAAAGGCGACCATACCGCCCAGCCGCTCAATCCATTTGCTTACAAAGTCCGGGACCGGCTTTCCCGCTTTCCCGAACGCGTCCGCCAGAATGCAGAGGTCCAGCATGGCTCGCAGGCCGCGCGCCGGCGCTCGGGTCACATGACCACCATCGGGCAGGATCTGTGCCGTGCACTCACTTTCCAGAAGCTCAAGCGCCTCTTCAAGGCCTTCTCCTTGCTTGAGGCACAGGCTATCGAGCACCATGACGCACGCGACACGCCAGCGCGCTATGAAGTCCACGCAGTCTGGATGTAACGCCTCGATATGGCGCTGATGCCGCGCGAGCGTCTCAAGCCGGCGTTCGATATCGGCAGGCTCGCCCCGGGTGAACAGCACCGACCCGCACAGCATCCAGTTCCAGACGCGGTCAGCCGCGCAACCGATGCGCCAGGCGAACCCGTTGAAGCGGCCGAAGTTTGCCATCCAGTCATCGACAAGATAGCAGGCGCGCTCTGCCCCCGCCTCGCCCTGGGCGAACACATCCGCCAACCAGTCGAACCGGTGCACCCTGTCAGCAAAATGGCGTGACGGAAGCGGCGCCGTCCATGGCGGCAGGCCTTCGTTCATCTCGATCTTGTCAGCACCGATACGCCAGACATCTTTCATCAGGCTCTCACCGCGCATGTGGTCAGGCGGGGCTATCGGCTCCGGATAGATGGTAAAACTGTCTGGCGCGGCACCGGAAATCTTCAGCCGGTGAATAGGGGACGCGGCGATGTCCTGCCCGCTGATGCCAGCGAGACGCATCCACAGATCCGCATCCTCTTCAGGTGTGCGGCGTGGGGGTGGGGTCGATTTGGCGTACTCCACTGCGGTCACTCGCCTGGTGCTAATAGCTCTACTGGCCGTCTTCTCCACGAAGCGCGGCGATGTTGCGAGCATAAGCATCCGCACCCCCCTTGAATACAGCCGATCCTGCAACGATCGCTGTTACCCCAGCCTCGATTGCACGAGGCGCCGTTTCCGGAGTCAGTCCGCCATCGACCTCAAGAATGATATCGCGTCCACAGGCGTCTATCTTCCTACGGAATGACTCAATCTTTCTGAGCTGGCTGTCAATGAAACTCTGCCCCCCGAAGCCCGGATTCACCGACATGACAAGAATGAGGTCAATGTCATCAATGATCGGATCGACCACTTCGGCAGGGGTCCCGGGATTGATGGCGACGCCCGGCCTCATGCCTGCTGCCCGGATCGACTGGAGCGTGCGGTGAATGTGCGGCCCGGCTTCCGGGTGCACGGTCAGAATATCAGCGCCGGCATCGGCGAAGTCCTGGATGTAGGGATCGACCGGCGCGATCATCAGGTGAACGTCGAACGGCTTGTCCGTATGCGGACGCAGCTTCTTGATCACTGGCGCGCCGAAAGTGAGGTTGGGTACGAAATGCCCATCCATCACATCGACATGGATCATGTCAGCGCCAGCGGTATCGATAGCGCGAATTTCTTCGCCCAGACAGGCGAAATCTGCGGACAGTATGGAGGGGGAGATCATGACGCGTGACATGGCACGCTGGGTAAGGCCTAACCGCCGCAAGCACAAGGCTCACGGCGGCATGGAAGCTTCAATTTCAGCAGCCTCAGCGAGAGACCTGGCAACGCCCTAGTAGCGCGGATAGCCCTGTGCCGGAGACACCGTCGTGCGCCCGCCGCCATAGGTGACGTTCACGCGCTGGCCGGGATACATCGCGATGTCAGCGCCCTGCACCACTTCAATCGTGCGCCCGCTATCGAGCTGTACGGTATAGGCAAAGCCGCGGCGTGTATTCATGCCCTTGCCGAGCTCATTACCGGCAAGGCCACCGAGGACCGCACCGCCAACCGCGCCCGCAGTCTGCGCCTTGTCACCGCCGCCGAGCTCAGACCCTGCAAGCCCGCCGAGCACTGCACCGGTCGCGGCGCCAAGGATGCTGTTGTCAGGTCGGATCGTCACTTCGCGTACATCGCTGATCGTGCCGGGCTCGACCTGTGAGGCATAGCCGATCTCATTCGGGCTGACCGTATTTGCACCATAAGTGCTCGCACACCCGGCCAGCGTCATCGTAAGCGCAACAAAGGCGCCTGCCATCAGACGGCCAGGCTTGGTGACTTGAGGGATGTTCGTATTCATTATCCGGATCCTTTGACAACGGGACAGCATTAGGTATCCGCCCCTCATGCTGAACAGAATATGAATTACGGGCGGCAAGAAGATGGCATGCGAATACTTTTCGGTGACTAGGCGCCTCAAGCGGTTCGGCGAAGCCTGGAAATAAAGAAAGCGTCGTGCGCGAACCCCTCTTGAGGCAGGGTGAGGAGGTCACCTTTCCCCGTCAGACCGTCCGCAAAAGCTCCAGCTTCTTCAGCGTTGATTGGTGCGCGTTGCAGGCCGGTCTCTTTCAAGGCAGCATCCAGGACATCAGCGCCCTCGCGTTTCAGCGGCGTACAGACACAATAGACAATGGTGCCCCCCGGTTTCACAAGACGTGCGGCCGCCTTCAGGAGACGAAGCTGAACGCCAGGAAAGCGCGCAATATCGTCAGGGCCCTTGATCCATGCGCCTTCCGGATGACGCCGCAGCGTCCCAAAGGCCGAGCACGGTGCATCCAGCAGGACTGCGTCGGCTAGCGCGTCCGGAGACCACGTCTCTGCATTGTCTGCAACGATCTCCACGCGGTCCTGCAAGCCTATGCGTTCAAGGTTTTCTTCAAGCCGCTGAAGCCGCGTCCGGGACCGGTCGACAGCGACCGTTTTCGCGCCCATGGCAGCAATCTGCATCGTCTTGCCGCCCGGCGCAGCGCAGAGATCGAACACGGTCTGACCGGATTCTATGCCCAGAAGCTGTGCAGGTATGGCTGCCGCGGCATCCTGCACCCACCAGTCCCCGGCGCGGTAGCCTTCAACGCCAGCCACATCGCCAGACGCCACCCGCAGACTGCCAAGTCCAACGCGTTTCGCACCGATCCGCTTGGCAAGATCCTCCGCAAACCCCTCATCACGCACTGTGAGGTCGAGGTCCGGCTCTTCCATCTGCAGGCGCGCGAGCGCCGAGGCACCCTCTACACCGAGAGAGGTCATAAGCTCCACCGTCAGCCAGTCCGGCCAGACCGAGGTTGTCGGCGCCGCATCGAAGGCGGTGCGGTCATTCACTGCCTTGCGCAACACCGCATTCAGAAAGCCCGAGGCTGACCGCGCGCGGGCCCATTGCTTTGCGGCGTTCACCGTTTCACTGACGACGGCATGGGCCGGCGTATCGAGGATCCAGCTCTGCGCCGCCCCGATGCGCAGCAGCGCCCGCGCTGGCGGCACAGCTGTCTCTATTGGACGGTTGAGGAAAGGCGCGAGCCCCTTGTCGATACGGCCGAGCTGGCGCAACGCCGCGCTCGCCATAGCCCGGGCAAAGCCCCTGTCGGGGCCCGTCAGCGCGCCATAAGTCTCTGACAGCTCCATCGCCTCGTCCAGCGTGCGGCGATTGTCGAGTGTTTCAATGAGGAGGTCGGCGGCAGCTTGTCTTGATCTGGATGCGCTCATCCCCAGGGCCCACGCGCTGTGACCGTTTCAGGATAGAGCCGCTCCGGCGGCGCCACATTCATGTCCATGGCAAGCTTGTGCAGCGCCTCGACACGGTTGGCGGTAGATGGATGGGTGGAAAACAGATTGTCACCTTTGCGCCCGGCAAGCGGGTTCATGATGTAGACGTGCGCCATGGCCGGATTGGCCTCGGCACGCTGGTTGAGATTGGAACGTGCGCCCCTGTCTATCTTTTCGAGCGCGGAGGCAAGCCAGTAAGGGTTACCGCAGATTTCCGCGCCGCGCTTGTCCGCCTCATATTCGCGTGACCGGCTGATCGCCATCTGCACAAGGCCTGCCGCCATTGGCGCAAAGATCATGATGGCAATGGAGGCGAAAATCCCTCCGCGCGAGCGGTCACCGAAGAAGATCGCGAAATTGGCCAGCATGCCGATGGCACCAGCCAGCGTCGCCGTCACCGTCATGGTCAGCGTGTCGCGGTGCGCCACATGTGCGAGCTCATGCGCCATGACGCCGGAGACTTCCTCACGCGTCAGCGTATTGAGCAGGCCCGTCGTCGCACAAACGGCGGCATTCTTCGGGTTACGCCCCGTCGCGAATGCGTTCGGCTGCGGGGTGTCGATGATATAGATGCGCGGCGTAGGAAGGCCGGCATGAGCGGCGAGCGCCCGCGTGTCATTGGCGAACGTGCGGAAGATGGGGGATCGCTCATCCGGCGAGATTTCGCGCGCGCCCTGCATGCGCAACACGATCTTGTCGGCATTCCACCAGGAATAAACGTTGAGCATCAGGGCAATGGCAAATGCGATCGCCATGCCGACAACACCGCCCACGAGATAGCCAACAGCCATGAACAGCGCTGTCATTGCAGCGAGCAAGACAAATGTCTTCATTGTTCCCGGCATCGGGGCTCCTTGATGCTGAAGGCAGACTTTTTAATATTTTGCGTTGAACTATATGGAAAGAGTTAACACGCCTGAGAAGCGCATCGCCGCAAGCATGACAATATTATAATGAAAAAGCCCCTTTCTCCCGAAGCTCAACGCGCCCTCGACGAAGCAAAAGCTCGCCGCGAGGCCCAGATAGAGCACGAAAAAGCGCTCGAGGCAGAGCGGGAAAAGGAAAAAGGCGGCCCCCGACACCGTGAACCTACGCGTTTTGGCGACTGGGAACGCAAGGGGATTACCTACGACTTCTAGGTTTGTAGACCGCACCGACAACCCGTCTCCAAAGCGCTCTGCACGTGCTACGCGAGCGCCTTTCCCCTCTCCGGTTAAGCTGTTTGATTCGCTGCTGCGTATGACGTTTACTGATGATTGGCCCTGCATTTGCTGCAGGACTGCCTAGATCGACCGGACTTTCGCTCAGGAGGCGAATACTATGCCATATCGGTACAAGGCCGCTTTGTTCGCTGCATCTGCCGCGCTTCTGGCGACCCCTGCACTTGCAGACGGGTACGAAAATCGTCCGATCAACAGGGGCCCCGCGCCGCTTCAGGCCCACGCCCAGCAGACACCGCCAGAGCCAGGCTGCTATCTGGTCGGCCACGACACCTGGTCGTGCCCGCCACTGCCGCAGACGGCCAGGCGCACACACGCAACCTCTCACGCCAGCCATCACGGTTATACCAGCACACCGGCCCGCCACGTTGCGGCGCATGGCGGCTACGCCTCGGGGTCTGTTTCTCATTCCTACGCCGCAGCCCATGCTGGACACGCGCATGCCTATGGTGCAGCGTGCGGTTACAACGCCATCGCGGCACGTCCGGCGCAGGTTAGCTATACGACTCGCGCAGTGTCTCGTCCGGCACCGCGCCCGGTCTCCGTCTCACGCACAGCGACGCGTAGCACCGGCTATACGACGCGCTCCGCCGCGCGCACATCGCGACATGCAAGACGCGATGTGGACCTCGACATTTCTGGTTTTGATGGCGGCGTCGGCAACGGGGTCGACGGTGGCTATTATGGCGGCGGGGGCGGCTTTGCCTATGCCAGCGCCAGCTCCTCGGCGAGCGCCTTGTCCCATGCAGCCGCCTCATTCACCTTCAATGGCAGTTTCCGCGGTGGTGGCGGCGGCAAGCATCACGGCGGCGGGTGCAATACCTGCGGTGGTGGCCATAAGGGCGGCGGCTGGAAAGGCGGCGGCCATGGCGGCAACAAAGGTGGTGGCCATAGTGGACGCCGCGGCGGCCATAAAGGTGGCGGTCACGGCGGCGGCGGACATTAGGTCCGCCTTGCCAGGCTAGACGGCGTCCAGCTCTATCAGGCTTTTCGCGCTCGCAATGATCGCCTCATCGGCCGGGATCGGGTCAATACCCAGCACGGTTTTCAGCTTCTTGTTCGAATAAGCCCGCTTCTTGCCAAGCTCCGGCAAGACCTGTTTCAACGGCGGATTGATCTGTGCAAACAGCCGGACCAGCCAGTTGGGCAGAGTGCCTTTCGGGATCTTCTGGTCTGGAAATGCCTTGCGCAGAACCTCACCCATCTCGTCCATCCAGAGAACGTCGCCGCCGCAGATAAAGCGCTCGCCGACCGCTTCCGGCCGCTCCATCGCCTCGATATGTGCGCGCGCGACATCCCGAACATCAATGACACCAAAGCTCAGCTTCGGAAAAGCCGGCAGCTTTCCTTCCAGCGGCTGGCTGACCAGCTGCAACGAGGACGACACATCCGCGCTCATGGCCGGTCCGAGCACGGCGACCGGATTGATGACCGACAGCTCCAGCCCTGCCCCCTCACCGTTTACATAGTCCCAGGCCGCCTTCTCAGCGATCGTCTTGGACCGCGCATAGGCGGTATTGTCCTTGAGGTTGTCGGCATTCGACCAGTGAACTTCGGTCAGCGTTTCGGGACGCTTTTCGCCCCAGCCATACCCGATCGCTGCCATGGAAGACGTCATCACGACCCGTTTGACCCCTTCGGCCTTCGCGGCCCGAAGCACACGCAACGCCCCATCGCGCGCCGGAATGATCAGCTCATCGGCTGACTTTGGCGCATCTGTCGGAAAGGGCGAGGCGACATGCTGAACAAAGTCCACGCCCTTTACCGCCTCAGCCCAGCCTTCATCCTTGTTAAGATCAGCTGCAACGATCTCGATGGCGACGGGCTTGCCCGCATAGTCAGACAGGATCTGATTGAGCCGTGCGGCCTTGTCGGTCGAGCGCGCCGTGCCGCGAACCTCATAGCCCCGCTCAATCAGCTGCAGAATCAGATGCGACGCAATAAAACCCGTCGCCCCGGTAACCAGAACCTTTGCCATGAAAATCCCCTTCCAGGCGCAAAGGTTGATCTCCGGCCGGACTTTGGCAAGCGAAATCGGTGCGCGATGCCCGTCAGCGCCACCGCATCGCCTGCATGCAACCAGGCAGCGTTGGTTACCAGTCTGTTTTGATTGCAAATAAGTTTCGCAGGACCCGTCTTCGTTTATCTCACGTTCAGCTTGGCCCGGCATATTGGGCCGACGACAACACTGGGGGTTAAGATGGGTTCACGCGGCACACATCTGGGCAATGGATTTGTCCCAAATCTCGTCAGGCTACTATTCCTGCTTGTTATCCTGGCCTTCTTTTTCGGGTCGATGATCTCGCTCTGGGGTACGTCATATCAGTGGCTCGCCATCGTAATCGCCGCGTTCCTTCTGGGCACGATCATCTCGCTTCTCTTCTTCCGCTGGAAAGTGATCGCCTTTTTCACGCTGGGTTTCCTCATCACAAATTTTACGGGGGCCTATATCGCGCACCAGCAGGGCGATGGGAGCGAGGCGCGGGCGGCCTATGTCGGCGTTGCTGGGCGCGATCCGGCATACGCCGTGCTTTTCCCCGGCCCGCTGAACGCCTGGCTGGCTGAGTTCACGCCCGGCTCACAAGGCGGCAACAGTATTTCCGACCGGCCCGACTTCCATGGCAACAAACGCTTCGTCTCACGGGTGGATACCAAAAAATACGATCCCTCCTACGTCTATTATCTGGCTACACCAGACGTCGACATGACCGAAAAGGCTTTCGTGGAAAGCTACAGGCAGATCGCAAAGCAGCATGGCGACTGGCTCGGCTACATGGCCCGCTGCGTTAATGGTGGGCACGCCAGTGTCCCCCTGCTGAGCAAGAACAGAGGCGCCCTCAAGGAAGCAGAACGCACCGGCCGGTCGGTCTGCGGCGCCTATGCTGAACAGGCTTTTGGTATCGACATTGAAGAGACCCGCGAGGCGTATCTTTCCCGGCTCGATGTCTCGACCTGCGAGGAGAGCCCCGCCTGCATGCGGGTCAAACGCGAGCTGAAATTATATGGCGGTACGTTCTTCCCAGAGTAAGCCTGGGGCGTCGGCGACATCATTCAGTCAATGTCAGGAAAACACGTCGCCGATATGATCGACCCGCGTGCCGTCTTTAAGCTCGCGAAGGTGCACATAGAGAACAGAGACGCCAACCGCGCCAACAATGGCGAGCGCCGTATCGACGACGACGCTCATCAGCATTGCTGGCATGCTGATCCCGCCGCTGGCGATGACGCCGGCTGCGCCGACACCGATCGATAGCAGCCCCAGCACAGCGCCGAGAATGAACAGGATTACATAGCCGATCAGGATCAGGCCGAAGATCTGCCAGCGCGAGCCGCGTGTGAGATCTGCACTGCGCCCGAAGCTGCCAAAGATCCCGGCCTTGTCGATCACGAGCGCTGGCACCACCACGGCCCAGACCGTGAGCAGGATGAGGCCGGGGATAATCAGCAAGAGGAAGCCGATCGTCAGGCCGATGCTCATCAGGATGGAGACAATGAAGAGCGGCACGAGGGCGCGCAGCGCCGTACCAATGGCCTCACCCGTGTCACTTGTTCCTCGGTTAAGAGAGGTAACAGTTGTATGCACGACGGCTGCCTGCAGCATGAACGGGAAGAGCGCGTAGAGCAGGTTCGCCAGGAAGTAGCCGAACGAGAAATTCATCTCGAACGTGCCGCCCTCAAGCGTCCGCTCCAGCATCTGCGAGGAAAACAGCGCGACCAGCAAGGTCGGCACACCTACGAAAACGAGGCCGAGCACGACAAGGTCCGCAAATTTTCGGCCGATAACGCTGAACGTCTCGCCAATGACCGCGCCAATATTGAGTGTCTTTTCCATGCCAGCCTCGCAAATCCCGGAAAGTCATCAGCGGAGCACAAGGTTCGGAACGCGGCAAGCCGACTGGGCCGAAATTCTCGCCCTTAACCCCGCTTCTCCAGCACGGTCACTTTTTGGGCTTTCTTCTTGCGATCGCGCCAGGTGATGTAGACCGCCGAGGCGATGATGATCCCGGCGCCGACCCAGACATTCACGCCCGGCAACATGCCGACAATGACGAGGTCCGCGCCCGTCGCCATTGGCAGGCGAAGATAGTCGAGCGGCGACAGGAAGGACGCATCACCAATACTCACCGCCGAGATATAGCAGAACTGCGCCACGAACCCGACGCCCGCCATAACCACGATCCAGCCCCATGTCTCCAGCGACGGCATCGACCAGTAATAGATCGCGAAGGGCAGCAACAGGATGGACGAGAGCACGTTCGCATAGGTCAGCAGCGCGACGGCCGACAGCTCTGCCGAAAGCGTTTTCACAAGCACGATGGCGAAGGCGAGGAAGAAGGCGCTCAGGATTGCGCAAATCGTACCCGTATCAAGGTGAAAGCCCGCGCCCGGCGCCACTGGCATCCAGAAGACGAACACCCCCGGCACCACCATGATCAGCACGCCGAAAAAGCCGATTATGACCGCGCCCCAGCGATGCGGCCCCACCACTTCGCGAAGGAAGATCGCCGCCAGAACCGTCACGAAGAGTGACCGCGAGAAACTGATCGCATTGAACTGCGAGAAGGTCAGATTGAAGTCAGCTGACAGCGCCACAATCGCCAGCGTGAAGCCCAGCGTCCCGAACAGCGAGCGCAGCAACAACAGGCCCGGATGCTTTGTCTTCATCTTCGAAATGCCGACCCGCATGATGATCGGCACCGACATGAAACAGGCAAAGAAGGCGCGCCAGAAGGCCAGGAAAACCGGGTGGACTTCCTCTGTCAGCGTCTTGGACAGCACCGTATAGGCAGTGAAACCGACCGCCGAAAACAGCATGAAAACCGCGCCGAGGGCATTGCCTGACAGCTTGCCTGTACTAGGCTCGTCCTCAGTTTCCATTTCTGTTTCACGGCTCATGAAGACCTTTTCCCAATCTGACCTCGACGAGATCGACAAGCTATGGCGAAGCGTCCCGGCCGACCATATGTGGGCCGGATGGTCAGCAGCCGGCGCAGAGCCGGAAGAGGTCTGGCTCTACCGCACGCGGGCGCACTGGCGCAAATTCCCGCTTCGTAAAACAGATGACGGTTTCGCGCTGTTTGATGAAAAGGACCGCCCCGTCGCCGAGGCGGCCTCACTCGATGACCTCCTGACGGCGGTCGAGAGCATCCCTGCCCTCGCCGCCAGCGAGGCCGCCAAGGGCTGACCAGTCAGCTGCCTGCCTGGCCGGCCTCCATGGCAAGACGCATCTGCTCTGCCTGTTCGATCGAGATGCCAAGTGCATCCAGAAGCGGACCGCCATCGCTCTCATCCCAGCTATGGCGCGGGCCGACCGTCATACCGCCATCGACGAGGAATTCCCCGCCTGTGACAAAGCCTGACCGGTCACCCGCCAGGAAGAGCGCCATATCCGCAATGTCCTTGGCCGCACCTGTGCGTCCGGCTGGCTGCATACGCCCACCCTGCTGCTCGACCAGGGCGGCCATCTGGTCTGCCTGCTCGCGCGACAGGCCCAGCGAAGCGCCAAAGATCGACGTTGCGATAAAGCCTGGCAGAATCGAATTGACCCGGATCTTGTATTTGGAAAGCTCTGCGGCGGCGAGCTTGGAGAAGTGCGCGACGCCTTTCTTGGCCACCGAATATGTGATCGGCGCATAGCCTGCGCAAACTGCGGAAATCGATGATGTGTTGATGATCGACCCGCCCTTCTCCTTCATCATCGGCACGGCGAGTTTCGTCCCGACAAAGACCGACTTCAGCAGGAGGTTCATGGTCTGGTCCCAGCCATCCTCATCCAGCTCTTCAACGCCGGTCGGGGTGCCCCCATGGCCAGCATTGTTCCAGAGGATGTCGAGCCCACCAAAAGCGTCCTGCGCGGTCTCGAACAGCTTTTTCAGGTCTGATGTCTTGGTCACGTCGCAATGGATATAGCGCACGCGGTCAGAGCCAAATCGCGCTTCCAGCGCCTTGCCCTTCTCATCCTGCAGATCGCCAGCCACGACATTCGCACCGGCCTCGACGAACACTTCGACGCCGGCATAGCCAATGCCGCTCGCCGCGCCTGTAATGATCGCCGTTTTTCCGCTGAGATCGCCCATGAATTCCTCCTCATATTGTTTGCCTCCGAGGGGGCGCCGGGCGGCACCGCAAGTCAAGATTGGCGTCGGGTAAAGAAAACCCCCGGCGCCATGGGAGGCCCCGGGGGTAATCCGTGTCATTTTGTTTAGCTGAAAATCCTACTCGTCTTCGCCGAACAGCTTGCGGTGAAGATAGACATGCTCCAGCGCAGTGCGGCGGGCCGCTTCTTTCTGGTTCGCTGCCGCCGAATGGCCGCCATCAATATTCTCATAGTAATAGAACGGCTTGCCAGCGACTTCGAACTTGCGCGCCATCTTGCGCGCATGGCCCGGATGTACGCGGTCATCCTTGGTCGACGTCACGAAGAATGGCGTCGGATAATCCGCATTCGGGTCGAAGTTCTGGTACGGCGAGATCGTCTCAAGGAAGGCACGCTCGCGGGGCACATCCGGGGAGCCATACTCATCGACCCAGGACGCGCCTGCCAGCAACAGGTGATAGCGCAGCATGTCGAGCAGCGGTACCTGGATCACAACGGCGTCCCAGAGGTCCGGACGCTGCGTCAGCATCACGCCCATGAGAAGGCCGCCATTTGATCCGCCCATGATGCCGAGATGCTCGGTCGAGGTCACACCCCGGCCGATAACGTCCTGCGCCACGGCAATGAAATCATCATAGATGATCTGGCGCTGCGTTTTCAGGCCAGCCTGGTGCCAGGCCGGGCCGAACTCGCCGCCGCCACGGATATTGGCCAGCACATACGCGCCGCCCTCTTCCAGCCAGAGACGTCCGCGCACGCCCGAATAGGACGGGTTCATCGAGACCTCGAAACCGCCATAGCCATAGAGCAGCGTTGGGGTCGTGCCATCTAGCTCGATCCCTTCCTTGTAGACGATGAAGTAAGGGATCGCCGTGCCGTCGCTGGACACTGCAAAGTGTTGGTCCACCGCCAGGCCTTCGGCATCAAACTTGCTGGGCAGGCTCTTGATCTGACGCACTTCTCCCGAGCTCACATCATAGCGGAGCAGGCTGTCAGGCGTCAGGAAATCCTCATAGTTGATGAAGACCGTATCGGAATCGCGGTCAGCAAAAGCGATGCCCGCCTGACCGGACGTGCCCGGCAGGCTCAGCTCCGTGCGTGACCAGCCATTGTCGGCGGGTTCGATCTGCAAGACCTTGCCGCGCACATTCTCGTCAATCGAGAGGAGTGCTGCGCCCTTCGCAATCGCGACACCATTCACCGCCTGATTGTTCTCAGGGTGGAAAACGAGCGAGACCGGCGGCACTTCACGCGTGCGCAGGAATGTCTCGAGATCGAACGCAACCACGTCGCCAGAAAAGAAGGCAGACCCGGCCCGAGGTGACCAGTTCTGTTTCAGCGTGATCAGCAGATTGCCCTGATAGACGCCCTGCGGCGATGACTTCTGCGGGATCGGCATACGGACAGGGCGGTCCTCGCCCTCCGGCATCCACCAATAGGTGGACGTGAAGAAAGTATCTGCCTCGACAGCGATCTGCAGCCGGCGGCCATCATCGGTTTCGATCACCGACGGCCAGACACCGACATCGCTCTCATCACCGCGCACGACTTCGACAGCCGAAGACAACGGCGTGCCGCGCGCCCAGCGCTTCACGATGAAAGGATAGCCCGAGGCCGTGGTCGTACCTTCGCCCCAGTTCGTGGCAATCAGTGCCGTATTGCGGTCCACCCAGGCAAAGCCCTGCTTCGCTTCTGGCGTGACAAAGCCGCCCTCGACAAAGCTCTTGGAGGCAATATCGAACTCGCGCTGGATCACGGCGTCCTTGCCGCCATCGGATAGCGAGATCATGCAATACCAGCGCGCACCCGCATCGGACTTGAAGCAATTGGCGCCCTTGTAGACCCAGTTCTTGCCCTCTTCCTCAGCCAGCGCGTCGATATCGAGCAAGGTTTCCCAGCGCGGATTGCTGGTTTCGTAGCTTTCCAGCGACGTACGGCGCCATACGCCGCGCACATTGGTGCTGTCCTGCCAGAAATTATAGACATAGCCGTCACGCACAGCCCCGTACGGGATACGCTCATCGGACTGCAGCACATCCAGCGCGGCCTGATAATAACGGTCATACATGCCGTCGGACTGAAGCTCTGCCAGTGTGCGTTCATTCTGGGTGCGAACCCATTCGAGAGCTTCCTCGCCCTCTACATCTTCAAGCCAGACATATGGATCTTCACCCGGGGCAACATTTTCCTGCGGATAGGTTTTCACTTCGGCAACGGCCTCCTCAGGCATCATTTCAGCTTCTTCTGCCATCACATCTGCTTCAGCAGGCTCGACGGTTTCGGGCGCCGCGACATCAGCATCGTCGCTCGGCGCCGGGGTCGATTGGCAGGCGGCAACAAGAACAAGAGCAGCCATCGCTGTCAGGGGTTTTTTCATCCAGAAACTCCGATAAGGTGACGCAGAATATCGTTTCCTGCATGGTTAAGCAGAAAAGATTATCCGGATACAGGGGTGCATCCATGAAAGACACAACCCGCCGCAACCTCCTCAAGGTTGGGGCCGCTGGTATTTCGGGTATGGCCGCGCTTTCAGGGCGCGCCGCGGCGCAGGAAACAGACATGACAGCCATCACACCCGGCACAATATCAAGCGCAGAGAAGCTGGCCGGGGTTGAATACACCGATGCCGAACGCGAACAGATGGTGTCAGCGCTGGAAGACCAGTTGAGTGCCATCCAGCAGCTTCGGACTGTCGAAAAGCCAAATGCGCTTGCCCCGGCCCAGACGTTTGACCCGCGCCTTCCCGGCCTGGCTTATCCCTCCGCGAAAGCCAGTTCAGGCAGTCTGGCCACCGTCAGGCCAGTATCCGGGCTACCATCGGACAGCGCAGACATCGCCTTTGCGCCTCTGACAAGGCTGGCCGGCTGGATCCGGTCTGGAGACCTGACGTCTCGCCAACTGACCGATATCTATCTCGATCGCATTGAGCGGCTTGATTCGAAACTGCATGCCTGGATCACGGTCATGCCGGAACGTGCCCGCGCTGAAGCCGACGCGATGGATACCGAGCTTGCCAACGGGAAAGACCGGGGGCCGCTCCACGGTATTCCATATGGACTCAAGGATCTGTTTGATGCCGTGGGCGCTCGCACAACCTGGGGCGCGAAGCCCTATAGTGATGGCGCGCTGGCCTCGGTGGACAGTACCATTGTTCAAAAGCTGAAAGCGGCAGGCGCGGTCCTCCTCGGCAAGACAACTTGCGGCGCGCTCGCCTATGGCGACATCTGGTATGGTGCCGTCACCCGCAATCCATTTGATCCACGCGAAGGGTCTTCCGGCTCCAGCGCAGGCTCCGCTTCTGCGGTCGTCGCAGGACTTTGCGGTTTCGCCATAGGCACGGAAACACTCGGCTCTCTCGTCTCCCCATCCCATCGTTGCGGCGGCTCCGCGCTGCGTCCGACTTTTGGACGTGTTTCACGGGCGGGCGGCATGGCGCTTTGCTGGTCGCTTGACAAGATTGGGCCGATGGCTCGCAGCGTCGGGGATCTCGGCCACGTGCTTAGCGCCATAAACGGATATGATGCTCAAGATACAGGGTCTCTGCAGTCAACTTTCGCCTACCAACCGACGACCGACTTCTCCGGAATGAAGATCGGATTTGATGATGCCTGGCTCGAAACGGCAAACGAGGTCGAGAAGGCCGCCTTCGTTGAAGCCAGAAGGCTAGGTGCGGTTTTCGTACGATTCAAACTACCGGAACTTCCTTCTTCGCCGCTGCCGCAACAGCTTCTCGCCGAAGCGGCTGCGGCCTTTGAAGAGCTCACCCTTTCAAACCGTGACGATGATATGGTCTGGCAGGAGGACCCAGCATGGCCGAACAGTTTCCGGGCCATTCGTTTTGTCTCCGCCATTGACCTGCTCCAGGTCGACAGGCTCCGACGGCTATGGATGCAGGCCATGCATGAGGCGTTCGAGGGGATCGATCTCGTCATCGGTCCGAACTTTTCTTCGGGCATGCTCACACCAACGAACTTTACTGGCCATCCCTCGCTTGTGATGCGCGCTGGGTTTCAGGACACAAGGCCGCGCAACATTTTCGGCCAGCCGCAGGATGAAAACGCCTTAACCGCGCGCACACCCATCGCCATCTCGCTTTGGGCACCCCTCTTTCAGGAAAACACGCTGCTCTCATTCGGTGCAGCCCTCGAAGACGCCCTCGGCGTCGCAGGAGAACGGCCATCCCTCTGAAGAACCATAATGTATTGATCCTGTGCACGGGCAATTCCGCGCGCTCGATCATTGGCGAAGTGCTGGTCTCCGCCATGCCGGGTTTTCAGGGCTATAGCGCGGGCTCGACCCCGCGCGGCGAGTTGAACCCGATGGCCATGTCCGTGCTTTCCGCCAAGGGCCACGACACCAGCAGGCTCACTTCCAAGAGCTGGGACGTTTTCGCCAGTGATGATGCCCCCAAAATGGATGTCATCATCACGGTCTGCGACAATGCGGCTGGCGAGGCCTGCCCCCACTGGCCCGGTCATCCGATTCAGGTCCGTTGGGGCCTGCCTGATCCCGTCGAAGTCGAAGAGATGTCACGCCAGCGCATCGCTTTTGAGGACACATATTTCAGCCTCAAGAAACGGTTTCAGAAACTCGCCGCACTCGACTTCGACGCGATGACCGCGCCAGAGTTGAAAGACGCCATACAGGCGATCCACACACAGCGCTGATCTAGAAAACACTCGCCCAGAAATCAGCGGACGTATCGATCAGACCCAGCGCGTCCTGAATCACGACAAGGTCGTGACCATCCATCATGGAGGGGCGCACAGGCTGTGTGATTGCAAGATGGCGCACCAGCTTGGTGCAGGTGAACAAGCCTTCCGGCAGCGCACGGGCATCCAGGCTGAGCCCCTTCGGACGCGGGTGCATCACATCGTTTCGCGCCGCGATGACACGCTCAATTGCCCTGTGTTCTTCCGGCCGCAATGGCGCCGTATAGGGTTGCTCAAGGAAAGCCGCGTCAGACACCCGCGCGACCAGTTCGCCCGGCCCCGGCATGGCAGGCAGCTCCGCGCCTGCCTCGGACAGCGCCATGACGCAGGCCTGCTGCACCATCAGCACCGCCCCGGTCACGAGCCATGGCAGTGACGTCTCCGTTTCCACGACGAGGATCGCATGGGTGGAGGTAAACTTCGCCGTATCAGCGAGCTGTCTCGAAAGCGGGTGGACCATGCCTGATAGATAGCTGCCGCAGCAGGCTCAGCAAGTCTGCCTAGCGCGCATCCGGCTGGTTCTGCCGCTCTGCCGCCTCGATAAACCGCATTAACCGGCGGCGAATGACAATTTCGTGCGGTCACGCGGAGTTGCTGAAAGATATTCAGCCAGATTCATCTCCTTGATGGCTGGATTTGTCTGGCGAACTCATGCAGGCTTATGGCATCATGGTCCCATTGTCGCGCAAATCGCCCGTCCCGCCTTCGCAATGCAACCTCGCGCGCGCCATCGAGCTGATCGGTGACCGCTGGACACTGCTGATCCTGCGGTCGGCGCTTTATGGCGTTCGCCGCTTCGATGATTTTCAGGAAGAGCTTGGCACCCCGCGGACCGTCCTCTCCAGCCGCCTCAACGATCTTGTCGACGCAGGCCTGCTGGAAAAGAGACCCTACAAGCTGAAAGGCCGCCGCGCACGGTCTGAATATGTGCTGACCGAACAGGGCGAAGCGCTTCGCCCGGTGCTGATCGGCCTCACCCAGTGGGGCGATGCCTGGCTAGGCGCTGGCGGACAGCCACCCATCAGCTTTACCGATGCGGAAAGCCGCGACGCCGTGCGTCTTGCATTCGTGTCCAGTGCCGGCCGCGAAGTTGCCCTTGACGATCTTCGGGTGGTGATCCGCCGCTAGGCGCTTGGCCTATTTCGCCAGGTAGAGCTGCAGCACATCATCAGCGATCTGGCTGAACGCCTCGCCCAGCCGCGCCGCGTCTGGGACGTCCAGATAGTGCTCGGGCGAGGTCGCACACTTGCTGAGCACACCGTCAGACCGTGCATCGTCCAGCTCCAGGCGCACTGTGTAAATGATGATGCCTGCCGCCTTGGCATTGCTGCACGCTTCTAGCGTTCGCTTGTCCATCTCGGTCCAGATCTGAGCCTGCGATGGCCGTGACGGCACGTTCATGCGTCCGTTGGCAGCATAGCCGTACGCTGAATAATCGCTGCCCCGCATGTCGGACCGGGCGCTCAGGTGATTGTTGCCATCGCTCAGCAGCACCATGACCTTGTCGACACTGCGGTCGTCATAAGACCCGCCCTGCGTAAACGGTGCTTCAGGAGACAGGACGCGCCAGCCCCAGGCCACGCCCTCACTCATATTGGTGCTGCCCTCGGCCTCCAGAAGGTCGATCTCATTCTTGATGCGGTTCGCATTCCGGGTCAGCGGGACAATCGGGCGCGTCGCACAGTTGAAGCCTGGGCCGACCGGCGTCGTGACGTCCGAATAGAAGCGGTAGGAACGCTTGAGGCCCGGTGCGCCATTATTTCCGCGACCCCGATTTCCACGCTCGTCATCATCATCATCATCATCATCATCATCGTCGTCGTCGTCGTCACGCCCACGCCCACGGCCGGGTGCCAATCCATTCGTCGATGCGCGTGTGATTGCGACGCCATATTTCGAAACATCGGAAATGAGGTTCATCGCATTCCAAGACCAGCCACCATCATCGAGATAGTCGTTGGCATAGCGCCGCCGGTCATCAGGCTCATCGGGATAGAAGCTCGGCGTGAACAGGGTTTCCGGATCACGGCGCCGGGGGCGGGTGTCATCCACATCAAGCGGATATTCGCGTGCCTCGACGCAACCTGGCCACACCTCGCCCAGCGCTTCATACAATGCGACGCGGCTGGTCCGTGGCAAAAGGTTGGTCGCGCTCACATCAGAGCGGCCATCCTTGTCGATCCAGTTCTTGTTCCAGTTGTCCGGGCCAACGTTCACCCAGGTGGTGAACGGCACCAGCGCAAAGCGGCGGCTCGACTTTTTGCTGGTCGCAGCATCAATCTTGTCGACCAGCAGTTTTGCGGCTGCTTGCGCCTGCACCATCTTTTCGCCGCGCATTGATCCTGTCGTATCAAACGCGATTGCGATCTCGAATTGGCGCTCACTGTGGCGCACTTGCGAGATGCGGTTAACGCCCAGCTGCGTGACACCAGCAAGACCCAGAAGCGTTGTATCGATATCGCCATCGACGGTCGCGGTAATGTCGTCGCCGTTCTGGACAATGTCGAAGTCGTGAACCGCAACGCCGCGCCCGCGCATCTGCTCATCGAACACCTCGCGCGCCTCGGCCTTGAGGACCTCAATATCACGCTCACCCAGATCATGCGCCACATAGAGCAGCGCTGCATCCAGCGCGGCCTGTGTCTCGACAGATGCCGTGCGATGGCGCGTCATGTCGATCGCACCGCCCGCAATCGCGAGCAGCGGGATCACGCAGATAGCAAATATCATCGCGGTATTGCCGCGCTGGTCTTTCCAGAAACGCATTAACCTAACTCCATTGAGGCGGGTCTAGCGCAACGGCATCAAAATCCGGTTTTCGCGATGGATGAAATTTCAAGTATGTTGGCGAAGTGGTCTGCGCCCCCTAGGCGGCTTTAGCGCGTCCCGCTCCAGATCTTCATCGGGTCGAACGCGCCCTGCTGCGCCGCCGCTTTCAGCGCTTCTATCTGACGGTTTACAGGCCCTTCATGGGCTTCGGTGCCTGACTGGTAGATCGCCTCATCCAGTCTGCAGATACGATTGTAGAGAGCCTCTGAATTCTCAACGAGATCAAGAAACGCGTCCGGCAGGCCCAAACCGCGCTGCTCAGATGCTTCCAGCGCAGGGGCTTCGCGGCGCAGGCGGTATTTCGGCGACAGCGCATCCTCTCGCGACATGTCGCCATCGCGCACGGCACGCTGCATGACCAGCCAGCTTGCCGCCTGCATCAGGCGCGCTGTCAGCTCCATGCTCCATGCGGCATAGGTAAGGCCTGCTTCACGCGGCAGCTTGCGCGACATCTCGCGGCCCGGCCCGTCCAGATAGCTCGCCGTTCTTTCGACAAGCGCCATGCCTTCTGCAAATACCTTGTCGAAGACGCGTCCGGACGTGAAGTCCGGCTGCATCTCGTCGAGCATCTTTTGACTGGAAACGGCAGCCATATTTCCCCTCAGCACAGTCCGCAAAAATTTGTCAGCCTTGATCGCAGAGCCTAGGACCCGAGACCTTTAAAGGGTCTTAAGATCGGGTCGTGACTTAAGACTTGAAAATACTGTCCGCAGCCGATTTATGCGCCTCCTTCTTGGCGATCTCAGCCTCGCATGCCTCGATATCGGCCTTCAACGCTTCAATCCGGGCCTTCAGTTCATCCACGGATAATATTTCAAGATCCAGCTTGGCCGGACGCGGCGTGTCCTCTTCAAACATTGATCGGGCCTCCTCAGCCACTTACCTCTCGCCTTCAAGGCAAGGACAGACGCGCGCCGAAATCAAGCCTCAATCGAGAAGAGGTGGCGCCAGACACAGTTAATCTAGACACTAGACAGGACGAACACATGACCGACCGGATGCAGGCAATCGTGGCAAATGAAGGCGAACCGCTGAAACTGGCAGAGGTCGACCGGCCAGAGATCGGCCCGCACGATGTCCTGGTGAAGGTCGCCGCTGCCGGCCTTAATCGCGCGGACCTCGTCCAGCGCGCCGGCAAGTATCCACCGCCCCCTGGTGCCTCGCAGATCATGGGCCTGGAATGCGCGGGCACGATTGTCGCACTCGGTGAGAAGGTCACGCACTGGAAAGAAGGCGACCGCGTGTGCGCCCTGCTAGCGGGCGGCGGCTATGCTGAGTTCTGCGCGGTCGATGAAGGCTCGCTCCTTCCTGTACCGGAGAACCTCTCCCTGACGGAAGCCGCTGCCCTGCCCGAAGCCATGATGACCGTCTACGCGAACATATTCATGCGCTCGGCCTTCAAACCGGGTGAAAACGTCCTCGTCCATGGCGGCACATCCGGCATCGGCTCCATGGCGCTTCAGATGCTGAAGGAAGCTGGTGCTGGCACCGTCTGGACCACCGCAGGCTCTGACGGAAAATGCGAAGCGGCGAGGGCGCTCGGCGCCACCCGTGCCATCAATTACAAGACCGAGGATTTCGAAAAGATCGTCAAGGATGGCGGCGGCGCCGATGTCATCCTCGACATGGTCGGCGGCGACTATGTGCAGAAAAACATCTCTGTGGCCCGCGTGAATGGCCGTATCTGCAACATTGCTTATCTCAACGGCTCCAAGGTGGAGCTTGATCTCATCTATCTGATGATGAAACGCCTCATCCTCACAGGCACGACGCTGCGCGCCCGGACAGCAGAAGAAAAGTCGGATATCCGCGCTGCCATCGAAGAACAGTTCTGGCCGCACGTTGCCAGCGGCGCTATCAGACCCGTTATCGAAAAGGTCTACCCAGCCAGCGAAGCCGAAGCCGCTCAGGCGCACATGGCAGAAGGCGGTCACATCGGCAAACTCTTGCTCGAATTCGCCGCATGACCGGCTGAGGGCGGCAAATCGACTTCAACACTCAGTTACACGGGCAATCAGTGCTTTCGTACACGCTATTAGTGTGCGATAGTGCCGTCAGTCGCGAGGCAGAGATATTCACCCGCCTCCTGCGACCGGAGCCTTTCATGGGACAGCGGATTACTCAGCACGGGAGCACCCTCCTACAAAGAGAGACCGACTTTCGAGCTCGGGCCGATTCCATGCCGCGTCTGGCATGGATCGCTGACGGAGACGGCTCAATCTACTGGTACAACTGCCACTGGTATGAATACACCGGCACCACGCTGGAAGAAATGACCGGCTGGGGCTGGCAAAGCGTGCACCACCCTGACCATGTCGACCGCGTCGTTACCCGCATCAAAAAAGCGTTCGAAACCGGTGAGCCTTGGGAAGACCTCTTCCCTTTGCGTGGAAAGGATGGCGGCTATCGCTGGTTCCTCTCCGAAGCACAGCCTCTTCTTGATGAAACTGGCAAGGTTCGTTTCTGGTTCGGCACCAATATGGACGTAACCGAACAGATCTCTGACGCAATTGGCTCGGTGACTGACCAGCCGCCTGAGGACCTCCTCCACCGCATAGAAATCAAGCCCGGCGCGACCATCGCGATAGAGCTTGCAGACCAGAATCAACCCATTGCAGGCGAAAGCCCTTCGCGCCAGACCATTCTGATCCTTGAGGATGAGCCGATGACTGCGCTCGACCTCGAAATGCGCCTCAGCGACGCGGGTTACAGCGTCATGGGCCCGGCCATGACGATTGCCGGCGCCGAGCGTGAAATTGAGCACGCACTTCCAGACATTGCGCTCCTCGATTCAAATCTTGGCGGCCGCAAATCTTATGGTCTTGCGGAACGGCTGATAAAGGCTGGCGTGCCTGTCGTCTTCTGTACCGGGTATGAGGAGCTAGAAGACCTGCCGGAACGTCTGCGCAGTTGTCCTGTCGTTTCGAAACCGTTCAAGGACAGCGTTCTGATGGAGTCGATTTCGGCGGCCGCGACCCGCCCAGACGCCTAGACAGGTGAAAGGCTGCTGGCCAGCTAGTTGTCGTTCGGGGAGCTTCTCATGAAGCAAAGTGACGAACTTGAAAAATTAGCTTCCAGATTGCGGCGCGCGCACGCTGACAATTGCACGCTTGTTGTCGGCCTGACTGGCTCGGTCGCGTGCGGAAAGTCTACCCTTGCTGCCGCGCTCAGCGATGTCCTCTCGAGAACCCATAGCGTGGAAAACGTTTCAACGGACGGCTTCCTCTGCCCCAATAACGAACTGGAAGCACGCGGACTGATGATGCGGAAGGGCTTTCCCGAAAGCTATGACAATACTGGCATGCGTTGGGCCATCACCCGCGTAAGGGTCCTGCCTGCCGTCTTCCCGGTGCATAGCCATGGCACCTATGACATCGACCCTGCCCTTGCCCGTACGATCGCCCCGCCAGATATCCTGCTCCTTGAAGGGCTTGGTTTCACGCCGCCATCCGGCGAGGAGCGCGCAGGTGAACCGGACATCCTCGTCTATCTCGATGCCGAGACCCCGCACATTGAAACCTGGTTTCTCGACCGGTTCATGCAGTTCTGGCATGCGGCCGCTGACGACCCGACGTCCTTCTATCGGCGCTTCCGCGGCATGACGGAAAAAGAAGCGCGCACCTTCGCCTGCACCGAGGTCTGGGAGAAGATCAACCTCCCCAACCTCGAAAACCACATCCTACCTCTCCGCGAGCGCGCAGACATTATTGTCCGAAAAGACGCTGAACACCGTCTGCTTGCCGCTTGAGGCCCACTACAAACCCTGCCTTCCCAAGTGAGCGGCTTCGTTCTATACTTGAGGCTGTTAGGAACTTTCCCGTTCTGGAACCCTGACCGCCCGGCCCGAAAGGCCGGGCGGCTGCGTTTCTGGGACCAGCATGATGGAGCCCGAAAATGGCCGATATTCTGATGCCGAAGGCAACCGCTGTCTGGCTGATCGACAACACCACGCTCTCGTTTGAGCAGGTCGCTGACTTCTGCGGTCTTCACAAACTCGAAGTCAAAGGCATCGCCGATGGCGATGTGGCCGAGAACATGCGCGGCGTTGATCCGATCTCGGGTGGTGAGCTGACGCGTGAGGAAATCCGCAAGGGCGAAGGCAATCCGGAATACCGTCTGAAAAAGGCGGAATCCAAGATCGCGCACATCCCGCAGCCAAAACGCAAGGGCGCGCGCTACACGCCTGTCGCCCGCCGTCAGGACAAGCCGGACGCCATCGCCTGGTTCATCCGCAACCACCCGGAAGTCTCAGACGCTCAGATTTCCAAGCTGATTGGTACGACCAAGGCGACGATCACCAATGTGCGCGACAAGTCGCACTGGAACTCGCAGAACATCAAACCGGTCGACCCGGTCACGCTGGGTCTCTGCACCCAGATCGAACTCGACGAAGTCGTCAACAAGGCCGTCGATCGTCGCAAGAAGATGGAAGCACAAGCCGGCATCGAAGGCGATGGCCCGGGTCTTCGCCCAGCTGAGGATGCAGACGCTGCCAGCCAGGCCGTCGATCCTGATACGGCCGGCGGTGATGAGCCAAACGCCGACGACATCTTCTCGAACTTCAAGGGTTAGTTCGGCTCTCAAACATCGAAGAATCGAAAAGGCGCCCCCAGTTTCTGGAGGCGCCTTTTTCTACTCCGTCAGAAACACCGCCAGTGCACCGTCACTGCACCGTGAAAACGCCGGAAAACCTACTTCTTTTCCCCCCGCACCTTGCGCACCGCATCCGCCATGGAATGGCGCGCGCTTCCGGGTCGAAGGGGCTTGGGCTGGCTCTCCGCAGGCGCCCAGCCTGACAGCCAGACCACATTGAACGTTGCCCGCAGCCGGCCATCCGGATCAGCAAAACGCTCCCTGTAAATCTCCGCCATACGGGCCAGAATACGCCGTGACAGCGGCCTTCTGGGGCTTTTTTCGTTGGCCGCAAATGCTGCCTGCTCGCCCATTCCCTTCAGGTCACGCATCAACGCAAACGGGTCGTCATAGCGAACCGTCACCGGCTCTACATCCACGACAGGCAAGGCAAATCCGGCCCGCTGCAGCAGGCCCGCCATGTCCTGAAGGCCCGGCAGCGGCGAAATACGAGGCGCAGCACCGCCCGTGATCTCAGCCTCGGCTTCGAGGAAAGCGGTGCGCAATTCGGCCAGCGTTCCCGCACCGAACAGGCATCCAAGAAACAAGCCATCAGGCTTCAACACCTGCCGGATTTGGATCAGCGCGCCTGGCAGGTCATTGACCCAGTGGAGAAAAAGCACAGATGTTACAAGGTCGTACGCCGCATCATCAGCGCCGAGCACTTCTTCATCCATCTCGCGAATATCCAGCCCGCGCCCGGTTCCGAGGGCACGCAGACCAGAAGACATTTCGCCCGCGTCCACGGTGCCCGTCTGGGGATGGTCCTCCAGCATCGCCGCTAGCGTGCCATCATGACTGCCGAGATCGAGAACGCGGCCAAAATCGCGGCTCACATCCTCCAGCCTCTCAATGAGATGACTCGACTCGCGCTCTTTCAGGAACGCATAATCGCCATAATGACGGGCGGCACGGTCGAGATTGCGCCGATGAAGCGCGCGGTCGAAAAGCTTGGGTGGAGCAGGTGACATGGGCCTCGATATGCACCTTGTGAGGCAGAGGGCAAAGGGCGGACTGCGCGCAGCAGCGCATTTCGTCTGGCCATCCCGCTCGCTTGTCTCCGGCCAGCATCATGGCGGCGAAGGGCTCATCGCGCCGGAAGACTTTGCAAAGCTGACCTTTCTCGGCGCTGGCGGGTGCCGTCGGTGCGCCCTGCCTCTGGAAAGCGACCTTGGCGAAGCAAACCTCTGCGCCAGTTGTGCGGCCAAACCGCCCCGCTGGGACGCGGCCCGCGCCGCGCTCGCCTATGATGATGTGTCCCGTAAGCTCGTGCTCGATCTCAAGCATGCCGGGCGGCGCGACGGTCTCTCGACCTTTGCCAACTGGATGACGCTGGCCGCCCGTGAACTTCTTGAAGAGGCCGACTTGATCGTTCCGGTACCGCTTCATTATCGGCGTCTGGTCCGCCGCGGCTTTAACCAGTCCGGCTGGCTGGCGCAGGCGCTCTCCCAGCGCTCTGGCGTAGCCACCAGGGTCGATGCGCTGGTGCGCCGCAAGCCAACACCGAGCCAGGGCGGGCTTTCGGCCAGGGAGCGCTGGCGAAACGTGCGGGCCGCCTTTGAGGTACGCCCAGCACACCTGCCATTGATCGAAGGCTGGCGCATCATTCTGGTCGACGATGTGTTTACCACCGGCGCAACCCTGTCGGCGTGCAGCCGCGCTCTCAGGCGTGCAGGTGCCTCGCATATCTCACTCGTAGTGCTGGCACGCGTTGTCAGGCCGTCTGACATAACCATATAAGGCGCATACTGACTGCAATCGACGAGGATTTTTCCTATGTCCGCTGTGACAATCTACACACGTGCCTTCTGTCCGTTCTGCACCCGCGCGGTGTCGCTGCTGAAGCAGAAAGGCGTCGACTTTAATGAGATCGATGCCGGCATGGATCCGGACAAGAAGCAGGAGATGATCCAGCGCTCGAATGGTGGGCGAACCTTCCCGCAGATCTTTGTCGGCGAGGAACATATCGGCGGTTGCGACGAGATGATGGCGCTCGAACGCTCCGGCAAGCTCGACCAGAAGCTCGCCGCGCTCTGAGGCACCTACGCCATGATCCGCTACGCACTTGAATGCAGGGCTTGCGAGACCGGTTTTGATGGCTGGTTCGCCTCTTCCAAAGGCTTCGAAACGCAGTCCGAAAAAGGACTGATCGACTGCCCGAACTGCGGCGGCCACGATATCCGCAAGCAGGTCATGGCCCCGTCCGTGCGCCCGTCGACGAAGTCCGGCGCAAGCGATCCTGAAAAAGTGTTCGGCAAGCTCGCTGCCCAGGCGCGCCAGCACATCGCGGACAATTACGACTATGTCGGCGACGGGTTCGCCGAGGAGGCACGCTCCATGTACTATGGTGAGCGCGAGCATAAGCCAATCTGGGGTGAGACCACCGCTGATGAGCGTGAGAGCCTGAAAGAAGAAGGCGTACCGGCCGCCCCGCTACCGCCCGCTTTCGTGCCGCCAAAGAAGACCGAAAAGACCAAGCTCAACTAAAACGCGCAGTGATACGCTGCAGCTGCGACCGCCTGGCTTCTTGACCATCGGCCCGGCGTCGATAAAACGCCTTTAAGAAGGCCCATGAACGGAGTTGATCAATGGCGTCCAGCGAATACACCCGCGGCGAAATGGAAATCGAAGCGCAATCGAAGATGTATTCGGGCTTCATGAAGGCAAGCATGTGGGGTGCACTCATCCTTCTGCTTTCGGTTGGCTACATGGTTTTCACGCTCTCAGTGGGCATGAACTGGCTTGTTGCGCTGATCCTCTGTGCCGGGGCCGGCATCGCGATCGGCGTCGGCATGAGCCTCGGCGGTGCCTGGATCGCCACCGTGATCGGTCTTGCGGGCCTTGCGCTGGTCATTCAGCTGCTGGTCACGCTTTTCTCGATGGCGATGTAGGTAGAGCCTAACTGACGGCCCGGGCCCACGCCCTCACATCCTCGACATACAGGTCTGGCACTTCCATCGCTGCGAAGTGCCCACCTTCCTTCATGTCCGACCAGTAGTCGACATTGTAGATCCGCTCGCACCAGCTGCGCGGCGGCGTCCTGTAGATCGCCTCGCCCGGATAGTCTGCGATACCCGTCGGGATATTGACCTTCTGGTCCGGCTTCAGCTGCGCGCCGCCTTCAAGGAATAAAGCGGCATAATACCAGACCGATGTCGCGATCGCGTCATTCACCAGATAGATCATCACATTGGTCAGCAATTGGTCGCGCGAATAGATATCGGTCAGCTTTCCCCGGCTGCGATCACTCCAGCCATGAAACTTCTCCAGAATCCAGGCCGCTGTGCCCATCGGGCTGTCCATCAGCGCCATGGCGAGCGTCTGCGGTTTGGTCGCCTGCTCCATGAGGTAAGCGCCTTCGGCCTGCATGGCTGCTTGTGAGGCCGCAGCCCATTTGGCCTCCTCATCAGTACGCGGGGTCCGGTCAGCCGGCTGATGCCCGATCATGTTGAGATGGATCGCCTTGCATCCGCCGCCGCTATCGACACCATGATTAAGACCGAGCAGAGAGGTCACCAGCCCGCCCCAGTCGCCGCCCTGGGCAAGATAGGTGTCATAGCCAAGCCTCTCGCGCATCAGCGTGTCCCACATCCGCGCCGTTGCCTGCTGGCCGGTCGGGGCAGCGGGCTTCCCGGAAAAGCCATAGCCGGGCAGTGAGGGGATCACGAGGTCAAAGGCATCTTCTGCCTTGCCGCCATGTTTCGACGGATAGGCGAGCGGGCCAATCGCCTCATAAAACTCATAGACCGAACCCGGCCAGCCATGCGTCAGCAGGAGCGGGCGCTTGCCGCCAGCTTCGCCCACCACATGCAGGAAGTGGATGTCGAGCCCGTCGATCTCTGTCTTGAATTGCGGCCACGCATTGAGCGTTTTCTCCGCCGCGCGCCAGTCATACCGTTCCAGCCAGTAAGCCTGAATATCCGTCAGGAAGGCTGTCGACATGCCAAAGGCCCATTCGTCCCCAATGGAAGGTGCGGGAAACCAGCGGAATGCCTCAACACGCGAGCGTATGCGCGAGAGCACGTCATCTGACACGTCTACGGTAAATGGGGTGACCTTGCTCATCACGGATCTCCTGCTGGCGTCTCGTCAGGCAGGATGAAGCGCGCGGGGCGCGAGAGGGTCAAGCCTCACATGGGGGCACCTGCCCCGAAAACCCTAGCCGGAGAAGCCGCTTTCGACTTCGTTGAAGTGGTCGGACGTCTTGGAGCCAACCGTGGTCAGCGCGGTAATCAGCAAGATTGTCATCAGGCCCATGATCAGACCGTATTCAACGGCGCTCGCGCCGCTCTCATCGGACTTCAGCTTCTTCACTGGCTTAATGAACATGAAGTCCTCTCAATACCTTCGGGCCAGCTCCTCGAACAGAGGAATATCGGCAGGCGGGGCCTTATAGCTGGCCAACTCAGCCGGTTTGACCCAGGCAATCTCTTGTCCCTCAAGACCGGCAAGTTCACCCCGCCAGTCCCGCACCTCGTAAAGTGGCATCAAAAGGTGAAAATCCGGATAACCAAAACTCGCAAAAGTGATCGGTTGGAGCGCGGACGGCTCGACCGAGATCTGGAGTTCTTCCTTCAATTCGCGGCAAAGCGCCTCTTCAGGCCGCTCTCCCGGCTCCAGCTTGCCACCCGGAAACTCCCAGAGGCCCGCCATGGATTTGCCTTCCGGGCGCTGGGCCAGAAGGATTTCGCCGCTTTCGTTGAAGATCGCGGCAGCCACCACCAGCAGGACTGTCCCGCTCATGTCCGGTAAGCGCCGTTGATGTCGACATAGCCGTGGGTGAGATCGCACGTCCACACCGTCCAGGACGCGTCACCTGCCGCAACGTCGACCTTGATGGAAATGTGGTCACCCGCAAAATGTGCGCTCGCCACGGCCTCGTCATAGCCCGGCGCGCGCATGCCGCCATCGGCGACCAGATGTTCGCCAAACCATATCTGCATCTCATCCCTGGAAATCGGCTCCAGCGACTTGCCGACCGCCATGACAATACGGCCCCAGTTCGCATCGCCAGCGGCGAGCGCGGTCTTGATAAGGGGCGAATTGGCGATGTGCATCCCGATCGTCTTGGCTGACGTTTCCGAAACCGCATTTTCGACGCAGATTTCGACGAATTTCGACGCTCCCTCGCCATCCTTGACCAGCTGCTGGGCAAGATCGCGGAAGACCTCCATCAGTGCCGTACGGAAACCCGCAAGGCGCGGGTCATCCGCATCCTCGATCATGGGGGCGCCAGAGGCCCCTGTCGCAAACAGCATACAGGTGTCGGAAGTCGACGTATCGCCGTCCACAGTGACTGAATTTAACGTCGGATCGACCGTCTCGCGCAACAGCTTGTCGAGCAGCTCTGGCGCAATGGCGGCATCGGTAAACACATAGCAGAGCATGGTCGCCATGTTCGGCATGATCATGCCAGAGCCTTTGAGAATCCCAGAGATCGCAACGGGTGTGCCGTCTATTTCGCAGGTCGTCCCGGCCCCTTTCGGGAAGGTGTCGGTGGTCATAAAGGCACGCGCGCATGCCTCCCAGTCGGCGGGGCCAAGCTTGCTCTCAAGCTCTGGCAGCATCTCGCCAACGAAATTGGGGTCAGCCAGCGGCTCCCCGATCACGCCGGTCGCCGCCAGAAAGCAGGCCTCTTTGGGGAGGCCCAGCGTCGTGGTCATCGCGGCGAGCGTCGCTTCGTTCTTCAGGAAACCCGCTTTGCCCGTAAAAGCGTTCGAATTACCGGAATTCGCAACGACCGCACGGCCCCGGCCGCCGCAGGCTTTCAGCGCTTCGCGGCACCATTCAACGTCAGCAGAGGCCGTCAGTGACCGTGTGAACACGCCAGCCGCCGACGTGCCTTCGGACATCAGGAACAGGAAGACATCGTCGCGCTGGACACCTCGCCGCGTATAGAAGCCGCGCGAGGCTGTTGACGCCTGTACGCCTTTGACGTGTGGAAGCGCTGGGAAGCTGGCGGGCGCAAACGGTGAGGGGGTGAGCTTCACTCTACAGTCTCCGTCTCATCATCGGCCGCCGGGGCAGTGCCGTCGTCTGCCGCATCATCGGCGGTCTCACCGAGATCGAGGTCATCCTCATCGCCCTGCCCAGCCTCACCTGCCGCCGCCTCGCCAGCTTCTTCTGCAAGGTCACGCGCGATCATGCCGCCCTCGCGCTCTTCAATGTCGGCATTGGCGCGCAGGGTCTGCAGGATCTGGCTGATTTGCGTGAAGGTGAGGTAGGTCACGATTTCAGGGCGCATTTCCTCACGCGTCTTGGGCGGGCGCGTGCGGCGCTGCTCGACCTTGAGAATGTGCCAGCCCTGTTCGGACTGGAAAGGCTCTGAGATTTCGCCCGCTGGCGTATCGGCGATCACAGCCGGGAACGGATCGACCATCTCGTTTGGCGCGACCCAACCGAATGAACCCCCGTCAAGACGCGTGCGGGTATCTTCGGAGAACTCAAACGCCAGCGCGGTGAAGTCTTCACCGGCGCGCGCCTTTTGCAGGACAGTCTCGGCCTCTTCCTGCGTGGCGAGCAGGATGTGGCGGATGCGCACTTCATCATCGAGCTGCTGCAGTCGGACCTGTTCTTCATACATCCGGTCAATGGCGTCCTCATTCACCTGCGTGGCGACGAGATCTTCCATGAGGAAATTACCGAGCAGGCGTTCGCGCGCGGTTTCGAGACGGCGCTGGGCAGCCGGCGTACGGTCGAGACCGCGTCGCACCGCTTCCTGTGCAAGCAGGCGCTGATCGATCAACTGATCGAGGACAAGCTGATAATCTTCATGCTCTGGCCCGAAGGAGTCGCCGGGCTCAATACGGCCTTGCGCGACAGCTTCCAGCTCCACATCGGAGAGGTAGATCGGGTCACCGTTTACCCTTGCGGCAGCGGACGCATCGAAACCAACCGGCCGCCGGATGCCGTTTTCCGGATCACTCTCGCTACACCCCGCCAGGACAAGGCCAAGAGTGAGTGTAAGAGCTGGAATTGAGAACCAGTGCCTATGCATGCCTAAGTCCTTGTGTTCGTGGTACAGCCGTCCGCATTGACACTATTTGGCGGCGTTCTTAAGTCTCCCGCGGGGACTGGTCGAGAGGTTTAGTCACCCGTGGCACGGCCCTTTTGCGTGCCCCTCCTGCACATGGTTTCTCGTCAGGAGGCATCCTTCAAGTCAACAGCGCAGATTGGTGCTTGTTTCCATGCTCTCCCTTGCCCGCAAAATGTTCGGTTCCGCCAATGACAGAAAGATCAAGCCGATGCGCAAGAGCGTCGAGCGGATCAATGCTCTGGAGCCGCAAATGCAGGCGCTCTCCGATGAGGAGCTGAAAGCCAAGACTGCAGAATTCCGCGAGCGCCTCGACAAGGGCGAAACGCTGGACGATCTTCTGGACGAAGCCTTCGCGGTCGTGCGCGAAGGTTCGGTCCGCGCGCTCGGTATGCGTCACTTCGATGTGCAGCTGATCGGCGGCATGGTGCTTCACAAGGGCGCCATTGCGGAAATGCGGACCGGTGAAGGCAAGACGCTGGTCGCGACGCTGGCCGTCTATCTCAACGCGCTCGCCGGCAAGGGCGTGCACGTCATTACCGTGAACGACTATCTTGCCAGCCGCGACGCCGAATGGATGGGCAAGCTTTACGGCTTCCTCGGCATGACGACCGGCACCATCGTTCACGGCCTCAATGATGGTGAGCGCAAGGCCGCTTATGCCTGCGACATCACCTATGGCACGAACAATGAGTTCGGCTTCGATTATCTGCGCGACAATATGAAATATTCGCTCGACCAGATGGCGCAGCGCGGTCACGCCTATGCCATCGTCGATGAGGTCGACTCCATCCTGATCGATGAAGCGCGCACCCCGCTGATCATTTCCGGCCCGACCGATGACCGTTCGGAGCTTTACCGCACCATCAACGACTTCATCCCGCAATTAAACGACGAGACCGATATTGAGCTCGACGAGAAGCAGCGCTCTGTCATCTTCACCGAAGAAGGCATGGAGAAGATGGAGCGGATGCTGGATGAGGCCGGCATGCTGGATGGCAACCTCTGGGACCCGCAGAACGTCTCCATTGTCCACCATTCCAACCAGGCCCTGCGCGCACACAAGCTGTTCCACCGCGACAAGCAGTATTTGATGAACGATGGCCAGGTCATGCTGGTCGACGAGTTCACGGGCCGCATGATGGAAGGCCGCCGCCTCTCTGAAGGCCTGCACCAGGCGATCGAGGCCAAGGAAGGCGTTGATATCAAGCCAGAGAACCAGACGCTGGCCTCCATCACCTTCCAGAATTATTTCCGGCTCTACAACAAGCTCGCCGGTATGACCGGCACGGCCATCACCGAAGCGGCCGAGTTCGCAGACATCTACAAGCTGGAAGTCTTCCAGCTGCCGACCAACAGACCGATCCAGCGCATCGACGATGATGACGTCGTCTACCGGGTCGCCTCCGCGAAATATCAGGAAATCGTCAAGGAAGTGCGCGATGCCCGCGCCAAGGGCCAGCCAATCCTGCTGGGTACCGCCTCGATCGAGAAATCCGAGATTATCTCCACCCTGCTCACGCAGGCGAAAATCCCGCACAAGGTGCTGAACGCGCGCCACCACGAAAAGGAAGCCGAAATCATCGCCGATGCCGGTCTTCCCGGCGCTGTGACCGTCGCAACCAACATGGCTGGCCGTGGCACCGACATCCAGCTTGGCGGTAACCTCGAAATGCGCCTCTGGAAGGCCGTTGACGAGTTCAAGGAAAAGCACGGCCGTGAGCCTTCCCGTGAGGAAGAAGAGGCCATGGAAGCCGAGATCAAGACCGAGATCCAGGCTGGCAAGAAGGAGGCGCTCGACGCGGGCGGCCTTTTCGTCCTTGGTACCGAGCGCCATGAAAGCCGCCGGATCGACAACCAGCTGCGCGGCCGGACAGGCCGTCAGGGTGACCCGGGCAAATCCAAATTCTTCATCTCCGTCGAAGACGACCTCATGCGTGTCTTCGCGGCTGAACGCCTGAACTCGATCATGAAGAGCCTCGGCATCAAGGAAGATGAGGGCATCACCCACCCCTGGATGAACAAGGCGATCGAAACCTCGCAAAAGAAGATCGAGGAACGCAACTTCGAGATCCGCAAGAACGTCCTCAAATATGACGACGTCATCAATGATCAGCGCAAGGCAATCTTCGAACAGCGCCGCGAGTTCATGAACGCCGGACAGGTCACAGAAGAAGTGACCGACATGCGCCACGACATTATCGACGAATGGGTCGAAGAGGCGATGCCGGAGAAGGCGTTCGCTGAGCAGTGGGACGTTGAAGGCCTCACCGAAACGCTGAAGAATGAGCTTGGTCTCGACCTGCCGATTGCCGAATGGGCGTCCGAAGAAGGCGTGGCCAATGCCGAGATCGCCGAGCGTGTGCGCAAGGCTTCCGACGAAGCATTCGAGCAGAAGGTAAAGCTCGCCGGCGCTGACCAGATCCGCAATGTCGAGAAACAGGTTCTGCTCCAGGTGCTCGACAGCAAGTGGCGCAACCACCTGCAGCAGATCGACCAGCTGCGCTCGGTCATTCACCTGCGCTCATATGGCCAGCGCGATCCGCTGAACGAGTTCAAGGAAGAGGCGTTCAAGCTCTTCAACGAACTGCTCAGCACGCTGCGCCATGAAGTGACGCGCATCCTGATGAATATCCGCATCACGCCGCCATCAGACGAGGCCCAGCGGGCAGCCGCCCGTGCGCGCGATGAAGAAGCGCTCGCCGCAGCGCGTGCCTCTGTCCTGTCGCGTGAAAGCCTGCGTGAAACGCACCTCAATCCCGATACGGGCGACAATGAGATGACCCCTGGCGTCGTAGAGAGTCCGAACGATCCGCATGATGGCCCACCCCTGCACCAAGCAGAGGATGACTGGTCACAGACGCCGCGCAACGCGGCCTGCCCATGTGGTTCTGGCAAAAAGTACAAACACTGCCATGGCTCACTCAGCCCTGCAGGGACGCGCAGCGCTTAACGCGCTTCAGCGCAAAATAAAGTGACAATGGAAAAAGGCCGCCCCGGATGGAGCGGCCTTTCTTTTTTGATTCAGGTCAGCTTGCGCCTTTACGGCGTGCCGTCCTTGCGGCTCCACTTCTCAAGCTGCCTGGCGAACCATTCACGGCCACCCCAGCCAAAGCCGATGCCGCACGCAATTGCGAGGCCGATGGCAGCGCCCATAACGAGCATTTCGGCGACATTCAGTACAAACTCGCCACCCGTCGGGTCCAGCTCCATGCGGGAAATACCGAGGATGGTGGCGAGGATGATGATCGCCCACTTCATGACCTTCGCAACCGTATCGCTTGCGCCATCACCGGAAGAAGCCATGGCACCGCTCACGATGCGGGCGATAACGACACCGGCAAAGATGATGATCGCGCCGAAGACGATCGAAGCAGCCAGATCCAGCACCGTATAGGTCGCATTGGTCAGCACTTCGAACTCAAGCGCACGCATGGCCTGTACCAGACCAAGCAGCACGATGAAGAACAGTGCGCCCTTGGCGATCACGTTCGACGCCGTCATGCCAGAGTCTGCACCCTTGAGGATACCAAGCTCAGCCACAGCAGAATCGACACCGAAATTCGGCAGCGTGCGCAGAATGAGGTTGTGAACGAAGCGGCCGATGATAACGAAGACCGTCAGCAAGATTGCGGCGATGAGGATGTTCGGGATTGCGCCGATGATCTCGTTAAGCATTGCCGTTGCGGGCACAGAGATCGCCTCGATCGCAAGTACATCGAACGCTGCGATCGCACCGAGAATACCGACAATTGCGGCAAGAACGGTTGCCGTCACGCCCGAAATATTGACCGGGCCGTCAGCAAGCCCGAGCCGCTCTGGCACAGGGTCCGCGAAAACGAAAACCGCCTTCACTGTCTTCTGCACGACGTTTGCAACGATGATGAAGACGATGAAGATCAGGATCGCGCCAAAGATGTTCGGCAGATAGTTGAGCACATCGCTCAGCATGCCGTTCAGCGGTTGCACGATCTGCGTCAGCTCAAGTCGTGTAAGCGCTTGAATGACGCCGATCAGCATGATGATCCAGAAGGCGGCTATACCGAGACTATCACCTAGTGACTTGGTCGCCTTGCCATCCGGGTCAGCCTGTCCCTTGCCGAAACCGGTCTTGTTGACTGCGGTCGAGATCGCCCATTTGAACAGGAGGCCGATAATATAGGCCCCGATCAGGATAAGCAGGGCGAAGAGCACTTTCGGCCCATAGTCCTGTACCTGTATGACTGTGTTATTCCAGAATTCTTCCATGTTCAGCCCTTTCGCTTTTTTGCGCGCGCCAACTCCACTGAGGAGTTGTGCCCATAGGACTCAACTATGGTTGGGGGTCAGAGTTCCCAAATTCAGCGTCTGAATTTTCGCTTAGTGTATAGGACACGTGGTGTTTCAGTGCCTCGGTGACCTTGGCAGCTTCCCCCATCAGCGAATAGGTCGGGATCGTTTTACCGAGTGTGAGTTCAAAGCGGGCGCGCTTCTTGTTCAGAAGCTCGTGGAAGAGAGTAATGTCCCGCAACTCGCCATTGATCTGACTGAGGCGATAGAAAAGTCGTGAGTTTTCAGCTCGCACATTCATCGGCACAATTGGCGCACCCTGTTTGCGAGCAAGGCTCACTACTGTCGGAAACCAGGCCTGTTCAGTCAGCACCCCGTCGACTTTTTTCGCGAGCTTGCCAGACGGGAAAATCACGACGCATTTCTCCGACTCGAAGGCCTCGGATGCGCGCCTCAACGTCTCACGCGTTTTGGCAGGGCTACGCTTGTCAGCAACCCATTCGATCGGGATAATCGCATCCTGAAAACGCGGATTGACCCGGATCGCGTCCGCATTGGCGAAGAACACGACATCCTTGCGTCTCTGGATTAATGCATCCCAGACGGCGACTCCGTCAGCAAGGCCGGTGGGATGGTTCGCGGCTACGACACACCGCCCACGTTCTGGCAGGCGGTCCAGATGTTGAATGTCCAGCTGAACATCGAGCTCTCGCGCAAGATAATCAAACGATTCGCGCCCATTGAGTGTCATCAGCGTGTCAGCCATCTCCCGCGCGCGTGCATAACCGAGCATCTTGTAGAGGACGCGCCGCGTTAATGGCCAGGACCAGTGCGATACAAAACTGGGGCAACGCTCCGCAATCAGCATGTCGACGATGTGTTGATCGCTTTCCTCGACATCGCGGAGAAACGCTGAACTATTTTCTGCTTCGTTTACAGTGCCATCAGGCATTTTAGCTTCCTTACCACAGCACCAATCAGGCTACTTCCCCGGCCAGCATTGAACCTATCACGGAATATCTTCCGTATGCGATCTCCTCTTGCGGTAACCAGATCAGGGGAGCCGTAAACACTTCGGCAAGTTTCGCTTTACCAAGCTGAAAGGCATGGGTGTCAAAGTGCCTTCATTGAGGGAGAACGCAGCGTTCGGTTCAGAAGGCGTTCGGCACACAGGGTAGAGCTTTATGAAAGTATTGTGGATCGAGGATCACGAGCCAGTGCGCGACATCCTGGCTGTGGCTGCTGACAAGGCAGCCCGCGCCCGCGTCCAGGTGGATCTCGTTCTCGCCCACACCCTCATGGAAGCAGAACGCCGCCTTCGCCTGGAGCGTTTTGATCTCGTGATCACGGAACTCACGCTGCCCGACAGCTATGATGGCGACATGACGATTGCGCGGCTCGCCAATATGGGGCCTCACCGTATCGCCGTTGCCTCGGCCAATCCGGACCGCGACACCATTGTCGAGACCGCACTGCGCTGTGGCTGCAACATCGCGCAGGCGCCGATCTTCAAGGCCAGCCTGCCATACAACCGTTTCATACAGCGCCCCGAAGCCATGCTCGATTTCTTCTTTGAGCAGATGCCTGCGCCAGATGGAAAAAGCGCCGCCCGGATCGTCGCCGCCTAGAAACCTCGAACTGACACAGTTTTCAGATGCGTTACGCGGCGCAGACCTCGTGCGCCGTCATGATTACTCCCAGGTTTTATCGATTCGGTAAGATTGAGCGCGCAATTTGGCAGCCGTCAAAGAATTGATGTCTATATACTAGCTGGGTGAGAGGAAGAGTGATTGTATGGAAGACGGTGGAAGATCTGAATCCGCCAGTGCCGGCCGTTGGAAGTCCCTGCGATGGTCTCTTCGCCATCTGAACCATACGCGCGTTCAGCAACTTCTCGTACTCTTCTGTGCCAGCGCCATCATCATCACCATGGCGTCCATCATTCTTTCAATGATTGCCGCCGACAACTATCCGCTCGGTGTGATGGCCGTTGTCGATGCCGCCACCTTTGCCTGCCTGGGCGCGGCAATGCTTCTCGCGACACAGAAACGAACGCTCTCACTGTCCATCCTGCTTGTCTGCATGAGCATCCCGACCAACCTGATGGCGGAAATTCTGCTTCATGGGGCCGGTGCCTGGATCGGCTTGATGCTCCTTGGCCTCAGCCCCTTCATGCTGGGCCTGCTCGCACCCTTGTGGATGGCATCACTCTACAGCGTCGGCCTGATCGTTTTTTACAACTACTACCTGGCAGGCCTTCCCGGCGAAGCTGTCGTCTTTACCGGCCGTGATGAAACCTATCTCACCGCCATGGCGCTCAGCATTATCACCGTCGCGAGCGCCCTGGCTGCCATCCTACCTAAAAAAATTACCGGCGCCGCCTACGCCTCGCTCAACCAGGCCGCACAAAAGGAAAGCACCCTGAAAGAGCGTTACGCGCAATACGCAACGCTTGCCTCTGACTGGCACCTCGAAATCAACGAATTCGGCATCGTCACCGACTTTTTCGGGCCAGGGCATGCCGCTGGCTGCAACTGGAAAACCCTCTTTTATGACTGGGAAGAGCAGGCCCACATCTTTCACGAAGCCCTCGCTTCGCGAGCACCTTATGAGAAGATCCGGGCATATCTGCGCGTGGGCGATCTCTCCCGCCGCGTGGAGTGTACCGGCCATCCAGTTTTCCACCCGGACGGTAGTTTTGCCGGCTACCGGGTGATTGCGCATGACATTACCGACAAGGCAGAGGCCGAGGAGAAACTGAAAGTCCTCGCCATGTGCGACAGACTCACGGGCCTTAAAAACCGCCACGCTTTCAATGAGTCCGTCGAAGCGCGCCAGTCCCAGACTGATGACGAAGAAACGGCCGTCATCTGCATCGATCTGGACAACTTCAAGAACCTGAATGACCGACAGGGTCATGAAAGCGGCGATGCGGCGCTCGCAGAGCTTGGCTTGCGCTTTCGCGAGTTCGAAGAAGCCATCCCCGGCCTCGAAGTCTTCCGGCTCGGCGGCGATGAGTTCTGCGCCCTCCTGACAACGCGGTGGGACCCCGAACGCATCCACTGGCTCGCCGAACAGTTTGCCGAAGCCGTCTTCCGCCCGATCAGGATGGAAGACAGGGTAGTTGATATGGCCGCCTCCATCGGCGCGGCCTGCACCGGTCCGAACAAGACGCTCGCCAATACGCTGGAGCGCGCCGATGCAGCCGTTTACGAGGCAAAGTCACTCGGTGGCGGTCAGTGCATTCTCTGCGCGGGAGAGATCGAAGTCCGGCTGGAGCGGCGCCTTGCAATCCGGCGTGATCTTGCGGCGGCGATCGCGAACGGCGACATCCGGATGCATTATCAGCCCATCTTTGAAGTCCGCACGGGCGCCTTGAGCGGCGTGGAAGCCCTCGCTCGTTGGGCACACCCTGTTTATGGCAACATCGCGCCCGACGAATTCATCACTATCGCGGAAAGCAGCCGCTCTATCGTCAAGCTTGGCCAGTACACCTTGCGGCGAGCCTGCAATGAGGCACTGGCGTGGATGAACACACACGGCGCCGCAATTCAGCTCAATGTAAACGTCTCGCCCATGGAGATCATGAGCGAAGGCTTCATCGACTCGCTTCTCGCCATTCTCGAGGAAACCGGCTTCCCGGCAAAGCTGCTTGAACTCGAGATCACTGAACGCGGCATGTTTGAGGATATGGATGTGTCCCGCACCCGGCTGGACACCATTCGCGAGCACGGCGTCGGCATCTCGCTCGATGATTTCGGTACAGGCTATTCCTCACTCAGCCGGCTTGAGACCCTGCCGATCGACCGGATCAAGGTCGACCGGTCATTCCTCACCCAGGCCGTGGAGAGCCGACGCGCGCAGAAGCTTCTGGCCCTCATATCCGGCATTGGCGGCATCATGGACGTCGACATCGTCGCAGAAGGCATCGAAACCGAAGACCAGCTTAGATTGGTGCGGCTAGCAGGCTTCGCCAAGGCGCAGGGCTATCTGTTCGGCAGGCCCGCCCCGATCAGCGAACTCCGCGCTGCCAACTGGAAACCCATGGAAAGCGAACCTGCACTACGCCAGAGCGCCTGATAGCAGGCTGGCGACAGGCCGCGGCGTATTTTCTGGTTCTTTTCCTCCGCGCCATGCGATAGGCGTCGGCCATGGACCAGCTTTCGATTTTTCCCGCCACGCTGATACTGATCGCGATCAATGTCCTCGTCAGCATCTATGGCTGGCTGAACCAGCAATTCCTGCTGAAGAACCTCTTCGACGTTGGCGCGATCCGGGAGAAGCGCGAATATCACCGGCTCGTCACGTCAGGATTTCTGCATGGCGGCGTGTTTCACCTGCTCATCAACATGTTCGTCCTCTTCCAGTTCGGTCGATACATTGAGTACCAGCTGGGCACGCCTGCCTTCGTCTTTGTCTATTTCGCCGCGCTTCTGGGCGGTAATCTCTGGGCGCTGCTGGAGAACTTCCGCACACCAGACTACCGCGCGCTTGGCGCTTCGGGGGCAACATCAGGCATCATCCTGTCGTTCTGTCTGTTCCAGCCTTTTGCGATGCTGCTCTTCTTCATCATTCCGATGCCAGCCATCGTTTTCGGCATTCTCTTCATCGTCATCAGTGTCATCCTGGCTCAGCGCGAAAACCGCATCATCGGCCACGAAGCCCATATTGGCGGGGCCGTTTTCGGCCTGATCGCGACGATCGTTATCGCCCCGGAATCACTCTCCATCTTCTCCCAGCAGGTGGCGGGCGTGCTAGGAGGGGGCTGAACGAATGAGCGTTGAACAGGCCTATCAGGCGCGGGTTGAAGCAGGGCAGCTGAATGAGGACAGCGCCCAGCGTGAGGCGGCCCGTAAGCTGGACAGCGTGCTTGAACGGCTGAGCGAGGCAAAGCCTGCAGGGCTTTTCCGCAAGGAAACCAAGGTGAAGGGCCTTTACCTCTGGGGCGGCGTGGGGCGCGGCAAGTCCATGCTGATGGATCTCTTCCATGACCTTTCGCCAGTGAAGGCTAAGCGCGTCCACTTCCATGAGTTCATGGGCCGGGTGCATGATGAGATGAATGCCTGGCGCGAGATGAGCGAAAGTGAGCGCAAACGTGCCGACCACCGCGTCAAAGGCGCTGGCAGCGATCCGATTCCACCCGTCGCCAAGCTGATTGCTTCAGAGGCCAAGCTGCTGTGCTTTGACGAGTTTCAGGTGACCCAGATTGCGGATGCCATGATCCTTGGGCGCCTGTTCGAAAGCCTGTTCGAGGCCCGCGTCACTGTCGTTGCGACCTCCAACCGTCACCCGGATGATCTTTACAAGCATGGCCTCAACCGCCAGCTCTTCGTCCCCTTCATCCAGCGCATCAAGGATGAGTGCGATATCTTCGAACTGGTCGCCGAACGCGATTACCGGCTCGAACGTCTCACCGAAGCGCCTGTCTGGCATGTGTCTGAGAGTGCGGCTGAGCGAGAGGCAACACTGGATGAAGCTTTCGAACGCCTGACCCTTGGTGCGCGCCCGAATTCGTGCGTGCTACACGTTAAAGGCCGCCAGCTCAAGGTCAGCCGCGAGGCCGCAGGCGTCGCTCGCTTCTCATTTCCGGAGCTTTGCGCCCGCCCGCTAGGCGCGCGCGACTATCTCGCTATTGCGGCGACCTTCCACACCGTCCTGCTGGACGACATCCCGCTCCTGTCACGGGAGAAGCGCAATGAAGCGGCGCGTTTCGTCGCCCTGATCGATGCGCTTTATGAAGCGCGCGTCAAACTTGTTGCGACGGCCGAATCTGAACCTGAAGCCCTTTATCCTGAGGGCGATGGAAGCTTCGAGTTTGAACGTACGGCCAGCCGCCTCTTCGAAATGCGCTCGCGCGATTATCTCGCGCTCGAACACCGCACGCCGCCGCGGGCCGAAAACCTTGAACCAGAAACCGAGACGCAGGCATAAAAAATCCCCGCGCCTGGCGGGGATTTTCAGAACGTGTCTGTTTGAAAGCTGGCTTAGACGCCGAAGCCCTTGAACTTGTCCTTGAAGCGCGAGACACGGCCGCCGCGGTCCAGCTGCTGGTTGCCACCAGTCCATGCCGGGTGCGAGCTGGAATCGATGTCCAGCGTCAGGCGGTCGCCCTCTTTGCCATAGGTCGAACGGGTCTGATACTCCGTCCCGTCAGTCATAACGACGGTGATGAAGTGATAATCGGGATGGCCTTCGGCTTTCATCGTCTCTAGTCCTCGCGTCAGCGGCCACCCTGCGCGGATTGGCCTCTGTGAAATTCGGAAAGCGGGGTCTTAGTAGATTGAGGCCCGGCCCGCAAGGGGCCGAGTGCCAAGGAAGGTGCAAGAGATGAGCGAGGCAACAAGCCAGATCAGCGATGACCGTCGCGAAACGCTGCCGGACCAGGGCGGCGCGGACCGACCGAAGGCCCGGAGCGTGAAGCCGCTGGCGCTGCTCTGGCCCTATGTGCGCAAGCATCTGACGCTAGTTTTCGTCGCCCTCTTCTTCCTTGTTGTCTCCACGATAGCAGCGCTTTCAATCCCGTGGCTGTTCGGGCGCGCGGTCGATGCTGGAGCAGGCGGCGCAGACGGGGCCGCCCTTCTCGATACGATCGACCGGTATTTCCTCTACGTCCTGCTCGCCGCCGTCCTTATGGGCATATTGAGCGCGCTGCGCTTCTATTTCGTGTCCCGTTTCGGTGAACGCGTCGCCGCTGACCTGCGCACGGATCTATACGCCAAGCTTCTCAGCCTTGGCCCTCGCTTTCATGCGGGGATGCGTTCTGGCGAAAGCGTCTCGCGGCTGACCGCTGACGTTACCCTGATCGAGCAGTTTCTCGGCACCTCTGCCTCACTTGCGACCCGCACCATCCTGTCGACGACCGGCGCGATCGCCATGATGCTCATCACCAACTGGAAGCTTGGTGGCACGCTCCTCCTGATGATCCCGCTTGCCATGCTGCCGGTCATGATCATCGGTCGTATCATTCGCGGCGCCTCCAACCGGGCGCAGTCGCGCCTTGCGGACGCTGGCGCTGAAGCATCCGAAGCGCTGGATGCGATTGAGCTGGTGCAGGCCTATGGGCAGGAGAACCGCCGCGAGAAGAGCTTTTCTACGGCCGTGGAAGCGGTTTTCCAGGCGGCCCTCAAGCGTATCACCGCCCGTGCCTTCATGATCCTCGCAGTTTCCATCATGCTACTCGGTGGCATGGTCGGTATCTTGTGGCTCGGTGCCCGCGCAGTGGCGACGGGTCAGATGACACCGGGTGAGCTCACCCAGATGATCCTGTACGCCTTCTATGCAGGCTCTGGCTTCGGCATGCTGGCAGAGGTCTGGGGCGAGGTCATGCGCGCGGCTGGGGCCAGTGATCGTGCCAGCGAGATCCTGCGTGAGACGGCAGAAATCCTGCCTCCGCAAGCCGCAGCCCCTATCGCCTCTCCTGTGCAAGGGCATCTCGTTTTCGACGCTGTCGATTTCTCCTATGGCACCGAAAACACCCCCGCCCTGAAAAGTTTCACCCTGGATGTTCAGCCGGGCGAGTTCGTGGCCCTTGTCGGCCCGTCTGGCGCAGGCAAGTCCACAGTTTTCCGCCTGGCGCTTCGCCTGTTCGACCCTCAATCGGGCAATATCACCGTGGATGGCGTGGAAGCGCCCGAGACCGACCCGGCCGTCTGGCGCAGTCAGTTTGCCTATGCCCCACAGGAATCTGCCCTTTTCACCGGCACGGCGCGAGAGAATATCGCCTTTGGCGCGCAGGGCGGGGCAGCGCCTGATGGTGAACTAATAGACGCCGCCCGCATGGCCGAGGCCTGGCGCTTTCTTGAAGATCGCGGCGGCCTCGACGCTGAACTTGGCCAGAAAGGCCGCAGCCTCTCGGGCGGTCAGCGACAGCGCGTTGCCCTTGCCCGCGCGCTTGTCCGCCGTGCGCCGATCCTGTTGCTGGATGAGGCAACCTCTGCCCTCGACAGTGAAAGCGAAGGTCTCGTGCAGAAAGCCATCGCGGCCGCCGCTGAAGGACGCACCACCCTTGTCATCGCGCACAGGCTCTCGACCATCCGGCGTGCCGACAGGATCATCGTTATGGATGATGGCCGCATCGTCGAACAAGGCAGCCACGACACGCTCGTTAAAAAAGGCGGGCTTTATGCCCGCCTCGCTGAAATGCAATTTGCGGCCGAAGCCGCCGAATAGGCAGCTCCGTCAGCCGCCCATGAAGGCCTTCGCCTTGCGCAGACGCTCGCGCAGCTTTGGCATGAGCGGCTCATTGGTGGCGAGGATGTTGCCGGTGTCCAGTACGTCGCCGCCATCGATCTCTTCGACATAGCCGCCCGCTTCGCGCACCAGCACGATACCGGCAGCAATGTCCCAAGGCTTGAGGCCGCGCTCCCAGAAGCCGTCGAACCGTCCCGCTGCGACCCATGCCAGGTCCAGCGCTGCAGAGCCATTGCGGCGAAGACCTGCCGTCACTGGCGTCAGTGAACCAAGCTCGCCCGCAAACAGGCGGTGCGCTTCTGCGCCGCGTCCAACCCACGGAGAACCCATGGCAAGTACAGCCTCTTCGGTATTCTTGCGCGCTGCCACGAGCAGTTTGCGCTGGTCGAGCCAGGCGCCCCGGCCAGTTTCGGCCCAGAAGATCTCATTCTTGGCGACGTCATAGACGACACCGGCCAACAGCTTTCCTTCACGTTCAAGACCAATCGACACGGCATAGTGTGGCTGGCCGTGGAGGAAGTTCAGCGTGCCGTCCAGCGGGTCGACGATGAAGCGGTTCGACTTGTCCGACCCTTCGACGACGCCGCGCTCTTCCATGAGGAAGCCATAGCCCGGCCGCGCCTTTGTCAGGCTGTTATAGATGATTTGCTCGGCGCGGTGGTCGGCATTGGAAACGAAATCTGCAGGGCCCTTCTTGGACACTTGCAGGTTTTCGACTTCCCCGAAATCGCGCGCAAGCGAGCGACCCGCCGCGCGGGCTGCGGCGATCATGACGGTTCCGACGGGTGAGGGTTTGGACATTCAGTAAGCCTGTCTAGTCAGCGCGTCTGAGGTAGGTGGAATCTTCGGTCTGAACGACGATGCGCTCACCCTGGCCAACGAATGGCGGGACCATCACGCGGATGCCGTTTTCGCAGGTTGCCGGCTTGAAGCTGTTGGCTGCCGTCTGGCCTTTAACAACCGGTTCGGTCTCTTCGATCGTCAGGATGACCTGGTCCGGAAGGGAAATGCCGATTGGCTTATCTTCATAGAATTCGATGACGACGACCATTTCGCTCTGAAGGAAGGCTTCCTGTTCACCGATGAAATCCTTCTGGATCTCGATCTGCTCGAAGGTTTCCTGATCCATGAAAGCGTGTGCTTCACCGGCGTCGTAGAGATACTGGTAGTCTTTCTGCTCAAGACGGATTTTCTCGACCGTCTCCGATGAGCGGAAGCGCTCATTCAGCTTGGATCCGTTGATCAGATTACGCAGTTCGACCTGGTTGAAGGCGCCGCCCTTGCCGGGCTTCACCGAGTTGGTCTTGACCGCGCGCCAGACGGTGCCCTGATGTTCGATCACGTTGCCCGGCTTGATTTCATTGCCATTGATCTTGGCCATGCGCGAATTTCCTGTAAGTCGACGATGGGCGCGAGGTAGCCGCGAGAGCCGCCATGGTCAAGCTGACAAGGGCCGCTCCACTGGACACAGACGCCTGCCTCTGCTTGTTTCCGCCGCCTCGAATATGCCTTACGGAAGTCTTTCATGAACTGGTTGTCGAATTTCCTGAGCTTTGAAAAGCCGCTGGGTGAGCTGCTCACGCGCCTGCTCTTCTATCTGTTCATCATCTTCATCATCTGGCGCGGTGTGGAGACGCTCGTCTTCTATCTCACCTATTTCGGTGAGAATTTCGGCATGGCCCTCTGGGGCATCCTGAAGACCCCGGTCGTCGTGATCGTCCAGCTCCTGATGCTGCGCGTCTTTACAGAGGCGGTGCTGGCCGTCCTGCGCCTCGACAAGTCGCACGAGTGATCGCCGGCCCCGGCTCGTCCTGAGCGAAATCGAAGGATTAACTGGTACCACGATTCAAGGCGCCGATCCTGAGCGAAGTCGCAGGACGCGCGCCTTGTGCCGCCCTAGGATGCAGCCGAGGCCTCATCGAGCGCCGCATTGAACGCGCGCACGGCCGCGGCAGGTCCATCCGGGTGCGCCCAGACCCCTGCGCTCACAGCAAGGAAGTCCGCCCCCGCCACCGAAAGTTCTTTTGCGCGTTCTGGCGTGATCCCGCCAATTGCGACACAGGGCAGCTCCATCACGTTCTGCCACCAGGTCAGCAGGTCCTTTTCAGCGGGTACAGTGTCGGCCTTGGTCTCGCTTGGGAAGAAGGCGCCAAATGCGACATAGTCCGCGCCTTGCTCGCCTGCTTCCATCGCAACATGGCGGGAATTCTTGGCTGTCGCACCAATAATCGGCTGCTTGCCAAGACGCTGGCGGGCCTCCTTCACCTGCATGTCGAGATGCCCCAGATGAACGCCGTCAGCCCCCACCCGTGCGCAGACATCGACGCTGTCATTGATGATCAGGGCGACATCATTCGCACGGCAAACTGGCAGCAATGCGCGCGCCAATGCTTCAGTCGCCGCTTCATCCAACACGCCATCAGGCTTGATCCGCACCTGAAGACTGGCAATGTCGCCGCCTTCGAGCGCGCCTTCAAAAGTCTTCACGAAAGCGTCGACATCCGCGACGCTGGAGGGTGTGATGAGGTAAAGGCGCGTACGTTCGCGTTTGATATCGGTCATGGCGCCTACCTAGCGCCTTCCCTGCCCCGCGCAAAGCCTGCCTAGCTGAAGCCGACCTAGCTAAAGTCAGGCGTGAAGCGGATATTGTCCTTCTCGATTCCCTTGAGGACCACATCGAGACCGCCCGATTTAATCATCCATTCCAGACGGTGGTCGCGATATTCGCGCTTGAAGAGGCCTGCTTCGACCGCGCCGCTGACGTCCTGCATGCCAGACACCGAGGCGATGGCCTCCTCAGCACTTTTCGAGACGCTGCTCCGCGCCATGGCCTGTTTATGCCAGGCTTGAAGCTTGCTGCCTTCAGCTGGCGCAAACCCCATACCTGCAGAGCCGTTGATATACGGCACCACGGAAAGATCGCCCCAACCGAAAGTGTCACCATTGAACCAGTCACGGTCGCCCAGCTCCCGCTCCAGCCAGGCATGCAGTCCGGCGATCTGTTCGCCTGCGCGCGTCATGATCCTGTCTTTCAACTCCCCGGCGGCCCGCTTGAAATTATTGAGCTCACCCAGGCCCCAGTTGATCGGCTCATAATGGCAGTCCATCACGTCCTCGATGAGGCGCACGCGGGCCCGGTCCAGAGGCGCCGCCGGCAGCATGGGCGGGGTCGGCCACTTGTCCTCGATATACTCGAGGATGATCGTGGAATCGAAGATGGCCGCATCGCCATCGCGCAGAAATGGCACCTCGCCGCGCGGATTGCCTGTCATGAAATCATCCGGCGTCGTGCCCGTGCCGATCCCGGCAGGCAGGCGCGTCTCGAAATCGATCCCTTTTTCACGCAGGGAGATCTTCACTTTCTGCGCGTAGGGCGAGAGCGGGTGCTCGTAGACGATCAGCATGTGCGGCGGCCTCCAATCATTGTGTTGCTCACAATGGACCGGCGCTGGCCCCGGGGAAGGCAAGCGCCAATTCGAGGCACCGCAAAAGAAAAAGGCGCCACCTTGCGGCAGCGCCTTTCAATTCAGTTGGCGTTCGCTGCCTAGCCGGCGCGCGAGGCCTCACAGATATTGTCGATGGAGTCGCCGAGCTTGGCGTTGAAATCGTCGTCAGACTGCGCAATCGACAGGCCTTCGGTGAGCGCACGCGAGAAGCTTGCGATCATGCCGGTATTCTTCGACAGGCGCTCGCAGGCCTCTTCGCGTGAATAGCCGCCTGACAGGGCGACAACGCGCATGACTTTCGGATGATCGACCAGTGGCTTGTAGAGGTTGGTCTTTTCCGGGAGCGTCAGCTTGAGCATAACTTCCTCACCCTCTGGCAGTTTGCCCAGTTCCTTCGTGATCTCTTCGAGAAGGATCTGTTCGGCTTCGGCCTTGTCAGCGATAGTGATCGTGACTTCCGGCTCGATGATCGGCACGAGGCCGTGGCCGAGGATCTGCTTGCCGACTTCGAACTGCTGCTGGACCACGGCGGCGATACCGTCACGGTTCGCGGCATTGATGACAGAGCGCATCTTGGTGCCGAAGACGCCTTTGTTCACAGCGCGCTTGAGAAGCTCATCTAGGCCCGGCATTGGCTTCATCACCTGAACGCCGTCTTTCTCTTCGGCGAGGCCCTTGTCGACTTTCAGGAATGGTACGACGCTGCAATCTTCCCAGAGAAACTGCGCCGTTGGCTTTCCTTCGATCTCGCCGTCCATCGTCTTTTCGAACAGGATGGCGCCCATCACCTTATCGCCATTGAAGGCTGGCGCGGTGATGATGCGGGCGCGCATATCGTGAACGAGTGCGAACATCTCGTCGTCATTGGTATAGGCGCTTTCTTCAACGCCGTAGAGACGCAGCGCCTTCGGCGTGGAGCCGCCAGACTGGTCCAGTGCTGCGATAAAGCCGTCTTTCGTCGCGGCCTGCTGTCTCATCTCTGCGTTTGCCATTTGGTGCGGTCCTCTTCCCCGTCGTGCAATCTTGTCAGTTCTAGCTTTTCTTGAGCGCCTCGACGCCCGGCAGCGGCTTGCCTTCCATCCATTCAAGGAAGGCCCCGCCAGCAGTCGAGACAAAGGTGAAATCCGACGCAACGCCTGCATGGTTGAGCGCAGCGACCGTATCCCCGCCACCTGCGACCGCAGTCAGATTGCCGTCCCGGCAACGACTTGCTGCGGCACGTGCAGCCTCGACTGTCGCCTTGTCGAATGGTGTCGTTTCGAACGCACCAAGCGGACCATTCCAGACCAGCGTCTTGGCCGCATCCATGGCAATCGCAAGAATGCCAACCGATTCCGGACCCGCATCGAGGATCATCTCATTGTCAGCGACCTCGCCCGTCGAGCAGATGCGATGGTCGGCATTGGCCGCAAATTCCTTCGCCACGACGACATCCTGCGGCAGGATGATATCGCATCCGGCCGCGGCCGCATTCTTCTCGATCTCGCGGCACGTATCGGTGAGGTCATGCTCACAGAGCGACTTGCCGACCGAATGGCCACGTGCCGCCAGGAAGGTGTTCGCCATACCACCGCCAATGGCGAGCGCGTCCACCTTGGAGACGAGGTTCTTCAGAAGGTCGATCTTGGACGAAACCTTCGCCCCGCCGACAACAGCCAGCACCGGACGCTCCGGGCTGCCCAGCGCCGCTTCCAGCGCATCGAGCTCGCGCTCCATCGACTTGCCGGCATAGGCCGGAAGACGGCGGGCCAGCCCTTCGGTCGAGACATGCGCGCGATGCGCCGCCGAGAAGGCGTCATTGACATAGATATCGCCAAGCTTCGCCATCTCATCGGCCAGCGTGTCGTCATTCTTCGTCTCACCCGGCTTGAAACGGGTGTTTTCCAGAAGCACGACACCGCCCTGCTGGATGGATGCGAGGGCGTTGGAAGCGACCTCACCAACACAATCGCTGGCGAACGCCACAGGCGCCCCGAGAACACCGGCAAAGGCTTCGGCGACAGGCTTGAGGTTCAGCTCAGGCTTCACCTCTCCTTTCGGACGGCCAAAGTGCGCCAGTAGCGCGACTTTCGCCCCCTTGTTTGCAAGATACTGAACCGTCGGCAGGGCTGCGCGCAGCCGCGTATCGTCGGTGACCTCACCGGCCTCATTAACCGGCACATTGAAATCGACGCGAACCAGCGCCGTTTTCAGGGCAAGGTCTTCGACATCCTCGATCCGTCTGAAGTCGGACATGCGGACGCTCCTTGTCTGGTCGTTAGACTAGAGGAATTTCGACATCGCGATGGCGGTATCGCTCATGCGCGTGGAGAAACCCCATTCATTGTCGTACCAGGACAGCACGGAGACGAGGTTGCCGTCCATAACCTTGGTCTGGTCCATGTGGAAAACAGACGAGTGCGGGTTGTGGTTGAAGTCGATCGAGACGTTCGGCGCATCGGTATAACCAAGCACGCCTTTCAGCGGGCCGTCAGCAGCCTTGCGGATCGCGTCATTGATCTCTTCGACCGAGGTGTCGCGCTTGGCGAGGAATTTCAGGTCGACAACAGACACGTTCGGTGTCGGCACGCGCATCGCGAAGCCGTCGAGCTTGCCATTGAGTTCCGGCAGGACGAGGCCCACAGCCTTTGCAGCGCCAGTCGAGGTCGGGATCATCGACATCGCAGCTGCGCGGCCGCGATAGAGGTCCTTGTGCATCGCATCCAGCGTCGGCTGGTCGCCGGTATAGGAGTGGATCGTGGTCATGATCCCCTTGTCGATACCGATCGTGTCATTCAGCACCTTGGCGACCGGCGACAGGCAGTTGGTCGTGCACGATGCGTTGGAGACGATGAGGTCATCGGACGTGAGCGTGTCATGGTTGACGCCGTAGACGATGGTCTTGTCAGCACCGGCTGCAGGCGCCGAAACAAGAACGCGCTTCGCGCCAGCCTCAAGGTGAAGGGCGGCCTTCTCCTTGGCGGTGAAGATACCGGTACACTCCATGGCGATATCGACGCCATTTTCCTTGTGCGGCAGGTCTTTCGGGTCGCGGATCGCGGTGACCTTGAAGGACTGGCCGCCAACCTTGATCGTGTCGCCCTCTACAGACACATCCATTGGCAGCGTGCCGTGGATGGAGTCGTATTTCAGAAGGTGCGCATTGGTCTCGACAGGACCGAGATCATTGATCGAGACGATCTCGATATCGTCACGTCCGTTTTCGAGGATCGAACGCAATACATTCCGGCCAATCCGGCCAAATCCGTTGATGGCTACACGAACCGCCATATTGTCTTCTCCATTCCGGCAAATTTCAAAGGCTGAAAGCCCATAAGTCTTGACGCCGGGGTTTAGCTGTCTCCATCGGCGGCGTCCAGCATGACACAGCCGAGAACCGGCGATGTGACGCAAGGAAATGCAGGAAAACTGGCCAATTGAGCATCGTCAGCAGGCTTTGCGCCGTCCAGCCGGGCTCAAATTCGCCTCCCATTCTCTCCAAGCGTATGTGGGCCAACACCCCGTCGAATCGCCTAGTCACGCGGTTCTGCGCTGACGTTTTCGGTCTCGAACAGGCTGATCCCCTGCCCCCGCACCAGGCGAACGAGCATATAGGCAAGCAGGCCAACCGGCCCGAACAGGAAGCTTGCAATCATGCAGGGCGCGGCAATGACATGGGGGATGTTCCTGCGCGGCGCATCGCGCCCGATCCAGGCACCCACAAACAGGTCGAAGATGAGATAATGCGTCCAGCCAACAATGACGCCGTTGGGGTGGTCGAACAGCGCCGAGATGGCCGCGATAGACCCCATGCCCACACCTTCGGCCGCCTGCCCAAAGAACATCGAGGCGAGCAGGCAGACGGTATAGAGCAAGCCATAAGCAAGCGGATAGATGCCGGAATGCACGACCAGTCCTGTGGTGCGCCAGCGCGGCGCGAACAGAAGCAGCAGCCAGGCTGGCACCACCAGCGCGTTGATCAGCGTGTAAAGCAGATTCCAGTCCATCAGCAGTCTCCCTCAACCCATGCCGAAGGAGGTCTAGATGAATTCGAGGGTCTGCTCCAGCTTTGACGCGCGATCAGTTGACCAGCGCGTGCGCCATCTCTGCGACAGCGTCTGGCGTGATGCCAAAACGCTCATAGAGGTCTTGATACGGCGCGCTCGCACCGAAGCTGTCCATGCCGACAAAGCCGCCGCGAAGACCGATCCAGCGGTCCCAACCAAAGCGCACGCCTGCTTCCACGACGATACGCGGCAGGCCCTTGCCGAGAGTTTCCTCTTGGTAGGCATCAGACTGCTCTGCGAACAGCTCTACGCACGGCATCGACACAACACGGGCACTGATGCCGGTTGAGCGCAACATCTCCTGCGCCGCGACGGCAATCTCGACCTCTGAGCCAGTGGCGATCAGCACGACCTGCTCATTGCCTTCACCGGAAGAGAGGACATAGCCGCCTTTGGCCGAGAGGTTCTCGTCTGTATGCGCCTTGCGCACGCTCGCGACGGTCTGGCGGGTCAGCGCGATGGTGGATGGGCCGTCGGCCCGCATCAGCGCCAGTTCCCAGCATTCGGCGGTCTCAACCCCGTCCGCCGGGCGGAAGACGTGCATGTTCGGCATCGCGCGAAGGCTGGCCACATGTTCGACCGGCTGGTGGGTCGGGCCATCTTCGCCAAGACCGATGGAGTCGTGCGTCATCACATGAATTACCCGCTCACCCATCAGAGCGCCAAGGCGGATCGCCGCGCGCGAATAGTCTGCAAAGACAAGGAAGGTGCCAGAGTAGGGGATGATGCCCTTGTGCAGCGCCATGCCGTTCATCGCCGCCGCCATGCCATGCTCGCGCACGCCATAGTGGACATAGCGCCCGGCCCAATTGTCCGGCGTCATCGGCTCCTGGCACTTTGCCTTCGTATTGTTCGAACCGGAAAGGTCAGCAGAGCCGCCAACCATTTCCGGAATGGACGCGGCCAGCTTTTCCAGCACCGCGCCGGACCATTTACGGGTCGCGTCATCCTTGTCGGCATCGACCACGTCCTGTTTGTGCGCGCGGACCACCGCTTCGATGTCGCCCAGCTCACCGCGCATCGCCGCATCGAACGCTGCCTTGTGAGCAGAGCCTTCGTGGCGCTTGTTCCATTCGCCATGCAGGCTGGCCGAATGCGCACCTTCGCGCTTCCAGGCGTCAGCAATGTCATCCGGCACCACGAACGGCTCATGATCCCAGCCGATATTCTTGCGGATGCCCGCAATCTCCTCGGCGCCATAAGGGCCACCATGAGCCTTGCCCGTGCCTGCGATGGTCGGCGCGCCATAGCCGATGATCGTCTTGCAAGCGATCATGACCGGCTTGTCCTGATCCTGCGCCCAGCTGAGCGCCTCGTGGATTTCTTCGGTATTGTGTCCGTCGATGGCCTTCGTCGCCCAGCCAGCCGCCTCAAAACGGGCGCACTGATTAGTCGAATCAGAAAGCTCGGTCCCGCCATCAATGGTGACGGAGTTATCGTCGAAGAGAACAATCAGCTTGTTCAGCTTCATGTGCCCGGCCAGCGTGATCGCTTCCTGGCTGACGCCTTCCATGAGGCAGCCATCGCCCGCAACGACCCAGGTCTTGTGATCGACAAGCTCATCGCCAAAGCGCGCATTGAGGTGACGCTCGGCCATCGCCATGCCGACAGCGGTTGCAATGCCCTGGCCCAACGGGCCGGTTGTCGTCTCGACGCCGGGGGTCACGAAATTTTCAGGGTGGCCCGGCGTCTTCGCGCCTAGCTGGCGGAAATTGCGGATGTCGTCGCGGCTGACACTGTCATATCCCGTCAGGTGAAGCAGGGAATAGATCAGCATGGAGCCGTGCCCCGCCGACAGGACGAAACGGTCCCGGTCTGGCCAGTACGGATCGGCCGGATCATGCTTCAGATAGCGTGTCCAGAGGATCGTCGCGACATCCGCCATCCCGAGGGGAAGGCCGACATGTCCCGACTTCGCCTGCTCCACAGCATCCATGGAGAGCGCACGGATGGCATTCGCCATATCCTTGTGTTCAACCGCCATAAGTCACCCTGTTGCGTTTCGCTTCGCTTTGGACGCTGCCCGGCTTGGCTGTCAACCAGCTTGGCACTTGGGGCTGCATCCTGCTATCGGATTCGGGATGGATAAATTCAATTCGGCAACGCAAGAGCTCGAAAACGCGCTCACGCACCTTGAAGAGGCGCTTGAAGGCCTGTTCGAGAATGCGGGCGACCCAGCTGTTGCGCGCCGCGAGCTGTCGGCCATGATTGCCGATCGCGCGCGACTTGCCGAAGAGCTGGACCAGTCCATCGCCCGTCAGAAGGAACTTCAGGCTCTGGCAGACGAAGCTTCCGCTGCGCTCGGCTCAGCAATCGAGGAAGTGCGCGCTGCCCTCAAACGTGAACAGGATGTGTGATGGCCAAGGCTGATATCGTCATTCGCGGCAAGCAATATTCCATCGATTGCGCCCCCGGTCAGGAAACGAGGCTTGGCGATCTTGCCAGCGATCTCGACACGCGGGTGAACCAGATCGCTGAAGCGCTCGGAGATATGGGTGAGGAAAAGCTCCTCCTGATCGCCGCGCTCGCCCTTCTCGATGAACTCGACGACGCCCAGCGCAACCTTGCCACGTCCGGCGGGTCCGACAGGGCCGCCGACGCCATTGGCGATGCGGCCGCCCGCATTCGCGCGCTGACCGAACGCATTGAGGCGGGTCAGTGACGCCCGGAAAAGACCTCAGCGTCCTCATCCCCTTTTACAATGAAGCTGGAAACGTTGCGCCGCTCATCGAGGAGATCAAAGGCGCGCTCGACGGTATCGATTATGAAATTGTCTGCGTAAATGACTGCTCCGACGATACGACCGGCGAAGAGCTTGAGGCCGCCCGCCGGGTACTGCCCGACCGGATCATCGTGCGGACCCATGTGCGCCGCGCAGGCAAGTCGGCGGCCCTGATGACCGGGCTGCGGGAAGTGTCGGGCCGCTGGACGCAGCTGCTCGACGGCGACGGCCAGAACGATATCGCCGATACCCGCCGCCTTTGGGACGCAATCATTGCGCCGGGCGGCACAGGCAGGCTCGGCCTCATCGCTGGCAAACGCAACAGCCGCAATGATAGCGGCTTCAAATGGCTTCAGTCGCGCATTGCCAATGGCATTCGCCGCTTCCTGCTGCGCGATGATGCGACCGACACAGGCTGCGGCTGGAAGCTGATGCGCACGGACGCCTTCCGGGAGCTGCCCTATTTTGCGTCCATGCACCGCTTTCTGCCTGCGCTTTTCAAACGAGCCGGCTGGGAAGTGCGCGAAGAACTCGTCAATGACCGTCGCCGCTGGCACGGCAGTTCAAAATACGGATTTCTCGGACGCCTCGGCGCAGGCATCGCCGACTTGATCGGCATGTTCTGGCTGGTCCGGCGCGGAGCGCCCGGCATCGCCGCCGAATGGAATGATCCGCGAGCCAACGATAAATAGAGCCCCGCTGCCGCTGACACCTGCGCAGGCAGCGTCGGGTGGTTGAGCCAAGGTGCTCCACCAAAACTAGCCCAACGAAGCGAAGAAATCTTCATAGAGGAATGCCGCTTCCTCCTCCAGAAAACCCGTCGCGATGTCGATCCCGGCCGATTCTATCGCTGCCTTGCCACCCGCGCCTTTCGGGTGACGGTCCATGACGGACACGACCACGCGGGCCACACCCGCTTTGATCAGCCGATTCGAACAGGACGCCTCACCCGTAGACCGCTCGCGGCAGGGCTCCAGCGTTACATAGGCCGTGGTGCCAACGGGCAGCTTGCCCTTGAATTGGGTTAGCGCCAGCTGTTCAGCATGTGGACGCCCGCCATCACCGGTCGCGCCTTCAGATAGCCTGCGCCCGTCCGCACTCATCAGAACACAACCGACCGATGGGTTGTCCCCGGTACGGCCATGCTGGGCGCGCGCAAGCTCTATCGCCCGGCGCATTGCATTTTCGTCTTGCTGACGCATCGATCAGGGAAGCGCTGGCAGGTCAGTCGCACGCGAGCCATCAAGATAGCGTGCTGAGGTTGGCTGTAGGCCGTCGCCAAGCTCGATCAGGAGCGGATTGCCCGTTGGGATCTCGACGCCTGTGATCTTGTCGTCCGGGACCTGAAAGAGGTGTTTCACCAAGGCGCGCAGCGAATTGCCATGCGCGGCGATCACGATGTCCGTGCCATGGCGCAAGCGTGCCGCAATCGTTTCATGCCAGTAAGGCAGCACGCGCTCGAGCGTCAGCTTGAGGCTTTCCGTCGCTGGAATATCGATGCCGTGATAGCGCGGGTCCTTCGACATGTCATAGGCGCTGCCTTCTTCCATTGGCGGCGGCGGTACATCATAGGAGCGGCGCCAGACATGGACCTGGTCCTCGCCGTGTTTCTCGGCGGTCTCTTTCTTGTCGAGACCCGTCAGCCCGCCATAGTGGCGCTCATTCAGGCGCCAGTGCTTTTCCACCGGCAGCCAGACACGGTCCATCTCGGTCAGCGCGGTCCAGAGCGTGCGGATGGCGCGGGTCTGCAGGCTGGTAAAGCCAAGCTGCGGCTCGAAGCCTGCATCCTTCAGCAGGCTGCCTGCATGCCTGGCTTCGGCTTCACCCTTGGCCGTAAGGTCGGCATCCCACCAGCCTGTGAAGCGGTTTTCCAGATTCCACTGGCTCTGGCCATGCCGGACGAGGGCGAGTTTAGGCATGATGCGTCTCCTGGCTGCGCGCTGCGTTCTGTTTATCTTGCGGGGTTTAAGCTCAGACCCCGGTTACACGCAACAGCTCGCAGAAGGCGAGCACGACGTGATACCCGGTCGAGGCTGGCATATCATCGGCACCGACCTGCCCATCGGCATGATAGCAATCGATCCATCCACCCTCGGGCGTCAGATACTCATCCATCAGCACATCGAAACACTGTACCGCGCGGGACTCACACTGCTCGTCGGCGCCTAGTTCCATCATGGCGAGGTGAGCTTTCAGCGCTTCGGTCTGCATCCAGGTCCGGCGCGATCCATCGACGATTTCGCCCTCACGAGTCGCTTTAGCAAACACACGGCCCTCGGCGTCCAGCGTGCGCAGGCCGATATCGTATAGCTTGCCCATGGCGGGATTCAGCTCACGGCCAGCGGCACCTGCATGCGTTTTCAAGAGCCACACCCACTCGAACTGGTGACCGGGCTCGATGAAGCGAAGCCCCGGCTCACGTTCCTCGGACCAGTCGAGGCCGAATGTCTCACCCAGCGTCCCCGTGACCTGATGGAGCATCTTTTCATCGAGTAGACGCACCAGTGCGCTGGCCCGCTCCAGATGGTCACGCCGCTCATCGCTCTCATAGAGCGCCAGATTGGCCTCCAGCAGGTGCATGTGCGGGTTTTGCAGACGCCGGTCGCCCCGTGGCAGGCTTTCAGCATAACCCCCATGGGTCACATCTTCGAGCTTTGCTTCGACATTCGCGATCAGCTGGCGCGCATGTGCGGCGGCGTCCTCATGACCCTGCATCGCGGCGTGAGCATAGGCGAAAAGCGCAAATGCTGTGTCATACAGGTCCGCAGTCTCATCGATGAGGCCGTCCCCCTCTGCACTGATGCAGCGGCCGATCAGGCCATCGCCGCGCACGCTCGGCCCTGAGAGCGCATCGACACCATAGCCAATCAGCCTGTCTGCACGGTCAGCATCCCAGCCGAGGCGCTTGGCCGCTGCAAACAGATAGGTCTGGCGCGCCTGTACCCGCACGCGCATCCTGTCGGTCTCTAGCGGGCGGTGCGTGATATCGAGCTTTTCCCTGAAAAGGTTGTTGCCGAGCACGCCTTCGCGGCTCCACAACGGAAAACAGCTGTCCAGCATCCAGTCTCGCGCTTCTCGTGCGCGGCGGCTCAATGCGGTTGATGTCATCAGATTCAGCTCCGTGCGGACCAGGCCATCGCTTCGCAAGTTCGATGCCTGCTTGCTATCAACTGGCCAAGATGTTTTCCAGCGTCTAGACACCATAAAACTCCGCAGCCGATTCCGGGATACCCTAACCCTCACAATGACTGACCGTATTTTTTTCCCGAGCGCCCTGCTCGTCGCCATCATCATGGTCGCGATTGCGGTCCTTCCCGGCATGAATGCCGTACCAACCGGACCGGTCAGCGGCGGTAATACGGACTATCGCCGTATCGAGGTGAGCGGCGCACAACTGCACCGCTTTGTTGCAGGCGGTGACGTCGATATCTCCGTCGAACGTGTCGACGGCGCACAGGCCCTACGCATCGAGGTAGAGGCAGGCACACTCGCCGACGACCCCCTTCGCGGGCCCCACTTCGTTCTGGACCGCGACCTGGAAACGGTTTTTGCGGGCCGGGAGATACAGGTGACGGTGCGGGCCCGCGCCGCTGACCGCTATGGCGCAGAACAGATGCGCATCAATTACTCTGTCGGTGCCGCCGTCGAGTCCGGCTGGCAGACCTTCCCCGTAACGCGCGAATTCACTGACCAGTCCTTTACCTGGACACCGCCGCCACGACCGGAAGGCACGGATGCAGGCTATGACTATCTCGGCATCCGCCCGATCGCCCCGGAGAAACAGCGCGCCATCTACGTGCAGTCGGTTGTCTTCCAACCGATGGACTAGGCGAAACCCCGCTGCAATCCTTACCTCGAAAGCGCGTTTCGTTAAGGATACGGTGACCCTCACCATGGCATGCCGTAAGCGACATGCGCGCTTCACTCATCCGCCTCTCACTTATTCCACTTGCCGGTCTTTTGATGGCCGCCGCGCCGCGTGAGTACAGCCGCGAAGAATTGAGCGCGCTCGAAGCCCAGCGCCAGTCCGCCATCCGCCAGCTCGAAGCCCTGGAGAAGGCCGAGTCCGAAAGCGGACAGGATGTCACCAGCCTCGAACGCCAGCTGATCTCCGCCGCGCTAGAGAGCCGCCGGCGCGAGGAACAGGCCGCCGCCTCCGAGATCAAGCTGATCGATCTTCGCACGCGTCTCGGCTCAGCCCGCGATGCGCTGGTCGAGAGCACCGACAATCTCGAAGAGATCATGGCAAACCTCGCCATTTCAGGCAGGCACCGCCCCCCGGCCCTCATTGCCGCGCCCAAGGAAGCGAACGCCGCCATCCGCGCCGCCATCGTGATGGGCGGGGTCGCTCCGCAGATCAATGAACAGACTGACCGTCTCGCCAGTGAGATTGCTGAACTGAAATCGCTCGAACAGTCGGTACTCGAAGAGCAGGATCGTCTCGCCGCCGCAGAAGAGCGCCTTTCCGCCAAACAGGCCGAGATCGAAACTCTGGTGGCTCGCAAACGTGCTCAGTATGAAAGCGTATCCGGTGAAGCCGACGCCCTTCGCGCCCGTGTGCGCCAGATCGCGGGTGAAGCGGAAACCCTTCGTGACCTTCTCACCGCGCTTGAGAGCCAGGCCCCCCGCGCACCGGCCATAAAGCCGCGCGCCCAGATACAGCTCGCCGCCTCCCGCACATCGACACCGAGCCGCACCACGGACGCGCCGCGCAACCCAGCCCGTAGCCCGGCTGTAGCCAATCTCAGACCGCTTGGCCGCGAGGCGCTTGGCGGCCTGATGCAACCCGTCGCAGGTCTCGTTTCAAGGAACTGGGGTGATGACCTTCCAGGCGGCGAAACCGCCAAGGGTCTCTACATCCAGCCTCGCGCAAATGCCGACATTGTCGCCCCGATTGACGGGACAATTGAGTACGCGGACGAATTCCGTAGCTACGGTAAGCTCTTGATCATTTCGACAAGTGATGGATACCATATCGTTCTGAGCGGATTGGGCCGTATTCACGGTACCCCGGGACAGACGGTACGCGCCGGTGAGCCAGTAGGACGCATGTCCGACCGTGCAAATCCGCCGCCTGAGCTCTATCTAGAAGTCAGGCGGAATGGTGTGCCAATGAATCCGGCGCGCTGGATGCAAGGCGGATAGGCCGTCACAGGAGATAATGACCATGAGAGCAATGCTGACGGGGGCTGCAATCGGTGTCGTGATGGGCGGGGTCGCCGTAGGCGTCTCAGCGGTCGCCTGGCCGGATCCTGGAACGAGCAACAGCCGAGCGGAAACCTACCGACAGCTTGATCTCTTTGCTGAAGTGCTGGCCCGCGCCCGCGCTGACTATGTCACCGAGATCGACGAGGCCGAAGCGATGGAAGCGGCCATTAACGGCATGCTCGGCTCTCTCGACCCGCATTCATCCTATCTTTCCGCAGAAGACTTCTCCGCCATGCAGGTTCAGGCCTCTGGCGAATATGGCGGCCTTGGCATCGAAGTTCAGATGGAAGATGGTTTCGTGAAGGTCATCACGCCAATGGACGATTCCCCGGCATCGCGTGCAGGCCTGGAAAGCGGCGACCTGCTCACGGCCATCAACGGCAAACCAATTGTCGGTCTCAATATCGATGACGCTGTCGAAGACATGCGTGGCCCGCCGGGAACCGAAATCATCGTCAGCGTGATGCGCGAAGGTGAAGACCCGTTCGATGTCACCATGGAACGCGAAGTCATCCGTCCAAAATCCGTCGACTGGAAGACGATTGACGAAGATGTGGCCTATATCCGCATCTCCACATTCAATGAACGCACCACTGACCTTCTCGAAGATGCGTTTGAGGGCGTCTCCGACGAACTCGGCAATCGCCCGGCTGGTATCATTCTCGACCTACGCAATAATGGTGGGGGCCTCCTCGATCAGGCGATTTCCGTTTCGGACAAATTCCTGTCGGGCGGCGAGGTCGTGTCGACCATCGGTCGCCGACCGAGCGACATTGCCCGCTATAATGCCCGCTCCGGTGAGGTTTTCCAGAACGTGCCGATTGTCGTGCTGATCAATAATGGCACGGCTTCGGCGTCTGAGATTGTCGCCGGCGCGCTTCAGGACCGTGGCCGCGCCACCGTTCTCGGTATGACCAGTTTTGGCAAGGGGTCGGTGCAAACCGTCATTCCGCTAGGCAGTGACCGCGGCGCGATCCGCCTCACCACCTCACGCTATTATACCCCGTCAGGGCGCTCGATACAGGCAACCGGTATCGTGCCGGACACCGAAGTCGCTCAGGCCCGCGTTTCTGAAGAAGAAATGGCCCGTATCCGCCGCTTCTCCGAAGCCGATCTGCCGAACGCCCTGACCAATGAGGATGGCGTTGAACGCGAGATCCCTCATCTTCCGAAGGAGCAGCCTCCTGAGGATTATGAAGGCGAGGACTATCAGCTCGACCGCGCGCTTGAAGTCCTTCGCGGCGGCCAGATGAGCGCAACGGAAACACCGCAGGCCGGTTAACGGATATTTGCGTTGTCTTAACCGGTCGCTGGCAAGGTCTCGATTGACCCGCCAAACCAGCGACCGGAGAGACCGTACATGGCCGCACAGGCACCTCGTGAGCCATCGCCGCTGCGTAGCGCAATCAAGCATTCGGTTCTGAGCTTTGCGACTGTCGGTTTCGCGCTGACGGCGATGGCAGGTGGCATCCATCTCTGGGGCAGCGAAGACACGTCCAGCCCGGTCCGCCAGATTGCCCTTTTCGAGACAAAAACCCCGGCTATCACGACGCCGCAACTGAAGACACGGCTTGCCTCTTCTAACGCGCCCGCGAGACAGATCGCGGCCCCGGTTTACCGCCCGGAAGACACCCCGCAGCCCTTTATCACTGATGCAATGATTGCGCGGGGCGAAACTGCAGCGCCTGATCTTGGCATCGACTATGTTGATGGCGTCTCACGCGTTGTACGGGTCGCTGACAACAGCAATACAAACACCCCTGATGTCGCTGAGCGCCCGACCGTGCGCATCAATGGTATCAGCGTCTCTTCAGGCCAGTCCTGGCAGGAATCACGCAGCACGCTTGCGCTACCGCATGCGCCTGTCGCCGCGGTTTCAGAACGCACGCCCGTCGGCACCCTGCCAAAGATTTCAGATGATGGCCGCACGCCTGCTGGCGTCTATGCGCGCCCGTTCGCCAACACCGAAGGACGCCCGACGGTTTCCATCATTCTCGGCGGACTGGGCATCAACCGCACGCACACCCGTTCAGCGATTGACGAGCTTCCGCCAGAGGTGACCCTCTCCTTCGCGCCCGGGACACGCGACCTTCAAGGCTGGATCGATCAGGCCCGCGCCGCTGGCCACGAAGTGCTGCTGGAAGTCCCGCTTGAGGCCTATGAGCTGTCCTCTGGCCCGGCCCACCCGCAAAGCCTCACCACCGCAATGCAGGAGGCTCAAATTGACGCCCGCCTCAGCGCCCTAATGGCGTCAGCAAGCGGCTATTTCGGTCTCACCAATTACCAGGGCGGCCGCTTCCTGCGCAGCCCTGAAAGCGTCACGCACCTTGCTCGCCTCACGGCCGCCCGCGGTCTCGCTTTCGTTGAAGATGGCAGCCTGCCGCGCTCGGCCATGGATACGGTGACCACCGACGCGCCGCTCCGCTTCCGCCGGGCCAACTTTCCCATTGATACCCAGCCGCATGGCGGGGACATCCAGGAACGTCTGCTTGAGCTTGAGACGCTCGCCATCGACAAGGGCTCGTCCGTCGGCTCCGGCTTTGCCTATCCGGTCACAATCGACATCCTGAAAGCCTGGACCGATAGCCTCCCGGCCAAGGGCATCGTGCTCGCGCCAGCGTCTGCCGCCACACATACACGGCCATCCGCTACGACAGGCCGTGAAACTGCGTCCATCGCCCCACAGGCGGGTGGGCAAGCCGACATGGAAGCGGTAGACACGACTGGGTGACCATTCAGACACCCGACCCCTCGCTCTATCGCCCCAATGTCGGCCTCGTCCTCTTCTCGAGCACGGGCTATATTTTTCTTGGCCGCCGCATAAACGGTCGCGGCGCTTTCCAGTGGCAGATGCCGCAAGGGGGCATAGACGACGGCGAGACGCCCCACGACGCCGCGCTTCGCGAACTCGAAGAGGAAGTCGGCGTCTCGGACAAGCTCGTCGATGTGTTAGAGGAAACCTCTGACTGGCTGTTCTATGAGTTTCCGGCCGAAGTGCGCCGCCGCATGCCGGGCGCCTTTATCGGCCAGCGCCAGAAATGGTTTGCCCTGCGCTTCAAAGGCTCTGACAGCGACATCCGTCTCGATCGCCACACGCCAGAGTTCGACGCATGGCGCTGGGCCCGTCTCAGCGAAGCGCCGTCCGCTATCGTGCCGTTCAAACGGCCTGTCTATCAAGCGGTTGCTGAGCGCTTCCAGCCTTGGGCGGGAGAGAATTTCGCCATTGAAAGAAAAGCGGGAGAAATGCCATGAGCCGGACAATACTGATGATCCACGGCGTTGGCTGCGGCGGCGAAGCCTGGAATGCGATGCGCCGCGCCTTCGAAGCGGCTGGGTGGCGGGTCGAAGCGCCCACCCTGTTTGAAGACCAGCGAACCATAACTGACCCGCCCCAAAGCCTGAAGGACCTCACCCTGACCGACTATGTCGAGGCGATGTCGGCAAAAGCGCGCGAGATCGAGGCAGAGACCGGTGAGAAGCCTGTCGTCATGGGTCATTCCATGGGCGGCCTCATCGCGCAGAACCTTGCCGCACGCGGCGACGCGGCTGCCGCCATCTTCCTCACGCCAGCGCAGACCCCTGAATGCCAGGTGCAGGATTTGCGCCTCATGATCACGTTCTGGAGTATTCTGAAGGCAGGTCGAAAGAACATTCCCGAGAACAGTTACAAGGTCGGCAAGTTCGGCTTCCGCTGGGGCGTGATGAATGAAGTCCCAAAGAGCCGACATGACGAAATCTATGCGCAGGCGCGCTTCGATTCAGGAAAGGTCTATCGTGACCTGACTGAACCTTCTCCGATTGACGAGAAGACCGTCACCATCCCGACGCTGACCATCGGCGCTGGCAAGGATCGCGCGACGCCGATCAAGGCCGTCCGCCGCGTCGGCCAGAAGTATAAGGGCGCAGGTGTACCCGGCGATTATATCGAGTACCCCCGGCACGCCCACTGGATTGTCGACGAGCCGGGCACTGACAAGGTTGTTGCTGACATTCTGGGTTGGCTGGACAGCAAGTTGACAGATCAGGCGCCTGCCAACGAGCCTCAGCCCGTCATGTGATCAGTCGAGAGCGCCGACGAATGGCAGTCCCCGGTAGAGACCCCTATCGTCCATACCATAGCCGACGAGGAAGCGCTCAGGCGCCTCAAAGGCGTAGTAATCGACATTTTCTGGCCCGGCCGGCGCTGATGGCTTGCGCGCGAGCGCAACGGTGATCACTTCACGCGCACCTTTCGTCATCAAGTGCTGGCGCGCAAAGGCGAGCGTGCGGCCCGTATCGAACACATCGTCGATCAGCAGCACACCGCGCCCGGTCACAGGGCGGGTAATGTCCGCGCGCACATTCACCCGGCCGGAGCTTTCGCGCGCATCGCGGTAGCTTTCCAGCCAGAGCGCATCGAGGACCGGGTGGATATTCCGCCGCGCCAGCGCTTTCATGAGGTCACTGGTGAAGGGCGTCGCGCCGATCAGGATATTGATCGCGGTCCATTCGCCCTGAAGCCGGGGGGCCAGCGTCTCTGCCAGCTGGTCGACCATGGCCATCAGCTCGTCCTCGTTCAGGACAATATCGATTTCAGGAGTGTTCTGGCTCATGGATTACCGCCGAGATCTGGTGTGACGTTTGCCTGCGCGCTTTCAAGCCCAGCCTCGCCCTCGTCCACAAGGCCAAGTTCCAGCTGGAAAGCTTCAAAAGGCGGGTTCTCTATCCGTTTCGAAAAGCCTGCAGTCTCTCCGGGAGCGATCTCCGCTTGCGCGACCGCCGCATAATAGGTGGCGATATGTACCCCATCATCGTCAAGCAGGCGCACCTCGACAAGCGGCGCGCGCCGTGGCCGTTTGGTGAAATTGCGCACCTCACCGCTGATCTCCAGCACGGGCAGCGTCCCATCGAGGAAGCGTTCAGCATCCTCTGAAGCGAATTCGACGCCGAACCGGTTCACTTTCATGCCGAGCGCACTGAAGGCCGAGGCGCTCTGCGGCCAGGCTTCCACCACCCGGCTCCGCATCAGGACAGCTCCGCCCAGAACACCGACGAGGAAACATGCCGCCACCGCCCATGACACGATAGCCGCCATCCTGCTCGCGCGGGTTTTGCGGTCGCGCACCCGTTTGCGATAGGCTTCATGCGCCCCACGCCCGGAAGCAGCCGCCAGACCCTCGCCCTGACCGACAAACCAGCTATGGTCGCAAGCGGCGCACTTCACCGTGCGCCCGGCCTCACCGATCGTGGAGTCGTGCGCGAAATACTGGGTCTCGCAGTTCGGACAGGTGAGAATCATGGCTTGGAGTTTCGCGCAATTCTCTGAAATAGTCGATTGGACCGCTGCGGATACGAAAGGAAGCTGATGACCCAGGCGGGCGCGCCTCTTGCCACTGAACCGGCCGTTGAGCTGAATGGCGTCAGCCTTCGCTACGACACGGCTGACGATATCCTGACCGACATCGATATTCGCCTGAAACCCGGCACGTTCAACTTCCTGACCGGACCATCGGGCGCCGGCAAATCATCCCTTCTGAAGCTTCTCTACCTCGCCCATGCGCCGACATCTGGCGAAGTGCGCCTGTTCGGCCAGCGCACTGCCGACATGTCCCGCAACCAGCTCTCGGCGCTTCGCCGCCGCATCGGTGTCGTCTTTCAGGACTTCCGCCTGCTCGACCACCTCACCGCTTTCGAGAATGTCGCCCTGCCGCTGCGGGTCAGCGGTGAAAAGCCTGAAGATTACCGCGACGAAGTCGTTGATCTTGTACGCTGGGTCGGCCTCGGCGAGCGTATTCACGCCTTCCCTCCGGCCCTTTCGGGCGGCGAACAGCAGCGCCTCGCCATTGCCCGCGCGCTCATCAACAAGCCCGATATCCTCATAGCTGATGAGCCGACAGGTAATGTCGATCCGGACATGGCGCGCCGGATCTTCCGTCTCTTCATAGAGCTGAACCGCCGTCTCAACACAACGGTCATCATCGCCACGCACGACATGCATATCATACGCGAGTTCAAAGCGCCGGTGCTGAAGCTTCAGGACGGGTTGCTTTTCGCAGACACCGCTTACGAGCAGGCATGAATATCAAGATGAACCCCCTCCTGCCTGAAAGCGATGCGCGCGAGGCTGCGCTGTTCTTCGTGGTGGCGGCACTCTGCTTTCTGGCCGTGCTCGCCACCCTCGTTGCGCGCGGCACCTATACCGCTGCAGAAGCCTGGACCGCGCAGGTCGAAGGCGAAATGACGGTTCTCGTCAGCGACACGGACAGGCGCGGCGCCGAAACGGCCGCAGAGCTCATAGAGGCGCTACCCGGCGTGGAACGGGCCCATGTGCTGACTGATGACGAACTCGATGAGCTGCTCTCACCCAGCTTTGGCCCCGGCGGCATACCGGATGGCATTCCGCTACCGCTTCTGATCGCAGTCGATGCCGAAGGCGACACGACTGCGCTCGCCGCCGAGATCGACGCAACTCTTGCCGAGGCGGGCGTTAACGGCCGCGCCGATACGCATTCGGCCTACGCCGCTGAAGTGCGCAAAGCCCTCGGCACACTGCGCATCGCCGCCATTGGCACCGTGCTGCTTCTCACCATGACCGCCATTTCCGTCATCGCCTTCGCGACCCATGCGGCCCTTCTCGCGCGCAAGGATATTGTCGATGTTCTGCATCTCGCGGGGGCTGAAGACCGCTTTATCGCACGTTTGTTTGAGCGCCGGTTCTGGCTCCTCGGTCTCAAGGCTGGCGCGGCGGGGTCGGTGGCCGCGCTCGCCGTCACCGCTATCATCGTCTTCTCGGCGCAAAGCTCCAGCGCGCCGAGTGAGCTTCTACCAAAGCTGTCCCTCGACCAGTGGGACCTCATCATTCTGGCCGTCTCTCCTATCGCAGGCGCGCTCGCGGCCCGTATCGCTGCGCGGGTCACTGTTGGCCGCTCGCTGAGGAGTTCACTTTGAACGCTGTGCGCTCATTCCTGTTCGTCATCTGGCTCTATGGCGGCATGGCCGTTATCGGCATCACCTGCCTGCCGACGCTGCTCCTGCCGCGCAAATTCGCCGTGGCCGCCATTCGGCTCTACGCCCAATATGTACGCGTGGGCCTTCGCCTTCTTTGCGGCATCAAGGTCGAGCTGCGCGGACGCGAACACATCCCGCAGGGCCCCGTCCTCATCGCTGGCAAGCACCAGGCCATGCTGGACGTGTTCATCCCGTTCCTACTGTTCTCGGATCCGGCCATCATCCTGAAGCGCGAATTGCTCTGGTATCCTGCGCTCGGCTGGTATGCCCTCAAGACAAGGATGATCCCCATCGACCGAGGCGGCACATCGAAGACGCTGAAAAAGATGCTGCGCGAGGCGAAAGCCCGCACCGAACAGGGCCGCCAGGTCCTCATCTATCCGGAAGGCACCCGCCAGCCCGCTGGGGCAGCCCCGGCCTACAAGTCCGCAGGCGTCACCGCGCTCTACAACCAGCTTGAGGTGCCAGTCGTCCCGCTCGCGACGAATTCCGGTCTGTGCTGGAAGCCGCGCGGCATGGTCCGCAAGCCCGGCCTTGTTGTCTACGAAGCCCTGCCCCCAATCCCGGCTGGCCTCAATCGCAAGGAGATATTCGCCAGACTGCAGAGCGAACTGGAAGCGGTCTCAGACGCCCTGCTGGACGAAGGCCTCGCCACGCAGGGCCGCACGCGCGCTGATCTCAACACGTAAAAGCAAAACGGCCGCATGGTGAGCGAAGTCGAATCACACGGCCGTTGATAGCAGAAACAAAGGCGCAGCTCCTACGCCGACGCCTCTTCAGTCTTGCGCAGATAGATCGAATTCTTCGGCTTGGAGAAGACGCGCTCCACCATCGGCTCAAAGAACTCCAGCGGCTCGCTCTGATACTCGGGGTCAAACGCCTTCTGATCGTACTTGTGGCAGAACTCCGCGCAGCGCTGGAAGTGTGGATTGTCCTTGAACTGGTCGCGCATGTTCCTGTCGAGACCGAGATGCTCAAAGAAGTAATAGCCTTGGAAGACGCCGTGATTGGCCACCATCCAGAGATTTTCCTCTGATACGAAAGGCTTGAGGATCGCAGCCGCCACATCCGGGTGGTTCATGCTGCCCAGCGTGTCACCGATATCGTGCAGCAGCGCGCAGACGACATATTCCTCATCCCGCCCGTCGCGGTGGGCACGGGTCGCCGTCTGCAGCGAATGCTCCAGCCGGTCGACAGGAAAGCCGCCAAAGTCACCATCGAGAAGGCGAAGATGGTCGAGTACGCGCTTGGCGAGGCCCTTATTGAAGATACGCGAATGCTCGGAGATGATTTCCCAATCCTCCTTCGTGCCTTCCATCATCTCGCGAAACTGGGCCTGTCCGCCCGCGCCGTGTCCGTCTGCCATGCTGTCTCCTCCGTTTTCTTTTCACTTCGCAGGATACGCGTATGATTGGAGGCGGTCAAAGATTTCCAGAGGGCCGGGCCGACCGCCGCTCGCCGGGCATAATTTGATGCGATAGGCTAACAGTCAGTCCTGAGCTGCGGAGTGCCCCATGTCGAAACCGTCGAAAGAGACACTCCAGCAGGCCTGTGAAGAACTCATGGTCCGGGACCCTGCCTTCGCCGCTGCCTTCGCGGTCACCGGTCTGCCCGACTGGCGCTACAGCCCGCCCGGCTATCACACCATCGCCCGCATGATCGCCTTCCAGCAGATCACGACCAAGGCCGCTGCCACGATCTGGGGCCGCGTCGAAGCAGAACTTGGGGAGGTCACGCCCGACTCGGTCCTTGACGCCAGCGAGGACACGCTGAGAGGTTGCGGTCTGTCACGGCCCAAGGTCGGCCATCTCAAATCCATCGCGACTGCCGTAGATACGGGCGCGCTGGACCTCACACGCGTCTACCATGCAGAGATCGAGGCTGCCCGCGCCGAGCTTCTCGCCGTCAAAGGCATCGGCCCTTGGACGGCCGATCTTTTCCTTCTCTATTGTGGCCGCCTCGACGCCTTTCCCATTGCCGATGTCGGCCTCATGGAGGCCTATAGACAGCTCAGTGGCCATGAAGAGCGCTACGCGCCGAAAGCGTTTACGGAGCTCGCCGAGGCCTGGCGTCCGTGGCGCGGCGTCGCCGCCCATCTCTTGTGGGGTTGGATCAATGCAGAGCGCGCAAAAGCGTATTCGGCAAGCGGCGGACTGGATGCCTGATATAGACTTAATCGGGCTGATCCGCGACCGATTGCGCATACACGCTAGCCAAACCCGGATTCTGTCATAAACTCGTATTCGGGAATCATTAATGATCCCTACAAAACCGATGGAGGCGCGTGTTCACTGACATTTTCGTCAGCCGCACAGAGGGACAGGGAGGAGGCTGCAATGCCTGAGGTCCTGACTAACCCGCCAAATGGGCGGCCCGCTCTCGTTTTGAACGCCGATTTCAGGCCCCTTTCCTATTATCCGCTATCGCTCTGGCCCTGGCAGGATGTCGTCAAAGCTGTCTTTCTCGACCGCGTTGATATCATCGCCGAATATGACACCGTCGTGCGCAGTCCAAGTTTCGAGATGCGCCTTCCTTCCGTCATCGCACTTCGTGAATTCGTCCGGCAGGACCGTTCACCCGCATTTACCCGCTTCAACGTCTTCCTGCGCGATGGCTTCCAGTGCGCCTATTGCGGCACACCCGAAGAGCTGACCTTCGATCACGTCGTGCCACGCTCTCGCGGTGGGCGTACCAGCTGGACGAACATCGTCGCAGCCTGCTCGCCCTGTAATCTCAAGAAAGGCGGACGGATGCCAGTGGACGCAGGTATGATCCCGCATCGAAAGCCGGTCCGCCCGACCAATTACCAGCTTCAGGAAATCGGCCGCCGCTTCCCGCCTAACCATCTTCACGAAACCTGGATGGACTATCTTTACTGGGACGTCGAACTTGAGGCCTAGCCCTTGCGGGCAACACCCATAAAAAAGCCCCGCAGCTTTTACACTGCGGGGCCGATTTCATGTCAGGAACGGCACTAGTACTTGGTGCTGTCCTTCTCGAGCTTGTCGATATCCTGCGCAGCGTCTTCGCCGGCTTTTTCAATCTGCTCTTCTTCATATTCGGTCAGGCCGTCGACATCGACGTCAGGATTGGCAACCTGATTGATGTCGCCATACCGCGCAGCAGCGTCTGCTTCATCCTGGGCTTCGGGGCCGCCGACACCAATCTCGGCATCAGTGGTTGCGGCCATCTGGGCTGACTTTTCCGAGTTCAGCTCGGCAAGTTCACTATCGTCCAGATCGCTTGAAACATCTGCGGCGACCTTGGTATCACCATAGGTCTCGGTCGAACCGTACTGATCATTCATCTGCAGCTTTGCGGCCGCTTCGTCATTGTACTCAGTCTCGGTTTCGACATCGAGGTTCACATCGGCATCGGGCGTTTCAACCTCGACATCGGTATCGGATTCGAGGTCGGAATCGGCGAGCGCGTCTTCTTCGCTCTCATAGTACTCGCCGCCCATGCCGTCGCCATCCTTGAACGTATCGTTCTCAAGCTCGGCATCGCCGTCCCAGCTTGGCGTGGTGGCCGTCGGGGTTTCAGTTTCGAGCGTCGTGTCAGATGCGACGTCGCCCTCGATCTGTACGTCCGGAATGTCGGTCGTAATCTCAGCCTCGGTCTGGGTCTCGATGTCCGTATCGGCAGCCTGTGCAATGGCAGGCGCGGTCATCAGTGCGATTGCGGCAGTAGCAGTCAGAAATGTGCGTTTCATAGTGTGTCCTTTCAGCATTCTGCTTGTGACCCGGTAAAAACGGCTGCCGCGCCTGCCTGTTCCGCAGGCTTCCTTAATTCGCGTTCAGACTCTCGAGGCGCAGCTCGATGATCTTCATCTCCCGCAGCAGGGTGAGGTGGTTCATGCGCAGCCAGAACCAGATCTTCACGAACCCCGTCGCCATGAAGCCCGCAAGGCCGATGCCTGCCCAGCCAATCGCCTCAACCGGGGTCTCGCTATTGAACACGGCGAAGACCGACCAGATCGAAAGTCCGAAGAAGACGAGCGACAATATCACTGCAAACACTGTCCAGAGCTTCATTGTCCCCGCAAAGGCGGCGCCCATCTGCTGGAACAGTCCCGGCTCTGCATCCAGCGACGCCAGGAAAGCCCTGTCATCCTCATTCATCCCCTGGCGAATTTTCTCATCAATGCCTGTCATTACGCGTCTCCTTCCAAAGCCGCCTTCATCTGGCGGCGTGCGTGAAAAATTCTCGATTTGGCCGTGCCGACCGGCACACCCGTAATCTCTGCGACCTCGCGGAGGGTCATCTCCTCACCAAAAAACAGGACAGCCGCGGCGCGGTGGTCGTGGCTGAGACCGTCAATCGCCTGACGGATCGCCAACCTGTCCTCTACGGCACCCTTTGTTTCACCGCCGCTATCAGGCCTCAGGTCTGCATGACGGGCGCGGTCAGTCTGGTTGCCGCGGATGCGATCGGCGCACTTGCGATGCAGAATGGTGAAAGCCCAGGCGGGAAATTTCGCCGGATCGTGCAGTGTGAACCATCCCCGGCAAATCGCCGTCCAGGCATTCTGCACCGCCTCCACCGCTTCATCCTCATCGCGCAGAAGCCGCCGCGCGGTGCGTAATAGTCTCGGCTGCCAGCGCGCCGCGAGCCGTTCGCCTGCCCTGCGGTCCCCCGAGCGTGCCGAAACGAGCAGCAGCTCGTCGAATATGCGTCCAGTGTCCCGGGTCATCTGTGCCTTTGTCTGGCTTGTTCTGAAGGGATAGTCGCGCCAGATTGGCAAAAGGTTCAATTGCGGCCTCGCCGTGCCAGCAGAAAAGCGCTCCATGACCTCACCCCGCCTGCGCGGCCGCAACGCCAAGATACTCGCTACTATCGGTCCGAAGAGCGCGAGCCCTGACGCCATCCGTCTTCTCGCCGAAGCAGGCGCGGACATCTTCCGCCTCAATTTCAGTCATGGCGACCACGAAACCCATGCCGCCGTCTTCAAGGCCGTTCGCGCAGCAGAGAAGGCGATGGGCCGCCCCCTCGCCATCCTCGCAGACCTTCAGGGCCCCAAGATCCGCGTCGGCACGTTCAAAGGCGGCGAGATCAAGCTCGCCTATGGAAAGGCCTATGCACTCATTGCGGATGAGAGCACGAGCGATCCGGACACCATTCCTGTCCCCCATCCGGAAATCCTTGCTGAACTGGAAGAAGGTGACGAAATCCTCTGCGATGACGGCAAGGTCCGCCTCACAGTCAGCGAAGTGGGTGAGCACCCTCTGGTTACGCCCGCCTTCCACGCCACGCTTTCTGACCGCAAGGGGTTCACCATTCGCGGCAAGACGCTGCCACTCAAATCCATGACCGACAAGGACCGCGAAGATCTCGCTTTCGCGCTGGACCTCGGGGTCGATCTGGTGGCGTTGAGCTTTGTTCAGTCTGTCGATGACGTGAAAGAAGCAAAGGCCGCCATCGGCGCGCGCGCACCGCTCATTTCCAAGATCGAGAAACCCGGCGCCGTTAAGGATCTCGACGCGATTATCCGCGCGTCAGATGGGGTGATGATTGCGCGCGGCGATCTTGGCGTCGAATTCCCGCTCGAACAGGTCCCGATCATCCAGCGGCGCATCGTCCGCGAGGCGCGCGAGGTTGGCCGCCCGGTCATCGTCGCGACGCAAATGCTGGAATCGATGATCGAGAATGCTGCTCCGACGCGCGCGGAGACCGGCGATGTCGCTACCGCCATCTATCAGGGCGTCGATGCCGTCATGCTGTCTGCCGAAACCGCAATCGGCCACCACCCGCCCACAGCCGTCGCGATCATGGACCGGATCATCAAGGCGACCGAGGAAGCGCCTGACTATCGCGACTCCCTTCGGCAATTCATGGGCGACCGCGAGGATGAGCGCGTGATCGACATTGTTGCCCGCGCCGCCCAGTCGCTCGCCTTCGCAGTCAACGCAAGGGCGCTCGCGCTACGCACAGGTTCTGCCCGCCGCCTTGCCCAGTTTGCCAAGCATCGCGGGCGCTATTTCATCCTCTATGGATCCGCCGACAATACGCGCCTGCGCCGCGCCCAGCTGCTCTGGGGTGTTCACCCGATCCATGTCGACATGATCGAGGAAAGCGACTGGCCCCGCACCCTGATGGACGCCGCGAACCTCGAAGGCGCCGTTGCCTATGCCGCCTGGAAAGGCGGCGGCGACGACACCGCCTGGGAGATGGGTATCAGGAAGTAAGCCGTCTGCTTCTGCTCATCGGGAGTGACGCCTCCATCATAGCCTCAAAGAAAAAACGCCCGGCCATGCCTGACCGGGCGTTCTCTAAATTCTTCCTGCAAACAGACGCTTAGACGTCGAGCAGCAGACGCTCTGGATCTTCCAGCGCTTCTTTCACGCGAACGAGGAAGGTCACCGCTTCCTTGCCGTCGACGATGCGGTGGTCATAGGAGAGCGCCAGATACATCATCGGGCGGATCTCGACCTTGCCATTGATAGCGACCGGGCGTTGTTCGATCCGGTGCATGCCAAGCACGCCAGACTGCGGCGGGTTGAGGATCGGCGTCGACATGAGCGAGCCATAGACACCGCCATTGGTGACGGTGAATGTGCCGCCCTGCATGTCGCCGATGGTCAGGTCGCCGTCGCGCGCCTTGCGGGCGAGATTGCCAAGCTCACGCTCGATCCCGGCAATAGACAGCTCATCGCAGTCACGGATGACAGGGACAACCAGGCCTTTATCGGTGCCGACCGCCATGCCGATATCATAGTAATTCTTGTAGATGATGTCGGTGCCGTCGATCTCTGCATTGACCGCGGGGATTTCCTGAAGCGCCGACACGATAGCCTTGGTGAAGAAGCCCATAAAGCCGAGCTTCACGCCATGCTTGTCTGCAAAGCTCTCTTTGTACTTCGAGCGCAGCGCCATCACGGCGGACATGTCGACATCGTTGAATGTCGTCAGCATTGCAGCCGTGTCCTGCGCCTCTTTCAGGCGGCGGGCGATCGTCTGGCGAAGACGGGTCATCTTGACCCGCTCCTCGCGTGGACCGATCTCACGCTGGGACGGTGCTGCCTGCGGCTTGCTCTCGGTCTTGGGTGCCTGGGCAGCCTTGTTCACGAAGTCTACGGCATCAGCCTTCGTGGCGCGGCCGTCGCGGCCCGTGCCCGGAATGTCCTGCGGATTGACGCCGCCTTCGGCTGCCACACGGCGCACCGATGGGGAGACCGGGCGATCTTCCTGCCCAGACGCAGACTGACCGGTTTCCGCCGGCGTCTGGCTGGTCGCTGCGCCTTCGGTCACACGGGCTTCCTTTGCGACCGTGCCGCCCGATGAGGCCGCAGCACTACCGCCTGCACCACCCGAAATACGCGCAATAACCGAGCCCGGCGTAACCGTGTCACCCGGAGAAACAAGCAGCTCTGCAATCGTGCCGTCAGCCGTTGCCGGCACTTCCAGCGCGACCTTGTCAGTCTCGATTTCAGCAATGGTCTCATCCTTGGAGACCTTGTCGCCAACCTTTTTCAGAAACTCGCCCAGCGTGCCTTCGGTGACGCTTTCGCCCATTGGCGGAACGGTCACATCGGTCAGGTCGTCGCCACCGGAAGACGCGCTTGCCTCTTCCTTCGGAGCTTCCTCTTCCGGCTGTTCAGCGCTCTCGGATTTGGCTTCCGCAGGCGCGCTTTCTTCCGAGGCAGGCGCTTCGCCGCTGCCGCTTCCGAGGCGGCCAAGAATGGCGCCGATCTCGACCGTATCGCCTTCATTGGCGACGATTTCGCTCAGCGTGCCATCTGCCGTTGCGGCAACTTCAACTGAAACCTTGTCGGTTTCGAGCTCGACCAGAACCTCATCCTTGGAGACCTTGTCGCCCGCTTTCTTGAGCCATTGGCCAACAGTGGCCTCCGTCACGCTCTCGCCGAGCTGAGGGACTACGATATCAGTCATATGCTTCCGTTTCCGTTAGGTTCGTTCAGGTCAGGCGGAAACGATGCTGTCTTCGACCGGCTGGTCACCCAGCGCGGCTGCGATGAGAGCATCCTTTTCCTTGTTATGTTGTGAAAGTAGGCCGGTTGCCGTCGCTGCCGATGGGGGGCGGCCCGCATATTTCGGACGGGGGTTGCGCACGCCCGCCTGATTGCTGGTCCACTCGATCTCGTCGCGCATGAAGGTCCAGCCGCCCATATTCCGCGGCTCTTCCTGGCACCACACCATTTCGGCGTCCGGAAAGCGCTTCAGCTCAGCGATCAGCGACTTGCGCGGCACTGGATAGAACTGCTCGACCCGCAACAGGTAGACGTCATCCGTACCCGATTTCTCGCGGGCCTCGAACAGGTCGTAATAGACCTTGCCCGAACACATGACGACGCGGCGGATCTTGCTGTCTTCGGCCAGTTTCACCTTGCCTTCACGGCCCGGCGTCTCCGCATCATCCCAAAGGATGCGGTGGAAGGATGACTTCGTGTTGAAGTCATCCATGGACGAGGTTGCCAGCTTGTGACGCAGAAGCGACTTTGGCGTCATGATGATCAGCGGCTTGCGGAAGTCGCGGTGGATCTGGCGGCGCAGCGCATGGAAATAGTTCGCGGGCGTCGTCAGGTTCACGACCTGCATATTATCTTCGGCGCACATCTGCAGGAAGCGCTCAAGGCGGGCAGAGCTGTGCTCCGGACCCTGGCCCTCATAGCCATGTGGCAGAAGGCAGACGAGACCACTCATCCGCAGCCATTTGCGCTCTGCCGAGGAAATGAACTGGTCGAAGAAGACCTGCGCGCCATTGGAGAAGTCGCCAAACTGCGCTTCCCAGAGGGTCAGGCAGTTCGGGTCGGCCAGCGAATAGCCATACTCATAGCCAAGCACCGCTTCTTCAGACAGAAGCGAGTCGATCACTTCGTAATGGGCCTGTCCCTCGGCGATGTTATTGAGCGGCGTAAAGCGCGCGCCCGTCGCCTGATCGACGAAATGGCTGTGACGTTGCGAGAACGTCCCGCGGCCAGAGTCCTGACCTGAAAGACGTACCGGGAAGCCTTCTTCAAGCAGGGTCGCGAAAGCAAGGTGCTCGGCCGTGGCCCAGTCAATGCCCTGACCGGTCTCGATCGCTTCACGGCGGCCATCGATGACCCGGCGCAGTGTCTTGTGAACGTCGACATTGTCCGGGACCGTCGTAAGCGTCTCGCCGATCTCTTTCAGTTTCTTGACCGCAACCCCGGTCTTGCCGCGGCGCTCGTCATCCTCCGGCAGGCCAAGGCCTTTCCACTCACCATCCAGCCAGTCGGCCTTGGTGGCTTCGAAGGTCTTGCCATCGTCAAAGGCCTTGTCGAGGAAATCCTCGAACGCCTTGATCTGCGACTTCACCTCATCCTCGGAAACGAGGCCTTCCTTGACCAGGCGCGACGCATAGATCTCGCGGGTCGATTCGTGACCCTTGATCTTGGTGTACATGACCGGCTGGGTGAACATCGGTTCGTCACCCTCATTGTGGCCAAAGCGGCGATAGCAGAACATGTCGATGACAACGTCCTTGCCGAATTTCTGCCGGTACTCGGTCGCAACTTTCGCGCAATAGGTGACCGCTTCAGGGTCATCGCCGTTCACATGGAAGATCGGCGCCTGCACCATCAGAGCGACGTCTGAGGGATATGGCGAGGAGCGTGAATACATTGGGCTGGTCGTGAAGCCGATCTGGTTGTTCACGATGAAGTGGATCGTGCCGCCTGTGCGATAACCGGCAAGGCCCGACAGCGCGAAACACTCGGACACAACGCCCTGGCCTGCGAAGGCCGCATCGCCGTGCAGCAAAAGCGGCAGCTTGTGCGAGCGGTCCAGCGTGCCGGTTTCGTCAGCTTCCATCGCCTGCTTGGCACGGGTCCGACCCAGAACCACCGGATTTACCGCCTCGAGGTGGGACGGGTTGGCGTTCATTGTCAGGTGAACTTCATTGCCATCGAAGGCACGGTCCGAAGACGCGCCAAGGTGGTATTTCACGTCGCCTGAGCCAAAGCCCTCTGCGCCCTGCGTCGAGCCACCCTGAAACTCGTGGAAGATCTTCTCATACGGCTTGCCCATCACGGCAGCCAGCATGTTGAGGCGGCCGCGGTGGGGCATGCCGACAACGATCTCGTTTACGCCGAGGGCGCCGCCGCGCTTGATGATCTGCTCAAGCGCCGGAACAGCCGCTTCACCGCCATCAAGGCCGAAGCGCTTGGTGCCGGGATAGCGACGGTGAAGGAAACGTTCGAAGGTTTCAGCTTCGATGAGCTTGGTCAGGATCGCCTTCTTGCCCTCAGGGGTAAAAGCGACGCCCTTGTCCGGGCCCTCGATGCGCTCCTGAAGCCACGACTTCTCCTCAGGATTGGAAATGTGCTGGAACTCGATGCCGATGGTCGAACAATAGGTTCGCTTCAGGATGTCGACCATTTCCGGAATGGTCGCGTAATCAAGGCCGAGATAGCCGTCGATATAGATCCGGCGATCCATGTCCGCGTCGGTGAAGCCGTAATTGGCTGGCTCGAGCTCTGGATGCTCGACATCATTCTCGATGGCCAGCGGGTCGAGGTTCGCCGCCAGATGACCGCGTACCCGGTAGGCACGGATCATCATCAGCGCGCGGATCGAATCCTTCACCGCATCGGCGACATCCTCAGCCGTCGCGGCCGGCTTGTCGGACTTTATCTTCTCCTTGAGCTTGGGCTCAAGCAGGGTCCAGTTGCCGTCAAAGGCTGCGACCTGGTCGGCATCCGCCGGTTTGGGCCAGCGATCACGCTTCCAGCTCGCGCCATCCGCATTGCGCGTAGACGCTTCTTCGCCGTCGCCGAGCGCAGCAAAGAAATCGCGCCAGCTTTCTGGCACGGAGCTGGGGTTGCGCGCATACGCAGCCTGCATCTTTTCGATCCAGACTGCGCTGCCGCCATACAAGAACGCGGTTTCCAGCATCGCGCTGTTCTGTGCGCTCCGCTTACCCGAAATCGGGGAACCGTCATCAGCCATGGTATGTACCGTCCTGTTGCTTCACTGGACGGCCCGGCGGGGTCGTTTTATTGGCCTCGTCTGGCCGCCATTCGGACACTTAGTATCCGGGGCTATCCTTTCAAAACCTCTACCATGGTATCGCCGAGACGCGCAGGGCTCGGAGACACCTTGATACCAGCCGATTCCATGGCTTCGATCTTGGAAGGTGCATCGCCCTTGCCGCCTGAAACGATTGCGCCGGCATGGCCCATCGTGCGGCCCGGAGGCGCCGTGCGGCCAGCGATGAAACCAACCATTGGCTTCTTGCGGCCCTTCTTGGCTTCGTCCTTGAGGAATTGAGCAGCTTCTTCTTCGGCAGATCCACCGATTTCGCCGATCATGATGATCTGCTTGGTTTCGTCATCGGCGAGGAACAGCTCCAGCACGTCGATGAAGTTGGTGCCGTTGACCGGGTCGCCGCCGATGCCGACAGCTGTCGTCTGGCCAAGACCGGCATTCGAGGTCTGGAACACAGCTTCATAGGTCAGCGTGCCTGAACGCGACACCACGCCGACAGAGCCCTTCTTGAAAATCTTGCCCGGCATGATGCCGATCTTGCACTGCTCGGGGGTCAGGACGCCCGGGCAGTTCGGGCCGATGAGGCGCGACTTGGAATTGGCGAGCTTCGCCTTCACGCGCACCATGTCCATGACCGGCACACCCTCGGTGATACAGGTGATGAGTTCGATACCTGCGTCGATGGCTTCTTCAATCGCGGCAGCTGCACCAGCTGGCGGCACATAGATCACGGATGCGTTGGCGCCGGTGGCTTCCCTGGCTTCGCCTGCGGTGGCGTAGATCGGCAGCTCGGTGCCATTGTCGGCGGTCCATTTCTGGCCAGCCTTCTTCGGGTGCGTGCCGGCAACCATCTTGGTGCCGTAATATTCGAGCGCCTGATTGGTGTGGAACGAACCGGTATTGCCGGTCAGGCCCTGCACGATGACTTTGGTATTGGAGTCGATGAGAATGGACATGGATAAGGTCCCTGAAATCTTTGGGTCGCGCCCTCAGGCGCGCGAAAAAACGTTTAAGCTCTAGCCTTTGATCGCTTCGGTGATCTTCTTGGCCGCGTCGTCGAGATCGTCGGCAGGGATCACGTTGAGACCCGAATTCTTGATGATGGCCTTGCCTTCATCGACATTCGTGCCTTCGAGGCGGACGACCAGCGGCACACCCAGATTGGTTTCCTTGACCGCAGCGATCACGCCTTCAGCGATGACGTCACACTTCATGATGCCGCCGAAGATGTTCACCAGGATGCCCTTCACGTTCGGGTCCTTCATGATGATCTTGAACGCAGCTGCCACCTTCTCCTTGTTGGCGCCGCCGCCAACGTCACAGAAGTTTGCCGGCTCTTCACCGTACAGCTTGATGATGTCCATCGTCGCCATGGCGAGGCCTGCGCCGTTCACCATGCAGCCAATCGTACCCTCGAGCGCGATATAGGCGAGGTCCCACTCGGACGCCTCGATTTCCTTCTCGTCCTCTTCGGTCTTGTCACGAAGCTCGACAATGTCAGGGTGACGGAACAGGGCGTTGCCATCGAAAGACACCTTGGCGTCGAGAACGCGCAGGTGGCCGTCTTCCATGACGATCAGCGGATTGATCTCCAGCATCGCCATGTCCTTCTCCGTGAACGCCTTGTAGAGCGTCGGGAAGAGCTTCATGCCGTCTGCGCGTGCGTCGCCTTCAAGCTTCAGCGCGTCGCAGAGCGTCTCGCTGTCCTTGTCGGTGACACCAGCGATCGGGTCGATCGGCAGGGTGAGGATCTTCTCCGGGGTGGAGTGCGCGACTTCCTCGATGTCCATGCCGCCTTCGGTCGATGCGACGAAAGCCGGCTTGCCGGTTGCGCGGTCGATCAGGACAGAGAGGTAAAGCTCACGCGAGATGTCTGCGCCGTCTTCGATGTAGAGGCGGTTGACCTGCTTGCCGTCCTTGTTGGTCTGCGCCGTGACAAGGTGGTTGCCGAACATGGCCTTGGCGTGGCTGATCGCTTCTTCCTTGGAAAAGGCGAGACGAACGCCGCCTTTTTCACCAGCAGCAGACTCCACGAATTTGCCTTTGCCGCGACCACCTGCGTGGATCTGGCTTTTGACGACCCAGAGCGGCCCCGGCAGCTGGTCGACTGCCTTCTCCACTTCGTCGATCGACAGCACGGGCGCACCGTTTGCAACGGGCGCACCATAGGACTTCAGTACGGCCTTGGCCTGGTATTCGTGAATGTTCATTGGGGAAATAAGCCTCTTTGATATCGTCGGCGGGAGGGGGAATGCGATGCACGCATTACCGCTCAGAAACTCGTGGCCTTATAACACTGAGATTTTGCGGCGCAACCGGATAGGTCCAGATCACGAACCAAGCCAGCCTTACTCCGTGCGAGGGTCGATTTCGCCCGTAGATGCTGTGCTTGGGAGGGTAATCTTCCACGGCTCCTGCGCTTCCTTGGGCACATCCTGCCGCTTTGTCCGCCTGTACATCATGGCCACTGCCAGAATTGCCGAACTGATCGCCGCAAGAAGAAACAGTCCGCCTTCGGTAAACGGCATACGAAACGCATAGCCAGAGAGCGGCGGCCCAATGACGGACCCCGCCGCCCAGACAAAAAGAAGCCCCGACATGACGCGCGAAATCTGCGCCGTATCCGACCGGTCAATCGCATGCGCGACACCGATGCCATAGAAAGACAGCGAGCCTGCGCCCCAAACGGCCAGCGTAATCAGGGTCCAGTTCTCTGCCATGCGCGGAAAGAGGCCAAGCACCAGCGCGGCAACAGCCGACACCGCCCCCATCACCGCAATGACCACGCGCCGATCGACATGATCGGAAATTCGGCCCGCCGGCCACTGGCTGATCAGCCCGCCCGTCCAGACCGCGGCCGCCGCAATGGCCGCCGCGCCCGTCGATCCGCCGCCAATGCCCGGCAGGGCCACACCGGCATAAAGCGGCAGGAGCGCCAGCGTCCCGCTATTGATGAGGCCCGCAAGGAACACGGCAATAACTGCCGATGGCGCGATGTCGAACAGGCGCCTGAACGGCAATGGCTCAACACTTGGCGCAGGCGGCTCACCGCGCCGGGTCAGGCAGACCGGCAGCAGCGACAGGCAGAGGAACATGGCGCACCAGAGGTATGGGCGGAAATCCACGGGCGCGAGCCCGGCGACAAAGAATGGCCCCGCCATCAGGGCGAATTTCGCGATCAGGTGGTAGAAGCCACTGACGCTGCCCCGGTTCCTGACCGACACGGTCGCGCCGAGCCACGCCTCGATACTCGAAAACATCCAGGCAAACGCCGCGCCCTGCACAATGCGAACGAAGGTCCAGCTCCACGGGTCGAGCGCCAGCTGCATGACCAGAACGCTTGCGCCGCAAGTGGCCGCGGCGGCCGAGAAAACGCGAATGTTGCCAAACAGGATGACCGCATTGCTGGCGGTATAGGCCCCAACCATGAAGCCGATCGCATAGACCGCCGCAATTGCACCGATCAGGCCAGGGCTGACGCCAAGCGTTTCAAGGCCGAGCGGCGTGACCACACCAAGGATACCGCCTCCGAGCTGAAGGAAGGCAGCGGCAGCAATCAGCGCCCATACATTGCGGTAGTCGCTCATGGCAGACCGGGCTCCTTTACGGCCCTTCTTGGTGTGGCTTGGCGTTTAGCCGGGCTTATTCCACGCCGAGGTCTTCAAAGGCAATGTCGTTCTGGCGCACGGTCTGTCCTTCACCGTCCTTGAGCAGGAAGCTCAGGCTCCGGCCTTCCCAGTCGATCTCGACAACGCCGTAATTCTCGGGTGGAAAGCCAGCGCCGACCTGGCGCTCATCCATCTCGTCAGTCTCGGTCGCAAAGGACACGTTCAGCGATGACGCTGTCAGTTCATTGGCCTCATAGGGCAGAACACCCGCTTCTTCATAAATGAAGCCCGTATGCCGGTCGCCGGTCAGGAAAACCACGCCGCCGGCCTCTGTGCTCTTCACCATGTCGAACAGGCGCTGGCGCTCATCGGGCATCTTGTCCCATGATTCCCAACCATGCGCTGTTGGCAGCACCTGGATGGATGAGACGATGAAGCGAAGGTCTGCCTCGTCCTGCAGACGGTTCTGGAGCCAGGTCCATTGCGCACTGCCCAGCATGTCCTGATAGCTGCCCTGCGCCGCCGGCATATAGCGCTCCTTGCCGGGCGCGCCGTACTCGTCGGTCGGGGTCAGGTCAGACCGGAAGAAACGCGTATCCAGCATGATGACCTGAACGCGCTGGCCGTCCGGCCCGAAAGTGCGCGCATAGTAAGTGCCCGGCCACTGGCCGACATCCTCGTCGCCGAGGCCCCAGAATGTCTCGTGGATCTTCTCGGCATAGTCACGGAACGGAAAATTCTTGCCGCCATCATTGGCGCCGTAATCATGGTCATCCCACGCGACCATCATCGGGAATTTGGCGCGCACCGCCCGGAATTCCGCGCGGTCTGCAAGGTCCGCAAAGCTCTCGCGCAGCTCATCGAGCTCGGGCTGATTGTTGGAGTAGTCGCGGCCATCGCGGTCGCCATAGACATTGTCGCCTATCATCAGGAACAGGTCGGCCTCTTCCTCGGCCAGCCGCGCCAGGGTCGGGCTTTCCTGCTCTTCATCATTGCAGGACGCCAGCAGCACCCGCGTCAGCGGCTCGTTAAGCGGCAATGACACGCCTTGCGGCGCCTGCGGCAGGGTCGCCGGATCGATCGTTGCATAATAGCGGTTCAGTGCCTCAACAGCGCTTTCTGGTTCACCCTCAAACAGGTCTGACAGGGCAGGCGGCGCGGTCTGTGTCGCGCAGGATACAAGCCCGAAGGCTCCGATGACAGCCAGAGAGCTGAGACGCATGAGGAAAAACCCTTTCACTATACCAGGACGCCCCGCAGTTATGCCGGGCGTCGCGTGATAGATAAAGGGCTGAGACGCCGCGTTATCAGGCTCTATCGCCAAGCCACTTCATGGCGATCGACGATGTTATGCCATGCACCATGATCGATATGAGAACGACAAAGGCTGTCAGCGCCCAGAGTGTTTCGGCGTTGGCGAAATCTGTTTCGCCCAAGGCAAACGATAAGTAAAAGAACGACCCGATGCCTTTGATGCCGAAAAAGCTGATGACGCACTTCTCCCGCCTCGAACGCTCTGTCCAGCTCAGCGCCAGGTAGGCAATGACTGGCCTCACTACGAGTACGATCAGCAAACCTGCCGCAATGAGCGGCCAGGTCAGTGGCTCCAGGATTCCATCCATGACCGCACCGCCAAGCAGTAGCAGCAGTATCGCCATCAATGCCCGCTCTAGCTGCGTGGTGAATTCATGCATTTTCCTATGATGTTCGTGTTCACGCTCAAAGTCGCGAATGGTCAGGGCACAGACGAAGACGGCGATAAACCCGTAGCCGTGCGCCAGCTCAGTGATACCATAGATGGCAAGCGTTGCAGCGACCGCGGTCAATCCTTCGCGGATATGATCCAGACCGAGTTTTTGCGACAGATGCAGGAAGACGTACGCGATCGCACGCCCGCCTACATAACCAATGATCAGACCCGCGATTATTCGGTAGAGGACGTCGTATAGCAGCCAGTCGGCAAGGACCGCCTGTCCGCCGCCTGCTGCACCCGCCAAGGCAATCGCCAGCCATGTAAAAGGAAATGACAATCCGTCATTCATCCCGGCTTCGGCTGTCAGGGCAAATCTCACACGGTCGTCATCGCCACTATTGGGTGGCCCCACCTGGACGTCGGAGGCGAGAACAGGGTCTGTCGGGGCCAGCACCGCGCCCAGCAGAACGGCCGAGGCCAGACTGAGGCCAAGCCACCAGTACCCCATAGCGGCAAGACCCGCGATGCTCAGCATCATGGCGACCGACACCAGCATTAACGGGCTGGCCCAGCGTTTCAGCCCAAATCGTTGATCAATGCTCAGACCCGTGGTCATCAGGGCGATAATCACCATCAATTCCGTGAGGTGGATGGCATAGGTTTCCTTGGTGAACGGGGACACCCAGGGCAATTCCGGGAAGACGGCAAACACCGCCATGCCCAGCAGGACATAGATAATGGCGTAAGAAACACCAATTTTCCGGGCAAAGTGGTAGACCCAGGCACTCGAGAGACCAACGAAGCCAATAATCGCTATGCTTAGAAAATACTGGTCCAAAATAGTCTTTCTGAATACGGCGCACCAGCCTGACATCTTCCTCCACCAGATAAGATTGATGCAGGCGTAGTCGGGCCTCTGCGAAAAGCTGGGCAGGCCGGTAAGAACGACGTTGCGCGGGATTTCGTTCAATCAAGCCCGCCGAAAACGATGCAGGACCCCGCGCTGTCGCAGGGTCCTGAACAGGGAGAAGACGTATCGCGTTCAGATCGCGAAGAAGACGTGCCACATCATCCGGCCCGGAAGCAGCGTGAACAGGCCAGCCACCACCATGCCGCCAACAAACATGTTGGTCATCTCCTGACGGTGCTTCTTCACATTCCGGCGGCGGATCGCCGCGATCCCCACTGGAAGGCCAATCAACGTCCAGGCCGACAATGCATGGATCGGGCTAAAGAAGTTCTGGAAGAGGGTCATGATGAAGAAGGAAGAGCCTGCCGTGACCGCCATGGAAATCACCCAGGCCCAGCCAAAAGCCCGGTGCAGGGTAAATCCCTTCGGCGCCATCATGAGATAGATGCCGATGGCCAGCGTGGTCAGCGCCGCCGCCACATGAAGCTGAATGGCGATGCCCGACTCGATCAGCGGCTGCGGGTCAAAGCGAAAGCGGGGCAGGCGACCCACATCCATAAGGGTCAGCGCGCTGATGGCACCGTAGACCGGCAAGGCAATACCAACTGTCCAGGCCGTGCGCGAAAGTTTCGGCAGGCGGGGAAGGCGGCGGGTCTGGGAGGATACGTCTGTAAGGCTCATTGTCTCGTGTCCTGATTTCGATAGTGGCGGAAGGCGCGCGGACTAGCGCAGTGCCAGCGTGTGCCTGGTGGTCTCGCCATCGAGGGTGAATTTCGCGGCGCTCCAGCTCGGCGGGCCAAAGCGGATCGGCGCATCATTCGAGAAACCGTAGGGCTCGGTTGGAATGCCGAAGTTTCCGCGCTTCAGCTCACCATCGGAATCGACATCGTGGTAAAGCTTGATCGCAACTTCGCCTTCAGGCAGCCCGTCCAGCGTCACGGTCACAGCACCTGTGGCCGCATCGGCCTGGGCTTCGGCGATAGAGGCATCTGACCTCCAACCCGTCTCACTATCGAAAACGCCGATCAGGATCTCTCCGGAGGCGGTCTCAACGCCGTTAATCGTCAACTCGACGCTGGCGCCCCAGGCGGTCGGGGCTGCAAGGGCAATAAGGCTGGCAAGGGCTGCAATCTTCTTCATGGTCTCGGGTCTCCGTCTGTATTGAAGTGTGTCTGTCTGCGGGCCTCGATGTGCCCGGCCTCCAGAACATGCAGATGCCGCCGCACCGCCTCGACCAAGTTTGCGTCAGGGGTCTGGAATCCTTCGCGAAATGCAGCCAATGTCATTCACGAAGCGCGAATGAAGAGGGGCCTGCAGCTTGCGTATCGCGATCGACTGGAAGAAACGCGGACGCGAGGCGCTGCTATTGGCAGGCATCTCGCTCTTCCTTGCGTTCGTGCGCCCCTATGGCAGCAACAGCAACGCGCCCTTCCTGCTCAATTTCGGCATCTGGCTCCTGCTCATCATGACAGGATCACTCGTCGGAGAGCTGACGGTGAACGCCTATTATCGCCTCCGGCCCAATGGTCCGGCCTGGCTGATGATCATCATCACTTCGCTTGTCACCGCTGCGGGCGTCACCTTCGCCATCTACGCCCTCGCTTTCTTAACGGGGGGCTATATCCGCGTCGGCACCGGGCCGATCCACGTCATCTATTTCTACGTGCTGGTGATCGCGACGGCGATGACGCTTGTAGGCTATACGGTCAGCCGCGCCTTTGATCTGGCCGGGCCGGACTTCGTCCATGCCGCCGACGAGGGCAGCGCCGTCCAGACCTTCCTCCAGCGCCTTCCCGTAAAATACCACACCGCAGACCTCTGGGCCGTTACCTCAGAAGACCATTACTGCCGCGTCTTCACCTCGCTCGGCAGCGACCTCATCCTGATCCGGCTTTCCGATGTTGAGAGGGAGCTCGCCGATGCGGACGGACTGCGCGTCCATCGCTCCTGGTGGGTCGCCCGCAAGGGCGTCGCCCGTGCCGAACGCACCGATGGCAAGCTGAAACTGATCCTGCACTCCGGCGAGGAAGTCCCCGTCTCCCGCTCCTACCAGGCCGCCGTTAAGGACGCCGGCTTCGCGAGCTGAAGCGCGCATGCCCAGCCTTCTCAGTAGTTTTGCATCCTTCAAGACGGCGAGTGGCACGGTTTTCGGAGCCGCAACCCTCGTATATCTCGCGGCACGTTTGGTGGGGGCTGGCCACGACGCCGCGCTTTTCCTGGCTGTGGTCACATTTTTCATTCTACAGATGAGCTGGGTCTTCGCATACGCAATCATCGTTTCGAGAGACGAGCTATTCCCGCGGCTATTCGGTTACGCTTCGCTCGCGGGTTTGTGCGCTTGGGTAGTATTTGGCGCGCTTTACATTTTCGAAAACGCGGACCCGGTGATCTCCCGGCGTTTGTTTGACCTTGTCTGCTTTCAGTATCTCTGCTGCTCGGCGGTGCTCGCCAACGCGCTTTTCTCTGGCTCGCAGGCCAAGATCAGCGGCAGTCTGGTTGTGATGCTTTGGCCGCTAACGCTTTTTCGTTTCGAAGCCGAGCTGCGCGATGCCTTGCGAGGACGCAAACCTTGGAAACCTTGGCGTCCCTAAGGCTACGCCACAAAGAAACCCCGGCCTGCCCGCAAACAGTCCCATTCCGGCCCGGCATGGAACCTATTCGCAGTGCAGCATGTTTCTTGCCCGATAACTTCTTACATCCGCCGGGTTGGACACAGTCCGGAAGATCACCGGAACAGCAAGGCCGCGCGCCGAAGGACAAGGATCATGACCCAGGGTTTCTCAAAAGGCCTCTCGCTTGCCGCGCTCGCGCTCATCGCCGCCCTGACCCTCATCATGGCCTTCGCCCCGGCTGGATCGATCTATCAGGGTTAGGATCAGCCTCAGTCTGTCAGCTTCCTGATCCCGCCAGCCTCCACCGAGCTGACCCAATCAGCAACCGCCCGCCCCCCGACAATCAGCTCTGGCGCAATCTCCGTCAGTGGCACCAGCACGAAGGCCCGCTCTGTCATGCGCGGATGCGGCAGGGTCAGCCGCTCGCTTTCGACTGAGACACCGTCCATCCAAAGCACATCAATATCAATGAAACGCGGCCCCCACCGCTCGCCCGGCATGCGGCCAAGCGCGGCCTCAAGGTCCTTGCACGCGATTAGCAGTTCCAGCGGCGCAAGACCGGTTTCCACCAGCGCGCAGGCATTCACGAAATCAGGCTGGTCCTCAACACCCCATGGCGGGGTCGCATAGAGGCTGGAGCGCGCGGTTACCGACACACCCGTCATCGCATCCAGCGCCTCAATCGCCCGGCCGATCATCCCGGCGCTGTCGCCAAGGTTGGAGCCGAACGCTAACGCCGCACTAGTCACGGCTAAGTTCGATCTCCACGCCGACATGATCGAGGAAATGCCGGATCGGTGCATTCGGCTTGCGGATGCGCACGCGCACGGTCGAGACCAGCGGAAACGTCTCCATCACGCCATGCCCGATCCGCTCGGCCAGCGTCTCGATCAGGTTGAAGGGCCCGCTAGCAGAGATGTCATGCGCCAGGTCGCAGACTTTCCCATAGTCGACCGCATCGTTCATCGTGTCGGACGGGGCCTCATCGCGCGCCACAAGACACTCGATATCAGCATAGAATTTCTGGCCGAGGCTCTTTTCCTCGGCGATGAGGCCGTGAAAGCCGTGAATACCAAGGTTCTCGACAAAGACCCGTTCAGTGCGCCGCATTATCTATTGTCTCCCAAAGCTCGATCGCCTGCCGGTGGGCAGCAACATCATGCACGCGCAGCATATGCGCGCCCCTGCGCAGCGAGTCGAGACCGACAGCGACAGACGCTGCATCCCGCTCCGCTGCCACCTCAATTCCAAGGCGCTTGCCGATGAAGGATTTGCGCGACACGCCGATCAGCACTGGCAGGCCAAGGCTGACGAGATCGGACGTGGCGGCCAGCACCTCGAAATTCTGCGCATAGGTCTTCGCAAAGCCGACACCCGGGTCGAGGATGATGTGCGCGCGCTTCAGGCCCTCGCCCTCACAGCGGACAATCGCGGCCTCAAAAAAGGCCAGCATGTCCGCGCTCGCATCCAGCGCCCCATCCTTCACGCCGCGATTATAGGTCAGCACATAGGCTGCGCCCGCATCCGCCGCGACACCGACAATCGTCGGGTCCGACATCGCCGACACATCATTGACGATCACTGCGCCCGCTGCGGTCGCCGCCTTCGCAACGCCTGACTTGTAGGTATCAATCGAGACAGGCACCCGGCCTGGCCCCGCCAGTGCCTCCACCACAGAGACGGTCCGCGCCAGCTCATCAGCCTCGCTGACCGGCGCCGCGCCGGGCCGAGTCGACTCGCCGCCAACGTCCAGAATGTCAGCGCCCGCCGCCACCATCGCCTCAGCATGGGCAAGCGCCGCGCCTGCCTCATCGAACTTGCCGCCATCAGAGAAACTGTCCGGCGTTACATTGAGGATACCCATGATCAGCGGGCGAGCGCGCGCCTCCGCCAGCAAGCTATCGCGCAGACGGATGCGATCTTCGCGGCCCATACCGCTCATACGTTCGGCCCACCCGGCATCACCGGCCGGTCACGAAAGCCGCCCATGGACAGCACCCGGTCATACATGACCAGCGCGCCCGCAAGGCTGACATTAATGCAGAATTTGGTCGGGATCTTCACCACATGGTCGCAGCGCGCCAGCATTTCCGGCGACAGATCCCCCCGCTCCCGGCCCAGCACATAGGCCGCTGCCTTGGGGTGGCGAAACTCAGGCAGCTCGATCGCATCATCGGTGAGCTCGATCCCCACCATCTGGCAGCCCTTGGGCAGCGCGATATCGTCCATCGCATTCCACTGATAATAGGGCACGCTCTCGAAGGTCTTGGACGTGTCGGCCTTATAGGCGAGCTTCACCCGGTCAGCCGCGCCAACTGAGAAAACAAAGCTCGCCCCGAACGCATTCGCCGTCCGCATCAGCGCGCCAAGGTTCATCGGCTTGGAGATCCCCTCAGCCCCAATCGCAAAATAACCGCGCATGCCTCTACCCTTCTGCCCCCGCCGTGAACCGCCACGTGACCAGCACTGCGAGGAACAAGACCGCCGTCACCGCCGTCGCAAGGCGGGCAATCTTGATGTGGCGGATCGCGGCCGGATATTCGGTGCGCAGCCAGGTCGCGGCCTCCCCGACAGCGTCGCCCGCGTCCAGCTTGTCTGTCCCGGCCACGGCATGCACGACGGCAAAACGCGCCGTGCCGTCTTTCAGCTCACTGAACTTTGCCTGCGCGGCCCGGCGCAGCACCAGACCCGCCATCACGCGCATCTGGACTGCCAGCGCAAACAGGAAGGCGACCAGCACACCCGCAATGAAAAAGCCCAGCGTCGCGCCGCTCATTGGTCCGTCACCTCATTGTCGCGACGTCGAAGCGGCCAGAACTGGTCACCACGCCGCGCTTCATCGTCTCGGCATTGAACACCACTTCGACATGGCCCAGCACGTCGAGACAGATCATCCCACCGTCGCCGCCGAGCAGGGTGAGATCCTCAAGCGAGCCTTCTGCCGCCTCGCGCAGGCGCTGCTTTCCATAGCGCACGCGCGAGCTGACATCCGCCGCCGCATTGGTGCGCAGGAAATATTCGCCCTGCCCGGTACAGCAGACAGCGACCCGCTCATCTGCCCATAGCCCTGCGCCAATGATCGGCGTATCGCCAACCCGGCCCGGCGTTTTGCCGAGCAGCCCGCCCGTCGAGGTCGCAGACGCGAGCCGCCCATCGGTATCGAGCGCGACGACACCGACCGTGCCGTGCGCCAGCTCACCCTTTTTAACGGGGCGGCTGACCGCCGGCTTGTAGTAATTCTTCGGGCTGTGGACCCTTTCCAGCTTGTGCTCGCGCGCAATCATCGCCGCGCCCTTGCCGGTGATCAGCACGTGCGGGGTCTTTTCCATGACGAGGCGCGCCGCCGTCACCGGTGACTTGTAGCCGCGCAGCGAAGCCACCGCCCCGGCATTGCGCGTGCGCCCGTCCATGATGGCCGCGTCCAGTTCCCACTGGCCGATGGCGTTGGGCGAAGACCCGCGCCCGGCAATATGATGCCCGCACTCTTCCAGCGCGATGACCAGCGCATGCACCACATCCAGCGCCTTGTCGCCGCGCGCCAGACGCTTTTCGCCCTCGCGCAACAGCTCGGCCATATGCGTCTCTGCCACCGCATGGTCACGCTTTCTCAGCGGACCGGCTCCACCATGAAGGGCCAGCGCCCAGCTTTTCGCCATCTTCTCAATGCTCCAGCTACGAGGTGCTTTTTCCTCGCGTCATGCTTCACAGCGCGCGGTGCCATGGATAGGTTCAGCCCGTCAATTACATGTCCCACAAGACACTGCCAAGATACAGCAAGAGGAACACGCCCATGAAAGCCCTACTTTCCAAGACGCCCGGTAAACCTGACGCCCTCGTTCTGGAAGACGTTCCCGCGCTCGAGCCCGGCAAGGGCGAAATTGTGATCGACGTCAAGGCCGTCGGCGTGAACTATCCAGACGTCCTCATCATCCAGGACATGTACCAGTTCAAGCCAGAGCGCCCCTTCTCCCCGGGCGGTGAGCTTTCCGGCATCGTCAAATCGGTCGGCGAAGGCGTCACCAAGGTAAAAGTCGGCGACCGCGTCATGGGGTCGATCGGCTGGGGCGGTATGGCCGAAGAAGCCAAAGTCGATGAGGCCCGCGTGCGTCCTTTCCCGGACTCCATGTCCTTTGAAGAGGCCGCCGCCCTGCTGATGACCTACGGCACCTCCTATTATGCCCTGAAAGACCGGGGCAACTGCAAGGCCGGCGAAACCCTGCTCGTCCTCGGCGCAGCTGGCGGTGTCGGCCTCGCCGCTGTCGAACTCGGTGCGGCCATGGGCATGGAAGTCATCGCCGCCGCGTCCAGCCAGGACAAGGTCGACCTCGCCCTCGAAAAAGGCGCAAAGCACGGCCTCGTCTATGATCGCGGCCCGCTCGACAAAGCCCAGCAGAAAGCCCTCTCCGACAAGATCAAGGAACTTGGCGGCGGCGGCGTGGACGTCATCTATGACGGGGTCGGCGGCGATTATGCAGAGCCGGCCCTGCGCGCGATGAACTGGGATGGCCGCTTCCTCGTCATCGGCTTCCCGGCCGGCATTCCGAAAATGCCGCTTAACCTCACCCTGCTCAAATCCTGCAACATTGTCGGCGTCTTCTGGGGCGCCGCCGTCGCCCGCGACCCAAAAGCAAACGAGCAGAACATCAAGGAAATCTTCGAGATGTATGAGACCGGCAAGATCAAGCCGCACGTGTCAAACACCTACCCCCTCGAAAAAGCCCCCGACGCCATCACCGAACTGATGGAGCGCAAGGCCAAAGGTAAAGTCGTCGTGACGATGTAGGCTTTGGGGCCAACCAAACACTAAAGCCCGGCAGCAATCTGCCGGGCTTTTTTTATCCCGAGGTGGCCGATCATCCCGGCGAACGCCGGGATCTCGTGCAACAGGCCCTGTACTCCACCTGCCTGAGGCCCCGGCTTTCGCCGGGGCGAGCGGATTGTGGGTAGGCAGCGGTTTATTGGCCGCATACCAAAGTTCATGGCCTTCTACGTCTACATCATGACCAACAAGCCCAGAGGCGTTCTCTATACGGGCATGACCGACGACATAAATCGTCGCGCCTGGGAGCACCGCGAGCACATAATCAAAGGCTTCACCGACAGGTACAACTGCGAAATGCTCGTCTGGGTCGAGGTCCACGAAACCCGCGAGTCAGCCTTCGAACGCGAACGCCGGATCAAGGAATGGAAGCGAGACTGGAAGATCGAGCTCGTCGAAGGGCGCAATCCGGACTGGCTCGATCTCGCCGACAGTCTGATGTGACCCCCTGATCCGCTCATCCCGGTGAAAGCCGGGATCTCGTGCAGTAAGCCCCATATACTATCTCATCCATACCCCGCCTTCGCGGGCATGATAGGACAGCACAAACCTCAAACCCAGTACGCCTCGTACAAGTGCACAATCACGGTTAATTTCCTGCTGGAAACAATTCTTCCGTCCGCATGTCTGGCGGGTACGGCTATCCTTAATTCATGTCGACCGAACCGCCCCAGCTTGACCGGACCCTGCAGCGCCTCTGGCAGCATCTTGCCAGGTTGGCGGCCAGCTTGCTGGTCATGGTCGAACAATCGGGCCCGGTTACGCCGTCGCGCTGGATTCGCCCGTCATTGCTGGCGGCAGAGGCCCTCGCCCGCCGTCTTCTCATGCTGGAAGTGCGCGCCCTCGGCCCGTTGCTACCCCTCCCAGAAAGCACAAGCCCTTCCACCCGGAACGCACGCCCTGCCAATACCGCCCTCGCCCCTTCAAGACGCGGTTTCCAGCTCACCGAGCCTATCGCTTCCCTGCGCGCCGGGTTCTGGATCGAGGGTCAGAAGAAAGGCCGCTTCGGGCCTCGCCCGCAGCCCAGAATCCTCGAAATTCTGGACGTGCATTTACCAAGAGCCGAACCAGATAATACGGTCCGTTCCAATAAGTTGGCCGAACGGCTCCACGCCCTTCTCGCCGTCATCGAGGATACGGCCGCCGCCACGAAGCGCCTTGCCCGCAGGATGGCGCCGCGTATCAGAAAGGCCGGCCTTATCCGTAAACGATCGCCGCTCCGCGCCGGTCATCCACCCGGCGCAAGGTCTGCCCAAGTGCCGGACTGGCTGCGCGATGGCCTCGCTGTGGTGACCGTCGAACTTCGCGCCCCGCCGCCGCTTAAATCCTGAGAGCCTGCCCCCACCGCCTCGCGCGGGCGGACGTTCTGCCCCACGCGCATTGGCCCAAACGAAAACGGCCCGCACCTTTTGAAAGGCACGGGCCGCAATCTGGTCTTCTGGTGAAGCGGTCTTAAGCGACGCGCTCAACCATCATGTGCTTGACCTTGGCAATCGCCTTGGCCGGGTTCAGCCCCTTCGGGCAGACCTGCGCACAGTTCATGATGGTGTGGCAGCGATAGAGCTTGAAAGGGTCTTCAAGATCGTCGAGCCGCTCACCGGTGGCTTCGTCGCGGCTGTCGATCAGCCAGCGATAGGCCTGAAGAAGAGCGGCAGGGCCAAGGTACTTGTCGCCATTCCACCAATAGGACGGGCATGACGTCGTGCAGCAGGCGCAGAGAATGCACTCATAAAGCCCGTTAAGCTCATTGCGCTGTTCTTCGGACTGCTTCCATTCCTTCTCAGGTTCCGGCGTATCGGTCTTGAGGAAGGGCTGCACATAGGCGTGCTGGGCATAGAAAGTGGTGAGGTCCGGCACGAGGTCCTTGACCACCGGCAGGTGCGGCAGCGGCGCGATGGTGATCGTGGACCCGGCAACCTCGTCCCAGCCCTTGGTGCAGGCGATCGTATTGCGGCCGCCAATGTTCATCGAACAGGACCCGCAGACGCCTTCGCGGCATGACCGGCGGAAAGCCAGGGTCGGGTCGACATTGTTCTTGATCCAGATCAGGACGTCGAGAACCATCGGACCGCAACGGTCCATGTCCACATGATAGGTGTCCCAGCGCGGATTGCCGCCCTCTTCAGGAGAGTAGCGATAGATCTTGAACGCCTTTGTATTCTTGGCGCCTTCCGGCTTTGGCCACTGCTTGCCCTTCTTGGGTGCAGAACCTTTGGGTAGTGTCAGCTGAACCATATCGCTCCCCTAATACACACGCGCCTTCGGCTTGATGTACTCGATGTCGTTGGACATCGTGAACTCATGCACGGGGCGGTAGTCAATTGTCACCTTGCCGGCCTCATCGACCCAGGCAAGCGTGTGCTTCATCCATTCAGTATCGTCGCGGTCCGAGAAATCCTCACGGGCGTGGGCGCCGCGGCTTTCCTTGCGGTTGGCAGCCGAGTTCACCGTCACTGCGGCCTGCGCGATGAGGTTGTCGAACTCCAGCGCCTCGACGAGATCGGTGTTCCAGATCAGGCCGCGATCCTTCACATCCATGCCGCCGACGCGGCCATAGATATTGTCGATCTTCTCAACGCCTTCATCGAGGACTTCACCGGTACGGAAGACGGCGCAATTGGTCTGCATCGCCTTCTGCATATCCATGCGCAGTTGCGCGACAGGCTGGTCGCCTTTCGCATTGCGCACGCGGTCGAAGCGGGCAAGGTGGCTGTCGGTCTGGCTGTCGCGGATCTCAGGCTGGCTTGCGCCCGCGTCCAGCGTGGCGCCGCAGCGAAGACCGGCCGCCCGGCCGAAGACCACAAGGTCGATCAGCGAGTTCGAGCCGAGACGGTTTGCGCCATGAACGGACACACAGGCCGCTTCACCAACGGCCATCAGGCCCTGGACGACGCTATCCGGGTCGCCGCCCTTCTTGGTGAGAACTTCGCCGTGATAATTGGTCGGGATGCCGCCCATATTGTAGTGGACCGTCGGCAGGACCGGGATCGGTTCCTTCGTGACGTCGACGCCAGAGAACACTTTCGCGGTTTCCGAAATGCCCGGCAGGCGCTCTGCCAGTGTTTCCGGCGGCAGGTGTTCAAGGTGCAGGTGGATATGGTCCTTGCCCTCACCGACGCCGCGGCCTTCGCGGATTTCCACGGTCATGGCACGCGCCACGACATCGCGGGAAGCAAGGTCCTTGGCCGATGGGGCATAGCGCTCCATGAAGCGCTCACCTTCGGAATTGGTCAGGTAACCGCCCTCACCGCGCGCGCCCTCAGTGATGAGGCAGCCTGCGCCGTAAATGCCGGTCGGGTGGAACTGGATGAACTCCATGTCCTGAAGCGGCAGGCCGGCACGAAGCACCATGGCATTGCCGTCGCCCGTGCAAGTATGCGCCGAGGTACAGGAGAAAAAGGCACGGCCATAACCGCCGGTCGCGAGGATCGTCTTCTGCGCGCGGAAGCGGTGAAGCGTGCCGTCATCGAGCTTCCATGCGGTCACACCGCGGCAGGCGCCTTCCTCACCCATGATGAGGTCGAGCGCGAAATACTCGATGAAGAACTCGGTCTCTTCCTTGACGCACTGGCCGTAGAGCGTGTGCAGCATGGCGTGACCGGTCCGGTCGGCAGCAGCACAGGTACGCTGAACCGGCGGGCCTTCGCCATATTCGGTCGTGTGGCCGCCAAACGGGCGCTGATAAATCCTGCCCTGCTCGTTGCGCGAGAAGGGCATGCCCCAGTGCTCAAGCTCGTAAACAGCTTTCGGCGCTTCACGGCAGAGATACTCGATCGAGTCCTGGTCACCGAGCCAGTCGGAGCCCTTGACCGTATCGTACATGTGCCAGCGCCAGTCATCGGGACCCATATTGCCCAGCGACGCGGCGATCCCGCCTTGCGCGGCAACCGTGTGCGAACGGGTCGGGAAGACCTTGGAGATACATGCCGTTTTCAGACCGGCCTGCGCCGCGCCGAGCGCAGCACGAAGGCCAGAACCGCCGGCGCCGACAACGACGACGTCATAGGTGTGATCGACAAATTTATAGTCAGACATGGTGACGTTTTCCTTCCGGGGACGAGGCAGCTATCACAGCCCCGCCGAAATCCAGACTTTGAGGACAGACAGGGCGGTGGCCGTGAAAAGTCCTACGCAGACGAATGTGTTCAGGATCAGCAGACCCTGTTTCATTCCTGCTTTGTGAATGTAGTCCTCGATGATCACCTGTATACCGAGGCGCATGTGGTAGAACGCCGCGCCAAGTGTGAGAATCATCAGAATGGCGTTCCAGGGCTGGGCGAGCCAGGCCGTTGCGCCATCAAAGCCGCCGCGGCTGGCCGCGATGACCGCGTACAGAAACCATGGGACGAGAAAGAGAAGCGCAATCGCGGAGACGCGTTGCTTGATGTGGTGACCAGTGCCGGCCCGCGCGGCCCCCAGGCCACGAACTGCGCCAGTCGGTGTCTTGAAATCGGTGCTCATGCCCGCCCCCTAGAACAGATTAGTCGCAAGCGACCAGATCGTGGCCGCAAGGATGATTGCGATGGCGAAGTTGAAAATGGAGACCCGGCTCGCCGTCTTCGGCTCAAAGCCGATCTTTGGCCCGTCCCAGAGAAGAAAACGGACGCCGTTGACGAGATGGAAAACGAGCGAAAGCAGCCAGAAGAAGAGAAGGATCTGTCCTACCGGGTGGAACATGATGCCTTCAACGAAGCCATAGGCCTCAGGACCCGTCGCCAGCGCAATCAGCCAGACGCTGATAAGGAGCGCCCCCAGATAGTTGCCGACGCCCGTAACACGATGGAAAATTGAGGTCGCCATCGTCCAGTGCCACTTCCACACTTGAAGGTGTGGTGACATCGGGCGTGGATCAGTCCACTCTGAGCCTGACATTGGGGTCTCCCGGATAATAAGCCTTACGACACCGGGTTCTAGAATGGTGCAGCGCGGTGTCAACGCGACAAGAAAGGTCAAATGCGCATGAATCTTCGTTCTCTTGCTACAGCTCTCCTGCTTTCCGTCGCGTCGCCCGCACTCGTCTACGCCCAGTCGAACGCTCCTGAAGAGAGAGAAGCGCCAACAATCGAACAGATTGTCATCGACTATGAGGCCCTTATCCGTTCGCTCGATCCTAGTGAGGCCGCGCGTGCGCAAGACCGCGCCCCGGATCGCTGGGCCGATGTCTCACCAGAGCGCATAGAGCAGACGGCGAACGAAGCTCGCGCCCTCCTTGCCCGGCTGCAAGACGTTGAGGACCAGTCGACGCCTGAATGGAAAATCCTGTCTCACCTTCTCGAAAGCCACATCGCTGAAGCCAAATTCGACACCGCCCGTTTGCCATTCAATGGCGACTGGGGGTTCCAGGCCGAACCGCTCTATGCCGCGCGACAGGTTCGGATCGCCAATGAGGACGATGCCGAAGCCTGGCTCTCCCGTCTCAATGCCATTCCGCGCTACTTCAACGATCACAAGACAAATATGAGACGCGGGATCGAAACCGGCTGGACGTCCCACAAGGATCCACTGGCCACGACCACGGCGCAGATCCGCGAACAGGCGAATGTCTCGCCGGAAGAGAGCGGCCTGTACGCCCCGCTGAAGAATCTGCCCGACACGATCAGCCCTGAAGCTCAGGACATGATCCAGGCAAGTGGGCGGCGCGCGGTTGCAAAAGCCATCGAAGCCTATGCCGAGGCGCTATACTTCATGGAAAGTGTCTATGCGCCCGCAGCCCGCGCAGATGCCGGAATCGCAAACCTCAATGACGGCAAGGCCTATTATGCCGCCGTCATTGCCTACCACACGGCCGGCGCTGGCTACTCGCCCGAAGAAATCCATCAACTTGGTGAGCGCGAAGTCGCCCGCATTCGCGGCGAGATGGAGACCATTATCGAAGAGCTTGGCTATCCGGGCAGCTTTGAAGACTTCCAGAACTTCCTGCGCACAGACCCGCAATTCTATGCCCAGACGCCGGAAGACCTGCTTGAAAAGGCCTCGCGCCTTTCAAAGCGCCTCGATGCCATCCTGCCTGCCTATTTCGGCAAGCTGCCGCGCCTGACCTATGGCGTCATTCCGGTGCCTGCCGAAATCGCGCCGGGCTATACGACAGGCCGCTATTCGAGCGGCGACCTCGAGAAGGGGATTGAGGGCAACTACCTCGTCAACACTTACGCCCTCGACCAGCGCCCCCTCTATGAACTCCCCGCCCTGTCTGCGCATGAAGCCGTGCCGGGCCATCACCTGCAGATTTCGCTATCGCAGGAGCTGGAAGACGTTCCCCGCTTCCGCCAGCAATATTACGCAACTGCCTTTGGCGAGGGCTGGGGCCTCTACGCTGAGAAGCTGGCGGGTGAAGCGGGCATCTATGAGACCCCATATGAGCGGTTCGGCGCCCTTTCCATGGAGATGTGGCGCGCTTGCCGCTTGGTCGCGGATACAGGCCTGCACTGGTATGGCTGGAGCCGCGAAGAAGCCGAAGAATGCTTCACGAACAACTCCGCCCTCGCCCCACTCAACATCCAGACCGAGGTGACCCGCTATATTGGCTGGCCGGGCCAGGCGACGGCCTACAAGATTGGCGAGCTCAAGATCCTGGAGCTGCGCGCTGCCGCAAAAGATGCGCTCGGCACAGATTTCGACATACGCGACTTCCATGATGTCGTTCTGGGGGCAGGCGCCCTGCCGCTCGATGCGCTGGAGGCCCGCGTAACCGAGTGGATCGAAAGCGAAACGGAAGCCTCTCCGGCAACTGAGGCAGAATAGAAGCGACTTCACCTCAAGGCGCGCTTTCGTTGCTTGCGCACAGGCAGAAGCCGCGCCACATGGGCGGGTCATGTATCGCTTCTTCGAACGCCGTCTGAACCCATTTCCAGAAAGTCTGGACGGCTTGCCACCGGGCCAATTTCTGCCGTTCATCTGGCATTATATTCGCGGCGCTGTTCCATGGCTGATTGCCATGTCATGCTTCACGGCCATCATTGCGGTAGGCGAGGTTGCGCTGTTCGGCTTCCTTGGCGGAATCGTCGACTGGCTGGCGGAGGCCGACCGGGACGGGTTTGTCCGACGAGAGGCCAATACACTGTTCCTGATGGGCGGCGTACTGCTGATCGGCCTACCGCTCGCCACCTTGCTGCAGGGTCTGATCGTCTATCAGGGCCTCATGGGTAATGTGCCAATGAACGCGCGCTGGCGCATGCACCGCCAGATGCTTGGACAGTCGATGGACTTTTTCGGCAATGAGTTTGCTGGCCGGGTCGCCACCAAGGTCATGCAGACCGCACTCTCTGTGCGCGAGGCCGTGATGAAGGTGCTCGACGTCTTCGTTTTCGTGGTCGTCTATTTCGTCTCCGCGCTCGCCCTGGTCGCGAGTGCAGACTGGCGCCTCACCCTGCCGCTTATCCTGTGGGCAGTTGTCTACGGCTCCATCATGTTCTGGTATGTGCCGCGCCTCGGCAGGATTGCCGAGGAACAGGCTGACGCCCGTTCCATCATGACCGGCCGCATCGTCGACTCCTACACCAATATCCAGACGGTGAAACTGTTCGCCCATTCCGGGCTTGAAGAAGACTATGCAAAAGGCAGCATGTCGGGCTTTCTTGGCACGGTGTATCGCCAGATGCGCTTGGTCACGAGCCTCAATGCCATTGTCTATCTCAACAACTCACTTCTCGTCTTCCTGATCGCGGCTGGGGGCATCTATCTCTGGCTTGGAGAGCTGGTGAGCGCAGGCGCGGTCGCCGCTGCCGTCGGCCTTGCCCTGCGCATCAAGTCAATGTCGCAATGGATCATGTGGGAAGTCGCCGCCCTGTTTGAAAACATTGGCGTGGTTTTCGATGGCATGTCGATGCTGAAGAAGCCCGTCGCCGTTGAGGACCGCGACGGCGCGCGACCCCTGCCACCCGTCAGCGGCGCTGTGCGTTTCGATGATGTCACCTTTCATTATGGCAAGGGTAGCGGCGTGATCGAGAAGATGACCCTCGACATCAAGCCGGGTGAGAAGATTGGCCTCGTCGGGCGTTCCGGCGCCGGCAAGACAACACTGACCAATCTTCTGCTTCGCTTCTATGATGCCGAGGCAGGCCGGATTGTCGTCGATGGGCATGACATCGCCGCCGTCACGCAGGATTCGCTTCGTTCCCAGATCGGCGTGGTGACGCAGGACACCTCTCTCCTCCACCGCTCCATCCGTGAGAATATTGCCTATGGCAGGCCCGGCGCGAGCGACGAAGAAATACTCGCCGCGGCAGGACGCGCCGAAGCGCTCAGCTTCATCCATTCGCTGGAAGACGCGCAAGGCCGGGCCGGGCTCAATGCGCATGTCGGCGAGCGCGGCGTGAAGCTGTCAGGTGGCCAGCGCCAGCGTATCGCGATTGCCCGCATCTTCCTGAAGGACGCGCCGATCCTCATCCTTGATGAAGCCACCTCTGCGCTGGATTCCGAAGTCGAAGCCGCCATCCAGGGCAGCCTGTTCGACCTCATGGAGGGCAAGACCGTGCTCGCTATCGCGCATCGCCTGTCCACGATTGCTGCGATGGATCGCCTGATCGTGCTGGACCGCGGGGAGATCGTTGAACAGGGAACGCATGAAGCGCTGGTGGCGTCAGGCGGGCTCTATGCTGATCTCTGGTCGCGTCAGTCCGGCGGCTTCCTAGTCGAGCCGGAGCCCGCACCAGACCATTCCGAAGAGACCAACTGATGAAACTGACCATACTCGAAACCGGCCTTCCGCCGCAGGCCCTGCGTGACGACTGGCCGCGCTACCCGGCCATGTTCGAAGACCTGATCGCCCCGCACCTGCGAGGCCTTACCGTTGAGAGCATCGCCGTAAGTTCGGGCGCGCCTTTCCCGGATCTTGACGATGTCGAGGCGCTTCTCGTGACGGGCTCTGCCGCTGGTGTCTATGAGCAGCATGACTGGATGGGCCCCTTGCTCAACACGATCCAGCGCGCCGCTGCCAAGGGCGTGCCGCAGATCGGTGTCTGCTTCGGACATCAGGCCATCGCCAAGGCCCTGGGTGCAAAGGTCGAAAAGTCCGATAAGGGCTGGGGCATCGGTCGCCACGTCTATGATGTCTGCGAGCGCCCCCACTGGATGGGCGATTTCTCTGCCGACGCATTTTCACTCGGCGTCAGCCATCAGGACCAGGTGCAAAGCCTGCCGCCGGGTGCCAGCGTCATCGCGCGCTCTGACTTCTGCAACTACGCGGTACTCGACTATGGCGACGTGCCTGCCATCAGCTTTCAGGGGCATCCGGAGTTTTCCAGCGGCTTCTGCTGCGCGCTCTATAATGTCCGCCGCGGCACCGCGTTTTCAGCCGCGCATGTCGACAAAGCCTGTGACAGTCTGGAAACGCCTGTCGATAATGATCAGGTCGGCAAATGGATGGCGAAATTCCTGATGGACAGCGCGCGGCGTAAATAAACAGGCCTTCAGGCTGGAAAAGCGTCATCTTTTCATGCCATCACAGGTAGCAGACAGTTCAAGGAGATCCGGCCCATGATGCCGAAGCCGCGTGCCGACATTGCCCCTAACTCGATTGAGTTCGAAACCCTGCCGCTCGTCAAGCCGACCGGCTTTCGGGAATACGATGCGCGCTGGTGGTTCGGCATCCCCGGAAGCGACAAGGCCCCAGAGCTGAATTTGCTGGGCGCTGAAGCGCTTGGCCTCGGCATGGCAACGCTTTTCCATGAGCTTGGCGTTCAGCCAAAGGTCGTTACCGGCCACGACTTCCGCTCCATCTCGCTGCCGATCAAGAATGCGTTGAAGCTTGGGCTCGTGGCGGGTGGCTGCGAAGTTCTGGATGTCGGTCTGGCACTCTCGCCAATGGTCTACTGGGCCCAGTTCGAACTTGATGCTGATTGCTGCGCGATGGTCACCGCCAGCCATAATGAGAATGGCTGGACCGGTGTGAAGATGGGCGCGAACAAGCCGCTCACCTTCGGGCCTGACGAGATGGGCCGCCTGAAAGAGATCGTGCTGAATGGCGACTTCCAGCCGCGCGCGGGCGGTGGGACCTTCCGCGTCGATGGCCTGCGCGAGAAATATATCGCGTCGGTTTCGGAAGGCGTTTCGCTGAAGCGCAAGCTTAAAGTCATCGCGGCGTGCGGCAATGGTACGGCGGGTGCGTTTGCCGCGGACGCCCTCCGCGCAATGGGCGCCGACGTCATCGAGATGGACTGCGATCTCGACAACACGTTCCCAAAGTACAATCCGAACCCTGAAGACTCCAAGATGCTCCACGAGATGGCGAAAGCCGTCAAAGAGCATGGCGCGGACGTCGCCCTTGGCTTCGATGGCGACGGGGACCGCTGCGGCGTCGTGGACAATACGGGCGAGGAGATCTTCGCCGACAAGATCGGCCTCATGCTCGCGCGGGACCTCTCCAGGGTGCATCCGGGCGCGAATTTCGTCGTCGATGTGAAGTCGACCGGCCTCTACAAAACGGATCCGGTGCTGAAAGAGAACGGCTCGACCGTCGATTACTACAAGACGGGCCATTCCTACATCAAACGCCGCACCACCGACCTTGGCGCGCTGGCAGGCTTTGAGAAGTCAGGACACTTCTTCTTCCGCCCGCCCATTGGACTTGGCTATGATGATGGCATCGTCGCCGCTGGCGCGATCCTGCAGATGCTCGACCGCAATCCGGACAAGACCATGGCCGATCTGAAACGTGAGCTTGGCGTCGCCTATACCTCGCTCACCATGTCGCCGCACTGTGACGACGAGATCAAATATTCGGTCATCGACAAGATGGTCGCCGAGTATGAAGGCATGGCTGGCAAGGAAATTCTTGGCCGCAAGGTCGTCGATGTGAATACGGTCAACGGCGCGCGCGTGACGCTGGAAGATGGATCATGGGTGCTCGTCCGCGCATCATCGAACAAGCCGGAACTGGTGGTCGTCGTCGAAAGCCTTCAGTCTGAAGACGATATGCGCGATCTCTTCCGCAATGAAGTCAAACCACGCCTTGGCCAGCACCAGGAAGTCGGCGAATATAATCAGGAAATATAGGGCTGTCCCGCCTGCCCCACCGTCTTGACCTGATGGCACAAAAATCGCACCCCTCGCCGCAAATTCGTGGCAGCAACGTAAAACAGGACTGAAGCCATGCGTGTAGCGATGATCGGAACAGGCTATGTCGGCCTTGTCAGTGGGGCATGCTTTGCCGATTTCGGCCACGTGGTCACTTGCGTCGACAAGGATGCGGCCAAGATCGACCGGCTGAACAAGGGCGAGATCCCCATCTTCGAGCCGGGCCTCGATGCGCTGGTCGCCCAGAATGTCGAAGCGGGCCGCCTGGCCTTCACGACCGAAGCGAAAGACGCAATCGCCAGTGCCGACGCGGTCTTCATCGCAGTCGGCACGCCATCCCGTCGCGGCGATGGTCATGCAGACCTCTCCTATGTCTACGCAGCTGCCAAGGAAATCGCAGAGCTGATGGACGGCTTCACCGTCGTCGTGACCAAGTCGACCGTTCCTGTCGGCACGGGCGATGAGGTCGAGGCCATCATCCGTGAGACCAATCCGGATGCTGACTTTGCTGTCGTCTCCAACCCCGAATTCCTCCGCGAAGGCGCCGCGATCAAGGACTTCAAGATCCCGGACCGGGTCGTCGTCGGCACTGATAGCGAGCGCGCCCGCGAAGTGATGCGTGAACTGTACCGCCCGCTCTTCCTGAATGAGACGCCGATCCTGTTCACCAGCCGTCGTACCTCAGAGCTTATCAAGTACGCGGCGAACGCTTTCCTGGCAGTGAAGATCACCTTCATCAACGAGATGGCGGACCTTTGCGAAGCCGTTGGTGCCAACGTGCAGGAAGTCTCTCGCGGCATTGGTCTTGATGGCCGGATCGGACGGAAATTCCTGAATGCGGGCCCCGGCTATGGTGGCTCCTGTTTCCCGAAAGATACGCTCGCGCTGACCAAGACGGCCAATGATGCTGGCTGCCCGGTGCGCATCGTCGATACGGTTGTCGAGGTCAATGCTGCCCGCAAGCGCGCCATGGCCGACAAGGTCATCAAGGCGGTTGGCGGCGATGTGAAGGGCAAGACCATTGGCGTGCTCGGTCTCGCCTTCAAACCAAACACAGACGATATGCGTGACGCCCCGTCACTCGACATCATTCCGGCGCTCACCGAAGCGGGCGCAACGGTCAGGGCCTACGATCCGGAAAGCATGCACGAAGCAGAGAAGCTTCTCTCCGGCCTCGACTATGCAGAGAGCGCATATGCGGCCATCGACGGCGCAGACGCCATGGTCATCATCACCGAGTGGGACCAGTTCCGCGCGCTTGATCTCGATCGGGTGAAGGCATCCCTCAAGAGCGATATCGTCGTTGACCTTCGCAATATCTATTCGCCCGAGGACATGGCCAAACGAGGCTTCACCTATATCAGCGTGGGGCGTCCCTGATGCATCTGGCACCCCGGATCATGGTCACCGGCGGTGCCGGTTTCATCGGCTCTTTCCTGTGTGAGCGTCTGCTTGATCAGGGGGCCGAAGTTCTCTGTGTCGACAATTTCTTCACGGGTACGCGCAGCAATGTCGCGCACCTCATGGCCAATCCGCGCTTTGAACTGATGCGCCATGATGTGACCTTCCCGCTCTTTGTGGAAGTCGACCAGATCTACAACATGGCCTGCCCGGCAAGCCCGATCCATTACCAGTTCGATCCGGTGCAGACGACGAAGACGTCGGTCCATGGCGCGATCAACATGCTTGGCCTCGCCAAACGGACCAAGGCGAGGATCCTCCAGGCCTCGACGTCCGAAGTATATGGCGACCCGGAAATCCATCCGCAGGAAGAAAGCTATTGGGGCAATGTGAACCCGATCGGCCCGCGGAGTTGCTATGATGAAGGCAAGCGCTGCGCCGAGACACTCTGCTTCGACTATCACCGCCAGCACGGGGTGGAGATAAAGGTCGCCCGCATCTTCAACACGTATGGCCCGCGCATGCACCCGAATGATGGGCGCGTCGTTTCCAACTTCATCATGCAGGCGCTGCGCAGTGAAGACATCACCATCTATGGCGATGGCAGCCAGACGCGCAGCTTCTGTTTCGTCGATGACCTTGTGGACGGCCTGATCGGCCTGATGAACACGGATACCGGGGTCACCGGCCCTATCAATCTCGGCAATCCGGGCGAGTTCACCATCAAGGAACTGGCCGAGCTTGTCATTGAGATGACCGGCACGTCGTCAAAGCTCGTCCAGAAGCCATTGCCGCAGGATGACCCGCGCAAACGCAAGCCGGACATCACCCGCGCCCGCAACACGCTCGGCTGGGAGCCGCAGGTGAAACTCCGCGACGGGCTAGAGAAGACCATCGCTTATTTCAGAGAGCTGCACGCGGCTGTCTAGCCCGATGGGCCCATCATTGCTAAAGCGCCAACAGATGCGCAGGAGGCCCACATGAAATTCTTCGTCGACACAGCAGACACTGATGAGATTAACTCACTCGCCGAGGCGGGCCTGATCGATGGCGTGACGACCAATCCGTCGCTCATCGCAAAGTCCGGCCGCGCCATGTCTGACGTGATCGCTGAGATCTGCGACCTAACGGCAGGCCATGTAAGCGCCGAAGTCGTCGCGACCGACTTTGACACGATGGTGAGCGAAGGCCGCAAGCTTCAGAAGATCGCTTCCAATGTGGCCGTGAAACTGCCGCTGACCATGGATGGTCTCAAAGCCTGCCGCACATTAAGCGATGCGGGTACCGCGGTGAACGTCACGCTCTGCTTCTCGGCCAATCAGGCACTTCTCGCGGCCAAGGCAGGCGCAACCTATATCTCGCCCTTCATTGGCCGGCTGGACGATATGAATATCGATGGCATGGAAGTGATCGAGGAAATCCGCGTCATTTATGACAATTACGGCTTCGAGACCGAAATCCTGGCCGCATCGATCCGCAATGCGAACCATGTGAAGCTGTCAGCACTTGCGGGTGCCGATGTGGCAACAGTGCCACCAAACGTGCTTCGGGGCCTTGCGAACCACCCGCTGACGGATAAGGGCCTCGCCGCATTTCTTGCAGATGCCGAAAAAGCCGGCATCAAGATCTGATAGCGACCACGCCTGTCCCTGGGCGCCATCCAACGGGCTTCGCGCCCGAACCTATAGAAAACTGAGGTAAGTTTTGACCGATACCCGATTTGACGTCGTTGGCCTTGGAAACGCGATTGTCGACGTTTTCGCAAGTGTCGAGGATTCCTTCCTGGAGCAGCATGATATCCGCAAGAACGGCATGACGCTGATCGATGAGGAGCGTGCTGATGCGCTCGTCGATGCCGCACCTGAGGGCCCGCAACTTTCGGGCGGTTCTGGCGCCAATACGATTGTCGGCGTTTCGAGCTTCGGTGGACAGGCCGGCTATATCGGCAAGGTCGCAAAGGACTCGCTTGGTGACGTTTTCCGCAAGGATATGAATGACAGCGGTATCCCGTTCGATACGCCAGCGCTCGAGGATGGCCCTGCAACGGCGCGCTGCATCGTCTTCGTTACACCTGATGGCGCACGCAGCATGAACACCTTCCTCGGTGCGTCAGTTCTCTTCTCAGCGAGCGACGTCAACGAGCAGATGGTGAAAGACGCCGCCATTCTTTACCTGGAAGGCTATCTGTTCGACCAGGAAGACGCCAAGTCTGCATTCGTCCATGCTTCCGAGATCGCACAGGCTGCAGGCCGCAAGGTCGCGCTCACCCTGTCGGACGGCTTCTGCGTAGAGCGTCACCGCGAAAGCTTCCTTCACCTCATCAAGAACCATGTCGACCTTGTCTTCGCCAATGAGGACGAAGCGCTATCGCTGTATCAGACCGACAATTTCGACGAAGCGGTTGAGCGGATGCAGGCCGATGCTGGCCTCGCCGCCATTACGCGGTCCGAGAAGGGCTCTGTCGTGATCAGTCCGGCAGGTGCCGTCGCTGTCGCCGCCGAGCCAGTCGACGAGGTAGTCGATACGACCGGTGCGGGCGACCAGTACGCTGCAGGTTTTCTATTCGGTGTGAGCCGCGGCCTGCCGCTCGAAACCTGCGCGAAGCTCGGCCATATCGCCGCCGCTGAGGTGATTTCGCACTATGGTCCACGTCCTGAGGTTTCGCTGGCGGAGCTTGCCCGCAAAGCCGACATCAAGATGTAAAAGCAGGCCGTACTGCACGCTGATGTGCAGCGCGCAGTACGGCTAATTTTTTCTAAACCTGTTTGAGGCTTAATCGGGCCAACAAGATAAACAGGTGTATAGATGGGCGTGGCAGACAATCTTGAACGAGAGCTGCCTTACCTGCGCCGTTATGCACGGGCCGTTACCGGAAGCAGCCAGCGCGGCGATGCGATCGTCGAAGTCGCTATTGCTTCTCTCATCGCCGCAGAAGATCCGGCGACTGACAAGGTAGGCTTCTTCTGCAATCTTGAGACTGCAATTCGCGAAGCTCTGCCGGAGGCCAAAGCCGGGGCCGAGCCTGATCCGGCCTCTCGCGCACGCCGCGCCCTGCTGTTGACCGCCATGGAAGGGTTTAAAGTCGACGATACTGCCACCATCCTTGGGTGCCCGACTGACGAAGTTGGCGCGTTGATGGTGGAAGCCGAGCAAGAACTTACACGCTCGCTTCAGACCCGCGTTTTCATCATGGAAGATGAACCACTCGTTGCGGCTCACATTTCCCAGATCGTCAGCGAACTTGGCCACGACGTGGTCGGCCAGGCAGTGACGCGAGACCAGGCTGTCGAAAGCTGCCGCACCCTCAAGCCAAATCTGCTCCTTGCCGACGTCCAGCTGGCCGATGGCTCATCAGGGGCCGATGCTGCCGCCATCATTACAGAAGAGCTGGGCATCCCCGTCGTCTTCATCACCGCCTATCCGCAGAAACTTCTGACAGGCCGCGGTGGTGAGCCAGCCTACCTGCTCGCGAAACCGTTTCGGCCAGACATGGTGAAAGCAGTGGTCAGCCAGGCGCTGATACAAAGTATGACCGCACAATAAAAAAAGGCCGGCGAAATCGCCGGCCAGTTTGATGGGTTCTGGGTAGGAATGCATGTGCTTTCACGAGCCCTATGCGTGCCTGTCGCGAACCGTTCCCTTTTAAATAGAACCAGCTGCACAAACTTCGCCCGTCGCGCAAATCAGTCTAAGGCGTTCACTCATGAAATGGCGTGCGCTTGAAGATGACTGGTGCCCTGTTGCCAGAACGCTTTCCCTCGTCGGGGAGAGGTGGACGTTGCTTATCCTGCGTGACTGCCTGCTTGGCGAGACGCGGTTTGAGGCGTTTGCCCGTTCAACTGGCGCGACGCGGCACATCATAGCAGACCGGCTGAAACGGCTCGTCGCAGCAGGCCTGCTGGAGCAGAAGCCCTATCAGCAGCGGCCCGTTCGCTATGACTACATCCTGACCGAGCGCGGCAGAGAGCTCGCGCCCGCTCTGGAGACATTCCGGGACTGGGGCCGCACGCATTTGCCGATCAGGCGTTCAGCCCGGCCGAACGCTACAGAATGAACTTCGACAGGTCGGTGTTACCCGCGAGATCCGATAACTGGGCATCGACATAGTCAGCGGTAATCGTGACGGTCTCGCCCTTGCGGTCGTTCGCTGTGAAGCTGATCTCATCCAGAAGCCGCTCCAGCACTGTCTGAAGACGTCGTGCACCGATATTCTCAACCGTGTCGTTCACCCGAACGGCTACATCTGCCAGTGCGTCAATGGCCGCGTCGTCGAATTGCAATTCGACACCTTCGGCCTGCATGAGCGCCTGATGCTGGCGAATGAGCGAGGCTTCAGGCTCCACCAGGATGCGTCGCATGTCCGCATTGCTGAGCGCCTTCAGCTCCACCCGGATCGGCAGGCGGCCCTGTAGCTCTGGCAGCATGTCGGAGGGCTTTGACACGTGAAATGCGCCCGAGGCGATGAAGAGGATATGGTCGGTACGGACCGGGCCGCGCTTGGTGGAGACAGTCGTGCCCTCGATCAGCGGAAGCAGGTCGCGCTGGACACCTTCGCGAGAGACGTCGGCGCCGCTGCGGTTACTGCCACCGGCGACCTTGTCGATCTCATCGAGGAAGACAATGCCATCGGATTCCACAAGGCGGATCGCTTCGCGGGTGACGCTTTCCTCATCGATCAGCTTGTCGGCCTCTTCGTCGATCAGGGGCTTGTAGGCATCGCGGACCGTCGTGCGAACGCGCTTGGTGCGCCCGCCCATCGCCTTTCCGAGCAGGTCGCCCAGATTGACCATGCCCATGGAGCCGCCAGCACCCGGAATGTCCATCATGGGCATTCCCGTGCCTGTGTCCTGCAGCTCGATATCGATGTCCCGGTCATCGAGTTCGCCGTCGCGCAGCTTGCGGCGAAAGACCTCGCGCGTAGAAGACTGGGCATCTTCACCAACAAGGGCATCGAGGAGGCGCTTTTCTGCAGCTTCGCGGGCCTGTTCCTCGACCTGTTTGCGGCGTTGAGCTTTCACCATTCCGACCGCAGATTCGACCAGATCGCGGATGATCTGTTCGACATCACGGCCAACATAGCCGACCTCGGTGAATTTCGTCGCTTCTACCTTCAGGAAGGGTGCATTTGCGAGCTTGGCAAGACGGCGGGAGACTTCGGTCTTGCCGACACCGGTTGGCCCGATCATCAGGATATTCTTCGGCGTGATTTCGTCGCGAAGGTCGTCAGGCGCCTGCTTGCGGCGCCAGCGATTACGAAGGGCGAGTGCGACGGCGCGTTTGGCATCGCCCTGCCCGACAATGTGGCGGTCCAGTTCGGCGACGATTTCCTTAGGGGTTAAGATATCCATCAGTCGTGCAGGTCCAGTTTCTCGATCGAGAAGTTCGAATTCGTGTAAACGCAGATGTCGGCCGCGATTTCCATGGCCTGGCGGCCAAGCTTTTCGGCATCCGGTTCGTAAGCATAAAGCGCGCGGGCAGCCGACAGAGCATAATTGCCACCAGAGCCCACGGCGACGACATTGTGCTCTGGCTCCAGCACGTCGCCAGCGCCCGTGATGACCAGCGTCGCGTCGCGGTCAGCCACGATCAGCAGCGCTTCCAGCTTCTGGAGGTATTTTTCTGTCCGCCAGTCCTTGGCAAGCTCAACGGCAGCGCGCTGCAACTGGTTTGGAAACCGCTCCAGTTTCTGCTCAAGGCGCTCGAAAAGAGTGAAGGCATCGGCGGTTGCGCCAGCAAACCCCGCAAGGATGTCACCGCTGCCGAGACGGCGTACCTTGCGGGCATTGCCCTTCATCACGGTTTGACCCATCGACACCTGGCCATCGCTCAGTATGACGACGTGGTCTTTCGTGCGCACGGCAAGGATCGTTGTCCCGTGCCATAGCGCTGAATTCTGTCTGTCTTGATCGGTCACGCCCGCAGATGTGGCGCGCAGGTCCTGCCTCTGCAAGAGGCACGGCGCTTTCTCAGGCTGCGGCTGGCTGTCTGTTGCGGCGAACCATCTCGATGAATTTCTCCAGACCGACCGCCGGACTGAACAGGAAACCCTGATACTGGTCGCAACCGCGACGCTTCAGGAATTGCAGCTGGTCGTCGGTTTCGACACCTTCAGCCACGGTTTCCATGCCCAGCGTTTCGGCCATGCCGAGGATCATCTCGACAATCGCCGGGGCCTGTTTGTCGGTGTGCAGGCTGGAAATGAAGGCGCGGTCGATCTTGAAGACGTCAAATGGTAGGCGGCCCAGCATGGCGAGGTTGGAGTGGCCGGTGCCGAAATCATCAATCGCGAGACGCACGCCCATTGATTTGAGCGGTCCGATCACGTCTCGCAGACGCTCCGGGTCCGTCACTGCGACGCTTTCCGTTATCTCCAGCTGCAAAAGTCGCGGCAGAAGGCCGGCCGTCGTCATTGCGTCGATGAGCATGGTGCCGAGATCATCATTCTCGAACTGGCGAGGAGACACGTTCACCGCGATCGAGATGTCAGTATAGCCCATCTCGGCCCATTTGGCCGCGCCTATACAGGCCTTGCGGGCGATCTGCTCGCCAATGTCCCCAATCAGACCACAGCTTTCGGCCACAGGTATAAAGACACCCGGCGACACGATGCGGCCGCTATCAAGTTGCCAGCGCGCCAGTGCTTCGGCGCCGACAATCCGCCCCGTGGCAAGATCGACCTTGGGCTGGTAAACTGGTGTGAAAGCGCTCTGCTCAACGGCTGTCCGCACTTCCGATTCAAGGCGTTTGCGCGCAGCGGTCTGGCGATCGAGCTTGGGCGAGTAGAACTGCATCTCCGCGCCTTCAGTGCGTTTGGCCTGCACAAGAGCGGTATAAGCGCGCTTACGGATATCCTGAGGGTTCTGACCGTCTTCCGGAATCATGGCCACGCCAGCGAAGGCTGTGAACGTCACCTTCTTGCCGCCGATTGTGTATGGCTCTTTCAGCCGGAGCAGCAGCGACTTGGCAATCCGGTTGATCTCATTACGCGGCCCGACCCTGTCGAGAAGGACGCCGAAATCGTCGGAAGCGAGCGCGAAGCCAGGCCAGCGTCCGTCAGGCAGGCTATAAGCCGCTTGCTGCTCGCTGAGAAAATTCATGATCCGGCGGGAGATTGCGGACTGGACCTCAAGGACGAAAGCGGTGTCCTGGTGGTCGCCCTCCAGCTGCATCGGTTCGGTGTCGATCTGGATAAAGGCCGACGGAAACTCAAATGAGGACCGGGAGATGAATTGTGTCAACTGACGCGTCAGCTCCGCGCCGTTTCCAAGCCCGGTACGCTCATCGATATAAGCCGCGCTCACGAGACGTTCATTCTCGCGCTGAAGCTGCTGGATCCGTCTGACCAATGTGGTGCGCAAGCGGCGGAATTCGGCGAACAGGACAGGTTTTTCAGACTCGGGAAGGCCCTGCTTCAGCGATGTGCGTGATACGAGACTCGTGATCTCGTTTGATTGCTGGGAAACGAGGTGGGCAAGGAAATTGGCGAAGAAATAGACGATTATCGTCAAGAGGAGGATCACGCCGACCACGACAGGCAACGAGAGGACCATCATTCCGGGCAGCGCACGAAGCATGACAAGTTCACCGCGTACATCGCCCGCTGACGCGATTGGATAACGTCGGCCATCTTGCAACACCTCCGGCGACGCTTCGCCAGCGATCAGGTTTCCGTCGAGGTCAAACGCCGCAGCGCGCCCCGGCGAAAGTCGGTCCAGGACCGCATCGGCATTGGCTTGATTGCCGAAAGCAAGTTCTACATAGATGCCATCTGCAACGCGCGCGGCGATCCGGTCGGATCTGTCAGAAGCCGCATGTTCTGCAGATACAAGAAACAGGATAGAAACAGCGCTTGCCGCAATAAGTGCAAGCAAGGCAGCCGCAATAGGTACCGCGTTCGCGAAACTTATCCGCGACAAAAACCGTTCAGATGCAGACGTCCTATACAGATGCCACCCCCGTGTTCACGCGGTTACTTTCCTGCGCTAGACGGACAATCGGTGATAAACTTTAGAAATCCGTGAACAAATCTGCAGTAGCACTTGACCCGAACACGAACTATCTCAGGCAGCGATGACAAATACGCGTAGATCCACGATTACCCGCACGACACGCGAGACCGATATTAAGGTCACGGTGAATCTTGATGGGACGGGCAAAGCCAAGGTCGAGACCGGAGTCGGCTTTTTCGACCATATGCTCGATTCATTCGCTCGTCACAGCTTCATTGACCTAGACGTGAAGGCCGATGGCGACCTGCATATCGACGCGCACCATACGGTCGAGGATACGGGCATTGTGATCGGTCAGGCTATCAAGGATGCGCTGGGCGATTTCGCCGGCATAACCCGGTTTGGCCATGCCTATATTCCGATGGACGAGACGCTGAGCCGCGCTTCGGTAGACCTGTGCAAGCGGCCCTACCTCGTCTGGAAAGTCGATTTCCGGCGCGACAAGATCGGCGACATGGATACCGAGCTTTTCAAAGAGTTCTTCCACGCGCTTGCCGGTAATGGCGGCATGTGCCTGCACATCGAGAACCTCTACGGCGAGAACAATCACCACATCGCAGAAAGCTGCTTCAAGGCTGCCGCCCGTGCCCTGCGCATGGCGACCACGCCTGATGAACGCCTCGGCGGCAAACCAGCATCGACAAAGGGCAGCCTCTAGGGCTGCCCTTCGCGGTTTCTCATTTATTTCCGGTAGTCGAGCGGCGGTTCACGGTCACCGAGCAGTGACTTGTACTCGTAATTCTCACCGCGCTTTTCCTCGAACTCTTCCCTGGCCGCTTCGACCATTTCCGGGTTCTGGTAAAGCTCGATCGCCGCCGCCGTCAGGGTCTTCGCGGCAAGCTCAGTGCCCTTTTCGCCGATCGACATGCCGCTGGCTGCAACCGCCTGCCAGCTGTGCGCCGATGTACCGGGCACCCAGGTCGCCGTGCGCAGGCCAACAGTCGGGGCCGCAAATGAGACATCACCCACATCTGTTGAGCCATAGCCGAGCGAAACGTCATAAGGCTGGATCTCTTCTTCCGAGCCAAGCTCATTGCGTGGATTATCGAAGGTGGAGGCGATGTTCTCGGCGAACTGCTGTTCTTCAGCCGTGTAGGTAATTCCGCCAAATTCGCGCAGCTTGCTGTCCATCATCTTGGCCAGCGTTTCGTTGACGAGCAACGGGTTGTTGCCGTGGATGACTTCCCAGTCGACGTCCGCGCCGGTGCCCATGGCAGCGCCGCGGGCTGCGTTTTCCAGGCGCGCCCAGATCTGCTCGACGCCTGAAGGGTCAGGATGGCGGACATAATAGAAGACCTCTGCAAAGTCGGGCACCACGTTCGGCGCTTCGCCGCCTGAGGTGATGACATAGTGCATGCGAGCATCCTGCGGGATGTGCTCATGCATCATGTTCGCCATCATGTTCATTGCCTCGACGCCGTCGAGCGCTGAGCGTCCACGCTCTGGTGCACCAGCCGCATGCGCGGATTGGCCTGAAAAGCGGAACTTGGCCGACCGGTTCGCCAGCGTGGTGGAGGCGGCGGCCGAGTTGCGATCCGACGGATGCCAGTGAAGCGCGATGTCGACATCATCGAAGAGACCGGCGCGGACCATGTAGACCTTGCCGCTACCGCCCTCTTCTGCTGGCGTGCCATAGAGACGGATCGTGCCAGCCGCGTCATTATCTTCAAGCCAGTGACGAATGGCGACGGCGGCTGAGACGGACCCCGCCCCGAAGAGGTTATGACCGCAGGCCTGACCCGCATGCTTGTTTTCAATAGGCTCGCGGACAGGGCTGGCGCTTTGATTGATACCCGGCAGCGCATCCATCTCCGCGAGGATCGCGATCACAGGTTCGCCCGAGCCGTATTCAGCGATGAAAGCGGTCGGAATATCGGCCACGCCAGCATCAATCGTGAATCCTTCAGCGGCCAACTGGTCCTGGAGGAGTTGCGAGGAGCGGTTCTCCTGATAGCCAACTTCGGCCCAGTCCCAGAGGCTCATCGCGATCTCGGAAATCATCTCCGAACGCTGCTCAACGAGTGAGCTAGCCGTGTCAGTCGATGGGTCAGCAGCGGCCGGCAGGGCCAGCGCGGCCGATGCAATACCAGCGGCCAGAAGCGAGGGAATCAGGCGCATGAAATGGTCTCCAGTGTGATTTGATGCGCGACCTTGCTTCACCCATTCGCATCAATCAAGCCAAGCCCACTTTTACTTCGGCTCACGCATCGCTATGAGCGCAGACGATGACCGATCTCGTTCTCATAGATTATGGCTCCGGCAATCTTCACTCAGCCGAACGCGCCCTGAATGAAGCCGGGAAAGCATGCCCGGGCGGCGCATCAGTCCGCGTGACTGATGACCCGGACGCCGTACGCAAGGCGGACCGGATCGTGCTGCCGGGGGTTGGTCACTTTGCAGATTGCGCACGTGGACTTTTTTCCCGTGAAGGTCTGGTCGAGGCGCTGAACGAAGCTGTGATGCAGCGCGGCGTGCCCTTCCTTGGCATCTGCGTCGGCTTGCAATTGCTGGCCACGCGCGGGCTGGAAGACGGCGTGACAGCCGGGCTGGACTGGATCGCTGGCGATGTTGACCGGATTGAACCCGGGCCCGGCCTCAAGATTCCGCATATGGGCTGGAATGGTCTGGAGAAATTGCGCCCTCACCCGGTCCTGAGTGACCTTGGCGACGATCCGCATGTCTATTTCACCCATTCCTACAGCTTCAGGGCGAAGGATAAGGCGGATGTGCTGGCGCAGACTGACTATGGCACCCCGCTGACCGCCGTGATCGGCCGCGCCAACATGGTCGCAACCCAGTTTCACCCCGAGAAGAGCCAGCGTGTCGGTCTGAAGCTTCTCGCCAATTTTCTGCAATGGAGCCCGTAATGACGATGCCTTTCGAGCTCTGGCCCGCCATCGACCTCAAGGATGGTAATTGCGTGCGCCTTCTGCGCGGCGAGATGGATCAGGCGACGACATTCAATCCGGACCCGGCTGATCAGGCTGCCCGCTTCAAGGCGATGGGCTTTGACCGGCTGCATGTCGTAGATCTCAACGGCGCATTCGCTGGCGATAGCGCGAATGGCGACGCGGTTCGCGCGATCCTGTCTGCGGTCGACGTGCCGGTCCAGCTTGGCGGCGGTATTCGCACGCTGGCGCAGATCGAAGCCTGGCTCGATGCCGGTCTCAGCCGCGTGATTCTTGGCACGGCCGCCCTGCGCGACCCGGAACTGGTCAAGACCGCCGCGAAAGCCTTCGAGAACCAGATCGTCGTTGGCATTGATGCGCGCGATGGACGCGTCGCCGTCGAAGGCTGGGCTGAAACGTCCGACATGGAAGCGGTAGAGCTGGCGCAGCAGTTCGAAGGCTGCGGCGTCGCTGCACTGGTCGTGACCGATATTTCGCGCGACGGCATGAAGAGCGGCATCAATGTCGACTTCACTGCGAAGATGGCGAATGCCGTTTCGATTCCCGTGATTGCGTCCGGCGGCCTTGCCAGCGTGAAAGACATTACAGATCTTCGGAATGCTGGCGGCGATCATGCCGTTGCCGGGACGATCCTCGGCCGCGCGCTCTACGATGGTGATATCGATCCGGCTGAAGCCATGCAGGCAGCAGGAACGCGCTAAATGCTGAAGTCCCGCATCATACCCTGCCTCGATGTGAAGGATGGACGCACTGTGAAGGGCGTCAATTTCGTCGACTTGCGTGATGCAGGCGATCCGGTCGCGCTTGCCAAGGCGTATGACGAGGCCGGGGCCGATGAGCTTTGCTTCCTTGATATTTCGGCAAGCCATGAAGGGCGCGGCACCACGCTGGATGTTGTCCGGCGCACGGCAGAACAGTGCTTCATGCCGCTGACCGTGGGCGGAGGTGTGCGAAGCGGCGATGATCTCGTTCAACTGCTGCGCTCTGGCGCCGACAAGGTAGCAATCAACTCGGCAGCCGTCGCTAACCCGGCAGTGATTTCGGAATGTGCCGCGCGTGCAGGCAGTCAGGCGGTCGTCGTTGCCATCGATGCGCGCCAGGCCGGCGATCATTGGGAAATCTTTACCCATGGCGGTCGCAAACCAACCGGAATCGACGCCGTCGCGTTTGCGCGCGAAGCCGAGAAGCGCGGGGCTGGCGAAATCCTGCTCACCTCCATGGACCGGGACGGCACCAAGTCGGGCTATGATATAGCGCTGTTGAAAGCGGTCACCTCAGCGGTAAATCTTCCCGTGATCGCTTCGGGCGGTGCCGGGTCCGCGGCTGATTTGCCCCCGGCAATACTGGAAGGCGGTGCGACAGCCGTCCTTGCTGCCTCGATTTTCCATTTTGGCGAAGTTAGCCTCGATGAGGCCCGCAAAGCCTTATCAGACGCCGGTGCACCGGTGCGCCCCCTCTAATGACGACTGGACAAAACGACATGTCGAAGACCGAACTCGGCTCTGCCAAACGCCTGAACGAGCTCGTCGCCCTGCTTTCCAAAACAGTGGATAGCCGGGTCGGGGGCGATATCGAAAAGAGCTATACGGCGCGGTTGATCAACTCGGGCCCCATCCGGTGCGGCAAGAAGATCGCCGAGGAAGGCGCCGAAGTGGCCCTCGCCATTGCCGCGCAGGGCCGAAAGGAAGTGGCCTCCGAGACAGCAGACCTGCTGTTTCACCTGCTTGTTGGCCTGCGGGCGAAGGGCGTTTCGCTGGATATGGTCGCCGATGCGCTGGCCGAGCGTAGAGGCGTTTCCGGCCTTGCCGAGAAAGCCGCCCGCATTAGAAAAGACTAGCGTTTTCTGAGGAATACGTAGAACGCGCCTTCACCTCCATGACGCGGATGGGCGCCGGCATATCCAGTGATTAGCACGCGGGCCTCGGGCATTTCGACCCAGCGCAGGAAATTGTGGCGCAAGACGCCGCCGCCTGCTTTGCCCTTGCCTGTAATCACAATGACGGTGCGACTGCCGCGCGCCTGTTCGCGGGCGAGAAAGGCAGGCAGCGCACTCCAGGCCGATGCCTGTGTGTGTCCGTGCAGGTCAAATCGGGCTGAAATGGAAATCTTGCCGCGGCGGACCTGTTTGTCGGCGCTTCGGTCGCGGGGTGCCGCCGGAGTGGCTGGACGGTGCAGTGACGGTGTACTGGTGGTGTTTTCAGAGGGTGTTTTATCGAGGACCGGCCTCGTGATCGCCGGGGCGCGCGGACGGGGCGCGGAATTGCTGCCACCAAGCGGGCGCACAGAGCGACGAACCTGTTCCCAGGCTTTCTTTTCGTCAGGTCGGAGGGGGCGGTCGCTCATTGGCCCGATTTAGGGGGCCGGAGGGTTCCGGCCAAGGTCGGCATAGGCATCGATCCCCGGAATGCGGTCTGCGACTGCGCGTGGCAAGAGCACCCAGAGGCGTCCTGGCGCGTTCATCGTGCCTGCACGTTCGCCCGCTTCCTTGCCCGTTCCGAAATAGATGTCACCGCGCACAGGACCGTTCACCGCGCCGCCGGTATCCTGCGCAACCAGCATGCCGGACCAGTCCCCGCCGAGGCCGGGCGCCGTCGTCTGGATAAACATGGGGACACCCATCGGGTTGTGCTCCCGGTCGATTGCAACGGAGCCGAGCGGCGTCAGCGGAACACCCATCGCCCCCTTCGGGCCTGTCTCGCCCTCTTCAGGCGCTTCGAGCGTGAAGAAGATGTAGCGCGGATTGGCATTCATGGCCTGGCGCACCTGTTCGGGGGTTGCCCGGTCCATCCAGGCGCGGATGCCCTGCATCGAGGCTTCGCCGCGCGAAATCCAGCCGCGATTGAGCAACCAGTTGGCGGTCGAGCCGAAACGTTGGCCATTGTGCGCGGCATAGACGGCCTTCATCGTGGTGCCATCCGGGAAGACGAGTTTTCCTGACCCCTGGATCTGCAGGAAGAAGACATCTGCCGGATGCGCATAGGCGAGCGGCTCAACACCCGCTTCGGTAATGGCCTTGCGGTCAGGATAGGGCCGGCGCGTCCCATCAGGCAGGCGCTGGAAAATGCCGACGCCACGTTCGCGTTCCAGGTCCTGAGGATAGGCTGGCACAGGCTCGGTGAAGGGAGGTTCCGGCGTGGTGCGCGCTTCGTAGACGGGTTCGAAATAGCCAGTGAAACGCGACTTTCCGTCTGGCGCGTCGATTTCGACCGGTCGGAAAAGGGTTTGCATCACGGTGCGCGCAGAAATTTCGTCCTCGACGACTTCCAGGGCCGCGCAGGCTGGCAACCAATCCATCGTGCTGCCGGCCCACGGAGCGACAGATGAAATGGGCGCATCGGCCGCGCCTTCTCGAAAAACCGTGCAGCTTTTGCGCAGCGCCATTACACCCGGATAAAGTCTGGCCTCGTCCCATCCCGGTAGGCTTGCGAACGCCGCGGGCGCGGGCGGTGCCTGGCGCGCGGCATTCGGGGCGATCTCTTTTTCTGGTGGGCGCTCATCCGGCTGTCGTGAGCGCGGGGTCGGTGCAGGATGCCTCATGGAGACATCGCGATGCGCCGTGCCATAAGGTAGGCTTTCGCCGTCTTCGGAATCCGGATTGGTCGCACAGGACGCGGTCAGGCAGGCAGCCAGAATAAGGCCAGTCAGTCTCATCATGGTGCCAAGAATTGCCGGGTTTCGACCGGATCGACAACCTGAAAGTCTCAGCGTGGCTGACGCCACGCAAGCTTTCTACGGCGTGTCGACGTCGTCCAGCAGCCAGTTCGGATCATCCGTCGAAGTGTCGCGCATGAACGTCCAGAGTTCTTCGGACGTACGCGTCATGTCGCCGATGCCGAGTTCAGACTGAAAACGGACTGTGACCCGGGCGGTGCCACCGGCATCGAGGTCGGCCGCGTCGATTTCGCTCCGCTTCAGGCGAAGCAGTTGCGGTGCTTCAGCGCCTGTTTTCTCACGCTCAGCAATGGCCGCATCCCAGGCTTCGTACACATCGGTGTCGAGCCATTGACCGAGCGTTTCACGGTCACCTTCTGCGAACGCCTTGACCAGCATTTCGTAAGCGGAACGGGCCCCCGAGAGGAATTCCTTCGGATCAAAGCTTGAATCGGCCGAATGAATCGCTTCGAGACCGCTTGCCGCCGGACCGGTGAAGGCCGGGCGAAGTCCTGCCGTGTTCTCACGCGCAGGGGTGGCGGGCTTGTTACCGACGGCTGGCTTCTGATCACGCGGACGCCCTTCAGGAGGGCCAGCATCGCTGCCAAGCGTGGTGTAAAGTCGCCAGCCAACGAAGACGGCGATTGCGGTGAGAAGCAGTAGTTCGATCATCGAAGAGGACATCTCGTCTCCGTGGAGGGGGTCTGTACGGACTCATATAGTCACGTTTTGACCTATGCCACCCGTTGTTGCTCAAGCAGGGGTCGCATGATAGGCGCAAAACCCAGTTTTCGAGAGGATTTCGCCGTAATGTCAGATACGACAGACACCGCTGCACAGCCACAACAACCGACTGGCCCGAGCCTTCGCGTCCTGAACCAGTACATCAAGGACCTTTCGTTCGAAAATCCGGGCGCGCGTCTGAATGAGCAGCCAAATGTCGATCTCGGCATCGATGTGCAGGCGAACACGCAGAACCGCGACGAAGGCATCTTTGAAGTTGTCCTGAAACTGAACGCGCGCGCCGGCACCAAGGAAACGGCGCTTTTCCTCGTTGAGCTCGAATATGCAGGTTTGTTCCAGCTGCAGGGCGCGTCACAAGCTGATGCAGAAGCCATGCTACTGATCGAGTGCCCGCGTCTTCTGTTCCCGTTTGCGCGCCGTCTGGTTGCAGACCTGACCCAGGAAGGCGGCTTTCCGCCACTGCGTATCGACCCTGTCGACTTCACCGCACTCTATCGCCAGCAGCGCTCCCGCATGCAGCAGGGCGTGAATGGCGCACCGGCAGAAGCCACGCCCGGCGACAATGGTTCAGTTGCCCCGGCCGGTGAGACCGAAAACAAGGAAACCGAGAATTAATTTTCTGAAGTCCGACTTACTGGGTCGCGCCGCCTAGTTCAGGTAGCGCGCCCAGATCGGGTTATCTCCAAGCGTTGCCACAAAGGCCGCGTGGGCTTCCTGTTCTGCGCCTGTAATCGGTGACGCAAGCGGCTCGGGGCGAACCCGCGCCCGGCGGAAGCTCGCCTCGCCGTCGCTTTCATCCCTGTTCGAGAAATCAAACGCACGCGCGCGCCCACCGCGAAGCTCGAGATAGACTTCTGCGAGCAGCTGGCTATCAAGCAGCGCCCCGTGAAGCGTCCGCGCTTCGAGGCCAATGCTGTAGCGTTTGCAGAGCGCATCCAGCGAGGCGGGCGCGCCAGGGTGACGCTTCTTTGCTATATCCAGCGTGTCGACCCAGCGCTCTAGCGGTACTTCTGCCCGGCCACATCGCTGGAGTTCTGCGTTGAGAAAGCCTCGGTCAAACGCAGCATTGTGTGCGACCAGCGTCGAGTCGCCGACAAACTCCAGGAATGCATCAACGATGCGCGGATCCTCGAAAAAGGGCTTGTCGACCAGCATCTCATCCGTGATGCCGGTGATTTCCACCGTCTTGGCAGACACAGACCGGCGCGGATTGATACGTTCATGGAAAGTGCGACCTGTCGCGACATGATTGATGAGTTCGACGGCGCCAAGCTCAATGATCCGGTCTTCACCTGCCCAATCAAGGCCGGTTGTTTCGGTATCGAAAGCAATCTCGCGAAGGGGCTGGCTCATCTCTCTTCCCTGTCCATTTTGGTCAGCAAGTGGATGATCGCGTTTACATGGGTTCGGGCGAAATCGAAACCGAAGGCTGTAGAAATGATGAAGTCCGCACGGGCGCGTTTTTCCGCATCCGGGACCTGTTTGGCGACGATCTTTTCAAGGTCGGATTCAGACATTTCCTTCCGTGCCATCACCCGTTCGCGCTGAACCTCTGGCGGGGCGGAAACGACCGCAACATAGTCGCAACGCTTGTCGCCGCCCGTCTCATAAAGGAGCGGGATATCAAGCACGGCGAGCCCTGCCCCCGATTTGAGCGCCGATGTGCGAAACTCGATCTGGGTCTGGCCGACGAGAGGGTGGACGATCGCTTCGAGATCCTTCATCGCGTCAGGGTCTTCCATCACGATGTCACGAAGGCGCTGGCGGCTGACGGCACCCTCTACAATAACGCTCGGGAAACGCTCTCCCAGCGGTTCAACGGCAAGACCCCCCTGTTCATAGATGGAATGAACAGCCGCGTCCGCGTCATAGACCGGGACGCCGCCATCGGCGAACATCGCTGCGGTGGCGCTCTTTCCCATGCCGATCGAGCCGGTAAGTCCAAGGATGATCATAAATTCTGCTCCAGCGACGCGCGGCAAGCTGCAAGGGCGATATCGATGTCCGGCCTTACGCCGTCGAACCAGATCGAGAAGCTTTCTGCCGCCTGTCCGACCAACATGCCGAGGCCGTCTTCGGTTTTCCAGCCTTGCGCCCTGGCGTGTGCAAGCTGGACAGCCGCCGGATTGCCATAGGTCATATCGAAGAAGAGACGGCCATCGCCTGCCGGAAGCGGAATGTGGGCACCGCCATGACCAGCACTCGTCGTGTTGATAACGAAGTCGGCGCGGCCTGCATGCTCAGCCAAAGCATCCAGCGGCCCTGAAAGGTGAGCGCGCGAGCAGCATTCGGTGAGGACCTGTTCTGCTTTCTCAACTGTGCGATTGAGCAGGATGATGTCTGCCCCTGCCCTGTCCAGTGCGAAGAGGCCAGCGCGAGCAGCCCCGCCTGCGCCCAGCACCAGGACCGTTTTGCCCTTAAAGTCAGCGAATCCGATGCGAGCAAGTGCCGCGATGAGACCCGGCGCGTCTGTATTGTCCGCGTGCCAACCGCCGCCAGGCAGTCTGGAAAGCGTATTCGCAGCACCGATAGCTTTTACTGCGGCCGAGGTTGCAGTAACTTTGGCAAGGACGGCCTGCTTATGCGGCAATGTGACGTTCAGACCCTGAAAGTCCTGTTGTTCCAAGTCATCAAGTGCGGCGGCGGTTTCGCCATCGGGAACCCGGATCGATTCATAGGACGCTTCCAGCCCCAGCGCATCGATCCAAGTCATGTGGATAAGCGGTGAGAGCGAGTGACCGACAGGATCACCAATAACGGCAAGGCGGATCATGACTGCAGGACACCGCGCGTTCGCAGATAATCCAGTAGCGGCAAAAGTGGCAGACCGAGAATGGTGAAGTAATCACCCTCGATCCGGGTAAAGAGCTGCGCGCCAAGGTCTTCCAGCATGTAAGCGCCAACTGTCTTCAGAAGGCCCTCCCCGCTCGCCTCGAGGTAGGACGCGATAAAGTCTTCGCTAAGTGGGCGGACAGTCAGTTTGGGCGCAGAAAGATGACGCCAGACAGGCTCACCGTTTTCGGCAATGACAATCGCCGTTTCCAGCCGATGGGTCTTGCCTGAAAATTTGCGAAGATGATTGCCAGCGTCTGCCATATCCCTTGGCTTGTCGATCGGCTCACCATCAAGGTTCAGCATCTGGTCGCCGCCAATGACAAGACCCGGCATGCGTTGTGAAACCTTTACGGCTTTCAGCTCTGCCAGCTGCATGGCCTGGTCGGCAACGCGCATGCCGCTGGCACGGAAAGTCGCCTTCGCGGCGTCTTCATCGACATTCGGACGAATAGCTTCGGCTTCGACGCCAGCATTAGCGAGCAGGCGCCGGCGGCTTTCGCTCCCGGATGCGAGGATAACTGTCTGGGCGCTCATTCCTGCTGGTGCCTCTGATTGAGCTTGTTGAGGATCGCGGCCGCGGTTTCTTCCACGCTGCGGCGAGACACATCGATAACGGCCCATTTGCGGCGCTGGAAAAGGCGGCTCGCCTCAGTCACCTCAGCGCGGACCGCTTCTTCGTCGGTATAGTCGGTGATCGAGTTTTCATTCAGCGCTATAAGACGCTGGCTACGGATCTGGACAAGGCGTTCGACACCGATCTTCAGGCCAATGACCATCGGGCCGTTTACGGGGTCAATTTCATCGAGAACTGGCGGCATCGGCATACCAGGCACGAGCGGGATATTGCCCGCTTTCACCCCCCGGTTGGCAAGATACACGCAGGTTGGCGTCTTTGATGTGCGGCTGACACCCAGAAGGATCACATCGGCAGCGAGAAGCCCCTGCAGGTTCTGACCGTCATCATGGGCCAGTGCAAAGTTGATGGCTTCGATCCGCTCAAAATACTCGGCATTCAGTGCGTGCTGGCCCGCGACTCTGTCGCTGGCAGTCACGCCGAGATGACGGCTGAGCATGTGAATGGACGGGTCGAGAACGGCGAGGGTCGGGATGTGACGCGCGCGGCAGAACTGTTCGAGCTTGAGGCGAAGGTCCTCATCGGAAATGGTAAACCAGACAACACCGGGGGCGGACTCGATCTCCCGCATGACTCGCTCTAGCTGCCGCTCCGAGCGGACGAGGTAATAATTGTGCTCAAGCGGCGTGACGTTTTCGAACTGTGCAGCCGCAGCGCGCATCACTGCATTCAATGTCTCACCCGTCGAATCCGATACGAGATGGACATTGAAGAATATACTCGGGCGCATTGCGGCTCCGCTGGTTAGTGAACGGCCGGACCCTGCCGCGTCTTGAATGAATCGACAACCCCTGTGGAGTGGCTGTGGATAGAGATTCCAGCCCGCAGGCTTTCACCACAATTCCACATTCGACAGACGCTCACAGGGTGGATTCACGGGCTGTTCTTTCGGCGTGAATGAACCAAATGGTTAACAGTAAATTAACGGCGATTCCAAAAGGTTGACGAATGGTTAACGCGAGCGCTCCCCTATGGACAGTCTGTGGAATTACTGGTGACAAAGCCGCCTGAGACTGATTGTCCACCTTATCCAGCGCTTAGTAATGATAAGAGCGCATTTTCATGCTGAAGGAAGAAGAGGACCAGATGGCCCCCGTCCCGGAAAAACCGCTACTGAATGTCCTGAATGGCAAGCGTCAGGACCCTGTTCCCCTCTGGATGATGAGACAGGCTGGCAGGCATTTGCCTGAATATATGGAGCTGCGCGGACGGGCGAAGAACTTCCTCAATTTCTGCTACACGCCTTCGCTGGCTGTGGAAGCGACCCTTCAGCCAATTGAGCGCTATGGCATGGATGGCGCGATCCTGTTTGCTGACATCCTGCTCATCCTCGATGCTCTCGGAAGAGGTGTGCGGTTTGAGAAAGGGGTCGGTCCGATCGTGGAAGCTGTTGAGACTGGCGGCAGGCTGAATGAAGTGCCGGTCCAGACAGTGGTGGAGCGGCTATCGCCTGTCTATGAGACGGTATCCCGCGTGAAATCGCGCCTTCCTGCGGAAACAACGCTGATCGGCTTTGCTGGCGCGCCCTGGACGGTTGCACTTTACGCAATCGAGGGCCGCGGTGGGACGGACAAGTCCACAGCGCGCCTCTGGGCGCATCAGTTTCCGGCTGAGCTAGATCTCCTCCTGGATGATCTTGTCGAGGCCACAGCCCACTACATGGCCGCGCAGGCAGAAGCGGGCGCAGAAGCGCTCATGATGTTCGACTCGTGGGCTGAGGGGCTGCCGAACGACGTTTTCGAACAGATCATCATTCGCCCGAACCAGAAGCTGGTGAAGCGGCTGCGAGAGCTTGGCGTAACTGTCCCACTGATTGGCTTTCCCCGCGGGGCTGGCGTTCAGCTGCCCGCATTCGCAGAGCAGACGGGTGTAAGTGCAGTCGGGCTGGATACGGCCGCGCTACCGTCTTTTGTAAACCGCGAGCTACCATCTGGGATGCCGGTACAAGGTCATCTCGATCCGCTGCTTCTTATGACGGGCGGCGATGCCATGGAGCGGCGGATTATCGAACTGCTCGAGGCCTATAAGGACCGGCCACATATCTTCAATCTCGGTCACGGCGTGTTGCCTCAGACACCCATCCCGAACGTGGAGCGCGCTGTGCGCACCGTGCGGGAATGGAAAGCTAGTTAGACAGTATACGGATCAAAAATGCTCTATCTTTGGGTCAAGGCTTTTCACCTTATTTTCGTTATCGGCTGGATGGCGGGTTTGCTCATACTGCCGCGGTACAAGTTGCACCAGCTCACCTCCGCGCCGGGCGAGCCGCTTTTCGAGACGATGAAGTCAGCATCGGCAAAGCTGCGCAAGATCATCCTGACGCCAAGCGTCATACTTGTCTGGGTGCTCGGGATCAGCCTGATCGTTATCAATCCGGCGATCATGTCAGGCGGTTGGCTGCATGCGAAAATCTTGCTGGTGATTTTGCTATCGGGCCTGCACGGCTATTTCGTTGCGATGGGCAAGAAGATCGATCGCGGTGAAGACGTACCGGCGAAACGATTGAAGATGCTGAACGAGGTTCCGTTCATTCTTCTGATCGTCATTGTGATCCTGGTGATCGTCCAACCGTTCTGACGTGCGGGAATTCTCTTGACCTGCGGGGAAATTTGATCACATAAGCGGCCGTAAGAGGCCGCCTTTCCTGGCAGGCCGTACTTTCCCAAGTCAATCTATCGGTCGCGCATTCATCCTTCGCGCACCTTTTCACACCCAGAAGATTTCATGTCAGACACCGAAACGTCCCTCGATCCGCAAGCGGTTTCCGATTCAGAAGCGCCGAGCCATGTCTATCTGCGCGACCTGAAGGCCAAGAGCCCGACGCAACTGCTCGCTTATGCAGAGAGCCTGGAAGTCGAAAACGCGTCCTCGCTGCGGACGCAGGATATGCTGTTCGCGATCCTTCGGGAGCTTGCAGAGCGTGACATCGTCATCATCGGCCAGGGTGTTCTGGAAGTTCTCGTCGATGGCTTCGGTTTCCTCCGGTCGCCAGAGTCGAACTATCTGCCGGGTCCAGACGACATTTATGTCAGCCCAAAGGTCATCAAACAGGCTGGTCTGAAAACGGGTGATACAGTCGACGGCCCGATTACCGAACCGGGTGAAGGCGAGCGCTACTTCGCGCTGAATAGCGTCAATTCGATCAATTTCGAGGAGCCTGAAAAGGCGCGCCAGAAAGTTCACTTCGACAATCTCGTGCCGCTCTATCCTGAAGAGCGCCTTCACATGGAGAGCAAGGATCCAACCAAAAAGGATCGTTCCGGCCGTGTAATCGATATTGTCTCGCCAATCGGTAAAGGTCAGCGTGCACTCATCGTCGCGCCGCCGCGTACCGGTAAGACGGTCCTTTTGCAGAATATCGCGGCATCGATCGAAGAAAATCACCCCGAATGCTATCTCATCGTTCTCCTGATCGATGAGCGTCCGGAAGAAGTGACAGACATGAAACGCTCGGTGAAGGGCGAGGTCATCTCCTCGACCTTTGATGAGCCGGCGACACGCCACGTATCTGTTGCCGAAATGGTGATCGAGAAAGCAAAACGCCTGGCTGAACACGGCCGCGACGTTGTTATTCTGCTTGACTCCATCACGCGCCTCGGCCGCGCCTATAACACGACGGTTCCAAGCTCTGGCAAGGTGCTGACCGGCGGTGTGGATGCCAACGCGCTCCAGCGTCCGAAACGCTTCTTCGGTGCGGCGCGGAATATCGAAGGTGGTGGTTCTCTGACCATCATCGCGACCGCGCTGATCGACACCGGATCTCGTATGGATGAGGTCATCTTCGAAGAATTCAAAGGTACCGGTAACTCTGAAGTCGTTCTTGATCGCAAGATTGCTGACAAGCGGACCTTCCCGGCCATCGACATCATGAAGTCTGGTACGCGTAAGGAAGAGCTTATTACGCCGAAGGAACAGCTTCAGAAGATCTACATTCTTCGCCGTATCCTCAATCCAATGGGTACGTCCGACGCGGTTGACTTCCTGCTCGACAAATTGCGCCAGACGAAGACGAATGATGAATTCTTCGAGGCTATGAAGAACTAGGCATGATGGCGCAGCGCGATACGATCTGCGCGCTTGCCTCTGGTCCGCCGCCTTCGGCAATCGCGATTGTACGCATCAGCGGACCGGCGGTTCGCGATATTTGTGCGCGTGTTTTTGAAGCCGGCCTCCCAACCCCTCGGCGAACAGTCTTTGGCCGCTTTCTTGATGTGTCACGTGAAACAATAGATGAGGGACTTGGGGTCTTCATGCCGGGGCCTCATTCTTATACGGGCGAGGACACAGCCGAACTTTATCTCCACGGCGGCGGCGCTGTTATAGATCATGCGCTTGATACGCTCTGTGGATTCAGGGATGTAAGGCTGGCTGAGCCAGGTGAGTTTACACGCCGTGCATTTGAGAATGGGCGGCTCGATCTCGTGGAGGCTGAAGGCGTCGCTGACCTCATTGATGCGGAGACGCGCGCACAAAAGTCCCTTGCGCTTGATCAGCTGGGCGGCAGTCTTTCAAAAGTCTATGATGGATGGCGCGTGGGCTTGCTTGAAGCGATGGCCTTGCTTGAAGCGAGCATAGACTTTCCAGATGAAGAAGACGCGCCGGACGAAAGTACGGGGCCAGTGGCGGGCCTTCTGGGCCGTCTGGAAAACGAACTTAGGACGGCAATTGACGATGATGAGGTTGGCGAGCGTATCCGCGATGGCTTCAGAGTCGCGATCATCGGGCCGCCGAACGCAGGTAAGTCTTCCATTCTGAACAGGCTCGCCCGGCGGGAGGCGGCGATTGTTTCCGACATTCCAGGTACCACGCGCGATGTTGTGGAAGTCCGACTGAGGATTGCAGGTCAGATCGTGTGGCTTGCGGATACCGCGGGGCTTCGGGAAGTCGATGATGCGATTGAGGCTGAAGGTGTTCGCCGTGCATTGGAGCGGGCGAAGGCGGCCGATTTGCTGATACAGGTCCGATCTCCGGATACTGCATCCTCTTTTGAAGGCGCCGGTGACGACGATATCTGTGTCCTCAACAAGGCGGACGTTGCGGAGAACGTGCACGATGGAGGCACTATTCTCCTGTCCGCAGAGACAGGTTTCGGGTTCTCCGCACTGGAAGATGCGCTCGGGAAAAGGATCACAGAGCTTTCTGGATCAAGAAGCGCGCCGCTCATTACCAGACGACGCCACCGAGAGGCACTCTCGACATCGCTGTTTCACGTGAAACAGGCGAGCGCAAATCTGGAAAGAGGGTTTGGTGCTGAAATCGTGTCAGAGGACGTTCGTCTCGCCGCGCAGAAGCTGGGCGCGTTGGTGGGACGCATAGACGTAGAAGATATACTTGGAGAAGTTTTCTCTAGCTTCTGTATCGGGAAATGACTCCGCCCCCTGTGTTCGGGGGTGAAGATACGCTATAGCCGCCCATATCTCAGAAATGTCCAGAAACAGGGTGCGAGGAGTTATGGCCTCAGCAAATGATTTCGATGTCATCGTTGTGGGCGGCGGCCACGCCGGCTGCGAAGCCGCGGCTGCGGCCGCAAGGCTCGGTGCACGTACGGCTCTCATCACGCATAAACGCGCGACGATTGGCGAGATGTCGTGCAATCCTGCGATTGGCGGTCTTGGTAAGGGCCACCTCGTGCGAGAGATGGATGCCCTGGATGGGCTGATGGCGCGGATCGCTGACAAAGCAGGCATCCAGTATCGGCTTTTGAACAGGTCGAAAGGCCCCGCTGTCTGGGGTCCACGCGCGCAAATGGATCGTAGACTTTACCGCGAAGCGATGCAGGCAGAGCTGGCGGTCTATCCGAATCTGACAATCATTGAAGATGGCGTTGAAGACCTCGTTACGAAGGATGGCCGCGTGACGGGTGTTATTGGCCTCTCCGGCCAGACCTGGAGCGCAGCTGCAGTCGTCATCACGACTGGAACATTCCTAAAAGGTGTCATTCACCGCGGCGATGAACGCATCGAGGCCGGGCGCGCTGGCGAGGCCCCTGCAATCGGGCTCGCGGATCGGCTTTATGCGCTCGAACTGCCAATGGGCCGGCTCAAAACCGGTACCCCTGCACGGCTTGACGGAAAAACAATCGATTGGGACAGGCTTGAGAAGCAGCCGGCGGATGATGAGCCGGTGCCGTTTTCGTTCATGAACAAGCGGGTAGATGTCCCGCAGATCTCGTGCGGTATCACTTATACGAGCGCTCATACTCACGAAATTATCGCCGCAAACCTGAACAAGTCGGCCGTGTACTCTGGCGCGATCGCCGGGAAAGGCCCGCGTTATTGCCCATCCATTGAGGACAAGGTGCACCGGTTTGCCGACAAGGATAGGCACCAGATCTTCCTGGAGCCTGAGGGACTGGACGATGACACGGTTTATCCGAATGGCATTTCAACGTCTTTGCCCACCGATGTGCAGGAAGCGTTTATCCGTACGATTGAAGGGTTAGAGCACGCGCGCATCATTCAGCCCGGCTACGCTATCGAATATGATTATGTGGACCCGCGCGCGCTCGACCGAAGCCTGGAAGTGAAGGCGCTGTCCGGACTCTATCTAGCTGGACAGATAAACGGCACGACAGGGTATGAAGAGGCGGGCGCCCAGGGCCTAGTTGCAGGTATGAATGCCGCGCGGCGTTCATTCGGACTGGATGCTGTTCATTTTGACCGCGCCGAAGCGTATATCGGGGTGCTCGTTGATGATTTGACGACACGTGGCGTGACGGAGCCATACCGGATGTTCACATCCCGCGCGGAGTATCGGCTCGCGCTCCGTTCAGATAATGCCGATCAGCGTCTTACTCCAAAGGGTATCGAAATCGGACTTGTATCTGAGTCTCGAAAAGAGATGTTTCACGTGAAACACTCTGCGCTTGAGAAAGGTCGCTTACTTCTCCAGTCGTTGACACTAACGCCTAACGAAGCGGCTCGACACGGCTGGAAAGTCAATCAGGACGGTCAGAAACGCCGTATCTGGGACTTTCTCGCATACCCAGATATCTCCATGTCTGACATAGAGCACGTATATGCGGAGGTAGCAGCTCTGGACCCAGAGGTAAAAACGCAGCTGAGCATTGAGGCTCTTTACGCCGGGTATATCGAGCGACAGCAAGCTGATGTCGACGCTCTGCGTCGCGATGAGTCTTTGGAAATTCCGGCCAAGTTTGATTATTCAGCCGTCGGCGGCCTTTCCAATGAGGTTCGTGGAAAGCTTGAAGGGGTGCGTCCGTCGACCATCGGTCAAGCGTCGCGGATCGAGGGGGTCACACCCGGAGCCTTGGTCGCGCTGCTCGCTTCCGTAAAGCGCAGTCAGAAAATGCGTGCTGTAAGCTGATGAAAAAGACGATAGAAGAAGCCTTACAGGGTGCCGGTGTTTCACGTGAAACACTCCCCCTGCTCGAAGCGTATATTGGCCTGCTCGACGATTGGCGCCAGCGTATGAACCTGATCGGTCCACGCGAGATGGACGCCATCTGGGAGCGCCATGTCCTGGACAGTGCGCAAATGGTGGGGCTTACGAACGCTGAATGCCGGATCGTAGATCTCGGGTCTGGCGCAGGTTTTCCGGGACTAGTGCTTGCTTGCGAGGCCAAAACGCGTGGCGGCGACGTCACTATGGTCGAATCGACCGGAAAAAAGTGTGCATTTCTTCAGGCTGTCATTTCTGAACTTGAACTCCCAGCGAAGGTCGTTCACGCGCGAATAGAGGGTGCAAAGGCAGAACGCGTTGATTTCATTACAGCCAGAGCTTTGGCGCCGTTACCAAAGCTTCTCGGTTATGCAGATCCGTGGATGTCACAGGGCGCGACAGCCCTCTTCTTCAAGGGTGAACGCTGGCAGGAAGAATTGACGGACGCCTCGGATTACTGGACGTTAAGACACGAAGCGATCCCGAGTCGTACAAGCGAACGAGGGGTCATACTCAAGATCGAGGAGGCGCATCGTGTCTAAGACTGGCACCCGGGTCCTGGCAATCGCAAACCAGAAAGGTGGAGTTGGGAAGACGACCACGTCGATCAATCTCGGCACCGCGCTGGCTGCTGTGGGGCGACGCGTGCTTGTCGTTGATTTCGATGCGCAGGGAAACGCGTCCACAGGCCTCGGTATAAGCCGCGCGGACCGGAAACTGACCAGCTACGACGTGGTCGTTGATGAAATACCGCTGGAAGATGCCATCCTTCCGACGCTGGTGCCCCGTCTGGAGATCGTGCCCGGTGACGAAAACCTGTCTGGCGTTGAAACGGAGCTCGCTGACAAGGCACGTCGTTCCTATCGCCTGCGCGACGCGATCCGAAACCATATAAAGACGTACGAGAACGACGCGGAACAACGCTATGATTTCGTTCTGATCGACTGCCCGCCTTCCCTGTCATCGCTTACAATCAACGCAATGACAGCCGCAGACGCCCTTCTGGTCCCGTTGCAGTGCGAATTTCTGGCGCTCGAAGGTCTGAGCCAGCTGTTGAGAACGGTCGAAGTGGTCCGTTCAGGGCTCAACCCCGCGCTGGATATACAAGGTATTGTCCTCACCATGTATGACCGCCGGAACAATCTGTCGGACCAGGTTGCCGACGAGGTGCGCGACGTTCTTGGCTCCAAGGTCTACAAGACGGTCATTCCGCGCAACGTACGTTTGTCCGAAGCGCCGAGCTTTGGCAAACCCGCCCTGCTCTATGATTACCGTTGCCCCGGCAGCGAAGCTTATATCCGCCTCGCATCCGAAGTTCTGCAGAGAGAGCGGGCGCGTGCAATGGAGCCTGCCTGATGAGCAGTGAAAAACAGAAACCGAGCCGTCTGGGGCGTGGACTATCTGCGCTTATTGGCGAAGTGGAGGGTGTTTCTGCTGCGTCTGCAGATGAAGAGCGCGACGTACAGGCGAAGACAGATGCCTCGACACTGTTGATCAGCGACATCCGGCCCAACCCTCAACAGCCGCGCCGCTATTTTTCTGAAGCGGACCTCAATGAGCTGTCGGAATCGATCCGGGCAAAGGGTGTGCTTCAGGCGATTCTGGTTCGCCCAGACCCGAAGGCGACGGGAAAATATCAGATCGTCGCCGGCGAACGTCGCTGGAGGGCTGCCAAACAGGCCGGACTGACCGAAATACCAGCAACCATCCGCCAGATGGATGAGCTCGAACTGCTCGAAATCGGTATCATCGAAAACGTCCAACGCACCGACCTCAATCCGATCGAGGAGGCGGAGGCGTATGGCGCGCTGATGCGGCGCTTCGGACGCACGCAGGAAGGGCTGGCCGAAAGTGTTGGAAAAAGTCGCGCCCACATTGCTAACACGTTGAGATTATTAAATTTATCAGACCTGGCGCGTGAGCATTTGCGTGAAGGGCGTATATCTGCCGGCCATGCACGGGCTGCACTGGGTGCGCCTGATCCCGACGCCGTCATCGCCATGGCCCTGCACAAGGGGCTCAGCGTTCGCGAAGTCGAGAAACTCTCCAGGTCCGCAAAGGAAGATGGCAGCATCGAGACGGTTGCTGGCCGCGTTCGCCAGGCTGAGAAGGATGTCGATACCGAAGCGCTGGAGGCGGATCTTGCCCGCGCGCTCGGCCTCAGTGTCGACATTCGGCACAAGGGCGATAAAGGCGAAATGCGGATTAAATACAGTGATTTGGAACAGCTGGACGACCTCTGCCGACGTCTCACTGCAAGGCGTTCAGCGACCTGAACGCGCCGCCGCTGACTTCACGATGTTCAGGAGCAGTAGCCGTAGCGCCGGATCGGCGGCAGCAGCGGAGGTTTTCGCCTGCAGCTCAAGGTCATGAATAGCAGCCAATAGCCGCGTTAGCGAAGCTGACGTCCAGAGGTCGAGGCGCGCGCGGAAGGCAGGCCATTCAGAGCCCCAGACCGGTGGACGCAAACGTCGGCCAATATCGCCGCCCGTCCCCATGAGTCCCCTCGCCTGCATCAGGCGGCGTATTTCCATTTCGAGAATGCGCAGAACGCTGATCGTGCTGGTTCCACTCTCAATGACGCGATCATATTCTGACTGGCAGCGCACCAAATCGCCATCAAGCGCCGCGTTTGCGAGGTCGCGAACGCTATCATCTGCATCCGTGCGACAGATGGCCCGGATATCCGCGGTAGAGATTGCCCTGCCAAGACCGCGGCCGTAAAGGGCGAGTTTCTCGCTCTCCTGATTTGCGAGCCCTCTATGGCCAGGCAGCAGGCTGACGAAGTCATCGAGAGCATCAGGCTCGATCCCGACGTCAAGCGCGGCAAGTTTTTCTTCCACGAGCGACTTCAGGGAGTCTGCTGTATCGGCGTAAACTTGGATGGCCGCAGCGGTTGTGGACTGTTCGATCGTGGCGCGCAGCTTGGAACGCTTATTCAGGCTGCCGTTCAGCACGAGAAGCCGATTGGCAAAACCACTTCCCATCTGGTCGGCTTTCTGGATAAGATCCAGAACCGGTTTGGCGATCTTTTCACCGGATGTGCGCACGCGCACAATCTCTATGTCGCCCAGAAGCGATCCTGTCTCGACCTTGTCGGAAAGAAGGTGTGGTTCGCGGCGGATTTCATCATCGTCCAGCACGACCTGACGGGCATTTCCGGCTGCCTTGCTCCAGCTCGCTGCGATCTGGTCGGCGAGATCGTTCACCACGCCATCATCGTCGCCGTAAACAAGGGCGCACCAGGGGCTGTTGTCTGAACTCTTGAACCGGCTGGAAACCTGACCGCTTTTCAGGATCATTGCGCCGCTTCAAGCTGTAGACGAAGATCGTCCACAATCTTGCGGGCCAATTCGCGCATACCGCGCTCTGAAGATTCGGTCTGAGCCGCGACGTCGCCGAACGGGGATTGCGTCGCCGAGATCGGGATCTGGACTTGAGCATCGCCGCTATAAGCCTCACCACTCTGCGTGGTCAGCGTGAATTCAGCGCCGCCTCTCAGGAAAGACCGCGACACGCTGCCATCATTCAGAAGCGTGATGCGTTCAAGCTCTTCCTCGAGACCGACCCGCAGATCGGCGCGCTCATTCAGGCCCGGAAGCCCGATTGCAAGTTCTTTCAGAAGTTCGCGCCGCAGAAGATAGCCAGACCGACCATTAATCTCGTCGACCCGTATCAGGCCTTCGCCGACCTGATCGAAGGACGCGTCCGCATAGAGCGGGCGAAAACCACAGCCAGCCAGCATGAGCGCGGCAACGGAAGCGAGGATCAAATTCTTCATGACGCCACGATATTCACGATACGGCCGGGAACCACAATGATTTTCTTTACCTCGACGCCGTCGAGAAAGCCCGCAAGCGCAGGAAGCTTCAGTGCCTGCTGTTCGATGTCGTCTTTGCTAGCATCCCGCGCGACTTCAATTTCGGCCCGGCGTTTGCCGTTGACCTGAATTGGCAGCGTGATGGTGTTCTCCACCATCAAGTCCGGGTCCGATACTGGCCAAGCGGAGTCGGAGATGAAACCGTCCTCTCCCAAAGCGCTCCAGCATTCCTCAGCCAAATGAGGCATGAAAGGTGTCAGGCAGATTGCGAGCATATGCGCGCTTTCGTGCCGCGACGCCGCCGTTTCATCAGCAGCGCCTTCGGCCTTCTTCAGCGTATTGACCCAGTCATGGCAGAGCGCGATCGCTGCGTTCAGCCTGAACTCGGAAATGGCTTTGTTAATCTCAGCGGCTGCGCGGTGAGAGAAGCGAAGCACCGGGGTCGGCTCCGCCTTACCGGACGGTTTTTCAGACCCGGTCAGGCCGGCGAATATCGACCAGACGCGCTGAACGAAGCGAGCAGCGCCCTCCGCGCCGGCCTGTGACCATTCGACATCCCTCTCTGGCGGGCTATCGGACAGCACAAACCAACGAGCGACGTCAGCACCGAAGGACACGATAATCTGGTCCGGATCGACGACGTTCTTGCGGGACTTCGACATCTTCTCGACCGGCCCAGCCGTGACTGAGAGGTCGCTACCGCGGACAAAAAGGCCGCCATCGCGGCGTTCAACGTCTGCCGGTTCGACCCATTTTCCATCGCTGTTCTTGTAGGTCTCGTGCGTAACCATGCCTTGGGTAAAGAGACCGAGGAACGGCTCGCCCTGAGGCAGATCAAGCTCGCCGACATCGCGGAGCGCGCGCGAGATGAAGCGGGCATAGAGAAGGTGCAGCACCGCGTGCTCGACACCGCCAATATACTGATCGACCGGCATCCAATAGGCGCGCTCTGCCTTATCCTTGATCCCTGCAAAGCGGGCGAAATACCAGGACGAATCCACGAACGTGTCGAGTGTATCGGTTTCTCGCGTGCCCTCACCGCCGCATTCTGGACAGCTTGTCTTCTTCCAGGTCGGATGATGGGCGAGCGGATTGCCCGGCTTGTCGAAGCTCACATCCTCTGGAAGCGTAACCGGAAGGTCAGCGTCAGGCACTGGAACGGCGCCGCAGCTCTCGCAATGAATGATCGGGATCGGACAGCCCCAGTAGCGCTGGCGCGACACGCCCCAATCCCGCAGACGATAATTCGTCGTACCTTCGCCGAGCTTAAGCGTTTCGAGCTTCTCGATCGCTGCGGAAATGGCGGTGTCCGTCGTCATGCCATCGAGAAAGCCGGAATTATAAATCGTGCCAGGGCCGGTATAGGCTGTGTCCGTTATCTCATGATCGTTGGCGCTGGTGTCCGGGGGCAGGACAACCGGCTGCACAGGCAGGTCGTACTTGCGCGCAAAATCAAGATCGCGTTGGTCGCCCGCAGGCGAGCCAAAAATCGCGCCCGTCCCATATCCCGACAGGACAAAGTTTGCTGTCCAGACAGGGATCGTCCAGCTTGGATCAAACGGATGCTGAACACGGAGTCCAAGATCAACACCCAGCTTTGGCGCTTTCTCGATCGCTTCCTCTGAGGTGCCGATCTTCGCCGCATCAGCGATGAAGTCGCGGATCTCTGGTCGGTCCTCTGCGAGAGCGCGCGTGATCGGATGATCAGGCGCCAAAGCAATGAAGCTCGCCCCGTAAAGCGTATCGGGCCGGGTCGTATAAACCTCAATATGTTTTCCGAACTCTGCTGGTTGCTCACCATCGATCACCCAACGGACAGTGGCGCCCTTGGATTTGCCGATCCAGTTGGCTTGCATCAGGCGAACCTTGTCGGGCCAGTTCTCGAGCCCGTCGAGACCTTCGAGGAGCTCGTCGGCATATGCGGTAATGCGGAAAAACCATTGCGTCAGCTCGCGCTGCTCGACAGGGGCACCCGTGCGCCAGCCCTTGCCGTCGATGACCTGCTCGTTCGCAAGCACCGTATTATCGACCGGGTCCCAGTTGACCTTGCTGGCCTTGCGATAGGCAAGACCCGCTTCAAGCAGTTTAAGGAAGAGGCGCTGCTGCTCACCATAATAGTCAGTGTCGCAGGTCGCGAATTCGCGGCTCCAGTCCAATGTCAGACCGAGCTTCTCCAGCTGCGCGCGCATCGTTGCGATGTTCTGATAGGTCCACTCACCCGGATGAACATTACGCTCAATGGCGGCGTTCTCAGCTGGCAGGCCGAAAGCGTCCCAGCCCATAGGGTGGAGCACATTATGCCCGAGCGCGCGGCGATGACGAGCCACGACATCGCCCATCGCATAGTTGCGGACATGGCCCATATGGAGCTTGCCGGAAGGATAGGGAAACATTTCGAGGACGTAGGATTTGTCCTGTCCCTCCGCCTCTTCGGGCGTCTTTGTTTTGAATATACCGGCGTCTGCCCAGGCTTTACGCCACTTGGCTTCCGCAGTCTGCGGATCATAGCGAGACGTCACGGCGCCCCTCCTGCATTTGTGTAAGCTGGGCTTGTCGCGCCTAGCTGAGTTCTGAAGATTTGAGAACGCGTGCACGCGTCAAAATGGCGTTCTCAAGCTGGACAGTTGTGGCTTGATCCACAGGGGCGTCCGTCCACTGGCCGTTGTCCTGAACCTGGCGGAATACGGAGACTTTCACGCCGTCGGCCCGTAGCCGCGAGTCCAGAATGTAGACGGTTGCGCGGATGCGCTCGCCCTCAGCGTCCGGATAGGATTTCCAGTCATAATTGATGATGCCGCCAACCGGGTCAGCCGTGGTCAGAGGCAGCGTGTTCAGTGTATCGAGGCTGGCGCGCCAGAGGTAAGGATTGACCCCGCCTTCGAAGCTTTCGGCAACGCTGATATTCTGAGCGCCGCTATTGCCCGAGAACAGGCAGCCTGAGAGAGCGAACACCCCGGTGAGAGCAGCGGCGATCTTTGTGGAAGCGTTCATTACGAATATCCTGTCGGCAATATCTTCTTCACGAACCGCTCTGTATATCATCTGGGACCCGTCGGGCCAGTGCTGATATGTGCTCGGCGAGAAGCAATCGATTGGACGCCCTCCCGATGAGATCAGCCCTGCTCCTCTCCACCGCGATATTCATGGCGGCGCCAATGCCGCAAGCATTCGCCCTGCCCCTCGATATCGAGAGCGATCTCGAGGCAGCAACCGTTGTGTCGCTGCTTGATGATAAGCGCGCCGATAGCGAGGCAGTCCTCTACGAAATAAGCCTGGATACTGAAGCCGAGACCATCCTCCAGAACGGGACCGAGCTTGGCGCCCGCGTGACGCTGCGCGGCCAGAGGGACCATCCGCTGCGCCCTGGCTTCGCTGGAGATTTCGGAACGGGTTCGGCGCTTGCCGGTGCTTATAGCGGACTTTCCGGAGGGTTCGACGACGTTGAAACCGGCGCGCGGGGACGCGTTGAGGCGGCTTATATCAGGGCTGATGGGGGATATGGTGAACTGCGGATCGGTAAGGACCGGGGGGTTGCCGCCAGATTTTTTGAGGGGACGCCGAGCGCACTCACTTATTCCGCCGTGGCGAACCCGTATCTCGACCCGACGGGGCTCAAGATAAACCGAACCAATCATGATGTGACGGGCCCGTCGGCAAAGCTCAGCTATGCCAGCCCGCGCATTCTGGGTCTTCGGGCAGGCGTTTCATTTACCCCTGAGGCCGATGGGCAGAACCTTGACCGCAGCCTGTCCGACGCCACCGGCCAGCCTGGACTTGAAAATGTCGTTGAGGCCGCCGCAAACCTGTCGCGTACGCTTCGCTCCTCAGGCATCCGGATTGAGGCCTCGCTTGCCTGGTCTACTGCCGAGCCGGATGACGTCGCCGGACTGACCCGTGACCGGGTGGAAACATGGTCACTGGGCGCGAACATCGAGCGCGACGATACCGAATTCGGCATCTCCTGGCTGCAAAGCGACAATGCCTTCAGCGGCGGCGACTATTCGGCCTGGGAAACAGGTATTGCTCATGACTTTGGCAAGACGCGCGTATCGTTGAACTATGGCGAGGCTGATGACGATCTCGCACGGCTCTCTTCGGAAGGCGTGAGCATAGCGGCGAAGAGGGAACTTTCAGACGGTTTCGACGTAGCCCTCTCGTATCAACATGAGCGTTTGGGCACGCCCGGCAGCACCCGCACAAGCAAGGGCCTTGTGGTAGAAATCACACTCCAGGCCGATTTTTTCGAAATGAGCAGGAATTAATGTTCAATTTGCGCGCTCCTTTGATTAAGTAGCGGCGTAACAAAGGTGGCAAATGAAATATTCTGTAACAGCTCTTGCAGCACTCGGCGTTTTCGCGGCCCTTCCGGCCACGGCGCAGTCTGAGGCTATTGAGCTGTCGCCACCGACCGTTTCTGAGACCGAGAAAGCCCAGCCGGACTGGTACCGCCAGTTCACGCTGAGCTCGCCATCCGACGCAACGCCGATTTGGCAAGGCGCGCCCAGCAAGGAAGTTCGCCTTGCCTGGATCAAGGGCGACCGCTGGCAGTTGAGCGTGGACATGACTTCACGGCCCGACGGTTCGCCGCTCGCGCGTGAGGAAATGCGTGCTGGTGCAGAATTCCGGATCACGCCGCGTATCAGCGTTGGCGGTGAGCTGACCCTCGGTGCGACGGAGCTTGATGAGCTTCAGCAGCTGCAGAACGAGACGATCGAGACGGGTATCCGCCTTCGGTCTGCTTTCAAGTTCTAGCTTTTACAGAAGCGCTTCAAACGCCGAAACGCTTGCAAAGCCGCCGAACCGGGCGGCTTTTTCTGCATTTACGGCAGAGATTCCGCCAAGCGCGTAAAGCGGGACGGGCGAGGTCGACGCGGCTGCTGCAAAGCGGGAGAGCCCGACAGGATGTCCGGCACTCGGGCTGGCGGATGGAAAAACGGTCGAATAGATGAGCGCGTCCACAGGGTACGCCCGAGCTACGCGAAGTTCGGTGGGTGAGTGGACGCTCATTGTGTGGAGCAGCCCGAGGTCGGGCTTCGTGCGGCGAAGATCATCCCGCATCCGGAAGGGCCAGTGAACACCTTCTGCGCCGGTTGCGAGCGCGAGGTCTGGATCAGCTCCGATAAGAACAATCCGCCCTGCCCTCTGGCAGTCACTGACGATGTCGAAGGCCTGTTGCATCGCATGTGCCTGGCCGAAGTGCCGGATGATGACGCCTATGCCGTCTGGAAGGCGGTCAATAATAGCGCGTGCGTCAGGTATGCGTGCCGGATCTGTCAGAAAGAAACCGCCGGGAAGCAAGGGTCCCGTATGCGCCTGCGCAAGGTGCGCGGCGTTTCGGAACTTGCGGGAGACGGCTACGGCGTGCTTCATCCGGGCATGCCTAGCACTGACCTTACCCACGACATAGCCGCCAGCCGGGATGTGATCCTGAAGCAGCTCGCCGCAGCCGCGGACCACCTCATCGAACTGGTTGCGGTCTCAAAAAAGCAGCCAGATGAGCGCCTGCAGGCCGCACTGGATTGCGGACAGCGGGTATTCGGCGAAAACCGGGTGCAGGAAGCGCAGGACCACTGGCAGCATAGGCGGGACATTGAAGGTCTTTGCCTGCACCTGATTGGTCCGCTTCAGAGCAACAAATCAGAAGATGCCGTCGCCCTGTTCGATGTGATCCAGACTGTCGATCGCATGAAGATCGTACGCACGCTCACAGAGGCGGCAGAAAAGCTGAACCGGTTCCCGGATCTTCTGATCCAGGTAAATACGGGCGAGGAAGAGCAGAAGTCCGGCGTTCTCCCAGCTGATCTGGAACAACTAATCGACTTTACGCGCCAGACCTATCCGGGCGAGCTGAAAGGCCTGATGGCGATCCCGCCTGTGGATGAGCCTGCGGGGCCGCATTTTGCGCTTCTGAAGAAGCTTGCAGATCATGCAAACCTGCCCTGGGTGTCGATGGGGATGAGCGCCGACTATGAGCTTGGCGCAAAGCTGGGCGCCACACACGTCCGGGTCGGCAGCGCCTTCTTTGGAGAGCGCAACACCGGCTAGTTTGCGCGCAGGATCTCGATGCCTGTATCCTTGTCGCAATGTGACAGGAGCGTCTTGAGGTCGTCCAGGGCAAGCGCGACGCAGCCTTCGGTCGGCGAATAGTCCGGCTTTGCGACATGCATGAAGATAGCGCTGCCCTTGCCGGGAACGACTGGGTCGGTGTTGTGATCAAGCTGGACGACGATATCGTAGAGATCATCCTCACGCCACATGACTTCATGGCTTGCGGGATACGGCCGTTTAACGGCGCAATTATAGAGCGGGTCGCCCGGCTCATCGCACCAGCCATCGTCTGGATGGAGCGGTATTATTGGCAGCGCAGTCTTCGGGCGATCGAACTTGTCGGCGCGCCAGAAGACACGCTTGATCTTCCAGAGGCCGATGGGTGAGGCGCCGTCACCCTCAGTCTTTTTGCTGGCGTCCACCATGCCACCCTTCCCGATCGCGCACTGGAAGGTCTGGCCCTGGCCGATAATTTTCCTGTCGGGGGTCACCCGGAAACGTGTCGGCATCTGGCCGCTCCCAAAATCGTGATCATCTAGTTATTCGACGGCGAGTCGGTGTTATGTGTATCGCGTCCCGCCAACAGCCAGCAACCCGGCATCGCTTTACATGATCAGCACAAAGACACTTCTTCTCGTCGATGATGATGACGAACTTCGCAGCGCTCTCGCAGAACAGTTCAATCTGCATGACGGCTTCGAGGCGATGGAGGCAGCAAATGCGTCCGAGGCCCTGAAGCAGATAGAGGAACAACGGTTCGACCTCGTTCTGCTTGATGTCGATATGCCTGATATGGATGGGCGAGAGGCCTGTAAGTTGATGCGCCAGCGGGGTTTGCGCGCCCCTGTGATCATGCTCACCGGACAAGATAGCGATGCCGACACGATTCTTGGTCTCGAATCCGGTGCCAATGACTATGTGACCAAGCCCTTCCGATTTTCTGTCCTCCTGGCGCGCGTGCGTGCGCACCTTCGAAGCTTTGAGCAGAGCGAAGACGCGACCTTTACGCTTGGCCCATACGAGTTCCAGCCGGCAATGAAGCTGCTTGTCACGTCAAGCGACCAGAAGGTCCGCCTCACCGAGAAGGAAACGAATATCCTCAAATACCTCTATCGGGCGGGCGGTAAGGCAGTTGCCCGCGAGGAACTGCTGGCTGAGGTCTGGGGATATAATGCAGCCGTTACGACGCACACGTTGGAGACGCATGTCTACAGGCTGCGCCAGAAGATAGAGGCCGATCCGGCAAATGCCCGCATCCTGCTCACTGAAGCGGGCGGATACAGGTTGCAGGCAGGCTAGGCGCGGAGCCTAGACATGGAATGTCGTGCTGACAGGCGCGTGATCCGACGGTTTCCAGCCACCGCGCCAACCAAGATGGATACGGTAGGTTTCCAGTTCTGCCCCGGCCATGGCCGCGTCGTTTCCCCAGATGTGATCAAGACGCCGGCCGCGGTTTGAGGCCGCCCAGTCCTTCGCCCGGTAAGACCACCAGGTGTAAAGTTTTTGCCCATCGCCGTGGCGGGCTCGCGCAATATCCGTAAAGCCGCCTGCCTGGCGGGCCTTCTCAAGCGCCTCTGTCTCAACGGGTGTGTGCGAGACGATCTTCAGAAGCTGCTTGTGCGACCAGACATCATTCTCGTGTGGCGCGACATTGAGATCACCAACAAGAATGTGAGGCTCGGGGGCCTGCGCCGAAGCCGCGAAGTCTCGAGCCATGCATTTGAGAAAGTCCAGCTTGTGCGCGAACTTGTCATTCTTGACCGGGTCTGGCTCATCGCCGCCTGCTGGCAGATAGATATTGTGGATCAGCGCGCCCTTTATGCTGGCGGTTTGCACGCGGGCATGGCCCTCGCGGCAAAGTGGATGCGCCTCGACCGGTTCAATCGGGTCACGCGAAACAATCGCGACGCCGTGATGGCCGCCTGACTGGCCGAAGACCTGAAAATGATCATAGCCTATCTCGCGGAAGGCTTTCTGCGGGAACTGGTCGGTCTGGCACTTGATCTCCTGCAGGCAGAGAACGTCAGAGGCTTCCTCTTTCAGGAAAGCCTGTACATTCGGTGCCCGCAAGCGGATCGAGTTGATGTTCCAGGTGGTGATTTTGAGTGGCTGCGCTGGCATCCGCTCGCCTTAGCCGCGTGGTTCTGACCGGTCAACGCGGTGACTGGCTAACCTTCATTGGATGGCTCTGGGATCGGCTCATAGCGAAGCTTCGACACTTGCAGGGTCACCGACCCGATAGCATCTGTATCCGCCTGGATTTTCACCGGCATGTAGGTGCCATTGTCCATCGGGGCCATCCACATGCGCAGCGGGCCGTCGATGCCGGTCAGGGTCTCCTTCGCATTGATCTCGTCGGCATCATAGCCAGCGATCTTGTCCATCGAAACATGGCACTCATAGGCCTCGCCGCGATAAGCGTCGGTTTTTACCTGTTTGAGGCCGGCATTCTCGAAGTGGAGATGGGTCAGCTGGCGGCCATCGAAGATCTTCATCGGACCGCCGCATGGATTACCGTCGGCCGGACGCGGCGTGAAGGCGTGGCCGAGAAAGGCCGTCAGTGGGTCAGCTGCTTCCAGCTTCTGCGCTGGCGTGGCTGGCGGCTCACCGAGGTTGCCGAAAGCAGGCTTCGCCGTCATCGCCACATCGGATGCGCCATAAGTCATCTCGACGCGGCGGTTTTTCTTGCCGTCCCGGTTCTGGGAGACATAGGCGTAAGGCTCAAGGCGATCGTCGCGCACATAGCCACTGGCGGCAAGGCGCATGTCATAATTGACCAGGATGTCAGCTAGACCGGTCGTCTTTACGACCCCATTGATCGAATAGGTATCTGGCTGGAGATCCATGCGGAAATTGGCCCGGCCCGTGATCGGGATGAACAACGCCCAGGCGGTTGCCTTCACTTCATAGACGAGGCGCATTGGCTCTCCGGCGCGCACCTCGCCGAGAGGAGACACCGTGGCTGCGGCCGAAGTCGACTGCGCGGAAGACAGACCTGCGGTCGCAAGCGCTACAAGGCTCGTGGCGGCGATCAGCTTTTTCATGTGGGAAAGTCCTTGGTTCGAGGCGTTGGCGCTCATCATATATATGTGCATAACAGAATGGCAGCTGAACAGGGTCAACCTGACTTCGCCGCGATAATACCTCAATTTGGCCGTGTGTAACCGGCTGATCGGAACGGTTGACGTTTGCGTGGCTGGCGCGTATGAGCGCCGCTTCGGATTTAATCTAACACTATTAAGCGAGCGCACCATGGCACGCCAATGCGAACTTTCAGGCGTCAAGCCGATCGTCGGCCACAAAGTGAGCCACTCGAATGTTAAGACCAAGCGCCGGTTCCTTCCGAACCTGGTGAACGTGACCCTGCGGTCCGAAACTCTGGGCCGGGACGTCTCCCTGCGCATCGCGGCGAAGACGCTGCGCACCGTCGACAAGCATGGCGGCCTTGATGGCTACCTTGCGAAGTCGAAAGACGACACGCTTTCCCCGAAAGCCCTCAAGATCAAGCGCGACATCGAAAAGCAGGCTGCTGAAGCAAGCGCCTAAGGTCACCTGATCTTTCAAAGAACAAGAAAACGCGCTCCATTCGGGGCGCGTTTTTGTTTGCGTTGATTGCACATATGGGCCAGCCAGAGACAAACCTGTCTGAGGAGTCCGTCCATGCTGCGACCCGCCGCTATCCTGTCCGCCCTTCTGCTCGCCGCCTGCGCGCAGCCTTCACCAACGACACCAGCTGCCGAAGCGCCTGAACCGACCGAAGCGAACCGCCCAAGCGCGGCGCGGATTTTCTCAAGCGGCACGATCTATACCGGTATTGTCAGTGAGACGGTGGACACGGTGGCCGTCGATAGCGATGGCCGCATCGTCTGGACAGGCTCGGTCGACAACCTCGACGCAGAGGTCGATACCGAAAACGCAGAGTTTGTCTGGCTGAATAACCAATTCATGTATCCGGGCTTTACGGACTCTCATGCCCACCTGATCGGGATTGGCCAGAGAGAACTGTCACTGGATCTTGCAGGCACAGCCTCCGTCGATGAACTGGTAACGCGCATCGAGGCAGAAGCTGAAGGGTTGAGCGATGACGCGATCATCGTCGGGCGTGGCTGGATTGAAACCGGCTGGCCGGAAGGGCGTATGCCGACGGCTGCCGACCTCGACGCTGTGGTCGGCGACCGTATTGTCATTCTGGGCCGCGCCGACGGTCATGCACTCGTCGCCAGCTCGGCGGCGCTCCGCGCGGCCGGCATCGACTACGACACGCCTGATGTCGAAGGCGGCAAGATTGAGCGCGATGCGGATGGCAAGGCGACGGGCATCCTGATTGATAACGCCATGACACCGGTCTGGGGTCTGGTCGCGGCACCGACAGAGGAAGATGTGCGCCGGGCTTATGCTGAAGGTGCTAATGTGTATGCGGAGCGTGGCTGGACGGGCCTGCACAATATGAGCGTGCCGCCTGCGCATGCAGAGGTCATGGCAGGCCTGGATGAGCGCGGCGAGCTGCCCGTGCGGATCTATAATGCTTTCTCGGAGGATGGCTTCGAGATTGCCGAGGCGCACGCATTTGAGACCGATACGATCACCAACCGGGCCGTGAAGCTCTACATGGATGGTGCGCTTGGTTCTCGCGGCGCGCTCCTTATCGAACCCTATTCGGACCGCCCCGACACGAGCGGGCTTTCGCTGCTTGATCCTGAGGGGCTGGAAGTCCTGATGAGACGCGCAGAAGGGGGCGACGTGCAGCTGGCGATCCATGCGATTGGCGATCTCGCGAACCGGCGCATTCTGGACGTGTACGAAGAGCTTGCTCTGGACGGCGACCTTCGCTGGCGCATTGAGCACACGCAGATTGTCCACCCGGACGACATTGCGCGCATTCCGGGGCTCGGCCTCATTGCGTCAATGCAGCCATCACATGCCATCGGTGATCTCAAATTCGCCCCTGCCCGGCTTGGGGCCGACCGTCTCGAAGGCGCTTATGCCTGGCAGGACCTTCTTGATGCAGGCGCGGTCATCGCAGGCGGATCGGACGCGCCGGTTGAGGTTGGCTCGCCGCTGATCGAGTTTTATGCTGCAGTCGCGCGAAAGGATCTTGATGGCAATTCCGGCACTGGCTGGCATCCTGAGCAAGCGCTTTCCCGACAGGACGCCCTGGCGCTTTTCACCTCGGCGGCGGCCTATGCCGCCTTCATGGAAGACGATCTCGGCACGATTGAGCCTGGCAAGATTGCTGACTTTTCCGTCTTCGACCGCGACCTCATGAGCGTTCCGGAAGCCGAAATTCTGGAAGCAAATGCAGTGATGACAGTTTTGAACGGTGAAATCGTCTGGTCTGCGGCGGAGTGACCTTTACCTCACGTCGCACTAGTCGCATTTCATTCGCGTGTTAGAACCCCATCTTGAGACCCGCGAGACAATTTCGAGGACGATAAATTCATGAGCCTGACCAGCGATACCGATGTTCTGACCGAGCTTGAGCCGACCGTAGAGATCAAGGTCCGTGATGTTTTCGGCATCGACACCGACATGGTCGTGCACGGCTTCGAAACGAAGACCGAATACGTGCCGGAGATTGACGAATCCTACCGGTTCGATCCTCAGACGACGCTGGCGATCCTGGCGGGCTTCGAGCACAATCGCCGCGTCATGGTGCAGGGCTATCACGGCACCGGCAAGTCGACCCATATCGAGCAGGTTGCGGCCCGCCTCAACTGGCCGATGATCCGCATCAACCTCGACAGCCATGTCAGCCGGATCGACATGGTCGGCAAGGATGCAATCGTGCTGAAAGAAGGCGTTCAGGTCACTGAATTCCGCGAAGGTATCCTGCCTTGGGCGCTGCAACGCCCGGTCGCGATCACCTTTGACGAATACGATGCCGGCCGTCCGGACGTGATGTTCGTGATCCAGCGCGTTCTGGAAGCCTCCGGCCGCCTCACGCTGCTTGACCAGAACCGCGTCATCTCGCCAAACCCCTACTTCCGTCTGTTTGCGACAACGAACACTGTCGGTCTCGGCGATACGACCGGCCTCTACCACGGCACCCAGCAGCTCAACCAGGGCCAGATGGACCGCTGGAGCATCGTCACCACGCTCAACTATCTTGAGCATGATGCTGAAGTGGAGATCATCTCGACCAAGGCGACAGATCTCGACAAGGAGCTTCTGTCAAAGATGGTTCGCCTGGCGGACCTGACCCGGAACGCTTTCATGAACGGCGATATCTCCACCGTTATGAGCCCGCGTACCGTGATCACATGGGCAGAGAACTACCGGATCTTTGGCGATCTTGGCCATTCCTTCCGGATGACCTTCCTCAACAAGTGCGACGAACTCGAACGCCCGCTCGTGGCAGAGATGTATCAGCGCTGTTTCGGTGAAGACCTGCCGGAAAGCGCGCTTATGGTACGCGTCGCCTGAATTTGAGCGGCAGGCTGCCGCCTGCATGCAAAACCCTTCGCAACTGCGATAGCGGGCGCTAAGTGAGGACCATGTCTAAACAGGACGATACGCCCTACGAACTCTTCAAGCAGGCCCTTGCCGCGACGGCGAAGGCCATGAGCCAGACGCGCGATGTGGAGACGAGTTTTGTCTCTGAGGCGGGCCGGGCTGAAGAGAACCGGCTTGTCCTGCAGGCTCCGCCGCGCGAGCTCTCGAAAGAGCAGGCGGCTCGTGCTCGCGGCGAAGCTGACGCGCTATCGCTGCGTATGGCCCACCATGACGCAACTGCACACCTGGCAGAACGTCCAAGCGGCGAGATGGCCCGTCAGGTCTACGAGGCTGCAGAGCGCGCCCGCATCGAGTCAATTGGTGCCAACGCGATGGATGGCACCGCCGACAATCTTGACGCCGCCCTTTCCGCGCGCTGCGAGAAGGCAGGCTACAGCCGTATGCAGGACCGCACGGAAGCGCCAATTGCGCCGGCGATCGAGTTCCTGCTGCGCGAAAAGCTGACCGGCCGCAAATTGCCTGCGGAAGCAGAAGGTATCGCATCCATCTGGCGCGACGAGGTCACTGAACGCGGCGGCAATGCGTTGGACGAACTGCTGACGCAACTCAACGACCAGCGCGCTTTCGCCAAGACCGTCCAGCGCCTCATCAAGGACCTGACAGAGGGCGATGAGGCTGGCGACGATCAGGAAGACGAGAGCGAGACCGAAAGCGAGGAGCAGTCCGAGCAACAGGAAACCTCCAGCGACGATTCCGAGCAGGGCGATGAAACAGAAGGCTCCTCTACGGAGGAGATGGAAGCTGGCGAAAGCGACGATGTCGAAGGCGAAGAAACCAATGTTTCTGTCGATGCTGACGCTGAAGCGGAGGGTGAGGACGACTACGAAGAGAGCGATGACGGTTCCAAGCCTCTTCGTCCGAACTTCCGTGATGGCGACGACAAACAGGACTTTTCCTACCGCGTCTTCACCACCGCTCATGATGAGATTGCCAAGGCGGCGGACCTTTGCGATCCGGAAGAGCTGACGCGGCTTCGCGCCTATCTAGATCACCAGCTCCAGTCTCTGCAGGGCGCGGTATCGAAACTGGCGAACCGGCTTCAGCGCCGCCTGATGGCACAGCAGAACCGGTCCTGGTCCTTCGATCTTGAAGAAGGTGTTCTGGATACCGCCCGTCTCACACGTGTAATTACTGACCCGACAGCGCCGCTTTCCTTCAAGCAGGAAGACGACTCTGAATTCCGCGACACGGTCGTCACGCTCCTGCTTGATAATTCAGGCTCCATGCGTGGCCGCCCGATCATGATTGCTGCGCTCTGCGCCGACATTCTCGCGCGCACGCTGGAGCGCTGCGGTGTGAAGGTCGAGATTCTCGGTTTCACGACCAAGGCCTGGAAGGGTGGTCTTGCACGCGAGGACTGGGTGAAGGCGAACAAGCCTGCGGGCCCGGGCCGCCTCAATGATCTGCGCCACATCATCTACAAGTCTGCAGACGCCCCATGGCGCCGCGCGCGCAAGAATCTTGGCCTGATGATGCGCGAAGGCCTGCTGAAAGAGAATATCGACGGCGAGGCGCTTCTCTGGGCGCATGACCGTATTCTCGGTCGGTCAGAGCAGCGCAAGATTATGATGGTGATTTCTGATGGCGCGCCGGTTGATGATTCAACGCTGAGCGTCAACGTTGGCAATTATCTGGAGCGTCACTTGCGCCAGGTCATCGCAGAAATCGAGAACCGCAGCCCGGTTGAGCTGATCGCGATCGGTATCGGGCACGATGTTACCCGATACTATAAGCGGGCGGTTACCCTTGTGGACGCCGAACAGCTTGGCGGTGCAATAACAGAGCAGCTGGCGAGCCTCTTCGACGAGAAGGACAATCTGCCAGACCAGAAGGCGATGGCGGTACAGGCGCCTCGCAGTGTCGCAAGGCCAGATACCGCCACTAGCGGTGTATCTGAAACCGCGCGCGGCGGCCCTCGCTATGGCTCTCGTGATGTCAAAGTGACATCAATGCAGGATATTGCTCGCAAGGCTTCCAAGAGCTGATTTCCAGCAGGACGTTAGAGATGAACCGAACTCTCTCAATCGCTGCCAGCCTCCTGGCGCTGGGCGTTGCTGGCTGCAGTTCTGGCACGTCCGAAGCGCCAACTTCGCCCCCGGCCGATCCGTGGGTCTATGACGCGGCCGATAGCAATTTTGTAGACAGCTCCTGCACCGATGGCGAGCCTGAAGGCTTTGCCATGTCCTTTGTCATGACGTTGGAGCCAGTTGGCCTCGGACCTACGGAGGCAGTTGCCCGCGCCTTGAGCGGCGTCGAATTCGTGTCGGGCTGGGCGCTAGAGGCGCCGCTCGCCTCTTTTGGCGGGTTGTCGGGCTTGGACGTCTTGCCGGGCGGTGACCTGCTCGCAGTGTCTGATGCGGGCGCGTTTGTGCGCATCCCGTTCGATCAATCCGCGCTTACGCTGCAGGGGCAAGCGACCCTCACCTATCTGCGCGGTGCGGATGGAGAAATCCTGACCGGTAAGTCCGAAGCCGACGCCGAAGGGCTGCACGTCGAAGACGGCATCGCTTTTGTCAGCTTCGAACGCGAGCACAGGGTCGAGGCATTTGCGTTTGCGCGCTGCGGCGGCAATGCGCGCGCAGTACAGGTGGCGGGCATGGGGTCTCGTCCGACCGGGCTTGGCCGGTCCATAAGCCAGAATTCGGGCCCAGAAGGCCTTGCTCTACAGGACGGGAAGCTTCTGTTGGGGCTCGAAACGCTGGCAGGGGGTGACGGGCCTCTAGGCGTGGTGACCGAGGACGGCGATGTATCTTTCGCGGCTGCGCCGTGGGTAAAGGCGGACGGGACGCCGCTGGTTGGCCTCGACGCGATTGGCGATGAGCTTTACAGCCTCCACCGCGCCTACAATCCGCTGACGCGTCAGAACGCCATTGGCATTCGAGTCAAAGAGGAAAGCGGAGACACGAGAACGCTTGCCTTCATGAGTGCGCCGCTCACCCTCGATAACTTCGAGGCGATTGCCGTTCAGCCGCTGGAGGATGGGCGCCGCCGCATCTTCATCCTGTCGGACGATAATTTCAGCGATAACCAGCGCACACTGCTCTACATCTTCGAGACGACAGGTCCGGCCTAATCCTTGATCGCGTCGATCAGGGCGATCGCTTCATAGGAATCCCATGCCGCTTCTCCAGCGAGGCGGGCGATTTCCGCGCCGGTTTCGTCATAGATGACTGTCGTCGGAAAACCGCGCGCCCCGCTTTCATAGACAACGTCCCAGCGCTCTGGCGGGACGAAGTAAAAATCTATCACGCCGCCGGTGAGTTCCTGCAGGCGCTTGCGAGCATAATCGCGGTCTTCCTCCGCATCGATGCTGATGGCGACGACTTGGAAGTCCTCATCGCCTCTCGCCGTCTGCAGCGCGGCCAGAGACGGCATCTCACGTTCGCACGGCCCGCACCAGGTGGCCCAGAAATTGACCAGAATGTTGCGGCCTTCAAAGTCGGACAGGGTCACTGTTTCCCCGTCCGGACCGTCGAACGCGGCGGTTGAGACGGGTTCCCCACGATTTGATACGTCCAGTGCGGCAATCGACCCAGTGGCAAGATTAGCGATCTCGTCCTTACTTCCGCCCTTGGAAGTTGCCTGAAGCAATGTCAAAGACACCCCCGCGAGCCCGACAAGGACCAGGGCGGGAATAGCGAATCTCACAAGGCGGGACATACCGAACCCCTCTTAAGTATCCAGGATGCAGGACATGGTAGATAATCCCTCGAAAGGCCAGCAGATGTGGGGAGGACGCTTTGCCGCGCAACCGTCCGACATCATGCAGTCGATCAACGCCTCAATCGATGTCGACCGTCGCATGGTGCTGCAGGACATCGCCGGCAGCCGCGCCCATGCCGACATGCTGGCAGAGACCGGCATCATCGCTGAAGAGGACAATGTCGCCATTCAGGACGGGCTCGATCAGATCCTCGAAGAGGTAAGAGCCGGAACCTTCCCTTACCGGGTGGAGCTTGAAGATATTCACATGAATATCGAGGCGCGCCTGAAGGAGCTGATTGGCGAACCTGCCGGACGCCTGCACACGGCCCGTTCCCGCAATGATCAGGTTGTAACCGGTTTCCGCCTCTGGACACGCGGTGCAATCGGAGAAGCGGTGCGGGCGCTCAGCGCGCTGCAACGCATTCTTCTCGCCCGCGCGGCTGAGCATGCGGATACCATCATGCCGGGCTTCACGCACCTTCAGACCGCGCAGCCCGTCACGCTCGGCCATCATCTGCTCGCCTATGTGGAGATGATCGAGCGCGACAAGTCGCGGCTTCTCGGCGCTGCCTCACGTGCGAATGAATCGCCGCTGGGTGCCGCCGCCCTTGCCGGGACGGGTTTCCCGATCGACCGCGACGTGACCGCAGAGGCGCTGGGGTTTGACAGGCCGATGGCAAACTCCCTCGATGCTGTGTCGGCGCGCGACTTTGCACTCGAAGCGCTGGCGGCGCTCTCGATCGCTTCGACCCATCTATCGCGTCTGGCAGAGGAAATCGTGCTGTGGACGAGCGCGCAGTTCGGCTTTGCGCGGCTTTCCGATGAGTGGTCGACAGGCTCATCCATCATGCCGCAGAAGCGCAATCCTGACGCTGCAGAGCTTATCCGTGCCAAGGCCGCGCTGATTGCCGGACAGTTCGCCAGCCTGCAGGGTGCGGTGAAAGCATTGCCGCTCGCTTATGCAAAGGACCTTCAGGACGATAAGCGCCTGACCTTCGAGGCCTTCGATACGTTCGACCTCTGTGCCCGTGCGATGGCCGGAATGATCGACACGATCACCTTCGACAAGGCGAATATGCGCGCCGCAGCTGCGAAAGGCTATTCGACGGCAACGGATCTTGCCGACTGGCTGGTGCGCGAACTGAAGCTGCCTTTCCGCGATGCGCACCATGTGACGGGGCGCATCGTGGCCATGGCGGAGGCGGACGGTATTGGCCTTGAGGCGCTTTCCTTAAATTCCATGCAGGAAGTCGAACCGCGCCTTACAGACGCCGTCTTTTCCGTGCTAAGCGTCGAAGCGTCTGCCGCCAGCCGCGAAAGCTATGGTGGCACTGCGCCTGTCCGCGTGAAGGAGCAGATTGAGCTATGGAACAAACGTCTCGGCCTGGAGGCCACATCATGATGAAACGACTGACAACGATTGGCCTTTTTGCGGTTGCCGCTGGCGTGTTGAGCGGCTGCGGCGTGCGCGGCGACCTGGACCGGCCGCCGCCTATCTTCTCTTCGCCCCCGAACGAGGAAGCGCGCCAGCCTGTTGCATCAGCAGTGGAAGTCGATGCCGCACCTGAACGCGCTGAAGACGAGGCCTATTATAATGGCCTCGGCGGCGAAATCCCGAAAGCGGACCCAGAAGCCGAAATCGGCGAAACGGGTCTAGATGAAGTCTCGCCGGACTAAGGACCGAGCCTTTTGCATCATTTCAGTTACAAGAATGGCCGCCTTCATTGCGAGGATGTGGCGCTGGACACGATTGCTGACGATGTCGGTACGCCGGTCTATGTCTACTCATCCGCAACACTGCGCCGTCATGCGCGCGTAATTGCAGATGCGTTTGACGGTATGAGCTGTCTCATTGCCTACTCGGTGAAGGCGAACGGCAATCTCGGCGTGTTGAAGACACTGGCGGCCGAGGGCTGCGGCGCTGACGTCGTCAGCGGCGGGGAGCTGATGCGCGCCCGCAAGGCGGGCATTCCGGCCAGCAAGATCGTATTTTCGGGTGTCGGCAAGACGCGGGCCGAGATGCGCCTCGCGCTCGAAGAAGGCATCCACCAGTTCAACATCGAGAGTTCTGCCGAGCTCGGTGTGCTCGCAGCGGTGGCGAAGTCTGTCGGCCGGACGGCGAAAGTCGCTGTCAGGGTCAATCCGGATGTCGCGGCTGGCGGGCACCCAAACATCTCGACCGGCAAGGCAGGCGACAAGTTCGGCGTGCCCTGGAACGAAGCCCGGCAGGCCTATGCCCAGATTGCCGAGACTGATGGTGTCGAAGCGGTCGGTGTCGATGTGCACATTGGTTCACAGATCGACGATATTGCGCCGATGCGCGCCGCCTTTGAGAAAGTCATGACGCTGGTCACGGACCTGCGTGCTGAAGGGCATGATATCCGGCGTGTGGATTTAGGCGGCGGTCTCGGCATCCCCTACAGGTCCGGCGACAATCCTCCGCCACCTTCTGCCTATGCACAGATGATCCGCGAAGTCACAGAGGGGATGGGTCTGGAAGTCATACTTGAGCCTGGCCGTGTCATTGCGGGCAATGCCGGCGTGCTTGTGACCGAGGCTCTCTTCGTCAAACCGGCGCCGCAACGCAACTTCCTGATGGTCGATGCCGGCATGAATGATCTGATGCGCCCTGCCCTCTATCAGGCACATCACGATATTCTGCCCCTTCGCGAGCGCGGCGCAGATGATGAGCAGGTGCGATATGACATTGTCGGGCCCATCTGCGAGTCCACGGACAAGTTTGCTGCAGAGCGTGACATGCCGCGCATTGAAGGGGGCGACCGTCTGGCTGTAATGTCAGCGGGTGCCTACGGTGCCGTGCTTTCGTCGCAATACAATGCGAGGCCTCTCGTTCCGGAAGTCCTCGTCGATGGAGACCGCTACGCCGTCATCCGCAGGCGACCTGACTTCGACGAGATGATCGCATTGGAGAGCACGCCCGATTGGCTGAGCTGAAAAGGATCCCCGGACTCGAGCCGAAGATCGCCCGGACAAAAGCGGCGCTCTGGCGGCTGAGTGCGGTCCGCGCATTTTGGCCGCTCGCTGTTTTTGTGACGATTTTTTTCGTCATGGCGCTGACGGGTCTGCTTGATACGGCGAGTGAAAAGCTTGCCTCAATCGCTCTTTTCATCTTCCTGGCAGGGCTGCTGCCACTTGTCTGGTTCGGGACCAAACGCTATCGCGCACCGGAGCGAAAAGAAGCTATTCACCTGCTCGACCGACAGTCAGAGCTGCGTCCGCTTTCTGCACTTCAAGATCGTCCCGCACGGCCGGATGCAAGCGGTGTTGCGCTTTGGCGGGCCCACGAAACAGATCTGACAGATGCAGCGCGCCGACTGAACGTACCTGATTTCGCCGCTGAATGGCGTGCCTCGGACCCGCTCTATCTCCGCTTCATCCTGCCTGCGGTGGTGGCTGTCGTGGCTTTCATGTCATTCTCTGTTGCGGGTGAGAGACTGTCGCGCGCTTTCAGTCCCGACATTGGCAGCCTGTTCGGCGCGGAAAATATCCGAATTGAGGCATGGATCACGCCGCCAGTTCATACCGGCAAACCACCTGTCTTCCTCGCTGCTAACGGCGCGCCGGTTCGCGTCCCGGCTGGCTCTGAACTGACAGTGCGGGCGCAGGCGCCCTCCGCCCCGAACCTTATTATTGAGGGCGCAAAGTCGCCTGAGCGGGTTCGCTTCACCAGAACGCCTGAGGGTGCTTATGAGGCCCGGGCCACGATCATGATGGACAGTGAGCTACGTGTCAGCTGGTGGGGCGAGCGGGCAAGCTGGCGCGTTCAGGCCTCACCGGACAATCCGCCCGAAGTGGAGTGGGTAACGACACCTGAAATGACCCCGCTCGACCGGACGGAGTTCGAGTGGAAACTCACCGACGACTATGGCGTCGAAGCCCTGCAGCTCGTGCTACGGCGTACCGATCAGGGGGCAGACAGCCCAGCAGAGATCGTCGATCTGCAGATGCCTGGTATTGCACCGCGCGAGTCGCAAGAGGTGGCGTCGATCGATCTCACGCGCCACCGCTGGGCGGGCCTTGAGGTCAGTGCAAGACTTCGGGTGACGGATGGCGCTGGTCAAACCGGTTTCAGCGCAGAGGCGGTCTTCATCCTTCCTGAAAAGCTTCTTCTTCAGCCGCTGGCGCGGGCCATCCAGGATATTCGTGTCACGATACTACGTGAAGATAATGAGTACGCATCGGTCGAGGCGGCCAATCGTGAAAGCCTTGTCCAGAATGAGGTTTTCACCGAAGCAACGCAGCGCATTTCGCGCGCCCCCGCCGGTATCCAGCGCGCTTCCCTGATGATTGAGGCCGTCACCTACAAGCCCGAACGCTTCTTTGAGGATGTCAGCGTCTATTTCGGGCTCAGCCATGCCGGATCCATCCTCCATGCGGCGAGCTCTACCGACGAGGCCGACGAGACTGAGCCGCTTCTCTGGTCTCTGGCGCTACGCGCTGAATATGGTAGCGCCGCTGATGCCCTGCGCGCCTTGCAGGCGGCCCGCCAGGCGCTTGAGGAAGCCTTGAGGGATGGCGCGTCTGAAGCCGAGATCCAGCGCCGCATGGAAGCCTTCAAACAGGCGGCTCAGAACTATCTCGCTGCCCGGATGGCGGAGGCTCTGGCGAACGGACTTGATGCCCCGCCAAGTGACACAGACAGCGCGCAGGGTGGCGGTTCTGGCATGGGAGGCAGCGATTTCGCTGACATGCTGGACGCGCTGTCTGATTTAACGGAGACCGGCGCGAGCGATCAGGCTCGACAGCTTCTCGCCGACATCACCAACATGCTTGAGAACCTCCAGTTTCAACGCGGCAATGGTAGCGGGGAAGGCTTCCCTGGTATGCCGGGAGAGCAGGGCGATAATGACGATGACATGCCTGAGGAAGAGCGAGAGCTTTCAGAGACCCTGCAGGAACTGTCCGACCTTCTACGCGAACAGCGCGATCTGAATGATGACACGCTGGCTGAACAGCGCGGCGAACGGCGCAGCCAGCCCGGCCAGCAGTCCGGAAACCAGCAACAGGGCGAGCAGGGTGAGTCAGGCGCCCAGCCTGGCTTGGAAGAGGGCGAAGATGGCAACTCAAGCCGCGAAGGCACGCTGACCGAGCGCCAGGGTCAGCTCGGTGATCTCGTGGAGGAGCTTGCCCGTCGACGTGGCCGCGAAGGAGGGAGCAGTGAGGATGGCACTGGCGCAGGCGGAACGGTGGACGAGGAAACCCTCGAAGCCATCGAACGCGCGCAGCGCCGCGCCGCTGAAGCACTTGAGGACGGTAATAATTTTCGCGCGATCCGAAATCAGGATGACGCGACCGACCAGATCCGGGATCTCGCCGAAGGCCTCGCCCGCGAACTCGACGACCTCAAACGAGACCGCCTCGGTGAGGAGTATGGAAATGGCGGCGACCGGGTCGATCCGTTCGGACGGCCAATGGGCGGCACGTCCGACAGCCGGGACGTTAATATTCCCGATCAGGCGGAACGCCAGCGGGCCAAGGATATTCTGGATGAGCTGCGCCGTCGTTATGGTGACCCGGCCGATGAAGAAGAGCGCAACTACCTTGAGCGCCTTCTGGACCGCTTCTGATCAGGCCGCGCCCGGGTCGTTTTGATCTGGTCCGCTATCACCCTTGAAGGTCCGCATCATGAAGATGGGTACGGAGCCGCGTTCGGTCACCGCCCAGTCCAGCGGCTGGTCGTGCGGTTCAGCCGGCAGGTCGTCAAGCATCTGCGCATGAAAGCCGATCCCGCAGGCGAAGACACGTCCATTGGCGCGCAGTCCTGAGACCGTGCGGTCATAGAAGCCCTTGCCATAGCCAAGACGGGTGCCGTGCCCGTCGAAAGCCAGTAGCGGCATGAGGACCAGCGTTGGGTGAACCAGCTCCGCACTCTCGAGCGGCTGGCGAAGGCCCATGGAAGCCTTCTCAAGGTCGTCATTCGATGACCAGGCCCTGAATGTCATTGAGCCATCGGTTTCCAGACGCGGCAGCGCAAGGTTTGCGCCTTCACCCACGAGGCGTTCCATCAGGGGCAGTGGGTCGATCTCGCTGCCGATGGGAAGATATCCCGCAACGTGGGGGCCGTAACGCTCAAACAGTTTCAGCGGAAATTTGGACGCGAGTGTTTCACCCGCGTCCGGATCGCGCGCATGGGCTTCTTCGCGCAAGGTTATCAGCTCACGCCTGAGAGCAGCTTTTTCGTCTTCGACGCTCAAACCGTTTCTTCCTGGCCAAGGCCGACGAGCGCTCGGGCATAGGCTGCGGCGCTGAATGGCTGGAGGTCTTCTGCCTTTTCGCCGACGCCGACAAAGTGGATCGGCAGGGCGTGGGCTTCGGCAACAGCAACGAGAACACCGCCCTTGGCCGTGCCATCAAGCTTGGTCATCACGATACCTGATACACCTGCGGTATGCCGGAAGGCTTCGACCTGGCTCAACGCGTTCTGTCCCACCGTGGCGTCGAGGACGAGGATGACATCATGCGGTGCGTCAGGGTCGAGCTTTCGGGTCACGCGGACAATCTTGGCGAGTTCCGACATGAGCTCGGCCTTGTTCTGCAGACGGCCTGCCGTATCGACCAGAACAAGGTCGAGATCCTCACGCTGCGCCTTTTCAATGGCCTCATAGACGAGACCAGCAGCATCGGCACCCGTCGGTTTGGAGAGAACCGGAATACCGGCCCGCTCGCCCCAGACAGTGAGTTGCTCAATTGCAGCGGCGCGGAAGGTGTCGCCTGCCACGAGAAGTGCCTTGGCGCCCTGATCTTTCAGCTTCGAGGCAATCTTGCCGATCGTCGTCGTCTTGCCAGACCCGTTCACGCCGACAAACAGGACAACGCGTGGACGCGGCCCGTCAGCAAAATCAACGATCTGTTCGCGCGGCTTCATGATGGCTTCGATCTCCGAGGCCAGCGCAATACGGATTTCGTCGTCGCTGATATCCTTGTCGAACCGGGTCTTTGCGAGGTTTGCTGTAATCTTCGACGATACCTTCGCGCCCATGTCGGACATGATCAGCAGGTCTTCGAGGTCTTCCAGCGCGTCATCGTCCAGCCTGCGACCGCCGAACATGCCTGTAAGGCCGGTGCCGAGCTTTGAAGATGACTTGGAGAGGCCGCCGGACAGCTTGTCGAAAAAGCCCGGATCGCGGACTTCGGCATAAGGGTCTGGTTCACCGCGGGCGATGGCAGCCTGGCGTTCCTCTTCCTTTCGGCGTGCTTCTTCGCGCGCGGCTTCGGCGCGGCGGCGCTCCTCAAGGATCTTGAGTTCGTTCTCGGCTTTCTGGCGGGCCGCTTCGTCTTCAGCCTCGGCAGCTTCGCGCTTCTGGCGTTCTTCCCAGGCCCGGTTTGCCTCGGCAATCGCGGCGTCAATCTTAGCCTGTTCGGCAGCCTTGCGTTCTGCCTCAGCGGCTTCTTCTGCCGCCTGGCGTTCAGCTTCTGCTTTCTCGACAGCTTCCTTGGCGGCCAGCTCTTCGGCCGACAGCTCCGGCTCGCGCATCTGCGCGCCGGCGTCTTCCAGCTCGTCTTTTTTCTTTTTCTTTCCGAACCAGAGGATCATGCAGGCTCCGCGATCAGTTTCTGTCCATCCTGAGCGACTATCCGCGCGGGAACGGGGCGTCCAGCCTCAAGCGTGGCAAAACCCGTCAGCGCAACGCGTGAGAAATCAGCAAGTCGCCCGTCATTTTCCTGCTCCACCAGAACATCACGCACGGCGCCGACATGCGTGTCGAGGTGGCGCGACAGGGCGCGATTACCCACCTCGCGCAGGCGTGCGGCACGGTCCTTGATCACCGCTTTCTGCAATTGCGGCATGCGCGCCGCCGGGGTGCCAGGTCGCGGGCTGTAGGGAAAGACGTGCAGGAAGGCGAGGTTGCAGTCCTCGACGAGGCGCACTGAATTCTCGAATGCGCTCTCTGTCTCTGTCGGGAAACCTGCAATGATGTCAGCGCCCAGCGCCATATCAGGCCGGATGCCCCTAAGCTTGTCTGCCAGCTCAATTGCGTCCTCGCGCGAATGCCGCCGCTTCATCCGCTTCAGCATCAGATTGTCGCCATGCTGGAGCGAGAGGTGCATGAAAGGCGCAAGGCGCGGGTCGCCAATGGCGTCGAACAGCGCGTCATCCATCTCGATGGCATCGATGGAAGAGATGCGCAGCTGCTGAAGTTCCGGCACCAGTTTCAGGATACGCTGGACAAGGTTGCCAAGCTGCGGCTGGCCGGGAAGGTCCGCGCCCCAGCTTGTGAGGTCTACACCTGTCAGGACAACTTCATAATGGCCGGTTTCAACGAGGCGGCGCACCATCTGGACGACATCGCCTGCCGGGACTGATCTGGAATTTCCCCGGCCATAGGGGATGATGCAGAAGGTGCAGCGATGGTCGCAGCCATTCTGGACCTGCACATAGGCGCGTGCCCGGCCTTCCATCCCGTCAATAAGGTGGGCGGCGGTTTCCTTCACCGACATGATGTCGTTGACGAGGATCTTCTCGCGGCCCTCATTCAGGGCAGGCGAGACCCAGGTTTCGGCCTGCATTTTCTCGTGATTGCCGATCACGCGGTCGACTTCCGGCATGGCCGCGAATTCATCCGGATTGATCTGCGCGGCGCAGCCCGTCACCAGAATGCGGGCATCTGGATTGTCTTTTCTGGCACGGCGGATCGTCTGGCGGGCGCTTCGCACGGCCTCGGATGTCACCGCGCACGTATTGACGATGATGGCGTCCTCCAGACCTGCCGCATCAGCATGCCCGCGCATCACCTCACTCTCATAGGAGTTGAGGCGGCAGCCGAGCGTAATCACGCGGGCGCGCGAGGCCGAAGCCGTCGGTTTGGGATCTTTCGTTGCCGTCATTTCCAGAATGCCTGTCCAGACCCCGCCACATCGCGCCGAATGCCCGGTAAATCAAGGTTTCGCGGGCAGGCACAGACCTTTGGCGGCCCTGCGCTACAGGTCGAAACTCATCTCGACTTCCACAGGCCCCGTCATCATCACGCGATTATCGCTGGCACGCCACTCAATGATGAGTTCACCGCCATCGAGGATGAGGCGCGCCTTGCGTTCCGTCTTTCCGGCCCGCGCAGCGCAGACAAGGGCGGCACATGCGCCCGTGCCGCATGCCTTGGTCAGACCAGCGCCCCGCTCCCAGACTCGAAGCCGGATCGTCTCGCGGTCAATGATCTGTGCAAAGCCGACATTGGTGCCTTCGGGAAACAGTGGATGCCACTCAACCAGCGGGCCGATCTGCGGAATGTTATAGGCGTCCACATCTTCAACGAAGAAGACCGCGTGGGGATTACCCATGGAGACGACGGCAGGTTTGGAAAGATATGGGTTATCCATCGGGCCAATACGCACATCGACGCCGCGAACATCCATCTTCTCGGCGAGCGGAATGTCTTCCCAGTCCATGCGCGGCTTGCCCATATCGACTGTGACAAGGCCGTTCCCGGCGCGCAAACCTTTAAGCAAGTCGGCAGACGTGCGGATCGAGACGCTGTCTGACCCGGCCTCCTCCAGCAGAAGGTGCGCGACAGCGCGCGTCCCGTTCCCGCAGGCGCCGACTTCTTCGCCTGACGAATTCCAGATACGAAGGAAGGCGTCGCTGGACGGATCCTTCTCTATCGACATGACCTGATCGGCCTTCATCTCTGCGGCGATGCTTCGAATCTTGTCTGTGTCGGGCGCGAAGGCCTGCCGCCGCGCGTCAAAGACCGCGAACGCATTGCCTGCCCCATTCATCTTCCAGACTTTCATGGCCCGCTATGTAGGCGTGAAAGCGAAGAAGCGAAAGCGCTCGTTTGCGCGCTAGGCCTGCCGCGGCAACTGGTATGCGAGGACCCAGCCTAAAATCTGGGTCAGTGCGGCTGTAATCACCAGTCCGTCCATGAGGGCGTGCTGCCAGAAGAAGGAGAGGAGCACGACCCCCATACACGCCCAGTCGACGCGGTCATCGCTGATAAGGTAGCCGGGAAAACGGCGCTCCCGCTGGATCTGCTTTAGCGTGATGCCCTGCCACATACGGTTCATGGTTGGTGGACCGAACACGTCCTGCAATACGCGTGGATCCTGTATGCCGGTCAGTTCGCACAGTATGGCTGCATCGACAGCCCCGCCCTCGACCTGCTGTTTGCGGGTCATCGTGCTCAGCAGGCTGGCAAGCGCGGACAGCAGGATAGCAATGGCGGTCGCAACATAGGCGACGCCATCAAAGCCGGGAACGCCGCCCATATCAGGCCCCTCGCTCAGTGTTTTGTGGTGTGCGGAGGGGTGATCCGGTCATGGCTGCCTATCTGGGGATCGCGGCCCAGTAATCAAAGTCCAGAAGGACATCGGGGTGGTACTTGCCGTCCTCGCCCTTCAGCGGAAAGTCGCTGCATGGGTGGTTCTTCGTCGCCACGAGGCGCAGTCGAAGCGCGCCGGTACCGTCAGAGAGCTCGGCCTTGTCCAGGACTTCCGACCAGGCATAGACCGTGTCGCCGGCAAATAGCGGGCCCGCATGCGTGCCGGCATTAATGGCCAGCATCTGGGCGGCGCTTTCGAGGCCATTGAAAGAGAGCGCGCGCGCGATGGAGATCACGACACCGCCATAGATGAGCCGCTTGCCGAAGCGGCTGCCGGCCTGCGCGTGCGCGTCGAAGTGGACTTTGGCCGTGTTCTGGTAAAGGCGGGTGGCGGTCTGGTGCTCGGCCTCTTCCACGGTCATCCCGTCGACATGGTCGATTTTCTCGCCGACCTGATAATCGTCGTAACGCCAGCTGGATCCGGCAAGCGCACTGTTCCAGTCTCTGTAACTTGGCGCAACCAGGTCTGACGCAGCGACCGCTTCGGGAAGGTCTGGCGCTGAAACATCTGGTGCAGGGCTAGATGGGTCCTTCTTGTGGACCATGACCCAGCGCACATAGGATAGGACCGTTTCGCCGTGCTGGTTTTCACCGCGCGTGCGCACCCAGACCACGCCCGTCTTGCCGTTGGAGTTTTCCTTGACGCCGATGACGTCGGAGATCGCCGTCAGCGTATCGCCGGGATAGACCGTCTTCAGAAATTTGCCGTCAGCATAGCCGAGATTGGCAACTGCATTGAGAGAGATGTCGGGCACCGTCTTGCCAAAGACGACATGGAAGGCAAGCAGCGGATCGATCGGCAAGGCGTCAAAGCCGTTGGTTGTCGCAAACGTTTCAGCCGAATAGAGCGCATGGCGGCTGCCCGTCAGGGCGCGGTAGAGCGAGAGATCGCCAGTAGAGACGGTCAGCGGCGTCGCATGGACAAGCTCCATGCCCGGCTTGAAGTCTTCGAAATAGTGGCCCGGATTCGATTTGGTCATGTCGCCCTCTAAGCTTTGCTGAGGGCGCGGTGGCGCGCGATTTGCGCCTGTCCTGGCCCCGTCAATTCATGCGGGGACCAGTTGCACTGTCTAGACGCTTGAGATCAAGGCCGGATCTTGTCCCGGAAGAAGGATGGCAAGAATAATCGCGCCAACCAGGAACAAGCTGATCATCCGGGCATCACCGCGGCGGATAAGGTCGCGAAAGCCGTCCGGTCCATAGGTTATGAAGTGCGGCCCGAAGAAGAGGGCGGCAGCGAGGGCGAGAAACGCAAAGGCGATCAGAACGAAGAAGCTCATAGCCGCGATTGGTAGCGCGCCTATTTGAACATCCCGCTCCCGGTTTCGATCAAATTTGATCTAATCAGGTAATCTCGAGCAGCTTTTCGATCGGTCGGCCGAGTACGGCCTTGTTGCCCTTGATGCCGATAGGGCGCTGGATCAGCTTTGGATTTTCAACCATCGCCTCGAAGAGATCCTCGTCGCTCATTGTCGTCGGAATGTCGAATTTCTGGGCGTCCTTGTCGCGCAGGAATTCACGGGGGGAGACGCCGCCCATCTTCTGCGCGATGTCTTTCAGATCTGCTACGCTCAGCGCTTCGCCTGCATTCATGTATTTGCGGATGTCCGGCTCAATTCCGTTTTCCTGCAGCAGGGCAAGGCCTTTGCGGGAGGTGGAGCAGCCCGTGTGGTGGAGAAGTGTATAAGTCATCGCTCAGTTCGCCTCCATTGCCTTGATAGCCTCATTAACTGCGACGATACGCTTCGCCTCTTCAAGATGCAGAAGCTCCGTCATCTTGCCATTAACCTTGAGGACGCCCTTGCCCCTATTGGCCGGGTCGGCAAAGGCGTCAATCACGTCCTTTGCCTGCGCCACATCCGCTTCGGCGGGCGCGAAGATTTCGTTCGTGGTCTCGATCTGGCTTGGGTGGATCAGCGTCTTGCCGTCAAACCCCAGAAGACGGCCCTGACGCACTTCGGCTTCGAGGCCTTCGGCGTTCGAAATGTCATTATAGACGCCATCGATTGCGAAAATGTCATAGGCACGCGCCGCGGCGAGCGTCAGACCAAAGAAGGTCTGGAATGCTGTTCGCGCAGGGTCGTTCACCGCCCGCAGCTCCTTGGCGATATCATTGGTGCCCATGACGAAAGCAGTCAGACGCGTGCGGCCTGCCGCTTCGGCGATATCCTTGATGTTGAGGATGGCCTTCGGCATCTCAATCATGACCCAGAGACCAAGATCCTCAGGCGCACCGGCGCGAGAAAGCGCGTCGTCCAGACGGTCGATATCGCCGCCATCTATGACTTTCGGCGCCAGAATGGCATCGGGGCCTGCATCGACAGCTGCTTTCAGGTCCTCAAGGCCCCATTCGGTATCAAGCCCATTGATGCGGATCACAACCTCGCGCTGGCCATATCCGCCAGCCTTGACCGCATCGCAGACGGTTTTGCGTGCTTCCAGCTTCGCGTCCGGGGCCACTGCGTCCTCTAGATCGAGGATAACCGCATCTGCAGCGAGCGACTTTGCTTTCTCAAGTGCGCGAGCATTGGCGCCCGGCATATAGAGGCAGGAGCGGCGGGGACGATTGGCGCTGGACATTGGATGGCTCCGAATTGGTTTCAGTCGATGCCGCTTGTACAGGCTGTAACATCGACATGACAACCAGTTGCGGGCCTGCCACGTAGAAGCAGGACAACAGGCTTTTTCAAAGGTGTCTTATGAGAACGATTGCTGCCCTCATCATCGCAGCTTCGGCGGCGATGACCGCGATGGCTGAACCCATCACGTTGCGTGAGGCGATGCAGGAATTTCGCAACCGGGGCGCCGGGCAGGTCGAAGGCGTGCTTCTGCACGGTGTGCCGGTCATAAAGGGCACCATCGAGGAGCAGGCTTTCACCGCCTCCATGTTTCAGTGCGATGTGCCAGACTATGCCTGCCGCGTTGTAATCGCGCGCAGCTGTGTCGACATGATGTCGATCGGCGCAGCCGAGGCCCTGCAGCTGGCCAACACCTACAATCTGCAGATTGAGCCGCGCGGCTACGCGCTGGTCAGCCGGGCGTCCAGCGGTAGTGCTTCGCTCTGCGTGCAGTCGCGCTATGACCTTGGCGGCGACAGTGTCTTCGATATGAGCGAGACATTCGAGTGGCGCGAAACCGTCACCGAGTTCGATGAATTCATCAATCAGGCCCGCCGTTCCGCAGTCGCGCGCAATTTGCTTACCAACTAGCCCGTGGCTTCAGCGACTATGCCGGACAGAGTGTCTTCGATCTTGCCCGCATTCACGCTGTCTGGCGCCACGCCGTACTGGTCCAGGAGTGCGTCGATGTTCTGACGCAGGACCTGCACGCCGCTGCTCGTTTCGATCACAAGCATCTTCATCGGAAGTTCCACTCCGAGCGCCGGGTTGGCCTGCATCAGCGGCGTTCCAGCTTTGGGATTGCCGAATATGAAGAGTGTCGATGGTGCAAGCTCCAGCCCCGCATCCGCGGCGCCCTTCGAATGGTCAACCATGGCGAAGATGGTCAGTGGGCGTTTCTCAAGAGCGGCGCGGAGCTTTGAAACCGTTACGGCAAAGTCGTTTGCGCTGTCTTCGGCAATCAGGGCCTGGGCGGCGGGTTGATCGGTTAGTTCAGGAGAAATCACCGGCTGGCTCTGCGTTATGCAGGTCTGGCAGGCGCTGAGTGAGACGGCGGCGACTGCGGCGGCAGCGAGAAGTGCTTGTTTCATCTGGGGTCCCTGTTTTCCATCTTGAACCTTCGCAACGCGTAGCCGAGTGCTTACGTTCAGCCTTGGTCGGGCAAACAGGAGCAGGCGATGAGTGATATCCGGGGCCATGTGGCAAGCGGTTTTGAGCCTGTCCGAGAAGTTTTCGCCGAAACTTTTAAGGCCGGTGAAGAGCTGGGCGCTGGTTTTAGCGCCATTCTGGATGGTGAGGTCGTTGTCGACATTCAGGGCGGGAAGACCTCCCGCGCCGGCGACGAGGACTGGGACGAGACGACCATTGTGCCTGTCTATTCAACGACCAAGGGTGTCTCTGCGCTCGTGATCGCGTCTGTTATCGGCAGTTTGAATGAAGGCTACGAGACCCCTGTTGCCGAGGTCTGGCCCGAGTTTGCGGCCGCCGGGAAAGGCGATGTCACGATCGGTGAGCTGCTGTCCCATCAGTCCGGTCTCGTCGGGTTCGCGCAGCCGATAGACCCGGATCTCTGGCTTGATCCGGACGGACTCGCAACTGCGCTGGCGGAGGTTGAGCCCCTCTGGAAACCGGGGACGGCGCATGGCTATCACCCGTCCACATGGGGGTATCTGGCGGGAGAAATCGTCAAGCGGATCACCGGGCGAACGCTTGGTACCATATTGAAAGAGGATTTCTGCGCGCCCGCGGGGGTCGACTTCCAGATTGGCCTTCCGCCTGAAGACGATGACCGTGTTGCCGAGATCCAGCGCCCGCGCGAGATGCCAAAACTGGGCGAAATCAATGAGTTCAGGAAAGTCGCCTTCCTAACCAAATGGGCCTCGCCCAGCCGCACCGGCAGTGAATGGCGGCGCATGGAGCAGCCTGCGGCCAACGGGCATGGTACGGCGAAGGCGGTCGCGCGGCTATATGGCATCTATGCGAATGGCGGGAAACTTGGCGACAGGCGGTTGATTTCAGAGGAGTCTTTCCGGGAGCTGACGCGCCGCCGGGTTATCGGCGATGACCTCGTCCTTCCCTTCGTGACGGAGTTCGCAGCCGGTGTGATGCGCAACAATCTCGGCATCTATGGTCCGAACCCTGAAACGCTTGCTCACTCAGGCTGGGGCGGGTCCCTCGCACTTGGCGATCCGGATCGCCGCCTCTCGGCCGCCTATGTCATGAACAAACAATCGAGCCATCTACAGGGGGATCCGCGCGCGCGTCGTCTGGTAGATGCGCTGTATGGCTGTCTGTAGGAAAGTTGGCCGTTTTCCCTGAAAGTGCACGGTGCAGCCATGGTGCACGGGCGGTGTTTCTGTGGTGTTTATGAAGGCGCTGCGAAAATAGCCGGGGACAAGACATGTTGAGCGACGTGAACTGGCTCGCCTTTCTGGGTGCGATGGCGCTCGTCGAGCTGACGCCCGGACCGAATATGGGCTGGCTGACCGCGCTCGCCGCGCAGCAAGGCCGCCGGGTCGGATTCATGGCTGTGGTTGGGATCACGCTTGGTCTGACGGTTCAGCTGGTTCTGGCGGCAACAGGATTCTCGACCTTCATCGCTGGAAATGCGCTCGTCTACGAAGTGCTACGCTGGGCGGGCATTGGCTTCATGCTCTATCTCGCGCTTGAGGCCTGGCGGGAGACTGGCGAGCCGTCTCCGGGACAGGCAAAGACGCTAGAGGGCTTCAGGCGCGGCTTCATCGCCAATCTGCTCAATCCCAAGGCGCTTGTGTTCTATATTGCCGTTGTGACGCAGTTTGCGGGTGAGGGCGGCAAGGAGCCGTCGACCGGGCAGATCCTGATATTGGGCAGCCTGCATATCCTTGTCGCCACCCTGGTTCATGTCGGTCTCGTCGTGATGGGTGCAAGGCTGGGCGATCAGATCGCCAGCTATCGTAAATCAGCAAAGGTCAGGGCTGTCTTTGCGCTCGCGCTTGTTGGCATTGCGATATGGATGGCAGTGACATCGCAGCGCTAGAGCTCGCCCGGCCGCCAGCATGGTATGCAGCTTGCTGATCTGTGAGGTGAACCGGATCTCCATCCTAATTCATATACAAGACCTGTGACCGGCGTTAGTTGAATAACGCCGGTCTTTTTTTGCTACTCAGCCAGCCGCGCAGCGCGCGCGAGGCGACGCGATTTACGCTCACGTAAAACGCTGTCGAGCGTGAAGACCAAGAGCGCCGTCCAGATCAGCCCGAAGGCGACGGCATCGACGGGGCCGAAAGGTTCGCGGAAGATAGCGACCGCGATCAGGAATTGCAGCGTCGGCGTCAAGTATTGCATCATGCCGATCGTGGCGAGCTTCAGGCGTTTGGCAGCAAGTGCGAACAGGATAAGCGGCACGGCCGTGATGGGTCCAGCAAGTGGAATTAGCCAATCAAGGGCGATTCCATCGCCCAGCCAGCCACCCTCCGGGGTCTGCTGAAACCAGGTGAGCCAGATAAATGCCACGGGGAACAGAAGCGCAGTCTCTATTGCGAACCCAATCCGGCTATCCACGCTGACGGTTTTGCGAACGGCGCCATAGGCGGCAAAGCTGAAACACAGAACAAGTGAGACCCAAGGCAGGCGGCCAAGCTCCCAGGTCAGGACGGCGACGCCGCAGCTTGCAATCGCAATGGCAATCCATTGGGCGCGCCGCAGCGTTTCCGAGAAGAAGATCATGCCCAACAGCACGCTCACCAGCGGATTGATGAAATAGCCAAGGCTCGCTTCTGTGACCCGCTCGGCAGACACCGCCCAGATATAGAGAAGCCAGTTCGTCGCAATCAGCCCGGCAGAAATGGAAAGATAGAGCATCCGCCGGGGCGTGAGGGCGCCGCGAAGGTCCCGCCACCGCCGGGCAATGGCGATGAAGATCAGCGCGGTTGGCAGGCCCCAGAGGATACGATGGGCCAGCATCTCAATCGGGCCGACATGATCGAGCAAGCGAAAGTAGAGCGGCAACCCACCCCAGATAAGGTAGGCGCCGAATCCGCAAGTCAGGCCAAGGCGCAGTTCGCTCGTCATGCGCGGCACCTAATGCGGCCCGGAGGCAATAGCCAACAAATTCCGAAGCGCGCCTGACATGGAACAGTTCAGGCCCTTTGGACGTCTTGGCGAGGTGACTGAAACAAACGCCGAAAATCAGGCAGAGCAGAGTTTCCGCACATCTGAAGAAGCCCGGCATGAGAATGCGAATGTCGGGAGCTATCACCGTGTGTGGAAGAGCGACACGGCCTTCATTGTCTCGACAGCGGCAGCCGCGATCGGCCTCGGCAATCTCTGGCGCTTTCCCTACCTGCTCGGCGAGCAGGGCGGCGGCGCCTTCCTGATTGCGTATCTTGTCTGCCTGCTGGTCGTTGCGCTGCCCATTGCCGTCATAGAGCTGGCCGCCGGGCGCCGTACGAGAAGCGGTGTGCTGGGGGCTTTTCGTGTCGCGGGGCCCCGCAGCCGCTATTTCGGCTATATCGTCCTGTTTCTGATCTTCCTCATCACAAGCTATTACCTGGTGCTGACCGGGTGGACATTCAGCTATGCCCTGGATTCCTTCGATGGTGATTTTCAGCCATTCGACGCCTATCAGCAGGGATGGGGCTCGCTGGTCGCGTTTCTGCTTGTGCTGGTCTTCGCCTGCATCCCCTTGTTTCTGGGCGTTGGCGCGATTGAAAAAGTTGCGTTCGTGACCGCACCGACGCTGCTGGTCGTGCTCGCTGGTATCGGGGTCTATGCCTATCTGGAAAGTGACGGCTGGGGCCAGTCCGTTGAATTCCTGACCGGTTTCGAGGGCGCAGATCTCATGGACGCGTCCGTCTGGTACAAGGCGCTGGGGCAGTCGTTCTACAGCCTTATGATCGGGCAGGGCTATCTGCTTACCTATGGCCGCCACGTGGCCGCGGGTACGAACCTGCCGCGTGCTGCAGGGGTGATCGCCTTTGTAAATGCGGGCGCGGGTATCTCAGCCGGTTTCGTGCTTTTCCCTTTCGTGTTCGCGTCCGGTGCCGATCCGGCGCAGGGTCCTGAACTGATCTTCGCCGTGCTGCCAAATGCCATCAGCGAAATTCCGTTCGGTTATGTGGTAGGTGTCTCTCTTTTCATCGCTTTCTTCCTGGCCGCATTCACGTCTTGCGTGGCGTCACTGAAGACGATCGTGGATGGCATTTTCGGCATGCGTATCTGCTCTTACCGCCGTGCCATGCTTATCGCAGTCGGGGCGCTCCTCTTTGCCGGCCTGCCATCAGCGCTCAGCTATACCGGCCTGGAGTTGTCCATTGGCAGCGAGGCTGTGCTTGACCGGGTCGACAATCTGACGGGGTCAGCGCTGGTCATCTTCGCCGGCATTATCGGGGCGGGCCTGCTTATAAAAGCCGGACGGCACCGCAGACCGCCCAGCTGAGACATCCCAGCCGGGCGGGTATCGGTTTAACCCCTACTCGCCTTCACCTGCGAACATATCTCCGAAGAAGTCGCCTTCATTCCAGCTTGGACGCTCTTCCATGTTGGCCACGCTGCGGGCGATGTCGGCTTTGACAGCGGCAAAGCGGGCCAATGCGTTGAAGTTCAGCTGGTCGGCCTCATCAGACGGGCGGTGATAGTCTTCCGCGAGGAATTTCGCCTGCGCGTCGCCCCCGCCATTGGCATGGCCTGGCACAAGATAGGTCGCCGGCACGCCCTGTTTCACCCAGCTATAATGGTCTGAGCGGGTGAACAGGCCAAGATCCGGGTTCGGGTCCGGGCTGAGGGTCAGGCCAGCGCCTTCAACGGCGGCTTTCACCGGTTCATACAGGTTCGAGCGTTCCGTGCCGAAGGCGACAACATCCTCAAATTCATAGGTCATGATTGGCATGTCGAGATTCACGTTGGCAACCACGCCATCGGCTGGGACGGTCGGGAAGCGGGCATAATAGTCGGAGCCGACGAGGCCTTTTTCTTCTGCGGTCACAGCGACGAAGACCACGCTGCGACTTGGCGGATTGAGCGAGAGGAGCCGGGCAACCTCTAGCAGGGCCGATGTGCCCGACGCATTGTCCATTGCGCCATTGAAGAGCGTGTCCTCATTCTGGTTGAAGCTCGGCTTCTTGCCTTCATGATCGAGGTGGGCCGAGAGTACGACGTATTCGGCTGAAAGCGCTTCATCCGTACCGGGGAGGATGGCGGCGACGTTCGGGCTGGTAATCTCTTCATGCGTGCTGTTGGCTTCAATGCGCAGGGTGAGACCAAGTTCAAACGGCGCGGTGCCAGTGACAGTTTCCTCGACAAGCGCGTCATAGTCGCGGCCGGCGGCTTCGATCAGCTTCTTGGCGCCCTCAATGCTCATCGTGGCTGCGGCCTTCAGGTTTGGCGCGCTCGAGAACGCGTTTCCGTCCGCATCGACCCAGGTCATCGAGGCGCGGCCCATGCGTGCCATGGCGGCGCGTCGCTCAAAGGAATAACGCTCCTGCGCGACTGGGTGGTAGAGGGTCACGACGCCCACCGCGCCAGCTTCAGACAGACGCTGATAGCTGGTAGACGAATAGTGCGCGCGCTCTTCGGTGTTGAGGTCGCTCGGCGCGTCGCGGAAGATGACGGCGATCTTGCCTTCGAGGTCGATGCCTTCGAAGTCATTCCGGCTGCCATCCGGCGCGATGAAGCCATAGCCGACGAAGACGGCTGGCGCTTCGACGAGGCCCTGTTCTACTTGCGATGACGCAGAGATGAGATAGTCGCTGCCCTGTTCCAGGGTGAGGTCCGCCCCATCGGTCACGGTCAGGCTCTGTGTGGCTGACTGGTCAAGCTGATACCGGAAAAGTGGGACCTGCTGCATATAGCTGTCATCATCGCCGCCGGGCTGAAGCCCATAGGCACGGAACTGTTCGGCCACATAGAGCGCAGCAATGTCATAGCCGCGCGTACCGGCCTCACGGCCTTCGAGCAGGTCGTCGGCCAGGAAGCGGACATGAGCTTCGACTTTCCCGGCAGAAGCGGTCTCCGGTGTGGTCGAGGCGTGTGCTTCTTCAGGAATGCTTGGATTGCAGGCGGTGAGCGCGAGCGCGGCCAGAAGGCCGGTGGCGGCAACGAATTTCATTAAAAAACCCCAGCTTTGTCAGATCGCTGAAAGATCGGACAAAGCCGGGGCCAAGGCAAGCTACTTGCGGTAAATGCCGCAGCCGCTCGCCCGCGTTCTAGGCGCTCAGGACGCCGCGCTTGATCAGCTCTTCAGCGATCTGGACGGTGTTGAGCGCTGCGCCCTTGCGGAGGTTATCGGCCACCACCCAGAGCGACAGGCCGTGTTCCACCGTATTGTCGACGCGGATACGCGAGACGAACGTGTCCCACTCGCCCTTGCTCTCAACCGGTGTGATATACTGGTCTTCTTCCGGGTTATCGATGACCTGCACGCCATCGAAATTGCGGAGCGCCTCACGCGCCTGTTCAGGCGTAATCGCTTCCTCGAACTCAATGTTCACGCTTTCGGAGTGACCGACAAATACCGGCACGCGCACACAGGTCACTGTGACCTTGATGTCCGGATCGATCATCTTGTGGGTCTCGTTCCACATCTTGGCTTCTTCGTCGGTGAAGCCGTCTTCGCGGAAAGACCCGATCATCGGGATTACGTTAAAGGCGATCTGGCGCGGATACTCTTCAGGCTCCGGCGCATCGTTCACGAAGATACCCTTGGTCTGGTTCCAGAGTTCATCCATGCCGGACTTGCCCGAGCCGGACACTGACTGGTAGGTCGAGACGACAACGCGCTTGATCTTTGCCGCATCGTGCAGCGGTTTCAGTGCCATGACGAGCTGCGCCGTGGAGCAGTTCGGATTGGCGATGATCATCTTCTTGTCATAGCCAAGCACGTCTTCGCCGTTCACTTCGGGGACGACGAGCGGGACATCCGGGTCCATACGCCAGGCGGACGAGTTGTCGATGACGATCGCGCCCTGCTTGCCGATCTTCTCGGCCCACTCTTTAGACAGCGTGCCGCCAGCCGACATGAGGACCACGTCGACCTTTGAGAAATCGAAATCGTCCAGCACTTCGCATTTGAGGGTCTTGTCGCCATAGCTGACTTCGCGGCCCTTTGAGCGGCGCGAGGCAAGCGCATGAACTTCAGCAGCGGGGAAATCGCGCTCTTCCATAATGTTGAGAAGTTCGCGGCCCACATTACCGGTGGCGCCAACGATTGCGACTTTGATAGCCATAATTTTTCCTTTCGCGATGCCCGCCCATTTAAAGCCAAGCGGACTTTCGTCCAATCAGATGATTAGCCGCTGGACGGATCACAGCATTTCGATGGAAAGAGCGTCCCGCCAGCCTTGATTTGGAAAGCATGTAATGCACGACTGGGCCGGATTCAGGGTGGCAGCTGCAATCACTCTGCGATGAGAAGTGAAACACCGCGACCGAAGACCTGATCGGCGGGCCGGCCGCCGCCGAGATGGTGTGTGAGAGCAAGGCCGCGGTGGATCTGCGGCTGACTGAAGAACCGGACCTATCCTAAAGACAATCGATAATCGCGTCGGTCATGCCGGTCGTGGAGAGATCGCCGCCAAGGTCGCGGGTGCGGGCACCGGCCTCAAGTGCGCGTCCGACAGCTGCCATGATGCGGTCGGCGGCATCCGGACGGGCGAGTGACCAGCGGAGCGCCATCTCAAGCGAAAGGATCGCCGCGCACGGATTGGCGATCCCTTGCCCCGCAATATCCGGAGCTGAGCCATGGACAGGCTCAAACAGGCCTGGTGTGCCTTCCGTACCGAGGCTGGCCGATGGCAGCATGCCGATTGAGCCTGTCAGCATGGCCGCCGCATCGGACAGAAGATCGCCAAAAAGGTTGTCAGCCAGGATGACGTCGAACTGTTTTGGTTCGCGAACCAGCTCCATGGCGCAGGCATCTGCCAGCATATGGGAGAGCTCTACGCCGTCTCCATGCGTTTTGTGGACTGTGGTGACTTCCTCGCGCCAGAACTGGCCGCTTTCCATCACATTCGCCTTGTCGACCGAACAGACGCGGCCTTCCCGCCCGCGCGCAATCTCCAGCGCGACACGGGTGACGCGTTCGACTTCGGGCGCGGTATAAACTGACATATCAAAGCCGCGGCGCACGCCGTTCGCATCCGTCTCGACGCCGCGCGGCTCACCGAAATAGACGCCGGACGTCAGTTCACGCACGATCATGATATCGAGACCTTCGACCCGGTCACGTTTAAGACTCGAGGCATCGACAAGCGCGCCGAAACAGTAGGCGGGCCGCAGGTTTGCAAAGACGTCGAGGCCTTTGCGCAGGCCGAGGAGCCCCGCTTCCGGACGCTTGTCTCGTGCGACATCTGCCCATTTGGGTCCGCCGACAGCACCCAGGAGGATGGCGTCGACCGACCTGGCACGGTCAAGGGCGGCATCCGTAAGCGGTACGCCGTGTGTATTGATCGAAATGCCGCCGACCAGGTTTTCTTCAATCGCAACGTCGGGCGCGACGAGCTGGCAGATTCGCTGCGCTTCGGCCGTCACTTCAGGACCAATACCGTCGCCAGGCAGCAGGAGCAGGGTCTGTTTCATGGATCGTCTCCGCAGGCCAAACAAGCAGCCGAACTAGTAGATTTCAGGGAAAGCTTATGCGTTTGAACGGGGAAGCCAAGGCGTCTCATGCGACCGTCGGGCCTCAAAAGCATCAATGGAAGGAGCGGCCTGTAGCGTCTGGCCGATATCATCAAGTCCTTCCAGCAGACTCTGCTTGCGACCGGGGTCAATATTGAAGCGGATTTCCGCACCTTCTGGCGTGGTAATGATCTGCTGCGCAAGATCGACCGTAAAGCGATGATTAGGCCCGCCGGTCTGCTCCGCCATGGCTTCGCAGACCTCAATTGGCAGGGCGATGGGCAGAATGCCATTCTTGAAGCAGTTATTATGGAAGATGTCCGCAAAGGAGGGGGCGATCACGCAGGTGATGCCCTGATCCAGAAGCGCCCACGGCGCATGCTCGCGCGAGGAACCGCATCCGAAATTGTCGCCTGCGATCAGGATACCGGCATTTGCGTGGGCTGGCTGGTTCAGCACAAAGTCAGGATCTGGGCTGCCATCCGCCTTGGTCTTGAGTTCGTAAAACAGACCTGTCGATAGACCCTCGCGTTCCGTCGTTTTCAGGAACTGTTTGGGGATGATCATGTCGGTGTCGACATTGGCCATCAGCCGGCCCTTGTCAGTCAGGGCAGCGGCGGTCGAGAGGAGCGTGGTGAAAGCTTGCATGGCCCTGTTCTAATCCCGGGAGTGGGCAATGAACAAGGTGGGGACGCCCAGAGTCTTGCCCTTTACCGTGAAGACTTGCGTTCCGGGTTTGCGGCCGTTGCGGATGTTCGAGGTTTCGATGCCCGCTTTGGCGAGACGGTCATGCGCGGCCTGGATGTCGCGGACCGCCCAGGTCAGCCCCCAGATCTGGTCATCGGCGACAGGATCGGCTTCCTGATCAAGCCGGTTGATGATCTCCAGTGTGAGCCCGCCTGTCTTGAAAAAGAGAAAGCGCGTCTTCCATTGTTCTGCTGTGCGGTCGAGGCGCAGATCCAGACCGAGGCGCGCGCCATAAGTGGCGGCAGCGCGGTCGGGATTGGGTGTATTGATGACGACATGGTCGAGCGCGTGGACACATGCTTGGTCTACGTCTGAGACCGCATCTTTAGCATCCGGTTCGATAATAAAGGTCTTGATGCCCGCCATGGCGTCATCGCTGCACCGAAAGCGCTTCCAGCTGCGAGGCTCGCCGGTTTCCAGATGTGTGCTTTTCCCGGGCTGAATAGCGTCCGGATGGAGGCCCCGGCGGCTGAACAGCCGGTGGGTCTGTGCGATATCCTTGGTTCGAAAGGCCAGGCTTGTAAGCGCTGCGCCGCGATCGACAAGCTCGCGAATTCTTGGCGCCGCGTCGGTGTCGCCGTCGGGTGCCATAAGCTCAATCGCGGTGTTTTCCACGCGAAAGAGGGACGTGGCAGCGCCCCCTGAGGCTGCGCGCCAGTTGGGCGCACGGCCCAGAAGCTTGGAATAGGCGTCGGTACCGGCCTCGATATCACCGCAAAGCAGGACCAGATGGTCGATTGCGGTCAGCGGGCCGGCACCAGTCACTTCGGTTTGCCTATTCTTCGGCCGCAATGATGGTTGCGGTGCCGCTTGCGCCATTGTCGCCGGTATAGGCCGTCGAATGGCCGACTTCATCGCCTGGCTCCGCGAAGGTCATGCAACCATTATAGGCGTCGCTTTCGATACACATCTTCGAGGCGTCTTCGTCATAGGTATAGGTCCCATCGCCAGAAGCGGAGGTAAGCGTGCCGTCATCATGGAAAACGGCTTCCTGATCATTCCCGCTGTCGCTGTCGAATTTGACCGTGATTGAAGCGGCGAAGGCAGGCGCGGCGCAGATCGAGATGGCCGCAAGGGCGAGTGCAGTACGTTTCATTAGTTCCTCCAAGTGTTAAGCTTATTAGTACTCTATTAACCAAGAGGATTAGGTGGACGCTGCGGCAAGCGCAAGAAAAAGCGTTTCGACGCCGAATGTTTCTAACCGATCACGCCGGTAATCGCAGCGCGGGCGGCGAGGGCCGGGCTCATGAGATGAGTGCGACCGCCGCGGCCTTGGCGGCCTTCGAAATTCCGGTTCGAGGTTGAGGCGCAGCGCTCTCCCGGGGCGAGGATGTCCGGGTTCATGCCAAGACACATGGAACAGCCGGGCTCACGCCATTCAAAGCCAGCGTCGAGGAAGACGCGGTCGAGACCTTCTGCTTCCGCCTGGGCGCGCACCAGACCAGAGCCTGGAACGACCATGGCGCGCACGCCGTCGGCGACCTTTGACCCGGACGCAATACGCGCGGCTTCCCGCAGATCTTCGATACGCGAATTGGTGCAAGAGCCGATAAAGACGCGCTGTATCGGCGTGCCTGCGATCGGCGCGCCCGGGGCAAGGTCCATATAATGGAGTGCGCGTTCGATCGCGGCTTTGCGGACGGGATCTGCAATGGTTTCGGGGTCCGGCATGCTTCCTGACAGGGGTATGGCCTGCTCCGGGCTGGTGCCCCAGGTTACAGTCGGTTCAACGTCTTCGCCGCGGATCTCGACAATGCGATCCCAATGCGCGTCGTCATCCGAATACAGCATCTCCCAATAGGACTTAGCTACATCCCAGGCGCCTGCCTTTGGGGCTGCCGGTCGGCCTTTCATATATTCGAATGTCGTCTCATCCGGCGCGACAAGACCGGCACGGGCGCCGCCTTCAATTGCGAGATTGCAGAGCGTCATGCGCCCTTCCATGGAAAGCGCGCGGATAGCTTCGCCGCGATATTCCATGACGTGGCCGGTTCCGCCTGCAGTCCCGATAACGGATATGAGATGGAGGGCGAGGTCCTTGGCGGTCACACCATCGCGTAACGTCCCGCTGACTTCGATCGCCATGTTGCGAGACTTCTGGGTGCGCAGCGTCTGGGTCGCGAGAACATGCTCGACTTCAGACGTCCCGATGCCGTGCGCCAGCGCGCCGAAAGCACCATGCGTGGAGGTGTGGCTGTCACCGCAGACAATGGTCATGCCGGGTTGGGTCCGGCCCTGTTCGGGGCCAACCACATGAACAATGCCATTGCGGACATCGCCCATCGGGAAGAATTCGATGCCGTATTCGGCCACGTTGCGCGAGAGCGCCGAGAGCTGATTGCGGGCTGCTTCATCGCGAACGCCTTCAAGCCCGGCGGCCTGGTTCTCGGTCGGCGTATTGTGATCGGCGACTGCGAGGGTGAGTTCAGGCCGGCGTACCTTGCGCCCATTCGCCTTGAGGCCAGAGAAAGCCTGCGGCGTAGTCACCTCATGAATGAGGTGAAGGTCGATATAGATGAGGGCGTCGCCACTTGCGGCGTCCGTGTCCACGAGGTGGGCGTCCCAGATCTTGTCGTAAAGTGTCTTGCCCGGCATGTCAGAGCGGCCTCCTGCTGCGGTGCAAAAGACCATGTGGGACAGGGGATGACAAGACCGTCCGCCACGTCCGGTGATGGCAATGTCAGGCAAAAGAAAAGGGCCAGCTCATCGAGCTGGCCCTTTCCGGGTCATTCTGGTTCAGGCTTGTCCTAGCAAGGGCAACCTGGGCCGACGTTCAGGACCACCAGAGAAGCGCGCTGCGTCTCATAACGGGTCGGTGCGACGACGGTCTCAACCTGGCCGCGGACGCGGCGGTATTCGATCGGCTGGACGATACGACGCTCGACCGGCTGGATCACGTTACGCTGGGTGACCGCTTCGAAGTAGGACTCGGTGTACTCTTCGCGATATTCCTCGGTGACCTGCGGGATGTAGTTCACCTGGGTTTCCGGGATCGGCTCAGCTTCGACGCGGCCTGGCAGGTACTCTTCCTGATAGATCGTGTCGCGGACGATGGTCTCGGTCTGCGGACGAAGCACGCGGCGCTCGATTGGCTGGATCGTCGTTACGACAACCGGCTGGACCACATTGCGGGTAACCTGATCGACATAGACGTCTTCAACTTCGAGGACGGTACGCTCGGTAACCTGCGGAATGATCTGCTCGGTGATCTGAGGCGCCTGCTCGGTTTCAACACGAACCGGAAGACGTTCTTCTTCGTAGCGGGTCGCAGCGGTGACGGTTTCGGTCGTACCGCGAAGGATACGGCGCTCAACCGGCTGGATCATCGTGCGGACGACTGGCTGATACACATCGCGGCGGGTGACGGCATCGACATAGGTGTCGGTGTACTCTTCGCGGGTGTTCTCGGTCAGATCCTGGACCACGTTCTCGATGACTTGCGGGACTTCGTCCTGCTCGACACGAACCGGTGCGCGGACCGTTTCGTAACGGGTGTCAGCGGTGATTGTCTCGGTGCGTGGACGCGTGATGCGGCGCTGGACCGGAACGATCGTGGTACGTTCGATCGGCTGGGTGATCTCACGGCGGGTCACGACGTCGTAATAAGTCTCGGTCGCTTCCTCGACATATTCTTCCGTCACATCCGTGGTGACGTTCTCCTGAACGGCAGGGACTTCGTCCTGCTCGACACGGACTGGAAGATACTCTTCCTCGTATACGGTGTCTTCAGTCACTTCTTCGACGCGAGGACGAACGATGCGGCGTTCGATCGGCTGGATGAGCGTGCGCTCAACCGGCTGGACGATTTCGCGGCGGGTTACAGCGTCAAAATAAGTCGTGGTTTCCTCGAACTCAGTGTTCTCGGTTACGCGCTCTTCGACGTTCTCACAGCACAGGACGCTGTCGATCGCCTGCTGTTCACCACCAAGGTAGCGAACATCAGCGCCGCCGGACGTGCCGCTTTGCTGGATGATTTCACGAACTTGAGCATCTGTAAGGACGCGTTCGTCGGTTGCGGAACCAGCTGAAGAAAAACGCTCTCCAACTGCTTCATGTTCCCAGGTGCCCGCTTCGCCATCGGCGTGGGCCGCGAGGGGGAGTGCAGCCAAGGCAACGACACCCACCATAAGTTTCTTGCTAAGTTTCATTCGACCTTCCCCAATTCTGACCCCACCGGCCAACTAAAGGATATTAAGTTGCCCGAAGCCCTCGGGACCGTTGTTGATACGCCATAAATACTGACGTCGCTCATTTCGTATACGAAACGGTAATCTTGAAACCAACTAGATTCCCTTCGCACGCGAGCAAGACCTTGAAAAACACTGTCCCAGATGGGGAAAACTTGGCTTTCGCGGCCCGCTTGTCACCTACTCTGCAAGCCATATGCCGTAGTGTTATGGGGGTATAAGCCAAAAGTGTTGCCGCCAGAACACAAAAACCCCGCAACTTCCGTTGCGGGGTTAAAAAATTACCAAATATTAGGAAATTCTACTGGTCGGAGGTGTTTTCACCCTCTGCCGCATCGTTTTCTGCGGCTGCAGCTTCTGCCTCGGCGGCTTTGCGCTTGGCTTCTTCCGCCTCTGCGCGATCCTTGGCAGCCTGCTCACGGCGGGCAGCTTTCTGCTCGACGCGCTGACGCTTGCGCTCGGTCTTGGACACGGTGACCTCGGTGGTCTCCACGCCGTGGCCAGTGGTGCGCTCTGCGATACGGGCCGACTTACCGCGCAGATTGCGCAGATAATAGAGTTTCGCACGGCGAACGCGGCCCTTGCGCTTCACTTCGATGCTCTCGATCATCGGCGAGACGACCGGGAAAACGCGCTCGACACCTTCACCGAAGGAAATCTTGCGGACCGTGAAGTTCTCATTCACGCCTTTGCCGGCGCGGGCGATGCAGACGCCTTCGAAACGCTGGACGCGTTCACGGTCGCCTTCGCGAATGCGCACATTCACAGACAGGGTATCGCCAGGAGAAAAATCCGGGATTTCCTTGCCTGAAGTGACGCGTGCCACTTCTTCAGCTTCGAGCTGTTCAATCATGTTCATCGTCCGTCTCCGACGCTCGTATTCTTTGCCCGTTGAGGTAAGCGGCCCATAAATCGGGACGACGCCCTTCTGTCAACAGTTTACTGCGGTTGAGCCGCCATTGGTCGACCTTGCTGTGATCGCCTGACAAAAGGACATCCGGCGTGTGCTGACCTTCCCATATCCGGGGCAGGGTATATTGCGGGTATTCAAGCAGCCCCGCCGAGAAACTCTCATCTTCGATGGAGGTTTCATTCCCGGCTACGCCCGGCAGCAGCCGGAGCGTTGCCTCTATAATGGCCTGCGCTGCGACTTCGCCGCCGGCGAGGACAAAATCGCCTAGCGAGACCTCTCTCATGCCACGCTGGGATATGACGCGCTCATCCAGTCCTTCGAACCGACCGCAGAAGCAGATGAGGCCTGGACCGCTCGCAAACTCATGCGCAAGCTTCTGGGTGAATGTCTCACCGCGCGGGCTGAGATAGATGAGCTCGCGGCCATTTCGGTCGATACTGTCGATAGCGGCGGCAGCGACGTCAGGGCGGATGACAAGACCCGCGCCACCGCCTGCAGGCTTGTCGTCGACCTGGCGATGTTTGCCGAGGCCGAAGCTGCGAAGGTCTGTCGTTTCCAGTGACCAGATGCCCTGCTCGCGCGCGCGCCCGAGTATAGAGACATCAAGCATGCCCGGAAACGCGTCCGGAAAGAGCGTGATGATTGAAACGTCAAACGCCATGGATCTGCTTTTCATGCCGTCCGGAAATGTGAAGGCTTAAGCGCGGTGCTCAGGCCTTCATCATTCCGGCCGCCTTCAGCGTCTTGCCGGCGCGAAGGACGCGGGCAAGCATGTGCTCGGTCGAGCGGTCGCCGCCATTGGAATCCGGGTGGAATTTGCGGATGTACTCGCTGTAGCGCACGCGGATCTCATTGGCGGTTGCGCCAGCCTCGAGATCAAGTTCAGCTAGCGCCTGCGCGGTAACGCCTTCAGACTGCTGTTCCTTGCGGCGGGCCTGGCGGGCCTCGGCATTCTGTTCGAAGAATTCCTTGCCACGCCAGCGACGAGGATCATGCGCGGCAGCGGCCTTGTCCTTGCCCATCGGACCGGTGCCGAATTTCCAGGTCTTCTGGAAGCCGTGCCGGGCCATTTCGTTGAAGGCCTCCAGCTCGGCATCCGACATGCCTGCAAAGAAGTCATAGTTGCGGTTATACTCCCCCGCATGCTTCTGGCAGAACCAGTAGACACCTTCGAGGCCTCTCGGCTTCGGTGCGGGGTGATCACCTGCCAGGTCGCAGTCGTCGCGATGACACTCTCGTGTCTCGACGGCTTTCTGGCGCTCTTGCTCCTCCTTCGGAGGCTTCACCCGTATATCGGTGAACTTGACGCGGTATGAAAATGCATCTGCCATGGGTCAGGGAACATAGAGTGAAGAGTTTAATGAGGCCAGAATTGACAAACAGATCAGAGCGGATTCGTGCGAGATTGACGCAGCTTTTTACACCTAGCGAGCTGATTGTCAGGGATGACAGCGCCATGCATGCCGGTCATGCGGGTGCGCGCCCCGAAGGTGAGACCCATTATAAGGTCGAAATTGTGTCACCAGCCTTCGAGGGAAAGAGCCGGGTAGAAATGCAGCGGGCGGTGAATTCTGCGCTGAAAGATGAGTTCGATACCGGGCTGCACGCTCTTTCCATAACGGCGCGGGCGGGCTGAAGCCGGGCGGCGTCTGCGTCTTCCCGGTATTAAAATTGCAGATCGTTCAGGACCGGCACAGAAATTGGTCTGAAGACGATGTTCCTTGCAGTTGCGCCAAACCCTCACAAGAACGGAGCGCCGACGCGCATCGCCAAGCTTGCCAAGCGCGGCGGCCCTGTCTGGGCGATCGATGCCGAAGCGCTGCACCGCAATCCCGAACTTCTTGCGCCTTTTGGGCGTAATGCGCCAACATGGATCAAGCTCGCTGACGCTTTGTCTGTCGTTTTTGTGATGCTGGCCGTGATGGGAAGTTTCATGATCGGCTGGTGGATGTTCCTGCCCGGAATGGCGCTCAGCCTTGCGCTAGGGGCTGTCGCTCGCTGGCTTGCGGCACATGTCGCGCGCAAAGCGGCGAAGCAGTCCTACGAGGCGTTACTTCGGTTGCATTCGATGCAGCTGATGTGGCTGATCTCTGCCTAGAGCCGCTGCACCGTGAAAATCATCGCGATCAGAATTGCCAGCATGAAAACAAGCGTCAGGCCGACGGCGATGACGCGGCGGGTTTGTCTGCGGTCCCGAACGCGGCCCTCGACCGACCTGCGCGTCAGGATGAGGTGGTTTGCGACAAAGCCGATCGCAGCAATAACGGCAAACAAGGCTGACATGTAATAGGCGATAAGCGCGGCTAGACCGGCTGCCAGCAGCAGAACCACTGCGATCTGCGCAGATGCCGTGCGCAGCAGGGCCCTGATATGCGTATCGGCGCGCGCCGGGTCGAGCTTGTCGTAGGAGGTATTGGGAGAGGCGATGGCCGCGATCCAGGCGCCGCCGGCGCTGAGGCCATACATATAGATTACGATTGCGCGCGTGAGCTCATGATATTCAATTGGCAGGCGCAGCAGCATGGCGGATCAGTCCCCGTTGAAGAGGCCGGTCTGCTGGCCGCTATCGGGAGGCGACAGGCCGAGCCGCTCATAGGCGAGCGGGGCTGCAATCCGGCCGCGCGGCGTGCGCGCGATATAGCCCTTCTGCATGAGGAATGGCTCAATCATGTCCTCTACAGCATCCCGGGCCTCTGACAGCGCGGCAGCCAGCGTATCGGCGCCCACGGGTCCGCCGGCATAGGTGCGAACCAAGGCTTCGAGATACCGCCTGTCCAGCGCGTCGAGCCCGTCCTGATCAATCTCAAGACGCGAGAGCGCGCGGGACGCGGCGGCCTTGTCGATGGAAGCGCCTTCGGCTTCGGCAAAATCGCGCACACGGCGCAAGAGCCGGATCGCGATACGCGGTGTGCCGCGGGCGCGGGTTGCAATCTCGAGCGCCCCTTCTTCGGTAATGTTCGCGGACAGTTTGCGGGCGGCCGCCATGATGATGCGGGACAGATGCTCCGGACTGTAGAAGTCGAGACGCATCGGAATGCCGAACCGGTCCCGGAGCGGATTGGCGAGAAGACCGGCCCGCGTAGTCGCGCCGACTAGGGTAAACGGCGCAAGATCGAGCCTGACAGAGCGCGCCGATGGGCCTTCGCCGATCACGATATCGAGGGCGTAATCCTCCATGGCCGGATAGAGGATCTCCTCCACGGCTGGCGGCAGACGGTGGATCTCATCAATGAAGAGTACATCATTGGCTTCGAGATTGGTTAGAATGGCCGCGAGATCGCCAGCCTTGGCGATGACAGGGCCTGACGTGGATCTGAAACCCACACCCAGCTCTTTCGAGACGATTTGGGCCAGCGTCGTCTTGCCCAGGCCGGGCGGGCCGAAGAGTAGGACATGATCAAGCGCCTCGCCGCGGGCTTTGGCCGCGTCGACATAGACTTTCAGGTTCGACTTGATCGCATCCTGGCCGACATAGTCTTCGAAAGACTGCGGGCGTAAGGCACGGTCCAGCGCTTCGCCGGACTGGCGCTCAGGATCGGTGAGACTTCCGTCCCGGCTCATGAGGGCGCTAGCTCTTTCAGGCCGGCGCGAATGAGGGCGGAGGTGTCAGCCTCAGGATTATTTCTGGATGCAGCGAGCACGGCCCTGGACGCGTCGGCTTGCGCGTAGCCAAGGTTTACAAGCGCGGAGACGGCTTCGCTCCGGCTGCCTGTAGCAGCGGGCACTTCTGCCTCAGTTTCTTTTGTGGATGTATGTGGGGCAAACGCGCCAAAGCGGCCCATAGGTGGCGGCTTGCCGGACAGCTCTCCAATGATGCGTTCAGCCAGCTTCTTGCCCACGCCTTTGGCGCGGGAAATAGTGGCTGCATCACCCATGGCCAAGGCGTCCATCAGCTCGGTTGGCGAAACGGCGTCCATGATTGCCATGGCTGATTTGCCAGCAACGCCGGGCACGTCCTGCAGGCGCACGAACCAGGCGCGCGCCTCATCACTTTCAAAAGCGAAAAGCGTAATCGAGCTTTCGGTAACCCGGGTCTCAATATGCAACTCAGCCTTGTCGCCAGGCGACAGGCGAGAGAGGAGCCGGGCACCTGCGAGCGCGACATAGCCAACACCCCCAATGTCGATCATGACGCTGTCGGTCCCGACCGTCGCGATCTCACCTCTGAGCCGACCGATAATCATGCCGCCCCCCTTGCGCGCAGCTGGGCCGGCATCCGGGCGTGATGGGCTGTGCAGATCGCGCAAGCGAGTGCATCCGCCGCGTCGGATGGCAGCTTGCCAGCTTTCGGCAGCAGCCGCGCGACCATGAAGCCGACCTGTGTCTTGTCTGCGGCACCGGTGCCGACCACAGCAAGCTTGATCGTGCGCGGCGAAAACTCAAAAACATCGAGACCGGCACCATGAAGTGCGGCCATAGCAACGCCCCTTGCCTGACCGAGCTTGAGCGCCGAGCGCGGGTTCGCGTTGACCAGTGTTTCCTCTACGCCGCCGATTTGCGGCTGGTATTCCGCTGTCAGCAGACCTATCGCTTCGAAGATGCCGCCAAGGCGGGCCGCAAGGCTCAAGCCCGTGTCGATACGGATGACGCCATGGGCAATGTGGCTGAGCCGGGAGCCTGTCTGTTCTATCACGCCCCAGCCGGTATGGCGAAGGCCGGGATCGATACCGAGAATGCGGAGGGTCTCTGACATAGGAGGCGAAAAACCACTATTCGGGTTAACAGGCTCTTCCTGTTTTCCTGATTTGTTCCGCCCCGGCAAGGGAGAGTTTGTGTTCGTCTGCTATCAGGCGAAGATAAATTCTGGCGTTGTTACGCCGGGCGCAAAGACGCCTGCGGTCAATCGGCCGCCATAGACCGCGCCTGTATCGAGGTTGAAACGACAGGGCGGATCACCTGCGAGTTCAGGTGACGCATCGTCGGTTGGCGTGTGCCCATGGATAACTGTCCAGCCTTCGAGCGCGCTGTCTTCCCATTGGTCCGGCTCGAAAAAGCGCTGCGAGCGCGTCCACATATGGGTTTGCGCGCCGCAATGGGGAAAGCTTGATGGGTCGACGCCGCCATGCACGAAAACTAGATGACGATCTTCTTCCAGATGAAGCGTCGGCAAATTACGGACCCATTCAATGTCGTCTTCTGGCGGCATGTCGGTGCCGCGGCGAATATAGCTATGCAGGGTCGCGTCACCGCCATTGCTAAGCCAGTGAAGACGCGAATCGCCATGTCTTTCGTCCGCGGCATCCAGCATCATCTGCTCATGATTGCCACGCAAATTTACGACCATGATGTTGGTTCGCGTTTCGAGGTCTCGCAGTAATTCGATGACGCCTGCGCTGTCCGGGCCGCGATCAACATAGTCACCGAGATGGATGAGTTTGAGCCAGTTGTCGGCGTGCCATTCCAGATGATGCGCCACGATCTTTTCATGCAGCGCTTCAAGCCGGGCCAGCTCGCCATGAACGTCGCCTATTGCATAGATGACAGCCTGATCGGCCAATGGGTACCTCGCCGGTTCCAGTGTCTGCGCGTCTGCTATCAACGTCCTGCCTCTGAATAAGTTGAGGACATTCTACAGGTGCGGGTATCCAGACTTGCGACAAGTCGAAGCCCCCACAGGCTGTTCGTTGCAAAAATCCGGCCATTCGGGAGGGTGAGTTCTTCGGCGTCGATGGGGCGCTCCAGACAGGGCGTGCCGCGCTCCTCAAGCTTCGCCATCACCCGGCCGCGCATATAGCCAGGGCGGACCCCTTCAGAGGGCGGCGGCGTGACCCAGCTGCCATCTGGCTGGGTGATGAAAAGATTGGCCATCGCAAAGCAGGCAGGACGCCCCTGCATGTTCAGAAGCAGGGCTTCATCCGCGCCAGCGGCTTCGGCTTCGCGGCGTGCAGCCAGACTGTCGGCGTAATTGGTCGGCTTGATCTGGCTGACAGGGGAGGTTTCATTGCGCCGGATCGAAGAGATGACCGCTGAAAGCGGCGCATAGGGCCGTGACTGCATAATTGGGAAAAGGCTGATAACGGTGAGCGGCTGGGCCTCTCCTGCATCGGCGCCCCGACCGCCGGCCCCGCGGCTCAGCGTGATACGAAGGGATGCGCGGGTCCCTGCGACGCTCGCCACTTCACCGAGTGCGGCGAGAAGGGTTTCATCGTCCGGATAACCAGATATTGAGAGCGCTTCGGCGGACCGGCGAAGCAAGGCGATATGCTCGTCGGCGCCTTCGATCTCTCCCTCTGTAACGCACAGCGTTTCAAAGCAGCCGTCGCCGAGCAGGAAACTGCGGTCGCGGACCGATACGGCAGGCTTGGCCTGACGCTCAGCTCCAAGAAATGCGATATCCATACGCTACTCCCCCTCAAGCGCAGCCCGGATGGCGCGGGCCTTGTCGAGTGTTTCAGTATACTCTTCCGCGGGGACGGAGTCCGCGACGATTCCGCCGCCTGATCGAAAATGCCCCCGCCAGCCGCCATCTTCCTCTTCTTCGAAGGCGACTGTGCGTATCAGGATAGAGGAATCCATGGCGCCGTCCGGACTGATCCAGGCGAGTGACCCGCAATAAGGGCCGCGCGCCTCTTCCTCGAGCTCTTCGATGATCTGCATTGCCCGGATCTTGGGCGCCCCTGTAACCGACCCGCCTGGAAATGCGGCCTTGATCACATCGAACGCATCCCGCCCCGGCGCGAGCGTGGCCTCGATCGTGGAGACCAGATGGTGGACATTGGCATAGGTCTCGAGCGCCTGAAGTTTCGGCACGCGGACGCTGCCGGGCGTCGAGATACGCGAGAGATCGTTCCGCATCAGGTCCACGATCATGAGGTTTTCGGCGAGATCCTTCTCCGATGAGAGAAGTTCGTTCGCGAGAGCGCGGTCTTCTTCGTCGGTTTTTCCGCGTGGTCGGGTGCCCTTGATGGGCTGGGTCACGGCTTTGAGCCCGCCGCCTGGCTCGACAACGATCTGCAAAAAGCGTTCAGGTGAATTGGAGGCTAGCGCGAGCCCAGGAAGGCGAAAATAGGCTGAGAAGGGGGCGCGGCTGGAGGCTGCCAGGCGGCGCGTAAGATTGAAGGGATGCCTGTCAGCGTTGAGTTCGAAATCAAAACGCTGGGATATGTTCGATTGGAAACAATCACCCGCATGAACATAGTCTACCGTTCGGCCGAGGCGCGCCTCATAGTCTTTACGTAGCATCCGCGCGGTTGTTATTGATGTCAGAGGACCTTTTACGGAGAGGTTTTTCCGGGGTGCGGAATAAAGACTGAGAAGTTGCTCCGTCTTCGCATCTTGCCAGCCCCAGTAGAAGTGTTCTGCGCGTCGGGATTCATGGTCGAACGCAATGAGTTCGTTATAAAGACCAAGCGCGATATCAGGCCATCGGCCTCGCGCCGGCTTCGTGCCAAGCTTCGGTAGCAGGGCGCGTCCGTATTCGTAGGACAGAAGCCCGGCCCAACCGCCGCAAAAAGGCGGTGCATCGCCCGGACGTTCAAACGGCAGATCAGCCATGGCGGCTCTTGCTTCGACAAGGTCGCCCGGCCCGTCAGCGGCTTTCACCTCGAGCGTGCGCATCGGATTCGCGCAGATATAGCTCCACCGCCCGCCCCCACCATTCAGCAGCAGTGCAAATGGCGTGTCCTTGAGTACCTCAAACGCCTCGAGGGGTTCGCGCCAGCCAAGCTGCGTGCGGGTGAGCAGGCGATCAAGCTGGCTGGAATTAGTCATTTTCTAGCAAATTCGCCCTAGCGATGAGGTCCTTGGGGGCACTGCACGCCCGATCACGGGGGACCATATATGAAGACCGCACTTGTTTGCATTGCTTTTGCTGCCGCAGGGGCCACCGCGTCTGCGCAGGGCATTGTCGGCGTCTGGAATACGGGAACGAATGGGGCCGAGGTAGAGATCGCGCCTTGCGGGGCCGAGATGTGCGGCACGCTGCTGACGTCGAACGCGATCAAGGAGTCGCCTGAAGCGAAGGATGTCGAGAATAAGGACCGCAGCCTGCGGGACCGTCCGCTGAAAGGCGTCACCATGCTCACCGGGTTCTCGGGCGGGCCGGAGCGCTGGAGTGGCGGAAAGCTCTACAACCCTGCCGACGGCAAGACCTATTCAGGAACGATGACGCTGATATCTGCTAATACGCTGGAGCTGCAGGGTTGTGTCATCCGCCCGCTCTGCCGCACATCGACCTGGACCCGCATTCGCTAGGCGCAGATCACGGTTTCGGCAGATAGCCCGCTGCCTGAAACCAGGCGAACCATTTGGCGAACATGGCTTCGGTGTCGATCACCTCGGTGAAGCCGGACTGCCGCAGCTTGATGGTCGAGACGATAGCTGGCGGCAGCTGGCCCTCAAGCCCGGACCCCATGGTGAAATCGATATAGTGGTGGGACTCGCCGAGCAGGGCTTTCAGGTCCGGTTCGGTGAGACCGTGTTTCTTGGCGAGCGCAGCCCACGCGTCTGACTTGCTCTCGAGCCATGCGCCTGCCTGCATCGGGCGTTCTTTGCCGACATCCATACCAAGCGCGGCGGCGATGGAGGGCCAGACGCCGCGCCAGGTAAAGACATCGCCATTGGTCACGTTGAAGATCTGGTCGCGCGCCGCTTCTGCGTCACCTGCCCATGCAATAGCACGTGCGACAAGGTCGGCATCAACCGCTTCGAGCACCGCGTGTGCGCCGCCGGGGAAGTGAAGCGGCTCGCCTTTCTCCTTCAGGAGCGCGCCATAGGCCCCGATGGCCGGGATGAGATTCATGGCCGCCCCGGTCGCCTCGCCGAAGATGATCTGCGGGCGAAAGATGCTCCATGACCAGTGCGCGCCGTTGGCGACCTCCCGCAGGTAAGCCTCCTGCTTCCAGTAGAAATTCTCATGTTCGACTTCGGAGCGGTCCTCACGTGCGGGTGTCTCAATGGGGCGGATATGCGCGCCATAGGCCTTGGTGCCTTGAAGGATTGACACGTGTTTGAGGCTTCTGGCGCTCTGCAGAAGCGGCTGCATCAGATTGCGTAGCATCGCGTCATTCGTGTCGATCTGGTCGGCTTCACGCCAGCCAGCGATAAGGCCGGGCTTCTCGAAGAGGGCGGCATAGACGAGATGGGTGATATCGCCGTGCTCAGCGGCGAAGGCGGCGCAGGCGTCAGAGTCCAACAGGTCGAGGCTGACATGGGACGCACCATAGGTCTGGCGCGGCGTGCGTCGGCTGATTGCGATGGTGTCGACGCCTTCGCTAGCGAAATGCTTCATCGCGGCCAGACCGACAACGCCGGTTGCGCCCGCGACCAGGACTTTCTTGCGCTCTGCCATGCTTCCTCCTGTGGCCTCTCTTGTGTGGGCGGCTGGAAGAAACATGGCGGAGAGGTGCGCGCTCGGCCACCCCTGCCGCCGGGGAGAGGCCTAGAAGGTCAGCTTCGCCGCAACGCCATACTGGCGCGGATCTGACCGGAAGGTGTTGTAGCCGATGAAGCCATAGCCGGAGACGGCGACATCCTCGTCGGTGAGGTTGCGGCCCCAGAGGCTAAGCTCGAGCCCGCGGGTATCGAGATAGAGCGTCGCGCTGGCGTCCACCGTGGCGTAACCGTCCTGACTGCGCGCGTCGAGACCTTCGGCGTCGAGATAGTATTCGCTTTTTGCTTTCGCATTAGCCTGTATGGCGGCGCGGCGATTGTCTGCGAGCTGCCATTCCTGCCGAAGGCCGAGCGTCGCTGAAAGCTCCGGCGCGAAGGGAAGCGGGTTGCCATCGAAAAGGGCAGCGTTGCCAGCGGTGTTGCTGGTCTGCTCGATCTCGGTTTCGAGCCAGGTGACACTCGCCGTGAGGTCGAGGCCCTCTAGCGGGGACCAGCGCGTGTCGGCTTCGACCCCATAGGACAATGCTTCATCGAGGTTCGACAGCGAGTTCGACGTGATCTGACTGCCGTCAGGCAGATCGAAGGATACGAAGATCCGCGCCTGCGGAGCGTCATAGTCCTGATAAAAGGCGGCGGCGTCGAAGGCGAAATTGCCACGCGCTGTCTTGAAGCCTGCCTCATAGGAGGTCACGGTTTCGGCGCCGAACAGGCCTTCATCCTGCCAGCTGGTCGCATTGTTCTGGACCTCGCCATTGAAGCCGCCGCTCTTGTAGCCATTGGCGATGGAGGCGTAGATCGATGTGTCGGGAGAGAGGGCATAGCGAAGCGCGGCATTGCCGGTGAACTTGCTTTCCTCGATGTTGTTCTCGCCTAGCGCAGCGCCGACACCATCGCGATTATTGAGGCCGCGCGTGCCGTCAGTGAAGACGTGCTGGCCGTAGCCGCTTCCTTCAATGTCCTCAAACGTATAGCGCGCGCCGAGCGTCAGGGTGAGGCGGTCTGACAAGTCGAAGTCATTATAGGTGAAGAGGGCGGCCGTGGTCCGCTCCTGCCCGATATGGGTGAGGAGGGAGACCGCTGTCAGCGGCGAGACGGGGTCAGGCCCGACGCGGCCAGCCGTGCCGACATATGGGCAGGTCCCCGCAAGTGTCTGCGGGTCGAGCTGTCCGCACCAGATGAGATAATCCTGCGAAAAGTCTTCATAGGCGAGGTGGGCGCCAATCAGGATGCGGGCGCGGTCAAACTCACGCGCGGCGCGCACTTCCTGGCTGAGCTGCAGGAAAGAGCGGTCATAGCTGAGATTGGCATTGAGGTTCGGATTGCCGAAAGGCGCGGGCGTGCCGTCGAAATCAAAGCCATAGTCCTGCCCATAGCCTTCAAGGGCCGAGAGCGAATAAAGCGACCATGCCCCGATCTCGGTCTCGCCTTCGAGTGCGAGGCCGTAGAATTCATTGTCGGTGTCCTTCAAGCCAAGGCCTTCGGATGAAATCTCATGATCGCCTACGTTCAAGCTGTCATTGCGCGGGGTCGTGTTGATGCCATTATCTTCTTCATAGTGGCCGCGCAGGAGAAGCGTAGAGCCACCGGGCGCCTCATAGAGTAGCTGGCCTCGAAGACCGAATTCATCGCGCTTGCCGCCAGCCGCATCCGGGCCGCGCGGGATGGCATCGGACTGTACATTGTCGAGGGCCGGGTCCTGCGACAGGTAGCGACCCGCGATGCGGTAAGAGAGGCGATCGTTCAGCGCGGCGCCACCAGCCCCGGACAGATCGATCCGGTTGAAATTACCATAGGAGGCGCGGAGATAGCCGTCCTGATCCTGGCTCGGCCGCGTGCTGATGAAGTTGATCGCGCCGGACGAGGCGTTGCGGCCATAGAGTGTGCCTTGCGGCCCTTTCAGCACTTCGGCGCGCGCAAGATCATAGAGGAACAGGCTGGTCTGGACGTTGGACGACAGGAAGACGCCGTCAGAATAGATCGCGGCGGCTGTCGGCGTCAGCGCCTGATGGTCCACCGCGCCAATGCCGCGGATCTGAAAGGCGACCTGTGAGCCATTGGCAACGGCCGCTTCGACGCCGGTGAGGTATTGCGTGACGCCTTCCGCGCCGTCGAGCGTGGAGGCCTCTTCGGCAATCTCTCCTGCCAGCACCGTGACGCTGGCCGGAATGTCGAGCGTCGACTCTTCGCGGCGCGTTGCGGTGACGGCGACCGTCTCCAGCTTGCGGACGGTGTCTTCGCTATCAGTGCCTGTCTGGGCGACGGCGGGAACAGCGCAGAAAGCAAGGCTAGCGGACGCGAGGCAGGCGCGCCGGAACGTCAGTATACGCATGTAAAGAACCCTCTGGGAGAAACTGTACCAAAGAGGGGCGATCTTGCGCCGCCCGCTCAAGGCGAGGGGCTTAGCGCGGGCACTCTGAGGGTCAACTGAACGCGGCGATTAGCACTGCTAAGGGCTGCGGACTGCGCACGAGACCGATGCCCGAAACGGGCATGAAATCACGTCGTCGATGTTGAGAAAAATTGGAGCGGGCGATGAGATTCGAACTCACGACCCCAACCTTGGCAAGGTTGTGCTCTACCCCTGAGCTACGCCCGCATCCGATAGGGTAACTGGCCGACTTGCGCCGATCAGCGAGAGACGGGCTTTAAGCGCAAATAGGATCCCGGTGCAAGGGGGATTTTCAGGCGGGAGGTGTAATCGGTGTTCTTGGGGCCCGGTAAAGCCGAAGCAAGTCGCGCTAGATTGATGTGAGCGAAGCCGCCCTCGTCCTTCGACTTCGCTCAGGATGAGGGCGTTCGGGCCCTTTTGGCGTCACCCTCGACCGCGGGACGCGGTCTGAGGGTCCAACGCTTGCCGTATCAAGTAGGCGAGCCGCTCAAAGGCGTGGAGATAGGCTCCCAGATGAGCTGTCGCTCATCGGGGGTGACGCGTGTGTTGTTGGCTGGCTCCCGGATAGCGCGTGGCCGCGCTTCCGGGATGACGATCAGAACGCTTTATACATCCTTCGGCGGTTTCAGGCGGCGCTTGGTCTGGTGGGCGTCGGCCTTGTCGCCGGTAACTTTTTCGCCGCGCATATAGTGGCGCTGCCAGCCCGCCTTCACCGTATCCTGATCGCGCGCGTTCAGCTTTTCCAGAAAGCCGCTGCGGCTCTTGTTCCAGGCGAGATAGTCGTCCCGCAGCTCTGGGTTCGATGCGAGCAGCTTGCGCTCTGGCTGAATCTGTTCGGTCTTGCCGTGTTCGAACGGCATCACAAAACAGAACGGCTCCCCCTTTTTGAAGACGACCTCGCCGGGGCGCGTCATCTGCCAGTTCATGGTGAAGGGGAAGGGCAGCCAGTCGGTCTCTACCAGACCTGTCAGTGGCTGAATGCCGTCCTTGAAATAGTTTGGCGGGCCAGAGGTCCAGACGCCCCAGCCGGGCGGCGTGCGGAAGAGGTGGCCGGTATGGAAGGTCACGATGCCGCGCCGGAAATGGCTGTCGGCAAAAGATGGGATTGCCGCCGGATCGCCCGTGGTGAAAAGCTTCAGCGAATAGTCATGCTCGCCGCCATCCCAGATGATCTTGATGTCCATCGGGCAGAGGATTTCCCAGCCGGTGGAGTTTGCCATGGTGAGCGGCAGGCAGCGGTATGGGTGGCGGTCCGGGAAGGCGTCCATCCAGTCGCGTTGTGAGACGCCGGGCCTGATCTCAGGGGCGACATCGTAGATCTTGTAGCATTCAAGCTCCATGTGGAGCCTCCTTGTCTTGTGGCCGGGCTGTTACGCGCGCCGCGTACTTGACGCCTGCGCCCTGATTGCCTGAAAGACCGCTATGCCCGCAAGCCCTGACGACCTCTTTGCCTATCTCGACCAGCTCGGCCTCGGCCATGAGACGCGCTGGCACGAGGCGACGTTCACGGTGGAAGAGGGCCGCGAGCTGAAAGAGACGATGCCCGGTGGGCATACGAAGAATTTGTTCATGAAGGACAAGGATGGGGTCATCGTCCTGATTTCGGCGCATGCAGAGAGCAAACTGAAGCTGAACCAGCTGCACAAGCTGATCGGAACGCGCAGGCTGTCCTTTGCGAGCGGCGAGTTAATGGAAGAGCTGCTGGGCGTGACGCCCGGCTCTGTCACCGGTTTCGCGCTGATGAATGACAAGGAGCAGAGGGTCCGCTTCATCGTCGATGCGGCCCTGATGGCGTTCGAGACGCTGAATTTTCACCCCTTGGTTAATACTGGCACGACGGCCATCTCCCGCGATGATTTCAGGCGGTTCGTCGAGGCGACCGGTCATGATCTCACTGTGGTGGACTTTGCGGCCCTTCTGCCAGACGACTAAGCCCGCACGGGGGATGTTGTTTTTTTCGCGTTGAAGACCCAAGTTCCGCCTCAGAAAATTCCGAAAGGCGAAAGCGAAATGGAAGATATCACGATTGGGCCAGCTGGCGGCGCTGGCGGTAATATCAAGGACTCCACCGACCAGGACTTCATGGCCGATGTGGTCGAGGCGTCCAAGCAGGCGCCAGTACTGGTCGATTTCTGGGCGCCATGGTGTGGCCCGTGTAAATCACTGACCCCTGTCCTGGAGAAAGTGGTCAACGAGCAGCAAGGCAAGGTCAAACTCGTCAAGGTAAACATTGATGAGAACCCGGGCATTGCTGGCCAGCTTGGCGTTCGCTCCATTCCGGCGGTTTTCGCCTTCAATGACGGACGTCCTGTAGACGCGTTTCAGGGGGCGCTGCCAGAAAGCCAGCTGAAGCAGTTCATCGAGAAGCTGCTCGGCGGCACGGATGAAGGCCAGCAGATCCAGGAAGCGATTGAGCATGCTGATGGCTTGCTGCAGGCCGGTGACGCCGCTCAGGCCGCGCAGATCTATGGCGCGATCATCGAACGCGACCCGAAGAACATTCCGGCGATTGTTGGCCTGGCGCGTTGCTATCTGGCCAATGACGACCCGGAGCGCGCCTCGCAGATCCTCGACATGGCCGGCCCGGACCGTCAGATGGACCCGGCAATCAAGAGCGTGCGCACGGCAATCGAGCTCATGGCCGATGCCCCAAAGGATGATGAGCTCGATTCGCTCATCGACAGGGTCACCGATGAGCGGGCAAATCACGAGCTTCGGCTCGAGCTTGCTGAAGCGCTGATGGCGCGTGGGCGCAACAAGGAAGCGGCCGATCACCTATTGAAGATCCTCTCTGACGATCTTGAATGGGGAGAAGGCAGGGCGAAGGCAAAACTGCTCGAACTGTTCGAAGCGGCAGGCCCTAAAGACCCGGCCACTATTGAAGGTCGCAGGCGCCTGTCCTCGCTGATGTTTGCCTGAGGCCTCGACTTCATCGGTCGGCGCGCCATGTCCTCAGTCTGGACGGGAAAGGGCCTGACATATGACAAGGCATGGCTACAGGAAGGCAGAAGACCTGCCGGAAACGCTCGCCGTTTTTCCGCTAACGGGCGCGTTATTGTTTCCGCGCTGGTCCCTGCCGCTTAACATCTTTGAGCCGCGTTACCTGAACATGATCGATGATGCGCTATCAGGCTCGCGACTAATTGGCATGATACAGACGGTTGGAGGTGACAAGGTTCACCCGAAACTCGCCGGCGTTGGCTGTGCCGGGCGGCTGACGAGCTATTCTGAAACCGATGATGGGCGCTATCTGATCAGCCTGACCGGTATCTGCCGCTTCAGGCTTGGCAGCGAACTCGATGTCACGTCGCCTTATCGGCAGGTGGCTCCCGACTGGTCCCCCTATGCGGACGACCTTAATGAACCTGATCTTGATAATCTGCCGGATCGGCAAAAGCTGGCCAGCGCACTGAAGAAGTATGTGGCGAGCCATGCGATGGACGTAGACTGGGACGCTGTCGAAAGCGCACCGATAGAGACGCTTGTTCATGCACTATCGGCCGGGTGCCCCTTCGCGCCGATGGAAAAGCAGGCATTGCTGGAAGCTGACACGGTCGCGGCGCGGTGCCGCGCCCTGATCGCCCTGCTTGACATGGATGCGCCCGGCGACGATTCCTCGACCCTGCAATGACGAGCGAAATCGAGGCACAAGTGACCGAGACAAAGACCGATCCGCGCTTGCTGGAACAGCTGATCTGCCCGGTCACGCGTACACCGCTGACCTATGACCGGGAACGTCAGGAGCTTGTCTCCAAGCGTGCGGGGCTGGCCTATCCAATCCGCGATGGCCTGCCCATCATGCTGGAGAGCGAAGCGCGGGTCATTGATGAGGTGCCGGGTAAATGAGTGTAATGCCTTGGCCACAGGAGTTGCGGTTCCGCAAGGGGGCTGGAGAGCTTTCCGTCGTGTTTGAAGACGGGCTGGAAGCCGCCATTCCCTATAAGCGCCTGCGCGAAGAAAGCCCGTCAGCAGAAGTGCGCGGCCATGGCTCAGGCCCGCGTCCGCCTCAGCCGCCCGTACCTGACGATATCTCCGTAACAAAGGCGGACCCTGTCGGGCGCTATGCCGTCCGCATCCATTTCAGCGATGGACATTCAAGCGGGCTTTATACCTGGCAGCACCTGCGCGACCTCGCGGCCGCCTAGGTTTCCGCAGTTCTCGATTGCATGAGCGGTGGCAGGCCAGGCGATGACGCGCTGGCCAGCGCAGCGAGCCTGTGCCGCATCGGTGAGAGGGCGCTTGCCGCAAGCAGGCCGAGCGTGCGCACGGGCTTGGTCATCATCCTGTCATTGGAGAAGAGACGGTCGATGGCATCGAGAGCCAGAGACGCTGTGTTCGCATCGAACCGGCGCGCCGATTCATAAAGGGAAAGCGACTGGGCCGCCCCGAAATCAAGACCTGCGCGGTCACTTTTGACCAGAACCTCATGCAGGGCTGCCACATCGCGGAAACCCTGATTAAGCCCCTGTCCCGCCAACGGATTGATCCGGCGGGCAGCGTCGCCGACGAGGGCGACCCGGTCGGCGACCATGTGCTCTGCGATCTGTAGAATGAGGGGGTAGGAGCCCATCGGCCCGTCAATTTTCATCTCACCCGCAAATTCGGCAAAGCGGTGGTTCAGCTCCGCTTCGACCTCTCCGGGGGATAGCTTGGCGAGGGCTTCAGGCGCGCCGCGCTTCATATACCAGGCGAGGTTTGCTCGATCTCCGCGCAGAGGCAGGGTGGCGAAGGGGCCTTCAGGAGTGAAGAGCTGGCGGGCGATGCCGTCATGCGGCTGGGACAGGGTCACATTCGCGGCGAAGACGGATTTTCCGTAGTCGCGGCCTTCGACAGTGATGCCCGCCGCATTGCGCACTGGAGAATTCATACCGTCAGCGCCGACGAGAAGACGGGCCGTAATGGCGCTGCCGTCTTCGAGATGCACCGTGATGTGGCCGGGTTCGGCTTTCGCATCGCTGAAGCGGGCGGGCGCAAGTTTCTTGATGCGCGCTTCAGCCTCAACGGCGTCATCAAGCGCCGCCTGCAGGATGGTCGCCTCGATCATATGACCGAGCGTCTCGCCTTCCTCGCGGTGGATAAGGTCCTCATCCCCGAAAAGCACCGATGGCGCGCCGAACCAGTGCGTGCCGCCATCGACCGCTTCCAGTCCGTGCAGCGGCTGGGTCTGGCCCTCTATGCGATCTGCAATGCCAATCGCCGTCAGCAGCCGCCAGCTGCCCGTCACCACCGCAAAGTTGCGGGTATCGGGCCGCGCCTTCGCTGCCGGGTCGCGTGCGTCGATCAGGGTGATGTCAAAGCCTGCGCCTGCGAGGGCCAGGGCGAGAGACGCGCCAGCCGGTCCAGCGCCGACGATTGCGATTTCTGTGTCGAGGTGAGCCATTGATGAAAGACTTAGGATCACGGCTGCTCCCGGTCCAGAGGTGACGCAGAAGCGGGCTTTTGCGCCGCAGCGTGCTCGATTTTTAGTCAAACGATGAAGCGCCCATTATGTGCGCGCCCGCCGTGCTGGTGCGGAAAGAGGCAAGTGCCTTTAGTCGGCCCGTCATACCAATCAATGGGAGAAGGGCATGAACAGTATGTTTAAGAGGGCAATTCGGGGGTTCGCCGCTATGCCGGCCGCTGCCGCCCTGGCGCTGGGCGCCTCTGCGCAGGAGGCGTCTGAAGTCAGCGCCTATGTCGATAACAGCTATCTCTTTCTGATCGGCGGCCTGATCGTGATGTTCATGGCTGCCGGCTTCTGTATGCTGGAAGCTGGTCTGGTGCGGAAGAAGAACGCCGCCATGCAGTCGGTGAAGAACGTCGCGCTCTTCTCTGTCGCCGGCATCATGTTCTGGCTGCTTGGCTATAACATGGCCTATCCCGGCGACACGATCGGCGGCTGGATCGGCATCCCGGATTTTGTCTGGTCACCCGAAGAAGACCTCGCGACTGGCTATGCCGCTTCGTCGGACTGGTTCTTCCAGATGGTCTTCGTCGCAACGGCAGCGTCCATCGTGTCCGGTACGGTTGCCGAGCGTGTGAAGCTCTGGCCGTTCCTGATGTTCACCGCTGTGCTGACCGCATTCATCTATCCGGTCGTTGCATCGTGGGAATGGGGCGGCGGCGCTCTGGACTCCCAGTTTGCGTTCTCTGACTTTGCGGGCTCTACCCTTGTGCACTCCACCGGTGGCTGGGCAGCGCTTGTCGGCGCCATCATCATCGGCCCGCGTGCAGGCAAGTTCGTCAACGGCGCGGTTCATCCCATGCCAGGTTCGAACATCCCGCTCGCCGCGCTGGGTACGTTCATCCTCTGGTTCGGCTGGTTCGGCTTCAACGGCGCATCGCAGCTTGCTGCTGGTACGTTCGACGACATCAACTCGGTCGCCAACATCTTCGCCAATACCAACATGGCCGCTTGCGGTGGTGTTCTCGGTGCGATGTTCCTGACCGGTATCCTCTACAAGGGCAAGATCGACGCAACCATGGCCTTCAACGGCGCCATTGGCGGTCTCGTCTCCATCACCGCAGAACCGCTGGAGCCTTCGATGGGGGCTGCCATCCTGATTGGCGCTATTGGCGGTATGCTCGTGGTCGTCACGGTGCCTCTGCTCGACAAGCTCCGCATCGACGATGTGGTCGGCGCGATCCCGGCTCACCTTGTCTGCGGCATCTGGGGCACGATGATCGTTCCATTCTCCTATGCGAACGATATCGGCCTCAACGAAGCAGGTAACCCAAGCTATTTCGGCCAGTTCGTCGGCGTTGCAGCTTGCGCGATCTTCGTCTCTGTCGTGTCCGCTGTCGTGTGGCTCGCGCTGAAGATGACGACCGGCGTGCGTCCGACCGAGGAAGAAGAAATCATGGGTCTCGACAAGAGCGAAATCGGTCTCGAGGCTTACCCAGAATTCAGCTAAGGCTGAATACCTCGCTTCATTCGAAGCGTTTCCTCCCAGACTTCCCCGGCCAGTCTTCTGGCCGGGGATTTTTTATTGTGGAAGGTGAGCAAGTCGTTGCCGTCGCCTGCTCACTTGTTTGCTGTGTGTTAAGGCCAAGCTGCGAGGTTGCAGCCAGACAGTCCTTCTGAACCGATGGAAGCAACCTGCCATGGCGACAACCAGCGCTGAAACGCACACCGGCCTCTCCCGCGAAGTATCCGATCCGGCCTGGCGTATCCTGACCGGGACGGCCGCTTTCGCGATCGGCGTTTTTCTGTGCGGCAGTGTCGGCACGCACGAGCCGACCGACCCGAGCCTCAACGCAGCAACCGGCATCGAAGTCTCCAACCTGTTCGGCAATAGCGGCGCGATCGTTGCTGACATTGCGCTTCAGACTTTTGGCTTCTCGGCCTGGATGGCTGGCCTCTGCCTGATGATTGGCGGCGCGATGCGGGCGGTCCTCATCGGCGCGCCGCGCATCCGGCGCTGGCTTTATGGCGTTGCTTTCGTTCCAGTGCTGGCAGCTACGCTTTCGGCTTTTCCTGTGCCGGCCTCCTGGCCTTTCTGGACAGGAATGGGCGGCATGGTTGGTGATGGTCTCTTCGGCCTCGTCGTCATGCCTTTCAAGGCGCTGCTCCTTCCTGCGCCCGGTTTTCTGGCCGGACTGACCCTCGGGGTTGCGGCATTCCTGCTTGGCAGCGCGGCGCTCGGCTTCCGGCGCGGTGATGCAAGCCTCCTGCAGTCTGCGGCAAGCACATCAGGCCAGCGCGCGCTTTCGCGCCTTGGCAGCGCCGCGGGCGGTGTTGCCCGGCTCTTCAGCAGTTTCGTTGGTAAACCTCGACGGCACGCAAGCGCTGATGAGGGTGATGACTATGAAAGCGCTGCGCGTAGCCTCGGACCGGCGCCGCAGTTTGATGACGAAGATGACGCTTTCGAGGCTTATGACGATGTTGACGACGAGGCGCCCGAAGAGGAGATGCCCCGCGCCGCCACCCGTCCAAAAGTGTCCGCGCCGAAGGCGCCGCAACCTGTTGCCCATCCCACTACCAAGAGCGGAAAGCGCAAACGCCCGCGCACCCTGCCATCGCTGGATCTTCTTGGCTCTCCGCCTGCCCGACGCGGCTCTGTGGACGAGGACAGCCTGCTGGCCAAGGCGAACCGTCTCGCCGAAGTGCTGCGCGAGTTTGGTGTGCGCGGCCGCATCAAGGAAGTGCGCCCCGGACCGGTCGTTACCCTGTTCGAGCTTGAGCCAGCGGCAGGCGTAAAATCGGCGCGCGTCATCTCGCTCGCTGACGACATCGCCCGCTCCATGAGCGCCGTCTCAGCGCGTGTGGCGGTTATTCCGGGCAAGAATGCCATCGGTATCGAACTGCCGAATGAAGAGCGCGAGACCGTTTATCTGCGCTCGCTTCTCTCGGCGAAGGCTTATGCGGACAACCGTTCGCCGCTTCCCATGGCGCTTGGTGAAGATATTGGCGGAACGCCCACCGTGGTCGATCTATCGAAAATGCCGCACCTTCTCATCGCGGGTACGACCGGGTCGGGTAAATCGGTTGGCGTGAATGCGATGATCCTGTCGCTGCTCTATCGCCTGACGCCCGAGCAGTGCCGCTTCATCATGATCGACCCGAAAATGCTGGAGCTGTCGATCTATGAAGGTATTCCGCACCTCCTCGCCCCGGTCGTGACCGACCCTAAGAAGGCAGTGAACGCGCTGCAATGGGCCGTGCGTGAGATGGAAGGCCGCTATGAACTCATGTCCAAGGCAGGCGTGCGTAATCTGGCAGGCTTCAACGAAAAGGCGGCGCGCTACCGTGAGAAGGGCGATCAGCTGACCCGCAAGGTGCAGACCGGGTATGATGAGCGCGGCAAGCCAGCCTATGAGACCGAAATCCTGCCGCTGGAGCATATCCCGAACATCGTCGTCGTGATTGATGAGATGGCTGACCTGATGATGGTTGCAGGCAAGGAAATCGAAGGCTGTATCCAGCGCCTCGCACAGATGGCGCGTGCGGCCGGCATCCACCTCATCACCGCGACCCAACGTCCATCGGTCGATGTCATCACAGGCACGATCAAGGCGAACTTCCCGACCCGTATTTCTTACATGGTCACGACCAAGATCGACTCGCGCACCATTCTTGGTGAGCAGGGCGCTGAACAGCTGCTCGGCATGGGCGACCTGCTCTATCAGGCGGCGGGCGTCAAAACCAAGCGCCTGCACGGGCCTTTCGTGTCCGATGATGAAGTCGAGGCGGTTGTCGGCTGGCTGAAGGAGCAGGGCGAGCCTGACTATAATGAGGCGATCCTGGAAGAGCCTGAAGAAGGCGGCACAGGCAGCGCCATCATGGATGCTATGCTCGGCGTCTCTTCTGGCGATGGCGACGATGATCTTTATGCGCAGGCCATGGCCGTTGTGATCCGCGACAAGCGGGCATCGACCTCCTACATCCAGCGCCGTCTGAAGATCGGCTATAACAAGGCCGCGACCCTGATTGAGCGACTGGAAGAAGAAGGGGTCATCTCCGCCCCCAATCATGCTGGCAAGCGTGAGATTCTGGCGCGGGATACCCCGTCTGACTGATCGCTACAAGCTGAACGAGTTACAACGAAACGGGGCGGAAATACCTTAATTCAGCCCTGTTTTACCGCCTGATCGAGGCCTATGTTTCGTGGCCAAGACAGGAGAGCGAAAATGACGTCTCTAATTCCAGCGCTAGCGGCTTTTGTCGCCATCGGGACGGGCCCGTTTGCGCTTACAACAGAATTCAGCGCAGTCAGCCAGCAGCCACTGGCCTGGCGCGTCGCAAATGATGCAGCCATCAGCAATGTCGCTGTAACCCCAGTTGCGCAGGCAGCACGGGGCGAAATCGTCCTTGCACAGGCTGACGCTGATGACACGCCCGTCACGGGCGTTGCGCCAGAACCGGAGGCGCCGCGGGCAGAAGCTGCGCCAGTACGGACCGAATTTGGCGCTGTATCAGCGACTGAGCGCCGTGCAATTCTGAAAGCTGCTGGCGATTCTCTCGCTGCGGCGAAGACAGCGCGCGGCCGATTTGTCCAACTGGCGCCGAATGGCTCCGTCACTGAGGGCGATTTTGCCCTGCAGCGCCCAGGCCGGATGCGCTTCGACTATGATGAGCCGACGCCAATCCTGATCGTTGCGAATGGCACGACTGTCGCCATGGAGGACAGCGACCTTGAGACGGTGGACCGGGTGCCGCTTTCCTCAACGCCTCTCGGCCTCGTCCTTGATGATGAGCTCGACTTCGAGACCGAAGCGCGGGTGACAGATGTCCAGAAGACCACCAGCGAAATTGCCATCACGATGGAAGATCGCCGCGGTGAGGCAGAAGGCGTTCTGACGCTCTACTTCGATCCAGCGAGTTACCAGTTGACCAGCTGGCGCACACTGGACGCAAACCAGCAGGTTACCCGCGTGGTACTCGAAGATATCGAGACCAATGTGCGTTTCAGCCCGCGCCTCTTCCGTCTGGACGATCCGGCCGATGAAGAGGAAGACGAGCGCTAGTCGTCTCGCCGACCGGCAATAGAAAACCCCGCGAGCCTCAAGGCTGGCGGGGTTTTTGTTTGGTTGAAATTCGAAGAGCCTAGCTTGTGCTGCCCGGAAGCCGCATGGCGTCATCACTCCAGAGGTCTTCCAGACGCGCATCACGCCCGCAACCCTGACGATAGAACCGGTATTTCACCGGCGTCGTCTTGTAGTAGTTCTGGTGGTAGTCTTCAGCTTCCCAGAAGGTCGCCTCATCAAGCACGCGCGTGACGACCGGACCTGGCAGAACGCCTGAGGATTCGATCTCTTCGATTTCGCTTTCGACGATGGCGCGCTGGTCTCCGTCTTCAACGAACACGGCCGAAAGATAGCTTGAGCCCTTGTCACAGAACTGGCCACGATCATCGGTTGGGTCGATGGTGCGGAAATAGTAATCGACCAGCTCTTCATAGCTGACCTTCGAGGGCTCATAGGTTACCTGCACGGCCTCATAGTGACCGGTATCGCCGCCGGTGACCTGCCGATAGCTCGGATTATCGACGCGACCGCCGGTATAGCCGGATACGGTTGCGACGACGCCATCAACCTTGTCGAAATCAGCTTCCGTGCACCAGAAGCAACCGCCCGCAAAAATAGCGGTTTCGGTGTTTGCGGCCTGGAGTGGTGGCGGCGTGTCGGACTGTTCCGCCATGGCGGACCAGACGAATGCACCGCCAGCCGCAAACAAGCCGGCACCAGCGGCAATAAGGGTAGTATTCGAAAACTTCATGAGCCTTGTTTCCCGTGGGGAAGTCCTGCGTTTCTCTCCATATGGATGGGCAGGCGGGAAATGCGAGCAAGCTCAAGCAGCGCTCACGAATTGGTGACCGATCGTGTCTGGCTGGCGAAGTGACTGACGGCGTTTAGCCTGCCAGCCGCTCCATCTCTGCTTCTGACAGCTCTGAATTGTCATAGACGTTCTGGACGTCGTCGAGCTCATCGAGGACGTCCAGAAGCTTCATCAGCGTATCGGCCTGGTCGCCTTCGACTGGAACATTGTTCTGCGGCTTCCAGATCAGCTTCGTCGATTTGGCTTCAACCTCGCCGAACTTGCCCTCAAGCGTGGAGGCGACGTCCATCAGGTCTTCGCGTTCGGTAAAGATCCAGTGACCCTCCTCGTCGCTTTCGACGTCGGTCGCGCCGGCTTCAATGGCCGCTTCCATCACAGCCATCTCATCGCCAGCCTCTGCTGGGTACTCGATCTCTCCAACCTGGTCGAAGCCGAAAGAAACGGACCCGGTTTCGCCGAGATTGCCGCCATTCTTGGAGAAGGCCGCGCGGATCTCACTGGCTGCGCGGTTCTTGTTGTCGGTCGAGGCCTCGACGATAATGCCCACGCCGCCCGGTCCAAAGCCCTCATAGCGGATGTCGTAATACTCTTCGCCGCCGCCGCCTTGGCCCTTGTCGACTGCGCGCTTGATATTGTCCTTTGGCATGGACTGGCCGCGCGCATTGTTAATGGCAAGGCGCAGGCGCGGATTGGCGTCAGGATCAGGACCGCCAAGCTTGGAAGCGATGGTGATTTCCTTGGACAGGCGCGCAAAGAGGGCCGCGCGCTTCTTGTCCTGCGCGCCCTTACGGTGCTGGATATTGGCCCATTTCGAATGTCCGGCCATGACGTCCTCGCAAAACTGTCTGGTTCTGTTGATAGCTCGCGCCGGGATAGATCAGGCGCGGGCGTTTTGAAAGCCAAGGATGCAGACCCGGCAAACGACAATCAAGTATTAACGCGGTTCATGTACGCTACTATCCAAGCGGAGGTCCCATGAGACTTGATCAATTGACGACAAGAATTGTCGAGCTGGATGGCGGACACCGTACCTTTGACTTTGGCACGTTCCAGCTGCATTCGGCCTTCCAGCCTATTTACGAAATCAGTCGCAGTTCAGGCGCGCTCTATGGCGTTGAGGCGCTTGCGCGTCCCATGCTGGGTGCGAAATCGGTCGAACCACTGGCATTCTTTGCCCGGCTAGAAGGCTGGGACCGCTTCATCGCCGACTGGGCCTGCTTGTGCGTTCACCTTGCGAATGCGGCGGCCTGGCAGCTCGGTGAAACACGCCTCTTCGTTAATCTGAACCCGCATTCGTGTAGTTATCGCGACCAGATGATGACGGGTATCGAGCAGTATTGCGATCTGATCGCCGCGTATGGCTTGCGCCGGGACAAGGTCGTCTTCGAAATAACGGAAGGGGCCGACTGTCCGCGCTCTGACCTGTTGGCGGTGGTCGAAAAGCTTCGTGCGCTTGGCTTTGGTATAGCCATAGACGATTTCGGGCGCGGCAAGTCCGATCTGCTGCGTGTCATCGAGCTTCGGCCAGACATCGTAAAGATCGATGCAGGCTGGTTCCGAAAGATGATGGAGAATGAGGCGAGCCAGCAATTTGCCCATTCAATTATCCAGAAACTGCACGGTCTGGGCACGCATCTTTTGTTCGAAAGCGTTGAGACACCGCGCGAGTTGCACTGGGCCCGCGATTGCGCAGGGTCGCTCATTCAGGGCTGGTTGTTCGGCAAGGCGACCAATATGGGCGAAGCTGCAAGCAGGAAAAGCGTTGAAATGCCTGACGAGGAAGAGCGCAGAGCGCGCCACCTCGCCTGACCTTCAGGGTGCCGGAATGTGTTCTGCCAGCCGGCCACCCATGCGGATCGGCTCTATCCGCTTTGCCAGTCCAGTCTGGTCATCAGTTTCAACATAAACGCCGCAAAGCGTGCCGTCGCCGAGAGCAGGGGCATAGCGCTCACCGGGTAGCTGTGTTGCAAAGCGCTGGACGGAGTTTTCCTTCCGCATGCCGATAACGCTGTCATAATCGCCGCACATGCCAGCATCGGTCTGGTAACCCGTCCCGGCTTCCAGAATCATGATGTCAGCGGTCGGCACATGCGTGTGGCTGCCTACGACCAGGCTGGCGCGGCCATCGCAATGGTGACCCATCGCCATCTTCTCGCTGGTCGCTTCGCAATGCATGTCGACGATCATGGCATCCACGGCGAGGCCAAGCGGCATGTCGTCGAGGATGCGGTCTGCATGCTGGAACGCGTTTTCCAGCTGCTGCTTCATGAAGACATTGCCCTGTAGCTGGGCAACGCCGACGCGCCGACCATCATCCAGAACGAAAACGTGTGCGCCCTTACCGGGGGCGCCTGCGGCAACAGGATAATTTGCCGGGCGCAGCAGGCGGGGTTCACGCTCGATGAAGGTCAGGGCTTCGCGCTGGTCCCAAGCGTGGTCGCCGAGTGTCAGGCAGTCGGCACCTGCATTGAAGAAATCATTGGCGATGGATTCGGTCAGACCGAAGCCGCCTGCCGCATTCTCTCCGTTCACGACAACGAAATCGAGCTTCAGGTCACGGCGTAGGCCTGGCAGATAGTCGACCACAGCTGCGCGGCCCGGCTTGCCGACCACATCTCCAAAATATGCGAGTTTCATGGGCGACAGCTATGCGCCCTTGCCCCCCAAAAGAAAAGGCGCGCCCTCAGTTGCCCGGGGCGCGCCTTCACAAGTCAGATCAGATCTGTGGCTTATTCGTTAGAAGCCGAAAGACCGAGATAGTCCTTGGTCAGCATGCTTGGGTCTTCCATCGCCGCCACGCTCTCCATGGAAAGCGGCTCTTCCGGATCGAGCATGATGGTCAGCGTCTTCGGCTCCTGAATGAAGGAAGACAGCGCTGTGCCGATTTCGGTGGCAATCGCCGTATCCACGCCGGCCTGCTGGGCCATGAGCGGCGCCATACCCATCATCTGGGCGACCTGCGCACGCATCTGGGCCGGATCCTGACCCTGCTGCGTTGCGACGACGTTGAAGACGCGGTCGACAAGGCCATCATCCGTGATGCGCATTTCGAAATTGCCGATCTCAAGCGCGCTCAGCGCCTGCTGTATGACCATCGGGTCAGGCTCACCACCTTCGGCAAGGTTTTCCATATCCATGGAAGCTGCCAGCTGCTGGTTGAAAGCCGAATAACCGATGAACTCACCGCCATAGGAGAAGCGTGCGCCATCGACGAGCTCGAAATAGTTGTCTGCAGCTTCGGAGGTCAGAATGTCTGCATCCGGGTCGTACTGGCTGTTGCCAGCGCCGCGGATTTCGATGCCATCATAGCCGAGCATGCTGAAACCCTGCGCAAGGCCTGCGCCGACCTCACCACCGTCTGCATCTGCGTCGAGCGTCATGCTGAAAGGCTCGACGACATAGCTGACAGGCTGGTCGTCATCATTGCGTTCGACATAGGCGTCCATGGATGGCAAGGCGAAGCTCATGCCTTCGCCTTCGAAGGTCAGATTGTCGAGCGTGAAGCGGTCATAGCCCGGCTCCATCGGGTTCTGCATCATCTTGCTCATGACCGCAGCTGCCATTGCGTCCTCGTCGCCGGCATTCTGCTGGATGGCAGACAGGAAGCTGAGGTCGCTGCCAGCGATCGACATGGAGTCGATGCCGCCTTTGAAGTTCATCTCATCTTCGCCGATGATGTCGAAGGTCACACCGGTCAGCTCTGCGAGAGCCGCGCGCTGGTTGTCGACGTCACGCAGCTGCAGCGAAGAGACGGCAAAAGTGCCTTCGCCGTCCGTGTCGGAGAATTCGCCCGAGACGTCAGAGATCGACCACGCGTCGAAGGAGATATCCTCGACAGCGGGGAAGTCGGCAGGCTCACCGGTGCCAAGTGCAGACGCGAGCCATGCGGAAAGTGCCGGGGACGGGTTGATCAGTTCGATCTCGCCAACGCCCATATTTGTCGTGTCAGCAGCTTCCGGGTCGCTCACGGACAGGCCCGAAAAGCTCATGCGTGAGAAAGAAGCCTGACCGTCGACCATGTCGAGGCCTTCGAAAACCAGCGAATCGGCCGTGAAGCCTTCCATGCCCTGGATGCTAATGTCAGAGAAGGTTGCCGACGCGCCGTCGACGTCCTTGCTGGCGTATGTGATCATGCCGTCGCCGGAATTCGTCAACATCATCGCAGAGATCACATCAGGTGCTTCGGCGGCATCGCCGTCCCGCAGTGTGATTTCGCTGATGTCTTCTGGCGTCTCGACGCCTGTCTGGTCGCATGCGGTCAAAATCGAGATCGCCGCAACGCCGCAGAGCAGATATTTCATGATGGTTCCCCTAATGTCATAAGATGGGTGTAGGCTCATCGCGCCTTCGATTTGAGACTTATCATGTTTTTCGATAAATGCCAGCCTCTGACCCTGTCCGCTTCAGACGGTCAGAACATAACTGTTCGCATGGAGATAAACCCGCGCGCAAAGCGACTGATTCTCCGTCTTGATGAGGCGAATCGCGAAGCAGTGGCCGTCGCTCCGTCGAAACGACATCTGAAGGCAGCAGCACAGTTTGCAACTGACCGGCGCGACTGGATTGCAGCCCGTCTGGCACAGCTGCCACAACAGACCGGATTGGTCGAAGGTGCCCAGTTCAACCTGCGCGGCGCGCCATGCGAGATCACCCTGGAGGGCCCAGGCAGGCGCGCGTCGCTCATACCCGGAACTCCGCAACAACTTTGCCTGCCGGGGGATCCTGAAACCGTTAGTCGCCGCGCCGCCCGCTTCCTCAAGAAGGCGGCCGGTGAGGACTTGAGCGATGCCGTGGAGCGCCATTGTGCGACGCTGGGCGTTGCGGCCCGCAAGGTCAGCGTCAAGGATACGCGCTCGCGCTGGGGGTCCTGCACGTCAGATGGCGGACTGGCCTTTTCGTGGCGCCTCATCATGGCTCCGCACAGCGTGCTCGACTATGTCGCCGCGCATGAATGCGCGCACCTGCTTGAGATGAACCATAGCCCGCGCTTCTGGGCGCATGTCGCGAGATGTTGTCCGGACTGGAAGAAGGAACGCGACTGGCTACGCCGCCATGGCCGCGCCCTTCACGCCGTGACTGTCTAGGCCTTCTGCGGCTCGCCCACCTTGGGGTCAGATGAGGATGGCTCCTCCGCCGGCGCGGATGTCTGCGGCTGCTGGTCAGGTGCGAAGCTGATAATGGTTGCGCCATCCCCGCCGCGCGCTTCCCGGCTTGGGCCGAGCAGGACGAGCGTGCCATCCGGACGGATCTCGGCAACTAGGTCGCCTTTTGGCCTGTCAGCGAGATACTGTTCCAGCGTGTATTTCTCGGTCAGCCTTGTGCGGGAGAAATTCCAGCCGCGATACTGGTCACGGATCAGGCCATCATAGGTACGGCCACGCTTGATGAGCGTGCGCCCACGCGCCGAGGAGCCCACTGACTTGTCATCGGTCTCATCGCCTTCCGAAAGCGATAGCTGGTAGACGCGGTGACGGCCGACTTCTGGCGCAAACTGGCTACAGACGAGCGCATTGTGGCTGTCATTGGTCGACAGGGCGACGACGGTTGCAAAGCGCGAATGGTCCAGACGGATCTCCGCGTCTTCAGACAAGACTTCGCCAAGGAAGGTGTCGAGACCTGCCTCACGCGCCGGGCGGAGGCGGCGATAGTTGCTGTCGGCAACGATGACGTCGATCTTCACCGATTTCAGCGCCTTGGCGAATTCCACACTCCAGGAGTTTGCGCCCACCAGCAGAACACCGGGCTTTTCAGAGCGGGCAAGACCAAGCTTCCGCGCGAGCGGACCAATTGTGAAACCGTGTAGGACAACGGTTGTGAACACCATTGCAAAGGCGAGTGGCACGATCTGGTCTGCGCCGGAGAAGTAGAAACGGCCTTCACGCGACAGGTCGACCAACAGCGAACCGAACAGGCCCGAGACGGCCACAGCCACGATACCGCGCGGCGCGATCCAGCCTAGAAGCAGCGCTTCCTTGCGGTTCAGTGTGCCAGCCGTTGCAATCCACACCGATAGCGGCCGCACGACAAACAGCATCACGAGCAGGAAAAGGAGCGTGTTGATATTCAGCGCCGAAGAAATGATCGAAGGCGTCAGGTCCGCGGTCAGGATAACAAAGACGCCAGAGACGAGAAGGACCGCAATGTCTTCCTTGAACTTCCGGAGTTCTGAAAGGTCGGCGAGCTTCGAATTGGCGAGCGTCATGCCATAAGCCGTGACAGCCACGAGGCCGATTTCCTTCTCGACCTGTTCGGCCAGCGCATAACAGAGAATGATCGACGCGAAGATAAGCGGCGCCTTGAGATATTCCGGCGTCCAGCCAGCGCGAAAGGCGCGCGAAATGCCGAGGCCGAAGATGATACCGAGAGCGACACCGATGCCTGCAGCGGCGAGGATCCAGACGCCTGCGCCAACGATGGAGTCTCCATGGCTCGCCACGCGGATCACTTCATAGGCGGCAACAGCAAACAGCGCGCCGATCGGGTCGTTGACGATGCCTTCCCATTTCAGGAACTGGGCAGGGCGTCCCGACAGCTTGGATTGGCGCATCAGTGGCATGATGACGGTCGGGCCCGTGACGACCATGACGCCTGCGAAGACGATTGCGCTTGCCCAGTCGAGACCAGCCGCATAGCGCGCCGCCAGAGAGCCAAGCAGCCAGGCGAGCGGGCCTCCAAAGAACACCACGCGGCGCACGGCGGCGCCGGCATCGCGCAGATTCTCGAATTTCAGGATTAGCCCGCCTTCGAACAGGATGACTGCCACGCATAGCGACACGATAGGCCGCAAAAGGTCCCCGAAAGTCGAGGACGGATTGAGCAGTGGATCGCCGAAAATGAGTGACCATACCGGCCCGGCGGCGAGCCCGGCCAGAGCCATCAGAACGATCGCAGGGGCCTGTAGACGCCAGGCAAGCCACTGTGCGCCCAGACCGAGCGCGCCAATGAGGGCGCAGGCAAAAATAAGGCTGTCAGAGCCTGTGCCTGCGAGAATGAGGTTCATATCCGGCATGTGTTTTTACTTGGGGTCCGTACGTTTCAGACGTTGGCGACAGTATCTTCGCGTGAGAAATCGAAGCCGATTTCGCGCGTGCCGTATTCGCCGGCCTCATAATGATCAATCTTTTCCTGAAACCAGTTGGTCAGGTGATTGAAGAGATAACCAAAGAGACGCGTTGAATCCTCTTCTGCAAGCGGCAGTGCCAAGGTAAATGACTCTCCGCCCTGGATGTCCAGCACAAACCGGTCGCCGATCTTCTGGCACTGGGTGGTGATGCGAATCCAGTCAGTGCCGCCAGTGACCCGTACAGCAAGCCCAAAGGCGATCGGTCCAAGCGGCCGGAAGCCGCGCGGCGGGACGGAAAATGCCTGATCGCCATAGGGTTTCGGCTCAAAATTGCCGACAGGCGGCACAAGCTGGACACAGACACCATCGGAGGAATCGAGATAGTCGCAGAAGCCCGCGCGGACTTCCTCAGCGAGCTGGCGCACGCGCGCATAGTTCTCGGCTGCAAGATCCTGATAGGTCTTTGCGATAGCCTTCAATTCGTCGAAACGCGACACGTGAGACCCTCCCCGTGGTTTCTCATCAGGCGGGAAACTAGGGGTGAGCGCCCACTATTGCGAGTCGGCGCATGAATTTAGTCGCTGAGGGGTCAGGCGGCGCGACTGCTTCGGCGCTGCGAGGGGAAAGCTTCGACGTTCGAGTTTGCTGCGTCCACGTCTTCGACAGACGGTCGTAGGTGGACTGGCAATCCGGCACGCGCAAGTTCAATAGCGGTGCCAGGGGCCACGCCTTCATGCCAGGCCGTGATCACCGTCCGGATCGTTTCCAGAAACTGCATTTCCTCGTCCACCACCTGCCCGAAGCGGGCAGCGATCGGCCCGACCAGACCGTAGGCAAGGAAGACGCCAAGGAATGTGCCCAGAAGAGCCGTCGCAATCATGGGGCCTAGCACGTCGGGAGACTGGTCGATTAGGCTCATCGTCTTGATGATGCCAAGGACCGCCGCCACGATTCCAAGCGCGGGCAGGGCATCTGCAAGCGAGTTCAGCGCGGCCACGGCCCGGTGTCGGGTCTGCGCTGCAGCGGCAACCGCGTCTTCAAGGTGGGCAGCCACAGGCGACTTGCCCCCCGGGTTCAAGGCGTGGATGCGAAGACTGTCGGTGATCATCGACGTGGCTGTGCGGTCAGCCAGAAGGCGCGGACGGCTGGCAAACAGGTCTGAGCGCTCAGGCGTCTCGATATCGGCTTCGATGGCGATCATGCCGCCGCGGCGTGCCCGGCGCATCAGGTCGCCAAGACCGCTCAAGAGGTCCGCATAGTCAGCTTTTTTCCACTTCGCGCCCCGCATGGATTTGACCATTCCGGCAAGCGCAGCGCCTGCGACCCTTGGTGAGTTACCAATTACGAGCGTGCCGAGGCCGGCCCCGCCAATCAGGGCCAGTTCAAATGGCAGCGCGCTGAACAGGGCCGGGCTTCCTGTGAAAAGGAGCGCACCTGCAATCAGGGCAGTGACCAGAACAAGGCCGATAAGTTGAAACATTCACGGGTCTCCGCAGACGGGTTCAAAGCCGCTTCTAACGCAACAGGCTTTAAATAAGGTTTCCGGGCTGCTGGCTGGGGCCCATGACGCGACGGGGCGCTTGAATTTTCCAGCGGTGAGGCCGAAGAGAAGTGATGACCGACACGCCCTCGCCACAGCTTGGACATGACCGGCCGGACCGCCGCGGCGCGTTTCGGCTGCTTTTCTTCGCGCTTCTGGCGGTTGGGGCCGGCAATACGATGCTGGTCAGCGCCATCCTGCCCCCCCTCTCGCGGGATCTTGGCCTGCCGGACTGGATGGCGGGCGCAATCTTCTCGTTATCGGCTGCGCTCTGGGCGATCACCTCGTCTTTCTGGGGCCGCAAGAGCAATGACTGGGGCAGGCGCCCGGTCGCTGCGCTCGGCATGCTTGGCTTTTCGGTGTCGATGCTGCTTTTCGGCACCAGCGCCGCGCTCGCCATGGCCGGTCATCTGCAAAGCTCGCTTGTTATCTTCATCTGCCTCCTGGCGTCGCGCACGCTGTTCGGCCTCCTGGGCTCTGGCACCAACCCGGCGGCGCAGGCCTATATCGCTGACCGTACTAGCCGCGACAAACGCACCGAAGAAATTGCCTCGCTGACGTCCGGCTTCAGCTTCGGCGCGGTTGCAGGCCCAGCCTTCGCGGCTGCGGCGGGCGCGGTTTTTGGCCTACTGACACCAGTTTTCATGATCAGCGCCGCGGCGGCTGTCCTGTCTTTCCTGATCTATACGCGCCTGCCGGAGAAAACTGCGCCGCGAAAGGAAGCGGGCCTCAAATCCACAGGCAAGAAAGAGGGCGATGGTCTCTGGCGCGATCCGCGCGTGCTGCCCTATCTGATTTTCGCAGTCGGGCTCTCCGTCGTCACCGGCGTACTGACCCAGACATTCGCCTTCGCCATCATGGACAAGATCGGCGTCGACGGGGCTGAGGCGATGCAGTTCACCGGCCCGGCCTATACGGTCGGCGCGGCGGGCACATTGATCTCGCAGCTTGTCATCATTCCGCGCCTCAAGATGACCAACCGGACGCTTATGGTGACTGGGGCGCTCACCCTGTCGGTCGGCGCGTTCCTTATCGTGCCGACGAATGAGTTCGCGGTTCTCGTGCTGGCGCAGTTTTTCGTGGGGATCGGGCAGGGTCTTGCGCGCCCGGGCTTCTCCAGCGGCGCATCGCTCTCTGTCGGCTCCAGCCTTCAGGGCAACGTCGCAGGCCTTGTCATCTCGGCCAACGGCACCGGATTCATCGTCAGCCCGTTCTTTGGCCCATGGATGTATGAGAACGTTCACCAGAGCGCGCCTTTCATCGGCGCGGGCGTCGTACTCGTCCTGATGGCGTTTTTCGCCCGCCGCGTCTTTCCGGCCAATCAGGTCTATCAGGATGATGACGATCAGCCGGAAATCTACGACTAGGTTCTAGCTGCGCAAGCGCGCCAGCACCTCATTGAGAGCCGGGCGCGAAGGATAGCCATCCGCGATCAGGCCGTTCGCCTGCTGGAACTGCCGCAGCGCGCCGCGCGTGCCTGAGCCGACAATGCCGTCAACGCCGCCCGCATTATAGCCAAGCTGGTTTAGCGCCGACTGAAGCTGCTTTACCTCATCGAAGGTCAGCCGCTGGATGTTCGTCGGCCAGGCTGCGACCGGGCCATATTGGCCGGCGAGCCCATCGGCGAGGAGGCCGACCGCGAAAGCATAGCTGTTGGAGCGGTTATAGGTCTTGAAGACGTCGAAGTTGCGGAACAGGAGGTATTTCGGTCCTGTCGCACCCGCTGGCAGCCACAGCTCGGCATAGTCGCTGTCATCGACGCCAAAGCCGCCACCCCGGATCGGCGAAAGACCGGCTGACTTCCAGGACGACAGGCGCCGGTCGTTGCCATCGGCCATCGACCAGTCAAAACCTTGCGGCGCGAGCACTTCGACGCCCCATGGCTGGTCAAAGCGGTAGCCGGATACTGAGAGATAGTTGGCGGCAGACGCTAGAGCGTCTGGTGACGATGACCAGACATTCGCCAGCCCATCGCCATCATAGTCCTGCGCATAGGCAAGATAGGTTGATGGCATGAACTGGGTGTGCCCCATCGCGCCGGCCCAGCCGGAGCCAAGCTGATCCAGCCGCGCAAAGCCTTTCTCGACGATTTCGACCAAAGCGAGGATTTCGCTCTCGGCGAAGCTGCGGCGGCGGCCTTCGACCGCCATGTTGGCGAGCGTATTTGCGGCGCTGAAATTGCCCATATAGCCGCCGAAATTGGTTTCCATCGCCCAGATCGCGCTCACCACTTCGCGGTTGACGCCATAAGTGGCTTCGATGCGGTCGAAAACGGGCCCAAGCTCAGCGAGTTTCTGGCGGCCAGTTTGGAAACGGTTATCCGTGACCGCCGTGCGCAGATACTCCCAGATAGCCTTGGAAAACTCTGCCTGATTGGCAACTTCCGACTGATTGTCAGGGCCAAGATAGATATCGAGTGGTCGGATATCTTTCAGCAGCGCATAGAGTAGGGCGGGATTGGTGCCGCGTGCCGTTGCGCGAGAGACGAAGTCCTGGCGCCAGGCATCCATCTCGGCATTGCCGGTTGGCGCAAACGGGCCCACCGGGCCGGAATATGGCGGGGCGCCCGGCGTGCCCCGTGGGTCACCGGGAGAAATCGTTGATGTGCGGGTCACTGGCGCGCTGTCTGTCGTCACTACGCTTGGGGGCGTCGATGTCGTTGCCTCGACATGCGGCTTCTGCGAGGGCGGGGTCGGCGCGCTTGATTGCGGCGCAGGCTCTGGCGTGGCAGCGCAGGCGCTGATCAGGGCGGCGAAACTGGCAGCGGTGGTCCAGCGGAGAAGGACCAAATTCTTGCGCGTCATAAATGATGTCTTCCTTTTACCGTCGCGATGTGTGAGCGGCGTTGACTCTGCATAACCCATTCTGTATCTCGCGCCCCTTACGAGTTTTCAAAGATCGCCGGGCCAATCCCATGAAAGTTAAGTCTTCACTGAAATCCTTGAGAAACCGCCACCGCGATTGCAAGGTCGTTCGCCGTAAGGGCCGGACGTACGTCATCAACAAAACAGACCCACGCTTTAAAGCAAAGCAGGGCTAAGCAGAAGATGACGGCATCAGCGCCCGGCGGAAATATTTCTGTCGGTGCTGAACCCATCGTACTGTTCGATCTCGGCAATGTCGTGATCGACTGGCTACCCTTGCGACTTTACCGCAAGATTTTCGCGTCTGAGGCAGAGGCCGAGGCCTTCTGCCGTGATGTCTGCAATATGGACTGGCATGTCGAGCATGACCGGGGCCGGACCTTTGCAGAAGGCGCGCGCCTGCTGAAGCAGGACCACCCTCACTATGCAGACGAGATCGACGCCTGGCACCGGCGCTGGTTCGAGATGTTCGATGGCTATGTTAGCGGCGTACCGGCGCTCATCGCCCGCCTTGAAGAAGCGCAGGTCCCGCTCTTTGCCCTCTCCAACATGTCGGCTGAGATCTGGCCGGAAACGGTTGAGCGTTTCCCAATGCTCAAACTGTTCCGCGATGTTGTCGTTTCTGGGGAGGAAGAGCTGATCAAGCCCGATCCGGCGATTTATGAGCTGACCCATGCGCGCCTCGGTCAGCCGCCCAAGGACAGCGTCTTTTTTATCGATGACAGCCTGAAAAACATCGAAGCGGCCCGTGCCTACGGCTTCCGCGGGCATCACTTTACTGACGCCGAAAGCCTTGAAGCCGCCCTGATCGAAGAAGGGCTGCTCGCGCCGGCCGCCTGATCGCCGCATTCGGGCCTTGCCGGGACCTTATCCAGAGCCATACTGATAGGCATGTTCAAGGCTCTCCTTATCGCCAGCGTCATCGCCGTCAGCGGCCCGCAATACGGGCCGAGTGACGAGATGTTCGACGAGTTGAAGAACGCGCCGAGTGAGGAGGAAGCTAACTCCACCGCCATGGATATCTGGGCGGCCTGGCTGGAAAGCGGGTCTGCCGCCGCAGACCTTGTGATGCAGCGCGCCGTGGAAGCCCAGGGTCTGGGCGACCTGGAACTGGCACATGAGCTGTTTGATCGCGTCATCGCGATCCAGCCTGGATATGCCGAGGCGTACAATCGGCGCGCCGCGCTCTTCCTGGTCGACGAGAACTTTCCAGAAGCCCTGCGCGACCTCAATGAGGCGATCCGGCTTGAGCCGCGCCACTTCGGGGCCTGGACGGGTCTTGGCCGCATCATGGAAACGCTTGGGGCTAAGGATGAGGCGCTTGAAGCCTATCGCGAAGCTTTGAAAATTCACCCGACGCTTCAGGCGGCCCGCGCCGCAGAGTCGAGGCTGGTGCGTGAACAGAATGGTCAGGGGCTTTGAAGATTATTCTTACCGGACTTACCCTGCTGCTCGCGCTGAGCGGCATCGGCGCCTGCGTTCATAGCGCAGTCTACACCAGCAATGTCGAAGACAAGTACCCGCCTAAGGGCACGCTTGTCGAAGCGAACGGTGCGAAAGTTCATGTTATCGAAGCGGGCCGTGATGGCCCGCCCGTCCTGATGATCCATGGCGCGTCGGCAAACGCCAGAGAGTTCACGTTTACCCTGGCGCCGCGCCTGCAGGAGGATTTCCGTGTGTTGATGGCGGACCGTCCCGGCCATGGCTATTCCGGCCGCCCGGAAGCTGCCGAAACGCTGGAGGTTCAGGCGGCTCAGATGGCAGCCGTTCTGCGCCAGCTCGCACCTGATCAGAAAGCGGTCATCGTCGGACACTCCTATGGCGGTGCGGTCGCGCTCCGGCTTGCGCTTGACCATCCTGATCTCGTCGACGGGGTCGTGCTTCTTGCGCCGGTGACCCATGATTGGGGCGGCGGAGGTGAAACCTGGTACAACAAGGTGGCCGGCCCCCCTGTCATTGGGCCGATTTTCTCGCAGCTCGTGCCGCTCGTCGCGCCCGCTATGGTGAAAGGCGGTATCGACGGCGTTTTCAATCCGAAGGACGCACCGGACGATTATTACGCGGATGCCGCCATCGGCTTGCTCTTCCGGCCGCCGAGCTTTCGCGCGAATGCAGATGATATGAATGTCCTGCAGGATGAGCTCGCGGCCCAGCAGCACCGCTACCCGGAGCTCAGCATGCCTGTCGTGCTCTTTTCAGGTGCCAGGGATACGGTGATCGATCCGAGCCTCCATGCAGGAAAGATCAAGCATCAGGTCACAGGCTTTGAGCTCGTCAAACTGCCGCAGACCGGGCACATGCCCCACCATCACCATGGCGACGAAGTGGCGGATGTGATCCGCCGCCTCGCCGCAGATGCGATGGATCAGTCCTCGTAGGAAATGAGGCCGCTCGCGCGCCCCATCACGTGGAAAATCTCGTGCTGTTCGATGGTGCCACGAAAAAGCTCCGCCCCCGGACCGCTGGCATAAACGGGGACATCCTCGCCCGCATGCGTTTCAGAGCCCTGGAAGACCAGCGCTTGCTGCTGGAAGTTTTTCGCTGTCGTGTCGACGTCGGAAAGGTCGGCGCGTGCGCAGTCCTCTTCGCCCGGTGGGCAGCCTGTTTCACCATTGGCATAACCAAGCGTGGTGTAAGGCTTTCCATCATCAGCCCGCGCCAGACCGCCAGGCCCATAGGCCACCTTGCCGAGGATCGGATTACCGCGCGCAGGATAGCCCGCCAGGGTCAGCGTGTGTGAGTGGTCGGCGGTCACGACGATCAGCGTATCTTCCGCATCCGTCAGGTCGAGCGCAGCCTGCACCGCATCATCCAGCGCCGCCGTGTCGCCAAGCGCGCGCGCCGCATTCACACCGTGATGAGCGTGATCGATGCGCCCGGCTTCCACGAGCAGCACATAACCGTCCTCATTCTGTGAGAGACGCGTGATGGCAGCCGTGGTCAGCTCGGCAAGAGAGGGTTCGCCAGCGGGATCTTCCGCGCGGTCGAGCTCAAACTGCATGTGGGACGGCTCAAACAGGCCAAGCACACGGGTCTCGCCTGTGAAATCGATCGCTTCAAAGCCCGCTTGATCGGTGATGTAGACGTGATCGTCCGACTTGGCCGTCCAGACTTCGGTAAGGTCTGCTTCATCGGTACGGCGGCCGGCCGCTTCGCCGGTTTCTGGATCGGTCAGGCTCGCCGGGAAGAAAGCGCCGCGGCCACCGCCAAGCACGACTTCAAAGCCGTCACCAGCGTCCCAGTCGACGAGCTGACGGGCGATGTCCTTACAGTCCGTGCCACCAAGCTGGTTGTCGTCTTCCCAGTTGCGGTCAGCGCTTTCGGCATAGGTCGCGGCAGGCGTTGCGTGCGTAATTCGGGCGGTGGAAACGATGCCCGTAGAAAGACCAGCGGCTTCGGCGATCTCGAAAATCGAATCTGTGCTCTGCCCCGATAATGAAGCGCAGTTGCCATAGGCGATACCGGACCGAAGGCCGAGCGTCCGCGAAAGGGTCTTGATGCCGGACATCATTGCGGTGGCGGTCGAGGCACTGTCGGCGACCTGGGCGTCATGGCTGTAAGTCTTGGAAAAGGCTGAATAGGGCAGGCTTTCCATGGCCAGACGATAGCTTTCACCATCGAGGCCTTTCTGCTGGCCTGCATAGATACGTCCGGCCGTGATGGTCGACACGCCCATTCCATCACCAACGAAAAGAATGACATTCCGGGCGCGCGGAACGAAGTCTTCCGCCGTGCGGGACTGCACATCAGCAGCGGCGGCGACGTAGTAATCATCACTGGCCTGTTGCGGGGCGACGCCCGTACGGGAAAGTCCCGGGGCTTTTGTGGTCTCCTCAACTTCAGTCGGCGGCACCACAGCATCGACAGGCTCGAGCCCGACTGGTGCCGTTGCGCAAGCTGCGATTACGGCGCTGCTGGTCATCGCGATAAGCGGCGCGCGGAAGGCGCCGGCGTTTGGCTTTGTCATGGCGAAATTCTCCTGTTTCAGGCGCTGGTTGTAGCTTCTGCATGTGACGGTTTTGCCGCAGACTGGCGACGCCTCTTTACCCCGCCCTGCGAGAGCCAGATGCCAAGCAGGATGAGGGCGGCACCGCCGCCCTGCAGCACGGTGAGCGATTCGCCGAAAAGCTGCCAGGACAGGCCAGCGGCGAAGACCGGCTGGATAAGAACGATGATGCCAGCAACGGCGGCAGGCGTGCGGCCAAGCCCTGCAATGATTAGCCCCTGCCCGCCAACCTGGGCGACCAGCGCCAGAAATAGCGGCGCGGCGAAGCCCTGAGGCGTTTCAGGTAAGAAACGCTCACCAGAAGCGAGGACGACCATGCCTGCAACAACCGCTTCGACGACTGTCAGCCAGAAGATGACATCCATCGCGCCAAGCTTGTTGCGGGACATTTTCGAGAACAGCATATAGCCCGCGACCATGATGGCCGCAGCGACAGCCAGCAGATCGCCGCGAATGTCTGTCTGACCGTTTGCTGCGCCGCCTTGTGACAGGGCAGCCGCGCCAGCCACAGCAACGGCGACCGCGACGAACCAGACAGGCTTGGGGCGTTCCTTCAGCACCAGCCAGGCGACAAACCCCACGCAGACATTCCCCATGTTCACGATAAATGTGGCGTTTGCGACCGTGGTCATCGTCAGCGCCCAGTGCCAGAGCGCGATATCCAGCGCGAACAGCGTGCCGGCGAGAATGATCAGCGGCGTGATCTTCTTCGGCATTCGCCGCTCAATGCCGATCAGCAGGACTAACAGCATCGGGATCGCAAACGTATAGCGCCAGAAGGCGATCGCTTGCGGCCCCAGCGTGTCGAGTCCCATGCGCAGGCCGATAGGTGCGAGACCAATGCAAAGACCGCCCAGAAGCAGCAGGAGGGGGCCGAGCCAGGCGCGGCTGTTTGCGGTATCGCTCATACTGTCTGCCTCAAACGCCTGCGAGCTTTCTAACGTCCTGCGGCGTTAAACCCGCCTCGCGAAGACTCGCAAGACTTTGTGATTCAAAGCGTTTGGCCAGCTTGTTTCCATCCGGGCCCAGAACAAGTGGGTGATGGGTGTAAATGGGGGTCGGCCAGCCCATCAGGGCTTGCAGCAGCACGTGGATGTGGGCTGCATCCTCAAGGTCTGTGCCCCGGATGACATGGGTGATCTCCTGCAGCGCGTCATCATGCGTGCAGGCCACATGATAGGCGGCCGGCGCATCCTTTCGGGTGAGATTGATATCTCCATGCAGGTCTGGCCGCGCCTTTTCGATGTGCGTGGTTCCGTCGAGATTGCGGACTTCAAAGCTCAGCCGGTCGTAGTCTGGTCCGAGATATTCGCGGCACCTCTCGAGCGACAGCCGCCATGCAAACGGCGCTTCCTGTGACAGGTGCTCGGCCTCCAGCTCGGCTGGCAATGGATGCCCGATGAACGGCGTGCCCGGCGCGAGGTCTGCCGCCTCTGTCTCTGCTGCCATTTCGGTCCGCGTACGGAAACAGCGATAGGTCAGACCAAGTTCGGTCAGCCGCTGAACGACCCGGTCATAGTCCTCGAAATGCTCTGACTGAATGCGCGGTGTTCGTGCCCATTCAAAGCCCAGCCAGGCAAGGTCTTCCAGTATACCGTCGGTAAATTCCGGCTTGCAGCGCGTCTGGTCGATATCCTCGATGCGCAGCAAGACATGGCCGCCCGCGCGCTCTGCGGCCTTCCAGACATGAAAGGCCGAGGCCGCGTGGCCAAGATGCAATCTTCCGGTCGGAGATGGCGCAAAGCGGGTCAGGAAATCGCTCACCGGGCCCGCTTAGCAAAGATGCTTACGCGCTGACACCCGTCGGCATCGGACAGGAAACGCCCGTACCGCCGATCCCGCAATATCCGTTTGGGTTCTTGGCGAGATATTGCTGGTGATAGTCCTCGGCATGAAAAAACTCGTCCAGTGGGCGGATCTCTGTCGTGATCTGGCCGCGGCCGGAATCGTTCAGTGCCTTCTGGAACGTCTCGCGCGTCGCGGCAGCGATCTTTTCCTGCTCTTCGGTTGTCGTGAATATGGCAGACCGGTACTGCGTGCCGACATCATTGCCCTGGCGCATGCCCTGCGTCGGGTCATGATTTTCCCAGAACGCCTTGATCAGTTCGCTCGCGGTCACCTTTGACGGGTCATAAACGACGCGCACGACTTCGGTGTGACCGGTCTTGCCGGTGCAGGTTTCCTCATAGGTCGGGTTCGGCGTCTCTCCGCCAGCATAGCCAGCCTGGGTCACCCAGACCCCGTCCATCTGCCAGAAGATACGCTCGACGCCCCAGAAGCAGCCCATGCCGAAGACGATTTCTTCGAAACCGTCAGGGATGGGCGCGCTCATATCATTACCATTAACGAAATGGGTCTCAGAGGTCGGGATGGTCTGCGCGCGGCCGGGCAGGGCCTCGCCTTTTTCAGGCAGTTCGGCGGGTTTGCGGGTAAAGAACATGGTGTTCGTCCTTTCAATGTCTCAGCCCTCAATATGGAATTCAGCAGCGCAGAAACAATCACGGGCTTGCGGTTGCCTAGCTCCTTCCTCTATAGACGCGCCCTTGTGGTGAGGTGGCCGAGTGGTTGAAGGCGCACGCCTGGAACGCGTGTATGCGAGCAATCGTATCCAGGGTTCGAATCCCTGTCTCACCGCCACTTGTTTCGGGTCTAAGCTCGTTTGCCAATTGCAGTGCACCTGCAATTGGCTGGCATGCATCAACCAGATGTTTACAGGCCATCCTTAATTACCGTCAGATGACGACCCTGGATCTCCGAAACAATATCACGCCAGCGGCCCGCGAAGCGGCACGCCTTCATTGCCTGCGCCGCCAGCAAATCCTTGATACCGCTCCGAGCCAGGCATTCGACGCGATCAGTCGCGCTGCAGCACGTCATTTCGATGTGCCCATTGTTCTGGTGTCCCTAGTTGATGCGAACAGGCAGTGGTTCAAGTCCTGCGTCGGGATTGACGCCTGTGAGTCGGACAGGACCAACTCTTTCTGCTCCTATGCCATTCAGACCAACGACGTGTTTGTCGTTGAAGACGCCCGGCAGGACCCCCGGTTCAAGGATCACGGCATGGTGACGGCGGAGCCTTACATCCGGTTCTATGCCGGGGCTCCCATAAATGTGGACGGATACAATATCGGCACGTTCTGCATCATTGATCACAAACCAAGACCGCTGTCACCAGAGCAGCAAGCCGACCTGACGCGAATGGCTACACTTGTCAGGCGCCAGATTAAACTTGATGCACGGATGGCCGGTCGCGACCCCGTTTCGTCAGTGACCCAGGATCAAAAATGATCACGCCATATTTTTCGAGCGTTCTTGACGCCATTCCCTACGCGGTCTTCGTCAAGGATCACCAGCATCGCTGGGTGTATGGTAATACGGCTTTCAAGAAGCTGATCGGCTGCGATGACATTATTGGCAAGGACGACCGGCATATATTCGACGAAGACCAGGTGGAGGTCTTCTGGCGTGAGGATGCTGCCGTTCTCGCTGGCGAAGAAAGTCTCAATGAAGAGCAGATCGGCGACAACCAGTTCGCGCTCACCAAGAAAGTTCCGTTCACCTTTGAAGACGGCTCGCCGGGCCTGCTCGGAATCGTGATGGACTTCATTCATATCGACAAGAGCGACGGCGAGATGGCGGCATCGCTTCCGCATTTTGGCGGTATGCAGCCTCAGATGACGGCACTGCAGAAACGCCTCGAAGAAGCGCTGAGTGACAAGGCGAGTGCCCTGAAAGTCGCGCAGACCGATGCAGCAACTGGTTTGCGAAACCGCCGCGGCCTTGAAGTTGATCTGGAGAAACGGGTCAAGGATGCCGAGAAAGCCGGCAAGTCATTTGGCTTTGCGCTTGTTGACCTCGATTACTTCAAACGCATCAATGACAGGTTTGGTCACTCGGTCGGCGACAGCGTGCTAAAAACGGTTGGGAAGAGACTGGCATCCCTCCCTGGTATCCGGAGTGTCGGACGAATCGGCGGCGATGAGTTCGCGGTCATTACCGAGGACCTGGACGAACTTGGTGATGCCTTCGCCGACCGGTTTGAACGCTTTCGGCAGATCGTTTTTCGCCCGACGACCTCCGGCGACCGTGAAATCAAGCTCTCGGGCTCGGCTGGTATCTGCATCTATCCAAAGGATGCGACCACGCCGTCAGAGCTTCTCAGCCGTGCCGACCTCGCCCTGTTCGCAGGCAAGCGTGGTGGCCGCGCCGCGTCGCAGATGTTCGACGAGAATACGCTGGGCGCCTATCGGCGCCGCCTGCAGATTGAAGAGAAACTCCCCCAGGCGCTTGAGCAGGCGCTTATCACGCCGGTGTTCCAGCCGATCGTCTCAAGCGGCACCCGCCAGCCGATTGGCGTAGAGGTGCTGTCCCGCTGGCACGATAAGGACCTCGGCCATGTCAGGCCCGACGAATTTGTCGCGGCAGCCACGGATATGGGTCTAGTCGGCAATCTGGACCGCCTTGTTTTCAAGAAGGCCGCGAAGATCGCAAAACCCTGGATCGAATCAGGCGAGATCGGATTCGTGTCGTTCAATGCCTCGCCCATGGACGTCGTCACGCCGGGCTATGCAACAGACTTTCTGCGTGAAATCGCAGCCTCGGGCCTTCCGCCCTCCGCCATCTGTCTCGAAATTCTCGAGTCCTCGCTTGTCGAAGACGTCAGTTCGGCGCGCCGTAACCTGAACCGTCTGCGCGAGGAAGGCGTCCAGATTGCGCTCGACGATTATGGTACCGGCTACTCAAACCTGCGGGCGCTTCTCGACATGCCGCTCGACAAGCTGAAGATCGACAAGTCGCTCGTCTCCGGCATCGAGGAAGAGGACAAGGTGCTCGATCTCGTCATCTCGCTGGTACAGCTTGGCCGGGCGCTTGATCTCACAATGGTGGCGGAAGGCGTTGAAACAGCGTCGCAAGGCGCTTTCATTGAAGGGGCGGGCTGTCCTGAAATGCAGGGTTATTATTTCGCTGCGCCATTGAGCGGACAGGATATGACTGCGTGGCTGAAAGATGCTGCAAGTGAAACGAGCGCCGACAGCGTGAGCCAGCTGGCAAGCTGACACACCTGCAATCGACGCAACTTCTGCTCAGACCCATGCGTTGTCGCGCGCATGATGGACTTCATCAGCAATAATTCCTCGGCGATCAGCGCGGGCGCGAATGTGATCATGGTGATCGTGTGGATCACCTATTTACAGCTCATGCTGAACGGGATCATCCGCCAGCGCCGCTCCAGCCTGATCGTGTCCTCATCGCTGAAATCCGATGCCGCCGCGCGCTGCTTTATCTCGAACATGAGCGAAGGCAGTTTTCACATCCAGAACCTGACCGCGCGTATCAGGAAAGATGACGAGGACCTTCTCAGCGACATTACGGAGCCGGCCGCAGATAATCATGAACGTTCATTTCAGATCCCGCTCGCGCATGGTGAAGCGCTGGAGCTCGGCTCTTTCGAAGAATTGCTGGAGCGTTTCGCGGTCGCGCATGGTAAAATCGACACCAGCGACACCGACCGCGAGAATCCGCTGGAGTTTACGGTGACGATTGTCGGCATTCATGGGCCTAGTCGAAAACCAGTTGCCGCGCGCCGTCGGTTTGGTCTCTACCGCGACCGGGGCACGCTACGGGCGCGCGGCTTGACGCGTGAAACCGAACAGTTCCGCTGGGGACCGCGCAGGCGTCGTATCGTCTCGGCCAATCAGGTCATCAACTAGTTCAAGCTCAGCGCGATCTATTCGTCGCCGGTTGGCGCCAGCCCGAGTTCGCGCAGGATATCTTCCGAGTGCTGTCCAAGTCTGGGCGCGGGCGTAATCTCATGCTCGGCATGCCCGACAAACCGCACGGGTGGCTTGACCTCCCAGTATGCGCCCTCGCTTGGGTGTTCGCGGCGGGTGAAAAAGTCGACCGCTTTTAGGTGCGGGTCATCGCGCAGGTCTGAAATGTCATTCACCCGGGCTGCCGGAACGTCGGCCTTGCCCAATATGTCCAGCAGTTCCTCGGTCGTGAAATTCACGAAATGCGCCTGCACCCGGGACATGAGATAGTCATGGTTGAAGAAGCGGCCGCGATAATCATTGATCCGCTCGTCTTCCAGCTCTTGCGGCTGGCCGATTGCGTCGAACAGCGTCACCCAGCGATGGTCGACATAGGGGGCAATCGTGATCCAGCCATTCTGCGTGCGCACAGGCTGGCGCGAAGGGTCGATCTGGCGCTGATAGTAATAGGGGCCCACCGGCGGATCGAAGGCCGCCTCATAGAAGTGCTCCTCCAGCAGGAAAGAGGAGATGCACTCGAACATGGGTACTTCGACATGCACGGCTTCGCCCGTGCGGGCGCGGTGATGCAGCGCGGCAAGGGTCGCATACATGGCATGAAGGCCCGAAACCTTGTCAGCGAAGGCTGTAGGCAGGAAACGCGGCGCGTCATTTCCGTCGACCTGGGGCAGTAAATTGCACGCGCCGGAGAGCGACTGGATGAGGTCGTCATAGGCAGGCCGGCCAGCATAGGGGCCTTCGGTCCCGAAACCCAGGCAGTGGACGTAGACGATGTCTGGGCGGATCGCTTTCACATCCTCGAAAGTCAGGCCGAGGCGCGCCACCGCTTCGGGACGGATATTGTGGATGAAGACATCGCTTGTCTCAATCAGCTTCCGGATCGCGGCCTTGCCTTCGTCTGACTTCATGTCCCAGACTACTGACCGCTTGCCGCGATTGATCGTCATGTGACAGGGGCCCATGCCGCGATTATTGGCAGGCTTGCCGACATTGCGGAACGTATCTCCGTTTTCAGGTTCCAGCTTCACGACATCGGCGCCCATGTCTGCAAGCGTCTGCGTGCAATAAGGGCCAAAGATCACCGTGGTCATGTCAGCAATCTTGATATCGGACAATAGCGATGTAGCGGGCATGGCAATCTCCTTCGCCCGCTATTCAGCAAGCTTGGGCGCTTTCGTAAACATTGCGCAGCAAGGTCACGCAGGGTCAAAGCCTCCCAGCTTGACAGCACCGCGTGCGGGAATGACCTAAGCGGCATGGCAGACGTAAAGATATGCGGAATTTCTGACGCCGACATGGTGAAGGTCGCAGCGGAAGCTGGGGCTGACTGGGTCGGCTTTGTTCTGGTGCCGCAAAGTCCGCGCAACGTGCTGGGAAGCACGGCGTCCCGTTTCGAGCTGGTGATCGACCTGCTGCTAGCGGCTGCAACGAACAATGTCCGCTCTGTGGTGCTCGTTTCGGATCCAGAGCCCGCCATTCTGCGCGGCGTTGGCGGTACGGTCATGCCGGATGTGTTCCAGCTTCATGGCAAGGAGTCGCCAGAGTTCGTCGCCAATTTTCGGGCCAGCCTGCCTTCATCTGTTGAGGTCTGGAAAGCGGTCGGTGTCTCCTCTCGCGAAGACCTGGAGGAAGCAGCTCGCCTCTATCGGTCTGCTGACAGGCTGCTGATCGACGCAAAGCCGCCAGAGGGGGCGGACCGGACGGGCGGTCACGGTGCCGCCTTCGACTGGTCGATCCTTCAGGACTGGGCTCCAGCGACACCCTGGCTACTTGCCGGGGGCCTCACTCCGCACAATGTAGCAGGCGCAATCAAGGCAACCGGTGCGCCAGCGGTCGACGTCTCGTCTGGCGTGGAACGTCAGCGCGGCATCAAGGATGCTGACCTCGTGCGGGCCTTCATTGCGGCGGCGAAAAGTCAGGACTATGAGGGCTCTCATGAACAAGCCAAACACATGGGCACAATGGCCCGACGAGAAGGGCCGCTTCGGCGAATTTGGCGGGCGCTACGTCGCTGAAACGCTGATGCCGCTTGTCCTCGAACTTGAGGATGAGTACCGCGCCGCCAAGAAAGACCCTGCTTTCCTGTCCCAGATGGACGACCTCTGGCGTAACTATGTCGGCCGTCCGTCCCCGCTCTACCATGCAGAGCGGATGACCGAGCATTTCGGCGGGCCGAAGATCTATTTCAAACGCGACGAGCTCAATCACACCGGCGCGCACAAGATCAATAATTGTCTAGGCCAGGTCCTTCTTGCGATGCGAATGGGCAAGAAGCGCATCATCGCCGAAACCGGCGCCGGCCAGCACGGTGTCGCGACAGCTACGGTCTGCGCGCGCTTTGGCCTGCAGTGCGTCGTCTTCATGGGCGCCACCGATGTGGAGCGTCAGAAGCCAAACGTCTTCCGGATGAAGATGCTGGGCGCCGAAATTGTGCCTGTGTCTTCCGGCACGGGCACGCTGAAAGACGCCATGAATGAGGCGCTGCGCGACTGGGTCACCAATGTGCACGACACGTTCTACGTGATCGGCACCGCGGCGGGTCCGCATCCTTACCCTGAACTCGTCCGTGACTTTCAGTCGGTCATTGGCCAGGAAGCGAAAAGCCAGCTCATGGAGCGCGAAGGCCGCCTGCCCGATGCCGTTGTGGCTTGTATCGGTGGCGGATCGAACGCAATCGGCCTCTTCCATCCTTTCATTGAGGATGAAGGCGTGCGTCTGATTGGCGTCGAGGCGTCGGGCCATGGCATCGAAACGGGTGAACATGCAGCCGCGCTGAATGGTGGCAGGCCCGGTATCCTGCATGGCAACAAGACCTATCTCCTGCAGACTGATGACGGTCAGATCATCGATGCCCACTCAATCTCTGCTGGTCTCGACTACCCAGGCATCGGGCCGGAGCACGCCTTCCTGCGTGATACGGGCCGGGCTGAATATCTTACCTGCACGGACAAGGAAGCGCTTGAAGGCTTCCAGCTTTGTACGCGTCTTGAGGGGATCATCCCTGCGCTTGAGCCTGCCCACGCGATCGCCCGTCTCGGCGATATCTGCGAGACGATGGACAAGGACCAGATCCTGATCATGAACCTCTGCGGACGCGGCGATAAGGACATCTTCTCGGTCGCCGAACACCTCGGCATGGACATCTAGGTGATGACCAAAGCACTCCTCATACGGATTACCTGCCCGTCGCAGGATATTGCCCAGAAGATTGCTGACGCAGCAGTTGAAAAACGGCTGGCCGCGTGTGGCAATATCGAAGGTCCGGTTTCGTCTACCTATCTCTGGAAGGGTGTGGTCGAACAGGCATTCGAGCACATTCTCTGGCTGAAATCGGTCGAGAGTTGCTGGGAGGCGCTGGAAACCCTCGTAACAAGCCTCCACCCCTACGACATACCAGCTATGGTAGCCTGGCCTTGCACTCATGCGCTGGGTGAGTATGCAGCGTGGCTTGAAGAAAATACGGAAGCGCCTTCCCGCTAATGCCGACATCCCGAATTACTGCCCGGTTTGAAAAGGTTCGCGCCGAAGGCCGCGCCGCTCTGGTAAGCTATATCATGGCGGGCGATCCCGACCTTGAAACCAGCTACAAGGCACTTTGTGCCCTGCGTGACAATGGCGCTGACATTATCGAGCTTGGCGCGCCCTTCACCGATCCCATGGCCGATGGTCCGGCGATCCAGCGGGCTGGCCAGCGCAGCCTGAAGGCTGGCACAAAGCTCACTGACGTTCTGGCGCTCGCCAAACGCTTTCGAGAAGACGATCAGGATACCCCGCTGATCCTGATGGGCTATGCCAACCCGGTCTTCCATCTTGGCTACGAAGCATTTGCTGACGCAGCCGCCGATGCGGGTATCGATGGCACAATTCTCGTCGACCTTCCGCCTGAGGAAGACCATGAATTGCGCGATGCCTATGCGCGCCATGAAATTTCCGTGATCCGGCTGGCCACGCCGACCACCACAGACAAGCGCATTGCCAAGGTCGCTGAGGGTGCGTCCGGCTTTCTCTACTATGTCGCCGTTGCCGGCGTGACCGGGTCCGGCTCTGCCGATCCGCAAGATATTCGCGAAGGTGTGGAGCGCGCTCGGCGCGTTTCGGGCCTCCCTGTCTGCGTCGGATTCGGCGTACGGACGGGGGAACAAGCCGCCGCCATGGCCGCTATTGCAGATGGGGTTGTCGTCGGGTCCGCATTCGTGGATCATGTACGAACATCTCTGGAAGCGGGCACGCCGGATAAAATTCCGTCTAAAATCGGCGCGCTGGCAGCAGAACTGTCTGGCGCGCTCGCCGATGCCGGGCGAAACTAGGCAGTACAGTTTAGGAGTGACTCTGACATGAACTGGCTCACCAACTTCAGAACGCCCGGTTTGAAGACTTTTCTGTCTTCGAAGAAGGACACGCCCGATAATCTCTGGGTCAAATGCCCCAAATCCGGTGAGCTCGTCTATCGATCCGACCTGGAAGAGAGCTGGTATGTCACCCCGGCAGGCGCGCATCTGCGGATCTCGCCGCGCCGCCGTTTCCGTCTCTTCTTCGACAATGAGCGCTGGGAGCCGCTGCAGCTTCCACCCGTTGCTCAGGACCCGCTCAAATTCCGCGATGACAAGCCTTATCCATCCCGCCTGAAGGCCGCCAAGTCCAAACTGGCTGCCCGCGAGAAGGAAGAAAGCCCGGACGCTAGCCCGCCAATCTCGCAAGAAGACTGCATGGCGGCCGCCTTTGGGCGTATCCAGGGCAAGCCGGCCGTCGTCTTGGTTCAGGACTTTGCCTTCATGGGCGGCTCGCTCGGCATGGCCGCCGGTGAAGCCTTCATCGCGGCAGCCCAGCTTGCCGTGGCCCGCAAGGCCGCGTTCATTGTCTGTACCGCTTCAGGCGGTGCGCGCATGCAGGAAGGGACACTTTCCCTCATGCAGATGCCGCGTACGACGCTCGCGATTGATGAAGTCCGCGAAGCTGGCCTTCCCTACATCGTCGTCCTGACTGACCCGACCTCGGGCGGTGTGTCGGCCTCCTATGCGATGCTCGGCGACGTTCATATCGCTGAGCCGGGCGCCATGATCGCCTTCTCCGGCCCGCGCGTAATTGAACAGACCATCCGCGAAAAACTTCCCGACGGCTTCCAGCGCTCTGAATTCCTGCGCCAGAAGGGCCAGGTTGATATCGTCAGCGACCGGCGCGAACTGAAAGCAACGGTCGGGCGCCTTCTCGCCCATCTGATGCCGAAACGCGCGACGGACGAAACGCCGATCGGCCCGCTTAAGGCGCCGCTGGCCGACGTTCCGGCGCCAGAAGCCAAAGACAAGTCCAAAGGCAAGAAAGCTTGATCGACGCCCAGCTTGGCGTCGAAACGGCGCTCAAACGGTTCGAACGCTACAATCCCAAAGACCGCATCCTCGCGCTCGACCGGCTTCTGGTCGTGCTCGAGGAGCTTGGCAATCCGCATCTCGATCTTCCCCCCGTCATCCATGTCGGCGGCACGAATGGCAAAGGCTCTACTGTTGCCTTTATCCGCGCCATTGCAGAGGCGGCGGGCCTTTCCGTCCATACATCGACCTCGCCGCATCTGGTCCGTTTCAATGAGCGGATCCGGCTCGCCGGCCAGCTGATCGAGGATGACTATCTCGTCTCCTGCCTCGAACGGGTCGAAGCCGCCCTCAAGGGCCACCGCCAGATCACCCATTTTGAGGCGGCCCAAGCCGCCAGCTTCCTCGCTTTCCATGAGACCCCGGCAGACCTCCTCATCCTCGAGGTTGGTCTTGGCGGGCGGTACGATGCCTCCAACGTCATTGAGGCGGCCGCCTGTAGTGTTTTCTGCCCGATTGACCTCGATCATCAGGCTTTTCTCGGCGATACGATCACCAAGATCGCGACTGACAAGGCTGGCATTCTGAAGCCCGGCTGCCCGGCCGTTTCCGCCATTCAGACCAAAGAGGCGAAAGCCGCGCTGGAGGCCGAAGCCGCCCGAACCGGCAACGAAATCGACTTCCTCACACCCGATGACCTCGCCCTGATCCAGCCGCCGCTGGGCCTTTGGGGCGAGCATCAGTTTTCCAACGCGGCCCTCGCCGCCAAGGCGCTGAAAGCCGCGAACATTCAGGGTATTACGCCTGAAGCCATCGCCCAAGGCGCGGCCTCCGCCCGCTGGCCTGCCCGGATGCAGCGGCTCTCGACGGGGCCGGTCACGGCACTTGCGGGCGAGAAGCCGGTCTGGCTCGATGGCGGCCATAATCCCCATGCCGGCCGGGCGCTTTCTGCCGTGCTCGACACGCTGGACAGCGAAGAGCCTGCCAAGCGGACCATGCTCGTCTCGGCCATGCTGGCCAACAAGGATGCGCGCGGCTTTTTCGCCGCCCTCAACCGGCCTGGCCTTAGCGTCTTTACCTGCCCCATCGACAATAATGAGAACAGTTTCACGCCCGAAGAGCTTGCCAATGCGGCCCGTGAGGCGGGCGCTGGCGCCGACGCCCATCAGAGTTTCCACGCCGCGATGGAAGCGGCCCGGGAGGCCGGGGCCGAGCGTATCCTCATCTGCGGGTCCCTCTATCTGGCGGGCAAGGTTCTGGCCCAGAATGATGAGCTGCCTGACTAGGTTTTGCTGCCTCCTTCCTCCTTGTCCTTCGACTTCGCTCAGGATGAGGAGGAAAGTGACCGGATTAGGTTGCCTCTCTGATCCTCCAGCTCATCCGAAGCCTATTGAAGGATGAAGCCGCCAAAAAGCTGCGCTTGCGGCCACAGACCCGGCCGGATCTGTGGGATGTGGCGTGAAATGCCCCCCCCCTTCAGCTCGTATCGAACCAGTCGCGCAGCACGTCATTGCCGTGCAGCATGAGGCTGGTCGTGAGGAGGGCGAGCTGCGGGGCGGCGCGGTGCAGACCGGCCAGCGGCAGGATAACGGGGCGCGGCTCACCTTCGACTTTGAGGCGGCCCAGGATGCGCGCCATGCGCCGGGCGAGGGGCATCGGGTTCTCAAGGTGGTGTAGCAGTGTCCCTAGACGGTGCAGCAGCGGTGCACTGGCGGTGTTTCTGCACGAGGGGGCGGTGTGCAGGGCGCGCAGGCGCTCAAAAGGTGTTCCGGCCTCACCAAGCTTTGGCAGGAGTTTGAAGGTGCTTGCTCTGGTTTCCGGGGTCTGAGGCTCGCGCGTCGACGGCGTGGAAGTCGCCTTCGCTGGCGGGGCCAGCTCGATTTCTGACGCGAGCAGCAGGATCAGGCGGCGCAGCAGGATTTCAATGAATTTGATCTGCCTGCGGGCATAGCGCGCAACCGCCTGCGTCACCTGCGGCCTGAAATCCACACTCAACCGGTCCATCACCTCCACGACCGCCTCGCGGACAGTGGAAAAGCCTTCCTCAATGAAACCGGTAAGCTGGGTCATGGGAGGGAGGATAGGGCGGGGCGGTGTACGGTGGGAAAGTCTAGAACAGGGAGTATTTGATAGACCCGGCCTACTCGGCTGAATGTCCAGGGGCCAAGGGGCCCGTTCAATTAGAGCCCATGAATTTGGGTTCGATATCGACGCACGAGCGTCGATTTCAATTAGCAACTCTAGAGTTGTTTGCGCGTCAGCACCGATCGAAGCCGAAAGCTGCTGAAGGCTTCGCCACTTAAATTTTTCGCCATTCAACATGGCCCTCAGGCGAGCCCGACGTTTGTCTGCAAGATTCCTTGAACGGTGTCCGCTTATCCAGGCGCCTATCAATGGAACAACCACCGAGATCGTCGCGCCAGCCACTGCGCCAATGATGCCGGCCCAGCCCGGATCAAGTGCCATTTCTAACCTCCGTATTGAGCTGATGGTCTACTGAACTTTTTGATGCCTATTCAGGCGCGTCCGGCGTGCGCTCCCTCACCTTCGTCAACGCCTCTTTATCCGTATCATATTCGGTTTCACGGGCGGCCTCTTTGAAATTGTCGAGTTGAATCTGGCGGTTAGCAGACATCAAAAGCGTTCATGGCGAAACGTCATTACATCATATATAGCGATGAATCCGACAAGAAGGGAAAATACTACTCCAACTTCTTTGGGGGAGTTCTGCTCAAGGCCGAAGATCGAGAAGAGATCGATGCGCTGCTCAATGAAAAGAAAATAGAGCTAAATCTCAACCGCGAAATCAAATGGGATCGCGTGACCGCTAACTACCTTGAGAAGTACAAGGAATTCATCTCATTCTACTTCTCGTTTGTAGCGACCTCTCGGCTCCGGGTGCGGCTGATGTTTACCCAGAATATTCACGTACCCAAGGGACTTTCGAAAGAGCAAGTCGAAGAACGCTATCTCCGGCTGTATTACCAATTCTACAAGCACGCTTTTGGGATCAAGTACTGCAACCCTAACAGCCTGGATCGGGTCTACTTCCACATCTTTCCCGATCAAATTCCAGAGAATGGCGAGAAAATTCGCGCGTTCAAATCACGTGTCAGTAGCATACCCGAAGCCTACGATATGCGTGGAATAAATGTCACCATACCGGTGCGACACATCAATGACATCGACTCATCAGAGCACGTGATTTTGCAGGGGTTAGATATCATCCTCGGGTCCGTGTGCGCCCAACTCAACGGAAAATTATACGTAAAACCGGATGGATCGCGAAGGCGCGGCAAAAGAACTGTCGCAAAGGAAAAACTGTACCGACATATCAATACTGAGATCCGACAGATCAGGCCCGGTTTTAATGTAGGCGTGAACACGGGTACAAATCTTGGACCGAGAGACCGCTGGACAGACCCGTATCGGCACTGGCTCTTTAAAGCCAACGACCACGCCGTTGATTTAACCTTGGCAAAAAGGGGAAACAGGAACGTCTGATGGAGCGGGCCCGACCTGATCCTACATCAATAATCCAAGTGGAACTTGGACCTTCAGTTCAGGAGGGGCCCACACAATATATAAGTGATTTGCTGGGTCTCGACAAGCTACTTATTGGGTTCGTTCGTCAGAACCCAGGTGGTTCGACAAGGTCACCTTGGATACCTGCCTTCGCAGTTATCGTCGGAGTGTGGGTGCTTTTCCCTCAAGCATTCTTGATCGTCAGCCCGCCATCGACCGGGATGTGGACGCCGTTGAGAAGCTGGCGGAAGGGGAAGGCGCAGCGGATTACACCTTGGATGCCTGCCTTCGCAGGCATCTTCGGGAGGGTGGTGCTTGGGAGTGGGGGTCAGTGGTTGAGTTTGAGGTAGAGGTCGAGCCAGTCCGGGTTTTCGGCTTCGATCAGCTTTAGCGTCCAGGCGCGTTTCCATGCCTTGATCTGGTATTCGCGGGTCTTTGCGCTGTCGCGGGAGTCGTGGGGTTCAAGCCAGATGAGGCGGTGGACCGCATATTTGCGGGTGAAGGCGGCGCCGAGACCTTGTTTATGCTCCCAGACGCGTTTCGATATGTCGTCGGTGCTGCCGGTAAAGAGCGTGCCGTTCTTCTGACTGGCGAGGATGTAGACGTAGAATGGTTTCATTCTGTCTCATCCTGACGCCGCCGATACCTGCTTTCGCAGGCATCTTCGCGATACATGAATAGGCGTCGGAAGCGCGTTAGCCCTCTTCGACTTTCTCGCCCTCTTTGCGGGCTTTGAAGGCGATAATGGCGAGCGTGATAAGGACAGCCAGAACGGCCCACGCAACGGCTATCGCTATACTTAGGGGTAATACAGTCGTCAGGAGGGATGGCCCGGTGCCTGTAAGAAACTCCGAATAGAGCGTGTAAAGGATCAGCGCGAGTTCCAGTGCGCCGACACCCCAGATGAAGACGGGCTGAAATATATCAGTGAACCGGGCTTCGAAGTCTTGCGGGAGTTTCATGTAAACAGCGTTATCCCAACCGCTTCACACAAGGCAAGCGCGCTGGCGATCTTTCAGCCAGGGGTCGGAATAACGCTTACCCCTCAAGCATTCTTGATCGTCAGGCCGCCGTCGACCGGGATGTGGACGCCGTTGAGGAAGCTTGCGGCCGGGAGGACGACAGAAAGCGTCATATTGGCGACTTCTTCGGGGATGCCGTACCGGCGCAGCGGCACGCGGCGCTTGGCGTAGATGGTCTTGTGCTCTTCCGGGATGCCGGAGGTGATGCCGGTGCGGATGGGGCCAGGGCAGATGCAGTTGACGGTGATGTCCATGTCTTCCTCGCGGCCAAGGTCGCACGCCAGGCCGCGGGTGAGACCGATGACGCCGTGCTTGGCAGCGACGTAAGGCGAGTTGCCGGGGGTCGCGCCGACGCCTTCGGTCGAGGCGACGTTCACGATGCGGCCGAACTTTGCCTTGCGCATATAGGGCAGGGCCGCGCGGATGGCGCGCTGGTGGCTGGTCAGCATGACGTTGATGCTGGGGCCCCAGCTGTCCTCATAGCTTTCTTCGGCAACGTTGGCCGGGATGGCGAAACCGGCATTGTTGACGAGGATTTCGAGGCCGCCGAAATGCTCCGCGGCTTCCTTGACGACGCGCTTGATCGCCTCGCCGTCGCCGACATCCATGGCCCAGCCTTTGACGTTGTCGAAGCCGGCGGCCTTGATCTCAGCCACGACCTTGTCGACGGCGTCCTGCTTGAGGTCCGTTACGGCGACATTCGCGCCTTCATGGGCAAAGAGGTGGGCAGTGGCCCGGCCCATGCCGGAGGCGGCGCCGGTGATGAGGGCGGTCTTGCCTTTGATCGAGCGGGAAAGCGGCTGGTACGGCTCCATGGGCGGGTCTCCTCCGTGTGTTTTCGTTGAGGAAGGCGTAGGGGCGGAGCGGGGCTTCGTCCATGGGTGACGTGTGGGGAAGGGGTTTGGGTTTGGGATTCCGCAATTTGCCGTCATCCCGGAATTCGCTTCTGCGAATATCCGGGACCTATGGCGGTTGAGACTTCGCTCACCATGAGGGGACTGGGGCGTTTGCGATTGGCGGAACGCGAGACAGCCACTCGCTTCGGTGCCCCCACCCCTGACCCCTCTCCCGCGATCGGGAGGGGGGGAGGTTTTGTTTGAGAGGGATGCACCCAGCCGCCATGGGTCCCGGATAGAGCCTGGCGGCTCTTCCGGGATGACGGAATTGGGGGCGGGTTACTCTTCGAAGATAGGTAGGAGGAGCAGGCCAAGGATGACGACGATTATCGCCAGCACGACTGCACCGCGCGCGATCAGGATTATTGCGCCGATGGCAAGTATGAGGGTTGCTGCGCCTTTGAAAGGATTTGCCATGCGGGGGCCTCATCATCTGCGTAACCTGTAGAAGCTATTGCAGGATGCGCTGAAGCGGCGGTGTAGGGAAGGTGTGTGGGGGGCTGGTTTCGAAGAGGCGCGCTTAGCCGCCATGGGTCCCGGATAGAGCCTGGCGGCTCTTCCGGGATGACGGGATTGGGGGGTAGGTTTGAGTTGGCGTCACCCTCGACCGCGTAGCGGTCTGAGGGTCCATCTCCTGACTTTGATGTTCGGGTTGGCGGGAGATGGGCCCCCAGATGAGCTGGTGCTCATCAGGAGTGAGGCGGGCGGCGAGGTCAGTATTTCGGGCTTCATCCTTCGACCCCGGCCTTCGCCGGGGCAGGCGCCGCTCAGGAGGAGGTTGTGATTTCCGCTCTCTTGGACGCGCAAAGAAAAAGCCCGCCGCGGCGGACCGGGCGGGCTTTGTCGTCTTGCAGGTCAACGCGGAGTTTATGCGCTTTCCTTGATCCACTCGGCGATGCGCTGTTTCGACATCGCGCCGAGATGGGTGGCGGTGACTTTGCCGTCCTTGAACATCATCAGGGTCGGCAAGCCGCGCACGCCGAATTTGGAGGCGGCGACGGGGTTCTCGTCGACATTGATCTTGGCGACTTTCACCTTGTCGGCCATTTCCTCGGCCACGGCTTCGAGGTGCGGGGACATCTGCTTACACGGGCCACACCATTCGGCCCAGAAGTCGACCACGACCGGCTTGTCACCGGCTACGGCGTCGTCAAAATTGTCGTCTGTAATCGTTTCGGCGGCCATTTCTGCCTCCTTTGCTCGTTGTCTGCTCTTATAGATAGGAATTGTACGGATTCTTCAAAGGCGGCCAGCTAAACGCTCCAATGAGTTCTGCAATAAGGTGGCGGGAAGTTCGAAGAGGACAGGGCCGTCTGTATAGAGGAGGCCCGCGCGCACGGTGCGCCTTGGCCAGGTCTCTGACAGGATGTGCGTATAGGCCGCCATCTGGGCGATGTAGGACGCATCGACATCCTCCACGCGCGCCGGGGCGGGGCGGTCTGTCTTGTAATCGATGATGAGGACTTCTGTGTCGCTGACGACGAGGCGGTCGACCCGGCCATTGATGATCGTTGCGCCGGAGGCGGCGTCGATTTCGCCGACAATGGCGGCTTCGGAGCGTCCGCCGGGGGCGAAGACGTGGGTGAAACTGTCATCTTTGAGAGTGCGGAGCGTGACCGCGAGAATTTCGGCGCGGGCGGTGTCGTCCAGCTCGGCGTGACGGTCGAGCCAGGTGCGGGCGGCGGCTTCGCGGGCGTCCGGGGTGAGCTCTGGCAGGTATTGCAGCAGGGTGTGGATGAGCTTGCCGCGTTTCAGGGCAGCGGCGCGGGCCGGACCGAAAGGTTTCGAGACGGGCGCTGTATCCGTGAGCAGCCGGCTTGGCGCGCGGATGCGGGTGGTGGGGCCAGTGCCGGGGGCTTGTTGTTTCGTCCAGGCGGGGGCGGCAGGCAGGGCTGCGCTGGCGCCGCTATCTGGCGTCACGGCGGGCTGCACCTCGCCATAGGTGAGGGTTTCATCGGCGTCTGCGCCGTCGCCGCCGGTAAGCGAGAGCATGCCTTGTCGGCAGAGCGCGTACCAGGAGGTGTCGGTGTAGCCTGCACCGGACTTCGCGCCATGGTGGGCGCCCGCAATGATGAGCCTGTCCTCTGCGCGCGTCAGGGCGACATAGAGGAGACGGCGGGACTCGCGGGCCTGCGCTGTCTTGCGGGCGAGGCGGCGGGCGGCGATGACGGGCGGGTCTTCGGCAGCCCGCTTGGAATAGACCGGAATGCCGCCCTCCAGCATGAAAAGCCCGTTCGTGTCGGCTTTTTCTGCGCTGGTCGTGTCCGGCAGGATGACGATGGGGGCCTGCAGGCCCTTGGCGCCGTGGACGGTCATCACGCGGATTTCGCCATTGGCCTCGGCAAGGTCACGTTTAAGCTGGCTGGTGTCGCTCTCGATCTCGGCGAGGAAAAGCTGGAGGCTGGCCGCTTCGCCCATATCATAGCCGAGCGCGCGGTCGATGAGGGCGCTGACCGGGTCGCGGGCAGGCTCTCCGAGGCGCTGGATGAGGCGGTCCCAGCCTGAGAGGCCATCCTCGCGGCGCCTCGTCAGGGCGCGGGAGAGGAAGTCGAAAGCGGGCAGGTCGCGGTGGGCGAGGAGGTCCTCGCAGAAGGCGCGGGCTGGCGCGAAGACGGGGTCGGTCGCGGCCTGTAGCCGGGCCCACAGGCTCTCATTCCTGCGCTCATAGGCGAGCGGGAAGAGATGGTGGTCGTCATCGATGAGGCCGCAGAAGGGCCCGCGCAGGATTTCTGCGAGGGTGAGGTCATCGGACGGGAAGAGCGCAAAGCGGATGAGGTTCAGGCAGTCCTGCACGCCGATATGGTCGAGCAGGACGAGACGGTCTGCACCTGCCACGGGGAGGTGCTCATCCTTGAGGGCACGGATCAGCGCGTTGAACAGCGCGCCGCGTTTGCGCACCAGGATGAGAAAGTCTTCGGGACGTGCGCCTTGCGGCTCGCCTTTGCGCCAGACAGGCTCGCCCGCATCGACCATGCGGCGGATCTCGGCAGCGACCTCTTTGGCGAGTTTGTTCTTGGGCGAGCTCTCGCTGATATGGTCGAGCGGGGCGTCCCACGGGTCGCCTTCTTCTTCCTCGGTGTGCGGCGTGATGGGCCAGAGATCGACGCGGCCGGCCTCATTGCTGCGCTTGGCAACATGGGCGAGCGTGTCGGCCTCATCGGGCGGCATGTCGGAGAAGGGGTCGCCTGCAAAACTGTCCTGATTGAACACCGCGTCGACGAAGCCGAGCACTTCGGGCGTCGAGCGGAAAGACATGGTCATGTCCGGCAGGTTGGCCTGTCCGTGGCGGGATTGTTCGGCGGCGATGAAGGCCTGTTTCTCCTGCAGGAAGCGTTCAGGGTCTGCGCCCTGAAAGGAGTAGATGGACTGTTTCTTGTCGCCGACGGTGAACTGGGTGCGCGGATCGACGGCGCGCTCTGCGCCCATGCCGGCGCGAAACTCTGTTACCAGCGCATTGATCAGCACCCACTGGCTGGGGCTGGTGTCCTGCGCCTCATCGAGGAGGATGTGGTTGAGCCCGCCATCGAGCTTGTAGAGCACCCATTCGGCGATGCCGGGCGCGGTGAGGAGGCGTTTGGTACGCTCGATCAGGTCATCGAAGTCAAGGGCGGCGCGGGCGCGTTTTCCAGCCGCGTAGCCGGAGAGGACAGGCAGGCCGATATCGATCAGCGCGGCGGTCGTCTCATAGGCGCGGCGGGCTTTCAGCCGTTCCATCAGATTGCGGATGCGGAAGGCCTCGCTACCGTCGCCGTCCTTCATCTGGTAGAGGGCGGCGGCTTCGGCGCAGAGGTCGCCGATGGCCTTGGTGTAGGGGTTGGACTTCTTCCAGTCGCCAGATTGGGTCAGGAAGAGGCTGCAATAGGTCTCGAACCGGTCTTCGGGCGAGCGATCGGAGAGACAGTCGACCAGCTTCTCCATCAGGTCGGCGTCGGTCTTCTTCAGACTGGTTTCGCCGGAGAGGATAGAAATGAGCGACTGGATGTCGGCGCGGGGGAGGTCGCAGCCCATCGCGTTCTCGACGAGCTCAGCGGTGCTTTCATCCGGCGCGTTGAGGGCCGCTTTGACGTCGGCTCTCAGCGCTTCGGGGTCGCGGCCGGTCAGGTCAGTGGCGACGCTGCGCAGCGCTGAGAGAATGACGGATGCGCCGAGGCCGCCGCCTGCTTCGGAGAGGGCGGCGAGGGCGTCCGGATTGGTTTCGGCGGCGTGGAGGATCTGCTCACGCAGCGCGTCGGTCCAGAGCTCATCGGCCTCGCGGTCTTCGATCTCGGTGAAGCCTGGCGAGACGCGCGCCTCAAGTGGAAACCGGCGCAGGATACGCGCGCAGAAGGCGTGGATGGTCTCGATACGGAGGCCGCCCGGTGTTTCGAGGGCCTGCGCGAACAGGGCGCGGGCGGCGTCGAGATCGCTGGCCTCGTAGGTGTCAGCTGGACGGTGTTCGAGCTCGGCAAGCTTGTCGCGCAAGGTTGCATCATCTGCGACGGACCAGCTGCCGAGGGTGCGGAAGAGGCGGCCGAGCATCTCGTTCGCGGCGGCCTTTGTGTAGGTGACGCAGAGGATGGTGTCTGGCGGCGCGCCGGGACGTCCTCCATCGCGGCGAAGCAGCAAGCGGGCGACGCGGTCGATCAGGACTTTCGTCTTGCCAGAGCCTGCATGCGCCTCCACCCAGGCGGAGCGATCAGGCAGGGCGGCATCGGCCTGGGCCTTCTGGGCGCGGGCATAGGCCGGCGGCGGGAAATCAACCACATTAGTCATCGCCGCTCTCCGAAATCCATTCATCGCGGCGGGCAAGGCGCGCATAGTCAGAACCGTAAGTCGCCCAGATAGGACGCGGCATGCTGACATAGGGGTGAGACGGGTCAGCGAAGCGCGCGATGAGCTGGGTCACGCCTGCGCGGGTTTCTTCTATGATCTCTTCAAGGGGTTTTTCGGGCATAGAACGTCCCGTACCATCTCCGATATTGCGGACGGCAAACTTCGACCCGAAGCGGACATAGGTCAGCGCGGAGACGCTATCGCTGCGAAGCTTGATGTCATCCTTCACTTCGAACCCATCGCCGAGCGCGATGATGGCCGAGAGCGGCATTTGCGGATTGAGGCCCGCGCGGACCTGCTTTTCAGAAGGCGGATCGCCTGTCTTGAAATCGAGGATGGCGATGGAACCGTCCTGATGCCGCTCTACCCGGTCAGCATTGGCGGTGACAGTGAAGCGGCCTTCGGGCATGGCAGGGGCGGTGAGGTCTGTCTGGCCGGAGATTTCAGTGTGGACGTGCCCGGCGATGAGGTGAAGGCGGCCTGCGCGCCAACCCAGATATTCTGCGGCGACTTTCCTGCGGACGGACACACCGCCGAGAATGATCTCCTCAAGCTCGCCTGCGCTGCGCAACTCGTCTTCGATGAGGGCGACGAGGCTGTCGGTTGATTTCTCGACGCCGTCTTCCTCGAATTTTTCTAGGGCGGCGTGAATGGCAGTCCCGCGTGGACGGGCATCGACGGCCATGTCGAGGGGATCGAGCGGATAAAGACCAAGTACCTGCTGGGCGTAGATCTTGTAGGGGTCGCGGATGAGGTCTTCGATCCGGGTGACCGAGAGTTTTTTGGACCTCGCCTCAAGCGCCGGTGTGGGGCGGGGTTCGGACGTGTAGCCCTCCGGCAGGGCAGGCGCTTCGCGCAATGAGGTGAGCCAGGTGCGCGGGTCGTCCTCTGTGGATGGCTCAAGCACGCGGGCGGCCTCCTCCTCACCGAGGGCGCCGCGCGCAAGCGTGGTCAGCCGCCAGATCCAGCGCGACGCGACGGCGGGCGCGTCATCGCGGCGCCGGGCGCTGATCAGCGTGACATTCGGGGCCGCAGCCATCTGCGCGAAGTCATGCGCCGAGAGGCCGATGCGTTCATCCGGGTCTGCGAGACCGAGCTTCTTGCGGAAGTTGCGGGGCAGGAAAGCGTCTGGCGGCGGCTGCTTTGGCCAGACATCCTCATTGAGACCAGCAAGGATGAGCCGGTCGGCACTCTGGAGACGTGCTTCGAGTGGGCCCCAGATGGCTAGCCGTGGATGATCGCCGCCTGCGTCGCGGACGCTGATCGTCTGGCAGTAGGATTTGAAAAGCTCGGCCCAGATTTCGGCGGCGGCAGGCTCAAGGCTATCGCAGATGTCAGCGAAATCGCGCATCGCGGTGGAGAGCGCCGCCCCATCTTCGCCCGCCCATGGCAGCGGCGCATCACCAAGGTCGGCCATGAGATCGCTAACGGCTTCGAGAAAGCGGCGGCCGGAAATCGCCTCGCCATCCGGGCCGAGCCCTGCGTTGGCAAGTCTGTGCTGGAGGTCAGCGACGATGCGCTGAGACGGGGCGGCGAAGCGGGGTTCTGGGCGTCCGCGCAGCTCTGCCTGATGGCGCGCTTCGCGGTCGAGCCGATCGATATGAGCTTCAAGGCCTTCAAAATCTTCCCAGCGGCGCGGGCCGCGCAGGACATGGCGTTCCAGCGTATCGAGATCTTCGGTTGGGGTGACCTGCCGGTGTTTCAGCACGGCCAGCATCAGCGCCGGGTGGGTCGGGTCGCTCGCCCAGTCCATGGTGAGGGCAGCGAGGCTGCCAGACCGGGTCTGCAGGAGTGGGGTGCCGCCGGAAGGCGCAAGATCAACACCCCAATGCTGCATGAGTGAGGACACGCGCCGGGAAAGACCCGCATCGGGTGTCACGAGCGCGGCAGTTTCGCCTTCGCGCTCCAGTGTCTCGCGCAGGAGGAGCGCGGCGCACCAGGCTTCATCCTGATCGTCGGCGGCCTCGAGCAGGGTGAGACCGGAAAAGCCGTCGCGCGCAAAGTCTGCGCGGGAGCGGGCGCCCGCGAGTTCATCCAGCCGGGTCAGCCAGCCTGCGGTTTCGCTGGCCGGGGCGAGCGCTTCGTGAATGAGGGCGCGTCGCGCGCGTGCTTCAGCCGTGTCTGCGAGGCCCGGCCACGGGGCGACTTCGTCTGGCAGGTAGTCCAGCCGGTCGAGCGTCCGGGCGAGGGCGGCCTGCGGGTGGCTGGGTGTCTCAGCGATCTGATCCATGGAGGCGCGCGTGAGGTCACGGTCGAGACCCGGCAGAACGATCAGGGCACGTGGCAGGTGGAGGGCAGCGGTCATCAGCGCAAAGGCGGATGGGTCCGCACCCGTTGAGCCCGCGATAATGACATCACCTTTGGGAGGGCGGTCCTTCCAACTTGCCGCGGTCGCCTCTGCTGCGGCAAGGCGGCGCGCATAGGGGTCCATACGTTGCTGGTCTTCGAGGCTGGCGGGCCAGGCCTGCGTGATGATCTTCAGGAATTCGACCGATTGCTGCCAGTGAATGGCCAGCTGGCGTTCCTCCACCAGCGTATCGAGGCGATCCCAGTCGATGCCGCCACTGAGTGCGGCCTGATCGAGCAGACGCGCAAGTTCACCAGCGGCCGCGAGCGCGGACGCGGGCGGGACGGGCGTGCCCTGTCTTTCGTAGTATGCAGAGACGAGCCGCGAGAGCTGGCCGAGGCGTTCTGCGCCGGACAGGGCAGGCGGCAGGTCGGCAAGGGCGGATTCAACGCCGGGAGGAGGCTCATCATTCTCTAGATCACCGAGCGGGCGGATCTCCGGCATGAGCAGTGTCTTGACGCCTGCCGCGCGGTAGATGGCAAGCGCAAGCGCGCGGGCCGAACGCCGGTTCGGCACATAGATCAGATCATCGGCCAGCGCGTCCGGATGGGCAGCGGCGTCCTTTTCCTCGACGAGGGCGCGCGCAAGCTCATTCAGGAAGTTTGCGCCGGGCGGGATGGTTCGAAGTCGCGGCGCGCCGGGAGCAAACAGGCCGGGCCCGCTCATGCGCCAAAACACCTTAGCCACATTTCGGCATCCCTGAGGGATTTCGGATCGCCGACATGGAGCCAGAACCGGTCGAGCGGCAGGCCCTGCATGCGCTTTTTCTCAAGCAGGCCTGACCAGACGCGGAAGGCGGAGAAAGGCTCTGCCGGGTATTCGGCATAGAGGGCGGGCTTTGCGATGCGCAGGCCCGCATAGGCCCAGGCGGCGGAAGGGTCATCGCCGCGATGTGTGATCAGCCCGTCATCGGAAAGGTGGAAGTCCCCCTTGCCGGAAAAGCCGAGGCAGCGTTCGCGGTCAGCAAGCAGCAGGATTTCATCGGCTTTTGCTGGGTCATAGGCGTCAGCCAGCGCCTTGAGCGGCGCGCTATCGCCCGGCGCCCAGAAGGCGTCGGTGTTGACGACGAAGATCGGGTCTTCGCCGAGCAGGCTGGCGGCTTTCGAGATGGCGCCGCCGGTTTCCAGAACTTCCTCGCGCTCGTCGGAGAAGACCACCTCGACCCCGCCAATGCCGCGCGCATGGGCCTCCACCTGATCGGCGCACCAGTGCGTGTTCACGACGAGGCGCTTCACGCCTGCCTCAACCAGCGGATCGATCTGGCGGTCCATGAGCCGTTTGCCGGCGACCTCGATCAGCGGTTTGGCTGTCTCGTTGGTCAGCGGGCGCATACGCGTGCCAAGGCCTGCGGCGAGGATCATGGCGGTGTGGGGGATGGTGGCCATCAGGCCTCCTCAAAGATGAAGGGGGCGGTATCGGCGACGAAGGCGGCCATGCCGGCGGCGGCGGGGTGTTCGAGGTTGCGGGCCAGAAGCTGCTTCTGGCGCGGCAGGAAGAGCTTGTAGCGGGCCTTGCCGTCACGCTCGATCAGGCGGGCGAAAATGCCGACGATGCGGAGGGCATTGAGCGTGCCGATAATGGCGAGGCGTTCGAGGAAGTCGGCTTCTGCCTTGCCGGTTCTGTCGAGATAGGTGCGGATGGCGGCCGATTGGGCGGCGGGGGAGACAGGGCGGCGGGCATCTTGGACCAGCATGGCCATGTCCCATGCGTCCCAACCGACGACGGCGTCCTGAAAGTCGAGGAGGCCGACACGGGCGCGGCCACCCCGCTCGGGCAGCCAGATAAGGTTTTCGGCGTGATAGTCGCGCAGGGTGAGCTCTCGCGGGAAAGCCTGTGCGCGGTCAATCAGGGCGGCGAGTTCGCTTTCCCAGCGGGCATGATCAGCCTCCGAGAGGGACATGCGCGGGTCGAATTTCGGGTACCAGTTGGCAAACAGGCTGGCATTCACATTGAGGGCGAGCGTGTCGAAATCGAGGATCGGCCATGTCCGCTCAAGCGCGGTGAGCTCTTTCGGGATGTCGAGGGCATGCAGGTCTGCCAGCGCACCTGCTGCGGCGGTGTAGAGCTCTACCTCGTCTGCGCCTTTCTCGATGAGGCGGGCAAACTCTTTCTGGCTGCCGAAATCCTCAATGACGGCGAGGCCGAGGGCGGCGTCGCCCGCGATGACTTCCGGCGCGCTGAAGCCATTGATGCGCAGCCAGCCACCGATGGCGGCGAAGGCTTCGACGCGGGAGGCGGCGAGACGAGACTGCTTGTTCCAGCCGCCTGCAAGGCGTTCCTCGTCGCTCATATCCGGCGTGCACGGATCATCCTCGACCAGCGGGGCGTCCATGAGGAGGGCGGCCTCTCCGTCGGTGCGTGACAGGCGGCCATAGCGGCGCGTCGAGGCGTCGGCATTCAGCCAGTCGAGACGCGCATCGGCCCAGCCGGCGCGCGTGAGAAAGGCCTCGATCTCGGCCTGCCTGTCTGCGTCAAATCCCATGGAGTCGAGACTGCCAGTCTTCGCCATGCGGTTCCAGCCTTGCTGTGCGACCTTCGGCGGTTTGTTCGAGGGTGAGGTCTAGCCTCCAGGCGGGGAGGTGCTCGCCCGCCTTGAGCGGCCATTCGATGAGGGCGAGGCCGCCAGCGGTTTCGTCCCAGCCAAGCTCTGTCACCTCGTCCGGGTCTTCGATCCGGTAGAGGTCGAAATGATAGATGGTGAGGCCATGCGCGTCATAGGTCTGGACCAGCGTATAGGTCGGACTGGGGACTTCTGTCGGGGTGCCGCGAAGGGCTGAGATGAGCGCGCGGGAGAAGGTCGTCTTGCCTGCGCCAAGCCCGCCATAAAGGGCGATGACATCGCCTGCTTTCAGGTGCGGGGCGAGGCGGGCGGCAAGGCGCGCGGTCGCGGTCTCATCGGCAAGGTGAAGCTCGAGACTGTCCGCCATCAGAGTGTGTCCAGTGTCTGGCTGACGGCGTCCAGCAGGGCGTCGGTCGGCTCACAGCCTGCGGAGAGGCGGACATAGCCGGGGGCGACATCATCGCCCCAGCGGGCGCGGCGCTCTCCGCTGGTCTGGATACCGCCAAAGCTGGTGGCGTGGAAGATGGCCGGGCAGTCATCGATGAAGCGTTCGGCGGCGTCCTCGCTACCGAAGGTCGCGCCGAGGACGAAGCCGGGGCGGACCATCTGTCTTGAGGCAATGGCGTGGGAGGGGTCGTCTTCGAGGCCCGGAAAGCGGACTGCGGACACGGCGGCATGGCCTTGCAAGAGGCGGGCAAGGGCATCGGCGTTGGCGCACATCCGCTCCAGCCGAAGCTCCAGCGTCATGAGGCCGCGATAGGCGAGATAGGCTTCGGTAGGGCCGGGGGTGGCGCCTGAGAGCTTGCGCCACTGACGCACGCGCTCGATCAAGCTCTCATCCTTTGAGGCGACATGACCGAAGAGGACATCGGAATGGCCGGCCAGCGCCTTGGTGTCCGAGGCGACGACCATATCTGCGCCAAGGGCGAGCGGGTCCTGCAGGAGCGGTGTCGCTGTGGTGTTATCGACGCAGACTTTGGCGTCGGCTGCATGCGCGCGCTCACAGATCGCCTTGATATCGCAAACGTCGAGGCCCGGGTTGGACGGGGTTTCCAGCCACACAAGGTCAAAGCCTGAGAGATCGTAGGTGTCCATCTGCCGCGTTGGAACGAGGACCGGCTCTATGCCGTGCTGGCGCAGGAAATCCTCGATGAGGACACGGACGGTGTAATAGCCGTCAGACGGCAGAAGGACGCGCGCGCCGGGGCCTGCGAGGGCCATCAGGCCAGCGGTCACGGCGGCCATGCCGCTTGGAAAGCAGACCGTCGGCGCATCTTCGAGCGCCCCGATCGCGTCCTCGATCGCCTGCCAGCCCGGATTGTCGAACCGACCATATGGAAAGGGGTGGTCTGGCGCACCGGGCAGGGCGTATTTCGCCGCATTTATGATGGGCGGGGCAAGGGACTCGCCCTTGGCAACCTTGCGCGCACGGCCATGCAACATATCGAGGACACGGCGTCTCGTCTGGTCAGCTTTCGTGGACATGTTTTCGGACTCCGGCACCTGCGACGTTGACCAAGCGATAGCGTGACCGAAAGCCCTCTTCAAATAGGTTTGCAGCTTGGTCTAGAAGAATGTCGGAAAACAAGCCGTCGCGGCAATCGATCGAGAATGTCCGCTATGGCTTGAAAAATCGTGACGCCTGCGTCATGAATGCGCGGAACCAGGGAGGAGAACAGGTTTGGACCTGTCGACAGCAAAGAACATCGTGGTCATTGGCGGCGGCCAGGCAGGCGCGCAAGCGGTCCAGTCGCTGCGCCAGTTCGGCTATGAAGGCGCGATCACGCTCGTCGGTGACGAAGCTGCCCTCCCATATCAGCGTCCCCCTCTCTCCAAAGCCTATATGAAGGGCGAGCTTGCCGAAGACCGGCTCTATTTCAAGCCAGCCGCCTGGTATGAGGACAACAAGGTCGAAACGCTGCTGTCCCAGCGCGTCGAGAAGATAGATCGCGCGAACCGTCAGGTCCTGCTGCAGCATGGCGGGCATCTCGATTATGACGCGGTGATCATCGCGACAGGCTCGCGGCCTCGTCCGCTACCGGTTGAGGGCGCTGACCTTGAGAATGTGTTCGAGCTGCGCGGCCTTTCGGACGTGGAGCATATCCAGCCAAAGATGATCCCCGGCAAGAAGCTGGTCATCGTCGGTGCAGGCTATATCGGTCTCGAAGCAGCCGCCGTGGCGCGCCAGCTCGGCCTTGAAGTCACCGTGCTGGAAATGGAACAGCGCGCACTTGCCCGTGTAACCAGCCCGGTCATCAGCTCATTCTATGAAGCGCTTCACATGGAGCACGGCGTCGATGTGCGCTGCGGTGCGCGTCTCGGCAGCCTGAAAGGCAAGGACGGCAAGCTGACCCATGCGGTGCTGGCCTCCGGCGAGGAAATCAAAGCGGACATGGTGCTGGCCGGGATTGGTATCATTCCCAATGTCGAGCTTGCGGAAGAGGCCGGTCTGCCCTGCAAGAACGGCATTATCGTTGACGAAGACGCCCGCACGAGCGACCCGCGCATCTTTGCCGCAGGTGACTGCACCGTGCGCCCGCTGGCTCATTATGCCCGTACCGGGCGGCTAGAGAGCGTGCACAATGCGATCGAGCAGGGGAAGCTCGCCGCGGCTGCGATCATGGGCAAACCGCGCCCAGCGCTGGACTGCCCGTGGTTCTGGTCTGACCAATACGACATCAAACTACAGATCGCTGGCCTGTCGCAAGGCTATGACGAAATCGTCGTGCGCGGCGATGTCGAGGCAAAAAAGTTTGCGGCCTTCTACAAGAAGAATGGCCGCCTAATCGCAGTGGATGCCATCAACAGTCCGCCGGAATTCATTGCATCGAAACGACTGATCATGTCTGGTGCAACCGTTGCGTCAGAGACGCTTGCAGATACATCCATCAGCATGAAGGAAATCGCGGCCGCGGCCGCCTGAGGAGACAGGAAATATCATGCCGACCATTACCTATATCGATCACGACGGAACCGAGCGCCCAATCGAGGCCAAGAACGGTGAGACCGTGATGGAAACTGCCATCAAGAATTCTGTTCCTGGTATCGACGCCGATTGCGGCGGTGCCTGCGCGTGCGCAACATGCCACGTCTATGTCGAGGAATCCTTCATGGACAAGGTTGGACAGCCAGAAGAGATGGAACAGTCGATGCTCGATTTCGCAGAGAACGTTCAGGCCAATTCGCGCCTTTCCTGCCAGATCCAGATTTCCGACGAGCTGGACGGCCTGCGTGTCACCACGCCGGAAAGCCAGCACTAGGCTTTCGTTGTGCAATACAGTGAGCTGATTGCCGGGCTGCAACGCGGTCAGGCAGGGCGCATCGAAGCGACCATTTCTGAAGACTGGATGCAGGGCCGCACGACCTATGGCGGGCTGACAGCGGCACTTTGTCTTGAATCAGCCTTGGAGCTGGTGCCCGACATGCCGGTGCGCTCAGCGCAGGTTGCCTTTGTCGGCCCGGTCGGCGGAAAAGTTGTGATCTCGCCGACCATCCTTCGGCGTGGTAAATCTTCTGCGTTCGTCAATGCCGACCTCGTCAGCGAAGACGGCGTGATGGCGCGCTGTATCTTTACCTTCGGTGCCAAACGCCCGTCGCAGATCAATCAGACGTCAATCGAGCCGCCTGAAGTCGACGGCCCGGACGCCTACCAATCGTTTTTTGGTTCAGGCCGGCGCCCGCATTTTGCGCATAATTTCAATGTTCGACTAGCCAAGGGCCAGCCTCCGGTCAGCGGGGCAGAGCGCGGCGATATCTGCCTTTGGCTGAGGCATAAGGATGAGGGCGCGCTGTATAATGCAACGACGCTGCTTTCGCTCGCCGATGCGCCGCCGCCAGCGGCCATGTCCATGATGGTTGAGCCGGGTCCGATCAGCTCCATGACATGGATGGCGGAATTCCTGTCCGACGAGATAACGACCACAGATGGCTGGTTTCTCGTCCACCACGAGGCGCAGGCCACGAGCGACGGCTATTCCAGCCAGGCAATGCGGCTGTGGAATGCAGATGGCGAACCGCTGATGATCGGTCGCCAGACGATTGCGGTGTTCGCCTGATTGAGACGTTCGCGATGCTAGGGAAACCAGGCGCTGCTTCAAACGTCTAGTCAGAATGGCGCAGTCCGAAACACAGCTTTACCTCATTTACCTGCGCGGTTCCCGTGAAGCGTTGAACTCTCGCGAGTTCGCGGGTCTGCGCCAGCTTGATGAGGGGCTTTACCTGCTTCGGTCGGGCGCGAGCCGCTCCAAGGTGTATCATGCCATAAAACATGCCGCCTTGCCCGACGGCCTGCTCGTTGCGCCTCTGGAAGACGCACCGAAATTCATGGGAATGCAGGACGGCGCCCTGAAATGGCTGCGCGCGAACAGCTAGCTGCCGGGCGTTACGATCGCCGTGACCTTCGTGTAGGTCCGGCCGTCCGGCGTCTGCGCTTCTGAAGGGCCCGAGAACTCAATCGCTGTACCTTGACCCGACACAAGTCGGCGTCCGCCCTGTGCAGAAGCTTCCGCGTCACGAAAACCGCTCGCCTTGGCAGCGTTGATCGCAACGTCGAGTGTTGTGTCCGCAGGCAGTCCGACGGCCACGACCTCGCAACGATCATAAGGGTCGAGCTGCATCTGGACGAGACCTTCTGCGAGCTGCCAGACGGGAAGCGTGTCGCTCGACACGACCGGGATCTTGTTGTCATCGATCATCCGGATACGGGTGGCGCCCTTGACCTCGAAATCCGCAAAGCCCTGTTTGCCTTCAATGGCGGGCGCGCAATGTGAGGTCACCGCATCTGCAAAGGCCTTGAAGCCCGCGCTTTCATCAATGTAGGCGCTGTCCTTGTAGAAGGCGCGCTCCTCCTGCGAAACGCAGGCGCTGGCGAGTAGGGCAGTGCCTGCGATGAGCGCGAAGTGTCTGGCATTCATTTTTTTTCTCTCCCCGAGTATCGGGAGAGCATGACACAGGATGTCCAGATACACAAAGACCGCCCTTTTTAGGGCGGCCTGGGTAAAGTCGTATGGCAGGCGGCCGCGTTGCTAGTTGACGACGGCTGATTTGAGATCGCTGAGATAGTCGACCTGTGCCTTCAGTGTTGCGGCGTGCGGGCCTTCCTTACCTTCAGCGGCAAGCTTGTTCTTGGCGTCTTCAAGCTCTGCGTCGACTTTTGCGGTATCGACGGTTGAGAGATCCACGGCTTCTTCTGCCAGAATGGTGAGGCCGGCCGGCGTCACATCTGCAAAGCCGCCGCGCACGAACAGGCGCATTTTGGTCGTGTCATTCTCAAGAACGCGGACGACGCCATTCTTCAGCGTGGTCATGAAAGGCGCGTGATTGACGAGAACGCCGAACTCACCCTCCGTACCGGGTGCGATCACGTGATCGACCTCACCGGAGAAAAGCTCCTTGGCGGGCGAGACGAGTGAGAAGTGAAGTTTGCTGGCCATCGAACGAGATTTCCAAGTTTCTTTGCTGTGGTCTCCAATACTGATTAGGGCGCTAATGTCTACCGGGACCTGCTGTCGCAAGGCCAAACAGGCTGAAATTGCAGCACATTGGACGGCTGATTAGACGTGTGGAAACAGTTTCGAGGGAAGAATGAAATGGCTGAGCTGGTGACGGTAAAAATTGAGGGGCGTACCGCGATTGTCAGTTTTGACACGGGCGGCCGCGCCAACGCGCTTTCCCAGCGCCTGATGCGTGAGCTTACGGCTGCAGCGCTTCGTTTCCATGACGCGCCGGAGATATCCACGGTCATCCTGACGGGCCGTACGGACGTGTTCACGATGGGGGCCGACCTGAAAGATCCTGAAAGGCAGGACCCAGCAGGAATACCCCTAAGCCAGCGCCGAATCATTCAGCGTGCAGGACCCCGCCTTTGCGAGGCATGGGAAAAGATCGATGCGCTGACCATTTGCGCGATTGAGGGCTGGTGCATCGGCGGTGGCATGGCGCTTATGGTGTCGCTCGACCTGCGCGTGGCCTCTGAGGCGGCCCGGTTCTACGTTCCGGAGGTGGAGCGCGGCATGAATATGAGCTGGGGCTCAATCCCCCGCTTCGTCGCCCTTGTCGGACCGGCGCGCGCCAAGCGGCTTGCAGCGCTTTGTGAGAAAGTGGGCGCACAGACGGCTGAAAGCTGGGGCCTCATTGATTATCTGGCACCGCCTGAAAGCGCCCTGAAACGGGCGAAGGCATTGGCGGACGATACGGGCAGGCTGCCACCGACCGCGCTCAAGATGGTCAAGCAGGATGTGAATGTCGCCGCGCACGCACTGTCTCGCGCCACTGGCCACCGCGATCTGGAAAGTTTCCTGCTGATGCAGGAGTCAGACGACTTTCGCGAAGGTGTGGCGTCGTTTCTGGAAGGACGCGAACCGAGATTTACGGGGGACTAAAGGAAAAGGCACCCCTGAAACGAAAACAGCCGCATCGTTTCCGACGCGGCTGTTGATCTAATTGGGTTGAGGGAACGCCTTACGCGTCTGCCATCATCTTTTCGGCTTTCTTCATGGCCTGGTCCATGCCGCCGACCATGTAGAAGGCTTGCTCTGGCAGGTGGTCATAGTCGCCAGCGATGAGGCCTTTGAAGCCCTTGATCGTGTCTTCAAGCTTGACCTGCTCACCCGGCGAACCGGTGAAGACTTCAGCAACGTCGAACGGCTGCGACAGGAAGCGCTCGACCTTACGGGCGCGTGCCACGACGAGTTTGTCTTCTTCAGACAGCTCGTCCATGCCGAGGATGGCGATGATGTCCTGGAGTTCCTTGTAGCGCTGCAGGATTTCCTGAACGCCGCGAGCAACATTGTAGTGCTCTTCGCCAACGACCATCGGGTCGAGAATACGGGACGTGGAGTCGAGCGGGTCAACAGCCGGGTAGATGCCTTTTTCCGAGATCGCGCGGTTCAGAACCGTAGTCGCGTCAAGGTGGGCGAAGGAGGTGGCTGGTGCAGGGTCGGTGAGGTCGTCAGCCGGGACGTAGATGGCCTGGACCGAGGTGATCGAACCCTTGTTGGTGGAGGTAATACGCTCCTGCAGGGCGCCCATGTCGGTGGCCAGCGTTGGCTGGTAACCCACAGCGGACGGGATACGGCCGAGAAGTGCGGACACCTCGGAGCCTGCCTGCGTGAAGCGGAAGATATTGTCGACGAAGAACAGGACGTCCTTGCCTTCCTGGTCGCGGAAGTACTCAGCCTGTGCGAGGCCGGTCAGTGCGACGCGGGCACGGGCGCCCGGAGGCTCGTTCATCTGGCCGTAGACCAGGGTCACGCGGCTGTCGCCTTCGAGGTTGATCACGTTGGATTCGATCATCTCGTAATAGAGATCGTTACCTTCACGCGTACGCTCGCCGACGCCTGCGAACACCGAATAGCCGCCGAACAGCTTTGCGATGTTGTTGATCAGTTCCTGAATGAGAACCGTCTTGCCCACGCCTGCACCGCCGAAGAGGCCGATCTTGCCGCCTTTTGCGTATGGGCAGAGCAGGTCGATGACCTTGATACCGGTAACGAGGATCTCAGCCTCGGTGGACTGGTCGACGAATTCAGGGGCCGGTGCGTGGATCGGGGCGCGGGTCTTGGTCTCGACCGGGCCGCGCTCATCGATCGGCTCGCCGATGACGTTCATGATACGGCCAAGCGTTTCCGGGCCAACCGGCACCCGGATCGGTTCGCCAAGGTCTTTCACCGGATGACCGCGAACGAGGCCTTCGGTGGAGTCCATGGCAATGGTGCGGACCGTGTTCTCGCCGAGGTGCTGAGCAACCTCAAGAACGAGGCGGTTGCCGTTATTGTCGGTTTCCAGAGCGTTCAGGATGTCTGGAAGGTGGCCGTCGAACTCAACGTCGACGACAGCGCCGATAACCTGTGAAATCTTACCTGTTGCGGCGGATGCAGAGCTGCTCATGGAAGGCGTCTCCTTGGGAGCGGATGTCGTTTTGGTCTTTGTGGAAGCTGGCTTTTTGGGTGCCGCCGGCTTAGAGGCAGTATCCTTTTTGGCTGCCGCGGCAATGGCCGGGGCAACATCGGACACCTTGATACCGCGGCGCTCGCTTGCCTGGGCAGGCTTGCAGACGCCGCAATCGCGGGTGTCCTTCTGGCCAAGCGCCTGAGCGGCTGTCTCGGCTTCGGCGTAGGTCTTGAAAGGCCCGTGCCACTTGTCGTCGTCATTGGTCTGGTCGCCGCCGACACCCTGGCCGTGATTACAGTATCGGCAATCGGCCGCGTGCACGCGTGCGCGCTTGTTTGAAAAGTGTTCGTAGACCCAGAAATTCATCGTCTCGTCCCCTTAAAGGGCCTCCGCACCGGAGATGATCTCGATCAGCTCCTTGGTGATCTGGGCCTGACGCGCCCGGTTATATTCCATCGAGAGGTCGTCGATCATCTCACCGGCATTGCGGGTTGCATTGTCCATAGCGGTCATGCGTGCCGCCTGCTCACCTGCGCCGCTTTCCAGCATTGCGGAGATGATCTGCGTATTGATGTAGCGCGGCAGGAGCGTCTCGAGGATCTCTTCCTGCGATGGCTCATAAATATAGGTCGCGCCCTTGAGGTCGATCGTCTCGGCATCGTCCGGGGCCTGCGCAGGAATGAGCTGCTGGGAGACGGGCACCTGGCTGAGCACGTTCTTGAACTGGCTGTAGACGAGGGTCGCGACGTCAAATTCACCGGACTCGAAGCGGCCGGTGATCTCCTTGCCAAGACCGATGCCGGCCTCGGAATAGTCGTTCCCCTTGACGTCAGAGAGGTCGAGGTGGCCGACGAAGAGCTCGCTATACTCGCGCTTCAGCTGCTCACGGCCCTTCTTGCCGACCGTGAGGATCTTCACGGTCTTGCCTGCGCCGGCGAGCTCAGCGATCAGGCGGCGGGCTTCCTTCACCACATAGGTGTTGAAACCGCCGGCCAGACCGCGCTCGGATGTCAGGACGACGACCAGATGGGTCTGGTCGCTGCCTGTGCCGGACAGAAGTTTCGGGCCACTGGAGCCTTCGCCCATGGAGCCTGCAAGGTTTGCCACGACGCTGGCCATACGCTGGGCGTATGGGCGCGAGGCGGCCGCAGCATCCTGGGCACGCTTCAGCTTGGCCGCTGCAACCATCTGCATGGCCTTGGTGATCTTCCGCGTGGATTTCACGCTGTTGATCCGGTTTTTCAGATCCTTGAGGCTGGGCATTGCTCAGCTCCTGATAGCGTGGCGTCTTAGGCGAACGACTTGGTGAAGTCTTCAAGGGTCGATTTGATCTCGGCTTCGATCTCGTCGGTCAGCGCCTTGTCCTTGCGGATTTTGGCGAGGAGGTCCTTCTTCGCACCGCGCAGGTGGGCAAGAAGCTCCTTCTCGAAGCGCGTCACGTCACGGACGGGCACCTGGTCGAGATAGCCGCGTGTACCGGCATAGATCACGACGACTTGCTCTTCCATCTGCAGCGGCGAAAATTGCGGCTGCTTGAGGAGCTCGGTCAGGCGCTCACCACGGCCGAGAAGGCGCTGGGTTGCAGCGTCGAGGTCGGAGCCGAACTTCGCGAAGGCGGCCATCTCGCGGTACTGGGCGAGCTCACCCTTCATCGAGCCGGCAACTTTCTTCATCGCCTTGGTCTGCGCAGCAGAACCCACACGCGACACCGAGAGGCCAACGTTCACAGCCGGACGGATACCGGAGTTGAAGAGGTCGGTCTCAAGGAAGATCTGACCATCGGTAATGGAGATGACGTTCGTCGGGATGTAGGCCGACACGTCGTTCGCCTGGGTCTCAATGATCGGCAGGGCGGTCAGCGAACCGGAACCGTAGTCCTCGTTCAGCTTGGCTGCGCGCTCGAGCAGGCGGGAGTGGAGGTAAAAGACGTCGCCCGGATAGGCTTCGCGGCCCGGTGGGCGGCGAAGAAGCAGGGACATCTGACGGTATGCAACTGCCTGCTTGGACAGGTCATCATAGATGATGAGGGCGTGCATGCCATTGTCGCGGAACCACTCGCCGATCGTGCAGCCGGTGAACGGTGCAAGATACTGGAGCGGTGCAGGCTCGGACGCCGTTGCGGTCACGATGACGGTATAGTCGAGGGCGCCGCGCTCTTCGAGCGTCTTGACGACCTGGGCAACCGTGGAGCGCTTCTGGCCGATGGCGACATAGACACAGAACAGCTTCTCGCTGTCGTCTTTCGCAGCATCATTGGTCTGCTTCTGGTTCAGGATGGTGTCGATACAGATCGCGGTCTTGCCGGTCTGACGGTCACCAATGATCAGCTCGCGCTGACCGCGGCCAACCGGGATCATCGCGTCAATGGCTTTGAGGCCGGTCATCATCGGCTCGTGAACCGATTTGCGAGGAAGAATGCCAGGAGCTTTCACGTCGACGCGGTTACGGTCTGCGACGTCCGCGATCGGGCCTTTGCCGTCGATCGGCTCACCCAGCGGGTTCACGACGCGGCCGAGGAGACCCTTGCCGACAGGAGCAGCAACAATCTCGTTCAGGCGCTTGACGTTGTCGCCTTCCTTGATGCCGCGGTCGTCGCCGAAGATCACGACGCCGACATTGTCAGCTTCGAGGTTGAGGGCCATGCCCTTCACGCCGCCGTCGAATTCGACGGTTTCGCCGGCTTGTACGTTATCGAGTCCATAGACGCGGGCGATACCGTCACCGACGGACAGAACCTGTCCAACGTCGGAGACCTCAGCCTCGACACCAAAGTTTTCGATCTGGGATTTCAGGATGCCTGAAATTTCTGCAGCGCTGATGTCCATCGAGCCTCTAAGCTCCCTTCATGGCGGTGTTCATACGTTCAAGTTTCGAGGCGACGCTCGCATCGACAAGAGTGGAGCCGACACGCAGCTGGATGCCGCCGATAAGGGCTGGAACCACTTCTGTCTCAAGTTCGACGTCGCTGCCTACAGCCTTTGCCAGTATGGCTTCAAGCTTCTGGCGCTGTTCTGCGGTCATTTCTTCCGCGGTCCGGGCGACAGCCCGCTTCACGCCACGATGCTTTGCATAAAGCTGATCGAAATGGCTGGCAGCGCCGGTAATGTCGCTGGACCGGCCATTCGTCGCCATCGTGGCAAGGAAATTCGACACGAGCGTGGAAAGCTTTGCAGCACTGGCCAGCGCCTGAAGCGCCTTGGCCTTGTCCTCGCGCGCGAAGGCGGGTGATTCAAGAAGACGGCGAAGGTCTTCACTGTCTGCGGCCATCGCGGTGAGGCTCTTCAGGTCGGAATCGACCGTTGCGAGCTCGCCCTTATCCTTGGCGAGATCGAACAGAGCACTCGCATAGCGGCGCGCAGTTTCATTAGCATGGGAGGCGGAAGATGCGGCCAAGACCTTGGATTCCGTCTGTTGGCGGGCGGATGCCCGGAAGTGAAACATAAGGGTTCGGGCCGACGAGCGATGCCCCGACCCAATACTTGTGAGGGCGCTTAGCACTTCGTTTCGGCACTGACAACGTGGCTGTAGCGGTTGAATTGCGACCGATTGGCACGCGGGCTGCCTACAGGAAGGAATAGGGATTGATGTGACCTAGCGGGAAGCCTCTGCGCGCTGCTTGATTATATGCAGTACGTTTGACTGAATATCGCCCAGAATCAGCTCGCCCCAGAGTGATGCGTAAAAGTTGACGGGTGTTTTGGCAGTGTAAGTGGTTTCCAATGTGAGCCGGACGCGATTCCCCGTCAGAGGCTCCAAGTGGTACCCGCCGGTCTCGACCCTGAGATGCTCGCTATCGGGCGAAATGTGCCTGTCGGTGTAGCGCGAGACCGAGTCATTGGGGAATGCAAAACGCCAGCGCATTTCAGAGCCTGTGTTCAATTCAATGCGTTCCTCGAATGAAACATCATTCTGCCAGCGCGCCAGTCGGACTTGATCGATCACGACGGCAGAAACCGGACGGGGTACGCCCAGAAGATTCTGGGAAATATTCCAGCGACCTTCATCGACAGAAATGTTGCGCATCTCCGACAAAAGGGGCCGGACGGCGTCAGCCGACGCGTTGACGGTGACGGACCGGCTTATGACATACGTCTGAGCGCTGGGCTGAAGATGCAATTCTGCGCCGAGCATGACGTAAGGCAGCATAAGAAAGACCGCGCCGTTGGCGCGTGGTCGGTCTGGAAAGCGGCGAAGCGAAACGCCCATGGTATAGGTGCCTAGCCAGACGCCAAAGGCCCAAAACGGGGCAGCCATAAGAATACATATGATGGCTTCCCGCAGTATGCTCGCCCCCGCAAAAAGGACGACCATCGCTACTGAAAGAGAGGCCCAACCAAAATCGGCGCCAGTCGTAACGCCAAATATCTTGAACAATAACCGACCAACCGCGCCAATGCAGAAGGGGAGCCCAAGCAACAGGCTCAAACTGACCAGCATGGGGTTGTATTCACCTGAAGCCGCGATGATCCACGGCACAAAAGCGAGAGCCAGCCCGAGAAGCATCGCGAACACCGCGCTCGCCCTGATCAACCGCGTCGACGTGGGGAGAGCCGAATCTTGTTTCTGCTCGTCTATCACTGAAACGCCTCCAACAATTTCTGATAGAATGAAACCATGGGCGCGGCCAGCCAATTGGAGTGGCTGCGACAATCTTCTCAGGAGGCTTCTAGTAAGGCGTAGGGATCAGGCGGCGCGCGTAAAGCCCCACCCCGACCCTTCCCGCGAGCGGGGAGGGGGCGATGATTTCATTGGGCTATCTATCGGTCACATCTTCGCATGCGGTCATCCCGCTTCCCCCCTGGGGAGGGTCGGCGTGGGGGCATTCTCTACAGGAAGGAATACGGATCGATATCTGCTGAGATTCTCACAGGGTTTGGGAGCTTCAGGCTCTTTAACCATGCCGCCATGTACGCCGACAGATCGACGTCGCGCGGGCTGGTGATGAGGAACCGGATGCGGTGGCGTCCACGAAGCAGGGAGATCGGGGCGGGCGCCGGGCCATACACTGTGACGCCCTCTCCATTGGGGGCAGCTGCGCCGGCCAGTCGGCCTGCTTCTTCGATAAGTTGCGGCGTAGGTGCCGACAGGACGAGCGCGGCCATACGTCCGAAAGGCGGAAGCATCAGCTCTGCGCGAACATCGCGCTCAATCTGCAGGAAGCCGTCGCGGTCACCCGCCGCCAGCGCAATCATGGCGGGGTTCTCTGGTCCATAGGTCTGGATGAGAGCGCGGCCGGGGCGTTCGGCGCGGCCCGCCCGGCCCGCGACCTGGCTCAGCAGCTGATAGGTGCGCTCACCTGCACGAAGGTCGCCGCCTTTCATGCCGCTGTCGGCATCGACGACGCCGACAAGCGTAAGGTTCGGGAAATTGTGACCTTTTGCGACGATCTGCGTGCCGATCAGCACGTCAATTTCGCCGCCAGCCATCCGGTCGACAATGCCGCGCGTCTCTTCGCCAGAGCGCGCGGTATCGGAGGAGAATATCTCCACCCGCGCCTGTGGCAGAAGTATGCGGGCTTCTTCGGCCACACGCTCTACGCCCGGGCCAACGCCCATCAACGAATCCTTTGCCCCGCACATCGGGCAGGCTTCCGGCTTTGGCATCGACCAGCCTGTCAGGTGGCAGACGAGACGATTGGTATAGCGGTGCTCGGTCAGCCAGCTTTCTGTGCCGGGGCTTTTGAGGCGCTCGCCGCAGGCCTTGCAGATGACGAGCGGGGCGTAGCCGCGCCGGTTGAGGAAAAGAAGGCTTTGCTCGCCCGCCTCAAACGTTGAGACAAGCGCGTTTGAGAGCGTCGGTGAGAGCCAGTTTCCCTTTTCTGGCGGGTCGAGGCGTAGATCGACAAGCTCAATATCCGGCAGGCGAGCCGCGCCGGGGCGGGCCGAGAGCCTGAGGCGCCTGTAGCGGCCAGCTTCGGCATTCACCATTGTTTCCAGTGCGGGTGTGGCGGAAGCCAGAACGATGGCCGCGTCTTCGAGCTTGGCTCGCATCACGGCCATGTCGCGGGCATGATAGGTGACGCCGTCTTCCTGCTTGAAGGATGTGTCGTGTTCCTCGTCCACAATGATGAGTTTGAGATTGCGGAAAGGTAGGAAGAGGGCAGAGCGCGCGCCGATCACGATGCGGGCGCGGCCATGCGCCGTCTCGCGCCAGGTGCGGCGGCGTTCTGCGTCGGAAAGGCCTGAATGCCAGGGCGCGGGTGGGGCGCCAAAGCGATCCTCGAAGCGGGCAAGCACGGCCTGCGTCAAAGCGATTTCCGGCAGGAGGACGAGCACCTGTGCATCCCCCGCCTTTTGCAGGGCTTCGGCGATGGCTTCGAAATAGACCTCCGTCTTGCCAGAACCGGTGATGCCATCGAGCAGGAAAGGCTGGAAACCGCCCTTTGCGATGGCGCGGCGCAGCTCATTGCTCGCGGTCTTCTGCTCCGCCGTCAGGTGCTCGCCGCCCTCAAAGCGCGTCGGTTGAGGATAAGGCAAATCTGTCGGGGTCTCGCGGGCCTCCAGCGCGCCGATTTCGACAAGGCCTTTTACGACGCCGGGGGAAACGCCTGCCTGCCGGGCAAGCTCTGCGGCGCTGGTTGGTCCGGCCTCTCGCGCGGCATCAAGCACTTTGACCCGCGCTTCGGTCATGCGGTTGGAGCGGTGGCCCGTCGGCTCATACACGGTTGCAGTGGGCGATGGTTTCAGTCCGCCGCGCGCCCGCAGCACCATGGCGAGCACGTGGCCGGGACGGGCCACATTATAGCGGGCAGAAAAACTCACGAATTTACGCATCGGCTCTGGCATGGCCGGGACGGGATAGACATCGAGAACAGGCTTGAGGTCGCGTGTGTCGTCCTCGGCGCGGGTCTTCACCGCCCAGACGACGCCCGTGCGCTCGATCTTGCCGAGCGGTGCACGCACATAGCTGCCAGGTTCGACATCCATGCCATCGGGAACGGCATAGTCGAACGGCTCCGGCAGAGGCAGCGGAAAGAGGATGCTGGCGATCTTCATCGCCGCCAGCTTTAGACTTACCGCCTTCGTGCGTCACCCGCGGGTTTCAGGACGGAATGGGCAGTTTGAATTGCTTGCGGTAAGGTAAGCGAATGGATGTGGTGTACATCAGAGATGATCTCATTGCGGGCTGGCGGGCCGCCTGCGAATTCGTGGCTGCAGAGAAAGTCTATCTCGGGAGAGTGGCACTGCCGCCCTTTGATCCTGAACGAAATCTGCCGAAGCGGATGATCGCTGAGGATTTGCCGATGTATTGTCTGGTCGATGCAGGCAAGGTTGTCGGCTGGGCCGATATCGTTCCTGTTGATATTCCTGAGTGCGCCCATCGCGGAATTCTTGGTATTGGTCTTCTGCCGGAGGCGCGTGGCAAAGGGAGCGGAAAGAGGCTGCTAGAAGCTGTGTGCCACCATGCGCAGCGCGTGGGTATCGAAAAGGTCGAGCTGACGGTTTATTCCAGCAATCGGGCTGCGATCGCGCTTTTCGAGCGGTATGGCTTCAGGCGGATCGGAATCATCCAGGATTACCGGCGCCTTGATGGCGTGACTTATGACGGGCTGATGATGGAAAAGTCTCTGACCTGAACCGTATCGGTTCAGTACAATCGAACGCCTGTCATCGAGCCCGGGCTCTGTAGACACATGTGAGCCTCTCAACACCTCCTTAACCACGGGGGCGGAGACTTAGGTCTCCATGGAAATCCTCTCCGCCTTTCTCGATCATCTCTCCCGTGAACGGCGCCTCGCAGACAATACGGTTGAGGCGTATGGCCACGACCTTCGAAGCTTTTTTGGCTTTCTGGACGACCATCTGGGCGAGCCAGTTGCGATCAAGGCGTTCAGGCACCTTCATGCGAGCGACATTCGCGCCTTCCTCGCCAAACGCCGACGTGAAGGGCTGTCGGATACGTCGGTTGCGCGGGTCCTGTCGGCCATCAAGACATTCTTTCACTGGCTGGACGACGATCATGGCATCGAGAACCCGGAGATCGCCTTCCTGAAGGGGCCAAAGCGCCAGTCACGCCTGCCGCGGCCGGTCTCTGTCGCAGCAGCGCGAGATATGATCGAAACGGTCGAGGCGACGGCAGAAGTGCCATGGGTGGCCGCACGCGACGCGGCCGTGCTGACGCTGCTTTACGGCGCGGGGCTTCGTATTTCAGAAGCGCTGGGCCTGAATGGGGATATCGTGCCTGTCCCCGAAAGGCTACGAATTGTGGGCAAGGGCGGCAAGATCCGGCTTGTGCCGCTGATTCCGGCAGTGCGCCGCGCGATCGATGAATATGCGCGGCTTTGCCCATATCGGCTGACCAGCGATACGCCTCTTTTCTATGGTGTTCGTGGTAAGCGGCTGCAGCCCGCCATCGTGCAGCGCGGCGTTCAGGTTCTGCGCGGCGCGCTCGGCCTGCCTGAGACAGCAACGCCGCATGCCCTCCGCCACGCCTTTGCGACGCACCTTCTTTCAGCGGGCGCGGATCTGCGCGCGATCCAGACGCTGCTTGGCCATTCCAGCCTCTCAACGACGCAGGTCTATACCGGTGTCGATTCTGAGCGTTTGCGCGCCGTGCACGCGGGCGCGCACCCGCGTGGCTGAAACCATCTGGCCGCACGGCGGTTATAAAAAGCATGCCCACGTCAAACGAGCTGGCAGAAGACCGGACCGATCTTGCGCAAGATCGGACCGATTGGGCTGAAGACCGCACAATCCTCGCCAATGAACGCACCTTTGCGGGTTGGATGCGGACCGGCCTTGCGTCTGCGGGTGTCGGGCTCGGTTTTCAGGCGATCTTTGGCAAGTTTGAGCCCACATGGCTGGCCAAGATAGGCGCGACGATCTTCATTCTGATTGGCGTTGTCATCTTCTACATTGCTTACATCAAGGCTTGCGACCTGCAGCGCCGTATGGATTCGCATGCCGCAGAACCAATGAGCCACAGCAATTTCAGGCTGATCTCCATGCTTTTTATCGCAGGGTCGCTGATGCTGAACGTCATACTCTGGCTTCTGTAATGCCTATTTCTTCATGAAGGCGCCGATGCGCGCCTGCATGTCGGGGCCGACACCTTCATTCTCCAGGATTTCCCATTGCAGCCCGGCATCCATCTTGTCGGCGTCGGTCGCCTCAAGCAGGCGCTTGTTGGCCGCATGGCTGAAGGGCGAGTTGGCGAGGATCTGACGGGCGAAGACTTCCAGGTCCGCCTCGAATGTTTCATCGGCGAAGATGGCTTCACAGAGGCCCATACGCATGGCTTCGTCGGCCTTTACCGTCTCTGCGGTGAACATGAGGCGTTTGGCGGTCGCGATACCGACGCGGCGCGGCAGGCGCTGGCTCATGCCCCAGATTGGGGTGAGTGCCCATTTGGCGTGTGTGTCCGCAAATTTGGCAGACTGGGCCGCGAGGATGAAGTCTGCGGCAAGCGCCACTTCCAGCGCGCCGGTATAGCAGTGGCCATGAACGCCTGCGATGACCGGCTTTGGCAGTTTTTCCATCAGGCGGAGGGTTTCCGAATGCCAGCCGCGCGAAGGGACCGCTTCGCCTTCGGCAATGTCACCGAGGTCGTGGCCCGCAGAGAAGCATTTGCCCGCGCCTTTCAGGATGATGCAGCCGACGCTCTCATCATTGTAGAGGTCGCTGACATGGGCGCGCAGTTCCCTGAACATGTCGACGGTCAGCGCATTCAGCTTGTCCGGCCGATTCAGCGTCAGCCAGCACAGCCCATTGTCATCCTTGCGCGTGACGAGGTCGCCCATATCCGTTTCTCCCGATCTGTTGTTTCAGGAGAGCCTAGAACGGGTGGTGCGTGCTTGGAATGCTGACGCGTGGTCAGGCCTTTGCGGTCAGTCGGGCTTCTGCATGCCGAACCGATTGGCGAAGATGCTGTCCAGCCAGCGTTTTGGAATATGGGTCGGGATGGTCCAGTTAGTGAACTTGTTCGGAACGGGCGCATAGCGCGCCTTGGGGCTCGAATCGATAAGCGCGGTCTCAATGACTTCAGCGATCCGTTCAGGTGGGAGGCCTTCGCGCCCACCTTTGAGCATCGCGTCGGAAAATTTGGAGATCGGCTCTGCCCAGGCCGAATTGGCGTAGGGCTGGTTCTCGTTCTTGTCCTCAGCCTTGTCCCAGATGGGCGTCTTCACAGAGCCCGGACCGATTGCAATGGCATCGATGCCATAGATGATCAGTTCGCGCCGGAAGCTGTCGGTCATGCTTTCGACGGCATGCTTGGTTGCGGTGTAGGCGCCCAGGAATGGCGCCGCGATGCGCCCGCCAAGTGAGGTGATGTTGACGATCCGGCCGGGTTCCCCGCTGCGGTTACGGTCTGTGCCGAGCAGGGGCAAGAAGCCTTGCGTGGCGTTCAGTGTACCGAAGACGTTCACCTCGAAGTGGGCCTTGAACTCGTCGGCAGGCTGCAGCGCGAGCGGGCCCATATTGGCAATGCCTGCATTATTGACGAGGCCAGCGAGCTTTGCCCCGCCCAGCGCCTCTGAAACTTTCACAACCGCCGCCTCGACATCTTCTGATTTCGTGACATCCAGCATGAGGGGTTCGATAGCTGGATTGGCCCTGGCCAGAGCGTCGGCGTCTTCCTGCTTGCGCACGCCGGCAAAGACTTTCCAGCCTTGCGCAGCGAGGTGTTCGGCGGCGGTGCGGCCAATTCCGGTCGAGGCGCCTGTGATGACGACGGTCTTCATTCCTGTGCTCCATCAGAAGGCCAGGGTCTGGCCTGCTATTGCTGTTCAGGAGTCCAGATAAGCCGGAACCGTTCAAAGACGATGGGCTCGTTTTCTGAAAAGAAGCTGCCTTCGCGGGCGCATTCGCGGTGAAAGTAGGCGAGGTGCGCCGATTGCCAGTAAGCGAGAGAGCGGTCGCCTTCGCCTTCGACATAGGCAAATTCCTCTGTTGCAGAAGAAAACGGCGCGATATCGACCCGCGTGGTTTCTATCACGCAGGCGGGCCGGCCCGCGCCATCGAGGATGAGCGAAAGATCGCCGGGCGCTGGCGGGCGCATCGCCAGAGACTTGTAGAGATCGAGACGCCCGGCGGTGGCCTGTTTTGTCCCGGACAGCACCAGCGCCAGCAGCTCGTCGGCAAGGTCAGGACCGTCCCCGAAGGCAAAGATGTCATAGGGCTGGCGGGCGTCTGCCGTGTCAGCCTGAAAGCGGTCCCATGCCGCCTGCTGGTCAGGCGTCATCCTTGCCGCCCTGGATGACGCGGAAGGCGGGCCGCTTTGGCGCGGCCTCCGGAGCGGCCTCGCGCTCTGGCTTTTTTGATTGCGCCGCTGGTTTGGCAGGCGCCTTCTTCGAGCTCCGCTTGGGGCGCGGTGCGCCAAGTTCGCTGCCACGGATGACGCTGAACGGCGTTGGTGCGGGCTTTGTCTCAGGCGACGGCGCGGTTTCTTCGACAATGTCGTCGTCGAGCTGGCGCACGCGCGGGATGAAGTCCTGCTTCTTTTTCCAGCCGAGCGGCTTGCGCGTCTTGAAGCCTGTGTCCTTGCCGCGCGCCTTCTTGTCGATTTCCTTCAGCTTGCGGGTCTGAAGCGCCGACATCGGCTCTTCGAGATTGCCTTTTTCAGGATCGGCAAAGGCAGAGCCAAAGGTCTCGATGCGCTGCTCGACTTCTTCGAGGAATTCGCGCTCCCAATCGGAAAGGGGCGGACCCTCGCCGCGTTCGGCGAGCTCTGCCGCCTTGCGCAGTTTGCGCAGCGCCTTGCGCTTCTTTCTCTCGTCGATTTCGCGTGACATCAGTAGCTGAGACATTAGGTCGGTTCAGGTGAAACGCCAAGATCAGGGCGATGGCACATGCAGGTGATTGAAACAGAATGCTGTATCGCTGGTGGTGGGCCCGCTGGCATCATGCTGGGCTATCTGCTGGCGCGGCAGGGCGTAGACGTCGTCGTGGTCGAGAAGCACAAGGACTTCCTGCGCGACTTTCGCGGCGATACGGTCCACCCGTCCACCATGCAGGTACTCCATGAGCTTGGCCTGCTGGACACCTTCCTGAAGCGCGACTTTCAGAAAACAGAACACATCGGGCTAAATGCGGGCGGGCGCCATTACCGGATGGTCGACTTCAGCCACCTACCGACGGCGGCGAAATTCATCGCCTTTATGCCGCAATGGGACTTCCTCGATTTTCTGGCCAGCGAGGCGCGCAAGCTACCCGGTTTCCAGCTGATGATGGAGACCCGTGCTGAGCGACTGATGGGCCGGGATGGGCAGGTGACGGGCATCTGCGCCAAAAAGGGCGACGAAGACTTCAAGATCCGCGCTAAACTGACAGTTGCATGTGATGGTCGCGATTCCACACTGCGCGAGGCCGGGCGCCTGAAGCAGGTTCAGCAGGGTGTGCCCTTCGATGTGCTGTGGTTCCGGCTGCCGCGCAATGTGCGCGATGCCTCCTCTGAATCGCTGGGTCACCTCGCCAGGGGTGGCTTTCTGGTCTCGATCAATCGCGGCAGCTACTGGCAGGCCGCCCTGGTCATCGAGAAGGATGGCTTCGACGGAATTCAGCAAGATGGGCTTGCTGCGTTCAGGGACAGGGTCTCGACAATCGCGCCTGAACTCGCTGAGGAAGCGCAGAGCATCGAGAGCTTTGATGACGTCAAACTGCTTCGTGTCGAGGTGAACCGGCTGCGCAAATGGTGGCGCGACGGGCTTCTGGCCATTGGAGACGCGGCCCATGCCATGTCGCCTGTTGGCGGTGTCGGCATCAATCTCGCCCTTCAGGACGCTGTGGCGGCGGCGCGAATTATCGGCCCGGCGCTCAAGAAGGGCAGCCTGTCGAATGATATTCTTGAAAAGGTGCAGAAGCGGCGTGAATGGCCTGCTGAGATTACGCAGGCAGTGCAGGTGTTCGCGCATGAACGCGTTATCATGCCGACCATTCGCGGCAAGTCATCTGGCGACGCGCCATTCATCGTCCGGCTGCTGGACAAGGTGCCAATTCTGAGACGCCTGCCCGCACGCGCTGTCGGGATGGGGCCGCGCCCTGAGCACTGGCCGAAAGAGCTCGACCAGGCGGGTCGCTAGACCTCTCCGAGCGCGATCAGATAGGTTTCGAGAACCGCTTCCTGCTCTTCACGCTCCTGACGGTCCTGCTTGCGCACGCGTACCACCTGGCGAAGCGCCTTCGTGTCATAGCCCATGGCCTTTGCCTCGGCGTAGACATCCTTGATCTGATCAGCGACTTCTTTTTTCTCTTCTTCGAGGCGCTCTATACGCTCGACCGTCAGGCGCAGTTTTTCGCGCGCTGCGTCTGTCAGCTTTCCGTCGTCCATGACCTGCTCCGGCACATTGAGGTTAATTTGAAGGCGGACTTCTAAAGACTGTGGAAGCCGATGGCGACCCTTCGTTGCAGGCAATTTTGGCGCGGCTCTCACCTTTTCCACACGCATTTGTGAGTGGTCGGCGCGGTGTTCGGGGCCATATCGCATGGATGAAACACGTCTTTGCAAATATGTCGCGACGCCGCCTGCTGTTGAGCAGTGTAGCGGGTGGCCTCCTTGCCGCGTGCACCAATGCGCGCAGCACTGCCGAAAGCCAGAGCGCTGCCGAAGCGCAATATGCCGATACGGACTGGCGCAACCTCACCGAAGCGGAATGGCGCGAGCGTCTGCCGCGCGATGCATTCAACGTGCTGCGCAAGGAAGACACCGAGCGCGCCGGGTCGTCACCTCTGGATGATGAGAAGCGTGACGGCACCTTCCACTGCGAGGGCTGTGACCTGCCGCTATTCAAATCGGAATGGAAATATGACAGCGGCACCGGCTGGCCGAGCTTCTGGAGCTATATCGAGGGCAGCCTCGGCTTCAAGGAAGACAACAAGCTCTTCTTTACGCGCACCGAATACCACTGCGCGCGCTGCCTCGGTCATCAGGGCCATGTCTTCGAGGATGGGCCGCAGCCAACAGGGCTTCGTTACTGCAACAATGGCGTCGCACTGACGTTCAAGCCAGCAGGCGCCTGATATCCGCAAGTCTCCGGGAATTTAGCCTTTCAGCGGTGTGCTGGTCCTGCTAGGCGGACGCCATGGAAAAGCATGACAGTTTCAGGTCCTGGTGGACCAGTGTTCCGTCTCGTGAAAAACCGGGACTGAAGATGCTTGGCATCGTCTTCGTGGTCGTGATGGCGGTCTCGGCACTGGCCGCGATGGCCACGCAACTATTGCTGGCGCGCTAGCCACCGAACGTGGTGCCGTCGCCCTCTTCATCGGTCAGCATCGTGTTCGGATTGTGCGGATCCTTGTGCTCGTAGCCACGCTGGTCGGGGCTGACGAAAAGGTCCATCTGGCGCGGGTCGGCCTGCTTGCTCTTGCGTGAGCGTTTGCTGCGCGCATTCCGGAAATAGAGGTCATCCGTATGATCGATTTCCGTCGCCTGCTTCTTCGGTTTCGGCGATGAGGGGGGGGCGGGTTCTGGTTTCGCTGGTTTGGGGGCCGACGCGGCTGCCTCGCCGGTGGGCGCATGTTTCAGCTTCCAGTAGGTCACTGCCAGAACGGGTTTGCCATCGGCATCCTCATAGATCTGGATAAAACCCTTTGCCTCGCCGGACTCTGCTTCCTTGATCAGCGCCTGAACGTCTGCAGCCTCCGGTTTCAGCCACTCGGTTTCCAGCGACAGGATCGGCGTGTCGCCCGCAAGGCTTTCGGCTTCATAGCGCGTGCGTGCAGCAATTCCGCCCGCCTTCAGGGCGTCGTCGGCAGAGATGGCGAGGGGATAGGCAAGGCTCATGGGGTGTCAGCTAGGCATTCTGCGTGCGGGCGTCCAGCCTCGCTTGCCACCTATTTGGCCGCTTCGGGGGTGAAAGGCTGGTGGACATATTGTGTGGCCCGGACGGCCGCAAGCCGAGCAAAGCGCAGCGTCATCGCCTTGCGCCGCGCTGCGGCCAGAGGCGTCGTATCTGGCTCTCGCAGCACTGCGCCTCCAAATCCGTCGGCAACTATAAGGCCGGTTTCCGCCGGGATCAGATCCTTCGGAAAGCCATGGCTGACTGCAAAATAGAAGCGGTCGCAATAGGGACGGTAGTCTGGCCACTTCCCGTCTGCGCGGAAGTCAGCGACGGAGCTCTTGATCTCGACAATGACGATTTCGCCTTTCGGACCGATCGCGGCGACATCGGCGCGCCTGCCATTCGCAAGCGTCATTTCCGTCACGCCGGCCAGGTTCATCGCCCCGAAAAGGCGAAGCACACCGCGGCAGATATCGCGCGCGCATGGATTATGTGGGTCATAGGCCATTGACGCCCCCACCTTGAAGTTCATGATCTGTTCCAAGCCTCTCAAAGCAGGCGCAGATCGTCAAGCGGGGAAGCGCGGTCCTGTTGGGTGCGGCGCATGAAAAAAGCCCCGGAACAGCTGCTCCGGGGCTTTCGTCAATTGTTAGCTGCGCGGCTGCTTACTCGCGTGAGGCGAGGAGCATCAGCACAAAGCGGAACATGTTCACAAACATGATGAAGAAGTTGAGGGCGCCCCAGTTCGTCATCACGGCCAGGCTGCGGCCGTCGTGCGAAAGCTGGTAATAGCCTTCCTTCAGTTCCTGCGTTTGCCAGGCCACAAGAACGGCTGAAAGCAGGGCGAAACCGCCGGAGATCAGCCATTCCATGCCGGACGACGCTTCCAGAATGCCGAGCATCGGCAGGACCATGTAGACCAGCGAAACGGCCACGAGGGCCCAGAGCGCCATGATGGCAAAGCTGCCAATAGCCGACAGGTCACGCTTGGTCGTGTAGCCCCAGAGCGTCAGTGCGCCGAAAGCCGAGGCCGTGATCATGAAGGCTTTCGCAATCGTCATGTAGTTCAGCGATTGCGAGATACCGCCAGCGGTCTGCGTCGAGATACCCGAGCTAGCCATGTAGAAGTATACGCCAAGGCCAAGGCCGACAAAGGTCACGATCGCCCAGTACAGGATGGCCGATCCAGTTGGCGACGGGTTCTTCATGAAGAACATGGAGCCAAAGATCAGCACGATCGGGGCAAAGGCCACGACGTAATAGAACGGCGTGCCGAAGATCAGCGCGGTGAGCGGGTCCCAGGTGCCGGCCGCAAAGGCGAGCACGCCGGAAAGCGCGATGCCGAGCGTCAGTTTCTGATAGACGCCGAGCATGAAGGTGCGAAGCCCCTGGTCAATGCTGGCATCCATAGTCCTGCCGCGGGCGACAGATGAGTTGAAGTCGTTCATTTATCCCTCTTTCGAAAGGCCGGCATACGTGCATGCCGATTAGCGATAATATGTGCGAAAGGTCGCCCAAATTCAAGGAGAACTGGATGTGTTGACGCAAGCGTGATCCGGGCGAGCCAATACTTCAATTTACGCCTCATTGGGGAAAAGAGCGCAAGTCTAGTTTGACTTTCGCCGGGTCTGGCGGCAGCATACATAAGCTGTCGGGGTGACAGTAGGGACGCATGGAAATACTCACGGGGGACGAAGTATGGCCGACGCATCGGCGTATGCTGACAACATCAAGAAGTACGCAAAAGGCTATAACCAGAAAGCCGCCGAAAAGATCGTCGGCCACCTCGGTATCGCCCTGCGCAATCGGGATTCTTCACTGGTCTCCTGTTCTGACCAGACAGAGCTTCAGCGGGTTCGTGACAAATACTGTCGCAACAAGCTGGGCCTGAAGGAAAAGAATGACGAGATCGATGCAGCAATTGGCAAGATCTGCGAGACGCTGAAGCCCGAGGGCGGGAACAAGTCGCGCGTTACCTTCTATTATCTGCTTGCGGAGCATTTCGGAAAGCTGGACGAGCTCGCCAGCTAGGTTCGGGTTGTTCTGCTCTTGATGAGGGCAGCGATTAGCTGTCAGCTTGGGGCATGATCAGACTGTTTGCGGGCCTGCCTGTACCCGATGATATCGCTGACCGTCTCGAACCCCTGCAGAAGGGCGTCGATGGCGCGCGCTGGCGTGACCGGTCCCATTTCCATGTGACGCTCGGCTTCTTCGGTGAGGTTGCCGAGCCGCTGGCCGCCGAACTTGATGCGGAGATCGGGGAGCTGTCGCCGCCGCAATTCGACCTCGAGATCTCAGGCGTTGGCTGGTTCGGCCGCAAGGAGCCGTCGTCCCTGTTTGCAACCGTAAAGCGGAGCGAAGTGCTTGATCAACTCGCCAGCGATTGCCGGAAGGCCGCAGCCCGGATTGGCGTGTCGCCTGACGCCAAGCCTTTCAAGCCGCACATAACCCTTGCCTATCTCAATAACGTCCCGCTGGAGGCGGCCATGGCCTGGTCGGAACGCTGGCAGGTGCTGCGGGCGGGCCCGTGGACAGCTGACCGCTTCCACCTTTTTGAGAGCATCCCGCGCGAAGGCAAGAAGAGCATCTATGAAGCGGTCGCTGACTATCCGCTTGGCGTATAAGCTATAGCCGCAGACTTATTCGACCGTTTCGCAAGCACTTCTGGCGCGATTATCGATGACGCGGAAGAGCGGCTGCTCCGGGGTCTCGCCATAAAACGTCTTTGGTGCCTCTTCGAGCTTGCCCGTAATGCGGCTGACCACCTCGGTGCCTGAGCTTTCCAGGTAGATGGCGGCGCCTTCTATCTGATAGCGGCTCATATCTGCGAAGGTTAGAATGAAGTCCGCCCGGCAAAGAACGGCCTCTTCCATCGCGGCTTCGAAACCCGCGTTCATCGCAGGATCTGCGGGCCCCGCAACAAAGAAGTCATGTCCGCGCCCATCAAATTCATAGAACAGGCGCTGGGGCGGCTTCGCACCGCTCTGGACCGCGTAGAGCTGAACGGCAGGCATACGGAAGTCGCTGGCCATTTCGGCCACGACATAAGGCGTGCCGCTATTGGCGAGCACCTGCCCGACCTGCTCATGAGCGGCGACGAACCAGTCTGGATAGTTCGGTTTGCGCGTCTGGGAGCGTGTATGCATGCCGACAACGACGAGGGTAAGCGCCAGAAGGGCACTCCCAATCTGGACGCGCATACGCTGGCTGCGCGGCAGGAAGCTCAGGCCGAGAAGCCCGGCAACGAGGAAGGCCGCCATCGACGGATAATACGGCGCGGCAACCTCAAGGATCGATCGCGAATTGACCGAGAGCCAGCCTACGATGAAGGCGAGGAAGAAATGAACGTAGAGGACAATGAATACAGTAATGGACACCAGTGTGACCGTTCTGGAGGTCGCGGTCAGCTGAGGCGGCTGCGGCTCTGGTTTCGCAGCCTTCGTGTTCCGAGACAGGAAGAAGATGCCGGCCACGAGAGCAGCGAAACCCGACATGATCTTCACGGTCTCCCATTTGGAGCTCATCCAGTAGAATGAGTGACCAAGGTCGGTAATCAGGAATAAAGTGATCGCGACATTGTCCACCAGCGTGGTCGGGCCGTCATTGCCTGCACCATAATAGAGGTACGGGTTCAGGATCCGGCCAAGAATGGAATCGACAAACAGGCCCCAGATAAAGACGAACGGTATAAAGCTGGCGATTACCGGGATAAGGTCGAACAGATTGTCCCGCACGGTCTTGCGGCGGAAATTCGCGAGCCACATGCCAATCGCGGGCAACACAACGACGCCGAACAGGAAGCCGAATGCAGAGTCGCGCGACAGAAGGCACAGCCCCGCTGTTACGCCAGTGCAAATACCGTAAGCGAGCCGCCGGCGCGGTGTTGGCGCTTCGCCGGCGAAATAAGCGATAGCGAAGAAGAGCGCGCCGACAAGCAGAAAGTATGTGCCAGGGTCACGGCGCAGGTCGAAAACGCCGAGGTCCCAGTAATACATGCCGCCTGGCACCAGAAGCAGGCAGGCGAATAGAACCGACGTGCCCGCAGCGCAGCGATAGGAACGCGCGGCTGCATACATCCCGAATACGGCAGGGATGAAGCACAGGGTATTGTACAGATGGAATGACGACATCGACTTGCTGAGGAATGGACTGAAAGCAAGCGTGAAGATCGATTGAAGCGGCGAGAGCGCGTCAGCGAAAGCGTACGGAATGGCTGGAACCAGTCCATGCTGGTGCACCGCGTCCAGAACGATAAAGTATCTGAGATAGGCGCCGACTGAATCATAATGCGGGATCGCAGCATCGTAATAGTCAGCGATCACCCAGCGGCCATAGCCGTAGAAAACAAGAATGAGCAAAACCAGAAACAGGACGGGCGCTCTTTGCGACCGAGGATGGTTCGCTATGCGCTCAGCGTATGAATTCACCTGCTGCTCCCCTTCGTGCACTACCACAAGTGTAAGGCGTTACCCTTGCTGCCCCCTCAGGCAATCTGCAAGAGACTGGCTGTTAGCGTTCCCACTACGGGGATGCAACTTCGCTTTCTACGCCGAACAGTGCGCGACGCTTGAACCGCGCCAGCCGCATTGCGCGCGGTGTCATTCATCTATTTATTTGAACGCAGGATTCGCGCGTACTAAGAGCTTGCGCGTAGGGATATGAGGATAAGCCGGGGATCATGGCGACAGTACCTTTTAACAAGCCTAAAGTTCAGGGCCGGGAGATCGACTATATCCGCGAGGCGATCGAGCTCGGTCAGATTTCCGGCGACGGCACTTTTACCAAACGCTGCCACGCAAAACTCGAGGAAATGCTCGGTGTAAAGAAGGCGCTCCTCACCCATTCCTGCACGGCAGCGCTCGAAATGGCGGCCATTCTGCTGGACCTGGCGGCAGGCGACGAAGTGATCATGCCATCGTTTACCTTCGTCTCCACCGCAAATGCCGTCTGCCTGCGCGGGGCGACCCCGGTCTTTGTCGATATCGACCCGAACACGCTGAACATTTCACCAGAGGCGGTCGAGGCGGCCATTACGGAAAAGACCGTGGCCATCTTTGTGGTGCATTATGCCGGCGTCGTCTGCGACATGGATGCGATTAACGCGATTGCCGACCGTCATGGTCTCAAAGTCGTTGAGGATGCAGCGCAGGCGCTGGGTTCGACCTATAAGGGTCGCAATGCTGGCACGCTTGGTGTGATGTCGGCCTTCAGCTTCCACGAGACGAAGAACATCATCAGCGGTGAGGGCGGTGCCCTTTGCATCAACGATCCGAAGTATTGCGAGCGCGCCGAGATCCTGCGGGAAAAGGGTACCAACCGTTCGCTCTTCTTCCGCGGCGCTGTCGACAAGTATTCCTGGGTCGATATCGGCTCGTCCTACCTGCCGGGCGAGATCATCTCGGCCTTTCTGTACGGCCAGCTGGAAGTTGCCGATACGGTGCGTGAAGGGCGCCTTGCCGTCTGGCACCGCTATAATGACGCATTCAAGGCCTGCGTCCCGCAAAAAAAGGCGCGCCTGCCTTTCATCCCGCCGGAGTGCGAGCACAATGCGCACATGTACTATCTGCTCTTTCCCGATCTTGAGGCGCGCGAGGAGTTCCGTGAGCATCTGAAATCAAAAGAGATCATTGCGCCTTTCCACTATGTTCCGCTGCATTCATCCGTGGGTGGGAAGAAGTTTGGACGCGCTGCGGGGAAGCTGACTGTAACGGATGCGGTTTCCGACGGCCTCGTCCGCTTGCCGATGTATACGATGGATGGGCATGAGTGCGACAAGGTGATTGAAGCCGTCGAGGCCTATTTCAAGACCTGATTACCCGTCGAGCGATCGACGCGCCCGCCTGCGGCTTACAGGAAGAACATACTCCATGACGTCACCGACCTTGTCAGTTGTCTCGCCGGTATATGGCAGCCCCGGCTCCCTCGAGCCGCTCTGCCAGCGTGTGGCCGATGTCTGCGCCAAGATGGGCATCAGTTATGAAATCATCCTGGTAGATGACCACTGCCCGCGCGGGTCCTGGGCTGCTGTGAAAGAGATCTGCGCGGCGAACCCTTTCGTGAAGGGGATGAGGTTCTCTCGGAATTTTGGGCAGCATTCGGCGATTGAAGCGGGCCTCAAACATTCAACCGGCGAATGGGTCGTCGTCATGGACTGTGACCTTCAGGACCAACCGGAAGAAATCCCGAACCTGTTCGAGGCAGCCAGAAAAGAGGACGCCAAGATCGTTCTCGCGCGCCGGGCCGAGCGCAATGACAGCCTTTATCGCCGCGCGATTTCTGCGGGCTATTATGGCCTCTTGAGCTTCATGACCGGCAAGCCGCTGGACGCCAGCGTCGCGAATTTCGGCCTGTATCACCGCACCGTCGTCGATGCCTATTGCAGCTGGGAAGAAGAACAGAAATATTTCCCGGTCATGATCCAGTGGATGGGGTTTGACCCTGTCTATCTGGACGTGGCCCACAGCAGGCGCAGCGAGGGCAAGTCGTCCTACACATTCAGAAAGCTTCTGAAGCTGGCTTCGGATGTCGTATTCTCATTCTCGGATCGGCCGCTCTGGATCATTGTCACGATCGGTCTGATCATCGCGGCGATTACATTTGTGCTGTCGATCGTGACCTTCATCCAGGCGCTGATGGGCCAGTTCAGTGTGTCTGGCTATCCGTCTCTCATCCTGTCAGTCTGGTTCATGGGCGGTGTGCTTATCTGCAGCGTGGGCCTGACAGGTATCTATGTCGGCCGGACACTGCGGGAGGCCAAGGCTCGCCCCTCCTATATTGTGGCTGATTATCTCAATGATGTACCGGGGTCGGACAAGCCGAAACCGCAATGATGGGTACGGTTTTCCAGAAGCTGAAATCATCGCCGACCAGCGGTGCGCTGATCCGGTACATTGTGGTTGGCGCTTCCATGAATTTGTTCGCGGCGGCCATCGTCTACATCCAGAGAAAGCTGGGCGTCGCGCATGAGATCGCGTTCGCGGTGACAACGGTCGGTAGCCTTCTGCTGAACTTCTACCTGCAGCGTTCTTTCGTCTTCAGAAGCAACGCGGCCATCGTTCGCTCGCTTATCCTCTACACGCTGCTGTATGCGTCGACCTACCTGTTGCAGATATCGATCTATCCAGTGTTTGCGACGATCCTCGGTTGGCCAGAGCTCCTCTCAGTGCTGTTTACTGTCGGCGTGGCGGCGGTCTATTCGTTCGTCGTGCTATCGCTTGTGGTCTTCAAGCCTGCGAACGATGCCGACTGAAAACGCCAGTTTTCTCGCAGCCTCGAGCGCAATCCATGTGACGAGCGAAGCGATGAAGAATCGAAGGCCCCTGCCGGGCACTTTTCACCTAATTTTGGTCCCCCGGACCAAAATTTTTGACGAAGTCAAATTGGTGAAAAATGGTGCCGCCTAGGTGACTTGAACTTCGGTTCGACTAAGTCCGGATGCGACTTAGAGGGGTGATATATTATAATTATTTCAATATTCCGATGGGTGATGTGGTCTGGCTTAATCCGGTAAGGTCCAGTATAGAAAGGTGGTCTGAAAGGTGGTCCAAACTTGGTTTCCAAGCGTGCAAGAAGTAAGCTATCAGCAGCATTTGTGAGGTCGGCGCCGATCGGCAAGCACAATGACGGAGGTGGCTTATGGCTACACGTCGTCAGCGATGCACGAGCAAAATGGTTCTATCGCTTCTCGATAGCAGGCAAGCGCAGAGAGATGGGGTTGGGATCACTCAGCGACGTATCATTGCAGCAGGCGCGTGAAGCTGCAGATGCGGCGCGAAGTTTAGTTCGGGTCGGACAAGACCCAATCATTCAGAGAGATAAGCAGCGGCGCGATACGCTCAGACAAGACAACTCGCTAGAAAAGATAGCGGCCGAAGCTTTCGAAGCGAGGAAGGCGGAACTTCGGGATGATGGCAAAGCGGGTAGATGGTTCTCCCCGCTACAACTTCACGTCTTGCCAAAACTGGGCGCCTATCCAGTTTCCGCCATCGATCAACGTCTTATCCAAGAGACGCTTGGGCCGATCTGGCACACGAAAGCTGTCACCGCGCAGAAGGCCATCAATAGGCTTGGATTGGTATTGAAGCACGCTGCCGCGCTCGGGCTAGAAGTCGATATTCAAGCAACGAGCAAGGCGAAAGCGCTGCTTGGCAGGCAGCGTCACAGGCCGACTCACATAGAGGCTATGGCTTGGCAGGACGTGCCCGACTTTTATGCGAGTTTGCAGGAACCGACAGTCGCCAACTTGGCCATGAGACTTTTGATACTTACCGGTCATAGAGTGAAACCGGTTCGCTTTCTGCGCTTACAACACATCGAAGGACGGATCTGGACGACACCATCAGAATTATTGAAGGGAAAGAAGGACGCCACCGAAGCTTTCCGTTGCTATCTCTCGGATGAAGCCGCGCGGGTAATCGAGCTTGCGAAGCCGTTCGCCCGAGATGGTTTTCTGTTCCCTTCGATGCGCAAAGGCGTAATGAGCGATGCGACGCTTAGCCGAATGATGGAACGCAAAGGGCTAAAGGCCCGACCACATGGATTTCGCACAAGCCTGCGTGTTTGGTTAGAGGATCAAACGGACGCCAGTTTTGAGGTGAAAGAGACTATGGTTCAGCATACCGTCGGTGGGGCCGTTGAGCGCGCTTACCGCCGTACAGATTATTTCGATCAGAGGAAGCCGTTGTATGATGAATGGTCTCGTTTCGTCGCCGGTAATGAGTAGACGTCTAATGTCCATCGGAATGCAGGTGAACATTCAAGCTAGTCAGCACGGTCCCGAATGAGCTAGCAGATCAAGGGCAGGAGAGGCACCCAATTGGCTCATCAATCACTTGAAAATTTTGAATATTTATAAATTACGCCGTCTCGATACCCGCAAATCTACAAGCTTGCTTAGCTCGTAAAGTGCGTTGCAGCGGCGCTCTCAAATACCGCCGCCGCAGACGAGGCCTTCAAAACAGCCTCTCTTACGCTTGGTTCTGTCATGTCCAGCACCTTGAACTGGCCACTAGGCATTTTGGCTATCGAGTCGATTCGCCGATAAACACCCGAATGCTTCGCAGCGTAATTCGCGAGACCCTGCAGCTTTGGCAAGGCATCGCTAAGATGCGTGCCGTGCGGGTCTACAACATCAGCTACGATTGTTCCGTCAGCGATCTCGGAAAAGCAAATGAAGTCCGGCCGAACGATCTTAATTGCTCCGTCAAGCTCGTAGGAAATGCCCAGCGACTCCTGACTGGTTCCAGGCGGGTTGCGATACCAGGCTTTGAATCCCGGCCGCTTCATTTCCGCCTTCAGGACGGCGATTTCATCCGGATTTAAGTCATCGGGGAACATTCCGTCAGAATCGCATATGAGATGTTTTTCATATCGCGGAAGATCAACAGTTTGACCGTCCGGGTTTTTTGCCCTCGTTTGCTGCTGCCAGACTTTTGGGCGCACCAAGTCGATGTCTAGCGGATCGGTACTCATCGCGCGAATGTCCCTGTACGCCTCCTGCCTGTCATCTTTCAGACTCTTTATCGCGACACGGTGTTGCGTCAGCCACTGTTTCGCCAGTTCGTCGGCCGCTGCGTCGAGCTTGTCCTTGATGTCCGGCACAAGGCCCAATGCGGCAACATCTGTGTGCGCTTCGATCAGGGCGTCTTCATCGTCTTCAGCGTCTTCATTTTTCGCCGCCAGATGTTCGCTGTAAGTCTTGGCTAGGTCAGGAGAGATTGCACGGCCGGCCCGTCTATAGGCATCCTCGATCACGGCAAAGTCAGCATCCTCGACAAAATCGTTAAAGCTGCGCTTTTGCGTGTGAACGTCCGCAACAAGTGTTGCCCCCTCCACCTGCAGGACGGATTCGCGCGCTTCCCTGATTTCGTCACTGTATGTCACAGCAAGTCCGTCCAGAACCTTGTGCATGCGGCGGTGAGCTTCTTTGCCTGCATCCGCCAGAAGACCATCAACAGCCAATCGATGCGCTAGGATCGTCAGGCGCTTGACCGGCTTGGCTTGTCGCTTGGGCAGGGATTGAGACGGCAGCGCCTCTAGTTTCTCCCAGACAGCCTCCGGCACATCCGGATTGGGCAGCATTTCGACAGGATTGATCAGCACACGGCGGCCGGTGCCATCTCCGCCTAGCTCGCCCCCATTGATCAGCAAATCAACCACCCGCTCGACCGTCTTCCGGTTGAAGTGCGGCAATAGGCAAGCCACTGAGTTTAGCAATTCATTCCCCGGTATCCGGCGCGCCATAGGCGTCCGGACCATCCGTCCTAGCAATTGGGTGATATGCGTCTCATCAGACGCTGCACGAAATGAAACCATGACTTCTGCACGTGGGCAGTCCCAACCCGTACTGATCGCATCCTTGGCAATCAGGATGCGCACCCAATCGGCGTCCTGCACCCGTTCCGGCGCAATGTAAGGCGCAGCGTATGGCCCGAAACTCTCATTTCTGTGCTCCCCAAACACGTTCGCAATGCTGGATGGAACAATCTCCGGCCACTCCTGAAAGATCGTCTGTAGCCAAAGCCCGATTTCATCATGATCGGGGTTATTGGGCACTTGTAGCACCATCAGCGGCTGAACCGGTTTGTGAACGTCCTGCAGCTTCGCATAGTCAGCCCAGGCTTTCGAAATCTCACGCAGCTTCGCAGTGCCTCGCCGCAGCAGAACGGTCGAGAAGTCGCCTGTCTCTTCCGGCACATCGAGATTGATCGTGTCCTTCAGAAGGCCGGAATCCTGCACCTTCTTTGAATCCACAACGACATTGGGCAAAGTGGAAAGGCCGGGAATATCCCGGATCGCAGTGTCAAAGCGCTCCACGGTCGCGGAAATGCCCCAGACAATCGGGATACCTGGCACGCGGCCCTGACCGCCGATCAGGCGCGTCACGATGGTCTGGCGGCCGCTAGCAGTTCCACGCATGCCGCGATGCGCCTCGTCCAAAACGAGATAGAGCGTCAGGTCCGGGTCTTCGATCGTATTCTGGATCGTGTCCCAGATCGTATGAGACCGCGCATCGGGCAGCAGCCGCCGCCCGTCATCGGTTACAATGGCGTCTTCATCGTCATCATGCCCGCGCACCAGCAGGCTGTTTTTCGACAGCTTCTGCGTGTTCAGGAAATACACCTTGCCAGGCTCGAACCGTTCACGCCCGAAGCTACTCTCGACTGTGACGAGATCGGAAACCGTCAGCTTGTCGGACGCCTCCATCAGCCTGTATTTGGACTGTTCATTAAGGGACGGATCATCGCTGAACCAGATCACGACCGCGCCCCGGTCAGGCTCGAACTCGAAATCGGCGCTGCCGTGGAACAGTGCTTCGATGACTGCCGCAGCCATGACCGTCTTGCCCGCGCCCGTTGTCGCCGTCAGGGAGAAAGCCTGCTTGTCCCGGTCTTCATGCCAGCGCTTGCGCGCCTTGCGCAGATTGACCAGCACATCGGCGACTGCGTCTTCCTGATAATCCTTGAGCGTAAATTTCATGACCTAGCGCCCCATCGAGAAGCGGAAATTAGTGAGGTAGGATTCGTAAAGCCGGACAGGTTCAACGCCATCGGGCAGGTCTTGTGCGACGGCTTGGAACCGGCGCTCGTCATCGGTGACGATATAGGCGATGCGGATCGTCCCGTTGTCCTTGATCACCGCGCAATAAGCGTCGGCCTGATCTAGGTCGGTCAAAAGGCCATAGGTGTCGGCAACGTCCCAACCAGCTTGAGGCAGCGCCTCGATCCGCCGTCCCTCGCTGCCGGCCTTCATCCAGAGGAGCGGCGCAATGCGGGCGAAAGCCTTGTTATGGCTGACAGAGACGGGCGTTTCATAGGTCAGCGTGAAAAACTCGGCATTCTCTTCAAAGCCGTCTGCCATCGGAAATTCGTCAGTGAACTTGTAATCGCCCTTGATCGGTTTGCCATCCGGCGTCTTGCCAGTGATCGCCGCCGCGATTCGTGGCTTGGTGATATGGTCGCAGATGCCCCATTTCTCCCAGTCGGTGTCGCCGGGGCGAAGGCCAGCTTCGCAAAGGGCTTTCTGTTCATCGGCGGCAACTTCATTGTTGGTGACGGAGATGCATTGCCGCCGCCCCCCGTCCTGCTTGTTCAGGCGCATGACAGCGTGGGCTGTTGTGCCTGAACCAGAGAAGAAGTCCAAAACGATGGCGTTCGACTTCGCTGAAACAAAAAAACGCAAGACATCTTCAACGGCGAATAGCGACTTCGGGAATGGAAACCGACGATCCGGTAGAAACTTGATGAGGAGTCTGGTTCCGTATTGTGTGGCGTCATGCGAACCAATCCGCCATTGGCTGCCAGGCACGGTAACCCGGTTAGTGGTATCCAATGTAGACGTTACAACAGAACCATCTTCACGGCGTCCTAGCACCTCGTACGTGCCATCCGTGATCTTCTGGCGTTCACCTGTTGCTAAGTAGTAGATGGGAGTCGTTTCGCCCTTGAGCGCCCCAATCTTCAAGCCTCCCTCTTCAAGCACTCGTCGAGCAGTTGCAGGTTTTAGTCTCCATCTGCCTTCTGAACCATCTTGCCTAATCGGCCACACAGCAATTGTACCCTCAGGGGCCACGGTAGCGTTACGGTCGGCGCCTACGCCTATTGGCTCGCCTACACTGTGAAATCGCTTACCGTCAGCGGTGAGGAAAAATGGGTAAAACGTCTCCGGGTGCCCATCTCGGGTTGGGCTCGAACCTGATTTTCTAAGTAAGTCCCATCGGATTTCTCCAGTATGTGTTCTGCCTTTTGTCGTTATCCATTCTTCACCTAAACTGAGTGGCTCAACTCCCGCATTGCCTATCATCAGCACGAAGTAGTATTCGTCGGAGCGTCCAAAGTATCCCGCGCGCGCCACAGCGGCAGGGTTTATGGATGCGCTTATCATTTGCATCCTGGCTTCCGGAAAGGTCTGCTCCAGCAACAGACCCAACCGCAAGTACTCCTTCTCATCAATTGTCACGATCAGAACCGAATTTTCCGGGTTCAGGAGTTCCCGCGCGACCAAGAGCCGGCGTTCCATGAAGGCGAGCCATTTGGAATGGCGGTAGAGGTCATCGCCTTCGACGTAATCGTTGTTGTATTTCCAGTCCTTGGCGCCAGTATTGTAGGGCGGATCAATGTAGATCGCGTCGATCTTGCCGCGATGCGTATAGGTCAGCGCTTCCAGCGCATGAAAATTTTCGCCGTTGATAACGGTGTGAAACGGCTTCTCGCCGCCGCGCTCCACCTTGCCCGTGCTGACCAGCCCCGGGTAGATGTAATCGCGAAACTCTGCGACCACGACCAGATCGGCCGCATCGACAATCAGCGTTTCGTCGTCCTGCCCATCAAAAGCAGTCAGATGCGCCAGACGAGCACCATCGGCGCGCTGTATTCGGTTGACCCTCCAGAGGTGCTGATCGCCCTTCGACGTATCGCCACGCTTAGGCAGCACGCGCACCTTGTCGCCACGTCTGATCGGGCGCCCCGGCAACTCAACGCTTTCAGGCCGGTGACGCTCAAAATTCAGACCGAATGACCGCCGCGAGGCGAGCGTCTTGAACTCGCGTTCAAGCTCGCGCCCTAGGTCAGCATCCTTTGCCTTCGCTTGGGCTATCAGATCGGTCAGCCGCGACACTACTGAATGTCCATCGTGAGCCTGGCTTGCAGCCGCCGCCCGTGCGCAAAATCGGTCATAATCGAATCCATCCCTGAAGGCGCATCGAAGGCCATTCAGCCTGCCGCATCAAGTATCAATCTTTGAGTTAGCTGCATCCTTGCGCACGCGCGCGAGAAAACTGAGTTAGCGATTGCGCCTTGGAAAGGCACCGGTAGCGCACAGCAAGCTTCCCAACATTTTCGTCCCCCCTGCAATTCTTGAACTGAGGAAACGCACAGAAAGGATATGAAGCCGGTTTAAAGGTAAGGCGTCGCAAAATAGCGAAGCCCCCCGCCCAAGCAGCTGGCAAGATGTGAATGCGATACCGCCAGCTATTTCTCCTATAGCGTGGCTCTCGGTGCGCGGGCGACTTACCGGCTTACCCGATGTACGATTTCTGAATTTGCGTGATGCTCTAAGGGCGTTAGTCTTTGTCGATAAGGCGCTTAGCAAGTCCTACAGCATACTCAGAATCGCAGCTGAAGCATTCCGTGGAGCGTTGGACAGTTCCAGCGCGCATTGAAAAGCCGCCTTCGTGCTCGTGCGACCTAAGCGCTTTATGTAGGCTGATCTCAATTCGACCGGCATTCTTCAGTTCGGGGGAAAGGAAGACGACCTTCCAATCAGTTGCTTCGCCATAGGCCTGAGAACGCAGGTTCGCCAGGCGATCATCTATGTTTGTGGTGACGCCGACCTTCACCAACCCGGTGCTGTGGGAGTGAAGGACATATACCGACGCACTCTTACTTGCTCTCGACGCAAACGCGATCTTGGCTGTGTCACACTGTACGCAATGCCCATGCCGCGTACGCAGCCGGTGCCCTGCGATCGCACATGGCGAACCTCCGGCAGCTATGAGCTTCCCTTGTGCCTTCATTACAGCTTTGCGTTCGGAGACAGACATACCTTCCACCCAAAGCACCTCATCGAGTGCTAGATTCTGCTTTTCCAGAAAGGCGATCTCTTCTGCCGTTAGAAGTTGCAGCATTACTGTCCCCCATCGTTGCCATGTCTACCCAAATCTATCGCGAGCGCGATTGCCTCAACTTACTCGCAGCCCCCATAAGCATAGCATCAATCCGCATTTGCGCCGCCCAGTCTGCCTCCCGCAGCCGGTAATAGGTCTTCCAATGCATACCCTTGGGACGATCGGGGAAGGCATAGGCGAGACCAATCTCGCCCTTCAGCTTCTTACGCACCCGCATCGCACGTGTCACGCCGGGGGCGTATATGCGCTCATACTGGCTTTCATAGGTAAGGCGGCGACATTGCCTGCAGCGGAAGTATGTCGCCCCGTAGAGCACCCTGCATTGACGTCCGCACCCCTTGCACTCGATCCACCAGCGCTGGCCGCCCAGAGGCTGCTCGGTGGGGCGCATGACGAAGCTTTCCTCTATGTGCCGCCGCCCGCCATCCTTCGGCACGCTATAGCGCAGCACCATGCGATCGGGCGACAGGCGGTAGCCAACGCTACCAGTCTTATGATCGCCGCGTGACCAAGTGACTGTGCCGGACAAGTGACGCTGAAACCACTCACGGGGAAAGTCCGCCAAATCCAGCTTGTGAAACTGATCGCTCCTGGCGGCGCATCGCGCATGTCTTCCAGATCCGTATCCGCCCATGTCTCAGCCCTCTGTTTTCGCAATCATGTGGAAAGTGGATGTGTCGGGACCCTGCTGGATCGCCGCCCGCCTTGCCCCGCTCGTATGAGCGGCGGGGCGGCGTTGGGCTCAGCGTCAGGTTTTGTCAGGTTCAGCATGTCTGCTGCAACGCTATATGGGTGGAGGGGTATTCTCGGCGTCCGGCGATATCCGACGTACAAGCTTGGTAGCACTGAGGTTTTCTGAGGTTTCGGCCCCTCAAAACTCTTCCTTAGACGCATTAGATTTGATGCGTTCATGCAGCAGATTTGAGGCGTGTAGATTTCATCGTCTGCCTCCAGAGCTTGAGCGGCAAATCAGGATCTCCCGCAGCTGTTTCAGTGTCTTTGCATGTCAGTGAAACCACCCGCTCCCGGCCTACCGCTGCGCCCCTGTTGCGACCGGCGCGTTCCACTCTCAAGAAGCCAGAGGCTATCAGCTCATCGATCGCCAGCTTCGCCGTTCGGGGTGCGCACCCGCTCATCTCTGCTATCCGGCGCTCACCTACCGGAAAAGCATTTGGCTGGTCCGGACGAAAAGACGCTTTGAGCATCGAGATGATTTTGTGCGCCTGTCCCGATAGATTGATCCACGAAGGGTGCTTCAGCCAGTGATCGTAGATCCTTGCGTGAGGCCGATCATGACGACTGCTTGGATAGGTGGGCTGTGACATCTGATCGAACGCCCAGATCTAAGCCACGCCATTTTCAATCAGCTCGCGAATATCTTCTACGCGCCAGACAGTCACGCGTTCGCCAAGCTTCTTCGGCTTTGGAAAGCGCCCGTCTTTCACGCCAGCCCACCAGGTCGATTTGCTGACAGGGATCGGACCATAAGGCGCGAGGATCGACTTCAGGCGAAGAAAGCCCGTTTCAGGAAGTTCGGAATGATGGAACATTGTTTGTCTCCGTTTGTGCGGTGACAATAACGTCCGGTCAGCTGCGGCTAGATAATAGGCGGTTAGGTTGCAAAAAGTTCGCAGCAGCTATTAGCCAACTGTCGGTTAGGTTCTACTAGAAAGCAAAGAGCTTTTACCGCCGCCGACGCTATATAACCCTGTTTTATTGAGGTGTTTTATCTGGTCCAGGTTCGTCGGACTTCTGCTTTGGCGCGCCGCCCGTTGTGGCCCAATTGCCGATCTTTGCCAGCTCTTCGATGACATTCTCGCTCGGTTTTCCATCGTCGTTTGTCAGACCGAAACGCGCCGCGTTCAACCTCAACCACTTTGCAAGTCGCTGTTTCGGCGTTCCGCGTTCGTTCGAGTCTTCATCGAAAGCCTCCCAAGCCTCCACTGCCGCAACCAGCTTGGCCGAATAGCGGGGATGACTTGGGTCACGAAAACCTGACTTTTTCTCCCCGGATCGCGCGAAGATCGTGTTGTCGAAGCCGCGCTCACAGAGCCAAGACGCAAGCGACTGGACGTACACGTAAGAAGCGTGATGATCGATGCGCTCGTAGTCGACCTCAATTCCGCCCTGCGGGAACTTCTCATAGGTCTGAGGGACGAGCTCCCCTGAAACTTGCTCTCCCCTAATGGCTCCAACCAGAGCGTTGCGGGCAGCGATATAGTGCACGGGCTTTTTATCGTCGTCCCAACCTTCGACAAACTGCGAAACACTCTGAGGTTCGATGTTCAGCAACAGCAAAGTCGCCTCGACGACCGAAACAGTCGAAGAGAGCAACCAGAGATCGGACGGTAGTCTATATTCCATTCCAGCGCTCCAGCGTGTCACTCTGTGGATACACGTGGAATAATACCGCGCAACTGCGTGGTAATCTCAATGCGCCGCAATCAGCCAAAATTGCGCGGCCGTTTCAAACCGCCTCCTGATGATTTCGACGCATTTTGTCGAGCTCGTTCAAGCCGCTAGTAGATTAGGCTGCGTGGACTGTATTACCAGTCGCCCTCAACCCATAGGTCCTCTTCGTCCCACGTTGATAGGGGGGCAGAGTTCCAAGCCTTATCCGGCATGCGCTCTAAGTATGCCAAGGTCTCGAAAAGTCGCCCATGCTTCGCAGCAAACAGCAAATGCTCCTCCAGTCGACGATGTTTGTGAGCGTGAGAGGCTACTGAGCCATTGAGAATTAGGGGGTTCGCAGGCCAATTTTCCTTGGGAGCGTTGCGCACGATCATCTTAAATAGCCTGTCCCAATAGAAGCCGCTTGGGCTCGATCGTTCGATTTGGCGAAGGCTATCAAGGTAAGCCGATATAACTTTACTAGAATCTTGTTTTACTTGGCCGCTCATAGTTAGCCTCATGGGTTACCGCGCCCTATAAGACATAGCATTTTGGGGGCGCACGCAGAAATGGCGTGTCTAAAGCGAAGTGTGCCGAACAACCGCAGGCCGAAGGGTGGCCCAGAAGGTGGTCTGAGATATGCAGAATAATCTAAATATCTGAAAACAATAGAATAATTTTGTAAAAATGGTGCCGCCTAGGTGACTTGAACACCTGACCCCCGCATTACGAATGCGATGCTCTACCAGCTGAGCTAAGGCGGCTATCCGTTGGAAGGCGCCTCCATACCTTCAAGTGTGCCGTTCGGCAAGTGGCCAATTCATAGGGGCGCAGCACGCCCGTTCGCGGCGCTAGGCGTCGTCCTCGGCGCCACCGCGGACATAGTCGGCCGGCGGCTCCGTCATGGTACGTGCTGGCTCGCTGGCGGGTGGCAGAGCCTTCTGAGGTTCGGCTTCTCTCGTGCGCACGGCGGCAACAGGCGCGGGAAGCGCGATGTAACGTCCTGCTTCAAGCTCACGTCCATAGGATTCGTAACGCGGATGGATGAGTGTGCCCGCATCACCGAAGGTGTAGACAAGTCGCGCCCAGTCACGGCGCGAATAGTCAAAGGCCTGTCCGTTCGGGTCGATATCCGACCATTCTGCCTCTCTAGATGCGGTGATCGCCATACGGCCCCAGCGGTCAGCTTCTGAATTGTCGCCATAGCCGCGAAGCGCCTGTTCCAGAAGCAGGGAAAGGCGAGCAGTTGGTTGCTCCTCCACGAGGGGGGCGAGTTCGCGGATGGCGCCGATCCAGTCGCGGTCGGCCATCGCAATCTCTGCCTTGAGGATGCGGCTTTCGCGCGCGTCAGGATTGGTGGCGATGAGCGCGTTCAGCCGGGCGGCCTGTGTCCTTGGCGTGTCTTCCGGGCCCAGTCTGCGGCTGAGATGGGCGAGTGCGGGATGCGGACTGGAGCGCCAGCCACGTTCTAGCACACCCTGCGCGGCTTTTACCTTGCCCTCGAGTTTCAGCTGGCGTGCCCCATGATAGGCTGCGGGTGCAAAGGCTGGTGAAGCGCGCAACGCATCAGCGAGCAGCTTCTGTGCTTCGCGGCGGTCTGCATTGGGCATGCCGGTGGCGTGGGCGGTGTAAAGCACAGAGCGCCTGCGCCGAAGGCTGTCGCCTGAAATAAGGCCGCGCCGCTCCCCGATGACGAGTGTTTCCAGCGCATCCTGCCAGTGACCCCGCGCGACCTGGCTGTCGAACAGGGAGGTGAACGGCCAGTCGGCAGCGGTTTTCAGTTCAAGCGCTTCGCGGGCGCGGGCTTCGGCGGCGGCCGTGTCGCCGCGCTCGGTTGCGGCAATTGCTGCGCCCCGTAGGCCGGCAAGTTCGCCGCCGGAAAGACGGGCAAGCTGGCCCCAGGCGCGTTCAGCGCTTGGCCAGTCATGAGCGATCTCTGCCGTGCGTGCTTCAAGCAGCAGCTTCAGGCGCTCATCATCGGCATGCTGGGCCGCGCGGCTCGCATGCTTGCGCGACAGGCTGATATCGCCTGCTTCGGCGGCAAGGAGGCCGTCGGCCAGTGACCGGTTGGCGCTGCGTTTTTTCGAATTGCGGCGCGCCTGCCCAAAGCGTTTCGGCAGTTTGATAAGGCCAGCAAGTGCGGCCCAGACAAGCGCCATGACAGCGCCCAGCAAAATGACGCCCAGAATGGCGACGACAAGTTCGATGCTGATCGTGTCGGCGCCGAGCGTGATGACGACATTGCCTGACAGGCCAGACGCCCAGAGGACGATGAGGCCAGCGACAACAATGAGACAGACGATGAGAAATAGAGCGATCATTGGAAACTCATCTAAGGGGTTTGCGCGGCAAATTCGAGGCGAAGGACGTCAATCGCGCTTTGGGCATCGACCCGGTTGCGAGCATAGGTAAGCCAGTCTGCGTAAACAGCCCGGCTTTCTTCGGGCAGACCTTCGAGCGTTGATATCGCTTCCTCCAGGTCGCCAGCTTCAAGGGCGGCCTCAGCTTGTGAGAGGATTTCAGGGACAATGCTGGCGCCGCTGCCACGTCGGACAGAGACCATGTCACCGAAAATCGTATCCACCCAGCCTGGTTCTCCAGCTGCCTGGCTATCTCTATCCAGAGCGTCAGCTTTTAACTCATCGAAGCGTCCCTGAAGCATGGCGAGGCTGGGGACTGGGCCACGCGACAAGCGCTCCAGCGCGGCAGCGGCGTCACTGGCTGGCTGAAGCGCCAGCAAGCGCTTGGCGGAGGCTTGAAAGCTTGCGCCCGTCGCGATGGCGTTTTCTATAGAGGCGATTGCAAGGGCGCTCTCAGCGGCTGTCGTAGCAGAGCGCCGGGCGTCTTCGGCGCGTCTGGATGTTTCAGCGCCAGCCTCTTCCAGTGCAGATTGCGCGGAAGCGAGCTGCTGTACGCGGGCCCGGAGGCTCGAGACTTCCTGCTTCAGGGCAGCAATTTCTGCCGATGTGGGCGCGCTCTCGCTGTCGAGAGACTGAAGTGCGGCTTCAAGATCGGCAACGCGCTGGGGGTCAATCGAAGATGTTGAGGCTGGCTGATTTTCCTGCGCCTCTTCCAGCGCCTCGATACGGGTGGCGAGGTCGGCGAGAGCGCCTTCATCGACGGCGCTGGCTTCAGCGGGCGTCGCGCTGGTAGGGGCCGCAGCACCAAGCGCTTCTACGTCGCCACTCAGCCTGTCTATCCGGGCACTGACTTCTGTGAGTTGCTGTTCAAGCGTATCGATACGGCTAGCCAGCTCTCCCTGACGGTCCGTCATCGCGGCAAGGCCGGTGGCGGTCTCGTCTGGCTCCAGCCCTTTCTGGAGCAGGCCGGACGACCAGAGGGAAAGCCCGAGCGCACCGAAGGCGACAAGCATGACGAAGAGAAGCGATAGCCAGCCCGGCCCGCCACTTGATGACTTGCGGGCAGGCTTTTCGTCCGCATGGGTTTCCTGTGCCGTCTCGCTCTCTGCCGGTTCGAACTCGGCATCGATCGGATCTGTCGTCGGGGTCTGCGGATCACTCATTCGGTTTTATCCTGTCGGCTCCGGGCCAATCGGTCCAGATGCCCGCCAATGTTTTGCCGCCTAGCGCGTGGCAAGGAAACGGTCGAGCGTTTCCAGAAGGTGCGCTTCGTCTGGATGTTCTGCAACGTCAATCAGGTCCTCACCGCCCTCACGCAGGGGTCCGGCCGCCTGCTCTGAGATCGCAACGTACGAGATGCGACTAAGGTCCAGACCCTCGCTGAGATCCATGAAAGCCTTCGCCCCTTTCGCAGAGTGGACGAGCACAATGCAGGGCTCACCGCTTTCTATTGCTGCCCGAGCAGCCGGAGTGAGGCCGGGCGCATAGCTTGCCTCATAGAGAGCGAGGAAGTCGACCTCGAATCCCTCCCCCTCGAGCGCAGCTTTCACGATGCCTTTCGCCGCGGAATTGGCGACATGCAGCAAGCGTTTCGACTGGCCCGACGGCCAGTGATGGGCGATATAATGGGCAAGGTCCTCGGCATCACCTGATGACTGATGCACCGGGCTATAGCCTTCAAGCAGCGCCTCTGATGCTGTCGCAGGTCCGACGCACCATGTGGGCAGGTCGCGCGCTTCGGTCTCGGCCGACAGGAAGCGCACGCCATTCGCGCTGGTAAAGATCAACCCGCCATAGGCTGACAAGTCCGGCAGCGCGGCGTCACTACGTGTAAGCTCGATCGCAGGCGTGACGATCACGGTCAGGCCGCGTTCTTCCAGGGCTCTGGCTGTCTGGTCTGCGCCCGGCTGGCTGCGCGTGACGATGATGGTTGGGCTAGTCATCTTCGAAGGCTGGCAGATCACCACCAGCCGCTTCGCGAATGCGCTCGCCGATGCTGCGGCCAAGGCCTGCCAGGGCCTCGTCGCTTACATCGCCTGAAAGCGCATCCGCCTGCATCCAGCGGCGAGAGCCATCAGGCTCCAGCACTTCGCCGTCAAACAGCCACTTGCCGTCTTCCAGCCGCGCATGGCCGCCCATGGCCGTCCGGCAGGAGCCGTCGAGTTCAACAAGAAAAGCGCGCTCTGCGGTGGCGGCGAGGCGGCTTTCCTCATGGTTCAGGGATTTGATGAGATCGACCACCGCTGGATCAAGATCATCCGGGCGTGCTGCAACCGTTATGATGCCCTGACCTGCAGCCGGGATCATGTCGCTGATCGGGACCGGGACGGCAACATGTGTCATTTCGAGACGTTCAAGGCCCGACATCGCCAGATAGGTCGCGTCGGCGAGGCCATCTTCGAGCTTTTTCATCCGGGTCTGCACATTGCCGCGGAAGGTCACGATCTTGAGGTCTGGTCGCATGGCGAGCGTCTGGGATTCGCGCCGAAGGCTGGCTGTGCCGACGGTCGCGCCTTCTGGAAGGTCGCGCGCGCTTTTGACGCCGGTCAGGGAAATGAAGCCGTCGCGTGGGTCTTCGCGCTTCGGAAAGGCGAGGAGAGCCTGCCCATCCGGCAGCGCGCCCGGCACGTCCTTCAGGCTGTGAACCGCGAGATCGCACCGGCCATCATCCACTGCCTGATCGATTTCACGCGTGAAAAGACCCTTGCCGCCTGCATTGATGAGTCGCTGGGTTGTCAGCTTGTCGCCGCCCGTCGTGAAGGTCACGATCTCGCAGGTGACCTCGCCATTTCCGAGGCGTTCAAGGTCAGCGCCCACCTGCCGTGCCTGCACCAGGGCCAGCGGAGATCCTCTGGTGCCGATTCTGAGTTTGAGCTTGGGGGCAAGACCTGCGGGCATGTCATCTCCAGATTGTGATCGATTGCCTGCTACAGATTAAGGCGATGGCAGGCAAGACAGGGCTAGGCAGTGAGAGCTGGCATAATGTATGCGCCAGCAGTGCAAGAATTGCCCGAGGAGATTGCCCATGCTGGTCCGTTTTGCCAGTTCCGCCCTGGCCCTGACGCTTATGGCCTGCTCGGGGCCCTCTTCGTCAGCGGCTCCACGCGGTGAAATGCGCGTACCTGCATCTCCCGTGCAGCGCTGCATGAACCTTGGCGGGGCACTGGAAGCGCCCAATGAAGGCGACTGGGGATATTCGATCCGGGCAGAAGACCTTGAGACAATAAAGGCGGCAGGCTTCGACACGGTGCGCTTGCCGGTGCGCTGGGACGTACATGCCATGCAGCGCGCGCCCTACACGATCCGGCAGGACCACATCGACCGTGTGAAAGAGGTTATCACGCAAGCAGATGCCGCAGGCCTTCAGACCATCGTTGACCTGCATCACTATAACGACCTCATGTCGCACCCAGATGCGCATTATGAGCGCCTGTTCGCGATGTGGCGTCAGATTGCCGAAGCGCTGCAGGATGCACCGGACAGTGTCATCCTTGAGCTACTCAACGAGCCGAACGATCGCATGACGGTAGAGCGTACCGATGCGGTAAACGCTGAGCTTCTCTCCATCGTTCGCGAATATCATCCGGGCCGCTGGGTCGTTGTGGGCAGTGCGGGCTGGGGTTCGCTCTCGGCGCTGCTCGATAGCAATCCGCCAGAGGATGACCGGATCATTCTGACCTTCCACAGCTATGAGCCTTACGATTTTACCCATCAGGGCGCCTTCTTTGCCGACCCACCCCCGCCGACCGGCACGCGCTGGGGTACGGTCGCCGAATACAGCGAAATCAATGCAGGCGCAGAAGCGGCTGCAAGGTTCGCAAGCGAGCAGGGCCATCCCATGCTACTGGGCGAGTTCGGCGTGTATGAAGAGGTGCCGCTGGACCAGCGCGCGGTCTGGACGCGGGCCATGCGCAAGGCCGCAGAGGACCGGGGTATTGGCTGGTGCTACTGGGACTTCGCAACCACATTCAAGGCCTACAATCTAGAACGCGATGAGTGGATCTATTCCATCAAGAGCGCGCTTCTGGATAACTGAGGCGCCAAGCTTCCGATTTTAGACTGTGCGCCTTAAGTGAGGGCCATGACCTCTCACACGGTTCTTGGAATTGAAACGAGCTGCGACGAAACCGCGGCGGCAGTCTTGCGCCTCGAAAATGGCCGCGCAACGATCCTATCGGAAATCGTGCGCTCGCAAGTCGAGGCGCATGCGCCTTATGGCGGGGTGGTGCCCGAAATTGCTGCGCGGGCCCATGCCGATATCGCAGACCAGATCGTCGCGGCCGCGATTGAAGAGAGTGGGCTATCGCTTTCTGAACTCGATGGCATCGCAGCGACGTCTGGGCCGGGCCTCATTGGCGGGGTCATGGTCGGCATGATGACCGGCAAGGCGCTAGCGCTCGCGTCGGGCAAGCCTTTCCTTCCGGTCAATCATCTTGAGGGCCACGCGCTTTCGCCGCGTCTCGCTGAAGACTGTCCGTTTCCTTACCTGCTGCTGCTGGTGTCCGGCGGTCACTGCCAATTCATCGAAGTGCGCGGGCTTGGCCGGTATAGGCGGCTCGGCACGACGATTGACGATGCCGCTGGTGAAGCCTTCGACAAGCTTGCAAAACTGCTGGGGCTTGGCTTTCCGGGCGGACCAGCTGTTGAGCGAAACGCTGCGGGCGGCGACCCGAAGCGTTACAAGCTACCTCGCCCGCTCATGGACCGCGATGGCCTTGATATGAGTTTTGCGGGCCTCAAAACGGCGGCGGCCCGGATCATTGAGGCAGGTGAACTTTCAGAGCAGGACAAAAGCGACCTGTGCGCGAGCTATCAGGCCGCGATTGCCGACTGCCTGACACAGCGGGCCGACCGGGCGCTCGGCATGTTCGAAGCCGATGGCGAAAAGCGGCTAGTGGTTGCTGGGGGTGTCGCAGCGAACCAGGCGATCCGTACCAGCCTTGAGGAAGCCGCCAGTCGCCATTGTGCCCGTCTGATCGCGCCGCCACTTCGTCATTGTACCGATAATGCGGCCATGATCGCCCTGGCAGGGGCAGAGCATCTTGCTGTCGGCCAGGTTAATGGGGACGCGATGAGCTTCTCCGCGCGGCCACGCTGGCCTCTGGATGAGGCAAGCGCCCTTTCTGACCCTGCCTATGGCGGGGGAAAGCGCGGCGCGAAAGCCTGACGCTTAAGGTTTCAGTAGCTGGATGAGATGGGCGGCCTGATCTCGGGAGAAGCCCTCTTTAAGCGGCGCGCGCATGACGATCAGATTGTGCCAGGCTGGCGAGATCAGCAGGTTTACCGCTTCGTCGATATCATAGTCGCGGCGGATTAGCTGCTTGGCAGCGATCTCAGCCAGGATGAGACGAAGCGGGGCGCGGATATTGGCCTTCATCCAGTTGCGCCAGCTTTCGCCCGCGGCCTTTTCGTCGGCTGCAGCGATCAGCGCGCCGCGCAGGACAGCATGGCCATTACCGGCGCGGGTCACGGTCTCAATTGGCAGGATGAGCGCTGCGATACGTTCTACTGGATCAGTTTCGGCGGCTTGTGAGACAGCGGGCAGAAGACCGATTGCGGCCTCAACGCACATGCTGCCTGTCGCAGGCCACCAGCGATAGATCGTCTGTTTGGAGGCATGGGCGGTACGCGCCACGCTGTCGACGCTGAACTTGCGCCAGCCAGAGCGCACCAGTTCTTCGCGCGTGGCTTCGAGGATCGCGACCCTTGAGGCTTCGCTTCGGCGCGGGCCTTGCCTGCGGCGCGCTGGTTTCGATTTCTTTGGAGATGTTTCTTCAGTCATCCACCCATTCCCAGGACCCGAGCCTCGGAGCCTATCCCAATCAATAGAGTTTTCAAAAGGATTGATCGCAACTTCGAATTTTGACCTATCGAACATTGCCGAGCAGGCGGGTTCTGACTAGTTGCGGGTCAGAATAAGGGAAAGATCGACATGCGTTCACCTGATGAATTGATTGATGGCTATCGCGCGTTCAGACGCGGCACCTACAAGCAGCAGGCCAAGCTTTATGAAACGCTGGGCGAAGGCCAGAATCCGAATGTGATGCTGATTGGCTGCGCCGACAGCCGGGCAGAGCCAGCTGACATTTTCAATGCAGCGCCAGGCCAGCTATTCATCGTGCGCAATGTTGCCAATCTGGTGCCGCCTTATGAGACGGGCGGCGGCCAGCACGGTGTCAGTGCGGCGCTCGAGTTCGCTGTCACAGCGCTCGAAGTCGAGCACATTGTAATCATGGGTCATGGCGGCTGCGGCGGCGTGAATGCGTCTCTGTCGGCCGCGAATGACAAGCCGGTTGGAGAGTTCATCGCGCCGTGGGTCAAACTGCTCGACGAGGCGCGGGACAAGGTGCTTGCAGCTGATCCGGAAGATCCTCAGCGCGCGCTGGAGTTTGCCGGCGTCGAACAGTCGCTGAAAAATCTGATGACCTTCCCGTTCGTGGAAGAACGCGTAAAGACCGGCAAGCTGACGCTGCACGGGGCCTGGTTCGCGATTGCGCTCGGCCAGCTTTACTGGCGCAGCGCCGATACAGGTGAGTTCGAGCTGATCGAAGCCTAGGGCTTGCTTGTCGCCCAGACCGCGAAGGCTGCAGAGCCGACCATCAGCGTCGCCGCGCCGATATTGAACCAGCGGGCGAAGGCCGGGTCGCTGAAGCTCTTTGCCATCCGGTCTGCGGCAAAAGCATAGACGAACAGCCCCGTCATCTCGCTGACCGTAATCGTGGCCACCATGATCGCAATCTGCGGGGTGAGTGGGCGTGACGCATCAAAGAAGCCGGGCAGGAGTGCGCCGAAGAAAACGAGCGCGTTCGGGTTTGCCAGCTGCAGCCCGAAGCCCTTGCCAAGCAGCGCGGCCCGCTTCGGCATGGCTTCACGCGACAGGCGCAGGTCTCGTGTTGCACCGCGCACCAGCCCATAGGCCAGCCAGATGATAAAGCCGAGTCCGGCGAGCTTCAGACCCAGAAAGGCAAGCGGGAACTGGGAGGCGATTGCCGCTGCGCCTGCAGCGGCAAGGCCAATCCAGACAAGGTTTGCGGTCGAAACCCCGATCGCAGGCAGCATGGCTGGCCGCACGCCGTATCTCAGCGACGAGGATACGACCAGCATCACTGCGGGTCCGGGTGTTAGCCCACCAGCAAAGAATAGACCGACGAGCGCCAGCCAGACCGAGAGTTCCAAACTGGCCCCTCGCGTTTAGCTTTTTGCGCCGCGCTCGATCGATTCCCGGATCAGCTCACGTGCCTTATCGACGCCTTCCCAGCCGCGCACCTTCACCCACTTATTGGGCTCAAGGTCCTTATAGTGCTCGAAGAAGTGCTGGATGCGGTCGATCAGCGTGTCTGGCAGGTCGGTATAGTTCTGCACCTTTTCATAGAAGCGGGTGAGCTTCTGGTGCGGCACAGCGAGGATCTTCTCGTCTTCGCCGCCATCGTCTTCCATCAGCAGGACGCCAATCGGACGGGCACGGACGACCGCGCCCGGAACCAGCGCGCGCTGGCCAACGACCATCACGTCAATCGGGTCGCCATCAAGGCTGAGCGTGTGCGGGACGAACCCGTAATTGCACGGGTAGCGCATGGAGGTGTAGAGATACCGGTCAACGAACATCGCGCCCGATGCCTTGTCGATCTCATACTTGATTGGCTCACCGCCCAGCGGGACTTCGATGATGACGTTGAGATCGTCTGGCGCATTCTCGCCAATGCTGATTTTGGAAATATCCATGCGTCGCTCCAGAAAGGACGGGTAAAAGTTGATGGTGCAGTGCAAAAGCGCAGCGCCTGCGTCAAGACCACTTTGCTGCTTCGTCAGTCAGAAAGTCCGAAATTGAAGCTGATCGAGATGCGCGCATCCTCGCTTCGGCTCGCCATTACCTCGTGACGCAACCAGCTTTCCCACATCAGAATGTTGCCCGGTTTCGGGTCGACATAGACAAAGCGGCTCTGGTCTTCAGCTGTTTTATCGCGGAGTTGCGGGGCCGCCATCATGTTTGCCAGTCTTGGATCTTCGAACCGGATCGCGCCGGCGCCTTCGGGTACGGCGATATAGACGGTGCCGGAAAGGATGCTGCCCGGGTGGATATGGCCTGAATGGTTTCCGCCTTCGCCAAGGATGTTGACCCAGAGCGCATCAAGCGTCATCCGGCGTCCCTCAAGGTCCCAGCCAAGCTCATCTGCCGCTTGTCCTGCCCATGAAAGAAGTTTTGCTTCCAGCGCGCCGAAAGCTGGCGCGCGTTGGGGGAGGTCATTCAGGGACGCATAGGAGGTGTAACCGGGATAGCCTTTTTCCTCGCACCAGTCATGGCCCGCGGTGTCGCCTTCTTCGATCATCCAGCAGCTGGCTTCGAGCTCTTCGAGCAGGCTGTTATCGCCAAGATCGAACTCGAAGAGGCGGGTCGGGAAAATAAGACGGGTCATGATGGCGAGCTTCTAGTCGCAGGGTGGAAGAAGGTGAAGCCGGTTTTGTGGGCGGAGGAACGACCAGCCTTCATCATAACGAAAAAGCCCCGCCCCCCGATCGAGGGGCAGGGCTCATTTCTAGTATGGCAGACCGGCCTATTCTTCGGTCGCGTCTTCCATCATTTCAGGCTCTGCTGGCGTTTCGCCATCGGCTGGCTTCACGAAGCGCAGGGTCATGCGGTCGGATTCGCCAATTTCCTGATACTCCGCTGCGTCAAAGCCCTCCGGCGTGTTGCCTTCGCGGTCTGTCGTGCGGGAGACAGGTGGCAGTGTCCACACACCGAATGGGTGATCGGCGGTATCTGCCGGGTTCGCGTTGATCTCGCTTGCCTCTTCAAAGACGAAACCTGCTTCTTCAGCAAGGCGGGTGACATAATCCTGATGGACATAGCCGGTGGGGGCCGACGGGTCCTGGTTCAGGGCTGATGGCAGACGGTGTTCGACAACGCCGAGCACGCCGCCGGGCTTCAGCACGGCGAAAGCGTCATTGAAGAATTTGTCCGCATGGTCGCCGCCCATCCAGTTGTGGATGTTGCGGAAGGTCACGATGGCATCGACGCTCTCTGGTTCGCCGAGCGGACCGGAGGCGGAGTCATAGTAGGTGTACTGAAGTTCGCCGAACAGGTCCGGGAAGGGGCTGTAATTAGCCTGATAGGCTTCGAGGGCCTCTGCCGCGCGATCAGAGCGATCCGGACTGATGACCGCAGCAATGAAGGTACCGCCATTTGCATGCAGCCATGGCGCGATAATATTGGTGTACCAGCCGCCGCCAGGCCAGATTTCCATGACGGTGTCGTCGCCCTCAATCCCGAAGAACTCCAGTGTCTCAGCCGGATTACGATATTCGTCGCGGGCGATTTCCTTTGGGTTGCGCCAGCTGCCTTCCATGGCGTCTTCAAGCGTGAAGGATGCCTGCGTGGCATCAGCGTCCATGCCGTTTTCCGCCTCACCGCTCGCAGGGGGTGTTGCGACTTCCAGGTTCGTCTCGTCAGTTGCAGCATCGTCGCCACCGCCGCATGCGGCGAGGGTTAGTGCCAGAAGGCTTGTTGCGAATATCCGGTTCATTTTCGTCTCCTCATTTTCCCCTTGAACGCGGGGGCGTGTTTCCCAAATACACTATGACCGGGCGCTGCCAAGCGGGCCCGGTCCGGTAATCTGCCGGCGCCGATGGACGGGCCGGAGTGACAGATAAGCCGAAATGATGATCCGGCACGTCCGGATACAGTTGCTTAGAGAGGACTGTTTGTCATGAGTACAATTGATCTGACCCCACTTTATCGCACGATGGTTGGTTTTGACCGTATGGCCAACCTCATCGATTCTGCCAGCCGCCTTGATGGCGCGCAGGGCTATCCCCCTTACAATATTGAGCGCGTTGCAGACGACGCCTTCGCCATCGAAATCGCCGTGGCCGGTTTTGCTGAAGACGAGCTCGACATTGAAACCAATGAAAACCTGCTGACTGTTGCTGGCAAGAAAGCCGCCAGCGGTGACGGCGAAGAGCGTCAGTACCTGCATCGCGGCATCGCCGAGCGTGGCTTCCTGCGCCGGTTCCAGCTTGCTGACCATGTCATTGTGACGGGTGCATCGTTGCAGAACGGCCTGCTTCGCGTCGAACTCCTGCGGGAGCTTCCTGAAGCCAAGAAGCCTCGCAAGATCGAGATTGGCTCGTCCGGCCAGCCAAAGTCGAAGCCGAAACTGATCGGTAAACAGTCTGCCGCGTAACCCCCGCGCAGACCCCTGAGACGAGAAAGCCCCGGACGCGATGTCCGGGGCTTTTTTATTCGAAAGCTATCAAGGGCCGTCTACTTATTGGGGTTCTGGAAGTAGACGTCGGCGCCAGCGGCATTGAGGAATGACGTCAGGCTTTCATTGTCGCTGAGACGGCGCACCGCCTTCTGGACCGACTTGAAGGAGGTCGCCGCATAGCGCTGGGTAACCTGTTCGAATGCCTTGCCGTCGATCTTGACGCTCACACGGTCCTGTTTGGCGATATCGGCCTCAAGCGTTTCCTTGGCCCATGGCAGATAGGTCTGCGACAGTTCTTCGGTAAAGATTGCCAGCAGGGTTGGCTCAAGTTCAGACAGTGGCTTGAAGCTGTCGCCTGCCTTTGGCGCGTCCATGAATTCGCACCAGGCGGTCACGAAAGGTGCGTTCTCACGAAGCCAGGCGCCCGGCGTTGGATCCATCAGCATTTGCGAAAGTTGCGCAGCAATCGAGAAATCGGCAACGGAAGGTCGATTGCCGAAGATGAAAAGATTATTCTCGAGGTGTGCGTTGAGCAGCGGGATGAAGCGCTCAAAAGAGGTTTTCAGCGCCTTCTCATTCTTCCGTTCGATACCGATCAGCTCAAGGCGCTCACGCATCCGCTTCACAATCTGGTCGCGGGTCTTCTTCTTGGCGCGCGGCAGCTTGCCGTCGAAGAGTTGTTCCATCGTGCGGTCGGCTGCTTCCTCGCGGTCAGGCTTCTGGCCCCAGCGCTCACGGAACATCACCTTGCTCAGCCACTCATCGCCATAATCCTCAAGGATGAGGGCCAGAACGGCGCAAGCCGGATCGTCCGGCACGGAAGATGGCTCTGCATGGTCGTTCTCGATGGCCGAAAGGATATCGGTCGAATCCTGGTTCGGTGCGCGGCCGGGTGACACCAGAAGTGGGACCGTCGGCGCCTTCGCATGGGACTGGAACTCTTCTTCCTTTTCCGACGAACGGCCGATCCAGTCGAAGTCCACGCCTTTGTATTTCAGGAAGGCACGGACTTTCATGGAATAGGGAGAGGTCTCAGCGCCGAAGAGGCGGTAATCTGACATGTCTGGTCCTTTGGGGCTGCAGCCTTCGGGTCTTATGCGATGGGGCGGTGACTGCCAAGACATGTTTGACGGTTCGGAGGGCGTGTCATAGTCAAGCCGCGCGCCAGTCAGAAAGAGGGTGACCGCCATGAGCACGCAAAGACGGTTTCTCGCCTATTGCGACAAGCTCTTCACCCCATCGGAAAGCTTCATCCCTCGTGGCTATTCTGCGTTCAGCAAGCTGAAGCCTGTTTACGTCGGTCATGAGCTGAAAGGCCCTGTCCCTGAAGGCGCCGAAGTTATTGAGCTCGGCCCGCTGCATGGTGCCGGTGGTGAGGCCGCTTACAAACAGCTCGGGACGATCTCGGCAAAGCTCCAGAATGTGCTGGAAGAAATTGAACCCGTGGCCATCCATGCCAGCTTCGGCAAGTCTGGCGCCTACGCGCTGCCCCTCGCCGAGCGGCTGAACCTGCCACTGGCCGTCACTTATTATGGCGGCGATGCGACCAAGACGACTAACACCAAAGACAGCTTCGTGCGGGTCTATAACCGGCGCCGGGCAAAGCTATGGCGTGAGGCGGACCTTATCCTGCCCTGCTCGAAATTCATCCGCGATGAGCTTGCCGGCAAGGGCGCTCCGACCGACAAGATGGTGGTCCACCACAATACAGCCGACCCGTCGCGTTTCGAACCGGGTGAGAAGAAGGACCTTCTTGTCTTTGCCGGGCGCTGGACCGAGAAAAAAGGCATCGATACGCTGATTGCCGCGCTGGCGCGCCTCGGCGATGAACTGAAGGGCTGGACGATCCGGCTGATCGGCGACGGCGACCTCAAGGAAGAACTCGTCGCCCGGCTCGAAGCGGCGGGCGTGAAAGCAGAACTTCCAGGCTGGGTGCCTGCCGACGAGATGCCGAAACACTGGGCCGAAGCGCGTATCGCTGTTGTGCCATCAAAACGCGCAAAGTCAGGCGATGCAGAGGGCCTGCCACTAGTCTGCATCGAAGCGATGCTGTCGGGCTGCGCGCTGGCGGCGACGCGCCATGCCGGCATCCCGGAATGCGTGAAGGATGGCGAGACCGGCTATCTTGTCGACGAGGGCGACGATGCAGCGCTTGCAGACCGGCTCGCCCGCATGCTGAGCGACCGTGAGCGGACTGCGCGAATGGGCGAGGCTGGCCGTGCCTTCGCCATGGAAAGCTTCAACCTGCAGACGCAGAGCCGGAAGCTGGAATCCTACCTCATCGACCTCGCGGTGAAGGCGGGCACGATGCAGGCCTCAGACCTCTGATTTCTTGCGCGGGTCGGACTGGTCCGCCCACATCTGCGCATCGGCAATCGTGACGGTGCGCGCGGTGAAATCGATGTCAGGAATATCTTTCAGGGTGAATGGCACGAAATAGGCAGGTTCGCCGGCTGTGTCGGGGGCCACTTCCAGAAGATCGCCTGCCCCGAAATTCTGGACCGATTTCACGCGTCCAAAGACAGTGCCATCCGGCGAGCAGGTCTTCAGGCCGACGAGATCTTCAATGTAGAACTCATCCTCATCGGCAGTGGGCAGGTCGGCGCGGCTGACATGCAGCTTCAAGCCCTTCATCGCATCCCATTCTTCCTTCTGGCGGGACGTTTTTGGCGTGACGATGAAGTGATCGCTGGCGGATTTGTAGGATTTGACGCTGAGAAGCGGTTTGCCCTTTTCGTCGAGAAGCTGGTCGAAATCGAAAATGGCTTCAGGTTCGCCAGTGAAACTGCGAACGCGGACATCGCCGCGAACGCCGTGCGCGCCGGAAAGCGCGCCCACGACGACAAGCCTCTCAGGGTTGGATCGGTCAGACATGAAGGGCTTCCTACTTCCCAAACGGAAAAGCTGGAAGCCCTTCGAGCAGCCTAGAATGGGCGGTTGTAGCCTGGGCGGCGATTATAGCCTGCCGGACGGACCGAGGTGATATTGTCGTTCAGCCGATAATAGCCGGTCTCATCGACAGAGCGGTCGATAATCTCACAGCGCCCACGATAATTGGGGTCGGTGCAGACTTCCCAGACGCCGCTATTGATGACGATGGAAGAGACCTTGTCGTTGAAACGCAGCTGATTGAGGTGCGGGATGGCGCCGTTAACGGGCAGGGCGCTGCCACGAAATTGCGGATCCGCGAACAGGATCATCGGCGCGTTGCCGTGGCCGCGGCGACCACGATCATGGTCGCGTCGGCCGTCATGGCGGTCGTCACGGTCGTAGCGCCCGCCGCGGTCATGGCGGCGATCATTGCGGCCCCAACGGTCTGCGACCGGGCGAATGGAGCTGATCTTGTCGTTCAGGCGGAACTCGTTGAGCTGATCTTCGCGATAGGTGAGGATCTCGCAACGACCGCGGAAGTTCGGATCGACGCACACTTCCCAGCTGCCGCTATGGATGCGGATGGAGGATGCCTTGTCGTTGAAGCGGTACTCGCTGAGATGGGCGATCGGGCCGGTCACGCGCAATGACTGTCCGCGAAAATCGGCGTGCTGGTAGATCACTGCAGTGCCAGCTGCGCGATTGTTGTAGCCATGCCCGCTTGGGCCGTATTGCGCCATCGCGGGCAGAGTGAAGGCCGTCAGGGCGGCAAAACCGAGGGCGAGTTTCTTAAGAGGGATCATGTCCGGTCTCCAGATCTGTCTTTCCCGCAAAAACTAGCAAGACCCGGCTGAACCTCTGACAACCGGGTCTTCAGACAAATGCTGGACGCCTTTCTGTGTTCCAGCTGGGCCTAGTCGGATGCGTCCATCAGGCCGCGCATCTGGTCGATCCAGTCGAGCCAGGCCTTGCGGCCTGCATCGGTCAGGAAGATGCGGGTCTGGGGCTTCTTGCCCACGAAACGCTTCTCCTGGCGGACATAACCTGCCTCTTCGAGCTTCTTCAGATGGGTCGAGAGATTGCCATCAGTGGCGCCAACCTTGTCGCGAAGCTCGCCGAAGATGGCGGGGCTCGCCGAGGAGAGATATGCCATCACACCGAGCCGCAGGCGGCCATGGATGACATCGTCTATCTGACTGTGATCAAAGGGGTTTTCAGTCTCCATGATGATCCGCCTTACACGACGCCAGATGGTTCGTCGCGCAGCATGAGAATGCCCGGTATCAGGACGCTGCAAGCGGCGGCGAAGGCGGCGGCTAGGTAGAGTTCAGCTGTGTCGATAATGAGAACGGTCAGGCCCACAAAGATGATGGCGATAAAGCCTGCAAGCTTCAGCCAGCCGACCCGCGCGATTTCGCCACTGACAAGTTGAGCGATGCCATAGACGCCGAGCACAAGCGGAATGGACCACATATAGCCACTGGAGGCGGCGCCAATCAGGAATGATTTGATGGAGACGCCGATAAAGAAACTGCCAAGCACGAAACCTGCGGCCATCCAGACGGTCTCGGAGACGCGGTTTCCCTCGGAAGATTGGCCCGGCTTGTTCGTTGGAAAGGCCTTTGCCAGCAGGAAATAGCCGCCAAGTCCCAGGACAATGAAGCCACCCCACATGATGCCGAGCGCTTCCATGCCAAGGCCGAGTTTGCCCGTCGCTATGAGATAATGACCGATATAGGCGGCTGTGACGAGGCCGCCCCACCAGACCAGAAACCGCCCGCCCAGAAGGGGGGCTGCGGCACCCGCCTCAGCAAGCGAGCGGACATAGGCGAGATCGTCGTTAGCAGTCTTAGTCATCTTAGTCTCCAATAACTTTGAAATACAAAGTAGTGGGTCATAACTAGCTCGTCAAGCCTTTGCTCGGCATGTTGGATGGAATGCCAGCGCGCATGGGGAAAGCGCGGCGGAAACGGGGCCGCAGTCCCCGTGTTTTCACGGTGCAGTGGCGGTGTACTGGCGGTGTTTCTGCTGGTGTCGCTAAAAATCAGGCCGCGACAGTCAGATCGCCCACGTCGACATTCCGATTGTAGCCGCCACGGATAGCTCGCGAGGGTTCGAGTCCGGCGATGAGCCCGGCGGCAGATTCTGTCTCGCCGAGGAAGAGAAAGCCGTGCTCCGAGAGTTGGCGCGCGGCGTTCAGAAGTGCCCGGATGCGGGCCTCTTTCGTCATGTCAGTGATGACATTCCGGCAAAGGATGACATCGAACATGCCAAGGCCTTCAGCCGACTGCATCAGATTATGCGTGCGCACGCCGATCTGGCTGGCGAGGGCGTGGGAGACCTGCCACTCGCTTGTGTCGAGCCGCGTGAAGTGAGCAAGCATCCGGCGGGCCGAGAGGCCTTTCTGGATGTCGAAATGACCGAAGATGCCAGAGCGGGCTGAAGCGCTTGTGCGCTCGCAGATATCGGTGGTGACGATTTCAATCTGGACGTCTTCAAAAGCCTTTCTGCCCATCTCATGGATCAGGATGGCGAGCGAAAGGGCTTCCTGGCCTGTCGAGCCGCCAGCACACCAGATACGGATGCGGCCGTCGCGGGCGCGTTTGGCGCATTCGGGCAAGACGAGCTTTACGATCCGCTCCAGCGTCCCGCGTTCCGAAAAGAACCGGGTGCGCTTGGCGGTCAGGGCGGCTGCGATTTCCGTGCTGAGCTTGCTGTCAGGGCGCGCATTCAGGATAGCGACCAGGTCATCGACGCTGGAGAGGCCCTCCCGGCGCAGGATAGAGGAGAGGCGGGCATCGACCAGATAGGACTTCGTCGGCGGGATGTGCTGACCCGACCCTTTGCGGGCGAGCTCTGCAATTTCACGAAAGACGGTCTCTTCCATATCCAGTCCGGTCCGATCTCGTACAGGTGAGCCGCTGATCCTGTCGAGCGCCTTACAGCGCCCTTCGCATCAGATGAGGCCCACCTCTGCAAATTTGCTTTCGATGATATCCGCATCGAAAGGCTTCATTATGAACTCGTTCGCGCCAGAGCGAAGGGCTTCGCCGATATGTTCGGCGTCATTCTCAGTCGAGCAGAAGACGACGACAGGCTTGCTGCCCTCATGTTCGCGGCGGAGCGCGCGAACAAAATCCAGCCCGTTCATGATCGGCATGCTCCAGTCGAGCAGGATCGCGTCAGGCATCTGTTGGCGGCAAGCATCAAGCGCTTCGGCGCCATCGCTGGCTTCGCGGGTCTCGAACTTGAGATCCTGAACGATACGGCCCGCGACCTTGCGCACGACCCGGGAGTCATCGACGATCAGGCAGGATTTCATGTCGCGAGCCCCCTAGCTAATGCGCGCAGAACGACTCAGCATGTACATAGTCCGGTTAACGAGCAGTTTAGCCTTCTGCATTGAGACTGGTCGCCTTAAGCGTGATTTGCTCTTCCTCAGTCTCAACGCTGAGATCGCCGCCAAGACCTTCGGCGATGATGCGGGTGAAGAGAGGCTGGACCGTGCGAGCCGACCAACCTTCTTCTGGCTTGTCTCCGGCGATGGCAGAGGCGGTGTCGTCACGCAGCTTGCAGCGTTTGCCGGCGGCGCTGACCACGATGCCCATCCCTTCGACTTCATTACGGACCTTGACCACAATCGAGCCACCGCGCGGCAAGCAGTCCATGGCCAGCATGACCATGTTCATGATGAGGCGGGCATGGGAAAAGCTGAGATGCTCTGTCTCGATGTCCCATTCGAGTTCAGGCTTCTTGTTGTGGTGAGATACGAAGCTTTCAGTGATCTGCTTGGCATCATGAATGTCTGCCGCGCCGTTCGAGAGGCCGACAGAGCCAAATGCGTAGCGCAGGAATTTCAGTTTGCAGGCCGCGCTTTCAGCCCCGTCATAGAGGAGCTTTTCAGCCTGGACCCGCATCTCGGAATCCTGCGGCTCGTTCATGAAGTCGAGCGCATTGGTGATCGAGGACACGGATGAGACCAGGTCGTGGCAGATACGCGAGGCGATGTAGGCCGACAGGTGCGCGGGGTCGATGGTAGCTTGCATGATGGCCTCTGAGTGTCCGCAAAGAGTGCGAATCTAGCTGATTCGGCCGCTTATGACGCCCCATGTGGCAGCGTTATCGTCAGCTATCGAGGTCTTCCGGTCGCTCGATGTCGTCATGTCCGCTGCGTGCGCTATGAAAGCTGAGCCAGAAGAGGCCAACGGAGAGCGCAATACTCGCAATTGCGCCAAGGCCATAGGCGATCCAGCCATGCAGGCTCATCGTGACGCCGAGTTCGGCCCACATCATCCCGACGCCAACGCCAGCGAGAATGAGAACGCCGATTGCGCCGAGAATGAAAAGTATCGTAGTTCGGGTCATGGACTGTCAGGTAGCGCAGAAATTTATTTCTGCGACCAGGCCCCGCTGTCATCCATGATGTATTCGCCGGGTTGGGCTTTTTCGATGAGCGCCTCACCCGTCACGCGGGCGACCTGTTGCGGCGTAGTGCCGGTGCGCTCGGCCGTTTCGCCATAGGCGGCGCGGCGGCGGTTATTGATGTCCTGCACGAGACGGACGACCGACGGGTCTGCACTGCCATCGACGATGCCGAGATAGCCATCGATACGTTCACCAACCACACCCTGATCTTTGGCCGCTTCCAGTTCTGGATTGGCCGCAGCGGCGGGCGCTGAGAGGGTGAGGGCCGAGCCGGCAATGAAGAGCGCGGAGAGGGCGATGCGGAAAATATTGGCCATGTCTGAAACCTTGGTCCTTTGACCTAGAAGATATCCGGATTGGAAGCGATCAGGTCCTCGACTTCTCTCTCGAGCTTGACGCGGATTTCCTGCTCAACTTTCACATTGAGATTGATGGTGATCGGCTCTGTCGGCGCCTGCACGCGTACAGTTGGCGTGCATGCAGCAACAATGGCGACAAGGCCTGGGGCCAGAATGGCAGCTTTTTTCATGTTCACAGCTCTCATAGGCAATCGCTTTACAGCATAGTGTCTGAACCTGATTTGAACAGGTGTTTGCTCATGGGTCAGACGGCTTGTCACCAGCAGCGGCGTTTTTATCGCCGTCATCATCTGAGGTACTGTCGCCGGTAAGCGAGCCGTTCCTCACTTCAGCGAGCCAGTCTGTTCCGGTGACGCTCTGGCTGCTCCGGATGAGTTTCGAAAGTTCTGAATCGACGCCGATATTGAAGGCGAAGGGGGCGCCGCCCAGAACGTCAGGCGAGGTGCCGACCAGTTCCAGCGTGATCATCATGTTTCCTGTCAGATTACCGTTTGCGCCAACTTCCAGAACGGAGAATTCAAAATTGCGAAGTGCACGGAAGGCCATATCAACGCGCTCATCGGCCTGTGAAGCAGCATCAGCGACGCTGCCAGTATAAGCGATTTTCCCGCCTTCCTCATCGGCGCGAAGAATGGCGTCCCGGATGAAGACATTGGCGCCTTGAAGTTCCACCGGGAAAGTGCCGGAGACGGTGCCATTCGCTTCAATGTCAGGCAGGCTGAAGACCTCAATGAGGCGCGACAATTCAATGTTCTGGGCCGTGATCTCGACGATGTCGCTGGTGCCTGCGATCGTCCATTGTGACTGACCGAGAAGAAGTGTGCCGCCAGCGAATGGCCAGGAAGCGTGCTCGATAATTGCCGTGTCGGGGCCCAGGATCTGAAAGCCAATCTCACCGTTCCGCAGGGGCAGGCCGGGATTGATCTCGCCGACGGTCACGGTCTGGCCGGGCGGCGTATGAAGTTCGAGCAACTCGTCAAACTCGATCCGGCCATTGATGTTGTTGACGGCGCCGACGCGTAACGTGTCGAAGCCAAAGTCGCGGACCTCAAAAAAGCCCGTCCCGCTGAGCGTGCCGCCATCAATCAGAAGTGAGGCACCTGCATTCAGGCGGCCGCGCGCGTTTGAGAGAAGGCCCCGCACGCGCTCGCTCAGCGCTGTTGGCTGGAAACCGCCAGCTTCAAAAACAAGATCGCGAGAGCGCAGCGATGCTTCACCATCCAGCTCCACAATGTCGAGTGTGACCTGAAGGTCCGCAATCTCGCGCTGGCTGTAACGCGTGCGAAGCGGCCCGCTCAGCTGCATGATGCCGTTGGCAAATTCGGCGCTCAGATCGGTTTGCAGGGGTTCGTAGAACGGGTCTTCATTCTTGTCGCGGATGATGACGGTGCCTGCACTGCCCGACCCGGCAATACCGGTTTCAGGCAGGGTGGCGTCCAGCGTGAGTGTTTCGATGTCGATCAGCGCTGGAATGAGAGAGCCGGTCAGTTCCGTGCGGCGTGTGCGTGCCGAAATGGAGAGCGGCCGGCCTGTCTCGAAGCCGAGTTCGGGGCGTGCGGCGGCGATGACCAGCGTGTTCTCACCAATTTTGAGGTCGGCCATCATCTGGCGACCAGTCAGGTTGAGCCTTGCCGTGCTGGCGGCGCGCCAGTCCAGCACGCCATCGGTCAGGGCAAGCGTTCCCGAGGTGCTTTCGCTTTCAAAAGGAAGTTCGAGCGAGGCGACACCGAGCTGGCCGGATATGGCGCCGTTCGCACGGCGCAGGAGGCGACCGTCCTGTGGGCAGAGCTCTGTCATGAACGCGCCAACGCGCAGTGTGTCCGGCGAGGTGAAGCCATCGGATTTCAAACCAATGCAGCGTGTGCGGAAGGATTGTACGCGTAGTGGCTCCGACAGACGGGCATCGACCCCGCCAAAGACGCTGGTGTCCGCGAAATCGAGGCCGAACATTTGCCCTGAGATGTTCGCCGTACCAACGGCCTGAAGGCCTGGCTCGGCAGCTTGCGTGTTCAGGACAAGCTGTTCGAGATTGGTCGACAGGGTCAGACCATCGGCGCGCCAAGGCGCTATCCGTAGCCTGCCTGTTTCCAACAGGACGCCACCAGCAGAAATGTTCGCCTGTTTTACATAGGCGTCCACAGATGGAAGCGATGGGCCTTTCAGGGAGGCCACGCCGCTCAGCTCTGCGCGCCCGTTTGAAGTTGTCAGCACACGTTCAGTCTCAGCGGGCGATAGAGAAAACTGCGCCCCGTTTGCCGCTGTGGCGGTGATCTTGTCGCTGGTTTCCAGCGTCCAGCCGTCGCCCTGTTCGAACCCGAAGCGATAGGACGTGCCGAGCCTGAATTGGGCCATCGCAGCTGCAAGGCCGCTGCGAAGTGAAGTGCCATGGGCGGTGAAGGGCGGGCCGGAGCGAAGCGGAGAGAGGATGTCGCGGCTCATTGCTGCTGGAAGGGAGGCGTCAGCAATTGTCAGGTCGCCTGCAAGCTCAACTTTCTCTAACCGATCTCCCACCTCGCCCTCTCCGGTCAGGGTGGAGCGACCCAGAGATATGCCTGCAAGCATGGCTGCCTCTGTGTCGATTGCGAGCGTGCCTTCAAGCGGGCCGGAGCGCGCGCGGCCGGCATCCAGCGTCAGTGTTGGCGATGTCATCTCATGCATTTTAAAACGGAGGGTCGCAGCGTCCGCTGAAATGGCAAGCGAGCGCAGAAAACCGATGGCGCCGTGTTCGTCTGTATCCAGCTTGCCCGGATTGAGGCCGGCGGTCCCGGTCAGGCGAAGGTCTCTCGCCGCGAAGTCCTGTGCAGCGCTCTCTTCGGCTTCGAGTGTGAATTCCAGCGACGGGCGAAGTGAAGGGCTGAGGCTCGCATCCAGAAGTATGCCGCGGCCCCGATAGGCATCGAAGCGCGCTTCATCGAGCTGAAAGCGGGCACTGCCTTGAACGGCCGCACCGATGATGGAGAGGTCAAGGCGGCCCTCTTTGATCTTCAGGCGTCCCTGCTCTGTGCGCAGGTCAGCGGGTTCTGCGCGCGCGTGGATCTCGGCCTGAAGCGGAAGCTGCGCATTCACGTCGCCATACATCTCAATTTCGCCAGCGGGAGTTGCGATTTCCAAGCGGGCATTGCGCAGTCGGATGGCAGGAATATCGAGCGGGGTGTCGGCCGAGCTGTCACTGGCGGCGATGTCTTCAAGGCCGCCAAGTGTCACGCTGCCATCTGAATTGTAATCGAGACGGATCACGGGGTCTTCGACGTCAACGAGCTGGATGCTCGGCGAAAAGAGGCCCGGCCAGTCGAGAGCGACTTCCAGATTGCCAGCTTCGAGCGGGACCTTGCCGGTCTGGTTGGCCACGGAAATATCGCTGAGGATGACGCCGGAAAAGTTGAGACGGTCGATCTCGAAGCGGCAGGTCAGCTCATTCGAGGCGCACCAGCGCTCTGTGTAATGGCGCGCGATTGACTGGCGCAGCAGCCATGCCGTGCCGACCGCAAGCAGGATCAGTCCCACTACAGCACAGCTGGTAGTCACCCATGGACGATTTTTAATCAAACGCCTGATCATTCCGTATCCAGATGCTGCGTCGCAGCGACTAATGCAGATGTAATGGAACACCTGCTTGCAGAAGCCCCCGTCCCTACGATAGCTAGCTTACCGGGGCAGGTTGATAAATCCGTTTACCTTAATTGCGAGGTAAGGAATTCAACTCACAGGGGCATAGACTTGAACCGTCTGCACGCGTCTTGCACGCTGGGACCAGGGAGGCCCGTTTCTCGACATGAATCTATCGCGTAGTACAGTTACCCTTTCAATGCTTGGCGTTGCCGCTGTTGGGACATCTCTTGGTGTTTTCCACTCGATCGGCCAGTCACGCACCGCCGAGGCACAGATCCCGGCGACCGTGCAGCTTGCCATGCCGCTTGCTTCAACGCTTCTGACGGCTGACGGGTTCGATCCCGAAACCGAAGTCATCACCCGCGACGGCACGCTTCAGCCGCGCGAGACGCTGATTGAACTGGTAACTGAGCTCGGTGTCGGTGGTTCTGATGCGTCGCGTTCGCTCCAGGCGATTTATGATGCTGAACTTGTCGATCCGCGCCGCGTGCGCCCGGGTCTCAATGTGTCGGCACAGTTCCGCGGCGACACGCCAGACACCGCTGAGCTCGTCTCCCTGTCGCTCAGCCGTGACAATGGCGGCCAGATCCTCTCCAAGCGGATGAGCGATGGCGAATTCATGCCAATGGTTCTCCAGCCACACACCCAGCCGGTCGAGCGTCGGGTTTCCGGCCGCATCGATGGCAGCATCTACCAGACGGCCCTTTCCCAGGGCGCGCATGACCAGCAGGTCGTCGATTTCGCCAAGATCTTTGGCTATGACCTCGACTTCCAGCGCGACGTCCAGCCAGGCGATGAGTTCGAGATCGTCTATGAAGAGATGGTCGATGAGCGCGGCAACCGCGTCAGCTCCGGCAATGTTCTTTATGCAGCCTTCAATGGCCGCCGCGTCGACAAGTCTTATTACCGCTTCACGCCAGAAGATGATGGCGCGACGGATTACTTCAATTTCGATGGTGAAAGCGCCACGAAATTCCTGATGAAGACGCCGATCAATGGCGCGCGTCTCTCCTCGAATTTCGGTTATCGCCGTCACCCGATTTCCGGTTACAACAAGCTGCACAAGGGCACCGACTTCGCGGCCCCGAGCGGCACGCCGATCTATGCAGCCGGCCACGGCACGATTGAGCGCGCAAACCGCTATGGCGGCTACGGGAACTATATCCGCATCAAGCACGCCAATGGCTTCCAGACGGCCTATGCCCACATGTCCCGCTTTGCGAGCGGCATGCGCGCCGGTAGCCGCGTCCAGCAGGGCGATGTGATCGGCTATGTCGGCTCCACCGGTGCTTCGACCGGCCCGCACCTTCACTATGAAGTCCTGCGCAATGGCTCCCACATCAATGCAATGACGCTCGACATGCCGACCGGCCGCAAACTGGCCGACAGCCCGGCCACGTTCGAGGAATTCGTTGCACGCCGCGACGAGATCGACCAGATGCGCCGCACTGCGCCGACCCCGAATGGCGGCGGCGTGATGATGGCCTCCAATGAGGTCCCGCCAGCGCCTTAAGGCGGCAGCGCATTCTGAACGGTTCAAGTCCTGAAGGCCCACGCTCAGTCGATGAGCGTGGGCTTTTTCGTTTCCGGGCGCAGCCAGGCGAAGTTTATGAACCTGTCCTTCGAAAGTCAGGTACGAAAAAACCCCGGCCGGGAGACCCGTGCCGGGGTTCATTTTCTCGTGTCGCCTCAGAAGAAAGAGGCGAGACTTACGCTTAGCGTGCGGCGAGCTGAATGCGGGCCGATGGGGCTGGCGTGAAGTAGGTGGAGTCGGCGTACTGCATCGACAGGTTGCGGTCGCCGATGCTGTCGACAGCCTGATACATCAGGTCTTCTGCGCAGACTTCGTCGACGGCGAGGCCGATGGTGACGAGCGAAACCTTGCGGCAAGCGCGCTCTGCCTGCAGCTCGAGGCTTTCGAGCACTTCAGCGGCACCGGCTTCGGTCGTGAGTGCTGCCTCGTCATAGGTCAGCGTCGCGGAGACAGCTTTGTATTCGGTTTCTGCGTGAGCAACGCCGCCAAAGATGGACATTGCGAAGAGGAAGGAGGAAATACGCTTTTTCATAATCGAGCCCTTTTTCGATTTGAATTGCTGGGTCGTTGCCCTTGGAGGCCCTGCATTTCGCAGGTGCACAAAAGAAACTTCGCCCATGCAGCATAAATTAGAAGGGGTATTTGTGCAGCGCACCCATGCATATTTGCGCAGATCCGAGGGGTTCTGCGCGGCGTAGAAACAAATCACCCAAAATTCATAGCCAGCTGTAGCTGTCGCACGGTTGCTTACTAAGGCCCCTCTCCCCGGCCTTGAGGTTGAAGAGGGAGGAGCTGATCCATGAGAAAGCTGATCGGGGCGCTTTGCGTAATATTTACAGCAGCATTGCCTGCGTTTGCCGATACGGCAGACCTGTATGGGCGCGCCGATGGGGTGAAATGGCCGAGCCTGTCTTGGGGCGCAGGCACTTGCGGCTGAAGGATACCTCGTCATCCAGCCCAACTTTCGCGGGTCCAGCGGCTATGGTCAGGATTTCCGCAATGCGGGCTTTGGTGAGTTTGGCGGCAAGATGATCGATGACATCGCCGATGCAGGCGGATGGGCGGTGAGCCAGGGCCTTGTCGCAGAAGATGCTTACTGTATCGCCGGGGCGAGCTATGGCGGCTATGCCGCGCTGATGATGGGGCTGAAGGACAAGGCGCGCTCGCGCTGCCTCGTTTCCGTGAACGGTGTCACCCAGCCCTTCGCCCATGTCGGGGCGTTCGAGCTTGAGTCCGAGACAGGCCAGTACTGGGAGCGCTATCTTGGACTGAACCGGTTTGATTCAGAGGCCGAGCGCGCGGTGATCTCTCCGGCGGCGCGGGCAGGCGAGTACGACCAGCCGATCCTGATCCTCCATGCCGAGAATGACCTTGTTGTGCGCACAGGGCAGGCGCGGCTGATGGCGAGTGCGCTTGATGGGAAGCCGGGCTTTAGATCCGTCAGCCTGGGTGAAGCTGACCACTATATCGGCGGCTCGGATGTGCGCGCGCAGGTGCTCCGTGAGACGTTTGCGTTTCTGAATGAAAATCACCCGGCCCGCTAAGGGGCCGGGTGAGGATGTCAGGTCTGTCGCTGCCTGATCAGTTCAGGGCAGCGGCGCCCTTGGCGAAGTCGTTCGGTACGCCATTGATCGAGAGGGCATCGCCTTCAACATCGACTTTTACGGTCGAATTGTCTGCAACCTTGCCCTCAAGAATGAGCCGGGCCAGCGGGTCCTGCAGCTCTTTCTGGATCACGCGCTTGAGAGGGCGCGCGCCAAAGACCGGATCATAGCCGCGATCAGCGAGCCATGTGCGAGCTGCTTCGGTCAGGTCGACCTTGATCTTGCGATCAGCCAACAGCTTCGACAGGCGCGCCATCTGGATATCCACGACGTGGTCGATCTCTGCCCGGCCAAGCCGTTTGAAGAAGACGATCTCATCGATCCGGTTGATGAATTCAGGCCTGAAGTGCGCCCGGACCGCCGTCATCACCGCGTCGCGCTGGGCGTCATTGATCTCACCGGCGTCACCGCTGGCAAGGGCATCGGCGCCAAGGTTCGAGGTCATGATGATGATGGTATTGCGGAAGTCCACCGTGCGGCCGTGGCCATCGGTGAGGCGTCCGTCATCGAGCACCTGCAGCAGCGTGTTGAAGAGGTCCGGATGGGCCTTCTCCACCTCGTCGAACAGGACGACCTGATAGGGCCTGCGGCGGACCGCTTCAGTCAGAACGCCGCCTTCCTCATAGCCGACATAGCCGGGAGGCGCACCAATCAACCTTGCGACTGAATGCTTCTCCTGGAATTCCGACATGTCGAGGCGCAGGACGGCTGAGTCGTCGTCGAACATGAATTCGGCGAGCGCCTTGGTCAGCTCTGTCTTACCGACGCCAGTCGGGCCGATGAACAAGAACGAGCCGATAGGCCGGTTGGGGTCCTGCAAGCCAGCGCGGGCACGCCGGACAGCGTTGGAAACGGCGGCTAGCGCGTCTTCCTGACCGACGACGCGCCTCATCAGCGCCTCTTCCATACGAAGAAGCTTCTCGCGCTCGCCTTCCATCATCTTGTCGACGGGGATGCCCGTCCATTTAGAGACGACTGCGGCGATGTGCTCTGGACGCACGACTTCGGAAACGAGCCCGCCATCGTCCTTGTCTTCGGCTTCGGCGCGCTCAACCGCTGAGATACGGGCCTCCAGTTCAGGAATGACGGCGTACTTCAGCTCTGACGCACGGGAGAGGTCGCCGCGGCGCTGAGCTTCAGCCATTTCGGAGTTGGCACGGTCTAGCTCTTCCTTGGCAGAGGCGGCCCCCTTCAGCTTGTCCTTCTCGGCGGCCCAGGCGGTGGTCAGCTCATCGGATTCAGACTGCAGTTCTGCAATCTGGTCCTCAATGGCTTCCAGCCTGTCTTTCGAGGCCTGATCTTTCTCTTTCTTGAGGGCTTCAGCCTCAATCTTGAGCTGGAGCAGGCGCCGGTCGATCTCATCGAGCGCTTCAGGCTTGGAGTCGACCTGCATGCGAAGACGCGAAGCGGCCTCGTCCATGAGGTCGATAGCCTTGTCTGGCAGAAAACGGTCCGTGATGTAGCGGTTCGACAGGCTGGCCGCCGAGACAATTGCCGCATCGGAGACGCGAACGCCGTGATGGGCTTCGTATCGGCCTTTCAGGCCGCGAAGGATAGAGACCGTGTCCTCAACCGTTGGCTCATCGACGTAGACAGCCATAAAGCGACGGGCGAGGGCGGCGTCGCCCTCCACATATTTGCGGTACTCATCGAGCGTGGTGGCACCAACGCAGTGCAGTTCGCCGCGTGCCAGGGCGGGTTTGAGCAGGTTGGAGGCGTCCATTGCGCCATCCGTCTTGCCCGCGCCAACAAGGGTATGCATCTCATCGATGAAGAGGATCACGCCGCCCTCGGCTTGCTCGATCTCCTTGATGACGGCCTTGAGGCGTTCCTCAAACTCACCGCGGAACTTCGCGCCAGCGATCAGCGCGCCCATGTCGAGGGCAAGCAGGCGCTTTTCTTTCAGGCTTTCGGGGACGTCGCCATTGATGATGCGAAGCGCGAGGCCTTCGGCGATGGCTGTCTTGCCGACGCCCGGCTCACCGATCAGCACTGGATTGTTCTTGGACCGGCGGGACAGCACCTGGATCGTGCGGCGGATTTCTTCGTCCCGGCCAATGACCGGGTCGAGCTTACCCGAGCGCGCATCGGCGGTAAGGTCACGCGTATATTTCTTCAGAGCCTCATAGCCCTGTTCGGCATTCTCAGTGTCTGCCGTGCGGCCCTGGCGTAGCTTGGCCACGGCAGCTTCGAGCGCGCCGGATTTCACGCCGCCTGCCTCGATGGCTGCGGCGGCCTTAGAGCCTGAAAGGCCGGCAAGCGCGATAAGCAGGCGTTCGACGGTGACAAAGCTGTCGCCGGCCTTCTTCGCGCCCGCATCGGCGTCTGCGAAAAGTTTCGCCGTCTTCTGGTCAAGGCGCAGGCCCGCATCCCCGCCAGAAACGCTTGGCTGGGCGCGCAAGGCTTCTTCGGTTTTCTGCTCGACGATTTCCGGATTACCACCAGCCGCACGGATCAGGTTCACCGCAAGCTGGTCGCGGTCCTCAAGCATCGTTTTCAGGATGTGCTCTGGCAGGAACAGCTGATGTCCTGCGGCAAGTGCGGCCGTCTGGGCCGACTGGATCACACTTCGCGCACGCTCTGTGTACGTTTCGAAATTCATATCTATCCCCTTTCAAAGGCAGAATTTTTAAAGCGGCTATGCTGGATCAGCTTCACGCTGCATCCGGCAGAACCACGGGTCCGCTTCTGGTCCCGCTCAGCAGCGACCATTGGCTTCAAAAGGGATATGGGGAGCAAAGAAATAGGCCGCAAGCTTGAGCCTGCGGCCTTTGAGGTTTTACGGGAAGAGGAGTCGCCTAACGGGTGGGCATGAGGCCGGTTTCTTCTGGATCACCGACCATGGAAACGAGGGCCTTGCGGAGTTTGCCGAGTGCCTGATGCTCAATCTGGCGCACACGCTCCTTGGAAATACCAAGTCGCTTGCCAAGCACTTCGAGCGTGACGGTGTCTTCTGTGAAACGGCGCTCGCGGATAATGAGGTTTTCGCGATCTGACAGCGTTTTCAGCGCTTCGAGGATCCAGCGACGGCGGCGTTCGCTGTCATGCATTTCCATCACACGCGTTTCGGTGACTTCGTTCTCGTCCTCGAGAAGGTCCTGCCATTGGGCTTCGCTGTCGGTGGCGAGCGGTGCATTAAGTGACCGGTCAGACGCTGAGAGGCGCGACGCCATATTCTCAACATCACGCTCTGGTACGCCGAGATGCGTGGCGATCCATGACTTGTTCTGCGGAGTCATGATGCCGTCGCCAGTGTCGTCGATCTTTGCGCGCAGCCGCTTCAGATTGAAGAAAAGTGATTTCTGGGCGGCCGTCGTGCCGGTACGGACGATCGACCAGTTGCGCAGGACAAAGTCCTGTATGGACGAGCGGATCCACCACGAGGCGTAGGTGGAGAAGCGCACTTCGCGTTCCGGATCGAAACGGGCGGCAGCCAGCATGAGGCCAACATTGCCTTCCTGCACGAGGTCGGAGAGCGGCAGGCCGTAATGGCGAAATTTCGAAGCCATGGAGATGACAAGGCGCATATAGGCGCTGGTCAGCTCATGCAGGGCATCTTCGTCCTGATGATCGCGCCAACGCACAGCAAGGTCCACCTCGTGTTCCTGGCTGAGCATGGGTTTGTTCATGGCGGTTCTAACAAAACGGCGATCTGCTGTATCTGTTGTTGAACGAACGGCCATGGCGCGGCTCCTCATCTGATTGTAACGGACGGTCCCTACATGTTCATACGCGTATGACGAGTATTGGTTCACCCGGTGGGCAAAAAAGTTCAGCTCCTGTTCATCTCCGCAAAGAAAAAGCCCCGCCGATAAGGGCGGGGCTTTGGAATTCTTGCCGAAAGTAAAGGCGCGATCAGGCGGCTTTCTTTTTCGCGAGCGACTTCGCAAGACGCTCCATGGCGGTGTCGTGGTCGGTGTTTTCCACCGCCGCAAGTTCACGCGCCATACGGTCAAGGGCGTTCTCATAAAGCTGGCGTTCGGAGTAGGACTGCTCCGGCTGATCTTCGCCGCGGTGCAGGTCGCGCACAACTTCCGCGATGGAGATCAGATCACCGGAATTGATCTTCGCTTCGTATTCCTGCGCCCGGCGCGACCACATGGTACGCTTGATGCGGGCCTTGCCGCCGAGGGTCTTCAGGGCGTCGTCAACGAGCTTGGAGCCAGCAAGGGCACGCATGCCCGAAGCTTCGGCGCGGTTGGTCGGCACACGCAGGATCATCTTGTCCTGGTCGAACGACACCACATACACTTCGAGTGACATGCCAGCGACGGTCTGCTTTTCGATCTTCGTGATCTGACCGACACCGTGTGCCGGATAGACGACCGACTGGCCGACCTCAAAAGCGAGTTCCTGGACATCACCCTGTGTTTCTTTGGACATGTGCTGATAGCCTTTCTACGCAACATGAGCCTTCATCCCCCGGTGACGATTTCATAGTCAGACCGGAGATTGATGGAGGCTCCCTGAAATTAAGCTGATATTTATGTATCAGAAAAAAGACTATTTTACAACTGTGAGTATTTCGCAGGTGCGAACTAGTCACCGTCGCCCGGCTGCGGGCTGAAGTATTTTTCAAGTTTGTCTGTTTCCTGCGCGAACTTTTCCCGGTCTTCGGGAGGCTCTTTCATGCGCGTAATGTTGGGCCAGACTTTTGCGTAGTCGGTATTCAGTTTCAGCCACTTGGAATCCGGGTCATCCTCCGTGTCCGGCTTGATAGCCTCGACAGGGCATTCCGGCTCACAGACGCCGCAATCGATGCATTCATCAGGGTGAATGACGAGCATGTTCTCGCCTTCATAGAAGCAGTCGACGGGGCAGACCTCGACACAGTCCATATACTTGCAGCGGATGCAGGCATCGACGACGATATATGTCATGGAGATATAGTCTTCCTGGCTTTGGGTATGCGGGCATTTGGCGATGAAGACGCCTTAAGTCAATCGTCAGAGGTGACGCGTCTCAGCCCGGCGGCGCGCCTGATTGCGGCGGACATCATCGACATGCAGCAGGCTGGCGACCTGTCGGATGAAGGCTTCCTCGAATTTGCAGGCCGCGCCATCGGCCAATGAGACGAGATAAAGCCCTTCGACCACTTTTACGCGTTTGAGCAGGGGGAGCTTCTTCACGTGCTTGGTGAACTGGTGAGACCCGATGGATTTCTCGGCCAGGTCCTCACCTTGCTCCATCACATCGTCAACGCGTTCAGCATCAAGGCCGAGGCTGTCGAGCAGGATTTCCGCGATCTGGTCGCTTTCGAGATTGGCGTAGACACCGTCGACAAGCGCCACTTCAACCAGCAAGGCAGCGGTCGCGACTTCGGGGTCGATCTCCTGCGACTGGGTAGGCTCTCGCCTCGAAAACAAGTTTTTCAGCGCATCAAGCATCGTGGCGCTCCTGATCGTTTACGGCGAGATCCTCATAGAGCTCGCGAGCCTCGCTGGCAGGTCCCCTGCGCTCTCCATGATCGAGCACGCGGACGCTGACTATTTGGCCACCTCTTGGAAAACTTACAATATCTCCGGGCAGGATACGAAAGCCGGGTTTGGTCACCTTGCGCAACTGCTCATGACGCGACAGGCGCACACCTTTACCCGAGATATGAGCTGTGGCCAGTGCGCGCGTCTTGAAGAAGCGCGCTCTCCATAGCCAGACGTCAAGGCGGACTTCGTCGCTTATGACTTGCTCTCCGGCGTGTCTGTTCCGGCCTCGGGTGACGGAGAAGCGGGTCTGTCCGCCGCAGTATCAGCTGCTGGCGGGTTGTCCTGTTTGCCTGTCTGTTGGCTGGCAGCGCCTTCGGTCTTGGCCTTTTTAGGCTTTTTCTTCTTCGGCTTGGGAGCAGGTGGCGGTGGCGGCAGCAGGCTGGCGAGCGCGGCGAACGGGCTATCCGGGTCTGGCTGGCGCGGCGCGGGGCGACCGCCACCTCTTTGCGGGCGGCCCTTAGAATTACCAGATTTGGCGTGTTTCGGCGGACCATCTTTGCCCTTCGGCCCAGATTGCGGGCGCTTTCCTCGTGGCGGACCATCCTGCCGATTACGGGAAAGGTAGCGCCAGAGGGTGACCGCGCCGGTTTCAGGGTCCTTCTCCGCCGGAGCGAGGCCAAAGCCTTTCACGACCGCTGGAAATTCTTCGCCCGGGCAGGAGATGACCGATGCCAGCTCTGCAGGGAGCTCAAAGGCAGGTTTGTCGGCTTCCTTGCGTCGCTTGGAGATTTCCCAGCCAAGGCGCTCTGCGAGGTCGGCGCGTACCGCGCGCTTGCCAAAGCGCAGATAGCCTTGCGCATGCAATTCGGCATCGTCCCACGCGCCATCGAGTTCGAACGAACCAGCGCCTTCTGGTGCCACACGCTGGCCTTTGTCGCTTTGACTGGCCTGAAGGATAGCGATCATGCGCTGTGCCGCAGGTTTCTGGGCGTCGGGCACATGGGCAGCGACGCGACCGGTACGAAGACCGGCGGCTTTAAGTGCTTCGCGCTCTTCCTTGGAAACGTGGGGCGGGGGCGACTCTTCACGAAGGTCGATCGCGGCGCCGCTTTCGAGAAGGCGGAAGGCAAGGCCGCGCGCCATCCCCTGTAATTCGGTACCCGTCTCGCCAAGCTTGAGCTTTGCGTGCGTGGGCAGGACCCGCTTCAACTCTTCACCGAGCCATTCATCGGCGCGCTTAAGCGCCGCTTCACGGCGGTGGGCCTCGGCATCTTCAGCGCCAATGAGTTCAAGGCGCGGTGAAAGCCAGTCGGGCCCCGGCTTCAGGCGGGCAATCTCCTCACCTTTCCAGGTAATTGTGCCCGTGTCGGAGAGGGCGAAGGCTTCGCCGGGGGCACCCGCGATCTGCCCCAGTCTTTCGGCGAGGATCGGACCGAGCGCCGTAATCGCGGCAGAGCGCACAGCCTTGCCTTCCAGCGTCTTTGCCGTGGAGGCAGGTTCGAAGTGGAGACCGACGAGACGGCCAACAACATGACCTTCGACGGTGACTTCTCCGGTGTCAGACAGTTCAGTCAAAAGCAGATCTTCCCTTTTCAGTCCGGCAAGCAGGGCCGTGGTGCGCCTGTCTACAAAGCGCAATGTCAACGCAGCGTGAAGTGCATCCGACAGCCTATCTTCTATTTCCCGCGTCTTCTCTCGCCAATAGGCCGGGTTTTCCAGCCAGTCTTCACGATGGGCGGCATAGGTCCACGTCCGGATCATGGCAAGCCTGTGCTGAAGGCTTGAGATGTCCGGCACATTGGCTTCGAGATTGTCGAGGCGCTTTTCCATGGCGACATCGCCGAGCCGTGCATCGGGGTCTGCGAGGGTTTCAGCGAGGCCGAGGACCAGGCGCCCATGGCCCTCATGACCTGATTTCCTGAAGTCTGGAAGGCGGGCGAGATCCCAGAGGCGGCGCACCTTCCGCTCGCCGCGGATCTCCGGGCCAATCGCTTCGTCCTCTGCCATACGGCGCAGCACCCATTCGTCGAGTGCATGGGGGTTCTGGCGCAGCACTGGATGACCGGACGGCCGCGCGAGACTGGCAATCAGCGTCTTGATGGAGCGATAGTCGAGTTTGGAGTTGCGCCACTGAAGGTCGTCCACCGGTTCGAACTGGTTCGTCTCGATGGCGTGGACCAGCTCTTCCTCGAAAGGCGGGCAATCGCCGGTCTCGCCAAACTCGCCATCGGTGCGAAAGCGCCCGGCGCGCCCGGCGATCTGTCCGGCTTCTGCGGCCGATAGCCAGCGATTGCGCCGACCATCGAACTTTGAGCGCGCGGCAAAGGCGATCCGCTCCACATCGAGATTGAGGCCCATGCCGATTGCGTCTGTCGCAACGAGATAGTCCACTTCGCCGGATTGATAGAGCGCGACCTGCGCATTGCGAGTGCGCGGGCTAAGCGCGCCCATCACGATCGCGGCCCCGCCTTTCTGACGCTTCAGCAGCTCGCCGATGGCGTAGACCTGCTCTGTCGAGAAGGCGACGACGGCAGAGCGCTTGGGCAGCTTGGTGATTTTGGTTGGACCCGCATAATGAAGCTGCGAGAAGCGCTCTCTCGTATTGCTGTCAACGTCTAGATCGAGGTCTCGCAAGACGCCGCGCATGGTTTCGGCGCCAAGGAGCAGTGTTTCCTGCGTGCCACGCGCATGGAGGATGCGGTCAGTGAAGACATGACCGCGATCCTCGTCGCCTGCGAGCTGTATCTCGTCGACAGCGAGAAATTCGACCCGCTTGTGAACCGGCATGGATTCTACGGTACAGATCCAGTAGCGCGCGGTGGGCGGCTCAATGCGCTCTTCGCCCGTGATGAGCGCGACGGCGCGTTCGCCCTTTGCCTTGACGACCCGGTCATAGACTTCGCGTGCAAGCAGGCGCAGCGGCAGGCCGATCATGCCGCTTGCGTGGCCCACCATACGCTCAATGGCGTAGTGCGTCTTGCCGGTATTGGTCGGGCCGAGGACGGCCTTCAGGGTGCCCATGTCAGTGCAACTGCCAGAAAAGGGAGAGAGGGTTCAAGCGAAGGTGCGCTTAATTCTGCGCGGGACAAGGCGGCGGCGCATCCATGGTTTCGTCCTCAAACCGTTCCACCCAGTCACCTGAGCGTGGCAGGGGATCAAAGCCCGAGGCGCGGTAGAGCACAAGCTCTCTCTGGATCGGGCAGCCATTGGAACGCTCACCGAGGTCAACGCTGACAGCGCCAACCCGTTCGAAAGTCTGAAAGTCGGCGGCGATGGCGGGCCGGCGGTTCGGGCGGTAGCTGGCGATGAGGACATCGCCATCAATGGCGGCGGTGAGGGGCTGTTGCTCCGCGAAACTGTGAGCGCCTTCATTATAGCGCCACAGGATGAGCGGCGCATCGACCCGGCCACGAAGGTAAAAGTCGAGGCCGTGCCAGACTTCCCGTTCATCTGTGACGAGCGCGCTTGGCGTGCCGTTCGCATCAGTGAAAGCGACAAGCTGGTCAGAAAGGGCATCCCAGCCCCGCGTGCGCTTGAGTGCATTGTCGAGATCAAGCGGACCGGAAATCACGTTGGGGAGGATGAGGGCAATCATCATCACGAGGCCGAGCACGCCGTGGAGGGTGAGGCCTGCCCAGAAGAGCCCTTCCGGTCGGAAGCGGAAGAAAAAGGCGAAGCCGACAATGCCGGCAGCAACGGCAAGACCGACGCCGAGCCGCGCCGTCAGGGTAAAGTCTGGCGCTAGCAGGAAGCCGACCGCAGATAAGGCGGCGATGGCCCACCAGAGCCAGCGATTGGCGCGGGCGCGGATAAAAAAGATGGCGATCAGGATAGAGGCGGCAGGATAAGCCGTCGCCGCCCAGTTCGCGTGGGCGCGAGACAGAACCGACTGAAAGAGGATGATTGTCAGGACCGGGACGATGAAGGCGCCGAGCCACAATTCCTGCCGCCCTGTTTCTGGCCGTCTGCTGGCGCGCAGGAAGAACAGCGCTGCGATCAGGCCGAGGAAGCTGACCGGTCCGAAGACGCCCATCTGGTCTGCGAGGAATTTCAGGGCGTTTTCAGGGTTGAGGAGGTCGCCGCCAAGATTTGCGTTATCAACCGTATGGCTAACAGTCGCGAAGTCATTGGCCGCATTCCAGACCAGATGAGGTGAGATCACGGCGAGAGTGGCTGCCAGCGCGCCCAGTCCTTTGACCGATAAGAGACCGCGGCGGGTCGGCGCATCGAAAACCGCAGTCAGCGCAATGCCGATCGCGAAATAGATCATCGCATATTTGGCAAGGAAGCCTGCGCCGACCGCGAGGCCGAGGCCGATAAAGCCCGCCCAGCCAGCTTCGCCTTCGCGCACACGCCAGAGGAGATAGAGGGCGCAGGCCCAGATCGGCATCAGGACGCCATCAGTCGACAGAACGAAAGACGAGAGCCAGACCGCTGGCATAAGCGCATAGCCGACCCCGGCCATGAAACCCGTTCGCGGCCCCGCCATGCGGCGCCCCAGCAGAAAGATGCACCAGGCCGCAATCGTATGAAGGAAGGCTGCCGGCAACCTCACTGCCCAGGCAAAATCTCCGAAGATGGCGGTGCTGGAATGGATGGTCCACGCGACCAGCGGTGGTTTGGAGTAATAACCCCAGTCCAGCGTCTGTCCCCAGCGCCAGTATTGGGCTTCATCCGCATAGAGTTCCAGCGGGGTCAGAAGCACACTCAGCATGCGTATGCCGAGAAGCCCTATTAAAATCAGGACAGTGCGTCTGGCATAGTCAATCTGGTGCGCGTCGATATGGGTCATCTGGAACTGCTGCTAACGCGGAGTTAGCGCCAAGGCCAGCGCCGGAGATGATGTGTGTCTTTTTTGCACGCTTCCGAAACGGAATGTTGCAGCGCACAGCAGAGTCCGTGGACTGTCACGAAAGGTTTACATAGCAGGAATAGAGGCGCGGGCAATTGAGCTTTGATCCCGTTCCCTCGGTGGAATTTGGTCAAACCGAGCAACTGAAGAGGGGTTTCTTCAATGTCCAACTGGAAACTAATGTCAGGTGTGGCAGCGGCTACACTTTTCACCGCGGCGATTGTCGCACCTGCCGAAGCGCAGGTGACAACGTCTGGCGTCCGCGGCCAAGTCACCGACGCATCGGGCTCGCCGATCGTTGGCGCCGACGTGATCGTTCGCGATCCTGAAACGGGTCTTGTCCGCACGACCTCGACGACCAGCACGGGCGCGTATGTTCTGCGCAACCTGCCGGTTGGCCAGTCCTACACTGTCGAGATCCTCGCGACCGACTTCCAGGGCCGCGCTGTCGAGAACGTCTCTCTTTCGCTCGGCGACCAGGCTGAAGTGAACTTCACCCTCGACGAAGGTAACCGCACGATGGACACGGTCGTTGTGACCGCGTCCAGCGCTAACCTCGCGCAAGTCGCGATCGGTCCTTCGGCCACCTTCGGCACGGAAGTCCTGAACAACGCTCCAGCGATCAACCGTAACATCACCGACATCCTGCGCCTCGATCCGCGCGTTTACGTCGATGAGTCCCGCGGCGACATCAATGGCGTTCAGTGTGGCGGCAAGAACTCCCGCTTCAACTCGCTTACCGTTGACGGCGTTCGCCTGAACGACAATTTCGGCCTGAACTCGAACGGTTACCCAACCGAGCGTATCCCGTTCTCCTACGATGCGATCGATCAGGTCTCCATCGAACTGGCACCATTTGATGTTCAGTATGGCGGCTTCTCCGCCTGTAACATCAACGCCGTGACCAAGTCCGGTAGCAACGACTTCCACGGCTACGCGTTCGGCGACTACACCAATGACGGTCTGCGCGGCGACAGCCTCGAAGGCGACGACATCACCACCGGTGAGTATGACGAATACCGCTACGGTTTCGGCATCGGCGGCCCGATCCTTCAGGATCGTCTCTTCTTCTTCGCAGCTTACGAGAAGCTCGAAGGTGTGAACCTCTTCGACCGTGGCCCGATCGGCTCTGGCGCTGTCAACGAAGTCCAGATCACGCAAGCAGAAATCGACGAGATCCGCGCGATCGCCCAGAACATCTACGGCTACGATCCAGGCGAGATCCCATCCAGCTTCGACAACGAAGACGAGAAGATCCTCGTCAAGCTGGACTGGAACATCAACCAGAACCACCGCGCATCGTTCACCTATAACTGGAATGACGGTTTCAACATCGTTCCTTCCGATGGTGACCTTTCCGAGCTCGAATTCTCCAACCACCTCTACGAGCGTGGCTCGGAGCTCGAAGCTTATGTTGGTTCGCTTTACTCTGACTGGACGCCGAACTTCTCGACCGAGATCCGCGTCGGCTACTCCGAGCTTCAAGCTCGTCAGAACTCGCTCGGCGGCACCGATTTCGGTGAAATCACGATCGAGACCGACGATGTCGACGTCTATATCGGCGGCGATGACTCGCGTCAGTCGAACGAGCTGAACTACGAAACCCTGACCCTCGCGCTCAAAGGTTTCTACACCCTCGGCAACCACAATTTCTCATTCGGCTATGAGCAGGAAGCACTCGACGTGTTCAACCTGTTCGTCCAGCACACCGAAACCGAGATCGACTTCGATGGACGCAGCGGCGCTGCCGATGCCGGCACCCTGCCGACCGCGTTCGACCCAGCGATCGAGAACTTCCGTGCCGGTTTTGCCGACAACATCAACTACAACAACGCGCCATCCGGTAACCCGGAAGATGCGGCTGCTGACTGGGGCTACGAAGTCCACACTCTGTATGCACAGGACGAGTACGACTTCGGTAACGGCCTGGTCCTGACCGGCGGTCTTCGCTACGACTGGTACGCGACCGACGATCGTCCTGAAACCAACCTCGACTTCTTTACGAGCTACGGTTTCAAGAACGACCAGAACCTCGATGGCAAAGGCCTCCTGCAGCCACGTCTCGGCTTCACCTTTGATGTTGATGAGACGCTCGACCTTCGCGGCGGCGTTGGCATCTATTCCGGCGGTAACCCGAACGTCTGGCTGTCCAACACCTACTCGGCGAACAATGTTCTCCAGTTCGGTGCAGACGGCGATGCATTCGGTCTGGAGCAGAACGGTGGCCCGTCCATCTTCACCATCCCTTACACCATGTGTGAAGCTGGCGTTCCAACCGGCCCAGGTTACTGTGTGCCACAAGCCATGGCAGACGCTGTCGCCACTGGTCAGGGTTCGAACTTCGAGATCAACTACCTCGATCCTAACTTCGAAATCCCTTACGAGTGGAAGTGGGCTTTCGGCGCGACCAAGTATCTGAACGTTCCAGCCCTCGGCGGTGAGTATGTTGTCTCTGGCGACATCCTCTTCACCCAAGGCGAAGAGCGCGCAGTCTGGATCCGCGGCGACCTGGATCAAACCGGCTTCACCACTGGCCCGGATGGCCGTCAGTACCCGACCTATGCAAGCGTTCGCGAGAGAGCCTTCGTGCTGACCAACTCCGAATCCTCGCCTAGGTCGCTGCTTCTTTCCGGTTCCATCGCGAAAGAGTATGACTTCGGTCTCGACTGGTCGTTCGGCTACGCCTACTCCGACTCCGAGGATGTTCACCCGATGACGTCGTCGGTTGCGTTTTCGAACTACAACAACCGCGCATTCGGCGACCCGCAGGATGTTTCGGCAGCTCGCTCGGACTACAATATCGAGCACCGCTTCACGGCTCTCGTGAACTATGAGCATGCCTTCTTCGGCGACAACATCACGCGCTTCTCGGCGTTCGGTCAGGCCAATTCCGGCCTTCCTTACTCTCTGACAATCAATGAGGACCCGAACAGCTTCACCCGTTTCGACCCGTTCCTCGAAGGCAATCCGTTCCTTGCGGCTGGCCAAGAGCGTAACGGCGAGGATGGTTCCTGGTGGGGCAAGGTCGACATCAAGGTCGAGCAAGAGTTCGCACTCTTCAACGACCACGTCGCATCCGGTTTTGTTGTCATCGACAACTTCACCAACCTGCTCAACGACGAATGGGGCGTCCTGCGTCAGCGCGGCTTCCCGGCCCAGTGCACCGTCGATGTCTCCGGTCAGCCGACCGAGCGTTGCGAGAGCCGTATCGGCGACGCTTCGCGCTACGAAATCCGCTTCGGCCTGCGCTACGAATTCTAAGCGCTCCGAAACGATTACAATTGAAGAGGGCGGCTCCATGCGGGCCGCCCTTTTTCTTTGGCGCAAGCTGTGGCAAATCGCGGCCCATGACCGACACGACGATTGCTTTCACCCCGGCCGAATGGGCGCCCCAGTCTGCGATATGGGCGGGCTGGCCACATCTGAAGGATGCTTGGGCCGAAGATTATGAGGGCGCACAGCGGGAGATTGCCGCGCTGGTCGCAGCGCTGGCACCTGTCGTGCGCGTGAAGCTCGTGATTGGCGACCCGGCGTCCCGCGCGGAGGCGGCAGACCTGGTTGGCGGGAAAGCCGAGATGTTCGATGCGCCGATGGGGGACATCTGGCTGCGCGATATCGGCCCCGTCTTCGTGAAATACCTCAACCGCCTCGAAGGGCTCGGTTTTGAGTTCAATGGCTGGGGCGGCAAGTATGAGCTTGAAGGTGACAGCGAGACGGCGGCTGCGATTGCCCGGCTTGAAGGCCATCCGCTGAAGCGCCTGCCTTTCGTTCTGGAGGGCGGGGCCGTCGAGCAGGATGGCGCGGGCGTGCTGATTACAACGCGGCAGTGCGTGCTGAACCCGAACCGTAATCCTGGCTGGACCCAGGAGAAGGCTGAAGAGAATTTGAAGCTCGCCTTCAATGCAGAGCGTATCGTCTGGCTGGGCGACGGCCTGTTGGGTGACCATACCGACGGCCATGTGGACAATATTGCCCGCTTCATCGCGCCCGGCCATGTCGTCTGCCAGACGCCATCGGGCACGGATGACCCGAACGCCGACGTCCTGCGCGAGATTGAGGACACGCTGCGCGCCGCAGAGCTTCAGGTGTCGACCATTCCGTCGCCGGGGCGGATCCTGGACGAGGATGGAGAGATCATGCCCGCGAGCCACATGAACTTTCTCATTTCCAATGGCCGGGTGATCTTGCCTGTCTATGAGGATGAGCACGCAAAGCTCGCTGAAACAGAGCTGCAGGCGCTGATGCCAGAACATGAAGTCATCGCCCTGCCATCGCGCCATATCCTGTCGGGCGGCGGAAGTTTTCACTGCATGACCCAGCAGGTCCCCCAAACAGACGGAGGTCTTCCGACATGAGCCGAACGGTGAAAGTCGCGGCCTTACAGGCCTCGTTCAGCAAGGACATGCAGACCAATATCGACAAGGTGAAAGAGCTGGTGCGGGACGCTGCTGCCAAGGGCGCAGAGATCATCCTGCCTTCAGAGCTCTTCTGCGATCATTATTTCTGCAAGGTGCAGGACGAGAAGTTCTTCGCTACCGCCTACCCATGGGCGGAACATCCGGCGGTGGAGCAGCTCGCAGAGCTCGCCAAGGAACTTGGCGTCGTCATCCCGGTCTCGATCTATGAGAAGGACGGGCCGGAGTATTACAATTCCATTGTCATCATTGATGCTGATGGCACGCCGCTGGGCGTCTATCGCAAGTCCCATATCCCGGACGGGCCGGGATACATGGAGAAGTTCTACTTCCGCCCCGGCAATACCGGCTTCCGCGTCTGGGATACGATGAAGGGGCGTATTGGCGTCGGTATCTGCTGGGACCAGTGGTTCCCGGAAGCTGCCCGCGCCATGGCGCTGATGGGGGCTGATGTCCTCTTCTATCCGACGGCGATCGGTTCTGAGCCGCATGATGATAGCCTCGACACTGCCGCGCGCTGGCGCCGCGCCATGCAGGGGCATGCGGTTTCAAACGTCATTCCGGTTGTTGCGGCGAACCGGACCGGTGATGAAGAAGGCCAGATCTTCTATGGCACCAGCTTCATTGCAGACCATGCTGGCGAGATTGTCGACGAGCTGGGGCGCAATGAGGAAGGCGTGATCATGGCTGAGTTCGACCTCGATTTCCTCGACCGCCACCGCGCTGCCTGGGGCTTCTTCCGCGACCGCCGGACCGAGTTCTACGACGTGCTCGGCTGATCTTCCGGCGCAAGCGCCGTCTGGCGGCCATGTCGTGTCAGAATGGCGTGGCGCAAAATCGCGATCACCAGACCGGCAAGCAAGACCAGGGCCGCGATCGAGCTGCGCATCAACGCGCTCTGTTGTTCTGCAAAGCGTGGAATGGTTTCTGGTGCCAGGCCGGCCATACCGAGCTGATACTGGTAGATGACCATCACGGCAGCCGCGATGCAGATGCTGATGGCGAGCAAGGCACTGAGTATGCCGGAGCCTCTCGCGCCAAGCGCGAGAGCGCGGCTTTCCAGCAGACCAAGTGCCGATAGCAGGATAGAGACGCCTGCAGCGTGAAGTCGGGCGGCGGCCATCCACGTGTCCTGCAATGATGGGTCTTCAGAGAGCCTGTCTGACAGGTGGAGCGCGGCGAAAAGCGCGATAAGGGCCCAGCTGACATAGGCGAAGGAGACGAACGGGCTCTCACCGACGAGATAGAAGCTCAGCGCGGCGGCGAAGAAGGCGAAGGCGGCAAGTAAAATGGCGTTCGTCGTGTCGCCTTCCAGGGCCCGGTCGATCATGAAAGAGGGCGCCGCAATCAGGCAAAGCAGGCTGACGCCCAGTGTCAGTGCGAGAAAGGCAAACCCTCTTGACGGGTGCCTGATGGCGCAGGTCAATAGCGGGATGATGACAAGCCAGAGATAAGCCAGCGCAACAAGTCCAGCGAAAACCGGCAGGACGTGCAGCATGGATGAGAGTTCAGAAAGCCGCGATGCGAAGGGAATATCGGGCAAGGCTGCGCCAAGGGCCATGCTGAGATAGCCTGCCTGCAGCCATGCGGCTGGCCCGACGAAAAGAAGAATTGCTGCGCCGCCTAGAATGGCAGGGAGCAGCGCCCTCATACCCAACTGTCTATACTCGCTTCTACGCTTGCCCGGCGCGGAACGCCGATGCTCGTACCGGCGTTACAATGTCTGGCAATGCCTGCCAATCTGGATGTCCTCACATGAAACTTTTTAAGTGCCCTCGCTGCAAAGGGACTCTCTATTTCAATAATCGTGCCTGCAGTTGCGGCACGCAGGTCGCCTTCGACCCGGAAGCTGAAAAGTTCGAGGTTCTGGACGCTGCATGCGCCAATCGCGAACAGATAGGCTGTAACTGGAAGGCCGCATCCGGGCAGGGCTCTCTCTGCCGGGCCTGCGCCATGACGGAAGTCGTCCCGGACTCCATGGTGAACAAGAATGTCCCACTTTGGGCAGATACAGAGGCGGCAAAGCGCTGGGTGTTGGTCAATCTGGGGCAGTGGGGCTGGCTCAAGGCTGGCGACAAAGGGCCATGGCCGCGCTTTCACCTGCTGTCCGAAGTCACCTCATCAGGGCCTGCGCCTGTCACTATGGGGCATGCTGACGGCCTGATCACAATCAATGTGACAGAGGCTGACCCGGCCCAACGTGTCGCGCGGCGTGAGAAGCTGAGCGAGCGCTATCGTACGCTGACAGGTCACTTCCGCCATGAACTCGGCCACTATGTCTTTCAGCGGCTCGTCGAGGATGAGCGTTTCGCGACCGCGTTCCGCAACCGGTTCGGCGATGAGCGGGCCGACTATGGGGCCGCGCTATCCCAGCACTACGATAATGGGCCGCCGCAAGGGTGGCAGGACAATCACATCACGGAATACGCCTCCAGCCATCCGCATGAAGACTGGGCCGAGACTTTCGCGCACCTCGTTCACCTCACCGATATGATCGACAGCGCCAACGCTACGGGCCTTCGTCAGTCCAGCACGAGCGTGCCAGACCCTTACCGAACAAGCGACGGCGATGCCGTCATCAGCGCCGGTGCCAATCTTGGTATCGCGTTCAATCATGTGAACCGGTCCATGGGCTTGTTCGACATCTACCCCTTCGTCATCGCGCCGGCCGTTCGAGACAAACTGGCCTTCATACGTGCCGCTGTCGCAGCAGGGCCGCGGGAAGGCGCGAGACCAAAGCGCCGCAACTGGAACCCATTCAAGGCCTCACCTGTTAGGGCTGGTCGAACCTAACGGAGCAGATTCTGGCTGAGATACATGTAGACGTTGCGATTATTGGGGCGGGCACTGCGGGGCTTGCGGCAGAAAGAAAAGCGCGCGCCGAAGGGGCCCGAACGCTGCTGATCGATCCCTACTTTGCCGGAACGACGTGCGCGTCTGTCGGGTGTATGCCATCAAAACTCCTGATCGCGGCAGGCAATGCCGCTCATAATGTTCGTAAGGCTGGCGAGTTCGGGGTCGAGACTGGAGAACCGAGGATCGATGGGCCAAAGGTCATGGCCCGCGTGAGGCGGCTCAGGGACGATTTCGTCTCAGGCGTAAAAAAACAGATCGCCGACCTTCCCGATGGCGTGACGGTCAAGGCAACCGCCCGGTTTGTGTCCCCAACTGAGCTGTCTCTTGATGACGGCACGCAGGTGCTCGCCAAAGCGATCATAATCGCGGCGGGCTCCTCGCCTGTGATCCCGGCACCGTTTGAAGATCTTGGCGACGTTGTCATCACAAATGAGACCCTGTTTGAGCTGGAAGACCTGCCGCAATCCATCGGCGTGATCGGGGCTGGGCCACTCGGACTGGAACTGGCGCAGACGCTGGCCCGGCTCGGTGTACAGGTAGAGGTGTTTGACAGAAGCGCCCAGCTTGCGGGTCTGGATGAAGGCGAGCCGGAAACATCGCTGCGCCGCGCCCTGAAGGCTGAACTTGGCTTCCACCTTGAGGTCGAGCCCGAAGCGCGACGCAATGATGATGGGAGCGTAACCGTAAGCTGGACGGAGAATGGCGAGGCGCGGCAAGCGCACTTCGAAAAGCTGATGGTCGCAACGGGCCGCGCCGCAAATCTCGAAGGGCTTGATCTGGAAAAGTCTGGCCTGCAGCTGGATGACAATGGCGCACCGGCTTTCGATAAAGGAACGCTTCAGTGCGGCCAGTCACCGGTTTTCATCGTCGGCGACGCGAATGGCGCTCGGCCCATCCTGCATGAGGCGTCGACCGAAGGAACGATAGCGGGCGCCAACGCCGCGTCCTATCCCGATATCAAATCCTTCGAACGCTTCACCCGCCTGCAAGTGATGTTCACCGAGCCGAACATGGCGAAGGTAGGGGCTGATCCGGACGAAGATACGATTGTCGGCAGGGTCGACTTTGCTGACCAGGGCCGGGCACGGGCCATGGGCGTCAATCAGGGCGTCTGCGAGATTTACGCGAAGGCTAAATGCGGCGCGCTAACCGGCGCGACACTGGTGGGCCCCGATGCTGAACACCTCGCCCATCTATTGTGCTGGGAAATCGAGAATGGATCGAAAGCCAGCGACCTGCTCAACAAGCCGTTCTACCATCCAACACTGGAGGAAGGCCTGAAGACGGCGTTGAAGCAGATCTGCCAAGAAATCGGGCTGCCGAAGCCGGACTCTCGCGATGATGCAGAGCTGCCCGGCGATTTTGGGTCAGACTGATGCGCGGGCCTTAATGAAGCGCGCCATTGGAAGAGAATTTCTGGGCCTGCTCAATCCACTGCTCGCGCGCCACGCGGCCCTTGAAGGACAGGAACTCATCAATCCAGCCTGCTTCGCCCATTTCCCAATTTGCAATCTGTTTGAAATGGAAGATGCCAAGCTCATTCAGTGTCTTCGATAGTTTCGGGCCAATACCTTTAATGCGGGTGAGGTCATCGGCCTCGCCTTCGGGCGCCGTCAGCGCTGTAGGCTGGCGGTAAGCAGCCTCTGAGGTCTCAGCGGGTCTCGCTGCCGTGGCCGGGGCGGCGTGCGCGCTTTGGACATATGGCACGCTTGTCTCACGCCGCAGACTGTCGAACCAGTCCGTCATCATGTCGCCGGGCACCGTTTGCGGCCAACGCATCCAGGCTGGCATCGCCTCAATCAGCTTTGCGGCATGTTCCCAGTGCTGGAGATTAAGATCGGCGAGCTTGCGGAAGAGGTCGCGGGTCGCAGCTTCCGGGGCAGCTTCGCCGACGCCTGGTTTCATCGCCATCATCGCATCCATCCAGGCGGCGCTTGCGCTCTGGCTGAGGTCGCGCCAGGCGGAAAAGGATTCCGACCAGAGCTCAAGCGGGTTCTGCCGTGTCGTCTCTGTGGTCATGATTATCCCCCTATGCTGCGGTGCAACATACGTGGGTTTTCATCTTTTTTCAAGCGACTGGTTCTAACACCGCAATACCCTGCTTTTATGCCCGGATGTTCACGCAGGCGCTGGAGCGCGATAAGGAAGGTCGACGGGAGACAGGATGACGAATTCAGACGACCCCATGACGCAGCAGATGTTGGACGCGCAGGGGCGGGTGCTCGTTTTCGATTCTGGTATGGGCGGGCTCACCGTGGCGCGCGAAATCAGGCAGATCGCCCCCGCGCTGCAGGTTGATTACGCCGCTGACACCGGATTCTTCCCTTATGGCGACAAGAGCGATGAGGCTTTGAGGGCGCGCTTGCCGGAGGTCGCAGCGGCCCTTGTCCGCGAAGCGCGACCGGATGTGTTCGTGATCGCCTGCAATACGGCCAGCACGCTTGCGCTGGATGACGTAAGAGCGCGCCTCGATATACCGGTGGTCGGCACCGTGCCGGCGATCAAGCCCGCTGCATCATTGACCCGTACAGGCGTGATCGGGCTGCTTGCGACGCCAGGCACAATACGGCGCGCCTATACCGCCAGGCTGATTGAGGAATTTGCAGGCGACGTCACAGTTATCCTTCATGGCAGCGTCGATCTTGTTCGTTTGGCGGAAGCTTTCGCGGCGGACGAAGCATACGACGCGCGAGGCTTTGCTGCCGCGCTTGCGCCAATTTTCGATGCCAGGGATGGCGACACCGTCGACACAATTGTGCTGGCCTGCACCCATTTCCCGCTCGTGCGCGCGCAGCTAGCAGCGGCGGCGCCTGTCGGTGTGACATTCATCGATTCAGGCGCTGCAATCGCGCGTCAGACCCTGCGGGTCCTTGGAAATACAGCACTGGCCGAGCGGGCTGAAAAAGCAGGCGGCCGGCTGTTCATCACAGATGAAGGCAGTGATCATGCCCGGCTTGTAAAAGTATGTGCGCGCTTTGGATTTGAACGCGTCGGTCCGCCCGTACTGCTAACAGCAGAAAGATAACAGCAGCAGGCATGTGGCTGTCACAAAAGCCATATAAACGGTAGCCGACGAGACTATCGCAAACTTTAGGACTGCCCCATGCGTACGATCTTCCTGGCCCTGTCCGCAGCCTTGCTTGCAAGCGCCTGTGCGCCCAAGACCGACCTGTCTGAAATCGATGCCAGCTCTGGCGAGCTACAGGTCTTCGCGGCTTCGCCCGATGAAAAAATCCGGATCGTTGGATCATCAACGGTCTCGCCATTCTCGACCACGGTCGCAGAGCAGTTCGGTGCGGTTTCGGAATTTCCTACGCCAATCGTTGAAACAACAGGCACGGGCGGCGGCTTCCAGGCCTTCTGTCAGGGCATCGGTCCGAAAGAGCCCTCGATCAGCAATGCTTCTCGCCCGGTAAAGGCGTCGGAGCTTGCGCTTTGTGAGCGCCAGGGCGTTACCGAGATTGTTGAGGTCAAGATCGGCTATGACGGGATCGTCCTCGCGAACGCAAAAGGTTCGCCGACGATGGATATCACAAAGGAAGAGATTTACCGCGCGCTGGCTGAGGAATTGCCGGACGGGAATGGTGGCTGGCAGGACAATCCGAACGAGACCTGGCAGGATGTGGCAGATCACTTGCCCGACATGCCGATCCTCGTTTCCGGTCCACCGCCAACTTCAGGTACGCGCGATGCGTTCGCCGAACTTGCCATGGAGGGCGGCGCTGAAGAAGTGCCAGAGGTTGCTGCACTCAAGGAAAGCAATCGTGACGAATTCGGGCGGCGTGCAACGACGATCCGCATGGATGGGAAATGGATCGACTCCGGCGAGAATGACACGGCGATTGTCCAGACCCTGATGAAAAACCCCGACAGTATCGGAATCATGGGCTTTTCTTTCCTCGAACAGAACCTCGACCGTCTCAAAGGCGCGAGCATTGGAGGGCTTGAGCCAAGCTTTGAAAATATTGCGAGCGGCGATTATGGCATCTCACGTTCCATGTTCTTCTATGTGAAGAAGCAGAATGTGAACCTGGTACCAGGCCTTACTGATTTCATTTCCGAGTTTACGCAGGAAGATGCCTGGGGGCCGACAGGCTACCTCGTCGAGAAGGGCCTGATCCCGCTTCAGGAAGCCGAACGCACAGCCGTGCGCGAGAAGGCGCTCGAACTCCAGACAATGGACGCCGCAGAGAGCTAGACGCTGAATGAAAGGTCATCGAGCAGTTTACGGCTGCGCTTTTCTATCGGTGTTTTCGTCCCGCGATAAAAGGCGTAGGCGATAACGCTGGTCGAAAGCGCCCAGCCGCGGGCGCGTCGCCACACCGATTCGGTGATGCCGGAGGCTTTCCAGAAGGTGTCCTGAGCTGCGCCCTCAAAAAGGGTGAAGCCTGCCATATAGTCGGAAGCCGGGTCGCCGAGCCCCGACAGGCCCCAGTCTATGACGCCGGAAAGCGCGCCGTCCTTGATCAGCAGATTGGCGGCATGTAGGTCGCCATGTATCCAGGTCCTGTCCTGTTCGGGGCACGCGGAGGTGTCGAGCGCCGCTTTCCAGATGGCGGCGAGCGCAATGGCATCAAAGTCTTCGGCTACATCAGTAATGGCGCCCCGTGTCGGCTCATCACGTTGAGCCAGAGCGCAACCGCGCCAGTGATTGTCGATATTCGGTTCGGCGGCAAAGTCACGCCTCTGGCCCTGCAGGTCGAGCAGGAAGAGGGCAAGACGTCTGGCATCTGTTTCCGTCAGTACGTGGCCGCTCGCCTCTGCGCTTTCGCCCTCCAGCCAGCTACAAACCAGCCAGGGCCATTCTTCGGGTGCGTCCGTAAGTCCGTTGGCGACAAGCTTCGGTGTCTCCAGCGGTAGATCCTTGAGACTGCGCATCGCAACAGGTTCGCGGTAGGCGAGTGAAGGAATTGCTTCATGGCGGCGCGCTACACGGAGCGCGTGGCCGTCGCCAACCCGGTAAATGGAATTATCGGTGCCACCACTACGAATACGCGAATAGGTTTTATCGGCGAGATCCGGCACGGACTCGCCCACAATGCGTTTCAGCGTGTCTATGTCAGGCGGCGTACTCACCCGGCTTTTGCGTCTGGTGGAAATTTCTTCTTGCGCCGGCGAAGCCTGATCTTCTGCCAGAAGCGCTTCCGCTCAGGCACTGGAAGCGGGTCGAGATTTTCGATGAAAGCCTCTGCGCAGGCGCGCCAGCTATAGCCTTCGGCATAAGTGCGCGTAGCCTGCCGGTCGAGATCAAGGCAGGCATTGCAGGCCTTTCCAAGATCTTCATTGATGATTCCGGCGTTTGAACCCGGTATGATGTCACGCGGTCCGGGGGCGTTGTAGGCAGCAACAGGCGTACCCGAGGCCATGGCCTCGAGGATGACGAGGCCGAACGTGTCAGTGAGGCTTGGAAAGCAGAAGACATCGGCGCTTGCGAAACAGGTGGCAAGCTCTTCGTTGAACCGTGCGCCGAGGAATTTCACTTCCGGATAGCGGCGCTTCAGTTCCTGGAGTTGTGGTCCTTCACCTACGATGACCTTGGTGCCGGGAAGGTCCAGTTCTGCAAAAGCCTCGATATTCTTTTCAACGGCGACGCGCCCGACATTGAGGAAGATCGGACGAGGCAGGCCCTCAAACGGGTCACCGGGCTGGCCCTCTTGGATGCGCCGCGAGGGGTGGAAAAGGTCGACGTCAACGCCGCGTGTCCAGGATACGACATTGTTGAAGCCGTGTTCCTCAAGCTCTTCGCGCATGGACGGCGTCGCCACCATGACCTTGCCGGAGTATTTGTGAAACCAGCGCACATAGCTGTAGCCCCAGGAAGTCGGCACTGGGAAACGGGCCGACACATATTCCGGAAAGCGGGTATGATATGAGGTTGAGAAGGGGTGCTTCTCCCTCAGGCACATGGCGCGGCCAGCAAGGCCGAGTGTGCCTTCGGTTGCGATATGGACCGCGTCCGGCTGAAAGCTTTCGAAGCGTTCGAAAACTTTGTTGCGCGCGAAAAGCGCGAGCTGGATTTCGCTATAGGTTGGCAGCGGCATGGTCAGAAAGTCATCGGCCGGCGAGACCACTTCCCATTCGTGGCCCATTTCCTCGCATTCAGCGATGACACGTTTCATGGTCCGGACGACGCCATTCACCTGTGGTTCCCAGGCGTCTGTGATAAGCATGATGCGCATCGATACTCCTTGCCGCACGGCTGCGTGGTCCCACTTTTAGAGACATGCAGTCCGGCGTAAACCCGCCTTGCGGTTTGCGATAGGATGATCGTGCAGGACCGGCCGACGACGGAGTACACTATGCCCGATACGCTGACGCCCATGACCAAGAACTGGGACGCGCTCGACAAGACGAAATTCGCCGATGAGGAAGCGCTGGTCGCTGACATCCTTAAATCGCTACCGCTGGATGAACGCGCGCGCACCGCTGCGGTTCGCCGCGGCCGCGAACTTGTTCGGATCGCCCGTGCCGCCGGTCGTCCAAAAGGCATGATGGAAAGTTTCCTCGAGGAGTTCGGGCTTTCCAACTCTGAAGGCCTCGCGCTGATGTGTCTTGCCGAAGCGCTCCTTCGCGTTCCGGATGCCGGTACGCGCGACGATCTCATCGCTGAGAAAATCCGCTCTGGTGACTGGGGCGCACATTCAGGCCAGTCAGACAGCTGGCTGGTCAATGCCTCGACATGGGGGTTGATGCTGACCGGACGCGTCATTGGCGCGCCAAGTGATGCGAAGCGCGGCCCCTCTACTTTCGTATCAAATCTCGTGCGCGAAAGCGGCGAGCCGGTCATCCGCGCCGCCATGATGCAAGCCATGCGGATCATGGGCGAGCAGTTCGTGCTCGGCCGTACCATCGATGAAGCGCTCAAGCGTGGGCGCAAGAAGGTGAAAGCCGGGGAAGCGGCGAATTTCAGCTTCGACATGTTGGGCGAAGGCGCGCGCACATATGACGATGCCGAGCGCTATTTCCAGTCCTACCGGGAAGCCATCAAGGCGGTGGGGTCAGATGGCGACGCGTCCCTTTCGCCAGAAGACAAGAATGGCATTTCGGTGAAGCTCTCCGCGCTCCATCCGCGCTATGAAGCGGTGAACGAGGTCCGCGTACATGCCGAGCTGTATCCGCGCCTGCTCGCCCTCTGCGAGGATGCGGCCAAGGCAAATATCAATCTCTGTCTGGACGCTGAGGAAGCCGACCGGCTTGTAATCTCGCTTCAGCTGCTGGAGCGGCTCATGCGTGAGCCTTCCCTGAAGGGCTGGAGCGGGCTTGGTCTTGCTGTCCAAGCCTATCAGAAGCGCGCGCAGGAAGTCATCCAGCGTCTGTCTGAACTTGCTGGAGAGACCGGCATGCGGCTCATGGTGCGTCTGGTGAAGGGCGCCTATTGGGACACCGAAATCAAGCATGCCCATGAAGACGGCATGGTGAACTTTCCCGTGTTCACGACGAAGCATGGCACCGACATCAACTACCTCGCCTGCGCGCACGCGCTGCTGCAGGCGAGCCCGCGCATCTATGCCCAATTTGCCACGCACAATGCGCATTCGCTGGCCACCATCCTGATGATGGCGGAGTCAGAAGGCGTGACGAATTACGAGTTCCAGCGCCTGCATGGCATGGGTGAGCCGCTCTATGGCGCGGCCGAAAAAGGCGACAAGGTTCGCGTCTATGCGCCAGTTGGCGCGCACAAGGACCTGTTGCCCTATCTCGTGCGCCGCCTTCTGGAAAACGGCGCGAATACTAGCTTCGTCCACTCCTTTCTCGACCCGGACGTGGATGTCGAAAAAGTTGTCGATGACCCGATTGCCAAGGTCGAGGCTGGTCCGCGTCGTCATCCGCGCATTCCGACGCCGCCGCGTCTCTATGGCCCGATGCGAAAAAACTCCATCGGTGTGGACCTCTCGCAGGCGAGCGAGCGCAAGGTTCTGGAAGACCATGTCGACCAGCTGCGTGGAGGCAAGGCGCTGGTCGCGGGGCCGATCATATCTGGCAAGGTGCTGAGCGAGGGCGGCGCGGAAGTGGTCGCACCGTCCGATACATCACGCCGTCTCGGCACGGTGCGCGAAGCGTCTGACGCAGATGTCGATGCCGCGCTTGATGCGGCAACCGCCTTCCAGCCTGAATGGGACGCGCTTGGCGGAGCGAGGCGGGCCAGGATCCTCTCTGATATGGGCGATGCGCTCGAGGCCAATATGGACCGGCTTGTCGCGCTGATGGCTGAAGAGGCTGGCAAGACGTTTGGTGACGGCATCGCAGAAGTGCGCGAGGCTGTCGACTTTTGCCGCTATTACGCGGTGCAGGCTGAAGAGAAGTTCGAAGGCCGCACACGCCTGCCGGGACCGGCGGGTGAGACCAACCATATCTCGCTGCATGGCCGCGGCGTGTTTGCCTGTATCTCGCCATGGAATTTCCCGCTGGCGATCTTCACGGGCCAGATCACGGCTGCGCTGGGTGCAGGCAATACGGTGGTCGCCAAACCTGCAGAGCAGGCACCGATCATCGCTTTCGAGGCTGTGCGCATCTTCCAGAAGGCAGGGCTTCCGGTTGGTGCACTTCACCTTGTTCCAGGGCGCGGTGAGACCGTGGGCGCAAAACTCACCAAAGACCTTCGTGTCAGCGGCGTCTGTTTTACGGGCGGTACCGATACCGCGCGCCTGATCAACAAGACACTGGCAGACAGGCAAGGACCCATCATTCCGCTAATTGCCGAGACGGGCGGTCTGAATGGCATGTTTGTCGACACAACGGCCCTTCGTGAGCAGGTGATTGACGATGTCCTGGGGTCGGCCTTCGGGTCTGCGGGGCAGCGGTGTTCCGCCCTGCGGCTCCTCTTCCTGCCTGATGCGACGGCGGATTTCATTTTGGAGGGTCTCAAGGGCGCAATGGATGAGTTGAAGATTGGTGACCCGGGGCGCGCCGATACCGATGTCGGACCAGTCATCGATAGCGAAGCCCGTGAGATGCTGCAGGCCTATATGGCGCGCATGGAGACAGAGGCGTCTGTCATCAAGACGCTGGACACGCCGGAAGGCGGACACTTTTTCGGCCCATCGATTATCGAGCTGAATTCGCTCGACCAGATCGAGAAAGAGACCTTCGGGCCGGTGCTCCATATCGTGCGCTACAAACCTGACAATATCGCTGAAGTCGGAGCGGCGCTGGAGGCTAAAGGCTACGGTCTGACGCTTGGTGTTCACTCGCGCCTTGAAAGCTTTGCGGCCAAGGTCCGCGCCGCTGTCAAGGCGGGCAACACCTATATCAACCGCTCGATGACTGGCGCAGTGGTGGGTGTGCAGCCTTTCGGCGGCGAGGGTCTTTCCGGCACCGGGCCCAAGGCAGGCGGCCCACACTATATGCTGCGCTTCGCAAGCGAGCGCGTGGTTACGGTGGATATCACGGCCCAGGGTGGTGATCCGGAATTGTTGAGCCTATAACCCTCCGATTCCGTTTCGTTTGGGGGCGAGGCCCATGAAGCAGACCAGCGTGTTCCTGATGGGTGCCATTTTCCTCGTGGCATGCGGCGCAGAGCGGGCAGATCAGTCTGAGAACGTTCGCGTCTCACAGCTACCGCGTCCTGAGCAGCCTTCTAGCAACGGGTTCGCTGATCCGAACGGTGGCATCGCCATCGTCAGCGGGACCGAAGCGGCCTCCATCGATATCCGGCTTCCGGCGCGCATAGACGAGATTGATCCGGAACTGGCAGCTTTGATCCGTCAGCGTGCGGCTGATGGCCAGGAAGCCTTCCTGGCGGCCGCGCAGAATGACCGTGCTGATGCAGAGAATGAAGGCTACGCATTCCGGCCCCACTCGCTGACCGTCAGCTGGGATGAAGTTGGCCCCCGTGAAGGAACGCTCCGATCCTTCCTCGGCTCCTATGCAGCCTATGCCGGCGGCGCTCACCCCAACTTCCAGTTCGATGTGCTGAACTGGGATGAGGGCCTTGGCGAGGAAATCAGCTTCGAGGATCTTTTTGAGGATGACGAGGCAGCCCGATCCATCATGGGGGATGCGTTGCAGGCGGCCCTGATCGCCGCAAAGCGCGAGCGTATGAATGATCAAAGCCTTAGCGACGAGCAGCTGATGGATAGCTGGCTGCGGGCGGCGTTCGACAATAATGAGGCGATCTTCGAGAACTTCACCATTGCGCGCGGGATGGACAGTGAAGCACCAGCCGGGCTCATCTATCATTTTCAGCCTTACACGGTCGGTGCCTATGCCGAAGGGCCGTATGAGATTGCAGTGTCCGCTTCGGTCTTCGTCGATGAGCTCGCGCCGAGATATGGTGACCTGTTCGATACTGACGCGGAGGTCCTGGAGAGCGCGCCCGCGCCCTGAGCGGTTTTACTGCTCCTGTTCAACCAGCGAACATCCAAGACCTTTCTCATGGACAGCAGTGGCGCTGACCACGCCGCCGAGCACTGTTGCCCGTATGGCGTTGTCCTGTTCGCTAAAGCTGACGGCACTTACATCTTCGGTGAAATCGGCAAGGCAGCTATCCATCGGCCGTTCAGCGACGAAGCGGCAGGAGCAGACCATCTTGGCGCCGTAAGGCGTCGCGACACGGGCAAGATCGATCTGGTCCTTGATCATGAATTGCCAGGCGAGAAGTGCTGCAACGCCCAACATGATCACGATGACGATTGCGGCTTTGACGAGTTTCATGCTCTGCCTCTAGATGTGCTGTGACAATCGTTACGGAGCGCGTCGATGTTGTTCAAGTCTCTCCTCATCGCAGCCGCCTGCGCTGTCGGCTTGCAGGCCAGTGCGCAGGGCCTCGTCCCGCTGCCGCCGCAGCCTGACGGCGTTGCCTGGCCCACTGAAAGCTGGCCCGAGGGCGAGGTGCCTGCCGGGATCGATGAAGAGCTTTCGCTTCTTGTCCGCGATGCGATGGCGACGAGCGTAACAGAGCCGATGGGCCAGACGCGCGCGATCATCATTATCCATGAGGGACGTCTGATCTCCGAGTCCTATGCCGACGGGTTCGGGCCGGACACGAAACAGGTTTCATGGTCAATGGCGAAATCGATCACTTCGGCGCTCGTTGGCCGGGCGGTCGAAATCGGCCTGATCGAAGATATCGACTATGTGATGCCGACCCCATTTCCAGAGGGCGACCCGCGCGGTGAGATCACTTGGCGCCAATGGCTGACGATGACCGATGGGCTCGATTATCTCGAAATCGGCTCAACAGGACTTGCCGACAATGATGTCGTCCAGATGATGTACGGTCCCGGCCGTTTCGACGTGGCACAACATATAGTGGACGAGTTCGAGCTGGCGCACGACCCTGGCGCGGTGTGGAATTACTCGACGGCGGGGTTTCATCTTATCTCTTGGGCACTTCAGAAGCTCCACGAAGACACACTTCATTGCAGTCATCTCCCACACGGCGAGTGCGCTGAAGCGATGGGACTGTACGAGCGGAAAGCGTGGGCTCGCGATCTCCATGCCTATTTACTCTTCGACCAAATAGGCATGGACGCGCAGCCCGAATTCGATGCAGCCGGCACCTTCCTTGGTGGCTCGCTCGTCTGGGCCTCTGCGCGCGATTTTGCGAAGTTCGGTTATCTCTATTTGCGTGATGGCGTCTGGGAGGGTGAGCGGCTGTTGCCTGAAGGCTGGGTGGACTTCTCCCGCCGCAACCCTGTGTCCACCAAGGTTAATGTCTATGGCGCAGGGTGGTGGCTCGGCGCAGACCCTGCGCCCGAGCCAGCGGGGCAGGCGGCGACAACGCCGCCTTTCGATGCGTTCTCGGCGCAGGGCCATGAAGGCCAGACCATCTGGATCGTCCCCTCAAAAGATCTGGTCATCGTCAGGCTCGGCCTGATGCCGAATGGTGGCGACAATTGGCCGAGGCTTTATGAGTGGAATCAGTCGGTAGCCCGGCTCTTTCCGGACGTGCCCAACCAGGAGGTCTCATCGGCAGAGGGCGAGGGGTGATTCGAGGAAAGATCGCCTGCATATTGAAAGGTGTTTATCGTCTTGCGGAAAAGAGTTTCAGGCGGTGCGCGTTTGAGCGCCAAAGCCTTAGATCTTTCCGCATCCGAAATGAAATTTCCTGCAATTTGTTTATCGCTTTTAGTGACGGGCGTTGCGGGCAGGAATCCCACCGAAGACGGCGAGAATTCCACGGCAACCGTCGTAAATTCGGCAGAGTCCCCATTGACCAAGCCTTAACCTTGGGAACACTATATCTAGTATTGGGACGGGGTAGAGGCACCGCATATGGCGCTTCTGGGGCCAAATCCCTATATTTGACGGGCCGATTGAGAGGAAAGACACCATGTCTGCGAGCACTGTTGCGACCAAAACATCCGCCGCGCTTCGCCGGGGCAAGCCGAAGGGCCAGACACCGCGTCCGGATCTCAAGGTCGTTAACGATATCGAGATCACGATCGACGAGTCGCGCGATGCGCTACTGACCGAGTTCGGCAAGAAGACGCTCGAAGACCGCTACCTCCTCACCGGAGAAAGCTATCAGGAGATGTTCGCCCGCGTCGCGAAAGCCTTCGCTGACGACCAGGATCACGCCCAGCGTATCTATGACTACATGTCACGCCTCTGGTTCATGCCAGCGACGCCTGTCCTCTCCAATGGCGGCGCTGATCGCGGCCTTCCAATTTCCTGCTTCCTCAACCAGGTCGGCGACTCGCTCGACGATATCGTCGAGACCTGGACCGAGAATGTCTGGCTCGCTTCGAATGGCGGCGGTATCGGTACCTATTGGGGGCATGTCCGCTCCATCGGGGAGAAAGTCGGCCAGAACGGGCAGACTTCCGGCATCATTCCTTTCATCCGTGTGATGGACAGCCTGACGCTCGCGATCAGCCAGGGCTCGCTGCGCCGCGGCTCGGCAGCCTGCTATCTTGATGTACACCACCCGGAAATCGAAGAATTCCTGGAAATCCGCAAAGCGTCGGGTGACTTCAACCGCAAGTCCCTCAACCTGCACCATGGCATCAACATCACTGATGAGTTCATGGAGGCGGTCCGCAAGGATGAAGAGTTCGGCCTGCGTTCGCCGAAGTCCGGCGAAGTGCTACGCACCGTGAATGCGCGCAAGATCTGGCAGAAGATCCTTGAGCTGCGCATCCAGACCGGTGAGCCATACCTTCTCTTCACCGACACGGTGAACAATGCGATGCCGGCGCACCAGCGCAAGCTCGGCCTCAAGGTTCACCAGTCGAACCTCTGCTCGGAAATCACCCTTCCGACGGGCGTCGACCAGAACGGCGAAGACCGCACGGCTGTCTGCTGCTTGTCTTCGGTCAATGCCGAGAAGTTCCTCGAATGGTCCAAGGACGAGAACTTCTTGGAAGACATCTTCCGCTTCCTTGACAATGTGCTGGAAGACTTCATCCAGCGTGCGCCGAACGAGATGGCCCGCGCCGTCTATTCGGCCAAGCGTGAGCGCTCTGTCGGCCTCGGCCTGATGGGCTTCCACTCCTTCCTGCAGACGATGAACGTGCCGATTGAAAGCGCGATGTCGAAAGTCTGGAACGAGAAGATGTTCAAGCACATCCGCGCTGGCGCAGATCAGGCATCGGTCAAGCTCGCCAAGGAACGTGGGCCGTGTGAAGACGCGCGTGAAGCAGGCATGATGGCCCGCTTCAGCCACAAGATGGCAGTTGCGCCGACCGCATCGATCTCGATCATCTGCGGTGGCACGTCTGCTGGCATCGAGCCGATCCCGGCAAACGTCTACACGCACAAAACGCTGTCAGGCTCTTTCACTGTGAAGAACCAGCAATTGGAGCGCGTGCTTGAGCAAAAAGGCGCCAATACCGAGGAGACGTGGAATTCGATCCTCGAGAATGAGGGTTCCGTACAGCATCTCGATTGTCTCGACGAGCATGAGAAGGGCGTGTTCAAGACGGCATTTGAGCTCGACCAGCGCTGGATCATCGAGCTGGCCGCAGACCGCACCCCATATATCTGCCAGAGCCAGTCGCTTAACGTCTTCCTGCCTGCCGACATCAACAAGTGGGACCTCCACATGCTGCACTGGACGGCATGGGAGAAGGGCCTGAAGTCGCTCTATTACTGCCGCTCCAAATCGGTCCAGCGCGCTGGCTTTGCAGGCTCCGCTGACAAGGAGAAGGCGACCGGCATGGATGTGCCCAACACCGACTATGACGAATGTCTCGCCTGCCAGTAGGCACCGCACTCGTCGCCATCTGACAGGATGAAGAAAACCCCGGCTCAGCGATGAGCCGGGGTTTTTGTTTGCCTGAATTGTACCCGCTGAGCGCTCGTGCTTCGATGCCTGCCTCCGCAGGCACATGCGTTGCTCAGCATAAGCGCTGTTGCTGCAGCAGAAATTTAACGCCCTCATCCTGCGCGAAGTCGAAGGACGAGGGCGTTGGGGTTGCCTCGAACCGCCGGCCTAGAACACGATCCTTACACCGCCGCGGAAGTTGCGGCCGGGCGCTGGGACGGTGTCCTTCAGCACGGAGGTGGCGTAGCGGACCTCTTCATCGGTGACGTTGCGCGCCTCGAGGAAGAATTCGGTGCCTTCACGGCCTACGCCAAGCTCCGCCAGCGATAGCGCCGCGCGCAGGTCGAGCGTCGTATACCCATCCGTCTGTAGCTCGCCGACGCCAGTGTCGTCCTGATCGGCTGCAACGGTCACGCTTGCCCCGGCTTTCCAGAGGCCCCAATCGCCATCAAGCGAGGCGTTGAAGGTTGTAGGCGGGAGCAGCGGTACGTTACCGCCATCGTCGATGTCGGAGCTGACAAAGTCGACGTTGGCTTCAGCGCGCCAGTCTGCACCGAGCGGGCCGTCAGAGAGGACGTAGTCGACATAGACTTCGCCGCCCGTGAAGCTCGTGTCTTCCTGGACGAAAAGGTAAACAGGCAACTCATCGATCTCGCCGACGAGATCACCATCTTCGTCCAGCGTCAGGCCCGGGGTCAGGTAGATGAAGCCATCAAACTCGGTGTGGAACAGGTTTGCGCCGAAGCCAAAGCCTGTGTCGCCGCGCCAGCGGACCGTGCCCTCAAGGTTCAGGCCGCGTTCCTTCTCCAGCGTGTTGTCGCCGACTTCATACTGCTCGGTCGCAAGGTGGGCGCCGTCAGCGAAAAGTTCGCTTTCATTTGGCGCGCGCTCGGTCAGGCTGATCTGGCCACCGACGAACCAGCCATTCTCCCAGTGCTGGTGCGCGCCGAACGATCCGGAGAAGAGGTCATATTCGCGTGCGCCCCCCACGATATTCTTCAGCTCGGTCGAGTCATAGCGTAGTCCACCTTCGACACCGAAGCCGTTGGCCCATTCCCTCGTCTGATAGAGGAACACGCCAGACGACATGGTGTCGGTCTTGGTGATGAAAGCTTCGTCACCGAATGCGTCCAGTGACTTGTCTAGGATCTGAACGCCAACAGCGCCTTCCCAGTCACCAAAACCGGTTCCGAGTTCGACGCGGCCTTCAGCGCCGTCGCTTTCATATTTGGTGCCCGGCTCTCCCGGCGCTTCGAACTCTGTATGCTCATAGTCAGCGATCGAGATGTTGCCAGCGATGCGGGTGAACGGACCGACATTCAGGTCGGCACCAGCGCGGAAATCATACCGGGTCTGCTCGAGGTCGATGAACGGGTTCTCTTCGCCTTCCTCGTGCTCCTCGTCATGATCTTCATCATGATCATCGCCCTCTTCATGATCATGCTCGTCTTCGTGATCATGCTCATGTGCGTGGCTATGACCGGGCAGGCCGTAGAAGGACGTCTGACGACGAACGGCGATACCTGCAAAGGCGCCATCACCGACCCAGGAAAGACCCCCTGCAAAGGATTCAGTCTCTACGAAGGAGTTTTCCAGCGTATCGCGAACTTCCTCGTCTTCGTGCTCCTCGTGATCATGCTCATCATGATCTTCCTCCTCGTCATGCTCGTCCTCATCGTGGTGATCGTCGCCTTCAAGCGCTTCCAGGGCGCGCAGGCGTGAGGATTCGGCAAAGCCGGGAATATCGTAATTGTCGAAGTCGCGTGCGGAAGCAGACAGAGACAGCACGAACGGCCCAGTGGTGAAACGGCCCTTGATGGCGCTTTCCTGGCCTTCATTGACGCTGTTATAGGCGCCATAGGCTTCGCCGGAGACAGGCTCTTCAGGAAGGTACTCAACGATAAGGCCGTCGATGACGTTTACGACGCCGCCAATCGCCTGGCCGCCATAGGCCAGCGCAGCAGGGCCGCGCAGGATTTCAATCTTCTCCGCATCGATACCGTCGCCTGCGACCTGGTGGTCAGGCGACGCGGCGGAGGCGTCGATCACGCCAATGCCATTGGTCAGGACGAGAACGCGTTCCGCGCCCAGTCCGCGAAGGACGGGACGGCTGGCGGCCTGGCCGAAATGGGTGGTCGAGACGCCCGGTTCGCTATCGAGCGTATTGCCGAGCGAGGCCTGAAGGCGTTCGACGATCTCGCCTCGAGTAACGGCGCTGGCATTTCCGATCATCTCATCGGTTTCGCGCTGCGGGCCGACACCGGAGACGATGACGGTGGAGAGACGTTCCGTGCTCTCGTTGGCGGGTGCGCTATCTACGTTCTGGGCGATTGCAAGCGGGCTGGCGCCCACGAGCAGGGTTGCCGCAAGCGTGCGGCGGAAAATTCTGGAAGTCATGGCTGGGTATTCCCCTCAATCAACAGGTAGGTCGCCCACGTCCGGTCTCGATGCCGGTATGATCAGGCGGCGTCAGTACTACTGATTGGGGGTAGGGGGACTTCGTGGTGGTGGTGCTCGGCCAGGGGGGCGCGACCATGGTCTGTAATCAGAGGCAGGCCCATCAGTCAGTTCGACCCCGCGCGGCGGCGTTGGTAGCGTCGGCGTGGTCGGAAGCGCGGCGATCTGCGGTGCGACGACATGCTCAAGATCGCATGTCAGGCCGTAATGTTCATGCGGTTCGTCGCCATGAGCCGCCGCATCATGGAGCGCCGCGCCCTGAACCCAGAGGAGGAGGGCGACAAGCAAGGCCTTTATGGCGAAAGATGAGCGGGGCGTTGTCACAGTCGTTACCATGTAACAAAAACGCGTTGGCGCTCAATAGTCTTTGTGCGATGGCGTCTTTTCTGAGAGCCGTGTCCGACCAATTACACACTCGTCTGCGAGAATATGTTAACCAAACGTATCGGTAGATCCTAGAAAATTCGCATTTTGTGGAACAACAATTCAATGGAGGAATTGTAAGGATTCGTTGATACTGCAATCGGAATACCCCTGTGACAGCACGATTGTCTGTGCTACAAGAGGGGCGAAACGTCGTAACCCTATGGTTTAGGGTTGGCTGGAGTGGACGAATGTTATTGGTTTTGGCCTCAATGATCGCCGCAGGCTGTCAGGGATGTTCCCCGGCGCAAGCCTCCGCTGCTGCGACTGTCAGGGGTGCCGCTACTGAGGTTGATTACCGGCTCGTCGAGACAACGGACGAACAGACGGACGCCACAATCCGCGCCGCTTCGAACTTTTCTTTCAGCCAGGCGCAAACCTCGGCGACCTCTGAAATTGCAATCGCACCCGTGCTTGGCATCCGCCGGACGCGTCCGATTGGCGTTGATGCAAGCCGTCCGCCTAGTGTGAACAGCCTGCGGATTTCGAACTCTGCTGGCGTCGTCGGTTATCAAGGCCGCCGAAGTGCCGAGAATCTGACCCGGCCCGTGCGGCAGGTCAGTGATTTCGACGCGGAGGTCGCGATCTCTGCTCCGATGGAGCGCACGGGTCTTGGTTTTGATGTGGGCGTTGTGCCGCGGATCAGTCTTAGCCGGGATGGCGATTTCGAACAGCGCAGCGTCGGCGGCGAAATCCGTATCGGTCAGAATTTCGACCAGCGTGGCGAGAATATAGCGCCCGATAGCTGGTATCTGTTTGCAGGTGCTGACGGCGAAGCGCTGGTATATGAGCCCGACGGCGATCGCAATTTCACCAATCGCATGGCCCTTCGTGACCAGGTTACCGTCGGTGACATGCAGGCCGGCGTGTCCTTCACGCGCGGCAACGGTCAGCTCTCCCTGAGCTATATTCACCGCGAGGTGGAGTATAACGAGCGCGGCCTTCAGGGCCAGCGCGCCGCAGAAGACTTTGCTGGTGTGAGCTTTACCCTCCGCCGTTAGGCTTCAAGCGCAGTCGTTTCCAGAATTTAAGCTGACGAGACGGGACGAGCTGCGCTATTGGCGCGGCGACTACTGGCTATCTGGTCCTGTCTTGAATGCGCGCTGCGTTGCTACTTCTTTCGATTGTCGTCTTTTGCGCGCTGCGACCGGCAGAGGCAGAGGTGCGCGATGACGCGCAGCCCGATACATCAGGTGCACGCGGCGTGTGGTCGCTCACGTCCGAGAATGATCTCTTCGGCGGTACAGACCGCGACTATACCAACGGGATCCGCTTAGAACGCGTGTCCCCAGAGGACAGGGTGCTGCCCATCCTAGACTGGGCAGCTAGCCGAGTGCCGGTGCTCGACCTCCGCAGGCGCAAGCTGCGCCAGGGCCTCGCGGTCTCGCACGCGATCTTTACGCCAAGCGATATATCCATATCGGAACCCGACCCCGATGACCGTCCCTATGCCGGCTGGCTGTACGTTTCAGGCACCGTGGTGGCCAGTGACGACAATATCCAGGACGTCCTTCAGCTGAACCTCGGCGTTGTCGGACCTGCAGCGCTCGGCAAGTTCGTCCAGACCAATTGGCATGACCTTATCGAAGAGGACAAACCAAGGGGTTGGGATTACCAGCTTCGAAATGAGCCGGGGTTCGAACTCATTGTCCAGCGCATGGCTCTGTATGAAGGCTCCCGCCTGCCACTCGGGCTCGAGACCGATTACGGTCTTCACGCAGGCGGTGCGCTTGGAAATGTGCGCACCTATGCGGCCACCGGCCTGACCGGGCGAATCGGATGGGACCTCGGTTCGGATTTCGGACCGCCACGCATCCGCCCGGCGCTTGCGGGGGCCGGTACGTTTTCGCCCCAACAGAGCTTCGGTGCCTACCTGTTTGCCGGGGTTGAAGGACGTTTCGTGTTGCGGGACATGTTTCTTGACGGGAATGCGTGGCGTGACAGCCCGCGCGTATCAGACCGCAACAAACTGGTCGCCGATGCTCAGGCCGGCGCGGCTATTCACGTTGAAAATGTGCAGTTCGCCTTCACCTATGTGCACAGAACTGAAGAATTTCGGCGCCAGGCTGGCCCGCAAAGGTTTGGTGCAGTCTCAATTTCCGTTGCCTATTAAGGCGTTACGAGGTCGGCGCGGCAATTGTCCACAGTTTGCCATTCGCTGTGGAAAATCACCGGCCCCTCAGGTATATATCTTGCGAGAGAATGCGTGATTTGGCACTATATATAGTGTTGCAGGATATTAAGGGGCAGACCTATGGCAGACGGCATCATTCAGATTCCAGGGCTTCTTACGCCGAGCAAGGCCTACAAGCCTTTCCGGTACCCATGGGCGTATGACTTCTGGAAAATCCAGCAACAGGTTCACTGGCTGCCGGAAGAGGTTCCGCTGGGCGAGGACTGTAAGGACTGGACCAACAAGCTCACCGATAAAGAGCGTAATCTGCTGACACAGATCTTCCGCTTTTTCACGCAGTCGGATGTCGAAGTCGGCGCCAACTACATGGAAAACTACATGCCGCTCTTCAAACCGGTTGAAGTGCGCATGATGCTCGCCTCCTTCTCGAACATGGAAACGGTGCATATCGCTGCCTATGCACTCCTGCTCGAGACGATTGGTATGCCGGATTCTGAATTCGGCGCCTTCATGGAATACGAGCAGATGGCGGCCAAGCATGATTATCTCGGCCAGTTCGGTTGTGAGACCGAGAAGGACATCCTGACCTCGATGGCGGTGTTTGGCGGCTTCACCGAAGGTCTGCAGCTGTTCGCTTCCTTTGCCATGCTGATGAACTTCCCCCGCTTCAACAAGATGAAGGGCATGGGGCAGATCGTGTCCTGGTCGGTGCGCGACGAGTCGCTGCACTGCGAAGGCATGATGAAGATGTTTCACACCTTCGCCGAAGAGACCGGCGCCCTGACGAAATCGGTCAAGGACGATATTGCTGATTGCTGTCAGACGGTTGTGAAGCTCGAAGACAAGTTCATCGATCTCGCTTTCGAAGCCGGTGAAGTGCAGGGCATGACCCCACAGGACATCAAGAATTATATCCGCTACATCGCCGACTGGCGCATGGGCCAGCTGAAGCTTGACCCGATCTACGGTGTTGAGAAGCACCCGATCCCGTGGCTCACGGAAATTCTTAATGGCGTTGAGCATGCGAACTTCTTCGAAGCGCGCGCCACTGAATATTCCAAGGGCGCCACGAAGGGTGACTGGCATGGCGACGATGGTGTCTGGTCCATGTTCGACAAGCAGCGCAGCAAGGTTCTGGCCGGCTAACGCGGCTCACTGATCTCCGCGCAAAAAAGAACCGCCACCCTCAGGGTGGCGGTTTTTTCATGGGCGGAAAGCTGGTTTGAGGACCGGCGATCCTTGGAATGTCAGCGCCTTATTCGGCAGCGTTTGCCGGTCGCGTGTCTTTTTCTTCTTCGTCGGCATCATCGCCGCGACCGCGCGAAAGGGTAGACATGACACCAGACGTGTCATCGCTCGCTTCAGCTTTCTTGCGGTAAGTGCGGCGCTTCGGCTTTGCGGGTGCCGCTTCTTCAGATGCGGAAGCCTCCTCGCCCTTGTCGGAATCGATGACCTTCATCGGGTCGTCCTCAGACGATTTCGGCTTGCGGCCCCGGCGCGGCTTCTTCGGCTCGCTGTTTTCGCTCTTGTTTTCGTCCTGACGATTGTCGCTATCATCCTGCTGGTCGTTGTCCGACCTGCGGTTCTGATTGCGATTGGAGCGCTGGTCATCCTGACGGTCAGACCCTTGCTCATTGCGATGATCAGACGAGTTGTCATTGTCGTCATTATCATCGGAATCGTTATCGTCGTTGCGGCTGCGCTGCTTGGTGTCTTTCTGGAAGCTCGCCACGATGCGCGCATAGTGTTCAGCGTGCTGGTAGTGAGCTTCGGCCTTCACGCGGTCGCCAGCCGTCATCGCATCGCGGGCGTACTGCTGGTACTTGTCCAGAATCTGCTGGGCAGACCCACGGATTTTCACGTCCGGGCCGGTGCTCTCATAATGCCGGTTCGGATTATTGTTATTGCCACCTGAACGGCGGCCGCGTCCGCGCTTGCGTTGCATACGCTAAATTCCTGATCCCGTTATGTCCGTTGTCCAGACCCTGTGCGCTGCATCCCGGATTGGGTATTCTCGGTGATGTCTTGCTTGCTCGTGACAGGGCTGAGTGTTCATCATCAGCCGCCTGCCCGACACAAGCCTTAGCGCGCATTTGGTGCTTCGCCAAGCCCCCGAACTGTCTATCAGAGGCGGGCGGAGACGACCCGGTCGCGCTGACCTGTGTCTGTCGCTACTGAAATGGACGAAAAACCGGCCGTTTCAAGTAGGAAGCGCACCTGGTCTGCCTGATCGAAGCCGATCTCGAACACGATCCACGCGCCCGCCTTCATACCCTTGGCCGCGAGCGCAATGATCTCACGATAGGCATCGAGACCGCTCGTCCCACCGTCGAGGGCGCTATGTGGCTCAAAGGCCCGGACACTGTTATCGAGGGTGTCGATAACCTCGCTGCGAATATAGGGTGGATTGGAAATGATGAGGTCAGCTTCACCCCATCCATCCCAGTCCCGCCAGCCGATAGGGCGCATGTCTGCCCGGTCGCCGAGGCCATGCGCATCGACATTGCGCTGCGCAACATCAATAGCGGCGCTTGAAAGGTCGATGCCGACGCCTGTCAGACGTGGCTCCTGTTTGAGCAGAGCGATCAGCAGGCAGCCTGTGCCGGTTCCGAGATCGGCAACCCTCGAGACCCGGCCAAGCGGCAGGCGAGCCAGCGCTTCGTCGACGGCGATTTCGCTATCCGGGCGTGGAATTAGAGTATCGGGTGAACAGGCGAACTGAAGTCCATAGAACCACGCCTCGCCTGTGAGGTATTCATACGGCTCACCAAGTGACCTGCGTTCGATGAGGTCAAAGAAGGCCTCGGTCTCAACCTTGGGCATCAGGTCGGTTTCACGGTTGATGAGGTCGGTCGCGCTGAAGCTACAGACATGTTGCATCAGATGACGCGCTTCGCGTGCCGGTCTGTCGATGCCCGCAGACTTCAGCCGCGTGGACGCAATGCCGAGCTGCTCCTTGTAGGTGCGCACTTCATGCATTCTCGTCCATCGCGGCAAGCTTGCGGGCCTGATCCTCAGCGATGAGCGAAGTAATCACCTCTTCCAGCTTGTCTCCGGCAATGATCTTGTCGAGCGCGTAGAGAGTCAGGTTGATCCGGTGGTCGGAGACGCGGTTTTCCGGAAAGTTGTAGGTCCGCACTTTCTGAGAACGGTCGCCGGAGCCGATCTGGTCCTTGCGGGCCTCGGCGCGCGCAGAGTCTTTCTCTTCGCGTTCACGCTCATAGAGGCGGATCTTAAGCTGCTCCATCGCCTTATCACGGTTCACGTGCTGGGATTTCTCAGAGCTTGTGGTGACGATGCCGGTCGGAAGGTGGGTGATGCGAACGGCGGAGTCGGTCGTGTTGACGTGCTGGCCACCTGCACCGGAAGAGCGCATCGTATCGATACGGATATCTTCCTGGCGCACCTCAATCTCGATGTTTTCAGGGGCTGGCAGAACAGCAACGGTCGCGGCCGATGTATGGATGCGGCCACCGCTCTCAGTTTCCGGCACGCGCTGGACGCGGTGAACGCCGCTTTCCCATTTCAGCCTGCCGAAAACGCCATCGCCAGAAATGGTCGCGATGATTTCCTTGTAGCCGCCCACATCACCTTCGGAAATTGAGATAACCTCCACCTTCCAGCCCTGGAGCTGGGCGTAACGCGAATACATGCGGAAAAGGTCGCCAGCGAACAGGGCTGCCTCGTCACCGCCCGTGCCGGCACGCACTTCGAGTACGATGTCAGCCTTGTCGTCGACATCCTTCGGGATGAGGAGAAGCTGGACCTCTTTTTCCAGCGCGGGCAGACGTTCCTTGATCTCATAGAACTCATCTGCCGCGAGCTCTGCCATGTCCTTGTCTGCGCCATTCATCATGGCTTCGGCGTCTTTCAGCTCAGCGCGAAGGTCGAGCAGGAGCTTTGCCTGGTCAGCAACGGGTTTCAGGTCAGCGTGTTCTTTGGACAGGGCGACGATCTCGTCGCTATCTGTTGTCGCGCCCATGCGGGCTTCGACTTCGTCGAACCTGTCGACAACCTGCTCAAGTCGGGTGTTCGGGATAGATGCCATAGTCCCGCATCTATCCCTTATTGCGGAGCGGGGGAAGCACCTTGCGCCGCTTCCCCGCACCTGGCGTCCCGCGCGCCTAGAGGAACAGGCGCAACACTTCTTTGGCGGCCATGACGATGAGCACCAGCGTGCTTAGCGCGAAGACCAGGAAGCGCTGGGCGACCTGTGAAGACAGGACCTGGATGAAGGAGTGGAGCACCCGCAGGATTACATAGGCCCAGGCAAGATACATGAAGATATTATCGGCCCCGCCGGTCAGCGCGGCGAAGAAGACCAGTGCGTAGAAGATGGTCGGCTGTTCGTGCAGATGATTGTAATTGTCTGCAATCGAACGGACACTTGCCGGGATTTTGGCATTGTAACCGGCGTCTGGATGGCGCGCCTCATTCGGATCGATTCCGGCCTTCTGGAAGGCAGGGATGCGCGTCAGGTACATCCAGATGAACATGATGAGCGTCCAGACGACCAGCGCCAGGACGGGAAGCAGATCTTCAGTTTGAAATGGCATGGGTGCCCTCCCTCATAATTATTGTGAGGTGAGGCTATCCCCATTTGCGGTATCTGGCACCCGATTCCCTTGGGGCATGGCGGCATCCAGCATATCGAGAAAGGTGCTGATGTCGCGCTGCGTGATCGCATGTCCGCCTGGACGCAGATAATAGCTCAAGGCCGCCTCCGGATTGTAATCGCGCATACCGTCCTGATCGAGGCCCTGCGTCCCATAGAGTTCGTAAACCGGGTCCGCGGCTTCGGCCATGCGATAGGTCGAGTTGGGATCGGACCAGACATCGCGGCGCCCATTCCCCAGCAGCATCGGGGTGGGCGCGACAAGCGCGATGAACTGATGCTGGTCGACCGGCAGGTCTTCTGTATGGCTGGCATAGTCGGCGAACGCCGGTGCAAACCAGTGCGGATAGCCCTCCATGCTGAGGACGCCCAGCGCGCGCGCGCCATCCACCATGCGTTCGACCGTCTCGCCTGTCTCAGACCTCGACGAGGCCGCGCCGCCAAAGCCGGACTGGTGAGAAACCACGGCCGAGATCCGCCTGTCGTAGACCGCCGCGACCATGGCAGATTTTGCGTGGCGCGAATGTCCCATGACGGCGACCGCGTCTGCATTGATCGCTGGATCGCCCTCGAGCGCGTCGATGATGGCAGAGAAGCCATACCCCCAGCCAGCCAGCGTACCGGTTGGAGCAGCGACACCGTCGCCGGCCATGGCGTCCATGACCGCTTGCGCTTCACCCTGCCGGTCCGGGATGAACTCACCGGCCTGCCATGTCGCATAGCCATAGCCACGGTCGAAATACTGTTCGATTGGCACCAGCGCGATAAATTCCCCGAAGATCGCCTCGACAAAGCCGGGGACGGTTTCATGATCGGCGCAGTCGCCGCCGCCCGGTGCGGTCAGGGTCGCTCCCGGAAATGCGCCGCAATTGCTGGAAAAGGTCTGGCTGATAATCAGCGGTACAGGTGTTTCGCTCTCCGGCAGGGCAAGCGCGACATGAAACCGGCGTGCACCGTCATCCGAGCCGACTTCAATGACGAGTTCTTCGAGCGAGCCACGGCCGCCAGCGAAACCGTCATCAATCATGGTCCGGCTCACCAGCCTCACCGCCTGTCCTTCTGGCCAGGGCCCATAGACGAAGGTCTCAAACGTTTCGATCAGCGCGTTGCGCCCGTCCTCCCATTCGGAGAGAGCGGTCGCCGTAATCTCAGGCCGAGCATCCGGCTTGCTGTCGACCTCAAGGCTCGCATAGTTGAGGCCCAGCATGGTGCAATTGGTCATCAGGACCAGAAGGACGGCCCCGACGACAAGGCGCAGGGTCCAGCTTAGCCCCTTGAAGATCAGAGCCATGTATTCCTCCAGCCTTTTAGAAGCTTTAGCAGGTGCTGACACGCCGTGGAACTCCCACGCCTGTCAGCTGTCCACGCGGGTACTATTTTGCCGGACTGAACGCATCCCGATAGCGCCGCGAACCGGGTACGGTTTCACCGGTCTCCAGTGTCAGCGTAACATCGCCTTCGCCCGTCGGTGTGATTTCGGAGACCTTGTCCAGATTGACAACATGTGAGCGATGGACCCGCACATGCCTGCCGCCAGCAGCCTGGAGAAGTTTCTCCAGCTCGCTGAGTGTCGAGCGGGCAAGATAGGTCCGTCCGGGTGTGACCACCTCTACATAATTGGAGGCGGCGCGCGCCCAGACCACATCGCCTGCGTCGACGAAATAGGTGCGGCCGCCCGACTTCAGCGTGACCCGATGGCGTTCGCTTGCTTCGCGCCGCGCGGCCCTGGCTTCAAGGCCGCGCTGCTCTGCCAGCCGGTTCATCGCAAAAATCGCCGCGATAAGCGAATAAGAGAGGGCGTCTTTGCGAAATTCGTAAAGCCACATTGATGGGTCGCTGAGGCCGAAATCATATGGCACGCCAAATATGAGCGGCGTCAAAAGTTTCCGAAGTGCCACCATGGCGAGGACATGGACCAATGAGAAAACCACGACGCCTGCAATGTGAACCGGCAGGTTACGGCGCCAGGCGGAAAGCGGAAACCGGCTGAGCATGAAGGTGATGAACGGTGTCATGACGAGTATCACGAGGTGTGATGTCGCCTGCGACAGCCAGGGCAGGTTGGGGTTCTCCGAGCCCGCACGGGTCAGGTCATGCTGGTCCGAGAGGGACAGAACGATATAGGAGGCGAACAGGAAGCAGACAAAATAGAGATATGTGCGCCGGTCAGCCCGGCGGTCAGCCTCGATTTCGGGGTGGCGGGTTGGCTTGTCCATCATGTTCGTCTGCCACAGGCGCGGCCCGCCGCGAACCCTGCCTATGCGCCTCATCCCATCACACCGCCGCTCGTCCCAGCTTCGCGCAATTCGTCCCCGCGGCCCGTGATTCGCGTCACCGTGGCCGCTTCGTCAGCAAGGCTCTGCCATGCTCCCTTCAAAGCCCGGAAGGAGACGAGACATGCAGCATCTTGAGACACGGCGATACGATCTGGACTGGTTGAGGGTGATCGCCTTTCTGTTGCTCATTTTCTATCATATCGGCATGTTTTACGTGCCTTGGGACTGGCATGTGAAAAGCGTGCATTCCGGTGAGGGTGCAGAACCATTGATGCTGCTGCTGAACCCCTGGCGGTTGTCGCTCCTCTTCTTTATTTCCGGTCTGGCCCTGCACTTTCTTTACATGAAGCTGGGTGCCGGGCGGCTCGCACGGGACCGCGTGCTGCGGATGGGGCTGCCAATACTGGCAGGTATCGTCCTGATCGTTGCGCCGCAAAGCTGGCTGGAGCTTGTCGAGAAGGGAGAATTCGACGGAGGCTTTCTGGCTTTCTACCCGCATTACATTGAGCCAGACTCCAACTTCTCGATCATCACGCCGACCTGGAACCATCTCTGGTACATCGTCTATTTGCTGGCCTACTCGCTACTGCTGGCGCCTGTGGCAGGCCTAATCACGAGGTGGATGCAGGGAACTGGTGCGACGCTGACAGCAAAGCTGTTTGCTGGACGCTCGGGGGTCCTTGCCGTGCTCTTCCTGCCAGCATTTCCGCACATGATCTTCCGGCTTGCGCTCGACCCATATTTTCCAACCACGCACAATCTCGTGGAGGACTGGGCCAATCACGCCCATAGCCTGACCATGCTGCTCACCGGATTTCTGCTCGCACGTGATGCCGCATTCTGGAGTGCGGTACGCCGCGCCACGGTGCCCGCCATCTTACTGGTCATGATGCTTGGCGCAGGACTGTCCCTGTTGTGGGCGAACTGGGAAGAGCTGTCTCTGGATGCCTCCTGGCAGCTTGCGATCTGGCCGGCCCGCATGTTCCGCCTCCTCTACGCCTGGATAGCCATTCTGTCCCTATTGGGGCTCGCACAACGATACCTCAACAGGCCGGGGCCCCTCCTTCGCTATCTGACGGAAGCGGTCTTCCCCTGGTACATCCTTCACCAGACCCTGATTGTCATGGCTGGCTTCTGGCTGACGCGCCAGTCGCTCGGCGTCTGGAGTGAATTTGGCGCGCTGGTGCTGCTTACGATCGGGGGGTGTGCCCTGCTGCATGAGTTCGTGATCCGGCGGACCGGGGTGTTGAGACCATTCTTCGGGCTCAAGCCCAGGCCACCGCTTGCAACCCACCCCGATGGTCGCCCCGGCGGCGAGACGCGAACGGATCAGGACAAAAACGCTTACGATGCCGAGGTCGGGGCTGACTCGAATCCGCAGGGGTGCTCCGGATGAAGCTACCCATAAAGCCGTCACAGCGCTGGTCGAGCAATCGACCTGCGAACGTCTGGAGCGCGCAGACCAGCAATTAGCCTGGATCAGGTCGCCGACCGCGCTTGCGAAGATGTGTGCCTCGGGGATATCTTTCCGCGAGAGGGGACACTGTGATGAAAACCATGATTAAATTCGTACTTGCCAGTCTCGTCGGACTGTTGGCGATTGCGCTTCCGGCGCAGGCGCAGGGCACCTGTCTCAAGGGGCGGGAACTCGTGAACACGCTGGTCAGTGCGGCTAACGCCATTCCGGGCGATCCCAACAAGACCAAGGCCTATGCGATCATATACTGGAAGCGCGCGACTTATGAGATCTACGAGGACGTGAACCTACTTGGTGTCATCAAGGGCTGCAGCTATCCGAAAGGAAATTGCGGTCTTCCGGATGACCTGTCCGGCACGCGCTTTGAGCAATTGGTGGATTATCAAGACGCTGTGTATGCGTTCAGAAATGGAAGAGCCACTTCGGAGCCGCGTGTTCCGATAAGCGCGCCATTCCCTGATGACAGTATGCTTCGATGGGCTGAAGGCGTGCTCGGCTGCACCACATCCGAACCCGCACCAGCTGTTCAGCAGCAAGCGGCGCCAGACCCGAAATGGGTGGGCTATGATGCCGCGCGTCAGGCGGGCGGCGATCAGTTTTACCAGTGGTGGCGCAAGAACTTTGAAATGCGGCGGACCGCAGATGCGTTCGAGCTCTGCCGCAAATTCGGCTCGTCCAGCTATGAATGCGGCCTCGTGGCTGAATGGACCTATCTGAATTCAGGGCGCAATCCCTATACAGGCGGCACCACCCAGACCTTCAATGGGACCTATTCAGATCAGGATCGCGGCTACAATGCAGGCTATGAGGGCACCGTTCCCAAGCCGACCTATCGTCCGCCATCGTCAAATGAGCCACGCTGCTACGATCAGGGCAACGGCACGGAGAAGTGCTTCTACGACTAAAGCTGTGGCCTACTCGGCCGCAATGGTGTCGCCTTCTTCGCGCTGAGCTTTGAGACGTTCGGCCTTCTGCTCGACCAGCTCGACGATGTGCTCGACCATGTCGGCATTGGAGACGTTATGGTCGGGGCGACCGGAGATATACATCTTGCCACTCTCCTTGCCGCCGCCGGTAAATCCGAGATCGGTCATTGCGGCTTCGCCGGGACCGTTCACAACGCAGCCAATGATGGAGAGCGAAATTGGCTCGGAAATATGAGCCAGCCGGTCTTCCAGAGTTTCGACAGTCTTGATGACGTCAAAGCCCTGGCGCGCACAGCTAGGGCAGGCGATGATGTTCACGCCGCGGGTGCGCAGACCTAGCGACTTCAGCATGTCGAAGCCGACTTTCACTTCTTCGACCGGGTCAGCCGACAGCGACACACGGATCGTGTCGCCAATCCCCATCCAGAGCAGATTGCCCATGCCGATGGAGGATTTGACTGTCCCTGTGCGAAGTCCGCCCGCCTCTGTGATGCCGAGGTGGAGCGGCGCGTCGGTCACTTCCGCCAGCTGCTGGTAGGCAGCCACAGTGAGGAACATGTCGGAGGCTTTGACCGATATCTTGTAGTCATGAAAGCCAAGATCATCGAGAATGCGTGCATGGTCGAGCGCGCTTTCCACCATCGCGTCCGGGCATGGCTCTCCATACTTTTCCAGAAGGTGGCGCTCCAGTGAGCCTCCATTTACACCGATGCGGATAGAACAACCATTGGCGCGGGCTGCGTTCACGACTTCTTTCACTCGGTCCGGGCTGCCGATATTGCCTGGATTGATACGCAGGCAGGCGGCGCCTGCATCTGCCGCTTCAACGCCGCGCTTATAGTGAAAGTGAATGTCCGCTACGATCGGTACCGGGCTGTTCCTGCAGATTTCCGGCATGGCCGCCGTCGATTCCACCGTTGGGCAGGAGACGCGAACGATGTCGGCGCCCGCTTCAGCGCAGCGCTCGATCTGCGCGATGGTCGCGGCGGCGTCCTCGGTCGGCGTGTTGGTCATTGTCTGCACGGCGATCGGCGCATCACCGCCCACCTCGACACTGCCGACGCGGATTTTGCGCGATTTGCGCCGCTCGATAGAGCGCCAGGGCCTGATGGGATTGTGGCTCATCGCTTCACCTCGATGCGAGCAGAATTTCAAGCCTATGTGGGCAATCATGATGGCGAGGTAAAGGCGCCGTGATGACTCAGGCGCCGACAGGGCAGGTGCGAGAGCCACTGGATAGATGAAATTTCATATACCGGCTGAACCCGGCCGAAACTACGAGCTGCTAGCACTCTACGGGTCGATAGAGGCGCTCGCTCCGCCGCATCAGGGTAGTATCCGTATGTTTCCACCTGTGTTTCCAGGTATCATGGCGCCAAGGCTTCTGGAGAAGCTGCGCGACTGGGCCGGCGACCGCCGCGGCGTTGCCGCGGTCGAGTTCGCCATGATCGCCGCGCCGTTCTTCTTTCTGATTTTCGGTCTGCTGGAGATCTGCGTGATCTTCATCATGTCTTCCGTGCTGGAGCACGGCCTCAATGAAGCGGCCCGCGGTATCCGCACAGGCCAGCTTCAGAGTGGTGGCAGCTTTGACCGCGACGCGTTCGAGGAGATCATCTGCGCCGAGATTTTCGACCTGTTCCAGTGCGAAGGCGCAATCGAGCTCGACGTCAAAACCTATAGCGACTTTGCATCGACCTCGAACCCGTCAGCCATTGATGATGAAGGCAATCTCGATACCGAGGACTTTGACTTCAATCCGGGCGGGGCGAACGACATAGTCGTGGTTCGCGCCTTCTATGAGTGGGAGCTCATGACGCCCGTCCTGAGCGCACCGCTTGCCAATCTCAGTGAAAACCGCCGGCTGCTTCAGGCCACCGTCGTCTTCCGCAATGAACCGTTCGGAGACTAGCAGATGCACCGTTTGATGAATGCCATCCGTTGCCTGCGGGCAGAAAACAAGGGCGTGTCCGCCATTGAGTTTGCGCTTATCGCGCCGGTCATGATCCTGATCTATTTCGCCTGTATCGAGCTCTCTTTCATGATGGTGCTGGACCGCAAGGTGACCAGCTCTGCGTCCGCGCTGGGGGACCTTGTCGCCCGCGCTGCGACCATCAATGACGATGAAATGGACGACATCTTCGAAGCGACGCGGATGATCTTCCAGCCGAACCCGATCTCTGATGCGCGCATGCGGATCTCGAGCCTCTATGACGATGAGGGCACGATCAAGGTTGCCTGGAGCGAGGGTCGCAACATGACGCCGTTCACCGTAGACTCGACGATCACCGTGCCAGATGGCATCGTACCCGAGGACGGGTCAGTGGTGTTCGCCGAGGTCGAGTACGACTACAACTCGACGCTCGGCTATTTCTTCACCACGTCGAAGACGCTGTCGGACGAGTTCTACCTGCGCCCACGCCGTACCGACCGGGTCGCCCGCGAAACCAGCTAGCTGTCCTTGTCGACGGCTGGATGGTGCGGTGAGTGCACCGTCGTCAGCACCATGAGGCCCAGCACGAAGAGCAGACCAATCGCGCTCATGCCGACACGCTGGTCGCCTGACCATTTGGTGAAAAGCTCGACCAGAAGCGGGCCGAGCCAGACCGTCACCGTGCCTGCAATCGCATAGAGCCCGAAAAACTCACCCACCCTGTCGCTTGGTGCGAGATGCACCAGCATGGACCGGCTGGACGAGATGCTGGCCGTCGCCGTCACGGCAATAAAGACAGCCGTGCTGAGATAGACGACATCAGACAGCGTGTTGAAGATCGGACCGTCCCAGATCTCGAAACCCGGTACCAGACCATAGAGAATAGAGTTTGGTGTGATCGAGAGCTGAAAGGCCAGGGTCGCGATCATACCGGTGATCTCGATCATCAGGGCCCGTTTCGGACCAACCAGCCCGTCCAGCCAGCCCCCGACAATCCCGCCGCCAAAGGCAAAGAAGGAGGCGAGGATGGCATAGGCGGACAGCTCAACGACATTCCACTCGAGATACAGCCCGATGAAGACGCCGCCGAGCGCGAGAAGGGCCTGCATGCCGTCGGCATAGAGCATCCGCGCGGCAAGATATTTCAGGATTTCCTTATTGTCCGAAGCATTGCGCATCGTCCGGAAGATGCCTGCCGCACCGTTCTTTGCAGCCTTGGTCCAGTTGGCGCCGCGCGTGCCGCCATCGTCAGAATAGAGGAAGAAGGGAATAGAGAAGATAACCAGCCAGATCGCGCAGATCGGCCCGACGAGGCGCTGATGCTCGCCATTGGCGACGTTGATGCCGAAGAGCGGCGCGTCGAAGGGCCAGCCAACCAGCGCAGGCATGGCGAAAGACAGCACGATGAACAGCATCAGGATCGCGCCGGCGAGATTGCCCAGCGCGAGACCAAGCCCGGAAATCGCCGGCAACGCGCTGGCCCGGCCATTCACGTTCAGCATCGAATTGTGGGTGACTTCCGAATAGGTATAGCCAAGCGCCGCGAGGACGAGTGCGCTCATCCCCATCCAGATCGGCATGCCGCTGCCATCAGGTTTCACCCACCAGAGTGAAAACGACATGACAGCAATCAGGCCGAGAAAGACGACGAGCAGCGGCTTGCGGCGGCCACCGCGGTCCAGCGCCGCGCCAAGGAAAGGCGCGGTAAAGGCAGCAATAAAGCCGGCATATTTGACCAGCGAGGAGATGGTCGCCTGACCTTCGGCGTTGGCTGCGGCGCGTTGAGCCGGGCCGTCGAGGCCATCAACCGCGCCGCTTGCAATCAGGTTCGCGCCGATAATGCCCGCAAAATAAGGCGCGAACAGATAGATGATGACAAGGATGTAGTAGGGGTTACGTGCCCATTCGAAGATCGCCCAGGCAAAGCCTCGCCTGTCCAGTGCGCCCCCAAGATCGAGCCGTGGTTCAGCGACAAGCGTTTCTGCCGGTGGCGGCGTGGCCTGGCTGCTCATTTCTCATTCCTCCCATGGCACCTTTTCGGAGCTCTGGGACCAGCGTCTGCCAAAAACAGGAAGTTGAAAAGTGCCTACGTGCCCATGCCGCCGCGTCAGGCGATCTAGGCCAGAAGCTTCTCGCGGATCGCCTCCCGCTTGGCATTATCGACGCCAAGCGCTGTCACCAGATAGGTATCTATGTCGCCTGACTGGTCTTTGATCGCGGCAATCGCCGCTTCGAGGAATTCGCGGTCCACGCCAACAAAGGGCTGATAGACAGCATTATCGAAATTTTTCGACAGCATGTCATTGAAATAGGCCGCTGCTTCCGGAAGCCGTTCTTCGACATTTGCCGCAGAATTGGTGAGCTCATAATCGACGAAGATATCGTCCATGGAGACGCCGAGTGCGTGATGGGTAAGGGCACAGAGAATGCCGGTACGGTCCTTGCCAGCCGCGCAGTTCACGAGCGCTGCGGTATCATCGTCCATATTCGCGAGGCGATCGAACCAGGCGGTATAGGTTTCCACCAGGGCGGGCCGGTAAGGTGCGTTGACGTAATAATCGCGCATCCAGCCGCGCGAGCTGTCGGCATCAATAGCCACCTGACGCAGGAAATTGACGTGCGGCGCATCGGTTTCGCGGCCAAGGTCTGAATAGAGCCGGTGAACACCTTGCACCGGCCACTTGTCGCCATGGCGCTCGCGCTCGTCGGGTCTGCGCAGGTCCGCCTGTAGGGTGATGTTGAACAGGTCGATTGCGGTCAGGTCATTGTCCGACGCTTCGCCGAAATGACCGGACCGGTAGAGCTTGCCAGATCTTATGCGCGCGCCATCGACGCCCTCATATCCACCAAAGTCACGAAAATTCCGCACGCCTTCGAGCGGCTTCACCCGGTCGTCCATATCATCTGCCTCTTGCCATCAATTCTGCAGGGTGAGCTAGGATGAACGCCCACAGGCGTCCACCCGCGCCCTAGCGGAAAGGCGGCTCGTCGAAGGCACGTAGCTTGCGCGAATGGAGCGCGGCCCCGCCATCGCGGGCAAGCCGCTCCAGCGTCTCGATACCGATGCGGATATGCTCTCCGATGGCCCGCTCATAAAAGCGGTTCGCCGCCCCGGGCAGCTTGATTTCACCATGCAGCGGCTTGTCGGACACGCATAGCAGGACGCCATACGGCACCCGCAGCCGGTAGCCGTTCGCAGCGATGGTCGCGCTTTCCATGTCGATGCCGATCGCGCGGGACTGGTTGAAGCGGCGGGCCGTTTCGGTGAAGCGCAGCTCCCAGTTACGGTCATCGGTCGTCACGACCGTCCCGGTGCGAAGGCGCTTTTTCAGGGCGTCGCCCTGTTCGCCTGTAACATCGGCGGCCGCCTGCTGAAGGGCGATCTGCACCTCTGCAATCGGTGGGACCGGGATGTCTGGCGGCAGGACGCCATCAAGGACATGATCATCGCGCAGATAGGCGTGGGCCAGCACATAGTCGCCGATCTGCTGGCTATGCCGAAGGCCGCCGCAATGGCCGACCATCAGCCAGCATTCGGGACGCAGGACTGCAAGGTGGTCGGTGATCGTTTTCGCATTGGACGGACCAACACCGATATTTACCAATGTGATGCCAGTCCGGTCTTCAGCCATCAGGTGATAAGCCGGCATCTGGAAACGTCGCCAGGGTGCCGCATCAATGGCTGATTTGGCGTCAGGCGTCTTGCCGTCGACGATAAGGCCGCCAGCGACAGACAGGCCGGTATAGCGCGATCCCTGCTCCAGCTGCTGAACGCCCCAGTCACAGAAGGCGTCGACGTACCGGTGATAGTTGGTGAACAGCACATAGCGCTGCATGTGCTCGACAGGCGTCCCGGTATAGTGCGCAAGGCGCTTCAGCGAATAATCGGTGCGGGGCCCGTCAAACAGCGCAAGCGGGCGCGTGGAGCCGGCTTCGTAAAGCTCACCATCAGCCACTTCGTCGCCGATTGCGGACAGGGTCGGGGAGGGGAACCAGCGGGCAAGCTCTGCAGGGTTTACCTCATCCAGCCCCTGCGCTTCGGCCTGATCCCAGACATAGGCGTACGGAATCTCAGACCCGGACGGCTTCACCTCAACCTCTACCGGGTAGTCGCGCATCAGGGGGCGAAGCTGCTCCAGCAGGTAAGGGCGATAATAGTCGGGCCGGGTAATGGTCGACATATAGGTGCCGGGTTCCGACATCTTGCCGAATGCGCGCGAAATCGGCGGCGGAGGACCTTCGGGATCATAGCGTATGATCAATGCGGGGTAACAGAAGGTTCGCGCGGTGCGCGTGTCTACAGGCGGCGCCTTGCCTTCGTGCAGATAGGTTTCAAGGCTGGAGGTGAGCGCATTGACGGCGTTCGAATAGACGGCCTCAAGCGCATCGACGACTTTTTCGGGCGTATCGAGTTTTGACATGCTTTCCGTTGCCGCAAAGCCTCCGCTGCGTCAATTGCGGTCGAAGACGATGCTGTAAAGGACAGGGTCGCCGGTCCTGTTATCTTGGGACGTCGTCGGGACCAGCCAGTTCGGCAGGTTGCCGCTTTCCAGCGCGGCTGCGAAACCGTTCGGCGCGCGCTCTGCATAGGCAGCCATCTCATTCAGGCCGGGGCAATAGAGAAGGTGGGTGGCGCCTGAGCGGGACATTTTTTCGCGGGCTCTCGAAACCGGGCCGGTATAAATGTTCAGCGTCCGCGACAGCGCATGTACATTGCGGTGGTAGGGGGCGGCCGTTGCATAATGCGGCGTATGGTAGATCAACGGCGCACCAAGATCGATCGGTGTGAAGACCACCATGCTCGGCGCAGCGGCGACCTGCGCCAGCGCCGCGGCAGAAGTACAGTCAAAGTCTGCTGTGTCAGTTTCTTCATCAGCGTCAGTCAGAAGAAGTCCCGGCAGGCGCCATCCCGCAGGCGATGCGAGCAATGCCACCAGTACGAGGATGAGCGCCGCTTTACCGCCGCGTCTGTTCCTCCAGTGCTGGAACGCAACGCCGGTCAGCAAGCCTCCGGCGATAGCAGCGAAGGCATGGGACATCATGGCCGCGCGCAGCTGCCAGAGAGAGATCACAAAGCCAAGAAGGCAGAAGGCGAGCAGGAAGCTGCGCGCAAGACGCAGGCCGTCCGGCGCTCGCAGCAGGCAGACTATCGCAGCGATGACGCCAGCCACGCCAAATCCGAAATAGAACATTGCCTGGGTTGCATCGTCGACAAATACCGCGGCGGCGTTGCGGGCCTCCCCGACGCCTGACAGCCAGCCAGTGCGCACATCATCAAGGACGCCTGCATACGGGTTGCCGAGGCAGGACGGATTGACGGCAATGAACGTCGCGAGCGCGACGGCGCCAGCCACGGTTATCAGAGCAAGGCGCAGGCGCCACGTGTCCGCAGATGGGGCGGCAGTCGCGATCACGAAAAGTCCGGCACCCCCGACGAGGAGCGCAACAAAGTGCGATTGTCCGTAGGCATCGCAAACGGCGCGCACACCTTGTGCCCCCGGCGCATCGAAGACGTATGTAAGAAGCGCTGCGACGACCAGCGTTGCACCAAAAATCCGCAAGCGCCCCACTTCTATGCCGCCGCGCACGACCCAGGCGATCGAGAAGCCTGCGATCAGGAAGGCAGCCGCCGGCAAGTTCTCGATTGCGACGCTCAGCATGACGGGGACGCACGCCCCGCCGATCAAAGCTGATCGCGCATTCCTTATCGGCGAGAGAAGCGCCGCGAACCCTGTCAGCGTGAGCACGAGCCCGAGGCCGTGATGGTCGACCCGGCCGGGGAGCAGGTTGAATAGCGCAAATGAGGTGGCAAGGAAGAACATGCCTGCAAGCTGGCCGCTGAGAGTCGCGCCAAGCCGCTTCAGGCAGACAGCAACCATGGCCAGCACCCAGCCAAGCTGCATCATCGGCCAAAGCGTTGCCGCCACGCCTTCTGCCATACGTGTGCCGATCAATGGCTGAAGCAGGAAGATAATGGCGGCAATGAAAAGGTCCGGCAGGCGAGACCAGTGCATTTCGCCGCCTTCGGGCGTCAGAAGCCGCCTCTGGCTGACGTCATACCAGCCCCGCTCGCCCGATAGCAGGTCACGAACCTGCTGCATGCGCATCATGTCGTCATTGCCGCGGAGGTCGCCGCCGAGCGTAGGGCCAGCCTGTAGGGCGACGAGGCCAACAGCGACGAGACCGAAGGCAATCAGCACCCATTTCGAGGCCAGGGGGGAAGGCTTTTCGCTCTGCATGCGCGCTCATCTTCAGGGCTGGCAGGCGTAACCAGCTGTTCACCTGGCCCTGTTAAACGACGAATGTGGTTACAGAAAGGTGACGCGATGAAGCGCGCGGCTGTTGAAACTTTTAATCCCCGTCCAGCCGCTGACCCGGCAGAAGCACGCATCGCCGTGACGCTGCCCTGCTATAATGAAGCTGCCACCATCGCCCAGGTTATCGAAGATTTTCGCAGCGCGCTCCCCGGCGCCGACATCTATGTTTTCGACAACAATTCCACCGATGCGACGGCGCAGATTGCGCGGGAAGCTGGCGCAATCGTCCGCACCGAAATCCGGCAGGGCAAAGGTCATGTCGTGCGCCGTATCTTCGCGGACATTGAGGCGGACATCTACGTTATGGCCGACGGTGACGGCACCTATGATGCCTCGCTCGCGCCAACGCTGGTTGAGCTGATGAAGAAGAACCATGTCGACATGGTTGTCGGCACGCGGGCTAATGTGACCAAGGATGCTGGCCGCGGCGGTCATGCCTTTGGCAACCGCATTTTCAACATGCTGTTCAATCGGCTGTTCGGTCGCCAGTTCAGCGACATCTTCTCTGGCTACCGTGTATTTTCCCGCCGGTTCGTGAAATCGTTTCCGGCAGTTTCTGGCGGCTTCGAGATTGAGACAGAGATGTCGGTTCATTCCTGCCAGATCGGCATTCCGACGCTGGAACGTCCAACGCCATACGGCGTGCGTCCCGAGGACTCGACTTCCAAACTCAAGACATTCCGGGACGGTTTCCGCATTCTCGGCATGTTCATGGTGCTGGCCAAGGAAACGCGTCCGGCAGCTTTCTTTGGCGCGATTGGCCTTGCGTTGACCCTGGCCGCGCTCTGTCTCGCGGCGCCGCTCGCTCTGACCTATCTTCAGACCGGCCTCGTGCCGCGTTTCCCGACGGCGGTCCTCTCCATGGGCCTCGTTATTGTTGCGACGGTGACGGCGGTTTGCGGCCTCATCCTCGACAGTCTTGCGCGCGCGCGCGTCGAGGCAAAACGCTCCGTCTTCCTCAGCTATCCTGCGCCCGAATGGAAGTCCTGATCCATCAGGTCCTGAAGGCCAGATTCGTACGTTTCGTTCTGGTCGGCGGGCTTGGCTTCGTCGCGGATGCTGGAACACTTTTCCTCCTGATTTCAGGCGGCGTTGGCCCTTTTGTCGCGCGTGTCGTTTCCATCCTGTTTGCCATGTTCGTGACCTGGCGACTCAACCGCGCCTTCACATTTGGCGCCAGTAGCGGCAGCCCGATTTCTGAAGCGGGACGGTACTTTTCCGTGGCAGCGAGCGTCGCAGCCCTCAACTATCTGCTCTATGCGGGCCTGCTCGTGATCGTGCCTTCATGCCCGCCGGTACTGGCCACGGCTATCGCGACACTCATCTGCACGCTCGCGTCATTTGCCGGGTATGGAAAATTTGCATTCCGCACGAGCTAGAGCCCGCTTGAGGCCAGCACGAGGAAAACAATTCCGTAAATCTGCAGGGCAAGAACACCCAATCCAGCGCCTAAGGCGAGGAAAAAGCGCGGCCAGCGGTCACCCTGGCTGAAAGCGAGAAGGCCTGCGCCCAGCGTCCCGATCAGGGTGGAAAGTGTCAGCGGATCAAGCCTGCCGAGCCCGATCAGCGAATCGAGTGCGTAGATAATAAAGGGGGCGCAGACCAGAAGGAGGCCTGACAGCATCAAAGGGATGGAAAGTGCCTTTGGCATCGGTGAAAGGCCCCCTGCCTCTGCCGTCTGAAAGTTTGACGGTCACAGCAGTGCCAGATTGACCTATTGGGTCAATAGCAGCGCGGGATCCTGAGGCTCAGCCAGCATCTGACGGGTGAGGATGCAGGTGGAATATTCCTTTTCGCCTTCCCTGTCCGGGTCTGCGAGGTAGGCCGTCAGCGATTGTTCAGCGAGTTCCTCCAGTTCTTCCTCGGTAAAGGCGTCCTCCGTGCGCGCGAGAAGGCGGCGCGACTGGCACCTGACAAAGCGAAGATGTGAGATGGGTTTTGCGTCCTCGCCAGCGGTTAGCTGATGGAGGGCGTTGAGCTGCTCGCTCGACTGCAAGGTCAGCACGCCGGGCCAGCCGGGGCCATCAGGTTGCGCCAGCCAGATATGAGTGGCTCCCGTCGACGCGCGCTGCCGCGTAAAGCGGATCGCGTGAATTGTCCCACTGCGGACCCTGAAAGTGCCCACATCCGCGCCGCGATGTTCGAGGCGCCGGATCCAGAGGGCGATGGCCCTGTCGCGCAGGGCCCAGGCAACGTCGCTGTTTCCGGTATGAAGTTCGCCCGCCGCCGCCATGAAGAGGGCATCGCTCTCGCGCATGGCGCCGGCCTTGCGAAAGTGTTGGACGGAGACCTCTGGAAGCCCTTCCCAGCCTGCGGCCATACCGGCAACCTGATGGGCACTTGGTACTTCCGGGCGGTTCGGACAGCGGGTAATGAAGTCCTCGGTGACACGGCGGATATAGGCGGGCGTTCCCTCCTCGTCCGGCGCGTCGAGCTGCATCTGCCAGGCAAGGGCATCGTTGAGGCCGCAGGCCGGGGAGGCGGGCGTTTCGGCGAACGCGTAGCGGCTGGCGCCGCAATACATGGAGACGAGCGATACGATCAGCGCACTGGTGTATCTTCCGATTTTGTCCCGCATTCATCCGCGCTCCGGTAACCTTTTGGTAACCGTTGCAAATGTGGTGCCGGAGCGGTGCAGTGATGGTGCAGTGGCGGTGTACTGGCGGTGTTTTTCGAAGGCGTCTCCAGAAAACGATAGTCGTCAGCGCCAAAGCGCGAGCTGAGCCCGCTTACATCCGTGAGAAATCAGGCTGGTCCATGCCAGGGGCGTGGTCGTGATCATCATCGTGGACGGTATTCATATCATGATGGTGCCCACCATGGATGGGGGCGAGGAAGATCACCATTGCCGCGACAACTCCTGCGGCAATAGCGCCGAGGCCCCGTGCGGGTCTGGTTTCCTTGAGCGGGGCCATGAGGGGGCCGGTCGCGACGAACAGAAGAAGCCCCGCCGACATTGCGAACAGAGCGCCGAGCAATTCCGGCTCCAGCATGAACATGATGGGCGCTGAGACAAGCGCCCCTGCAGGCGTCGTGGCCGCGGCGGCCAGAAAGGCGATCCAGAACGCCTTCATGTTGCTGACCCCGGCCCGCTTCATGATCGCAAAGGCGATCACGCCTTCCGGGAACTCATGGAGGATGAGGCCAAGGGAGGCATAGAGGCCGGACTCGAAGCTGTTCGCAAATGTGACCGCATAGATGATGCCGTCGATGAAGGAGTGAGAGGCGATGGCGATAATCGGGGTGAAGGCGATGTTCACGGGCTTGCGCCCGGGCCGTTCGGGAAAGAGGAGCGCAACAGCATTGTGAAGAAGGAGGCCCCCGAAAAAGCCTGCCGCAAGCCAGACAGGCGCCTGCTGCGAAAGATGAAAAGCTTCTGGAATGATGTGAAGGAAGGCGAGCGTTGCGAGCATGCCGGCAGCGGCAAGCCCGAAAATCGACGCGTTTCTTTCTGTCCATGTCGCGCGGCGGGCCACGATCACCAGGCCGACCGTCGTGACGGAAGCGGCAATGAGTCCAAATAGCAAAGGCGCTTGCAGGTAAGACAGCATGGACTTGGATTGCCTGACTTGCTCTTTATGTCCGCGAGCGGGCGAACTTGCATTAATGCACGATTGCTGATTGAGACGTTATAGTATCTCATTTATGGATTGCGAGCCCATACACCCCGATGGTGGCGCGCGAAAGGGAGTATCATGAAGTATTGCAGTGCAAGCTTTGTCGTATTGGCTTCAGCCGCCATGCTGGCCGCCTGTGGTGTCGAGGCGGGCTCCGATGCGTCTGAACCGCAGGAAACGACCGAGACCGAGATAAATGTCGAAGAGGAAACGACCGAAATTGACATGGTCGATGGCGAGACGGACGAAATGGTCATCGAAACCGAAGATCACGCTCATGTAGAGCGCGCTTCAGCCGAAGGTGATCACAACGACCATGACCGCGATCAATCGGCAGATGAACCTGCCGTGCGGCTAGGTAGCCATCAGCATGGCTATGCGATGCTTGCGGTCACTGTGCAGAACAGCACAATTTCGATTTCCTTCGATGCACCACTCGCTTCCGTCGGCGCGCCCGAGAGCCCGCAGACCGATGAAGATCAGGCCAAGATTGAAGCGGTACAGGAAACGCTGCGAGACGAGACGAATATTGTGAATCTTGTTGGCGATGTCGGATGCGATCTGGTTTCCCGGTCCATGTCGACGCGTCTCGCGAACGGCCACGGCGAACTTCAGGCATCAGCAGATTATGACTGCGCGGATGTTGGCGCGCTCAAGGCTATCCGCGTCGTGGCGTTCAATGCGTATCCGACCTTGTCAGAGGTCGAGACAGTCTATGTTTCGGATGTGACGCAGACGAGTGCAGAGCTTACACGTTCGAACCCGGAACTCAGGATCAACTAGACCTATCGTGACGACACCGCCTGTCATCGATCTCATTGATTTACGCTTCGCCTGGCAGGATGGTCCGACCCTGCTCGACATTCCCGGCTTCAGGGTAGAGGCCGGAGAACGTGTGTTCCTGCGTGGGCCCAGCGGCTCTGGAAAATCCACCTTGCTTGGCCTGATTGCTGGCGTGCTTGAGCCGCAATCCGGCAAGGTAGAAGTGCTGGGCCATGACATGATGGCGCTGAGCGGGCCGAAGCGAGATGCGTTGCGGGCGGACCGGCTGGGTGTCATCTTCCAGATGTTCAACCTCGTGCCGTACCTGTCGCTTGTCCAGAATGTGACCTTGCCCTGCAGGTTTTCGTCGCCCCGTCGGCAGGCGGCAGGCGGGGAAGGGCAGTTGCACGAGGAGGCGGTGAGGCTGCTCTCACGCCTCGGCCTCAGCGGCGAGCGTCTGCTCGCCCGTCCTGTAACAGAACTTTCAGTCGGCCAGCAGCAGCGCGTCGCGGTTGCCCGCGCGCTTATTGGGGGTCCGGATCTTATCATTGCTGACGAGCCGACGTCTGCGCTCGATGCTGATGCACGTGATCGCTTCATTGAGCTGTTGAATGAGGAAGCGAGCCGCTCTGGTTCAGCCCTTCTTTTCGTTAGCCACGATGCGTCGCTCGCAGGGCATTTTGACCGCAGCGTGGACCTGTCAGAGATCAACCGCGCGAAGGGAGGCATCTGATGGGCTTATCCATTCTGGGCCTTGCCTGGCGCAGCCTGATGAACCGGCGAGGATCGGCGCTGCTGACAATTCTCGCCGTGGCCTTGTCCGTCGCGCTCTTCCTGGGCGTCGACAAGGTTCGAAATGGCGCGCGGGCCGGCTTCGACAATACGATTTCGGGGACCGACCTGATTGTCGGCGCGCCTACAGGTCAGATAAATTTGCTGCTCTATTCGGTTTTCCGACTGGGGAGCGCGACCGCTGAAATTAGTTGGGACACGTATGAATCGATTGATGGGCGCGATGACGTTGCATGGACGATCCCACTATCGCTTGGCGACAATCATCGTGGCTTCCGCGTGGTCGGCACGAATGAGTCCTATTTCGAACACTACCGTCATGGCGGTGGCAATCAGCTTCGCGTTTCGGAAGGCAGGCTTTTCAGCGATATTTACGAAACGGTCATCGGCGCGGATGTCGCCGAAGAGCTGGACTATTCGATCGGCAGCGAGCTGGTCCTGACGCATGGCCTCGGCGCTGGTGGCTTGACCGACCATGAGGACAAACCGTTTATCGTCACAGGCATTCTGTCGCCGACCGGGACCCCCGTAGACCGGTCTATCCATGTGCCGCTTGAGGGAATTACCGCAATACATGTCGGCTGGGAGAGCGGCACGCGTAGCCCGTTCGCCGATACGATCAGTGAGGATATGATCCGGGGCTTCGACCTGACGCCCAAGTCAGTCACGGCCGTATTCGTCGGACTGGAACAACGCGGCAGCCTGCTGCGCACGCAGCGGGCGCTGAACACGCAAGGCGGTGAGCCATTGCTGGCAATCATTCCCGGCGTGGCGCTTGGCGAATTGTGGCAGGTAACGGGGATTGTCGAGCGTGCACTCATCGCGGTGTCGGTCTTCGTGATCGCAGTTGGCCTCGTTTCTGTGCTGACCAGCATCCTGACGAGCCTCAACGAACGACGCCGGGAAATGGCGATCCTGCGGGCGACGGGCGCGCGGCCCGGACATATCTTTTTCCTGATGGTGGCCGAAGCGGCCCTTTTGGGCCTTTGCGGCGCAATTTCCGGCGTTATGCTTGTGCAGCTTGGCCTGCTTATCGCGGGGCCAATGCTGTCGTCCGCCTATGGCATCTCCATTGGCGGGCTTGGTATTTCGGCCATTGATGGCTGGACGGTTCTCGCAGTGTTCGGCGCGGCAACCCTGATCGGGACGATCCCGGCGGTCATGGCGCTCCGCCGGTCGCTGGCTGACGGACTGACAGTGAAACTCTAGCCATAAGAGGATGGGCGCTAATCCTGAACTTGCCTGTAGCAGCGGGCTCTGGGACGCACTATTTTGAACGCATGAAACATTTTCACCCTCTACTCTCCGCCGCCAGTCTGTTGGTCATCGCAGCCTGTGGCGGCGAGACCAGTGAAGCGGCCCAGCCGCAACCTGATACGCCGGAAGTGACTGAACCTACCGGCCAGTCTTCCGCGAGCGAGCCTGAAATTGGCGATCCGGTGCCGGAACCTGAAAGTTCGTCTCTGGCGCAACAGGCCCAGCGTGACGCTGAGCTGGAAGCACGCGGTGTGACCGAAATCGGTTGGGAAGAACTGATGCCGGAGGGCGAGGAAGAACGCATCGCCGAAATGTATCAGGCGCAAATGGCGCGGCTATATTCTGGCGGCGGCATTGCCGAAGGCTCCGCCGCCGACCAGGCCATCCAGATCGGCACATTCAATGTCGTCGACGACCTTGATGGCATGAAGATACGCCTGCCCGGATACACGGTGCCGTTTGATTACGGGTCTGAGGCGGAAATCTCCGAATTCCTTCTGGTGCCGTATTACGGCGCCTGTCTGCATGCCCCGCCGCCGCCGCCAAACCAGACGGTGTTTGTCGAGACCGAAGACAAGATCAAGCTTCGCGACCTGTCGCAGGCGGTCTGGATCGAGGGAACCATCCGCACGGCCCGGCAGGATACAGAGCTGGCCGACGCAGCCTATACGATCGAGATGACCGGCTGGGAAATCTACGAATACTAGGTCGGTTTCGGCGATCGAAGATGCGAAAAGGGCGGCCCCATCGGAGCCGCCCTTTCTTGTTCTTGCGAAGGAAGTCTTGCCTTAGCTCTGCTGCTTAGCGAGCAGGTTGCGGATCTCTTCCAGAAGGACTTCCTCGCGCGGCGGCGGAGGCGCCTCTGCCGGGGCTTCTTCCTGCTTGCGCTTCATGTTGTTGATGCCCTTTACGACAAAGAACAGGGCAAGCGCCATGATCACAAAGGAGATCACGTTGTTGATGAAGAGGCCGTACGCGATGACCGGCGCCCCAGCTTCGTTCGCGGCCTCGAGCGACTCATACGTGCCGCCATCCAGCGGGTGGTGAAGATCGGCGAAGTCGACACCGCCGAGGACCAGGCCGAGCGGCGGCATGATGATGTCGTTTACGAGCGACTTCACGATGGTCGAGAACGCACCGCCAAGAATGAAACCAACGGCCAGATCGACCAGGTTTCCTTTCATTGCGAACTCTTTGAATTCCTTGAACATTAGAATGTCTCCCTGAGCATGCCGCCCCTACGGCAAACCCGATATTCCCAGCTTTGGACCTAGCGTCAACCAGTTGTGAGAGAATGACGGCCGTACAATAGCTCGAAACTATCGCGCTTCGGGATCGTCGCCGCCATTGACGCGCGCGCGCAATTCCTTGCCGGGCCGGAAGAAAGGCACGCGTTTGGCCTTCACTTCGACGGTCTCGCCAGTGCGGGGGTTCCTGCCGGTGCGCGGTTTTCGTTCCCTGACCGAAAAGGCACCGAAGCCGCGTAACTCGACGCGGTTACCGTCGGCCAGCGCATCAGCGATTTCATCAAGGATCACCGCGACGATCTTTTCCAGATCATCGTGCCGGAGATGCGAATATTCTTCTGCCAGACGGGCAATCAGTTCTGACCTGAGCATAACGTTGAATGTAAATGAAATTTGGGGCGGAAACCAGTGGCTCCGCCCCAAACTATGTCAGGTTTCTTCCGAATCGACCGGAATTACCAATAATTAAGCCGTTAAACAGGCCTAGTTATCGTCTTCGTCGATCTCATCCGGGGTCTCGGTGACCTTGTCGGAGGTCTCCTTGTCGTCGCCCGATGCGAGCGCGGCACCAAGAATGTCGCCGAGCGAGGCACCGCTGTCAGCAGAACCATACTGCTTGACGGCTTCCTGCTCCTCGGAGATTTCGAGCGCCTTGATCGAAACGGAGACGCGGCGCGAAGCCTTGTCCATCTGCGTGACCTTGGCGTCGATCTTGTCGCCGACAGAGAAACGCTCTGGGCGTTGCTCGGAACGGTCGCGGGACAGGTCTGAACGGCGGACGAAGGCCGTCATGGCCGGATCGCCGAACTGAACCTCGATGCCACCGGAGGTGACTTCGCTGACCGTACAGGTGACCGTGTCGCCGCGGCGAACGTCGAGATCGGACATCGGATCGCCCGAAAGCTGCTTGATGCCGAGCGAGATACGCTCTTTTTCGGTGTCGACGTCGAGCACCTTGGCGCGGACCTGATCGCCCTTGTTGAAGTTGGCGATCGCCTGCTCACCTGGCACATCCCACGAAATGTCGTTGATATGGACCATGCCGTCGAGCTCTGGGCCGAGACCAATGAAGAGACCGAACTCGGTAATGCCGCGAACTTCGCCTTCGACTTCCGTGCCCGGAGGGTGGTCGCCGAGGAATGCCGACCAAGGATTGTCCTGGGTCTGCTTGAGGCCAAGCGAGATACGACGCTTTTCGGAATCGACGTCGAGCACTTCGACGAGGACTTCCTGAGTGGTCGACACGATCTTGCCAGGATGGACGTTCTTCTTGGTCCAGCTCATTTCAGAGACGTGGATCAGGCCTTCGACGCCATCTTCAAGCTCAACGAACGCACCGTAATCGGTGATGTTCGTGACAACGCCTGGAAGACGGGTGCCGATGAGGTACTTGCTCTCGATGCCTTCCCAAGGATCGGCCTCGAGCTGTTTCATGCCGAGCGAAATACGCTGGGTTTCTTCGTTCACCTTGATGATCTGGACCTTCACCGTGTCGCCAACATTGACGACCTGGCTTGGGTGGTTGATCCGCTTCCAGCTCATGTCGGTGACGTGAAGGAGGCCGTCGATGCCGCCGAGATCAACGAACGCACCGTAATCGGTGATGTTCTTGACGACGCCGTCGCGGACATCGCCTTCGTTCATCGCTTCGACGATTTCTGCACGCTGTTCGGCGCGGCTCTCTTCAAGGATCGCACGGCGCGAGACAACAATGTTGCCACGGGCGCGGTCGAGCTTGAGGATTGCGAAAGGCTGAACTTCGCCCATCAGCGGGCCAACGTCGCGCACCGGGCGAATGTCGACCTGCGAACCAGGAAGGAACGCATTGACGCCGCCGAGATCGACGGTGAAACCGCCTTTGACACGGCCAGAGATCGCGCCTTTGACCGGCTCGTCCTTGTTGTAGCTGTCTTCCAGCTTGATCCAGCTCTCTTCGCGGCGCGCCTTGTCGCGCGAGAGAACGGCTTCGCCCATCAGGTTTTCGATACGCTCGAGGAAGACCTCGACAATGTCGCCCGGTTTCGGCTGCTCTTCTTCGAGCATGAATTCTTTAAGGGCGACGCGGCCTTCGACTTTCAAGCCGACATCGAGGATCAGGTTGTCGCCGGTGATGGCAACGACCGTTGCAGGGACCACACGGCCTTCCTGCAGAGTAGAAGCAGCCGCCGAGTCTTCGAACATAGAGGCGAAGTCGTCGGTGCTCGGATTCATTGTTTCAGTAGACATGTAAACTCCAGGTCCGACCCAAACGGGTTTATGACGCGCAAGCGGAATTGCTGGCGTAATCGCAGGGTCAGGGTCTTGAACGAGGCGGGCAGAGGTTTTTGGATTTGACGCCAGATGCGCCAGAACCTGCTAGCCGGTACGGGAGTTCGCCTTTTCGACGGCGGCCCGCGCCTTGTTCACAGCCGCGTCTATAGTCAGATCAGTCGTATCGATCAAGATCGCATCTGCGGCAGCGACCATCGGCGCGTCCTTGCGGTTGCGGTCGCGCTCATCGCGCTCTCGCAGCTGGGCCGTCAGCTCATCGAGCGTGATCGTGTCGCCAGCAGCTTCCAGCTCAGCGTGGCGGCGCCTGGCGCGCACTTCGACATCGGCATCGACCCAGAGTTTCACATCTGCTTCCGGGCAGACGACCGTGCCTATGTCACGACCATCAAGGATGGCACCGGTCGGTTGGTTCGCGAAGTTGCGCTGCAGCTCTAGCAGGGCGGCCCGCACCTCAGGCAGGACAGCAACCTTTGACGCCGCAAGGCCGGCATCTGCGGTGCGAAGTTCGGCTTCGGTGAAGAGCGACGGTTCCAGCTTCGAGGCGATTTCCGCAACCGCGGCAGCATCGCTGAGGTCAGCGCCGGCATTCATGGCGGCGACGCCTGTCGCGCGATAAAGACGGCCTGTGTCCATGTGCGGCAATGCGAACAGGTCCGACAAGCGGCGGGCAATCGTCCCCTTTCCGGAGGCGAGCGTTCCATCAATGGCAATAATCATGGCGCGGACAGATGCGCCATGTAGCCGGAAGGGTCAACCAGCCTTGCATTGCGGTGCAGTCACCTGTCAATTCGGGCTTCATGGCAGGCGGAGATACAAGGATGACTGGCTGATGAGTGGTCTATGTGCACAACGCAACTGGGTGTGCGAGGCGGTGCGTCGTCTCAACGCCGACTTCAATCGCTCCTCCGACACGCATCTCATCCGGGTCGACCTGCCGGGTTTTTCGGGCCAGCAACTCTATCTGAAAGACGAGTCCATCCACCCGTCCGGCAGTCTGAAGCACCGGCTGGCGCGCTCGCTCTATCTCTACGGCATCTGCAATGGCGCGATCGGCCCGGACACGGTTGTGGTGGAAAGCTCGTCAGGCTCAACCGCCGTTTCAGAAGCGTACTTCGCCAAGCTTCTGGGCTTGCGCTTTATCGCTGTCGTTCCGGAAGGGACTGCCCAGAAGAAGATCGACCAGATCAATTTCTATGGCGCAGAGACCCGTGCGGTGCCTGCCTCGCAAATCTATGCCGAAGCTGAGCGGATCGCGCACGAAACGGGCGGCCATTATATGGACCAGTTCACCTATGCAGAGCGGGCCACGGACTGGCGCGGCAATAACAATATCGCCGAGAGCCTTTTTGCGCAGCTTGAGCTGGAAGAACACGCTATTCCGGACTGGGTAGTCATGAGCGCAGGGACGGGGGGCACGTCGGCCACGATCGGGCGGTTTATCCGCTATCGCGGCGATCTTTCCGGCAAGACGCAGCTTTGTGTGGCCGACCCTGAAAACTCCGTTTTCTACGACTATTACAATTCTGGTGACCGCGACGTGCGTTTGCAGACGCGCTCACGGATTGAGGGGATCGGGCGGCCACGGGTAGAAGCGTCGTTCCAGCCGCGGGTGATCGACCGGATGGTGCAGGTCCCGGACGCGGCGTCCCTGGCGACAATACACTGGCTTGAAACGGTACTAGGCAGGAAGTGCGGCGGGTCGACCGGCACCAATGTCTGGGCGGCGCTACACCTGATGGCCGAAATGCGCGCTGCAGGACGAGACGGCAGTGTCGCCACGCTCATCTGCGACGGTGGTGAACGCTATCTCGACACCTACTACAATCCAGACTGGCTTGCCGCGCAGGATCTCCATCTTGCACCTCATCTTGAGGCGATTGACGCACTCACCCGTCAGGGCTGATCGAGCGCGCCTTCGAAGGCTGTCGCCATTCTGTCTTCGAAGGCAGTGAGGATGACCTTCACCTCGTGATCTCTCGCAAATTCGCGGCAGGTGTTTACGGCTATGCCCGCGGCCTCATTAGCAGGATAACCATAAACACCTGTCGAGATTGCCGGAAAGGCGATGGAGGTCAGGTCGCGCCGAACAAGTTCCTCAAGGCAGTGGCGATAGCAGGCCTTCAGCAATTCTGCCTCGCCTTGATCGCCGCCGCGCCAGACCGGGCCAACCGTGTGGAAGATGAGACGCGGGGAAAGGCCAAAGCCTTCGGTGACGCGAACCTCTCCGGTCGGACATGGGGCAAGCGGTTTGCAGGCGTCCTTGAGGTCCCGGCCGGCTGCACGGTGGATCGCACCGTCCACGCCGCCGCCGCCCATTAGTGAGCTGTTCGCAGCGTTCACGATTACCTCGCAGTCTACGTCGAGAATATTGCCTTGATAGAGATGGATGCGGCCTTTCATGTCGGCTCCCTGTCGTTTGTGAAAGCCCAACGCAGAATGGCGGGGTCAAGTGCCAAAAGAAAAGCCGCCGCCCCTTCTGGCGGGGGCGGCGGCCTGTCATCTTCTTGCTTTTGGCGCGGTGTTCTATTCGCCGTCCTCGGTTTCTGCTTCATCGGTCGGGGCCGATGTCGCGACGGCTTCTTCGAGCCCATCGACATATTCGGCGCCCGCCAGCACCTGGATAGTCGAGCCTTCGAAAGCTGCGCCGAAATCCTCTGCGCGTCCGCCAAGACATTCACCGAGGAAGCCTTCCATCACCGAGTAGAAGGCGAGGCGGTTTTCAGGACGAGCAAAGCCGTGTCCTTCGTCCGGGAAGTTCACATAAGTAACCGGAAGGCCCTTTTCGTTCATCGTCTCGACGAGCTGATCGGATTCCAGCTTGGTCACGCGCGGATCGTTCTCGCCCTGACCGATGAGGAGCGGCACGGAAATGTCGTCCACACGGCTGATTGCGGAGCGCGCCAGCATGTCTTCGCGGTCCACAGGATTGGCCGGGTCGCCGACATATTTGAACCAGGTGCCCTCCAGGAAAGGCTTCCAGTAGTCCGGGAAGCTTTCGACCAGCGTCACAAGGCTGGACGGGCCGACAATATCCACGCCGCAGGCAAAGGTATCCGGCGTAAAGGTCACGCCGATAAGTGTCGCATAGCCGCCATAGGAGCCGCCTGCGATGGCGACCTGGTCTTCAATGGCGATGTCTTCCTCAATGGCCCATTCGACGGCGTCGATCAGGTCATCATGCATCTTGCCGGAGAATTCCTTGACGGCGGCGTTGACGAATTCCTTACCGAAGCCGGTAGAGCCGCGATAATTGACTGACAGGACGCCATAGCCGCGATTGGAGAGCCACTGGTGCCATGAATTGTAGCCATAGGAATCACGCGCCCATGGGCCGCCATGGACGTTGAGCACCATCGGAACAGGCTGCTCAGGTCGGCCATCACCATCGGCATCAGAGCCGGGTGGCAGTGTCAGGTAAGAGACAAGCGTCAGACCGTCGCGTGATGCAATTTCAACCGGGTGCATCGGCTGAAGCGGCGAAGATGCGAGGTCTGGCCGGGTCTTGAACATTTCCGTCAGCGTCTGTGCGCTGCGGTCATAGACATAATAGACGCCCGGCAGGGTCGCAGAGCCTGAATAGACGACCATGCGGGAAAGGTCATCGGTGGCGGCGACGATCTGGATATCGCCTTCTAGCTCAGACTGAAGGAAGTCGAGGTCGGCCCCGGCCTCGTCTGTGAGCGGCTGCCACTCATTGCGCAGATACTCTGCGGCGTAGGCCATCGGCTCATAGGTTTCTGGATGAAGCAGAACATCGCTGATATCGGCGCGGTCATTCTCCGCGATGACTTCGGCAGACCCGTCTTCGGTGCTGATCTTGACGAGCGCAGCGGTGTCACGGTTGCGGCTGTCGACTGCGTAGAAGGCGTCATTCGCCGCGTTGAAACCAAACGGATTGGTGGTGAGGAAGTCTTCAGCCGGGATGGAGGTCAGCTCATTGCCTTCCATGTCGACGATCGAGGCGCCGCCACCTGGCGTCTGGACAAGGCCAAAGCGCGGCGTGAGTGTATTGTCGATCAGCCAGCCGGCATAGCCTGGATTCTCGGCCGCGAGCTCCATCTCACCCGTCGCGACATCGACGAGATAGAGATCGAAAAGCTGCGGGTTGCGGTCATTGAGGCCGATCAGCACCTTGCCGGGCTGTTCTTTCGAGACGCCCTGGATCACAGCGCGCACGCCGTCGGCAACAGGCGTCAGGTCTCGCGTCTCACCTGTTTCCGCGTTCGAGGCATAGACGTGGAAGTTCTCATTCCCGCCATCGTCCTGTGTGTAATAGACATAGGCGGAGTCCGGTGACCAGAAGTGACCATTGAGGCCGCGATAGGTGTCATTGGTAATCGCTTCAGCGGCATCCGGATCATCGGCAGGCGCAACCCAGATGTTCATGACGCCGTCGACAGGGGCGATCCAGCTTACATACTCGCCATTCGGGCTGATGCGCCCCTGGGCTTTCTCAGGATTGCCGAAGATCGCGGCCCGCTCGATCAGGTCGTAGGAAGCAAGATCGCTGGCGACGGCTTCCGTATCGGTCTGGGCGCTCTCCTGAGCTTCTGCCGATTTCAAGGTTTCCGGCGAACAGCCCGCAAGCCAGGCGCCTGACAGCGCAATGGCGCTGACGCTCACAAGTGTGCGTTTCATGATGTACCCTCCATCCATATATGTTATCGAAAAACGATATACATGGATGGCGGTGTTTGCAAGCTGGCCGGGAAAATAAATTCGGTGGTCGCCAGTCAGGTTTCGCGGATGTCGGCGCCGAGTGTACGCATATGGTCCAGGAAGTCCGGATAGGAGGTTGCGATCATCGCGATGTCATCGACGGCGACAGGTTTCTGGCTGGCCGTACCCATAACGAGGGCGCTCATGGCTATGCGGTGGTCGTGGCGGGTCTCTACAAGGCCGCCGCCGGGTGGCGGGCCATCGCAGCCCATGACAGTGAAGCCGTCCTCATGCTCCTCAACCTCGACCCCGTTCACGCGAAGCATTGCGACGATGGCGCTGATGCGGTCGCTTTCCTTGACGCGCAGTTCCTCGGCGCCACGCACCCGCGTTTCACCTTTGGCAAAGGCGGCGATGACGGCAAGAATGGGAAACTCGTCAATCATGGCGGCGACCAGGAATTCCGGAATCTCGCAGCCTCTCAGGTCGCTCGTTGCGGCCTGCAGGTCGACAAGACGTTCACCCGCGCCGTCGCCAATTTCTTCAGCACCAAGACCTGCGCCCATGCGCTCTGCTGCCTGGAAGAAGCCGTCGCGCGTTTCATTCGACATGATGTGCTCAACGACGACGCCGCCGGACGGCGAGATAAGCGCGCCTGCGATCAGGAAGGCAGCCGATGATGGGTCGCCGGGTATGCTCGTCTCTACGGCCTGCAGGGACTGGCCGCCTTCAATCGTGACCACATTCTGACTGCCCTCGCCGGCGCGCACCGCCACCTCGACACCGAAGCTGCGCAACATGCGTTCGGTATGGTCGCGCGTGGCGTGGAGTTCGGTCACTTCGGTGAAGCCATCGGCATTGAGGCCGGCCAGAAGAATGGCAGATTTCACCTGTGCCGAAGCCTGCTTTGGTGCGTAGGAGATCGGGGTGAGATCAGCGCGTCCACTTAGCGTGAGGGGAAGTTTGTCGCGGCTTTCAGGCGCGAACTTCGCACCCATCAGTTTCAGCGGATCGGTTATGCGGGCCATGGGGCGTGAGGACAGGCTCTTGTCGCCCGTCAGTTCTGCAGTGAGGGGGTAGCCGGCCATGAGCCCCATCATCAAGCGAGACCCCGTGCCGGAATTGCCGAAGTCGAGCGGCGAAGTGGGCGCGCGCAAACCTGCCTTGCCGGTGCCCTCTATGCGCCAGCGTCCCGGTGCGGTCTGTTCTACGTCGGCGCCCAGTGCCTGCATGGCCCGGGCCGTATTTATGACGTCCTCGCCTTCCAGCAGACCGGAGATTTCAGACACGCCAGCGGCGGCGCCAGCGAGCATCAGCGCGCGGTGAGAACATGACTTGTCGCCGGGCGCACGGATCGCGCCCTGAAACCGATCAACCGGGAACGAAGTCCATGCCAATGATTTCTCCTTTGCAGATCGACGCCAAAAGCGCTTTGACAGGGGCGGGGGTTTCTGGCAAGCGCCCCGGCAATTATTAAATCGAGCCCGGAGTTCCTTACCAATGGCTGATCCTGATCTTGGCACAAAGCAGATCTGTCCGAGCTGCGAAGCTAAATTCTACGATCTCAACAAGCGCCCCGCCGTTTGCCCGAAGTGCAAGACCGAATTCGATCCAGAAGACGATGAGGTACGCACGACGAGCGCAAAGCTGAAGGCCAAGCGCGCCAAGAGCTCTGTCCCTGTCGATGAGGACGAGGACGATCTTGAAGAAGAGACGAAAAAGAAAAAGAAGAAAAAGGCGGCCGTCCGCGACGCCGATGATGACGACATCGACGATGAGGAAGAAGTCGAAGAGGACGAAGAAGACGAGGACGAGGAGGATGATGTAGCCTCCCGTGAACTCGGTTCGGAAGCTGATGAAGTCGTCCTGGAAGGCAATGACGAGGACGAAGATGAGGAAGCAGCCCCCGGCAAGGTGCCGACCGGCTTCTCCGAAGACGAACTCGACGATGATGACGACGACGAAGACATCCCTCTCGACGATGAGGAGGAGGAAGACTTCGACCTCGACGACGATATCGATCTCGACGATGACGACCTGGATGACGATGATGGAGATGACGACGCCGACGAGGTTGGCGGCGACGATGAGGATGACACGAAATCGTCCTGACAATTGGACTTGATCGGCGGCGCGTGAGGCTATAACTCACGCGTCTCCGACTGGTACGGGGCCTTAGCTCAGCTGGGAGAGCGCCTGCATGGCATGCAGGAGGTCAGCGGTTCGATCCCGCTAGGCTCCACCATTTCCTTACATTCCGGCTTCACTTTGTTTCGCGTTGGAACGCGCTCAGGGCTGCAGGCTCTGCCACGTCGCCGATCCTATAGTTGCCCTGCGACTCTGCGACCGGGAACACACCTTCTGAACATTCCGTTTTTCCAGTGACTTTGGAAAAAGACACGGAGATAGAAGAGATGAGCTACGCGCTTACACTACAATCGATTGAGCCCGTCACACCTGACGTCTTCAAGCTGCGCTTCGACAAGCCTGCGGGACTGGGCGTTCAGCCAGGGCAGGCAGTAGACCTTGCTATCGACAAGGATGACTGGCGCGGGGAAAAACGACCGTTCACGCCGACCAGTTTGCCATCCGATGGATATCTCGAATTCACCATCAAATCCTATCCGGAGCATGATGGTGTGACCGAACAGATCGCCAAGTTGCAGCCAGGTGACCGCGTACTTGTCGACGAGCCATGGGGTGCCATCGAGGATGAGGGCAAGGGCTGGTTCATCGCGGGCGGCGCTGGTGTGACGCCAATGATTGCGATCCTTCGTAAGCGCCTCGAAGACAAAGGAACGCTTGAGGGTTGTGAGCTTATCTTCTCCAACAGCAAGCAGGAAGATATCATCTATCGCGATGAGTTCGAGCGCATGGAGGGTCTCAAGACTTATTTCACCGTCACGGACGAAGCCGATGCGGATGTTCACACTAGAAAGATCGACCGGGCGCTGCTCGAAGAACGTGTCGAGCCGGGCAAGGGCAAATGCTATATCTGCGGCCCAGATGGTATGGTCGAAGACATTGCCGGCGCGCTGAAAGAGATTGGTGTGGCCGAAGAAGACATCATCATTGAGGAGTTCTTCGACTGATCTGAACAGATGTTCAGACGGGGGTTGGCAGAAGCCGGATTGCCCGCATATCGCCGCGATTGCGGCTTGAACGCGGCATAATCAGCCCCCAGATTCAGTTATGACACGGAAAGATCCGGCAACATCCGGTGCTGCCGCCTAGCGGGGCGCCTGGCCGGGGTTCTCATGTGTCGTGGTCCTGTCTTTGAAGGAAGGAGCATGCCATGACGACAGACCTTGAACATCAAGCTGCAAAGCTCTTCACCGCGAAGGATCTGGTTTATGTACGCCAGATTGCGGACGACGAACTGAGCGGCCTGCCTGATGAGGCGCTGGAAGCCGTCAATGATCGCACCTCCCTGTTCGTGGTTGCGAATGGTGAGGGTGAGCAACTGGCCATCGTAGAGGGCCGTGACGCTGCGTTTGCCGCAGCCCGTGCCTATGAGATGCAGCCTGTTAGCGTCCACTAGGCGCCTTTTCAGATGAACAAGGAAAAGCCCGGCGAGATGCCGGGCTTTTTTATTGCCTGTTGCGAGCCATCACGATCACTCGCCGCTGAACGACCAGATCTGCGGATCAACGGCAAGATGGCTGTCGAGAAAGCCGATAATGGCCTCCATTTCCTTGCGCTGATCGCCGGCCATGCGATGCGAATGCCCCGACCGATAAAGCTCGACGAACTCTACGCTTTTGCCAGCTTCGTTAAGTGCTTCGACCATGAGCGATGACTGCTCGACCGGCACGACCGCATCTTCATGCCCGTGAATCATCAGGACGGGCGCCTTCACGTACTGAGCAAGACGCGCGGGCGAATGCGCCGCAAGTTCATCGCGGTCGCGGCGCGGATCACCGATGTGCCGGGTCCAGTACTCATACTCGTCTGACCGACTCCCATCCTCGTCGCGCACCCAGTTCAGCATTTCCAGAAGATCGCTCGGCCCGGACGCTGCAATGACGCATTTAAATAGATCCGGGGTCATTGTCGCGGCCGCGAGGGCGGCATAGCCGCCATAGGAATAGCCGAAGATACAGGCATTCGACGGGTCGGCCTTTCCTGCGGCAATGAGGTGAGCGAACCCGTCTTCGATATCATGCTGCATGGCCTTGCCCCATTGGCGCCTTCCGGCATCGGCAAACTCCAGCCCGTAGCCAGAGGACCCCCGGAAATTCGGCTGGAAGACGGCATATCCGTTGCCGGCGAGGATCTGCGCAAGCGGGTCGAATGTGATTGTGTCCCGCATTTCCGGCCCGCCATGAGGCATGACGACGACCGGAGGGATCACGCCGTCTCCGACGCCCTTCGGCATCGTCAGATAGCCGGTGATCTCCAGTCCGTCGCGCGCCCGGTATTTCACGATTTCGACGGGCGACAGCCTGTAAGGTGAAAGGTTTGGAAACGCGCTTCCATAATTGCGGATATGGGCGTTCTCGACGTCATAGACGTAATATGTGCCCGGCTCCTGCGGCCCGCTTGCATAGACCAGCCAGCGTTTCCCGTCGCGGCTGCTGTCGGTCCAGTCGATATTTACCGCGGTCTCGAACATGCCCGACAGACCATCCATGTGAGCCTGCATGGTCTGGTCGGTGAATTCGGTCTTCAACAGGTCTTCATAGTAGCGGCTGCCAAGGTACTCATAGGACTCCGGATTGATGAGCGCGTCTTCGATATCGCGGTCCGGGTCGACCCGGATCGGGCGCACATAGGTGTCGGTAGTAAAATCATAGAGATGAATGCCGGTCGTGGGCTCACCCGCAGGGCGTGCGGCAACATAATAAGTGCCTGTCACCGCGCCAGGGGAGAGCGGACGAAATTCCGTGCTCTGTTTGATGGTTTCGGCGCGCTCATCTGCACGAACCGATTTCAGACGCTTCCAGGATGTCCTGCCATTCGGCCGATCCTGCCGCCCATAATATGTGTAGCGCGTGCCCCGGCGGTTTGCGTCCACCCGCAAGGCAGGTTCGCCATTAATGTCGGCGTACCAGCCAATGGTGCCCTTCTTACCCACACCAATGCGTTCATGCGCGCCGGTCGAAACCTGGACCCGGAATAGATCAAGATCGCCGCGCAACGTGGCCGCAACGAGGAAATGATCAGGATCATTCGGCAGGAAGCTGACAATCCGGCCAAGGTTGAGATTGCGCTTTTCGAGAGACTTCACGCCTTCAAAGACCCGCTGAACGCCTGATCCGTCCCGGCGCAGGAGGTATAGCCGGGTCACCGGGATTGGCATCGTCTCGAAACCGGAGAAGGTATAATAGTTGAGACCCGCGCGCGTATAAATCTGGCCGTCGAAAGTGCCGTAGACGGTTACTGACGTGATCAGCCAGTCGTCGTTCGCCCATTCGACCCAGTTCACAAAAGTCGATTCGTCGAATGGCAGATCAACCGTCTGAGCTTGCGGATTGTCGAGATCACTGACGAAGACGAAGATACCTTCATGGTTCCGCTTCACACCCGTGAGCCAGCGCCCGTTCGGCGAGAGTTCAACGCTGCTCAGCGCTGGCGCACGTAGATAATCATGAAATGTGGTGCTGTTTCGCAGCGCGTCCCCATAGCCGCCCTGAGCCGAAGTCCAGAATGGTAGCCAGAGGCATGCCAGTATAATCAGTAATCTTTTCAAAACCCTGCCCTCTCAACTCGATCTTGAGTTGAGAGCAGGCGAGCCGATGCGTCAAGCCAGAGGCTAGAGAATGGCCGGAATGACGCGGTCTGGTGGCCTGTGGCCATCGGCAAAGGTTTTAATGTTGATAATGACCTTCTCGCCCATCTCGATCCGGCCTTCTTCAGTCGCAGATCCCATATGAGGCAAAAGCATCACATTGGAGAGGCCGAGCAGTTCAGGGTTCACGGCAGGCTCACGTTCGAACACGTCGAGGCCGGCGCCAGCAATCTTGCCGGCCTTGAGGGCGCGGGCGAGGGCAGCTTCGTCGATCACTTCGCCGCGCGCCGTATTGACGATGTAGGCGTCCTTGCGAACGAGATCGAGGCGGCGGGCGGAAAGAAGGTGGAAAGTTGCCGGCGTGTGCGGGCAGTTCACCGAGATGATATCCATACGGGCCAGCATCTGGTCGAGGCTTTCCCAGTACGTCGCGTCCAGTTCTTCGGTCACCTGACGGTTCACCGGCTTGCGGTTGTGGTAGTGGATCTGCAGGCCAAAGGCTTTTGCACGGCGGGCGACAGCCTGTCCAATACGGCCCATGCCGATGATGCCGAGGCGTTTGCCGGCAAGCCGCTTGCCGAGCATCCAGGTCGGCGCCCAGCCATCGAACTTGCCTGCTTCAAGAAGCTTGATGCCTTCATGCAGGCGGCGCGGCACCGCAAGGATCAGGGCCATGGTGACGTCAGCGGTATCATCCGTAAGCACGCCTGGTGTGTTGGTGACGGTGATCCCGCGCTGGACGGCGCTTTCAATGTCGAGATTGTCAACGCCTGCGCCAAACTGGGCAATGTGGCGTAGCTGGGGGCCAGCCTGCGCAAGGAGGCGCGCATCGATCGCGTCGGTCACGGTTGGCACCAGTACGTCGGCACGTTTGACCGCATCGACAAGTTTTGCGTCGTCAAACGGTGTGTCAGTTTCGTTGAGCTCGGTGTCGAACAGCTCTTTCAGACGGAGCTCCACCGGGTCCGGCAGGCGCCGTGTCACGATAACCTTCAGCCGTTTTGCGGTCATACGCGTTTCCTTTCCTTGCCGTCAGCGCATAGCAGAGCGAACCGCTTGCGCCAATTGCTGCAACAGACGCATCGGCCTTTACGACCGATTCACCAAGCCCCGACTAGATAGCCACATGCTGGGATTTTTCCGTCTTTTTCTATCTGCCTGCCTTATCCTGACTGCCTGTCAGTTGGCAACGCCGTCTGCTTCTGCACAGTCGGTGAAGATCAGTCAGTTCTCGGGAAAGCCGGTGCCGCGCTTTGCCTCACTGCGCTATGCGCGGGTCAATGGACGTATCGGGCCGTCGACGGACCATCAGGTCGCCTTCGAGTATGAGCGCGCAGGCATGCCTGTCCTGATCGTCAAGGAAACCACCGATTGGGCGCGGGTACGCGATTTCGAGGGCGACGAGGTCTGGATGCATGTTGGCCAGTTGAGCGAGCCTGACCACGTTATCGTGACCCGGGAGGTCGCGCTCCGCCGCAAACCACAATCGGCATCGCCTGCCCGCGCGACGATTGAGCCGGGTGTTCTTGCGGAGCTGCATAGCTGCAATGACAGGTGGTGCGAGATCAGCGCTGGGGCCTATACTGGCTGGATCGACAAGCCATCGCTCTGGGGTCTGAACACAGACACAGCTGGCCTGTAACCTGCTCGTTTGCTTGACAAGGCGGATTGGGGCAGGCTCATGCCCTGATCGCAATTGACGGCAAGTAGAGGCATTGCATGAGCGGACCACACGATTTTCACACGCCCCAATCCTCCTATACGAAGGAAGATCTCCTGATATCAGGGCAGGGCCAGCTTTTCGGCCCCGGTAACGCACAATTGCCTATACCGCCGATGCTGATGATGGACCGTATCACCGAGATCAGTCTTGATGGCGGCGAGTTCGGCAAAGGCCACGTCATCGGCGAGTATGATGTGAAGCCCGATCTCTGGTTCTTCCAGTGCCACTTCCCGGGCGACCCAGTGATGCCGGGCTGTCTTGGCCTCGATGCCATGTGGCAGGCCGTCGGCTATTGGCTCGGCTGGTCTGGCTCACCGGGCAAGGGACGCGCGCTCGGTGTTGGCGAAGTGAAGTTCACCGGCGAGATCACGCCGGACAAGAAGCTCGTGAAATATGTCATCGACATCAAGCGCGTGCGCCGTGGCAGGCTGAATCTCGGCATCGCCAATGGCCGTGTCTATGTCGACGACGAACACGTCTACACGGCGCTCGACATGAAGGTCGGCCTTAAGAACGTGCTCGGCGGCGATACCGGTATTCCGGGCGCTTGACGCTTTCCTTCGGCGCGCCTAGCCCGGACCACAGACATAGATATTCGCAGGGAGTGAACGCTCATGGCTGACGACTGGAATATGCCGGAAGGCAATCTCATGAAGGGCAAGCGCGGCATCGTTATGGGTGTCGCCAACCAGAACTCCATTGCATGGGGTATCTCCAAACAGCTCGCCGCGCAGGGCGCCGAGATCGCCTTCACCTATCAGGGTGACAGCCTGGAACGCAGGGTGCGCCCACTGGTCGAGTCGATCGGTATGGACACGATGATCCCCGCTGACGTCACGGATGATGCGAGCATGGATGCCGCCTTCGCGCAGGTGAAGGAGAAGTGGGGCAAGATCGACTTCCTGGTCCATTCCATCGCCTTTGCGGGCAAGGATGAGCTGCAAGGTTCAATGGTCGCCAATACGACGCGTGAAGGCTTTCGCCGGGCGATGGACATCTCTGTCTACAGCTTCATCGACTGCGCACGCCGCGCCTCTGAAATCATGCCCGATGGCGGCTCGATCATCTGCATGACCTATCTTGGCGCAGAGCGCGTTGTGCCGTCGTACAATGTTATGGGCGTTGCCAAGGCGGCGCTTGAGGCCTCGACCCGCTATGCAGCTCGCGATCTCGGCCCGCAAGGCATCCGCGTGAACGCCATTTCTGCGGGCGCGATGCGCACGTTGTCACTGGCAGGCATCAAGGGCGGCAAGTCACTTATGGGGACCGGCCGCGACATGTCCCTGCTCAAGGAAGACACGCGCATGGAAGGCGTCGCCGGCGCGGCGCTCTATCTCCTCTCCGACATCGGCCATTCGGTGGCCGGTGAGGTGCTGCACGTCGATGCAGGCTTCCATGTCGTCGGTGTGCCGGACATGGGCGAGGAATAAGGCTGATAGGCACGCCGCTACCCATTCCAGGATGGGAGGGGGCGCCTGCTGTCACCCCGGCGCGATGGCTTCGCGCAACCTTGCGAAGATGCTGAGGCCGAAGTCACCTTCATAGGCAGCTTTTGGTGTCTTGCGGACCGCTTCATCGATGGCTTCGGCATCAGGTCCAATGAGGATGCGCCAGTCATCGGCGCGGACACCGTCGAGAATGATGCGCGCAGCGTCTTCGGCTGTGGTGATGGCATTATCGCGGAATTGCTCTCCGCGCGCCTTGGCGGCCTCATATTCTTCATTGCCGCCACCGATGGCAGAGTCGTTGCCAAACTCGCGCAGCGTGTTGAGGGCGATCTGGGTGCCGATATGGCCTGGCATCACAACGCTTGCCTTCACGTGCGGCGCGTTAAGCCGAAGATCGGTGATGAGCGCCTCGGTAAAACCCTTCACCGCGAATTTTGCGGCAGAATAGGCAGTGTGCGGGGTATCGGGGCCGATGCTGGCCCAGAAGCCGTTTACCGAGCTTACATTGACGATATGCGCTTCATCGGCGGCGACCAGCATGGGCATGAAGGCACGCGCATTGTTGTAGACGCCGTACCAGCAGACATTGAACGTCCGCTCCCAATTCTCACGCGGGCCGTCAACGAAGCTGCCCCCGCCGCCAATGCCTGCATTATTTATCAGTAGGTGGATGTGGTCGGTCTCGTGGGCGGTACGGACATGGTCTGCGAAGGCGTGGACGTCTTCTTCCTTGCCAACATCGGCGCGGAAATGCGTAACCCGGACACCTTGCGGGGCGAGCGCCTCAGCGGCGCTTACGGTTTCGGCCATGTCCTCTTCCGAGATGTCGCAGATCGCGACGCTGCAGCCCGCTTCAGCAAGCTGTTTGGTGAGCTCCCGGCCCATCCCGTTTCCGCCGCCGGTAACGATGGCGATCTTTCCGCTGAAATCTTTCATCTCAGTCTCCTCCCTTATGTTTTGGCGCATCCTAGGGGTGGGCGGCCATCGCGCTAGTGGTGACGGGTGGGAAACCGGCTGGAACTTCGTTGGCTGGGGCCTGTTGCAAAGAAGATTGAAGGAGAATTCCAGATGGCAGATATCGTTATCATCGGCGCGACAGGCGGTGTGGGTAGCCGGCTCATCCCCATGCTGATCCGACGCGGTCACAGCGTCACAGGGCTCCACCGCAAGGATGAGCAGGCCAGTGACCTGAAGGATGCGGGCGCAACACCGGCACGAGGCGACCTCATGGAGATGAGCGCCGATGACTTCGCCGCAATTATAAAGGGCGCAGACGCGGTCGTTTTCTCGGCTGGCGCGGCGGGCAGCGGCGCTGAACGGACGAGCATGATCGACGGCCAGGGCCCCGTTAAACTGATTGAGGCAGCGCGCGCTACTGGCGTGAAGCGGGTCTATCTCGTGTCTGTCTTTCCGGATGCTGGCCGCGACCGCGATATCGGTGAAGGTTTCGAGCATTATATGCGCGAGAAGAAGAAGGCTGACGCGGCGCTCGCTGCCAGCGGGCTCGACTATGTCATCATCCGGCCAGGTACGCTCCAGAGTGAAGACGGCAACGGCCAGATCGCGGCCGGGCGTGCGCTGACTTATGGCGATGTTGCTCGCGGTAACGTCGCCGCCTTCGTCGCTGAACTGATCGACACGCCTGAGATCCGGCAGGACATCTTCGAGCTGACCGATGGTGATGTGCCCGTGGATGTCGCAGTTTCCGGTTTGCGACGCGTCTAGAGCCGGTCGCCTTCCAAAACTGATGCGGCGTTGAAAGTCGTTGCATGAGCGGCAATGAACGATTACGAATATGTTCATTGTTTATTGGGGCGATCATGGCCAAGCGTGTTTTTATCTGGGTGGGGCATCCACGGGAGACGTCGCTTTCGCACGGCCTAGCCGATGCCTACGAGCAAGCAGCAAAGGCCGAGGGCGCTGAAACCCGCCGCATGAACCTACACGACATGACATTCGATGCCGACCTTACAGAGGGTTATCATGCCCGTAAGACGCTTGAGCCCTGCCTGGAAGACTGGCGCAAAAATACAGTCTGGGCCGACCATCTCGTATGGATCTACCCGCAATGGTGGGGTGGTATGCCGGCCAAGATGAAGGGGGTTGTAGATCGCTGCTTCCTACCGGGGTTTGCCATGGCCTATCATGATAATGGGCCGTGGTGGGATCGGTTGCTCGAAGGTCGATCAGCTGACATTTTCATGACGTCGGATGCGCCGGTGATCTTTGATTCCCTGTCGTATGGCCGCGCCGCGAAAAAGCAGGTTGAGAAGACTGTTCTGAATTTCTCAGGCGTCAAGCCGCGTCGGACCTTCCAGTTCGGGCCAGTGAAGACAGCGAAGCCGGCAAAAATCGAAGCATGGAAGCGTAAGGCGGCAGTTCGAGGTAAAGCTATTGCGCGGCGGCCTGCCAAGGCATGACTTGCTGGCGTCTCATTACTGGGTGAATAATCCTTCCATGAAATCCGATCCACGAACTCATGTTCCGCTACAGGGATATGTCGAACGCGCCCCGCACGAGCAATTGGGGCGGGCAGAAGCTCTACACCGGCACCTCAGCACAAGGCGGTCAGTGCGCGATTTTGCACCGACCCCGGTCGACCGGGCGGTGATCGAAGCCTGCGTAGCGGCTGCCGGGACAGCGCCTTCTGGCGCCAATCACCAGCCCTGGTTTTTTGCGTGCGTCGGCTCGCCTGAGAAGAAGCGTGAGATCAGGCTGGCGGCGGAGGCTGAAGAGCGCGCCTTTTATTCTGGCAAGGCGGGCGAGGAATGGCTCGACGCACTCGCGCCCATCGGGACTGATGCGCAGAAGCCTTATATGGAAACCGCGCCCTGGCTCATCTGTATCTTTGCGCAGCGCCGCGGCGGCGCTGAGGTGGGCGATAATCGCAAGAATTACTACATTCATGAGAGCGTTGGTATCGCCACAGGGCTATTGATTGCGGCCTGTCATGAGGCCGGGCTGGCAACATTGGTGCACACCCCAAATCCAATGAGTTTCCTCAATCGCCTTTGCGACCGTCCTGATACGGAGAAACCCTATCTGATCCTCGCCGTGGGGCATCCAGCCGAGGGGGCCAAGGTACCGAAACACGCGCTCAAGAAGAAAGCGCTCGGCGATATCTGCAGCTTTTCATGAGGTCGAAACCCTTCGGTCAGGATGATCGCGAGGGCTGAACTTCGACTGTGGGACCGTGAAAGTGAATATAGACGGTCTGGTTCGGCTGTGGACCGGCCTTTTCACCGCGAACGGTCAAGTCGATCTTGCCGCGGATCTGCGCCGGGATGCGTCCCATCGCCCAGCCTTCTTCCTTCAGGTCGAAGGCGTCAGCATCGTTGCCATACATCATGGCAAGACCGCTCATGGCCCAGCGGCGGAGTGTAGCGGGTTGGCGAATGATGGTCCCGGCTTCGAAGCGCAGAGGCACCGGGCGGTCGAACGTGCCGTCTTCGCGCACGAACAGCTCTGTAAGCCAGACGCCGCGTTCGGTTGTGACAACACCCATGGCAAAGTGCGTGATGCCATCACGCAAGATGGCGTCACGGTGGCTGGGTGAATTCATGAGTCCGGTGTGGAGGCGATCAACAACCGTGTCCCAGTCGAAATTGCCGGTAATCGACGCGATGTTCTCCAGTAGCAGGCTGGTCAGTAGCGTACGGTCGAGCGCGTTGATCCGGTCCTTCGGCATCGTCTTGTCGAGGCCCTGGTGATTGAAGAAGTCGTTCGCCGCCATGTCGAGGCTGTGCCAGCGCGCGGCATTACGAAGTTCTGTGCGGTAGACGAGAGTAGGGAGACCATGTTCGCGGCGTGTCTGGTTAATGCGCTCGGCGAAGCGGGCCTCCAGTTCTTCGTCGAAAGTAAAGCCCGAAGGGATCGTCTGGAGGCATGCCTGACCATTCTGGACGTAAGTTGGCAGGTCGCGAGCTCGCTCAGAAAACGAAATACGACACTCCGCTCTCGCCTGTGAGGCGAAAACACCCACGAAAATGGTTAATAAAACAATAATTCCCCTCATTTTTGCCACTATACGGCAAAAAAGTTTATAAGACACCCATTAATTGGAGCCTCGAGACGACTGGGGCCAACATTCTGTCGATCGCGTCTTCGCCAGGATAGACTTTACCATAGGCGGGTAGGCCCTCATCCGCAATAACAAGCTCGGCTTCGAACTTGGCGGGGTGGGTGAATCGGTAGTGCGCCGCGCGGACGGTCTTCAGATAATGCTCGAGGACATTCTGGACGGTGCGCTCGCGTTCGACCACGTCGCGGCGGATGCGGCGGGCCAACCTGAGGTCATCGGGCGTATCGACATATATGGACAGATCGATCAGCGGGCGCAGTGCCTTGACTGACAGGGCGTGTATGCCTTCGAGAATGATGACAGGCGCAGGCTCGATGCGAAGCGTGCGATTCTCGTCGCGGTCATGGCGATCGAAGTCATAGACGGGCTGTTCAATGACCTGTCCGCGCTTCAGAGCCCGGATGTCATTGACGAGGTGAGCGGTGTCTTTGGAGGCTGGATCATCATAATTGGCCTGCTCGATGATCGTGGCACGCTGTTCGGTCGTATCGCATGGGCCGTAATGGCGCATTGGCCAATAATAGCCGTCTTCGTGGAAAATGACTGCGCGTCCAGGTCCGAGACGCTCGATAAGTGCGTCGGCGAGCGTGGACTTGCCAGAGCCGGAACCGCCCGACATGGCGACGAGAAAGGGAGACAAGGTCATGGGCGCGCTTGTAACCGCATCGTCGCGAGAAAGGAAACACGCGCCTCGCACGCGCGCTGTTCTTCTACAAGAACGGGCGCTCTCCGGTGCAGGAAATGCGCCCGTGCTAGTCTGGATCGTACAGCCTACTGGCGCGTAACTATCGGTCCCTTAAGGACATAAGTGTCGGCGTCGAGCTGTACGAGGACATCGAGATAGCCGGTATCCCGACTGTCGATGGCTGCGTCGTGCATGCGCATCATCGTGCCGCCAGCAAGGCGATTGCCGGCAGCATCGCTGAGTTTCCAGCCAGCCGTGCGGAAATAATTCTGCTTCACACGCGGCGTAATAGTCGTGGCACCAACAACCTGAAGCGGTAGCGGGCTTTCGAGTTCGCCGTCCACCGTGGTCAGCATCTGCACGACATAGAGGCGACCATCAGCCTCTGCGATGCCGAGGCCGGTGTCAGTGAAGCCCTCATGCAGAAGATTTCGCTGGTTCGCGCTATCGGCTGAGATCGCTTCGAATATCTCAGCAGGCGTCGCGTTTGCAGAAAGGACCGCAACGTTTGCACCTGTCGCGCCGGCGAGAACCTGTCGGTCCAGGGCTCGCATGCGATAAGTGTGTCCACGGCCTTCGAGGTCATCATGGCCCGCATAGCCGCGAGCAGCCATGTCCAGAGCATGAGCTCGTGCGGCGCGGTCAAGAGTTGCACGGCGGTTAAGCGCGGACATGCCAGCGGTGGTGCGATGGCTGTTAGTGGCAGCGAACAGGTCCGATTCCGCGCCTGCCTCGAAATTTCTATTCACAGCGAGGCAGGATTCGACCTCGGTGACGTAACTGACGAGGCCACCTGCATAGCCATTATCGAGTGTGCAGGCGGACTGGGCGTCAGCCGGAAGGGTCATGAGTGCGCCTGACGATGCCGCCACGGCCAGCAGCGCAAGGGCGCGAGGAACGTCATATTTTTGTAACATAACGGTCATGAACGGTTTGTGACAGTTATATGTCAATCAAAAAAAGACGGCATCCGGTCGATATTTCATGACGGAGCCCAGGTGAAGCCCGATTTCATTTGGAATTTCCGGGGGTTCTTATGCATGAGACGCAATAAAAAAAGGCCGCCATTTCTGGCGGCCTTCTCAATTAGGGTAATTTGTGCCGGGTCTGAGATGTTTCAGACTACTGGACGGGGGCCTTATTCGGCGTCGCCGCCCTCAGCACTTTCCTTGTCCTTGCCGGTTTCCTGATCGACGGCTTTCATCGACAGGCGAACCTTGCCGCGGTCATCAAAGCCCATCAGCTTGACCCAGATCGTGTCGCCTTCCTTGACGAGGTCCTTGGGGTGGTTGATGCGCTCATCAGCCATCTGAGAAACATGGACCAGACCATCTTTCGGGCCGAAGAAGTTCACAAAGGCGCCGAAATCCTTGATGGAGACGACTTTGCCTTCATAGATTTCGCCAGCTTCCGGCTCTGCCGTCAGCTCACGAATACGCTTCTTGGCCGCATCGATGGACTCGCGGTCGAGGGCAGAGATCTGGATCGTGCCATCGTCTTCGACATTGAGCTTTGCGCCCGTTGTGTCGACGATATCGCGAATGGTCTTGCCGCCCGAGCCGATCACATCACGGATCTTGTCGACCGGAATGTTCACAATTTCCATCTGCGGTGCATTTGCCGACAGTTCGCCGCGCGATTCAGCAAGCGCCTTGTTCATCTCTTCCAGGATGTGGGCGCGACCGCCCTTTGCCTGGTCGAGAGCGGTCTGCATGATGTCGCGGGTGATGCCTGCGATCTTGATGTCCATCTGCAGCGAGGTGACGCCCTTCTCGGTACCAGCGACCTTGAAGTCCATGTCGCCGAGATGGTCTTCGTCTCCAAGAATGTCAGAGAGGACAGCAACGCCGTTCTCTTCCTTGATGAGACCCATTGCAATGCCGGACACTGGACGCGTGATTGGGACACCCGCATCCATCATCGCCAGAGCGCCGCCACAAACAGTCGCCATCGAGGACGAGCCATTGGACTCGGTGATCTCGGAAACGAGACGGATCGTGTACGGGAATTCTTCCGGCTTTGGCAGAACCGCGCGAAGGGCACGCCATGCCAGTTTGCCGTGACCGATTTCCCGGCGACCTGCACCGCCCATGCGGCCTGTTTCGCCGACCGAATAGGGCGGGAAATTGTAGTGCAGCATGAACTTTTCTTTGTGCGTGCCACCCAGGCCGTCGATGAATTGCTCATCGTCGGACGTGCCGAGTGTCGCGACACAGATCGATTGTGTCTCACCGCGCGTGAACAGGGCAGAGCCATGTGTGCGTGGCAGGAAGCCAGCTTCGGCAACGATCGGGCGAACCTGATCGAGCGAACGGCCATCGATGCGCTTGCCCGTCTTGATGATGTCACCACGAACGACAGACGCTTCGGCTTTCTTGAAAGCTGACTTGAAGACGCCTTCGGACATGCCTTCTGGCTTGTCTTCGGTCGCAACCAGCGCTTCGGCCGCTTTTTCGCGGGCACCGCCGACAGCTTCCTGACGGCTGAGCTTGTCGGTGATCTGATAGGCAGCCGACAGATCCGAACCCACGAGGTCCTGGATCTGCTTCAGCTCGGCCGAAAGGTCTTCGGCTTCAAAGTCGAACGGCTCCTTGGCGGACTTTTCAGCCAGCTTGATGATCGCGTCGATCACCGGCTGCATGGCTTCGTGCCCGGCCATAACGGCGCCGAGCATCACGTCTTCCGGAAGCTCTTTGGCTTCGGACTCGACCATCATGACTGCGTCGGTCGTACCAGCGACAACGAGGTCCAGGTCGGACTCCTCAAGGTCGTCAGCCGTCGGGTTGATCAGATAGTCGCCGTCCTTGTAGCCGACGCGCGCTGCGCCAATCGGGCCCATGAACGGGGCACCGGACAGAACCAGCGCAGCGGACGCGCCAATCATGCCGATAATGTCCGGATCGTTTTCGAGGTCATAGGAAATCGCGGTCAAGACGACCTGGACTTCGTTCTTGAAGCCATCGACGAAAAGCGGACGGATCGGACGGTCGATGAGGCGAGACGTCAGCGTCTCTTTCTCAGTCGGGCGGCCTTCACGCTTGAAGAAACCGCCTGGGATGCGGCCCGATGCGTAGTATTTTTCCTGGTAGTTGACCGTCAGGGGGAAGAAGTCCTGCCCTGGCTTGGCTTCCTTGCGGAAGGTTGCGGTCGCGAGGACAGTGGTGTCCCCGTATGTGACGAGGACGGCCCCGTCAGCCTGACGAGCGACACGGCCCGTCTCGATCGTCAACGTGCGGCCGGCCCATTCCAGCGACACGGTTTGCTTATCAAACATGCGTTTTCTTTCTCTTCATGCGAAAAGCCCGCCGGGACCCCATGTCCTGGCGGGCTATTTGTGAGCCAGTGCCTAGCGGCGAATACCCAGCTCTTGGATCAGGACCTGGTAGCGGCCCTCATTTTTCCTCTTCAGATAGTCGAGGAGTTTCCGGCGCGTGGCGACCAGGTTGAGCAGGCCGCGGCGCGAATGGTGGTCTTTCTTGTTGGTCTGGAAGTGCTCGGTCAGGTTCGAGATACGCTCGGTAAGGATCGCAACCTGTACTTCCGGAGACCCGGTATCGCCATCATTTTGGGCGAATTTCTTGATCAGCTCAGATTTCTTTTCTGCCGTGATCGACATCGTGAATACTCTCTTCGTTCTGGCCTGCGATTGAGGCCGTTTCAGCTATACCCTTCAATGTAAGGGTGGTGTTTGGGGGGTGCCCGGGGAACCAGCCAGGATGTCGTCCAGCCAGTTGTGAGCCCCGAAAGCTCGCCTCAAGGCGCGCACATGGCACATAATGCCCGCAAATGGAAGGGGATCGGTGCGATCTTTCCCCTTAGCCTTGCACCTCGGGGCATGACCATTACGGCTTATGCCAAGGAGATATCATGAGCCGCCTTTTCGAAGAACTCGACTATCAGGTCACAGAAATCGGTGCTGTCAGTTTGCGCCGCAGGCGCATTCTCTCGCTCGATCAGGACGTCTGGGAAGTGCTTCTCGGTGAGGAGCATCTGATGTCCAGTCTGTTCACGGCGTCCGAGGTCGCGCTTGCAAGGCTGGGTCTTACTGCCCTGGGTGAGCCGCCTCAGGGGGGATGGGACATCATCATCGGCGGGCTCGGTCTGGGCTATACGGCCGCGACTGCGCTGGAACATGAGGGTGTGGGACGCCTTGAGGTGGTCGAGCTGCTGGCCCCTGTCATCGAATGGCATGAGGAGGGGCTCGTTCCGCTGGAGCCGCCGCTGTCAGCTGATGCGCGGTGCACCGTGCGTCGCGGTGACTTCTTTGCAATGGCTGCTTCAGATGAGGGCTTCGGGCGCGCGCAGGATGCGATCCTGATTGATATCGACCACACGCCAGACTGGCTGCTCGATGCGAGGAGCGGCAGTTTCTACTCGGTTGAGGGGCTAAGCCAGCTCGCCCGCCACCTCAAGCCTGGCGGCGTGATGGGCTTGTGGTCCGATGCCCGAACGGATGAAGCCTTTATTGAGCGAATGAAATCTGTGTTCAGCACAGCCTGGGCAGAGCCGGTCACATTCCACAATCCGCTCCAGGACAAGCCGTTCACCCAGACGGTCTACCTTGCCCGGAAGGCGGGCTAGGGGTTTGAAGCACGACGCATTGCGACGGCGATGAACGGCGCGACTGCGGCTATAACAATGATCAAGCCCATCGCCATCCATTGCGCCACGCGGTCGCCCCAGATGGTATCCGCAAAGAAGATGGCAAAGGTCCACAGTAGTGAGACTAGTAATATGAATACGGCGGTGCGCACCGGTGTCGGACGAGGCAGGACACTTGCCGTGCCACCAGCCCGCTCACCCCAGGCCAGCCAGCGCGCCAACACGACAAGGAAACCGGCAACCCCGATCATCGGAGAAGCGAGCATCGCCTTGTCGATGGGCGCAAACAGCCAGATGGCGACGAAGGCCAGCCCCGCGACAACAAAGGTCCAGCCGGCAAAGCGGTCGACGGCGCTGGCGCCAGTATGTTCGCCTGCCGGCTGGAAGAGACGAAGTTTGGGGGTGTAGTTTCCCATCACGACGAGCATCAGGCCAAGCATCGCAGCCGCACCCCGCCGGGCAAGATCCGGGTCGAGTATGCCGGTTTTCTTCGTGATGCCGAAGGCGAGCATCGCGCCGACGATGGTGCAGACACCGACGGCCAACGGAATGATGGCGCGGCGCGGCTCAACTGCTTGGGTCATGCTTTTCCCTCCTTCAGGACAGGGCGACCAGTTGTCGAGATGTCTTCCCGGCGTTCCCAGCCGAATGTCTGCGCGAAGCCAAACAACGCGTCCTCCAGCACCGACATCTGAAGGTGGTAGAAGACTGATTTGCCGTCCTTCTCGCTGGCAACTAGCCCAGCGTCGCGCAGGACGGCGAAGTGCGCCGACATGGTTGGTTTGGACACGTCGAAGGCGCCTGCCAGTTCACCGGCGGATTTTGGGCCATCCCTGAGCATTTCCAGCACCCTGCGGCGCGTCGGATCGGACAGGGCTTTGAAGACTGAGCTCATAAATAGACAATTAGCTAATTGTCGAATTGAGTCAAGCAGTATGCAGTGCTCTTCGGTTACGCCTGATGGAGGTCTATCAGACCTGGAACACCCGCATCGGCTGAAAGCGCCCGGCGCGGATTTCGCCCATTGCGACGGCTTCGTCATTGCACATGGCGAGTGCAAGGCGGTCTTCCGGGTCCGGGTTCTTTTCAAGCCGCCAGCGTTCAGTCACATGCGGCATGAGCATGACTTCGCGCCCCTGGCGGATGTCGGCGGCATCTTCCGCGCTGATTTCGACGTCCGGCACATCGTCCAGCACCGCTTCGATCGGGGCGAGCGTCCGCAGCAGTTCATCGCGGCTTTCGATGGCTTCCAGATCGGCGAGCTTGAAGGCTGCGCCTTCATGCATGACGCCGACGCGGATGCGGCGTAGCTGCGAAATGTGTCCATCGCAGCCGAGCGCGCCGGCGAGGTCGCGGGCGAGTGCACGTACATAGAAGCCCTTGCCGGAGCGAACATGGAAGACCGCGTGGTTACTATCCGGGGTCTCGACGAGGCGCGCTTCATGGACGAGAACGGTGCGGGACGGGATCTCGAACTCTTCCCCATCGCGGGCGAGATCGTAGGCGCGTTCACCATCGACCTTGATTGCGGAGTATTTGGGCGGAATCTGATCGATCTCGCCTTCGAAGCTCTCAAGCGCGGTCTCGATGGTGTCGCGGTCCGGACGCGTGTCGGACGATGAGATGACTTCACCTTCGGCGTCCAGAGTGTCGGTGGATCTGCCCCAGCGAATGGTGAAGACGTATTCCTTGTCAGCATCCATCGCCCACTGGACGGTTTTGGTCGCTTCGCCAAAAGCAATCGGAAGGATGCCATCGGCCAAAGGATCGAGCGTGCCGCCATGGCCGACTTTCTGCGCATTGAGAAGGCGTTTCAGAATGCCGACCACCTGTGTCGATGTCACGTCCGACGGTTTGTCGACATTGAGCCAGCCATGCACCGGCAGGCCTTTTTTCTTGCGATTGCGTCCCACGAAGTATCTCCATTCTTCCCAGGGCGCACGCGGATCGAACGCGGGCGCGGGGTCTGACATGTCGTTTGAGCAGGCGAGCTAGTCGGCGCTGTGCGCGGCGTCAACCAGCTAGATGCCCTGGCTGAGGTGCTGCGTCAGAATAAGCGCCCCGATAATGATCAGGACGATACCGCCTGCAACCTCTGCCCAATGGCCGAGCCAGTCGCCAGCCTTGCGCCCGATCAGGGCGCCCATCGTGCACATGACAAGCGTCACAACAAAGATGATAAAGCAGGCGAGAACCAGGTTTGTGCCGACCATTGCGAGGCTGACACCTACAACAGTTGCATCAATGCTGGTTGCAACTGCGGCGAGCCCGAGATGGATCCAGCGTGGGCCCCTTATCGGCCCGTTTGCCGCCGTTTCTGCATGGTCCTCGATCGTTTCAGGCTCTTCCTTGAAGGCCTGCCAGATCATGTGAAGGCCGACGAGGGAAAGCAGGACGAACGCAATCCAGTGATCGACGCCAGCGACCCATGCCGATAGCGCCATCCCGATCAGATAGCCAACCACAGGCATAATAGCTTCCATCGCCGCAAATACGAAACCGATGCGAAGGGCGCTGGAAAACGTCGATGTGCGCTCCCCAGTGCCTTTGCCCAGTGCCGCTGCGAAGGCATCAACGGAAAGCCCGAAGGCGAGAGCGATAAGTGTAAATGTCCCCGACATGCGTTCTCTTTGCGTGCGTTTATTCTCCGTGCAAGAGGAAGTCTGCGTATTGTGGTCTTGTGACGAACCGGCGCATTTCACATCGTCCGCCGGGAACGCCGGCCTAACTGATCATGTTATGACCTCAATGCTGACGCGCACCTTGCATCTTCTCATCGTCCTGACCGCCTTCCTGTTATCGGGCACCGCCTTTCAGGTCAGTGCACAGGCACCGACCATCACAGAGTCGACAGAGGAGATTTCGGTCTCCAGCAGCGATGACGGCGCGATAGAGTCGCGGATCAATGCCATCTTCGCCGAAATCGGCGCGCTCAACGCTGTTTCTGCGGAGGTGAATGAAGGGGTTGTCTCGCTCGGTGGCACGGTGGCGGATCAGACCGACATCGACCGCGCCGTCTCGATCGCGAGCCGGTTTCAGGGTGTTGTGACAGTCGAGCAGAGCATCGAACGGGACCTTTCTGTCGACCGCTCTCTGTCTCCGGCGATCGCGAGCCTTGAGAACAGTCTGCGGCGTGGATGGGAAGCGCTTCCTCTTGTCGGGCTCGCCATCGGGGTTTTCCTTGTCATCCTGATTATCGGCCATCTGCTGGCCAGTTGGTCAGCGCTTTGGCAACGCCTGACGCCGAACCCGTTTCTTGCAGAAATTGTCTCCCAGGCTGTGCGGATTGTTGCCGTCATTGTCGGCCTCGTCATGGCGCTCAACCTCGTCGGCGCGACCGCTCTAATGGGCGCAATCCTTGGTGGTGCAGGCGTTATCGGTCTCGCTATCGGCTTTGCGGTTCGCGACACGGTGGAGAACTACATCGCCTCCATCATGCTAAGCCTGCGCCAGCCTTTCCGGGCCAATGACCATGTGCTTATCGATGATCATGAAGGCCGGGTCGTGCGCCTGACTTCCCGCGCAACAGTGCTGATGACGCTTGATGGCAATCATTTGCGTGTGCCGAATTCCACTGTCTTCAAGGCGGTTATCCTGAACTATACACGCAATCCCGAGCGCCGCTTTGAGTTCGAGCTTGGCGTCGACGCTGAAGACGACCCGGTCGCGGCCATGGCAACGGGGATCGCGGCGATCTCTGGTCTCGGTTTTGTACTTGGTGAACCAAAGCCGGACGCAATCATCATGTCAGTGGGCGACAGCAATATCGTCATTCGCTTCATGGGTTGGGTGAACCAGTCCGAGACCAATTTCGGCAAAGCGCGCAGCCTCGCTATCCGCGCGGCCAAGGACGCGGTGGAGGAAGCAGGCTTCACCTTGCCAGAGCCGATCTATCGCCTGCGCTTCGATGGCGCGCCGGTGCAGGTGAAGGCCGGGACTGGCGTGACGGTGTCTGAAGGACAGGCGTCCGCCGCTCCGCCAGCCAAGTCAAAGGCTGCGGCCACACCTGATGCCAAGAGCGCCGAAGCCAGCGTCCTTGATACGAGGCCTGATGACCACATTGCCGAAAAGGTTGACGAGGAACGCGCGCAGACTGGGGAGAAGGACCTGCTCGATAATGGCCGACCGGTGGAATAGCGCGAGCGACGGTCGAAACGGCTCAGACCGTAAACGTGGTAAGGCTGGCTCCGCTTCGAGTTTGTGCGTAAACTTCTCTCAAGCTGCCTGAAAGTCGCCGCCATGACCAAGCATCGTATTTACACAATGGCATTTGCCAAAGTGTATCCAGCCTATCTCGCAAAGGCCGAGAAAAAGGGCCGGACGAAGGCTGAGGTAGATGAGATTATCTTCTGGCTAACAGGACATGACGAAGTGAGCCTAGCCCGGGTACTGGAAGATGGAACCGATATCGAGACATTCTTTGAAACGGCACCTGCCCTCAATCCGGATCGGGGTCTGATCAAGGGTGTCGTCTGCGGTGTGCGGGTCGAGGAAGTCGAAGAAGAGACGATGCGGGAAATCCGCTATCTCGACAAACTCATCGACGAGCTGGCCAAAGGGAAAGCGATGGAGAAAATCTGTCGCAGCCCCACAGGGGCCTGAGCACGGCCCCAGTCCTGTCGGCTCCGCAAAGCCTAGTTGTCGTCTTCTTCTTCGTCCCCTGCGAGGTCACGTTTGACCTGCGGGCTGTTGAAGACTGACTCCATATAGGCGCCTTCATCATAGGAGTGGTCGGCGATGAAGTGCAGCTGCGGCGTGAACTTCATGTCAATATGTTTGCCGAGCCGGCCGCGGATATACGGCGCAGCGCGATTTAGCGCCTTGGCGAGCGTGTTCTGCGCGGTTTCGTCCGTTTCGCCCAGCGGTGAGCAGAAGACGTGTGCGTGCTTCAGGTCCGGCGAGGTGCGGACCTCGCCAATCGTGACGTTGATACCCTGAAGGTCCGGGTCGCGGAACTCCTCACGCATCATGATATCTGTCAGGGCGTGGCGGACCAGCTCCCCAGCGCGCAGCTGGCGCTGGGACGGTTCATTTGCGGCGGGTGCCTGCGATCTTCTTTTCTTCGCCATCGTGCAATCCTTCTCTCAGACGAGCGCGGAATGCTTGCGCTGCCTGCTTGTCGCGGCCAAACCACTTGTCGGGGACGAGCAGCGGATCTGCGCCCCTGAAGGTGATAAGTGTATCACGGCGGCTCTCGCGGACAGACCGGAGCGCGCGCCAGGCGATGCGTGTCTCAACATCGCCGCGACGGATGTGGAGGCCCGTGGGCGTAAGGTCAATGGCGGTTTCGCTGTCGAGCTCTGCAGCACGTCCGTGATTGTGGCGGTACGACCAACGCATGAAGATGAGATACCAGCTGATACCGGCCATCGCTGCAAGCAGCGAAGAGGTCAGCAGGATCCAGTAATCCGTAAAGCCTGTCCCTGAGAGCATCTCGCGTGTGACGAAGGCAGTACCTGCTGAAATCACGGGGGCCGTCACACCAGCATAATAGAGCGCGGTCGGTCCGATATTCGAAGATCGTGTCTGGGAAACCAGCCGCTTCATGTCCCGATCGCTCGGAGCACCCGTGATGCTGATCGTGTCGGCATCGGTTGAATAGAGAGGCGCGGCGGCGAGCGATGGCATGGTCGCCACAAACCACATCTTGTTTAACCGCTTATGGAAAAAGCCGGGAAATCTCCCGGCTTTCTCAACTTCATGTCAATTTCAGGCAACGAACCTAGTCGAGCCGGCGCTCGATCATTTCCACTTCGAAACACTCGATCTTGTCGCCTTCGCGAATGTCTTCGTATTTCTCAAACGCCATACCACACTCCATACCGGAGGTGACTTCGGCAACTTCGTCCTTGAAGCGTTTCAGCGTCTTCAGCTTGCCTTCGTGGATAACGACATCGTCACGCAGGAGACGGACACCGCAGCCGCGTTTAACCGTGCCTTCGGACACCTTACAGCCAGCAACTTTACCGACTTTCGTGATGTTGAAGACTTCCAGAATGTCGGCGTAGCCGATGAAGGTTTCGCGCTTCTCTGGTGCGAGCATGCCCGAAAGCGTGTCTTTCACATCGTCGATCAGGTTGTAGATCACCGAATAGTAGCGGATCTCCACGTCTTCCTTCTCAGCGAGTTCACGGGCCTGCTTGTTCGCACGCACGTTGAACGCAAAGACAGGCGCGCCGGATGACTTTGCCAGCAGGATATCGCTCTCCGAGATACCGCCTGCGGCACCGTAGACGACATTCGCGCGGACTTCTTCGGTCGACAGACCTTCCAGCGAGTGGCGGATGGCTTCGACAGAACCCTGGACATCGCCCTTGACCACGACTGGAAGCTCGGAAACCTCCGCAGCGTTCATCGAGTTCATCAGCGATTCCAGTGAGGCACGACCCGAGGCCACGCCCTGCTTCTGGCGTTCTGCGCGCTGGCGATACTCGGTGACTTCGCGGGCACGCGCTTCGCTATCGACGACGTTGAACATGTCGCCAGGCTCTGGTGCACCGTCGAGACCAAGGATCTCTACCGGGACGCCTGGACCTGCATCCTTCAGTTGCTGGCCACGCTCATTGACGAGGGCACGAACCTTGCCCCACTGCTTGCCGGCGACGACAATCTCGCCGCGCTGGAGCGTACCGCGATTGATCAGCACGGTTGCAACAGGACCGCGGCCCTTGTCAAGCTGGGATTCGACCACGATACCGTCCGCCTCGCGATCGGGGTTGGCCTTCAGTTCAAGCAGTTCTGCCTGAAGCGTGATGGCTTCGGTCAGTTCATCAAGCCCGGTCCTGTTAAGCGCCGAAACCTTGATCGCCTGAACGTCGCCGCCCATAGCCTCGACCTGGATGTCGTGCTGAAGAAGTTCAGTGAGCACACTGTCCGGGTTTGCGTCCGGCTTGTCGCACTTGTTGACCGCAACAATGATCGGCACTTCAGCCGCCTTGGCGTGCTTAATAGCCTCAATTGTCTGCGGCATGACGCCATCATCAGCGGCCACGACGAGAATAACGACGTCAGTAACGTTGGCACCGCGCGCACGCATTGCCGAGAAGGCTGCGTGACCCGGCGTGTCGAGGAAGGTGATCTTGTCGCCGCCCTCAAGCTGTACCTGATAGGCACCGATATGCTGGGTGATGCCGCCAGCTTCGCCAGCCACCACGTCGGTGGAGCGAAGTGCGTCCAGGAGCGACGTCTTGCCGTGGTCGACGTGGCCCATAATGGTCACGACCGGTGCGCGTGGCTTCAGGTCCTTATCGTCATCGGTATCGTCGCCAAGACCGATTTCGACGTCGGATTCAGAGACACGTTTGACCGTGTGACCGAAGTCCTCGGCGATCAGTTCGGCGGTGTCGGCATCAATAATGTCGTTCGCACGCATCATGTCGCCCTGGCGCATCATGTATTTGACCACGTCAGCCACGCGCTCATTCATGCGCTGGGCAAGATCCTGCAACGTGATCGTCTCAGGCAGCGTAACCTCGCGGGAGACTTTCTCCTGCTGGTCACCGCCCTGACGGCGTTCACGTTCACGTTCGCGGGCGCGCTTCACCGAAGCAAGCGAGCGCTGACGGTCGCCGTCATCGCCAAGTGCGCTGGCGATAGTCAGCTTGCCTTTACGGCGCTTGTTTCCGCCGCCGCGGCTGCGTGAATTGCTGTCGTAAGCAAAATCGCGTTCGCTGCCACCCTTGCGGGACTTCTTGTTGCGGCCTTGAACAGGCTCCGGGATCGGCATGTCAGGGCTTGGTGCAGCTGCACCAGCCTGAGCGCCGCGTGGCTTGACGTCAGCCTTTTTCTTGCGGGCTTCAGCTTCTTCGCGGGCCTTGCGTTCTTCTTCTTCGGCCTTGCGGCGTGCCTCGGCTTCGACGCGTTCCTTGTCTTCCTGGACCTTGCGTTCCTGTTCAGACAGAAGGCGCTCACGCGCAGCTTCCTGGCGCTCTTTCTCGACCTTCTGCTTCTGCTCAGCTTCACGGCGCTGCAGCAGGACTTTCTGGCGTGCAATCAGCTCCTGTTCGGTGATGCCGAGCTTCTTGGCGGCTTCAGCCAGCTTTGACGGCTGTTTGCTGCCAGATTGGGACGAAGGCTTTGAAGCAGGCGCATTCGCGCCGCCCCCGCTGCCGGATTGTCCGGCGCCGGGGCCAACGACCCGCCGCTTCTTCGTCTGGACGATGACCTGTTTGGAACGGCCATGACTAAAGCTCTGCTTGACCGTGCCGCTTGATCCGCGGGACACCGTCAGGGGCTTGCGTCCACCATTATTGCCTTTGTCGTTCGTATCGCTCATGCGACTCCATATACCTGCGTATTAACCGGCAGGAAGGTCCTGCCGTAATCATCTTACCGTTTAAGACCAGAAAACCAGTCTCGCTCCGGTGCCGGGCGAAATCCCGTTAGACGCCAGTATGCGTCCTTGAAGGCTTCGCACAGCGCCCCCTGCTGAAGCAGCGCGTGTATCACATGCGGCCTGCCAAAGGCCATGCCCAATTCAGCAGAAGTGAGAGCACCTGCTGTCTGTGGCGTTTCATATATGGCCTTGGCGAGAAAATGAACCTTGTTGCGGCCATCTTCGCTGCCATCGCTTGCTTCCAGAAGGATGCCGGGCGCTTCGTTCCTAAGATAGGCACGAACCTGGTCGAATCCAATGACCACATCGCCCGCCTTCCGCGACATACCGAGATAATTGATGCATCTCTGCAACAATTGACGTTCGACGAGGCCTGAAAGGCCGGCTTCAGCGGTCGTTTTCTGTTTGAAAGCGCGCGCAAAGACGCCCTGCTTGACCGCAGCATCGACAGTTTCGCGGTCCGCCTTCACCCAGGCGCCGCGACCGGGCAGCTTGCCCGCCACGTCGGGCACGGCAATGCCATCCGGAGAGCGGACAAACCTGATCAGGCAGTCCTGTGCCCAGGACTCGCGGGTGACCGCGCACTGACGGACCGGGCCGTCAGTGCCGGTTTCCAGATTGTCGGACGCCTTCAGGCGTTTTGCGCGATCATTCCTTGGAGTCGGCATCATCGCCGTCCTCTGCGCCTTCATCGCCAGCATCTTCGGCGGCCAGTGCGTCGAGGTCGAAGATCAGCTCTTCTTCTGCGAGTTCCTCGCCAGCTTCTTCGCCACCCTTGCCGATATCACCAAGAGCAAGCAGGGCGCGCTCTTCCTCGGAAAGGTCTGCCATTTCGCCTTCAGCCTCGGCAGCCATGTCGGCTTCGAGCTGCTCAAGCGCTTCCGGCTCAACCCAGCCAGCGGCAACACGGGCCCGCATGATGAAGATCTGGGCCTCATCCTTGCGCATTTCGCCCTTCTTCAGGATGCCCTCCTGGAAGACAGGCTTGCCGTCCGGACCAGGCTCGCGCCAGCCGGTAATGTCGTCAGGCACCAGGCCTGCGATATCCTCGAGGTCTTTGACGTCGTTTTCGCCAAACTTCACAGCGAAGGCGACGGTCATGCCCTCAAGTTCCATGACGCTGTCTTCGACCCCAAGCTCCTTGCGCTTGGCGTCCTGCTCAGCGGCAAGGTTCTCAAGGTATTCGCGGGCGCGTTCCTGGATCTCGTTCGCGACTTCAAGGTCGAAGCCATCGATGGAGATGAAGTCTTCTGGGGCGACGTAGGCGATTTCCTCGACGCTCTCAAAGCCTTCAGAGGCCAGCAGCTGTGCCAGCGTCTCGTCGGCGTCGAGCGCCTTCATGAAGAGGTCGGTACGAGCCTGGAAGTCTTTCTGATAACGCTCGGAGTCAGCGGTCTCAGTGACAAGATCGATTTGCCAGCCGGTCAACTGCGACGCAAGACGGACGTTCTGGCCGCGGCGACCAATCGCCAGCGGGAACTGATCGTCAGCCACCACAACTTCGACACGCTGCTCATCCTCGTCGAGAACAACCTTGGAGACTTCGGCCGGCTGAAGCGCGTTCACGATGAACGTCGCGGCGTCATAGTTCCACGGGATGATATCGATCTTCTCGCCGGACAGTTCGCCAACGACGGCCTGAACGCGTGCACCGCGCATACCGACACAGGCGCCCACCGGATCGATCGAGCTGTCATTGGAGATTACGCCGATCTTGGCACGCGAACCTGCGTCACGGGCGCAGGCGCGAAGCTCGATGACGCCGTCATAGACTTCCGGCACTTCCTGGGCGAACAGCTTGACCATGAAGTCAGGGTGGGCGCGTGACAGGAAGATCTGCGGCCCCTTGGTCTCGCGGCTTACCTTGTAGAGATAGGCGCGAACGCGGTCGTTCGGCTGGAAGTTCTCACGCGGGATGCCGTCATTGCGGCGGATGATGCCTTCGGCGCGGCCAAGGTCGACGATGACGTGGCCATACTCGACGCGCTTGACGATGCCGTTAATGATCTCGCCAACACGGTCCTTGTATTCGTCATACTGACGCTCACGCTCGGCATCGCGCACCTTCTGCATGATGACCTGCTTGGCGGTCTGTGCAGCAACGCGGCCAAAGTCGAATGGCGGAAGCTCTTCCTTGATTTCGGTGCCAACTTCATAGCTGGCATCGATCTTCTTTGCTTCTGAAAGTGCGAGCTGCTGGGCAGGGTCCTCGACTTCGTCGTCAGCGACGACGGTCTGGACGCGCCAGAGAGTTTGCTCACCGGTGTCTGCGTCGATCACCGCACGAATGTCGTGCTCCTGACCATAGCGGGACTTCGCGGCCTTCTCGATCGCTTCCTGCATCGCGCCAATGACGATGCTGCGGTCGATGGATTTCTCTTCCGCGACGGCTTTTGCGATCTGAAGAATTTCGAGCCGGTTGGCTGAAACGCCGACTGTACTCATCTGTTAGCTCCACTTTCTTCTTTATTGTCTTCACTGTCATCGTCCTCAGCGTCATCGACGTCGAGGCCGGAAAAATCTTCATCGTCTGGCTGAGGCGGCAGCCCGCCTGCCTTTCGGGCGGCGTCAATCAGTTCGTCGGTAAGCACGAGGCTTGCCTTCGACATTTCATCGACCTGCGCGACGAGTTCACTTTCGTCATCAAGTTCTATGGCGACGCCGCGGTCATCTTCTCGCGTGATGATGCCCTGGAAGCGGCGACGGCCGCTGATCGGCATGGCCAGCTCGATCTTGGCGAGGTGGCCCGTCCAGCGTCCGAAATCGCCCTTGCGGGTCAGCGGACGGTCAATGCCCGGCGTCGAGACTTCGAGCCGGTATGGATCTGACACCGGATCAGCAGCCTCCAGTACGGGAGAGATGGCATGAGAAAGGTCGGCGCAATCTTCGACATTGGTCGGCGCGCCGCCCGCTTTCTCAGTCATGATCTGAAGAATTGGACGCTTGCCACCCATGAGGCGTACGCGCACGATCTCCAGGCCGAGGCCATCGGCCAAGGGCTCGATAAGGCTCAGAATGGTCTTTTCCTGCTGCGAAAGCGCGATCACGATTCAACTGTCTCCGGGACAAAAGAAAGCGGCGGACCCGTTGCCGGACCCGCCGCCGATATTTTTCGACTTAGCCATTAGGATAATGGCCGAAGCGCCGAATGTCTAGAGAAGTTTCAGGTCAACGGCCGAGGTCTTGCCGCGACGCTCGTCGGTGTGGAGCTCATACTCGATCGGCGCGTCCTCGGCGAGCGTGCGCATGCCGGACTTTTCGACCGCAGAGATATGAACAAAGATATCCGCACCACCAGCGTCAGGCTTGATGAATCCATAGCCCTTCTGGTCGTTGAACCATTTAACTTTTCCGGTTGCCATGATGGCTACTCCAGTCTTCTCCCCGTGCCGGACCCACACCGTGCGGGTGGTCACGAAGGTTCTCGAAAAAACGGGGGAAGTGAAGCAAGGCCGTCGGTCCGACGGGGTCTTATAAATTCAGACCGACCGTATATTCGATGGCGTCTTTATGCCCGAAAACCGCGCGTTTCGCAATCAGCTTTGCATGAAAGCTGCGGGGCTAGGATTCCATCGCGAAGATGAGCGGAATGAAGATATTGTCGTGGTTCGTCCGGCAAGTTTCGCCTGGCGTGCCTGAGCTGACGTTCCAGCGCCATTTCATGATGGTGTTCTTCGCCCGCTCCTCGAATGTCGAGTGCGGCACGGCCGCCAGAATCTCGACGTCTGATACTTTGAGGTCGTTGATCTTGAGCCGGGCCAGGACAGCGCCGTACATACCTCGCTGGCTCGCTCGCATCGGATAGCGCAGCTGCGGCGTCATATCGAGCTCGCCTGAGCAGAAGGGCAGCTTGCTCTCGTCGGCTTCATACTCCTCGGCCGAGACGATGCGCGTCCTGATCTTCGGATAATCTCGCATCCTGCGCTCACTGTCTCTAATAACCGTCTTCAGCTGGTCAGGGTCGGGACCCTGAAGGCGGCTTCCGGTCTGGCGCCGCCCACCGCCGGACTCGTAGTAGGCATACATGGCGAGTTGCCACGCATGGGCAAGGTGCCGGTGACGGTCGAGCCAGTCCGGCGTATCGCTGGTTTCAGACGATAGCTTGGCAAGCGCGACCCGGTGCTCAGCCATCTCGACAACATCCTGCGTATCCGGATTGCGGCTGAAGCCAGCGATGATGCCCGCAATCGCCGCATCGCTCCAGTTCTTGCCGATCATGTCCTTGAAAGGCGCGAAGTGAGCGGAGGCCAGGCGGGCATTGATCTCTGCCTCGCGATAGTCCGACTTTTCAAACTCATACAGATAGCGGGCCTGATAGGCTGTCAGCGTGAGAAGGGAGACGCCGGTATCGACCCCTGCTTCGAGCGCGCCATCAAGTGCGCTGCGGGTCTGTCCATTCGGTTGGCTTTTCCAGTCTGCATAGGTGCGAAGGATTTCGATGTGTGCGGGTGGTACCGCATTTGCCGGTACCTCAGCAGAGGTTGCGAATGCGGCAAGCTGGGAGGCGCCTTCGCACCCATCATAGACGCAGAGAGACTGACCGGCTTCATAGGCGAGCAGGCCCGCGTCCTGATGATCCGGATTCTCCATCGCCGCCACACCAAGTGCGCGCGCAGCCGCAGAGCGCTCCGCCGCGCTACCCGTAGATGCGGCTTCATTATAGGCGGATATCACATCATTGATGTCACCGGCTTGGCCAGATGCGGAAAGCGCACCTGTAGTGACTATTGCAGATATGACGATTGTCCTGAGCACGGCTACTCTCCCCTTCAGACCCGCGATCACCCTACGGTCGAATGTTGCGAGATCAACCTGAGGCTAGGAACATTTGCGCTCAAAATCATAAAAGACCGGTGCGATGTCTCCAAGATTCTTGGTTTCGTAGCGTGTCCGGAAGTGGTCTGCCGGCGGCTTGCGCCAGTCATCGGCAGCCGCGGCGAGCCATTCAATGCGCGGCTCGGCGAGGAAGATGGTAAGCGCCTCATCAGCGTAGGAGCGTACATCAGTCGCGAACCTCAGGCGCGCCCCCGGTTTCATGACCCGCGTCAATTCTCTCAGGAAATCCGGCTGGATGATGCGACGCTTCTGATGGCGCTTCTTCGGCCAAGGGTCGGGGAACAGGATGAAGACGCGGTCGAGGCAGGCATCCGGCAGCAGGTCGACCAGATCGCGGGCATCCTCATCCCAGAGGCGCACATTGGGAAGCTCCATTTCATCGATATCAGACAGGCATTTCGCGATGCCTTCAATGAAGACCTCACTCGCCATGATTCCGGCATCCGGGCTGGCCTTGGCCTGTGAGCTCACATGTTCGCCGCCGCCAAAACCAATCTCCAGCCAGAGCTTGCTGACCTCTGCGTCAAAGAGGTGCAATGGCGTATCGAGCGCGGCCGCATCGCGCGGGAGCCTCAGGCGGGGCAAGAGATTATCAACCAAACTCTGTTGTCTGCCGGACAGGGGGCGACCGCCCTTTCGGCCGAAGGAGCGAATGGGTGAGTGTTCAGACGGTTTCACGACAAGCTCCGATAGCGGGGCGCCAGTCAGTGACCGACCTTCCTGCCAGCGAGATTTCGTGGCGTTGGTGGGCAGTGTGGCTGGCCTGTTTCGGCGCGTTCTCCATGATGGTGCCTCGTGATGCAAGTTTCGATGTCGCCCATTATCACCTGTACAATGGCTGGGCAGCTCTCAATGGGCGGGATGGTCATGATCTCGCGCCTGCCGAAATGCACAGTTTCGCCAGTCCCGGCTGGCAGGTTTTTATCTGGTTGCTGATTGAATGGCTGCCCGGCAGGGCCGTCGCTTTCCTGCTTGGCATACTGCAGGGGCTCGGTCTGCCGGCGCTCTACGCACTTTCGCGCCGCGTTCTCGCTCGCACCGGCGCAAAACCAAGCCTGCTCCTCGTCCTGTCGATAGCGGTCGCAGGTTTTCTAGCGGAGGCACAGTTTGGCCTGTTCGGCTCACTGCGCAACGATGCCGTCTTCACCGTGGTATTCTTCGCCTCGCTCGTGCTGCTCTTTCCTCGCCTTGATGAGCGACTGAACTGGAAAAGGCTCGCCGCTGCGAGCGGTCTGCTCGGCCTTTGTATCGGTCTGAAGCTTACCAATGCGGTATATGCCCTCTTCTTCGCAACGACCGCGCTTATCCTCATGCAGGGCTGGCGCGAGCGGATATCTGGCACACTTGTCTGCGCAGTATTTGCCTTGATCGGTATCGCGCTCACCGGCGGCAGTTCGGCATTCTATCTGTACGAAACATATGGCAATCCGATCTTTCCGTTGCTCAACGGAGTGTTCGATTCGCCCTTAGGCCCAGAGGAAGCCTTTCGCGACACGCGCTACTTGCCCAATGGCTTCTTCGGCGCGCTCATCAGACCATTCGCTTTCCTGTTCGACGGCGAGATGATTAATGAGCACGACTTCTTCGATCCGCGCCTTCAGCTAGGCTATCTCGCCAGCCTTGCGCTCTTGATCCCTGCTTTCGCGTGGCGCCGAGTTAATACGAAACCGGGTGTGCGCGAAGCCTGCGCGCTCGCTGGCGGTTTCATCGTCATGGTGATCGGGTGGACCTTCGTTTTCTCTATCGCCCGCTACATCATTGCGGCGTGGATGATTGGTCCGCTCATGGCTGTGCTTCTCATTGCGTTATGGAGGCCCGGCTGGTTGGCAGGTAGTCGCGCCGCGCTTGTTGGGCTTGCATGCGCGGTGGGGCTGTCAGTGATGACGCAGCCCTCACTCCTGCGTCGTGCGCCGTGGCCAGCAAACTGGAGCGCCCCTTATGTGGCCGCCGAGCTTCCAGACGAGGACGCTTATTCCAATGCCGTTATCGCTTTTGCAGGCGGCTATCCAGGGGCGTTCCTGTCGCCCTTCTTTCCGGAATCTGCGCGTCTAACGCATCTCGTTCCGCAGGATTGGAGCGCGCCAGCCCTCGAAGGATATCGCAGCCGGATACGTGAACTTGTTCGCGATCCGTACACTGAACTTTATGTCGTCATAACGGAAACGGCGGAAGGTTCCTTTTCAGAAACCGTCCGCCGTCTCGAGCAGATCGAAAATATTGCTGTAAATACTCAGAGTTGTGCGCGTATCAGGTCATCGTTCGATACGCCGGGCGTTTACTGGAAGATCTGCCCGGCAACTTGGCAGGGCATACTCTATCCCACCAGGTCTTTCAGCTGGTCGACCAGATCCGTCTTTTCCCATGAGAAGCCGCCATCGGAGTCCGGCTTGCGGCCGAAATGGCCATAAGCTGCGGTGCGCGCGAAGATCGGCTTGTTCAGGCCCAATGCCGTGCGGATGCCGCGTGGGGACAGGTCCATCACTTCCATCAGGCGCTTTTCAAGTTTGCGCTCATCCGTATTTGCCGTGTCGTGCAGATTGACATTGATAGAGAGCGGACGAGCCACGCCGATTGCGTATGAAAGCTGCAGCGTGCAACGCTGGGCAAGGCCTGCCGCAACAACGTTCTTCGCCAGATAACGTGCCGCATAGGCCGCCGAGCGGTCGACCTTCGTCGGGTCCTTGCCAGAGAACGCGCCGCCGCCGTGCGGGGCCGAACCACCATAGGTGTCAACGATGATCTTGCGGCCTGTCAGGCCGGCATCGCCATCGGGGCCGCCGATGACGAACTTGCCAGTTGGGTTCACATAGAACTTGTCTTCTTCCGGGAACCAGCCGTCTGGCAGGATGTCCTTGACCACCGGACGAACGAGTTCGCGCACATCGGCTGCGGACAGACCATCCTGATGCTGAGTGGAAACAACCACCGCATCGACGCCGATAGGCTTGCCATTGCTATATAGCATGGTGACCTGGCTCTTGGCGTCTGGTTCGAATTCCGGGCGCTCGCCGGAATGGCGCAACTCGGCCATCTGCTTCAGGATGCGGTGCGAGTAAGAGATCGGAGCCGGCATCAGCTCATCGGTTTCGTCGCTCGCATAGCCGAACATGATGCCCTGATCGCCAGCACCCTCTTCGGTGTAGGTACCCGTACCTTCATCAACACCAGCGGCGATGTCTTCAGACTGGCCGTGCAGCCAGTTGCTGAGCTTCAGATTCTCCCAGTGAAAGCCATCCTGTTCGTAACCGATATCCTTTACGGCGGCGCGAACGACGTCTTCGATCATATCGGACGTGATCGTGTCCGGTCCGCGCATCTCACCTAGAAGGGCGATCTGGTTCGTGGTCGCGGCTGTTTCACAAGCCACCCGCACGCGCGACGTGTCGTAGCCTGCCTTGATAGCTTCACGGAAATACAGGTCCACCACCTCATCGGAAACACGGTCACAAACCTTGTCCGGGTGCCCTTCAGAGACGCTCTCGCTGGTAAAAAGAAATACTGGATCGGTCAAAATTCTATTCCGGCTTTAAAAGTGGTCGATCTAGCCCTGTTATAGGCTTCGCTTTGTTGAGGCTAGGCTTTTCAACTATCCTCGTCATCCGTCACGCCCGCAGCCTTGACGGTGGCGAGCAGTGCCTTGCGCAACTCTTCATTCCGGATCTGCTGGAAATGGGAAACCAGATCCATGGCCTCATGATCGAATTGAGGGAGCGGCGCCGCTTCTGCGGTCTCTTCCTGAAACTGCTGGGGCAGGGAGAGGTATTCCTTGGCGCCTTCAAAGAAATAGCCGATCTCCACATCGAGTACGCAGGCCAGTTCGTAAAGACGCCCGGCCGATATACGGTTCACGCCCTTCTCGTATTTCTGGACCTGCTGGAAGGTCAGGCCGAGCTTTTCGCTCAACTGTTCCTGGGTCCATTTAAGTTCCTTGCGGCGCCAGCGGATACGCTGACCGACCAGTTCGTCGATCCTGTTGGGTAATTTACTCTCGGGCATATAATCGCTTCTTGAGGGGGCGGATTTGATGTCGGTTCTGGCTGGCTTCTAGCGCCGCCAGGTGAAGAAGGCCAGAACCGTGAAACCAGCGAGTGTGAGCCAGAAGAGCGCGGCGCCAAACCGTTGATAGGCCGTCGTCGCAAGTGGTTCTGGTAGCGGCGCGCGCACGACAGACGAGACCCAGCCTTCGGGGTCACCTGGCATGCGCTGACCTCGCGCAGTTTCGCGGCCGAAGCCGTCTATTACCGCGGTTGCACCGCGGCTGGCGACACGCGCCATAGGCAGCCCGCTTTCGATGGAGCGGTAGCGGTTCTGGGCATAATGCTGCGCAGGCCCGAGTCCTCGACCGAACCACGCATCGTTGGAAATGGTTACAATCCATCGGGCCGCTTCGCGCTGTGGCCTTGCGTTGCGGGTAATCTCTGGAAACAGTGCTTCGTAACAGATGAGTGCCACGAAGGGGGGAACATCGCGTGGGAAAACGACAGTCGGCTCGGCGCCCGGCGTGAACCCTGCGGACGCAAGCTCCTGCATCGCGCCAGGAAGAAAGCCCGCCATCATGTCGCCGAAAGGAATTATGTCCGTCGCGGCCAGTTCGCCAAAGGGCACCAGTCGGTGCTTGTCATAAAGCCCGATAAGTTCGGACTGACCGTTCTCGGCTGCCAGTACCGCAAGGCTGTTGAAAAAGACCGTGTCGTCTTCCTCAAGGCTGCGGCGGGTTGAGCCAACAATGAGCGTGCGGTTGCCGAGATAGGTTGAGATTGTGTCGATCGCATATGTGTTGGTCAGCAGGTAGAAGGGCAGGGCACCTTCCGGCCAGACGACGATATCATCATCTGCGCTCTCAACCTGCTTCAGGAAGTTGAGATAACGGCGAAACAGCCGGTCAGACCCACCATTGTACTTTTCCGCCTGCGGTACGCCTGGGTCCATCAGGACGACGTGCTGCTCTGTCATCTGGGACGGTTCTGCGAGACGTTGCGCGCCCCACGCCCAGCCTACGCTGGCAAGGATCACGGCCGCGGTGATGGGCAAGGCGCGCTCGAACAAGCCCCGCACCTCGCGCGTATCGACGAGGGCGGCGGGGGCGGCGCTAACGAACAGCGTCAGAAGCGTCAGCCAGTAAACCCCGCCCAGCGAGGCCGCCTGCGACAATGAGCTTCCCGGGGTCCAGGTCGTGCCGAAAATATTCCAGGGAAAGCCGCCGAACAGATAGCCGCGAAGAAGTTCAGCGAGCCCCATGAAGACGGTGAAAATAAAGATGCGCGACGGCGATGCCGACCAGAAAGCACCCGCAAGGGAGAAAGCTGCACCCCATATAAGCGCCATGCCGCCAGGCAGCAGGACAAGCGGCATCCAGATATAGGCAGCATGCTGTGCTGGATCGACGAGGAATGGCGACACCGTCCAGTACATGCTGACGAGGAAGAAGCCATAGCCAAAAGCCCAGCCGCGCATGAAAAGGGCGCGGCCCCAGCGTGCCTTCTTACGGGCACCGTCCATCATCCAGATCAGCAGTGTCACGCAGACGATAAGTGCAAGCGCGATATGGAAGGGCGCAAAGCCAAGCGCCGCGACGGCACCAAGAACAACACAGAGCAGGAATGCGAGCAGACCCGAAATACCGGAGACACCCTGATGCAGGGGCGCGAGGGCTGTCAGCCCGTAGCTCTGCTCTCGAGCACTCAAGCTCCAGCCTCAACAGTCGCACGCCGGATGACGAGGCGCTCAATTCGCCGGGCGTCACCATCCATGATTTCTATGTCAGCGCCGACAGGGTGGCGTAGCACTTCGCCTCGTAAGGGGACTTTCCCGGCGAGCGCGAAGGCAACGCCGCCTAGCGTGTCGACCTCAACGTCCTGATTGCCGAGATCCAGATCCATTCCGGTCTTTTCGAGGAAGTCCGAGATTTCCATGCGGGCGTCGACTTCCCATGCGTGGCGTCCACGCCGCACGACCATTGCAGGTTCTTCATCGTGCTCATCTTCGATATCGCCGACAATCTCCTCCATGAGATCCTCTAGCGAAACAAGGCCGTCCGTACCGCCATATTCATCAACGACGAGCGCCATATGAATGCGGCTGGTCTGCATCTTCACCAGAAGGTCAGCAAGCTTCATCGAAGGCGGGACATAGAGGATATCGCGGCGCAAACGTTCCAGAGGCCTGTCGAGCCCCTCGCCGCCGCGCGCAATTTCGCCAACTACGTCCTTGATGTGAACGAGGCCGATCGGGTCGTCGAGCGTTTCTCGATAGACTGGCAGGCGCGAATGAGATTCTTCGGCGTAGAGCTGGATCAGGGTCGGAAGGTCAGTCGAGAGTTCCACGCCGACAATTTCTGCTCGCGGCACCATGACATTTGCTACACGGCCCTGTTCAAACTCGGCAAGCCGCAGTCGAAGCTGGGCAGGCGTGTGATGTGCGTTCTGCACCGTAACAGCTTCTGCTTGCTGCTTTTCGTTTTCGCGCCGCCGGCTGAATCTGAAAAGTCGCGGGCGGCGCCGTCTCTCTCGGTCAGTTGTGTCAGTCATCTCATTCCAGCTCAGAGGTCTCTGCCATAGGGGTCGCCAATTCCAAGGCCGGACAGGGCCTTGATTTCGAGCGCCTCCATCTCGCGGGCCTCTTCCTCGCTCATATGATCATAGCCAAGCAGGTGAAGATAGCCGTGAATGACGAGGTGGCTAAGGTGATCGGTCAATTTGATGCCGCGTGTGACTGCATCGCCACGCGAAACACCAAGTCCAACAGCGATGTCACCAAGAAATGGCGCGTCCATCTCATCAGCCGGGAAGGACAGGACATCGGTCGGTTTGTCCTTGCCGCGCCAGTCCCGGTTCAGCGTATGCATCTCGTTGTCATCGGTCAGGAGAAGCGCGACCTCTCCTTCAATCCCTGTAAGGGCGAGCGCTGCCTTTAGCGCGCGTTGGCAGACCGTTTCGGGATCTTCCATCTCATCAGTCCAGCCTGCGTCCTTTATGCGCAGGTCCAGCGCGATGCTCACGATCCAGCCCCTGACGTCTTTGCGTCGATGGGGGCAGCATCCTTGTCATAGGCGCGTATGATGCGTGAGACGAGCGCATGGCGACGCACATCCGATGCAGAGAAATGCACGATACCCGTCCCTTCGACGCCTTCGAGGATACGCAGCGCATGGGCGAGGCCTGATTGCGTTTTAGGCGGTAGGTCCACCTGTCCCGGATCACCCGTCACGACCATGCGCGAGTCGCGGCCTAGCCGCGTCAGTACCATCTTGGTCTGCCCGACGGTGGCGTTTTGCGCTTCATCCATGATGACAAAGGCATTTTTCAGCGTGCGCCCGCGCATAAAGGCGAGCGGCGCCACTTCGATGATCTTCTTCTCACGCATCCGCTCGACATGGTCGGCGCCGAGGACTTCGTTCAGCGCGTCCCAGATCGGGCGGAGATAGGGCTCGACCTTCTCTTCAAGGTCGCCTGGCAGGAAGCCAAGATTCTCGCCAGCTTCAACGGCAGGGCGCGTAATGATGAGGCGCTCCTTGGTCTTCTTGCGAAGCTCGGCGGCGCCCGCCGCGACAGCAAGATAGGTCTTGCCGGTACCGGCAGGGCCGACGCCGAAGACAAGGTCGCGGCCTTCGCGGGTGAGATGGTCAATATACTGGGCCTGCGTGCGCGTCTGGGGCATCACCGGCACGCGAAGACCGGTCAGCGAGCCATAGCTTTCAGCCGGGGCGCGGGCCTGATCGATGGCGCCTTCAAAGGCATCTTCGCCAGCAGACGGGTCGCTCTTTAGCATACGCTCGAACGCCGCCAGCGCCGCTTCTCCATCCGCGACAGCGGCCTGCGTGCCAGTCAGCCGGATGCTGCCGCCCTGGCTGTCAGCTTTTAACTTCCCATCGATAAGCGCCATTTCCAGCTTCATCAGATTGCGATGCTGCGGCCCGCAGATCGCTGGAAGAAGCGTTGGATTGTCCGGGGTGTAGAGGCGGGTGACGGTGCCTTTCAACTCAGGCGGCCTCCACCACGTGGGCGTATTCACCCGTTAGTGAGCTCATCGTCGAACCAACGATCTTTACATCCACGATCTGCCCGACAAGGCTTTCCGGCGCATCGAAGTGAACCGCCTGCATCCACGGGGAGCGGCCATGTGCCTGCCCTTCCATCTTGCCCTTGCCGGTTACAAGCACGGGCAGCGTTTCGCCAACCTTGGATGCGTTGAACTCGGTTTGCTGCTGCTTCAGCAGGGTTTGCAGCCGCTGCAGGCGTTCGTCCTTCACCTCTTCGGGCACATGGCTGAACATGTCAGCTGCCGGTGTGCCCGGGCGCGGTGAATATTTGAATGAATAGGCTATCGCGTACCCAACTTCGCGGACAAGATTCATCGTGTCTTCAAAGTCCTGATCGGACTCGCCGGGGAAGCCGACGATGAAGTCAGACGCAAGCGCCATGTCAGGGCGGGCATCGCGCATACGGCGCATGATATCGAGATAATGCTCGGCCGTGTGGCCGCGGTTCATGGCTTTCAGGATACGGTCAGAGCCGGACTGCACGGGCAGGTGCAGAAAGGGCATCAGTTCTGGCACTTCGCCATGGGCGGCGATCAGATCGTCATCCATGTCGCGCGGGTGGCTGGTCGTGTAGCGAATACGGTCAATACCGCCGATCTTCGACAGGTGGCGCGCAAGCTGGCCAAGGCCCCATTCGCCGCCGCCCTCCAGCTTTGGCGCCGCGCCATGCCAGGCATTCACGTTCTGGCCGAGCAGCGAAATGTCACGAACGCCCTGGGCGGCAAGGCTGCGCGCTTCCACGACGATGTCATCCACGGGCCGCGAAAGCTCTGCGCCGCGTGTATAGGGTACGACACAGAAGGTGCAGAACTTGTCGCAGCCTTCCTGCACAGACAGGAACGCAGCAGGGCCATCCGCCTCACGCTGCTTTGGCAAGGCGTCGAACTTCTCAAGCGTCTCGAATTCAGTTTCCAGCCGGTCGCCTGTCGCGCGGCTGGCGCGGGCGACCATTTCAGGCAGTTTGTGATAGGCCTGCGGACCAAGCACCAGGTCCACAGCTGGCTGGCGGCGCATGATCTCAGCGCCTTCGGCCTGGGCGACACACCCTGCGACAGCGATGGTCATCTTGCCGCCGGAGGCCTCTTTCATCTTCTTGATCTGGCCAAGCTCGGAATAGACCTTTTCGGTCGCCTTCTCACGAATATGGCAGGTGTTCAGCACAACGAGGTCAGCAGTCTCCGGACCGTCGACAGGCTGATAGCCAAGCGGGCGCAGCACATCGCGCATACGCTCGCTGTCATAAACATTCATCTGGCAACCATACGTCTTGATGAAGAGACGCTTGGGCTCTGGGCGCAAAGTTGGGGTGGTCATCCGCGGGCTTATGCAACAAAACAGGCGTTGGGGCCAGCCTCGGGAGTTAGTTGGACTGGTCTGTTTTCAGCGGCACGCCATAGAGCTCCAGCCGGTGATCGACCAGCCTGTAGCCAAGGCGCTCAGCAATCTCGACCTGAAGGCGTTCGATCTCTTCAGAGTGAAACTCGACAACGTCACCGCTCTTCACATCAATCAGGTGATCGTGATGCTCTTCGGGGACTTCCTCGAAACGGGCACGCCCGTCACGGAACTCGTGACGCTCGATGATGCCGCTTTCCTCAAACAGCTTCACTGTTCGGTAGACGGTCGCCAGCGAAATGGAATTGTCGAGCGCGTTGGCCCGGCGATGCAGCTCTTCTGCATCGGGATGGTCATCGGACGAGGACAGTACGCGCGCGATCGTGCGGCGCTGCTCGGTCATCCGGAGCCCTTTTTCGGTGCAAAGCTTTTCGAGACGATCCATGGCCTGTTCATGCCCCCGATTTGTTCGTGTGTCCAGCGAGTGGGCGCGACATTAGCACCGCATCTGCAGCAGCGCCGTCTTCGCGCCGGTAATAGGCCTTGCGACGACCATCACGCCGGAATTCATTGCGTTCATAGAAAGAGATAGCGGGAAGATTGTCGTCAGCAACATCAAGCATCAGCCGGTCGATGCCATAGGGACCAAGTAGTGTGGCTGAATGATTGAAGAGCTTCTGCGCGATGCCATCCCGGCGTTTGTTCGGGTGCACGCAGATGGTCAGGATTTCTGCGTCGGGCGGGATGCGCTGAATGAGGAGCAGCCCGTTCAACTGATCCCCATCTCCATGCCCAAGTGCAAGCGTCGTCTGCGCGCTTAATGTCTCGCGCATTGACCGGGCACTCCATTGGCCAGCCGCGTCGAAACAGAGGGCATGCAGCATGGCCGCGCGCGCTGAATCTTCTTCGTTCAGGATCGTGATGGCGCCGCTGGCGGCCATCAGGGCTTGCGCCCGCCCGGCAGGGCGGCGTCCGGCGCTCTCACATAGATGGGGCGTGCGATGGTTGAGGCATTGTTGGCATCAGCGGCAAACTCGGCCGTGCGACGCGCACTCGGGTGCGCCTTGTGGATTTCAATCCCTTCAAGCGCCCCGCCCAGCGGGCCATCGGTCTCGCCATAGACGAAGTGTGGATGGGCGTTGAGCTCGGCTTTAAGCTCGTCAAGGCCAAGTTCTTCAGGCGCCCCCGTCGCCGCGCCCGTGCGGAACCGCTGTACCCAGTATGAAAGATCAGGCGGGCGTCTCTTGGCGGGGAGCGCCACAATTGCAGAGCCTTGCTGCCCGGCCGGCAGTGCCGCTTCCAGTGCCGTCACGCCAATACACGGCACTTTCAGCGCCAATGAGAGCCCGCGCGCAAAGGCGACTCCAACGCGAATGCCGGTAAAGCTGCCGGGGCCGGTGACGACACCAATCCGGTCCACGTCCTGAAGCGTGCAGCCAGCATCATCCAGGCATGCAGCCACGATAGCAGGCAGACGCGCATCCTGTCCGCGCACCATCTCCTCATGCCGTTCCGAGAGGCACGCCCCATCTCTCAAAACCGCGACGTCGCAAGCCGGGCCTGACGTGTTGATGCCGAGCGTCAGCATGGAAAAATGCCCCGCCTAGAGGATCTTGCAGGCCTCATCAAAGCTGAGGCGCGGACTGCGGTCAAAGATGGTGCTGTCATCACCGTGGCCGATGGCACAGAGAAAGTTTGAGCGCCAGTGATGGGTCTCATCCTTGTCGGCGAAAAATTCGAGATCGACGCCGTCCTGGTTAAAGCCAGACATTGGCGCACAGTCGAGACCGAGCGCACGTGCGGCCATCATGAGATAGGCGCCCTGGAGGGAGCCATTGCGCATGGCATGTTCCTCTCGCGCATGCGCATCGGAAAACCAGTCCTTTGCGCCGGGATTATGCGGGAAAAGCTGCGGGATCTTCTCATGGAACATGAAGTCGTTCGCAACGATACACACCCACGGGGCACTCAGCGTCTTGTCGACATTGCCTTCCATGAGGTGCGGCTTGAGGCGCGCCTTGGCCTCTTCGGTGCGAATGAAAACGAAACGGGACGGGCAGCAATTGGCGCTGGTGGCGCCCATCTTTGCAAGGTCATAAACGGCGCGGATCAGCGTCTCCGGGACATCCTTGTCGTGCCAACCATTATAGGATCGCCCCTCCCGCCAGATAAGGTCCAGTGCGTAATCATTGACCGGGTCAGACATGGTGGGGAAACTCCTTGATCGTGAAAGTCTACAGCGCGGCTTCGGCCGCATTCACTTCAGGCACATAGGCCTTCAGCATGTTCTCGATACCCTGCTTCAGCGTCATCGTAGACGATGGGCAGCCTGCACAGGCGCCCCGCATGGCAAGATGGACGATGCCGGTATCGGCGTCGAAGCGCTGAAAGGTAATGTCGCCGCCATCCTGGGCAACAGCAGGGCGAACACGCGTCTCGATCAGTTCGAGGATCTCGCCGACAATCTCAGCAGTTTCGCCTTCATAATCGTCTGCTGTGGTCGCATTGGCGTCGACTTGTGGCGCAGCGCCGCCATCGCTCAATACAGGAAGGCCGGCGACATAATGGTCCATGATAGCCGCCAGGACCATCGGTCGAAGATGTTTCCAGTCAGAGTCTTCGGCCTTCGAGACAGACAGGAAGTCGGGGCCCAGAAAGACGCGGGTCACACCATCGACATTGAAAACAGTCTGCGCGAGCGGGCTCGAACCTGCTTCTTCAACGCTGGCGAAATCGAAGGGACCGACAGGGCCGGCAACGGTCTCGCCGGGAATGAATTTGATCGTGTCGGGGTTTGGCGTGGGCTCAGTCTGTATGAACATCGAAGGTCCGGCACTCTCTTGTCTGCTAACGCCAATGAGATGGACGTCCATGCCGCCTGTTTCAAGCCGTGTAGCACCGTGCGCTATACGGCGCGTCAGAGACTATTGCGCGGCTGGCGCACCCGTTCGCGCAGCTTCAGCGCGTTCTTCAGCGTCAATGATAATTGCGCCCCCAAGGTCACGTGTCGCCCGTCCCGCTTCACTGATATAGAACGCCATCATCGCGAGATGATCTGCCATAAGGCGCGCATCGCCAGACTGGTTCGACACAAGTAGAGGGTCGAGTGTTGCGGCTTTACGCCAAGCTGCAACGAGCCTGTCGATCCGCGATTGGACCGCTTCGCTGACGAGTGTGTCCGGTTCGGCGTTAAGGCTTGCCGTGATCAGTTGGCTGGCAAGCTGTGCGCGGGCGCGAGCGGCATAGAATGCCTGGACGTCTGCTTCGGATGCGGGCCAGCCATCGCGCAAATTCGACTGCTCACCAAGTTCTGCCACCGAAATGTCGGACCAGCTCGCCATCAGGCCGAGCTTGTCGAGAAGGTTTTCAAAACCGGTCGCGTCGGATGCGAGGTCGCGCTCCAGTCGGCCTTCATAACGCGCAAGGGCCTCCGCAGCTGCGGCAAGTCGCGGCGTCTGTTCAAGTTGCGGATCGACGACAAGCAAACGTGCGGCGGCCGAAAGGTCGGGGTCTGCTGTCCCGCGCGGCGTCTTCGCCTGCATCGACATCAGCCGCGTATATTCACTCATTGAAGAGGATAACGCCTCCTGCCAGGCGGGAAGCCCCGTCAGACGGGCCTGCGGATGCCAGCCCGGCCGGTCATTGGCCCAGCCCGGCCCAGCGATTTCGCGGCCAATCATCGTAATGATGATGCCGGTTTCTGGAGAGGTCCAGGGGCGTTCGGCTGACAGGACGACGGGCTCATCCTTGATGTCATGCGAGCCTGCAACAAGCGTCGGATAGAAAGCGGCAATCGCCAGAAGGCCCAGTACCTTCAAGGCTTTGATGCCGCGGCCCCACCACCATTCCGCCGTTTGCATCAGCGGCGACGGTTCGGCTTCTTCGAGATAGGAGTCCGGCAGGTCCGTTCCGATCAGCGTTACAGCAAGCCCGTCTTCGCGGGCTTTTACTGGAAGCTTTTCGACGTTGTTCATGCGGGCGCTGATCCGGTCGTGGCTCGCTGCAGCGCGTACTGATCAAATGCTGCAGCTTTTTGGATTAAGGTTTTGTTAACACATAAACCTTGATCCGCCCACGGCAGATTGTGCGTTTATTCCGCATGCGAAACGAAAAGTCGTTTGCCGAAGACTAGAGACCCAGAACCTGAATGAGAGCCAGCGCGCTGGACGCGGTAATGACTGAGAGGAGTACGAAGAGTCCAATCTGTCCGCCGTGGTGGCGCCGTGCAGTGCGCTCAGTTGTCGTTGCCATCTTCTGCACTCTCCTCTTCGTCGTCAGCCTGAAGGCTGTTCACCTGTTCGCTGACACCTTCAGCAATATCCTGAACGCGGTCGAGGTGCTCTTGTTGCCGGTCGCATGCCGAAAGCAGGGGCGTGCCGGCAAATATTGCCAGTGTCAGCACGGTTAGCGGCCGGGACGAATTGGACCACGGAGTCTTCATATGAAGGACGCAAATAAAGTGAATCGAGCCGAATGGCGAGCGGTTTGATCTAAATCGCGCCGAGTGCCCGCCCCACCGTTTCGCCTGCTTCGTGGATGGCATCACGCGCTGGCGGCGAAACGGCGGTGAGGTTCATGAAGCCATGGACCATGCCGGGGTGTTCGCGGATCGTGACCGGTACGCCATGGGCCGCCAGCTTGCTGGCATAGGCGCGCCCCTCGTCCTTCAGAGGGTCCCAGCCACACAGAACGACATGCGCAGGTGGCAGACCGTAGAAATCATCGTCCGGCGCAAATAGCGGAGAGACTTTCCTGTCCATCCGGTCGCTTTCGGCCTGAATGTAGGCGTCGCGGAAATAGTCAAACAGCCGCTCTGAAAGGAAGAAGCCTTCCTGAAAGGTCAGTTTCTTGGTTCTGATGTCGACGAACTGGACAAGCGGGTAAAGCAGAAGCTGAAACGAAGGCGCGGGTTCTCCCTGCCGGTTCAGTTCCTGACAGAGATAGGCCGCCAAGTTGCCACCTGCGCTATCGCCTGCCACGCACAGTCGCTCGGGATCCATTTTCAACAAGTCCGTGCGCTGCGTGGCCCAGTTCCAGATCGCCATCGCGTCTTCGTGCGCCGCTGGAAAGGGGTGCTCCGGTGCCAGCCGGTAGTGAACGGACAGCACGCGGCACCGCGAGCCTGCCGCCAGCCTCCGGCAGATCATGTCATGGCTGTCGAGGTCACCGAGCACGAAGCCGCCGCCATGGAAAAACAGGATGCCCGGCCCCGGGCCGATGCCGGCGCCAAGAGGGGTATAGAGCCGTGCCTTGAGCGGTCCGTCTGCGCCATCGACTGCCAGGGTGGAAATGTCGGCAAGTTCCGGCGCATCGCGCTCCACCGACCTGCTTGCCCGGTAAAAGCTGTTGCGCAGTCTGTCCGTCGACTGGACCAGATCCAGCTTGGAAAAATCGGGAAGCTTGAAGCGGTCCAGAAAGGTGCGCAGGGTTTCGTCTAGGGCCATCATCTTAAAATGACGTGTCGTTCGCGAATTTGAAGCACCTTTTCGCGCACCGCCCGGGTTTTTTATGGGTGGCCCTAATAGGTCGACATCATCCAGATGATCCGCCGGATGCCGTAACGGTCCAGATAATCGAGCCCGGTCGTCCAAAGTCGCGCCTTTGTCGCTTCTGGCAAATTCTCCACACGCTGGATCATGCGCACACCAAGATCGCAGAAATTCACCGTCTCCAGCGCTGCATTCATCTCCCGCCGGCTCTTGCCTTCTGTTGTCAGCAGCAAGGTTAGGTCGCTATCGAAAAGCGCGCCGGTGCCCAGCGTCTGCAAAGCGCTCATATCGGCGCGCGATGGGTAGCCCCTGTTCTGTGGGCGTATCCGCGCATCGATCACAGCATCAAGCAGTATGGTGAGTGTTTCGACCGAATAATCGTAAAGCGGCTCGCCGGGCGCAAGATAGGATTGCAAGAGCAGGTAAGCCTCCTGCTCGGCAAGTTCCGCATAGGCGACGAGGTCGGTGCCCATGCAGTAGGGCGCCCCGGATGTTGACAGGTTTTCCAGCCGCGCGCGGGTCAGACCCATTACATCGTTTGCATAGCGGATATCGGCCTTGGAAAGCCGTTGAAGGCTCTGCATCAGAGGCTCGCTCCCGGCCTGCAGGAGCAAGACGCCAATCTCGCCTTCAGGAACACCGCGTTCGAGTGCGACCAGCAGCGTCTCGCGCAGCTGCCGGGCCTCTGCCGGGAAGGCGCTGTCGAGTTTCCTGAAATAGGCGCGTGTCAGAGGGGCTTCGCCAAGCTCATCAAGCGCGGCCTCGGCCTCTGACTGACTGGTAACTTCGTCCCTGATCTGTCCGCCCGTCAGAGAGGGCCAGGCGAACAGCACAGCCGTAATAACAAGGGCAAGGATGAAGGCGGCGGCCACAATCCAGTTGCCACCCGACATCGTCTTGCCTTTGCCCCCGTCCGGTCTGTCTGGTTCGCCGCTCACGCCTAAACGGTGATGACGCCCGGCCCGGGCGGATCACTATAGAGGCCGCGCACCAGATCGTCGCGCCGGTCGATGACGCAGCGCTGGTTCACATAGCCCTTGTCGGTGATCTCGCCCGCATCGATGGATGGCGGCTCGGTCATCACGGTAAAACGCCGGACCTTGCGCGAGGAGCCTTTCTCACCGGCATTGAACGCCTTCACCTTTTCGGTGAGGTCTGCGGTCAGCTGCGCGAGGGCCTTTGGCGCGTCGCCTTCAGCCTTTTTCACATAGGACATGAATGTCGCCTGTGCCGGCCAGAAGAGCGCGGCGGCAAAATCCTTGTCCTGCCCGGCAATCACCGCATCGAAGACAAGCGGAGAGCAGGCTGCCACCAGGTCGGGTCGCAGCGTGCCAACCGACACCCATGTGCCGGTCGAAAGCTTGAAATCCTCACCGACGCGGCCATCAAAGACAATGCCCTTATTGGGGTCATCCTCGTCGACCATGATTGCGGCGTCGCCGAGCTTGTAGAAGCCTTCATCGTCGAACACTTCCGCATTCTTGTCGGGCATATTGAGATAGCCAGGCATTACGCTGGGGCCCTTCACGCGCACTTCCAGCTTTGCTCCGTTTGGCACCAGTTTCAGCGTCATGCCCGGCAGCGGCAGGCCGATCAGGCCAACCCGCTCGACCACCCAGTGCACCACAGTGATGCCCTGCGTCTCGGTCGCGCCATACATGGTCACGATTGGGATGCGCTTGCCAGTCGCCTTGATGGCGAGCGCTTGCAGCCTGTCATAGAGGTCATCCGAAAGCGTCGCGCCGCCATAGCCGATGCTCCGCATATTCTTGAAGAAGGCTTCCAGCAGGTCGTCATCCTGCTCCATCGCATCGGCCAGCATGGACAGGGCAATCGGCGCTGTACCGAAAGTTGTCGGGCTGACTTCACGGATATTGCGGATCGTTTCACCGAACAGGTCCGGCGTCGGCTTGCCGCCATCGATCCAGAAGGTCGCGCCATTCCAAAGCGCGCCATTAAAGTTCACATTGGACCCGGAAATGTGGTTCCATGGCAGCCAGTCGAGCACCTGGTTGACCTCGTCCGGATCATAATCGGGGTCGCGCTCATCATCGCGGAGGCCTTCCTGTCCCGCGAGCATTGAACACATGGCCCCCTGCGTGGTCGGCACTGGCTTCGGCATGCCGGTTGAGCCGGAGGTGAAGAGGTATTTGCCGATGCTGTCATCGTTCAGCTTAGACATGGCCTCATCGACCGCCGGGGTCGGCTTGGTCTCTGCCAGCGTGTCAAAAGACTGGATTTCATTCGTCGTACCGGTCTTGGCAAAGACCGTGCAGCCATGGTCGCCCAGCGCGCCGAGCGCATTCTTAAATGTCGCCGCATCCTGCACGAAGATCGCCTTCGGCTGCACAGCGCCGAAACAATGTTTCAGCTTGTTGAAATCGGTCGACATGGTTGAATAGGGAACCGAGATCGGGGCCGCAGGTGCGCCGATCTTCTGCGCTGCCATGATGACCAGAGCGCTTTCGATTGAATTGCCCGACAGGATCATGACCGGCGCGTCCGGCCCTGCGCCCATGTTCAGGAAAGCCTGCGCCAGCGCATCGACCTTCTTCTTGCCTTGCGCGTAGGTAACAGTCCGCCACTGATCCGTTTCCGGATCGCGCTGCTTCAGCCACGGGCGGTCCGGATGCTGAGCGGCGCGCTCATCAAGGCAGTGCGGGATCGTCTTCGGCCGATCGCCGGGCGACTGGCGGGGCGTCAGATAGATGGTGCCGTCATCCTTGCGGACCATTTCGATGTCCGGCTCTTTTTGCGGCAGGGGGCGAAATGGCGGCAATGCCTGACCGTCAGCCATGGTGGTCTCCCTTGAATTTCAGTTTTTTGTATAGCCAGACCAGTCTATACACAGGCGAATTCCTGCCAAGAGAAAGCCGCTCATGACCCTACGTAAAATAGGCCTTCACCCTATCGGAACCGTCAGGTCTGAGCGCATTGAACCTGTCGATGATGGCTGGGATGCCATCCCCGCGCACATCGACCTCGACGCCGAACAGTTCACGCCCGAAGCGCTTTTCGGCCTTGATACCTTCTCTCATGCAGAGGTCATTTTCGTTTTTGACCAGGTACCTGACGAGAAGATCGAGCGCGGTGCGCGCCATCCGCGCGGCAATAAGGACTGGCCGCTGACCGGCATCTTCGCCCAGCGCGGCAAGAACCGGCCCAACCGGATAGGCGTCACCGTCTGCCGCGTCCTCAAAGTGGAGGGCTTGAAGCTCTACCTCGAAGGTCTCGACGCCATTGACGGCACCCCGGTCCTCGACATCAAACCTGTCATGGAAGGCTTTCTGCCACGCGGCGACATCCGCGAGCCGGAATGGTCGAAAGCGCTGATGGCGGGGTATTGGAAGTAGATGCGGCCCAAGCCTCACTTTCCGCCATCCCAGCGAAAGCTGGGACCCATGGCGGTCGAGACACCACCTTCTAGCCGCCATGAACACCACCTTGCGATGCGGAAGCGGTATTGAAGACGTCTTAGGCGGACTTCGGCTTCAGCCGATACCGCGCAATCGCCTCATGGCTCTCCCGCGCTTCATCTGCCAGCCTGCGCAGCGCCTCAGGCAGCGTCGGATTTTCACTTCGCGGCGCGCCGAACCCTGTCGACTTCCACACCGCGTCATACCAGTGCGGCGCCCAGACGCCGTCTTCCGGTTTCGGCCCTGCTTCCCATGACAGCATTGCATCGGTGTAGTCGATACCAAGCGCGGCGCAGAGGGCACGCAACATCCCCGGCGGGTCGGCCAGAATATCATCGGAGTCGATCACAGGCGGCGCTTCGCCCCTGATCTGGCAGACCCGGTCGAACAGCTCGGCCTGCTGCGGGATACCGATCGCTTCGAGGTTCACCGTCTCCATCTTGCGCGCATAGGAGGCGAGCACCCGGGCCGGATCGCGGATCAGGAAGGCATTCGTCACCCGGTGCATCCAGTGCCGGGGCAGGGCGGGCGCCATATGATGGGTCATATGCTTCTGGTAGAAGACAGGCTTTCCGCCGGGCACAGGCGCTTCGGTCAGCTCCCTCGCGACGACGGCACCATCATGCGCCTGCGCCTCCAGGATTTCTGCCTGCATGGGGTGCACCGTGCCCGTGGAAATGAGATAGGCCGCATAGAATGGTTCATCGACGCAGGCCGTATCAGGCCGCGCGCCGAAGCTGCGCATCATCGTGGTCGAGAGATTGCGCGGGCCAGACCACATGGCGATGCGGACAGGCTCACTCATCTGATCGGCGTCAGACTGCGCGAGACGAGATCCTGGTAAAGCCCTGTAATCCGCTTCGCCATCGGCCCGCCGACATGCTCAATACTGCGCCCGTCCACCTCGCGCACCGGCGTTACGCCTGCAAAGGTGCCCGTCACAAAGGCCTCATTGGCCGAATAAACATCGAACAGGGAGAAGCGCTTCTCACGGACCGTAATCCCGGCCTCCTCACAGACACGGATAATGTTGCCGCGCGTGATCCCGCCAAGGCAGTAATCGGGCGGCGACGTCCAGACCTCGCCATCGCGCACGATGAAGAAATGGGTCGAGTTACAGGTCGCGACGAATCCGTCGGCATCCAGCATCAGCCCCTCATCCGCGCCCGCCTTGTCAGCCTGTATGCAGGCGAGAATGCAATTGAGCTTTGAGTGCGAGTTGAGCTTCTGGTCCTGCTCGGCAGGCCCTGTCCGCCGCACATGAACGGTGAAAAGCGACAGTCCCTTCTCGATCACTTCCGGCACGGGTGCCTTATACTCCGGAATGATGACGACGGTCGGCTTGGTGATGGTAAAGCGCGGGCCCTGATAAGGCGTCTTCTTGATGCCGCGCGTCACCATCAGCCGGATATGCACTCCGTCGCTCATGTCCTGCGCCTTCAGGCAGTCGAACAGACGCTGGGTGAGCTCTTCTTTCGAAAGCCCGATATCCATGTCGATGGTTTTTGCGCCCGCATAGAGCCGCTTCAGGTGCTCATCGAGAAAGGCCACACCGCCATTCTTGACGCGTAGGCCTTCCCACACCCCGTCACCCAGCAGGTAGCCACTGTCGAACACCGAAACGGTCGCTTCATCGCGGTGCTTAAGGTCTTCATTGACCGAGATCAGCACATCCGCATTTCGCGGATCATAGACAAAGTCATGCACACCGTGCGGTTCGTCTTCCATCGAGTGGTCTCCTGTCTCGAACGTCCGGTTCTAGTCATACACTGGACTGCTCCAGAGCGAAGCATGCCCCAGCGAAGGCAGGGGTCGAAAGATGAGCGTGTTGAGGTTTACGCTTTAGCCAACCCGGCGGTCGGTATCCTTCCAGTAAGGCTCGCGCAGATCCTTGCGGAGGATCTTGCCGGACGGGTTGCGCGGCAGCACTTTCACGAAGTCGACCGATTTCGGGCACTTGTAGCCAGCAATCTTCTCTTTCGTGAACGCGATGATGGCGTCCTTGTCCGGGGTCGCGCCTTCCTTCAGGACGATGATCGCCTTGACGGCTTCGCCCCATTTCTCACTCGGAATGCCGATGACGGCGACGTCGGCGACATCCGGGTGGCTGAATAGGGCGTTCTCAACTTCAGCCGGGTAAACGTTCTCACCGCCCGACACGATCATGTCCTTGATCCGGTCATGGATGAAGAGGAAGCCATCCTCGTCGAAATAGCCAGCATCGCCCGTATGGAAGAGGCCGCCGCGAAGCGCTTCTTCGGTGGCCTCCTCGCGGTTCCAGTAGCCCTTCATGACGAAGTCTGCGCCGATAACAATCTCGCCAACTTCGCCCTGTGGAACTGGATTGTCCTCCGGGTCCACCACGCGAACGATGGAGGTTGGATAAGGCACACCGCAGGAGCGCAGCTTGCCCCAGCTCGGGTCGTGCGCCTCTGGCGGCAGATAGGTGCCAAGGCCAACAGTCTCGGTCAGGCCGTAAAGCTGGGTGAACTTTGCGCCGAACAGGTCGACCGCGCGCTTTAGCAGGTCTTCCGCGATTGGCGATGCACCATAGGAAATTGTCTTCAGCGAAGAGAAGTTTCGGTCATCGACGCCCGGCATCTGGGACAGCATCAGGATGACAGCTGGCACCCAGAAGGCATGATTGACTTTGTGCTGCTCGACGAGGTCGAGAATCTTGCCCGGGTCGATCTCACGCAGGATCAGCGTCATCGCACCCTGCGCGCTGGCAAGAACGCCCATATTGCAGCCGGCCACGTGGAAAAGCGGCATGGCGTTCATTACGACATCGCCTTCATCATAGGCGGCCCAGTCAAGCTTGGCAGCCTCGATAAAGACGGCACGATAGTTCGCATTGGTCAGCATGACGCCCTTTGGCAGGCCCGTCGTGCCGGAGGTGTAGAGCTGGATGACATCGTCATCATCTTCGGTCTTGAGGCCGGGCGCCTTGTCGCTCTGGCTCGCCATCCATTCATCATAAGATGGCCATTCCTTATGGCCGCCATCGATGGCGATGATTGTTTTCAGTTCAGGGCATTCAGGCGCAATTTTTCCAGCGGCCTCATAGAATTCCTCGGCAACAAACAGGACTTTCGACTTGCTGTCGGACAGGATGAATTTCATCTCCGGCGGCGCGAGGCGGTTATTGATGCCGGTCATGGTCGAACGCGACTTGGCGCAGCCGAAAAGCTGCTCATAGTAACAGCCCATATTCTTGCCGAGATAGGCAACCCGGTCGCCCGGCTGCACACCGGCGGCGAGCAGGCCGTTGGCAACCCTGTTCGCATTCTTTTCGAGGCCGGCGAATGTCGTGGTCTTACCCTCAAACCAGATCGCGGGCTTGTCGGCGAGCTTCTCCGATTGCACACGCGGAATATCGGCAAGGTGCGGCATCAGGACGGGATCGAGCATCTTCTGGACTTCCTCTTGAGCTTTGCGTCTTTTTCGTTACCGCTTGAAATCGCTTTGGACGCGGCGGGCAAGCCCTCAGATGGAATAGGGTGCCTGCCAGACGGCGAAAAGGAAAGCAGATGGCGAGCGCGCAAACGATTATTCTTCACCACTACCAGACCTCTCCCTTCTCGGAGAAAGTCAGGCTCGCGCTGCGGATGAAGAACCTCGCCTGGGCGTCCGTAGAGATTCCGAACATGATGCCGAAGCCGCTGCTGATGCCGCTGACGGGTGGCTATCGCAAGACGCCCGTCATGCAGATCGGCGCGGACATCTTCCTCGACAGCGCAATGATCATTCGCGCACTGGAAGAGCGGTTCGAAATTCCCCAGCTGGACCTCCCGGGCCATGAAGGCCTCTCCAATGTCGTTGGGTCCTGGGCCGACGGGAAGTGGTTTCAGACCAGCGTCGCCATCATCTTCGGTTCGATTGGCGATCAGGTGCCCGAAGCCTTCAAGAAAGACCGTGAGCAGCTTTCAGGCCGCCCGTTCGATACTGACGCCATGAAGGCGGTCGTGCCGATGATGAAGGACCAGTGGCGCGCACAGATGGCATGGCTGGAACAGCGTCTTGCTGGTGGGCAGGGGGCCGGCGCTGGCAACTGGCTGGTCAGCACGAAGCCAGGGCTCGTCGACGTCCACGCCTTCATGAATCCGTGGTTTATCGAGAGCGCACTGCCGGACTTCCTGACCGAGTGCTTCAAATCCTTTCCGCGCACCGCAGACTGGTATGCGCGCATGAAAGAAATCGAAGGCCAGACGCCGGAAGATATCACCGGTGAAGAGGCGCTTGAAATCGCGCTTAACGCGGCCCCGCGCCTCAAGGCGGCCAAGACAGAGGGTGAGCTTCAGGCATTCGAGCCGGGCCAGCGCGTCGCCGTCGCTGCAGACGATTACGGCCGCGACTGGGTCGAAGGCGAGATCGTGATCGCGACTGCCGACCGCATCATCATCCACCGCCATGACGAACAGGCCGAAACCCTGAACCTGCACTTCCCGCGCACCGGTTTCATGGTGCGCCGCCTCGGCTAGCCGTCAGACTTAAGCCGCCTCAGTCGTCATCGCGACGAAGACATCTTCCAGTTTCGGCTGGTCGGTGGAGAGGTCGGCGACGCTGATCCCTGCTTCACGCACTTTCTCCAGCAGGCGGCCAATCCCGGTCTCGCTGTTGCGATAGGCAATCTCGAGCTCGCCAGATTTGAGCAAGCGTATATCGAGATGCTCCAGGCTCTCCGGCACCGCGCTCAGCGGCTCACGCGGCTGGATCTTCAGGATGCGCTGGTCCATGCGCGCCAGCAGTTTCGGCGTCGGCTCGCAGGCGATGATCTCGCCATGATTGACGATGGCGATCTCGTCGCAGAGCTCTTCAGCCTCTTCCAGATAGTGCGTCGTCAGGATGATGGTCGTGCCTTCATCGTGCAGGCGGCGAACATATTGCCAGAGTGAGCGGCGAAGCTCGACATCGACGCCAGCCGTCGGCTCATCGAGGATAAGGACAGGCGGGCGGTGTACGAGTGCCTTCGCGATCATCAGGCGCCGCTTCATGCCGCCGGACAGCTGGCGGACATAAGCGTCAGCCTTGTCGGATAGCCCGACAGCCTCAAGAATTTCTGCCGTCCGGCGAGACTTCTTCGGGACGCCATAGAAACCGGCCTGTAGCTCCAGCGCCTCTTCCGGCGTGAAGAAGGGGTCCATGGTGATTTCCTGGTTCACGACACCGATCGCGGCGCGGCTCGCGCGCGGATGCTGGTCGATATCCATGTCCCAGATACGCGCCGTGCCGGATGTCTTGGTCACGAGGCCAGCCAGGATGTTGATGAAGGTCGACTTGCCCGCACCATTCGGGCCGAGCAGGCCAAAGATGCTGCCGCGCGGGATTTTCAGGCTGATGGACTGGAGGGCGCGCTTTTCCGGCATCTTACCAGAGGCAGCGTAGACCTTTTCAAGGTTCTCGACCTCGATGGCATAATCAGGGGCGGACATCTGCTCTCCGTGTTTTGCTCGAAGCGTCTATATAGGACTGTCGCCCTCGACCTCTACCACCAGCGCCTGTTTTTGTCGTTCCTGTGCGCGTTTGAAAGCAGGGCGGTCTTTCATCCGGCCGAGATATTCCTTGCAGGTCTCTGTCAGGCACGGCTCAAGCGGCGGCAGGACGCTGGCCAGCAGCAGGCCATACCCGATGGCGATATCCGCCATGGTGAACCGGTCCGCAACCATGAACCTCGAATGCTCCAGCTTTTGGTCGACAACGCGCAGGCGGCCTGAAAACCACATGCGATAGTCATCAGCGACCTGCGGCTGGCGGCGCGATTTATGCTCCAGCATCTCATAGCGAAGCACCAGCGTCTGCGGGAAGGTCAGCGTCGCGTCGGAGAAATACATCCAGTTGAGATACTCACCATAGCCCGCTTCGTCGGGCCGGACGGCAAGGTCTGTCGGCCCATGTGTCTCGGCAAGGTAATGGCAGATGCCGGTCGACTCGGTCATCTTCGCCTTGCCGTCGGTAAAGAACGGGATGGTGCCGAGCGGGTTGATGTCCATGTACGGCTTGTAGTGAACGCGCGGCGGGAAGGGCAGGACGACGAGGTCATAATCGATGCCCAGTTCCTCCAGCGCCCAGAGCGGCCTGAATGAACGCGCATTGCGGCAGTGATAGAGTGTCGGTTTCATCGGCTGGCCTCCCGGTCAAAGGTGCGGTGTCTCATCCAATTGACGCCGCCATTCATGACGGACTACCTATGCGCCGTACCGCCTGACGGGCAATGCTGACATTGGGGAAGCTCAACTATGGCCACTCAGAACCTGCCGGAAGCCCCGGAAACGATCTTCACCGATGAGCACCGCGTCGCCTGCGACGGCGGCAACGGCCCCCTTGGCCACCCAATCGTCTGGTACGAAATGGGCGACGACGACATGGTCGAATGCGGCTATTGCGACCGCCGTTTCATCCTCAAGGGTGGCAAGTTCGACACCGGCCAGTAAGGCGTGCGCGGCTTCAGGCCGCCTGCCTGCGCCGTTTGCGGTCCTGTCTCCAGATCCCGAAAATCTTTGGTCCATCGATCAGGTAGCGCTTGAACATGCGTTGCGGCTCGCTGGTCAGTCTGTGCAGCCACTCCAGCCTGAACCGGCGCATCCATTCCGGGGCCCGCTTCGTGCGGCCTGTCAGGAAATCGAGGCTTGCCCCGCAACAAAGACCGACGCCCTGTACGTTGCCAAGCTGCTTGGCCGCCAGCGCCACCATTTCCTGCTGAGGTGAGCCGACACAGAGGAAATGAAACCGCGAAGGATTGCGCGCCATGAATTCGGCGGCGGCCTTGACCGCTTCCGGCTTGTTGCGCAGGCCCATTGGCGGATCGTGCCAGCGCACATCGGAAAGACCAAACCGGGCCTTCAGTGCCGAAATCTCACTTGCCGTACACCCGATCACGACGACAGGCTCATCAGAGTCGACTTCGCGCTCGAAAAGTTGCTGCACGATGTCTGCACCAGGAGAGGCGGGCAGGTCGATGCCTTCGACGCGGGCCAGAAGTTCCAGGATACGGCTGTCGTTCAGGATCAGGTCTGCCTCATCATAAAGAGTGCGCAGCGCTTCCTCACGCTGGAGGCGGACCATGTGATCGACATTCGGTGTCACGACATACCAGAAGCTGTCAGCACCAAGCGCCCTTGCAGCAATAGAACGCGCCGCTTGGCGGGCCGTGCGCGGCTGGAACTCAAGGCCAAGAAAAGTGACCGGCTCAGGCGTCTTAGCGCCCGATGGCGCAGCGCCTGTTGACGGTGATGTGGTGGAACCCTGCATGGTGTCTCCTTGGCAGGCAGAGCCGAACTTGCGGCTCTTATGAATTTACCGGGGTTTCAGTCGCTTGTCTCGGTGTCGGGCTTACCCGGCTTCTTTCCATAATCATGTTTGCGCAAAAGCCCGCGAAACTGGTGATAGGTCAGACCCAGCGTTTCAGCGGCCTTTCCCTGGTGCCCGTCATGGGCTGCCAGGGCCGCATCGATCAAAGCGGTTTCAAATACCCTTGTCTGGACGTCGAAAGGGGCTCCGAGTTGTGGTTTCGGCAAGTCAGGTTGACGGGATTGAGACGCGGGAGGTGGGGAGTCTGTCGTCCCTTTCAAGACCGATGGCGGCCTGAAAGGCGATGCGAACGGGTCCAGCGCTTCATGGTCAAAGCGCACGGGCTCAATTGTGGGCACCACCAGGGCACGCGCGGTGATACGCTGTGCGAAGTTCCTGAGTTCACGCACATTACCCGGCCAGTCATGCGCTTCGATTGCCTCAATGGCCGATGGGGCAAAGCCGGGAAAATCCTCCATCATCTCGCGCGCCATGCGCCGCGCAAAGAAGTCTGCCAGCAATGAGGCGTCGCCCTTGCGGGCCCTGAGCGGCGGAAGGGTCACGACATCAAAGGCCAGCCGGTCCAGAAGGTCGGCGCGGAACTTGCCGGCCTCTACGGCTGAAGGCAGGTCGATATTGGTTGCGGCAACGACGCGGACATTCGTCTCCAGCACCTTCTCTCCGCCGAGACGCTGGAACTGGCCATATTCGATGACACGCAGCAGCTTTTCCTGCACGCGCTGCGTTGCCGTTGCAATCTCATCAAGGAAGATCGTGCCGCCATTGGCGAGTTCGAACCGCCCGGTCCGCCGCTCTGTCGCGCCGGTAAAAGCGCCGCGCTCATGGCCGAACAGCTCAGAGTCGAGAAGGTCGTCAGAAAGCGCTGCACAGTTCACCTTGATGTAGGGTCCATCCCAACGCTTCGAGAGGAAGTGCAAACGCTCTGCGATCAGCTCCTTGCCGGTGCCGCGTTCACCGATGACGAGTGCTGGCCGGTCCAGTGGCGCCAGCCGCGAGACGTGCTCCAGGGCGGAAAGCCACTCCGGCGCCTCGCCGATTATCTGGGGTGTATCGCCAATCATGCAGTCAAATTAGCTAAATATACGGTCAAAACAACTAAAAGATTTAGTATAAAAAGCTAAATTCAATGACGTCATTGGCGGTGCGAAGATCTTATTCCCATTAAAAACAATGTTTTAGGTGGTTAGCGAAGAACTGGCACGGTCCTTGAAATGAGTATGGCAAGTCAGGCGATGGGCGTCGCCTAAACCGAAAGGACCAGAAGAATGACCGACCGCTCCTACGAGACCCGCTACCGGCAAGGCCGCGAAGAAGGTGGCCGCTTCGGCCGCTGGCTCGCAAGCCGTCCAGCCGAGTGCTGGATGTTCTTTGCAGCAGGCGTCTTCCTTGGCGGCCTGTTCTTCTAGCCACCCGTAAAAAGCATCTCGTCTCCTCCCAGACGACCGACGAGAATTTGAAAGGATAAAAAATCATGGGACTTTTTTCCCGCCTCGGCGACATCATCAACTCCAACATCAACGCGATGCTGGACAGTGCCGAAAACCCAGAAAAGATCGCACGCCTGATCATCCAGGAAATGGAAGACACGCTGGTTGAGGTCCGCACAGCGGCCGCCCGCGCCATGGCCGACAAGAAGGAAATGGAACGTGAGATCGCCTACTACACCAACGTCCGCGACGATTGGGAAAAGAAAGCCGGCGTTGCTATCGACAAGGGCCGTGAAGATCTTGCCCGCGGCGCACTGACCGCAAAGCAGAAAGCTGCCGGCGAAATCGACCGCCGCGAGCATGCCATGCAGGCTGCCGAAGACGCTTTCGAGAAGCACCAGTCCGATCTCGGCAAGCTTCAGGCAAAGCTCGACGAAGCCAAGGCAAAGCACCGTGCGCTGATGATGCGACGCGAAGCCGCTGAGCAACGCATCCGCATGCGTTCGCAGACCTATGATGGTCGTGTCGATGATGCGCTGGCGCGTTACGCCAATGTTGAGCGCAAGGTCGACGAGATGGAAGCCTATGCCGACACCATCCAGGGCCGTGAACCGAGCCTCGAAGACGAGTTCGCCGCGCTTGAGCGTGACGAAGCTGTCGAGAAAGAGCTCGAGGCGCTCAAGAAGTCGCGCGGCCAGTCTTCCACGCAATCCACCCAGAGCGAGGGCTAAGTCATGCTGACATCCCTCTTCGTTCTCGGCATCATCCTCTCCGTCATCATCGTGCCCGGCCTTGTCATCCAGTCCATGGATGAAAGGGGCGGGGCCCAGAAAGGATAGTCATGGATCAGGAATTTCTGATCGCCCTCATCGCGATCGTCTCTCTCTTCATCGTCTTCCCCGGTATGGTGTTTCACTACATCACGCTCTGGAGAAAACAGAAGACGCTCGAGCCTGACGATGAGCGCATGCTCGAAGACCTCTGGCGCTCCGCCAAACGCATGGAGCGCCGCATCGAGACCCTCGAGAAGCTCGTAGACGCCAACCCGGAAGATGCCGCGCCAGCAAGTCGCCAGCCGCGCTCCTCCTACGACCAATAAGGAACCAGTTTAATGACCCACTCTGACCGTCACCCTCATTCCGGGCGCGACCGTCATCGCAGATACGAAGACGAGATGTTTCGCTCGCCGAATCCAAAGCGCCTCTATCGCTCACGCAATGAGCGGATCCTCGCAGGCGTCTGCGGCGGCATCGGCGAACGGTATGGTTGGGACCCGCTTGTGGTGCGCCTGCTTACCGTCGCGGCTTTCTTCTTCCTCGCCGGACCGCTGATGCTGCTCGCCTACATCGTCATGTGGTTGATCGTGCCGAAAGCCCCAAAGTCCTATGGGCACCTCGCCCCTGAAGAAGAGGCTTTCTGGCGCGGCGTCTCCGACCGGCCGAAAACGACCTATTCCGGTCTCAAATACACCTTCATGGACCTGGAGGACCGTCTCCAGAACCTCGAAGCCAGTGTCACCTCGGATGAATGGCGTCTGCGCCGCGAATTCCGCAATCTCGAAAAGAACTGAACATGTCGGCTCAACTCCTCTCCCTGCCAAACCGGTATCACTGGATAGAGCCGGCACCTCAACCGACTGAAGCCAAGGGGGCTCCTCAAATGACACGCAATCTCCAGACCAGCGGATGGCTCGCACTTGCCGGTGCAACCTTCATCCTCGCGTCTGCCGTCGCTGCCAGCATGCTCGGCGGACTGCACATCGAAGCTGGCGGCGTCCAGTTGACGCTTGAAGCTTCGGCAGAGCGTGGTCTGCAGCTGGTCTTCGCCGCTACGAGCCAGGGCTAAGCGCCCGTCAGCCCCCGCGCTTCAGGGCGCGAAGAATGAGCCGCATCGGCGACACCGCCTCAAGAGCGGGGCCAGTCGCCGGGGCGGGTTCGCGAAGGATCTGACTGGCCAGTATTTCTCCCGCCCATGGGCCCCAGGTGAAGCCGCGCGATCCAAACCCACCTGCTATGAACAGGCCATCGACAAGCGGCGCGTCCGTTTCGATGGTCTGACCATGTTTCGCCCCTTCGAAAACCTCTCGTGCTGCTGCCTCATCAGGCACCGCTCCGATCAACGGCAGGCGGTCCGGCGTCGTCGCGCGCACCCCCGCACGGCTCTGAAGCTCTGCAGCTTTCGCGGCCTGTCTCCAATACGGGTCCAGCACTTCCAACGCCGAGATATTCTCAGCCCGCGCCGCCTCGGACGTCTCCGGTCCGGTGCCATCCCAAGCGTCGAACGTCGCGCCCCAGAGGCGTGTCTGACCAAGGGCCAGCGCGTAATGCCCGCTCGCAATTGCTGAAGGGGGCGCATCCACGGCGACATTCGCGAACTCCACTTGCCCAAGCCGCCCGGTCAGCCTCAGCCATGGCACCAGGGCGCGCGCGCCCTGACCGGCCGCAATGATGGTCGGCACATCGGGGTCGAGGCCCGAGAGATCCAGCGTCTCGCCAAACCGGGTAGAGGCGCCATCGAGAAGGTGCGCAATCAGTTTTTCCGGCTCCAGTATCAGCGCTCTCTTGTGAAGCTGGCCGAGCGCGGCAGCTTCAAGATTCTCGAGCCCCAGAGGCGGGTCAGCCAGTACTTTGGCAATCCGCTCAGCCTCACGCTCATCCTTCGGGCGTTGAAGGACATCTGTCTCAGTGACGCCCGGCCTGCCTGCATAGAATTGGCGCGCACGCAGATAGGCATCGATCAGCAGCCGCGCCTGAACCGTATCGCCCGCATCAAGCCGCGGCATGATCAGCGCCAGCGGGTTGCCGCTTGCCTGCTGCGCTGGGCCGTCAGCCGCATCGACCACCTCGACCTCGAGCCCGCGATCCAGAAATGTCCGCGCAAGGCACGCCCCGGCTATACCTGCGCCGAGAATGCGAACCTTCTTTGGAAGGGTTTCAGGCGCGCGAAGCCCGTAGATGTCGGGTGCGCGTTTTGGGGCCTCCGAAAGGCTGACTTCAAGCCGCTCTCGCTTGCGTCCGAACCCTTCGACCTTGGCGACATAGAAGCCAGCCTCAGCAAGGCCGCGACGCACGAAACCGGCCACCGTGAATGTACTGAGAGAAACACCGTCACTGCACCGCTGCTGCACCATCGGCCAGAGGGATTTGTCCCACATTTGCGGATTCTTTGCCGGGGAAAATCCGTCAAGGAACCACGCATCAGCCGCGAAGCGTGAGGCGGGCAAGGTTTCACTGATTTCCCCGGTATGAAGCGTCAGCATCACGCCGTCATCCGGCCAGACGATCCGTTGGACGCCGAGTGCGCGTTCCGGCCAGCGCTCGATGAGCTTGTCCGAAAACGCGCTGATCTCTGGCCATGCGGAAAGAGCGCGCGCAGCATCCTCGCGGTCGAGTGGAAACCCTTCAAAGGAAACGAAGTGCAGCCACGCTTTGCCTGAGGGACGCGTCTCGCGCCAGAGTTGCCAGGCGGCGAGGAAATTCAGCCCCGTTCCAAAGCCAAGTTCGCCAATCGTGAAGCTGCCTCTGCCCTTCCAGCGATCTGGAAGGCCGCACCCTTTCAGGAAAACAAGCCGGGTTTCCTCCAGCCCGCTCTGGCGGGAGAAATAGATATCATCCACCCGCACATCCTGCGGCGTGCCATCATCTTTCCAGTCAAGCTCAGGGCGGGGCGGTAGTCGGCTCATCTGCGGCTCATCTAGCACGGGAATTTAATATTCCATCCCGGGAACGGCAGGGCCAGATCGCTTGTTGTTCATGCAGTCTACACACGCAAAAGGAGACACCTTCCATGGGAAAAGATCAAGCAGAAGGCCTCGGCAAGAAAGCTTCTGGCAAGGCAAAGGAAGTCGCCGGCGTCGCCACCAACAACCGCAAGCTCGAAGCCGAAGGCAAGGCTGAGCAGGTTGAAGGTAAGGGCCAGGAAATGGTCGGGGAAGCCAAGGACGCCCTGAAATCAGAAGAGAAAAAGAACGCTCAATAGGGTGGCTATTTGCTGGGCAGGGTCCTCGCGGCGCCTAATTCCTCTTCCATGATTTTGCACCACGAGACCCCTGCAAGGCACACAGGCCTTGAAAGACTGAACGAATTTGCGCCCCTGATGGGGGCGCAGTATGCGCACCGCCGCAACATCGATCCGGGCGAAGACGCCCGCCCCAACGTCTCGCAGCTCTCGCCTTTTCTTCGTCACAGGCTCATCAGCGAAGAGGAGGCTGCCACTGCTGCCATCATCGTGAATGGCGGCGAACAAGCCACGAAATACATTCAGGAAATTTGTTGGCGAACCTATTTCAAAGGCTGGCTGGAACATCACCCGGCCGTCTGGTCAGACTATATCCTCGACCGCGACACGCAATTTCAGACGCTGGAGAAAGACAAGGGTCTACGAGCCGATTATGAAGCCGCGATAGAGGGGCGTGCCGGAATCGAAGGCTTCGACCATTGGGCAAAGGAGCTCGCTGAAACAGGCTATCTCCATAACCACGCCCGGATGTCTTTCGCCTCGATTTGGCTGTTCACGCTGAAGCTGCCATGGGCGCTCGGTGCAGACTTTTTCCTGCGCCATCTCCTCGACGGTGATCCTGCTTCGAACACACTTTCCTGGCGCTGGGTCGCGGGACTTCACACATCGGGAAAGACCTATCTCGCTAAAAAGGAAGCTATCGAAACCTGTAGTGATGGCCGGTTTTCGCCAGACAATCTTGCTCAGAGCGCGCACCAGGTTCCGGGATCGGAAAACCCGCAGCCGCAGCAGCTCCCGGTGAGCGATGGCATGCCAGAGGAGCGCTTTGCCCTTTTGTTGACTGAAGACGACCTCAGCGTTGAAACCTGGCTCGACGAACATTTGCCCGTAGAGGCAATTGCCGGTCTGGAGAGTGCAGGCGGCCGGTGCACTGGCGATGTTTCAGACAAGGCGATGTCGTTCACCCGCGGCGCGTTGCAGGACGGCCTGTCGCGGGCGAGCAACCATTTCGGCGCCGCGGCTGAGAACCTGTCGGACACAGCAGACAAGCGGAGGGCGCTTCGGGACTGGGCCGCGCAGCTGAACACAAAGCATATCGTTGTCCCATACCTACCTGCAGGATGGACCCGCGAAGCGATCGCACCGCTGCTGACAGATCTCCAAACAGATGGCTTTCACATACACCAGATGAGGCGCGACTGGGATGAGCGCTTCTGGCCGCACGCAAAAAAAGGTTTCTTCAAACTCCGCAAGCAGATCCCATCTGTCCTGATGCACTGGAAATTGCGGAAGGTCTGAAACTCGATGGCTGATCTCGAAATCAAGCATGCGGAGAGTGGAAGCGGCGGCGTGTTCTACACGATCATTGACGGCCACAGGGCCGAAATGACCTATTCTACAGCCGGTACAACCGTGATCATTATCGATCATACCGGCGTTCCCGAAGCGCTTGGCGGCCAAGGCGTTGGCCAGAAGCTGGTTGAGGCCGGGATCGCGCATGCTCGCGAACGCGGCATAAAAATCATGCCGCTCTGCCCGTTCGCCAAAGCGCAGTTCGACAAACACCCTGACTGGAAGGACGTCCTTCGATGAGCGACCTCACACTTCATGATGATGGCAGGCAGCTGACCACCGATGTCGAGGGCCATGAGCTGGTCATTCGCTATGACTGGCAGAGCGATGATGTGATGCGCGTCGACTTTGTCGGTGTGCCCTCGGCGCTCGGTGGGCGCGGACTCGGCACCAAGCTGGTCGGTAAGCTGGTCGAGAAAGCGCGCGCAGAAAACTTCAAGCTCGTGCCCATATGCGGTTTTGCTCGAACGCAGATCGACAGGCATCCGGACTGGAAGGATGTGCTCGCCTGATCCATTAAGTCAGTTATGAGCAAGCCATTCTGGGAAACCAAAAGCCTGACAGAGATGAGCCCGCAGGAGTGGGAGTCGCTTTGCGATGGCTGCGCCAAATGCTGCCTTCTCAAACTCGAGGACGAAGATAGCGGCGACGTCGCCTATACGCGGCTGCACTGCAAACTGCTCGACGCTCATCTGTGTCGCTGCTCTGATTACCCCAACCGTAAGGCCAAGGTGCCGGACTGTGTGATCCTGACGCCGAAGTCGGTCTCAGAACTAAAATGGATGCCGAAAAGCTGTGCCTATCGCCGTGTGCATGAGGGGCGTGGGCTGGAAGACTGGCATCATCTTGTCTGCGGCGACCGTCAGCGCATCCACGAAGTGGGCAAGTCGATCATGGGCCAGACTGTGAGCGAGGAGACCGTCTTCGAGGAAGACCAGATCGACTGGATCATCGACTGGGACGGCAACCCGCCGGACTGATTGCCGGTCCGGCAGGTGCCAAATTTCAACGAGAGCTTAAGGCCCTTCGATCTCATAACCCTTGTCGCGCAGAAGGGTGATGACGCTGTCAGGCCCTGCAAGGTGGCCGGCGCCAACCGCAACGAAAACGGTGCCCTCGACATCATCAAGGAAGCCTTCGATCTGAGGCACCCAGTTTTCGTTCCGCTCAACGAACAGGGCGTCATAGATGCCGTCGCCGCCGCCCGTATCCGGATTGGCGACCAGTACGCCGAGGCCCTCGACATCGCCGTCCCGCCACTCATCGACGACCTGGTCGAGAGTGCGGCTGGTGTCGACCAGTGTGATTGACGTCTCGTAGAGATAGGCCGCCTGCGTGTCCTCGGGCAGCTCATCAAAGATCGCGGCCTGATCGGCGGCGGTTTCAAGGAAGGCGAATTCCTTACCGGCCGCTTCCGCGTCGGCAATCAGGATCTGCTCAATGCCGGCATTCGGGTCGAAGCCGTCAGACTGAAGCTGCAACACCGAAAGGTTCACCGCCGCCATCCAGGGCTCCATCGGGTCGAAAGCGGAGACAGGAAGGCTGAGGCCGGACAGCGCGCTCTCAAATGCAGCCAGCACCGGGGCTGGCAACTCATTGCTGAGGGTGCGTCCATCCCCATAAAAACCGCGTGAGAGGAAGTCGCGGGCCACGGCCTGCTGGCCTTCCTCGCTGACCATGTCGAGTTCGAGGACCAGAATATCGGCCTCGTTGAACTTTTCGGTGAACTCGTCCGTGCGCCATTCAAGGTCCGGGCGCATCAGGTGAACAGTGCCGAAGATATGAACCGTGGTGTCATCGTCCGACATGGTCCAGATCGCGGGCGAGCCGTCGCCATTCGTCGCCTGTGCGCGCTGGAGGGCTTCATCGAACTCTGCCAGCAACTCATCTCGTGATCGATACTCAGCAGAGCTTTCGGGGCTTGCGTCTTCAGCGCCCGTGCCGGTTTCGACAACGGCCGGCTCTTCAGCGGTATCAGTGTCGTCACTGCCTGACGGACTGCAGGCCGCGAGTGCGGCAAGGGCAACGGCGCTGAGGCCTGAAACGAAATGGAAGCTGCGGCTCATACGGGTTCTCTCCTCCGAAGGGCGGCCTGCGATCTGGGTGGCGGGCCTGCTTATATGCCAGTCGCCACCGCTACAAAGCTGATTTGGCGTGTTTCGCAAAGATTGCACCTCTGGCCCGCTTCGCATAGAGGGTGTGGCAACGCACCTATAGCTCAGCTGGATAGAGCGCTGCCCTCCGAAGGCAGAGGTCACAGGTTCGAATCCTGTTAGGTGCGCCATTCTTTCAAATTGTCGGTGGGGCATCTGGAGCGGATAGCGGGAATCGAACCCGCATCCTCAGCTTGGAAGGCTGCTGCACTACCATTGTGCTATATCCGCGCGCCAGAAGGCCACGAGATACTTCGGGGCGCGGCGCGATGCAAGTGAAGAGGCACGCGGATGGCAGTGGGGCCCGAATGCGTCCTGTGTGGCTTCGGGGGCAAATGCTGACCCGCAGCCCTGAGCGCGATCCATGTGAGTGGCAGAGCCGCGATACGGAAAAACCGAAGAGGCGCGCAGCCTTGAGCGTGCTTCATGTGACGAGCGGGTTTCACCGGTTCGAGCGCAAATCGTCTCAGCCGAATTTCAGCGAAAACGGTCGAATACCGGGGCTCAGCGCCAACCCCCGCGAGGCGCACCGGCCCAGAGGAAGCCAAAGCCAGACGGCCCGCCAATGCGATAAAGGTAGTTAGAAAAGACCGCATTCATGGCAATCGAAAGGAAGGTCTCTCTTCTCTTTCTCAAGTTTGTTCTGCAATAGACATTGCAGATCGAATGCGCACAACGTCCTCCCGAATGGGATGCTTTGGTGATCGCGCAGAGAGGCTTCTATGGCGAAAGAGTCCGAGAGTGAAATCATAGCAAAATTTGCTGCGGCTATGATTGGGGGCCTCATTCTGACGTTGTTCGACGGAACGAGGGGAGGGGGGATATTTATCTTTCTCGGCGCCGCCATTGCCCTGGCAATCCGCTTGGCGTGGAAATCGGCTGAAGGCCGAGCGCTTGAGGCTCGCCAGGAGAAAGCTTTGGCAAGCGCAGAGCGACTGATCGCCAGTACGGTCAACGATCACATCGACACTTTGGCCGATCGGCGCCATACGCTAGTCCGGCAAGATCGCTATGGCGTTGTAGATGCAAAGGATTGGAACCGCGAAGTACAGCATTTTTTCGACAAAGTGGTTCTCCCGAAACTTTCCGCGCAAGAAACTAAGGCCGTAGCCAAGGCCAACGTGAGCGATGTTATGAAGAGGTTGTTGGACGACCGCGTAGCGGAGCACGGCGCAAAGCGCGATATTTCGCGGAACGTTCCAGAAGGCATTACTCCTCTGGATTTTGAAGTTCTGTGTGCATCAGCTTTCAAGAAACAGGGATGGGCGGCTTGGACAACTCAAGGATCGGGTGATCAAGGTGCTGATGTTATTGCGCAATACAAACAGCTTAAGGTGGTCGTGCAATGCAAGCTCTACGCGGGCAAAGTCGGCAATAAGGCTGTCCAAGAGGTTCATGCAGCGAAAACCTTTTACGGTGCCGATATGGCGCTCGTGGTCTGCAAGGTAGGTTATACTATATCGGCTCAGCAGCTTGCGCAAAGTTCCCGCGTGACCATCCTGACATACGATGAGCTAAGCGATTTCGCCGAAACACTTCGGAAATCCCTTCAAGCTCAAGCGGCAGAACAATCAGCTTGAAAATCCCTTTTGGGTTTGGTGCGTAGGTCGAAGCGTGCAACGCGGCGCCACGGTATCCTTCAGGTTTCGGCGCCCGGATACCAACAGTCTTACCAACGGGCGCAAAAGCCGCTCAGATGGAATGAGCGCAATTTCAGTCGGAAGCGATCCCGTGAAATGCGCTATATCCTGTTTTAGGTGAGGACTTTTTCCATGCGCCAACCCGTGCTCGGTCGGAATCGCATACCCAAAATCTTGGAAAGGGAAATGGTGGAGGGGACAGGATTCGAACCTGTGTACGCTATGCGGGCAGATTTACAGTCTGCTGCCTTTAACCACTCGGCCACCCCTCCAGGGATTGCCTTGCAGCGTCGGTAATTGACGCTGCCGGATCGGAGCGTCAAAAGGCTGTCATCGACAACCCGGCCGCTCCGAAGCGCGCTTTATAGGGATGAAGCCCATTCCACGCAACCATGAGAAACGGCGATTTGCAGCGCGATCTGCACCAGACCCAAATGAGCCGCTCTGGCTCTGGGGTCAGCATGCCGTCGAAGCCGCAATTTCCAACAAGAACAGGGTCATTCTGCGCTGGGTCGCGACAGAGAATGCGGCCAAGCGGACGGGGCTTACGGGCTTTGAGGTCATGGACCAGAAGACGCTCAGCAAATTGCTGCCGCCCGGCGCGGTCCATCAGGGTATCGCCATAAAGGTTGAACCGGCCGAACCATCTGCACTCGAAGACGTGATTAATCGTCCTGACGCCCCTGACACGCTCTGTGTTCTCGACCAGATTTCGGATCCGCATAATCTCGGCGCTATCTTCCGGTCGGCGGCCGCATTCGGTGTGGGCGGTCTCGTGCTGCAGACCCGCCATACGCCCCCGCTAACCGGTGTGGTCGCCAAATCTGCGGCAGGTGCCATCGAGACGATCGAGGAAATCCGCGTCGTGAATATTGCCCGCGCGCTCGATGCCCTGGGCGCGGCGGGGTATCATACGGTGGGTCTTGCTGGTGAGGGGATGGAACAGCTTTCCGCTTCTGTCAGCGGCGCAGGCAAGGTCGCTTTCGTGATGGGGGCCGAAGGATCAGGTCTCCGCCCGGCGGTGGCGAAGGCGTGCGCAACGCTGGCACGCATCCCGATGGTGCCCGGCATGGAAAGCCTCAACGTTTCCAATGCGGCAGCCATTGCCTTCTATGAAGCGATGCGGTCAAAACAGCTCTGATGACTCTTCTCGGCCCGACCTCGCACACCTATTTCTCGCAACGCCTCAAGCTGCACTATGCCGACTGGGGCAATGAAGATGCGCCGCCGCTTCTCCTGGTGCATGGCGGGCGCGACCATTGCCGCAGCTGGGACTGGACGGCAGAGGCGCTCCGCAAGGACTGGCACGTCATCGCGCCGGACCTTCGCGGCCATGGCGACAGTGCCTGGTCGCCTGAAGGCAATTACAACATGCAGGCGTATATCTACGACCTTGCTCAGCTGATTCACCAGTTGAAGCTTGCGCCTGTCACCATCGTTTCGCATTCGCTCGGCGGGAATATTTGCTTGCGTTATACCGGCCTTTATCCGGAGAATGTTCGCAAGATCGTCGCGATCGAAGGGTTGGGGCCAAGCCCGAGCCGTCTGGAAGAGCGCCGGAAAACGCCCTGGCAGGACCACTTTCGCAAGATGATTGATGACAAGCGCGGCCTCGCCGGACGCCAGCCAAAGCGCTACGACTCACTCGAGCAGGCCTATGCCCGCATGAAGGAAGAAAACAGCTTCCTCACCGCGGAACAGGCGCGCCACCTCACAATCAATGGCATCGCACGTAATGAGGACGGCACCTATTCCTGGAAATTCGATAACTACCTGCGCGTGTGGGAATCGGTCGACATCACGCATGAGCAGGTCGCCGAGCTTTGGTCGAATATCAGCTGTCCGACGCTCCTGCTCTATGGCGAGAAAAGTTGGGCGTCGAACCCGGCAGAAGATGGCCGCATCCAGCATTTCAAACGTGCCGATGTGAAGATGTTCCCCGAAGCAGGCCACTGGCTGCACCATGACCAGTTCGACCTCTTCATCGAGACGCTGCAGGACTTCCTTTAAGCTAGATCTGCCCCGATCGCGTGACGGGTCGGCTTGAACTGGAACACATCAACCCTGGTGGGGCCGTTCAGAGCTTGCCCTTGGCGCGGGGGAGCTTGATGCCGAATATGATGGCCATGGCCCGGGAGATGAAAGCTGTCGCCATGCCGGCAGCGAAGGCAATCGCCTCCGGTGCGCCCAGCGAAATCGCGCCGAAATAGACCGCAGAGCCAGCCAGCGCGCAGGTCGCATAGAGCTCCCCTTCCTTCAGCACCAGCGGCTCTTCATTCGCGATCACATCTCGCAGCAGGCCGCCCGCGCTCGCCGTGATGGCTCCCATGATAACGACGACGATGAAGCCGTGGCCGAGCGACATGGCTTTGGCCGCGCCCGTCACGGCAAAGAGGGACATGCCCACCGCGTCAGGCCATCGAAGCGCACGAAACTGGCTTACAAAGCGGTAGAACAGGAAGGCGGTCAGCCCGCCCGCAATCGCCAGCACCAGGGTGAGCGTATCAGATAGCCAGAAGACCGGCGCACCAAGCAACAGGTCACGCATCGTACCGCCGCCGATCGCGGGCAGAAACGCCAGGACGATAACGCCAAGCAGGTCCATTTCCTTGCGCACGGCAAGCACGCCGCCAGAAATGGCGAAGACAAACACGCCGAACCGGTCGGCAAATGCGGTGAGGATCTCTGGGCTCATCGGGCGCCTTTTGACGGAGAAGCGCCCGCGCGTCCAGCGTCTTGCCTGCATGGGGGCGTACATCGCACGGTTGCGCGCATGGAGCGGCGTGTCTGCATAACCTCGATTAAGATTAGGATTAATCGTGGAATTTTCTTGCAACCTATGAGTGTGGCCCTGCGTAGGTGCGACCAGATGAGCGGCATGAACCGCCATCCAGATCGAGAACCGGTGCAGAAAGCGCCCGCGAAACAAGAGGTCAGAACGATTAGCCATGCAACAGGTACACGAGGACAAATACACCACTAGGCTGAGCACGAAACCTGAGCAGATCGCTCGCCGCGACAAGGTCGTCTACGCCGACGGCAAGACCAATCCACCGATCGACCCGTCCCTCATCCGTGATTTCGAGCGTGACGGTTTCATCGTACTGGAGGACGTATTCTCCCCAAAGGAAGTTGCCCGCATGCGCGGTACCGCGAATGAGATGCGCGACTACCCAGACAGCCTGGCCGACGAAACGGTGATTTCAGAGCGGGATAGCGGCGCGGTGCGGTCCGTTTTCGCCATTCACCGCCAGACCAGTGACTTCGATGTCGTTGCCCGCGACCCACGACTGGCGGACGTTGCACGCTACATCCTCGATGATGAGGTCTACATCCATCAGTCGCGCCTCAACTATAAGCCGGCCTTCAAGGGTAAGGAATTCTACTGGCACTCTGACTTTGAAACCTGGCACGCAGAGGACGGCATGCCGAATATGCGCGCGCTTTCCATGTCCGTGATGCTGACCGACAACCACCCGCAGGCTGGTCCGGTCATGTTTGTCCCGGGTAGCCATGAGACGTTCATTTCGTGCGTCGGTGAAACGCCGGATGACAATTACAAGTCTTCGCTGAAGCGTCAGGAAACTGGCATCCCGGATGCAGATTCCATCGCAGAGCTGGTCGACAAGGGCGGCATCGTCGCCCCGGCGCCAAAGGCAGGTTCGGTCGTGATCTTCGACTGCAATACGCTGCACGCTTCGAACGGTAACATAACACCGTTTGAGCGGATGAACGCCTTCTTCGTGTTCAACGCTTGGTCAAACCGTCTGAAAGCACCCTTCGGCGCAAGATCCGAACGCCCTGAGCACATTGCTCACCGCCGGGTGGAAGAACCGCTGGCGCCACTTTCAAGAGTGACTGGCAAATTGTCTTAAGGCGCGCGGCAGTTCCAGCACGCGGTCTGGTTATCCAAGCAAGTTCAAGCCCGCAATGCCCCGGCCAGCATGACCCGGTGGTATTTGCGGGCAAACTTTGCCGGGATGTTTAAAATACGGTGGCGCCCCTCCAGCTGCGTTGCCAGCATCGCCGCAGAGGTCGCGAGCTTTTGGGGTCCAGACAGGGCCAGGGTGCCAGCCCGAACCGGTGCCATATAGGTCGCCATCTGGCGCTTATAGCGGGTATCGCCGAGACCGAGATGAAGCTCCTTGATCCCCTTGGCCGCGCTCCATTGCGCAAGGCTGAACAGGAGCGCGAGGCCGGGCTTCAGCTTCGAATACGCGTCCTCATAGGCTGGAAACCAGTAATGCATCACCTGCTCTGAGCGCATGCAGTAGGACATGGCCGTGAGTTGTCCATCAATGTGCAGAGTCGATAGCACCCCCCGCGCATCGCTGGCTTTCCGCTCAGCCAGCGTTTCGAGAAGTCGGCGCGGCCAGTCCAGCGAGAAGAGTGGGAAGTGGCCTGACTGGTGGTAGGCAAGCTGCTTGAGGTCCAGCAGCCGGTCGAAGGCTGCAGGATCAGTTACATCATGCGCGACGACTGTGCCGGGCGCATCCAGAAGCGCTTCTACCTTGCGATGCTCACGTCTGAAATTGGATGATGCTGTCTGGCGCTCGTTCAGCCAGGCCTCATAGCCAGCCGACAGGTCCATGACTTGATTGCCGTCGCCCATCTGGCCGTTGAGGCCGTGGCGCCGCTGATTGGATGGCGTGGCCGTGAATGCATATCCGCCGACATGACGCGCAACGCTTCGTTGCTGAAGATCCAATACCGTATCGGGGGACGCGACGATTCCGTGAAGATCATCCATCGGGCCACCGACAGGACGCGCCGTACCGAGCGGGCCGGGCCTGACAGGCCAGAATGCGACCGGCTCGTCTTCGTCATGGAACTTCAACACTTTTACGCCGGGGCGGGCGATCTCGGCAGCAGCAACATAGGAATGGGAAAAATAGGGGCTCCACAGGCATGGATCAGCCGCCTGAAAGGATGACCAGGCCAGCCGGTCTGCCTCTGTCAGTTCAGCAAAATCTAGATAGTCCACGCGTGTGCCCATACAGTAAGCTTAACAGCCAACCGGTTAAGGTCGGCAAAACCGAAGCGACGAATTTGTTAAATTGGCTCGTATTCAGGCAGGGCGACAGGCACTGGAGCGGGTGAAGGGAATCGAACCCTCGTCTTAAGCTTGGGAAGCTTCTGCTCTACCATTGAGCTACACCCGCATGTTGCGCCAAGTTTTCAGAAGAACTCACGCGACAATTCCGGAATATAGCGAATTTCTTGAAACGCTAGATGTTTGGCACAGGTTTCTGACTGCGGTTTAGCAAGCAGGACAAGTCCAATGAAAATTCGTGAGCGCGTAGAATATGCAACAAAGCCGGACCCACTTGTCTGCGGGCGTGACGAATCCGTGCTTTCAGCCGTCAAGATGATGTCGGAGCGAAATTACGGCGCGATTGTCGTGACCGATTCGCAGCGATCGGTACTCGGACTCGTGACTGAGCGGGACGTTCTGAGAAAGCTCGTTGCGGGTGAAAAGAGCCCCCTCGACACCAAAGTGTCCGATATCATGACCACTGAGGTCCGGGTCGCAAAAGAAGATGACAATCTCATCGACTGGCTGCGGATAATGTCGAATGAGCGGTTCCGCAGGCTCCCAATTGTCGACGAGCACGGCAAGCTGACAGCGATCATGACGCAGGGCGACTTCGTCTCCTACACTTGGCCGGACCTGGTCAACCAAGCGGTTACTCTGACCAAATCGACCATTGGTGGTGCCTATCAGATATTCCTGATCCTCGGCGCAGTTCTGCTTTATACTGTCGTCGTTGCAGGCCTGTTCAGCCTCGTCCTTTAGCAAACCAGCGACGGATGACTTCACATCTGCGCGAGCGCATGAGCCCCGCTGCTTGTCATGCCGGTGAGCAAGACTAAGCTTCTGCTCATGGCGCATACGACATTGATAGAGCAGAAATTTCGTGATCCCTTTGTCACTGCGAAGGGCGAAACGCGCGGGTCTGTCGACTGGCGTGGGCTGAAAACGCTCTGGCTGAATACCGGCACGCTCTGCAACATCGAATGCCGCAACTGCTACATCAAAAGCTCTCCTAAGAATGACGATCTCGTCTATCTGACCCTTGCCGACGTCGTGCCGTTTCTGGATGAGATCGATGCACTGGGCGAAGGCGCAAAGGAAATCGGCATTACGGGGGGCGAACCCTTCATGTGCCCCGACATTCTACGCATCATGGAAGCGGTGCTGGCTCGCGGGCACACGCTTCTCGTGCTGACGAATGCCATGCGGCCAATGATGCGCCCGAAAATCCGCGAAGGACTGCTCTCGCTCAGCGAGATGTATGGCGCACAGATCACGATGCGTGTCTCAATGGACCATCATTCCAAGACACTTCACGACGCCGAGCGCGGGGCGAGCAGTTTCGACATCGCCTGCGAGGGACTTGCCTGGCTCGCCGCGAACGGGTTTGCGGTCGCCATTGCGGGTCGACAGGATCTAGCTGAGAGCGAGGACGAAGCGCGCGGTGGATATGGTGCGCTCATCGAACAGCTCGGTTTGCGTATTGATCCTGCGGACGCCAGGGCGCTCGTCCTGTTCCCTGAAATGATCGAGGGCGACAGTCCACCGGAAATTACGACCGCTTGCTGGGGTATTCTTGACGTCGACCCGGGCGACATGATGTGCGCCAGCCAGCGCATGGTCATCCGGCGCAAAGGCGCAGGCCGCGCCACTGTGACGGCCTGCACCCTGTTGGCCTATTCGCCCGAGTTTGAGCTTGGCGACACACTGGCCGCCGCAACTGAAGACCCGGTACAGCTCAACCACCCATGGTGCGCCACCTTTTGCGTGCTGGGCGGGGCAAGCTGTTCAGCCTGAGCGGCCTATTCAGCCGCTTTTGAGACCGGCGCCGCCGGGTCCTGAAAGACCTCTTCGATCGACTTGCCGAACAGGCGGGCAATAGCAAAGGCCAGTGGCAAAGACGGGTCATACTTGCCTGTCTCGATGGCGTTCACGGACTGACGAGAGACGTCCAGCTGTTCGGCTAGCGCCGCCTGGCTCCAGCCCTGTTCAGCGCGAAGGGTGCGGATGATATTCTCCATCAACCGCCCCTTCAGACCGTTTTTCCGGTCAGGCTGTCCCAGCAATAGGTCAGCCCATAGGCGAGGAAAAAGAAAGGTCCGAACCAGAAGACGTTGAGGCCGGGTATCACGTCCCAGAGCTGGAAGCTCCCGACGACCCAAATGGCGCTCATCGTGATCGCCCCACCTTTGGCGAAAGCCTGAAGCTGTCGCATCCGCGTATACTCATCGGTCTCGTCTGAGTGTCGCAGCATGAGCCACATGATAAAGACGAGCGGCGCACTCGTCAGGACCGACAGGATCGATGTCATCCAGACCGGGGACGTGTCCTTGTCGACCAGTATGGCCCCGCCAATGCAGGCCGTCACATAGGCGACGACTGCTGGCCAGTAGAGGCGCTGATAACGTCTCTTAGCCGTATTAAATCCAACTTGATGGGCCATTCCTAATCTCCGATGCTCTAGCGTACCTCAACTCGTCAACCGAACTCTGACAGGATCGTGTTGTCGTGCTTCCTTGACACTATGACAAGGAAGCTTGTCAGTCAAGTGTCCTTGACAAAATTCCGCTTTCCGAAGCTTGGAGCCCGGTATAGGAAAGCCCACCCATGGCGCTCGCTCCGTCCCTTCACGTCTTCAGGCACCGCGCATACCTGCACTTCTGGCTGATGCGGGTATCGATCGCGGCGGCGCGCCAGATGGAAGCGATCACCATCGGCTACCAGGTTTATGACCTCGCTCGCAGACCCGCGGAAACAGGCGGGCTTGGCTGGAGCATTGAGGAATCGGCCTTCCTGTTGGGCTTGGTCGGGCTGGCGCAGTTCGTGCCTGTGCTTCTGCTCTCGCTTGTCGGGGGTCAGGCCGCAGACCGGCTCAACAGGAAGATGATCCTCATCGTGTCGAACACGGTGCGGGTGCTGCTCTCCTTCGGCCTGCTCGCGTCGGTCTTCCTGCCCGCATCAAACGCCCTGCCGATCATTTTCGGCGTTGCGATCCTGCTCGGCTGCGTCAACGCATTTACGCCCGCTGCCGCAAACTCGCTCTTCCCCCGCCTTGTGCCGCGCAAGGAACTGCCAAACGCGATCGCCTGGAACTCACTCGGCTTCCAGACTGCGGTCATCGTCGGACCCGCCATTGGCGGGCTGATTTACGGCTTCTTTGGTGCAGCCACGGTGTACACGGTCGCCATCATTCTCGCCTCCTTCGCCATTCTAGCGATCGCGACGGCAAAAACACCGCCGCATGAGAAGGTTCTCAACGTGCGCGGCTGGTCGATGGTGTTCGAAGGGCTCGGCTATATCCAGCGCAACAAAATCGTGCTCGGCGCGATCTCGCTGGACCTCGTCGTCGTTTTCTTCGGGGGAGCGAAGGCGCTGCTGCCTGTCTTTGCGCGTGATATCCTGCATGTCGGACAGGAAGGCCTCGGTATTCTTGCCGCATCGCCCGCCATAGGCGCGGCGACGGTTGCGTTCATCCTCGCGACCCGCCCACTTACCCGCCATACCGGGCCATGGATGATGTGGGCCGTCTGCATCTATGGTGTCGCGACGCTGGTCTTTGGCCTGTCGCCCTACTTCTTCCTCTCCATGGCGGCGCTCATCGTCACCGGCGCGGCCGATGAGATTTCTGTCTATGTCCGCGCCTCGCTGATCCAGTTGGCGACGCCGGATGAGATGAAAGGCCGCGTGTCCTCGGTCTCCTTCATCTTCATATCCGCCTCGAATGAGCTCGGAGAGTTTGAAAGCGGAGTAGCCGCACGGCTTCTCGGCCCTGTTGGTGCGGTGGTGTTTGGCGGCTGCGCAGCGATTGCTACGGCGCTTATCTGGACGCGGCTTTTCCCCGATCTCGCCCGCGCGGACCGGTTCGAGAAGATCGAGGAGCAGGCCGTCAGCGAAAAGCCGCCAGCCAGCGTCTGATCGTCTATTCCGCGGCAACTTTCGCCTGCGCCGGGACGCTTTGCGCGCCGCGCACCAACCGTCCGGGTTTTGCCCCTGTCGGGTCACCGTCCCGGTAGATCGTCTGGCCCGCTACAATCGTCGCGGTATAGCCGGTCGCCCGCTGCATGAGGCGTCGGCCATTGGCAGGCAGGTCCCGCAGAATGACCGGGCGATGAAGGGTCAGATTGTCATAATCGATAACATTGAGATCAGCGCGATACCCCGGTGCGATCAACCCGCGATCATGCAGGCCGATCCAATGCGCTGTGTCGGCGGTCTGGCGTTTGACCGTCCATTCCAGCGAGAATTTCGGCCCGCGTGAGCGGTCGCGCGTCCAGTGGGTGAGCATGCTGGTCGGGAAAGAGCCGTCGCAGATCATGCCGACATGGGCGCCGCCATCGGAAAGCCCCGGAATGGTCGCCTTGCTGCTGAGCATTTCATAGGACGGGTCGAGCGAGCCGTTCGCATAGTTGAGGAAGGGCAGGTAAAGCATGCCCCGCCCGTCATCCTCGAGCAGGATATCGAGCGTGGCTTCCTCATTCGTGATGCCACGCGCCTTCGCGATCGCTTCGACGGTGCGGTCGGCCCCGGGTTCATAATCCGGCACGGCGTCGAGGGTGAAGAGCTTGCCGAAATTGCGCAGGAGGCTTTTCACGAACGGGTTGTTCGGGTCCGGCTTCGACGCCAGCAGCCGCGCGCGGAAATCCGGATCGCGCAGGGCGGCGACTTTCTCCTGAAGCGTCTTGTCCTTGATCTGCTGATAGACCGGATGGGCCGTGAACGGGTTCATGGTGAGGTCGAGGCCGAGGAGCACACCAACAGGGCGACCGCAGACCTGCGCCCGCATTGGCAGGCCGTCATCGACCGCATCTTCGATGGCGCCCAGCAGGACCCGCCAGCCCTCTGGCGCGACATCAGATTGCGCGAGCGAGACGGAAAGGGGGCGGCCTGTCCGCTCCACAATCCGGCGCAGCATGGCCGCTTCCTTCTTCGGGTCATCGAAGTCCGACACGAATTGAAGCACGCCTTTGCCAGCTTCCTTCAGCGCCATGCCGATGCCGGTCAGCTCTTCTTCGCTGGCGGTCAGCGTCGGGGTCGGCTGGCCGTCAGAGGTGCGATGGTTCAGCGTGCGGGACGTGGAAAAGCCGAGTGCGCCAGCCTCAACCGCTTCGCGGGCGAGCTTCGCCATGGCGGCGATATCGTCGGCAGTCGCTTCCTCGCGATTGGCCCCGCGCTCGCCCATGACGAAGACGCGAAGCGCCGCGTGTGGGAGCTGGGCGCCGAAGTCGATGTCGAAATTCTTGTCCGACAGGCTGGAGAGATATTCAGGAAAGCTCTCCCAGTCCCATGGAAGGCCGGTGGAAAGGACCGGGAACGGGATGTCCTCAACACCTTCCATGAGGCGGATGAGGCGGTCGTGATCCTGTTCGCGGCAGGGCGCGAACCCGACGCCGCAATTACCCATGATCGCAGTGGTGACGCCGTGAATGGAAGACGGCGTCAGCGTGTCGCCCCAGGTGACCTGCCCGTCATAGTGGGTGTGCACATCGACAAAACCGGGTGTGACGATTTCGCCCTTCGCGTCGATCTCTTCGCGGCCTTTGGCTGAAACGTTCCCGACGCTGGTGATCCGGCCAGCATCAATGGCAATGTCCGCTTCCCGGCCGGGCGCTCCCGTTCCGTCGATGACGAAACCATTGCGAATGACAAGATCGTGGGTCATGGGCGTTCCTCCGTTTGGCCCGCTCTGATGGCGGCCTGACTGAATAGAGAGAAACGCCCCTGACGTTTGGTAAGTCAATCGGGACAACAGCCCCGATCAGAATTCAGGCGGCTGGGCAGGTGCCCGCTTCTTCCATGCTGTTGTCGATGCGATCAATCACATCGCCGATCATGCGAATGCCGGCCGTGGTGCCCTGTGAGGCTTCGCTTTCCATGTTCATCATCGCATCGCTCATCATGCGGCCGACAACTTCCTCGGCCCCTTCACCGCTGGCTTCCATACCGTCGGTGACTTCTGCGAGCGTTGTCAGCATTTGCGCGCGATCTTCTTCCGGGCTGTTGTCGATGACGTCCACGAAGCAGCCGCAGAAGCCTTCGGTGTCAGTGCCCATATCGACGAAACTCTCCTGCGCCTCAGGATCGCTTGCAAGGATCAGGCAGTCGGCTTCCAGTTCAGCAGTACCGCCTGCCGCAACGGTTTCAGTCTCCTCGATGTCCTCGACAACCACCTCTTCGGTTGCATCCGTTTCCGCCGGATCTGTATCTGTGTCGCTACCGCCGCAAGCGGTGAGTGCGAGACCGGCAATCGCTGCGCTGATGATCTGGAATTTCATGACGTAAGCCCCGTTATGTTGGAAAGACCCGGCAACCCAAATGCCAAGCGAACCGCTTGTCCAGCGAATTCAGGGCGTCAGGCAAAATGCTTCGACAATTTCAGGCGCTGGCCCTGATAGTTACTCGATTTACCGCCATAAAGCGCGGCAGGGTCGCCTGCCATGTCCTCATAGACGAGTTTTGCGACCGGTTGGCCGTGCTCGAGGATGAAAGGCACGTCGCGTGAGCGCACTTCCAGAACGGCGCGCGACCCTCCTGCATTCGTCCCGAAACCAGGATCGAAAAAGCCGGCATAATGGGCACGGAATTCACCTAGTTCCGGCGCGACCGGCGCCATTTCGGCGGCCTGTTCCGGCGCGACGCTAACGCTTTCGCGGGAGGCCAGGATGTAGAAATCCTCCGGGTTCAGGACGACCCGCCCCTTATGCGGAAAGAGCGGCTCCCAATAGTCGGCAACCTCATGGCCGCCAATGGCCCGAAGGTCGATCAGCCCGGCATGGTGCTTGGCGCGCCAGCCAACAGGCTTGCCGTCGACAGCTTCCATGTCGATGGAGACGATGAGGTCGCTGACATTCTGCGGCTTTCCGCGGCGAAGGCGCAGCTGGGCCAGCCGGTCACCGGGGCGCGCGAGGATCGAATAGGTGCGCGGGCTGATTTCCAGCCAGAGCGGGCCGTCATAGCCTTCCTGGATGTCATCGAACGCATTGGCCCGATCGGTAACGAGCCGGGTGAAAACATCGATCCGCCCGGTGGAGCTTTTCGGGTTTGCGCGCCCCGAAATGCCGTCTGGCAAGCGGACCGTTTCCATCAGCGGAACGAGATAGACGCAGCCTGTCTCCAGAACGGCGCCTGCATCGGTCAGCGGAATCTCATGCAGGGCAAGGCCCGGCTCCGCCAGCACATCGCTGACGCTGCGGCGATCGCCTGGCAGGAAGCTTGCGCGGATGCGATAGGCCACGGTCCCCAGACGCAGGTCCAGGCTGGCAGGCTGGATCTGGTCGGCGTCTAGCGGCCGGTCAGTGCTGATCGAGCCTTTCTCGAACAGCTCTTTCAATTCCCCGTCGGGCAGGACGCCCTGTCTTGGCTCAACCATGCCTTGATCCTTTTCCGCCAAGAGGCTTAAGACGGACCGCTCATGTTTGGAAGGATGAAGTCCATGGCGGCTGAAGATGGCAAGGACTGGAAGCCGGCGACGAAACTCGTCCGCGGTGGCACGATGCGGTCCGAGTTCGGAGAGACCTCCGAAGCGATCTTCCTGACCTCCGGCTATGCGTATGACAGCGCCGAGCAGGCTGCGCGTCGCATGTCCGGCGATGAAGAAGGTTATGTCTATTCGCGCTATGCGAACCCGACGGTCCGCATGCTGGAAAACCGCCTCGCAATGCTTGAAGGGGCGGAGACCGCCCGGGTCACCGCGTCCGGCATGGCCGCAATTTCGTCCGCGCTGATTGCGCCGGTCGGGCAGGGCGACCGCGTTGTGGCGGCGAGCGCGCTGTTTGGCTCCTGCCGGGTCATCTGCCAGACCATCCTGCCGCGCTACGGGGTGGAGACCGAATTCGTTCAGGGATCCGATCTCGAAGCCTGGAAGAAAGCGCTGTCGCGTCCTGCCAATTATGTGCTCATCGAGTCGCCCTCCAATCCGCTCCTCGAAGCAGTGGACATCGCCGCCGTAGCAGAGCTTGCGCACAGGGCCGGCGCCAGGCTGATTGTCGATAACGTATTCGCCACGCCTATCCTGCAGCGACCGCTTGAGCTTGGCGCTGACATCTCTGTCTATTCGGCCACCAAGCATATGGACGGGCAGGGCCGCGTGCTTGCTGGCGCGATCCTCGGTCCGTCGGACTGGATGGAAGAATTCATCGACCCGTGGTTGCGTCATACGGGGCCCGCAGCTTCGCCATTCAATGCGTGGGTTGTCCTGAAGGGGCTTGAGACGCTCGACCTGCGCGTGCGTCAGGCCAGCAAGAATGCCGCGCGTCTCGCTGACGCGATTGCTGGCCACGAAAACGTGGCGGCTGTCCGCTATCCGGGCCGCAGCGACCACCCGCATCACGACGTCCACGCAAAGCAGATGGAAGAAGGCGGCACGCTGATCGCCTTTTCGATCAAAGGCGGCCGGCCTGAAGCCTTCCGTGTGCTGAATGCGCTGACGCTGGTCGACATCTCCAACAATCTCGGCGACACCAAATCGCTGGCCTGCCATCCGGCGTCGACCACCCATCGCGCCCTGAATGAAGAAGAGCGCGCCTCCATGGGCCTTGATGAAAGCTGGATCCGCATTTCTGTCGGTCTTGAAGATGCTGGCGATCTTGAAGCGGATATTCTCTCCGCTCTCTCGGCGATGAACGGCTAGGCGGAAGGGCAAAAGCGCATGGCAACGTCTGGAAAACTGGCCCGGTTTGAAGCGGTCACCGATGGCATGAAGATCGCCGTCACACCGAAATTCCTCGATGAGGAATCCGCGCCAGCGAAGGGCCGCTTTGTCTGGGCCTACACGATTGAAATGGAAAACGGGTCCGACACGACCTGGACGCTGACGCTTCGGCACTGGGACATTATCGACAGCTTCGGCAGGCGTCAGACCGTCGATGGCGAGGGCGTAGTGGGCCAGACGCCGCGGCTTGAGCCGGGCGACACGTTCCGGTATTCGTCCGGCGCGCCGCTGGCTGCGCCCTCCGGTATGATGAGTGGCAGCTACACATTCGTGTCTGACAATGGCGCGGAATTTATCGCCCGTGTGCCAGCCTTCTCGCTCGATAGTCCGTATGATCAGGTTCGCCCGAGCTAGGGTTTTCCCCGGCGAAAGACGGTGACGCGCGCATCGAAACACTGCTACAGCGCCTGTCATGGGTTTCCGCGATTTTCTGCTTCTCTTCGCCGTCTGCTTTGTCTGGGGGCTGAACCTTGTCGTGACCCGCTGGGTCGTCGCTGACGCGGCCGTACCGCCCGTCTTCTTCGCGGCCGTGCGCTTTGCCGGGATTGCACTCGTCCTCATTCCATTCCTGTTTCCAGCTCCCAAACAGATGCTGACCCTGTTCGCCATCTCCATGTGTATGGGGGCGGTGCATTTTGCGCTTCTTTTCATGGGGCTCGCCAATGCCGAAGCGAGCGCTGTCTCCGTTACCGGGCAGCTGGGCGTGCCTTTCGCCACATTGATGAGTATGGCTTTCCTGGGTGAGAAAGTCGGCTGGAGGCGGGGGCTCGGCATCATGCTGGCTTTTGCCGGTGTGACCCTGATCGCTTTCGATCCCGGTAGCTTCTCGGTCAGCTTCGGTCTCATCTATGTGATCATCTCTGCCTTCATCGGCGCGTCCGGCGGCATCCTGATGAAGAAGATGGCGCCAATCAGCGCGCTGCAGCTTCAGGCCTGGCTCGGGCTATTCAGCTTTGGGCCGCTCCTGATTTTCTCCTTCCTGACGGAAGGAGGCCAGGTCGAGGCATTTGTTGGCGGCGGCTGGTTTGTCTGGATTGCGACCGTGTTCGCGGTGCTAGGCGTCAGCGTTTTCGGCCATGGCGCTTACTATTATCTCATCAAAAAATACGACATCTCGCTCCTTTCGCCGCTGACGCTCATGACACCGATCTGGGGCGTGGTCCTTGCTGTCAGCCTGCTTGGCGAACCGCTTACCTTGCGCCTGATTGTCGGAGCGGCGATCTCCCTAAGCGGTGTGTTCGTGATCGCGCTTCGCCGGAACAAGTCCCTGCCAGAGGCTGCGCTGCCTGAGAAAGCACGTGTCGCGAAATGAAGATCAAACGCCTCTCCAGCCCGAACTTCAATGATCGCGAGGCACCGCTCGACATGCTGGTGCTGCACTATACCGGGATGGAAACAGGCGACGCGGCGATTGAGCGGCTTTGCGACAAGGATGCCGGCGTATCGGCGCATTATGTGGTGCGCGAAAACGGCGAAATCCTCCAGCTCGTGGATGAAGACAAAAGGGCATGGCATGCAGGCGTGTCCAGCTGGCAAGGCGACGAAGACCTCAATTCCCGCTCCATCGGCATAGAGATCATCAATGGTGGTCATGACTGGCCCGCGAGCGATGGCAGCCTGCCGGACTATCCGGATGCGCAGATCGAAGCTGTCATCGCGCTGTCGAAAGCGATCATAGCCCGCTGGGATATCCCGGCGGACCGTATTGTCGGACACAGCGATATCGCGCCGGCCCGCAAGGCGGACCCGGGGGAGCACTTCCCCTGGCAGCGGCTTGCCGAAGCCGGCATTGGCATCTGGCCCAAGGAGGTCGACGCGCCGGACCGGCCCGCTGAGACGTCCTTGCGCGCGATCGGTTATGATGTGAACGACCCTGCCGCCGCGATCACAGCTTTTCAGCGCCGCTGGCTGCCTGCTCGCGTCGATGGAATAGAGAGCGCCGAGGTGCGAGCCCTGGCGGCGGCAGTGGCGTTGGCTTACTCTGCGGTCTGATCAGCCTCGCCTTGAAGCAGATCGTCTGCCAGGGTTTCGGTCTCGGGCGGTTCTTCAGAGAGCAGTTTTGACCACTCCACGCTGAGTGCGGCCCCGAGCAGGAGCGACGATACCGACACCACAAGCCAGATGAAACCGAGGATCACCGAAGCCAGCGCACCGTAGAATGTGTCGAGCACCGATATGCGCAGGTAAAGGTGATAGGCCCAGGTCGCGATGCTCCAGCTGAACGCCCCCGCCGCCGCGCCCAGCATCATGGAGCGGCCTGAACTGATACGGCCATATAGTGAGAGCGAGATGATCAGGTAGAAGATCACAAAGCAGGCGACGAATTTACCAAGCCAGAGCTGGGCGGCAAATCTGGAAATGTCGCGGGCCAGCGAGAAGGCGATGAAGCCTTCGCGTTCGGTGGCAAATGACATCAGAAGCTGTAGCGCGCCAAGCAGCCACACGATGAGGATGAGGAGCGTCGTCATCAGCAGGGACACGCCCTGAAAGCGGATGATGTTTGAACGTCGCTCGCTGCCTGCCACCATGCGGATGCCGGTAATGGCAGCCTTGGCTCCGGATGTCGCGGTATAAAGAACGATAAGGATTGCACCTATCGCCCGGATGGTGAGGCCCTGCGGTGTAGAGTCCCGGATCGTTGCGAGGTCAGCCTGCTGTAGCGGGGCGACGGCAGAGGTCAGCACCTGGTCCACCGTATTCGACAGCGCGCCCGAAAGGTCATGAGGAAGTAGCGAGAAGAGAAGGGTCAGCGTGAGATAGATGAGCGGGAAAATAGAGAAGAGCGCGTAGAAACTGATCCCGCCCGTCACGATACGGACTTCCGGGCGTGAGAGCCTGACAATGGCACGCCAAAGCGGAAGAATGATCCACTCCCGCATGAATTGCGGCATGGGCAGTTTGGTCAGCCAGGCCTCCATCGGGCTCCCCTGCATAGGCTGCGTTGATCTGCGCAGCATGGATCAGCCCGGCCCGTGACGCCATAGCGGCCTGCCATCAAACACGATTTCCGTGGGTCCTTGCTCGCATGGCAAGACTTTGAAGAGGACATCACCATGTGCGTACTGTTTCCGGTAATCCGGGGATCTTACACGCGATCTGGCGGGTGGGGATATTCTGGCGTATAGGGGCGCCCTGACCAGACGGCCGGGCAGTCGCTGGTATGGCTCACAAGGCTATGCTGGAGGAAAGTCCGGGCTCCATGGAAACAAGGCGGCGGATAACGTCCGCCCGGCGTGAGCCGAGGGAAAGTGCCACAGAGAGCAGACCGCTCCGGATTCGTCCGGAGTAAGGGTGAAAGGGTGGGGTAAGAGCCCACCGCGGGGGCGGTAACGTCCCTGGCATGGTAAACCCCGCCTGGAGCAAGACCGAATAGGGGGTGCGCATGGGCCGTTTCCAGCCCGCGCCCCGGGTGTGTCGCGTGAGGGTCCTGGCGACAGGGCTCCCAGAGGAATGACTGCACAGGCGCCGCAAGGCGCTGGACAGAACCCGGCTTACAGGCCGTCTGGTCAGCCTACTTCCAGCGTTTCCAGAAACGCACCTTCGGCCGTGCGACTGGACGCGCCCGCTGCAGAACGTCGGTACGCACGCGGATCATCGCTGCGGCAAGGTGAATCTCCCAGAGGAAGCTGCCTGTCGCGGTGATGAGCGCGCCCATCGTCATGATGAAGAGGACCGAGACCGGGATGCCGACACTGAGATTGAAGAGCTGGCCGGTGAACAGCGTCACAATGACGAGACAGATAAGCAGCATCGCCGCGGTCGACAGCACGATCGCCCGGTTAATCCATGAGATGCGCCGGTCGAGCAGAATGATTTCAGCGCGCCAGCGCGGATGACTTTCCATCGCGCCCTCAACCATCAGTTCCATTTCCAGAGCGCGGGAGCGGTCAACCGTACGGCCAAGCCGGTTCGTCAGCACGGTGAGGAGCGCACCAATACCCGCAATCAGGAAGACTGGCGCTACGGCCAGTTCAATGCTGTGAACGATATCGACGTCGACGTTTTCCATGACGAGCCTGAAACGAGCCGCGACCGGCCCTCTGCTAGATGTAGCCTTCTTCCAGAAGGTCCTTGGTGTGAATGATGCCGACCGGCTTTCCATCATCCAGGACGAACCCGTTCGCGATCCGGAGTTTGGTCATCACATCAACGACGAGGGCGATGCGGTCACCCTTGACGAACGTCTTGCCGCCGCGCGTCATCATTTCGCGCGCGGTGCCTGCTTCGCTGGCATCCTGCATATAGCGGCGAAGATCGCCGTCCGTGATAATGCCCGTGTAGCGCCCGTCCGCATCGACGACAGCAACACAGCCCTGTCGGCCCTCTGCGATAGCCTGAATGACGTCTCGAAGACCTGCATCCTGCGCGATGACTGGCGGGCTCGCATCACGGGACATGAGATAGTCGGCAACCGTGTGAAGCGCTTTGCCGAGCTTGCCGCCCGGGTGACGCGCGCCGAAATCTTCCCGGCTGAAGCCACGCCGCGCCATAAGCGCCACCGCCAGCGCATCGCCCATGACGAGTGTCATCGTGGTCGAAGAGGTTGGCGCAAGACCGTTCGGGCAGGCTTCTTCATGCTCAGGCAGCGCCAGAAGGATATCGGCATTGCGGCCAAGCAGGCTGTCAGCCGAGCGGGTCATCGCGATGAGTGTCACATCGTGTGACCGGCAATAGCGAAGGAGATCGATCAGCTCGCGCGTTTCGCCCGAATAGGAGATGGCGAGAACCACGCTATCGGGGCGTACCATGCCGAGGTCACCATGGCTGGCCTCGGTCGGGTGGAGAAAAAAGGAGGGCGTGCCTGTCGATGCCATGGTTGCGGCGATCTTCTGGCCGATATGGCCGGACTTGCCGACGCCTGCGACGATGAAATAGCCCTTGCAGGCCACGATCGCGTCGACGGCAGCCGAAAAGCTGTCATCGAGACTGTTTGCGAGCGCGTCCAGCGCCTCGCGTTCGATCTGCACGACCCGGCGGGCGGTTTCGATGTCTTTGTCCGGTCCAGATGACATGTGCCGTCTCTCCAACTTTCGCGCGCCCTTTTGATCAGGACAGCGCCTATTCCGGTTCAGCGAAGCCCCAGCCGTCCGGCCTGAAGCCGCGGGCCAGCGCCATCTTGGTCGTGCGTTCCTCATGCAGCCAGATATCTTGCGGTGTAAAGGGGATCGGCCCGATTGAGGCGGCAACCTCGTTTTCATTCTCAGCCTCGCCCGGCTGATAGCCGAACGTTTCCAACGCCTTTTCGAACGCCGCGCGGCGGGCCTCTTCGCCCTCGATCGGCACGAAGAAAAGGTCCAGCATGATCTCGCTATGCGGCTTCACGCCTTTGGAATCGCGGAGCTGCTCACATGTATAGACCGTCTCTGCCTGTTGCTCGGTGAAGTTCCAGTCTGCTTCGTCCATAGTCTTACCTTCAAATTCCTCGCGCGCCTTATGGCAGAAACCAGCCCATCAGCGAAGGCGGGCAACCCAGCGCCAGCAGCTGCGTTACTGGATAGCGAACGCTATCGCCATCATAATGCAGAAGGCAGGAAACGGGGACGCCGCAGACATGGCTGTTGAGAATTTGCTGGTTCCGGGGAAAACCTGCCAACGTATCGAAAATGCTGACAAGCTGCGCATCATCCTCGAAGGCCGGGACTATTTCAGGTCCGTCAAGGAAGCGATGCTGAACGCCGAAAAGACGATCATGATGATCGGTTGGGATTTCGACACACGAATTGAGTTCGAACCAGACGAACAGACCCTCGATGGACCCAACCAGCTCGGCGAGTTTCTGTCTTGGATCACCAATGAACGCGAACAGCTTCAGCTTTACATGCTGAAATGGAATGTCGGGGCGATGCAATCTGTGCTGCGCGGCATGGTGCCGATCGGCGTTCGTCCGATGCGGTTCAACGACAATTTCCATTTCCAGCTCGATTCCACGCACCCCGTCGGGGCAGCCCATCACTCCAAGATCATTGTCATCGACGACCAGGTGGCCTTCTGCGGCGGCATCGACATGACAGCGGGCCGCTGGGACACGTGCGAGCATCTCGATGACCAGCCCTGCCGCACGCTGCCCGGCGAAAGCGAGATGCCGAAGCCCTGGCACGACGCAACCGTGGCCGTCTCCGGCGACATCGCCTGCGCGCTGGGGGACGTGGCGCGTGAGCGATGGCTGCGCTCGACGGGCGAGAAGCTGCCGCCGCCGCAATGCGACAATGACCCCGTCTGGCCGGGCCTCGACCTGACCTGGAGCAACGTGCCGGTTGCGCTGGCCCGCACCTTTCCCGGCTTCTCGGATTTCGATGAAGTCCGCGAGATTGAGGCGCTCTATCTTGAGGCCATCGCGCGAGCGAAAGACACGCTCTACATCGAGAGCCAGTATCTCGCCTCCGCCAAACTGGTCCACGCAATGGCCGAACGCCTGCAGGAGGACGACGGACCAGAAATCGTTCTCATCCTTCCGCGAAACGCAGAAGGGTGGCTGCGCCAGAAGGCGATGGATGGGGCACGTGTGCGCATGCTGGAACACCTCTGGGCGAACGACCCATATAACCGGTTCGCGGCCTATTATCCGGTCACGACGAGTGAATCTCCGATCTATGTGCACGCCAAGATTCTGATCCTCGACGATGAGTTGATCCGTGTCGGCTCCTCCAATCTGAACAACCGCTCCATGGGCTTCGATACCGAAACCGATCTCGCCGTCGAGGCCGCCCAGTGCGGGGAGCCGGACGAGATCAGGGCCTCTATCTCCAATTTGCGCGCGCGCCTTGTCAGCGAGCACCTTGGCGTCAGCAAAGCTGAGCTTTCCGACGCATTGGAGGCCACAGGCGGGTCGCTAATCGGCGCGATCACTGCGCTAAAGGGCGAGGGGCGCTCTCTCCGCCTGTTTGAAGAAGCCGAGATAAATGGCGAAGCCAACATGCTCGCCGAGAATGAGTTCGCTGACCCTGAAGAAGTGGGCGAGGGCCTTGCCGAACGCCTCTTAAATGGCGTGCGCGACCTTGTGGGGAATGCTTCTGAATAGGCTCCTTTCAGGTTTGCTCCCGTCTCGGTGCTGCTGGCGCGCCTCTCATGGAGCGGGCTCAGGGCTGCAGCGTCTGATACATTCGCTCATCCCGGCGCAGGCCGGGCTCTCAGCCAGATTGAGTGCTGCGCCTGTTTCACGAGACCCCGGCCTGCGCCGGGGTGAGCGGACACTAAAACTCAAACACCAATATCGCCATACGGGGTTCCCGCTGGCGGTACGCTTGTCGTCTCGCCCTGCAGTGACAGGGCCGGGCGCGTCCAGGGTGGACGCTATAGGTAATGCCAGCCTTTCGGCGTGGCTGTAGAGCGTGCGCCATGGACGCGCCCTGCGAAGGGTGTCGGCCGTTCGGATGTCTCACTCCCGGCCCGTCTCGGAAACATTTTCGTACGCAGGACAGCCTGCGCAGCACTGATTACCCCACATGACGCCGACCGCATGGCAGGGGCGTTACACCCCGCCGGCAGCACCGGTCACCTTCGCACTCCGCTCATGGTCAGCATTGCCGCGCATGAGCCCTCCCGCTTCTGCCTGCGCGCGCCGGGGTCAGTGCCGGCACGTGCAGCATCAACGAGAACCATCTCCACCCGGTCGGTCCGGACCGCCCTGTCTGGTGATGGGAGGCGTGTAGTATGCGCTAGGCTCTAGAGGGTGGGGATGGATTTGTTTTGTCCGACAGCCCTGCCTCGCCGTCATCCTGGTTTGCGTTCTTGCGCAAGACCGGGACCCAGCTGCTGCGTCGCGCTTCGTTTTCTCTGGCTCCCGGCTCAAGGCCGGGATGACGATAGAGTTGATAGCGCCAGGACGAATTTCGATGGCAGGAGATGGACCCTCAGACGGACCTTCGCCCGTCGAGGGTGACGCACACCTTGGACACTACATACTCAAACGCGTTTCATTCCGAAGATGCCTGCGCAGGGGTCAGCGGAGAGGGAGGATGAAACCTTCTAAACTTGCGTCACGCTCGACCGCGGGACGCGGTCTGAGCGTCCATCATCTGACCTGGGATGTTGCGTCGGGCGGCGATGACAGGTGATGGTCCCTCAGACGGGCTTTCGCCCGTCGAGGGTGACGCATGCCGTAGAGTTCCGCTTTTCGGCTAGCCGGTCGAAAGACAGAGGTGCCTAATTCCCGCCTTCAACCAGCCGCCGCGCGATCACCATGGCCTGAACTTCGCCAGCGCCTTCGAAGATATTGAGGATGCGGGCGTCCTGGAGGACGCGGCTGACCGGGTATTCCAGCGCGAAGCCGTTGCCGCCGTGGATCTGGACGGCGTTGTCGGCGGCGGCCCATGCGACGCGGGCGCCAAGGAGTTTGGCCATGCCGGCTTCGAGGTCGCAGCGTTTGCCGCTGTCTTTCTGGCGGGCTGAATAATAGGTGAGCTGGCGCACACCGATCAGTTCAGCGGCCATCATGACGAGCTTGTTGGCGACGCGTGGAAACTCAAAGATGGAGCGGCCGAACTGTTCGCGGTCGATGGCGTATTTCAGGCCGAGTTCGAACGCGTTCTGACCAACGCCGATGGCGCGGGCAGCGGTCTGGATGCGGGCGCTTTCAAAGGTCGCCATCAGGTGACGGAAGCCCATGCCTTCGGTCTCACCCAGCAAATTGGCGGCGGGCACGTCGAACTCATCGAAGCTGATCTCGTACTCTTTCATGCCGCGATAGCCGAGCACCTCGATCTCACCGCCGGTCATGCCGTCTGCGGGGAAGGGGTTAGCATCATCGCCGCGTGGCTTTTCAGCCAGGAACATTGAGAGGCCGGAGAAATTATTCGTCGCCGGGTCCGTGCGCGCGAGCACCGTCATCATGTCGGCGCGGACCGGGTGGGTGATCCAGGTCTTGTTGCCAGTGATCTTGTAGGTGTCGCCGTCTTTCACTGCGCGGGTCTTCAGCGCGCCGAGATCAGAGCCGGTATTCGGTTCAGTGAAGACAGCCGTTGGCAGGATGTCGCCGGAGGAGATGGCCGGCAGGAATTTCTGCTTCTGGGCATCGGTGCCGCCGATCAGGATCAGCTCCGCTGCAATCTCTGACCGCGTGCCGAGCGAGCCGGTGCCGATATAGCCGCGGCTGAGCTCCTCGGAGACGACGCACATGGCCGTCTTGTCCATGCCGAGGCCGCCGAACTCCTCCGGGATGGTGAGGCCAAAGACGCCAAGCTCTGCCATCTCTTCGACGATCGGCATCGGAATGTATTCGTTCTTCAGATGCCACTCATGGGCGTGCGGGAGGATCCGGTCGGTCGCAAAACGGCGGAACTGGTCGCGGATCATGTTGAGGGTTTCGTCGAGGCCGGTCTCTTCCACCGTGGCGCGCGACAGGGCGTCGGGCAGGTGCTTTGCGGCGGCGGCCATGACCTCGGTCGTCTTGCCTTCGGTGAGGAAGCGCTGGACGGCAGGCTCTAACAGGCGCTCCATGCCGTCCTTCGAGACTCCGATGTCGGATGGGCGGATGATCTCACCCTGGTTCATCGGGATGCCGCCGATCAGCTGGGCGCAATACTCCGAGAAAAGGACCTGTGAGAGAAGCTGCTCGATTTCACCGAACTTGCCCTCTGCCGTCATGCGGTCAGCCCAGTCGGCCGTCTCGCGCAGCGTTTCGACATAGGTGATGACCCAAGCCAGGCCGTGGGCCGAATGCTGGTGATGGTCGAGCAGTTTGCGGTCGATCTTGCCTTCCGGGGCGAGGCGGGCGCGCATCGCGGCCTTCGCATCTTCGCCAAAGGCTTCGAGGCTGACCACGGCTTCCTTCATCGCAGGAAGCAGGCCGTCCATCACAGGTGAAATCTTTTCTGCGGCTGTACCGTCCATTTTCTATCCCTCCGGGCGACTCTTGCGCCATGTATCTATCGCACCGGGGCGCATTTGACACAAATTTTGCTGCGGCGCAGCGACATTTATTGCCGCAGGGGCAGCTTATGCCTTTTGGGCGGAAGGTTCAAAAGTGATGTCGAGCGCCTCTCTGGCCGCGTCGATGTCCTTGAGCGTCTGTTCAAACAGGCTCCAGTCATCGCGCTCTGCAATCGGGGCCCAGATCGCCTCGACCTCATCATAGAGAAGAGAGATCGGCTTTTCGCGCTGCCAATAGGCATGCGACAGGCGCTCTGGTCGGTCCGGATTGCGGGCGAACATTCCGTCTCTCACCGGGGCGAAACCTGCGTCTGCATACATGGAAGCGATGGGGCTTTTGGCGGCCCGTGCTTCGCTTTCGCTGCCGCAGAACCAGTCAAAGAAGACCTGCGGCCAAGGCGCGCGCGTTTCCGACATCCAGGTATAGAGCGCCTGCAGCCAGACGAGGTCATCATGCAGGTCGCCTGATGACTGCAGGCCGAAGAGTTTGAGGTTATGTTCGGCAAGGGCAGCCTGATAGGCGGGCTCATAAGCTTGGAGCGCTTCGCCAAGCGGGTCAGTGTCACAGACAGGCGACATCGCAATGGCGAGCTGTTGCAGCGCCCAGAGCCCCTGCGTCGGCTGGCGGCCGAAGCGATAAAGGCCTTGCTGGTCGAAATAGGCGGCCGTGAAATTCGGGTCCGACTCTGGCAGGAAGCGCCACGGCCCGTAATCGAAGCTCTCACCGGTAATGTTGAAATTGTCGGTGTTCATCACGCCGTGCACGAAGCCGGTCGCCATCCACTGGGCGACCATGCGGGCCGTCTGCTCTGTTATGCGGTGCAGGAGGGCAGGCGCCATGACGGAAATGTCTTCGTCCACCGCGTCGGGATAATAGACTTCGCAGCAATAGCGAATGAGGCGGGCAAGATTTTCGGTCTCCCCCATCGAAGCGGCGCGTTGGAAAGTGCCGAAGCGGATATGGCTGTGCGACAGGCGGGTGAGCACGGCGCTGCGGGCAGGCGAGGGCTCATCATTGCGGGCAAGCTCTTCGCCCGTCTCGATCAGGCTGAACGGTTTGGACGTCTTTACGCCGTGCGCTTCAAGGTATTGCGCGGCGAGGACTTCACGGACCCCGCCCTTGAGCGTGAGGCGGCCATCGCCTTGTCTCGACCAGCGCGTCTGGCCTGACCCTTTCGTTCCAAGGTCCAGCAGACGGCCTTGATCGTCGCGAAGCTGCGCAAACAGGAAGCCGCGGCCATCACCGAGCTCCGGGTTGTACACGCCGAATTGATGCCCGTGATACCGCATGGCGAGCGGCGTCTCGATATTGTCCGGGAGCGGACGAAATCTGGCGAAGTGATTTGCCCATGCTTCCGGCGTCAGCTGCCCTAATCCGACGCGCTCATCCCAGCGAGTGTTGCGAAATCGCAACACGGAGGTCTGAAAGTGCGCGGGTTCTGCTGCGTCTGCGAAGGCGTCAGCCAGGGCGAGGAAAGCGGGCGCGGCCTGATAATGCATGGCGGCCTGATGACAGTTTTTGTCGGGTGCAGCAAGCCGAAGAGGCAAAAATGACCCCGCGGAAGGCCAAAGCGTGAAAGTGAATACCAGTCAGCTTTACCTATAGGGACCTATCAGTTTCGATAGCTATCGAAGTGGTCAGGTATTTTTGCGGCACCGCAACACCGAATTGCGATTGAATTCGACTTCCAAATCAGCAGTGATCAACGGGAATCCGCCGCCAAAAGAGCGGATCGTCCAGTATTTGGGAGGAAACGACACATGAAAACTACGAACAAGTGGCTGCTTGCGACGTCGGTGTTTGCGCTAAGCGCAGCCGGTGCTGCATACGCCCAGGAAGACGGAGATGACGACACACTGCGCCAGCAGACCGTCACCGTCACGGGGTCTGCGATTGCCGGTACGCCGGAAGACGCCGCCCTGCCTGTCGATGTTCTGACAGCTGGTGATCTCCAGCTCGAAGGGTCACCCACCATCACCGAACTGATCCGCAATCTTGGCGTCTCGTCCGGTACAGACAGCCAGACCAACCAGTTCGCATCGAACGGTCTTGAAGGTACGTCGAACATCAACCTGCGGGGTCTTGGCCCGGCACGGACGTTGGTGCTCATCAACGGCCGTCGCCAGACCTTCCACCCATACGCAATTGGCGAACAGGCGCAGCTCTTCGTCGACACGAACATGATTCCGACCGCCGCTGTCGGCCGGATCGAGGTGCTGAAAGACGGTGCAGCCGCGATTTACGGGTCTGACGCCATCGCTGGCGTTGTGAACTTTATCACCCGTGACGACTTCGAAGGCTTTGAGGTCGGCGGCGACTACTCAACATTTGAAGGCACGGACGGGAACTACAACATCAATGCTACTTACGGTCTCCAGGGCGAAAACTGGGGCTGGGTCACGTCTGTTGGTTACAACAAGCGCAGCGAAGTCTCGCTGCTCGAAAAAGACTGGGCAATCGTGCCGTTCAGCGAGAACCCTGTTGGTGGTTGGTCTTCCCTGTCCAACCCCGGCTATTATGTCCCGCTCGGCTTTACCGGCACGGGCGTCGGTCCGATCGCCGGTGCGGTTGGCGATAATGGATGTACGGATGTCGGCGGCATCGTCGTTGGCACATGCCGTTTCCAGTTCACGCAATTCGACAACCTCGTTGAAGAAGAAGAACGCTACCAGGTTTTCTCTGAGTACAATCGCGAGTTCGCGAATGGCGTGAACATGCACCTTGAGGCGCTCTATGGTTACTCGGATGTGCCTGAGTGGAAGACATCACCTTCCTACCCGCCACAGGTTCTGACCAACCAGGTGGTGCCAGCCTCCCATCCGGGTTTCGCCCAGTACAGGGCCGACAATCCCACCGCATTTCCCGCGGGCACACTGGCTGCACTCTATATCGGCCGGTCATTCGGTTGGGGTGGTTTCCCCGGCACGGGCGGGGCACAGGAAGGCTTCCGGACCTATGAGAGCTACCGCCTCGGTGGTCAGTTCGATGGTCAGTTCTCAAACGGTGTGAACTGGGATACGGCGCTTACCTGGTCGCAAACCGAAGGTGAGCGGATTACCAATGATACCTACATCAACGGCCTGACCATCGCGCTTCAGGGCTTTGGTGTCTGTGGTGATGCAAACACGGGTGCGATCCCGGCGGGTGCAGTCGCGGGTCAGGGTGATTGTGAATATTACAATCCATTCTCCAATGCGATTCAGTCGAGTGCCATTACCGGCCAGGCCAACCCGAACTACGTTCCGGGGCTTGAGAACTCCTCAACCCTCGCTGAATGGATGACGGACGGTGTCGGCTCAGTCGTGACGACGAATCTGACAGTCTTCGACGCAACCCTGTCGGGACTCAGCGGTGTTCAGGCTGCTGGCGGTGAGATTGGTTGGGCTGCTGGCGTTCAGGTCCGCCGGGAGAGCTATGAAGTCGACCCGAATGAAGTGACTGACCTCACGCAGAATCCGGGTCCGGGCGGAACGGGTCCGTTCTCCTTCCTTGCGGGCACGACGCCGTTCGATGAAAGCCAGACCATCTATGCGGCTTTCGGTGAACTTCAGGTGCCACTCTTCGAAGATGTGGATATGCAGTTTGCTGTCCGCTACGAAGATTATGGCGGCGACGTGGGTTCAACCTTTGACCCGAAGGTCGCGGCCAAGTGGCAGGTGTCCGACGGTTTCGCACTTCGCGGTTCTGCTCAGAGCTCGTTCCGTGGCCCAACGCTGAACCAGCTTTCTGGACAGGTCACGACGCTGCAATTCGTTGCACCGACCAGCGCATTCAAAGCGGTTGATCAGTTCGGTAACCCACAGCTGGACCCGGAATCGGCCTTCAGCTTCAACTTCGGTGCACTGTTCGACAATGGTAATGGTTTCACGGCTTCGGCTGACTATTACAATTTCGACTTCAAGGATCCGATCATCGTTGAAGATCAGGCGTCGATTGTTGGTGCGGCCCTCGCGGCAATTGCTGCTGGCAATCAGCAGGCGGCGATCCTAAACCGGGTCACCTTCACCGATAATAACAGCAACGGCATCAACGAGCCGAACGAGATCGCTCGTATCACGACAAATGTCGTGAACGGTCCGGACATTCAGACGTCCGGTATCGATCTTCGTGCTGAGCAGGTCTGGGACGCAGGCCGGGGTGAGTTCACCCTCGGTGGCGAAGCGACATACGTCTTCGAATATGACGTGGACGACTTCCAGATCGAGGACGCCATCATTCCGGGGGGTGACCGCGTCGATCAGTTCAACAGATCGAACTTCTCGCGTTCCCTGCCGCAGATCAAAGCGAACCTGTTTGCCAACTATATGTTCGGCAACCACAACATTCGTGGTGTGATGCGGTACATCGACTCTTATGATGATGAACGTGGCGATCTCACAGGCAATGGGAACTCCGACATCGACAGCCAGACGACCTTCGATGTCTTCTACACTTGGCGGTCGGACTACGATCTCGATCTTGGTCTTTCGGTGGTCAACGTCACCGACGAAGACCCGCCATTCGCCCAGTTCGAATTGAACTATGACCCGTACACGCACAATCCGTTTGGCCGGACTTTCAAGATCAGCCTGACAAAGCGTTTCGGCGGCAACTAGGCCGGGTTTCGAAACTAAAGAAATCGGGGGAAGGCGGCACTTCGGTGCCGCCTTTTCTGCATTCGGGTTTGAGGTTTGAATTCCGCGCTGGAGACGGTAGGCCTTCTGTCGAGATTAGCGTTCAGGTGAAGGGGCCGCGCAAATGACCAAAACCGTGCTCGTAACCGGCGGGGCTGGCTATGTCGGCAGCCATAGCTGCAAGGCTTTTGCTGAGGCTGGCTGGAACATCGTGGTCTATGATAACCTCTCGCGCGGCTGGCGGGATTTTGTGCGCTGGGGTGAACTGATCGAGGGGGACCTGCACGATACGGCAAAGCTGACCGAGGTCCTGAGAGACGCGAAGCCGGACGCGGTCGCGCATTTCGCGGCCTTTGCTTACGTCGCCGAGTCGATGAAGCAGCCGGAAATCTATTATCAAAACAACGTGGCGGGCACGCTCAGCCTGCTTGAGGCGATGCGGGCCGCTGATGTGCGCAGGCTCGTCTTCTCATCTTCCTGCGCGACCTATGGCGTTCATGAAGAGCTGATCACCGAAGAAACGCCGCAGGCGCCAATCAATCCCTATGGCGCGTCCAAGATGATCGCCGAGCGCATGATCCGCGATTTTGGCATGGCGCATGGGCTGAAATCAGTGATCCTTCGTTATTTCAATGCAGGCGGCGCAGACCCGGCAGGCGAGATTGGCGAGCGCCATGATCCCGAACCGCACGTTATTCCACTGGCCATTATGGGCGCCATGGATGGCACCTTCACGTTCACGATCAACGGGACAGATTTCGACACGCGCGACGGCACGCCGGTCCGCGACTATGTGCATGTCAGTGACCTTGCGGATGCTCACTGGCGTGCGCTCGACTATCTCGATGCCGGCGGCGAGAGTGATGTCTTCAATCTAGGGACGGGCCGGGGCGTGTCAGTCAGCGAGCTCGCGGACGCTGTATCGCGTGTCGCTGGCAAGTCCGTGCCGCGGCAGTCCGGCGCGCGGCGTCCGGGTGATCCGCCATCGCTCGTTGCCTCGGCTGCAAAGGCTGAACGCGTGTTGGGCTGGCGCCCGCAGCGTTCAGATATCGATACGATCCTGGAGACGGCCTGGGCCTGGCACCAGAAGGACAATCACAAATCCCGCCCCGACAACTAAGCGGTGACCGGCGACACATCCCCATAGACGATGAAATGCGGATTGTCGTAGCCGCGCTCGCGCTTGCCATAGCGCAGCGGTGCGCCGTCTTCAGTGAGGACCACTGCGCCTGCAGCCTCCGCGACGGCCTGACCGGCGGCGGTGTCCCATTCCATGGTGCGGCCCATGCGCGGATAGAGGTCAGCCTCGCCCGCGCCAAGCAGGCAAAATTTAAGTGATGAGCCTGCCGAGATGATCTCATCGACCTTGAACTTTTTCAGGAAGCCGTCGGTCTCTGGTGAGCGGTGAGACTTCGACGCGATGGCGGTGACGCCAGCATCGGGGCATTTGCGGATATGCAGCGGGCGGCGCGCATCTTCTGACGGAACCGGTGCGCCCGGTTTGACGTCAGCCTGCCAGGCGCTGTCCGGGCCATCGGCAACGAAGAGGCGGTTGAGGGCCGGGGCATAGACGACGCCCATCACAGGCTTTCCATGTTCGATGATGCCAATGTTCACGGTGAACTGACCATTGCGGTTGATGAACTCGCGCGTGCCGTCCAGCGGGTCAACTAGGGCGAACCGATGGCCGTGCTCCGGGACGTTGCCTGCCGAAACGGACTCCTCTGCGATCACCTTGAGGTCCGGCTCAGCTGCCTTCAACCCATCGAGGATCAGGATTTCGGCCTTGGCGTCTGCTTCAGTGACCGGGGAGGCATCATCTTTCCGCTCGACATTAAAGTCGGTCGAATAGATTTCCATCACCAGCTTGCCTGCGTCGAGCGCAATGCGCGCCAGCTGTTCACCTGTAATCCTCGTCATGCCGTCTCCTGTAGGGCGGGAATGTCGGTCCGCGGCGCTTATGCCCATGTTTCAGTAGCCGCGCAAATACGCTGCGCGATATTCATGGCGTCAAAAGCGTGGCGGCTCGTTCCATGATGCAGGGACGCGCTGCCGGTCACGGCCTCGATGAATTCCGAAAGCTCCTGGTCGGCAAAGTCGACCCGCTCGAACTCGGTGACTGTTTCGTCGGGATTGGGAAGATCCCGCCCGCTCCCATCCTGTATGAGCTGGGCGTGGATCAACATTTCCGGACCATAGTCCTCCAGACCGGGAAGGTGCCCGTCCAGCCAGACATAGCCGCGCTCATAGCCAAGCTCGAGCCGGAAGGTCTGGCGCCAGGACGTCGCTGACGCGTGAAGTTGCGCAATGGCGCCGCTGCCCGACTTCAGCATGGCGAAGAGGTTCGCATTCCCGCCGCGCCCGTCCGCGCACATGGCCTTCACACTCTCAAACGGGCCAAAGAAGACGTGCAGCAGATCCAGCATATGGATGCCATGACCAAGCAGAACGCCATGCTTTTCTGCGTCGGCGCCGGGATACCCGGCATGGCCATAGACGGCGCGCGCGGTCAGCAGTTCGCCATAAGGCCTCGTCCGCACAAGATCTTCGGCCGCACGCACGCTGGCGTGATAACGCAGCGAACAGCCGAATTTCAGGATGGCGCGGCTCTTTGTTTCGGCTTCGCGCAGATTGATAATGTCTTCAACGGTGAGACCGCCGGGAAGCTCACTGAGGACGTGGATGCCCGCCAGAAGCGCGCGGCGGGCGGCATCGGCCGCCTGCTCTGCGGGGAGGGCAAGGATCAGCGCATCGACTTGATTGCGATTGAGCAGGCTGGACCAGTCAGCGTCTTCAAAGCGGCTGACCTGGGCGGCGGAAAAGCTGCGCACAATACGTGCGTCCTCGCTGGCTTCGATCGCTTTGAGGCGCTCGACCGCGAGGGGACTTTTTCCGAGGATTGCGAAACGCAACGCTTTCATCAGCGGGGCCTCTGGACCGGCAGAAACAAGCCCTTCGGGTAACCAGTCCGCAGGCGCGCGGCAACTCTCCGTCTGCGGCTCAGGGGCGGATATTCCAGTCGGCAAGAGAGACGTCGCCAGCCTCATCGAGATGGAAAATGCCGTAAGCGCCAGTTTTCAGTTTGAGATTGTCGTGACGGGTGCTGTCAGGCTTCAGCCCGGCGGCAGTCAGGGCGAAGCGGGCGATACCATTACTCGTCACAATCAGGACCGGGCCGTCGCCCGCGGACTTGGCGAGCTTGGCGAACAGGCTCTGCCACTGGCCTTCTATCGCGGCAGGGTCGAAGCGCCAGCCGGGTGGCGGCACCGCCTCGCGCTCCCACGCGTCGAGCGCGTCCTTACCGATGCGGGCAATGACCTCGTCTTCGGGCTTGTTCTCGTCCGGGCCGTAATCGATCTCGCGCAGGAAGTTGCCGATCTCCAGCTCTGGCGGGTTTGCCTGCGCCGAGAGGATGGCATCAGCCGTCTGACGCGTACGCTTCAGCGGGCCGGCGATGGCTTGGCTAAATGCGATGCCCCTGTCACGAAAATGAGCGCCAAGCGCGGTGGCCTGCGCCTCTCCAGACCTGGAAAGCGCAAGATCGGTCCGGGCGCCGACACGGGTGACGGTGTCGCCCTTGTCGAATGTATTGCCGTGGCGGACGATGTAGAGGGTGCGGGCCATTAGCGGGGCGCCTCCATGGGGTCGCCGCTCTCGGCGATGAGGTCTTCTGCAAAGCGGGCATCTTCAGGCGTGTCTATACCCCACATCGCATTCGCGCCGGGCTCGACGGCGACCGTCATGATGCTCATGCCGTTTTCGAGGAAGCGAAGCTGTTCGAGGCCTTCCAGCTCTTCATAGTGGCCGAGGGGCAAGCTCGCAAAACGTTCAAGCGCGGCCATGCGGAACCCGTAAAGCCCGATATGGCGGAAGACGGGTGAGAGCGGCCCAACGGCGCGGAGCTTCTCTTCCTTGCGGATGGCCGGGATGATCTGTTTGGAAAACCACAGCGCCATACCATCGCTGCGCCTGATGCAGCTCGTCCCGCTGAAAGGCTCACGTGCCTTCTGGTCGCGGATCGTGTCGAGGGCGGTCCAATCGAGCTGGACGACAGGTGTGACGACATCGGCGGTCGTCGTGGTGGCGGCCTCAATCAGCGCTTCGAGATAGGCGGGCGGGGTAAAAGGTGCGTCGCCCTGAAGGTTCAGGATGAAGTCTGGCGCCTCATCCTGCGCGTGGGCGGCAGCGAGGGCGCGGTCTGTGCCCGATGGTAGGTCCGGGTCGGTCATCACGGCGGGCGCGCCAATCTCTGCGGCATGGTCCATAATGGCGCTGTCGTCGGTTGCGATGACATAGGATATGTCTGAGCGTGCCGCAGCGACGCGGGCGGCCACATCAGCGACGCGGGACACCAGCGAATGGCCCGCAATCTGGTGCAGCGGCTTTGCCGGAAACCGGGTCGATCCGATCCGCGCGGGGATGACGATTAGTGTTTTCATTGGCCAGCTGCCTCTGGAAATCCTGCCTGCGGTCTGCGCGGGAGAAGGCGTTTCGTCAAGCTTCGCACTTTGCCCAGAAAAGGCGCAAGTTTAGTAAACGCCGTGTCTGACTTGACCGTCCCTGTATTGTTGGCTTGAGACGTGCTTGTTACCTAGCCGCGACCTGGCCACAAACCGGACTAATCATGACGACACTGACCCATCTCGACCGGCTCGAAGCCGAGAGCATCCACATCCTGCGTGAAGTGGCAGCCTCGATGCAGAATCCGGTGATGATGTATTCCATCGGCAAGGACAGCTCTGTCCTGCTGCACCTCGCGCGCAAGGCGTTCCATCCGGGGCCGATTCCGTTCCCGCTGCTGCATGTCGATACGACATGGAAGTTTCGCGAGATGATCGCGTTTCGCGATGCGCTGAAGGACGATCCGAACATCGATCTTCTGGTCCATATCAATGAGGAAGGTGTTGAGCAGGGCGTCGGGCCTTTCAGTCATGGGTCTGCGGTCCACACCGACATCATGAAGACGCAGTCGCTGAAGCAGGCACTGACCAAATACAAGTTCGACGCAGCCATCGGCGGGGCGCGCCGCGACGAGGAAAAGTCGCGCGCCAAGGAGCGCATTTTCTCGTTCCGCTCAGCCCAGCATCGCTGGGACCCGAAGAATCAGCGCCCGGAGCTCTGGTCGCTCTACAATGCGCGGATCAAGCCGGGGGAAAGCGTCCGCGTCTTCCCTATCTCCAACTGGACCGAGCTCGATATCTGGCAGTACATCTATCAGGAGAATATCGACATCGTGCCGCTCTATTTTGCTGATGAGCGCCCTGTGGTCGAACGCGACGGCATCATGGTGATGGTCGATGATGACCGCCTGCCGCTGGAGCCCGGCGAGAAGCCTGAAATGAAGAAGGTGCGGTTCCGCACGCTTGGCTGCTATCCGCTGACCGGCGCTGTCGAGTCCGAAGCCTCTTCCATCACAGAGATCATCGAGGAAATGCTGCGCACCACGACGTCTGAGCGTGAAGGCCGCGCCATCGACAAGGATGCGCCTGCCTCCATGGAAATGAAAAAGCAGGAGGGCTATTTCTGATGGACGGTTACGCAGCCCCGGATTTCGCGAATATCGAGGAATATCTCGACAGCCAGCTGAAGAAGTCGCTCCTGCGCTTCATCACCTGCGGCTCTGTCGATGATGGCAAGTCGACCCTGATCGGCCGGCTCCTCTACGAGTCGAAGATGATCTTCGACGACCAGCTCGCCTCGCTGAAGAATGAGTCCAAGAAGTTCGGCACGCAGGGCGAAGAGATCGACTTCGCGCTTCTGGTCGACGGCCTTGCCGCAGAGCGTGAGCAGGGGATCACGATCGACGTCGCCTATCGCTTCTTCTCCACCGACCGGCGCAAGTTCATTGTCGCCGACACGCCGGGCCATGAGCAATATACCCGAAACATGGCGACAGGTGCCTCGACGGCTGACCTTGCCATTGTGATGATTGATGCGCGCAAGGGCGTGCTGACGCAGACACGCCGTCACAGCTTTATCGTTTCCCTTCTGGGTATCCGCAACGTCGTCCTCTGTATCAACAAGATGGACCTTGTCGGTTATGACCGCGACGTCTTCGATGAGATCGAGGCGGACTATCGCGATTTTGCGTCCGATTTCGGCTTCGAGCACATCCAGGCCATCCCGGTGTCGGCGCTCGCCGGCGACAATGTCGTCACCAGCAGCGAGAACACGCTCTGGTATGATGGCCCGCCGCTGATGGAATATCTCGATACGGTCGAGATCGCCTCGGACGCGCAGGAGCAGCCTTTCCGCATGCCGGTCCAGTGGGTGAACCGCCCCAATCTCGATTTCCGCGGCTTTGCCGGTCAGGTCGTGTCCGGCACGATCAAGCCGGGCGATGGCGTACGCTCTCTGCCATCTGGCAAGACCAGCAAGGTTGCCCGCGTCGTGACCATGGGCAACGACCTTGATGAGGCGGTCGAAGGCCAGTCAGTGACGCTGACGCTGGAAGACGAGATCGATATCTCGCGCGGCGATGTCATCTGCGCGGACAAGTCGCCTGCAGAAGTTTCTGATCAGTTCCAGACGACCATGATCTGGATGTCGGACAGCCCGATGCTGCCCGGCCGGTCCTATGTGATGAAGATCGGTGCGCGTGAATGCCAGATGCAGGTCACCGAACAGCGCCACCGTATCGATGTGAACACCCGTGCGCATGAAGCGGCCAAGACGCTGGGCCTCAATGAGATCGGCGTCGTCAATGTCGCCCTCGACCGTGAAGTCGCGTTCGACCCTTACGATATTAACCGCCGAATGGGCGGGTTCATCGTCATCGACCGGATGACGAATGAAACGGTGGGCCTTGGCCTGATTAACTTTGCGCTCCGCCGTGCCTCCAACATCCATCGTCAGTCTCTCGATGTGGGCAAGGACCTGCGGGCCTCCATGAAGGGCCAGAAGCCGGTCATGCTCTGGTTTACGGGGCTTTCTGGCGCTGGCAAGTCGACCGTGGCAAACCTTGTCGAAAAGCGCCTCGCGGCCATGGGCAAGCACACCTACACGCTCGACGGCGACAATGTCCGCCACGGCCTCAACAATGACCTTGGCTTTACCGATGCTGACCGCGTCGAGAATATTCGCCGCGTTGGCGAGGTCGCCAAGCTCATGCTGGATGCAGGCCTGATCGTGCTCGTTTCCTTTATCTCACCATTCCGGGCCGAGCGGCGTATCGTGCGCCAGATGGTCGAGGATGGCGAGTTCTGGGAAGTCTTTGTCGATGTGCCGCTGGATGTTGCCGAAAGCCGCGATGTCAAAGGCCTCTACAAGAAGGCGCGGGCTGGTGAGATCAAGAACTTCACCGGTATCGACAGCCCCTATGAAGCGCCGACAGATCCAGAGATGCATATAGACGCTGACAAGATGGCCCCGGAAGAAGCTGCAGAGCTGATTATCTCACGGCTGGAGCAGGCTGGTCTGATCGGGGGCTAGACCCCCGGTCAGGGCATTCTATCGGACGATTGATAAAATATAGATATTATATAGGTTTAGGGCCGATCAACCGGCCTTCAACCGTCCGACAAGCTGCGGACAGTTGATCGCCGAATTCGTGCCGTTTTCGGGGTTTCATTTGTCCACACTTTAGAGCAAGTTCGCCCGTCGCCCTATACGCTTTGCATGGGTCGAGAAGATTGAACAGTGAAGGAATCACATGGAATGGAATAGACCGGCGTTGCCTGACGACGACAAGGTTCAGACGACGGGGATAGGGCTTGCGCTTATGGGTTTGGCGTTCGCCGGAATGGTCGTCGGCTTCATGGTAATGGGTGCAGCCGAGCCGCCGACGTATAGCGAATACACAGGTCGCCAGATTGGCGGGAATGACTACGGCGTCGGCGGCTGGATAACCGTCGCAATATCGAGCGGGCTTTTCTCGCTGGGCCTTATCATGGCTTGCGTTGGGTCGATCATTGCCGAAATCCGGCGGGCGGCGTTCGAAGCAGCTGCTCGTGCTGGTGAAGTGAAGGCGCCTGACAGCGCCACCTAGTGCGTTGACGGAGCGGAAGGCTTGTCCGTCGGGTTTCTGGCATCGCCTGAAAGGCTGGTGCCCGGCGCTGGATAGCGGCGCGCGCGCCAGACATGCGGGCGACGGCGGCTGAGCGTAATCGGGCTCCAGTGCATGGCGCGGGAAATCTGCCAGCTGGAGAGCTTCTTCTCGCGCTGCACTTTTCGGCGGGCCTTCATCGTATCGCCAAACCGGCCAAATGCTTCGGACAGGCCCCGCCGGATCGACTTTGCGCGCGGCTTTCCGAGGGCTGAGACATAGAGATAAAGTGTCAACAGGATATGCCCCGGCATGCTCGCAATGAGCAGAAGGAGCGGCGTGTTCTTCAGATAGGTGGTCAGGCGGTTGCGCGTTCCCTGGCGGACGGTGAAATCACTGCGAAGGCCCGTAATGGCGCTGCCATGATGGCGCACGATGGCACGCGGCACGAAGATGCACCGCTCGCCCGCAAGGCGGAGGCGATAGCCAAGATCGACATCCTCGCAATAGCAGAAGAAGCTCTCATCGAAACCGTCCGCGCCAAGGAAGATATCCTTGCGGATCATGGCCGTGGCGCCGCAGGGCGAGAAGCACTCGCCTTCTTCTGGAAGGTCGCTCGCCTTCGCGCCGAAGCCGCCGCGCCATGGAAAGCCGAAGACCGAATAACAGTCACCCGTCCCATCAAGACGGTTCGGGTCTTCAGCGTCGAACTGGGCGCTCGCAAACTGGGTCACGTTCGGATAGCGCTGCGTGGCATCGGCCAGCGTTTCGATCCAGTCGGCATGCGGTTCGGTGTCGGGATTAAGCAGGATGAGCCAGTCGCCGGCCGCTTCCTTCGCGGCGACATTGTTGCCGCCTGCAAAACCAAGATTGTCATCCATGCGCATGAGGCGGGCGCCATCGAGGCCAGAGAGATCCAGCCGGTCGGCAGAGCCATCGCTCGAGGCATTGTCCACCACCAGCACTTCGAGTGGTTTCAGCGTCTGTTGTTTCAGGTGGTCGATGGCGGACTGGATAAGCTCGCCGCCATTATAGTTCACGATGATGACGCTGGCGCGGAAAGGCGATGCGGCAACCAAGGTCTGCTACTCCAGTCAGGCAAGCCAGATCATGGTTTGCGGGAAGCCGGACGTCCAGCCGGTCTCTGCGAGAGAGACCGGCCGGGCATCAGTGAAAAGACCTAGAGCACGGCTTGTACCGCTGCTGCGATGGTTTCGTCATCGAGGCCAACCGCTTTCAGCACCTGATCATTGGTGCCGGATGGCGGGGTCAGGTCGAGGCCGAGGCGGACGAATTTGCAACCTGACAGCGCGCCTGCTTCGGCAAGCGCGGTCGCGACAGCATCGCCCTGACCATAGCGGCGATAATGGTTATCGATTGTCGCAACGAGCTTCGCATCGCCAATCGTCTTCGCCAGCCATTCGCCATCCACGATGTTGAGGAAGGGCAGGGAGATGACAGTGGCGTCGACGCCCTCACCGGCAAGACGGTCTGCAGCCTTGAGGGCCTGCGCGGTGCCGACGAGGCCGGACGCGATGAGGACGGCGCTGCCATCACCCTTGCGCGCGACACGGCCCTGACCTGCGGCCGGGGTCCAGCTGGCATCCGCTTCATAGGCGGTCTCATAAGGAATGGAGACAAGGCGCAGGAAGGACGGACCGTCATGCGTGTTCAGGCACCAGTCGAGCAGCGGGGCGACCTCATCCGGGTGGGCCGGTTCGACCATCGCCATTTTCGGGATAGAGCCGAGGGCTGAAATCTCGCGCACCGACTGGTGGGAGTGGCCCGGGCCGCCCGGAAGCGCGCCGGAAAGGCCGCCGACATAGACGATTTTCGTGTGCTCGGTGGCATTGTTGTAGATCTGCTCGTTCGGACGGGTCGACAGGAAGCAGGAGAAAGAGTGCACGACAGGCAGGAGGCCCTTAAGTGCCATGCCGCCAGCCTGGCTGACCATGTCCATCTCTGCGATACCGCATTCGACGAAGCGGTCAGGATGTGTATCGCGGAAAGGCTCGAGACCCATGTCGAGAACAAGGTCTGCATCGAGGGCGACCAGCTTGTCATTGCGTTTTGCCTGGTCCAGCAGCGCTGCCGTATAGGACGGGAACAGCTTGACCGGGTTGCCGCCCTGCGGCGCAGCAGGGCGCTCGATTGTTTCGAATTCAGGCTCTGGCAGGCCAGCGGCCTTGTGGCCGTCGAGGATGCGGGAAATAAGCTCCTGCGCGCCGAGGGTATAGTCTTCGGCCTGCGGAGCGCCGGAGTGGAACTGGAAGCGCTCGACGTCGCTGTCGACCGAGACGCCTTCCATGAAGCTCACGCCCTTGCCCTTGATCGTGTTCGCAATGATCACGCTTGGGCGCTTCTCGTCCTGACGGGCCGCAGTGAGAGCGTCGCGCATGGCGTCGATGTCGTGTCCATCGATGCTCTGGGTGTGCCAGCCGAAGGAGTTGAATTTCGCTTCCAGGTCACCGAGGCTGGAGGTGCGTTCCACCGAATAGTCCGACTGGATCTTGTTGTGGTCAACGATGACGGTGACTTCGGAGTCGCCGTTGTTTGCAGCAGAGATCAGCGATTCCCAGATCTGACCTTCCTGCAGCTCACCGTCGCCCGTCATCACATAGATGCGCGCTGGCTTGTCCAGCATCCGGTTGGCAAACGCCATGCCTTTGGCCTTCGAAATACCCATGCCGAGCGAGCCGGTATTGGTAACCATGCCCGCAACGCCGACATCCGGGTGACCCGGCAGGCCGTCAATCTTGCGAAGTTTGTGGATACTGTCGAACGGCAGCACGTCGAGCGCGGTCAGCACGGCATAAAGGCCGGGCGCGTCATGGCCCTTGGAAGAGAAGTAGAGATCCTCGCCCTTCATCTCATTGAGATAGAGCCAGGCGACCACATCCATGCTCGAGAAGCTGGAGCCGATATGGCCGGAGCCTGCATTTGCGATCATGTAGAGCGTGTTGAGGCGCGCCATGTCGGCAAAGAGGCTGGTGCGCTGCTCTGCGGAAGCATTGCACTCCTGCACGCGCGCAAAGGCCGGCTTGTCGAGGTAATAAAGTGTGCCGGAGACGGCTTCGGTAATCAGGTCACCCATGGGGTCGTATCCTCAGATTTTCGGTTCAGTCGCCTTGCCAGGCGGGTTGTTCGATTTTCGGCAGTTCGGCTTCGCCATCCTCGACCATCATTTCAAGGAGGCGCCAGTCACGCGGGGAGTTCACGTCAAGACCTTCCGACCCCGAAGTCAGGAAAGGCGTCAGCACCTCGCCAGCGATCGTGCCAGCTTCCAGCGCGACGCGCGACCAGGCAATCTCAAGGCTCGCATTCTGGGCATAGACGCGCGGCAGGCCTGGATACTGGGTTGAGTGGTACGGCGTGATCTCTTCCGGCTGCATCGGCATGAGCGGGTGCATCCGCTCACCCCGCACGACCCACATCTTGCCGGGATGCTGGGCGCAGGGCTCTACCGCGCGAAGGCTGTCGACGCCTTCCTGGCGGGTGAACTGGTCCCAGGCGCGCTGGATGGTCGATGGCAGGCGGCACGGACTGGTCGGGCGCAGCAGGGCGAACGCGTCATAGGCTTCGCCCTGGTCTGCAAACCAGCGCAGCGCATGCTGGATCCAGTCAATGTCGGGGGACTTGTCGCCAGAAAATTCCGGCGGGCGCATGAAGGGCGTCTCCGCGCCATAGTGGCGGGCGACTTTCGCATAATCATGGGAGTCGGTGGAGACGATGACCCGCCCAAACACACCTGACTGCTTGGCCGCCGCGATCGTATAGGCGATCAGCGGGTGGCCCATGAGCGGCGCAATATTCTTGTGCGGCACGCGCTTTGAGCCAGAGCGAGCCGGGATGAGCGCGATACAGCTGGGGGAAGACGCCGTTGTCATGAGCCTAGAGCCGTCCCGGTTCGGTGATGAGGTAGATGTCTTTCAGCTCTGTGTAGACGTCCAGCGCTTCGGTGCCCGGCTCCCGCGTGCCATTACCAGACGCCCGAAGCCCACCGAATGGCATGTGCGGCTCTGAGCCGAACGTACCTGCATTGACGACAGCGACACCGGTGCTGAGCTCTTTCGTGAACGTCCAGGCGCGGTCCCAGCTTGTCGTGTGGATGGTGCCGGTGAGGCCGTATGGGCTGTCATTGGCAAGGGCGACGGCCTCTTCAAAGCTCGAAACCTTGTAGATCGCGCCGACCGGGCCGAAGAGCTCTGTGGTCGAAAGGTGGGAGTCCGCCGGAGAGCCTTCGATCAGTGTCGCCTGCAGGTAGAAGCCGCCTGAAAGGTCGCCGTCTATACGCTCGCCGCCGCAAAGCACCTTGGCGCCTTCGCCCTTGGCGCGCTCAATGGCGCTCAGCATGTTGTTCAGCTGGCGCTCATTGATGACCGGGCCAAGCTCACAATCGTCGCCAACACCGGCCTTGAGGGAGTTTGCCTTGGCAACGAAGGCGCCTACGAACTTGTCATAGACGGCGTCCATGACGATGAAGCGGCTGCCCGACGCGCAGCGCTGGCCCGCATTGGAGAAGGCAGAGAGAGAGGCCCAGTGGACGGCCTTTTCGATGTCGGCATCATCGCAGACGATGAAAGCGTTCTTGCCGCCAAGCTCCAGCGAGACTTTCTTGAGGTCCGCGCCTGCCTTGCCGGCGATCTCGCGGCCGACACGGGTCGAGCCGGTGAACGAGATGACGTCAACGTCCTTATGAGCGGTCAGCGGAGGGCCGACTTCCTGGCCGAGGCCCTGAACGACGTTCATCACGCCTGCAGGCACACCTGCTTCGATAAGCGCGCGGGCCATCCAGTCAGCCGAAAGCGGGGTATCTTCCGCAGGCTTCAGCACGACGGCATTGCCGCAGATGAGGGCCGGGAAAACCTTCCAGGCAAAGTTCGGGGCCGGGGTGTTGGCGGCGGCAATCAGGGCCGCAACACCGCAAGGCTGGCGGACCGTCATGCAGGACTTGTTCGGCGCGCCGGACGGCATGGTGCGCCCGAAAAGGCGCTGGCCTTCGCCAGCATAGAAGCGGCCGCACATGACAGAGCCGGTCGTCTCACCCATCGCCGCCGAGAGCGGCTTGCCAGCTTCTTCAGCGACGATCTTCGAAAGTTCTTCGGCGCGTGCTTCGATCAAATTGCAGGCGGCGTGCAGGATCTGTCCGCGCTGGACAGCGGGCGTATCGGCCCAGGCTTTCTGCGCAGCCTTTGCGGCAGCGACGGCCTTCTCGACTTCGTCTGCGCCGCCATGGTGCAGCTTGGCGATCGGCTGTCCGGTGTGGGGGCTGAGGATGTCAGACGTGGTCTGACTGGAAACGGCCTCTCCATTGATCAGGGATTTCACGTTCTGCGGATCGAATGTGTCCAGCAATGACAGCTCCTGTGATCGTCTTTACCCGCGCGGCGGCTGCGCGCGTCCCGGTGCTAGCCGATTAAAGCCAGCCCCGGCAAGGTCAATTGGTGGCTGCGCCGCCTTCAATTGCCGCAAGCTCGTCCTTCATGACGATCTTGCCGGAGAGCGGCTCCAGCGTGATCGCCGGTATCGGTTGCGAGAATTCGCCCTCGACCACGGATGGATCGAGATCGAGCGGGTCCAGCGTATTGTTCACGAAGACAAAGGCATTCTCGAACTCGCGCATGTGCACATGCTTCGAATAGCGCACGCGCTTTGTGACGCCCTGACCGACCCGTTTGGACCAGATGTCGAAATAGGCTTCGCTCGTGTAGATATCGAAGAACTTCGCCGGATGCGTATGGAACAGGACGTCGAAATGCCTGTTCGCATACAGCATGAAGAAGCAGGTCAGATATTCAGCCAGATGACGCTCGATACCGGCATCTGTCATCTGGAAGCGTTTGGTCCAGCCTGAAATCTTGTCTTCGGTGCCATGAAACCGGTAGGTGCCGGACTTCACGATGAGCTGTTTCTTCATGACGTGAGAATTGTCGAAGAACTGCTGCAGGCGGTCATAATAGTCGATGCCGTCGCGTTCATAGTTGCGCCATTCCCAGCGGAAAGGCTGCTCCCAGAACATGCCGTCTGATATTTTGAGATACTGGCGCACCAGCTGCGGCTCGGTGACGAGGATGCTGTCGAGCATCGTGCCGTTCAGGAAAAGTGTTTTTCCATTCTCCTTGAGCAGCGCATGGAGTTCGCGGAACAACAGTATCTGGTTCTCCTGAAAGTTCGGGAACCAGTCTTTCGGCATGTCGAAGATGAGGCTCGGCGCGCCGAAACCATAGCGGCGGACGGCGTAATCGATCAGGACGGCATCGATCTCATTGGCAACCATGATTTCGAGGACGCGATTGCAAAGTGCCGCACGCACCTCTGGTCTGCGAATATCGAAAACGCAGCCTTCAGCATCGAGCGCAGGGCCTTCGACAAATTTCAGGCGGTGCTTCGGCTCGAGACTTCCGTCCGGATTGTGGACGTAATATTCTTCAGGAAGGCCTGCATTCGGGCCGAAAAGGTAGCCGTCGTCATAGTTCAGAACGGCATAGCCGATGAAGCGCTTGTTCAGCCCCTTTCGCTTGAAGACTTCCCGCATCTTCTCGAAGGCGGGCATCTTCATCGTCAGCTTACAGACGCTCTCATCATAGTGATAATTGCTGGCCGAGTAGCCGGAATAGCGAGTATAGGCGTGTGTGACTTCCGGGCCGCCACGTAGAGGCGTTCCCATCTTGCCGACCTTGGAGTTCAGGAAGGCGATCAGCGAGCCCGTCATGGTCGGGATGTACGGATTGTGCGCCTCTCGTGAGATCCACGGGTCCCCAAACGGGTTGAGCAATTGCTCCTGTTCGCTCTTGTCTTCCGGGCGATGTATCGCGACGCCGTTCTTGAACCTTGAGAGCTTTAGCATCTTGGCAGAGCATGACTCGCTCTCGATGCCATCGCGGGGCTGGAACTTGCGCTTGGGCAAATTGCGCCGGACGAAGCGGATCGCCTGGTCGACGAACAAAGGTACCCTGAAGCTCATTAGGAATCCTATCCCTGGTGCTCTGCGTTGAAGACAAAGGGGGCGCCGGTGAGGATGCCCTGAGTTATAGTGTCCAGTCCCGGCCATTTGCCGGGGGCGAGGTCATCGACGCTTGGCACTTCGATGTCGAACATGGCGCCTGTCCCGTTTGGCTGCAGGAAAGGCAGCGGGATCATCCGGCGGAAGAAGAAATGATACGCATAGCGCAGCGCGCGCTCGCGGTCCGGGGCCCACTGGCCCGGTGCGGCCGGAAGCTGGTTCAGCAGCTTGAAGTAATGCGGCTTGTCGCTGGCGTCCTGCGTCACGCCCTTGTTGCGGATCCACGCTTCACCGGCCACGATGACAGGCTTGCCGAGCGGTGTGAGCTCTGTGCCCATCTTGGTGCCATAGATGATGACCGCGTTGGAGGCGTGTGCCAGCGCATAGGTGCTCGCATCCTCATCGGGTTCGATGATGTGGATATGGCGCGGCAGGTCCGGAAAAGCCTTCTTCACTTCGTCCACAACGCGCTGGCGGGACGGGATCGCACCGCGCACTTCGGCAGGGTGAACACGGATGACGACTTCCAGATCTGGCCGGTCGATGAAGTAGCGGATCGAATCGATGATCCAGTCCTTCATGCCCGGAAAGGCATTGGCCGGATAATGCAGCTGAGCGTCCCACATGACGTTGGTCAGCATAGAGACGACAGGCTTTGAAAGGTCGATGCCCTTCTTCTCGGCAAAGGATTTGAAGTCCGAATCCGGTTCTTCGTGAAAATAGATCCAGTCCTTACCGCCGCTGGCCCGGCTTTCCAGATAAGCGCGCACTTCGTCGCGGACCGCTTCTGACATGTCGAGCTCTTCCCATGTCTCGACCGGCTCGCTCATCATGGTGTGATGATAGGTGTCGTCATGGCTGAAGATGAAACAGTTCTTCCGGTAGGCGACGACCCAGGTCACCACGCGGACGCCAGCCTTGCGGCAGACATCGGCGGCAATGCCTTGCGGGCTGTAGATGCCATGATGGAGCACGCAGACTTCTGGCTTCCAGGCCGCGATGATGCGCTCATAGACGCGCTTGGTGAGGATCGCGCCCTCAAGATAGCGGCGCTGCACCTCTTCTGCGCGCGGCTGTCCTTCAAGGTCGCCTGTCGCATAGTAGCGAAGCGCGCCAGCCAGCGCGTGTTCGCCGACCGCGATGTCGTCCAGCGTCCATTCTGACAGGGCGGACAGGTCGACGCTCGCCGCAAGTGATTGTGCTTCGCTGAAGTCTTCAGGTTTCAAATAGTCGGAATAGCGAAACTCAGGCAGGCCCATTGGGCGATGATTGTTGGTGCCGCGATTGAAACAGGCCTTGCAGAGGCGGTTCACCAGGCCGAACTCGGCGATCATGTCTGGCGGTGTCGCGTCGCTATAGGTCGGCATGAGACAGGCCGGCATGGAGCCGTCGCAGAAAACGCGGCCCACTTGAGCGCCCGCCTTTGTAAGGCCGGCAGCAAGTACGCCATCAAGATTGGTCACCGCGCCATGCATGCCGGTATTGGACCCGATCAGGACGCGCGGACCTGCGGCTGACTTCACATCAGCTTCCCACTGGCCATTCGACGCGGTGATCAGGTCTGGCCACGACGCAAACCCTTTCTCAGGGGTGAAAGGCTTGGTGGCGCCTTTGAAGCGTGGCGGCATTTTCAGTTTCGAGGACATAAGCGCTTAGTTACTTCCATTCTTCGCCGTTGGCCGGATACTGGGACATTATAGGCGGCCGGATCAATCAGTGATTGACCAAGAGGTCAGCCGCCGGGCGGGTTAGGTGTGGGCAGTCGCTCGTCTGGTCTGAGCTCCCTGACAACCTTTGCGGGATTTCCTGCGGCCACGACGCCTGCGGGCAGGTCGCTCGTGACGACTGACTGGGCCGCGACCACTGTATCGTCACCGATCGTGACGCCTTTCATCACGGCGCTCCCCAGGCCGATCCAGCAGCGGCTGCCAATAGAAATCGGCTTTGATCGGATTTCGAGGGGAATTGCGACCCGTTTGTCGCCTAGCATGCGGCGGAACTGGATTTCCCTTTGATCGGCATGGGTCGGGTGCGAGTCATTGTCGAACAGCTGAACGCCGTGCGCCAGCAGGGTTGCCTGGCCAATTGTGATCGATTGCGACGCCGACAGGATCGTGTCGTCGCCAACATAGGTGTATTTGCCGATGTGGATGGTTGCGTCGCCTTCGGCCTTCAGGATTCCGCGGATCGCGGTCGGGCCATGTATGCGGACGTTTTCTGGCGCTCCGCCATTGATCAGGCGCGCCTTGATGCCGAGTTTGACGTTGTCATCCAGGACAGCGCCCTTCGAGAAACGCGTCCACACGTCCAGAAGGCGCTGAGCATCGGCTTCATTGTCGGGGATGTGGCCCGCAGCTTCGCTCAGTGAAGCGACTTTTGGGTAAACAAGACCTTCCGCGAACGCGTGATCATCCGGGTACAGTGCGCCGCGCATGTGTTGCTCTCCCTCACCAGCCCCACAGCGTTAGTTTTCTATTTGCCATGGATCAAGTCCAGCATTCAGCGCTTCCGGGCGCGCTGTAGCGCCGTGGCTTGAGCAAATGGCTTTACGCATCTAACGAGCATTGATAACGCCTCGCACCTTACGCGAAACAAGCTCAGGAGCTCCCATGAAAATTGGGCTGCGCATATTCTATAACCCGGCATGGATGGGCGGTGTGAACTATGTTCTCAACATCGCGCGCATGCTGCGCACCCTGCCTGAGGGTGAGCAACCTCATATTACGTTCCTGACCAGTACGCCCCAGGCTGAGGAAATCGCTGCAGAACACGCAGGCCTTGCCGACGAGATTGCGCCTTTCGCAAAAGCCGCGTCCCTGAAGCTCGATTTTGTCTATCCAGCGACGCAGCTGCCAGAAGCACCCTTCGGCGCGCCCTGGGCTGGCTGGATCCCTGACTGGCAGTGTCAGCACTATCCAGAACTGTTTCCGCCAGAAGAGCAGGCCCGACGCTTCCTTCAGTACAGGGAACTTGCGCGTGGCCCGGCGGCCTGCGTCTTCTCGAGCCAGCAGGCGATTGAAGACACCGCAAAGCTGTTCCCCGATTTTGAGAAGGACCACTGGAAGATCTTTCACTTCCCGGCCGTCTTCGATGAAGGTTTCTGGCAGGAAGGCAGCGGCGATACCGACACAGTGCGCGCGCGCTTCCACGTTCCTGACGACTATCTGATCGTCTGCAACCAGTTCTGGCGCCACAAGAACCACCTTCAGATCGTCGAGGCGCTGGCCGCCCGGCCAGGGCTTGATGTGCATGTCGTGATGACCGGGGCCATCGAGGACACGCGCTGGCCGGACTATGCCGCCAGCATCCGTGACCTGCTCGCGCGCGCGGATGTGGCCCGCCGTGTCACGATTACAGACCGGATCAGCCGCGACGAGCAACTCGCGCTCCTCAAGGGCGCGCGGGGCTTCGTGCAGCCTAGCCTCTTTGAAGGCTGGAGCACTTTCGTCGAGGAATCGCGTGCGCTGGGCCTGCCGGGGCTCCTTTCGGACATTCCTGTCCACCGTGAACAGTCGCCAGCGGACTCGGTCTTCTTTGACCCGAATGATGTGGAGTCGCTGGCGAGCGCGCTGGAGCGTTTCGTTGCAGACCCGCCCAAACGCCCCAGCCTTGCGAAGGCGTCCAGCAAGCACGCCGCCTATGTTGCCGACCGGGCGCGCACCTTCATGGAGATCGCCCGTTTCACCGCCACACGTTTTGATCCGGCGCGTCATGACGCCGGCGCGGTCATCGCGCAGGCGGCGCCAGCCCTGTTCGATGAAATCGGCGAACACCCGCATGTCACGCAGGAAAGCTTTGACCGCTGGCTTGGGAATACGCGCCTGTCACTGCGCGAAAACCCGGAGGACCTTGCGCGGATTGGCGGCATGATCGCCGAAAGCAATTCTGCCTTTGCGGCGAAGAGCGACAAGCTCCTCGTTCAGGCAACGCTCGCCAAGGCGCCGCCGGAGATGCGTCAGCGTTTCCTCGATTACGATCCGGCCAGTGATGAGGCAGAGAGACGTGAACGGATTGCAAGCATGCAGTCGGCCATTGATTCTCCACGCGCACGCGCGCAACTTGCGTCACAGAATTTCCTGTTCCGGCTGAAGGATTTCATTCGCCGGAAGCTGCGGAGCTAGACCTTCCGAGATGTCCACACCGTCGAACCAGCCCGTGATCCATATCAGGCCGCAGCGACCTGTCGGCATACTGAGCCTGCCTGAAATCTGGAAGTTCCGGGTCCTGCTGGCGCAAATGATCAACCGGAACATCCGCTCGCGCATACTGAATTCGCCGATCAGCATTGTCTGGGGCTTCATCCGGCCGGCCATCATGGCGCTGGCGCTGGTCTTCATCCGCAATATGTCGGCGGCCAATCTTGGGGCGCAGATCCCATACCCGCTCTTCATCTTCAGCGGGCTGTGTTTCTGGTTCCTATGGGCCGAAATGGTGATTCAGTCGGCAGGGTCGTTACGGCTCGACTCCGGGATTTCCAAGAAGGTCTACTTCCCGCTGATCCTCAGCCCGATCTCGGTGATCGCGGCGCGCTGGGTCGATATCTTCATCATCTCGGCGGCCGTGATCGCCTTCCAGCTCTATCTTGGTGTGCCCCTGTCATGGGAAATTTTCGCCATGGTGCCGGTGACAGCGGTGATGTTCCTGCTCGCCTTCGGCATCGGCGTGCTCTTTTCGGCGCTCTATCTCATCCATCAGGACAATTCGAAATTCCTCGAGACGGCCGTCTATCTTGGCCTTTTCCTCTCGCCGGTGCTGTTTTCGAAACAGATCCTGCCAGAGGTTGTCCAGACCTACTATAATCTCAACCCGATGGTCGGCGTGCTGACCGGCTTGCGCGGCGCGCTCTTTGCGCCAGAGCATGTCGACTGGATGTCTCTCGGTGTCTCCGCGATCATGGCGGTCGGCTTTACCATTGTGGGCCTGCTGCTTCTTGACCGGGTTGCCAAAAGCTACGCTGAGCGAGTGTGATGCCTGATACCCTGCCACAATCTGCGCCCGAAGCGGCGGCCGGTGATGATGAGCGCAAGCTGGTCATGGACGTGCGCGGCCTGTCCAAGCGCTACAAGATGACCTCGCCCGTGACCCGGACCGACAAGGATGGGAACACGTTCAAGGACACTCACTACCACGCGCTCAAAGGCGTCAGCTTCAAGGTCTGGTCAGGTGACCGCGTCGGTATCATGGGTCACAATGGCGCCGGTAAATCGACGCTGCTGAAAATCCTCTCTCGCGTGCTCAATCCAAGCGACGGTGAAGCCTTCATCTATGGCCGGGCAACCTCACTGCTCGAGGTGGGGACAGGCTTCAATCCCAAGATGACCGGGCGCCAGAACGTCTATCTCAATGCCGCGCTGCACGGTCTGACGCGCAAGGAAATCGACCGGCGCATGGATGAGATCGTCGCCTTCTCCGAGATCGGCCGGTTTATTGAGGAGCCGGTAGAGACCTATTCAACCGGTATGCGCGCGCGTCTCGGCTTCTCTGTTGCGGCCCATCTCGACCCCGACATCCTGATGCTGGACGAAGTCCTCTCTGTCGGCGACGCGGCCTTCCAGAAGAAGTGCCTGCAGCGAATGGATGAGATTACCGGCCATGACCGCACCCTGGTTTTCGTTTCGCACTCAACCGGTGCCATCCGGCGTTTCTGCGACCGCTGCATCTGGATCGATCATGGTGAAGTTGTCATGGACGACGATGTCATGAGCGTGACCGAAGCCTATGAGGCGCAGATGATGAATGTCGCTGCGACCTATCAGGCGCCGGAAAAGACCGAGACGAAAACGGACGAGAAGAAGAAAGACGCCAAGGCCGAGGGGCCAAAGGCGAGCAGTCTGCTTGAGGCCGAAGCAGAAGGCCCTGTTGCAGAACTGGTAACGGCGCGCGTTCTTGATGATGCCGGCCAGATTGCGCGCTCGGTCAAGATCGATATGCCCTGCGCCATCGAGATCGCATATGATGTCCTGCAGGCCGATAAACGTGTCGAGCCAGCCCTTCACGTCAGGAATGAAATCGGCGACCTGATGTTCGTCGTCGCCTTCACCGACGGGGACTATCCGGGGGCGATCAACGAGCCCGGCCGTTACAAAAGCCGCGCGCAGATCCCGCCAAATCTTCTCAATGAAGGGCTGCACTATGTGACCGTCGCAATGGTGACAGCAGACCCGATGGTCCGCCATCAGAGTGTCGATAACGCTGTGTCCTTCTCAGTCTATGAGCCGCAGGGCGATGATCTTCAGCGTGCGCGCGGACGCTATTCCCGCAATTTCCCGGGCGGGCTACGTCCTCGCATGGACTGGTCAACGGAGCGCGAGTCATGAGCCAGGTGCCTGCAACTGCGCTGTTTGATGTAGACAATTACATCGCCATCAATGAGGCACGTTGGGCCATCGCCGATAAGGTTCTGAAAGCCTTGCGCTCATCTGGCATGACGCTGGAAACCGCTTATGACTTCGGGGCAGGGCCGGGCTGGTTTGCCAAGCGTCTTAACCATTCAGACCTGAACGTGATGGCGCTTGAAGGGCGCCAGGAAGTTGCGGAGGTCGGTCGAAGACGGGCGCCCGGCTGTGACTTCAGCGTGTTCGATTTCGACAATTGCGCAACGTCCGATGCCTTGGCGCCGCGCGATTTCGCCTTGTCTTTCGGTATTCTCTATCATCTCGAAAACCCGCTTCGCGCGCTCCGCATGATGGGGGCGATGGCCGGTAAGGCAATGCTTCTGGAAACCATGATCGTGCCGGATGGCGATTTCATCGGGCGTGTCGCCCGTGAGAACCCCAACGCGACGCAAGGTATCCAGCCGCTCGCGATGATCCTGAGCCGTGCTGCGCTTGAGCGCGGTATGTGGGCGGCAGGCTTCAGCAACGTTTATGAGTGCAAACTGCCCGTCGAGCATGATGACTTCCGGGATCTTGAAACCCGTCATCCGCGCCGTGGTATCTGGCTTTTGACCCATGATGCGGTCAGCGTTCCCGGATTTGAACCGCTACAGATTGAAGAGCCGCGCCGCGAGGACTATTGGCGGAAATAGGAGCGCGACCGATCTGCTGATGAGCGACCTGGGTCGCGATGCTTAGAGGGGCGGCCATTCTTCATTTGAAGACGCCTTTATCGACTAATCTCCCGACGCCAGGTGTCAGTGTTTCTCGTAAACCGCGTGCGCAAAGAGTGGGCGACCGTCTGCAGCTGAATCATGCTGGCTTCTAAAGCCGCTCAGACGAAAACCAAGCTGGTCGAGCCGTTGGTGAACGTCATTGAATAGCCCTTGCCCGTCATAGATGGGCAGAAAACTGACTTCGACGAGAACGCAGGACGCTCGCCCGAAAGTGGCTTTGCCGCCGTCAATAATTTCAGTCTCGAACCCTTGAGCGTCAATCTTGATCAGAAGCTCATCGTCAAACTTGCCGTCGATGCAATTGTCCAACAATTCCGTTCGCACGTCTTCTGCGCCAACGACAGAAACGAGTTCGCCCCACTCGGCTTTCGTGACATCGGCGACAGGAAGAAGAGAGGAAGCCGAATCGGCCTCAGTGACACTCAGGGATGCCGTGCCGGATTTATCGCTCACGGCGACCGTGTGGACTTCAAACCCGCGGCTCTCGAGTTCCGGGCGATGCTTTGCCTGTGGCTCGAAGGCGATGACTTTCTCAGCCTCAAAAAAACGCTGCAGGTAAGCGCCGAAAGCGCCATCGTTCGCGCCGATATCAATTATGGTTCTGAATTGATGGGCGTTTTTGAGATATGTAAGATTCATTGACTGGCTAATGCACGCTGTTTCTAAGAGAGTTTCATGTATGCGCAGATTGCGGCAACTGAGAATACCCGGTTTCTGTAGTTGCTGGAGGGGGGCGGCGTCGATAATGCGGACATTCGAACTTCAAACCGAGGAGCCACGCCGTGACGACGACTGGCGGAAATAGTACGTCACCCGGCCTTGTAATGATTGCCGGGGGTGGCGGTTTTCTTGGCGCCGCGACCGCCCGCCTGATGGCGTCGGGGGGCTGGAAGGTTGTGACGCTTGGGCTTGGTGCGCCGCAGGGCGCCTTCGTGCGCGAGGGCAATGTCCACCATGCCGAAGGCCTGATCCAGCGCCAGCTTTTCCACGCGGCCATGGCCGATCATGGCAAGCCCGATGTTATCATCCATGCCGCTGGCGGGGCGTCTGTCGGGCGGTCCTGGGATGATCCGCGCGGCGACTTCAACCTGTCGGTTGGCAGCACGGTCGAGATCCTCGATTTCATTCGCGAGGAAGCGCCCGAGGCGCGGCTGGTGCTTGTGTCGTCTGCGGCCGTCTATGGCAATCAGGGCAAAGACCGCCTGTCGGAAACCGACCCGTGTGAAGCCATGTCGCCCTATGGACTGCACAAGCATGTCTGCGAGGAGCTGGTGACCGGCGAAGCGCGCATGAATGGTCTCGATGTGTCGATCGTGCGGCTGTTTTCCATTTTCGGCGAAGGCCTTCGCAAGCAGCTTCTCTGGGATATCATGCGCCGCGTGAGCGCTGACCCGGAAACGACGCTCGACCTTTGGGGCAGCGGGGAAGAGACGCGCGACTTCGTACATGTCGATGACGCGGCCGCGATTCTCGCCATGCTGTCGGCAAAACCCGGCGGCGAAGGCACGGTACGCCTGTTCAATGGCGGTAGCGGCACTGCGATTTCTGTGCGCGAGCTGGCTTCCATGTTGGTCAAGGCTGCTGGATATGACACGCCGTTGAGCTTTAACGGCAAGGCGCGCTCCGGTGACCCGGTGCACCTGGTCGCGGATGCGACACACCTTCGAAGCGATCTTGGTTTTTCACCAAAGGTCAGCATCGAGGCGGGATTGAAACGCTATGCGGACTGGTTCAAGACACAACAGTCCTGAAAACTATGGGAATAATTGAATGACGGATGCCGTTCTTTCGATCGTTGCGGGCACCTATAACCGCTGTGACCAGGTCAAGAGACTGGTCGAGTCCGTGCAGCGCGAGACCAAGATCCCGTACATCCTGTACATCACTGATGCTGGTTCGACCGATGGTACCATCGAGTATCTGGAATCAGTTGCCAGCGACCGTGTGCGCCCGATCTTTGTCGGCAAGCTGCTGGGTCAGGCGCGCGCTTATAATGACGTCTTCATGCAGGTCGATACGCCTTATGTCTGCTGGGTCAGCGACGACAATGAGATTGTCGATAACGGCCTCGACAAGGCGGTGCGCATTCTTCAGGCGAACAAGAAGATCGGCATGGTCGGCCTCAAGGTGAAGGACAAGGAAGGCCCGTTTGTGAAGGCGCCCTATATTGGCGGCGTCTCGCCAATCGGCATTCTGAACGTCAATCAGGGCATGCTGCCGACCGAAGTCATGCGCGCTGTGGGCGGCTTCAGCGAGGAATTCCGAGACTATGGCATCGACCCGGATCTGACCGCCAAGGTGCTCTTCCTAGGCCGCGATGTTGTCTACACCCGCGATGTGACCATCCATCACTATCGCAACTGGGCTGAGGACAAGGAAAGCGAAGACTACAAGAAGCTTCAGGCCAAGCATGAGCGCTTCCATGAGCTCTACAAGAAGAATTACGCCCAGTATGACGCGCCGAGCCGGACGTGGAGACTGAAGAAAAAAGCATGGGACTGGGCGAAAACCCGTCTGTCCAAGCGGTTTGACCTTTCGATGAACTCATCGAAGCCGATCTTCAGAAATCTGCCGCGCGATTACTATAACACGATGATGGCCAAGCATATCGGCATGTTCGATCCGCTCCTGACCATGAACAAGGATTTCCACCTTCGCCAGCGCTATCGCGGCCGCAAGCCGAGTATCCAGCTGATCGGCGAGCCCGGCAATAATAGCTGATGAGTGCTGGGGCGGGCGACCTTCGGGCCGACTGGCTGGCGGGGGATCTCGGTGCCAAGTCCCGCCGGAAAGTGTATTGGCGGTCCGCGCTGGAGGCGTGTGGAGACAGAACGCCCGTCCTTCTTTTTGGCGACAGTATTTTCGCCGGCGAAATCGAATTTTCACGGTGCAGTGACGGTGTACCGGCGGTGTTTCTGCCAGTGTTTTTTTCGGAGCTTGGTCTGAACCGACTTTTCGAAGTCGGAGAGAAGCCGCTTTTCGCGATCTTTGGAGGCTCCCCGGATGACGGTGACGCAGTCGACGCGCTAATCGAGTTGGCCGCCGCGAAATCCGGCACTCGATTTGCCCTTCAGGATAGCGGGCCTCACCCTTTGACCCCTGAAACTCTGCAAGCGCTCATGTCGGCAAGGCTTGGACGGCTTGTCGATGCTGGGCTTTCTGGCTTGGTGCTGACATCGCCGACAGCATCTGGCGTGATGGAACGGTTCGACTGGTCAAGGCCGCTCTGTAAGGGTGGTCCGAGCGCGAATGATGTGACGCTCGACGTCGCGCGTGAACGGCGGGTTCCGTCATTTGATCTTGCTGGACTGATGCGGCAGCTGGCGACCAGTGTCGGCGGTGAGGCGCTGTTCCAGCCTGACGGGGTTCATCTGAGTCTGGCAGGGCGACTGGTGCTGTTGGGGGCGGTCTATAAAGGGCTGACGGGTGAGGTTCCGGTGCTGGACGGTCTGGCCCGGGAGCTTGCGAAAGGCTGGTCAGAAGCAGGGACGGGCGAGAAGGTTTCCGCATCCGAACTGCCCGGATTTGCCCGTCTTGTCAGGGATGCGCTCGCCAGGCAGGGCTGAACTTTCAGACCTTATAAGGTGCACGACTAGGTTCACCGCTCCAGTCAATTGCCGGAGCCCCAGATGGACCAGACCCCCCGTATCGGCCTTTCATACCTCGCCGCCAATCAGGCGATGAAGCATGTCACCCTGAATGAAAGCCTGCGGCGGCTGGACGCGGTCGTGCAGCTCAGCGTCGTGAGCCGGAGCGAAGCGGCCCAGCCCGCAGCGCCCTTGGCGGCGACATCCTACATCCTGCCATCTGAAAAGACCGGCGATGACTGGGACTTCATGGCAGATGGGGCGGTGGCGAGCTTTCAGGATGGCGCCTGGATCGAGATCGCGCCGCGCGAGGGCTGGCTTGCCTGGATAGAAGACGAGGCGTCTCTCTTTGTGCTGACCGGCGAAGGTTGGGAAGCCGTGCAGGGCACAGCGAGCGGGCCTGTCGAGACGCTGGGTATCAATTCCGAGGCCGATATTGCCAACAGGCTGACGGTTCGCAGCGATGCCGAACTGTTGACCCATGATGATGTGACGCCGGGGACGGGCGATGCACGCAAAATCATCAACCGGGCAGATGACACCAGGGTCGCGTCGGTCGTCTTCCAGACTGGTTTTACTGGGGAGGCAGAGTTTGGTCTTGCAGCGAATGGCGGGTTCGAGCTTCGCACCAGTGATGATGGCACCTCATTCGACACAGCACTTAGTGTCGACACAGCAACGGCAAACGTTGGCGTAGGCGGGCCGCCGACGGGGCGGCTATCCGTGATCGACCAGACCGCTGCAACGAACGATCAATCAACCTTGAGCGTGGTGAGGGATGGCTATTTCGCAACCGCCAGCCTCGACACCTATGCCAACCCGGCGACTTATTCATCCTTCTCTATCCAGAAGCGGGCGCGCGGGACGCTCGATGTGCCGCTTCCGGTCCAGTCAGGCGACTGGTGCGGCGGCTTCTCCTTTCGCGGATTTGCGGCTGGGGATAACTGGGTCCAGAGCGCGCTGGTCAACGCGCAAGTGGATGGGCCTGTTTCCGGGACCGACGTGCCCATGTCGCTTGGCTTCTGGACGGGCAATGGCGGCGTGAATGAGCGAGTGCGGATTACATCGGCTGGCCGGGTCGGTATTGGCACGACTTCGCCGAGCTGTGCCCTGCATGTGGCCGGGGCCGTAAGGCTGGGCAGCGCGGCGATTGCGAGCCTTCCGAGCGCGTCGGACGCCGGAGCAGGCGCCCTTTATTTCGTCCCGGACCTGCCTGCCGGGGCGGGTGTAATATTCAGCGACGGCACAGGCTGGAGGAGTGTCACAACAGGTTCACTGATCTAAAGTCCATAAACGCTGTCATATTCATCCATGATCGATTGAAAACGCCGGGGAAACGGGCTAGCCCTTCCCGCGAACCTAGCAGGCGGGGACCACAGTCTCCCGAGAGAGAATGAGGGTATAGTCATGGCTAATCGTGAAATGGTCGTGGACGGAATCAAGATCAGCGACAATGACGACATGTACGTCATCGCCGAGATTGGCCAGAACCATGAAGGCGACGTCCAGAAATGTAAGGACCTGTTCGATGCGGCGAAAGCTGCAGGCGCGCATTCGGTAAAGCTCCAGAAGCGCGACAATCGCTCGCTTTACACCAAGGAATACTACAACCAGCCGTACAACTCCGAGAACGCATACGCGGCGACATATGGCGCGCACCGTGAAATGCTCGAGTTCGACCGCGACGAGTGGATCGAGCTGCGCGACCATGCCAAGAAAATCGGCATCACGCTTTTCTCCACCGCTTGGGACTATAAGAGCGCGGACTTCCTCGAAGACCTCGACATGCCGGCCTACAAGATCGCCTCTGGCGACCTGAAGACGCTGCCGCAGATCAAGTACATCGCGAAGTTCGGCAAGCCGATGTTCATTTCGACCGGCGGCGCGTCGATCGAAGACGTGCAGCGCGTCTATGACGAGATCATGCCGATCAATCCGAACATCTGCATCATGCAGTGCACCTCGGGCTATCCGCCGACCTTTGAAGAGCTGAACATCCGCGTCATCGAGACCTATCGCGAGAAGTTCCCCGAGATTCCGATTGGTTTCTCCAGCCACGATAGCGGTATCGCCATGGCCATGCTCGGCTATATGTGCGGCGCCCGCGTCCTGGAGAAGCACTTCACGCTGAACCGTGCCTGGAAAGGCACCGACCAGGCATTCTCGCTGGAGCCAAACGGCCTGCGCCGTCTCGTCCGTGACCTGCAGCGCGCCCGCGCCGCGCTCGGCGATGGTGTGAAGCGCACCTACGACTCCGAGCACGCCCCACTGATCAAGATGGGCAAGAAGCTCTGCGCAACGAGCGATCTGCCAGCCGGTCACACGATCACCGAAGCTGATATTGCGCTGAAGTCGCCAGGTGACGGCATTGCGCCTTACTTCCAGGACGTCTTCGTCGGCAAGACGCTGACCAAGGCCGTTGCCGATGACCAGCCCTTCACCTTTGAAGACATCGGCCTGACGGAAGCTGCTGCGAACGAAGCCCTCAAAGCCTGATTGGTAAGAGGGTGTGGGCTCGCTTCTCAGCGACATACGCACAGCCGTAAGGCAATCTGAAGCCTATGCGCCGGTCCGGCGCTGGCGGCTTGAACGTCTGACGCGCCGGCCGGGGGTTTACCCTGACTGGCGCGCTCTGCTTTCCGGGCATGAGCAGGACTGGGCTGCCGCGCGCGAGAAAGCGGGCGGCAAGCGCATCCTGATTGCGACCAGCCTTGGGCTGCATTTCACGGCAAATACGGTCGATACGCTGATGGCGGCGGCGCTGACGCTGCGCGGCGCAAAGGTTGATATCGGCTATTGTGACGGCCTGCCTGCCTGTCAGGTGATCGAGCATACGCTAGCACCCAGTCTGCGGCGCATCGCGAAGGAAGGCCCGGGCCCTGATTTCTGCGGGGCCTGCACAGGCGCAGCGAACCGGGTGAGTGCGCCGCTTGGGCTTAATGTCCGCAAGTTTTCTGATGTGCTGGATGAGATGGACCGTGCCGACGCGAAAGCGTTCGGGGAGCGTTGGCAAAACCATCGCAGCACTGAGCATGACGACCCACGCGTCATGCATGCCTATGCAGGGGCGCTACGCTTCTTCGGCAAGGGCGATCTCGGGGCGAGCGATCTGGAGACGCAGATTTTCAGCCGCTATCTGGCCGCCGCCTGGCTGTCCGATGCGGCGGCGCGCAGGCTGATCGAGGCCCATAAGTATGACGTTATCGTGGCCCATCATGGGATCTATGTCCCGCAGGGCCAGTTTGCCGAAGCGGCACGCGATAGCGACACGCGCCTTGTGACATGGCATCCGGCCTATCGGCGCGGGCGGCTGATCTATCAGCATGGCGACACGTATCACCGCGCGATGATCGATGAGCCAGAAAGCGTCTGGAACCAGCGGGCGCTGAGCGCTGACGAAACGATTGAACTCGATACCTATCTCGCGTCGCGAGAAACCGGAGCGCAGGACTGGATCACCTTTCAGCGGCGAGACCCGGAAAGCCTGCAGTCGACCTATGCTGCGCTGGATCTCGACCCGGACAAGGACACGTATCTGCTGGCGGCGAATGTCGTCTGGGATGCGCGGCTGAACTATGCCCAGTCGGCCTATGGCCACATGATTGAATGGGCGATCGACACTGTGTCCTGGTTTGCCAAACACCCCGATCGCCAGCTGGTGGTGCGGTGTCATCCGGGCGAGGTGATGAACAGCCCGCGCGCGTCTGACAGGCTGGACGATGCCCTGCGTGCGGCCTTCCCGGAGATGCCGGAGAATGTGCGGTTGGTTTCGCCAGAAAATGACATCAACACCTATTCGATTGCGCAGCTTTCCAAGGGCGCGCTGATCTTCAACACAAAGCTTGGCATGGAACTGTCAGCGCGCGGCATGCCTGTCGTGGTGGCGGGGGATGCGTGGATCCGCGGCAAGGGTTTCGGGCGCGATGCGTATGACCGGGACTCCTATTTCCGCCTGCTGGAGAGCCCGGGCACGTTCGACCCCCTGACCGATAGCGAGATCGAAGCGGCGCGGCGCTATGTGTACCATTTCTATTTCCGCCGCTGCATTCCGCTAAAAGCGCTGGACGGCTCTGCCGGGTGGCCGCTGACGCAGCTTCATGCCGACGCCTATAGCCTGGCCAAGCCAGACGCCGACCCGAATATGGACGCGATTTGCGAGGGCATCCTTGCTGGTGCGCCGTTTGAAACGATAGATGATGAGAATGCGCGGGACTGCGCGGGGGAGACGCCATGATCAGGTCGCTGGACGATCCGGAATTTGCCGCGCGGGCGCGCGATGTTGAGATACTCGGCATCGATTTCGACGGGGTGATGACCGACAACAAGGTCTATGTGTTCGAGGATGGCCGCGAGGCCGTTGTCTGCTCGCGCCTCGAAGGCTATGGCCTGCGCGCGGCCGCGGCGACCGGCGTCTATTGCTTCATCATGTCGACCGAGGAAAACCCCGTCGTCACGGCGCGGGCGAAGAAGCTGAAGATCGATTGTCAGCAGAATATCCCGGACAAGGTGGCGGCTTTTACCAAGGTCCTGGAAGAACGCGGCCTCAGCTTCGCGCAGGCGGCGTTCATCGGGAATGACACCAATGACAAGGGTGTGCTGCAAAAGGTTCACCTGCCGATATCGGTCAGCGATTCTCACGACGTCCTCGATACGATCGAGACATTCAGAACAAAGCGCCTTGGCGGAGATGGCGCGGTGCGCGAAGCCTGCGATGCGATTGCGCAGGCGCGCCAAGGCAATGAAGGATAGGCAAGATGCTGGACAAACTTTTCGGATTGTATGGGCGCACGATTGTGGTGACCGGCGGCTATGGCCAGATTGGCCGGGCGATGGCGAACGGCCTTGTCGGCTGCGGCGCGAATGTCGCCATTGTCGAGCCAAATGCCAGCGATGAAGCGACGGCCAAGGCGTTTCCGGACGGGCCCGGCGACAAGGTGATCAAGGCGTTCAAGGCCGATGTCACCGACCGCGCCTCGCTTGAGGCTGCGCTAGAGTCAATCACCCAGCATTTCGGCACGCCGTCCGGCCTTGTGAACAATGCCGCGCTCGACAGCCCGCCAAACTCAACGGCGGCAGAGAATGGGCCCTTTGAGGATTACCCGGCCGAGAGCTGGGAGCGGATCATGGACGTCAATGTGAAGGGCGTCTTCCAGTGCTGCCAGGTCTTCGGCAAGGCGATGGCGGAAGCGGGCAAGGGCTCCATCGCCAATGTCGCCTCCATCTATGGCACAGTGTCGCCTGACCAGTCGCTGTACCAGTACCGGCGTGACCGGGGTGAGACCTTCTACAAGCCGGTCGCCTATAGCGCGTCGAAGTCGGCGCTCTACAATCTCACACGCTATCTGGCGGTCTATTGGGGGCCGAAGGGCGTGCGCACCAATACGCTGACCTTTGCCGGCGTCTTCAACAATCAGGACGGCGAGTTCCTCGACAATTACGAGAAAAAGATCCCGCTGCGCCGGGGCGGCGACTATGACCGCCTGCGCGGCATGGCGCTCGCCGAAGACTATGTCGGGCCGACGGCCTTCCTGATGTCGGACGCCTCATCCTATGCCAACGGCGCGGACTTCCGCATCGACGGCGGCTTCCTGGCGATGTAGGGGGGCTTCGGGCGCTCGCTAGCGGCGCTGGCGGAGGTGTTTGCCGAGGCCGATTTCGTGAAGCGCTTCGCGCTGCTGGATCACCCGGACGAGCGCGCGCTTTTCGTTGATCTCGGTCTGAAGCGCCTGCTTCTCTGCAGCGAGAGCGGCGATTTCTGCCTCGAGCGCGGCCTGCCTGGTGGCGGCTTCGTCAAGCTCACGGCGCTGATCTGCGCGAAGCTGGCGGCTGACTTCGAGATGCTTGCGCGTTTCCTTGTGAGCGTTGCGTTCCTCGGACAGTATGGCTTTCAGGTCGCGGTGGGTCTTCTCGTGAGCGGCTTTTTCGCGTTTGAGGGCGTTGCGCTCTTCCGAGATGATATATTTCAGGTCACGATGAGTTTTCTCGTGGGCCTCTTTTTCCTTTGTGAGCTCCGCTCTCGTGCCCTTGTGCGCGTTCCGCTCTTCCGAGAGGATCTGCTTCAGATCCTGATGGGTTTTCGCGTGGGCAGTCTTTTCCTTCTCGAGGTCGGATTCCAGGCGGACGCGCGTCTGATCATGCGCGCTCTTTTCTTTGGACAGCAGAAGATCGAAGTCCCGGCGCGCTGATTCCTGCCCAGCCTTCGCCGCTTCCAGCTTCTGCTGAAGATCTGCCGACAGGTTGCGGAAGGCCTCGACCCGCTCATTGAGAGAGTCGCGGTCGCTCCTCGCTTTTTCGAGCTTTGTGTCGAGATCGGATACCTGCGCTTCGACGTTGACCAGGCGCGACTTGGTAGAGGCGTATTCCTTCTTCGAAGCGGTCAGGCGTTCGTTGACGGATGCGAGCTCGGCTTGGAGATCGTTCTGGGCGCTCATGGATTCCAGAAGCGACTTTTTTAGTTCCTCGGCGCGCTCATGCTGACGATCAAGTGAGCTTCGAACATCCGCAATCTTCTGGCGGTGTTCACTGTCGCGGGCATCCAGCTTTTCCTGAAGCGAATCGGAAAGCTTCTGGAACGCCTGCATACGTTCTTTCTGTTCGGTCAGTGCCTCTTTCAGGTCCGAGGTCTGCTGTCGTAGCCGGTTTCTCTCCGCATCAGCCTTGTCGTAGTGACCCTGAAGCGCGTTGCGATAGGTTTCGGCGCGTTCAATTTCAGTCTGGAGGCGGGCGACTTCATTCAGGACACGCTTCGAGATTGGCGCGGCGCCGCCAGTTGACGGAAAAGCTGCCTGAAGGCGTTCAACGTCGGCTACCTGGTTCCGGATCTTGGTGAATTCACGCAGGATCAGGACGGAGGACTCATCCGAGGCGGACGGCCTGGTCGCATCAACTTCATTGACTAGCGCAGAGAAGAAGTCCTTCGCCCAGGCGCAATCCTCACCGGCCAGGAAGACCGTGCCTGATGTTTCGGGTGGGATATCGCCGGCGGTCTTGAGTTTAACCAGCTTCTGACTGCCATCGTAGAGGTGGGCCTCGAAACCGGCATCCAGCAGGGGCTCAAGTTCTGCAAGCAGGCTGTCCCGCGTTTCGGCGGTGAGGTTCTTGTGGCTGTATTCGAGCATGACGAGCGCTGTGCGTGCGCGCTCAAGTGTCTTGCGGGCGCCCGCAAGCACCTGGTTTTCGTGCCCCTCAGTATCGATCTTGAGGAAGTCTATGCGGTCCAGCGCCTTCACAGGTGCGCACCTGTCGAGCGCAACCTTGGCGACTGTCACCGTGTCGAGCACCGGCGACCGCCCGGTGTCACGCAGTCCGCTGAAGGCCCCGTCAGTGGCAACGAAGAACTTTGCCTTGCCACCTCTTTCAGATACAGCGGCGTTCACGGCCTCGATGCGGTCATTCAACCCGTTCTGCGCGATATTCTTTTCGAGCAGTTCAAACGCTGATGGGAGCGGCTCAAGAGCCACAACTTTGCCTTTCTGGGCGACATGGCCAGCATGAACACCGAAGAGGCCGAAATTGGCACCGACATCGACTGTGTTGGCATTATCCGGAAGCGTTGCGGTGAGCGCGTTCAGGACGTCGGTTTCATTCATGTTGCCGAGGTAGAACTCAGCACCAAAAAGATCTCCGAGATCCACATCGAAGCTCAATCCGTTCTTCAACGGGGCCGTGCCAGTCTTGCCGGAACCGGCAGGGAAGACTGAGCGCAGTCTTGTGCGGATCAGTCCGCTCAGCTCGATCCGGGCCTGCGTGTCTCGGAGTGTCGCCAGAAGCTGGAAGAGCGACTGGATATCTGGCTCGGGCGACTCACCCCTCAGCAGATAAGGTGCCCGTCGATCAGCCGTACTGGTTTTCGCCGTTGCGGCCTTATTCTCTTTCTGTGGCTGCGCCATGGTTGTCATCCGTCTACGGAAACTTGAACACAGGACCGGATCGCCCGATGCGGCGTCTATTTCAAGTTAGGATTTTGTTTTCTTGGCGGCTCGTTCTTCCTGCCGGTACAGCCTGCCCCATGTCTTGTCCGCTTCATCACCGGGTGGCTGGTCAAGATAGATCTTTCCCATTTTTGCCACGCCTTCATCAGTGACCAGGTCTGGCCAGTACTGCTTCATCTGTGACCGATCATACGACATGAGCGCTGTATTCCCGGCCCGAAGCTCTTCTTCTATGCCGACATAGTGTTCACAAATTGACTGCGGTGCATCGATGATGGCGTAGCCGCTATCCCAGATCTTCAGCGACAGATCGGTATCCGACTTGTAGAAAACATAGTCGTCTTCATTCGCGTATTGTGCGGCCTCGAGGGCCTCGCGCGTGTAGATGCCGTGATTGAGCATCAGGTTGCCGCCGATCGTGCGCTGGACGTAGTAGCGTTTTTGCTTTGGCCAGTCGCGGAAGTAGAAGGCGCAGGCCCCGACGGGAATGCCAGCCTGCTTTGCAGCTTCGATCTGGGCAATGCCGTTGCGGATTGCGCCGGGCATCAGGAGGCAATCGTCCGAAATCATCAGGATGTAGTCGGCCGAGGCGGCGCGGAAGCCCATATTCATGAAGCCGCCCCAGCTGCGCCGACGCATCGATGTGTTGCCAGACTTGTAGCGATTGTACTGGAGAATGGTGATCACATCCTCCTGCTTGGTCAGCCACGGAATGGTACGATCATTAGAGCCGCCGTCGACAACGATGATCTCACCATCAAGTCCTTCGAGCTCGCGGCGCACGGTGGCGATACACTTCTCGAGTAGTTTGCGGCGATTGAGGGTGCCCAGAACCACGCTGATGCGGGGACGCGCGTCGAGGCAGGCGTGGCGGGGACGCGGCGCGCCAGCCTGTCCGATGTCGGGGCGGATGGGATCGACAGCATGATCGACGACGTATTGGCGCTGCTCATCGCTCAACTTCGCATGCCAGTTGCTGACTACGGCTTTTTCAGCCGTCTGAGGTCCTGGCGGGGGTTTGCGGCGTCCTCGGAGGATTGAACTCGCAGCACGGCGCACGCGTCTTGCCCACTCCATTTTCTGCTCCTGCTAATTTACTGCCGGTCGACTAATCGATTTCAGCACGTCGGCGCACTTGCAAGGTCTATATCCAGCAGGCCCGGCAAGTCGCGCAGCTGAAGACGAGCGGTTCACCCATGAGGTGGGAGGCCGCTCATCTTCGGTTGCGGTTAAGAAAAAGGACCTCGCCGACCTTCAGCTGGGCGACGCTTAGCTGGCCGCCGGTGCACCGGTCCCGTATGAGCTGCGCTCCCAGATTGGATGATCATCCCTGATGAAGATGAGGTGCATCTGCCAGAGCGCATGGTCACCGGGCCGGAAAAGCGGATCGCACATGTCTACGCAGCGAAAGCCGAGCGACTTCATGTGAAGGGACATCTCATCGAAGGTGAGGTTCTTGCGGTCCACGAAATTCAGCTTGAAGTTATAGACCTCCATCATGATGAGGCTCGTATTCTTCAGTGTCTCCTCGCACCCGGCGAGGATGTCGAGCTCCACGCCGTGCGTGTCGAACTTCATGAAGTACGGCCCCGGCATATCGAATTCCTTGACGAGGGTGTCGATCTTCCGCAGCGGGGTTGTGTGAACATTGTCGCCAGCCGTGACCTTGGAAAGCGCGCCGCCGACATCGTTCGACTTGAGGAACTGACCTTCACCGTCCTCGGACGAAGCGCCGCATACGACGTACTTTGTCCCTTCGTGGGTGGCCGCAAGCTTTTCCCAGATCTCGAGGAAACGGGGGTCCATATCGATGAGCAGAGCCTGCATGTCTGGCCAATGTGACTTGTAGAAACCCAGATCGTCGCCCCGGCCGGACCCGATATTGATCAAGCTGCCAACCTCGATTTTCTTTTCTGCGATCCTGGCAAATGCATCTGCGATATGGGCGGAATTCTCAATTGGCATGCGGCAATCCTCAAGCGTCGAAAGTGCGTCCCCGTGTAGACGCAATTACGCAGGCAGAGCAAGCGGTGTGCGGATGTTACGTAGTTGACATTTTAACGCTGTGAGAGATTCTCCCGACAAGTGGGTTGGAGTTTATTAAGCATGTCTATTGTTAATCAGGACGTTCGGGGCGAAGATCCGGCTCAGGCGACAAAAGCGCCAGAGCGCGACTACGAAGCTGAGCTTGCGGCTCTTCGAACCGACCGCAACCGCTGGCGGGCCGAAGCTGAAAAGCTGTCCGAGCAGTTCCAGAATACACCTACGATTGATCGTTCCTACCTTCTGACCAAAGGCACGATGCGGCAGCGTCAGACCTACCACGCGTTGGCGAAGGAAGTTAAGGCGGCTGATATCCAGCGGCGCCGGGAGCTTGGTCAAAAATACCTTGCAGAACAGAAGCTGGAGTCTGAAACCTCCAAACTGGTCGTGTTGCAGAAGGATGGCTTTGCGTCGGTTGATCTCAGCCATCATCCGCTGGTGCAGGACGCCATCAAAGAGTGTCGCGATACCTATCAGGAAGCAATCGACTCTGGAAAAGAGCTCCTGTCCAAGGATAGCCTCGAATTTGTCGGCGACGCCGGCTGGCCGTTTATCGCCAGCGGCGGTGTCTACAAGCTGGCGACAAGCCCGTTGCTGCTTGCCCCGGTTATTCGCTATTTCGGCATGTTCCCAATCATGACCGGCTTCGGCCTGCTGTCAGCCCGCAATGAAGAGTTCTATCCGCATTCTTCACAGCGCCTGCATTTCGACCCGGAAGACCGCACGCAGCTGAAGGTATTCTTCTACATCACTGATGTGGACGAGACGTCCGGCCCGTTCATGGCCGTCCCGGCCGAAGACAGCGCCGTTCTTTATAATGATCCGGATTTCAAACTGGCCCGTCAGGATGATACGGCAGTTCGGGAGGGGTCTATCCGCACATTCACCGGTCCGGCTGGTACGGCGATTTACTGTGATACGTGCCGCTGCCTTCACGCCGGTGCCCGGCCCGGCGGCAAGAAGCGCCTCATGCTGAGCATCGAGTACAATATACCGACGCATCTCAATTCGAAGCTCTGGGAGGGTGACCCGACGCCAGAGCGCCGCTGCCGGACGCTGAAGGTCAGGGACTATAATCTGAATGAGTACACCGAAGCCTTGCTGGCGCACCCCAAGCCCGCGTAAGGCTTGCGAAACGACCAGTTCGGATACACTCCAGATCAAGGGAGCGGGATAGCTCATGCCTGATGCAGCGCAGGACGTGAAGGTCGACAAACTTGTCGGCGAACGGGACTTCTGGCGGAACAAGGCCGAGCAGTTCATGGAGGTTTCACGCTCCGCCGCCGTGTTCGAGCGTTCCTTTGTGATCCGTCAGGGGAGCATGAAACAGCGCAAGCAGTATCATGAACTGGCCCGCTTCATAAAAAGCGAAGAGATTGCGCGCCGCGAGGCGCTGGGACGGCGCTATCTCGCTGAGAAGACGCTTGCCGCGGAAACGGCGGAGTTCGAGATCCCGCAGGACATTGCGCACGCTTCGATCGATCTGAGCCATGACCAATTGGTGAAAGATGCCGTCTCGGAGGGGCTGAGATCCTATCAGGACGCGATTGCCTCGGGCCGGGAGTTTCTGTCGAAGGACAGTCTTCAATTCCTGGGCTCGGCGGGAAAACCCTTCGGGGCCGATAGCGCGATCTTCAAACTTGCGACGAGCCCGCTCCTGCTGGCCCCGGTCATCCGGTATTTCGGCATGTTTCCAATCATGACCGGTTTTGGTGTGACACTGGCGAAGAACTCTGAATTTCACCGCAAATCGTCCCAACGGCTTCACTTCGACCCGGAAGACCGTGCGCAGCTGAAAGTCTTTCTCTACATTACTGACGTGGATGCCGATTCCGGTCCGTTCATGGCAGCGGCTGCAAGGGATTGCGAGGTCCTGTTCGAGCGACCTGACTTCGTCCTCGACCGTCAGGAGGACTCAGTGCTGCCTGATGGTGCCCTTCACGAATATCACGGACCAGCGGGCACGATCATCTTCACCGATACATGCCGGTGCCTGCATGGCGGCGGGCGCCCGGGTGAACGCGAACGCGTAATGCTGAGCATGGAATACAATATGCCAACCTATCTCGGGGCCAAGCTTTGGGAGGGCGATCCAGAGCCGGAGCGCTGCAGGACGAAGAATATCCGTGTCGACAATCCTGATGAGTTCATGGAAGCCTTGCTCGCGCACCCAAAGGCTGGCTAGTTTCAGTTTCTCCAACTAGGTTTTCGCGTCCGTCGAGTGTTGTCACGGCACTCCTTGTTTCCGTTGTCCTGACATAGGGTCTCCATGCTCGTACACTTTCATATTCCGAAGACGGCGGGCACCAGCACCAAACGCGTCATCGAAAGCTGGTATGAGCTCTACCGGGTCGAGCAGGGCCAACGCATAACGGAATTGCGCGAGGGCGCTGGCGAGGAAATCTGCGTGACCAGCCATTTCGCTTCATCGATTTTTGGTGAAGAAGGCGCGTTGACCGATGCCTTGCCGGAAGTCATCGGAAACCCTGACTACAAGGTGTTCACGCTTCTGCGTGACCCGTTGGATCACCTCGTTTCGTCCTACTACCATCTTCGCCGCAAGAGCGATAAGGATTTGCCGCAAGACATCGTGTCGTTCGCGGAATTTCCCAACCGCTTCATCTATAGAAACTCGATGTGTGCGAGCAACGCTGAAGAGCGTTCGAACATACTGAACTCATTCTATTTCATCGGCGATACGTCTGACATCGACGCCTCCATGAAGTATCTGGCAGAGCTTCTGGGCAAGCCCCCGATCGATGTGCCGAAAGAGAATGTCGGAGATCGCGACGAGCTGATTCTCCAGCTGACCTCCAGAGAACGCGCGCGGATCGAGCGCGCGCTCGCGCCTGAGTATGAGCTGTTTGAAACAGTTCGCGACATGTTGCGGGATCACAGCTTTACGGGCAGCCCGGATGCGCGGGTCGACCAGTTCGCCTTTACCAGCAAGATGGAGCGCCAGATTCTCAGCCCCGAGCTTCCGAGCGCGGATGACGTTGAAGAGGTCAACCTGCAGACGAGCATGCGAGAGCGCGAGAAGGCCTTTAACGAGATCATCGCCTCGAAGTCGGCCCGGATCGAAGAGCTTGAACTGCGTGAAGCCTATCTGTCAGGACAGTTGAAACGCGAGCGGGAGCAGAAGCACGCGGCGCTTCTGGAGGCGCGCGCCTTCAGCCACCTGTTGCGAGTGGAGCGCAAGCAGCGGTCTGCTGAACGCGCCCTTGTGGGAAGGCTGTTCCCTTCATGGGAGGTGCAGAAATGGCGGCTTCTGCGGGTGAAGAACAAGCTCGGCCGTATGTCGAAGCCGGTTCGTAATGTCGCGGGCCGCGCCCTCAATAAGTTCAGATAGAAGACTGAACAGGTAGATCAGGGACGCACAATGGCGCCCCTGCAGCTGACCCAGCCTGTCGGCTGTTCGCCTCAGGCGTCGCTCACATTGTCGAGATACCACTGATAGGTCGAGGCGATACCATCGCGGAGGCTGATCGAAGGCTCCCAGCCCATATCGCGCAGGCGAGAGGCTGACATCAGCTTGCGCGGCGTGCCGTCAGGCTTGCTCTCATCCTTGACGATCTTGCCGTCGAAGCCGACCACTTCTGCGACCATCTCCATCAGCTCAAGAATGGTGACGTCGGTGCCGGAGCCCACATTCACGTGCTCATAACCGGAATAGTTCTTCAGGAGGAAGACGAGTGCGTCGGCGCAGTCATCGCAGTGAAGGAATTCACGGCGCGGCGTGCCGGTGCCCCAGATCTCGATCTCGCTGGCGCCAGCCTTCTTTGCCTCATGCGCCTTGCGAATGAGGGCGGGCAGCACATGGCTGGATTTCAGGTCGAAATTGTCGCCGGGACCGTAAAGATTGGTCGGCATCGCGGAGACATAGTCGCGGCCATACTGCTTGCGATAGGCCTGGGCGAGCTTGATGCCCGCGATCTTGGCAATCGCATACCATTCATTGGTTGGCTCAAGCGGGCCGGTCAGCAGGCTCTCTTCGACGATCGGCTGGTCTGCGAACTTCGGGTAGATGCAGCTGGAGCCAAGGAACAGGATGCGGTCGACATCGCTCTTGTGGGCCGCATTGATGATGTTCGCCTCAATCATGAGGTTGTCGTAGAGAAAATCTGCCGGATAGGTGTCGTTGGCGAGAATGCCGCCGACCTTGGCCGCTGCCACCACAATGGCGTCCGGCTTCATCTCGGCCAGCAGCTTCTCGGTCTCATCCTGACGGATGAAATTGGCCTTGTCGCGGCCAGCGATGATGACCTCGCAGTTTTCCTGCTCCAGACGGCGCACGGTTGCCGAGCCGACCATCCCGCGATGGCCGGCAACCCACACCCGTTTTCCAGCGAGGTCATACATGATCAGGCACCCTTCCAGATGGGGTCTTTCTGCATCACTTTGAGATCCGACTGGACCATCTCGCGGGCAAGATCACGCGGCGAGGTTTCATGGCTCCAGCCGAGCACTTTCTTCGCCTTTGCCGGATCGCCGAGCAGAAGCTCGACCTCGGTCGGGCGGAAATAGCGGGGATCCACCTCGATGAGGCATTTGCCGGTCTCGGAGCAGTAACCCTTCTCGTCGACGCCCTTGCCCTTCCATTCGAGCTTGATGCCCACGTCTTCGAAGGCCCACTCGACGAACTGGCGGACATGCGTCGTCTCACCGGTCGCGAGTACGTAATCGTCGGCCTTGTCCTGCTGCATCATCAGCCACATGCCGCGGACATATTCACGCGCATGGCCCCAGTCGCGCTGGGCATCGAGATTGCCGAGGAAGAGCTTTTCCTGACGGCCAAGCTTGATGGCAGCTGCGGCGCGCGTGATCTTCCGGGTCACGAAGGTTTCGCCGCGCAGGGGGCTCTCATGGTTGAAGAGGATGCCGTTGGAGGCATGCATGCCATAGGCTTCGCGGTAGTTCACGACGATCCAGTACGCGTAGAGTTTCGCGGCCGCATATGGGCTGCGTGGATAGAAGGGTGTGGTTTCGCTCTGCGGCACTTCCTGAACCAGGCCGTAAAGTTCTGACGTCGAGGCCTGATAGAAACGGGTCTTCTTTTCGAGGCCAAGGATGCGGATTGCTTCGAGCAGGCGAAGCGCGCCAACGGCGTCGGCATTCGCGGTGTATTCCGGCGTCTCGAAAGAGACCTGAACGTGGCTCTGTGCTGCGAGGTTATAGATCTCGTCTGGCTGGGATTCCTGGACGATCCGGATGAGGTTCGTCGAATCGGTCATGTCGCCATAGTGAAGGATCAGGCGCGGGTCATCGACATGCGGGTCCTGATATAGATGCTCAATGCGGCCAGTATTGAACGAGGAAGACCGGCGCTTCACGCCATGGACCGTATAGCCCTTTTCCAGCAGGAGTTCGACCAGGTACGCCCCATCCTGTCCCGTCACGCCAGTGACCAGCGCTGTCTTGTTTTTCGTTGTCATTGAAACAGTCCCGTAACTAAACTTGTGGGCACAGAAGATGCGCCGCCCCAAAGTCCATTAGCGAAGGGCTGACGCAGGCTCAACAGCTTCACCCACAAAGTGCATGTTTATTGATTTGTGGCGCGCTTTTGCCACGCAGGACGTGGCGGCGGTTTTGGCGGTCTAGCGGGCCTGAAGCGGCTTCCACCACCACTCATTCTCGATGAACCAGTCGATGGTTCGGGCGAGGCCCTCTTCAAATGATACCGATGACGTCCAGGACAGCTCGTTTTCAATCTTGCTGGCATCAATGGCATAGCGAAGGTCGTGACCCGGCCGGTCTGTGACATATTCAATGAGGTCTCGGCGCGGCTTGTCCGCTGGACGGCGCGCGTCGATGAGGTCGCAGATGGCCTCAACCACCTGAAGATTGGTCCGCTCTGAATTGCTACCAATATTGTAGGTTTCGCCCGGCGCGCCCTCGATCGCCACCTTGGCCAGCGCATTGGCGTGATCTTCGACGTACAGCCAGTCGCGGACATTCTCGCCCTTGCCGTAGACGGGCAGTGGTTTCATGGCGAGCGCATTCAGGATGACGAGCGGAATCAGTTTTTCCGGGAAATGGTATGGCCCATAATTATTGGAGCAGTTTGTCACAATAACAGGCAGGCCGTATGTGCGGCCCCAGGCCCGGGCAAGGTGGTCAGACGAGGCTTTCGATGCTGCGTAGGGCGAAGATGGTTCGTAGCGGGAGTCTTCGGTGAAGATCCCTGAATCGAGCGGAAGGTCGCCATAGACTTCATCTGTCGAGACGTGGACGAAGCGGAAGCCGTCGGATTTGCCGAGGTCCTTATCCCAGTAGCGGCGAGCGGCCTGAAGCATTGTGCTGGTGCCGACAATATTGGTCTGGATAAACTCGCCGGGGCCGGTAATTGACCGGTCGACATGGCTTTCTGCGGCGAGGTGGAGCACAGCGTCGATCTGGTTCTCAACGAGAAGACGGTAAACGAGCGCCTCATCGCAGATGTCGCCCTGGACGAATTTGTAATTCTCGAGGTCTTCGATTGGCTTTAGCGAGCTAAGATTGGCAGCGTAGGTCAGTCTGTCGAGGTTGGTCACGTCGTGGCCAAGGTCGCCGGCCAGATGCCGGCAAACAGCTGATCCAATAAAGCCAGCGCCGCCCGTTACGAGAAAATTCATGTCGCGTCCGTGTGCAATTTATCCTCATCGTGCAGGTCTGGCTACAATGCGGCCAGCTTGACGATGCTCAACGCCCGATGTCATAGAACGCCGCTGAAGTCGAGGCCAGCGCGGCCATAGATCATCGGTAGAGCAGGGGATTTGGTATGAAGGGCATCGTTCTGGCCGGGGGGACCGGCTCTCGCCTGTTCCCAATGACGATGGCAGCCTCAAAACAGCTGCTTCCTGTTTTCGACAAGCCGATGGTCTACTACCCGATCAGCGTCCTGATGCTGGCAGGGATCAGGGACATCATCATCATCACGACACCGCATGACCAGCCTGCATTCGAGCGACTGCTCGGTGATGGCAGCCGGTTCGGCGTGAATTTCACGTTCCGCGTCCAGCCAGAGCCGAAAGGCATCGCTCAGGCTTTCACCATTGCTGAAGACATCATTGATGGTGAGCCCTGCGCCCTCGTCCTCGGTGACAACATTTTCTATGGCGGCGGCCTTGGCGGTCTTCTTTTGAAGGCAACTGACATTTCGGACGGAGCGACCGTCTTTTCCTACCCTGTCAGCGACCCTGAACGTTACGGGGTTGTGGAGTTCGGCGAAGATGGGCGGGCCGTATCCATCGAGGAAAAGCCGGAGCAGCCAAAGTCGAACCATGCGGTCACCGGCCTCTATTTCTATGATGCGAGCGTATGCGACCGGGCCAAGGCGCTGAAGCCGTCTGACCGCGGTGAACTCGAGATCACTGATCTCAACCGGACCTATATGGAAGAAGGCAAGCTGTCTGTGCAGCCACTGGGGCGCGGCTTCGCCTGGCTCGACACGGGCACACCGGATAGCCTTCTGGATGCAAGCCAGTTTGTGGCTGCGATCGAAAAGCGCCAGGGCATGAAGGTTTGCTGCCCCGAAGAGATTGCCCTGCACCGCGGCTTCATCACGCAGGCCGAGCTGGAGAAAAGCGCGGATTTCTACGGCAAGTCTGAATACGCCGCCTATCTGCGCAAACTGCTTACCCAGAAGAACTAGGCTTTACCGAGAATTATCCGGACAACCGTTTCGCTCATTGGCTGCCAGGCTGGCATTGGACCGAGCAGCCTGTCGGCAAGATTGACATCCAGAACCAAACCACGTGCACGTGGAGCAGGCGTTGGAAAAGTGCTGCCGGGAACCGGACTCATCGTGGGCGATGGACCGCCGTAATTAGCTGACACATCGAATATCTCGCGTGCCCAGCCGTGCCGGTTTACCGGCTCCGGTGGGCCGAGATGCAGGAGTGTGGGCGCGTTGCTCGCGTCGAGCATGTGTCTGGCAAGCTTCAGAAGATGACCAGCCAGCGCTTCTACATGGGTTGGGCGGCCATATTCATCATCGACGAGTTGAAGATGATCGCGCTGCTTGGCGACGGCCAGCATCTTGCTGACGAAGCTTTCGCCCTCGCCAGCAAACAGCCAGCTGACGCGGGCGATGCAGTGATGGCCTCCAGCTGCGCGGACCTTCAATTCTCCGTCGAGTTTGCTTTGGCCATAGACGGAGTTTGGCGTGGGATCGGCCTGCTCGTTCACGGGCTGATCCGGTCTGCCTTGGCTGAACACCATGTCGGTTGAGATGTGGATGAGAGGAATGTCTGCGGCCGTGCAGGCCTCAGCGACCAATCCAGCGCCTGCAGCGTTTATCTTGTGGGCGCGATCAGTCTCGGTTTCTGCGCCGTCAACATTCGTGTAGGCCGCCGCATTGATAACGAGCGAAGGCCTGGATCGATGAATGGCTTGCCTGATCGATGCGCTGTCCGTGATGTCCAGAGCGTCGCGGCCCGTTGCAGTGCAGCCCAGATGGCCAAGAGCCTGCCCCAGCCGGCCCGCGCCGCCAGTCACGAGGATGGCGCTGCGATCCATCAGGCGAGGTACTGAAAAGGAGAGGCGAGTGTATCAAGGTCTGGCCAGTCATGGTCCCGCTTTGACAGCGTGACGTCCTGCTTCATTGGCCAGTCTACGCCCACCGCTTTTCCATTCCAGAGTAGACCGCCTTCCGTCTGGGGCGCGTAATAATCGGTGACCTTGTAATAGACGAGCGTATCCGGAGCGAGGGTCTGGTAGCCATGTGCGAAGCCTACTGGCACATAGAAGGCCTGCGGGGCGTCGCTACTGAGCTCCAGGCAAACCGATTGTCCAAAAGTCGGCGAGCCGGTACGTAGGTCGACGATTGCATCAAAGATGCGGCCGCGGATCACCTGAATCAGTTTTGCCTGCGCGTGCGGCGGCGCTTGAAAGTGGAGGCCGCGCGTGGTGCCGCGCTCAGCCGAAAACGCGTGATTGTCTTGCACCCACTTCTCTTCGGACAGACCAGCTTCAAGCCAATCCTTCGCGTTCCAGGTCTCACTGAACCAGCCACGCTCATCGCCTGCACGCTTCAGCTGAAGCCGTGCGGGGCCTGGAATCGCGAACTTGTCTACGGATATAATCGGCATAATGCTTGATTGCCTTCACCGCAGCGAAGGTCAAGCCATCGCTGGTTGCAATCTGGGGTGTGTCACGCCTAAAGGCTTGAGATGTTCGTGGAGGGAAAAGCGTAGATGACGATCTCTATAAAACCGGTAGTCCTGTGTGGCGGCAGTGGGACACGGCTTTGGCCGCTTTCGACGCCGCAGCATCCCAAGCAGTTTCTGAACCTGTTGGGTGCCTCATCAATGCTGGAAGTGACGCTGGCGCGGGTTCAGGGGACCCCCGTCGACGGATTGTCCTTCAGCCGGCCGATGGTAATTGGCGCCGAACGGCATGGCGACCTTATGAGCGGTCTGTCTGGGACAGCCGACATCCTGCTGGAGCCTGTGGGGAAGAACTCGGCTGCGCCCGTGGCGGCAGCGGCTCTGTCCGCAGATGCTGATGACCTCGTCCTGATCCTGCCAGCAGATCATGACATTGCAGACCTCGGCGCGTTCCACCGCGCCATCCTGTCGGGCGCGAGAGCCGCGCAGACGGGCAGTGTTGTAACCTTCGGGATCATCGCAGAAACGCCTGCGACAGGCTATGGCTACATCGAAGCGGCCAGCAAGTCTGGCGATGTCATCGACGTCGTACGTTTTGTCGAGAAGCCGGACATTGAAACGGCAAAATCCTATATCGCTTCCGGCAACTTCTTCTGGAATGCAGGTATCTTCTTGTTTCGTGCAGGCGACATGATCGAAGCCTTCAAGGCTCATGCGCCGGATATTCTGGAGGCGGTCAGCGCCGCCATCCCGAAAACTAGACAGGGCACCGCTGCGTGCTTTGAAGGGGCCGCCTTTGAGGCCTGCCGTTCGCAGTCGATCGACTATGCGATCATCGAGCACCATGACGATCTGAAAGTTGTGCCTGTCGATATGGGCTGGAGCGATATTGGCGACTTCCAGGCGCTGTGGGAGCGATCCGAAAAGGACGAGAACGGCAACGTCCTCATCGGCAATGTGAGAGCCATTGATTGCAAGAATTGCTATATCCGCGCGACCGACACGTCGATCTCCGTGGCGGGCCGGGAAAATACCGTAATCGTGGCGGCAGGCGGTGAGACGCTCGTCTGCGACATGCATACAGTCCAGTCGGTCAAAGCTCTCGCCAGGGCTTGAGGCGCGGCAAATAAATTGCGAAACGAAGAAAGGCGGACCGCACGGTCCGCCTTTTTTGGTTCCGTTCCGAAGGACTTTTAGCGCTCTGGCTGGGAGACTTCCGGATTGATCTCAATGAGGTTGACCACATAGACCAGTGACGCGTCGGGCGGCACGAGGTCCTCAAGGCCAGCATCGCCATAGGCGAGCGGCGGCGGGAGACGACCGATAAGGACGTCGCCTTCCTTCATCAGACTAAGCAATTGCGCGAAACCTGGAATGAGGTCACCGGCGCGCACAACGAGCGGTGTCTGACGTCCCCATGTCGAAGCGACTAGGGCGCCGTCTTCGGCAAGACGGGCTTCATAATCGATGGCGACGAGATCGTCTGCGCGCGGGTTCGGTCCTTCGCTCTCGCCGTCCTCAATCTGGAAATAGGTCAGGCCAGATGGCTGGCGCTGGATGCCTTCGCGTGAGCGGTCCCAGGGCAAAAACTCTTCCCATACCGCTTCGGAGACGCCAGCGGGCGGCGGCAGGCTTGCGACTTCTTCGGCATTGAGAAAGCCGTCGAGACGAATTTTGAAAACAAGATCTGAGTTCGGCGGGATGGCTGCGCTTGGCGATACGCCGCCATAGGCAAGCTCTGCCGGAATATGGGTGATCCACTCATCCCCGGGCGTCATGCGCTTCAGGATTTCGGTCCAGCCAGCGATGACCTGATCGATCACGAAGATCGCTGCTTCGCCACGATCATAAGAGCTGTCGAACTTGGCGCCGGTCTCTGCGAGATAGCCCTCGTAAGCGACGATCACTGTCGCGCCGTCGAGGGGCGGCTCGCGATCTTCTGGGCCTTGCGCGATCTCGATCCAGCGAAGGCCGCCTTCGGTGGTCTGCAATCCTGCGCAGTTTGCCGGAAACGGCGGCTGGAACGTCCCAGACCCGCGGCCATAGTCGGGGCATGGCGTGCTCGCCTTCGCCGCGCGTTTTGCGGCCAGAGCCGCTTCGCTATCAGCTTCAACGGCTGCAGGTGTTTCAGTCTGAGACGCCGGGGCGGCGGTCTCACAGGCAGTCAGAACAAAGGCTGCGGCCGCGAGTCCCGTAAGAACTCTGGCAAACTGCCCATGCTTGCGTTGTGGTTGAGCCATATCGACGCCCCCCTTCAAGTCTATCCGCAGCCTGCCAAGCAAGTTTTATTCCGTTGGCAGAACATCAATCAGCTTGACCTCGAAATTGAGGTCCGAATTCGGTGGGATCGCGCCAGGGTAGCCGCGCTCACCATAGGCGATATCTGATGGCACATGGATGAGCCAGCGGTCGCCCGGCTTCATCATTGACAGCGCTTCCTGCCAGCCTGGGATGACGCCATTCGCCTGGAACATGATGGGTTGGCCGCGCTGGTATGCGCTGTCGAACACTTCACCGCTTTCCGCAAACCGGCCCTCGTAAAGGACGACGACAGTATCATTCGGCTCCGGGCTGACCCCGTTTTCAGCGCCGCTTTCCAGAACGACATACTCAAGACCCGACTCCGTCGACTGAATGTCGCTATTGGAGGAGTCCCATGGTGTGTAGGTGTTCCAGGCGTCTTCATCGGCGGGGGTCGGTGCGAAGACCTCCTCGAGCGAAACGCGGAAGATGAGATCGTCACCGGGCTTAATGATGCTCCCGGGGCGTGGGCTCTCGCCGTAGGCAAGATCTGACGGAATGTAGAACACGTATTCGTCGCCTTCAGACATCAGCTGAAGACCCTGCGTCCAGCCGGGGATGACCTGACCGACGCCAAAAATAGCCGGCCGGCCCTCATCGAAATTGCCGTCAAAGGTCCTGCCATCGGTCAGCCGGCCTTCATAGAAAACCTGAACGGTGGAGTTGATAGTCGGGGAAGCGCCGTCCTCGGGCCCTTCACGAACAACGACGTATTGAATGCCCGAATCGGTCTCCTGGACGTTTTCTGCCTCTGGGTCCCAGGGGAAAAACTCATCGAAGCTCTGCTCCTGTGCATTGCAGGCGGTCAGCAGAACCGCGCAAACGAGGCCAGAGAGAGGTTTCAACATATGGGCAGTCTCCGTCAGAGGCTTTTATCTGTTTGAGTTGAGGAACTTAGGCAAGCTTTGCCCGCCTGTCACCTGCGGCTTGATGGAGCGCAAGACTAAGTGGAACGGGGCGGATAGCCAGCCCGATCCAACGCGTCGATAATGTCCTGTGTGTGCTGGGCATCGCGTGTTTCCATCAGGATGTCGAACTCAGCCCCCTTGGCCGGCACATCCAGAGCAATCCGGTTATGCGCCACTTCCATGATGTTCGCGCCATTGTCGCCGATGATCTTGGAGACGAGCGCGAGCAGGCCCGGTCGGTCATCACCGATGATACGGATGCGGGCGAGCCGCTTTTCACGCACCAGCGCGCGCGTCAGGACAGACGCCAGCAGCCGGGTGTCGATGTTGCCGCCGCACAGGATGAGGCCGACCTTCCGGCCTGCGAACCTTTCAGGGTGAGCAAGTAAGGCGGCGAGGCCAGCAGCGCCTGCGCCCTCGGCAATCGTCTTTTCAACATCGGCAAAGAGGGTGATGGCGCGCTCGATATGCGCTTCCTCGACCAGGAGAATTTCGTCGACCAGTGCCTCGACCACTTCCCTTGTGAGATAGCCCGGTGTCTTTACCGAGATGCCTTCGGCGATGGATGCGCCGCCCGTCTTGGCTTCACGCCCCTGAATCGCGGCCAGCATGCTGGGGTACATCGAGGCCTGTACGCCGATGATCCTGATGCCGGGCTTCAGAGCCTTGGCGACGGTCGCCATACCAGAGATGAGCCCGCCGCCGCCGATCGGGACGACCAGCACGTCGAAGTCTGGTCCATCCTCAAGCATTTCGAGGGCAGCGGTGCCCTGACCCGCCATGATCTGCGGATCATCAAAAGGATGGATCCAGGTCAGGCCCTCTCGCTCGCGTACCGTTTCTGCAAAGGCCTTGGCCTCATCAAAGGTCTGGCCTTCCAGAAGAACGCGCGCGCCAAAATCTCGCGTGTGCTGGACCTTGTTGAATGGCGTTGTCGTCGGCATTGCGATGGTCACGGGGATGCCAAGGCGGCGGCCGTGATAGGCAACACCCTGCGCATGATTGCCTGCTGACGCGGCGATTACGCCGGCCTGCTTTTCTTCTTCGCTGAGGCGGGCAAGCTTGTTGAGCGCGCCGCGTTCCTTAAATGCGGCCGTGAACTGCTGGTTTTCGAACTTCACCCATACTTCCGCGCCTGTAATGGCGCTCAGCGTCTTGGACAGGCGCATGGGCGTGCGCTCGATCTGTCCTTCGAGAACACGCGCAGCGTCCCGTACATCGTCGAGGCTGATCGGAAGTTTCTTGCTCATGGCGTTATGTCCAGTATCAATCGCGGCGCACCCTATTGAGGGGTTTGTAGCCGCGCAAGCTAGCACAGCCGCTGTGTGTACTTGCCTGTAAATACCCGTTTGTTTAAGCGCGAGCGCAGACAGAGTGAGGAGCGCCAGAATGAAAACGCTTTCCCTTCCGGGTCATGGCATAACCATCGGCGAGGGCCACCCTCTTACCGTCATGGCTGGCATGAATGTTCTGGAGAGCCGCGATCTGGCCATGCGGATCTGCGAGCATCTGAAGACCGTCTGCGAGCGGCTGGAGCTGCCCTACGTATTCAAGGCGAGCTTCGACAAGGCGAACCGGTCGTCTATCAAATCCTATCGCGGGCCCGGGCTCGATGAGGGTCTCCGCATCCTGTCCGACGTCAAAGAGGCTTTCGATGTGCCAGTGGTAACCGACTACCACACGCCAGAGCAGGCAGCCCCGGTGGCGGAGGTCGCAGAGATCATCCAGGTGCCGGCTTTCCTGTGCCGTCAGACCGATCTGGTCGTCGCAGGTGCCGAGGCCGTGATGGCGAGTGGCGGCTGGCTGCACGTCAAGAAAGCGCAATTCCTGGCACCATGGGATTGCAAGAACATCGTGACCAAAATTAGCGAGGTGACGGGCGACGCCCGCAACCCCACCATCCTGTGTGAACGCGGGTCGAGCTTTGGCTACAACAACCTTGTTGTCGACATGCTGGGCATTCCGGCGATGAAAGCGTTGGGTGTGCCGGTCACGATTGATGCGACCCATGCAGTGCAGCTGCCGGGTGCAGACCCGCGTACGTCTGGTGGGTCAACGGGTGGCCGCCGCGAAGGTGTCGCCATCATCGCGCAATCGGCGATTGCTGCTGGAGCTGATGGCGTATTCCTCGAATTCCACGAAGACCCTGACAAGGCGCTATGCGACGGGCCGAGCTGTCTGGATCTTGCGCAGGCCGAGACCCTGCTGGCGAAGCTGAAAGCCATTCATTCCATCGCTGCGGGTTAATAAATTGATCTGCCTCTAACAGCACAAATTCAATATTTACAGTAATATAAAGAACATGCACGAACGGTTAGGACTCATTGGGTAGGGCTGCCTCCGATTATATTCGGGTGACCTCATGTACCGTGTCCTTTCCTGTCTTCAGGACGATCACGCACTTTTCTATGTCGCGATGGCGGTATTCGTCTGCACATTAGCGGCAGTTTGCTCGCTGATCGTTTTTCATCGCGGCATGGAGAGTGAGAAAGAGTCGACACGCCGGCTCTGGGCTGCCGCGTCGGGTGTGGTTACGGGTCTTGGCGTATGGGGAACCCATTTCGTTGCCATGCTCGGATACCGGCCGGGATTCGAAATTGCCTTTGACGGCGTCGTAACGGTTGTCTCCGCCCTTGTTGCTGTATCGGGTTTCGTGGCGACCTCGCAGCTGCTCATAACTTCGCTGGGTCCGGTCAGGAGGGCGCTGAGTGGCTTCATGGCGACGGCGACCCTGACGATTATGCATTTCTACGGTCAGAGCTCGCTGAAAGCGTCAGCGCTGTTTGAGTATGATGCGGCATTTGTTGGAGGCGCTGTTGCGCTCTGCGGCCTCTTCTTCTCGATCGCTTACTCAGTCGGGATCAGCGAGCACAAGAAATGGCGCAACGTTCTTGGCGTAGTTTCTACCCTGCTTGCAGTCGCCTCGGTGCACTTTGTGGGCATGGCAGGCATGACTGTGTTCCCGATCCGCGGTGTCGAGGAAATCTCCTGGTCTCTGGCTCCAGGCGAACTCGCTCTGGCCATCGTGTTCGGGGTGGTCGCCATCCTCATTTTTGCGATGATGGCCGCGGGCTTTGACCGGACGATTTCGGGCCTGCGTAACCGCGAGTCCCGCCGCATATCCATGCTCGCAAATTCTGCGTCCGAAGGCATCTTGATCGCAAATGCGAACGGACAGATCGTCGAAGTGAACCGGGCTGCTGAAAACATGCTTGGCGCTGACCGCAGTTACCTGATTGGGTCAGACGTCCTGCCCATCCTGAACATGACCAGTCTCTCAACAAGCGCTGATAGTTATCGCGAGACTGAGATCGTCAGCGCGGATGGTGTTTCCATCCCAGTCGAGGTCCGGATGAGAAAGCTCGACAGCGACTCAGAAGCCAATGGAACTGGCGCAACCATCTGTTCCATTCGCGATCTTCGCGAACGGCTTCGCCGGGAGGCGGAGATCCGCGAACTGGCGTTCAATGACCAGTTGAGCGGGCTCGCCAATCGCGAGTCGTTTCAACGCGAACTGCTCGCCAGCCTCACACGTGGGGGCGAGGAGCATACGGCAGTCATTCTCTTTGACCTCGATGAGTTCAAGGATGTGAATGACCAGTTCGGCCACGGCGCTGGCGATACCGTCATCATCGAAACTGCGAACAGACTAAGGGCCCTGGCGCCGAAAGGCGGACTTGCGGCGCGTCTGGGTGGTGATGAATTCGCGCTGTTGACGGGCCCTGACCTGCCAGCCGACCGTATCTTTGATTTCGCAAGCGAATGTGTACGTGCGCTGTCTCTTCCAATTCAGCATGACGAAATTTCGATCCGTTGCGGCGCGAGTGCTGGCGCCAGCAGGATCACAGAACTCACTGAAGACCCTGGCGAATTGCTGAAGACGGCTGATCGCGCGCTTTACGCCGCTAAATCAGACGGCCGTGGCCGCGCACGCATCTATGACAACGAACTGCACGAACACTTCGAAGCGCGCCGGGATGTTGAAATTGCCTTGTCGCGTGCGGTTGAGAATGGCGAATTCGTGCTTCACTACCAGCCAAAGGTCTGCGCCCAGACGCGCAAAGTCCTGTCTTATGAGGCGTTGATCCGGTGGGAACGCCCCGGCCACGGTCTCGTCATGCCAAATGATTTTATCGAGATCGCCGAACAGAGTATGGTCGTGACCGACATTGGCCGCTGGTGCATACAGGAGGCATGCGCAGCCGCGTCCCGCTGGGAATCGCATGTCGGCGTGTCGGTCAACCTTTCCGCGCGCCAGTTCCTGGACCCGAAACTTTATGGCGATGTGCGCGAAGCTCTGCGTCGGTCCGGTCTGGAGCCCCACCGCCTTGAGCTGGAGATCACCGAGACGGCGATCATCCACAATGTGCAGGTGGCGGCAAACCTCCTTGAGAAGTTCAAGAAGCTCGGCGTGCAGATCGCCCTCGATGATTTCGGGACGGGCTATTCCTCGATGCGGTTCGTGCAGCAGCTGCCGTTCGACCGTATCAAGATCGACAAGTCATTTGTGCTCGCGATGGACACCGACCCGAAATCCTTTGCCATTGTCGATGCGATCCTGCGGCTCGGCCACAGCCTTTCCATCCCTGTCGTCGCAGAAGGCGTGGAGACAGAAGCGCAGGCGCTTCGGCTGCTAGAGGCCAATTGCCATGAGTTTCAGGGTTTCCTGATCAGCCGGCCGTTTCCAATGCCAATCTCCGTCGAGGAAATTATCACGGACAAGACGCGCGGCGCTGCCTGAGGCAGGAGCTCAGGCCGCTTCGGTTTTCTTCGCGTAGAGGCCTTCGACGCCCTGATACGGATCATGCTCTGCCACCAGATGGCCGGGTGCAACTTCGATTAGCTGCGGGTCGTACTGGTCGGCATCCGGGTCGTCGATCACCACTGATTTCATGAAGCGCAGCGGCGCACGGCTATCGAGCGGTGAGGGCAGGTCGCCGCGCAGCTTGATGCGCTCCTTGCTGCGTTCAAACTCGGGATCTGGCGTGGGTACAGCGGAGATGAGCGCCTTGGTGTATGGGTGGCGGGCGTCTTCGTATATGGCGGTGCGGCCCGCGACCTCGACCACCTTGCCGAGATAGAGCACCATGACGCGGTGGCTGATCTCGCGCACGACCGACAGGTCATGGCTGATGAAGATCATGGCCAGGCCGAACTCTTTCTGAAGATCGATCAGGAGGTCGACGACCTGGGCCTGGACCGACACGTCGAGTGCGGAGACAGCCTCGTCGCAGATCAGAAGCTTGGGTCGAAGGATCATGGCGCGAGCGATGCCGACGCGCTGGTTCTGGCCGCCTGAAAGCTCATGCGGGTAGCGGTTGATGAGGTGGGGGTCGAGATCGACGCGGGGCAGGAACTCCCGAACCATCTTTTCGCGCTCTGCCTTCGACATGTGCGGCTTGTGGACGGTGAGCGGCTCGGCGATGGACTGGCCGATCGTCATGCGCGGATCGAGTGACGCCAGCGGGTCCTGGAAGACGATCTGCAGGTCTTCGCGCAGGGCGTTCATTTCCTTGCGCCCGGCCTGGCTGATGTCGCGGCCCATCCAGGCGACAGTGCCGGCAGATTGCGGCACCAGCTTCAGCACAGCGCGCGCAAGCGTAGACTTGCCGCAGCCGGACTCGCCGACCACGCCAAGTGTTTCGCCGGCTCGAAGGTCGAAAGAAACCCCATCGACGGCTTTCAACATCTTGGTCTTGCCGAAAAGACCACCGCCGACATTGACCGGGAACTGAACCTTCACATCGCGCGCCTTCACGATCGGTTCTTGGCTCTGGGCAGGTGGCTCACCAAGTTGTGGGCGGCCTTCGCGGTTCGGTTGGTCGATGCGTGGCACAGCGTTGAGCAGCATTTTCGTGTATTCGTGCTGCGGTTTGTAAAAGATGTCGTCGCTGGTCCCCGTCTCCACGATCTCGCCATGGCGCATGACGATGACGCGGTCACACATGCGGGCAACAACGCCCATATCGTGCGTGATGAGAACGATGCCGGTGCCGGTGTCTTTCTTGAGGTCGTACATCAGGTCGAGAACCTGCGCCTGCACAGTGACATCAAGCGCTGTCGTCGGCTCATCTGCCAGCAGAAGCTTTGGATTACACAACATGGCGATGGCGACCATGACGCGCTGTCGCATGCCGCCAGAGAGCTCATGCGGGAACTGGTCGAGGCGGCGGCGGGCTTCCGGAATACGGACCTGTTCCAGCCAGTCGACGCAGCGCTTTGTGGCCTCCTCACCCTTCATGTTCATGTGCAGGGCCAGGACTTCGCGCATCTGCGCCCCGACGGTTAGGTGGGGGGTAAGTGATGTGAGCGGGTCCTGGAAGATCATCGACATCTGCGCGCCGCGGATCTTGCGCAGCGTCTTTGTCTTCGCGCCGACCATCTCCGTACCCTGGAAGTTGATGGAGCCTGTCACATCCCCGTTCTCAGCGATCAGGCCCATAGCGGCGAGGGCAGACTGGCTCTTACCCGAGCCGGACTCACCCACAATGCCGAGGCATTCGCCGGGCGCTACATCGAAGCTTGTGCCCTTCACGGCATGGACAGTGCCATCGGGCGTGTCGAAATCGATTTTCAGGTCGCGGACGGATAGGATGGGGTCGGTCACGTCGGGGTCGTATCCTCGGATGGCAAACGTCTTCGTTTCTCAACGGGCCCGACAGGCGGGATCAAGTCAACAGGTTGCACCAGTTGGCACATCGCTCAGGCGCGCAAAAGAGGGCTGAAGGGGCAGATTGCCGCGAGACTTCTGCTTGCGTGACCGCGTCTCTCCGTCCTACCAGTGGCCGGGACCATACCAGGACAAGAAACTTCGGAGAAAACGCCATGCCCGTTATGACATTCCTCAACACCTGTATTTTTGACCATGGGGCGATCCAGAAGCTTCAGGGTGTGCTGAAGGGCCATGGCGTCTCCAAGCCTTTCATCATCACCGATCCCGGCATCAAGGCAGCTGGCCTGCTCGATACGGTGCTTGGCGCATTGGGCGGCGAGCCGGGCGGTATCTTTGCTGACACGGTCGCAAATCCGACAGAGAACCAGGCCATCGAGGTGACCGAGCTGTACAAGTCTGCGGGCGCCGACGGCATCATCGCGCTTGGTGGCGGCTCTTCCATGGACCTCTCCAAGGCGGTTGGCCTGCTGGCAGCACATGGCGGTCCGCTGGAGAAATATGCGGCGATGTCCGGCGGCTCAAAACATATCGGCAAGCTTGATCCGCTGATCGCCATTCCGACGACGGCTGGTACCGGGTCTGAAGTTTCCGTCGGCATGATTACGACGCTGAACAATGGCCGCAAGGAAACCTTTGCGTCGCCAAACCTCATTCCGCCAGTTGCGATCTGTGACCCGGACCTGACGCTCGGACTGCCTAAGATGATGACGGCAGCAACAGGTATGGACGCGGTGACCCACTGCATCGAGGCCATTCTGGTGCCGGCGTCCAACCCGCCAGCCGAAGGTATCGGCTATGATGGTCTGACGCGCGCAGTCGGTGATGGCTGGCTGCGCCGCGCCGTGCAGGATGGCTCCGACAAGGAAGCGCGCTGGCACATGATGATGGCGTCCTACGAGGGCGCGCTCGCCTTCGTGAAGGGCCTTGGTTCGGTGCATGCACTTAGCCACGCGGCTGGTCGCCTGCATGACAAAAAGCTTCATCACGGCACGCTTAACGCGATCTTCCTGCCGCACCTGCTGCGATTCAATGATGGTTCTGCCGACGGCAAGTATGAGCGCCTGCGCTTTGCGATGGGGCTCAAGCCGGGCGCTGACCTTGCCGAAGCCATCGAGAAGCTGAACGAGGATATCGGCATCCCGTCGACGCTGAAGGAAATCGGCCTCGACGCCTCCGACGGTCCGGGTGTTGTTGAGTATGCGCTGGCTGATCTCGCTCACCGCGGCAATGCCAAGACGGCGACCCAAGCCGACTATGAAAAGATCTACGAACTCGCCCTTGGTTAGGCGCCGCGCCTAGCGCTGGCAGTTGCCGCAATAGAAGCTTGAGCGCCCCGACTGGACGATACGTCTGATCGGGGCGTTGCAGTTCTTGCAGGGCTCGCCCTCACGATCATAGACGGCGAAAGTGTGCTGGAAATAGCCAAGTTCGCCACTGGCCGCCTTGAAGTCAGAAATGGATGACCCACCGGCGGCGATGGCTTCGCGGATCACATCATTGATGGCGATGGCAAGCCGCCCGGCACGCACGCCCGAGACGGTCGACGCCTTGCGGCGAGGGCTGATGCCGGCCCGCCAGAGCGCCTCGCAGACATAGATATTCCCAAGCCCAGCGATCACTCGTTGGTCGAGAAGAACGGACTTGATTGGCCCGGACTTGTTTTTAAACGCCTCGCTCAGCCAGGCATGGGAGAAGCTGTTCGACAACGGCTCAGGCCCGAAGCCCGCAAGGCGCGGATAGACGTCGAGCTGCGAGAGCGGCCAGAGCTCCATGAAGCCGAAGCGGCGCGGGTCATTATATGTGACCGTCTCGCCTCCCTCCATCTGGAAGACGACATGGTCGTGTTTGGAGTCGGGCGTGATCTCGTGATGAAAGCTGCCAGGGCGGCCAGCGCCCGTAATCGTGAAACGGCCGGTCATGCCGAGGTGCATGATAAGGGCGTCGCCTGTCTCCAGCTCTGCCACCAGGTATTTGGCGCGCCGTCCCAGCCGCTCGATCCGGTTGCCCTGTGTTCGCTCGACAAAGTCGCTCGCAAACGGGAAGCGCAAGTCAGGGCGGCGCAGTTCTGACGCCACGATGCGCTTGCCGTCCATGACAGGGGCAAGGCCGCGGCGAACTGTCTCTACTTCGGGCAATTCAGGCATGGAAAGCCGATATAGCGTTTCAGGGATGCTGCAACTATGGTCGCCGCGCATGACAGATGATTTGAAGACAGACAAGACGGTCAGCTTCGGCTTTGAAGAGGTCTCGCCCGAGGAAAAAGTCTCGCGCGTGAAAGGCGTTTTCGCGTCCGTTGCAGACCGTTACGACGTGATGAATGACCTCATGTCAGCGGGCGTTCACCGGCTCTGGAAACATGACACGATTGCCAAGCTAAACCCGCAACCGGGTGAGAAACTGCTCGATGTGGCGGGCGGCACTGGCGATCTTGCCAAGGCGTTCATTGATCGCGCTGACAAGGCCGGTCGCCGGCGTCATCGCGAAGCTGAAGCCAGCGCTATCGTCTGTGACATCAACGAGGCGATGCTGAATGCAGGCCGCGCGCGCCGGGATATGGAGGCCTATCAACATCGTATGGACTGGGTCTGCGGCGATGCGCAGGCGCTACCATTCGAGGCCCGCAGTTTCGACGCGCTGACCATCGCTTTCGGGATCCGTAATGTTGCCGACCGGGCCGCAGCGCTGTCCGAGTTTCGCAGGGTCCTGAAGCCAGGCGGGCGCCTAGCCGTGCTTGAGTTCAGCCACATGACAGCGCCGTCGCTTCAGAAAATGTATGATGCCTACAGTTTCAGCGTCATTCCAAAGCTCGGCGAAATTGTCGCCTCAGATCGGGAGTCCTACCAGTACCTGGTGGAGTCCATCCGGCGTTTTCCAAAGCAGGACGAGTTCAGAAAAGAACTGGACACAGCCGGTTTCTCGGCCGTGTCCGTCACCAACTTCTCAGGTGGCATTGCCGCGCTGCACTATGGATGGGCGGCTTGAGGGGTTTACTCGTCAGGCGTATCGACGGACATGCCGTCTTCATTGACCGAAATCGACAGATCGGCGTCATTGCTCGCGGCGCTCGGCTGGCCGGCGAAATACCAGACGCCGAAGCCTATCACGGCAACCAGAAGTGCACCGACGATGAAGTAGAGAAAACCGTTATTGGATTGAGTATTGTCAGCCATTTGTCGTCTCCTTGTGATGGCGATGAAAACGCCAGTGCAGTGAAAGCGTTCCCGAATATTGGAGAGAGTAGTTGCTGAAAGCACTTGCTGATTATGGCCGGCTGATGCGTGCAGGTACGGCGCTGGTGCGCCATGACGTGATCCTGCCGGGCGAATACCAGACACGACTGCCATTGCCTGCGCGCATGGCGGGGCGGGTGCTTCGCATGTTTGGCGGACGGACAACAGGCAGGCCGGGCGAACGGCTTGCGAGCGCGCTGGAAAAGCTAGGGCCCGCCTATATCAAGCTCGGCCAGTTCCTGGCGACGCGGCCGGACGTGTTCGGCGCAGAAACGGCGCAGGACCTGTCCCGTCTTAAAGACAAGCTTGAGCCGTTCAGTATGGAAGAGGCCCGCCGCATCCTTGCCGATGAGTTTGGAGCCGAGGAGGCTGAAACCCTTTTTGCGGGGCTTGGTAAGCCGGTTGCTGCTGCCTCACTTGCCCAGGTGCACAGGCTGGAGACTTCTAACGGGCCGAAGGCTGTGAAGATCCTCCGGCCCGGCGTTGAGCGGATGATCCACCAGGAGCTTCGCGCGATACGCCGCGCTGCGCGGACCGTTGAGCGGGCGTCGGTAGAGAGTCGCAGGCTGGAACCGGTAAGGTTCACCGAGACGGTTGCTACATCGATGGAGAAAGAGCTCGACTTCCGGCTGGAAGCAGGTGGCGCCGACCAGATGCGCTCCATCTCCGAAAAGGATGACTGGTTCCGCGTCCCGGCGGTCGACTGGGACCGTACGGCGCAAAGGGTGCTAACAATTGATTGGGTTGAGGGCATCCCGCTGACCCGTCCCGAAGCGCTTGACCAGCCGGGGCTGGAACGTGTCGCGCTGGCCAACAAGATCACGCGCGGTTTTCTCTCTCATGCGATCGGGCACGGCGTTTTTCACGCGGACATGCATGAGGGCAACATTCTCATCCTGCCCGACAATGAGGTCGGTCTTGTCGATTTCGGCCTGATTGGCCGGATCGGTTTCAGTGAGCGCCGCTTTCTCGCGGAGATTCTCTGGGGCTTTATTCGCCGCGACTATCAGAGGGTGGCAGAAGTTCACTTCGAGGCAGGATATGTACCTGCCAACCAGTCCGTAGGTGAGTTTGCTCAGGCGCTACGTTCTATCGGTGAGCCGATCCACGGCAAGCCAGCCGAAGACGTCTATATGGGCCGCATCCTGCTCCAGCTGATGGACTATACCCGTACTTTTGGCATGCGGTTACGGCCAGAACTTGTTTTGCTTCAGAAGACCATGGTTCAGGTGGAAGGCGTCGCACGCTCCATCGACCCGAAGCACGATATCTGGAAAGCAGCAGAGCCAATCGTGAAAGGCTGGATTGCGCAGAATTTCGGGCCTGCCGGGGCGACCAAGCTGGCGGCGCGCCAGGCACGTGAGGTCACCGACAGATTGAAAAGACTGCCTCATGTCATGGATGCGTTCGAAGATTTTCTGGAGTCCGAAAGGGCGAAGGGAGAAGGGCCAGTGCGCGGTCAGGGCCCATCCCCCTGGTCCCTTGCGGCTTTAATTGGCGTTGCGGTCATCGCCGGATTTGTTCTTGCGCAATTCGCGTAAAGCGAGAATTGCCTGTGCGCTCTCAGGGTTCGTGATAGGTTAATGACAACTTAACCTTAACATTGCCCGGACCCTGGAGGGCTGCCCCATGAAGTATCTCGCTGCGACTGCCGCCATCTGTCTTCTGCCTGCCTGGCAGGCTGGTTCCGCGCAGAGTTATGGGTGCTCTGAGCTGACCGGTGGAGGCCATGTGCAGACTTGCGGTAGCTCCACATCCGCGACGAAGATCATACGGGTCGAGCGGCAGGCCTATGGCCACCCGCCAGCGCCTACGAACCATCATTCTTCCGGGGATCATGGGACACGTTCTGCCGTCCGCCACCATCCGGGCGGATATGCACACCACGCCAATAACTATTACGGGCATGGGCATCATCCGGTCAGGCATGCTGACCGGGCCGCAACCAGCTATGGCTTCGAATGGTGGACATCCGACCGGTATTACGGCCATGGCTATCGGCCTACTACCAGCTATCAGACCCATTATCCCGTCCATCATGGTCGGAATATCGGTGTCTATAACGGTACGCGGACCTATGTGACGACGCCGGTGAGCCCGTGCAGCTACTCGGTGCCGCGTGTCACGACGAGTTATTCTGGTTGCGGTGGCACAGTACATTCGTCAGCGCCGCGCGTGACCACTTATTCGGCTCCAGTGACCCATTCGAGCCGCACGGTCACCAACAGTTATGCGGCGCATGGTGACAACTATGGGCATGAAGGGCCGTATTACGACGACTACACGCCGGTCGTGGCCCGTGCCTCTGGTTATTGCGCGCAAGAGATCACGGCCCTCGGCGAGGATCGCCGGGGCCGCCAGCGCTATGAAGTCTGCTACCGTGACCTCTCACCGGTGGACGACGCGCGCGGCATCGAAATCCTTTATTCGCGTATTGCGCGAGCTGCTGACGCTGCCTGCGACGCCAATCGCGGCTCGCTTTCCTACCAACGGGCAGAGCGCCGGTGTGAGGCTGTTGCGATCGAGCGGGCCGTCTACGATACGGGTATCGAGGCGCTGCAGCGTCATTACCTGATCAGCACGGGGCAGGGCGCACCGCGCGTCACGGTCGGACCGCTGCGCCGCTATTAGGGCGAATAGCAAGATGACCGGGTCTGTTTCGCGCAGGCTTGCCGTCGATTTGTAAACCAAATCCGTGCTAGGAGAGGGTCGGGTAACCGGACACTCTGGCATGAGCAGCAAGCGTATTCTTCTCATCATTGGCGGCGGCATTGCGGCTTACAAGTCGCTGGAGCTGATCCGCATGCTGGCCAAGCGTGGTATCTCCAGCCGCTGTATCCTGACCGCTGGCGGCGCGAATTTCGTGACCCCGCTCTCTGTGTCGGCCCTGTCCGGAGACAAATGCTATAGCAACCTGTTCAGCCTCGATGATGAGGCAGAGATGGGGCATATTGAGCTGTCGCGCTCGGCGGACTTGCTTGTGATCTGTCCAGCGACGGCAGATCTTCTCGCCAAGGCAGCGAACGGCCATGCGAACGATCTTGCCTCGACGACGCTGCTGGCAACGGACAAGCCGGTCCTGATGGTGCCCGCCATGAATGTGCGCATGTGGGAGCATGCTGCGACCAAACGCAATGTAGAGACGCTGCGCGGTGACGGTGTCGATGTCATGGAGCCAGGCACAGGGGCGATGGCCTGCGGTGAATTCGGTCCGGGGCGCCTGCCCGAAGTTGAGGCGATTGCCGACGAGATCGAAAGCGCGCTAGCCCGCCAGTCAGGCCCGAAACCGCTTGAGGGACGGCATGTCCTGCTGACAGCAGGCCCCACGCGCGAGCCGCTGGACCCCGTACGCTATCTCTCCAACCATTCCTCTGGCAGGCAGGGCTATGCAATCGCGGGGGCGCTGGCCGAACTTGGTGCGCAAGTCACGCTGGTGTCCGGACCCGTTTCAATCGCCTCGCCGCGAGGTGTGGACCTTGTTTCTGTAGAGACCGCTCGCGAGATGATGGCGGCCTGTGAGGCAGCGCTGCCCGCAGATGTTTTTGTGTCTGTGGCCGCAGTGGCGGACTGGCGCCCATCCAGCCCGGCAGATCGCAAACTGAAGCTGAAGGATGAGGGCAAGGGCCCACCAGCCCTGTCACTGTCTGAGAACCCCGACATTCTTTCGACTATCTCGCGTCTTGAGAAGGGACGGCCGCAGCTGGTGGTCGGGTTTGCCGCCGAGACGGATACGGTCGAGGAGAATGCCCTGCGCAAACGTGCACGAAAGGGGTGTGACTGGATCGTGGCGAATGACGTGTCAGGCGATGTGATGGGCGGGGCAGACAATGAGATCGCCCTAGTAACGGATGCGGGCGTCGAGAACTGGCCCCGTATGGGCAAGACCGCGGTCGCGCGCCGCCTGGCGGAGAGGATTGCAGAAGATCTGAATGGCAAAGGCAAGCCTCGCATCGCCGCAGAATGAATTGCTGCACTTGCGAAATTACCTTAGGTTGTGCCTCGCTGCTACTATTTACGCTAAAGAAAACAAATCTCAGCCAACTGTGCACGTGCGGAACGAATTGCATTGACTCTTGTTTGCTATGCGGCGTGATAAGAAATTATTGTTGATTGCGTCGTTAAACTAACACGTACAGCAGACCGGACAGGACCATGAAGCTCATTATCGGCTATTTCGCTTTGATCGTCGTCCTCCTTGGAGGACTGTCCATCTTCGCGAACGCGCATGCGTCAAGTGAAGTTGAAGCCCAGGATGTGCCGCCCGCAGCCGAGCTTCAGCAAACCAACGGTGTGCCCGAGCAAACCGCGCCTTTCGGCGAAGATGTGACCGCCTACGCCATCTAGGCCTTTTAAAGTTGACTCCGGCGCGCGACTCCGGCGCTTTGACCCTCATGAAAGAGATCAAAGTCGCTATCCGTACGCTGCCCCACTTTGAGGGCCTGCCTTTCCCCAAATACGAAACCGAAGGTGCTGCGGGCATGGATGTGCGCGCTGCCTATGATGAGGGTGACGCCTTTGAGCTGAAGCCTGGTGAGCGGACCATGGTGCCGACAGGTATCAGCGTCGCGATCCCTGAAGGGTACGAGATCCAGATGCGGCCGCGTTCGGGGCTTGCAGCCAAACACGGCCTCACCTGCCTAAACAGCCCCGGCACGATCGACAGTGATTATCGCGGCGAGCTGAAAGTCATCTTGATCAATCATGGACAGGAGACGTTCACGATCGCGCGCGGCGAGCGCATTGGCCAGATGGTGCTTGCGCCTGTAACGCGCCTCCACTGGGAAGAGGTCGACACCCTACCGGAAACGATGCGCGGTGAAGGCGGCTTTGGGTCCACCGGCCGCTAAAGGCACGTGCAAAATCCAATCAGCTGCATCCGAATCTTCTTGAATTACCTGTTCGCAATCCTTATTATCGATTTACGATAAGAAAGGATCGCCTCATGGAAATCACCAGCCCCTTCACAATGATCGTCGTCATTGTGCTCGTTTGCGTAGGTGCCGGCGTCATCAATAATTACATCAAGATGCGGTCGGACCGTGAGGATGGCGCCGCCAATCAGGATGAACTGGAATCGATGCGCCGTGATATTGCGCGTTTGACCGAGAGGGTACGCGTGCTCGAGACCATCGCGACCGACAAGGACGAGCGCCTGCGCGATGAGATCCGTCGCCTCGCCTAAGCGCCTGACCTAGATGAGGACGCCATCTTCCTTGGCAAATTTCGCCAGGAGATAGGCGTCCGTCTCTTCAACTGTCTCCAGCTTCCCGAAGGCGAAAGCATTGCGGTCGATGACCATGTCCCGCGGCCGCAGCGTGCGGGATATTTCCAGCCCCTCTAGCGTGCGCGCCCGGGAAAAGGCGACATATGCCTGACCATGGGCAAACATCCCTCGATCAAAATCGATGAACACCTTGTCCAGCGTGAGCCCCTGCGCCTTGTGAATGGTCACGGCATAGGCGAGCCTTAGTGGCACCTGTTTGAACGTGCCGACCACCTCGCGTGAGACTTTCTTCGTCTCCGGGTCGAGCGTGTATTTGTACTTCTCCCAGGCAGCAGGTTCGATCTCATGGATGTGGCCGTCCAGCTCCACCCAGACATTGTCGCCCTTGAAACCCTCGACGGTCGCGAGTGAACCATTTACCCAGCGCCCCTCAGGGTCATTCTTGATGAGCATGACCCGCGCGCCCTTCTTCAGCTCGAGATCGGCTTCTGTGGGGAAGGACTTCTCGTCGAACTGGCCCTGGACGTTGGCCTCGAACCCGTGAGGCTTGCCTGGAAGGTCAGCCAGGCGCGCCTGATTGATGCGAAAGGCGTTCGCATTGTTCGGCGTTAGAACAACGTGGGTTTCGCTGGCTTCAACGGCGGTGCGGCCCGAAACAGCGGCCTGAAGCAGGCGCTCGTCGGTCGGTGCGAGCCGGCCCTGACGCATGGCGCCGAGCAGGGCGAGGAAGCGTGGGTCTTCCTGACGGAAGACGTGTTTCAGCGCGAGGAGCGCAAACTCGGCCTGTTTGAAGCCCGGTGCGTTGAAGAAGTAATGCCCGCCATAGCGCTCATTGAGAATCTCGGCTTCCTCGCCGCGCGCGACGGGCGGCAGCTGGTGAAGGTCGCCGGACAGGATCATTCGGACGCCGCCAAAGGGACGCTTGTTGCCGCGATTGAGCTGCAGGCTCTTGTCGATCGCGTCGAGCATGTCGGCGCGCACCATCGAGATCTCGTCGATGATCATCGTCTCGATCGCCTTGATGAGGCGGGCGCCACGCAGACGCTTGATGTCGGCTTCTTCGATCAGGCGCGGCGGAAATTTGAAGAAGGAGTGGATAGTCTGCCCACCGGCATTCATGGCAGCGACACCAGTCGGGGCGAGCACGACTGTATTCTCGCCCGCCTCGGCCAGAAATCGACGCAGCATCGTGGTCTTGCCCGTACCGGCCCGGCCCGTGAGGAAAAGATTGCCCTGCGCGCCGGCGCCCCGCGCAACCCATTCAGCGGGGGCAGAATAGACCGTGTCGGGCAGGGTATTTGTGTCAGACGTTTGCATTTCACGTAGCCTTAGACGCATCCGCCCTGCTAAGCGAGAGCATGGCACTCACTCCGCAGCAGCTCGACCGTCACAAGCGCCATATCCTGCTCAAGGAGATTGGCGGACCGGGCGTGCAGAAGCTTCAGAATGCAAGAATTTCCATAGTGGGCGCAGGGGCGCTTGGTGGACCATGCGCAATGTATCTTGCCGCAGCAGGCGTTGGTGAGATCGAGCTATGGGATGCCGATACGGTGGAGCGTTCGAACCTGCAGCGGCAGGTTCAATTCAGTGAAGCCGATATTGGAGAGGCAAAAGTGCGTTGCCTCGCGGCGCGGCTCAAAGCGGCAAACAGTGACTGCCGAGTCAACGTGCAACCGCGGCGCTGGCATATCGCCCAGAAGCTCTCCGGCGACATTCTGATCGATGCGACCGACAATTTCGAAACCCGTTTTGCGCTGAACCGGGCCGCACATGCGAGTGGTCGCATTCTCGTGTCTGGTGCGGCGACGCGCTGGTCTGGACAGGTGTCCGTCTTTGCGTCGGGCGTTGCGGCAGGCAAACCCTGTTATCAGTGCTTCGTGCCTGAAGCCCCGCCCGAGGCAGAGGCTTGCGAGGATGTCGGTGTCGTTGGGCCGGTGACAGGTATTGTCGCCTCGCACATGGCGCTTGAGACGTTGAAGCTGATCACCGGAGCCGGCCAGCCATTGATCGGGAAGATCAGCGCCGTAGACGGATTGAGCGGGGTCACGCGCCAGATCGGACTGCCGCGTGACCCCGCCTGCCCAGTGTGCGGGACGAAGTCCGACGCCTAGCTTGAGAGGTCGGTATAGATAAGCGCGGTAAAGCGCTCTGCATTGATGAAGCCCCAGTCCCATTCGGCTGCCCAAGGCTCTAGCGGATTGGCTGCCTGAACAGCCTCGAGCGAGGCGCCATCCGACATCTCTTCCTCCACCGCAGCAACGGCCGCGATCATCATGTCGCGCAGTTCCTTGATGTCTTCACGCGTCGATTCCGGACCGTGCCCAGGGATGATACGGGTCTCTTCATCGGTCAGATCGTAGAGGGTCGAAAGCGCCTTGATGTAGCCAGCGAAGGTGCCACCGCTCCAGACATCGACGAAGGGAAAGCGACCAGAGAACATGACGTCTCCGGTATGCAGCACGTTAGCTTCCTCGAAATAGACAGCTGAATCGCCGTCCGTATGCGCATCGGGGAGGTGGATAACGTGGATGGTTTGATCGTTCAGGTGAACGCGCATTTCATCTGAATAGGTCAGCAACGGCCAAACGGCTTCGTCGGCAGGCGGGGTGATCCGCGTATCGCCGCCCAGCTGACTTGTGTTTTCGCTGCTCAGGCGCGTGCGCACCTCATCATGGGCGAGGATTGTCGCGCCTGTATTGGCCATCGGGATATTCCCGCCCGTATGATCGCCATGCCAGTGGGTATTCAGCAGGAAACGAATATCGGTTTCGCCGCCAATCTCTTCGATAGCCGAGAGTAGGCCGGGGGCCATGTCGGCATACTGGCTATCGATGACAAAGGTACCGTCGTCGCCTGTAAGGACACCGACATTCCCGCCGCGGCCGGTCAGCATATAAATGCCTTCGCCGAGCTCCGTCGTCTCAACCGGCGTCGGTGATGCTGATTGTGCGGTGTGTGCGTGGCTGCCGTGCGCAATTGCAGGGCCCGCGCAAACAAGGCTCAAGGCGACAATTGCCGCCGCGCGTTTCGTTAAAGTCCTATATGTCATCAGATGTCTCCCTCAACTTACGGGAGACAAGATGACCCAGGCAGGGCATTCGTCAATGGTGCCCCAAGGGGCAATAGATCAGGCAGCGGATGCCTTCGCCGCTTCCGGGCACAGGATTTTGCGGATTGCCTGCTCATTCTCTGCCTTGCGCAGGGCTTCGCGAATATTTGGCTGGCGTAGCGTGCGGCTCACCTGCGCGAGAGCGCGAAGGTGATCGGCGCCCGACCCGACAGGTGCGATCAACATGAAAACAAGATCGCACGGACGCTCATCGACGGCATCGAAATCAACGCCAGACTCGAGGCGTAGGAAACCGCCAATCGGACGTGCCAGGCGATCAATGCGCGCATGCGGAATAGCGACCCCTTCGCCGACACCAGTCGACCCAAGCCGCTCGCGCTCCATCACGGCATCAAAGATGTCGCGTGCGTCGAGCTTCGTCTTGGCCGCAAGTGCCTGGCTAAGAAGCGTCAGCGCCTGCTTACGGCTGTCAGCCGAGGATGGTTCAAGTATCACGCCTTCAGCGAGAAGGCTTGTCAAATCAGTCGCCATAACGCGTCCGGATGTTCTGTCAGGATTTATTGTCTGCGGCTGGGTCGACCCAACCGATATTACCGTCTGCACGCCTGTAGACCATGTTGAGACCAGAATGTTTAGCATTCCGGAACATGAGTGCGGGGGCGTCGGCAAGTTCAAGCTGAAGCACAGCGGCCGAGACGGTCATGGTGCGAATTTGTGAGGCAGCTTCTGCCACAATCACAGGCGCATTTCCGTCTTCACCGGTTTCCGCCGGATCCTCATCATCGCCTTCAGGTGTACCTTTCAGCACGAAAGACGATGCTGGCTCGCTGGGGAAGGGGGACTGGCCGTTCTTGTGATGATCCTTGAGGCGGCGCTTGTATCGGCGCACGCGTTTCTCGATCTTGTTCAGCGCTTCGTCGAGCGCAACGTAAGGATCGACCGCTTTGCCCGTTGACTGGAGGATGATCCCAGACGGCAAATGAATATTGCAATCGATTTCTGTTTCGTGGCCATTCGGGCTGACGGTGACGTGACCGTCAAAATCCCGGTCGAAATATTTGGTGACGGCTGCTTCAAGACCAGTTTCGATCCGCGCTTTGAGCGCTTCACCGAGGTCCATCTTCCGTCCTGCTATTTGTATCTGCACGGAACTCTCCGGTTATGGGTGCCTAGTATAACGCCCAAAGTCTGGGATTGCGAGGCGTCGCCTCCATAATTTCGTGACAGGTTGAGTCAATGCGCTGCGCGCAGGGCATCTGAACTCAGGCGCTGGCGCGAATCTGCCGACGCCGCTGTACACTGGAGGGGATATTGAGGCTTTCTCGATACTTCGCGACCGTCCGCCGGGCGATCTCGATACCGAATTCCGTAAGAATTTCTACAATCTTGTCATCCGAGAGGACCTTCTGGCCCTCTTCATCAATGAGCTGTTTGATCCGGTAGCGGACGGCTTCGGCGGAGTGGGCATCGCCGCCTGCCGTGCCTGGGATGGCTGCGGAGAAAAAGTATTTCAGCTCAAACAGACCGCGTGGCGTGCCCATATATTTGTTCGAGGTCACACGGCTGACGGTGGATTCGTGCATGTCGATCGCGTCGGCCACCTGTTTGAGGTTCAGCGGGCGCAGATGTGCGACGCCATGTGCAAAGAAAGCATCTTGCTGGCGCACGATTTCGCTAGCCACTTTGAGGATGGTGCGAGCGCGCTGGTCCAGGGACTTGATGAGCCAGGAGGCGTTCTGTGCGCATTCAGAAATGAATTCCTTCTCGCGCTCACGCATCGGTAGGGCACTGACCTCAGCATAATAGGCCTTGTCCATCAGGACGCGCGGAAGCGTCTCGGAGTTCAGCTCGACGGCAAACATGCCATTTGGCATCTCGCGCACAAAGACATCCGGGGCCACAGCAATGGTGGTGCCGCTGGCAAAGGCAGAGCCCGGGCGCGGAGTCAGCGCGCGCAGCTCAGAGATCATGTCGAACACGTCTTCCTTGTCGACGCCGCAAATCTCGCAAAGCGCCTTGATATCGTGTTTGGCGACGAGGTCGAGGTTCATGACAAGGGCATGCATGGCCGGGTCGAGCCGGTCACGGTCACGTAGCTGAAGTGCAAGGCATTCGCTGACATCGCGGGCCATGACACCTACCGGTTCAAAACCCTGGCAGACTTCAAGGACGGCCTCGACATTTGCCGGATCGGCACCGAGCGCGCCCGCGACCTCTTCAAGATCGGTCTTGCAATAGCCGGCCTCGTCCGTCTCATCGACGAGGCGGGCTGCGATCAGCTGGTCAGCCTGTGAGAGGCCCGACATTGAAATCTGCTTGTGGAGATGCTCGTGCAGTGTCGTTTCTGAGCTGAGCGAGCCTTCAAAGTCATAGTCGTCGCCTGAGAAGCTGCCACCGGATCCAGCCTGCGACCAGTCAGTGCGGGCTGAAGGGCCGGACATCTCATTAGCCGTCGTCGCGCTGTCGGATGTCGTGCCGCCGTCATAAAGGTCTTCCTTCGGCGCATCCATCGCTTCGCGCGCCTCGTTTAGCGCGGAATTGTCATCGAGGTTCAGTTCTTCGCGCTTGGAAGGGCGTTCGGGTGTGTCCCGGTCACCATCGTCGCCGTCACTGCTCTCGCCTTGTTCAAGCAGGGGATTGCGCTCGATTTCCGCTTCAACGAACTCGGCAAGTTCGATGTTTGACAGCTGCAGCAGCTTGATCGCTTGCTGCAATTGCGGGGTCATCACCAGGGACTGGCCCTGGCGCATGTCGAGACGTTGTGAAATGGCCATTGGCGTTACGCAGCAAACCGCTCGCCGAGATAGACCCTGCGCACATCCTCGTTGGACAGGACATCCTGCGGTGTGCCTTCGAACAGCACGCCACCATCATAGATGATCGATGCCCGGTCCACGATCTGAAGCGTCTCTCGCACCTGGTGGTCAGTGATCAGCACGCCTAGTCCGCGTTGCTTGAGATAACCGACCAGATCGGAAATATCCGACACGGCGAGGGGGTCGATACCGGTAAACGGTTCGTCCAGAAGCATGAAACTCGGTCTGGAGGCGAGTGCACGGGCGATCTCCACGCGGCGCCGTTCACCCCCTGAAAGGGAGGTGGCGGGCTGTTCGCGAAGATGCGTGATGTGCAGCTCTTCCAGAAGGGCTTCGACTTCCCGCTTGCGAGCGGCCTTGTCCTTTTCAACGAGTTCAACGACTGAGAGAATGTTCTCTTCGACGCTCATCCCGCGAAAGATAGAGGCTTCCTGTGGCAGGTAACCGACACCCAGGCGTGCGCGCTGATACATGGGGAGAGTGGTTACATCCGCCCCGTCGATCTCGATCGTCCCGGCATCAGCGCCGATCAGACCCATGATCATGTAGAAACACGTCGTCTTGCCCGCACCGTTCGGTCCGAGCAGACCCACAATCTCACCGCGTTGCAGAGAAAGAGACACGTTTCTGACGACCGTGCGTTTGCCAAAAGATTTGGCGAGCCCGTGCGCTACGAGACCTGTAGCTTCTGTCGTCATAAAACCCATTCCCTTGCCCGGCGCGGAAGATTGCCGCCCGAATAAATGCTTATGCCATCAGGCTTAATATCGGCTTAGACCGGTCCGTTCAATTTGATGTTTCTTCATTGATGAGGTCTGCGTCGGCGCTGTCCTCAACATCGTTCGTGAGTTCATCATCCTCGGTGGAGACAGCGTCTTCCGCAGTTTCTTCGCTGGAGGATGCGCCCTGTCTCTCGTTTGGAGAGATGTTAAACTGGACCTGTCCGTCGCCGCCATCGAGAGTTGTGCGGCCTTCTTCAAGACGCATTACGAGCCGTCTGCCGGTGGCGACATCCTCACCGCGAACCAGAACGACTTCACCGGTCAGCGTAATCGTATCGGCTTGCGCGTCGTAGGTTCCGACGTCGCCAGTCGCCTTGAGGTCAGGCGTGACGTAGAAAACTTCACCCTCGGCAACCATGGACTCGATATCGCCAAAGCCGCTCATTCCCGCCGTCTGGGTTTCGCCCGCACCACCATAATAGATGGTGACCTTGTCGGCGCGCAGGCGGGCATTGCCTTGCATGATGTCGACATTGTCGATCAGCACGACCTGGCGCTGGCGTTCCATGACTTCACTGGTATCGGCGTTGACCCGGATCGGCCCGCCTTCTCCGGAAATCTGTGCAAAGGCTGCCGGTGCAGCGACTGCGGCAATGGCCAGGATGGTCGTCAGACGTCTCATCATTTCAGTACTTACTCCTCATCGACGACCGGTGGCGCCGTATTTGCGGCCGATGCGTTGCTTTGTGCATCGCGTCCGCCGGGAAAGATCATCATGTTTACGTTGCCGCGGCACCGCAGCCGATCGCCATCGTCAACAATTTCATACGTATCACAGGTCACATCGCCAAGCGGACCCGATCCAACAAGTGGGTCGATTCCGTCCACGCGTCCCTCGCTAATAAACATTTTCGCTGAAGTAGAACGAAAATCATAGCCCTGAGCATCGATCAGCCGGACATCCTCAAAAAGCGCCAGCGTCTGTGCGGCCTGGTCGTAGAGACCGGAAGGCGCATCGATTTCGGTGCCGTCCTCAGTCACAAGCCGAGGATTTTGAAGCGCAATCTGCTCAGGGTTGTCGCGCTGACGCTGGGCAGTGTCGGCGGTAATCACGATCGTGCTGCCCGTTTCGTCGCGGCCAGTGAATCTTGCATTCACCATCGTCACGACTTCTTCCGATGTCAGCTGCTCGATCTTGCCCGGCCCACTGGTAAAGGCGTTCGCCGCAAGGTGGCCGACCATGATGCCCGCAGCGATGGCGGCACCCGCCGTGAAAGCAAGCCTGAGCATGGCAACCAGCGAAGACCGTTTGCGCGCCTGCGCAAGCGTCATCTGCCGCCGCGGCTCCCACAAGCTTAGCGCGCTATTTGAGTCTACAGCCAATAGCCTTGCTTTCCATTGCAATTTGCCGTGTTCACGGCGCCCCTTACCCTCAGCCTATCAGCGCAAATTGCGGCAATAGTCTGTCCCTAGCTGTGCGCAAAAATGTCTGTATCGTCCCAACCTTCAAGGTCAAGTTGTGCCCGGACCGGCAGGAAATCAAAACATGCCTGCGCAAGGGCCATGCGGCCCTCTCTTTTAAGCATTTCTTCCAGACCAGCCTTGATGGCGTGCAAATGGAGCACGTCGTTCGCGCAGTATTGCAGCTGCGCGTCCGTGAGTTCCGGTGCGCCCCAGTCTGACGATTGCTGGGCTTTCGACATATCGACGCCTGCAATCTCGCGTGCGACATCCTTCAGGCCGTGCCGATCAGTATAAGTGCGGCAGAGCTTGGACGCGATCTTCGTGCACCAGACCGGCGCGCAATCGATGCCAAGCCAATGCTTCATCATGGCTACATCGAACCGCGCGAAGTGAAAGAGTTTCAAGCTGGACGTGTCTGCCATCATAGCTTTCAGGTTCGGGCAATCGAAGCTGCGGTCGAGCTGTACCACATGCGCCGTGCCGTCGCCGCTGGACAGCTGGACCACGCAGAGCGCGTCGCGGAAAGGGTTGAGGCCCATCGCCTCGGTATCGATGGCAATTTCCCGGCCAAGATCGAGATCGCCGGGCAAATCGCCCTTATGCAAGGTGATTTTGTTCATGTACTGACGCCTTAGAGATTCTGCTGGCGGACGCAAACGGTAAGTCGCAGAAAAGCTTTATGGAGCGCGGCTCGCGGAGCGGATGTCGCGATTGCGATTGGCCATCTCCACACTCACCACATAGGCTTTGTCAGACTGCATGCTCGCCAGGATCAGGCCGGCCTGATCACTGTCCATGAGGCGTAGAAAGCCTGCAGCAAAATTCGGGTCCATCTGGTTGAAGATGGGCGCAGCCTGATCGGGCTTCATCGCGCTGTACATTCTGGTGAGATGTTCGAGGTCGGCCTCGGCGTTGACTGTCATTTCATCCCACCGAGACTCCACCGCTTGCTGCAGGGCGGTGAGTTCTTCGGCCTTGCGTCGCAAGTCAGCTTCGCGCGCTCGAAGGTCGATCTCTCGCTGCTGGAAGTCGGCAGAGCGGGCCTGAAGCACGCTCTGGTCGCTTGCGAGCGCAGCGGCAGCCTCGCCCGTCAAACAGAACTCGGACGGCAGGGCCGCCATCGGCTCAGTCGATATGGACGATGTCGTTGGGTCCGCGCGGGACGTTTCCGCGGTTTGCGCTGCTTGCTGGGCCGGTGACGCGGCAGCTTCTACAGCCGCTTCTGCCGGAGACGTGTTCTCTGCGGAGGCCAGTGTGTCGGGAAGAATGCGCACAACACCGCCAACAGTGAAGAGGACACCGAGCGTGATGAGGACATGTGTGCGCGCTTTTCTGGCCATTTCTGGTTCAGATCCTAATTATGGTTCTGGGTGACCCAGGTTTCTTCGTCTTCAAAGAGAAAGTCGCCGTTCCGGGCGGCTTTCTTGAGCCGTTCCTGACGGGCGCGCATTTCATCGATAAGCTGGTCGAGCCCTCCCTCAGCGCCGTTACGAAGTCTCGCCGGTTCGGGGTCGCGGGCCGGTTCTTCATAGGTTGCAGCAGGGCGGGTCGCGGGGCGGCGAGGGGCGGCAGCGCCATCGGCGCGCGCAATCTGCGCTTCAAGCCGATCACACGTTTCATCGGCTTCTTTCATCAGCTTGCTAAGCTGCGCGGCCAGTTCGCCAGCCTGGTTGCGGGTTTCCTGCGTTGCGGATGATACGGCAGATACAGACTTGGTCATCGCCATGATGGTGGCACCGAGCCCATCGCGAGTATCCTGCAGGGATTTGAGCCTGCGTGAAAGCTGAACACAGTAGATGCATGCGGCCAGTGAGACGAGGAAAAGCGCAAGGTCTGTGATATGAAACTCTGGCATGGCGCTACCTCAACATGAATTCGGTTATCAGGACGCCGCGGGCGCGGTCTGCACCGAGGACGAGTTCGGCGCGCCGTGAAAGCTGTTCCTTCAGGTCCGGATAGAAGGCTTCGGCCTCGAAGTCCGAAACATCAATCGCGCGCAGATAGGTCAGGAAAGCGTCCTGAAGCATCGGCGATGCGGCCTGGACAGCTTCGACTTCTGCGGCCGGGGTCATCACGACAGCATTGACTTTAACGTAGCGCGCATTGGTCCCATCACCGACTGTGATGAGCATGTCTTCAAGTTCCACATAGCCCGTATCGGCGCTCGCAAGCGGCGGCGGGCCACTGGCACCTGCTGAGGCCACGCAGGCCGCCGATTCGGCTTGCCCGGTGGGCGCCAGGAAATAGACGACACCGAAGGCTGCCGCACCGCAGATCACCGCAATAATCGCTGAGTTTACAAGGAGATTGCCGCCGCCTTCAGCGGGCGCGGCATCGTCTGCGTTCGGATTATTGGCGTTATTAGCGGCCATCTGCCCCTCTCGGCAATGCATCATTCCACACGGCTGCTTTAGTAAATCCCCGGTAAAGGAAGCGTTAATGATTTCGCCCGAAATATTAATCATTCCATCTGAAGCGCTTTTCAGAACCCGGGGCTGATATCCGCTATGAAATTTCTAGAGACTTTGAGATCCTTGCCGCCAAGCCGTCAGCTTGCTCTCGCCGCGGCGGTGCTCGGCGTCATCTTCGCGATGGTTTTCCTTGTCCAGGGCGCGATAAGCGAACCCAAGTCGCTGCTCTATTCCAAGATGGAACCGGCAACTGCAGGCGAAATCATTGAGGAACTGGAACAGCGCGGCGTCGACTATGAGCTGCGTGGCGATTCAATCTTCATCGCGCAGAGCCAGCGGGACCAGGTTCGTTATGCGCTCGCCCGTCAGGGCCTGCCGCAGCAATCGGTAAAGGGGTACGAACTCCTGGACGATGTTAACGGCTTCTCGGTCACCTCTGAAATGTACAACGCTGCCTACTGGCGCGCCAAGGAAGGCGAGCTGACGCGTACCATTCTGGCCATAGACGGTGTCTCGGCCGCGCGGGTTCATATTGGCGCAAGCCTCGGATCGGGCTTTGCCCGTTCGCAAGCACCGCAGACGGCTTCGGTCACGCTGAGCACGGCACACGACCTTTCACCTGGCCAGGCTGAGGCGATCCAGTACATGGTTGCGCTGGCTGTTGCCGGTCTCGCACCGGAAGACGTTGCCGTCATTGATCCGATAAAAGGCGTCGTGGCGGGCCCGAACGTCGCAAAGTCCTCCCAGCCTTCAATCGCTGCCGACAATCAGGCGACGATGGTTGAAGACAAGGTCATGCGGCTCATTGAGGCCCGGGTCGGCGCAGGCAATGCGCGCGTCTCGGTCAGTGTCGATGTGAACCGTCAGCGCCAGACCATTTCAGAACGCACCGTTGATCCGGACTCGCGGATCGTGCGTAGCCGCACCACTAATGATGTCAGCGAGACCAGTGCGGGCACGAGCGGCGCGCTCAGCGCAGCCAGCAACCTGCCACAGGGTACTGGCGCCGGCGAAGGCAATTCGAGCACGATGCGCAACTCCACCGAGAGCATCAATTACGAATTCAATGAGCGGCGCACGGAGACAGAACTCCTGCCGGGACAGGTGGAGCGTATCTCGATTGCGGTTCTTCTCAATGAAGACGCGCTGCTGCAGGAAGGGCTCGACCCTGCCGCCGCACAAGCCGCCGCTCGGGAAATCCTGAATGACTTTGAACAGCTCATTCTGTCTGGCGCAGGTCTCAACACCGCAAGAGGCGACACGCTGACGGTTGAGCTCATGCCGTTCCAGGTCGCTGAAGTCGCGGAAATGGTCACTGCCCCCGGCATGGTCGAAACACTGGTGCAGAATTACTTCTGGTCAGGTCTCCAGGCCGTGCTGCTTGGACTTGTGGTCATTGTTCTTGGCCTTGGTGTGGTTCGCCCTCTCCTGTCGCAGAAGAAGCTCGAAACCGCTGCGCTTGAAGGTCCGGCGCCGAATGGGGCTGAGAATGCCGGCGACGAGTCGCCGGACCCGTTCGTCTATCTTTCAGACTATACCCGTGAACGCCCGGACGAGGCCGTCGCGCTGCTTCAGTCCTGGCTGAGCGAGGACAGAAAGGCTGCGGTCAATGAGTAGGACAGTCTTTTCCCGTTTCCCGAGTTTCGACTCCGTGCACGCCGGCGCTTCGGTTGCGACTGCCGCGCCAGCATTGAACCCGCGCGACAGGCTTGCTGAACTTGAACAGGCCCATGAGCGCGAAATGGAACAGCGTCGCCGCGAACAGGACAGCCAGTTCAGCCGCCAGATGGGTGAGGTCCAGCTCATCCTCGACTCCCTTGCAGGCAAGGTCGAAAAGGTCGAGGCGGATGCACGCCGACAGACGGCGGCATCTATCGCCGCGATTGCAGAGCGCCTCTTTCCCAAACTCGCGCGGCGTTTTCTCGCCGAAGAGATATCACTTCATCTGGAAAAGATGATCCCGCCCGGCGAGGTCTGCATTGACATAAAGGCCGAACCACATCTGGCTGAGCAGTTGTACGAAACGATCCAGCGCTCTGAGCAGCTGGCTGACATCTGCAACGTGGTCCCGCAGGAAGACGCGGGCGGGAGCCGGGTTGATGTCAGCTGGAAAAGTGGCGGTCTGGATTTCGATTTTGATGGACTGCTGGAGGCCTGTATCGGGCACCTTCGCAGCGAGCGGCCGAGTGAACAGGAGAGTGGGTGATGGCAATTCCTGAGGTTCAGCCAACCAGCGATGAAGCAGAAGACCGGCGAGACACCTCTCCGGTCAATCAGTTTCGCCGGGCGATCTATGGTGTGCCGGTCACCCTGACGGTTTCGGTCGGCCAGCGCCGTCTCAGCGTTCAGGAGGTTCTGGACCTCACACCGGACTCAGTCATCGCGCTCGATTCCCGTATAGAAGACCCGGTTCGCCTCATGGTCGATGACAAGCTCATCGCGCGCGGCGAACTGGTCGAGACAGATAATGGCGGTATCGCCGTCAAAATCACTGAAATTGCGGAAGAGGCTGATGCTTCCGAAGGCTAGCGATAGTGGCCTGATCCTGCGTCTTGCCAGCTTAATCGCCTTTGCCCTGATCCTTGGCTTTGCGGCGCACGCGCAGGAAGCCGGGGATGCGGGTGCCGCGCTGGATGCTGTGCTCGGTCAGGATGGCGAAGGCGGGCTGAGCGGCACCGTCATTATCCTGTTCCTTGTCGTGACGGTGCTCAGTCTTGTGCCGGGCCTCGCCATGATGGTGACCTGCCTGCCATTCCTGGTGATCGTATTTTCATTCATCCGGCAGGCGCTCGGCGTTCAACAGGCTCCGCCGAACATGATGCTGATGGCGCTCGCCATCTTTCTGACCTTCTTCATCATGGAGCCCACCTTCACGCAGGCCTGGGCGAATGGTGTCTCTCCATATATCGATGGCACCATTGATGAGGCCGTCGCCTGGCAGCAGACAACCGATCCGTTCCGGACCTTCATGACTGCGCGCGTCGAGCCGGGGACGCTCAGTGTTCTTGGCGATGCGCTCAACCGGCCCGTCGTCGAGGGAGAAGAGCCAGCCTTCTCGATGTTGGCCACCGGGTTCATGCTTTCTGAAATTAAACATGCATTTCAGATCGGATTTGTAATCTTTCTTCCATTTCTTGTTATTGATCTCGTCGTAGCCTCTGTCCTCATGGCCGTCGGCATGATGATGGTTCCGCCAACCGTCGTGTCGCTGCCATTCAAGATCGGGTTCTTCGTGCTGGCCGATGGCTGGCTCAAGATTACCGAGGCGCTGGTAAGAGGATACGCCGGATGAGCGGGGCTGCGACAAGGCAAGGTTCGAACGTCACCCAGATGCGCGCCCGACCTGGCGCAGCGTCCGGTAAGGCTGGCGTCATCCCTCCCGCAAGACGGGCGGCTGTGGTCATCGCCATGCTGGGCGAACAGGCCGCGCGCCCCATCGTCGAGAAACTGGACAATGCTTCGCTCGCGCAGGTTGCGAATGAGCTTGAGGCGGTGTCCTATCTTGGCCGCGAAGAATTGACCGAAATCGTGATGGATTTCCTCCAGGCCTTGCGAGCGGCCAACGGCTCTTTCCGGGGCGGACGCGAGCGGGCTCGTGAGATCGTTTCGAGCTTTCTGGACGAGAACCGCGCTGACATTGTCTTTGGCAATGTCGAGATGCCCAAGCCCCAGCCGGTCTCGAAATCGAGTGATGTCTGGACACGTCTGGAAGCGCGCAAGCCAGCCGTCGTGGCGGCTTATCTGTCGCGGCTGACCGCAAATATCAGTGCAATCATCCTGCGCAAGCTGGACGTCGCCTTCGCATCGGAAGTCGTCGGCCACCTGCAGGAGCCCATGCTCGACAACACGATCGGCTATCTGGTCGGCGGCGATGATGTCGATGCCGAAATCGAAGACGTAGTTGCCCAGATGGTCGAGATTGAATTCCTCAATCAGGCCCAGGCAGAAGAAAGCGACGGAAACACCAACGCAGAATCTGTTGGTGAGCTTCTCAGCCTGCTGCCCAACCATACGCGCGCCCGCATCATGTCCTTCATTCGTACTGAGCATGAGGACAAGTTCGAGAGCATCGAGAAAGTCATGTTCACGATTGAGGGCCTGCCAGAAATCCTGGCCCGCCAGTCGGTGCCGGTTGTCTTCAAGGAGCTTGGTGAGGACACACTCGTGCCGGTGCTTGCGACGCTGACAGGCCCTGCCCAGCGGGTGCAGGACTACCTTCTGGAGAACATCTCCTCGCGTCTGGCGGTGCAATATCGCGATGCACTGTCAGATCCGAACCGAACGCCGGTCGAAGATCCGGACGCGACGCAGCGCACATTCCTGACAACGCTCATGTCCATGAAGCGCCGCGGCCTGATTACGCTTGAAAAGGCGCCGGCAAAGACAGGCTAGAGAAACGTTGGGCGAAAGGTCATTCGCTCTCGCCTATCCATCCGACGTTTTACTGGATAATCAGATCTGCGTGCAGGGCGCCTGCCGCCTTCATGGTGCGGATGATATCACCCATCTCCTGCGGTGAGACGCCAAGAGCGTTCAGACCAGATATTAGCTGCGAGAGCGTTACATTGGCATCGAGCGTGGCGATGTTGCGCGTGCCGGTCTGGCCGATCTCGATTTGCGAACGTGGCAGAACGATCGACTCGCCATCTGCAAACGGGTTCGGCTGCGACACCACCGGGCTTTCGGTTACCTTTATGGAGATATCGCCCTGCGCAATGGCAACACGGGAGATGGTAACATCCTTGCCGAGGACGATGGTTCCGGATTGTTCGTCGATGACGATGCGGGCTGGAATGGCAACCTCGATCGGCAGGTTCTCGATGCTGGCCAGCACCCGCGACGGGGACCCCTGAAGACTGCGAAGATCGATGTCGACGGTGCCCGGATCACGCATATAGGCGACCGGGGAGCCAACAGCCGCATTGATCGTGTCTTCGATGCGCGCGGCTGTCGTGAAGTCAGGATCGCGAAGGGCAAGAACGAGTGAATTGCGGTCATTGAACTGGTAAGGAATTTCGCGTTCGACACGCGCCCCATTTGGTATGGCTCCCTGTGTCGGGGTGCCGCGGCGTGCCCGTGCGCCGTCTGCTTTGACATCAATACCGGACACCACGATGCTGCCTTGGGCGACGGCGTAGACTTCGTTATCGGCGCCTTTGAGCGGGGTCAGCACCAGTGTGCCGCCTTCAAGGCTTTCTGCATCGCCGATCGAGGCGACCGAGATGTCCAGCGTTGAGCCGTTACGGGCGAATGACGGAAGCGTTGCGGTGACCAGCACGGCTGCGACATTGTCAGGTTTGATGTCCTCGCCCTGCACATTCACGCCAAGGCGTTCCAGCATGTAGGTGAGGGAGTCTTCGGTGAAGGGGGAGTTGCGCACTGAGTCGCCGGTGCCGTTGAGGCCGACCACAATGCCGTAGCCGATCAGGTCGTTCTGGCGCACGCCTTCCACATCCACCACATCGCGGATCCGCGTTTGGGCGTCTGCCGTCCAGGCAGGTTGGCCCGTGATAGCGATGGCTGCGAGGGCGAGAAGAACGAGGATCGGCTTCATCAGATCACCTTAGGAAGTTCATGAGGCTGAGCTGCGAGAGTCTCGCGGTCAGCATGTAAGAGGCTTCAAGACTGGCCTCGAGAGCTTTGAGCTCTGCGGCAGCTTCGTACTGGTCGCGCGAGGTCATACCCTCAAGTAGGGTGTTCACGACGAGCTTTTCCTTGGCGAGGCTGTCCAGCCCCGTTGCAACTCGCTCCTGAAGGATGCCGTTCGCGGCGCGCAACTGTGTTAACGCTGCGTCGGCCTGCACCAGCTTGTCAGCTGACGAGCGAATAACATCGAGCGTCTCCGTGTTCGACAGAGAATCGAGACCATCGCCTGGAGCGGCCATGGCAAGCACGCCGAGATTGCGAAGTGTTTGCGTGATGGCCGGGTCCAGGCCTGTGATGGCGTCACCGTCAGAGTTTGTCTTTGAGCCGCGATAGAAGCTGTTTGCAAAGTCGCCAGTATCGAGATCGAAGTAGGCGTTCAGCCTTGCATCGAAATCGGCCTTGTCGGTCGCGGCATCTGCGATCGCGCGCAGGTCTTCCATGAGATCGTCGGGTGAACCGAACGCTGCCTTGTCGGTCGCGTCGCCTGAGAACAGGAAACGTTCGCCATGGCGAGAATTGAGCGCCATCAACGCGCTATCGAGTTGTGCGCGTGCATCCTGCGCCAGCGCTGTGCGCTCCACCGGCGATCCTGCGCTGAGACTGTCCAGCGCCCGAACCGATATCTCGGCAAGACCTTCCTGCATCCGGGAAAGGCTTTGCTGCGTGATATCAAGTCGGCTCTCACGAATCTGAAGCAAGCTTGTGTCGCGGTCGATCTTGTTGAGCGCGTCATTGGCAACCATCGCCCGGCCAATTTGGCCAGAGAGGTGCGAGGTGGGATCTGCCGTCCGGCCAGTGACCGCTTCGCTCGAGGTGCGGTCAATGCGTTCACGGATGGATTGAATGTCGCGGCTTAGCTGCGTTGTGACCGAATTGGCGAGATAGGAATTGTTGATCATCCTAGAGCTCCATCAATCTGAGCATCATCTGATTGGCGACTTCGATGACGCGCGCATTCGCGGCATAGGCTTGCTCAATCTCAAGAAGAAGCTGCATTTGCTCGTCTACGTCCACGCCGGTCTGCTTCTGCTCGGCCTCAACCATGATGGAGTGCTGCGCGGCGGTGGAGGCCTCTACCGCCTCACTCGAGACGCGCATCTGACCGGTACGCGAGGCAAAGCCAGCGACGAGGCCGGTTGCCGTATAGCTGCCCTGAAAGCCGCCGCTGCCGAGTGTGCGATTGGCGGTCATGGCGTCCAGCATGGCGTTGAAGAGGCTGCCATTGCCGGCGTCGCCCGTTGTGATGGCGTCGAGGCCGTCGCGAAGCAAAGATAGCTGGCCGCCCTGAAGGGGGTCGATGAGGGGATTGATTGAGATGCGGGCCGCGACGCCGGCGCCCGCGCCAGGGTCGGTATCGACGAGCAGGCTTGTATTCGCACCGCCTGCAAGGTCTGCATTGTCGAGACGTGCCATGATATCGCCCGCGACCGTATCGAGCTGATCTTGAAAGTCGGGGAGGTCAGTGTCGCGGAGGGTGAAGAGCGCGCCGAACAGACCGCTTGAAACTGCGCCATAAGACGCTGCACCCGGGGTGATGTCCACATCTCCGACCTTGATGCCCGAGAGTGCGCCGGTGTCGATGCCGTCACCCGGGCCAACAGCTGCGGCAGGCGAAAATTCGATCTCGCGCGCGCCGCCTGCCAGAAGGAATACGCCCTCCTTCGTGACGATGTCGATCGTGCCTCCAGTGCGTTGCACTGTCTGTACGGGCAGGAATTCCGAGATGGTATCAACATAGCGCTGGCGCTCATCCATCAGGGCGGCGGCCTTTGCAGAGTTCCTGTCGCTGCCGGCGAGTTTGGAATTAATTGCCTGTATCTGGTTCAGCGCGTCATTTACCGTATCTACGCCGCTCGCGATTTCGCGGTCGGCCTCGATACGTTCAGAGGAAATGAAGTCCGACAGGCTATTGAACTCCGATGCCAGTGCGCGAACGGAATCGACAATAGCATTGAGGTTTGCCTGAGACTCAGGTGTGGCGGCCGCATTAGCGAGCGAGGTCTCAAAGTTCGACATCATCGAAAAGAGGCCGGTGCCGTCAACGGTATCGCCAAGGCGCGCCGAGAGCGACGCCCATGTAGAGGACATCACGCTGGCTTGGGCCAGGTCGCTACCCGATGCCATGCGTTGAGCGGTCAGGGGCTCGCTTGCTGCGCGCCCGACGCCATCCACCCGCACGCCGGATGGATTCGACACCGTCATCTGCTCGCTGACCAGCACCGAACGCCGGACATAGCCCGGCGTGGTCGAATTCGAGACGTTGGTGGCGACCATATCCGCCCGCAGACCGGTCACTTGCAGACCGGTGCGGGCGGTGTTGATGGCGTTTGACAGACTCAAGGGTTAGCCCCCTCGCTCAGCGTTAGCCTAGCGCTTCAGATTGGTTGTTTCCTGAAGCATCTCATCGACGGTCTGGACGATCTTCGCATTCGACGAATAGGCGCGTTGCGTCTCGATGAGGTCGGTCAGCTCTGCCGCAATGTCAGTCGTCGACTCCATGAGGGAGTAGCCGGCGACATCACCGACAGGGCCGGTGGCCGCGTCCCAGAGATAAAGGTTGCCGCTTTCAGCTGAAACGGAGAAGGCCTGACCATCCTTGGCGCGAAGACCATTCATGTTCGGCACATCGCCAACAGGGATCTGATAAAGCGCGCGCCGATAGCCCGAATTATAGACGGCCTGAAGGAAGCCCTTCTCGTCGATTTCGACCGACTGGAGGTCACCGATTGGCGCGCCATCCTTGGTCACATTGGTAGGCGAAAAGGGTGCGGAAAGCTGGGTAATACCCGTCGTGCCTCCAGGTTCGCCAACCAGGACGTCGACATCGCCGTGCGGAAGGCTCAGCGTCATGATGCCCGTATCCTCATCATAGACGGTGCCGGTTGCCGGTGCGACCGTGTCGATCCGGCCGCCTTCGTCGACATCATCGGTAAAGGTCATGACCAGTTCGGCGATCGGGGTCGTGTCGCTTGTCGCGCTGTCGAAGACCTGGACAGTCCACTGATTGGTTGCACCGCTTGCCGGGACGTTCGGGGCGAAAGACAAGGATAGCGTTTGTGCTCGGCCAATATTGTCGAAGTATTCGATTGGCAGGTCATATGGCTGGCCGGATGCGCCTGCGAGGGTCGCATCGGCTGGAAGGTTGATGCCGAGATCAACACGAGACGTCGGCGATGCCACATATTGAGAAGCAGAGATGTTGACCGGCTGCAGGTTCGCGCCGCTGTTGCGGCTGACTGTGCCAATGTCGCCATCGCTGTCCACGGCCCAACCGAGCAGGAACATGCCGCTCTGGGTGCGAAGGTTGCCGGACTCATCTGCATAGAAGGAGCCGGTCGGAAGGAGCATGAGTTCCCGTTCAGACGCGAGCGAGTTGACACCGGCACCGTCTGTCACTGGCAGAAGGCCGCGGCCCCCCACGGCAATATCGGTTGAGTTGCCAGTATTGATGAGGGAACCGGTCTGCTGGATGTCCTTGAAGGTGTTCACGGTCACGCCGCCCGCCGAATAGGCAGAGGCCTGGCCGTTTATCACCATGCTGGAAAAGTCAGCGACGCTGCGCTTGTAGCCGTAAGTCGAAGAGTTCGCGATATTGTCGGAGATCGTGGACAAACGGCTCGCGTTTGAATTCAGCCCCATTACTCCTGCATTCAGGGACGACGAGATACTCATTGACAACTCCTTTGTCAGATTTCCTCTGAAATTGGAGCTGAATGTTTAATAGACGGATAATTAGCTCGCCGCGGGGTCTGGGGTGTCTGTCATGATGGTGATGGAGATACGGCGGTTGCGTGCAGCCGACGGGTCGCCAGGGACAAGTGGGTCAGTGTCTGCGCGCCCAGAAACCTCCCGTACACGATCAATCGGAAAACCATTTGAAGACAGAAGCTGACGGGCGATGTTCGCGCGGTCTGAAGACAGCCGCCAGTTGTCGTAGCCCGCCGCGCCGCGGAAGGGGCGATTATCGGTGTGACCGACAATCTTGACGTCATTTTCGAACGCGTTGAGCGAATTGGAGACCGCGTCGAGAAGGTCGGTCATGAGCGCGGTTGGCTCACTGCGACCGAGTTCAAAGAGCGGCCGACTTTCGGAATCGACGATTTCGAGCACGATACCTTCTGGCGTCATCTTTACCATTAGATGTTCTGATAGGCGCTCTGGATCATCGCCGAGTTCCTCGCGCATCGCTTCAAGGTCACGCTGGATATCGGTGTGGCGCATCTGCTCTAGCGAATGGCCGTCGCCAATGCCTGTCGCGCCCGTCCCGACCTTTGCCGCCGAGTCGTCTGCCATCAGGGAGCTGCCGTTCAGGCCGTCGGCGCCGCCGCCGGAGACCCGGCTGACAGGAATGGACGGGTTGAAGTAGTCTGCAATACCCTTGCGCTGGTCTTCCGTGGTCGCGTTCAGCAGCCACATGAGCAGGAAGAACGCCATCATCGCGGTTACGAAGTCGGCATAAGCGACCTTCCAGGCACCGCCATGGTGCCCATCGCCTTTGACGACTTTCTTACGCTTGATGATCGTGACGTGGTGAGCGTCGGAAGGCGTTTGTGCCATGAGTTTGACCCGCTTTCTGCAGTTTCAGTATCTCCAATAACAGAGAGTGGCTGACACATCGTCTAAGCGAGGCGCGCGATTGGCGCTGTATCCCTAACGAAACGTTTACCAAATCCGCCCACACCGGACTGTGGAGAAATATCCATTCAGCTGAGGGGCTGGCGTGTCGGAAACATTGCTTAAAATGATGAGGTCAGCGGGGGGATTACCCCCGTCCCTCCTGCAATGTGAGCCTCTGTGGGCGACCATGGCGAAGGCCTGTGAGACGTGGCTGAAAGAGGCCCTCGGATTCGAAATGAAGGCCCAGATCGGGGCTAGGGCGCTATGCACCCTCGAGCAGGCCAAAGCCCGCATTCGTGAAAAATTCGGGTATATTTGTTTACCTCGGGGGACTGGCGGGCTTCACGGCATTTCGATCGGTGCGTCCCTCGCGGAGCGGTTTGTAGCACGGCGTCTGAAAGAAGACCTTTCACATGTCGAGATTGCGCCGCCCCTCTTTCTTCGTCTGATGTGCGACAAGCCTGTGCGCCGGCTGATGAGCGATCTTTCGCACGCTGTACCGGCCGGGTTGGCGTTACCGGAGGACTATATGGTCGCGGACCCGGCAGGTTTGCCCGAAGTCTTCCTTGATGGCCCAAAGCTTGTTTGCATTACCGTCAATCTGTTCGGGCGCGGCGATGTCGAGCCCACGGCGCGTCTGGACTTCTACTATGACGTCGAGAGCCTGACCGCCCATGCCGAACGTCTTGACCAGGCGGTCGCCGCAAGTGCGAAGCCCAGGCCTGCGGTCAACAAGTCAAACCTCATAAAGTCGATCCGCCGTTCAAGCGTCGGGCTCGATGCTGTGCTGGCAAAACTGCCGATAACGGTGGCCGATTGCTCTCGCCTCGAAGTGGGGCAGGTGCTGCCTCTATCCGATGCGGAGGATGGCAAGCTTTACCTGCACGCGGAGACACTGACCGGACCTGTGGAAATCGGTGAGGCTGAATTAGGCAACTGGAAAGACAGACGCGCCATAAAGCTGACTTCGCCCCTGCTGGAAAGTTTCGTTCAGGAGCTATCGGGCGCCTGAACGAAGGAAATATCCGCGCTTTTATTGGCGCGATGGAGGATGAGTTGAACGCAATTCTGGGCATCTTGGTGACAGTCGGCATGGTCTTCGGTGGCTATATGCTTGCCGGCGGTCATATGGACATCATTACGCACGCGCTTCCATTCGAAGGCATGATGATCGGCGGCGCAGCCATCGGCGCACTTCTGGCGGCAAACGACTTCGGCACCATCAAGCAGACTGGCGCGGATGTTGTGGCCGCATTCACCGGTTCGAAGTGGAAGAAAAGCGACTATCAGGACCTGCTCTGCCTCATGTCAGAGCTTCTGAACGTGCTACGTAACAATCCAGTCGACATCGAACAGCACATTGAGGACCCCCAACAGTCCTCCATCTTCCAGCGCTACCCGAAAATCCTCAAGGATGAGGATGCCATCAACATGATCTGCGACACGATCCGCTCCATGTTGATGAACTTTGATAACGTCCACCAGGTTGAAGAGCTACTCGAGAAGCACCTCGAGAGCCTGCATGAAGACAAGCTCGCCGGGTCGCACGCCCTGCAGACCATGGCGGACGCCCTGCCAGCGCTCGGCATCGTTGCGGCTGTGCTTGGCGTCATCAAGACGATGTCGTCCATCGACAAACCGCCTGAAGTGCTTGGCGGGATGATCGGCGGTGCCCTCGTCGGAACCTTCCTTGGCGTGTTTCTCGCCTACGGTCTCGTCGGCCCCTTCGCCTCTCGCGTCAAAGCGCTCCGGACCGAGGAGCACTTCTTCTACTCGATGATCGGCGAGATGCTGGTGTCGAACCTCCATAAAAATCCCGTCAACATCTGCGTCGAGGTCGCAAGGCGCCATGCGCCAGCGCGGGTGCGTCCATCCTTCAACGAAATTGAAGAAGCACTGAGGGGGCTGAAGCAGGCAGCTTGAGAAGTTTCGTGGTCATATGTCTTGGCGCTGCAATGCTGGCGCAGGCGGCTTCTGCTCAGCAGGAGCCGCCGATTGTGTCTGGTCAGCCAGATGAAATCGACCGTCTTCCCGGAGAGCTCGACAGCTTTGTTCAGGACGCGATCAATGAAGGCCTGTTGAGACCTGCGAAACCTCAGCCTGCTGAGACGCCAGCTTCACCTGTGGCTGACCAACCAGCCGAAAACGTATCCCCTCAAGACATTCGACCGCAGGTGACCGAAACCGCAGAGGAGCAGGCGCCAGCAGAGCCTGCCGCCACTGCGCAAATCCAGGTCGAGTATCTCTGCCCTGAAACCTCTCCCTACGACTTTGCGGAGTTCTCCGACTTCACCTCCTATGGGGACCTGGCGCAGTGGCGCGGCTTTCTTGAGGGTGAAGAACGCACCACCGCCCTCGGCCGCCTCATGGCGAAAGCCTATCTGTCACTTGGCATGATCGCGGAAGCACGGTCCGAGATCAAAGGAGACTATGGTCAGGGCGGCGTGGCGCTGCGTCTTCTGACGGATCTGCTAGACCGCGACACCAGGCCTGACCTTTCATTCTTCCGCGACGTTGCCAGCTGCGCTCACGCAGACGGGGTGTGGCTTGCCATTGGACAGCTGAAATCGAACGACGCAAACGGGGCAGACCTGCTCGCTCAGCACTTTGCAGACTTTCGCGCGCTGCCGCTTCGTCTTCGCGCTGACGCCGCCTTTATCGTCATCCCTGCTCTCGACCGCCTGGATCGCCCAATCCTGTCTGAGCGCCTAATGACGAGCTTTACGGCAGAGGAATTTGCGCAAAGCCGCGAGTTGCAGTTCGTGAAAGCGCTTCAGCGCCTGTCTATGGGCTCACCGAGTGCTGCCGACGATATTCGCGGATATCTCCGCCGCGCACAGTATCGCAATGAGGCGGCCTCGGCCCTTCGCCGCCATGGAAAGGCGATTTCAAGCGAACTGGAGCGGGAAATCGTCGACTATTACATCAATGAACTCGGCAACCTGCCAGCCGAAGCCTCAGTCTCCGAAAACCTTGATCTTATCCTGCATGACCTCAATAGCGCGGTTGGCTACGACTTGACGTTGCGCCTTGCCGATGTGCCCGCCGCGGCAGACCCGGAATCACGTGAACGTCTTGCTGGGCACTTTGAAGACATGCTGGACGAAGACCTGCAAAGCGACGCCTTCTTGATCAATCTCAAGGCCATGGATGCGCTGATGAAGGGCGAGGCCCTCCTCGCCGATCGCGCGGGGACCGAAGCACGATTTGCACGCGCGGCGGCGATCGCAGCTAATCTCGGCCTGCCATCCATGTCAGCAAAGCTTTCCGAGCGTCTCACACATGATGCCGCGTTGGCTCTGGCGCAGGCGGAGCTGGCTTTCCGGCTCAAGGACGATGCGACACTGGCCCGTCTGCTGGAAGAGAACCCGGATAGTGTTGCCATCCGCAAGGTTGCGTTGATTGACGCGATCAATCGCGGCGACCGCGCGGCTTTCAACCGTCTCGTGCGCGGTATTCCCGAAGATGTCGATACCGCTCTCATGCTCATAGAGGCGGACGCCGCCGCAGGTCACTGGGTCGTGCCGCAACGCTTTTATACGATTGCCGCCAGAAGCGGTGACGAAGAAACCCAGATCCGCGCCCTTCGTGTCTCCGATGCCCGGCCTGCCCCGGAGCCGCCGACTGGAGGAGAGATCGAACTGACCGATGTATCCTCAAGGCTCGAGCGTCTGCGAGAGTCCCTAGGGCCAATTCCGACGGAGGTTCGCTGATGTCGAACGCAATTTATGCTGCGCTTGCCCGCCAGTCGGGCCTGATGACTGAAATGCAGGTTGTGGCCAACAATCTCGCAAACTCCAGCACAACCGGCTACAAGTCCGACCGGGCCATCTTTGCCGAGTTTATCGCCGGGACGCGTAACAATCTCGCCGACCTTTCAATGGGAACGCTGGCAGGGCACGAATTTGATCTGGAGCAGGGCGGCCTTCGCTTCACAAATGGCACGTTCGATCTTGCCATTCAGGGAGAGGGTTACTTCCTGATTGAGACGCCGCAAGGTGAACGTCTGACGCGTGCTGGGCACTTCCAGCTGAACGCGCAAGCTGAGCTCATTACCGATACGGGTTTCCGCGTGCTCAATGCGGGTGGCGGTGCGATCCAGATCCCTGAAGAAGCGACAAACGTCAGCATCGCTGGAGACGGAACGATTTCCTTCGATGGGCAGATCATCGACCAGGTTGGTGTCGTCGAGCCCGAAGGCCAGCTTAGCCGCGCAGGCGACGCCATGTTTACGGCCGAAGAAGGCTTCCAGCCAGTTGTAGAGCCCCGCGTGGTGCAGGGCGCTCTCGAACAGTCAAACGTCTCACCGGTTCTGGAGATTGCGCGCATGATTGAAGTGCAGCGCGCCTACGAAGCCGGCCAGGCACTCATCGAACGTGAAGACGACCGGATTGCGAAATTCATCAGCACTTTACGACAGCTTTAACGCACAGGACGTGGATCGAGGGAGGACCCTATGAAATCACTGCAGATCGCAGCCACGGGCATGGCGGCACAACAGTTACGTGTCGACGTCATCTCCAACAACATCGCCAATATGAGCACGGCCGCGTATCGGCCGCGCACGGCAGAGTTCGCCGATCTCATGTACCAGCAGTACCTGACACCGGGCACGATCTCCTCGCAGGTCGGTACGGTCGTGCCTGCAGGTGTCCAGCTTGGCACCGGGGTGAAGCCGTCATCGGTCTCCATGGAGATCACGCAGGGTTCGCTTCGCCAGACCGGGTCAGAACTCGACATCGCGATCGATGGCACCGGCTTCTTCGAAGTCCAGCTGCCTTCGGGCGAGTCTGCCTACACCCGTGATGGCAAGCTCAACCGTAGCGCAGAAGGTCAGATCGTAACCAAGGATGGCTTTGAACTCGCCGACGGGATCACCATTCCAGAGGACGCCCGCCGCATCTCCATCAGCAGCGATGGGGAAGTGGTCGCTTACTTCGCGAACGAAGCGCAAGGTCAGGCCATCGGCACGATCTCCCTGGTGCGCTTCGTCAACGAAAAGGGCCTCGAAGCCATGGGCGACAACATGTTTCTCGAGACAGAGGCATCGGGCGCGCCCAACAGGCTGGTCCCCGCGACTGAAGGGGTCGGCATTCTGCGCCAGGGTTATCTCGAAGATTCAGGCGTCGACGTCGTTCAGGAAATCTCTGAGTTGATCGAGGCGCAGCGGGGCTATGAGCTGAACTCGAAAGTCATCACGGCAGCGGATGAAATGCTCGCCGCCACGACGAGAGTGAGGTAGTCCGATGAGTATTGTCGCTACCCTCGCAAGCGGATTCATGCTTGCGCTCACCGCCTCAGGTGCCGTTGTAGCCGAGGATGTTATCCGCTCAGGCGAAGTCATTTCGCCGGGAATGCTGGTCACCGAAGATGGCACGCCTGTTTTCGACAGCCCGCTCATTGGCCGCGAAGTTCGCCGCACGGTTTATGCCGGGCGCGAAGTGTCGATGGAGAACACCCAGTCGCAGCGTCTTGTGAGCCGCAACCAAGTCGTCACCGTGAAATACATTCGCGGCGGCCTCGAAATCTCGACCACCGCCCGCGCGATGGAAGAGGGGGGGCTCAACGATACGGTCTCACTGATCAACACGAACTCCCGAAAGATGGTGTCTGGCGTCGTCCAGTCGGGCGGATGGGTGCTGGCACAATGAAGAACGCATTCCTCTTCTCCCTACTGGCGCTTGGCTGCGTTGCGTGCGCTTCCTCGCCGTCCAGCCAGCAGGCTCTGATGGCAGCGCCTCCTGCGAGCCCACCGCCGGTTCAGTCCATGGCGGCCTTCCCGCAGGCGCCGTTGCACAATGATACGAATTCACTTTGGACGACGTCGGCCAATTCACTGCTCAGCATGCGCCGGGCGAAGTCTGTTGGTGACCTTCTGACCGTGGTCGTTGAGATGGACGATCAGGCGAGCATGCAGAACTCACTGCAAAGCACGCGCGGCACCAATCAGGACTTCAACCTTGATGCGCTGTTTGGTCTTCCAGAATGGGCAAATGGTGTGCTGCCTGGCGGGGCGAACCTTTCGCCGGGTGTCGATTATAGTCGCAATTCCGCCCTAAACGGCAGTGGTGCGATCAATCGTGCCGAGCAGGTCACATTCCGTCTTGCCGCCCGCGTTATCGGGCTCGAGCCGAACGGCAATCTGGTGATTCAGGGCTACCAGCGCACGCGTGTCAGCAATGAAGTACGCGTGCTGACCGTGACGGGCGTGATCCGTTCTCAGGACATCACGCGAATGAATACGGTGACGTATGAGAAGATTGCCGATGCCCAGCTATCCTATGTAAGTTCAGGTCAGGCGACAGAGCCTGTACGCGCGGGCTTTGTCCCCAAACTCCTGGACACCATTGTCCCTTTCTAGAGTCAGCATGACATGAAGCAGATCATTCCCGGCATTATTGCCGCCATTTTTGTTGTCTTGGGCGCAGGCGGCGCCTTGTTCATGAAAGGCGCGTTTTCCGCGGGCGGAAATGCATCGGCCAGTGCCGATGGACATGAGGCAGAGGGGGACAGCCATGGTGAGGCCAAAAGTGGTGGTCATGGCGGCAGCGGTCATGGCGGCAAGTCGAGCGCCGGCATGTCCGGTGACGTGGAGTACTACAAGTTCAGCCGTGAATTTGTCGTGCCAATCACTGAGGGTGAGCGCGTCGACAGCCTTGTCATCATCAATCTCAACCTTGAGATCGACAAGTCCGTGTCAGACCAGGTCTACGGGATGGAGCCGAAGCTGCGCGACAATGTGATGAGTACGCTGATCCGACTGTCGAACGAAGGCAATACGCTCGGCGACCTGACCAATCCGGAGAACTATGAGACGATCCGCTCGATGATCCTGGCAAACCTCCGCGAGGTTCTTCCAACAGGGCTCGAAAACGTGCTCATCCTGGACATGGCAAAGCAGCACATCTAGCGCGCTGCCTTGCTGTCCGGAATTCTGTTACAGAGTTATCTATTCGGTTACGCGGCGAACCTGACCAAGATCGCCCGACAGGCTGGATGAGGTTCCGATGCGTAGTTCACCATTCTCCGTGCCGACATCGGTCACGGTCGTAAGGACCTGAGGCGCAACCGTGCCGAGGAAGGTATCTCCGGCATAAAGATCGATCCCGAACTGGTAGATCTCACCGGAAGCTGCAGCGCCACCATTCGAGAAGCGGCCATCCCAGCTTTTGCTCTCATCATTGATCGTCAGACGGTCATTATAGACAGCCTCGCCGAATGAGTTTGCGATCGTCAGCACGGCTGCCGTTGCTTCGTTTGGTGCGTCGAAGGAGAAATCTACAGGGTCGCCGGAATAGGGGACCCAAGATGACTCGACCGTCACGGACTGTCCCAGCCATTCGCTGGCAAACATGGAATGCAGGTCGCCGATCATACTGGCCATGCTCTTCAGGCTCGTATTCGACTGCACCTGCTGTTCCAGCGTCGAGAAGGAAGCAAGCTGCTCGACAAACTGTGTCGAGTCGAGAGGCGAAAGCGGATCCTGATGGCGCAGCTGCGCGGTCAGAAGTTTCAGGAAGTTGTTGAATTCCTCGCCGACAAACTGCGTGCTCCCGCTTTCATCCTGCTGCGAGCTCGTAGTCTGGTTTGACTGCGGCGATTGCGCTGACTGGGCGATCTGGGTCGCCTGCGCTGCGTTTATAACGCTCATTCCCGAAACTCCTTCCTAGAGTTTGATGTTCAGGCCGCTTGCGCCGATGGTGATGGGGGCACGGCGTGCTTGTAGCAGCGCAGGGGCCGGTATGGTCTCGGCCTCAATATCTGCGACTGCAGTGTAATCGATGAATTCGGATGCCTGCTGGTTCTGCGATCCGTTCGCTGATCCCTCGCTGAAGGTCATGTCGCGTGCAGAGAGGCCATGCTGTTCCAGTGACTGGACGAGATCGAAATGTAGCAGGCGAAGCTGCTTCATGGCTTCCGGTGTGTCTGCTCTGACAGCGACTTGCTGGAGGCCCTGGGCATCGAACTTGAACTCGATCGACACGCGGCCGAGCTCTGGTGGGTCCAGCTGCACCATGATGCGATCTGGCTTGTCGCCGCCTGCAAGTTTGCTGCTGACGATGTCCACGATTTCCTGAGGGGCCGCGACGATTGTTGCTTGCGCTGGCGTCATCATGGCACCGAAGCCAGTGGCACCTGCAGCGGGCGCTTGGGCCGCGACGGGTGCGGACGCTGGAGCGCCTGCTGCTAGTGACAGAGTGGGGGCCTGCTGCCCGCTATCGCTTGGTGCCGTTGCCTGCGCGCTGACTTCCAGTCCGCCGCTCAGAAAGGCACTGCTCTCGGCGACACTGTCCGACGCAGGCGGGGCAGGAGTGATTGCAGGCTGCGTACCAGCGCGATCGATTTGCGGTGTGGCTTCAGGATCGATACCTGCCGCCGAGACTGTCGCTGGCGACGCGGTTGCAGGTACGTCTTTCAAGCGGCCGGTGCCGCGTTCGGTCATCTGTGCGCCAGGGTTAAGTGAGGCGAGCACTAGATCGGGACGTCCTGGCGCTTCGCCGCCTCTGATCTCAGCGCGCGCATCGGTCATGGCATCTGAGGTCGCAACCTTGCCAGCCTTGAATTCGGCGACTTTCGCGACATCGACTTCAGATGTCTCCGTGCGTTGGGCTGCTGCATCGCTGGCCGTGCCGCGAACACGTCCATCAGAGGCAGTCTCGGTGCTGGTGATTTCTGTCTCGGCGATGGGGCGAGGTGCGTCCGCAGGAACAGCACCTGCCTGAACGGCTCTGCCTTCAGACTTAACCTCGGCGACTGAATCGGTGCTCGCAATTTCAACATTCGCAGCAGTCTTAGTCTTGGCCGCGACATCATCCACTTTGACATCACCTGATGGTTGCACCGGCTTGTCTGAGAACGAGGGGGCTGGCTCCGATTCGGCTTCGTTGGCGGGCGCAGCTGCGGCGGCGGCTGGTGCAGGTGCGAGTGCAGCAGGATCAGACGCCGCGCGATCCGGTTCCAAATCTGCTTTTGCAATCTCGGTTGCTGTGTCTTCTTCGGCCGCGCGTGGTTGCGAAGAAAAGGCCAGAACAGCTGCATTGCCTGCGCCGTCCGCATGTTCACCGTCGTCTTCCGACGAAGCCTGGTCGCTGCGACCTTCAGTTTCAAGAACTTCGGCAAAAGCTGTGCCGCGGCCTGATTGAGCAGGCTCACTGCGGGCTCGCGCCGGTTCGGCCAGAAGCGGGCCCAATGGTCCAATGGCTGCGGGCATTCAGTGTCCTTGGTTAACTCTGATTAGCGCTCTCTTAACCAAATCTGCCCCACCACAAGTAAAAGCGGATTTAACGCTGGCAGAAAAATCGACGCCGCCCGCCGCCCCGGGTGCGCTGAATGAAGGGAGGCCGAAGATGATCCCTCTGAAAGTACTGACGCCGAATGCCGATCAGCTTGCGCCAGCAAGACGTAAAGCGGCCACGCCTCCGCCATTGCCATCAGCTCGCACGGCTGAACCAGCTGCGCCCTCGCGCGCGCAATCTACATATAGCCCGCCCGTGGAACCTGTTCGCGCGCCGGCCGCACAATCGGCAGCGGCGACTGCTTCATCCGAGAATAATTCTGATGTGAATGTTCGCTTTGAGCAGATGCTCTGGGCCGAAATGCTCCGGCATACAGGGCTTGAAGAAGCTTTCTCCAGCGTTGGCGGCGAAGGCGCGGCTGCATTCACCCAATTCGCTGTCGAAGCGATCGCACGTGATCTCGCCGAGAAACATCCGCTGGGCCTGAATGCCGTGGACCGGGCGGTAGAGGCCTATGAGATGTCCAGAACTGTTGGAGACACCTGATGACTATGCAGGCCGACCCAGACGCCATCTTGAGCAACCTTCTGGAGCTCCTCGAGGCAGAGCATGAAGCCCTGAAGGCGGGGCAAGCCGGCAAGGCCGGCGGTTTGCTGCAGCCAAAGATGGAAGCTATGCAGGCCTTTGACGCGCTCGTCGAAGACCCCGCGCGGCTGCGCGGTGTGGCAGATGTAAAAGTCCGTATGGAGCGTATCGTTCGCCTCGCAACGGAAAATGCAAATCTGTTCTCGGCCGTACGTAACGGTGTTGGCCAGGCTGTCACGCGCGTGAGCAATTCTACGGCTCAGTCCTATGTCGGCGCCTACACGGCTGCCGGGGAAAAAACAGCATTTTCCAAAGCAACTGGCGGCTACGCAAAAAAAGCCTGAGCCAGTTAACCGATTGTCCATGAGTGTCCCCTAATCAGGTCTCATAACCAAGATTGGTTCAGGGCAAATACCTGCTGTCAGGATGACATGAGTTGGAACTTCGAGGTCGGGTCTCACCGGCTCGATCTGGAACTTAAAAGGGGATAACTGATGTCCAGTATTCTTACGAACAATAGCTCGATGGTTGCGCTTGAAACCCTGCGCAACATCAACCGCAATCTTGAATCCGTCCAGAACGAAATCTCGACGGGTAAGAAAGTTGCGTCTGCCAAGGACAACGCTTCCGTCTGGGCCATCTCGACTGTCATGTCGACCGACGCTGCAAGCTTCGAGCAAATCTCTTCCTCGCTGAACAAAGGCTCTGCAACCGTTGGTGTTGCCCGCGCTTCTTCCGAGCAGATCACCAGCCTGCTTCAGGACATGAAAAACCTGATCGTTGACGCCCAGCAGGACCTCAACGACAGCGACCGCGAGAAAATCCAGAAAGACGTTGCGGCGATCCGTTCGACGATCACGAATATCGTCAACGGCGCGCAGATGAACGGTCAGAACTTGCTCAAGGGCACCGATGACCTGAAAGTTCTCGCTTCGCTCGACCGCGATGGCACGGGCGCAGTCGCACCTGCCTTCATCAACGTATCACGCGTTGACCTTCAGGCGACGGCAGCTGTTCCTGAGGCCGACAAGGAAGCGACAGACGCGGGCTACGTGTCTACCGCGTCGACGACTGGTTCAAGCGACGTTGCTAAAGATTCAGGCGATCCAGGCACGATCGCGATTACGGGCCTCACGGGTACCAACATCGGCGATGGCGACACCGCTACGTTGACCTTGAAGGCTGGTGTCATCAATGAAGGCGACGTCTTCACGTTCGAACTGGGCGGCGAAACGATTACGGCGACCGCTGATGCTGACGACACGCTCGCAGACATTGCTGAGAAGTTGACTGACGACATCGGTACGAAGACAATCACCAACCTTGGTGCCGTTGGGTTCACAGCTGGAACTGATCCGGAGTCTGATGACACGACCATCACGATCGCTGCATCGGGCGGTACGGTTGCGCTTGATCCGGCAGACGTTGAAACGACGTTTGAGCAGGCCATCATTGAAGACGGAAACGATGTTGTCGTCACCTTCAAGGGCGGTGCAATCTCCGCGGGTGACACCTTCACCGTCAATGTGGGCGACACTGACTTCAGCTACACAGCCCAGGCTGATGAGACCATCAACGATGTTCTCAGCGAGCTTGCCGGTGACATCGAAGATGCGGGTATCACCAACCTGACCGTCGATAGCACGGCTGCGACCGATCCGCTCACAGGTGACGCGACGCTGACCCTTACGGCAGGCGGCGGAGATGTGAACATTTCCACCTCCGCTCTGGGCGCAACCAATGTGGCCGTTGCAGCTGGCGGTCTTGGCGCTCTCGCTGACGTCGACGTTTCGACTTCGACCGGCGCAACCGAAGCTCTGACCTCGATCGAGACCCTTCTCAACAAGGCGATCACGGCAGCGACCACGTTTGGTTCGGCCCAGAAGCAGATCGAAGGCCAGACAGAGTTCGTTCAGAATCTGGTCGACTCGATGAAGTCAGGTATCGGCGCCATGGTCGATGCAGATATCGAAGCAGCATCTGCAAAACTGCAGGCTCTGCAGGTTCAGCAACAGCTTGGTGTCCAGGCGCTTTCGATCGCGAACAGCGCACCGCAGACCCTGCTGTCCCTGTTCCGTTAAGGACAATGAATTGAGGCCGGGCGTCCCTTGGGGCGCCCGGTTTCACCCAGTAATTACGAGTGAGGGCACATGCATAATTTGGCGCACAAGGCATACAGCACTGTCACGAGCCGGACGGCTTCTGACAAGCAGATCGAACTTGCCCTGTTCAGCGAAATTACGAACGCTCTCAAGGATGTGGCGGCGCAGGATGTGCCGCTTCCTGCCGTTTGGGCAGATGCGATCGATCGCAACCTCCAACTCTGGCATATTCTTTCCGTGGATCTGGTCAGCCCTGAGAACGGGCTGGACGACAGCCTCCGTACCAATCTTCTGACGCTGGCCGAAATGGTGCGCCGTGTCAGCTATCAGGTACTCGCAGGCGACACCGATATTTCCGACCTCGTCGAGATCAACGAAACGATAATGAAGGGGCTTTCTGGCGAAGTTGGCCCCAGCCAGATGGAGACCACGACCTAAATGTCCGGACTGATACTGAAGCTCGCCGCTGGCGAGAAAGTCGTCATCAACGGCGCCCTGCTGGAAAACGGCGACAAACCTTCGAGCCTGAGAATTGCGGACGCCAATGCGCGCGTCCTGCGCTGCCGCGATGCGCTGCGCCCTGACGAGGTGAATACCCCCGTCAAACAGGTTTACTACGCAATCCAGCTGCTGATCACAGGCGACCTCGAAGAGGACCGCGTCCTGCCAGCGCTTTTTCGTGAAATCGACAGCCTTGAGGATGTCTTCCGCGGCATCGACTCGCAGGCCATCCCACAGCTTCGCCAGATGCTGCGCCGGGGCAATCACTATTCCGCGCTTTGCCACATGCGCAATCTCGTCGAGCTGGAAGCTGAGCTTTTCCGCCATGCTCACTTGAAGAATGCGATGACCGAGCATCAACAGGCGAAGGTCGCCTGATACGCGATGGTGCAGCCAGCGATCCCCATGTCGGGCCTGGCCGGCTGGAGCTTCCTCCAGTCTACCTATAACCGTCAGCTCGAGACGTTTTCCGACAGCGCGAGCGTCAAGAACGACCGCGCCTATATGAGCGAAAAGCTGTCCAAGCCGGTGTCGCTGGACGATTTCATGTCGGACCGGCGGCTTCTGCGGGTCACCATGACGGCGTTCGATCTCGGCGGCGAGGAATGGAAAGGCGGTTTCATTCGCAAGGTTCTGGAAGAAGCTGCCACCCCGGACAGCACCTTTCTCGAGCGCCTCAACAATCCCGCCTATACCAAGTTTGCCGAAACCTTTGCCTTCGAAGACGGCACGCTGTCGCTTGATGCCGACAAGATCGAGCAGCTGGGCGAGAATTTCGAGACAGCGGCTTTCCGAATTGCCGTCGGCGATGTTGATGAAAACATGCGTCTCAGCCTGAACTATCAGCAGAAGATCGTCGATATAGCCGGTACCGGTTCGTCAAATGACGCGATTGCCTATCGCATTCTCGGCAATCCGCCCGTCAAGGCGGTACTGGAAACAGCGCTCAACCTGCCTTCGGATATCTCAAAGCAGCCGATTGAAAAGCAGGCCGAAATCCTGCGCGACAAGCTGAGCTCATCATTCGGTATTTCAGACCTGTCGCAGCTCACCGACCCGGACAATGTGAACACAGTTATCCGCCGGTTCCATGTCATGGAAACGGTGAACAACGGACCATCTGCGATGACCCCTGGCTACACCGCCCTGACACTCCTCGGGGGCGGGCAGGGCTTTGGCGCAATCGCCAGCCAGAACCTGTTCTTGAGCCTGCTCTAGCGTGGCTTTTTAGGCTGCGGGGGCGCTACATCCTGCGCCGCCTCTTTCATGAGGCCAGCACTTAGCAATTCGGCCAGCCGCACATAGGCGGCCTGGGTATCGCCCTCATGGCGCTCTGACACGAAGCCATCGAGTGACGCGAACAGGTCGATGGCGCGGTCTCCCGCCATGTCCTTGCCGCGTTCATACAGGTTCGCACGGACCATTGGCGCCAGCTCTTCATAGAGGGCCAGGTTCCGGCGGTACTCGGCAAGCAGCATGTTCTCTTCCGGTGAGGCCGCGCGCGGCAGGGCCCGGGACACTGATTTCAGGACATCGATCGCTGGATAGCGCCCACGCTCGGCAATATCCCTCGACAGCACGATGTGGCCATCGAGAATACCGCGGATCATGTCAGCGACAGGTTCTTCCATGTCGGACCCGGCGACGAGGACGGAGAAGATCGCCGTGATGTCGCCTTTGCCCTCAGGGCCTGGACCGGCGCGTTCAGCGAGTTCAGCGATCGTCCGAACTGTAGAGGGCGGAAAAGCATGAAGTGCGGGCGCTTCGCCCCCGACCAACGCAACTTCGCGGTGCGCTTCGGCAAAGCGGGTAATCGAATCGAAGAGCAGCAGCGTGTGATGTCCCTGATCGCGGAAGTGCTCAGCCGCGGCCATGGCACAATAGGCAGCCCGCTTCTTGGCGCCCGGCGGCTCACTCGCGGTCGCGGTCACGATGACAGACTTGGCGCGCGCTTCTGCGGGAAGCGTGACCTTCGCAAACTCGTTCAGCTCACGTGAGCGTTCCCCGATCAGGGCGATGACGATGCGGTCAGCCTGAACGCCATTCGCGAGCGCGCCCAGCAAGGTTGATTTCCCGACGCCGGAGCCTGCGAACAGGCCGAGCCGCTGACCCTGGCAGAGCGGGATGGCTGTATCCGTAATCATCAGCCCGGTATTCAGCCGTGGTCCCAGCGCCTTTCGCACATGGCTCGGCGGCGCCTTGGAGACCAGCTTCTTACGCATCAGGCTGCTCGGCAGGGTTTCGGGTGAGCCGTTTTCGGTGTCGACGATCTCACCGCGGTAATTCACGATCCGTCCGATCCAGTGGTCGCCGGGAGAGACGGAAGCTTCCCGGTCGATATAGGCCCTGTCGCCGATTCGGACCTCATCCGATTCGTCGAAGAGAAGAGCAGTCACACGCTCTTCGGTGATGTTCAGGATCTCACCGCGTACGGCAACGCCGCCTTGGGTCTGGATCTCGACCTCATTACCAAGCCCTGCATGGGCGCTGACGCCTGTAATGCCGACATTACCGGGGCTGACATCGCTGACGCGGCCCCAGATGCGGACGAGTTCGTGTGTCTGTGCGCGTGCCTGCTGCATTACGTAAACAGAATCTCGCTTTTCGTTAACCTTTTATTCAACGTAGCCGGGCACCCTTTGCAAAGAGTTAACCACGATGGGCCTGTGCCATGTTCTCGAATATGGATGTCTTCAAGATGTACAGCGAAATGGCGCGCCACGCCGCCGACGCGCAGACTCATGCTTCCAAGAATATCGCGCATGCCGACGATCCTGGCTATCGCGCGACCCAGCTGGAGTCTTTCGAGGACTTTCTTTCGCGCACCGCGCTCAGCTCCAGCCAGTCTACCGCGTTCAAGGTACAGGATGCCGGCACGCCGACGTCGCCGAACGGCAACTCGGTGAGCATCGAGCATGAACTTTACAAATCGGCCGAAGCAATGGACCAGCATCAGATGGCGCTCACGGTTTACACCAAGTCGCTCGACCTTCTGAGAGCGGCGCTTGGCAGACGATAGGGGGCAGGTTGAATGAATTCGATCAAGGCAACAATGCTGCAGGCCATGCAGGGGATGCGCGTCCAGTCTGAGCGTATCGACCTGACCTCGCAGAACATCTCCAACGCCGACACGCCGGGCTATCAGCGCAAGACGCTGATCGTTGACAAGAACGGCGACGCGTTCCGCAACCTGCGGATCCAGCTCGACGAAACGGAGGGGGAGCGAAGCTATGAGCCAGCTCACCCGATGGCTGACCCGGAAGGCTACGTCACGCTGTCTAACGTGCAGGTCGTCACTGAAATGGCGGATATGCGCGAAGCAAACCGGTCCTACGAGGCCAATCTCAACTCTTTCCAGCAGGCACGTACAATGTACAAGACCCTGCTCGAAGTTCTCAAACGCTAGGGGGTCATGAACGATGTCAGGTATTGGTTTTTCGGCTTATGCCGCCCTCAACAATGTCAAAGCTGCCGACGCAGCCGGTCAGGCAGCCAAGCCACAGGGCTCTGGCGCCGTCTCTGAGGGATTTGCTAACTTCAAGCAGACGATGGAAGCGGCTGAACAGACCGCGATGCAAACCGCCGTATCGGGCGCTGACCCGCATGCCATGGTCGAGGCCCTCGCCAATGCTGAACTCGCACTCGATGCGGCCGTAACGATCCGTGACAAGGTCGTCGAGGCGTACCAGGAACTCCTGCGGATGCCGGTCTAGGGCGGCCATAGATGACTGAGCTTGCGATCTTTGAAATCCTGCGTGGAGCTTTCTGGACGGCAGCCCTGATGGCGTTACCGATCCTTGCGGTGACGCTGGTCCTCGGTTTCGCGATCGGCCTCCTGCAGGCCCTGACGTCGATCCAGGAAATGACGCTGACTTTCGTGCCGAAGATCATGGCCGTGGTCGTCGTCTTCTTCCTGACGCTTGGCTATATGACGCAGCTTTGTCTCGACTTCTTCAACAATTCCGTCCTGCCCATAATAGCAGGGTAGGCGAGCCATGCCCGCCGCGAGCCTTCTGAACCTGGCAAAACCGACGACGCTGCTGGCAGTCGGGCTCATGCTGATCATCCTGGTGATGGTCCTGCCGGTGCCTGCATGGGTCATGGATATTGGCCTGACGCTTTCGTTCGCGTTCGCCATCTTGATCTTCACGACATCAATCTTCATCGAAAAGCCGCTGGATTTTTCATCCTTCCCGAGCGTGCTTCTGGCGTCGCTCGTCCTGCGCCTTGCGCTCAACGTCTCCTCGACCAAGCTGATCATTTCCGAAGGCCATACCGGCACGGGCGCGGCTGGCAATGTCATCGAAGGCTTCGCCATGTTCATCATGGGCGGAAATCTCTTCGTTGGTCTCGTCGTCTTCGGTGTCCTCATCATCGTGAACTTCATGGTGATCACAAAGGGCGCGGGCCGTATGGCAGAGGTCGGCGCGCGTTTCGCGCTTGATGCCATGCCGGGCAAGCAGCTCGCCATCGATAGCGACCTCGCCGTCGGTGCCATCAGCCATGAAGAAGCGAAGACCCGCCGCCAGAAAGAACAGGAAGAAGCTTCTTTCCTCGGCTCCCTCGATGGTGTGTCCAAGTTCGTGAAGGGCGATGCGGTCGCGGGCCTCCTGATCACGGCGCTGAACCTGCTTGCGGGCATTGGCTTTGGCATTGCTGTGCATGGCCTCAGCATTACCGAGGCGCTTAACAATTATTCGATCCTGACGGTGGGTGACGGCCTGGTCTCGCAGATCCCCGCTGTCATCATTTCGGTGTCGGCAGCGCTGCTCCTTTCCAAGGGCAAGGATGAAGGCGCCATCGACGTTGCGCTGCTCGCACAGCTCGGCGCGAACGCCTCAGTACTTTACATCGTCGCCGGTCTTCTCGGCGTCTTCGCCCTCATGCCCGGTCTTCCCTTTCTGCCTTTCATGACGGCGGCGGCCCTGTTCGGCACGGCTGCCTACTTCATCCGCGAACATGAGAAGCGAAAGGAAGCCGAAGAAGCGAAAGAGAGCGCCTATGATGCGCCAGAGCCCGCCGTAATTGGCGACAGCATCCACTCTGACGAAATCCACCTTGAAGTCGCTCCAGACCTCGTCGCGCTCGTTCTTCAGGGCGCAGACGGGTTCGAGAACCGTGTCGACAAGATCCGCCGCTATATCGCCGAAGAGTATGGCTTCGTGCTGCCGTCCATCCGGATGACGGACAATCCGACACTGGCAAAGAATTCCTACCGCGTCCGCATTCAGGGCGTGAAGGTCGATGGCGGCACGCTTCGTCCTGGCAACATACTCGCGCTAATGGAAGACAAGCAGCTCCCTCACTTGCAGGGCGAGCGCGTGAAAGAGCCGGTCTACCAAGCTTCCGCGCGCTGGCTGCCATCTGGCAAGAATGCGGAGCTCGCCGCCGCAGGCGTCCCTGCCATCGAAGCGACCGAAGTGCTCGCGACGCACATGCTGGAAATCATCCAGAATAATTTCTCGCTCATCTTCTCGCGTCTCGTGATGATGGACACGCTGGATGCGCTGACCCGGCTCAGCGACGCAGAGCGCGCGGCTGCCAACAAGCGTTTCCTCGACGAGTACATTCCCGGCAAGGTCACACCGGAGCTGCTTCTCTCCGTGCTTCGTCTGTTGCTGGAAGAGCGTGTCTCGATCCGCAACATGTTCCTCATCATCGAGACGGTCGGCGAAGCGAAAGCCCGCACGTCCAGCCCGCCGCAACTTGCGGAACTCGTACGTCAGCGCCTCGGCTTCCAGATTGTCGACCGGCTCCAGGACGGCGATGGCCGTCTGCCATTGCTCCAGCTCGGCCCCAATTGGGAAGAACAGTTCTCGGCACACGAGATTACCAAGGAAGACGGCGCATCCGACATCGCCCTGCCGCCGGATATCTTTGGCGACCTGACCACCTCGATCCAGAAGAAGCTCAACGAGTACGCCCAGAAAGGCGTGACGCCGTCCATCGCGACCACCTCGCGCCGCCGCCGCTTCATTCACACGGTCCTGTCGAGCAAAGGCATCCGCAACTCTGTCCTCGCCTATGAGGAGATCGGGTCGAGGAGCAAACCCTACATCGTCGGCGTCGTCTGATGCCCGATACGTTGCTCGCATCTGGACAGGCCGTCTACTGGATTGGCGCTGTCATGCTGATCATGGCGCGGGTAGGGTTCATCATCTATTTCATGCCCGGCATCGGTGAGCAGGCCGTCCCGGTGCGCGTGCGGGCGATGATTATCCTGGTCTTCGCCATCTCTCTGGCCGCCAGCGGCGTGATCGATCTGCCGGTTCTTTCAGGGCTTGGAGAGTTTTTTCGCTACCTCGCCCTCGAGGCGACAATCGGGCTCTTCTTCGGCCTGCTGCTTCGACTGGCGATCTGGATGCTGTCCATAACGGGTACCATCATCGCGCAGGTCATTGGCCTTGCTCAGATGTTGGGTATCGCGCTGGAGACTGAAGCCCAGACAATCACGGCGAATGCGCTCGCCATGGCGGGGGCGGCGCTGCTGCTCAGCATGGATTATCATGTCAGTGTTTTTGCCAGGGTCGTGACGCTCTACGGCGATATTCCGGCGGGCGCTCTCGGTCTGGTCGATCCGATGTTCTTCGTCATGCGTGGCTTCGAGGCGTTCGGCATTGCCATCATGCTGGCTTGGCCCTTCGTCGCGGTGAACCTGCTCTACAACATCTGTCTTGGCTTCATAAACAAGGCGCTTCCATCGCTCATGGTGGCCTTTGTCGGCGCGCCATTCATGATTGGCGCGGGCATTATGCTGCTCGCTTTTTCGATCACCACAATGCTGTTGGTATGGGGCGATCGCGCGCCGTCCATCATTGGCTGGCTATAGGGGGACTGCCGGATGGCTGAAGACCAGAATAGCGGTGGCGGCGAGAAGGAATTCGAGGCCACAGAGCAGAAGAAACGCCAGGCCCGCAAGGACGGTAATGTCGCTCAGTCGAAAGAAGCGACCAGCTTCGCGCTGATGCTGGGCATGGTCCTCGCTGCGGCCCTGTTCGGCACCGTTCTTGGACGCGGAATCTTCAACGATTTCTCGGCAATGTTCTATCATGCTGACAGCTATGCGCATGATATTTTCGCCGGCTCCGGCGCACAGTCGCGTCGCTGGCTGACCAGCGTCCTGATGCAGTGCCTGCCCCTGTTCGGCATTCTGGTTGTTCTGGTTCTCGCGACCGTTGTCATTCAGGGCGCCGTGGCGTTCTCAACCAAGTCCATCAAGCCGGACATGAAAAAGCTCAACCCGGTCGAAAACCTAAAGAAGAAGTACGGCCCTAAGGGGCTGATCGATTTTGGCAAGGATACCGCCAAGATGCTGTTCGCGGGGCTTCTGGCCTCGCTCTTTCTCTATCACTTCGTGGAAAACTATTACGCCAGTAGCGCGGTCCAGCTGTCTCAGTTCTTCGAGTTCACCTTCAGCCAGGTGACGATGATCATCATCATTTTCTGCGTTTTCCAGTTTGCGCTGGGCGGCGTCGACTTCTTCATCCAGCGCCAGCTTCACGCCAACAAGCTCAAGATGACGCGGCAGGAGATGAAGGATGAGATGAAGCGTAGCGAAGGCGATCCCCACCTCAAGCAGCAGCGTCGGGAGAAGGGGCAGAAAATCTCCAAGGGTCAGATGCTGCAGAACGTGAAGGATGCCACCGTCGTCATGGTCAACCCGGAGCACTATGCCGTCGCGCTGAAGTGGGAGCCTGACAGTGACAAGGCGCCAATCGTTGTTGCAAAGGGCGTTGACCATATGGCCGCCCGCATCCGCGAAGTCGCGCACGCCCACGATGTGCCGATCTATCGCGACCCGCCAGCGACGCGCTCCATCTATCGCCTCGTTGAGATAGACGAAGAAATCCACACCGAGCACTTCGCTGCTGTGGCCGCGGCCATCAGCTTCGTCGATCGCCTGCGTCAGCATCTCTAGGGAAGGGGCGCTTTGAAGCCGATGAAGAAGAAAACGGCGGCAGCCCTGAAGAAGCTGGTCGGGCTCAAGCGCCAACGAGCCGAGCAGGACATGGCCGCCGCGCAGATGGCGCTGGAGCGGGCGCAAACCGATCTCACTGCCATGCGGGCAGCCTTGCAGGCGCCGACCGAAGTGATGGATTTTGCATCGATCAGCCTGGCTGAACGTAATGGCAGCTCTCGCCGGCTCGTCGAACAGTTGCGGAAACAGGAGGCGCTCGTCGCAGAACGCCGTACCTCACTCGCCGAAGCTACGGATCGTCTGCGCCTGGCCTTCGGCTCCCAGCAGGTACTGGAAAAATCGCTGCGCCAGGGTAGCTAGTCTCGGTGCATGTGGTTTGCCTTTCGTCGCATGGACAATCATGTCGTTGCATGGTGAAAGGCGCAGATTGATTCAAGCAGGCTGCGGAATAGAGGTTCAGCGCTCATGTCGACAGGTCTTGTTACTCTTTTTGGCGGTTCCGGTTTTATCGGCCACTACGCGGCCCGCGCCCTTGTCGAGGCAGGCTACCGTGTCCGCATCGCCGTGCGCCGTCCGCACCTTGCTGGCGATGTTCGTCTTGCGGGCCCTCCGGGCTGGATCGATATCGCTCAGGCTAACGTCCGCAACCGTCTTTCCGTCGAGCGCGCCATAGAAGGGGCTGACGCTGTCGTAAACCTCGTTGGCATCCTTTATGAAAAAGGTCAGCAGAGCTTTGAGTCCGCCCAGCTTGGCGGTGCGCAGACCGTGGCTGAATGCGCAGCCGCCGCAGGCATCAAGCGCTTCGTCCAGATGTCCGCGATTGGTGCCAATGAGAATTCAGAGTCTGACTATGCCCGCACCAAGGCGCTGGCCGAACAGGCCGTGCGTAACGCGATCCCTAAGGCGGTGATCCTGCGCCCGTCCATCGTGTTCGGGCCGGAAGATGATTTCTTCAACAAGTTCGCCGGTATGGCAGCCCATCCTGTTTCAAACGTTGCGCCGTTCCTGCCGGCCATCGGCGGTGGCAAGACGAAGCTCCAGCCGGTCTATGCGGGCGATGTCGCCGAAGCCATCGCGGCTGCCGTGAGCCGCGATGATGTTCAGGGCAAGACCTATGAACTCGGCGGCCCGAGCATCTACACCTTCAATGAGCTTTACGACTTCATCGGCGAGACGATCGACCGCAAGCGCTATGCGCTGCCGCTGCCATACTTCGTCGCCAAGCCGATGGGGCTGACCTTCGGCGCAATCTGGAAGATCCCGTTCCTGCCTCTCCACACAGTTCTCGGCCCGCCGCCGATCACGGGCGACCAGGTCGATATGCTGAAGACCGACAATGTCGTCGCTGAAAATGCGCTGACATTAAAAGACCTTGGCGTGAACGAGATTGAAAGCATCGAAGCGATCGTGCCGACCTATCTGTGGCGTTACCGTGCCTATGGCGAATTCCACCAGAAGGGCGAAGCGTAAGCCGCTTCGCCCATATTTGAGCCCAAGCCTAATTCGGTGCTTCCGGGCCTGATATTTCTTCGATTCCTGGCTCTATGCGATACTCGATCGGATAGACGATGCCTGTCATTCGTACAGGCTCACCGTCGACAACTCTCGGTTCGAAGCGAAGCGACTGAATCGCCTTGCGTGTGACTTCTACGAAGCCGGGATGTGTGCAATCCACCTCAATACCGGTTTCGACAAACCCTTCTTTTGAAACATTGAAAGTCGACTTGCATTTGGCGCTTACACCCTGCTGACTAAGCTCGATCGGATATGACGGTGTTGGTGGAGCAATTGGCTGAACGTCAGTGTCAGCGACGCTCGGAAGGGCGAGGCTGAAAAAGCCGACAATTGCCGTCGCGGCTGCTGCGAGACCGCCTGTGGTTTTCAGTGGATTGCGGATGAGGGTCATGGAGATATCCTTTGCGATACGTTTGGCTTTCATCTGCCGCGAGCGTCGCAGATAGGCGTCAATGAAAGTGCGCACCGCATGGCTTGCCGTTATTCCCTCTGCCTCGCAGGCGGCCTTGAAGGCTTCCTTCTTGGAATGAGGTAGACGGACTTCCAGTGTCTCTGATTTCTTTTCGCGTTGCTGCTTCATCGAACTCGGCCTGACTGTGTCTAGCGGCCGCTCCATGCTTCAAGGCTACAGGCCTGATAGAAACCACAAAGCCGTCCCGGCACCAGAGTTTTCGTGTCCGGACACGCATTTGGCAGTGATCAAGAGCGAGATTTTGCCGATCAGAGCCCGATGAGCGGGATCGCCGCGAGAACGGCGATGCCGAGCAGCATGCGGTAGATCACGAAGGGCAGGAAGCTCATCCGATTGAGGAGCGCCATGAGCGTCCAGATGGACGCAAACGCCGTCGCGAAGCTGAGACCCGCCACGATCATGCCATCAGAGAGCGGCACCGTGACTTCGCCCGCATCGGCGGTGGCGAGCTTCAGGCAGGCATAGCTTCCCGCTATCAACAGGACTGGCGCACCACATAGCATACCAAAGCGAGCCGCCTCCGTCCGCGATAGGCCGAGGGCGCGCGCCGCTGTCATCGTGACGCCTGAACGGCTGACGCCCGGGATCATGGCCAGCGCCTGCGCAAGGCCGATCAGCACGCCGTCGCGAAGTGACATGTCGGCTTCGGTGCGGTGGCGAGGACCTTTCACGTCGGCCCACCAGAGGAGCAGGCCAAAGACAATCGTCGTGCCCGCAATAACATAGGCGCTACGAAGCATGTCGAGACCGGGGACGAATTCATGCGCAAGCCCGGCCAGGAGTGCCGGTGGTGTTGCCACGAGGATGAGCAGGGCAAGCTTGCCGCCATCCGTCAGGCGTCCGTGTTCCCGGCCAATACCGACAAGTTCGAAGCTGCCTTTGACGACGCGGCCAGTGTCTCTCCAGAAAAAAGCGAACAGCGCGAATAACGTGCCGAGGTGGGCCATGGCGTTCACCATCAGCTCGTCTTCGCCCGAGACGCCGAAGATGTTTGCGGTCAGCAGAACGTGTGCAGACGATGAGATCGGAAGCCATTCCGATATGCCCTGCACGATAGAAATGATAACAAGCTGGAGAAGCGACATAGTTCTAGTCCCGGCAGTCCAATAACGCTCAGACCTATGTCATGCTTTTTTCGCAAACGCACCTCCGCATGAAACATATCAACTCGATATGCATTGAATTTGCCATTTCCAAATTTCGGCGCTATATTGATGATCAAATCAAATAAAATATATCGCGTTGATATGCGATAGGTGAATCTGCCTTGTAAAGCTGCTGAAAAGCACCGATAGGGCACAAACTTGCACGAAAAGAGGATGGGCACCATGGCCAGTCGGATGCTGAAATTCACGTCGATCAACCCGACCATGCCGGAAAAACGCGCGGCTGAAGCACGCCGCAGCGATTTCCAGGAGATCTATGGTGATTACGCCCAGACCGTTGCTGAAGATCAGGCGGCGCGCTGCTCGCAGTGCGGCGTGCCATTCTGCCAGCAGGGCTGCCCACTTTCCAACGACATTCCTGACTGGCTGAAGCTTGCTGCCGAGGATCGTATGGAGGAAGCTTATCAGGTCTCCTCTGCTACCAACAACATGCCCGAAATCTGCGGACGCATCTGCCCTCAGGACCGCCTCTGCGAAGGTATCTGCACCGTTGAGCAGTCCGGCCACGGCACGGTCACCATTGGCGCGATGGAACGTTACATCACCGACAATGCGTGGGAGCAGGGCTATGTGACCCCGATCAAGCCTCCGCGCGAGCGTGAACAATCTGCCGGTATCATCGGGGCAGGGCCTGGTGGCCTCGCGGCTGCTGAACAGCTTCGCCGCAAGGGCTACCAGGTCACCGTCTATGACCGTTATGACCGCGGCGGCGGCCTGCTCGTCTATGGCATTCCGGGCTTCAAGCTTGAGAAGCACATTGTAGAGCGGCGCATCAAACGGCTTGAGGAAAGCGGCGTACGCTTTGAGTTCAACGCTTCCATCGGCGAGACCCACAAGCTGTCAGACCTTCGCGACGAACATGACACGCTTCTGATCGCGACGGGTGTCTACAAGGCGCGCGACCTGATGGTGCCCGGAGCAGGTTGCGAAGGCGTCCACAAGGCGCTCGACTTCCTGACCACGTCAAACCGTAAGGGCCTCGGCGATGACGTGCCTGAATTCGAGAATGGCACGCTCGACGCGAAAGGCCGCAAGGTTGTCGTCATTGGCGGCGGCGACACGGCTATGGACTGTGTGCGCACAGCCATTCGTCAGGGCGCGACATCTGTTTCCTGTCTCTATCGCCGTGACCGCGCCAATATGCCGGGCTCGCAGCGCGAGGTCGCCAATGCCGAGGAAGAGGGCGTCGTCTTTGAATGGCTCGCGTCTCCTGAAGCGCTGATCGACGACGAAGGCGGAAAGCTGCAAGCCGTGCGCGCCGCGCGTATGAAGCTCGGCGCACCGGACCCGTCCGGCCGCCAGTCCCCGGAAAAGACCGGTGGGACTTTCGACATCGAAGCCGACATGGTCATCAAGGCGCTTGGCTTTGACCCTGAAGACCTGCCGCACCTGTTCAATGAGCCTGCGCTGACCGTGAACCGCTGGGGCGCCATCAAGGTTGATTTCGCCACGCTTGAAACGAGCCTGCCGGGTGTGTTCGCTGCCGGCGATATCGTTCGCGGGGCCTCGCTCGTCGTCTGGGCTATCAAGGATGGGCGCGACGCAGCCGAGAGCATGCACAAGCGCATGAAACAGATGGCCCGCACCGCATCCGCTGCCCCCGTCGCCGCTGAATAGACCGGCCTGACCGACAGCGCTCCAAGACAAACCCTTCCAGGGATACCGACATGACCGACACGATCGAAAAATACCTCAAAGAACGCCAGAAGCTTATCGAGGCGCATGCCTATGATGAAGAGTTCGAGAAAGATGCCTGCGGCGTCGGTCTCGTCGCCTCTCTCGACGGCAAGCCAAAGCGCGAGATCGTCGAGATGGGCATCAAGGCGCTCAAGAATGTCTGGCACCGCGGCGCCGTCGATGCAGATGGTAAGACCGGTGACGGCGCTGGCATCCGTATCGAGGTCCCACAGGACTTCTTCCGCGAGCAGGCAGAGCGCACCGGTCATCATCCGACCGATGACCCGATCTGCGTTGGTCAGATATTCCTGCCGCGAACCGATCTTGGTAATCAGGAAGCAGCACGCGCCATCGTGGAAACCGAAATCCTGCATTTCGGCTTTTATATCTATGGCTGGCGCCAGCCTCCGGTGGACATCTCGGTCATAGGCCAGAAGGCAGCCGACACCCGCCCTGAAATCGAGCAGGTCATGTTCCGTGACAGCCGCGGCCGCACCTCCGATGAGTTGGAGCGCGCACTTTATCTCTGCCGCCGCCGGATTGAGCGTAAGGCACGCGAAGCCGGTATTCCAAGCTTCTACATCTGCTCGCTCAGCCACAAGTCTCTGATCTATAAAGGCATGTTTCTCGCTCAGGACATCGACAATTTCTTCCTCGACTTGAAGGATGAGCGTTTCGTTTCGCCAATCGCCATCTATCACCAGCGCTATTCGACCAACACTTTCCCACGCTGGGAACTGGCGCAGCCATTCCGGATGCTTGCCCATAATGGTGAGATCAACACGCTGCGCGGCAACCTTAACTGGATGAAGAGTCACGAGATCAAGATGGTTTCTGGCGCTTTCGGTGACGATGTCGAGGATGTTAAGCCCGTCGTGCCGAAGGGCTCGTCTGATTCCGGCGCGCTCGATTCAGTGTTTGAAATTCTCTGCAAGGCAGGCCGGACGGCGCCCATGACCAAGGCGCTTCTCATTCCGGAGGCCTGGTCAAAGCGTGCATCGATCATTCCTGATGAGCACGCTGCGCTCTACGCCTATTGTAACTCGGTGATGGAGCCATGGGACGGGCCTGCCGCTGTCTGTGCCTATGATGGCCGCTGGGCTGTCGCTGGTCTCGACCGTAACGGCCTTCGCCCGCTCCGCTATGCGCTGACATCTGATGGCATACTCGCGGTTGGCTCCGAGACGGGCATGTGTCCGCTCTCCGGCCATGATGTCGTTCGCCGCGGCCATGTGCGCGCTGGCGGCATGATCGCTGCCAATCTCGAAGAAGGCCGTTTCTACGAGCATGATGAGATCGTCGGCCAGCTCGCTGCCGAGCACCCGTATTCGGACTGGCTGAAAAGCGTGAAGGAACTCGAAGTCGATATCATGAACGGCGAGGAACCGCGCCTCTTCGACAAGGAAGCATTGCTTCGCCGGCAGATGGTGGCAGGTTTCACGCTGGAGTCTTCTGAACTCATCCTCGCCCCCATGGCAGAGGATGGCAAGGAAGCCATTGGTTCGATGGGCGACGACACGCCTGTGGCGGTCCTCTCACAGGAATGCCGCCCACTGTCACATTTCTTTCGCCAGAGTTTCAGCCAGGTGACCAACCCACCGGTCGATCCGCTGCGCGAAGACCGCGTCATGTCGCTGAAGACAAGGTTCAAGAACCTCGGCAACATCCTCACAACCGACGAGACCCAACAGAACGTCTTCGTTCTGGAAAGTCCGTTCCTGTCGACGGGCATGTATGACAGGCTCATGAGCATCCTCGACGACGGCGTGGAGCATATCGACTGCACTTTCGCGTTCTCCGACGTGAAACACGACGGCCGTGCCCTGAAAGACGCCCTGTCGCGCATTCAGCGCGAAGCCGAAGAGGCCGTGCGTGCGGGGCGTGAGCACATTGTCCTCTCCGACGAGAACCAGAACCCGGAGAATGTCGCAATCCCGATGATCCTCGCCACGGGTGCGGTTCACAGCCACCTTGTCAGCCAGGGCCTTCGTACATTCTGCTCGATCACCGTGCGGTCTGCTGAATGTCTCGACACGCATTATTTTGCGGTTCTGGTCGGCGTCGGCGCAACCTGCGTCAACGCCTATCTCGCTCAGGAAGCCATTGCTGACCGCCACGCGCGTGGTCTGCTCGGCGATGAGCCGCTCAGATATTACGTTCAGAACTACAAGAAGGCGATCGAGGCAGGTCTTTTGAAGATCATGTCCAAGATGGGCATCTCGGTGATCTCGTCTTACCGTGGTGGTTACAACTTTGAGGCGCTTGGCCTATCACGCGCCCTCGTGGCGGATTACTTCCCGGGCATGACCAGCCGTATCTCGGGTATCGGTCTGGCTGGGCTTGAGGATAACGCTGTCGAGCGCCACGAGCTGGCTTTTGACGAAGACGTCATCTCGCTTCCGGTCGGTGGTTTCTATCGCCTCCGCGCATCGGGAGAGCCCCATGCCCTTGATGGCAATCTCATTCACATGCTGCAGGCCGCCTGCGACCGAGGCGACTATGCGCTCTATGAGCGCTATGTGGATGCCCTGAGCGGCCGCGCACCGATCCAGCTGCGTGACCTGATCGACTTCAAGACACTCAGTCAGACCTCGATCCCGCTGGAGCAGGTCCAGTCCGTCAACGAGATCCGCAAGCGGTTCGTGACCCCTGGGATGTCGCTCGGCGCTCTTTCACCAGAGGCACACGGCACACTCAATGTCGCCATGAACCGGATCGGTGCAAAGTCCGTGTCCGGTGAAGGCGGTGAAATCCGCGAGCGCTACCGTCCGCTGCCAAATGGCGACAATATGAACTCGGCCGTCAAACAGGTCGCTTCTGGCCGCTTTGGTGTGACCGCAGAATACCTCAATGAGTGCCGCGAAATCGAGATCAAGATCGCGCAGGGTGCAAAGCCCGGCGAGGGCGGTCAGCTGCCTGGCTTCAAGGTCACAGAGCTGATCGCAAAGAACCGCCATGCCACACCGGGTGTGACGCTCATCTCGCCGCCGCCGCATCACGATATCTATTCGATCGAAGACCTTGCCCAGCTCATCTATGACCTGAAGCAGATCAATCCTGAATGCCGCGTTTGCGTGAAACTCGTGGCGCAATCCGGTGTCGGCACGGTTGCCGCAGGTGTTGCGAAAGCCAAGGCTGATGTGATCCTGATCGCGGGCGGTGTTGGCGGGACGGGGGCAAGCCCGCAGACCTCGATCAAATATGCCGGCCTGCCTTGGGAAATGGGCCTGGCAGAAGCCCATCAGGTGCTCTCGCTCAACAATCTGCGCGACAAGGTAACTTTGCGGACTGATGGCGGCCTCCGGACAGGCCGCGACATTGTTATTGCGGCGATGCTGGGTGCCGAAGAATACGGTATCGGCACAGCATCGCTCGTGGCCATGGGCTGTATCATGGTGCGCCAGTGCCATTCCAATACCTGCCCGGTCGGCGTCTGCGTCCAGGATGAAGCGCTTCGCAAGAAGTTCACGGGCACGGCCGAAAAGGTCGTGAACCTGATGTCTTTCCTCGCCGAAGATGTTCGCCACATCCTTGCAAGCCTTGGGCTCTCCTCGCTTGATGAGGCTGTGGGGCGCACCGATCTTCTGGCGCAGGTCAGCCGAGGTGCCTCACACCTTGATGACCTCGACCTCAACCCACTCCTGGTGAAAGTCGAGACAAACAAGCCGGTTGTCTACCGCCCGAACTATCGCACTGAAGTCGTCGAAACGCTCGATGCGCAAATCCTTCGCGACGGAGAGCCCTTCTTCACCCGCGGCGAGAAGATGCAGCTCGAATATGACGTGCAGAACGTGCAGCGTTCTATCGGCGCGCGCAGTTCGTCGGCCATTGTCCGCAAGTTTGGTGAGCGTGCCCTGCCCGAAGGGCGCCTGCGTATCCGTCTGACGGGGAGTGCGGGCCAGTCGCTCGGTGCCTTCTCGGTTCAAGGCCTCCTGCTCGATGTCTATGGCGACGCCAATGACTATGTCGGCAAGGGGCTTTCAGGCGCGACCATACAGCTTCGCCCACGCCGCGATGCCCAGCTCGAAGCCTCCGAAAACACCATTATTGGTAATACTTGCCTCTATGGGGCTACCAATGGGCGCCTCTTTGCGGCTGGCCAGGCAGGCGTTCGCTTCGCTGTCCGTAACTCCGGTGCAGAGGCGGTTGTCGAAGGCTGCGGCGCCAATGGCTGTGAGTATATGACGGGCGGCCGCGTTGCGATCCTCGGACCTGTTGGTGACAATTTTGGCGCCGGCATGACAGGCGGCATGGCCTGGATATGGGATCCGAAAAACATCTTCGCCCGTGTCGCCAATCCGGACTCCATCGACTGGTATCCGCTTGCAGACATGTCGGAAGAGCATATCGGGCGCTATCAGACGCTGCTGGAGATGCATGCCGAACGGACTGGTTCAAAGCGTGCGAAGGAGCTGCTTGAGAACTGGGACAAGACACTTGAGCAGACCCACTTCATCGTTCCGAAGGAGGTTGCTGACCGCATTCTCGGCAGTAAGCAGCCAAAGCTTCAGGCGGTCTAGTGAGCCCGATTGCAGTGAATCAGGTGCGCGCGCAGGGCAGGTCTTGCGCAGCGTGCGCACCGCGCCCACCTGTCCCGCAATGCCAGACAGAGAAACCAGTTGATCGCCTGACATGAGTAAACAGGATTATTACGAAGTATTGGGCGTCTCCAAAGACGTCGACGCCAAGGCGCTCAAAAGCGCCTATCGCAAGCTTGCGCTGAAATACCACCCTGACCAGAACCCCGGCGATGACGCCGCAGAGGCAAAGTTCAAGGAAGTCGGCGAAGCCTATGCCATTCTTTCCGACCCGGAAAAACGCGCGGCCTATGACCGGTTTGGTCATGCAGCCTTCGAGGGCGGCGGTGCAGGCCCGGGCGGCGGCAACCCGTTCGGTCAGGGCGATCCGGGCGATATTTTCGAGAATATCTTCAGCCAGGTCTTCGGTGGCGGTTTTGGCGGCGGTGGTCGTCGTCGCAATGGACCGGCGCGCGGCAATGATCTTCGTTATGATCTGGAAATTGCGCTTGAGGATGCGTTCACCGGCAAGGACACCGAGATAACCCTGCCGACAGCGGTCGATTGTGACGCCTGCGATGGCAGCGGCGCAGAGCCTGGCACCAGCCCGGAAACCTGTCCGACCTGCCAAGGTGCGGGCCGCGTGCGCGCCCAGCAGGGCTTCTTCACGATGGAGCGCACCTGCGCGCGCTGTTCAGGCCGTGGCAAGGTTATTCCGAACCCGTGTAAAACCTGCGGCGGGGCCGGTCAGGTGCGCGAGGACCGTACCCTTCAGGTCAAGATTCCCGCCGGTGTTGAAAGTGGCATGCGCATTCGACTGGCCGGCGAGGGTGAGCCTGGCATGAATGGCGGGCCAAAGGGTGACCTCTACATCTTCATCGACGTTTCAGAGCATGACATCTTTGAGCGCGATGGGCCGAACCTCTACTGCCCGGCCCCTGTGCCGATGGTGACAGCTGCGCTAGGCGGCGAGATCGAGATCCCGACCATTGATGGCGGACGTGCCCGTGTCACGGTGCCGGAAGGCGCACAGACTGGCCGCAAGCTTCGCCTTCGCGGCAAAGGCATGCCATCGCTTCGTGGCTCAGGTCATGGCGGTGACCTCTTCGTCGAGATGATTGTCGAAACCCCGCGTAACCTTTCTGCGCGCCAGAAAGAGCTGCTGCGTGAGTTCTGCGAATGCTCAGGCGCTGACTGCAACCCCGAAAGCGAAGGCTTTCTCGGCCGCGTCAAGAAGTTCTGGGATGGTATGACCGGTGAGGACGGCCAGCGCCCGAACTAGGCGCTGGTGCGGACGACCTCAGCGATTTCACCACAGGTCGCCTTCAGTCGCGCAATATCCTGCGGGCGCGACAGGCGGTGATCGCCATCCTTGATGAGGTGAAAGACAAGGTCTTCGCTCGTCATCGCGGTCACCAGTCGTTCGGCGTGTTTCCAGGGTACGTCCGGATCCTGCATTCCCTGCAGGATGCGCACAGGTCCATCAAAACTGATTGGCTTGTCGAGGATAGACCACGTCTTACCGTCCTCAATAAGGGCGCGGGTAATCGGGTAGGGATCACCATAGTCTGACGGGCGAAGGTGCATGCCCGTTTCGGTGATCTCAGCCTGCGCTTCGCGAGAAAACTCTGGCCACATCAGCTTTTCAGTAAAGTCCGGTGCCGGCGCGATGAGCACAAGCCCCTTAACCCGTTCCGGCAGCGCCATCATGGATAGCAGTGCCATCCACCCTCCCATGCTGGAGCCAACAAGGATGAGGTTGCCTTCTGTCTGCGCCGTGATTGCGGCCAGCGCGTCTTCGCGCCAAGCGCTGATCGTTCCGTCTTCGAAGGCACCGCCTGACTGGCCATGGCCGGAATAGTCAAACGCCAGAAAGCCGTGACCTTGTGCCTTGGACCACTTTTCCAGCTCAGTGACTTTTCCGCCCAGCATGTCCGACTTGAACCCTGACAGCCAGACATAGGTGAGACCTGAGGCTCCGCGGCTGCGACGGAAGGCGATGCGACGATGTTGCGGCGTTTCGAAATACTGTGTGGTCATGGCCCGAAGGCCTTGCGCGCGCTGCAGGTATTGTCAACCAAGTCCCTTGGCGAATGCCTCGCTTACGCGCTAGAGCGGCGTGAAGGCTGCTGTATTCCGGCCGCAATTGGTGCGAGCGAAAGATAATGTACGCATGAAAGAGACGGCGCTGCCAGACCTTGGCGGCAAGACCATACTTCAGGTGATCCCGGAGATGTCGGCTGGCGGCGCTGAACGCACGACGCTGGAAGTCGCGGAAGCAATTATCGAAGCCGGCGGCCGCGCTATCGTCGCGAGTGAAGGTGGCCGGTTGGTCAGCGCGCTGGAGGCGGCAGGCGGTGAACATGTGTCCCTTGGTCTCACCACAAAGAACCCGCTCACTATATTTGCCAATGCAGGCAAACTGGCAGGTCTTGTCGAGGCTTGCGGCATAGACCTTGTGCATGCGCGTTCGCGGGCCCCGGCTTGGAGCGCGCTCTGGGCGGCGCGCCGCACGGGCAGAGCCTTCGTAACAACCTATCATGGGGCCTATTCCGGCAAATCGGCTCTGAAGAAAGTCTACAATTCTGTAATGGCGCGCGGTGATGTCGTGATCGCGAATTCCGGTTGGACCGCTGATCACGTTCAGTCTGTCCACGGCACACCAAGTGAGCGTCTCGTTACCATCCCGCGCGGCGTGGATTTCGATTTCTTCGATGAGGCGGCAGTCGCTTCCGACCGGATCAATGCAATCCGCCAGAACTGGCGGATCGAGGCGGCAAATCCGACTATCCTCCTCTTGCCCGGCCGGCTGACGAGCTGGAAAGGCCAGCTTGTGGCCATCGAAGCATTTTCGAAACTTGACGAAAGCTTGCGGGCGGGCACGATACTGATCCTCGCCGGGGACGCGCAGGGGCGTGACAAGTATCAGGGAGAGCTTGAACACGCGATCGAGACCTATGGCCTTGGGCATGCCGTGCGCATTGTCGGTCATACTGATGACATGGCGGCCGCGTACGCTGCGTCCGATATTGTCCTTGCGCCCTCCACGCGCCCCGAAGCGTTTGGGCGGGTTGCAGCTGAGGCCTCTGCTATGGGTAAGCCTGTAATTGCAGCAGATCATGGCGGGCAGCGAGAGATCGTCGAAGACCGGCGTACTGGACTTCGGGTTGAGCCGGGTAACCCTGCGTCACTGGCGACCGCAATCGGCGCACTCCTTGCATTGGACATGACAGAACGAAACGCGATTGGGGCGGCCGGCCGTGCCCACGTGCGTGAGCGGTTTTCGAAACGGGGTCTGCAAGCCGCGACCCTGTCGGTTTACAAACGCGTCTTCGAAACGCGTGAGGAGCAGTTGAATTGAGCAGAAGCGCCAATCCTGGAGAGAAAGCCAGGCGCGTCCTCGTCATCAAACTTAGTGCGCTGGGCGATTTCGTTCTGGCGCTTGGTGCCATGCGCGCTATCCGCGCGGCTCACCCCAAGGCGAGCCTCACGCTCCTGACGACGCCGCCTTATGAAGGACTGGCGAAGGCGACCGGCTTCTTCCAGAAAATCGAAACCGATGGCCGCCCCGACGGGTTGAAAGCAACACGCGCACTTCTCAAACGTATTCGAGACCAGAAATACGACATCGTCTACGACCTCCAGACCTCCGGGCGTACGGCAAACTATTTCAAGGCGCTCAATATGCCGATGCGCACGCCGCCCCTCTGGTCCGGGCACGCGTCTGGCGCATCGTTTGAGCACAAAGGCGCGGACCGCGAGCGCATGCACAGCATCGACAGGTTTGGCGCACAGCTGGAAATTGCAGGTCTGGGGCCTGAGACGACAGGGGGCGAATGGCCGCCCATGCCTGACATGTCCTTCGTACGCAGGGCGCTCGGCGACTCACCGTCGCTCCTGCCAGAATACTTCTCGATCTATGGGCCCTATGCGCTGATCATCCCTGGCGCTTCCAGTCACCGCAGCGCCAAGCGCTGGCCGCCGGAACGCTACGCGGCGCTCGCCTCACGTATCGCCGAAGCAGGTGTCACGCCTGTACTGATCGGTTCGAAAGCCGAAGCCGAGATTGCGCAGACGATCTGCCAGGCAGAGCCGCGCACCAAGAACCTCGTCAACCGGACCAGCCTTTTCCAGATTGTGACGCTCGCAGATCAGGCGCTATTTGCTGTCGGCAATGACACCGGTCCGATGCATATGGCGGCACTTTCCCGCTGTCCGGGCGTTGCCCTTTTTGCAACCAGTGAGAGTGATCCTGCAAAGGCGGCACCGCGCGGCGCGCAGATGATTATCTGCCAGGCACCGACGCTTGATGAGCTTAGTGTGCGTGACGTCTGGCAGGCCGTTCAGATGCTGGGTGCAATTCCAGGCCGCGATAAAGTCGCGCAAACTTGAAAATCCTGCCGAAAATCGGCATATTCCAGTTCGCTTTAATTTGCTCAAAGGAGAAGAGCCATAGCACGTAGACCGCATGCGGCACCGCCATCCAAAAGAAACACAGGGCCGCGCATAAATCGGGACATCAAGGCAGAGAAAGTTCTGCTGATCGACGAAGAAGGCGAAAAGCAGGGTGTAATGCCTCTCATGGCTGCACTGGATGCGGCCTCTGAGGCTGGCCTCGATCTTGTGGAAGTGTCGCCTAACCAGGAAGTCCCGGTCTGCAAGATCATCGACTATGGTAAGCTCCGCTACGAAGAGCAGAAGAAGAAGGCTGCTGCCAAGAAGAAGCAGAAGTCGGCTGAGCTCAAAGAAATCAAGATGCGTCCGAACATCGACGTTCACGACTATGAAGTGAAAACCCGCTCGATGACGCGCTTCTTTGAAGAAGGCGACAAGGTAAAAGTTACCTTGCGCTTTCGTGGCCGCGAAATGGCCCACCAGTATCTCGGCATGGAGCTCCTTCAGAAGGTCAAGGAAGAGTTCGATGAGATCGCCAAGGTTGAGCTTGAGCCCAAGCTTGAAGGTCGTCAGATGACCATGGTGATGGCGCCCCGCTAAGACGCTGGCTATCAACTGATAAAATCGCGTTTGATTGGACAGGGCGCGCCTTGATTTAGGCGCGCCTTTCCGTCATAAGCGCCCTCTTTCGAGCACTGCGGGCCAAAACGGCATGCCTGCGGGCTCATGAACGACTAGCTAGTGGTCGCCCAGCGCGTCCCGACAGGAGATCGAAATGCCGAAGATGAAGACCAAGAAGGCCGCTGCGAAGCGGTTCAAGTTCACGGCCACAGGCAAGCTCAAGCACGGCGTCGCCGGCAAGCGTCACCGCCTGATCAGCCACAACGCAAAGTACATCCGCCAGAACCGCGGCACCAAGCCGGTTGCCAAGGCTGATGAGCATCGCGTCAAGAAGTACCTGCCCTACGGACTTTAAACCCCGTCATTCCGGCCACGGCCCCTTGGGGCAATTGAGCCGGAAGCAGCTCGAACTCGAACCGTTTTTGAACTAGCAGGAGGCCCAGATGCCCCGTTCACGTAACAAAGTGCCGGCACACGCCCGCCACAAGAAGATTATCAAGGCCGCCAAAGGTTACTATGGTCGCCGCAAGAATACTTTCCGCACGGCCAACGCCGCTGTCTGGAAAGCTGGCCAGTATGCCTATATCGGCCGTAAGCAGAAGAAACGCACCTTCCGTTCGCTCTGGATCCAGCGCATCAACGCGGCTGTTCGCGTTCACGACGAAGAGCTGACCTATTCGCGCTTCATCGATGGCCTCACCAAGGCTGGCATCGAAGTCGACCGCAAGGTCATGGCTGACCTTGCCGTACACGAACCAGAAGCTTTTGGCGCACTGGTGGAGAAGGCCAAGGGCGCGCTGGCGTAAGCTACAATGACTGAACAGCCCGCCCTTCGGCCCGCATTGTCGGCCGATGGGTCGGCTGTCGTTGCACTATGGGAAGCCTGCGGTCTCGTTGCAGCTTACAATCCTCCTCTGTCCGATTTTATGCGGGCAATTGAGGCACCTTCTTCGACGATTTTAATTGCTGAATGCGGCGGCCAGTTGGCTGGCAGCGTTATGGTCGCCGATGATGGCCATCGCGGCTGGATCTACTATCTCGCTGTGTCACCACCGTTCCAGAGACAAGGGATTGCGCAGTTCCTGATCTCGCAGGCGGAAACGTGGGCACAGGATCGCGGCGTGCGCAAAATCCAGCTTATGATCCGACCATCGAACGACTCGGTGCGTGAATTCTACAACAAAGCGGGATATGCAGACACACCGCGTCTGGTCATGGCGAAATGGCTTGATAAGGAAGTCGCAGCGAATTCCCCAGAGGACCGGAGCTGAGACATGTCCGACACTGACAAGATCGAAACAGAAGCGCTGGGCGCGATTGAAGCAGCCAATGATCTTGCCGCGCTCGACGCCGTGCGCGTGGCCGAGCTTGGCAAGAAGGGCCGCATTTCCGGCCTGATGAAGACGCTCGGTGGCATGAGCCCTGAAGAGCGTCAGGACATGGGGCCCAAGCTTAACGGCCTGCGCAACCGCGTCGCCGACGCCGTCGAGGCGCGCAAGGCGACACTTGAAGATGCCGAGCTGGAGAAGAAACTCCAGACAGAGCGCATCGACATGACCCTGCCGCCACTGACAACGCCAGAAGGCAAGCTGCACCCCGTCATGCAGGTCTTCGAAGAGATCGCCGCCATCTTCGGCGATATGGGATTCTCTGTCGCAGAAGGCCCGGACATTGAAGATGACTGGCACAATTTCACCGCGCTGAACTTCCCTGAAGGCCACCCGGCGCGTGAGACGCACGACACTTTCTTCTTCGATCCGCAGGAAGGCGCCGCGCCAAAAGTTCTTCGTACCCACACCAGCCCTGTTCAGGTGCGGGTGATGGAGGCTCAGAAGCCGCCGATCCGTATCCTCGTGCCGGGCCGTGTCTACCGAAATGATTGGGACGCCACCCACACGCCGATGTTCCACCAGGTCGAAGGCCTCGTGATCGAGAAGAACATCCATATGGGCCACCTAAAGGGATGCCTGATCGATTTCGTCCGTGAGTTCTTCGAAGTCGATAATGTCGAGGCGAGGTTCCGTCCGCACTTCTTCCCGTTCACGGAGCCATCGGCTGAGATGGACGTCAAATACACCAAGGTTGGCGACTCGATCGAGATCGGCGCGGGGGATAGCTGGATGGAGATCCTCGGCTCCGGCATGGTCCACCCGAACGTGCTGCGCAATTGCGGTATTGACCCGAACGAATATCAGGGCTTCGCCTTCGGTATGGGTGTCGACAGGCTCGCCATGCTCAAATACGGCATGCCGGACCTTCGTCCCTATTTTGAAGCCGATGCAGGCTGGAGTCGCCATTACGGCTTCCGCCCTTGGGCAACGCCCAGCGTCTCCGGCGGTCTGAGCTAGAAGGCGGGACAAACCATGGGTAACGGCAACAAGGCAGAGATGCTGATTGCGGTCTGCGCGGTAATCACCAGCGCGATTGCCGTCTTCATTGCCTGGGACCAGGGCCGCGTTATGCGCGCCCAACAGCATGGCGCCGTTTTCCCCGTCGTTCAGATTGAGGGCTTCGTCTCGGAGACACCCTCTACGTCTGCGATGGGTATCCGACTCACCAATAGCGGCGTCGGCCCGGCCTTGATTGAGCGGGTCGAGATGCTGAAGGACGGCGAAACGGTCGAGGACCTGACACCGTATGCCGACACCTTCCCGCCCGGCTATCAGCAGTCCTGGTCAAGCCTGATCGGACGGGCCGTCGCGCCCGGTGACACCATTGTACCCCTGCGTGTCGACTGGCCGCGGGGGAAAGTGACGCTTGAACAACGTAACGCTGCCGCTGCGGCGTGGAGCGAGCTAGATGTGGAAATCTGCTACTGCTCTGTCTTCGACCGCTGCTGGACGGCGCGCGGTCTTGGTATGGGCGTCAGCATGAGCCGCGCTGAGCCAGTCAAACGCTGCCAACGCAGCGAAGAAGATATTTTCGAGGATCTCGCGGACGACGTGCGCGCCCCTCAAACCGAACCGACCCCGGAAGTGGAATAAACGATGAAGTTCACACTCTCATGGTTGCAGGATTATCTCGCGACCAAGGCGCCGCTTGAAGATATTCTCGCCACCATGCTGAAAGCTGGCCTCGAGGTGGAGCATGTTGAGGACCCGGCTGAAAAACTCGCTGAGTTCACTGTCGCCCATGTGACAGCCGCAGAGCCGCACCCGGATGCGGATCGCTTGCGTGTCTGCACAGTAGAAACAAAAGACGGCACCAAGCAGATCGTCTGCGGGGCGCCGAATGCCCGCGCCGGTATGACGGCGATCTATGCCCCACTTGGTACCTATATTCCCGGTCTCGACTTCGCGCTCGACAAGAAGCCACGCAAGATCCGCGGCATCGAAAGCCACGGCATGCTCTGCTCCACCAAGGAGATTGAGGCCGGCGAGGACCATGACGGCATCGCGGACCTGAAAGGTGACTGGAAGGTCGGCACCCCCGCTGCCGAGGCGCTTGGCCTGACCGACAAGATCATCGACTTCGAAGTCACTCCGAACCGGCCAGACTGGCTCGGTGTGCAGGGCATCGCACGCGACCTTGCCGCAGCCGGGGCCGGGCGGTTTCTCGAAAACCCGATCAAGAAGGTCGAAGGCAGCTTTGATTGCCCCGTTGATATCCAGCTTGAAGCCCCGCAGGCCTGCCCGGTCTTCGCCGGTGCACTCGTGCGTGGTGTCACCAATGGGCCGTCTCCGGAATGGATGCAGCAGCGTCTGAAAGCGCTCGGTATTACGCCGCGCTCGCTACTCGTCGATATCACCAACTACATCTCGTTCGATCGGGCGCGTCCCTTGCACGCTTATGACGCCGCGAAGCTGAAGGGCGCTGTTGTCGCTCGTCTCGGCCGCGAAGGTGAGAAGCTGGAAGCCATTGATGGCAAGACCTATGAGATCGGCACCGAGATGTGCGTTATCGCTGACGATAGCGGCCCGATTGGTCTCGGCGGTGTCATGGGCGGCCAGTCTACTGCGGTCAGCGCCGAGACAACCGATGTGTTCATTGAAAGCGCCTGGTTCGACCCGCTTCGCACAGCCCGCACCGGACGCGACACTGGCATCATTTCCGATGCCCGCTACCGCTTCGAGCGCGGCGTGGATCCGCAAAGCTGCGTCGATGGCCTCAACTTCGCGCTCATGCTCATCAAGGAGTATGGCGGCGGTGAGGTTTCGGTAAGCCGCGTTGCCGGCCAGCCACCGGCCCCGCATGCCAAGGTCCTGTTTGACAAGCGCGATGTCGCTCGCCTGACGGGACTGGAGATCAAATCAGCCGACCTCAAGAAGATGCTGAAGGATCTCGGCTTCGGTCTCGAGGATACGGGCGAAGCCTGGTACCTCTCCGTGCCAAGCTGGCGTTTTGATATCGAGCAGTCCGCAGACATCGTTGAAGAAGTCGCGCGCCTGAACGGATACGACAAGCTTCCGACCCAGTCGCTGCCTCTGCCTGAAGGCGGCCGCAAGGCGCTCATCACGCCGACGCAGGCCCGCATCCGTGCGGCTCGGCGTGTCATGGCGGCTCGCGGCTTCCTGGAAACGGTGACCTGGTCGTTCATGCCGAAGGCGCATGCCAAGCTGTTCGGCGGCGGAAGCGATGCGCTGACCCTTTCGAACCCCGTCGCAAGCGAGCTCAATCAGATGCGCCCCAGCATTCTGGCAAACCTCGCCGTGGCCGCCCAACGCGGCGCCGATCGCGGCGAGCGCGAGTTGCGCCTGTTCGAAGCTGGTCCGGTCTATCTTGGGGATGGCCCCAAGGATCAACGTAACGTCGTTGCGGCCCTCGTGCGTCCCGTGACAGCCCGTCACTGGAGCGGCGCACAAGCGCCTTATGACGCCGTTGCTGCCAAGGCTGACCTCTTCGCCCTTCTGGCAGAGCTTGCCCAGCCGCCGGAGCGCTTTCAGATCGAAGCACCGCGGCAGGATCACTGGCATCCCGGCCAATCCGCCTGCCTGAAGCTTGGGCCGAAAGTCACCATCGCGCACTTCGGCGCATTGCATCCTCGTGTCCTGAAGGCGTTGGATGTCGACGGCCCCGTCTATGGCTTTGAGCTGAATCTAAACGCCCTGCCGATGATGAAGGCAAAAGCCACCAAGACACGTCCTGTCCTGAAACGCGCTGATCTCACTCCAATCCGCCGCGATTTCGCTTTCGTTGTAGATGAGAGCGTTCCAGCTGGCGACATTGTCCGCCAGGCCCGCGCAGGTGACAAGAAACTCATCACGGGTGTCGATGTATTCGATGTCTATCAGGGTAAGGGTATCGATCCGGGCAAGAAATCGGTTGCCATCGAAGTCACGATCCAGCCCGAAGGCGAAACGCTGAAGGACAAGGAGATCGACAAGATCGCCGAAGCCGTCATCGCCAACGTCGCTAAGGCCACCGGCGGCGTGTTGCGAGGATAGCCAGTTCACGCTTAAGCTCGTCGGGTGGATACCGGGGGCGGGCGAGCATGGCGATGCATCACATTATGACGCAGATGGGTCTGCGCAAACGGCTCTATACGCAGATGGAACCGACGGCTCGTGAGAAGACAGGCCTGTCGCCTTTCAACCTGTTCATCATCATTCTTGTCCTGCTTAGCTTCCTTGCGCTTGCGCTGGAAACAGAGCCCGCAATGGGCGACGCTTGGATGCGTGCCATTGACGTGTTCAACGTCGCAATCATCGTCATCTTTGCGCTGGAATACCTTCTCCGGCTCTGGGTAGCCGGAGAGAACCCCGAATATCGCGGTGTTCGCGGGCGCGTGCGCTATGTCTTCTCAGGTTATGCACTGGCCGACCTTGTAGCTTTCCTGCCAGAGCTTCTCTGGATACTTCTTGCCCCGGACGATGCCAGCGCGCAGATCGTAATGGTGCTACGTGTGCTGCGACTGGCGCGCCTTGCCAAGATCTCCCGCTTCATCCCGGCGTTCGATGTGTTGGGCGCAACGCTCTCTCGGGCCGGGCAGCAACTATTCACGACGCTCGCCATGGCGATGGCGCTTGTCTATATTTCGGCTGTGTTGCTCTATTTCGTCGAAGGCGTCGGTGGGGAGCAGCAGGAAAACTTTGCGTCTATTCCTCGCGCCATCTGGTGGGCCATCGCGACCCTGACGACTGTCGGCTATGGCGATGTCTATCCGATCACGCCGCTGGGCCGGGTCTTTGCATCCGTCATTGCGATCGCCGGAATCGGCATGGTGGCCCTGCCAGCAGGCGTGTTCGCGAGCGCCTTCTCCGATGAGATCAGAGAGCGTGAAGCGGCCAAACAGGAACGGCGCGAACAGGCACTGGAAAGGCGCGTCGCGCGTATCGAAGCGGCCGAACTGGAAGAAGAGAGCGCAGATGCCTCAGATGAGGATTCGCGCTGACTACTCGCCTGCGTCCGGTTTATCCATAGCCAGCACGATCTGCGCATAGCTGCGCGAGAGATGCCCCATATTCTCCACGCTGAGGCGCTCATTCGTGCCGTGGAAACCTGCAAGGTCTGCTGGACCGACAATGCTCGGTGCAAACCGGTAGACACTGTCCGTGATGGCGCTGGCATAGCGCGCATCGGTCGCGCCGATGACGAGGGCGGGGGTGACAGGTGCGCCGCCACCGACTTCGGTCGCTACAGCGTGCAGCACGCCATAAGCCCTGTTGTCTGTCGCGCTGACGCCAGAGGCTTCACTGCCAATACCACCAGCGACCGGTGCGTATTCAATACCCTCAATGTCCGAGGTCACCTCCCCGATATGGTCCAGAATATCTTCAACCGTATTGTTCGGGTGGACGCGAAAGTTGACGATCGCAGTTGCCCGCTGGGCCAGAACGTTTTCCTTGGCAGAGCCTGACAGCATCGTCGGCGCGGTCGTCGTGCGGATCATCGCATTGCCTTGCGGGGAGGCTGCGAACCCGCTCTCGACCATACCGCCAAGCAGCCACTGGTTAGCGAGCGCCATCCGCTGGACGAAGCCCATTTCACCGGCAACCACCTGCATCATGTCGGAGGTCGGCGAGGCAGACAGGTCGGCTTCCATCTGGTTCTCATCAAGCGCGATCAGCGCCCGCGACAGCCGAACTGTGGCGCTGTCGCGTGGCGGCGCGGATGAGTGCCCGCCTTCCGCCGTGACCGTGATCTGGACCGTGACATAGCCTTTCTCCGCGACACCGATCAGGCCCAGCGTGCCGCCAGTCACTGGATTGTCCTGAACCACCATGAAACCTTCATCCAGCGCCATGACAGGGGAGACACCGCGCCCTTTCAGGAGGGCGATGCCAGCCTCTGCGCCAGAGCCGGAAACTTCCTCATCATGGCCCAGCTGGACGATGATCGTGCGTTGCGGCTCGAAACCGTCGCGAGCCAGCGCATCCAGCCCTTCCATGATGGCGACGAGCGAGCCTTTGTCGTCCATTGCGCCGCGGCCATAGATGTAACCGTCTACGATCTCGCCGGCGAAGGGGGCACCGGTCCAGTCGCCCTCGGTACCGATATTGACCGGAACAACATCCTGGTGCGCCATCAGCAGAAGCGGATCGAGGGCAGGGTCGGACCCTTCCCATGTATAGAGAACGGTATAGCCGCCGGGGACAGTCTCTTTCGATGCGGCGGCATGGAATGCAGGATAGGTCGCTTCCAGCCACGATTGCAGCTCCAGCCAGGGGCCTTCCTGGCCTGGGCGTGGGTCGCCTGATGATAGTGTGATTGTACGAAACTGGATGGCCTCTGAGAGGTGCTGCGCAGCTGTGTCAGCTGAAATCGCCGGTGGTTCTGACAGTTCGACCTGCTGCACCGTGTCCGGCACACCGCCATAGTTCAGCGTGCGCACGACAAGAACAGCAATAAGCGCCAAAAAGGTAACGCCCACCCCAAGCAGGATCTTCTTGGTCATTCCGGCCCTCCCTCACGTCTAGGCTTTGCGCGCCACTCTGGTGCGTGGCGTGCCTCCGGGCAAGGGGGCTTGCCAGCCTAGTTTAGAGGGGCGCAGTGATACACTTTCTCTTTGCCTTCGCCGAGGTCTTCGGTGAGACGCAGAATATTGCCCTCACGCCTGAGATGCACATGAAAGCGTTCGAGCGTGGAGGTGTTGGTGAATTCGGCAATATGGTTCTCGCCGCTGAACACATAGTTGCGGTCATCGAGCGTCAGGCGGCCATTGTAGAAGACGTTTCCAGCCCCGGTCTCGATGAACTCATTTAACGCTTCGCGCGGCGGTGAAGTTGGCTCGCCGTTCGGTGTGATCGTGTCGTATTCAGCTTCCAGAACGCCCGTGGCTCCGTTCATGTCACATAACCATGATACATGTGTGCGCTCGCGAGGCGACGACGGCAGGGCGAGGGCCAGAGTAAAGGCGATTGCGAGGAGCTGCATAGGATTGTCTCCGCCGGCAGGAAACCAGCAGAGACGATGATACCCGATTTACGCGTGCGCGCCTAATAAATTGCCGCGTGCGCTTATGTCTGGCCGGAAACGGCGAGGACGTCCTCAACCGTGCGCAGGCCCGGCTTTGGTGAGGTGACGAGCACCGCCATGTTGCCCGGAAGGTGCTTGTTATCGAGCATCTTCTCATGCGCTGCCGGAATGTCCGCCCAGGGGAAGACCTCAGACATGCACGGGTCGATCCGCCGGTCGATGACGAGCTGGTTTGCCGCAGAAGCCTGGGCGAGGTTCGCAAAGTGAGAGCCCTGCACCCGCTTCTGACGCATCCAGAGGAAGCGTGCATCCATGGTCAGGTTGAAACCCGTCGTGCCGGCGCAGATAACGACCATGCCGCCACGCTTCACGACGAAGACAGACACAGGAAAAGTGCTTTCGCCTGGATGTTCGAACACGATGTCGACATCCTTTTTGCCCGTAATCTCCCAGATCGCCTTACCGAACTTGCGGTTCTCGCGCATATAGTCGGAGAATTCGGGACCATTGACCGTGGGCAACTGGCCCCAGCAATTGTAGTCCTTCCGGTTCAGCACGCCCTTGGCGCCCATCGAATAGACAAAGTCGAACTTGTCATTGTCGGACACCACACCGATTGCGTGCGCACCGGTCACGGCGCAAAGCTGGACGCCGAAACTGCCAAGCCCGCCGGATGCGCCCCATACGAGGACATTATTGCCCGGCTTCACGATGTGCGGACGGTGGCCGAACAACATGCGGTAGGCGGTTGCGAGCGTCAGCGTGTAGCAGGCGCTTTCTTCCCAGGTGAGGTGCTTGGGACGCGGCATGCACTGGCGGGCCTGTACCCGACAGAACTGCGCGAACGAACCGTCCGGCGTCTCATAGCCCCAGATGCGCTGGGACGGGGAGAACATCGGGTCGCCGCCATTACACTCCTCGTCGTCGCCATCGTCCTGGTTACAGTGGATGACGACTTCGTCGCCCGGCTTTACGCGGGTGACCTTGCGGCCCACGGCCCAGACAATACCGGACGCGTCAGAGCCTGCGACATGGAAGTCTGCCTTGTGAACATCGAACGGCGAAATCGGCTCACCAAGGCCAGCCCAGATACCGTTGTAATTGACGCCCGCGGCCATAACGAGCACCAGCACCTCGTCGGAATCGATTTCCGGAACCGGTACCTGCTCAACTTGCATCGCGGTATTCGGGCGCCCGTGGCGTTCGCGGCGAATCGCCCAGGCATGCATGAATTTCGGTACGTGGAACTCAGGCGGAATCTCACCGACTTCGTAAATATCTTTCTTCTCACGGGCGATTGTCGCAACACTCATTCTACAAATCCTCCGATAGTCCTCATGTGAGCAATATTTTTGTTTTGCTTCACAAATCTCCTCGATGGCGGGACACTGACCAAATCATTGACGCTAAGGCAAGAAAAAATTTGCTGCAGCGCAACATCCCTTACTGATAGAATGTGAGTTTTCCTGACATGCAGCCTGCCGACATCGTCTATCTGAACGGCGTATATGTGAAGAAGGACGAAGCGTGCCTGTCGCCGTTCGACAGGGGGTTTCTTTTCGCTCACGCGGCCTACGAAGTAACGGCCGTATTCGGTGGAGAGCTGATCGACTTCGACGCGCATATGGCGCGCCTCGTGCGCACGCTGGAGGGTATCGATATACCGCGCGATGACCTCACCGTGTGCCTGCAGGACCTGCATGAAGAGCTGATCTCACGTAACGGCGTCATCGAAGGCTTTGTCTATCTGCAGGTAACGGCCGGGGCATATGGACGGCGCGACTTTGGCGGACCAGAAACGTTGATGCCGGGCCTCTTCATGTTCTGCGAGACACGCAATCTGATCGGCGAAAAAGCACAGTATGGGGTCTCGGCGATCACCGTCGAAGACCAGCGCTGGAAGCGGCGCGACTACAAGACGACGCAGCTACTTTCACAGGCCCTCGCTTATCGGGAATCAGAGCGCGGCGGCGCGTTCGGCGCGATCCTGCATGAGGACGGCATGGTCACAGAGGCCGCGTCTGCGAATCTCTGGGTCGTGCTGGACGCCGAGACGCTGGTGACGCGGAATCTCGGTCGGCAGATCCTGCCCGGCATCACGCGTCAATCGGTGCTCGACCATATGGGGCGCATAGGCATGACGGTTGAAGAGCGTGTGATTGCCCTCGACGAGCTGAAAACCGCTCGCGAGGTTTTCACCACGTCTGCGACAGGACTCGTCCTCCCGGTGGTCGAGCTCGATGGAAAGCCTGTGGGCACCGGCAAACCCGGTCCCGTCACAAGACGTGTTCAGGGGCAGTATTATCGCGGCATTGGCGCAGACGTTGATGCCCGCGCACCATGGCTTGAAGGGGCCTGATAACCGGCCGTGGGGCTGAGTTTACAGCTCAGCCTTTGCCTCGGAGCGGCCAAATAGCACGGCTGCGTGCCGTTTCTTTCGGGCTTAATCGCGGCTGTCTGGCTTGCGGGGGCCGCGCCCGATAACTTCGCCCTCGATGATCTCACCGCCCTCATCGCCCGGCGCTGTCCCATCCGGACTGATCGAGAATGGCCCGACCCGAAGGCCAGCGCCCGACGTATCAATTACCCCGTCCAGAAGCTTCACTGGGATGGCAAGACAGATCGCCGCAAACGCGGCCCAGAACCCCAGAATCGCCGCATCAGTCATCGTCAGCCGACTCTCAAGATCGATTTCGGTGAAGACTGCGCCAATGCCAGCAAAGGCGACAAAGAGGATGCCGCCCAGAACAACCATACCGACGAATTTCGGCGCCAGCTTTTGAAGGCTTGGCAAGGGCGGCGGGCTCTGTTTTACCGCGCGGAGGACCACGGGCCGCACAGCGGTCATCACGGCCGCGATCAGTACCACCATGATCGCGCTGCGCTCCAGGATCACTGCGGTCAGGATGGCCAGTGGCAGGGCAAGCAAGGCTGCCAGACGCAAAGCAAGGCTTAATCGGATAAGGCCGGTCATGTGTTCTGCTCCAGGCTGCCTTCCAGGCGGCAGTTCGCCTCTATCCGTCATTTACGGGTACGTCTGCCCGTGAGCAGACCCGCCCGCTGCGCACTCCATTGGCGCAAGATTGTTTTGCGAGCGATGTGATGCAATCCCCCAACTGGTAGAACTTGCCCTGACGCTAGGTTCGGTACATGTTGCGCCGCAATATAAGGAGGAGCGTACAAATGAGCGAACGCGATTACCAGCACGATGCTGACCGGCCGTGGATTTTCCGGACCTATGCCGGCCATTCGACGGCAGCAAAATCGAACGCGCTCTATCGCTCTAACCTCGCGCGGGGCCAGACCGGTCTCTCCATTGCTTTCGACCTGCCGACCCAGACCGCCTATGACAGCGATCATGTCCTCTCGCGCGGCGAGGTCGGTAAGGTCGGTGTGCCGGTCAGCCATCTCGGCGACATGCGCACCCTGTTTGAAGGTCTGCCACTGGAGGAAATGAACACCTCCATGACAATCAATGCGCCGGCAGCCTGGCTGCTCGCACTTTATGTGGCGCTTGCCGATGAGCGCGGCGATGATCGCAAGAAACTTCGCGGCACCACCCAGAACGACATCATCAAGGAATACCTTTCGCGCGGCACGTATGTGTTCCCGCCGGAGCCGTCCATGCGCCTCATCGCGGATATGGTTAGCTGGTGTTACACCGAGGTGCCAAAGTGGAATCCGCTGAACGTCTGCTCCTACCATCTGCAGGAAGCTGGAGCGACGCCGCAGCAGGAGCTGGCCTATGCCCTCGCGACGGCGTGCGCCGTTCTCGATAAGGTGAAAGCTGGCGGCCAGGTGCCGGACGAAGACTTCCCGACCGTTTTCGGGCGCATCTCTTTCTTCGTGAATGCTGGCGTGCGCTTTGTGACAGAGCTCTGCAAGATGCGCGCTTTCACTGATCTCTGGGAAGAGATTGGCCGTGAACGCTATGGCGTGACAGATGAGAAGGCGCTCCGCTTTCGCTATGGCGTGCAAGTCAATTCGCTGGGCCTGACAGAGCAGCAACCAGAGAACAACGTCTACCGCATCCTGCTCGAGGCACTCGCAGTGACCCTGTCGAAGCGCGCTCGCTGCCGCGCGCTCCAGCTGCCCGCCTGGAATGAAGCCATGGGCCTGCCGCGTGAGTGGGACCAGCAATGGTCGCTCCGCCTGCAGCAGATCCTCGCCTACGAAACAGATCTTCTGGAGTTTGAGGACCTATTCGACGGTAGCCACGTCGTCGATGCCAAGACCAGTGAGCTGAAAGACGGTGCCCGTGCAGAGCTCGCCCGGCTTGATGAGATGGGCGGCGCAGTCGACTCGGTGCCCTACATGAAGGAGAGCCTCGTCGGCGCCCATGTCGAGCGTATCCTCGCCATCGAAAGCGGCGCGCAGACTGTCGTTGGCGTCAACCGCTATCAGGAAACGGCCGAAAGCCCGCTGAGCGCTGGCGAGAAGATGATCGAAACCGTCGATCCAATGCTCGAGGCGGGTCAGGTACAGGCCCTGAAAGACTGGCGCAGTTCGCGTGATGAGGCTGCGGCGCAGACCGCGCTCACCGCCCTGCAGGAGGCTGCGCGTTCCGGCGAAAATATCATGGAACCCTCGATCACTGCCGCCAAAGCCGGCGTGACGACGGGGGAATGGGGCGGCGCTCTCCGTGAGGTTTTTGGTGAGTATCGTGGCCCTACGGGTGTTGCGTTGACCATCGAAACGCGCGGCGACGAAGACATCGAGAAAACCCGTGCGCGGGTCGAGAAAGTGTCCGAAGCGCTCGGCCGCAAGCTCACCTATGTGCTCGGCAAGCCCGGCCTCGACGGCCATTCAAACGGTGCCGAACAGATCGCTAGCCGGGCACGGGCCTGCGGCATGGAGGTCGTCTATGAAGGCATCCGCTTCACGCCAGCCGATATCGCCGCGCAGGCCAGGGAAGCAAACGCCCATGTCGTCGGCCTTTCCATCCTGTCAGGCAGCCACCTCGACCTCGTCCGTGACACGATTGCAGAGCTTCGCAAGGCGGGGCTGGAGAATGTACCGCTGATCGTTGGCGGCATCATCCCGCCGGAAGATGAGCGGGCGCTGAAGCAGATGGGGGTCCGCCGCGTCTACACGCCGAAGGACTTCAAGATCACATCGATAATGAGTGATGTCGTCGATACGGTAGAGGATGCCTGGCTGGAAAAGGTTTAGGTGCAACACGTGCTGCATGTTACGCGTTAGGCGCAAAAGCTTAGCCAAAATCCAGTCTGCCAGAGGAGACTTTGCGGGCCTGACCGCCTGAAAGCATCATGACCCTACTTCTTGTATATCTTGCCATTGCGATTGGCGTATCGTTTTTCTGTTCAGTAGCCGAAGCGGTCCTTCTTTCAGTCAGGCCTTCTTTCATCGCAACGCTGGAGCAACAGAAGAAGCCGGGGGCCAAGGTGCTGGCCAAGCTCCGCAACCGGATTGACCGGCCACTGGCAGCGATCCTCACCGCTAACACGATTGCGCATACGGTCGGTGCAGCGGGCGTAGGGGCACAGTCCGCGGTCGTCTTTGGCAATGCCTATCTCGGTGTGACGTCTGGCGTGCTCACCCTGCTTATTCTGGTGTTTTCAGAGATCATTCCGAAATCGATCGGCGCCGCCTACTGGCAAAATCTGGCGCCATTCATGGGTAGGCTCATCTGGTGGCTGACTATTATCCTGACGCCCTTTGTCATCATCTTTGAGCAGCTTACCCGTCTCGTTTCGGCAGGCGCACATGGCCAGCCGACATTCAGCCGGGACGAATTGCAAGCCATGGCCCGCATCGGCGCAGAAGAAGGCGCCATCAATGCGCGTGAGCACCGGATCCTCAGCAATGTGATGAAGCTGAACCGCCTGTCGGTTCGCGATATCATGACGCCGCGACCGGTCATCTTTTCTGTTCCGGCCACAATGAATGTCGACGAGTTCTTCCAGAAGCATTCAGAAAAACCATTCTCGCGTATCCTGGTTTCCACCGGCGAGAACGATGACATGACTGGCTACGTCCTGAAGAACGACTTGCTCGTTGCACAGGCCCGTGACGAGTTCGATTCAGCGCTCGGGTCTTTCAAGCGCGATATCCTGACCATTCCGGACAGCAAGACGGCATCCGCCACTTTCGGTCTTCTGATGGAAGATAAGAGCCATATCGCTGTCGTCGTAGACGAGTTCGGAACCGTGCTCGGCCTTGTGACGCTTGAAGACGTCGTGGAAACCTTGCTCGGCCTCGAAATCATCGATGAGCAGGATGTCGTCGAAGATATGCAGAAGCTTGCCCGTCAACGCTGGAAAGAGCGCATGGGCTCCATGGGCATCAATGCGGACCTGATCGACGATACATCGAAGAAAACGAACTAACCCGCAGGCGCTGGGCGCAAGGCCATATCAGACCGGCACGTTGGTTCTCAGCATATTATAATAGTCGCGGATACGCTCGACATAGCGGACGGGCTCATAACCGCGTGCATAACCGTACTTCACTGAATTATAGTATTTCGGACGTGTCAGCAGGGGCAGCATGCGTTCAATGTTCTGCCAGCTATTCGGGTCCAGCCCCTGCCGCCGTGCCAGGGTGCGCGCATCGTATACGTGACCCATGCCGACATTATAGGCGGCGAGTGCGAACCAGAGACGCTCTTCGCCCTGAATGGCGTCAGGCAGCCTGTCATAAAGGCGTGCGAGGTAACGCGCCCCGCCGTCGACACTTTGCGCAGGATCGGTTCTGTCCTGAATACCGACTTCCTTCGCCGTCGGGCGGGTGAGCATCATGATCCCACGGACGCCGGTCGGGCTGACCGCGTCAGGATCCCAGTGTGATTCCTGGTATGCCTGTGCAGCGAGAAGCAGCCAGTCGAAAGGCTTCTCTTCGGCCGCAGCTTCGAAATAGGTTCTGTAAAGCGGCAGTCTTTCTTCGACCCGCTCGACGAAGCGCAGGACTTCGACATAGTCGAATTCGTCCAGATGGCCGAACCAGTGCTCATCGAGTTCTTCAAGATACCCGCTAGCGTGGGCTTCCATGAACCAACCTGCAAGCGCCTGGTCCATGCCGGCAATTTCCGAATTGTAGACCCAGCCCAGTGGACGTGCCTCGGTCAGGGTCATGGGGACCACGAGGTCTGGATAGAGACGGCGTGCATATTCGGCGAGATGAGAGTCGGCGATCGTGCAATCAAGCCGTTGCTCTGCAACATCGCGTAGGAGTGGAAGGGCCGAACCGGCAATCTGGGTATCGAATGACAGCGACGGATAGTCGGCGCTTAGTCCCTCCAGCGTCTCGGCATAAGTGGAGCCTTTTACAACCGACAGGCTCACCGTGGACAGCGCTTCCAGCTCCTTCGGAGCGGGGCCGCCCTGATGACACACGACGCTTTCCTCGACGTTCCGATAGGCCGGACCAAAGGACAAGCGTTCCTTGCGCGTATCGGTAATGGTCAGATTGGCAGCTGCCAGGTGCGCGCGGCCGTTTTCCATGGCGTCGGCGATCTCGTCGATACTATCCATCTGGATAAATCGGGGCGTGACGCCGAGATCTTCGGCGAAGGCTTTTACGAGGTCGGCTTCATAGCCGATCGCGCCAGCGCTCGACACGCTGAACGTTGTGGGGCCCTCAAGCGTCAAAACGATCAGATCACCATCTTCCTTGATGGTTTCGACGGACCCGCCCTGTACGACATTGGTCGTCTCTGGCGCTGAATTGCATCTTGTCGTGCTCAGCCCTGCCAGGATCGTCGCGCCAGCTAATAAGCTAATGCGAACTTTCTCATGCATACTCATACAATAGGTGGATAGAGCGTGAGTTCAAATTTTCGCCGAGATTCTTTCGATTAGCGAAATTTATGCAACCACGGCGTGTCTGAGGGACTCTGGCGGGACGAATATTTGCAATTACGTCCCGTATCTGCAGACCTCGGGCTCGCGTTTATTCTAGTCAGGATCGTCACGGCTGCCGAACAACCGCCCTCTTTCGGTAATCAGGACGATCAGAAGACAGCCGAGCCCCAGCCCGACATAACCCTCAAGGATCGGCACGACGGATCCGTTAAAGCGGCTCGATACGAGCCAGCCGAAAAAAGTCGCTACGGTGGTTGTCATGAAGCCATAGGCGGCGCTGCCGGTTCCGGCGATCTTTCCAAGAGGCTCCATGGCAAGCGCAGAAAAGTTTGCACCGATAAGACCGAAGCATGCAAAGGTCAGCGCGAACAACGGGTAAAATATGATGAGGCGCTCGCCAAACTGGATCAGGGCAAGGGTGTTGATGATCGCCAACACGATAAAGCCGAGCAGGACCGTATGGCTGACCCGGCGCATGCCGATCCGCTCGACGATGCGGGAGTTCATGAAGTTCGCAATCGAGAGCGCACCCGCGATCCCGGCGAACCAGAGCACGAAGGTTTCTTCCTTTTCAAACACGTCGCGGAAAACCTGTTCGGAGGAGGCGACATACGAAAACAGCGCACCAAAGATAACGCCGCTCGCGCACATATAACCGAGCGTTACGCGCGTCGTGAGCACCTGCTTGTAGGCCCGGAATGAGCCGCCGAAATTTAGGGGTGGGCGATCTTCCGATGGCAGTGTTTCGGGAAGACGCAGCGTGATCCAGACCATCATCAACAGGCCCGCAATGCCGAGCACCCCAAACGTCCACTGCCAAGGGGCGAACAGCATCACGCCCTGACCAAGGGAAGGCGCGAGGATCGGCACGACCATGAACACCGTCATGACCAGCGACATAAGGCGCGCCATGGCGCGGCCGCCCATCAGGTCGCGCACGACCGAGACGGCGATGACCCGAATGCCGGACGCGGCAATCCCTTGCAGAAAACGTATCGCAAGCAGCATGGAGAAGCTCGTCGCGGCCATGCAGGCAAAGCCTGTAATTGTGTAAAAGGCGATACAGCCAAGCACGATCTTCTTGCGCCCGACACTGTCAGAGATCGGCCCGAACACCAGCTGTGGTGCCCCGAAGCCGAGCACATAGGCAAAGATCACCAGCTGCTGGTCATTGGCCTCTTGCAGGTCATAGGACTGCGCGATGTCGTGCAGCGCTGGCAACATCGTATCAATGGCCAGCGCATTCAGGGCCATCATCGCGGCAATCATGCCGACGAATTCCCAGAGTGGCATTGGAAGGGCAGGGGGGACGGCCGGCACGACTGTTTCTACGGTTTCACTCTGCATCGGGCCACTCGTCCATCGTCCAGCACGGCTATCTGGCCCGCCAAGTTTCAATTGCAACCACTGCTCGCGCATAGCTGCAAGTCTGACTTAACGAGAGGGGGGGCGCCCCGGCGCCTAGAACCCTGCGCCCGGCTGGGCGAGATACTTTTCTTCAGCAGGAGTAGAGGTGCGTTGCAGCAACTCATTCCGGTGCGGAAAACGCCCGAACCGCTCGATGACCTCACGGTGCTTGTAAGCATAGTCGAGCGTCGCCTTGCAGAACTCGCGATAGTCCTCGCGGGCCTCTTCGCTGAGCTTTTCGAACAGCGAGACCGACAGGTTCTGGTCGGCCATCTTCTCTGAATGCTCGGCGGGCAGGTAGAAAAAGACCCGCTCGGGTTCCGAGAGGGTCCGGTCCTGACCGAGGTCCAGCCCGACCTGCATCAGGTGACGGCTGAGTGGATCGTGCATGAAGCTGTAGCGGTGACCACGAAAGATGTTCCGGCTGAACTGGTCCAAGGCAATGATCGCGGCCAGACGACCCCGTGCGCCACGGTTCGCCCAGTCTGCCGCGAGACCAGCGGCCAGTGCGCCGATCACATCGGTAAAGCGGCGGGCGATTTCCTCGTCCGTCTCGAAGCTCTTGGTGAACCAGAGCTTGTTCTTTTCCTTCAGCTGCCCGGTCGACGTGGCTGTATCGCCGATCCAGTAGGACAAGACATCTTCAGGTGTGATCATCAACCGCCTCCAGGCGATACAGGCCGCCGCGCGACGAGCATGTAGTTGACCTTCGTGTCATTCGAAAGCCGCCAGCTGTCTGAAACCGGGTTGTAGGACACGCCCTGTGGGCGGTCCGTTTCAAGCCCTGCCATCTGCAGGGGCGCGGCGACCTCTGCAGGCGTCAGGAACTTGGAAAACTCATGCGTGCCGGGCGGCAGCCAGCGCAGCACATATTCCGCGCCAACTATGGCCAGCGCAAATGCTTTAGGCGTCCGGTTGAGCGTCGCGGCAATCATCAGCCCACCCGGACGCAGCAGGGCGGCAGTGTCCTTCATGAACTGGGCAGGATCGGCGACATGTTCGACGACTTCAAGGTTCAGCACGATGTCGAAAGGTTCGACGCCGGCCTCCAGCAAGCCTTCCGCCGTACCTGCGCGATAGTCGATGTCGAGACCGCCCTCGCGTGCATGGGTCAGCGCGGTCTTGATGTTGGCTTCGCTCGCATCGACGCCGGTGACACTTGCCCCGAGCCGGGCCATCGGCTCGCTGACGAGACCCCCGCCGCAACCGATGTCGAGCACGCGAAGTCCTTTGAGTGGTTTTCGCGCCGTTCCATCCAGTCCGAAATGGCTGCAGGCCGTGTCGCGGATAAAGCCAAGGCGCACCGGGTTGAACTTGTGCAGTGGCTTGAACTTGCCTTTCGGGTCCCACCATTCAGCCGCCATGGCTGAAAACTTCGCAACCTCGTTGGCGTCGATGCTGGGCTGGCGGGGTTCCGCTACGGTATTTTCTGAGAATTCATCCATCTCTTTAGCAATCCTGTTTGCGCTCGCATCCTGACACGACTAAAGCTGCGCGCGGGACATCCGGGGATATCCTGATGACCCCGATCATATGATCGGTCTTATCTCTATTTGGGAGGGCGAGGCGGCGAGGCAATGCAGCGCACGGTTCTGAAATTTGGCGGTACGTCGGTGGGCGATCTCGATCGGATCGCACATGTCGCCGATCTTGTGTCCTGGCGCGCGAGCCAGGGCGAGAAGCTCGCAGTGATCGTCTCGGCCATGGCAGGTGAGACAAACAAGCTCGTTGGTTTTGCGCGCGGCGCCGCTGGCGACAATATCAGCGGACCTTCCTTCGATGACGAGTATGACGTCGTGGTCTCCTCCGGTGAGCAGGTCACCAGTGGCCTTCTGGCTCTTGCCCTCCGCAAGCGCGGTCTGAAGGCGCGCAGCTGGCTCGGCTGGCAGCTTGCCATGAAAACGAGCTCTGCACATGGCAAGGCCCGGATCATGGGCTTTGAGAATTCGGGCTTGCTCGACGCCGTCGATGGGGGCGAAATCGCCGTCATCGCGGGCTTTCAGGGCGTGACCGATGAGGGCCGTGTCTCGACACTTGGCCGGGGCGGCTCCGACACCAGCGCCGTAGCCGTGGCCGCTGCGCTGGGGGCGGAAAGCTGCGACATCTATACCGATGTGGACGGCGTCTACACGACGGACCCGCGCATCGTTCCGCAGGCGCGCCGGCTCGACAAGATTTCCTATGAAGAGATGCTCGAAATGGCATCGCTGGGCGCAAAGGTTCTCCAGACCCGCTCGGTTGAGCTTGCCATGAACCACCAGGTCCGCGTGCGTGTGCTGTCCAGCTTCGCGCAGCCCGGGGAAGACAATCCAGGCACCTATGTCTGCAGTGAGGATGAAATCGTGGAAAAACAGATCGTCAATGGCGTCACCTATTCGCGCGATGAAGCCAAGGTCACCCTCTATGGTGTTGAGGACAAACCGGGCGTTTCGGCCCGTATCTTCTCCATGCTGGCAGACGCAGGCGTCAATGTGGACATGATTGTGCAGGCGAATGCCCGCGGCCCGGAACGCGCCAACATGGTTTTCACCTGTACGAGCGCCGACAGCGAAAATGCTGAAAGAATCCTGCTCGAATCCAAGGCAGACATTGGTTTCGAATCGCTCAGCGTTTCACGCGATGTCGCAAAGGTTTCCGTGATCGGTGTGGGCATGAAAAGCCATACCGGTGTTGCTGGCACAATGTTCGATGCTCTTTACAGGAAGGGGATCAATATCGACGTGATCTCCACCTCCGAAATCAAGATTTCGGTCCTCATTCAGGCGGCCTACACCGAACTTGCAGTACGTGCACTTCACACTGCCTTTGGGCTTGACGCTACGTAGCTCAGCAAGCCAAGAGCGGCTTGTCATGCCCCAAAGTTTTTCGGTCCCTCGACTTCTGATCAATCGCCTGCGTGATGTCATGGCGGGCGACATGGAAGCTGACACCCGCCTGCAGAAGGTGGTGACCCTCATTGCGGGCACGATGGTGGCTGACGTTTGCTCCATCTATAAACGCACCGATACGGACGAGCTCGAGCTGGTCGCAACCGAGGGTCTGGCATCGACCGCTGTCCATCAGACCCGCATGGCATTCGACGAGGGCCTTGTCGGCCAGATTGCGCTGTCAGGAGAGCCGCTCTCGATTCAGGACGCGCCGCGGCATCCGGCCTTTTCCTACCGCCCCGAAACGGGCGAAGATCCCTACCACGCCTTTCTTGGGGTGCCGATCCTTCGCGGCGGTCGCGTCATCGGTGTCCTCACCGTGCAGAACCGGACGGAACGGCTCTACGATGAAGACGAAGTCGACAGCCTGCAGACCATTGCCATGGTTCTGGCAGAGGTCGTTGCCTCCGATGTGCCGACACAGCCTTCCACGACCGATCCGCGTGAAAGCCGTCCGATCACACTCAAGGGCCGGATCCTCGGTGAAGGGCTCGGTCTTGGTACCGCGAAGCTTCACGATCCGATCGTCTCACCAGCGCGTTACTTCGCCGATGATCCCGATGCCGAAGCGCGCCGGTTGAGTGCTGCGCTTCGCCAGTTGCGGACGTCGCTGGACAAGATGCTGACCAATGATGTGAGCGCCATCTTTGGCGAACCGCGGGAGGTTCTCGAAGCCTACAAGATGCTCGCCAGTGACCCCATGTGGGCCGCACGTCTGGAAGAGACGGTACGCTCAGGTCTTTCGGCGGAGGCTGCCGTTGACCGCTCACGCCGTGAGCACAGGGTGAAGCTGGAGAATGCCGCAGACCCGTATCTGCGCGAACGCCTGCATGACCTTGAAGACCTCGACAACAGGCTGCTACGCGTCCTGGCGGGCAGTGACGGGTCGGCAACGGGAAGTGAAGAGAACGACGCTGGCGCGGCAAGCGAAGTTCTGATCGCACGGCGGCTCGGCCCTGCTGAGCTGCTTGAATATCGCAATTCCGGCCTGGCGGCGATCATCCTTGAGGAGGTCGCCCCCTCCAGCCACGCAGCGATCGTCGCCCGGGCCCTCGGCATTCCCACCCTTGGCGGGGTCGCCGGGTTAAGCAGTGCAGTTGCACAAGGCGATCAGGTTATCGTCGATGCTGAACAGGGTATGCTTCATGTGCGTCCCGATCAGGATCTGCTGACCGCCTATGAGACAAGACGCCTCATGCGCACGGAGCGTCAGGCCGCGTTCCAGGCGCTGAAAGATCAGCCGTCCCGCACACGCGACGGCGTCGATATCAATCTTATGCTGAATGCCGGCCTCGCCCTCGACATGGACGCAATGGACAAGACTGGCGCTGAAGGCATCGGTCTGTTCCGCACGGAATTCCAGTTTCTCGTCTCCGACACCCTGCCGAAAATGGAGTCGCAGATCGGTCTCTACCGACAGGTGCTGGATTTTGCGGGCAACCGGCCCGTTCATTTCCGCACGCTGGACCTCGGCGGCGACAAGATGCTGCCGAATGCGAACAAGGGCGAAGAAGAAAACCCGGCGCTCGGCTGGCGGTCTATCCGCTTCGCGCTTGACCGTCCGGGTCTCTTTCGCCGTCAGCTACGCGCGCTTGTCAGGGCTGCAGATGGCGGCCCGCTTAGCGTCATGTTTCCGATGGTGACCAAGGCTGATGAGTTCTTCGAGGCCAAGGCTCTCCTCATGGAGGAGATCGAGTGGAGTGCCGCGCGCGGCTTCCAGAAACCGTGCGACGTGCGCACAGGCGCCATGCTTGAGGCGCCGGCGCTCGCTTTCACAATCGGAGAGCTTGCGTCTGAGGCAGACTTCATTTCCGTCGGCACGAATGACCTGATGCAGTTCTTCTTCGCGGCAGACCGCATGGTTCCGGCTGTCTCGGAACGATACGATTTCATCAGTCGGCCGGCGCTACGGTTCCTCGATATGATCCGTCAAGAGTGCGAGCGTCATCAACTTCCAGTCTCTGTATGCGGAGAAATTTCCTCCCATCCACTCGAGGCGCTTTGCCTTATAGGGCTTGGTTATCACACGCTTTCGATGCCGGCTTCGGGTGTCGGTCCAGTAAAACGCATGCTGCGAAGTGTAGATCTCTCAACCTTTGGTCCGGAATTTCGCGCGGCGATTTATGAATCCAATGCTGATCTTCGTAACGAAGTATTATCCATTGCCCGGATACAGAAAATTGCCTTGAAAGATCATGGATAGGCGGCGTATACCATAAGTGCTGCATGGCATGGGGTATGCAGTTCCCACAATTTATCCGCCAGTCACCGATTGGATCATCGCGTCATGAACGACGACGAGCGTAAAGCAGAAGTTGCGTCTTCCGAAGCCGAACAGATTTCGGATCACCCAGTTCACACTGGCGTTGAAAATCCTGATTCCCATGCTGCTGATAATCGTGATGAAACGCTCGTCATTGAAGACGCGGCTGTGGCGCCGTCCGGCGGCGATAGCCTGATCGACAATTTTACCGCTGGTGGCATCCTGCGCGCCGCACGTGAACGCCAGGAGCTGAGCATCGCTGCCGTTTCGAGCGCGTTGCACATGAACCAGCGCGCGATCGATTGCCTGGAGCGCACGACCCAGCCGCCCGGCTACGATATGAGCCGCACACGGATTGCGGCGAAAAGCTACGCAAAATATCTCGGCATCCCGCCGGAGAATGTCCTCGCTGACTTCCCGATGGACGACAATCCAAAGCTGGCGACAGCGGTCCCGCGTTCGTCGGTTGCCGAGGTTCAGCCGCGCCGTGGAAGCCGTATCGCGATCCCGGCAGCCGTTATGGCCTGCGTGGTGGCCGCTGGCGTCGGCGTCGCCTTTCTCATGACCCCCGGCGATACGATAACGGGCCGCTCGGCACCATCCGTCGCTGAGCGCGTGGTTGCGGTGAATACTGCCCAGGAAAGCCTGTTCGCACGCTCGCCGCTTACGGCCGGTCAGATCGATGCGCCCGAGCTTTCAATTATCGCCACTCGCCCTGACTGGATCGAGGTGCGGGGCCCGGACGGCACGATTTTCCGTAGCCGGACGATGGCACGCGGCGAGATCTATTATCCACGGGTCGGTGCTGACTGGACGGTAACCGTACGCGACGGCACTGCCTTTGAGTGGCGCGTTGATGGCCGCCCGATCGGCAACCTGTCTGAAATTGCTGCGCCAGTTTATTCTGCGAGCATCGACGAAGCGGCGGCTGTCGCAGCCGCCCAGAGCCAGCCGACCCTGGCCGCGACGAGCAATAGCCGTCCTAGTCGCTAGGGCCTTTCCATTAAGATAAAAAAAGCCAGCCCCGAACCGAGGCTGGCTTTCGCTTTTTCTGCAAGGGAAGGCGCGTGGCCTAGTTGTCCGTCAGGCGCTTCAGCTGCTCGGCCTGGTCCAGAGAGCGTGAGAAGTGATCTTCATTGTCGCCAAGGACCGGAGCATCGCGGCACTCGCCAGCGCAGTCATAGGTGAACGAGCTGCCACCGCGATTGATGGTTACCAGATTGGCCGCATTCGTCGTCACAACCACGTCGGTCTCAACGATAATATTGTTGTTGGCGTCAAGAACGACGAGGTTCGTGGTGCCAAAGCTCTTTCCCGTCAGGAAGATCATGTGCGGGTCAGCGACGGCGACATCCGCGATGTTCTGATTGCCGATCACCACATTCGCGGCGGCGCGCGACAGGCGCAATGGCTTGGTCGTGCCGGTCTCTACGGTCATCTGCTGGGCGGTCGCAGTCAGGGTAAACGTGCCAGCCATGAGGCAAGCGGCGGCCAGCCTTGAAATCAGTTTCATTGCAGACGCTCCTGTAAGGTATACGGTCTTTGATAATATCTACCGTCTAGAAGGTTTCACGAAGCCTAACGAGGCTGAGTGCTGCCTCGTGAAGATGCTTCCCGGCTATGGTTAAAGGAGCCGTTCGAAGTGTTCAGAAATTTCGTGGACCGATTTACGTGATATTTATTTGCACCCTGTAGAACCATCCATGTTCCGGCAAAAACAAATGCAATTCGGAACGTCATAAATGCATGATGATGGAGCCTCCAAATGCAAAAGCTTGTACGTTTTTTCAAGAATGAGTCGGGTGCAACCGCTATCGAGTATGGTCTCATTGCTGCCCTGATCGCCGTCGCGATCATCAGCGCTGTTTCGGCCCTCGGCACCAGCACCTCTGACACCTTCAACACGGTCGCCAACGCCCTCTAAGGCAGGCCCGCGAAGGGACATCCAGCGTGACTGGATGAATGATCAAGAGCCGTCCGGGCGCCCGGACGGCTCTTTTCATTAGCGGGGTGTCAAACTTTATCCGCTAGTCAGCATGGCAACAGATTACCCCATTGGGAGCATACTCTTATGGTTGCTGAGCTTTTTGCCGTTCTCTTTCTTCTCCTCTGCGTCTACGCGGCGATCCGCGATATCGAGACGCTGACCATCTCCAACGGCCTCAATGCGATCATCGCCTTTCTCTTTGTTCCGGCAATGATCATCAGTGCGCCGGGCTGGGACGTTACTGGCGCTCACCTTCTCGCCGGTGTTGCTGCCTTCATTATCTCGGTACTTCTGTTCACCTTCGGCGTCTTTGGCGGCGGCGACGCAAAGATGATCCCGGGGGTGATGCTCTGGCTCGGTCCCGAAGCGGCCATGCCATTCATGACGGCGATGGCCGTGATCGGTGGACTTCTTGCCGCCACCGTAATCGTCGCGCGAAAGCTTGTGCCTGCCGACGCCGCGCCCGGCTTTGCACGCGGGACGATGCAGCAGGGTGCAGGCGTGCCCTATGGGGTCGCGATTGCAGGCGGTGCCTTCTACGCCGTTCCCTACTCGCCGCTGCTTTCGCTATTGGGCGCATAGCGATTTGGGCAAGTTAACTATGCCTTAGTCTGTGGATGCAAAATTGACGGTTGAGGGGCTCCATCTTGCGGGGCTGGTTTGAGCCGGAAAGGTATCCGATGTCTCCCATTCGCCTGATCATCCTGGTCGTTGCCGCGATTGCTGCGATCGGCGCAGCTTTTCTCGTGCGCGGCATGTCCAGCGCGCCGGTCCAGCAAGTCCAGATGGAACCGGAGATCATTGAGCGCGAAGTGGAGATGTCTTCCACCAAAGTGCTCGTGGCGCGCGCCAGCATGCGCACAGGTGCGCTGCTCACTCCTGATGATTTCCGCTGGGCTGACTGGCCAGAGCGCGCTCTGAACCCGGCTTACTTCATCCAGGACACGTCGCCTGATGCTATCGAAGAGCTCTCCGGCAGCGTCGTGAAAACGCCGCTTCTGGAAGGCGAACCAATCGTTGACCAGAAAATCGTCATGAAGGGCGAGACCGGCTTCATGGCCGCGCTCCTTGCGCCTGGTATGCGCGCCATCGCCGTCGAAATTTCGCCTGAATCCGCCTCGGCGGGCTTCATCCTCCCGGATGACCGCGTTGACGTCATCCTGACCTATGATGTCGAAGTGATGAGCGACCGCGGTATGAGTGACACAACGCTTACCAAGACGGTCATCCGCAATGCGCGCGTCCTCGCCATCGACCAGATGTTCGGCGAAATGGACGGCGTCCCGACGCTGACCGGCTCAACCGCAACGCTTGAGCTTGAGCCACGTCAGGCAGAGCTACTCGCACATTCGAGCCGCCTTGGCTCCATCGCGCTATCGCTGCGCAGTGTTGCGGATGCCGACGAAAATCAGGGTGTGCCGCTCGCCAATACCAGCCTTCTCGACGGTAACAGCGGGGCAGGGGGCAGCGGCGTGCGGGTCTTCAAGAATGGTAATGTGAGCGGGGGAAGCTGATGAGCGCGATTTTGCGCAGTCTCGGAGCAGTGTGTTCGCTTGCGCTCCTTTCTGCTCCGGTCCCGGCCGGGGCACAGGATATTTCCGGCGTCTCCATCATGGAGCCGGGCGAAACCAGCGTCTCGCAGACGATCCGCCTTGGGCTCAACAAATCCACCGTGATCGAGCTCGACCGTCCGGTCGCCGATGTCGTCATCACCAACCCGTCCATCGCAGACGCTGTCGTGCAGACGGCCCAGCGTCTGATCTTCCGCGGCATCGAAGTCGGTGAAACCAACGCTTTCCTGTTTGACCGTCATGGTCGTCCGATCCTGAACCTCGAAATCGTCGTGAACGCCGACACCGCCGCGCTTGAGCGCCTGGTGGAGCGTTATGTGCCGGGCGCCCGCGTCGCCATTGAAAGCATCGGCGGCAACATGGTCGTCAGCGGTAATGTCGACAGCGTCCTCCAGTCCGACCAGATCATGCGCCTCATCAAGGCCTATTCGGGCGACGAGGAGTTTGAGCCGGTCAACATGTTGAGTGTCGCCGCCAAGGACCAGGTGATGCTCGAAGTGCGCATCGTCGAGATGCAGCGCTCGGTCGTCAAACAACTCGGCATCGACATTGCTGGCAGCTCTATCGGCAGCCTGGAAGACGTCCTCAACTTCGACATTGCGTCCGCAACCGGCCTCGCCGTGCAGGGCGCATCCCTCGGCGGTCTTACCTTCAATCCGCGCTACTCGACTTTTGACGCCAATGGCCGTGAAACGACAATTGGTGCAGGTATCGATGCGCTGGAGCGGATCGGCATTGTCCGCACGCTCGCTGAGCCGAACATTTCAGCCATTTCGGGAGAGAGCGCGAAGTTCCTCGCAGGCGGGGAGTTCCCCGTCCCGGTCGGCCAGGACGACAATGGACGCGTGACGATTGAGTTCAAGCCTTACGGTGTGGGCCTCGCCTTTACCCCGGTCGTCCTGTCTGAGGGGCGCATCTCGCTCAAGGTTTCGACCGAAGTGTCCGAACTGACCAATCAGGGCGCCTTCCAGGGGCAGTCTGTTGCCGGCGTTGACGGTGACGGCAACGTTGTGACCACCGAGGCGCTGACCATTCCGGCGCTGACTGTCCGCCGCGCGGAAAGCACGGTCGAACTGCCTAGCGGTGGCTCCATGATGCTTGCCGGCCTGATCCAGAGCCGGTCGCGCCAGTCAATTGACCAACTTCCCGGGCTGAAACGCCTGCCAGTTCTCGGTGCGCTCTTCCAGTCGCGCGACTTTCTGAATGAAGAAACCGAGCTGGTCGTGATCATCACGCCCTACCTGATCGACCCGACCAATAAGGGTAATCTGCGCACACCGGCGGATGGTTACGTAAATGCGACCGATGCCCAGTCGGTCTTCTTCGGCGCGCTGAACGCGGTCTATGCCCGCGAAGGCGAGGGTCTCAACCGGGACAATTATAACGCGCCAGTCGGCTTCATAGAGGAATAGGAGAGCTACAGATGCATCATCTAAAGACCTCTGGCCTGATCGGCGCGCTGGCTGTCGCAAGCATGCTTGGCGCCTGCGCCACCAGCCCGAACAATTTCGTGCCCGCCGACTATCAGACCGGCACAACGCTGGACCGCAATGAGATTGGCGTTGGCGAGACGAGCCAGCGTCTGGAACTCGCCATCGATAGCCGCAGCGCCTGGTTGCGTGCAGGCCAGGAAGACCGCGTTCGCGCCTTTGTTTCCAACTATCGCCGAAGCGGCCATGGCGTTCTCATCGTCGCTGTGCCTTCGTCTTATGGCGCAGACCCGTATTCGGTCGCAGCCGTCTCGGAAGCGCGCGATATCGCATGGGCTGAAGGTGTCGCTTTTGATGATGTGCGCGCCCGCGCCTATGATGCGGGCGGACGCCGTGATGCACCGCTTATCCTGACATACCAATCCTATGTCGCGATCGCGCCCTACTGCCCTGAAAAGTCGCAGGTCCGCTTTTCTGACATTCGCAGCAATAACGACATGCCAGCCCTCGGCTGCTCTATCCGCGTCAACCAGGCAGCGATGATCGCTGACCCATCGGACCTGTTCGGCAATCGTCCGCTGGATGAAGGCGACGCCCTTCGCCGTCAGGCCCAGCTGGAGCTTTTCCGGGAAGGCCAGCCAACAGGCGCGGAACGTGGCGACGATGAAACAAGTGCTGTTTCGACAGCAGTGAACTGAATTTGAGTGACGATCGAAGGTCCTGAACGACAATGAGCAGAGAAAACGCACTTTTCGATGACGACTTCGACTTTGGCGACGATGCCGAGGGTCAGAATGATCTTGTCGGCCAGCTGACAGGTGTGCGGGATGAGGACGACTTGCCCCCGCAGGTCGACATTCCCCAAATGCAGGCCTTTGAGGGTGGTGACCGGGCAATCCCCGCCATCTCCGTGCTAGCCTTCTGCGAAACCAAGCGCGTGTCTTCCATTATCGACCGCGTGAAGAGTGATCGGCGCATGTCCAATGCGTCCGTGAGCATTATTCCCGGCGGCATACCTGCCGCCATCGAGCACCTTTCCAGCAATCCCACCCCGAACCTGATCATCGTCGAGTCGTCTGCAGCCTCCAGCGAGATGCTGGCGCAGATCGATCAACTGGCGGGCCATTGTGACGAGGGCGTCGAGGTCATGGTCGTTGGCGCGACGAATGACATTCCGCTCTATCGCCAGCTCGTTGCGCGGGGCGTCAGCGAATATCTCGTTCCCCCGATTGAGCCGGTCCAGATGGTACGTTCCATCGGAAACATCTTCACAGACCCAGAAGCCCCCTTCGTCGGCAAGTCCATTTCGGTCGTAGGCGCAAAGGGCGGCGTGGGTTCCTCGACCATTGCGCACAACCTTGCCTGGTCGTTGGCAGAGAATGTGCGGGTGAACACCTCGCTCGTCGATCTCGATCTCTCCTTCGGGACAACCTCGCTCGACTTCAATCATGAGACGCCGCAGACTGTGGCAGATGCCCTGCTTGCGCCGGACCGTGCCGATGATGCCGTCATCTCTCGGCTGCTTGCCAAGGCGACCGACCGACTTTCGCTCTTTACCGCGCCGGCGACCGTCAGCCAGCTGATGGATATCGATGCGACCGCCTATTCGACCGTCATCGAAGGCGTGCGCCGCCTGATGCCCTATGTGGTCCTGGACCTGCCGCATGGCTGGTCGCAATGGATCTACAACACGCTGATCAGTTCTGACGAAGTCATCCTTGTCTGCCAGCCGGATCTCGCTTCGTTGCGCAATGGCAAGAACATGCTCGACAAGCTTAGAAGCCAGCGCCCGAATGACCGCGCGCCGCGCCTCGTTATCAACATGATGGGCGTGCCCAAGCGTCCCGAAATCCCGGTAAAGGATTTCGCTGCTGCGATCGAGGCAGAGCCGGAAATCATTCTGCCTTTCGACCCGCAGCTTTTCGGCACCGCGTCCAATAAGGGTCAGATGATCTCTGAGGCAGACCCGCAGTCCAGACCTGCTGTCGCCATTGATGAGCTCGCCAGCATGCTTTCGGGTCGCGAGACCGTCCAGCCGGAGAAGTCCCTGCTCAAGAAACTTCTCGGAAAGTAAATGGCGCTAGAAAAATTCCATGTCTTTCGGCAAACGCTCAGCAAACGCATTAAAGCCAGCTCCTAGTTCGGCGCCAGCACCGAAGCCGTCAGCGGCTACGCCGCCGCCAGCTCAGAAGCCGGCTGCGGCGCCTCCGCCGTCGGGGGCACCGAAAACGCCCCAGAAGCCTGTCGCGCTGAAGCCGCCCCCGGATATGGAAAGAGAGCGTGTCCACCGCGTGGATACCCGCTCTGAAGAATATTACTCGACCAAGACGACGATCTTCAACGCGCTGATCGACACGATCGATCTCGGCCAGCTGGCCCAGCTCGATGCCGAAAGCGCGCGCGAGGAAATCCGCGATATCGTCGTCGAGATCATCAGCATCAAGAATGTCGTGATGTCGATTTCCGAGCAGGAACACCTGCTAGACGACATCTGTAACGACGTGCTGGGCTATGGCCCCTTGGAGCCGCTGCTCGCCCGCGACGACATTGCTGATATCATGGTGAACGGCGCCGACACGACGTATATCGAAGTGAACGGCAAGATCGAGCGGACCAATATTCGCTTTCGCGACAATGCCCAGCTGATGAATATCTGTCAGCGGATCGTGTCGCAGGTCGGCCGCCGCGTTGATGAAAGCTCGCCGATCTGTGACGCGCGCCTTCTTGACGGCTCTCGTGTAAACGTCATCGCCCCGCCCCTGGCGATCGATGGCCCGACGCTGACCATTCGTAAGTTCAAGAAGGACAAGCTGCGTCTTGCCGATCTCGTGAAATTCGGGTCGATTTCCGAGGCCGGCGCAGAAATCCTCCGCATCATCGGTCACTCGCGCTGTAACGTGCTCATCTCCGGGGGTACCGGTTCAGGTAAGACAACGCTGCTCAACTGTTTGACGGGTTTCATTGATCCGACAGAGCGCGTCATCACCTGCGAAGACTCTGCCGAACTCCAGCTGCAGCAGCCACATGTGGTACGTCTCGAAACACGCCCGCCGAACATTGAAGGGTCCGGCGAGATTTCCATGCGCGACCTTGTGAAGAACTGTCTGCGTATGCGCCCTGAACGCATCATCGTCGGCGAGGTTCGTGGCCCTGAAGCGTTTGACCTTCTCCAGGCCATGAACACTGGTCACGACGGCTCCATGGGCACGCTGCACGCCAACACGCCGCGTGAAGCCCTCAGCCGTGTCGAGTCCATGATCACGATGGGCGGCTTCTCGCTGCCGGCCAAGACGATCCGCGAGATGATCGTCGGTTCAATTGATGTTGTCGTACAGGCCTCGCGCCTTCGCGACGGGTCGCGCCGCATCATGCAGATCACCGAGGTCATGGGCCTCGAAGGCGATACGATCATCCTTCAGGATATCATGAAGTTCGAAGTCGAAGGCGAAGACGATGACGGGCGCGTGTCGGGCCGTCACCGTGGCACCGGCATTGGCCGTCCGCGGTTCTGGGATCGTGCGTCCTACTTCAACATGGAGCGCGACCTCGCCAAGGCGATCGATGCGCTGGATACCTGATGCTCGGCGGCGATCTCCTCATCTTTCTCGTTGCCGGTCTCGCTTTCGTAGCGCTGGCCGGTATCGGACTTGCGCTTACCGGGGGTGACACCGACAACCCGGCGCGGCGCGCACGCCAGCTTGCGGAAGGCAAAGCGGGCGGCAAGGGAAACCAGAAGCAGGACCCCGCCTCTCAGCGCCGCCGCCAGACACAGCAGATGCTGGACAAGCTGCGCGAGCAGGATGAAGCGCGCCGCAAATCACTGGTGCCGCAGGATATACAGGGCAAGCTGCTCCAGGCTGGCCTCGACATCAAACCTGAAACCTTCTGGGCGTTCTCGGCTGTGCTGGGCGTCGCTCTGGCGCTTGTGACCTTCATCTCCGGTGCGGAAGGCCCACCGCCTATCGCAGGGATCGAGATCAAGTCGCGTCCCGCCATGATCATCGCGGCATCGGTCGCGGGTTTTCTTGGCATTCCGCGCTGGGTCATCGGCTTTCTGACCAAGCGTCGCTACAAGAAGATGACGGCTCAGTTCGCTGACGCCATCGATATCATCGTTCGCGGTGTAAAGTCCGGCCTGCCTCTGACTGAATGTCTGCGCATCATCGCCAAGGAAAGCCCGGCGCCCCTCGGCACGGAGTTCAAGACCCTCACCGACAACATCCAGATGGGCATGACGACTGAGCGCGCGCTGCAGCAGCTCTACAAGCGCGTCCCCCTGCCAGAGGTGAACTTCTTCGTCATCGTGCTCACCATTCAGGCGAAATCCGGCGGTAACCTTTCCGAAGCGCTCGGCAACCTCTCCAAGGTCATCCGTGAGCGGAAGATGATGCGCGAGAAGATCAAGGCCATGTCATCGGAAGCCAAGGCATCTGCCGGTATCATTGCCTGTCTTCCCTTCGCCGTCGGCTTCATGGTCTTCATGACAACGCCCAGCTACATCATGGAGCTGTTCATCAAGCCGACCGGACACACCATCCTGTTCATGGGCGTTGGCCTCATGATCACCGGTGTGACTGTGATGCGCAAAATGATCAGCTTCGATATCTAGGGGGAGGGCACATGATAAACTTCATCTCCTCCCTGACAGAGCCAGCCACGCTTGCTTCCGTGCTGGCGGCCGTTGCGATGTTTGCAACCATCCTGTCCGTCGGAATGCCGCTGTTGAAGGGCGACAAGCTCGAGACGCGTCTCAAACAGGTCACCACGCAGCGCGAACGCCTGCGGCGCGCCAACCGCGACGCGCTGGAGCGCCGCGGTCTGAAGAAGGATAACTCCGGCAAGATCAGTGAGATTACCGGGAAGCTGAACCTGCAGAAGATGCTGGAAGACCCGAATGTCGAGCAAAAGCTTGTCCAGGCGGGTCTGCGCGGGCCGCGTCCGCTCGCCATCTTCTATTTCTGCCGTTTCGTGCTGCCGATGGTGATGGCTCTGCTCGCCTTCGTCTACATCTTCCTCGTCAACGATATGGGCCTCAATCCGCAGATGAAGATTGGCGCAATTGTCTTCGGCGCGGCAGCCGGCTTCTATGCGCCCAATCTCTATGTCTCGAACATTGCCCAGAAGCGCCAGCAGTCGATCATGCGTGCCTTCCCGGACGCGCTCGACATGCTGCTCATTTGTGTCGAGTCCGGCATGTCGATCGAGCTCGCCTTCGCGAAGGTCGGCGGCGAGGTCGGGGCAGCGTCTCCGGATCTTGCCGAGGAATTCCAGCTCACCACGGCAGAACTTGCTTACCTGCAGGAGCGTCGCACCGCTTACGAAAACCTGGCCAAGCGGACCGGCCATGAAGGCGTGAAATCCGTCTGCATGGCGCTGATGCAAGCCGAACGCTACGGGACACCGCTCGGCGATGCGCTACGCACAATGGCCAAGGAAAATCGCGACATGCGCATGGCCGAGGCCGAGAAGAAGGCCGCCGCCCTGCCAGCCAAGCTGACCGTGCCGATGATCCTGTTCTTCCTGCCGGTGCTCTTTCTCGTCGTGCTCGGTCCAGCCTACATCAAATACTCTGAGATGCAGGCGCAGAACCAGATCAATACGGATGTGAGATAGCGGCCCGGGGCCGGGCGCACGCCTCAGACAACGTCTTCTGGATGTCGAGAACTATAGCGAGGGTGCTGTAGGGTTTTGACCTGCTACAGCGCTCAGCGGCTGCTGAGGGATCCGCGAAGTTGCGGCACGCCGCGGCGCGCCGACTCGTTTTGCTGTGGCACCTGCTGGACCTGCGGGGCAGGGGTCTCAGCCTCGTCCATCACCAGCGCCTCATAGTTGCGAGCGGGTGCAAGCAGGCTGCGGATCGTTGTTACATTAGCATCCATCGTCCGCGTTGGTGCATGCGGGTCTGCGGCACGCATGGCGTCAAACTCACCCTGTAGTCCGAGGATCAGCGCCAGGTTCTGGCGCACCCGTCCATCGGCATCAGGCAGGTCGTAGGCCTTGCGCAGCTGCGCCTCAGCCCCGGTAAGGTCGCCGGTCAGGGCAAGCGACAGGCCGTAATTGGCGAGCGTTGAGGCCCGTGCAGGCTCCAGTTCCAGCGCCCGAAGATATGAGGTCTGCGCATCGGCGTGACGCTCCAGCCGGTCAAGTGCAAGGCCAAGCGCGGCATGTGCCGTCGCATCCTGCGGCGCAATCACGCTCGCCTGGAAAAAAGCTTCTGCCGCTTCGCCGACGCGGCCTTCACTCATCAGCGCCCGGCCCATGATCAGCTGAAGCTCGGCAGATTGCGGATGGGCTGGAATGGTGCGCGACAGAACGTCGATGGCGCGCTCATGACTGCCAATCTCGCGAAGCACGCGGGTGAACTGGATTGTCGTCTCGAGATTGCTCGGGTCCTTGCGGAATTCTCCCGCCCAGAAGTTCGCGCGCGTCAGCGCATCGGCCCGCTGAACCTCGGCAATTTCTTCTGGCGTCGCCAGCGCGAGCTCCTGCTCATAGGCCGCCTGCAGCGTCGCCTCCGCGTTTGCTGCGCTTTCGCTTGCCCCGGTCGAGGCGCAGGCTGACGCAAGCATCAGGACACAAAGAGAAACTGGATAAAGAGCTGCGCGTTGGACAGACATCGGGCAATCTCCCGCCAAACTGATTCACGCGGCGACCTTGCGCGCCCAAGCCTCAAGGATCAGTTAACTGAGATGTTGATTGCCTTAACCAGTTAGACCATCGGAGCATCGATTACCCATGCACAACGCGTTCACTGCCAGCGCCGAAAGCCCCGCCCGCCTGCACCTGATCCGGTCCGGCGAATGGAGTGAAGCTTCCGCCAGCCTCTCTGACGCCATCAAGGCGCAGGCCAAGGCTCAGGGGTTCGAGGGCGGCAACGGTGACATGGTTATTATTGCCAGCCCGGAAGGTAAGATTGCCGACGTTCTGTTCGGCCTTGGCGGTACCTCAGATGCGCTGGCAGTTGCGGCCCTTTCCGGCAAGCTGCCGGAGGGCGACTACGAAGTTGCGCGCGATGGTGGCATGCCGATGGCGAACATCGCGGCAGGCTGGGCTGATGGCGCGTACCGCTTCGACCGCTACCTGAAAGACAAGGCCAACCCGCCGCGTCTCGTTGTTGGCGATGGCGGCGATGCCGAAGCGCTCGACCGCGAAGCTGATGCGATTGCGCTCTTGAGAGACCTGATCAACACGCCAGCCCAGGATATGGGCCCGGCGGGCATTGAGGCTGCGATCCGCGTGCTGGCCGAACAATACAGCGCTGACCTCTCGGTCATCACAGGCGATGATCTCCTGAAAGAAAACTACCCCATGGTGCATGCGGTTGGCCGCGCGGCGCCTGAGGCCCCTCGTTTCATGGAACTGTCCTGGGGCAATCCGGACCATCCGGAACTGGCCCTCGTCGGCAAAGGCGTGGCGTTCGATACGGGCGGGCTGAACCTGAAGCCCGGCGCTGGCATGAAGCTGATGAAAAAGGATATGGGCGGCTCGGCTCATGTCATCGCGCTTGCCAAGCTGGTGATGAGCTCGAACCTGCCGGTCCGGCTGAAGCTCTACGTTCCGGCCGTGGAAAATGCGATCGGCCGCGATGCCTTCCGCCCAAGCGATATCCTGCAGACCCGCAAGGGGCTCACGGTCGAGATCGACAATACAGATGCTGAAGGCCGCCTCATTCTTGGTGATGCGCTGACTCGCGCCTGCGAAAGTGACCCGGACCTCCTCGTTGATTTTGCCACGCTCACGGGTGCGGCCCGTGTCGCCCTCGGCCCGGACCTTGCGCCCTTCTATACAGATGACGGCGATCTGGCCGACGCGATCACTGCCGCTGGCGCGGTCTCCGGCGATCCAGTCTGGCGCATGCCGCTCTGGGACCCCTACAAATCCATGCTGAAAAGCTCCGTTGCCGACATTCAGAATTCGGGCGGACGCTTTGCGGGCTCTATTACCGCAGCAATTTTCCTCAAACAGTTCGTTGAGGCGCGCCGCTGGGTGCACCTGGATGTCTGGGGCTGGCGTCAGTCGAAATTCGGCCGCCCCGAGGGCGCCGCCGCCTGTGGTCTTCGCGCGGTCTGGGCAATGCTACGCACACGTTATGCCTGAATTGGCGGGGCAGGGGGGTGAACGCGCCCTCCTGCCTTGCATAAGTGCAAAATTCCTGCTTCTTAGCGAAATTCGATAAGAACAGGAGTTTTCTTCATGCGCGTCAAGCTGTCAGCGACTGCCACCGCCCTTGCCCTCATCCTTGCTGCCTGTGGTGAAACCTCAGCGCCTCAGCAAGGCACAAATCCGGAGGCAGGCGCCGAAACGACGGAAACGGCCGCCGCAACCGATGCAGAGATCGAGGCTGAAACGGCCCGCCTGAATGCATGGTTCGACGAAAAGTACGAAGAACAGGTCATGATGAGCCCGATCCAGCTCACTTTCCTGGGGCGCAAGGAACGCAATGACGAGATTGACGACATGTCATATGAGGCCGCGCAGGAGCAGCTGCAGTGGCGCCTCGACACGCTCGCCGAAATGGAAGCCAATTTCGACTATGACAAGCTGACGCCAGAGGCCAAGAACTCCTGGGACATCTGGAAGTACCAGGCAGAGCAAGCCGAAGAAGGCATCGAGTACTTCTATAACGGCTTCACCTTCGACCAGATGAACGGTGCGCAGAGCTTCCTGCCAACGGTCCTCATCCAGTTTCACCGCGTCGAGAATGAAGCCGATATGGAAGCCTATATCTCGCGGATCAGCGAAGGCGCCCGTGCAGGCGACCAGCTTCTCGCCATCGCTAAGGAAAGCGCCAGCCGCGGCGTCGAAACTCCTGATTTCGCGCTCGAAGGCGTGATCGAACAGGCCCGCAACGTCATCACTGGCGCCCCTTTCACTGACGGAGAGCCTTCTGACCTCTGGGCCGACGTCCAGATGGAAATCTCCAATCTTCAGGAAGCTGGCGAGATCGACGAAGCACGTGCTGAAGAGCTGATGACCGCGGCCGAAACCGCGCTTACCGAAGACTTCCAGCCGGCCTATGAAAACCTCATCGAATGGGCCGAGGCAGAGCTCGAGGACGCGCCGGAAAACCCGACCGGCCTCACCTCACAGCCGGGCGGCGCGGAATACTATAACTACCGCCTCAAAGTCTCGACCACGACAGACCTGACCGCTGACGAGATTCACCAGATCGGCCTCGACGAGGTTGAGCGCCTGCAGGGCGAGATGGAAGCGGTGAAGGAAGAGTTCGGCTTCGATGGCACGCTGCAGGAGTTCTTCGTCTACCTGCGTGAGAACACCGACGACCGTGAGCTCTATTACGAGAACAATGACGAAGGCGCAGACCAGTACATCGCGGATGCGACCGCCGCCATCGACAATATCGAAGGCCAGCTGCCGGAATATTTCGGCATCCTCCCGCAAGCCGACCTCATCGTGAAGCGTGTCGAATCCTTCCGTGAGCAGGATGGCGCTGCACAGCACTACTATCCGGGCACGCCAGATGGCTCCCGCCCTGGCACCTACTATGCTCACCTCTCCGACATGAGCGCCATGCCGAAGCGTGAGCTTGAAGTGATCGCTTACCATGAGGGCCTACCGGGCCACCACATGCAGATTTCGATCGCGCAGGAACTGCAGGACATCCCGCAATTCCGCACGCAGGCGGGCTTCACCGCCTACTCCGAAGGCTGGGGCCTTTATTCAGAACGTCTCGCCAGCGAAATGCCGGGCACGTTTGAAACCCCGCAATCGGAATTTGGCCGCCTCGGGTCTGAAATCTGGCGCGCCATCCGGCTCGTCGTCGATACCGGTCTTCACTCCAAGGGCTGGACCGAGCAGGAAGCGTTCGAATACTTCACCGAAAACGCTGCCGTCACAGACGCCCAGGCCCGTTCCGAAATCCAGCGTTACATCGTGATGCCGGGCCAGGCGACGGCCTACAAGATCGGCATGATCAAGATCCTCGAACTGCGCGAAATGGCGCGGGAGGAACTCGGCGATGATTTCGACATTCGCGGTTTCCACGACACCATCCTCGGTGGCGGCGCGCTTCCGCTCGAACTGCTCGAGCGCCGCGTCAACACCTGGATCGAAGACGTGAAGGCAGGCGAGGCCCCTGCGGTTGAGCCGACCGGGTCCGAAGCTGAAGCCGAAACGATGGAATTGCAGGAGTAGGCTCAAGCCTTCTCCCCCTCATCCTGAACAAAGTCGAAGGACGAGGAAGAGATGCACAAAGCAAAAGCCCCGCAGTCTACGGCTGCGGGGCTTTTATCCTTGGTGTTGCGTACACCAACACTCGGACGAGCCATCACGTACCGCGTCACCCTCGACCGCAAAGCGGTCTGAGGGGCCATCTCCTGACCGTATAACAATACAAGAGCCAATTTGTGATCGCCCCGAGATCTATTGATGGGCGGCGTCCGGCTCCTGCAGCTCCTTGGCCTTCATCGCTTCGGTGATGTGATCTGCCAGAAGCCGTGCCTTGCCTTTCAGTTTGCCGCCTGACCAGACCACGTTCAGCGGCAGGGCTTCAGCCTCCCAGTCCGGCAACAGACGTGCCAGCTGGCCTTCGCGGACTTTCTCACAGACCAGCCAGTCCGGCGCGAGGATATAGCCGAGCGCATCCTGCGCGCACTGGATCAGCATGTCGCCAGAAGACGCGCGAAAGCGGCCGGCGGCCCGCAGACTATCCAGCGCCCCCGTCTTGCTGTTCGCCAGCTCCCACACGGCGGCGCCGGCCCGCTGTCGAAGCGACAGCGCCTCATCGGGGTTCAGCTCGCCGGGGCGGGTTACGGATTTCTGCTGCGCGATATAGATCGGCGATGCCCAGAGCTTGAGAGGGGTAAGCGCGATGCGCTTCGCCATCAGGCTTGAATCGGCAAGCTGGCCAAGCCGAAAGGCAAGGTCGACACCCTCCTGCACGATATCGGTATAGGAATCGTCCGACATTACGTCCAGCGAGAGGTCAGGATAGCGCCGCATGAAGCTCGCCAGCGCGGGTGCGATCACCACACGCGACAGCGAGTGCGGCACGCTGATGCGCAGCTGGCCGACCGGCTCATTGTCGAGCCCGCGCACTTCCGCCTCGGCCGCCTCAAACGCGTCCAGTATGGACTTCGCCCGCGCATAGAATGTCTGGCCAGCTTCGGTGAGACTGAGCGCGCGGGTCGTGCGCAGGAACAGGTCCGCGCCAAGCTGGGCCTCAAGGTCCTGTATCCGCCGGGAGACGGTGGGCTGGCCGATCTCCAGGTCAGCCGCCGCCTTGGAGAAACTCCCGGTATCGGCCACCCGTATGAAGAGCCGCATCGCGTCCAGCCTGTCCATTGCCGCTCGTCTCCGTCTTGCCCGTGCGTCCCACCATATAGGCACAAGGCTTTCGCTGCGCGAGGGGCGACAGCCAACCGGCCGCCTGCTCACGAACCGCTTCACCCTTTCGTGACGCCCCGTCACGCAGGCGTGGTTCGCAGTTGGGCGTCGTCCCGCCTATCTTTTTGCCACACCACCCCGAAAGGCCCGACCCGATGATCAGACACGCCGCCGCCGCGCTCATCCTCGCCTCTGCTGGTTTTGCTTTCGCGGCACCTGCCCACGCCGACAAGGCGCCGGTCTATACCGGCACCTTCTCCAACACGGCCGTCGAGGGTCACGACCCGGTCGCCTATTTTACCGAAGGCCACCCCGTCAAAGGCAGCCGCGATTTCCGGACCGACTATCAAGGCGCAGAATTCCGCTTCGCGAGCCAGGAAAACCTCGACACATTCCTCGCCGATCCGGAAAAATATGCCCCACAATTCGGGGGGTATTGCGCCTGGGCCGTGTCCGAAGGCTACACCGCAAAAGGCGACGCAGACCACTGGGCCATCGTCGATGGAAAGCTCTATCTGAACTACAACAAAAAAATTCAGAACCGCTGGGAACAAGACCGCGAAATGCACATTGTTAGAGCGAATACGAACTGGCCGGAGGTTCTGAAGTAACAAGGCAAAATTCCCTCCTCCCCTCACCCCAGCCTTGTCACTTCCGGCTCGAAGACCCCGCACCTCCCCCTCAGTGCGGGGTCTTCCTCGTTTCAGCGCCCGGTTTTTCGCGCCGCTCCCTGGCCACAAAAAGAAACGGCCAGACCCGAAGGCCTGACCGCTCTGTCAGTCGCTGCTCTGGCACCCCATGCTATTTGCGCAGGATAACCCAGACCGCGTGGATGATGCCCGGCACATAGCCGAGCAGGGTCAGCAGGATGTTCAGCCAGAAGTGCAGGCCAAGACCCACCTGCAGGAACACGCCCAGCGGCGGGATCAGGATGGCCAGAAGAATACGGATTACGTCCATGACAGGGTCCCTCGTCTAAAAACACACAAACGCCAGCTCAGGTATCTCGTTCCGCTGCATACCTTCAAGCCGCTCACCCGCGCGCAGGCGGGGGTCTCAGCCGGTCAGGGCGCAACGACTGCTTCACGAGATCCCCGCCTGCGCGGGGATGAGCGGTCCAAGACAGACTTAATCCTCCCGCTCGGCCCATTCCTTCATGATGTGGTGCGCCACCGCAAAGGGCGGGGGCGCGAACATCTCGTCATGCTGGCCCGCCAGCACGCGGCGGATCTCCTCGCGCGAGAACCAGCGCGCGGTTTCCAGCTCATTCTTGTCGACGGCGATCTCCTCGCTCTCGGCTGGCAGGATCAGCCCGATCATCAGCGAGGATGGGAATGGCCAGGGCTGGCAGAACAGGTATTCGGTCTTTGCCGGGTCGCAGTGGATGCCCGCTTCCTCATGCACCTCGCGCGCGGCCCCTTGTTCCAGCGTCTCGCCCGGCTCGATAAAGCCCGCCAGACAGCTCCACATCCCCTTCGGCCACATCTTCTGGCGGCCCAGCAGGCATTTGTTGCCCTTCACGGCCAGCATGATGGCGACCGGGTCGGTGCGCGGGAAATGCTCGGCGGTGCATTCGGTGCAGGCCCGCTTCCAGCCAGCTTCAGACCGCGCGCTCTCTGCCCCACAGCGCGAACAGAAACGGTGAGAGCGGTGCCACTCAAACAGCGACCGCGCCGTAGAGGCGAGGTTCGCTTCCATCTCGCTCATCAGCGCCATCGCCTGGCGAAAATCGGTAAACTCCCCCGTCCCGGCGATCAGCGAGGCTTCGACGTCAAAGTCCCCCGGCATCTCCACCGCGAAGACAGGCGTTCCATTCTTGTCGAGGCCGAGGAAAAGCGGCTCACTGTCTGGCGCGAGCTTTGCCGCCTCCGGCCCCAGCCAGACAAGACCGCCATCCTTGGCCAGCAGCGGCAGCCCCCCCTGCATCAAAAGGACAAGCACATCGTCGCGCGCATAGGCAGACGCCAGCCAGTCAGCATCGGTGCGGTGATGGCCCGCCCGGTCAATCGGGCGCGCGCCCAGCGATATGAATTCGGAATTTGTCGTATTAGCCATGCACAGACCCCGTCTGGTCTTCTGGAATTTTCGCCCCGCAGGGTGCGGAGTTTTGCTGGTCAGCGAGGCGCAGTTACGCAGGAAGGGCAGGCCCTTTCAAGTGACTGCAACGATGCTGGCAGGCAAAAGACCGTGCCTTGCGGGGCGTACCCTCGCGGCAAGCTGTGGCCATTCTCAACAAGGCGCTCGACTGTCAAAAAATTCCGGAAGACCAGACAGGAAGCATCCGCCCCCTTGCCACCCCGCTTTCAAAACGCGATATGGGGGACAGGAGGCTGGCGGTGGACGAAGTCCTCGCCAACCGGGTCAGATCGGGAACGAAGCAGCCCTAACGAGTTTCGCTTCGGGTCACTGTCCAGTCTCCGCTTTTTGAAGAAAGTTTAGCTTTTAGGCCTGAACGTCTTCAGTGCTGTGAAATCATCCTCATCGGAAACAATTTCGATCAGTAGCTGCACCCACTTTTCGGAGTAGGTATAGTCTCCGTGTGCGGGATGATATTGGCAGAAGTCCTTCTTTGTGTCTGAAGGTTTCTTTGCTCCAGAGCGCGGCCTCGCGCCATATCTCTTCCACGCTAAGGTGTGGTGATGAGAATTAAAGTTACTCCCAGTTTCTTCGCGAACACGTTCAACCACTCGTCCAGGTTTGAACGGCCAGAGTTCATCGCTTACCACCGGTTTTGTTAGAATTTGGTGGGTCTTGGATGCATTTTTATTGTTCTCAGTGAAGACGATATGTGCATCGCCTTTCGTTGCCTTCTCAAAGGAGTAATTGACCTTGAATTTGTAAGCAGCGCTTTCTTTGCCGGTCTCCTCTACGGCTTCAGATATCTGACTATCGATAGCCTCAATTTCAGGAGTGATATCGTACTTTTGTAGCTGGCTGAGTTCTTCTACGTTCATTTTTGCAAACTGAATTGCAACAGACAGTTCATCATTTAATCCGACGCTTTCGCCGAATAAGCTGCGAAGCGCTTGATCGAAGTTTAGACAATTAGCTTGGAATAGAGGCCAGAAGTTTTTCCCGAGAGAGTTGAGTGTTTTGTGCTCAACTCGGTCCCGTAATTCCTTAACTGCTAGCAAGTTTTTACGAACATCCGCTGACAGGGGGCAGTCATCCCGTTTGATCATCTGGTTGAGCAGCCATGTATTTCCATTGGCGTCTTCAATTACTTCATCTTTTCGGTCGTAGTATTCGTGAAGCAAATACGTCCAGGCAATCTGGCTTAAAACAGGAAATGTTTCGACCTTGAAAAGAACGCGGGGACTGTTGAAGACTTGAACGGCCGAAATCATTGCTTCGCGAGATCTTACAAGCCTCTCGTCATCCATCGGCGAAAGACCGGTTTTGAGGTCCACTAGCGACTTTTCGTATCTAAACCGCGCTATCTCATCATCAGAGGCAGGTTCAATATCCCACTCTTGTGATTTCGAAAGACGGCCGAAGTTCACTGTAGGCGTACGACCGATATTGATTAAGTGATGGACGTCCTGATTGCGTTCTCCGTCCGCAATCAGTCGTTTTACGATACGTTTTTCGTTCTCTGTCAGTGATGGTGTTTTCATTTCTTCGTCATCAATCTGCAGGCGATTTCGCTGTTGTTCCAGCGGACTGAAAATGCATCTGAAATATCAAACCAAGTGCCGTCTTCACCTTGCCCATGGTTTGCGCCCATACAAGAGCATTGGCACTCGTGGCCCTTTGCATTTCTGCAAGCTGGCGCGCAAATTTCTAATTCGCGATAAGGCTGAATAACGTAGATCGAATTGAACTTCAGTAACGCCCGTTCAACGGTGTCATTGAACCACGCCTTGGGAATTTCCCAGTATTTTTCTGACTGGTTCCAAGAAGGGCTGCTGCGTCGTCCGTTCTGAAGCCAGTTTCTGTTGTTTGGAGGCTTTTCATATGGAAGTCGAAGTCGTGGCTTTTCTCCCTTGCCACTACGACGGAGAAGGACGGGAATTTGGCCTTGATTCCAAATTCGCTGAACTCGTTTTTCATTGCCAGTTTCCATCCCAACCCCCTCCAGCCATCAAAACTATCGCATAGGTAGAGATTGTCAGCAATCCTCGTGCCAATTTTAGCCGCCGATATGGCGGACCCCGCCATTCGGCCACGGCCAGCCAAGGACCGTCCGGTTTCGGGCGGTCAAGGCTGCCGAAGGCACGGCTGCAAGCCGCCCGGCCTTGAGGGCCTGAAACAGGGCGGTCACCCTACATCTCAAAACAAAAGCCAACAGCCCGAAGACCCCTGCGAAGGCAGGGGTCCATGGTGGGCCGGTTAAGACGGGGTGCTCCGGTGCTGGTAATGCACGCCACTACCGTGGCCTCCTTCGCTGAAATCAGTCCACCGGACTGATTTCCGGGCGCTTCGAAGGGATACCTGCCTTTGCAGGTATCTTCGGAGGTGGGCGCGTTGATTTCGGGCCTGAAAAAGGCCGGTCATACGGCCCACGTCTCAAAAATCGTCATCCCGGACGCCGCAGGCGATCCGGGACCCAGTGTCTCAAAGTGCTCTGGGTCCCTGATATTTGCTGGCGAAAATTCCGGGATGACGTTCAAGAGGTGGAGTTATTCCTTTCTCCCGCATTCTGGAGAAGAGAGAAACGCCCCCTACTGCGCCGCCGCAACCGGGTCGATCTTGTAGAGCCGGCACAGCGGATGCTCAGCGCCATCATAGAAATAGGCCGAGCCGTCCCAGCCAGTCTGCAACGGCGCGGCGCAAACCGGATGGGTGAGGAAACTCGCATCATCCTCGCTGCCGCCAGCGGCCTCCCAGTCCGCGACCAGACCCGGATAGGTCAGGCTGAAAGCCTCCCACGCGGCCCAGTAAGCTTGCGACTTGAACACAACCGGCTCAACCGCCTGGCCATAGGAGGCATAGAGCCGCGCGAGGTCTTCGGCGTGGGCGTCGCAATCTGGCCGCTCCGGCGCGGTGAGAACCGGGGTAGCACGCCACGCCTCGAAACAGGCTTCCGACGGTTTGTAGTCGGCATTCTGCTGCCAGCCGAGCATCGCAAAGGCCTGCTGGGCACCAAGGCGCGCGACCAAGTCTCTCGCGGCCTTCTCCGCCGCGCTTGCCGCTGGCGCGGTGGGAGACGTTGCGCAGGCGGCCAGCCAGACGGCGAGCCAGACGCCAGTGGTCAGGCATAGGATGCAGCGTCTGAACATGAAGCGACCTCCCGCCACAAAAAGTCTTGAGAACAGAGGCGCGATTGTCCGCCCGCAGGGGTGAAAGTCCAGTGCCTGCGCAAACGTCCCTCAAAAACACCGTGGCTGCACCGCCAGTACACCGTCTGAAACACCACTGATGACCCAAAAATATCCGCCCCTTCGGCGCCCCGACTATGGTCGCCCCCATGATCGACCGGGCCTTCATCTTGCGAACGCTTGCCCTCCTGGAAGTCTGGCTCTGGCCCGTCTTCTTCTGGGACCTTTACAGGCTGGACGCCTATCTGAAGGCGCGCCGCGCCGAGGGCGGCTCTGGCCTTGTCGGCTATGGCGTGGCCCGCAATGGGCGGATCTATATCACGCTGGACGTGCGCGGGGACCGCAAGGACCCGTGCGACTGGACGGCCTTTGCCGCCCGCACGCCATGGGAAAAGCTCGACCCCGAGGCCCGCGCGCAAGCTCTGATGGCGCGTGCAGGCGAAGGGTTTGCGCTGTTCGTGCTGATCGCGGGTGCGGGGGCCGCTATGGCCGGGCAGGGCGATGCAATCGCCGGCCTGCCGCAGGTGATGGTGCCGCCTTAGCGGGTGCGTACCCACCCTCCCGAAGATACCTGCGAAGGCAGGTATGCATCCAATCAAGCCATTCAGCCGCACCCAACTGGGCCTGCGGCCGCTGGTGCTGGCTTAGCCAAACCCCCGCAAAAAATTCGCAGCCCGTTTCAGATGCCCGTCGCGCTTTTCCTCATCCATCTTCTCAGCCATCGAGACCATCATCGCCCAGCGGGGATTGCCGGCCAGTGCCTCGCGGTTGCGCCAGATCCAGCGCCAGTAAAGGCCATCCCAGACATCGCACCACTCGCCTTTCTCATGGTTGCCCATCTTGCGAATATAGGCTGAGCCAGAGAAATAGGGCTTCGTCGTGATGCGCCCGCCATCGGCGTTCTGGCTCATCGCATAGGCGTTCGGCACCATGACCCAGTCATAGCTGTCCGCGAACATTTCCATGAACCATTTGTAGATATCGTCCGGGTCGATCTCGCAGATGAACATGAACCCGCCGAGCACCATCAGCCGCTCGATATGGTGGCAGTAGCCGGTTTTCAGGACGCGTTTGATGACGTCATCGATGGGGTCAATCCCCGTCTCGCCGGTCCAGAAGCTTTCCGGCAATCTGCGCGTATGGCCCCAATGGTTCGTGGTGCGCATCGGCACGCCGATATCCTCATAGGTCGCGCGCATGAACTCGCGCCAGCCAATGATCTGGCGGATAAAGCCTTCGGCCGAATTCATCGGGATGTCTTTGGTCTCAATGAACGCTTTTGCCGCATCCAGAACCAGTCGCGGCGTCAGTAGGCCGATATTCAGCATCGGCGTGATGGCCGAATGCCAGAGCAGGGTCTCGCCCTCCAGAATGGCGTCCTCATAGGGGCCGAACAGCTCGAACCGCTCATTGAGGAATTGCCCAAGCCAGCTCTCGGCATCCTCATGGCTGGTCGGCCAGTAGAGGGTGTCGAGCGAGCCGTAATTGTCCGGGAAGTCCTTCTCGACGGACTGGCGCGCCTCTCCCTCGATCTCGTCCGGCTCCCTCGGTGGCAGTTGGGGAACGCTGTCTCTCAGCTTCTTCGGGACTTTCTTGCGGTTCTCATCATCAAAGCTCCACTGCTCGCCCTTCGGCTTGTCGCCGTCCATCAGGACCTCGAAATGGCGGCGCTGGCGCTTGTAGAACTCGGCCTGGAACCAGGATTTGTGATCCTCCCGCCAGGCGCGGTTTTCCCCCGGCGTGTTCAGGAAAAGCGGAGTGCTGATCAGCGTCAGTTCTAGGCCTTCCGCCTCGCAATAAGATTTGAGGCGTTTCTCCAGAATGAAATCTGCCGGGTCGCATGTAAGAATGTCGGTGATGCCAGCCTTGGCGAGGCGTTCGATCAGCGGCTTCAACAGCGGTTTGCCGGCCTCGTAGCGGACATATTCGAACTCCGGTTTCAGGCCTTCGAGCCGTTTGGCATAGCGCGCCATGGAGGCCCGGTGCAGCCAGAGTTTCTGCTTGTGAAAGCGCATGGGATATTGCCGGTCGCCGAAGAACAGCGTGTCCTCGACAAGGCAGATCCGGTCGGGGCGCTTGTTGAGGCCCGGATGGTTGTTGAAAAGCTGGTGCGGAAAGATCAGGAGTGCCTTGGTCATCGCGGCCTAGAGTTAGGTCGATCGCTTCACAGGCAAAGGCTGCAAAACCGCCCGCGCGCCATTGCCGAGACCCCCGAGTCCCTGCCATTAGTAGAGCGGCATGAGCGATGAAAACGATCTTTCCGGCGACGATGAACGCGACGACGCGACTTTCTCCATGTTTGCGGAGGAAGAAGCTGCCCCCGGCTCCGGCGGGCCGTCCTATCAAGTGCTGGCGCGCAAATACCGCCCGAAGCTTTTCTCTGACCTGATCGGTCAGGAAGCGATGGTCCGCACGATGCGAAACGCCTTCGAGCTTAATCGCATCGCCCACGCCTTCATGCTGACGGGCGTTCGCGGTGTCGGCAAGACGACAACGGCCCGGCTTCTGGCGCGCGCTTTCAATTATGAAGGCGAGGATCATCCAGGTCCCAGCCTCAAGCTCGACCCGCCAGGTGAGCATTGCAAGGCGATCATGGAGAGCCGCCATCCCGATGTGCTGGAGCTCGATGCCGCCTCCCGTACCGGTGTCGCCGATATGCGTGACCTTCTGGACGGCGTGCGCTACTCGCCCCAGTCGGCGCGCTACAAGGTCTACATCATCGACGAAGTTCACATGCTGTCGACCGCGTCCTTCAATGCGCTCCTGAAGACGCTGGAAGAACCACCGCCACATGTGAAGTTCATCTTCGCGACGACCGAAATTCGCAAAGTGCCGGTCACGGTGCTGTCGCGCTGCCAGCGGTTTGACCTGAAGCGCCTCGATACCGGCGAACTGGCGGCCCATCTTGGCAAGATTGCTGGCCGCGAAGGCGCAAAGATTTCCGAAGAGGGCATCACCCTAATCGCCCGGGCCGCCGAAGGCTCCGTCCGGGACGGGCTCTCCATCCTCGATCAGGCCGTCGTGCAGGGGCTTGATGGCGGGGAGATTAGCGGCGCGGCTGTGCGCGACATGCTCGGCCTCGGCGACCGGCTGCGCCTGCTCGATGCCTTCGAATACGCCGTCACCGGCAAGGCGAGCGAAGCGGTGGGCGAGATTACGGACCAGATCCAGATCGGCGCAGATCCGCTTATCCTGATGAAGGATCTGCTGGAGATCGCCGCAGACGTCGCCACGGTACAGGCGATGGGCGACAATTACGTCCTGCCCGGCCCGTCAGACTGGACGACGCGGACCCGCCAGATCGCCGACAGCGTCACCCCGGCGCAGGCCCAGCGTAACTGGCAGATTCTGCTATCAGGCTATCGCGACACCCAGAGCGCGCCAGAAGCCGATGTCGCCCTTCGCATGGTCATCCTGCGCCTCGTGACCTCCGCCAGCCTGCCATCGCCGGAAGACGCCGCAAGGCTCATCTCTCAAGGCGGCGGCGGGAGCAGCGATAACGGTGCGAGCGGGCGCGGCCGCGGCGGCAAGGAAGACCCGAACGTTGTGCCAGTTGGCGGCAGCCCGGGCGCACGCCTGTCAAAATTCGAAGACGTGCTCGACCTTCTGGAGAAAGAGCGCGAGCCCGTCCTCTGGGGCGAGGCAAAAGCCTATATCCGCCCATCCGTTTTTGCCGATGGCACGATCAGTTGTGACCTGAAAGATGGCGCCCCGGTCGATCTGCTCCGCAGGCTGACAGACTTCCTCGAAATTGCCACCGGCCATGAGTGGGACGTCAGCACCAAGCGTGGCGAGACGCCCGGCGAAACGATCAGCGAGCGCGAGGACCGGCTGAAGCGTGAGCGGATCGACGCCGTCAAGTCCGACACGGATGTCGCCGCCGCGATCAACGCTATTCCGGGCCTTACAATTCTCGACGTGCGTGGCAGCGATACACTTGAACAGCCACCCGTGGAGGACAATGTCGTCCCCTTGCGCGTCGCCAATCAAAGGAAAGGGTAGGTCGTGGGAATGAAAGACCTCTCAAAGATCATGCAGCAGGCCCAGGAGATGCAGGCCAAGATGCAGGAAGCCCAGCAGAAGATCGAACAGATCGAAGCCGAAGGTATTGCCGGCGCAGGCCTCGTGAAAGTCCGCCTGCGGGGCAAGGGCGAAATGGTCAGCCTCAGCATCGACCCGTCCCTCCTGGAAGACGAAGCCGAGATTATCGAAGACCTGGTCAAGGCGGCCCACGGCGATGCGCGCAAGCGCCTCGACGAGGAAATGGAAAAAGCCATGAAGGAAGCAACATCCGGCTTCGGCGGCATGATGCCCGGCTTCAAGATGCCGTTCTAAGCTTCAATGAGCCAGAAGAGCGCCGGACCTGAAATCCTGAAAATGATTGAGCTGATCGGGAAGCTTCCCGGTCTTGGGCCGCGTTCGGCCCGGCGTGCGGCGCTTCATCTGCTCAAACGCAAGGATCAGCTGCTCATGCCGCTGGCCGATGCACTGGCAGACGCGGGAAACCGGATCGAGCAGTGCAGGACGTGCGGAAATTATGACACGCTGCAGCCTTGCGCCGTCTGTCAGAATACAGGCCGCGACGACAGCGTCATTTGCGTGGTCGAAGATGTACCAGATCTATGGGCACTGGAGCGCGCGAGCGCCTTTCGCGGGCGCTATCATGTCCTTGGCGGCGTGCTCTCTCCGCTTGACGGCGTCGAGCCTGAAGACCTGACCATCGGCATGCTGGTGGACCGGATTAAAGGCGGTGAGGTGAAGGAAGTCATCTTCGCGCTAAGCGCCACGCTCGATGGGCAGATCACCGTCGACTATGTGCGCGACCAGCTCGAAGGTCTGGATGTGACCACCACGCGGCTCGCCCAGGGCGTCCCGCATGGCGGTGAACTCGATCATCTCGATGAAGGTACGCTGGCGGCCGCAATGCGCTCGCGGCGCTAGCAAGGCCCCACCCTAACCCTCCCCAGAGGAGAGGGGATACCGTTTCTCAGGGCTTTGAACTTTCGTTTCCCATTATGAGCATCGCCCCCTCCCCGCGAGCAGGGAGGGTCGGCGTGGGGAACTGAGCGCGCTACTCGACAGCGCGTTCCTTGGCGCGCTTCCAGGCGGGACGCTCCATGTTGCGCTGGTAATAAGCCTGGAGATTCTTGTAGGGACCAAGTTCACCAAGCCGCTCTGCCATGTTGCAGATATAGGTCACGCCGATGTCCGGCGCCTGGAAGGTGTCGCCGAGAATGTAGTCGCGGTCTGCAAGTTGCTTGTCGAGCAGACCAAGGTGGAGCGGTACTTCGCCATCGGCGAACGCCTTGTGCACCGGGGAAGGGTTGTCGCCCTCGCGGGCCTGCAACATACGCATGAAGAGCGGCAGGAAAGCCGAGCCTTCCGGATAATGCAGCCAGCGCTGGAATTCAGCCCATGCCTGCTTGTCGCTGCGCGGCGGGGCGAGTTTGCCCTCAGGATCATAATGATCGACCAGATAGGCCGCGATCGCGCCGGACTCGGTCAGCATGACGCCATCGATTTCGAGCGTCGGCGACTTGCCGAGCGGGGTCGCTTCTTTCAGGTCTTCCTGCGAGCGGAATGTCTGCGGATGGCGATGGTAGACCTTCAGCTTATAGTCGAGGCCAAGCTCTTCGAGCAGCCAGACAGTGAAGATCGAGCGCCCGATGCGCAAATGGTGGAGAGTAATCATGAAACTGGCTTCCTTGGCCTATTCGTTGCGGTCGATGCGGTAGACTGTGCCGTCCATATTGGCGGTCGCCGCATAGAGATTGCCGTCCGGACCGATGGCGACATCGCGGAAGGGAACTTCGAGGTCTGCCATGAGGTCGGCCTGACCGGTCACATTGCCGTCTTCGTCCAGCATGACGTGGACAAGCTTCTGGCCGCGCGGGCCATTCATGGCGCCGATGATGAGGTCGCCTTCCCATTCAGCCCAGACATCACCGCTGACAAGCGCCATGCCTGATGGGGCGATGGATGGCACCCATTTGACAACGGGCTGTTCCATACCGGGGGCTTCGGTGTCTTCTGTAATGATAGTGCCGTCATAGTTCACGCCATAGGTGATCGCGGGCCAGCCATAATTGTTGCCTGCTTCAATGCGGTTGAGTTCATCACCGCCCTTCGGTCCATGCTCATGTGACCAGAGCGTTTGACGAGCTTCATCCCAGACCAGCCCCTGAACATTGCGGTGGCCATAGCTCCAGACGCCGGGGAGGCCATCTTCCCCGTCAATGAAGGGGTTGTCTTCCGGGAAGGAACCATCCGCATTCAGCCGGACGATTGTTCCGTGATAGTTCTGCGGGTTCTGTGATTCTTCCATATAGCGGAAGCCCTCGCCGAGGGTGGTAATGAGGGTTCCATCAGGCAGGAAGGCGAGGCGGCCGCCATAGTGGTGGGAAGTTTCGCGCGGGGCGCCGGTGAAGATTTCCTGCACATCGGTAAGTTCGCTCGCATCGTCCGACAGGACGCCAGAGACGACGGCTGTTGTGTTCTCCTCAGCGGTACCTTTTGCGAAGGCGAGATAGAGTTTGCGATTGCTGGCGAAGTCTGGGTCGAGCGCCATCGCGAAATAGCCGCCTTGCGCGTTCACATGGGCTTCGGGCGTTCCGGCGACAGGTTCTGGCAGAAGCTCACCATCGCGAACGAGCCGGATCGTGCCGCTTCTTTCTGTGATGAGCATCGTTCCATCTGGCAGGAAGAGCATGTCCCACGGAAATTCGAGCCCTTCGGCCACGGGCGTCAGGCGGAACCCATCTTCGCTGGTAAGGGCTTCGATTGAGGCGTTGCCGGAATCGGCTCCGGTTTCATCCGTGGTGTTGTCGACGTCCTCGATCGGGGCTGCAGGTTCACCGTCAGGCTGCGAACAGGCGGCTGCAAGAATGAGGGCGCTCGCGGTCAGTGCCAGGAATTTCATGATCTCTCCGATGACTGTCTTGCCTTTATCTAGGGCCTCGGCGTGGCAACGCAAATGAGCGCCACAAAAGAAAAAGGGCGGCCCCCTCGAGGGCCGCCCTTCCTGGTTTCATACCAGACCTGATTACCAGCTCTTGCGAACCCGCACGCCGTAGAGACGCGGCTCGGTCAGGAAGATGTTGGAGAACAGGCCGGAGCTGTCATCGGTGAGGTAGCGGCCAGTGATGACCTCCTCATCGGTGACGTTCTTGCCGAAGATCTCAAACTCGAGGCCCTTTTCGTCATTGAAGAAGACAACTGCGAGGTTGAGGTTGTTCCAGCTTTCAAGCTCATCGCCAGTGGTGTTCCAGACGCGGCTGAAGCTGTCACCCTGATAGTAGTAGTCACCGCGGATGCGGGCATCCCACGCACCACCGAAGACGCCTTCGAAGGTGTATTCGGCACCAAGGCTGAGCGTCGTTTCCGGCGCACCCGGGATGGAATTGCCATCAATGTCCTTCGCATCGCCGTCGAATGGCGTGAGGCCACCGATGGTCCGCGTCACACCATTGGAGTCGGTGTAGGTGACCGTTGGCACACCGAACGCGCCTTCGGCTCCTGCAAATGCGCCGACACAGAGACCCGCTGTCGAACCAGGTGCGAGAGCACCGGCCTGGATCGCGCCAAGGATGGTGGCGTAGCCCTGCGCAGAGACCACACAGTTTGAATAGGTCTGTGCATTCTTCAGTGCGATCAGGTCTGCGCGGCCATTGGTGCGGTCAAGCACGTCGATCGCGTAGGTGTCCTGGATCTCGGTGTCGAGAAGGCCGAGATTGGCGTTGATGACGAAGGTCGATGCCGGGTTCCAGATCGTCTCGAGTTCAAAGCCTTGCAGCTTTGCATCGATGTTGAAGTTCGCAGACGAGCGGTTCACGATCTGCGTGATCTGGTAGCCTTCATAGTTGTAGTAGAAGCCGGTCGCGTTCAGCTGCAGGGCACCTGAGGCGAGCGTATTCTTCGTCCCGATTTCGTAGGAGTCGATGAACTCCGGATCGAAAGTCTGCGGGAAGTTGTTGGCACCGGCCGGTTGTGGCGGGTTGATGCCGCCACCCTTATAGCCACGTGAGTAGAAGCCGTAGATCAGCGACTCGTCGGTGAAGCTGAGATCAGGCTGCCAGTCCAGACCGATGCGGCCCGTGGTTTCCTCGAAGGCGACATTATAGGTGCCGTCGCCCGCATCATCCGGGGCATTGCCGGGGATTGCCTGTGGCGAGAAGTCTGCCTGCGCGGCGGTCGTCGGTACAAACAGAGCGGTCGGAGTATTCTCCTGCTCTTTCTTGTCGTCCGTGTAGCGCAGGCCGACAGTAAGCTGGAGGTCCTGGGTGATGTCGAAATAGCCCTCGCCGAAAACAGCGAAGGATTCGAGCTTGTAAGGGGAAAGCGAGCGGAAATAGTTGCCACCGAAACCGCTCAAATTGGAAATTGGACCAACACTCCCGCTGCCATTATCGACTGGCACCGGACCACCAAAGACGGCGCCACCGGTTGCGTTGTTGAACTGAGTCAAACCGGTGAGCGTGTTGGACAGCACATAATAACCGGCAAAGGGGTTGTTGGGATCAATCGCTTCAAAATCAACGCTGATGGCACCAAGGTTGAAGTTGAACCGGCCATCGAAATCCGACTGGAGACGAAGTTCGTGCGATGTCTGCTCACTGGCCCCGCCGGAGATGTCGAAGGTCCGGAACACATTAGATGCGCCGAGCTGTGGATCGTTGACCACGCCGCCCGGGAAGATGGCGTTGTAGAGGTCAGCGGCCGGGCTGATGCCTGGTGGGACGCCGGAGAGATCGTTGAACGTAATATTCGGCGCGACCTTGTTATAATCCTCAACCGAGGCCGTCGACGTCTCGTTATAGCTGCCGAGATAGGTCAGCAGGAGCGAGTCGGTGAGGTCGAATTCGGCTTTCCAGGTAAAGAGCTCCTGGTCGGCTTCGTAGGAAGGATCGAAGGCCGACTCGATTGTACGCAGATCCCGAATCACCGGGGCGGTGAAGGCATCGCCGTTGAGAAGGCCCGCTGCAATACCGAGTCCGCCGCCCAGCGTGCCAGCTGAGTTCACGCGGTCGTCGGACTGATCAAGCGGTGCTTCCTGGCAGCCAAGGCTGGTATAGATCTGATCGGCGCCGCCGATGGGTATGCCGGCGAAGGTCGAGAGGAACGGATCCTTGTCACAAAACTGTTTGCCAGAGCGAAGACGCGAATCGTCTTCTTTGAAATAGTCATAGGAGACCCAGCCACGAAGCCGGTCTGTCGGCTCAACCGCCAGCGTCGCGCGGATGCCATAGAGGTCCCGGTCATCGATGTCGTTTCCGGTGATTATATTGTCCACGTAACCATCACGCTGGAGCAGCGAACCGGCAACGCGAAGGGCGGCGCGATCGCCAAGCGGCACGTTGACCATGCCCTTGGCCTTGAACGTGTTGTAGTTGCCATAGGTCAGGTTGAGATCGGCCTGGAATTCCTCGAACACCGGCTTGGCGGTGATCACGTTGATCACGCCGCCGGTTGCGTTCCGGCCGTACAGCGTGCCTTGTGGGCCGCGCAGCGTTTCAACGCGTTCCACGTCAAAGAATTCCGCTTCGAACAGGCGGTTCGCGGTCAGCGGCACATCGTTCTGGTGGACGCCGACGCCGGCATCACCTGACTGAGCGACAAGATCAGCGCCAATGCCGCGGATCTTGAAGTTGTATGAGCCGCCGAAGTTGGCCTTGGAGAAGGAAACGTTCGGAATGGAGCGGACGAGGTCAGGGCCGCCAGTCAGCTGAAGCTTTTCCAGCGCTTCTTCATCGAAGGCCGAAACGGCGATTGGAACGTCCTGAATCGATTCTTCGGTTTTCTGTGTGGTCACAAGAACCGTACCGAGCGTACGTCGGACTTCCTGTTCGCCGCCTTCCTGTGCGGTTGCGACGGGCGCAAACAAGCTCAATGCGATCGCCGAAGCGCCCGCCAGTATCAGATACTTTTCGGGTGTCTTTTTAGTCATCTCAACTCCTCCCAGACGGGCGGCCATCCTGGCTGACCGTCTCATCAATTGCGTTTCCTCATGGGCCGACTTTTCTGTATTTGGCCGTGCCCCACTGGCTAGTTCATCGGGAGATGTGACAATTTGTCAACAACTTACTCGACGTACGGGAACTTCAATATTTGCCGTGTTTTTTAGGTAACTGGCAGCTGACGTTAAGGAAGGTTTAGCTTGGACCAGCATGGTGGCTCTGCTATCTGCCCGGACTATGAGCCAGTCATCATCAGCACTTGTCCTGTTTTCCGGTGGCCAGGATTCCACGACGTGCCTCGCGTCGGCGCTAAAGCGCTATCGCCACGTAGAAACTGTGGGATTCGATTATGGCCAGCGCCACAGGGTGGAGCTGGATGCCCGCGAGCACGTGCTGACTGCGATTCGCCAGGACTTCCCGCAATGGGCGGATCGCCTGGGCGAGGACCATCTGATCGATCTTGGCGTCCTCGGCCAGATCAGCGAAACCTCTCTGACCCGTGAGACCGAAATCACCGAGAATGAGGACGGCCTGCCGTCGACCTTCGTGCCGGGACGCAATCTCATCTTCCTGACCCTATCCGCCGCGCTGGCATGGCGCCGGGGCATTGATGTGATCATTGGCGGAATGTGTGAGACAGACTATTCCGGCTATCCCGACTGCCGCCGCGACACGATCGACGCCCAGCAGAAGGCGCTCTCACTGGGTATGGACCGGCAGTTCACGCTGAAGACGCCGCTGATGTGGCTCGACAAGTCAGAAACCTGGCAGCTCGCTTTCGATATTGGTGGACAGGCGCTCGTCGATCTCATCGTCGAAAAGACCCATAGCTGTTATATGGGTGACCATCGCACGCGTCATGACTGGGGCTATGGCTGCGGTAACTGCCCGGCCTGCCACCTGCGCGCAAAGGGCTATCGCCAGTGGCGGGAGCGCCAGAAGTGAAAACCTATTCGGTGAAGGAAGCCTATGTGACCTTGCAGGGCGAGGGCGCACAGACCGGGCGTACGGCTGTGTTTCTGCGTTTTGCAGGCTGCAATCTGTGGAGTGGGCTGGAACGCGACCGCGACAGCGCTGTCTGCAAGTTCTGCGATACGGACTTCGTCGGCACGGACGGCGAGAATGGCGGCAAATTCAAAGGCGCTGAAGCACTAGCTGACCATGTCGTTTCCGTCTGGCGCGAGAAAACCGGCGAAACCGGCGCGAAAGGCTATGTCGTCTGTACGGGTGGGGAGCCCCTGCTGCAGCTAGATGAGGCAGCGATCGATGCGCTGCATAACCGCGGGTTTGAGGTGGGTGTCGAAACGAACGGGACGTTGCCTGCACCATCGAGTCTCGACTGGGTCTGCGTCTCACCCAAGGCAAATTCTGAAATCGTTCAGCTCAAGGGCAGTGAACTCAAACTTGTCTACCCGCAGAGCGAAGAAGAGGCCCAGCCGGAGCGCTATGCTGCGCTGCAGTTCGAACACTTCTTCCTGCAGCCCAAAGATGATAACAGGCAGGCCGAAAACATCGCGGCTGCGGCCGATTACTGTATGAAGCATCCGAAATGGCGACTGAGCTTACAAACCCACAAACTGATCGGGCTGCCCTGAGCCCTTCAGGCGAAGTGTTCGAAATCTCGAAGGCGGTAACCTTCGAGGCTGCGCATTTCATGGGCGGCAAGCCCGAAGGCCATCCCTATAGAAACCTGCACGGGCATTCCTTCCGCCTCGAGGCGGCCATCAAGGGCCGTGTCAAGCCGGGCGAGGAATGGGTCGAGGATTTCAGCAAGCTGACCGAAGCTCTCAAGGCGACTGCCGAGAAGCTCGATCACTCACTTCTAAATGAGATCGATGGCCTGTCCGTGCCGACGCTGGAACGCATCTGCCTGTGGGCTGCGCGTGAGATAAAGTCGGAGCTTCCGAGGCTCAGCCGTATCACGCTGTCGCGGCCAAGCCTGAACGAAAGCTGCACGCTGGACCTTGGACAGTAGCGCCTAGTCCGTCGAGCTGGAGAGTTCTTCGGCAAACTCCCGGGCAAAGCGGCGGGACGCGCGTTTGGCATCGCTCCACACGCCTGCGGCCATCACCTGGGTAATGTCGTTTTCGAACCAGTCATATTCGATCTGGCCAACAGGTGTACCGGATGCGTCATAGGCCACGCCATGGAGATCCATGCCGCCGAGCGATTTGGAACGCAGCATGTCGAGGCCGGGTCGGCGGCTCATCTGCTCCATCGTCGGTCGGTTGGGTTTGGCGTCGACGATGGTCACGGTGACGCGGGCCGGGTCGAGGTTCGCCTTGCCAAATTCGCGTTCAAGATCGCTGCGGATGTCTTCGCTGAGCTTGTCGCCTTCCTTGATGCCATAATCGTCTTCGAGCTTCTCCTGAAACTCTGGCGAATAGGTGATCTCTATGTCGGTCGCCGAAGCGAGCGGGGCGAGTGCTATCGCTGAAAGGGCTATAAATGCAGATTTCATGGGCTGACCTCCTCCTGAGGGGTGTGCGCGAATTATAGCAGATTAACGCACCCGGCGAAGAAGGGGTTGCCGTGGAAGCTGCCGCCTGTTCTCGCAGGCAGCAGCTTCGCGGCGATCTTCAGACAGTGTCGACGAATACAATCTCTGCATCAGACACACCATTGATAGTGATCTTTTCCGGGCCGGTGATTGCAACGCCGTCACGTGCGTTGAGGCGGTCCTTGCCGTTCAGGTCGACTGACCCGTCTGCAAGGACGAGATAGCCATGACGGTCCGCGCCGACGCTGTATTCCAGCGTTTCGCCAGCCTTCACGGTCGCGCCGAGGACCTTGGCATCCTGGCGGATGGGAAGGGCCTCATCAGCTTCGTCGCCGCTTGCGAGGGTCGCCCAGGCGCCTGAACGGTCCGACTTCGGGAACTTCTGTGCGCCCCAGCCCGGTTCGCCGCCTGCAACAGCTGGTTCGATCCAGATCTGGAAGAGCGTGGTTTCCTGGTCTTCAGCATTCCATTCAGAATGCTGCACACCGCGCCCGGCACTCATGACCTGGACGTCGCCTGCTTCGGTCCGGCCCTTGTTGCCCATCGAGTCCTGGTGCGTGATCGCGCCAGAGCGGACATAGGTGATGATTTCCATGTCGCGGTGCCCATGCGGTGGAAAGCCGGTCTGTGGCCGGATCTTGTCGTCATTCCAGACGCGGAGCTTGCCGTGGCCCATGCGGGACGGGTCGTAATACTGAGAGAACGAGAAATGATAATGGGCGTCGAGCCACTCATTCCTGAATGTACCGAGCCCTTTGAACGGTCTGATATCGATCATGGGTTTTCTCCGGTTTTCTACTTCCGGAAAAGAAATGGCGCGGCATCGCTGCCGCGCCAATGGGATGTTGAACAGATGACTTATGCAGCGCCCGAATGAATGGGCGTTACAGGGAAGCTGCCAAATCTAGATTGGTTCGTATGGGAAGACCGAGGTGGTCGCGCCCATATCCATGAAGCTGCCCTTCATGCTCGGCAGGCCCTGTTCGAGCAGGGTTTCCGGTGTCCAGCCTTCGAGGCGGGCGACAGATTTGACCGGACGAGGCTGGTCGAACAGGACGACCTCATTGCCGCGGACCGAGAAGATCTGGCCAGAAACGTCCTTGGACTTGTCGGCGCAGAGCGCCACAGCAAGCTGGGCGACCTGATCGGCGCGCATGCCGTTTTTCATCCGCTCGACACGTTCCTTGCCGGCCTCATCCTTGACCGGGATGGACGCAATCATGCGCGTCCAGGCGAATGGCGCGATGACGTTCGAGCGCACATTCTTGCGCTCGCCTTCCATGGCGATGATGCGCGAGAGGCTGGCGATACCAAGCTTGGCGGCGCCATAGTTGGCCTGACCGATATTGCCGATGAGGCCGGTTGTCGACGTGAAGAGCACGTATGAACCGTCTTCCTGGTCCCGAAAATGGTTCACCGACGCACGGGTCACGTTGAAAGAGCCGTTGAGGTGCACGTCGATGACGGCCTTCCAGTCGTCCTCGGACATCTTGTGGAACATGCCGTCACGCAGAATGCCAGCCGGGTTCATGATGCCGTGCAGGCCGCCAAACTCATCCTTGGCCTGTTCGATCATGCCTTCGACGGCTTTGTAGTCGGTAACGCTGTCCGAGTTCGAGACAGCTTCGCCGCCGGCGGCACGGATTTCCTGAGCCACTTTTTCTGCCGGGCCCGCATCGCCTGCGTCATCGCCAGACAGCGTGCCGCCTAGATCGTTGACGACGACTTTGGCGCCTTCCTTGGCGGCGAGCAGCGCGCATTCCTTGCCGATGCCGTTGCCGCCACCTGTGACCAGGATCACTTTTCCGTCGAGTACGCCCATGAATTTCCTCCTCAATCGCTTTGTTCAAAAGGGTTAGTTGCGTTCCAACACCCTCAGGCAAAACTTGGCAAGTCGATAGAGGGAGACCTATCGCCGCTGTGGGTAGAAAGGGTCACACTACAGCGGCAATATTATTACTGAAGACCCGCCTATCCGGCCGCACTCTGCGAGGCGCGGTAGCCAGCGACCTTTGCGATGCTCGCGTCAGCTTCGGCGATGATGCGCTCTACGATGTCCTTGACGGGGAGAACGTCTTTCACACCGCCAGCAGACTGGCCCATGGCGAAGCAGGACGTGTCGGCATTTAGCTTGGCCTCGTCGGTGATGCCGCCAATGCCGCCAATGACGCCCGTCTTGTTGGAGTGAATGGCCTGATGCGGGAAAGGCTGGATGTCTTCCGGGCGGCTTTCCCAATCCTGAATATATTCATTCGTCCGGCACCGCATCGGCTTGCCGGAATAGCAGCGGGTGCGGGTGGTGTCGGTATCGCCTGCACCGACGACGGTCTGCTTGTAGAGGTTGGCCGCGTGCGCTTCTTCGGAAGCGATGAAGCGGGTGCCCATCCAGACACCAACGGCGCCAAGTGCGAGAGAGGCAGCAAGGCCGCGCCCGTCATAGATGCCGCCAGCGGCAATGACGGGAATATCGACAGCCTCGACGGCCTGCGCGACCAGCGGCATGGTGCCGACAAGACCGGTATGGCCACCGCCTTCACCGCCCTGCAGGATGACGGCATCGCAGCCGGCCTGCTCTGCCTTGATCGCGTGCTTCACGGCGCCCCCGACGACCATGACCTTGAGGCCTGCCTTCTTCAGCTTTTCCATGATGGGCATCGGCACGCCCAGACCGGCAACGAAGCTGTCTGCGCCGCCATTGATGATGACATCGACGGATTCCTCGAGGCTTTCCGGGGACGCGGCCAGAAGGTCGACGCCGAAGGGTTGGTCTGTGAGCTGGCGGACCTTTTTCATCTGGTCGGCGATGAAGTCGGGTGTGGTACCGGCCATGCCAAGAACGCCGTAACCGCCAGCATTCGACATGGCAGCGGCAAGCTCTGCGTAGGAAACGCCGCCCATGCCAGCGAGCATGATCGGGTATTTAACGCCCAGAAAATCGCAAAGCGGTGTATGCAGGCTCATGATGCTTTCTCCCAAAGTGTCTTTGGGCACATCAATGCGTCGTCAGCCTGATTTGTGAAGTCGTCCCGCGACGGCAGGACGAGAGTGTTAACGCAGGCGGGCGGAACCAATCGCTGCTTCACCGATTATTCACACAGATTAACCCGAGCAGCCGTGGCCTACCGCCACAGGAGTTTAGAATGAACTTCAAGATCGTAATTCTCGCAGCGTCCGCGCTCCTCATGGGTGCTTGCGGCGATACTGAGCAAGACGTCAACGACCAGGTTGGCGATCAGGCCTCTTCACCTGAGTATGTTTACGGCGAGGAGGCGACCACGGAGACGCCGGACCTGATAGAAGGCGACGGCTCGGAAGTCGCCAATGATAATACCGTCGTCGGCACCCGCGTTGATACCGGCCCCGCCAATATGGAAGTCGAGGGCGGAATGATGTCAGAAGACGATATCGAAACTGGTGAGATGGTACGAGAGCAGGATGGTTCGCCCGAAACGATGGACGAAACCACCCCGCAATAGGACCTAGAAGATCGCGTAACCACCATCGATCAGGAATGTATCGCCTGAATGGTAGGTCGATGCATCCGAGGCCAGATACACAGCAACACCGCCAAAATCCTTCGGCTCGCCCCAGCGGCGGGCCGGAACGCGTGAGATCACCTTGGTCTGGAAAGCTTCGGTGTTTTGCGCGCTTTCTGTCATGTCAGTTGCAATCCAGCCCGGCAGAATCGCGTTGGCGCGAATGCCATAACGGGCCGTTTCGACAGCTATCGCTTTCAGCATGGAAATGAGACCGCCCTTGGTGGCCGCATAGGCCTGGTTGCGGGCGGCGCCTTCAATGGCCGCAAGTGATGCTACACCAACCAGTGAGCCACCCGGATCACCGGCTTTTGCGCGCTCGGTGATATGCTTGGTCGCTTCGCGCAAGGTCCAGAACGCGCCATCGAGATTGACGGCCATGTTCTTGTTCCAGGTTTCAGTATCCATCTCGGCGAAACTGGACGCGCCGAAGCCGACACCCGCGTTTGCAATGCAGGTATCGACGCGGCCAAACGCGTCAATTGTCGCCTTCATTGCATCCACGACAGCGGTCTCATCCGAGACGTCGACGCTCCAGGCTTTCACATCGCCTGCACCAAGTTTTGACAAGGCCTCGACCGCTTCCTTGTTTGCCGCATCCTTGCGGCCCCAGATTGCGACGTGCGCGTTAGAGGCGGCCAGCGCCTCTGCCATACCGTAGCCGATACCGCGATTGCCGCCCGTGACGAGTGCGACCTTACCGGTCAGATCAAAAGGTGCGTAGGCCATCGTTTTTCTCCCTGAATGTTTGACCGGCATAAAGCTGCAAGGGCCTGCCGGATGCAATAATGACGAGGGGGAAAGTTGTCAGGTCTGGCAGGCGACACGCTATCGCGCCCGCATCGAGACACCCGCGCCGGGCCTGCGGCCGCGGTCCGGGATAGCAAGGCGCACGAGCTCTTCCTCACGGTCGATCTGAAGTCGGAAGGCTCTCAGGACGTCGAGGCCAAGGATCATCACAGGCGTCTCGGCCAGCCCAAAGCGTTCCAGGAACTCAGGGTCCGAAACGATGACGTTGAAGCGGTTGACCTCAAAGTCACCAATCTCAAAGCGACGACTGAACAGCACTTTCAGCGGAGTGACGTTACCCGTCGCGCCTATCAGTTCGACATCGCGGATTGCATGACGGGAGCGACTGGCCCCTTCAGCGAAGGCTGAATTGATTACCGATATGCTTGCGCCAGTATCGATGAGGGCCAGGCCGGATTTTCCGTTCACACTAACCTCTACGAAGGGCAGCCCGCCGATGCGCGTAATCTCAAGCCGGGTCATGATCGACCGGCTGATGTGAGCTGGCCGGCGATCAGAAACCCGCAAGCGGCTCCTCTCAAAATCGAAGTCGAGTGTCCTGTGCGGCAAGCTGCTTGCCGGGATGACGTTCCCGGTCGAGGGAAAGCGCACTTTGTCATTATAGGCGGCCCGCGGCGCATCCAAGCGGACCGGGCCGACGGTCAGGTCGTCTACATCAATGACGGGGAAGGTGCGCACGTCTCCAAGACCGACAATATCGACCATGGCAGGGCTGGCCGGGGGCGCTACACCGATCAATGCCGCAGACTGGCTGTCGATGATCGGGAAGGTCGCGCCGGTATCGACAATCGCTTTGACATCTTCACGCCCGCCAAGACGCAGGGTGACTACCATGTGACCGGACTCGGTGATCTCGAACGGGATGTCGTCGCTGATGGCGGCGCGTGCGGTGAGCGGAGCCAATAATAGAGCTATCAGGATAGCTGCGATGATCGAGGCGTGTTTCACCTCATGTCTCCCTTCCGCGATCTCTTCGTGGATCGCTTCAATTATGGGAGTATGCCATCATTTGCTGTTTTCAGGAAGCGATGCGGCAAGGGCCACGCCGGCATCGATGATCCGGCGCGTCTCGTCCCAGAGTTTCAGGTCCGGGACGTCCGAGAGATCGAAGAACCCGGCTTCGGCAGCATCGTCGCCTGCAAGGGGTTCGCCCGATGTCCAGATGGCGAGGTAGTCGCAGAGCACGTAGTGGCGTGTAATCAGGGAGCCTTCGCGATTTTTTATGATGGCGTCCACAACATCGAGAAGGCCTGCGATGTAAGCATCGACACCGGTCTCTTCCTTCAGTTCGCGCAAAGCTGCGTCTTTTGCCGTTTCACCCGGCTCGATACGTCCGCCCGGCAATGACCATTCCCCCGTCATTGGCGGGGTGCCCCTGCGGATCAGCAGGACCTGATCTTCGCGCAGACACACCACGCCGGCCGCGGGCTGCGGGCGGACCCCGTCGGCAAGTTTTGGTGAATTTTCTACGAATGGCATTGAGTAAACCTGAAGTGCAATTTAATTCAGAACGCCTTGGGGGACACAGCATGGCGCGCTCGTCGGGCAAAAAGCGGATCAGTCTCGCCCTGCAGGGCGGCGGGTCGCATGGTGCCTTCACCTGGGGTGTACTGGACCGGTTGGCCGAAGAGGACAAGCTGGAGATCAGTGCGATCTCGGCGACGTCGGCCGGTGCCATGAACGCGGTGGCTTACCTCTCAGGTCTGCGGAATAATGGACGGAAGGGCGCACGTGTCGCGCTGGAAAACTTCTGGAGCGACATTTCCAAGAAGGGGGCGCTTTATCGGGCGGCGCCGTCCAATCCGATGGCGCAGGAACTGATCGGCAGTCCCTTCGGCTTCTGGACGACAAATGTCGCCAAGGTGATGACGACCTTCTTCAGTCCGTACGACCTCAATCCGGCGAATATAAATCCACTGCGCGATATTCTGAAAACAATCGATTTCGATGCGGTCAGGTCCAGCGGCGTAGACCTTCATGTCGCTGCCACCAATGTGCAGACGGGGCGGTTGAAGGACTTCACCGGCACAGAGCTGACCTGCGACGCAGTTCTGGCCTCGGCCTGCCTGCCGCAGGTCTTTCAGGCGGTTGAAATTGACGGTGTGGCCTATTGGGATGGCGGATATGTCGGCAATCCCAATCTGAAGCCGCTGCTGGACAGGAAGGGTACACGCGACATCCTGCTGGTGACGCTGAACCCGATCAAGCGGACGACGACGCCGCGAAGTGCGGCAGAGATCCAGGACCGGCTGAACGAAATCATTTTCAACACGTCGCTTCTGAACCAGCTTCGCAAGCATAACGTCCAAGAGGCGAAGCCTCCAAGAAGATGGCCGTTTGGTGGGGGCAGTTCCGATCGTCCGCTGATGCACGCCATTCAGGGCGATGATGTATTGTCCTTCCTGAGCCTCGATACAAAGTTTGATACGAGCTGGCAGTTCCTAACCGGGCTGCGGGACAAGGGACGCAAGGCGGCGGCTGACTGGTTGAAGAAGTGCGGGGACAAGGTGGGTTACGCCTCCACCGTCGACATCGAAGACGCCTTCTTCAAGGACTAGGCGCCAAAGCGCAGCATCGTGATCTTCGCCTTGCCGGCTTCGCGTGTATCGACTTCAGTGAAGCCAGGATGGTCGAACGTCTCGCGCGCCTCTGTTTCCACGACGACCAGCGCGTCCGGCGTAAGCCAATTGCCGGTCCTGAGCGTCGCAAGAGACGGCTCGACAAGGCACTTATTATAGGGCGGGTCCATGAAGGCGAGGGTGAATGGCTCACCGACGCCTGCAGGCTTGGGACCGAGATCAGTGGCGCTGCGGCGATGGATGCGCGTATTGCCGAAAAGCTGGAAACTCTCGATATTGTTGCGAATCGCGCCGCGGGCCGCGCTTTCTGTTTCAACGAAAAGACAGAAGGCGGCGCCACGCGAGATCGCTTCGAAGCCGAGCGCGCCAGAGCCCGCAAACAGGTCGATGACGCGCGCGCCTTCGAGTTCCGGCGCCCATGATGCATGCGATAGTACGTTGAACAGGCTCTCGCGCGCCCTGTCGGACGTTGGCCGCGTATCGCGGCCCGCAGGCGCATTGATCGCCTGACCTTTGAATTTTCCAGATATGATCCGCATTGCCGAGGCGCTTAGCATCATGCAGGGGTGGCGAAAAGCGCGCGCGGCTGTATGAGCGAAAGGATGGTGCCGGACTCCAGACATATGACGCGTGCCCTTGAGCTTGCACGCGAGGCCGCAGCCGCTGGCGAGGTCCCGGTCGGCGCGGTGATCGTGGATCCGGGTACCGATGAAGTGGTCGCCGAAGGGCGCAACGGCCCGATCGGAATCCACGACCCGACAGCGCACGCCGAGATCGCCGCGATCCGTCAGGCCGGCCTGAATCGGAGCAATTACCGCCTCACGGGCCTCTGGCTTTATGTGACGCTTGAGCCGTGCGCCATGTGTGCCGGGGCGATTTCCTTCGCGCGGATCGGAAAGCTTATCTATGCCGCCGAGGATCCGAAGGGGGGAGGGGTTGTGCATGGCCCACGCTTCTTCGATCAGCCGACCTGCCACTGGCGGCCTGAAACCTACCAGGATCTCGGACACGCTGAAGAAGCAGGGAAATTGCTACGCGACTTTTTTCGCGCGCGACGGGCATGATCCTGCCTTGATTGGCTGGCAGCTTTCGGGGCAGCATCGCAAATGGAAGGGGACCACACCATGAAACCAGCACTGACCCTGACGGCGCTTGTTGCCCTGCCACTCATCGCGAGCGCGGCCCTGCCGCCGCAATACCAGCGCCAGCGCGAACTGGTCAGCATTATCCAGAGCGGTGACGTTTCTGAAGCAATGGATGGTCGGCCAATCGATGCCATCGAGACAGACGGGTCCGACACCTACATCGTGCGGGCCGGAGAGTGCACGGTGATCGTCGAAATCGTTGGCACTGGTGAGCGGATGCCCGAAGGCTGGGTCGGGCCGAGGCAGTACGATCTCCAGGTTGGCGAGGCTGAATGTATCGACGACATCTCCCCAAACGAAAAATAATTATCGCCAGACAATAATAATTTGCTATAGTCTTTTTAACTCTTTTGGGGTGGAGGCGAATATGGTTTCGGATAATCGGTCGAATGATAATGGGAAAGCAGTGTCCTATGACACGCTTTCAATTCTGGCATGGGTTGCCGTCGGCATACTGGCAGTGAACGTGTCCTACCTCGTAGGCGAGGAAGTCGGCGGCGAGTATTTTGAGAGCGGTGCAGATGTCCTGCCGCTTCTGAGTGCGTTCACGATTGGGTTTCTGAAAGCCGGGCCCACAATCTTCATTGCGTTTGCGCTGGCTGACTTCGCGTCCTTTTTCGGGCGATGCGGCAAGGGCGACGTCTTCACCGCCCGCAATCTCAAGACCCTACGTCAGGGCGCCGACAGCCTGATCTGGGCGGCGGTGACGAGTGCCATCATCATACCGGCCGTACTCGGCTGGATGGATGATGAGACGAGCCGCAACATATTCAGCTTTACGGATCTCGCGCTTGGCGTTGGCCTGATGGGGTTCGCCCTGCATGGGCTCGCCAGCGTCTTTGAGGATGCGATCGCGCTCAAGGACGACAATGACCAGTTCGTCTGAAGACAGTGGCCTGCCAGGTGAAATCATTGTCCGGCTGGACGTCATGCTCGCGCTCAGGAAGCGACGTGCCAAGGCGGTAGCCGCCGAAATTGGCATGACGGAGGCGAACCTTTCCTTGCTCAAGTCCGGCAAGGTAAAAGGCGTCAGGTTTGACACGCTAATCCGTCTTTGCGACGCGCTGACCTGTACGCCGGGAGAGCTTCTCGAATATGTTCCAAATAAGGCGGACGATGCGGGTTAACACTCTGGAATTATTAAATTAAATTACAGAAAGTGATGCCTGATTACCACACATGTTTTCGGGTGCATGCTGTGCAGGAACAGGGTGCCTTTCGCGTCGTTTCCCTTCCCGTTCCGGACGTGATCCGGAGCGGTAGAGTTACAGAACGTAAAAAGGATACCTCCCATGTTGAAGACCATGCTTATTGGCACCGCCGCAGCAGGTGCAATGATCGTCGCTGCCGGTTCGGCTTCGGCGCAATCCTATTCGGACGAACAGGGCTTCTATCTGCAAGGTGGCTATAGCTATCTCGACATCCAGCCGGATGGTGCCGATAGCGGTGTCGACACGAACGCAATTACGGCCCGTGCAGGCTATCAATTCAATGATTGGTTCAGCCTTGAATCAGACATCACCACCGGCATCGACGATGGCGAGTTCGACTATAATGTCGACGAGGACGAGTTCGATCTCGACGACAATAATGACGGCGACTTCAATGATCTGATCGCAGGCTCCGGGGATATCGGTCTTAATTACCTCGTCGGCCTCTATGGTAAGGCAGAAGTACCGGTCACAGAGCGTCTCGACGCCTTTGGCCGTGCCGGTTACGCATTCGTCGACCTTGATGCTGATATTCAGACGCCGGGTGGTACCACGATCACCACGATCGAGGACTCCGAAGACGGTGCAGCTCTCGGCGGTGGCCTGGACTATGCGCTGACCGAGGACTGGAATCTGCGCGGTGAGTATACGTGGTATGGCTTCGGCAACACCGACACCCATGCTGCGATGGTTTCAGCGGGTTACAAGTTCTAGTCTTTCGAGACTCTGAACGAAGAGAAACGCCGGTGCCTGTGGGTGCCGGCGTTTTTTTGCAAGCAATCAGAGAAATCCCGCCGCCCGTGCGAGATAGACGACGCCGATCACCGTCACGAGCCAGCGCATCCATCTCTTGAAATCGACATCACTCATTCTCGCCAGCACGAGGCCGCCAAGCCACGTGCCTGTCATGGAAAGCGGGATGGCAAAAGCAAAGAGCCAGAGCGGCGGGATGTGTATCTCACCAGCTGCGGCGAGGATGGGCAGGCTCCAGAAAGCGATCTTGACCAGATGCGCCAGAACCTGCGTCGCCGATTTGGTTGCAACGATGGCCTGCCGCGTCATGTCTGTACGAACGAAAAAGAGGTCCAGGAGTGGCCCTGCGACGCCTGCCAGCGTGTTGAGGGCTTGAACGATGAAACCAGCGACTTCCGCCTGTCCGCGCTTCTGAATATCGAGGTCAATGATGTTGCGCGGCACCCACACCATGAGCGGCGTACATCCAAGCAACAGAAATACAATTGTCTTGTCCGGGCGCCAGGCGAGCAGGATCAGCAGAAGCACCGCACCGACCGAGCCGGCCGCGTAGCGAGCGAAGATCACCCAGTTGATCTGTTTGCGAAGGAGCCAGGCCCGCCAGCCATTGGACACCATCTGGATCGCGCCGTGAACGATCATTGCGGTTGCGACTGGCAGGAGCGCCGTAAGCACCCCCATCAGGATCAGCCCGCCCGCCATGCCGAATATGCCGGAAATGAAGGCTGTCACGAGTGTCGCGATGAGGATGATGGCAGCGCTGAGAGGGCTCATGGCGTTGTCGGATAAGCCGATTGGCTTCCTCGCGCCAGCGTCCGAATTGGGGCACATTCGCTTTGCATTTGCCAGGTGAGGCCCTAATCGCTTCGCCATGTCTGATGATGTGCGCCCGAGCAAGAATGGCCCCTGGACGGTTCACACGACCGAACTGTCCTACGAAAACCCCTGGATCCGTGTGGAGACCAGCACGGTTGCTCATCCAGACGGAAGCCCGGGCATCTATGGCGTTGTGAGATATGTGAACCTTGCCATAGGTGTTCTGCCTATCGATGAAAGCGGGCACACATGGCTGGTTGGCCAGCACAGATTCCCTTTCGACGCCTATAGCTGGGAACTGCCGGAGGGCGGCGGCCCGAAAGCGGAAGACCCGCTCGATGCTGCAAGGCGCGAACTTGCAGAAGAGACGGGGCTCCGCGCCGGTAACTGGCAGGTACTTGGTCGCTGGGACGTCTCAAACTCCGTGAGCGACGAGAAGGCGGTAGGCTACCTCGCTTGGGGGCTAACCGAGGGGGAGGCGCAACCTGAGCCGTCCGAAGCGCTGACATTGAAACGGGTATTGTTCCCCGATCTCGTAAGCATGTGCCTTGATGGGGAGATTAGCGACGCCTTCACGCATCTGATGGTCTTCGCGGCGCTGGAGCGGGCGAGACGGGGCGGCCTGCCAGATGAGACCGCAAGACTTCTACTGAAATGAAGAAGGCCCCTGCCGGGTCGGAGCAGGGGCCTTTATCCTGTCGAGAACATCTCGATCCTGTCGAGAACATCTCGCCGTGTGAGAAGAAAGATCAGTTCTCTGACCAGGAATAGCTGTAGGAATAAGAGCGGTCCTCACCGAAGCGGGCGCGTTCTGCGTCTGTCAGCTCTGCGTTGTTGGCAATGAAGGCGGTGACATCGTCGTCGTGCAGGCGCTCGCTCGAGCCATTGACGCAAAGTGCGCGATAGGTCTCGCCGTCATCAGAGGTGAAGCTGATAATGGTCGGGGTGTTTAGGCCTTCTTCGCGCTCTTCGCAGGTCTCGGCCATCTCCTCAACAATTTCGCCGGCTTCTTCGAGGTCATCCTCCAGACCGTTCTCGAAGGCGCGCTCAATACGAAGTTCCATCTGTTCGCCAAGCTCTTCCATGCGGTCGGCGCGCGCTTCGACGCGTTCCTCAATGACAAGGGCAATTCGTTCGGCCTGGCGTTCGGCGCGGCGCTCTACACGCTCTGCATGACGCTCAGCCATGTGTTCAATTCTCTCGGCATGTTCCTCAATGAAAGTCTCAAGCTCCTCGACATCGAGCGAGAGGGCGCCTTCGCCGTCCCGTGACAGCATAAGTTCGCGGCCGGGAATGATGATCTTCACACCGTTTTCGGTTTCCACGGTCTCGACGCCGAACTCGTCCAGGTCCGAAACGGTGAGATCGAAGTCGAACGACAGGTTTCCTAGTTCAGCAAGGCCGCTAAGTTCCGACAGATCGCCCATCGAGGCCAGGTCTTCGAGTTCGTGGAGTTCGCTAAGGTCGTCGAGTTCGAGGGCGAGGACTTCCATTTCCGCTTCGAGGTCGGACAGATCCAGTTCTTCAAGTTTTTCAAGGCGCGGGCCGAGCTTCTGGAACGGGTCGCTCAGAAGGACGAACTGACGGTCACCGTCGCTGCCGTTCGAGCTGAAGCGGTAGACCTTTTCGTGGCGCTCAACGGTTTCTGTGCCGCCGGCCAGCTCGTTGTCGGTGGCCTGCTGCGGCGAGGCATTCGCAGCGCAGGAGGCCGTTGCGACAATGGCGGCGGAGCCAAGGGTCAGGGCGAGCGTCGAACCGAGCAGGCGGCGGCGAAGTGTCGGGGCGGTGTTCTGCATCAGTATAAGTCTTTCTTTTATGGGATGCGTCAGGGTGAGATTGGCGCCGCGAAAGGCACCATCAGCCGGACCTGAAAGGCGCGCCGCCTTGACGAGGGTCTGGCCATAGGAGAACGCCGACGATGTTCCCGCCCGAAGTACATCGGCGTCACAGGCTGCCTCCTGGTCCACGCGGAACGCCCGCATGGCAAGGTGAGCCAGTGGGTTGAACCACTGCAGGGCCAGCACGAGCTGGGCAGCCTGCAGGGCAAAGAGGTCATTGCGCTTCACGTGCGTCAGCTCGTGCGTCAGCGCATCGCGCTGTTCGCGCGGAGAGTAGTCATCCTCGAACCAGGCCGGAAGAAGGATGACAGGTTTGACAAGGCCCGTGACCAGCGGGCTGCCATTCAGGAGGCTGACGCGCACATCATAGTCGCGCTTCACGCCGAGTTCTTTCGCGATCCTGGCCGTCAGCTCTGCGACGTGGTCGGTGGCCGGTTCGGAATCGTCCCGGATAAGACCATGGAAAACAGCTTGCTTGCGCCATGCGGTAGCGAGCACGAGGACGCTGCCGGCAATCCAGACCGGAAGGATGAGATGGGGGACAAGCTGCATCAGCGCGTCAAGCATACCGGGCTCAGCGGCTTCCGCCGGAGCCGGGAGCGGTGCAGCCGGTATTGCAGGCGCCTCGAACGCCGGGGCGTGTGAGGTGGTGGCGGTATTGTTGACGATTGCGTGGATGCGCTCAGTGACCTGTGGACTGGCGACAGTCGGCTGGGGCTCTGTCGGGGCCAGAAATCCGAAAAGAGAGATATTGGCCGGCAGCGGCGGCATTACGAGGCGTGCGAGCGGTACAAGCCAGAGTGCGTAGGCGGCCTTCGCTCCGAACTGGCGGGCGAAGGGACGTCTGACAATGAGGACAAGCCCGAACAGGACACCCACGGCAAGACTGGTCTGAATGCTATTCAGCAGCAGCGGATGAAGATCATTGAAAAAGGTCATTTCTTCAGGTCCCCGAGAAGCGCTTCTAGTTCGGCAATGTCGTCGGCGCTGAGGCCTTTGCCGTCGGCGAGATGAGCTACGAGCGGGGCAGCGCGGCCCCCGAACATGCGGTCGACAAACTGGCGAGCTTCCTTGCGGCGATAGTCACCGCGTTTCACCAGAGGCCGGTAAAGGTAGCGTCGGCCCTCGGCTTCGGTCTCAAGCGCGCCCTTCTCGACGAGGCGTCCGAGCATTGTCTTGATCGTGCGGATGTTCCAGTTCTTGTCGGAAGCCAAGACTTCCGCGATCTCTGCTGCGCCGATTCCAGGCTGGTCCCACAGGACATTCATGATTTCGAGTTCGGCGGGCGCGATCTGCATGGCAGGCCTCTTTTGATTACGAATGTAATCGATAATTGTGATTACAGATGTGGTCAATAAGAAAGTTGTGACAATTGCAAGGCAGCCTGCCGGGCCCAGGTCGGGTCCTAATCGGGCGGAAATGGGTTTTCTGAATGGTGACGGCATGGGCGAACCGGCCTATGGTCCAACCATGTCAGACGATGAAGCTACTCAGAAATCAGGCGCCCCCGTAGCCGGATCCAAGGAAATCGGTGCACTTGCCCACCTCTATCGCGCGGAAGTTTACCGTTCGACGATCTGGCGCCAGCGTCTCGACATGACGACCAACTGGGCGGTTGTCTCCACCGGTATTGCCCTCTCGGTCAGTTTTGCGAGCGCGACTGCATCACCTCTGCCGATCGTGCTGGTTGGCATGTTGACCGTGATGTTCCTGTTCCTTGAAGCGCGCCGTTATCGCTACTTCATGGTCTGGAAGTTTCGCGCGCGTTTGCTGGAACTTGCCGTGATGGTGCCGATCCTTCGGGGGCAGGGCGCGGTGATCCCACAGGACCGGGGCAGTGCGCTATCAGATGATTACATCCACCCGCGCCACCGCATATCTTCCTTTCGCGCGATGGGACAGAGGCTGCGGCGCAACTATCTCTGGATATTCATTATCCAGTACGCCGCCTATCTGGCAAAGATATGGATTCATCCGATTGAGGCCTCGTCCATCGCGCAAGCGCTGGAGCGGGCCCATATTGGCGCGATCCCCGGTTGGCTCGCCATTATACTGGGCACCTGCCTGCTGATCTTCTTCATAACCCTTACGGCCTGGGCGTGGGTTTCGGAGAAAGCGGACAAGTCAAAGACGGCTGACTATCTCGATCCGGAGCCTTCTGACTGACCCTGTCTTTGTTGCGCTGCGGCGAATTCGGCTTGCGCTTTGCGTTAGAAGCCTTATCTCGACCCCCAGACGCCTCAGGCATCGATCTTGTGATCCGAGAGCCAGACAGCCCGGATCGAGCGACTTTCCCTACCGATCGTTGCCTTGACGAAAGCAAGTCCTGATCAGCGCATAACCCGAACGCGGCAGACTGGTCTGCTGCGGGCAAGCCTATTGCGCCTTCGCGGAGAATGACCGCGTCAGGCCACAACTGAAAGATATTCGTTTGACCAATTTTACTGACCTCGGCCTGGCCGAGCCTCTCCTTCGTGCACTTACCGCCGAAGGCTATGACCAGCCAACGCCGATTCAGGCGCAGGTCGTTCCGGCCATGATTGAGGGTCGCGACGTGCTTGGCACGGCGCAGACCGGCACCGGCAAGACAGCGGCTTTTACCCTTCCGATCCTGCACCGCCTGCTTGGCATGGGTACCCGCCCGGCGCCGAAGACCTGCCGTGCGCTTATCCTGGCGCCGACCCGTGAACTTGCAGCCCAGATTGCAGACAGCGTGCGTATCTATGGCAAGCACGGTCACCTCTCATCGACGGTGGTTGTTGGCGGGCTCAAGATCTCAAAGCAGATCCGCGCGCTTGAACGGGGCGTCGATATCCTCGTTGCCACGCCGGGTCGGCTGCTGGACCTGAAATCACAGAACGCTGTGCGCTTCGACGACCTTCAGACCGTAATTCTGGATGAAGCTGACCACATGATGGACATGGGCTTTCTGCCTCAGATCAAGAAGATCCTGCAGCAGCTGCCGAAGGAGCGCCAGACCGCACTCCTCTCTGCAACCATGCCGAAAGATATCCGCGCGCTAGCAGACCAGTTCCTGAAAGACCCGGTGAATGTTGCCGTATCGCAGGTGTCGAAGCCCGTTGACCGGATCGATCAGACGGTCCGCTTTGTGCCACACACCCAGAAGCGCGACATCCTCGTCGACATCCTCCGGGGCAAGAAAGTCGAGAGCGCCATTGTCTTTACGCGTACCAAGCGCGGCGCAGACCGTGTGGCACGCCATCTGGAGCAGGCCGGGCTCGCATCAGCGGCCATCCACGGCAACAAGAGCCAGAACCAGCGCACCAAGGCGCTCGACGCGTTCAAGAGCCGTAAGCTTCTTGTGCTTGTTGCCACTGATATTGCGGCCCGCGGTATCGATATCGACCAGGTGAGCCATGTGGTGAACTATGAGCTGCCGAATGTGCCTGAATCCTATGTGCACCGAATTGGTCGCACGGCCCGCGCTGGCGAGAGCGGCACGGCGATCACGCTTTGCGATGGAGAGGAGCGCAAGCTTCTTCGCGATATCGAAAAGCTGATTGGTTCAAAGCTTCCAGTTGACGGCGCTGTGCCGGAATTCACCGAGAAGTCCAGCGGCGGCGAGCGCGCAAAGTTCGATCCCTCGCGTGGCGGCAATCGATCAAATCGTAAACCGCGTTCGCGTAACCAGAACCGCAATCGTGGCAATGGCGGAAATGCCAGTCAGAGCAGACAAAAGCAAAGCAGCGCGTCCTCTTGACCTGACGGGGCTTTTCGCATTTAACCCGCGCCTTCAAGACGGGATGGTGTGGTGCCGCCGTTGTAATCGTGAAGCTCGTTAGGGACGCTTCACCGGCCCACGTCTTAAAAGGAAGACTACCATGTCACGTCGTCACTCGACGAAGTACAAGATCGACCGCCGCGTCGGTGAAAATATCTGGGGCCGCCCCAAATCGCCAGTCAACAAGCGTCCGACCAAGCCAGGCCAGCACGGCCAGGGCCGCCGTCAGAAGACGTCTGACTATGGTCTTCAGCTCATGGCCAAGCAGAAGCTGAAGTTCCATTATGGCGACATCACCGAGAAGCAGTTCCGCCGCACCTATGACGAAGCAAACCGTCAAAAGGGCAACACGGCAGAGAACCTCATTGGCCTGCTCGAGTCCCGTCTCGAGGCTTTCGTCTACCGCGCGAAATTCGTGCCGACCATTTTTGCCGCGCGTCAGTTCGTCAATCACGGCCACGTTAAAGTGAACGGTGTGAAGACGAATATCGGCTCCTACCGCCTGAAGCCCGGCGACGTGGTGGAAATCCGCGAAAAGTCGCGCAACATGGCGCTCGTGCTCGAAGCACTGGGTTCGCCAGAACGCGATATCCCGGAATACATTGATGTCGACCCCAAGGCGATGACAGCCACGCTGGTTCGCGTGCCGGAGCTCGTTGACGTGCCTTACGCCGTCAAAATGGAGCCTGCACAGGTGGTCGAATTCTATTCGTCCTAAGCCGTTTCAGGCACTTGAAGTTACGATCAAGCCGCGCTCCTCTGGGCGCGGCTTTTTCTTTGCGATGAATGTAGGAGACCCCCAATGTCGTCACCTGAAATAGAGGAGGTTCGCCAGCGTATGATCGCTGCGCCCGGACAGTCATTCGAGCTCTCTTCGCGCGATAGTGGAGATCGGGAACTGTTCCCCGACAAGAAGCATGCGCGAAAGCAGTTGCAGGTCGATGCCGGCGCTATCGATGAGCTTCAGGACCTTCTCTATGCCTGTCGGCAGCGCGCCTTGCTGGTCGTGCTTCAGGGTATGGACACATCCGGCAAGAGCGGGGTGATCCGGAACGTGTTCGCACAGACTTCTCCGCTGGGGATGAAGGTGAAGGCGTTCAAGGCCCCCAGCAAGGAAGAGCTTGCCCACGACTATCTGTGGCGCGTGCACGAAGCCGTTCCGCCCAAGGGCATTATCGGCATATTTGACCGCTCCCATTATGAGGATGTTCTGGTGGTAAAGGTGCGTGACTTCGCACCCGCTGAGATGGTCGAGCAGCGCTATGACCAGATCAATCAATTCGAAAAATTGCTAAGCGAGAATGGGGTCACCATTCTGAAGTTCATGCTCCATATCGGACATGAGAAGCAGGGCGAGCGTCTGAAAGAACGGGTCACTGAGCCGCACAAGCGCTGGAAGTTCAATCCCGGAGATCTTGAAGACCGTAAGCTCTGGCCGGATTTCATGGACGCCTATGAAACCATGGTGAACCGGTGCTCAACGCCCTGGGCGCCCTGGTACGTAATTCCCTCCGACAGCCGTACACGCCGGAACGCCGCTATCGCGCGGATTGTGCGGGGCACGCTCGAGGATATGAACCTCGACTGGCCGCAGCTCGAGCTGCGCGCCGAAGACTATGATTTCAGCTAGGAACGGTATGTGAGTACCACCCAGAAGACAGAGGCCTTCCAAAATGGAAGACCTCTTCTGTTTTAAGGGTGATCCGCGCTAGCTGACGACGCGAACCGAGCCTCCGGACGACTTTTCAACGGACACGTCGCCTGCGCCGCCAAAGGCTTTTACGCTGCCGCCGCTGGACGCGTCAGCGCGCACGCTCTGGCTGGCATGAGCGTCAATCGATGCGCCGGAGGAGACATCCGCCACGAGGCGCTCGCAGATGAGGTCGCCTGCATCGAGGTTTGCGCCTGAGGAGGCGTCAGCGTCGATGGTCGTGCACGTGCCGGCAATTTCCATGCTCGCGCCGCTGGATGCCTCGGCGATGACTGTTTCCGCGTCGATGCCGCTGATTTCGACATCTGCCCCAGACGATACTTCGACGCTGGCACGGGGGCCGGAGAGGCCATCGCCTGATACGCTTGAGCCGGAAGAGGCCTCAATCGAGTTGAGCGATGAGGCGCCGACCGTCACGGTATACGGCGCGCGGCGGCGGCCCCAGCCCATTTTGCGTGGCCGCTTCAGGACGAGGTCTCCGCCCTTCGACTCGACGATAATATCGCTGAAATCACCGTCCTTGTTCTCTACGATTACGGACTTTGTGGTGCCGATCTCATAAAGGACTTCGATGCCTGAAGACACGTCGATGCCCTCGAAATTGCCGACGTCATAAGTGCGCGTTTCGGCGAGGGCAGGCAGGGCCGTTGCGGCACTGAAGGCGAAGGCGGTGAGGGCAATGCGACGTGTCATCAGGTGTTCCTGTCTGGCTTCGGTGTTGAATGGCAAACTATTTGCTTGACTTCTCTTTATCGAAAATCAATACGAATAATTATTGTAAGTCAATAAGGAATTTTCGATATGAAGCTCAACACCTCCATTCGCCTGTCGCTCGGCGCCGCCACTGCAGCCCTCTTTCTGGGTGGCTGCGTTATCGTTGACGCGGATGAGCATGTCCGCGCTGACTGGAGCAGCGACCGCTCCTATGGCGAGCTGATGGGCGCTGACGTGACTAACGGGATTGTTACTGCGCGCGTGACGTCGAATGGCTGCACGACCAAGGATTTCATCGGTGCAGACATCGACAAGACGGGCGAGAACCGTTTTTCCGTCGGCTTCTATCGTGAACGCCAGGACTATTGCGAAGCTTACATACCAGAAGGTGTTGAGTTGAGCTGGTCGTTTGAAGAGCTTGGTATTCCGCAGGGCGCTGCCGTACGGATCCGTAACGATATCAGCAACTAGTCTGAAAACGTGTCAGTCGACAGCCGCCCTTGTCCTTCGACTTCGCTCGGGACGAGGGCGTTTGCTTCAATGCCTGCCTAGGCTGGCTCGCCGTACAGGTCGTATTCGTCGGCGTCCGTGATACGGGCGCTGACGATATCGCCTGGTTTAAGTTGGCGGGCATTGTCGAGATACACCATCCCGTCGACTTCTGGTGCGTCTGCCTTGGTGCGGGCAAACATCTCGCCGTCTGCTTCGCCCGGTCCATCGATGATAACATCCTGAACCGTGCCAACCTGCGCTTCAGCGCGCTCGGCGGAGATCGCCGCCTGCACGGCCATGAACCGGTGCCACCGTTCTTCCTTGACCTCTTCAGGCACGTGCCCAGGCAGGTCGCGGCTCTCGGCGTGCTGGACGTTCTCGTATTTGAAACAGCCAGCCCGGTCGATCTTTGCCTCGCGAATGAAGTCGAGCAGGATCTCGAAATCCTCCTCGGTCTCTCCGGGAAAGCCGACAATGAAGGTGGAGCGGATCGTCATGCCCGGCACATCGCGGCGCCATTGCTGGATACGCTCCAGGACGCGGTCTTGCTTGGCCGGGCGCTTCATCGCCTTCAGCACATTGGCCGAAGCATGCTGGAAGGGGATGTCGAGATAGGGGAGGATCGTTCCGTCCGCCATCAGCGGGATGACCTTGTCGACATGCGGATAGGGGTAAACATAGTGCATGCGTACCCAGGCCCCGAGTGAGCCCAAGCCCCGCGCAAGATCAAGGAAGCGGGTCTCATATTCTTCGCCCTTCCACATCTGCGGCGCGTATTTCACGTCGAGCCCGTAGGCAGACGTGTCCTGGCTAATGACGAGGAGTTCGTTCACGCCGGCGCGGACGAGATGTTCAGCCTCCGTCAGCACATGGTGGATCGGGCGGGAGACGAGGTCACCACGCAGCTTCGGAATGATGCAGAAGCTGCAGCGATTGTTACAACCCTCGGAGATCTTCAGATAGGAATAGTGGCGCGGGGTCAGCTTCAGCCCTGTTTCAGGCACGAGGTCTGTGAACGCATCCGGCGGGGGCGTGAGGTGGGTATGAACCGCCTCCATCACCTGCTCATACTGATGGGGGCCCGTGACGGCGAGAACCTTGGGATGAGCCTTCTGGATAACGTCCGGTTCTGCACCGAGACAGCCGGTCACGATCACCTTGCCATTCGCTTCGATGGCTTCGCCAATGGCCTCAAGGCTTTCATCGCGAGCACTGTCGAGGAAGCCGCACGTATTGACGAGGACAAGATCCGCGCCGGAGTAATCTGGCGAGATCGCATAGCCTTCGGCGCGCAGGCGCGTGATAATGCGCTCTGAATCAACCAGCGCCTTCGGGCAGCCAAGCGAGACGATTCCCACTTTCGGCTGGGTCTTCACAGGCGCGATCGGCGGATTTTCCACAAGTGTGCTCATGGGGCGCGCGTGTACCAGCGGCGGGCCTCAATGAAAAGCATGATAGCGCGGTAGCGCAGCCTTATCCCGCAGCACGCAGGCGCGCATGATCGGCTATTCGCCCGCTTCCGGGTGCGCCTCCAGAAATGCGATCAGCTCATCTTTCCAGATGGCCGCTGCCGTATGCGTGCCATGTCCGCGGGTTTCTTCGCTGGCGGGGATGAGGACGAAGCGGGCGTTTGGCATCCGGGCGGCGAGCGCTTCAGGGTCGCCGAGGCCCGGCGGGTTGATGAAGTCGTCGGCCGAATTGATCCAGAGTACGGGTGCTTCGATTTCAGACAGGCGCGGGGCGGGGTTGTAGGTGCGGGACGCATCGAACTGGTAGATCGTGTCGTTCGGATCGACCGCGCGAGCTTTCAGGCCTTCCTGCGAGGCGTGCAGGGCTTCGATTGCGGCGTCACGCGTCGGGGCTTCGGCCTGCAGACGGTAGGGGTTTCCGCCTGCCAGAATGAGCGTGTTTGCATAGATGAGCTGGCCCGTTTCCAGATCCGCTGCGTCTCCATAGTTGCCCTCGTCATAGTCGGGGTCGTCCTCGAAGCCATCGATGATCATCTGGCGGAACATCCGGTTGCGGCCGGCGATCTCGATGGCGTTGCAGGCGAGCGGGACGAAGCGCTCGACAAAACCTGGATACTCCGGACCCCAGACAAAACTGTGCATGCAGCCCATCGAGGTGCCGATGATCATGTCGAGGCTTCCGACATCTGCGTGTTCGGTCAGCATGCGGTACTGAGCGCGGACCATGTCGTCATAATCATAGCGCGGGAAATCGAGGCGCATGCCGTCGCTCGGCTTGGAGCTGTCGCCATGACCGAGATTGTCGGGCGAGATGATATAGGTATCTGCAAGGTCCAGTGGCTGGCCCGGACCGAACAGCTCGTCGCCGAACAGCGGGCGCAGCAGGGAAGTGCCACTACCGCCCGTTCCGTGAAGCAACATGACCGCATTGGTGATCTTCCCGTCGGTGTCGCGCTTCGGTGCGCCGAGGGTGTAATAGGTCATGGTGATTGGCATGGTTTCGCCGGTGCCGAACTCGAAGGCTTCAAGTTGAGCGGTGTGCTTCTGCGCTTGCGCGGTCCAGTTTTCGGCGTTGGCGGGCATGGCCACCAAGGCGGCGGCGAGAGTTATAGCGGAAAATAGTTTCATGGGGCGCTCCCGGCTGGCCAGCATGTCGTTGGCAGGAAACTAGCGGGCGTGCGCGGCGTGGCAACATAAACGAAAAGAGGCGCCGTTTCCGGCGCCTCGATCCCGTTTGTTTGATTGCGAAAAGACCTAAGCCGCTTCCATCTCGATGCCTTTTTCGGACATGAACTCTTTGAGTTCACCGCTTTCGAACATCTCCTTGATGATGTCGCAGCCGCCGACGAATTCGCCTTTGACGTAAAGTTGCGGAATGGTCGGCCAGTCGGAATAGACCTTGATGCCTTCCCGGATGGCCTGGTCTTCAAGCACGTTGGTCGCGGCGTAGTCGACGCCGAGATAGTCGAGGACCTGAACAACGACCGACGAGAAGCCGCATTGCGGGAAGGTCGGCGTGCCTTTCATGAAAAGCACTACATCATTGCTCTTAACAGCCTTGTCGATGGCTTGCTGGACGTCGTCGCTCATTCTCGTCTCCAATCGGAACTTTCCGGTATCTGCCCGGAATGTGTGGCCAACAGGCAGTCGCTTCAAGGGTTACAGGCCGGTGGTCCACATGCGGCGGCGCGCAGGCAGGACCGCCTGGCGCAAGCGAGGTGCCTGCCTAGTCCTTGACTTCCTTCATGACCTGCTCGCGCGCGACGGCCAGCAGTTCAGCCATATGCTCACGGATGCGGGCATCCGAGCGGTCGACGCCCTTGGCATCGAAGTCACCGCGAACCTTGCGGAAAACGTCTTCGTCGCCCGGTTCTTCAAGATCGGACATGACGACGGACTTGGCATAGGCCTCTGCCTCGTTGCCGGACAGGTTCATCAGGTCTGCAGCCCAGAGGCCAAGCAGCTTGTTGCGGCGGTTCATGATCTTGAACTGCAGGGCGCTGTCGTGCGCGTATTTTGCTTCCTCGGCGCGCTCGCGATCGTCGAATGTGCTCATGGTAAGCCCTCCTCTTGATTGGGCATGACTGGCTTTGCCGGGATATAGATTGCCATGGCCTGTGTGCGCAAGACGCTAGAGCCGTACACCGGCGCCGTACCCCCTGTCTTGCCTGCTGAATCATCGTTTGTTTAGCAGGCGCAGTCGCGTTATCACTCCGCCTTGTTCTAGGGGGCGCGGAGCGGCTGCACCTGCAGTGCGTCTCCCCTTGGCGGAGGGATAGCAATGTCGCGCAGACGCATGATTTATGAAGGCAAGGCTAAGATCCTTTACGAAGGTCCAGAGCCCGGCACTCTTATTCAGTACTTCAAGGATGATGCGACGGCCTTCAACGCCGAAAAGAAAGCCGTGCTTGACGGCAAGGGCGTTCTCAACAACCGTATCAGTGAGTTCCTGATGACCCGGCTGTCAGCCGTCGGCATCCCGAACCACTTCATCAAACGCCTCAATATGCGTGAGCAGCTGATCAAGAAGGTGGAGATCATTCCGCTGGAAGTGATCGTGCGCAACGTCGCGGCGGGCACGATGTCAAAGCGTCTTGGCATTCCGGAAGGCGAGACGCTGCCGCGCGCCATCGTCGAGTTTTGCTACAAGAAAGACGAGCTGGGCGATCCACTCGTGTCAGAAGAGCACATTGCTGCTTTTGGCTGGGCCAGCCAGCAGGAGATGGACGACATCGTATCGCTTGCGCTGCGGATCAACGACTTCATGTGCGGCCTGTTCTCGGCTGTCGGCATCCGTTTAATTGACTTCAAGCTTGAGTTTGGTCGCCACTTCGAAGGCGAAATGGTCCGCACAATCCTGGCCGACGAAATCAGCCCTGATAGCTGCCGTCTCTGGGATTATGAGACGAATGAAAAGCTCGATAAGGACCGGTTCCGCCGCGATCTTGGTGGGGTCACAGAAGCGTATGCAGAAGTTGCCCGGCGTCTTGGCATCATCAAGGAAAGCGCCCAGGGCGGCGATGTGATCGACTTCACGAGTGGCATGAAGTAGCCTTCCCTTCAGGGGGACAAGGATATGGCACTCAAGGTTGTCGGTGCAGGGTTCGGCCGCACCGGTACGCTTTCCATGAAAATGGCGCTCGAGCGGCTCGGTTTCGACAAATGCCATCATATGATGGAAGTCTTTCCGAGCGACTTTCAGCTTAACAGCTGGCACGCCATAGGACGCGGGGAAAAGCCTGACTGGGACGAGGTTTTTCACGGCTTCCAGGCCAGCGTCGACTTTCCATCATCTGCGTACTGGCGAGAAATCTCAGCGCATTTTCCCGACGCCAAAGTGATTCTTACGACGCGTAGTTTCGACGCATGGTATGAGAGCGCGTTGGAAACGATTTATCCGGTCAGCAAGAAAATTCCGAACTGGATGACGGTCATCCCGAAAATCCGGAAGATCAAGGAAATGACCAACGCCACTGTGTGGGACCGGGTCTTTCACGGGAAATTCGAGGATCGCGACTATGCGCGCAAAATCTTCGAGCAGCATGAAGCGGCCGTGACGACGGAGATTCCGGCGGACCGCCTGCTCATTTTTCATCCGAAGGAAGGGTGGGAGCCGCTGTGCGCATTCCTGGGTGTGCCCGTGCCCGATACCCCATTTCCGAACGTGAATGACCGGGCCGACTTCAAGAAGCGTGTCGCTGCCTTCACCTGGCTGAATCGCGCGCCCTGGATTGCTGGTGCACTTGTTGTGGTGGGCGCAGTTGCGGCGGCGCTCGCCTTTCAATAGGACGTCAGATCACAAGGACGCAGCAGCGTCGATTGCGAGCGGAGACGAGTGTCATGAAAGCCATTGTCCATGTCGGCCTGAAACCCGGTGTTCTCGACCCGCAAGGCAAGGCAGTTGCCGACACGCTTGGCCGTATGGGCTACGATGAAGTGCACAGTGCGCGCATCGGCAAGGTGATCGAACTCGACCTGGAAGGCGTTGCCAAGGACAAAGCCGACGCCCGCGTCAAGGAAATGTGCGAGAAGCTGCTGGCGAACACGGTGATCGAATCCTATCGCTACGAACTGGTCGATTAGGCCGTTTCCGCGCTAGTCTTCCCGAGACATAAGGGAGGATTTCAATGATCAAGCTAACATTCTGCCTGCACAGGCTGCCGCATCTTAGCCGGGATGAGTTCCAGACCTATTGGCGTGAGAACCACGCCCCGCTGGTCGCAAAGCATGCCAAGACGCTGGGCATCGCGCGCTATGTGCAGGTGCATGCGCTGACGCACGACTTCAACGGCGTGATGCGCGACAGCCGGGACGCGCCAGACATGTATGACGGTATCGCGGAAATCTACTTCGAGAGTTGGGATGCCCTGTTCGAGGCAGGCGAGAATGAAGGCAATGCCGAAGCGGGCGCGGCCTTGCTAGAGGATGAGCGTAAGTTTATCGACTTGCCGCGCTCGCCTCTCTGGTTCAATGAAGAGCATGTGATCGTTGGGTAGGGGACTTCAGCATGGCCCGGTTCATGCTTTGGATTTCAGTATGAAACAGCGTTTTGTTGTTATCGCCGCCATCGCCATGTGCCTGCCCGCAGGGGCTGAGGAAATCTGCCGCTCCATCTCTACGAGCTGGGACACTGAAAGCGGGCAGAGCTTCAACACGCGCATGTGGACCAAGGCTGATGAGGCTGGGTGCAAGATTGTCGAGCACCTCGTTGATGGCGAGAAGATCGAAGGTGTGGACTGCGATTGCGACCTCATCGCCGACGGTTACGAAGACCGCATTCCGCAGCCTGCGTCCGAGCGCCAGCGCGGTCGGCTGACCGATATCTGCGAAGGGCCGATCGCGATCGAAGAGGCCGCGCCAATGTCGAAGCCGGGCGATCCCATCATCATCAACGGCTAGATCTGGCACGCCTGATCATCGCGATCAGTTGCCAGGTTTCCGGCAGCCATCGACCATACGCGTGCTATTATTGGTGCTTGGCACATCTTGCGGCACATAGGGCAGAGCGCAGGCGTGCACGGTCGTGCGGTTGAAGTCGTGGATATCACGCGCAGCGTCTGCCTCATCACGAAGGCCGCTCATCGTCTCGCCAGGGACGAGTTCAACGACGCCGCAAGTTTTCTCCAGCCCGGCCGACCGAAAGCAGTAACGCGCATTGATCGGCGTCTCGCAGGCATTGGTGTAAGGCCCGATGTTCCCGTCACGCGAAAGGCAGTTATTGGCGACCGCATACGCGGAGGGATTGGTAAAACGCGACAGCATGTTGGCGCCAATCGTGACCAGCACGACGATCAGGACGACGCGCAGCCAGTTTGGAACTTTCGTAAGTAGCTTCTTCAATGCACGCCCCCCGCAACCACTTAGACAATTGTTCCTGCAAAAGAAAAGCCCCGGCCGATTGACCGGGGCTTCGCGATTCAGTGATAGGGCGCTTGCGCCTTATGCCATCTTCTTTTCGAGGTTCTCAGCCACAGCTTCGAGGAAGCCTTCGGTCGTCAGCCAGTCCTGATCCGGACCAATGAGAAGCGCGAGGTCCTTGGTCATCTTGCCGCTTTCAACGGTCTCGATGACGACCTGCTCGAGGTCTTCAGCGAACTTGGTCACTTCCGGCGTGTTATCAAGACGGCCACGGTGCGCGATGCCTCGGGTCCAGGCATAGATCGACGCGATCGAGTTGGTCGAGGTCGCTTCGCCCTTCTGGTGGTTGCGGTAGTGACGCGTCACAGTGCCGTGTGCGGCTTCTGCTTCAACCGTCTTACCGTCTGGCGACATGAGAACGGAGGTCATGAGGCCAAGCGAACCGAAGCCCTGGGCAACCGTGTCGGACTGGACGTCGCCGTCATAGTTCTTACAGGCCCAGACATAGCCGCCGGACCATTTCATGGCGGCCGCAACCATATCGTCGATGAGGCGGTGCTCATAGGTGCCGCCGAACTCGGCGAAGGCTTCCTTGAACTCGTTGTCGAAGACTTCCTGGAACAGGTCCTTGAAGCGGCCGTCATAGGCTTTCAGGATCGTGTTCTTGGTCGACAGGTAGACTGGCCACTTGCGCGACAGGCCAAAGTTGAACGAGGCGCGTGCGAAGTCGCGGATCGACTCGTCGAGGTTGTACATGCCCATGGCGATACCGGAGGACGGTGCATCGAAGACTTCGTGCTCGATGACGGTGCCGTCCGAGCCTTCGAACTTCATCGTCAACTTGCCCTTGCCAGGGAAGAGGAAGTCGGTCGCGCGGTACTGGTCACCGAAAGCGTGACGACCGATGACGATTGGCTGGGTCCAGCCGGGTACCAGGCGTGGCACGTTCGAAATCACGATCGGCTCACGGAAGACAACGCCGCCGAGGATGTTACGGATCGTGCCGTTTGGCGAGCGCCACATCTTCTTGAGGCCAAATTCCTCAACGCGGGCTTCGTCCGGGGTGATGGTCGCACATTTAACGCCGACGCCATATTCCTTGATGGCGTTTGCCGCGTCGACCGTGATCTGGTCGTCGGTCGCGTCGCGGGCTTCGATGCCGAGGTCGTAATATTTGAGATCGATATCGAGATAGGGGTGGATGAGTCGGTCCTTGATCATCTGCCAGATGATGCGGGTCATCTCATCGCCGTCGAGCTCGACGACCGGATTCTTGACCTTGATCTTTGCCATCGTGTGAAAGTCCTTTCAGTTGCACTGTATCCCGGGCGGCTATAGCAGAAGGGGTCGAATGGTCAAAAGCGGTAATCGCGCCTGCAACAGCTGATTGAGCGGCCCCATGAAACTTACCCGTCCAAGTCTTGCCGCCGCGCTGAGCTTCTGCATGCTCCTCGCGCCTTCAAATGCCCAGTCCAGGCCGTCTGAAGGCGGTGCCACGGAGGCCATCGTCACGGTCGGCCCGAGAGATGATGGCAACTGGTTTGTAAGGTACAGCTTCGATGCGCCGCAGCCAGTCTATGCGCTCGCGCACTCGCGGACAGGCTATCGATCGGCAACCTGGTCCTCGCAGACGAAAGGTGTGCGCCTTGGGCGGCTGAACGGCATTGACGTGATCGTCATGGATGAGCCAGTTGAGGAGATTGAGTTCAGTATCATCCCGCTTACCGGGCAGCTGCCGAACGACCCGACGCCATTCGTGACCTTTGCCGGTGGCGGCATTGCGGTGCACGACGCGCAGTTCGAACTCATCGGATTTCAGGATATCGACAGCGTCGAAGCTTTGGATGGCGATCTCAGTGCGGTCGAGTCCGCAACGCTACCAATGAGGCTTACGGTCGAAGCAGACGGACCCATGCTCACCAGCGCTCAAATGTCTGAAGGTTCGTTGAGCGTGTGTGTGCAGGACCAGTACGTCTATATTGGTGAGGGCGATTTTGAGGCGCATGAGGGCTTTTCCCTTCTTGCAGACCCCTATCTTCCCGAATGGTTGTCTTCGAACGTGCCAGATGCGGTCGAAGAGTTTCTCGGCACACTTGAAAGCCGCTGGGGCGAAGGGCTGGGAGAACAGGTCTCTATCATCGTGGCCTACAAGGGCGCGCAAGCTGCGGGGCTGGCGCTTGAGGGCAGCCGGTTCGACAGCCAGATCATGCTCGAACTAGGCGGCCAGGGATTTGCCAACCGTAATAGTGATGCGCTTGCGTACCTGCACTGGTACACCATTCGCGAACTTGCCGGTCTATTTCAGACCCGGAATGGTGTCGTTCTGGGTGGGCCGGAGGCAGCCTGGATACATGATGGCATCGCCAACTCAATTGCCTACCAGCTCATTGCGGCGAACATGGATGCCCCTGAAAACTTTCTGTCATCGGTTTATCAGAACGCATTTGAAGATTGCATCCAGACATTGGAGAGTGGCCCGCTGGAAACGGCGCTGGAGCGCGGCGCGACGACAGGCCCCTATGCCTGCGGGGATTTTATCGCCCTGGCCGCAGACGGCTATCTAAAGCAGCGAAACCTTTTTGATTTCTGGGATGGGCTCAGCGACTGGGCGGCTCGAAGCTCGGATCATGTGATCGACAAGCAGGTCTACTTCACAGCCCTTCAGCTTATGGGGGCGACACCGGGCCAGCGCGAACGCATACGTGCTATTGTCGAAGACGAATTGAGCCAGCCGCGCCGCGCCCTTAGCGAACTGCTGCAGGATGCGGGGCTTGAGCCACAGTTTACTGCCAATGGCCAGTTCCGTTCCATGGAATGGCCGGACTATTCAGGCGAATGACTGACAGGCCAATTATCATTCTTGCAGAGCCGCAGCTGGGCGAAAACATCGGCTCTACCGCGCGGGCCATGTTGAACTTCGGGCTGACTGAGCTTCGCATCGCCGCCCCGCGCGATGGTTGGCCAAATCCTGCCGCTGAGCCGATGTCAGCAGGGGCATTTGAGGCGGGCGTTGAAGTGTCGGTTTTCGACAGCGTTAAAGAAGCTTGCGCCGACCTTGGCTATCTTATTGCCGCCACAGCCCGGCCACGCGGCATGGAGAAGCCCGTCACGAACGCGAGTGGCACTGTCGAACTCATCCAGCGGCAGTCCCTTAAAACGGGCGTAATGTTCGGCAATGAGGCCCAGGGGCTTCACAACGACCATGTCGCGCTCAGTGATGCGATCATGACTTACCCGGTCAATAAAGGCTTCGCATCTCTCAATCTCTCACAGGCAGTTATCGTCTTTGCGCATGCCTGGGGCGAGGCGATTGGGCAGGAAGGCCGCTTTGAAGGCGCTGACGCTGGTGTGAGCGATGTCGCCAGCCGCGCCGAACTTATCGGGATGTTTGAGCACTTTGAGTATGAGCTGGAGCGGGCAGGTTATTTCTATCCACCCGACAAGACACCGCTGATGACCCGCAATCTGCGTAACGCGTTCATTCGCGGCCAGTGGACCAGTCAGGAAGTGCGCACATTCCGGGGCGCGGTGAAGGCGCTTGCCATCGGCCGCGGCAAGGCAAGGATCAAGCGCGAGGACTAGTCGTCGCCGCCGCGTGCACTCTCAGGAAGGTTCGCCTGCACCAATGCATTAGCAAGCCGCTCGCCTGTCGAGGCGTAGACCCGTTCAGCGGATACTGCCCCATCGTCGCAGGAATCTCTTCGAGCAGCTTCGGCCGAATAGGCAGTATTAAAGGCGTCGACCATCGAGGTGCGCAGACGGCCCTGATAGGGCGCCTCAAGGCTCAACAGTTCCTGCATATAACTGCGCCAGTACTGGTCGTTGCGACCATTGCAGAGGACGCGCAAAGCGTGCGCAGATCCGAGCGTGGAGGAGAGCGCCACGACATCCCGTAGATAGTCCTGGCTTCGTACATCTGCGAACTCTCCCTCGGGCTGATACTGGCCATGGGCGGTCTCTACTGGCAGAAAGGCCAGCCCAATCAGGCACGGGAGCGCAATTTGTACGATCTTCTTATACATGAAAGAACCTTCTCCCGGCTCGAGGCCCGTCTCAAGCCGCTCGCTGAACAAATAGCGCCCTACACCTTAAACGATAGCTCCGAATTCAGGCGGCCTTGGGGCAGTGAAGGCTCCAAAGGTGTAATTGCCTATGGCAACACAGACGCTTTCTTCAGCCCGGCCGTGCGTGATTTTGTGAAAGCCGTTTACGCAACGCCGCGCCTTGCCTGGTTCCAATCCATAGCGGCGGGGCTCGACAACGAGTTTCTGCAGAAAGTTGGACAGAAGGCCGAGATCTATACGGTCAGTCATGTGCAGGCCCACGCTATTGCTGAATGGGTGCTTTGGGCGGCGTTCGATTTCTTTGGCGAAGGGGCCGCGCGCCGGAGGTCTCAACAGGATCGGAAGTGGCAGAAGGTGCCTTTCCGCGAAGTTGGGGAGACAAGATGGTTGATCTACGGGTTTGGTCATATCGGTGAGAATGTGGGCCGACGCCTGAAAGCGCTCGGTGCCCACGTCACCGGAGTGCGCAGATCCAGCGCGGTCTCTCCCTTTGCCGACCACATGCTGCATCCCGATCAGCTGACGGAAGAGGAGATCGGCCTCGCTGATGCAGTGCTCCTCTGCTGTCCCCTGACTACGGCAACGGAAAATCTGGCGGATGCCAATTTCTTTTCGGCGATGTCACCCAGTAGCCTGTTCCTCAATGTCGGGCGGGGGCCACTCGTGGATGAAGACGCGCTGGTGGTGGCGCTGGATGGGGGGCGGCCCGCTCATGCCGCGCTGGACGTGACCCGGCAGGAGCCGCTGCCGCCTGGTAGCCCGCTATGGGGTCATCCAGCCATCACGCTGACGGCCCATACGGCGCCAACGACAGCGGGCACCGACCGTCGCAATGACGAGCAGTTTCTTGAAAATCTCTCGAGTTTTCTGGCGGGAAAGCCGCTACGGCATGAAGTCGACGCTGAAGCTTTCAAGGCGCAGTCGAGCGTTTACGGAACCTGATCCTAAAAATCGCAAAGGCCTGCTTCTGGCGCCGTCCTAGCGTTCGACAGTCCAGCCGCGTGCGGTGCGGTGGGCTTCCAGCGTGATGCCGCTTTCGTCTGTCTCACCGCCGGCATATTGCGCGCGGCGCGGCGCTGCCTTGCCTGTCGTGAGCTTGAGAAGGACCGCAACGGCTGCGATGAACAGGCCGGCAGCGGCTGTGATCACTGCAATGACGCCAGCCATGAACACGATTGCAATCGCAAGCAGGCCCTTCAGCGTCCAGCGAGCGGCTTCCTTGAAGGCGTAACCGATCCGGTTGAGGACGAGGTCTGCTGAAATCGGGGTGCGGGCTGCGGTCATGTGCGTGTCTCCTGCAGACGAATGTGAAGGCTGAAAGCGCCGGAATCAATCTCTGTGCGGCGGAATCCCTCAGTTTGCCGCAATCAGGCCTCTTTCTGCCCGAATGCGCGCATAGGCTCCCGTGATCGCGGCAGCCTTATCGTGAGCAGCCAGTTCAAACTCACGCGGGGCGCCATTTCCGACGAGCCGGTCTGGGTGGTTGTCCGCCATGAGACGGCGATAGGCGCGGCGAATATCGTCAAAGGCCGCGTCATGGGCGACCCCCAGAATGTGGTACGGGTCATCGCGGTCTGGGCCGAGATGGCTCGCCCGGATACGCCGGAACGTCGTTTCGTCGAAGCCGAACGCCTCTGCTACGGTGCGCAGGTAATCCATTTCGTCACTGGTCACGGCACCATCGGCGCCCGCAATCATGAAGAGCCCATCGAGCACGCCTTCGAGCAGACATGGACGGGCAGAGTATTTCTTGCCGATCTTGCGGGCATAAGCCTCATAGCCGCGAACTGTCTGCTGGGCGATGCGGAACACGCGTCTCACCTGGGCGGCGTCCTCAGGCGATGCGCGGAAGATGCGAGAGAACATCATCACTTCGGCATCGCTGACCCGGCCATCGGCGGCGGCCATCTTGGCGCTGAGGCCTATAACGGCTGCGGTGAAACCGACATCGTTCGGATCAGGCGCGCAGGCCTGTTCGCTCCCAACCGGTTCTTCCGGTGTATCGGGATCGAAGAGGCGTTTTCCGCCATCGATGAGCAACTGCCAAAGGCTCATGAGACTGTCAGTATAATCGGATTGGGGCGTGGGGACAGTGACCTATACTCACAAATGGCGATAATAACCATTACGAGTTCGTGAGAATTCACTGCTATTCCCGGGACTTCCCGCTGCCACCCGTCTGATGGATGTCGGCGCGCAGGCCTGCTACTTCCTCTCGAAGTGACGTGAGCAGCTTCAGCATCTCGTCTCTCTCTTCTTCGGCGTGCTCAACGTCTTCTTCGATATCTTCAAGAAGTTCATCGGTCGCGGCTCGCTGTTCAGCAGCGAGCGCTTCTACCACCAGGGCGATAAAGAGGTTCAGGACAGCAAAGCTGGCGATGAAGATGAAGGTGATGAAGAACAGCCATGCCCAGGGGTGACCATCATCAATCACCTTCTGCACGACTTCGAAACGCCACCCGTCCATTGTCATGACCTGGAACAGGGAAAAGGCAGAACTTGGAAGGTCACCGAACAGCTCCAGCACCTCCTCATTGTCGGTGTTGCCGTACATGTTCGTCGCCATCACGGCGTATACGTAGATCAGCAGGGCCAGCACAGCGACGATGGCACCCATGCCGGGCAAGGCTTTGAGCAGCGCTTCAGTGATACGTTTCATCATCGGCACGACATGAAGAAGTCGCAGAACCCGCAGCACGCGTAGCGCGCGCAGGACCGAGAATGCCTCGCTGCCCGGAGCAAGAGATATGCCGACGACAATGAAGTCGAACCAGTTCCAGCCAGATCGGAAGAAGAGAAGGCGGTAGACGACCAGCTTCAGGAAAATCTCGACGGCGAAGATATAGGTGATCGCCCGGTCGATGCCGTTGAGTGAAACGACCAGCGCAGGCGGCAAGTCTTCCTGATAGGTGAGCACACCTAGAACAATGGCGTTCAGGATGATCAGCGCCGTGATCAGGTTGCGAAACCAGATACTTTCGATGGCGGCTTCCAGCCGCGATGTATGTGTCTCAAGATCAAGCGTTGCGCGCGCCATCCTGTGCGTCCCCCATGCATGATCGCTGCTGCGGTCCTTGTTTCTCTATGTCGAAGCGTCCGCCATGTGCAATCAGTTCGCGGACGTCGTTGTGTCGCTGATGATCTGCCAGTCGCCAGATATCTTGCGGAAGACGAGCGTGAACAGTCCCGATGGCGCATCAAGGTCCCGCGCAAGCTGCCAGCGACCATGCACAACAGCGGCATCTTCGGACAGAAGCACTGTCTCGAGCTCTGTGAATGACAGCGTGCCCATCGCTGTGCGAGTATCGTACCGATCCTTGTAGCGCGAAAGGGTTGGCTCAAAACCATGCGTAACGGTTCCGCCTGAGGCGAAGCGGAGTTCGGGGGAGCGAAGGTAACCTTCCATGAACGCGTCTATGTCGCCGCGATTCCAGGCCTCAGCCTGATTACGGATCACCGTTTCGATGCTCTCGATTTCCAGTTCAGCCGATTGGGCGGGGATGGGCTCTGGTCCCTGCGATGCGCAGGCCGATAGCAGTAGGGCTGCTGCGAGAAGTGGGACGCGGTATGCAAGACGCATTGATTTTCCTTTCCATTCACGCGACCAGTGTAGCCGTTTCATCCTGCAAGGGAATTCGCTGCGGAAATTGTCCGTGGTGGATCAGCAAAACGCCGGTGTGGCTGGGAGTTAAACCGACATGACAATGATGATTGCGCTTATCGTCGCCGGGCTGGTCCTGCTCTTCGCTGGCGGTGAGTTTCTCGTGCGCGGCTCGGTTGGCGTCGCGCGCAGGCTGGGCATGTCAGAGCTCCTCATCGGCCTCACCCTTGTTGGTTTTGGTACGTCGATGCCAGAGCTTGTAACGAGCCTTCAGGCGCTATCTGATGGGGCGACGGGGCTTTCGATTGGCAATGTCGTTGGGTCGAACGTCGCCAATGTGCTGCTAGTCATCGGCGCGGCCTGCGTGATTTCTCCGATCGTGACCAATCCACGCGCACTGGCGCGCGATGGCCTGTTCATGATCGCAGTTACGGCGCTATTCGCCGCGATTATCTGGATTGATGGCTTCACCCGGCCAATGGGTTTTGCATTCATCGGCGTCTTGTTGGTTTATCTGGTACTTTCCGTGCTTCTGGACCGGCGCAAAGGATCTGCCGCTAGAGAGGTCCATTCCGGCGAAGCGGAAGTTGTCGAGACCAATGAGCCACTGCTGACCTCTTTGCTGCTTGCTCTTGGCGGGATTGCGGGCGTTATCTTCGGTGCCCGCTTTCTCGTGCAGGGTGGTTCTGACCTCGCCCGCATGTTCGGCATCTCCGAAACAGTTATCGGTCTTTCCATCGTGGCTATCGGGACGAGTCTGCCAGAACTTGTGACCTCGGTTGTCTCTGCCCTGAAAGGCAAGGCTGATGTCGCCCTTGGCAATGTCATCGGCTCCAACATCTTCAACATTCTGGGCATCATGGGCGTTTCGGCGGCCGTCTTTCCATTCAGCCTCATGGCCTCGCCCGAGCTCGCCGCCGGAACGCCGGTAGATGTCGGTGCGATGGAATATGGCGAGATGACGAGCCTCGTTACGATGCAGGACATGGGGGCGCTGGCCCTGTCTGTCTTCCTGCTTGTTCTCTTCGCTTATACCGGGCGTAAGCTGGCGCGCTGGGAAGGCGCGGTCTTGCTTCTCGCCTATGCGGTCTACATGTCGCTCAGCTTCGGCATTCTGCCGCGCATCGGAGGTTTCTGATCCATGAGTGATAGTATCTATACCGGGCTGGAACAGCTTGGCGGCACAAGCGCCATCCCCGCATCGCCTGAAGAGGCAGATCTGGAGCGGGTGCCAAACCCGCACGCCGGGACGCTCTATCTGGCGCGCTTCACCGTGCCGGAATTTACCTCGCTTTGCCCGGTCACAGGCCAGCCTGACTTCGCACATATTCTCATCGACTATGCCCCGGGTGAGTGGCTGGTCGAGAGCAAGAGCCTTAAGCTCTACATGACGTCATTCCGCAACCACGGCGCCTTCCATGAGGACTGCACCGTGGCGATCGGCAAGCGTTTAAGGGACTTGCTGGCGCCAACCTGGATGCGGATCTGTGGCTACTGGTACCCGCGCGGCGGCATTCCAATCGACGTCTTCTGGCAGACGGGACGCCCGCCAGAAGATCTCATCGTTCCAGATACTGGTGTGCCGACCTATCGCGGACGCGGCTAGACGCGTTCCAGCGCCTTCAGCCCGTCTTCGGTACGTACAGCGCGGAAACGGGCGATCGGCTCGGTCGTGTAGGACTGATCCCTGATGCTCGAGACTTCGACATATTCCGACGTCACGTCATCGGCTGTCAGGGTCACCAGCGTGTAGCCATGCCCGTCCACCTTGTACCAGTTCACATCCGCGTTTGCGGCCGCAAACTGGTCGCCAAGGTCCGGCACATCCTTGATATAGGTGCCGAGGCCGGGCGAGGTGACCGACGTGCAGCCGAACTCGACGCCGCGGAGCGCGCCGGCGCTGTCATGCAGCGTATTCGCCCATGCGGTGTGTGTGTCGCCAGTCAGCGTTACGAGCCGAGCATTTGAGGTGGTGGCTGATGCGTAAAGCCGCTCACGTGCGGCCGGGAAACCATCCCATGCATCCAGATTGAAGGGCAGGCCAAGCTGGCTGAACGGTATCATCTGCGCCACATATCCACTCTGAGCGGCTTTTTGCGCGTCAGTAAGCGTTTCCATGAGGTTTGGCGGGCGCACGCGAGCCATGATGACCTGGTTGGCGAGGACCTGCCAGGCCTTGCCGCTTGAAACAGAGGACTGCAACTCGCTATCGAGCCATTCTTCCTGGACCCGGCCGAGCATTGTTCGGCTCTCATCGCTGACGCGGCCCATGACTTCCTGTGCCTTCGCAGGAATGGCGTCTGGTGCGACCCCCGCAAGCTCTGCGCCCCACGAGATTTCGTTGGAGCGTCCAGTGAGACGGGATTCAAGGCAGAAGACGCTGGCTGTGTCGCCAAAGTCAAAGGCGCGGTAGATGCCACCCGTGGCGCGGCCCGCTTCGGGGTCACGAACGGGCATCCACTCCAGATAGGCTTGTACGGCGACCTGTTTGCGATCGGTCCAGTTGCCTTCGGTTTCCGCCTGATGGTTTTCAGCGCCGGTCCGGTAGGAGTTGTTGGTGCTTTCATGGTCGTCCCAGGTGCAGATCCAGGGTGCCACGGCGTGCGCAGCCTGCAGCATCGGGTCGCGTTTGTACTGGGCATGGCGCATCCGGTAGTCACCGAGTGAAACGATCTCCATCGGAGGTTCGTGATTGCGGTCAATCTCCTGACCTGCCTGACCGCCATAGCCATCGACACCGTACTCATAAAGATAGTCGCCGAGATGGATGACGGCATCGAGATCCGTGCGCTTGGCGATGGCATCGTAGACGTTAAAATAGCCGAACGGGAAGTTCGAGCACGACACGACGGCGAGTGTCACCGGCGGTTTGCCGGAGGCTGGGGTGGTCTTCGTCCGGCCGACGGGAGAGACCACGTCACCAGACGACGTTCGCGCAGTGAACTGGTAAAAATATTCGGTGTCCGGTTGCAGGCCCTGAATGTCCGCCTTGAGTGTGAAGTCGCGCGCGGCGCTTGCATTCAGCTGGGCTTCGGCAGCAAGCAGGCTCATCGCTTCATCGCGAAAGAGGCGGACCGTAACGGGAATGGACAATTCCGAATTCTCATCGGTCGGCGTCACTCGCGACCAGACGATGATACTGTCGCTGAGCGGGTCGCCGGATGCCACACCATGGTCGAAGCTCACTTCGCCGGCGAATGCAGCACGGTCGTCGACGAGTGGTTTATTGCCGGTGGTTTCGGTTACGCAGGCGGTGAGGCCCGCCGCGCCTGCGCTGAACCCTAGAAAGTTACGTCTGGAAATCTTGCTCATGGTAGCCCCGCTCCTCAGGAATCGATTTTTGCCTGTCTACAGCGCGATCATGACGACTCCGCGAAACAAGGTCTATAAGCTGCGCCAATGAACAGACTGACTGCTACTGCGACGGATACGGATAAAGGAACACGGCTCGACCGTTTCCTGTCAGAGGCCCTGCCAGAGCTTTCGCGGTCGCGCGCCAAGGCGCTGATCAAGGAGGGCGCCGTCAGTCTTGGCGGCAGGCCGGCTGACGACCCGAAAGCCGGCGTGTCTCCAGGAGAGACCTATACGCTGGAGATGCCGGATCCAGTACCCGCTACGCCCGAACCTGAAGACATACCACTCGATATCCTGTTCGAGGATGAGCATCTTATCCTTGTGAACAAGCCTTCGGGCATGGCGGTCCATCCCGCGCCTGGCAGCTGGCAGGGCACGCTGGTGAACGCCTTGCTGCATCATTGCGCAGGCGAGCTTTCTGGCATTGGCGGCGTGGAGCGTCCGGGTATCGTGCACCGTATCGACAAAGGCACCACAGGCGTCCTCGTCGTTGCCAAGACCGAGCCTGCCCATGCAGGCCTGTCAAAGCTTTTCAAGACGCACGATATCGACCGCACCTATCTCGCCATCACGCGCGGTGCGCCGCGCCCGCTGGTCGGGAGCGTTGATATGCGTATTGCCCGTTCAACGAGCGATCGTAAGAAGATGGCGGTTATCCGCGACGAGGAAAGCGAGCATGGGCGTCACGCAGTGACGCACTACAAGGCAAAAGAGAGCTATGGCGAGCTCGACAAGGGGGCAGGCCTGCCGGCGGCCGCGCTGATCGAATGTCGGCTTGAAACCGGCCGCACGCACCAGATACGCGTGCACATGGCTCATATCGGCGCGCCGCTAATCGGCGACCCGACTTACGGTCGGCAGCGTGGAATAAAGGCGTATGGTTCCGGGGAAGCGTTCATTGATGCGACGACGCGGGCGCGCCAGTTCGACAGGCAGGCCCTGCATGCTGCGAGCCTCGGCTTCGTTCACCCTGTGACCGGAGACGAGGTCTTTGCCGAAGCGCCTCTACCGCCTGATATGGACGGATTGCTGTCGGCGCTTCGGAAGATCTGACGCGGACTAGGCCTGCGGCTTGAACCAGTTCGGCAGCTTGTAGGTCATGCCCAGATCTTTGGCGACCGGCTCATGCGTGATGTGGCCTTCGGCAACCGTGAGACCATTCGCAAGATGCGGGTTTGAGTTCAGCGCCTCACGGGTGCCCTTGTTCGCGATCTGCAGCACGAAGGGTAGGGTGGCGTTGTTGAGCGCATAGGTGGAGGTGCGCGGTACAGCGCCTGGCATGTTAGCGACGCAGTAATGCAGGATGCCGTCAACGTCGTAGATCGGGTCTTCGTGGGTTGTTGGCTTCGATGTTTCGAAACAGCCGCCCTGGTCGATGGCGATGTCGACGAGGACTGCGCCCGGCTTCATGGTCTTCAGCTGCTCGCGGGAGATGAGTTTTGGTGCCGACGCGCCCGGGATCAGAACCGCGCCGATCACAAGGTCTGCTTCCTTTACAGCCGCATCAAGGGCCGCCTTGGTCGAGAACATCGTCTTGACCAGGCCGTTGAACTGGGCGTCGAGCTCGGCGAGGCGGTTATTGTTGCGATCAAAGACAGTCACATCCGCGCGCATGCCTACGGCGATTTCGGCGGCATTTGTGCCCGATACGCCGCCACCGACAATGATAACCTTTGCAGGCTGGGTGCCCGGAACACCGCCGAGCAGGAGGCCGCGGCCGCGCTTGGTGCGCATCAGGGCCCAGGCCGCAACCTGCATCGACATACGTCCGGCAACCTGGCTCATCGGACGTAGAAGCGGCAGGCCGCCTGCAGGTTCGGTGACGGTCTCATAGGCAATGGCCGTGCAGCCAGACTCGATCAGGCCCTTGGCCTGAACCGGATCGGGTGCGAGGTGCAGATAGGTGAAGAGCGTGTGCTCTGGGGTAAGGCGCGCGGTTTCTTCCGGCTGCGGTTCCTTCACCTTCACGATCAGTTCGGCAGATTTGAAAACAGCATCAGCGTCGGCAACGATCTGCGCGCCGACATCGGTATAATCCTCATCGGCAAAGCCAGATCCGAGGCCTGCACCCTCTTGAACAAAGACTTCGTGGCCCGAGTTAACGAGGTCGCCGACGCTCTCCGGCGTCAGGCCGACACGGGATTCCTGCTTCTTGATTTCAGTCGGCACACCAATGCGCATCTTCAGTCTCCTGCATAAGATTTCGCGGACGGTATGCGCTGGCCGGTGGTAAGTCTTGCCAATTCACATCGGCGCAGGAACGCCTCGCGAAAAGAATTTTCCCGGCATGGCCGGTCAGGAAGAACCCTAGTTCGACCGCAGGGAATAACCAGCAGCGCGAACCGTCCGGATAGGATCTTCGCCGCCCTTGCTCATCAGCGCCTTGCGAAGCCGCCCGACATGTACATCCACCGTGCGGACCTCGACATACACATCCGAGCCCCAGACACCGTCGAGCAACTGCTCACGAGAGAAAACGCGGCCTGGATGCTGGATAAAATAATCGAGCAGGCGGAATTCGGTCGGGCCAAGGTGAATTTCCTCGCCATTGCGGCTGACCGTATGGGTTGTCCGGTCTATAGATATGTCGCCGACGGTAACCTGGTCATCGACAAGCGCGGGCCGGATACGGCGCAGAACGGCGCGCACGCGCGCCATGAGCTCGGTCGTCGAGAACGGCTTCGTGACATAGTCGTCCGCACCAGTGTCGAGGCCGCGAATACGGTCGCTTTCCTCGGAGCGGGCCGTGAGCATGATCACGGGCAGATTGGCAGTATCTGACTTAGAGCGGATGCGTCGGCATACTTCGATCCCGGGGACTTTCGGCAGCATCCAGTCCAGCAGGACGAGATCGGGCAGGCGCTCTTCGAGCAGGAGCATTGCCTCGTCCCCATCAGGGGCGACGGCGGTGTCGTAACCTTCGCGTTCCAGATTGTAGCGGAGCAGTTCGGCGACTGCTTTCTCGTCTTCAGCAATCAGAACGAATGGCTTCAACGCTGCTCTCCTTCATCACCGGAGAGCCGGGACTCCACCTTGGCGCCTGTCGTCGCTTCGCCGGTGACCATATAATAGACCGCCTTGGCGATGTTTGTCGCATGATCGCCAATGCGCTCTAGGTTCTTGGCCATGAAGATCAGGTGCGTGTTCGAACCGATCTGGCGTGGGTCTTCCATCATATAAGTCAGCGTTTCGCGGAAGAGCGAGGTGTAATGGTCGTCGATATCGTCATCCATATCGAGGACAGTCTTCGCCGCTTCGATATCCTGCCGCAGGTAGCAGTCCAATGCCATCTGGAGCTGATGGGAGACGGCGCGTGACATCCGTTCAATGCCTTTGACGGCAGCACGGTTCTCATCGCCATTAAGCTCGAGGCAGCGCTTCGCGATATTCTTGCAGAGATCGCCAATACGCTCGATGTCCCCGGCAAGTTTCATCGCGCCAAGTACGGCGCGAAGGTCACCGGCCATCGGATGGCGTAGCGCGATCAGGCGGATGATTGCCCGCTCGGCTTCGACTTCAAGCTCATCAATCGAACGGTCGCGCTTGATGACGTCGCGTGCGAGTTCGAGATCGAATGTCGCGACGGCGCGGCTGGCATCCATGATCATGCTCTCGGCGAGTCCGCCCATGCGCAGTAGGTTTGCCGACAGATGCTCAAGCTCATCGGTAAAGGCTGTAACGATATGATCAGGCATTTGGAGGTTCTCTCTGCCGCTTAACCGAAGCGGCCAGTAATATAGTCTTGGGTACGGCCATGCTCTGGATTGGTGAAGATCCGTTCGGTGTCACCGTATTCAATAAGCTTGCCGAGGTGGAAGAAGGCTGTCTTCTGCGACACGCGCGCGGCCTGCTGCATGGAGTGGGTAACGATCACGATGCAGTAGCGCTCGCGAAGCTCGTCAATGAGCTCCTCAATCTTGGCGGTCGCAATTGGATCGAGCGCTGAGCACGGCTCGTCCATCAGGATGACTTCGGGGCTCACAGCGATAGCGCGCGCGATACAGAGACGTTGCTGCTGGCCGCCCGAAAGGCCAGTGCCGGGCGCCAGAAGGCGGTCCTTCACCTCTTCCCAGAGACCCGCCTTGCGAAGTGAGTTTTCGACGACTTCGTCCATCTCTGCCTTGCCTGAGGCCAGACCGTGGATGCGCGGTCCATAGGCGATGTTGTCATAGATCGATTTCGGGAACGGGTTCGGTTTCTGGAACACCATGCCGACACGCGAGCGAAGAAGGACCGGATCGATGGCCGGATCATTGATGTTCGCGCCGTCCATGAAGATCTTGCCGGTCACCTTGGCAGACTCGATCGTGTCGTTCATGCGGTTGATGCAACGCAGAAAGGTGGACTTGCCACAGCCTGACGGCCCGATGAAAGCCGTCACAGACCGGTCTTCGATCTGGAGCGAGATGTCTTCAATAGCCTGCTTGTCGCCGTAGTAGACGTCAATGTTCTGGCAATCGACCTTGATCGGCGCAGAGGCGGTGTCTGCACGAGCGGAGGATTTGGTCTGGGTGAAGTGTTCCATATTTCCGTCCATGGTGACTACCATCTCCTTTCAAAGCGGCGTCTGAGAATGATCGCGATCAAATTCATGAGAACGAGGAAGACGAGTAGCACGATAATCGCGGCTGCGGTCTGCGGCTCCCATGCGCGTTCTGCACCCGTTGACCACTTATAGATCAGAACGGGCAATACCGTCGACTCATCCATCGGACCGTCGGGGACTTCTGCAACAAAGGCAACCATGCCGATCAACAGAAGTGGGGCTGTCTCGCCAAGTGCGCGGGCCATGCCAATGATCGCGCCGGTCATGATACCGGGTGCGGCAAGCGGCAGAACGTGATGGAAGACCGACTGCGTCTTCGACGCGCCTACACCGAGCGCCGCCGTGCGAATAGATGGAGGCACAGCGGTAAGCGCCGCTCGCGACGCGATGATTACGGTCGGCAGAACCAGCAGGCCGAGCACAAGTCCACCAACAAGCGGTACAGAGCGCGGCAGCCCCATGAAGTTGATGAACACAGCCGCGCCAAGCAGGCCGAAAACGATCGACGGTACGGCAGCGAGATTGTTGATGTTAACCTCGATCAGCGATGTCAGCTTATTCTTCGGCGCGAACTCTTCGAGATAAACAGCTGCGAAGATACCAACCGGAATAGCCAGCATTGCTGTCACGAGCATGGTGAGGAGCGAGCCGACAATCGCGGCGGCGGTCCCTGCAAGTTCTGGATAGGTGCTGTCCGAATTGGTGAAGAGGGTGGTATTCAGTTTCGACTTGATGCGGCCTTGCGCCCGGAGAATTTCCGTCCAGGCGATTTGCCGGTCGGTGACCGTTCGATTTTCCTGGCTCTGCGCAAGCACGAGGGCCTCAATTGCAGCTCCATTGCTCGGCAGCATGCGAGGCCCGGCCAGGTAGGTGAGCGAGAGGCTGCGGCCTTCTGATTCTTCCAGTCTGTACCAGGTATTGCCAGCCTTCATCAGCGCGACCGCTGGCGCATTATCGACATCCGTACGTGTAAGTTCGGTAAGCGTGGCGCGCAGCTTTTCAACCGCGTCTAGCGAGGCAAGAGTCAACGTGATGCCATCCTCGACGGAGCCTTCTCCGGCTGCAACAACGCCAACCGCTACTGATTTACGGGCGCTGACGCCGCCCTTCAGGAAAAGGTCTATATCGTCAGCAAGCGCGACGTTGAAGGTCTGCTCCGACCCAATTGTCTGGGGTGAATCGGCGGTGGCGCGTGCGATGGGAAGAACGGCCAGGCGAGTGAACATGCCATAGAGTTCGCGCTGAATGTTCCGGTCGGCGTCTTCTGACAGGAATTCGTCGGCGAGCTGGTCCTGCAGCATAAGGTTAAACCCGCTGACATTGCGGGCGATCGTGTCCGGGTCGCGCGTGCGTTCCGGATCCACATAGCTTGCCTCAATGTTCAGGTCATAGCTTAGCACATGGCGCGAAAACGCGCTGCTGGCCTGTCCAAAGATCGATATGAGAAGGGTCACAAGCGCGACAATGGCGATGCCGATCGCAAGCTGTCCGTACAGCTTGAAGCGCGCTTCTGCGCCGTGGCGCTTTTTCAGTCGCCGCAGGGCTTCTTCGGTAACGAACGAACCGGTGTTCGCTGCGCCTTCAGACGGGCTATTCATATTTTTCCCTGTACTTCTTGACCACGCGAAGCGCGATTAGATTGAAGATCAGCGTAACGATGAAAAGTACGAAACCGAGCGCAAAGGCCGACAGGGTCTTGGCGCTATCGAATTCAGTATCACCCGTCAGCAGGGCGACGATCTGCACCGTGATCGTTGTCAGGTCGGCGGTCGGGTCCGGCGTGATCTGGGCGCGTTGGCCCGCGGCCATCACAACGATCATTGTCTCGCCAATCGCGCGCGACACGGCCAGCAGCAGGGCTGCAATGACACCTGGCAAGGCGGCGGGCATGACGACCTGCTTGACCGTCTCTGACTTGGTCGCGCCCATCGCGTAGGCGCCATCGCGTAGGGTTTGTGGGACGGCGTTAATAACGTCATCCGACAGCGACGAGACAAACGGAATGATCATGATGCCCATGACGAGGCCAGCGGCGAGCGCGCTGGTTGGCTGCGCGGCCAGGAAGCCATCCGGAATGAAGGGAAGGCCATTTATCCAGGTTGCGCTTGCTCGCACGATGGGCGCCACGAACTGAAGTGCGAAGAAGCCATAAACAACGGTCGGGATACCAGCGAGCAGTTCCAGAATCGGTTTTACGATGCTGCGCACGCGCGGACTGGCATACTCAGACAGGTAGATCGCAGAGAACAGGCCAATCGGCGCAGCGACCAGCATCGCGAGAAACGCGATCAGGAATGTGCCGAAGAAGAGCGGAATGGCGCCGAAGTCAGCACCCGTTTGCGCGTTCCACTCGGTGCCGAAGAGAAAGCTGAAAACATTGACGCGCGAGAAGAAGCGAAGCGCTTCGAAGAGAAGGCTGGCGACGATGCCGATCGTAGTCAGGACGGCGATTGCGGCGCAGAGAAACAGAAGAAATTTGATGCCGTCCTCAACACGCGCCCTTGCACGGAAGTCCCCGCTGAGGCGGCTGCGTCCGAAGAAGAAACCGCCTGCGGCCGCCAGTACAGCGAGCAGGATGGCTGCGATGCGAGACAGGCCCACAAGGTCCGTGTAGCGGTCTGAAGCTGCGTCGAACAATGCGTTGCCGGTCGCCAGCGCGTCCCGGCGTGTGGCATGCTCTGAGATCCGGTCGATATACTGGGCAAGTTCAAGATCGCCAAGGGCTCGGATACGCTCTGGCAGTTCGCCAGCGATCTGTGCGCGAACGAGGGATTCGCCGAACAGGATGTACAGAAACAGAATGATGGCAGCCGGTGCAATCGTCGCCATCGCAACGAAGTAGCCGTGATAATTTGGCTGTGAGTTCAGCTGTGACGTATATCCACGAGCGATACCCACGGCCTGCGTGCGCCCAACATAGAAGGCCATGAAAGCAGCCGCGGCGAGCACTGCGAATAGCAGCCAAGCGACGGGCAGATGTCCGAAAGTTTCCAGCATTCCGCTGCGCACCCAATATAAGCCGTTGGGGCCTCATAACGTCGCTGATTGACACATATGTGACACATACTGATCACAAGCGTGTGTTGTCTTTGACGCCCCGCAGATCGAAAGGTTTAGCGCTCAGAAATTGTACGGGTTTTCCGGTTGCTGGGTGTGTGAAATCGAGGCGGCCCGCATGCAGGTGAAGTCGTCCCGACCTGTATACGTTGTCATACAGGCGATCCCCGAGAATCGGATGACCGATGGAGGCGAGGTGAAGCCTCAATTGATGGGTGCGCCCAGTGACCGGTCGTAGTCTGAGGTGGGCGTTTAATTCTCCCTGCTTCTCAAGCCACCAGAGAGTCTTCGATGACTTGCCAGCATCGTGATCGATGCGTCGCAGTGGGCGTTCATTCCAATCGCGTCCGATTGGGAGGTCAATTGCGCCTGACACCCCTGCCATCTGGCCTCTCACCAAGGCTTCATAGGTTTTCGAAACTTTTCGGTCTGCGAACTGCTGCGCCAGGTTCGACTGAACAAATCGATTACGGGCCACGATAATCAGGCCTGACGTATCGAGATCGAGCCGATGGACGTCAAAAACAGGGCCGTAGCGCTCGGATAGGTAGCTAAGCACGCTTGCGGATTTATGGTTGCCACGGCCGGGGACTGAAAGAAGCCCCGCGGGTTTGTTCGCAACGAGCAAGTCGTCATCGGCGTGAACGAGCGCGAGAGCCTCTGGCGCAGGCGGGCAATACTCTGGCTCTGGCGGGACGCTCATCTTCTAGCGATTGGATGGCGCGCTGCCCTCAAGACAAGGCAGCCAGACACCGAAGCACGTGCCTTTGTCCTCCTCGCTCGCGACAGCGAGCCCGCCTCTATGGCGGGCCATGATGTGCTTCACGATGGCGAGGCCCAGGCCAGTGCCTTCAATGTCGCCGCCGCGGCTTTCATCCGCGCGGTAGAAACGTTCACCCAGCCGGGAGAGATGTTGACGTGCGATCCCGACGCCCTTGTCGCTGACGCTGATCCAGGCTGCTGCGGCTTCGGACGACGCGCGTGGCTGCAGAAGAACTGCGCGCGTTGTGTCCTCAGTGGGCCCGGTTGCGAGCATTGCGGCGTCGGCCATGCTTCGTGCAGTTCCGATATGCACAGTGACCCGCCCGCCTTTCGGCGAATATTTCAAGGCGTTGCTGATCAGGTTCTGCACGACCTGCGCAAGTTCATCCCACTTCGCCGTGACCTGGATTTCGCGTCCGAGGCCCTCAAGGGACAGCTCGATAGCCCGCTCTGCCGCAAGGGGTTGCAGCGCCAGGACGGTCTGGCTGAGCACATCGCTGAGGTCGATAACGGTATCGGGTGCACGATGTTCGCTGAACTCGATCCGGGACAGCGAGAGCAGATCGGAGACGAGGTGGCGCATCCGGTCCGTTTGCTTATGCATGATCTCGAGAAAGCCGTCCCATGACTCCCGGTCATCGCGGGCAGGCCCGCGCATCGTTTCGATGAAGCCGGCGAGGGCGGTCAGGGGTGTGCGTAGCTCATGGCTTGCATTGGCCAGAAAGTCGGCGCGCGCCCGTTCAGCGCGGTGCACCGCAGTGCGGTCCTCAAAAACGACGAAGACGCTCGACGGCTCAGGGCCCGGAGTGAGGTGGGCTAGCCAGAGTTCATCACCGTCAATGGCCATGAACTCGACCCGCTCGCCGGCACTGCTGCGTGAAACCCTGTCAGTGGCAGCAAGCACATCGGGCTGGCGAATGATGACAGACTTCAGCGCCCCTTCGATATGTTTGATACGGAAGAGGTCCGATATCTTCTTGTTGGCCGATTCGATGCGCCCTTCGCCGGAAATGTAGCAAGCGGGAAATGGCAAGGCATGGATAAGTGAGCGCACAGAGGATTTCATCGCCTTGTCGTTCGCCTGCGCGTCGTCCACGGGAGCAAAGTCGATGGCGGGTGGTGCGGAGCCGACAAAGTACGCCAGGGCGCCGAGCGACAGGACGATGATTGCTGTTACGCCTTCGAATATGCCGAGGGCGCCAGAGATCATCATGAAAGCAAGCAGGCCGCTGGCGGCGGTGCCGAGAACGACAAAGTCGCGGATTCTCTCCGCGCGGCGTAAAGCCGACTGTTGAGGGTGCTTGCGAGCGCTTGCCATATTATTCCAAACCAAGAAAACGAGTGTGCTGCAAGCCGTTAAACCGCGAAAGCGGCTGAAAAGGCAGCTGATTACAACTGTCTGCCCTCTGACAGCTGGTGATTATTGATTTTCGATAATTATTTGTTGACAGTCGAGTAATCGCTGCTTAGAGCTGCGATCACATCAAGAGAGGGTGGAATGAAGTTCGAAGGCCTTATTATCGCTGTCGCCGTGCTAGCTGGTTGCAGCACTTTGCCGGATACGCAAAGTCTGGCTGGAGAGTCGGTTGCGATCTTTCCTGCGGCTCCAGATGCTCCGAAAACCTGGGCGAAAAGCGGTGTTACCGGGGAACTTCCTACGGGTGACTGGATCTCGCAGTTTGGCGATCCCGTCATGGGGGCTCTTGTTTCCGAAGCACTGGCCGCCAATCCCGACCTTCAGTCACAGCTCGCCATCGTTCGGGCAAGCCGGGCGCAGGCGCGATCAGTTTACGGCCGATCGCTTCCAAATGTTTCGGTATCTGGTTCAGCTGGGGTCACTTCCACTTACAGCGCAGCTTTTGACGAGCGCTTCACGGACCCGACTTATGGCCTTGGCGTCGATGCGAGCTGGACCGCCGATCTATGGGGGCGGGTGCAAGCGGCCGTTGATGCGGCTGAAGCCGACCTTGTTGCGAGCGAAGCCGATCTTGCATCGCTTCGCCTTACGCTGGCCGCTCAAACCGCAATTGCCTGGACCGATCTCAATGAAGCGCTTGCGCAGGAGCGCTTGGCCATCGCAACCTTTGATGCTCGCGACCGGATCGTGACTTTGACGGAGCGTCGCTTTTCGCGGGGCCTTTCCTCGGCACTTGATGTTCGCCTTGCGCGAAGTGCGCGCGCAACTGCTGAAGCCGCGATCGCAGCGCGCCAGCAGGCACTGGGCAATGCCACGCGCCGGCTTGAGATCCTGCTTGGCCGCTACCCTGCTGACGAAATCGAGGCGCCCGGCCTCCTCCCGGAGCTCGCGCCGATCGAGGCTGCTGGTACGCCGATGCTTCTTCTGGCGCGGCGCCCTGACATTGCGGCATCTGAAGCGCGCCTGACAGCGGCGGGACTTCGCGCAGAGCAAGCCCGCCTTGCCCTGCTTCCGACGCTCAATCTCAGCGGGTCGCTGGGTGCGAACCAGACCGATCTGGCGGACCTGTTCGACCCGGTCCGTATCGCCGCAAATGCGATCGCGAGCCTCTCGCAGCCCGTGTTCAATGGCGGGGCGCTACGTGCAGACCGCGACGCGGCAATCGCCTTCGCTGAAAGCGCTTTGGCCAATTATGCGGGCGACGTGCTTGTCGCCTGGCGCGAAGTTGAAGATGCGCTGGCCGCCGATGATTTTCTCGCCGCTCAGGTTGATGCGCAGCGCCGCGCACTGGAGGAGGCCATTGAGGCCGAAGACCTGGCGACTCGCCAGTATTCCAATGGCCTCGTTTCGATTTTCAATCTGATCGATGCGCAGACACGTAAACTGAACGCAGAGAGTAACCTGATCGCAGCCCGGTCATCCCGCGTTTCCAACCGCATTTCCTTTCATCTCGCCATAGGTGGTGCGGTCACTGAGGGGGCGATGGCCCCGGATTCTGGTATATAAGAAGAAGTCGAGAACAGAGACCTCCCATGAAACGTATCATCACAATTCTGCTTCCAGTTATTGTCCTCGTCGTCATCGTCGGGACCGGATTTGCGCTCACACAAATCTTCGCGCCGCCTGTCGAGCGCGCCGAAGAACAGCCCCGTGGTCTGTCTGTCTTTGCAGAAGCCGCCGAAGAGACAGACCTCGACCTCAAGGTCCGCGCACAGGGCGAAGTACGCCCCAAGCGCCAGATCGTCGTTGCGCCCCAGATCGCCGGGCGGATTTCCTACGTGTCCCCCGATTTTCTTGATGGTGGTTTCATCCGCCAGGGGCAGGTGCTGGTGCGCCTGGAGGCAGCGGATTACGAACTGGCGGTGACGCGGGCCCGGTCCGGCGTTGCCTCGGCGCAGCAAGCTCTCGCGCGCGAGCAAGCAGAGGCAGACCTCGCTGAGCAGGATCTTGCAGACCTCGGCATCGAGGATGCGAGCCCGCTCGCCCGCCGCGAACCTCAGCTAGCTGAAGCACAGGCAAACCTCGACTCGGCCAAAGCCCTGCTAGCCGATGCCCAGCTTGCACTGAACCGGACCGCTGTAACTGCGCCCTTCTCGGGCCGTGTCCGTGAACGCAGTGCCGATCTCGGTCAATTCGTAAGCCCCGGTCAGGCTCTGGGCACGATCTTCGCTACCGATGTGGTCGAAGTTTCCCTGCCGCTGTCTGATGAAGAACTGGGCCGCACAGGCCTTCCGCTGGCGTTCGCTGAGACGGCGGACAAGCCAGGGCCGCAAGTTGTCTTTTCGACGAATGTAGCTGGTGAGCCGCGTGAATGGGTCGGCCGCGTCAGGCGGACGGCGGCTGCGCTCAACCCGCAGACCCGGCTTATCAATGTTATCGCTGAGCTGGATGATCCATACGGCACCGGTTCTGACGATGGTGTGCCGATGGCGCCGGGCCTCTTCGTCAATGCTGAGATTGATGGCCGGCGCATCGAGAATGTCGTGCGCATCCCTCGCTCCGCCCTGCGGGGTGTCGATCAGGTGTTCATTGGCGATGGGCCAGAAGGCAGACTCGAAATTCGCACCGTGAACGTCGTTTACAGCACCGATGATGGAGCATTTGTCTCCACGGGTGTTGAGGATGGTGAACTGGCAGTGGTCTCTCCGATCCAGGCTGCTTTCGATGGTATGAGCATCCAGGTCGTCGAGCGCATGCCTGACGGCTCACTCGTCCCCCGTACACCTCGCAAAACCAATTCTGACGGCCCCGAAGAAGAGGCTGCGGCGCAGGTTGCTGGTGAAACCGAAGGAGCAATCCAATGAGTGGACTCGTCGCCTGGTGGGCCAGAAATGGCATTGCTGCCAACCTCCTCATGGTCATCGCCTTTATCGGCGGGACGTTTGGCTTCCTCAGCCTCGAAAAGGAAGCCTTCCCGGCCGGTGACTGGAACGGCGCGAGCGTATCCATCGCCTGGCCTGGCGCCTCCCCTCAGGACGTCGAAGACCAGATCGTGGTCCGCCTCGAAGAGGTTGTCGCTGACATTGACGGCCTCAAACGCCTGACGGGTGTTGCCCGGGAAGGCGTCGGTTATGTGAACCTCCAGACCGAGCTAGACGTCGATGTCGATGAGTTCGTCGATGAAGTGAAGCGCCGCGTCGATACGATTTCGAACCTGCCGCAATCGTCTTTCCCGCCGCAGGTCAGTCGCTGGAGTGCGAACAATCAGTTCATGGGTCTTGCGCTGCACGGCAATGTCGATCCCGGCACGCTCGACTATTATGCAGATGAGATGCGCGACAGGATCGCGCTGCTCGAAGGTGGTGAGCTCGCGCAGGTTCAAGGCACGCTGGGCGAAGAAGTGTCCATCGAAGTCTCTGAAGCCGCACTTCGCCGCTACAATATGACTTTCTCAGAGGTCGCGAACGCAGTTCGTGGCTCGTCCATCAACTCCTCTGGCGGCACTGTGCGCACGGACACTGGCACGGTTGCGATCCAGGCACGCCAGCTTGCTGACACGCGTGAGGATTTCGAGAATATCGTCATTCGCCAGAGCGCGGAGTTCGGCACGATCCGCATCCGCGACGTCGCAAATGTGGTCGATGGATTTGTCGATGGTGAACTCGACGCGACCTATAATGGCGAACCGACTGCGTTCATTATGGTGAACCAGCCAGAGAAAATGGACATCGTCCTCTACTCCGACAACATCAAGGATTTTATCGAGCGCGCCAATAGTGGTCGCGGTCAGGATGGCCTCCCTGAAGGACTTCGTCTCGATCTCCTGTTCGATATGTCCGAGGTCTATAGAGGCCGTATGGACACGATCAGCTCTGCGGCCCTTCAGGGTATGGCGCTGGTCCTTATCATCCTCATCCTGTTCCTGCGCCCGATCGTGGCGTTCTGGGTCACGATTGGTATCGGAACGGCGTTCGCTGGCGGTATCATGATCCTGCCACTCTTCGGCGTATCGCTTAACTTCCTCTCGCTCTTTGCGGTCCTCCTCGTGATCGGTGTGGTCGTCGACGACGCCATCGTTGTGGGGGAGAACATCCACAAGGAGGTCGAGAGTGGTCGGCGAGAGGGGCTTGGGGCTGCAACTGTCGGTACGCAGCTTGTTATGAAGCCGGTTATTTTCGGGGTTCTCACGACAATGATCATGTTTGCGCCGTGGGCTTTCATCCCCGGCCCGGAACGCCAGTTCACCGCCCAGATTACCTATGTTGTCGTGGCTGCGCTGGCTTTCTCGCTGATCGAGTCGATGTTCATTCTGCCCTCGCACCTCAGCCATATGAAGCCGCAAAAGTTCGGCGGCCCCGTAGGGCGTCTGATGTCGGTCCAGCAAAGCATCGCGGACAGCCTGATCACCTTCGCGAACAGGGTGTACAAGCCGCTGCTCGAATATGCCGTGAAGTTCCGGTATGTAACTGTTGCGATCTTTACGTCGCTTTTCGTCATCGCGATCATGCTGGTCCAGTCGAACATCGTGCCATTTCGCTTCATGCCGCAGATTGAAGACGACCTGGTGCAGGTGCGTATCGACTTGCCGGATGGCTCTCCGCAGTCGCGTTCGCTTCAGGTCCGTGACCAGTTGCGCCTGGCGGTGGAGCAATCACGCCTGACTTTCGATGAGCGCTATCCCGAGCTTGGCGACGATCACATGATCCGCGACATCTCTATCGTGGCGACTGAAGGTAATGTGCAGTCATGGATCGGCCTGATCCCGCCACAGGACCGCCCGGAAGGCGTCTCCACAAAGGAGATCGCAGACGAGATCCGCGCCAATTTCGGCGAAGTGCCCGATGCTGAAGAAGTGAACTTCCAGTTCACGATCAACAATGCGGACAATTCCATCCGCTATGCGCTGAACAATGATGATCTCGACGTCCTGAGGCAGGCGGCTGACGATGTGAAAGCGCAAATCGCCACCTATGAGCAGGCCTTTGATATTGGCGATAACCTGTCATCAGCTGCGCAGGAGATCAGGATCGACCTGAAGCCTGGGGCGACCTCACTTGGGATCACTCTGGGTGATGTGACGTCGCAGGTTCGCGCGGCTTATTATGGTATCGAAGCCCAGCGCCTTCCACGTGACGGGGACGATGTTCGCGTCATGGTCCGCTATCCGAAGGAAACCCGCGAATCTGTCGACAGCCTCCGCGATCTTCGTATCCGGACTAGCGACGGGCGTGAGATCCCGCTGGAGCAGGTTGCAGAGATTTCCTTCGCGCCAGGTATCGACCGCATCCAGCGCCGTGAACGCATGCGCTCAGTGACTGTTTTCGCTGACCTGGTTGGCGACAGCACTCGGGCGACGATCTTTGCCGATATGGAGCAGAATTTCTGGCCGGACTTTGCGAAGAAGTATCCGACGGTCACACGGGGCGCCGTCGGCGATATCGAAAGCGAGCAGGAGTTCGTTCAGGATATTACAAGGCTCTACATCATCGCCTTTGTGTCGATGTACATCCTGCTGGCGATCGCCTTCCAGTCCTACTCCCAGCCGTTACTTCTGATGCTGGCCATTCCTTTCGGCTATGCCGGCGCCGTCTTCGGGCACTGGGGGTTCAACACGCCGATGGCACTTTTCTCCATGTTCGGCATCGGGGCAGCAGCAGGCGTGGTCATCAATGATAACCTCGTACTCGTCGACTACATCAATCGGCGACGAGAAGAAGGGGCAGGCGCCTTGCAGGCCATCGTTGATGCTGGCGTCTCGCGCTTCCGTCCTGTGCTTCTCACCTCGGTGACCACTTTCGTCGGTATCCTGCCGATGATCGCCCAGAAATCGGTCCAGGCGCAGTTCCTGAAACCGATGGTCGTCTCGCTTGGATCGGCTGTCGCGTTCGCGCTTTTCGTCTCGCTTCTGCTCGTCCCTGCATTCTATGCGGTTGGTTGCGAAGTGGGCCGGATTTTCCGCTGGACCTGGGGCGGGCGCCCATACCGCAAGATCGGGGAATCCTATGAAGGCGAAGCCAATATCGACGAAGAAGAGCTGATCGGAACGAGCCGCGGTGCCCGTCCCCAGCCTGCAGAATAAGTTTCCATGGCCCGGCAGGGTGAGGGGTAGATTTACCTCCATCTGCCGGGCTATCTAGAACAAAATTGAATGGAGAATCCCTCAAATGAGATATCTGATGTCTGGCGTTGCAGCTGCGGCGCTTCTCGGTGCTTGTGCGACAACTGAACAAACTGCTGATGCACCGACCCCGCCAGCAAACGAAACTGCCGCTTCTTCGCAGCGCGTCGTCGAAACGACTTCGCCGGACTATTGGGGACGCTGGGGCATCGATACCGGTCTGATGGATGCCGAGGTTCGCCCCGGCGACAATTTCTTCATGCATGTCAGCGGCGACTGGTTCGATGAGTTCGAGCTGCCAGCCGACAAGACCCGTTACGGCGCGTTCGACCTGCTGCGCGAGAAGTCAGAGCAGCAGACCCGCTTCATTATCGAAGACCTCGCCGCTGAAGAGCCGCCAATTGACCAGGCTGAAGGCAAGGTCGCGGCATTCTACAATGCCTATATGGCCACGGACGCCATCGAAGCGGCAGGCATGACACCAGCTCAGCCTTACCTCGACAAGATCGCAGCCATCGACAGCCGCGAGTCGCTGGCGAACGTCTTTATGTCGCCGGGTTTTTCTTCGCCGATCAATGGCTTCGTCTGGGTCGATGACAAGAATCCGGATGACTACATCTTCCAGATGTCCATGGGCGGCCTCGGTCTTCCTGACCGCGAATACTATCTCAAGGATGACGAGAAAACGGTTGAGATCCGCACAAAGTACGAAGAGCTTCTGACCTTCTTGCTTAGCAAAGCTGGTTATGAGGACGCCGCAGCGAAGGCAGCTGATGTTCTGGCTCTGGAAACCCAGCTGGCGCAGGCCGACTGGGACCGTGCCGTCAGCCGTAACCCGGAAATCACCTACAACAAGGTGACCCGCGACGAGTTGATCGCGATTGCAGGTGATTTCCCGCTTGCGACTGCGCTCCAGACGCTGGGCGTGAGCGGTGAGGGAGAGTTCCTCGTGACAGAAATCCCGCCGACCGCAGACGAAATCGCGTCCGCGGGCCTCTCGCAGGAAGATGTAGACAAGCTCGGCGGCGGCATGCCGGTGGCATTCGAGCTCGCCAACAGCGCCGATCTCGAGACATGGAAGGCCTACCTCGCCGCCCACATGCTCTCAAACTTCTCGTCTGTCCTCCCATCGGACATCGATGACGCGAACTTCGGTTTTTACGGCACCACTCTCAGCGGTCAGCCAGAGCAGCGCCCGCGCTGGAAGCGTGCCGTATCTGCCGTCTCAGGCACACTCGGTGAAGCGATCGGCGAAGTCTATGTCGACCGCCATTTCCCGGCTGAAAACAAGGAGCGGATGGATGAGCTGGTCGCCAACCTGCGCACAGCCATGCACGCCAACCTCGAAGAGCTTGAATGGATGGGCGAGGAGACGCGTGAGCGTGCGCGTGAGAAGCTCGACAAGTTCAACCCGAAGATCGGCTATCCGGTTGAGTTCGAAACCTATGAGACGCTTGCGATCACGGACAATGCTTTCCAGAATGCTGTGAACGCGGCTGTCTGGCAGATGGAAGACAACCTCTCACGTCTGAACGAAGAGCCGGATCGCAATGAGTGGTTCATGACGCCCCAGACGGTCAATGCCTACTATAATCCGGGCTATAACGAGATCGTCTTCCCGGCTGCGATCCTGCAGCCGCCATTCTTCAACATCAGCGCGGACCCTGCCGTCAATTACGGCGCAATCGGCGGTGTGATCGGCCACGAAATGGGCCACGGCTTCGATGACCAGGGCTCTAAGTATAATGGTGATGGCGTTCTCGCGAACTGGTGGACGGAGAGCGACCGTAGCGCCTTTGATGAACTCACATCGGCCCTGGTTGCCCAGTACAACCAGTATTGCCCGCTCGGTGAAGGTGACCCATGCGTCAATGGCCGCCTGACCCTTGGCGAAAATATCGGCGATCTCGGCGGTCTGTCACTGGCTTACCGCGCCTATCAGATCAGCCTCGATACCAATGGCGATGGTGTTGTCAGCGAAGACGAGCAGGCTCCGGTCATCGACGGTTATACGGGCGACCAGCGCTTCTTCATGGCGTGGGCCCAGGTCTGGCGTGCGAAATATCGCGACGAAGCAAAGCGCAACCAGCTTCTGACCGATCCGCACTCCCCGCCAGAGTATCGCGTCAACGGTATCGTCCGTAATTTCGACGAATGGTATGACGCGTTCGACGTGGCAGAAACCGATGAACTCTACCTGCCACCAGAAGAGCGCATCCGCATCTGGTAGCGTCTGCGCGACCAACTTACGAATCGCGAAGGGCAGGCCGAAAGGTCTGCCCTTCTTTCATTCTCACTGTGATCGAATTGATCCTGTGTGCAATGTTTCTCTTTCCAATCCGCTTCAGGTCTGGCTTCTAGGTTGCCTTCTTGCCTTAGGGGCAGGCCGGGTGAGCATGGAGGGTAGAATGCCTTTGCCAATGGCGGTCAGCGCTTATTTCGATAAACTTTCGGGGCCGGTGCAGGCAATCGCGCTGGAGCTTTCACATGTCATTCCGCAACGCGGGTCGACACTGATCGCGACGATGGCATACGGATCGCCATGCTGGACGGGACACGACCGGGTCGTTTCTATCGTCGCACACTCAAAACACTGCAACCTTCAATTCTGGCAAGGCGCCCAGCTCGAGTCTGGCTTTTATGGCCGGATCGAAGGCAGCGGTAAGGCGCTGCGGCATGTGAAGGTTCGAAAGCTGGACGACATTGACGATGAGTTGCTGGACATCATCGACAGGGCAATTGCACTGGATGCTGCCTGACGGTTTCTCGCCCGCATATCGCGGTTGGTTTTGCACGTTTGCATGCTAGCCTTCAAGCATCACTCCCAAGGGAACGCTCAATTGCGCCGATATTTTTCTTTCGCAGCTATCTCGCTTTTCGCAGCACAAACCGCAAACGCACAGACGGCACCAGTCGAGGCTGCGCCACCTATCGACACGCTTTATTTCGTCGTCCGGGACGGCATCGTGATGACGACGCAGGGCCATACCATGGTCATCGATTACAATGAGGATGGTACCTTTATTGGCGAGTTGCGTGGTTCAGCTTTCGAAGGCACCTACCGGCTGGATGGCGCACGACTTTGTGCCATGTCGAGCCTCGCAACATCGGAAACCTGCATCGCCTATCCGGAAGGTATGACGTCAGGCGACACGTTTGATGCAGTGAGTCCCGCTCTGGGGGGCGTGCGCATTCACATACGCACGCCCGAAGAGAACCGCGCCGCAGCTGCTGCGGCGCAGGCGGAAAACTGACCGCCTAAAGCGTCGGATTGATCAGGAATTTTTCGCCTGTGCGCTTTGCATTATAGTTCTGGAGTGTTTCCGGATCGAGCGCCTCTGTCAGCGATATCTCATCCGTATAGTGGCTTGCGAACGTGGTCTTCAGCTCCGCCATGACGCGCTTGCGAAGTTTCTCGCGGCCCTCGGCGCCGATTTTCTGCAGGAAGTATGTCAGCAGGTAGCCGCCTGCGCTCCATGCCATGCCGACACCTGGCGGGATCATGGTCGGCGACAGGTCGAGACGCCCATAGATATAGACGTGCTTGGGATCAGCCGAACCATAGCGGCTATACTCGGCACCGATATTGGCGGCCGCTTCCATCGCGGTGAGGAGCTGGCCGGCAAGCGGGCCGCCACCAACGGCATCAAAGGCCAGCGTCGCCTTCGTTTCCGCAATTGCCTTGATCAGGTCGTCCATGAAGGTTTCGCTGGATGAGTTTACCACATGCTTGGCGCCAAGTTCGCGCAGGATCTGCTCCTGCTCAGGCTTGCGAACAATGTTCACCAGCGGCACGCTGTCAGCGATACAGATCTTGTTCAGCATCTGGCCGAGGTTCGACGCGGCAGCGGTATGGATAAGGGCCTTGTGGCCTTCCATGCGCATGGTTTCCGGGAAAGAGAGGGCCGTCAGCGGATTGACGAAGCAGGACGCGCCGTCACGAGCCGATGCGTCTTCCGGCAATTCCATCACCTGCGCGACGTTCAGCATACGGTATTCACCGTAGAACTCGCCGCCAAGGCCGGTCACTGTCTTGCCCATCAGCGCCTGAGCTGCGTCGGACGAACCAGCGGCCACAACTGTACCTGCGCCTTCATTGCCAACAGCAAGGGACTGGCCAAGGCGGGCCTGCATGGCACGCATGCCAGCGCCCGAAATGTCCGCAACCAGCTTTGGATTGTCCTTGCTGCCTTCATTGCGAAGCGTTGAGAGATCGCCCGCCCCAACCAGCAGGCCGAGATCTGACGGGTTGATCGGTGTCGCCTCGACGCGGATGACGATATCGGTGTCGCCCGGCGTTGGCATATTCACGTCGGCGAGCGAAAGCTCCAGCTTTCCGCTCTCCGTGACGAGCGTGCGGAGCTGTTTGAATGTGTCTGGAAGTTCTGAAGCCATTTCGCGTTCCTCCTTGCGGGCCTGTTTTGGTTCGCACCGACATGGAGGCAGCTGAACCCGGACGCAAGGAAAAGACGAAAACTAATGGAGATTCCAGCGCGGCAACACGAACGAGACCCGGTGTCTCCGGGCCAATGCGTGATGCTGCACTGCACGCAAAGCGGCTCCGCTGTAACTGGATTGGGGCTTGACGCTGCGTCGAGTGAGGCGCATCTCTTCGCACACGCAAAAGACGATAGAATAGCCCGGAGGAAAACATGGCTGATGATCCCGTAGTAATCGTAGGTATGTCTCGCACGCCCATGGGCGGCCTGCTTGGCGACCTTGCCGGCATGTCCGCTAATGAGCTCGGCGCGATTGTCGTGAAGGCTGCGTCTGAGGAAGCGAAGCTTTCCGAGACCGACGTCAATGAAATCATCATGGGCAACTGCCTGCCTGCCGGTCAGGGGCAGGCCCCCGCGCGTCAGGCAGCCATCAAGGCGGGCCTCGACAAGGGCACCGAAGCCACCACGATTAACAAGATGTGTGGTTCCGGCCTCCAGGCGACTGTCATGGGCGCAAATGCAATCGCGGCAGGCAATGCGAATATCGTCGTCGCCGGCGGCATGGAGTCGATGACCAACGCCCCGCACTTGGTCGACTTCCGCAAGGGCCACAAATACGGCGCAGCAGGCATGAAGGACCACATGGCGACTGACGGTCTCGAAGACGCCTATGAGGGTGGCCCAATGGGCAACTTCGCCGACATGATCGCGCGCGAATACCAGTTCACGCGAGAGCAGCAGGACGCCTATGCGCTCGAAACGCTCGCCCGCGCCCAGAAGGCGACCGAGGGCGGCAAGTTCACACGCGAGATTGCGCCGGTCACGATGAAAACCCGCAAGGGTGACGTAACCGTGGACACCGATGAGCTTCCCCGCACAGCCCGTCCGGACAAGATCCCGTCGCTGCGCCCGGCCTTTAACAAGGACGGCACTGTCACTGCTGCAAACGCGTCGGCCATTTCGGACGGCGCGGCAGCGCTCGTTCTGATGAAGCAATCCGAAGCCGAAAAGCGCGGCCTGAAGCCAATTGCGAAAATTGTGTCTTCATCGAGTCACGCCCACGAGCCGCAATACTTCACCACGGCCCCTGTGCCGGCGATGAAGAAGGCGCTTGAGAAGGCTGGCTGGTCCAAGGACGATGTCGGCCTCTGGGAGATCAATGAGGCGTTCGCCGTTGTTCCCATGATCGCAATGAAGGAACTCGGGCTGTCTCACGACATCGTCAATGTGAACGGCGGTGCGTGTGCCATGGGTCACCCGATCGGTGCATCCGGCGCACGTATTCTCGTCACGCTCCTCGCAGCTATGGAAGACCGCGATGTGAAGAAGGGCGTCGCGTCGCTTTGCATCGGCGGCGGCGAAGGCATAGCCATGTGCGTAGAGCGGGCCTAGGCGCAAGGCTTGCTTGGCGAGACAATCATTCCGGCCCATTTCCGAGAACAGGCGGAATGGTGCCGGACATTGGGCTCGCCATTCATGGCAGAGCTTTGTCTCGCCTTTGCGGATAATTTCGAGGCCGGCGGTATCGTCGCCGGCCTTGTTGCTGATTGGCCGACCAATCCTCGAAAGGATGCACTCGCGCTCCGACTGGCCGGCTGCCTCCATCACGCAGTCCTGACCGGACGCGCACCGGAGCTTCAGCATACCTATCCAGCGTCCGATCCTGGCTGGAAAATGAGCAGCGTCTGGCCTGTCGCCCGAGACTGGCTGTCGTCAAACCGTGATTGGGTCATGGCCTTTCTCGAAAGCCCACCGCAGACCAATGAGACCCGGCGCTGCATCGCGCTCCTGCCGGGCTTTCTCGAGCTTGCGCACCGCTTCGACATGCCGATGCACCTGCTTGAGCTTGGCGCGAGCGCGGGCCTCAACCAGAACTGGGACCGCTACAGCTACTCGACCGCCAACTGGCAGCGCCTGCAGCGGCCCGAAAGCGGCGTCACGATCACGACCGACTGGCAGCTTGCGCCGCCAGACGATCTTGATGCCCAGCCGCACGTCGAGAGTCGCGCCGCCTGTGACCTTTCCCCTTTCGATCTCAACGACCCCGACCAGGTAATGCGCCTCAAATGCTATACTTGGCCTGATCAGGAAGAGCGCCTGTCGCGTCTTGATGAGGCGGTGCGTCTTGCGCAGGAGACTGGCATTTCGGTGGAAAAGGCGGACGCAGCCGACTGGCTTGCGCAAAAGCTGAAGTCCCGTCCGGCGAAAGGCCTGACCGTCGTCTTTCATTCCGTTTTCCTGATCTATCCGCCCCGCGAGGTGATCGGGCAGATCATGAGCATGATGGCGGCTCACGGCGGGCACGCCACAGCCGAGGCGCCACTGGCCTGGCTTTCCTATGAGTCCGAAGCCCTGTTTGGCGGCAAAACAGATACACCCCTGATGGAAACGCGACTGCAGGTCTGGCCCGGTGGTGAGGCGAAACGGCTTAATCGCTCAAATGGCCACGTCACGCAGGTGATCGAGCCGCCAGACTGATCAATCGGCGGAGGCGGCCAATTGGGCTTCAATGGCGGATACGAGCGCGCCAACGGCCTCAATCGAGGTGTCCGTATACAGGTTTGTATTCACGATCAGGACCGTGTCTTCCTGCGGTACCAGCTCAACATGCGACAGCCACATAGTGTTTGAGCCGCGGTGGGCATAGATGCCGCCGAGCCCCTCTCGGGTGCCGACACCCCACCCCATGGCGTAGTCAGCTTGCTGGTCCGGCCAGGGTGCCAGAAGTTTTTGCCGGGTCGCTTCGGTCATGATTGTGCTGCGTTCATCGACAAACTGAGCGAGAAGGCGGAGGTGGCTCTTTATCGGCGCATGCGCTGTACCTGCAGGTCCAAGCGCTGGCGGGTTGTCGGCGCCGCTGCCGCGCCCTGCGGCGACCTTGAAGCCGAACACGGTGTTATGCCCGATTGGGCCAGATTGCGGAGCGCCGAAGCCCCAACCGTCCGCCCAGTCGCCACCTTCGGTTTCGAAGATGTGCTCGCGGATCGCCTCTTCCCAACGCAGACCCGTGATCACTTCAATGGCGGACCCCGCAATGATGTAATTGAGGTTGCTGTACTCAAAGGCGCCGGTTTCCCCGGGCGGGCGTTCGGCCAGCCTTGCGCGCACTGTTGCAAGACGCTGCTCCGTCAGGGGGCTTTCGTCGCTCGCGCGTGAGAGCAGCCAGACTGGGCCAATCTGTCCTGCGCCCGACCGGTGGGCGAACAGGTCTTCGATCGTCACCTCGTCCCACGCCGGGTCAATCGAGTTCACCTCATCGTCGAATAGAGACGCCACGGACGTGCCCCACTCGGCCACACCCTGTTCGACAAGCCGCCCATAGAGAAGTGCCGTCAGCGCCTTTGTATTCGAGCCGATATGCCACGAAGCACCTTTCGCGACTGGAGTATTTGAGTTTGAACTCTCCGTGCCCGCCGCAGCGACAACAGGCTCGCCGCCGACTTTCAGGACGCCTGCGCCCAGGGCGATGAGGCCATATTCTTCGTGGATTTGCTCAACCTGTTCGTCCAGCCATGCCGGAGCGACGGGCGCGGCAAGGACAGGGCTTGCAAAAAGAGAAAAGGCGGCAGAGAGGGCCGCGGCCTTCACGAATTGAAAGGGCAATGACCGCCCCGCCATCAGCTTGCCGGCACGTAATCGCTGACGAGGCCAAGTGGCAGCGCCGTGGTGCGCTTGGCTATGTTGATCACGATACGGGACTGAACGTCCGAAACGAGGCCTGAACCGAGCAGTTTCTCGCGCAGGAAAGTATCGTAGGCGTGCATGTCAGTGGTCGTAATGCGGATCACATAATCGACGGCGCCAGTTACGGTCATGCATTCAAGGACCTCGGCCCATTTCAGGACGAGTGCTTCGAACTTGGCGAGGTTTTCCTTGCTGGGCAGAGCCAGCTTCACGCTTGCCACCACTTCGAAGCCCAGACCCAGCGCGTCACGCTCAAGCAGGGTCACGCGGCCCCGGATGATGCCGGCTTCTTCCATGCGCTTGATCCGGCGCCAGCAAGGTGAAGACGATAGACCCACCCGGTCTGCAATCTCGGCAACGGATAGGGCGGCATCTTTCTGGATAAGGTCCAGAATCTTCGCGTCGATGGCGTCAAGTGATTGGGGCAATTTTTCTCCCTATGCGCGCTTCAAAGTGGAACAACATGCCTGTTCTTACGCTATATGCGGCAATATGGGCAAGCATTTTCGGGAAAAAATGAAAATAATATAGCTTCAAAAATATATGGGAGCCGTTCCTTGGAACATCGCGAAGTCACGCTGAACGATAAATACGATCTTGTCGAGGGCAATGCCTACATGACGGGCATCCAGGCGCTGGTGCGCCTGCCGCTCGATCAGAAGCGTCTCGACCTCGAAGCCGGGTACAATACAGCCGGTTTCATCTCCGGCTATCGCGGCTCACCGCTCGGCGGATACGACCAGCAGCTTCGTGCTGCTGGCAAGTGGCTCGACAAGCATGAGATCGAGTTCTGGGAAGGACTCAACGAAGATCTTGGTGCAACCGCAGTCTGGGGCTCACAGCAACTGGGTCTCTTTCCGGGCGCAAAGCGCGACGGCCTCTTTGGCATATGGTACGGCAAGGCCCCCGGCGTTGATCGCACGGGCGACACGTTCAAGCATGCGAATGCTGCAGGCAGTTCACGCCTTGGCGGCGTTCTGGCCATTTGCGGCGATGACCACACTTGCAAATCCTCGACCCTTCCGTCGCAATCTGAATACGCGATGCGCGATGCTGAAATCCCGGTCCTGAACCCGGCCTCCATCCAGGATGTTCTCGATTACGGCATCCATGGCTGGGCGATGAGCCGCTTTTCCGGTGCTTGGTCCTCACTGATCGCGCTGGCCGATACGATGGATTCCGGCGCCGTTGTCGATGTCACGCTGAACCGCCTCAACCTCATCAAGCCGGACTTCGAATTCCCCGAAAGCGGCGTCCACATGCGCCGCGGCGACAATCCGATCGAGAAAGAGCGCCGCCTTCGCGAGGTGAAGCTGCCAGCCGCCCAGGCCTGGGTTCGCGCAAACCAGCTTGACCATGTCCTCGTTCCATCGCCGAAGCCGCGAGTCGGCATTATCACGACTGGTCAGGCCGCCCGCGACATTTTCGAGGCGCTTGCTGCTATCGGCATTACGCCGGACCAGGCAGGCCAACTCGGTATCAGCGTCTTCAAGGTTGCCATGCCCTGGCCGCTAGAGCCGACCCGCATTCGCGAATTCTGTAAGGGCCTCGAGCGCGTTTTGGTGATCGAGCACAAGCGCCCATTGATTGAGGAGCAGCTCCGCTCCGTTCTATACAGCCTGCCGGACAATGAGCGTCCTTTCATTGAGGGCAAGCAGGACCGTTTCGGCAAGCCGCTGCTTAGTCAGGTTTCGTCTATTCCGGTGCCTGAAATGGCGCACGCCCTTGTCGGGGCCGTGCCGGGCGATTGGGACAAGAGCGCCGCAGACCGCTACTTCCAGCGTGTTGGCGCCGCTGGTCAGGCCGCACAATCCAATGCGTCGCCGACCGTTCGCACGCCCCACTATTGTTCGGGCTGTCCGCACAACACCTCGACCACCGTGCCGGAAGGCTCCCGTGCGCTTGCAGGCATCGGCTGCCACTACATGGCGAACTTCATGCCGGACCGTAAGACCGACATGACCAGCCAGATGGGTGGCGAAGGCGTCGCCTGGATCGGCCAGTATTTCGCGACCGATGAAGACCACATGTTCGTCAACCTCGGTGACGGCACCTATTCGCACTCAGGTTCGCTCGCCATTCGCGCTGCTGTGACCTCCGGCGCGAACATGACCTATAAGATCCTGTACAATGACGCGGTTGCCATGACCGGCGGCCAGACGGTCGAGTCCGGCCAGACCCCGGTCAACATCGCTCAGCAAGTCGAAGCCGAGGGCGTCACGAAGATCGTTATCGTGACCGAAGACCCGACCCGCTATGCTGGCGTAAAAGGGCTGCCGCGTGCAGTCCGTATCTATGACCGTGAAGAACTTGATGACGTGCAGAAAATGCTGCGCGACACCAAGGGCGTTTCCGTCATGATCTATGATCAGGTCTGTGCCACCGAGAAGCGCCGCCGCTCCAAGCGCGGCCTGCGTGCGCCAGACCGCGTCCGCGTAATGATCAACCAGGAAGTCTGCGAAGGCTGCGGCGACTGCTCTATCAAGTCGAACTGTCTCTCTGTCGAGCCGGTCGAGACTGAACTTGGCCGCAAACGCCGTATCAATCAGTCGACCTGCAATACGGACCTGTCTTGTCTGCGCGGATTCTGCCCGAGCTTTGTGACCGTCAAGGACGCACATTTCGCGGCCGACGATGCGCCGGTTCTTGAAGTCGATGCTTCCAACCTGCCACTGCCGGACCTGCCGCCAGTCGCCCAGCCGTGGAACGTCCTGTTTACCGGCGTTGGCGGGACAGGCGTCACGACGGTCGCTGCTGTGCTTGCCATGGCCGCCCATGTGGACGGCAATGCGGCCTCATCGCTGGACATGACCGGTCTTGCCCAGAAAGGCGGGCCAGTGCTCTCGCACCTGCGCTTTGCCAAAGAGCCAGAGATGATCTCCACCGGCCGGGTGCCCCCTGCTTCCTGTGATGCCATCATCGGCTGTGACCTTGTCGTGGCCGCTGGCGGTGATGCCATCTCGCTCATGGATGTCAGCCGCACGCACGTCACGGCAAACGCCGACGTAACGCCAACCAGCGAGTTTATTCGCGACCGTTCCAAGACGTTTGAAAGCCAGCTTCTCGCAGCCCGCGTGAAGCGTCAGGCCAAGGATTTTGGCTCGATCGACGCGGAATCGCTTGCGCTCGGCTATCTCAACGATGCGATCTATACGAACATGATCATGGTTGGTTACGCCTGGCAGAAAGGCCTCGTGCCCGTCTCCCTTCGCGGCCTCTACCGCGCGATCAAGCTTAACGGCGTGAAGATCGAAGAGAACATGAAGGCCTTCGATGTAGGACGGATTGCAGCTGTCGACCCGGACCGCCTTGAGCAGACCTCGGACCCACGCGGCGACGTCGCCCCCATGACGCTGGATGAGATCATCGAGAACCGTGCCGAACGCCTCACGGCTTATCAGAATGAAGCCTATGCGCAGAAGTATCGCGACCTCGTCGCAAAGGTCCGCAAGAATGAAGAAGCGGCAGGTCTTGGTGAAGGCTTCACCACGGCTGTTGCGAAGTTCGCCTTCAAGCTCATGGCCTACAAGGATGAGTATGAAGTCGCGCGTCTCTATACCGATGGCTCCTTCGAGAAGAAGCTCCGCGAGACGTTCCACGGTGGCAAGATCAGCTATTTGATGGCACCGTCTCTTATCGCCAAAAAGGACTCAAACGGTCATCTCAAGAAGAAGCCGTTCGGCCCATGGATGAAGACTGTCTTCAGCATGATGCGCCGCTTCAAGGGTCTTCGTGGCACCGCGTTCGACCCGTTCGGCTATACCGAAGAGCGCAAGATGGAGCGGGGCCTCCGCGATACCTATCTTGAGCGCGTCGCCGAAATGTCAGGCAGGCTGACCAGAAAGAACCATGAGCTTGCCATCGCGATTGCCTCCATCCCGGACGAGATCCGCGGCTATGGCCACGTCAAGGAAGCGTCCGTCGAAGCGGCCAAAGGCCATGAGGCTGAACTGATGCAGAACTGGCCGGAAGGCGGCATGCCGAAACAGAAGAAGACGCTGATTGCGGCTGAGTAAGCCGGACTAACCAAACCGTTGCGAAAAGGCCGCTTCCGGCAGACGGAGGCGGCCTTTTTCATTGCATCAACTCGCGACGCTCACGATCACTTCCATCACGCTTGCGCTGCTCTCCAGCGCCGCTAACTCGGCGTAGAGGGAGGCAGCCGCGATATCCTTGCTGATGGCGCTGACCTGTCCGGCTGCGTTCAGAGTGATCACGGTAAGCGTCAGCACGCGCGCCGATGTATCGAGAACATCGTCGGCGACTTCGATGGGAAACTTCCCGATGTGGTATGCGCCTTTACCGACGGCGTAGGCGCCGCGTCCCGTATAGTAGAGGCCTGTGCCGGCCGCGCGCGTCCCGTGATAGGCGCCCTTGAAGGGCAGGGCGGCTGCCTCGCCTGTCACCTTGGCCACAGTGCAGCCGGACGTCAGTCCTGCGCCAATCAATGCCGACGCGATCAGTGCCCTCATGCGCTCTCCCCCTCATTGCCCGCAAGGAAGTTGGCAGGAAGGTCTTAAGGCAGGCCTTGGAGATAGGCAGGATTTTTTGGTTAACCGGGCAATGGTCAGGGGCGGTCGACATAGACGTCGACAACGTCATCCCGCTCGGACAGCGTATCCAGTTCATCCTCAAGGGCGCGCGCTGGGATGATCCGGTCACTGACATACATGTCACCGCGATCTCTGAACCGGATCGTCAGTTTCAGACGCCCGCGCTCAATGTCGCCGATATCGTCGGCAACTGTGACAGGCACGCCATTACCGCCAGAGACGAGCCCGACAGCGCCCTTGCCGGTATAATAGACCGTCTTTCCAGCCAGCTCGACGCCAGAGCCAATCGCGCCAACCGTGGCACCGGCGACACTGGCGGCCAGACAGCCGGACACGGCAAAAAGAGCGAGCGGGGCAAGGAAGAGCGCTTTCATGCGCTCAGCCTCAAGCCGATTCTATGTCGCGCGCCAGCGTGCCCTTGATCAGGCGGGCCGTCTCGTGGACGCCATAGAGTGCCGCAAAGCCGCCAAAGCGCGGGCCTTGGCTCTGGCCAAGCAGCACTTCGTAAAGCGCCTTGAACCAGTCGCGCAGGTTCTCGAACTCGTGCGTCTTGCCGATTTCGAAGGTCAGGTTCTGTAGCGTCTCGGCATCGGCTTCACCCTCAAGGGATGACAGGCGGTTTGCTAGGTCTTCCATCGCCGCGCGCTCTTTCTCGTCAGGCGCACGGTAGACCTTCGTCGGCTTCACGAAGTCCTCATAATAGCGGATCGCATAGCCTGCGAGCTTGTCGAGGAAAGGGTGGCTCTCAGGGCTCGCTTCCGGCGCATAGCGCGAGACGAAATCCCAGAGCTGTTCTTTGGTCTCTGTGTTGGCAGCGCTGACGAGATTGAGCAGAAGCGCGAAGGACAAAGGCGTATCGCCTTCTGGTGGATTGCCGGAATGGATGTGCCAGACAGGGTTCTCGATCTGGCGCGCGGGCTCTTCGTCCGGGTATTTCGACAGGAAAGTCAGATACTCATCAACCGCCTTCGGGATGACGTCGAAATAGAGCTTCTTAGCAACGCGCGGCTTCTGGAACTGGAAGAGCGACAGGCTTTCCTGCGGCGCATAGGCCAGCCAGTCTTCGACGGAGATGCCATTACCCTTGGTTTTGGAAATTTTCTCGCCCTTCTCATCGAGGAAGAGCTCATAGACATATTGCTGTGGTGGCTGGCTGCCGAGGATCTTGCAGATCTTTGAATAGATCGGCGCATTGTCCTGGTGGTCCTTGCCGAACATCTCGAAGTCGACACCGAGCGCGGCCCAGCGCATGCCGAAGTCCGGCTTCCATTGCAGCTTGGTCGTGCCGCCCGTGACGGGGATGGTGACATCGGTGCCGTCTTCATCCTCGAAGGTAATCGTGCCGTCCTTGGCATTCGTGTCCTTCATGGGCACGTAGAGCACCCTGCCTGTCGAAGGTGAGATCGGCAGGAAGGGCGAATAGGTCGCCTGACGCTCAGCGCCGAGGGTCGGCAGCATGACAGCCATGATCTCATCGAACTTTTCGAGGGCGCGTAGAAGCGCCTCGTCGAAGACGCCGGTCTTGTAGAGCGTCGTTGCCGACTTGAACTCATAGTCAAAACCAAAGCTGTCGAGGAAGGCGCAGAGGCGTGCACCCATATGCGCACCATAGCTTTCATGCGTGCCAAACGGGTCTGGCACCGCTGTCAGCGGCATCTGCATATAGGCTTCAAGGTCTTTCGGGTTCGGGACCGTGGGCGGCACCTTGCGCATGCCGTCCATATCGTCGGAGACGCAGATCATGCGCGTCTCATACTTGCCATCGGTCAGCGTCTCGAACGCGGTGCGGACCATCGTCGTGCGCACGACTTCACCGAATGTACCGATATGAGGAAGGCCGGATGGACCATAGCCGGTCTCGAACGTGACCGGGCCCTGTTTGGGTTTGCCAGCACGCTCCATATTCTCGAGCCGTTTCAGCAGTGCACGTGCCTGTTCGAAAGGCCATGCCTTCGCCGTGCCTGCAAGCTCTGGAAGCGTGCCCATGATGTCTCCACTCAGTCGGGGTTAAACTCTGGCGGAGGTAGAAGGGCAGGGGCGTGCGGTCAAGCTGGCGCCAGCTTGGACGCGCAGGTCAAGCGGCCTTGTAGACCTTTACCTGGTTGCGCCCTGATCCCTTGGCTTCATAGAGGCTGCGATCGGCCTGGGACATCATCAAACTTGTATCATCGGCGAGGTCACCTGCAGCGAGGCCCACGCTGGCTGTAATGCGCCGCGCGACACCGCCGCGCGGATAGAAGGCAATGCGCGCAATGTTCATGCAGATACGGTCCGCGACCTGCCGGCCGGCATCCAGCCCGTCAGAGGCAACGAATACGCCGAACTCCTCGCCGCCCAGCCGGCCAGTGATATCGCCCTCGCTGACTGCGTCGCGAATAGCGTTGGAGATGAGCTTCAGAGCCTCGTCGCCCGTCGCATGACCCCAGGTGTCGTTGATCGATTTGAAGTGGTCGACGTCGATCATCAGCATTGAGCCGTGAACGCCCTCTGCTTTGAGAGCGTCGACATCAGAGAGGAACGCTTCCCGATTACGAAGCAGGGTCAGCGCGTCGGTACGTGACGACCGGGCCAGTTCAGCATGCGCATCCTCTAGCTGCGCGAGTGCGCGCGCGAGCTTCAGCCGCTCGCGCTGCAACACGATGGCGACCGGAAATGACACAAAAGTGGGGACGAGCGTGGCGATCACGCAGGTCGAGAGCAGGATCTCCTCGGCAACAGCTGGTGGAGCCGGGTCGATCCAGAAGGCGACGCCTGTCATGACCCAGGTCACGATCACGGATATGACCGAGACCAGAGCTGCCCGCAGGTAGTTTACCCTGACAGGCGCCATATCCGAGAGGACGCGTTCCGACATGACTTGCCTCCTTACGTTGAGGCGATGGAAATACTGCGAAAACCGTTTCTAAAATTTGCTTCAAATTTCGCGTCCATCAGCCGGGTAACGCGGTGACACTGAAAACACTTCTTTTGATTGACATTCATTCTCAAACTGGCTAATTGAGAACCATGATCATTTGCATTTGCAGACGCATTAATGATTCCGGCATCCGCGACGCGGTTGATGCTGGTGCACGCAGCCCCGAAGCGGTCCAGGCCCATCACGGTTGTGCCTTCAATTGCGGAAAGTGTCGGACAACGATCGGCGAAATGATTTCAGAGCGTGTCGATGCGACCGCGGTCGAGCCGCTACAAGCCGCTGCAGAATAATTTTCGCGCGACTACCGCGCTTCTCAATGACAAACCCGAATTAAAACAGCCGCTTCGGCCATTGCATCAGTGCAATTGCTTCTCACTATCATAAGCATCTGATTTTACACAACTTTTTCGCTTGAAATGGCGCTTTTCGGTGGTATTTCGGGCGGTAGCAGAAACCTTCGACCTCAGGAGTGCACCATGAAGGGCGACCCGAAAGTCATCGAATTCCTGAACGCCTGTCTCAAGAATGAGCTGACGGCGATCAACCAGTACTTCCTTCATTCACGCATGCTCATGGACTGGGGTGTCTCCATTCTCGGTGAGCATGAGTACAAGGAATCGATCGAGGAAATGGAGCATGCCGACTGGCTGATCCAGCGCATCCTTTTCCTTGGCGGCCTGCCAAACCTGCAGGATCTCGGCAAGCTGAAGATCGGCGAGACGGTCGAAGAAATCCTCGCCAGCGATCTCGAGCTTGAGCGTGAAGCGTGCCCCGTCCTGCGCGATGGTATGGAGCACGCTGAGAGCTGCCGCGACTATGTCACGCGCGATCTCTTCCTCAAGATCCTCGCGAGCGAAGAAGAGCACATCGACTATCTGGAAACCCAGATGGAGCTCGTCGACCGTATCGGTATCCAGAACTACATCCAGCTCCAGTCAGAACCAAACAAGACGCTCGATGCGGCCCCATAAGCCTCAAGCGTAGGCGTACGGCCCGCCTCGCTCCAGCGCCTGCTTGTAGGCAGGGCGATCATGAATGCGGGTCAGGAAGCCTGAGATGTTCGGATATTGGCCGGCGTCACTTCGGCTGGCTGCGGCCTCAAGCGGAAAACTCATGATAATGTCGGCAGCGGTGAATTCGCTGCCGGCAAACCAACCCGTGGAGGCAAGCGAGTTCTCCCAGAACTCGATATGCTCTTTCAGGCGCGGGTCGATAAAGCCATTTTCCGCCTTGGACGTAATCGCCTTGACCACAGGTCGCACCAGCGGGTTCGCATTCTGCGGCAGCATCTGGAAGACCAGCTTCATCAGAAGCGGTGGCATGGCAGACCCTTCGGCATAATGCATCCAGTAGGTCCAGGCGCGCTGTTCGGCTGTGCCAGCGGCGGGTTTCAAACGCCCTGCGCCATGCGTATCGATGACATATTCGATGATCGCACCGGTTTCGGCGACGATTACGCCGCCTTCTTCCAGAATGGGTGACTTGCCGAGTGGATGGATCGCGCGCAGAGCGTCCGGGGCGAGCCGCGTCTGCGGGTCACGCTCATAGCGGATGACCTCATAGTCGAGACCAAGTTCTTCCAGTAGCCACAAGATACGCTGTGACCGGCTGTCTTCGAGGTGATGAATCTTGATCATTGCGCGGCCCCCTGCCGTCCGGCAGCTGCGCAGGATGCGCAGTGCAGTAGGATTGATCTGGCACGCGAAGGCCTGAATTAAAGGCCTGATGTGGAGAGCAACTGGTCGAACCCGTCCAAGAACTGTTCCCGATACACGTCCTGCTCCATGAGAAGCTCATGCCGCGCGCCCTTGATTGTTACATGGGTGCAGTCCGGAAGATGTTTTGCGACCCTCGCATGCGCCTTGTTATCGACAAGTTGCTCATCCCCGGCGCTGGCGACGTAAATGGGGCAATTCACGCGGTGCAGCAGGGCCGGTTTGCGTGTTTCGTTCAAAATATCCAGCGAAGCGCCGAGCCATCCCCAGGTCATCGAGCCCACCTGAAGTTCGGGTGCGGCCGCAATCAGGTCGCGTTGAAGCTGCCAGCGTTCACGGTCATGCGTGACGATATTGTTCTCAAACGTTTCAGGCGGGCCAGGCTTTCGCGCATAGTCGCCATGGCGCCCGACGGCGCGCATCGCCCAGATGATATAGCGAACCGCCAGGTTGACCGGGAGCCCCCACATCGGCGCGGAGAATGCGGCCGCATCCATCCGCACCAGCTTGCGTGTCATTGCCCCCAATGCGATAGCGCCGCCCATGGAGTGGGCGACGCAGACATAGGGACGGGGCAGCTCGGACGGCATAGCATCGAGCCCGTTGCGAAGCGCGCTCATGAAGGTTTCGAACCGGTCGATATGACCTTTCTTCGGGTCGTCCAGCAGGCGGTCTGAGAGACCCTGACCGGGCCAGTCCAAAATGACGACGGCAAAACCGCGGGCCTGCAGGTCACGGGCGGTCTCGAAATACTTCTCGATAAATTCGGTACGCCCGGGACAGATAATCGCGGTCCCGCGCGGCGTGCTCTGCGTTGACGGGGCGAGGCAGGCCCGCAGGCTGCGTCCTGCCATGCCGTCAAACCAGACAAGCTCCGCGCCCTCTGGCGGCGGGTTTCGATCCAGCAGAACAAAGCTGCTTCGCCGGTTTGTGCCTTGCTGGTCCATTCGCCTGCCTAGCAAAGAAGAAAGGCGCTGGCAGCTGATAGCCGCACAGCGCCTTTGAACCGATACGGCGGCAAGCCATGTCGGCCCGCCTGCCCGGAAAAGCCTAGTTGAACTTTTTCATCAGGCTTTGCAGCTGCATGGCAACGGACATGTCGCCCAGCACTTTCAGTTTGCCCTGCATGAAGGCCATGGTCGGATCGAGCTGACCAGCAACGAGCTTCTGGAAGTCATCCCAGTCGACCTTCACAGTCGCGTCTGCGTCGCTATCGGAATTATCGGCATTGCCATTGGCGCCGTCGATGAACAGCTTGCCGGCATCGCCGAAGTCGAACTTCACCTTTTTGGTGAAATCGCCGCCAGCAGACACTGCTTCATTCGCTTTTGCAGTGAGAGTTGCGAGATCCATGAAAGCCTCCTCGAATTGGACTCGAGGGGATAAAGCAGTGCCAGCGCGGCAATGGCAAGAGGCAAAGGCGAAAGAATGACGTATGTGTCATGCTTGTCGCAATGCAGCCTGATCCGGTGCAGGCCAAGTGCTCGTGCAGGAGCAGTTTTCTAGTAGCGTTTTCCAACCGGCGGGGATGCCGTCACCGGGCCGATATTCCAGATGCCGTTGTATCGGGAATCCCGGTCAGTCAGCATCAGGCCGTCCTCATAAGGGCGCGACTTGTCATCGACAGGCAGTGGACCACACCCTTCAGCGCCGCACATATGCGCAGTGCCGCCCGTATGGGCGATATTAAAGCTCAGCACTTCGCCCTCCGGCAGATGCATCGCCATTGGGTCGAAGCCCGGGCGGTCTCCCAGTTCGGGGTACGATTCCAGGCGCGCATGAAGATTGCCGACAAGTACCAGAATGCGGGCGCCGGGGTTGCGCGCGCTAGCTCGCTGAAGTTCGCCTGCGAGCGCCTTTTCATACGGCGTCTGGCTACCTTCGCCGACAATTCGGGTTGAGGTGAAACCGATCATGCGAATGTCAGCGCCGTGGGCTTTCAGCTCCTGCATTCGCACAAAGAGGTCGAGGAAAGCCTGACTTGAGAGGCCCCAGTCGGTCCCGTCGAAGAATCCCCGAAGCAGGTTGAAGCGGGCATCATCGCTGCCATCACTATCGACAAAGGTCTGCATGGCCCGCGTCAGATTGGCGGGACGCTCAATGCCGACGACTATCGGGCCCTGTTTCGCCGCTTCACAGATAATTTCTCCGAATGCGCGCGGGGCTTCGCGCGTGCCGTGGATCTCACCAAAGATCAGATAGGTCTCGTCGTTCTCAGAGAGGACCTGTTCCGCTCCTGTAAGGGCATTGCACTTGAGACCGGTAAGGCCGGTCTGCGTGCTGGTATCCTGCGCACACGCCATGAATGAGACAGCAGACATAGAGGCTGCGGCAAGAAACGAATTGCGAAGCAAGGATCTCATCATCATCATGACCATCTGGTTGCAAAATTCGAGCCAGCACGAGCGCCCTTTTCGATATCGGCTCTTGACCTGACACCGGGGCACATCGTCTAGCTGTACCCATGTCTTGGGAGAAGTCGATAGAAGAGCTTCGCCGGCGTGAGCGCCTGGCGGAAAAGATGGGCGGCGAAGAGCCGGTTTCGCGGCAACGCGGCCGGGGCAAGCTTACTGTCCGCGAACGTGTGTCCTTCCTGGTCGATCCGGGGAGTTTCCACGAGATTGGCAAGATCGCCGGTGTCGCAACCTATGATAAGGATGAGAAGCTGGAGAGCTTCATGGCGTCCAATTCGGTGGTTGGCCGGGCGACGCTTGACGGCCGGCCCGCCATGGTGCTTGGCGACGATTTCACGGTGCGCGGCGGCGCCGCAGATGCCTCGATCCGGGGCAAGACGGTGATCGCGCTGAAACAGGCGGTCGAGTACCGCATGCCGCTGGTCCAGCTCATTGATGGCACGGGCGGCGGTGGCTCCATCAAGATGTTCTTGAAGGATCCGCGCACCTATATTCCGGAGACGCCAAGCTGGGAGCTTATCGTCGATGGCATGGGCGAAATCCCGATGGTATCGCTCGCGCTCGGGCCTTGTGCAGGCCTTGGGGCAGGGCGCGTCGGCGCGAGCCACTATTCAGTGATGGTAAAAGAGCTCTCACAGGTGTTCGTGGCCGGTCCACCAGTGGCAATTGCGATTGGTGAGGATGTCTCGAAAGAGGAGCTGGGCGGCTGGGAAATCCAGGCCAAAAACGGCACGGTCGATGATGTCGTCGAGACAGAGGCCGATGCCTTCAAGGCGGCCAAGCAATTCCTCTCTTTCCTGCCATCTTCAGTGCATGAACTGCCACCGTTGACGGAGCCGACAGACGACCCGGACCGCCGCGAGGAGAGCCTGATCTCTATTGTGCCAGAGGACGGCAAGACCCCCTACAAGCCGCAGAAGATCATCGAAGCTTCTGTCGATAAGGGCAGCTTCTTCGAGATCGGCAGCCAGTGGGGCCGGGGGATCGTGACCGGGCTCGCCCGCATCGATGGTCATCCTGTCGGCATCATGGCGGGCAATCCGTTCTTCCTTGACGGGGCGTGGACCGCCGATGTCTGCGAGAAAGTCACCCGCCACATGGACCTCTGCTCGACCTTTCATCTGCCGGTCGTGCATTTCGTTGACTGCGCAGGCTTTGCCGTCGGTACGCGCCACGAGACGGCTGGCGTGACCCGCAAGGGGGTGCGCGCCATGGCGGCGGTCTATCAGGCTACAGTACCGGTCTGCGCGGTGGTCATCCGCAAGGCGTATGGGCTTGCAGGCTCTGCGATGATGAACCCGACCAAGGCGAAATGGCGTTATTGCTGGCCATCCGGAAACTGGGGCTCCTTGCCAATGGCGGGCGGCATTGAAGCAGCGTTCCGGAAAGAACTGTCCGAGACCGACGACAGAGAGGCGTTGCTCGCCAGTCTCTACAAGAAGTTCAAGGCCATGGAGGATCCGTTCCGCACCGCTGAGGCCTTCTTCGCCGAAGAGATTATCGACCCGCGCGATACGCGGCCGCTTCTGGTCGATTTCGTTCACCATGCGCGCCGCCGCCAGGAACCAGGCAAGACCACCTTCGGACCAAGGCCCTGATTCCGCCTTAATTTTGCCGATCGGGGACCCCCACACTGTCCTTTCATTCAGTGGAGGGACGCAAATGTTCAGGAAAATCAGCCCGGCGTTCATCGCGCTGGCCCTTGTCGCCGGCTGCGGCGGCTCGGGTGAAAGCAGTAGCGAGTATGAACGGCCCCAGGCCGCGCCAATGATGGAAGAGGCGGCCAGTGACTATGCCATTGCTGGCAAAGGCGCTGGAGACGCAGCCTATTCAGAGCCCGCGCCAACGCCTGAGACGCCAGAGGTCGAACCCGGCGCGCAGCAATATATCGCCTATAGCCATTCGCTCGGCCTACGCCTGCCAAAAGGGGCGGTCGAGCCGATGCTGCAAGACCATGTCGAAGCCTGCCAGTCTGCTGGCAACAACACCTGCATCGTGGTCAATTCCAACACTTACAATTCGAATGAAGACTATGTCTCTGGCAACGTCTCGATACGGGCGACGCCGGACTGGATTGAAGGATTTCTCGGCAATATCGAAGCCCAGACTGACGCCGCTGATGGGGAGATTACCTCGCGCTCGACGAGGGCCGAAGACCTCACTCGATCCATCATCGACACCGGTAGCCGCCTTGATGCCCAGCGCACGCTCAGAACGCGGCTCGAAGGCCTGCTGGAGCGGCGGGATGGCTCACTGGGTGACCTTTTGCAGATCGAGCGTGAGCTGGCACGCGTGATCGGCGAGATCGAGTCGACCGAAGCCCAGCTTCGCGCGCTGCGTCTGCGTGTCTCCATGTCGTCGCTGGATGTTGGATATGAGACAAAGGTCCCGGCCTTCTCAAGCTCGCAATCGAACCCGCTTGGTGAGGCCATCAACGACTTTTTCTATAACTTCTCCAAGGCCATAGCCGCAGTCATCACCGCTTTCGCGATTGGCCTGCCCTGGCTGGTCCTGATCGGGATTTTCCTCTGGATCTGGCTGAAGCTTTTCTGGCCTTGGATCCGCCGGAAGCGTCCATCAAAGGCTTCGAAGCCTTGATCAAGGCGGCGCGCTCTTCACTGGTAAGGGCGCGCCACTTGCCTTCCGGCAATTTGTCCAGTTCAAGCGGACCAATACGTGCGCGAAAAAGGTCAATAACAACAAGGCCGATCAGCTCGCACATCCGGCGGATCTGTCGGTTTCTTCCCTCACGCAAGACAAAGCGAAGCCGACCGGGGCCGAGCTGGTCGACCTTGGCGGATTTTAGTCGTCGACCATCTAGCGAGAGGCCGTGCCGGAGCTTTCCGATGATCTGGTCTGTGATCTGGCCCTGAACGGTGACCAGGTATTCCTTGTCGAGCGCGGAAGACGGGCCGATCACGGCCTTGGCAAGCACGCCATCTTCAGAGAGTAGCAAGAGCCCGCGCGAGTCCATATCCAGACGGCCCAAGGGCGCAAAATTTGGGTTACGCCCCGGAATTTTCGGCGCTTTTCCGAGCAGATTGTCCTTGCTTGCCAGGCGGATTGCCGGGACCTGCTCGCCTTCTGGCTGGGCAGAGACATAGCCGACAGGCTTGTGCAAGACGATGGTGAGCTGGTCGTCGAGCGCCTTGGTCGCCTTGCCAGCGAGCGTCATGGTCTGGCCGGGCTCTATCTTGTGGCCGGGTTCGCTGACCTTCTCGCCGTCTACAGACACAGAGCCTTGAGAAATAAGCGTTTCTGCCTCACGGCGCGAGCAGATGCCGAGGCTGGCCATCCATTTATTGAGCCTGACAGGCTCATTTCCGTCATAAGTATAGGTGCTGGACATCGCGGCCCTGCCTAGCAGACCTCGGTGGGTCTGGCGATGTGGGAAGGCTGGCGAATTTCCATGAGATTGGCGGTGCAGTGACGGTGTAGTGGCGGTGTTACTGCGATCTTCCACAGAAAAGAAAGTTTCCGACCGGATGGGCCCAGCAATGAAGATAGCCGATAGGCGCAAGCTTGGCCTGATGTGGGGAAAGCGGATCAAAACGTGAAGACGGGCGTTAGCCGTCACGATAACTGGTCCAGAGACAAGGATACGCAATGAAACCGAACGTGCCAAAATCAGGCTTCTTCTCGCGCATCATCATTGCGGCCGCGCTGTCCTTGATGGCGGCCTGCAGCCCCGAACGCGCCGAACCCGCTGAGCCGACCCGAACTGACACCAGTCCTGTAGATTCCGCCGCTGGCGAAACCGATACGGGTGAGGCCACCGAAGAAGCGCGCGTCGAGCTGGTCGACGCGAGCGATTTGCGCCCCGCCGAGGCGCTTTCAGAACTCGACCTCACAGATGGCGACTGGTTCATGAATGGCGGTGAAGCCATGTTCGGCCCGCCTGAGTCAGAGGCGATCTTCACAATGGGCTGCGATCCGCAGGCAAGTGAGATCTTCATGACCCGCTCAATCGATGTCACGGCTGATGGGCGCGTGCGGCTTGGCGTCTTCACAAAGGAGGCGCAGGCAAGCGGTTACTGGCGCGATGCAGACGATGTGATGCCGATCGCCATGGCGAGGCTGGCGTCTAGTGAGCCAGGCCTTGAAGAAATCGCCTATTCCGAGAGGTTTGCCGTCGCCGCAGAAGGGCGCCCACTTCTGGTCCTGCCGGTAAATGAAGCTGTCCGCGCCGTCATCGACGAGTGCGTCGTCTAGGTCCGCTGCAGACTAGACCGAGCCACTGAAGCTAAGGACCGCAATCGCAAATGCACCGGACGCGACAACGATAAGAAAGCTGAGCTTTACTGGACCGTCCATGCCACCCCCACTGGTCACGTTTAAGAGCGGATCATTGCGTTCGCGGGAACCGCGTCAAGTCAGGGCCGTTTCGATAGCGTCCACCTGCTGTGACGAAATGCATGGCAGGTGCGGCCATAAAGGCCTTGGAAAGTTCTACCAGACATCTTATTTCGCAGGTGCAGCATAACTTAGTGAGCAGGCGCAGCAAATGGCACGAGATATCTTGATCGAGACGAAGGACGGCGACCTTGTGCGCTTACGTCCAATGGTGCCCGGCGACGAAGATGCTCTGCGTCACGCCATCAGTCAGCTATCGAGCCATTCTCGCTATCTCCGCTTCTTTAATGGCGCAGCGACCTTGCCTGATCATGTGGTTCGCCGCCTGTCGGATGTAGACGGCACCAAGCATATTGCCTGGGCTGCTATTGATGAGAACAAGGAAAACAAGCCGATCATCGGCGCCGTCCATGCACAGCGCAGCAGCCAAGATGAAAAGCGCGGCGATTTCTCGATCGGATTGCTTGATGCTTGGCACAGCAAGGGGCTTGCACGTCTGCTGATCGCGCTGCTTTCGGCTGAATCCAGCAAGGCCGGTTTCGAAGAACTCATTGCCGACGTGCTCTGGGAGAACAAGAAGGGCCGCGCGCTTATGGGCGCAATCGGTGCCAAGAGCATGGGCAGCGATGGTTCGACCATCCAGTTCCGCATGGTCCTCGATGAGGTACTGGCAAAGCTCGGTGACAAGCATCTAAGCCCGGCAATGGACAAGGTTCTCGCCGCTATTGAGGACGGCGATTTTTTTGAAAGCGCCGCCTGAGGCGCGCATTCAGGCCCTTATTTACAGAGCGCGCGCGTAAAACCGGACGGCATAGTCGGCGCGATAGCGATGGTCACCTATCGGGTTGAATCCCAGCCTCTGATGAAAGCGGTGTGAGCCCGGATTATCGGGGTCGGTATTTACTTCACAGCAGAGAAAGGCGTGGGGCTTTGCGGTCGCGAAAGCGGCGCGATAGAGCGCTTCGCCGACGCCCCGTCCGCGCGCAGTTTCGCCAATGGCGATCCGGTCGACATAATGGGCGCTGACCTGCTGGCGCGTCATCCAGTCTTCGATCCATCTCAGATTATCGCTGTTGTAAGCGGCGGTGCCGGGCGCGACGAGGTTGATGAAGCCAATCGGCGTGCCGTCACCGCTGATCGCCACGAGACAGGTGCCCATCGAGATTAGAGCGCCGAGGTCGTCTTCTGTTTCTGCATTTCCGACACCCGGCACGCTGGCCTGATTGATGGCATAGAGCGCGGCAAGGTCTTCGGGCTGGAAGGGGCGAATCTGCATGAACGGCTAGATGCGCCGCTTGGCAGAGAGCGTCAATGTGTGTGTGTGGCCACAGGCTTTTGCCGTAAAGGGCCCCATCCTGACCCTCCCCGCCGGGCGGGGAGGGGGTGCTTACCCTTCGGGCCACTCAACAGCAGGACGTTCAATTCATCGTCATCCCGGACGCCGAAGGCGAGCCGGGACCCAATTGCCCAATTTGTTCTGGGTCCCGGATATGGGCTGACGCCCATTCCGGGATGACGATCCAAAAAAACGATACGTCTGATGTTCGCATTTGTGGTCCGGTCAGAGCAAGCTACTCGCCCGCATACGCTGGCCAGACCTGCGTCTGGCAGATTGGCCCGACGCAGCCCTTCAATTCAAGGTCGCCGTCTTCGAGACGTTTGATGCGGGCCGCATAGGTCTTGTCGTTTTCAGGGTCATAGATCGTGCCGCCGCGCCAGTCGCTGCGCTTTTGCTCAAAGCCTTCAAGGATGAGGAGACCAATGATGGGATCTCCCGCCTTGGTGCGTAGGTCTTCAGGGTTGGTGCCAGGCTGCAACGTATCCGGATTGACCGCGCTGACGCGTCCGCACGGGCTGCCGTCACCGCAATCCTCAATCGTCACGCGTGAGGTGCCAGCCTGAGTGTAGAACGTCCCAAAGACGTCGTGGTTTGCAGGTTCTGCTGCGGCGGGCAGAGCCATGGCAAAGAAAGCGATAGATGCTGGAATGAGACGCATGAGGGCTCCTGATGTCGGGGTGTCCATAATTATGCGCGCTTTGGGCCGGAGTTGTCGATTGGTGAATTGAGATGCCTACAGCTCACCCGGTTTCTTTGTCGACTGGCGGATGAACCAGATCGTGATGCCAAGAACGATGGCGATCAGTGCGCCAAAGCCTGCAAGTGCGGCAATAGCCAGCGGATCGACTGTCAATTTGCCCATGGATCTCGCGCCTCCCACCGCGCTGTTGGCTGAATGGCAGAATGCAACCGCATCACAGGGCGGGCTATACGGGGGATTGCTTAGAGGCGGGCTTGCTGCCTCGGTATCCGTAACGATTGAGTGTATGACGGTTGCAAACCGAACAAAGTAGGGCCAGAAGTAAATCGACGCGTTGAATGCGGTTGCGAGGCTTTCTGAGTGCGTTGAAAGAGTGCCTATTAGCCGATATAGAATGAACGAAGTTACAGGGCACGAGGCGTTATTAAAGCGCCATTTTAAAGCGTTATGTGTATCATTAATGAAGCGTCCCGTCCAATCTAGGACGAAAAATCATTTAGGTATGCTGGCGAATATAAGTGCTTCAGATTAAGCTTGGCTTAGCTTTATTGGATCTACTAAGCTTTGCAGTAATTGGTTCGTTATTAGTCTGATTAGACCATGATCGCTGTTCTTACTGGTGACCTAATAAATTCCACTTCTCATAATCGGGAGGACGTGGACTACCAGTTTAAGCTGATCCAGCGAGCCTTTGTTCAAGTTGGTGAATGGGGTGATCAATCTGCTTCTGATGTCGAAAGGTTTAGAGGCGATGGTTGGCAAGTAGCGCTGTCGCGTCCTAAGCACTGTCTACGGGCCGCTTTGCTCGTGCGTGCAACGCTTCGTAGCGTCAATACGAAATTCGATTCCCGGGTCAGCGTGGGCATCGGACATTCAGAATATCTGAATTTCAATGACTTAGCAGCTTCTACAGGTAGCGCTTTTATTGTTTCAGGACGAAAGCTGGAGAAGATGCGAAAATCGAAGACGCAGTTCGCATTCGGACATTTTGGCCGAGAAGGTGCCGACGCAAACTTAGCGGCTGCCATTTTCTATCTTTGCGATAGTTTGTGTGATCGTTGGACATCGAAACAGTCAGAGATCATGGTTCATTTTTTAAATTTGGATAACAAAAATCAATCTAAAATTGGTGATATTCTTGAAATATCTCAACAGGTTGTGAGCAAGCAGATCGCAGCAAGTGGTGGTTTTGCAATTTCAGAAGCCATTGATTCTTTTGAAGAATGGATTGACTAAACCGGTTGTCACATCCTCTAAAGGGTGTAACTTAAAAAACAACCTTTAAAGGGTGTTCTATGGGATTGGGGCAGGCTGGATACCAGACATTTATAGTCTTGTTTGCCGCACATCTAATGGCGGATTTCGTCGTTCAAACCGACATTATGGTCGAAAATAAAAAGAAAGTTTGTGTATCTCTACTGCATACAGGGATAGTGTTGTTGGCAGTAATAATCTTGTCTGGGACACTAAATTTTTTCGCTATAACTATAATAGGTGTAACGCATTATATTATAGACTGGTGGAAAGCGCATCAGGAAAAATTTGAGGCGTTAAACGCATTTTCTGTCGATCAAATCCTTCATGTCTCGGTACTGTTAGTGGTTACGCTGTTGTTTCCGCGATTGTACGAGCACGGGATATGGTTAGATCCGAACTCCATAATCCCAAAGAATTTTTCGCAAGCGACAGTGCAGGTATATTTGAAGGCGCTGATTGGAATATCAGCACTGATACTTGTCACTAAATTCAGTGGGATTGTAGTGCGGCATTTTATGGCCCGCTTTCCATACAACGATTTTGGCAAATCTCTTCGTAATGCCGGCTTGTATATAGGCTATTTAGAGCGATTATTGGTCCTATTTCTGTTCTGGGTAGGTTACCCAAGTGGAGTTGGGTTCGTCTTTGCGGCAAAATCGCTTCTTCGATTCAATCAGGTGAGATCTCGGAAAACGAGCGAATACGTATTGATTGGTTCGCTGCTAAGTTTCACGTTAGCTTTTGCCATTGCCTGGGGTGCGCAGCAGGCAGTGAAACTTATCCAAATTCCCTAACTCCGTCGCCTCGGTGTCTGCGCCTCACCCCTACTTCACGCGCGTAAAGTGGAGGTAAGGCTTGTAGGCCTCGTGCACCCGGTCGAGGGCTGCGACGAGGCGCAGGGTCAGGGCCTTTTCCCTTTGCAGGGAGGGTCGGCGTTCGTCGTCAGAGAGGTGTTCAACCTCTTTCAGCGTATCCTGAACGGTCAGGTACTCGACCGCAAAATCGATGATTTCCTGATTGAGCGCGATGACTTTCGGACCATAGAGGAACTCTGCCCCGGCGAGTTGCCGCCGCATCTCCTGCAACTGCTCAAAATCGATTGTAAGGTCCCGCTGAAACGACACGAGGAAATCCTTGAGCGCGTCGTAGATCACCAGTCGCCTGTCGAACATGGCGAGCTTGAGTTTCTTCCGGCTCGTCAAGTGCTGCTGATACGCGACGTAGAGCGCGACGACCGCAATGAGGAATATAAGAATGGTCTGGGAGTGTTCTTCGATAAACTCCAGCATTCCTAATTCTTCCCGGCCTTCTTGTCGCGGCCAGCCAGGAGGCGCAGGCGCAGCGCGTTCAGCTTGATGAAGCCTTCGGCGTCTTTCTGGTCATAGGCGCCGTGATCATCCTCGAACGTCACGATTTTTTCGCTGTAGAGCGAGTAGGGCGATGATCGGCCGACGAGAATCACATTGCCCTTGTAGAGCTTGAGGCGGACCTCGCCTTCGACATAGCGCTGGGAATGGTCGATGGCGGCCTGAAGCATTTCGCGCTCCGGGCTCCACCAGAAGCCATTATAGATCAGCTCTGCATATTTCGGCATCAGCTCATCCTTGAGGTGGGCAGAGCCTTTGTCGAGGCAGGCCTGTTCGATGCCGCGATGGGCCGTCAGCAGGATGGTGCCGCCCGGGGTTTCGTACATGCCGCGTGACTTCATGCCGACAAAGCGGTTTTCCAGAAGGTCGAGCCGGCCGATACCGTGCTTGCGGCCATACTCGTTGAGGGCGGTGAGAAGCGTGGCGGGGCTCATCGCTTCGCCATTGATAGCAACGGGGTCGCCCTTCTCGAACTGAATGGTGATGTATTCTGGCTGGTCTGGCGCGTCTTCCGGGGAAACAGTGCGCTGATAGACAGAGTCCGGTGTCTCAACGGCCGGATCCTCAAGGGCCTTGCCCTCGGAAGAGGTGTGCAGGAGGTTCGCGTCGACCGAGAACGGCGCTTCGCCGCGCTTGTCCTTGGCGATCGGAATGTCGTGCTGTTCAGCGAACTCGATGAGGTCGGAGCGGGACTTGAAGTCCCAGTCGCGCCATGGGGCGATGACCTTGATATCCGGGTTGAGGCCGTAATAGCCAAGCTCGAAGCGGACCTGGTCATTGCCCTTGCCGGTCGCGCCATGACAGACGGCATCGGCGCCGGTCTGGTCTGCGATCTCGATCTGCCGCTTGGCAATAAGCGGGCGGGCGATGGAGGTGCCGAGCAGGTAGACGCCTTCATAGACGGCGTTGGCGCGGAACATCGGGAAGACATAGTCGCGCACGAAATCCTCGCGCAGGTCTTCAATGAAAATGTTTTCCGGCTTGATGCCGAGTTTGAGGGCCTTTTCGCGCGCTGGTTCCAGCTCTTCGCCCTGGCCAAGGTCAGCGGTGAACGTCACGACTTCTGCGCCAAACTCGGTCTCAAGCCATTTGAGGATGATCGAGGTGTCGAGGCCGCCGGAATAGGCGAGGACGACTTTCTTCGGCGCGTGCTTGGTGGCCATGGCTGTTTGCTCCGTTGGGGCAGGGGGTCGGTCTGGCGCGCAACATATTGAACTGCGTGCGTGGAGCAAGTGGATAGAACTGATGCCACAAAAAAGCCCCGGCATTCAGGGCCGGGGCTTGGCTTTTTGGTGGTGTCTGCCTGTGATCAGGCCCGTTTTACGAGGCTGATCAGGAAGAGCAGGATACAGGCGCCGAGGAAGGAGCCGATGATGTCGCCGATAAAGCCGCTGAAGCCGAAGCCGAGCGCGCTGAAGATTACGGCGCCGAGGACGGCGCCCAGAATACCGACGATGATGTTGCCGACGAGACCAAAGCCTGCGCCGCGCATGACCTGTCCGGCCAGCCAACCTGCGATGGCACCGATGACGAGCCAGATAATAATACTTACGGGATCCATTCTGCGTATCCTTTCTTGCCAGTTGTTCACGAAGAACTCGCTTCAACCGGGGCGGGTTCCGGATGTGCAGGACTTATTCTTCCCTAGCCACTGCCCGAAGATCACCCCCTGATCACCGCGAAGCCGCCGTGTCATGGCCGCATTTGGCGGCCAGCTTCTCTGATACGCGGACTCCGGGGTGGGGTCCAAAGTCACCGGAGGAGAAGATTCCATGTTTAGAAAAGCGTACCTGAGCGCGGCCCTGGTCGCAGGTTTTGCATTCGCCGCGTGCGCGGCCCGGCCAGCCCCCGCGCCTGACACACCGTCAGAACCAGAAGCCCCGAAGGCTGTCCATTCCTACATCCTGCTCGACCGGACAGGTTCGATGTCGAACCTCTGGGATGAGGCGCTGACATCGGTCAACGCCTATGCCGCCGCTGTCGGTGAGGTAGGCGAGGGAGAGACCGCGACGCTGGAAACCTCGGTGACGCTGGCGGTCTTTGATGCGCAGGACGGGCTTCAGTATGATGTGCTTCGCGAGAGCATTGAGCCTGCTGACTGGAAGTCCGTCACATCTGACGAGGTCGCGCCGCGCGGGATGACCCCGCTCTTCGATGCGATTGGCCGTATCATCTCGACGGCGGAAAGCGACAATCCCGAAAAGGCCGTCATCGTGATCATGACGGATGGTCTGGAAAACTCATCGCGTGAGATCACACGGGAGGGTGCGCGCGCTGCGCTGGATCGCGTCGAGGCGAAGGGCTGGGAAGTCGTGTTTCTCGGCGCTGATTTTGGCAAGTTCGACGATGCCGAAGCGGTTGGCGTGTCGGCTGCACAGACCATGGCGGTCGGCAAGGGCACGATGGAAGAGTCGATGAACCGGCTGGCCGCGAAGTCACGCTCATACGGAAGTGGTGCAGCACCGAGCGTCGAGTTCGACGCCGAGGACCGCGCCGTCGCCAATGAGGCCGAGGTTAAAGATCGCGACAACTAGGTGGTTAGACCTGGATCCAATTTAGAAGCCCTCGCAGGTCGTGACCGGCGAGGGCTTTTTTCCGTTGATCAGACCACGTAGTCGGCGCCTTCATCGCGGTCATTGGCGTTACGCCAGACCCACCAGGAATAGGCAACGCCGAATAGGCTGACAGCCAGGACTGTCCCGACAAAGCTGAAGACGAGCCAGATGCCGGACATGGCGAAGGCGATCACGATACCGATCAGGCCAGCGACGATGTAGAGCGGACCGACAAGGCGGTGGGTCTTCTCCCAGGTATAGTCGCTGGTCAGCGTCCAGGGCGTGCGGATGCCAAGGAAGAAGGATTTGCGCGTCTTTGGCAGGTAATTGCCGATAATGACGAAAAGCACGCCGCACCCGGCCATGACGAAGCGCACAAATTCATTGGAATCGGTCGCGCCACTGGCGCCGCGGATCATCATCAGCGCGATGCCTGCTGTCAGGGCGGCCATGAGCACCATGCTGCCGGCCCAGATCGCCGTATAGGCTTGGCGGCTGCGGCGAAGATTTTCCTTGAAGGGGTCGAGATAAGGCGCGGCTGCCAGCAGGACGGACGTAAAGAGCGCGCTTGCGGGCAGGATAGCGAGGATCAGCAGGGCTTTGTCGCGCGTGGCGAAACCGTCAGCCTGTCCGTTCGGTCCCCAGTGAACAGGGATATCTACGCCTGCGGGAAGGGTGCTCCAGGCCCAGGCCAGACTTCCCAGCATGGCGGCGATCGCCAGCCCCGACCAAATCAAACCTGTCTTGATCATTCTGCGGCCTCCTTCATGTCGTCGTCGCCATTATCTTTTCCGATCAGCGCCAGCAGGGCCGCGGCAGCATCTTCGATCACGCTGGTATTGGCGCGGTAGATGATGCTGGTGCCGTGTCGTTCGGCCGTGATGAGATCGGCGTCTTTCAGCACAGCCAGATGCCGGCTGACCGTTGGCCAGCTCGCGTCGAACGCTTCGGCGAGTTCACCGGACGTCCGAGGGCCCTTGCGCAGCAGATCCATGACCTGTCGGCGAAGAGGATGCCCCAGAGCGCTGAAAACATGATTTGTCATAAATGCTAATTAACAATAATGCTAATTAGCGGTCAAGCTAATTATCTCTCTTGGCGAATGGCCAGTTTATGCCGATAGTGGGCTCGACACCTCAAATTTCGTGGATTTGTGAATGGCATTACTTACAGGGTTTCTGCTGGTCGCTTGTTTAGGGACAGCGCACCACTTCGGTATTCTCGGTGTTCGCGCAATTACCCCGCGTCTGGATGACCGGACTCATTCGGGGGCACTCATCGCCTTTCTAGGGCTGCTTGTGCTCCACACGGTCGAGATCCTCATCTGTGCAGGTTTTTATGCCTGGATCATCGATATGGGGTGGTTCGGCGTCCTGAGCGGCAGTTTCTCAGGCAGCTGGGAAGACCTGATCTATTTTTCCGGCATTAATTTCGTCACACTTGGATATACGCAAATGAAGGCAGAGGGGGCGATCCGATTGATTTCGATGATGCAGTCCTTGGGCGGGTTCATGATCCTGACCTGGTCGGCGACCTTCATCTATTCTGTATGGCAGGATGCAGTGAAGAAGGATTTGACCAAGCAAAGCTAGCTCAAAGTCAGATGTCTGCATCACAAGTGAAAAAAAGCGCCCCCCGAAACGGGGAGCGCTTAGTCCGGTCAAAATGCGAGGGGATGTTTACGCTTCGACCGATTGCTTTTGAGCTTCGTGCTTAACTTCGCAAAGCTCTTCCACGATCTTGTCGTTGAACGCAGGAAGATCATCGGGGTTGCGGGATGTCACGAGGCCCTTGTCGACAACGACTTTCTCGTCACGCACGACGGCGCCAGCATTCTTGAGATCCTGTTGGATCGCGGCAAAGCCGGTCATTTCACGGCCTTCGACGAGACCTGCCGAAATGAGCACTTGTGGGCCATGACAGATCGAAAAGACTGGCTTGGCCTGCGCAAAGAACTTCGACGTGAAGTCGAGTGCCTTCTGGTTCTGACGCAGCGTGTCCGGGTTGAACAGACCGCCTGGGATCAGAAGGGCATCGAAGTCGTCGGCCTTCACATCGTCCAACGTCTTGTCGACGCCGACCATGATACCCTTGTCGCGGTGCTGGTTCGCCTGGATTTCTCCGCTCTCAAGCGAAACGATAACGGTGCTTGCGCCTGCATTTTCAAGCGCTTCTTTCGGGGAGGTCAGTTCCACTTCCTCGAAGCCGTCAGCGGCGAGGATGGCAACCGTTTTTCCTTCTGCTCTCTTGGACATATTCTATCTCCTGAATTCCTTGATTCTATTTCTGCAGCTTTCTTGGCTGCGCGCCTCAACAACGAAGCGAGCATTCCGTCGTTCCCTGTTTGGGCATGTTTAAATGCCGCAGGGGCAGATCAGGCCTATCGGCGCCCGAGATCGTCTGCGAGCCGGTCAACGGCGGCGCGGTCCGCAGCACTTCTTGCTTCGTTGACAGCTTTCAGGAATGTCGCCGGCGCGGCCATGATCGGAAAGTCGACCTCGCCTTCGCCGCGTCCTTCAATGTCGAGATTGCCAAAACCGAATATGCGGCCGATGATGCCCTGTCTCATGCTGGCGCCCTCAATCGCTTCCAGCGACATCTGATCAACATTTGCGGCGATGAACCCCGTCTTCTTGACGAGACGCCTGTCGGTCACGGCGAATTCAGTCGTTATCAGTCGGATCATCTCATAGATGAAATAGATGAGGCCGACGATCAGCCAGCCAAAGAGGATCAGGGCGGCCCAGGCGCGCGCATACCACAACCAGTGAAACCGCCCGACCCGAACGATGGACTCACCCTCGTCAAGGTGCTTCTCGATATAAGTCATGGCGACATCTTCCGGTGATGGTAGGGGATGTCAAACCAACGGTGGGTATAAAGAGACGTTCCGCGCCTTGGCAGGAACAGAGGACTCGGCCAGAAGTTTGAGATGACGCTGCTCAGATACTTGCTCGTATTGTTTGCCGTTTACGTCGTGTCCGGAACAGGCGGCGGGGGCGCGGAGGGTCAGGATGCAAGCGCTCGTGCTGATGTAGGTCTGACGCGAAACGAGAATACCTTGGCCGCGCGGTGGACACTGTCAGCCCCTACCGAAAGCGTGAGGTTCGAAGGGTGGGTCGAGCCAGACGAACGCCAACGGCTCTGGATACCTCAAGGGAATGGCTGGTTCTTTGACGGCAATATCCTCGCCCGCGAGGACGGTGCGCCATTTGACAGTTTTGAGCTGCATTTGAGCCCGTCCGACAAAATCTACGATCGCAGACATGTCGCCGTTCTCCGGATTGGTGAAAGGGGATGGACTATCCTGACAGAAGGGCTTTCCCTAGCAGGGTATCAGACGGTCATCGCCGCCATTGTAGATCTTGAAGGCGAGGTGTTCCTCGCCGATGATAAACGTGTTCCGGGCGGTGAAACGGTCTCCGCAACGACTGGCGGCTTCGTCTATCTTGGCCCGAAACACCTTATTGCAGAAGACCATGCGACGATAATCGCAGGCCCGGATATTCCAGACTGGATGCGCGCGAAATTCGCCACTGACATCGACGCGATGAGCCAAACCCTGACCGAACGTTTTGAAATGCCGCCAGAGGCGCCTCCCGTTCTGGTCATGAGTTTTCGTGAAGATGAGCGCGCAAGCTTCAAGGGGAGTGCGCTTGGCCGGTTCATCACGCTGCATGTTCGCGGCTTCGAGGTGGACCGCTCGGACGAGGACTTCATGAGACGTATGACGGCGCTCGCCCTGCATGAGGCGGTGCACGTCTGGATCGGCCAACTCTACAGCTCGCGCGAGAATGCCGAACAGTCATGGCTGCATGAAGGGGCGGCAGAATACATCTCCAAGCGAGCAGGAATGGATGCCGACCAGCTACGCGCGGATCTCGAAGAGAAGATAAACCAGTGCCAGCTGGCGCTGGTGCGGCGTCCGCTGATCGCGACACGATATGGCAGCCGAGGGCGCGCACCGTATGATTGCGGCACTCTGGTCCAGCTCATTGCCGAAGCTGCCTCGCTCAAAAACGAGAACGGCGACATTCTCGCGATCTGGAAAGACGTGTTTGAACGCGCCGATGATGACCGTATGTTCGATTCCGCCCGGTTCAAGGCGGCCGCGACCGCAGCAGGCGGTGATGACTTTGCGGACAGGATGGACATCTTCGAGAATGCGATGGACGCAGGCGAATGGGCGTCGTTCCTGAAGGGCCTATCGGAGATCGGCATCTTCGTGGATCTGCTGGAACCGACGGCCCAGCATACGGAAGAGGGCTACCTCGCGGCTGCAGCGCTTGGCGCGCTTCAGCGCGATATCTGCCAGAACCAGATCAGCCTGTATGAGCGCGAAGACCATTACTGGACCAATATCAGCGCCCATTGCGGCGGAAAGCTGCCTGAAAACCCGGAGCTGAGGTATCTCAATGGTGTCGACCTGATCGGCGCACCCGGGGAGGCCTACGCCGAAATAAGGCGCGCGTGCAGCGCCGGTGAAGCCATTGTGCTCGGCCAGCTGAATGGCGATGTGCTGGCACCCATCTCCTGCGGCGAATGGATGACCAACCTTCCAGCACTGGCGGTCGTTCGCGCGCTTCCGGGCCTGCCCGCGCTCTGAGACCGCGCTGCCTGTGGGCAGGCACTCGCTTTTATGGGCCAAGGCGTGTAAAGCGCGCCCCATACAAGACTTGAAAGCCTTATCCTCCCATGACCGAGCCTACTTCGCTTCGCAACATTGCGATCATCGCCCACGTTGACCACGGCAAGACCACGCTGGTCGACTGCCTTCTCAAACAGTCCGGCACCTTCCGCGAGAATGAAGAGACTGCCGACCGGATGATGGACTCCAACGACCTGGAGCGCGAGCGCGGCATCACCATCCTCGCCAAGACGACGTCGGTCGTCTGGGGCGATACGCGCGTCAACATCGTCGACACGCCCGGCCACGCCGATTTCGGCGGTGAAGTCGAGCGTATCCTGAACATGGTGGACGGCGCAATCGTGCTGGTGGACGCCGCTGAAGGCCCAATGCCGCAGACCAAGTTCGTGGTGTCCAAGGCGCTGAAAGTCGGTCTTCGCCCGATCGTCGCGGTCAACAAGATCGACAAGCCAGACAGCCGTCCGGACTATGTCATCAACGAAGTCTTCGACCTCTTCGCCGACCTCGGCGCAGATGACGATCAACTCGACTTCCCGATCCTCTATGGTTCGGCGAAAAATGGCTGGATGAGCCTCGACCACGAAAAGCCGGCAACCGACATGTCCGCGCTGTTCGATCTCGTCACAAAACACGTGCCAGAGCCGCGGACTGAGGAAGGCCCGTTCCGGATGCTTGCGACGACGATCTCGTCCGACAACTTCCTTGGCCGTATCCTGACCGGCCGTATCACGTCCGGTACCATCAAGCCGAACCAGACCGTAAAGGTCCTGTCGCGTGATGGTGAGCTGGTGGAGCAGGGCCGCGTCTCCAAGGTTCTCGCATTCCGCGGCCTGGGCCGGGAGCCGATTGAAGAAGGCGTTGCCGGCGATATCGTTTCGCTGTCTGGCCTCACCAAGGCGAACGTGGCTGATACCTTTGTCGACCCGTCGATTAGCGAGCCTATTCAGGCCCAGCCGATCGACCCGCCAACGCTGTCCATGACCTTCCGCGTCAATGACAGCCCGCTGGCTGGCACGGAAGGCAAGAAAGTGACGTCCCGCCTCATCTGGGACCGCTTGGTCAAAGAGGCTGAAGGTAACGTGGCGTTGCAGGTGGAACGCTCTACCGAAGCCGAAGCCTTTACCGTTTCTGGCCGGGGCGAACTCCAGCTGGCCGTCCTGATCGAGACGATGCGCCGGGAAGGCTTTGAACTTGGCGTGATGCGTCCGAAAGTCGTGATGAAGGAAGATCCGGACACGGGCGAAAAGCTCGAGCCGATCGAAGAAGTCGTCATCGATGTGGATGATGAGCACACTGGCATCATCGTGCAGAAGCTGCAGGAGCGCAAAGCCGACATGATGGAGATGAAACCATCAGGCGCCGGGCGCACGCGGCTTGTCTTCCACGCACCGACGCGTGGCCTGATCGGTTATCAGGGCGAACTTCTCTCCGACACGCGCGGCACCGCCATCATGAACCGCGTCTTCCTTGAATACGCGCCGTACAAGGGCGCGATCAAAGGCCGTCACACCGGCGTTCTCGTCTCGATGGAGCAGGGCGAAGCGGTGGCATTCGCCCTCTTCAACCTCGAAGATCGCGGACCAATGATGATCCACCCTGGCGACAAGGTCTATCAGGGCATGATCATCGGTGAGCACACGCGCGACAATGACCTTGAGGTCAATGTCATGAAGGGCAAGAAGCTGACCAACGTCCGTGCTTCGGGCACTGACGAAGCGGTTCGCTTGACCCCGCCGCTTCAGATGACGTTGGAACGGTCGCTGGCCTATATCGCAGACGATGAGCTGGTCGAAGTGACGCCGCAGTCCATCCGCCTGCGCAAGATCCACCTTGATCCACACGAGCGCAAGAAAGCGGCCAAGGCGGCTGGCGCGTAGACCGTTCAGGCATTCAGCAAGATGGCCTGAATCCCTTCTCTAATCCCCAGTCCGGCTTTTCATATCTTAACCACGTGTTAAAGATCATGAAGGGTTGAACTTGGGGGGGGTGTGGGATGGATTCCGAGAAGCCGTTAGGAGCGCTGTTCAAAATTTTCGCTCGGTTGTGGGTTTCCAACTTCTTCATTGCGATATCTGCAGCGGTTTTTGCGAATGCACTCTGGAAGGTGCCGCTGGCGGACGTCATTGATGTCCAGCTCTCCATTTATTTCTCTGTAATCGGAATAATCCTGGCCGTTTACGCGGTCATCATTGTCGGCGCGTTGATCACTCGACATTGGGCGGTTGCTCTTGGTATCGCCTTTGCCGGAATTCTCATGGCTTTGTCGGCCTATGCTCCGGTCCTCGGCTACAAGCTGTATGCATTCATTCCGGGTGTGGATTTCGCCGGGAGCTCCAGATTGCTGAACCTGTTTGAAAGCGCCGAACTATTCGTGAGCCAGTCAATCGCTGGAGCCTTCGTTGGCGTTGCAGAAAAGTTTGATTTCGACCTCACGCTGAAAATGGTGGAGCGCGCCCTGTCTGTCATGAGTATAGGCGCGGCCATTCTAACCTATTTCGGCACGAATAAGCCGCGCCAGCACCAGCCAGCAGTCGCAGGTTGATCTCTCAAAGCCCGGGCACCTGCTCGTAAACCTGGGTTCCAGGCTGAGCCGGATGGGACAATACAAAAAACCGGGCGGATAACTCCGCCCGGTTTTGTTTTTCATGCTGGATTGAGTTTGCCCCGTGCCTTGCACGTGCAGGGCAGTTTCAAGCTTAGTCGTCTTCGAAGTCTGGATCTTCGCTGTCTGCGACGCCGTCGCCGTCATCATCGGTGTCGACTTCGTCAGCGATACCGTCATCATCGGTGTCGGTCATGGCTTCATCGACAGCCGCTTCAGTGTCTTCAGCGAGCTCTTCGGCTTCGGCAGCAACTTCGTCTGCAGCTTCCTCGAGGTCTTCGCCGACCGTGTCTTCCTCGACCACGACTTCTTCTTCAGCCGGTGGGGTTTCGATTTCGACTTCGGTTGTGTCGCCTTCGCAACCAGCAAGGACAGCGGCAAGCGCGCCAGCAGCTGCAACATAAAAAAGTTTTTTCATTTCCGGACCCTTTCATCAGTGGGACTTGAGCGATGTGACGAAAAATTGATTTGCGCAAGGAGGTTTGGCCGAAAAATTTTCATTACACGCTCACCAGCTCCTTCATTAAGCACTGGTGTGTGAGGAATGACGGTGCTGGCTGAGGCGCAGTAATCGTAAAGATTACTGCAGTGGGCATAGAACCAAATGCTGCTAACATAGGTTATTCACCATGACGAAGGGGTGAGGCTATGGCGGACACTGAGAATTCTGTTGAGAAGGCTGAGGTCGGACTCGACCGTGACATCTTCCTGCGCTCGCTCCTGCGTGAGCTGGCAGGAACGCTAGAGGCTGTGGTTGGTCTGGACGACGCCTCAGGCTACATCTCTGTTGTCGGCGGCGCGATCGGAAGCCAGATCAACCAGGCTTACAAGAAAGAGATCAACGTTCAGAATCTTAGCCGCGAGGAAATTGGCGAGGTCCTCGTCGATCTCAAACGCCGTATCGAAGGCGATTTCTACATTATCGAAGCGGACGACACGAAGATTGTCCTCGGCAATAATGCCTGCCCGTTTGGCGAATATGTGGAAGGACGTCCTTCTCTCTGCATGATGACATCGAACGTGTTCGGGACAATTGCGGCTGATAATCTCGGCTATGCCAATGTGGTGATCGAGAAAGCCATCGCGCGCGGCGACAAGGGGTGCCGCGTTGTCGTAAATCTCGTGCAGCCTGACGAAGCACCTGAAGGGCGGGAATATTTTGGTGGCTGATCCTTCGCCTTTCTCGAACTGGATGGATATCTTCGACGTTTCCAAAGAAGCGCTGATGCTGATAGGCGAAGATGGAGAGATCCACGCCAGCAACCGCTCTATGCACCGCATCACAGAGCAGGCAAAGCCTGGCCAGCGCCTCAGCCCTCTTCTGAAAGAAGGGGACAACGCGCTCGGCGTCCTCCTTACCCATTTGCGCAGAAGTGCCGATCCGCAGCCCTTTAACCTGCTCCTCAAAGATGAGACCGGTGAAGGGCTTCGCCTGAGGGGTGTCGGGAAACGCCTGCGCCGCTCAGATCATGGGGTCTGTTTCGTACTTCGCTTCAGAACGGATGACCGCAACAACTTTGCCGCATTGAGCCTCAAGGTCGCTGAGCTGGATAGCGAAGTGCGTGCCCGCCGTGCAGCCCAGCACTCGGCGGAGGCGGCGCTGGAGATCAATCGGCTGCTGACGAAGGAACTTCACCACCGGGTGAACAATAACCTCCAGTTACAGATATCCCTGTTGCGCCGCGCCGCCCGGCTGACGTCAAATATCGAAGTAAGAAGATTTGTAGAGCATGCCATCGGGCGGCTTCGTGCCATGTCGGCAGGTCTCGACCTGACTTATCAAAGCGGTGAGACCGGCGTTGATATCGCGGATCTGGCGAAGAAACTGGCGAGCCAGATAGCGGAGACCCTTCCCACTGAACTCGAAATAGATCTGTCACTGGATGGAGGGTTTGCTGTTTCTGTGCCGCAGGTCACGCCGCTGGCTCTCATTATTCACGAAACGATGACTCGTATCTTCGCCCCCAGTGATGGGGCGGGCGACGGACGGATTGAACTATTGGTCGGGCAGGATGAGGAAGGACCATGGTTGCAGCTATCCGACAACGGCCAATGGGCGGATGTTCCCGTAGATGGCGATGCAGCTGAGACCAATAAGCTGATTGACACGCTTGCGAGGCAGGCGGGCGTCGTTGTCTTGCGCACCGATGAAGGCGGGCGGCGTCTGCGCCTGCGTTTTGTTGCGGTCGCCTAGTCAGTTAGGGAGGGGTCAGCGAGGCGTTCAATCGCCTGTTGCTTGACTATGTCAACGGCCGGGGCGATTTGCGCGAGGTCACTCTGGCTTGAACCATTTGCCACCTCATCGAAAACGATTTTCGTATTCCCACTTTCTACATCCGCTTCGAGTGTAATCGTCCAGACGACCTGCACGCCCAATCCCTGCAAGGGACCAAAGGGCGCATCCAGCCGGAGCATCCTGTTTTCCAGAATTGAGAGAACGCGGCCATGCTCCACGACATTGCCTTCCCAGCTCTCCATCCACGGTCCGCCCGCATTGGGGTTGAGCCAGAGATGTTCAGCATCGCCTGAATAGGTGTGGTCCGGGTGCCACCAGGTGTCCGGCTGGATGAGGCGCTCCCATATCTCTTCGACGCTCAGCTTCGACACAGCTTCATGGCGCAGCGTGTAATGGTCAGCGGTTGCCATGACGACTTCGGCACTTGCGGGCAGGCAGACAATTGCGGCGGCGATCAGACAGGCTGATTTCATAAATCCCTCCATCATGTGGCGCAGACTATTCGCAGTGATCGGCCATTTGGCAAGTTGTGGCACGTTTGCATCGGCGGGCCCCGAAAGCAGCACGCCGCGTTACGGAAACGTCATAAAGTCCTTTGCGGGGAAGCTTGCCTCGATAAGACTATACGTATGGCACTTTTGCTTCATCAGGGTGCAGGCTGGAAGATCAGGCCTTACGCACGAGCTGACAATGTCAGCGTGGAGACGCTTTTTCTCGATTGTCTTGATGCATTTCCCTGGCGCAGTGGCCCTGTCGATGAGCTCATCCGCCTTCGCCAGACGCTTCGCCTATCGCGGTGCATCGTTGCCGAAGAGCCGCATGCCGGAGTGATCGGTTTTCTGACTCTGAAGCGGAAAAGTTCGTACGTGCCGCATCTGTTCGTCGCAGAGGACTGGCGCCTTTGCGGGGTCGGGTCAGGCCTGCTGGAAGTCGCGCGTGATCTGGCCCGTGCGCCTCTATCGCTCGATGTCGATGACCAGAACGCTCTGGCGATGAAGGCCTACCTTGCAATGGGCTGGACCGAGAAAGTCGACACGTCCACCCGGCCCGGCCAGCGACGGCTGACAGGGCCGTAGAGCGCCTGATTGGCCGCACCGTCCCTTCGACAGTCTAGTGTAAGGCCGGTAGCCAGAAGATCTGAGCGGCCATGAAGATGCCGAGTGCTGTTGCCGCGCTGGCGCCAACCATTCCACCTGCCATGGCGTAGCGCGCGGTGGATGAGCCTCTGTCGCGGGCGAGGAGGTAGAGCTCCAGGACGAGCAAGGGAATTACGGCGTGTCCGATGCCGAGGAACCGGTCAAACGGCCCGGTCAGGTCCACGGCGCTACCGGGCATTGTGCCCCCCGTGATGCCGGCCCAGAATCCAAAGCCGAGCCGGAAGAACCAGACGCCGCTCGCCGCAATGAAAAGCCGCATTGCCCAGCGATAGTGATCCGCAAACCGGCGCTTGAGTGCAAATCTCAGCGTCATGGCGGAAAAGACAAGAATGCAGATCGCGTTGATTGTATTTCCGGTCGCCACAAAGGCGCCGCCGACAACGCCGCGATGAAAGACGAGAACAAGTGCACCGACACTGATCACAACGGCCACGAGAAGGAAGAGGCGGCCATTCCAGCGATGGAATGTGCGGAAGCGGTTGCGGATCTGCGGGACAAGCTGAAACGGGGCGCCGAACGTGATGATGAAGGCCAGCAGAACATGGCTCAGGAACAGGCTGTTACCCAGCAGGTCCCCGTCGATGAAGCCGTGAAATACGCGGCCATCCATGCGCTCAAAATCACCTTGGGCGGTCGAGACACCGTAGAAGCCTAGGATATAGGCGGCAAAGGCTGCCTGCCCGATCACGGCGATGACGAACCAGAGCGCGCCTGATAGTTTCAGGACGCGCAAGGCATCGAGTTGCGGGAGGATTGCGGGGCGGGAGGTGAGCGTTGTCATTTTCTTGGTCTTTTCAGTGCGATTTTGCTGCAGACTACCGGCGCAGCGCGGCTGATCCCATGACGGCGGGTTCCAATTTCATGACCTGTGGTAACAATAGGGAGGACGCGACAGGGCGATGCCCGAGGGGGGACAATGGCGGGGGCCACAGTATCAGCTGGTTATACGAAAGCTCTGCTTGATCTTGCCGTCAGTCGCGGCGCCGATCGCGCTCAATTGCTGGATGCGGCCGGTCTGAACGCAAGCGATCTAAAGCAAAGTGAAGCGCGTATTCCGTTTGAGCGGTTCAAACATCTTATGCGCGAAGGCAAACGGCTTTCCGGAGACCCCGCCCTCGCGCTGCGCTTTGGCACCGATGTCAGGTTCAACGTGCTGTCGATTGTCGGGCTGATCTGTTTCGCGGCGCCAACCATGGACGAGGCCTTCCGCCAGATGAACCGGTATGGCCGGCTGGTGATCGAGGTAGAGGGCGTGGGCCGCGAGGACCGCTTTGTCGTCGAGGAGCATGGCGGGCGCACTTATATCGTCGACAAGCGGGCCAATCCGAACAGTTTCTCCGAACTGACTGAATCGACGCTTGGCCGTTTCATCTGCGGGTTTACCCGCATCTTTCCGAAAGTGCCGCTCTATCTGTCTGCCGAGGTTACGCATGCACGGCCCGAATATGGCGATCTCTATGAGGAGTTGCTGGGTGTGCCGGTAAAGTTCGGCCAGGACCGGAACACGATGGAAATCGACCCGGCCTATTTCACGATGAAAATATCGGACTCGCCCGGCTATGTCTTCAGCACGCTGAATGCGCATGCCGACGCTCTCCTCAAGCAGCTCGAAGCGGCAGATACGGTCGCTTCCGAGGTAGAGCGACGCATGATGGCGGACCTGCATACGGGCAATATTAGTATGAAGACGATTGCATTGCAGATGGGCATGAGCCGCCAGACGCTGTACCGCCAGCTAAAGCAGGAAGGTACGAGCTTTGATGAGCTGCTGGACCGGTTGCGCCATCGTTTGGCGATTGACTACCTTGAAGGCGAAAAAGTCTCGGTAAACGAGACTGCCTATCTGGTCGGTTTTTCCGACCCGAGCGCCTTCTCACGAGCCTTCAAGAGGTGGACTGGCCAGCGTCCGAGCGCCGCGACACCCCGATCGCTTCGCTCTCCTCCTGGCTGAGCGCTTCGATCTCCTTGCCGAGGAAATAGCTGACCACGGTGCGCACGCCCGCAACGATGGCGAGCACGATCACATCATCGAGTGTGCGGTGAACGATGGTGAAAAGGATGTCGGCAACGATCAGGAATTCGAGTGCGGCAAGAATATAAGTGCCGAGCTTCAGCCGTCCGCGCTGTAGCGCGGTCGTCACGCTGACAGATGGGGCAAGAAGCCCGGACCCGAGCGTCCAGAGAAAGACCAGCGAGCCGGCCACGAGGATCAGCGCGGAAACAAGCTCAATCCCGTAGGACAGTGTTTCCAGAATGTATTCCAGCTGCGCACCTGCACCGGTCCCCATCAATTCCTCCCGTCAGTGTGCGGCCGCAATGCGATCAATCGCTTCCAAGTGCGGTGCCTGTTCTTCGGCAGACAGAAATGACCCGGTGAAGCTGTTCCTTGCGAGCGTGATGATCTGATCGCGTGTCAGTCCAACAGCTTCAGCCGTGTCGCGGTAGTTCTGGTTCACATAGCCGCCGAAATAGGCTGGATCGTCAGAGTTGATGGTGGCTTTCAGGCCAAGCTCCAGCATTCTCTTCATGGGATGTTGTTTGAGATCATCAACAACGCAAAGCGACAGGTTTGAAAGCGGGCAGACGGTCAGCGTCATCCCGCTCTCGGCAAGGCGTGCGACCAGCGCTTCGTCTTCAAGTGAGCGATTGCCGTGGTCGATCCGGTCGACCTTCAGTTCGTCCAGCGCCTCATAGACGTAGGAGGGCGGGCCTTCCTCGCCTGCATGGGCGACGAGCTTCAGCCCGGCCTTGCGGGCCTCTTCATAGATGCGCGCAAACTTGGAGGGTGGATGACCGTTTTCTGAGCTGTCGAGGCCGATGCCATGGATCCTTGAGAGCCATGGTTTTGCCTGATCCCAAGTCTCAAACGCGTCCTCTTCGGAGAGGTGGCGCAGGAAGCACATAATCAGGCGGTAAGTGATGCCATACTTCGCCTTCGCCGCGTCGAGCGCCTCGAGGATCCCGCTGACCGGCACATCGAAGGAGATGCCCCGCTCTGTATGGCCCTGGGGGTCAAAGAAGACCTCGACATGACGCACATTATCGGCGGCCACGCGCTGCAGATAGGCGTCTGTCAGATCGTGGAAGTCGGCCTCTGTCTGCAGGACCGACATGCCCTGATAATAGATGTCGAGGAAGTCCTGCAGGTTGGAAAACTCATACGCGGCGCGGACTTCCTCAAGCGTCTTGAAGGGAATGTCGACCCTGTTGCGGGCGGCAAATTCGAGGAGCTGCTCAGGCTCGAGGCTGCCTTCGAGGTGAAGGTGCAGCTCTGCCTTGGGCAGGGCGTCGATCAGGGCATCAAGGTCGCTCATTTCATTTCCCGCTTCTATAAATTCAGAGCTTCGAAGAATTTACGCTCGCGATTCATGTCGTCTTCGTCACATAGGATAGCGCGAAGTTTCTCGAACAATACGGAGTCGTCGTATTCGTACATGAAGCGGTTCTCCAGCTCTTTGGAGAGGCGCTGTGCCACAACTTCGGGATCTTGCGGCTCACGAATGATGTGGGACAGCATCCGCGGAAAGCCATATTTGCCGTTGTTAACGGCCTTGGCCGAAACAAACCGTAAGTCCATCTGCCGCGTGCCAAGCGCTTCGCCGAAATCGATAACGCTTGTGATCACGAACTCTTCGGCGAATTTTTCGCCTGGCGGTTTGATGAAGCTTGGGAAGCACTCAACAAGTTTGGCCATCGGATTCTCCGTTTGGTTGGCGCTTATTTCTCGCCTTCTTCGTCCTGCTTTGCAGGATCATATTTCGCGAACCAACCCATAATGTTGTCGGTCTTGGCGATGAGGCGGCTTGGGCGACCAGCGATATAGTGCGGGGAGCCTGGAACGCGGATCAGGGCCGTGTCGACGCCCTGGAGTTTCAGAGCGGTGTAGAACTGCTCAGCTTCCCAGGTTGGCGTGCGCCAGTCTTCCTCGCCCACCATGACGAGCGTCGGCGTGGTCACATTGCCTACGAGCGAGATTGGCGAGAGGTCGAAATAGGCCTGCGGGTTTTCCCACGGGTCCTCACGGATCCAGTGGCGCCAGACGAAGGGCGCGATGTCGCCAGCGAGCGCCATGGTGAACCAGTTAATGACCGGCTTGATGGTCGCGGCTGCTGCAAAACGGTCCGTTTTGCCAACGGCCCATGCGGTGAGCACGCCGCCGCCGGACCCGCCAGTGATGAAGAGACGCTCTGGATCGACATAGTTGCGGGCCACCATCTCATCAACGACGGTCATGAGGTCATCATGGTCGGTAGATGGGTAATTCTTGTCGATCAGCTGGGCGAACTCTTCGCCATAGCCGGTCGAGCCACGGGGGTTGGCCCAGACGGTGACATAGCCTTCAGCGGCATAGCGCTGGATCTCGCTGGCAAAGAAGGGCCCGTACATGGAGAATGGTCCGCCATGGATTTCGAGGATCATCGGATAGCTACCATCGGCCTCGAAGCCATGCGGCAGGGCAACCCATGCCTCAATCTCGCGACCATCGGCGCGCGAGGAGACTTTCACTTCCTCAACGCGTGCCATGTCGAGATAGGGCAGGACATCGGAATTCAGCGAGGTAAGCGTGCGAGCATTCACGCCGCGCCCGGCGACAGCGACCTCAGCCGGCGTGTCAGCTGAGCCGGCTGTGTAGGCGATGATAGGGTTACGGGTCTTGGAAATCGAGAAGTCGGCACCGGCATAGGGCCGGCCGATGGACGTGCCGCCGAGCCCCGAAACAGCGATGGAGGTGTCACCGCGCGTCGTGATCTGAAAGAGATCCATATTGCCCGCGTTCTCAATGGCGCTGTAGAGCGAGCGGCCATCAGGGGCCCATTGCGGGGCGCCGATCTCTCGGTCGAAGTCGGCGGCAATCTCGCGGACGTTCGAGCCGTCGGCGTTCATCAGGTAGAGGTTGGCCTGCTCATAGGCTTTAAGATTATCGTCATGGCCGCGGAACGCGATGGTGCGACCGTCTGGTGAGACGACCGGGCCAAAGTCAGGGCCATCGCGGCTGGTTAGTGCGCGCATGGAAAGATCGGAGAGCTCTACGGCGTAGATTTCGCTCTCGATCGGGTCGAGGTCGGCGTCTTCGGCCGTGTTGCCGGTGATGAGCAGCGTGTCATTGTCGAGCCAGACAGGGCCGCCAAGATCAGCGTCGCCTTTTGTGACCTGGCGCGGTGAGCCGCCATCGGCCGACAGCACAAACGTGTGCGTGGTGCCTTCCTCAAGATAACCCTGGCCGTCAAAGCGGAAGGTCAGATCATCGAAGACGCGGACCGGCTCGCTCCACTGGGCGCCTTCGCGCTGGCTTGGCGGGGTGGCAAAGCTTGGCTTTTCGCCTTTCACAAACATCGAGAAAGCGATCTTGGAGCCGTCGGGCGACCATTTCGCACCGCCAGCGCCGTATTCAAGCTGGGCGAGGGAGAAGCTCTGGCCAGTGTCGAGATAGTGAAGGCGAAGCTGCGGCTTTCCGTCCGCTGAAGCTGTAGAGTAAAGCAGTTTCGTGCCATCGGGTGACCATGATGGGCCACCCGCCGAGGCACCGCCCGTGACGAGGGGGCGCTGCTCGCCAGAGGCAACGTCGATGATCCAGAGGTCGCCGCGGTCGCGGTCGGTCAGCTGGTCCATGGAGTGGCGGACATAGACGATCCTCGAGCCGTCGGGCGAAATCTGCGGCGAGGTGGCATACTCGATATCGAAGACGCGCTCGGCGGTGAAACGGCGACTGTCCTGGTCTTCATTTGTGACCTGCGCTGCCGCGCCCATCGCACAAAATCCGGTCAGGCAGACGCCCGCAAGAAATGCCCAATTTTTCATCTCAAATCCTCCCGCATCATTCAAATCGGCTGAATGTGTAGCATGCACGTTCCGCGATGACAGGGTTAAGCGCGCGTTATTTTGGTGACATGCTGCCCCGATAAGATAGGATTTCGTGGGAAAGGCTGCCTCGGGGGGCGATGGAGATGAAAAGATGGACCTGATCTGGTGGATACTGCCCGCGCTTTCGGGTGTCGTTGGTCTGATGCTGACGTTTGCCGGGCTGGGGCGGCTGTTCAAGCTTCGCGTCATGGCCGGGGCGCTTCGTTTCCTGTTTGGTATCGGCTTTCTGGGCCTTGCGGGTATCGGCACGTTTCTCGGCCTTAACCTGCAGACCTATGAGCGCCTGACCTATGAGCGGCCCGTTGCGCGCGTCACATTTTCGGCGGTTGGCAATGAAGACAATGCGTATCGCGTGAATGTCGATCTCGCGGGTGGCGGTGACGTCACCTGTTTCGATCCGGGTTCGGAAAATGAGCCCTGCATCCTCCAGGGTGATGAATTCTCTCTCGGCGCACGCGTGATCACGTTTGAGCCGATGGCCAACATGCTGGGTTACGACAGCGTCTATCGTCTTGAATACATGGAAGGCCGGATGAACCGGCGCTACAATACAAGCTCTGTCAGCGAGGCGACCAGCAATGGCCTGGCGCTGTCGGAGAACCCCGGTCTCGACGTTTTTGCGCTCGCACGTGAGCAGGGCGAACGGGTCGGCGTAAGAGGGAGCCAGTTCGGCTCTGCTGTTTACGCCCCCATGGCAGATGGCCTCGCCTATGACATTGTGATCACTCAGCAGGCGCTGCGACTTGAGCCAGCCAACGCGGCCGCGCGCCAGCAACTCGAATCTGGGAGCTGAAATCTTGGGGCTTTGGGACAAATTCGTCGTACCACCACTTATCTCGTGTGCCTGCGCGACCAAGCCAATCATGAAGCAGCGCGAAAAGGTCGTGCCACTGGCCACGGGCACTGTACTTGAGCTTGGCTGCGGGTCGGGGACGAATTTCGGGTTCTATGATGCGTCGAAGCTTGAGAAGCTTTACGCGCTGGAGCCCTCACCGGAAATGATCGTGCGCGCCCGCAAGGCGGCAAGTGAACTGGGATGGGCCGACCGGATCGAATTTCTCGAAACGGGCGCTGAGGATGTGCCGTTGCCAGACAACAGCATCGACACGGTCGTCATAACCTTCGTCCTCTGCACCATTCCCGACTGGGCAGGATCTCTGGCGGAGGTTCGCCGGGTCCTGAAGCCGGGCGGCAAGGTTCTCTTCTCTGAACATGGGCTGGCGCCTGACCAGGGCGTCGCCAAATGGCAGCGCCGGGTCGAGCGTTTTTGGAAACCGCTTGCAGGCGGCTGTCACCTGACGCGCGACGCGAAAGCCATGCTGGCCGATGCGGGTTTCGTCATGGAAGACGTGCACACCATGTACTTGCCAAGCACGCCCAAAATTGCCGGCTATGTCAGCTGGGGGCAGGCACGTGCCGCTTAGGTCGCCGCCTTACCTGCCTTTTCTACATGGGCCGCCCACTGTGGCTCCGGCGTTGAAGCCGATCTCTCCGCGCGACTGGTTGCTGCCGGACACCGAAATGGACGGCTGCGAGCTGGACCGGTTGATGCTTTTTGAGGAGCAGCCAGACGAAACTCTTCTCGGAGACCTGAACGGTCCTGCGGCGCGTGAGCTGCTTGCCATGATTGGTGAGGCGGTAAATATATCTTCGCAAAGCTCATTTGAGAACGCGCTCGCAAGGGCCGCGACGCTTGTATCGGATGATCTTTGCTTGCTGGAACGTGACAGCGAAGGCATCTGGCGCCTTATTGCCGGTGCAGTGACCGCGCCAACCTATTGGTCGCTGCCAGAGGTCATAGGCGGCACGCTGCATGATCTGCACGGACCCGTACCAGGCGGCAGCCCGGAACTCGCGACGCGCATCGACCGGATCTTCACCAATCTTGCGCCGGGTAAGGTGCTCGAGCGGTTTAACTGGACTGTGCAGGCGGGGGCTCAGCGCTTCACGCCGGAGCGCCCGCTTTCGCTGGCAGCGGAACCAGAAGACCTCTTCCTGCGCGTCGAGCGCCAGACCATCAGGAAATTGCCGGAAACAGGCGTGATCTGCTTCACCATCCGGGTCTGTCTTGACCCGCTCCTGCCAATCCTTGTCGACGATGATCTTCGTGAAAGTTTCGAGGACGCCTGGATCGGCGCCGACCACAAGGTCCGCGCCTATAAGGGCTGGAATGAGCTGGAGCTGCTGGTGCGCGAAGCCTGCCTTCAGTCGGCGGCGACCGGCTAAGCTGCCTTACCGGCTCGCAATTCAAACACCGGTCAGCCTGGAGCGATGCTGCCTGCACCTTGCTGTCGCAATGGCGCCGAACCGTCTTATGTCTGCTCTCGAAACCATGGAGAGGAGACAGCGATGGCATACTGGCTGTTCAAGTCCGAGCCGTTCAAGTGGAGCTGGGACGACCAGAAGGAAGCCGGCGAAGAAGGCACGCAGTGGACCGGTATTCGCAATTACCAGGCGCGCAATTTCATGCGCGATATGAAGGTAGGCGACAAAGGCTTTTTCTACCACTCCAACAAGGGCCTTGAAGTTGTCGGCATCGTCGAAGTCTCTGCCGAAAGCGCGCAGGATGAGACGACGGACGATGAACGCTGGGATTGTGTTGACCTCCGCGCGGTTTGCGACATGCCGAAATCGGTCACGTTGAAAGACGTCAAGGCGAACGAGAAACTCGAAGACATGGCACTGGTCACCAGCTTCCGACTTTCCGTCCAGCCGGTAAAGGAAGATGAGTGGATCGAGGTTTGCCGTATGGGGGGACTTAACGGAAAGACGCTGAAGCCACTTTAGTCCTTTTAATTGTCGTCATCAGGATGCTACGCCCCTTTCCATAGATTCATATGTAAAGGTAACTGATGACTAAAATTGCAAGTGCGCTGGTCGCCATGGGCTTCGTTCTGGCTGGCTGTACCGCTATTGAGGACCCGTCCGCCAACAGTGAAATGATGGTGGCTGATGACGGCACAGAAGTTGAGTGCCGTCGCATCAAGGAAATGGGCACGATGCTGGGCAAGCGCGTCTGCATGCAGCCCGCTGAGTGGCAGCAGGTCGACCGCGCTGCAGAAGAAGGCGCCGAGGACTTCATGGGGAGTTCACGCGGCGCCGGTCAGGGGCCCGATTCCCCAGGACTGTAGCAATTTATTCACGCCCGAAGACTTGATCTTCGGGCGTTTTTTGTTCGTCTGGACAAACGCACAAGGGGAAAGCGAATGATCAGATTCACAGGCGCGTTTGTCGCGATGGGAGCTTTGCTATCCGGTTGCACCGCAATTGAGGGCCCGTCGACCAACAGCGAGATGGTCATGGCGACCGACGGGCGCGAAGTCGAATGCCGCCGCATCAAGGAAATGGGCACGATGCTTGGCCGGCGTGTTTGTATGGAGCCAGCCGAGTGGGCTCAGATCGACGAACAGGCCGAGGAAGAAGGCCGCCGCTTCATCGACGAGGTCAGCGCTGATGGCGGCTTGATGCCGATGGATCCCTAGCGCTTCACAATATGCCGCAAGCAAGGTCCAGAGCGACCTCACAATGTATGAGCGCTGTGTCGTAGACCGGCAGCGGTGAATTGCCCGCATGGAGCAGCATACCAATTTCGGTGCAGCCGAGAATGACGCTGTCGGCGCCAGATTCTACATATTTTGAAACGATCTCCAGAAACGCATTGCGGCTGTCTTCGGTCGTGATGCCGTTGACGAGTTCCTCGAAAATGATGGCATGTATGCGTGCGCGGTCAGCGGCACCGGGCACGATCACGCCTAGCCCATGCTGGTCTGCGAGTCGGCTTTTATAGAAGTCCTGCTCCATCGTGTACGCCGTCCCAAGCAGCAGCGGGCGCGCGCGTCCATCTGCCTTCAGCCTGATGGCGGTCGCATCCGCAATATGAAGGAACGGCACGCCCAGCGCACTTTCGATCGCTTCGGCGCAGCGGTGCATTGTGTTCGTCGCAAGCAGGACGAGGTCAACCCCGGCCGCTTCCAGTTCTTTTGCGGCGCGCGCGAGATGCCGGCCCGCCCCCGCCCAGTCGCCGGCCTTCTGCATGGCCTGAATCTCACCAAAGTTCATCGAAGCGATGATGCAGTCCGCTGTCGCCAGCTCTCCGAGGCGCTCACGCGCGCCAGCATTCAGCGCGCGATAATAAATGACCGTGCTCTCAGGACTCATTCCGCCGAGGATGCCGATCCGCTTCATCCGCGCACGCCATCCTCAAAACTCGCGAGCGCCCATTCTGCGAAAACGCCAAGATTGCCACCCCTGAACAGGAAGGCGCCGACGCCAGCTGCGCGGGCCGCGTCGATATCGGTATCCTTATCGCCGATCAGGAAGCTCTGTTCGCGGTTGACGTTGTAGTCCGCCATGGCCTGCAGCAGCATGCCTGGGCCGGGCTTGCGGTCGATGCTGGCCTTGCGATAGCGCGCGATCTCTCCGTCTTCATGCCAGGGCGCATGATAGAAGCGGTCGATATGGGCACCGGCCTCTTTCAGCTCTTCCGTCATATGGTCATGCAGGGCCTGCATATCGGCTTCGGTGTAGTAACCGCGCGCGATGCCTGACTGATTAGTGACCACGAAGACATACCAGCCACGCTTGTTGAAATTCGCGATGCAGGTCTTGGCGCCCTCTATCCACTCAAAGTCCTCGACGCGGCTGACATAACCGCGGTCGACATTGAGGACGCCGTCGCGGTCCAGGAAAAGGGCGGGGCGTCGTTCGGCCATATGGTTTCCTAAGCCAACCGCAGCGGCTGCACCAGATCAGGGCGCTGCATTCAGCTGCTTACGGTTTCGTCCTGTCCAATCTCTGACACGGCCTGCCGGTTCGCGCGCACGCCAAGCATGAATGGAATAAGACAGAGCGCCGTGAGCATTGACGCGAGGAGGAAAGCTGCGCCGGGGAAGTAGACGGGCGCATCGGGCGCCGAGAAAGCATGCAGCGTCTGCGTCATCAGAAGCGGTGCGAAGATGATCGAAAACGCATTTAGGCTGGCGGTTGCCCCTTGCAGCTCTCCCTGGGCGTTGCGCGGTGTCAGGCCTGACATGATCTGGTTGATCGATGGGCCGAATACGCCGCCAAGCGCGCTGAGCGGAATGATCGCATAGATCATCCAGCCCTGTACCGCGCCGGCAAAGAGACCGAGCGCGAGCACTATGACCGCTATACCACCAAGGGCGGTGCGCACGGGACCGAACCGCTTGATGGCAGGCCCTATCAGCAGGACCTGGGTTACCGCTGAGCCCAGCCCGACTGCGGCAAGCGACAGGCCGATCTGAGTCTCGGACCAGTCATAGCGGATGTCGGAATAGAAGTTCCAGGTCGATGGGAAGACGCTGTGCGCAAACTGGAAGATGCCAAAGGCGACAATGAACCAGCCGACCTTCGGGATTTTCGAGAAGTGCTTTACCGCGCCGAACGGGTTTGCACGTTTCACATCAAAAGCCCGGCGGTCTTCCTTCGCGAGCGACTCGGGCAGGACAAAGAACCCATAGAGGAAGTTCGCGATGGACAAAGCCGCAGCGCCGAAGAAGGGAAGCCGCGTATCGATCGACCCCAGAAGGCCCCCAATGGCGGGGCCGAGAATGAAGCCTATGCCAAAGGCTGCGCCAATCATGCCAAACGCCTTGCCGCGCTCTTCAGGCTCGGTCACGTCGGCGATATAGGCGTTCGCTGTCGAGAAAGTGGCCGATGAAATACCGGTCAGCGCCCGGCCGATGAAGAGCAGCCAGACCGAGTCGGCGAACCCCATGATGATGAAGTCCATCCCAAGCGTTGCGATGGAAACCAGCATGACCGGTCGCCTGCCATAACGGTCAGACAGATTGCCGATCGTGGGCATGGCGACAAAGTTGAGGATGCCATAGGTGGCCATCAGATAGCCGCCGATAACGATCGTCTCTGAGGCTGGATTGCCGGTCAGCTCTTCAAGCAGCGACGGCATGACCGGGATGATGATGCCAAAGCCGATCATGTCCATGGCCACACAGACAATGACGAACAGGAAGGCATTCTTCCCATGCTTGCGGGTGGCGGGGGCCTCACTCATGGCGCAAGGCAATGGCCGGGAACGGCGCGGGCGTCAATCCGGTCATCAGCAGCTTGCGGCTTTCGGGTCACTGTGTCTCTGCCCTACCGGGGGTGAAACCTGTCAGCCCGCCGGCTTCTGGCGCGCGAAACTCGCAAGGGCGACGCCGCCAAGGATAAGGCCGGTAGCAACGGCAAATCGCAGGGTCAGCGGCTCGCCCAGGAAGATCATGCCGCCAATGGCTGCGAGTGCCGGGACGGTCAATTGAGCGATGGCGGCAAGGCTGGAGCTGAGGTCGCGTAGCGCCGCATACCAGATCGCATAGCCGAGCCCCGACGTAATAGCGCCCGAAGCAAGAGCATAGCTGACGCCCTCGATGCTGGGAGCAGTTTCGCCACTGAACAGGAGGGCGGGGAACGCGACCAGAAGAACAAGCACAGAGGCGCGCACGAAATTGCCCGCCGTCAGCTGCGTCGGCTGATCAGCGCCGCGCCCTCTCAGGGAGTAAATCCCCCAGCCTGCACCTGCTGCACCCATGAGAAGCGCACCCGCAAGCGGCGGCGCTTCAAGGCCGGGCAGGAGTAGCCAGGCAAGCCCGCCGAGGGCCAGCGCGAGTCCGGCCCACCGCGTTGCTGGTAGCCGTACCCCTTTCAGGATGCCCCAACCGATCATGGTCATCTGGACCATGGCAAAGAGGATGAGCGCGCCAGTCCCCGTCGCAAGCGTCAGATAGGCGAGGGAAAAAGCGGCGGCATAGAGAAGCAAGGCAGCGCCCGACGCCCAGCTGCCAGACCCTAAGGCGCGCCGGGGCGAGACAATTAGCGCCAGTACGGTCGCGCCCGCGACAAGGCGAATGAGGGTAAAGCTCCACGGGCCTGCCTCACCTGTCGCCATCGCAAGGCGCGCGAGCACGGAGTTCGCGGCAAATGCCGACATGGCGAGGGCCGTCACGAGAAAAAGGCGAAGGGGAAAAGCCATCACGCGCCCCGATGCCTGAAACCGGGACGCGTGACCAGAGCGTTAAACAAAAGACGCGCCTATTCGGCGGCGCCATCACCCATGAGCTGTTCTTCGAGGAATTTAGCCTGACGGCGGAAATAGAAGAGCTGGTTCTTCAGCTTGCGCCAGCCATGGCCCTCATCCGGAATGCGTACATAGGGCGTCTCAATGCCATTCTCGCGCAATGTCTTCACCATGATCTCGGTTTCGTAGATGTCGATGCGCGGATCCTGGACGCCATGGGAGTAGAGGACTGGCACCTTGATCTGGTCTGCGAGAGTGACCGGCGAGTTCTCGGTATAATAGTCGATCCATTCCTGCTCGCGGATATCGCCATATTCGATCCGATCCGACGCCTTGAGACCGGGTGATGCGACCTGAAGCGCGGTCACCCAGTTGCCGACACCGAACAGCGAAGCGCCTGCATCGAACGCATCGGGATAGAGCGCCAGCACCGCGTTCACCATATAGCCGCCATAGGAGCCGCCCACCACGGCCGCCCGGCTTGTATCGACGCGGCCGTCTTCTTCGAGCGCCGCCAGCATGTCGATCAGGTCGCGCACGCTGTCGCGGCGTTTCTTCTGGTCATCCAGCGTCACATAGGTGCGCCCGAAACCGGTAGAGCCGCGCACATTCGGCTCGAAGACCGCAAGGCCGCGGTCGAGGTGGTATTGCACCACCGCATCAAAGTTCGCGACGGACTGGCCGGTCGGCCCGCCATGCACGAAGAAGATGACCGGCGGCGGCCCCTCCGCGGTTCGTGAGCTGTCATCAGGCAGGTAGAGCAGCCCCTGCAACTCAACCCCGTCCCGCGCCATCATGCGAACGCTTTCAGGGCGAACGAGGCGCTCTGGGTTCAGACCCGCATAATTGGAAGCGAAGACCTGGGTGTGGTTACCTGTCTCGAGGTCCACCACATAGACGTCGCCCGGCGTACGCCAACCGCTGGCCCTAATGGCTAGCTTTGAGCTCTCCATTGAACAGCTCGTCTGATACTGGCCTTCTGGCAGGAAGCTCAGATCGAGACCCGCACTCTCTCCATTCTGATTGATGTGCAGCGTATCGAAGCCGTCGACATTCTCGGTGAACACCATGTATTCGCCGCCTTCGCCGCAAAGCTCAATCCCGCCGAGATCATAGTCGGCTTCCTTCACGACGCTCATCTCGCCCGTGGCGACGTCATAGCGGGTGATGGCTGAAAATTCGCGGTCCTCATTTGACGAAAAATAGAAGGCTGAAGAGTCCGGCAGCCAGGCGAACCCCCCGCTCGTATGATTGGCGCGCGGGTCTGGCCTGGCGAGCGTCGTCATTTCGCGGCTTTCAATGTCCAGGAGGTAGAGATTGTCGGAATCCTCGCCCACCGTCTCGCTGACGATCAGCTTGTCGCCATCAGGCGAGATGTCATGCGCGAAAAAGCCGAACGTCCCTTCATGAAGCCGGCTCGTCTCTCCCGTCGAAAGGTCGGCCGTGTAGATGTCGAAGTTCTGACCATTGCGTTCAGTCGAAGCGAAAGCAATCGTTTCGCCGTCCGCGCCGAAATCGCCGAAGGCGCGGAAGCCGCCTTCGACTGCAGCAAGGACAAGGGCTTCGGACGAACCGTCGGCAGCGATGCGGTAGTAGGACTCCTGCTCATTGCCGTCATTGTCGGCGCCATAGATCAGCGTCTCGCTATCTGGCGACCATGAGAAGAATGTGATGCCATTTCCGAAAGTGAGCTGTTGTGGCTGACCCCCGCGGACTGCAAGGCTCCAGAGTTGCGGTTCGCCGGTTACGTCCCAGCGAAACGCGAGTGTTTCACCATCGGGCGAGATCGAAATGCTCCCTGCACCGTTTGCGAGGAGGTAGCGCGCAATATTGGCCGGGTCCTGTCCCGCGAGACCGACATTCACCGCTTCATTCTGAGGCGTCATGGCCTCAAGCGACATGTCCGGGCCTGACTGACCGCCAAAGGACGCTTCCGAAGCGGGGTTGCCTGCGGCAGCCTCGGCCTCCTGCGCCACTGCGGGCAGGGCGAGCATGGTTGAGCCAAGAAGGGCGATCAGCGCGTTTCTCATGTCCATTCCTCCGGTGGATTGCGCTTTGGGTGCGCCTGACGCGTGGTGCTGTCAACTGAGAGGGAGGCTGGATGCTGGAGGGACGTCAGTCTGCATCTATCCTGGGCGCACCCCGCCAACAAAGGCCTTAACAGGGGGGCTGCGATGGCCGATAGTCACATCTGGCTTTTAAAGAAGAGGAGCCTTCATGGCTGCGCTTTTCGTCCTGATCGGTGTCCTGATCCTGCTCGTTGTAACCGCGATCATCCTCTACAATAATCTGGTGGCCCGGCGTCAGATGGTGAACAATGGCTGGGCTGATATCGACGTCCAGCTAAAGCGCCGCGCTGACCTCATCCCCTCTCTTGTTGCAACCGTGCGCGGCTATGCCAGTCATGAGCGTCAGCTGTTCGAGGAGGTCGTGGAGAAGCGCAATCAGGCCCGCGAGGCCGGCGATGATGCTGTCGCGCGCGGGGCCGCCGAGAGCGCGCTCTCACGCCCGATCGGCAAGCTGTTCGCGCTCGGCGAAGACTATCCAGAGCTCAAGGCCAGCGCCAATTTCAAGGATTTGCAGGACGACCTCTCCGACACCGAAAACAAGATCGAAATGGCCCGCCGCTTCTATAATGGCGCGGTGCGTGAGCTGAACACCGCCGTAGAGACGTTCCCCGGTAGCCTCATCGCAGGTCCGTTCGGCTTCCATCAGGCCGCGTACTTCGAGATCGAAACCGCAGACAGGGCCCTGCCGGAGGTCGATTTCGGAGAAAAATCGTGATGATCCGCGTCCTCGCTCTTGTCTGTGTGCTTGTTGCGGCCGTGATCCCGGCAGCCGCCGAAGAGGTCATCAACCGTTTCGATGTGGGCATCGACGTTCAGCAGAATGGCGATGTGCAGGTTGAGGAAAGGATCGAGATCGTTGCAGAACATGACCAGATCAATCGCGGTATTTTCCGTACGCTGCCGCGTTACTACCTGCTCGATGGAGAGCGACTTCGCTTCAATTATGACATCATCTCAGTCCGACGCGATGGCAACAAAGAGCCTTATGAGACAGACGCTGACGGAAATGATTATACGCTGCGAATAGGCGACCCAGACATTCGCATTGCGCGCGGCCCTCACACCTATGAAATCACTTATCGTGTGAGGAACCAGGTCCGCTATCTCGACGACGCTGATGAGTTCTACTGGAACGTCACGGGCACGCAGTCGCCCTTTCCAATCCGGCAGGCCTCAGCACGTGTGACCTTTCCCGGCGAAGTCGGTATTCTTCGCCAGTCTGGCTATACCGGGCCACAGGGTTCAACCACGAGCGACTACTCTTACTCACGAGAAGGTAGCACTCACGTTTTTGAAACTAGCGCACCGCTCGGGCCGTATGAGGGGCTGACCGTTGCGATGGCGGTCGAGAAAGGCGTCATCGATCCGCCGTCCGCGGGTGACAAGCGCGCACTTTGGTGGCAGCGGCATGGCTCGCTTGCTGTCCTGCTCGCCTCGCTCATCGGGGTTTTCGTTTTCCTCTACCGCTCCTGGAATCGCGTCGGGCGCGATCCGGCGCGCGGGCCTGTCTTCGCGCTTTATGAGCCGCCTGCAGGATATTCACCTGCCGCTTGCCACCACATCTATCTTCGCGGCTTTGATGACCATGATGCGCTGATTTCGACACTGGTAAACCTTGGCATCAAGGGCAGGCTCGACATCGATGCCGAGGACAAGAAGAACACTGTGCTTACACCAAAGCAGGTCTCTGCTGCCCCGCGCCTGCCTGCCGAAGAATGGACGCTGTACCGCAAGCTTTTTTCTGGCAGCGATCCAGTCACTCTTGGTAAGAGCTATGACAAGGGCTTCACCGCCGCCTATCAGGCCTTCCGCAAGAAGGTGTCGGACAAGTTCGGCTCTGACTACTTTCGCTGGAATCTTGGCTACACGCTGGTCGCCATTGCGCTGTCTGCTATCGCCATCATCTTTGCAATCGTTCACGCGACCAACTGGAATAACTGGCTAACGGGCCTCGTCATCGCGATCGCGGCTATGAACGGGCTTTTCATGTATCTGATGCCCGCCGCCACCCAGAAGGGCGAGGACGTCCGCACGAAAATCAAGGGCTTCAGGCTCTACATGGAGACGGCTGAGAAGCTGCAGCTTAACGCGGCTGAAGTTGGCGGCGACCAACCTCCGCCTATGACGAAGGAGAGGTACGAAACCTTTCTGCCCTACGCCATTGCGCTCGGCGTGGAGAAGCCCTGGACCAAGCATTTTGAGTCCGTCCTGCCTCAGGAAGCAGCCGATTATAATCCCGGCTGGAGCGCAGCCCATATGGGACGCGGCTCTGTGGCCAGCCTAAACAAGGCGGTCACGGCGAATGTGGCAGCGGCTGTTGCGGCCTCCATGCCGCAAAGCTCATCCTCTTCCGGCTCCGGTGGCGGAGGATTCTCCGGCGGCGGCGGGGGCGGTGGCGGCGTCGGCGGCTGGTAAGAGCTGAGAATAACAAACCGTCCATCCCGGCGAAAGCCGGGATTCCTCTAAGCTAAATCCCACCATGCTGCACCAGATCCCGGCCTTCGCCGGAATGAGTTGTTCAGACACGCCGTCTGAGTTTTCGGCCTTCAGCCCGGTTCGTTCGCTTTCAGGAAGGGGACGATCTTGTCCAGCAGCGGCTGGACCATCGCCGTCGGCATGTCATGGCCCCACTTGTCGATGATTTCGAGCTTTGCGCCCGGCACGCGCTTGGCGATGTCTTCGCCACAAGCTGGCAGGATGAGCGGGTCGATCGCCCCATGCAGGACCAGCGTCGGCATGTTGATCGTGGATAGCCGCTCATGCCAGCGCGGCTGGGCGAGGATGGCGGCATATTGACGGGCAACGCCCATGGGCCGGTCCGACCGGTTGAAACTCGCGCGGGCACTCTCTGCGGTTTCTTCATCGCTATTGCGGACACCGTCAGCAGATCCGATGACACGGCGCGATGCGACGGAAATTTCTGCCACCGCATCGGCAGTCCGCATCTCCGGCTGGGCGGTCAGGGCTTTTTGCGCTTCGGGTGTCGAGCGCGGCAGGCTCGGCTCACCAGATGTCGTCATCACAGGGATAAGCGTGCGCACTTTTTCGGGATGATTGAGCGCAATCAACTGCACAATCATGCCGCCCATCGAATTACCCATGACGTCGGCCTTGTCTGCGCCAAGCGCAGTGATCAGAGCAGCTGCATCGGCGGCCATATCGTCGAGAAGATAAGGCACCTCCTTCGACATGTCCTTGCCTTCGGAAAGGCCCTGGATGATATCGCCGGGGGCGGGGGGGATTTCATTGGTGAACTCTGTCGACAGGCCGATATCGCGATTGTCGAAGATGACGACACGGCGCCCTGCGGCGGCCAGACCTTCTAGATAGCTTTCCGGCCATGAGATCATCTGCGTCGAGAACCCAGATACGAGAAGCAACATCGGATCGTCCGGATTGCCGATCTCGCGGTATTCGATTTCAATGCCATTGACCTTGATACGTGGCATGCGCGCGTCTCCTCACTCTATTTTGTTTTCCGGGATTTAGAAGGGTTGCCGTTAGGGCTGTAAAGGCGCGGCAAGCGTTAATGGTTCGACTTCGCTCACCAAACAGAATTCCGAAAAGATACAAAAAAGCCCGCATGGTGAGCGCAGTGGAACCATGCGGGCTTTTCTATTTACACCAGTCAACAAAGAGCTATCGGCTGAGTTCCTTCATCGCGTCTTCGAGGCCCTGCAGGGTCATCTCGAACATGCGGCCCGGGCCGATCAGCTCGTTAATCAGCTTGATGGAGCCGGTATAGTCCCAGGCGCCTGCCTTGACCGGGTTGAGCCAGACAAAGTTCGGGAACTGCTCCACGAAACGCTGGATCCAGAGGCCGCCAGCCTCCTCGTTCCAGTGCTCGACCGAGCCGCCTGCATAGGTGATCTCGTACGGGCTCATCGTGGCGTCGCCAACGACGATGACCTTGTAGTCGGAGGGGTATTTATGGAGCACGTCCCAAGTCGGGATGCGCTCATTCATACGGCGGCGATTGTCCTTCCACAGACCTTCATAGATGCAGTTGTGGAAGTAGTAGTATTCGAGGTTCTTGATCTCTGAGCGGGCCGCCGAGAACAGCTCCTCCATGACGCGGACGTGCGGGTCCATGGAGCCGCCGACATCCATCAGCAGCAGGACCGAGACCGTATTGCGCTTTTCGGGGCGCATCTCGATATCGAGATAGCCCTGCTTGGCCGTCTTGCGGATCGTATTGTCGAGGTCGAGTTCCTCATTGGCACCGTCACGCGCCCATTTGCGCAGGCGCTTCATCGCGATTTTGATATTGCGCGTGCCGATCTCGACGCTGTCGTCGTAATTCTTGAATTCGCGCTTGTCCCAGACCTTGACCGCGCGGCGGTGACGGGACTTTTCCTGCCCGATGCGGACGCCTTCCGGGTTGTAGCCATTGGCGCCAAAAGGTGATGTGCCGCCTGTGCCAATCCATTTATTACCGCCTTCATGGCGTTTCTTCTGCTCATCAAGGCGCTCTTTCAACGTCTCCATGAGCTTTTCGAAACCGCCCATGGCCTCGATCTCGTCCATCTCCTCCTTGGTGAGGAATTTCTCCGACATCTTGCGCAGCCACTCTTCCGGCAGGTCCTGCACGTCGACGGCGTCCTGCATCGTGTCGAGGCCCTTGAAGACGTGGCTGAAGACGCGGTCGAATTTGTCGAGGTTGCGCTCATCCTTCACGAGAGCCGCACGCGAGAGATAGTAGAAGTCCTCGACCTCCATCTCGATCACGTCATTATCCATCGCTTCGAGCAAAAGGAGATACTCCTTCAGCGTGACGGGAATCTTGGCGGAACGAAGTTCGTTGAAGAAGTTGAGGAACATGGGCGGCTATCTCTCCAGTCTCTTCCGAACACATTAGCGCGCGCCAGCCCTCTGTCCAAGGGCTGACGCGGCGCAACTGGAAGATAAGAGCGTTGCCTACCAACGCAGGTCGGCACGGATCTCCGCAACGGCATTGTGATCATGCGCAGCATACCAGCTTATGTCCGCACCATTTTCGAGCGCGAGCACAGTTGTCCGGTTCTGCTGCGCTTCCTCGCTATCGTGCCCGAACTCGCGGAATTTCAGATGCTCATCCGCCTGGTCATGCATCTCCTCCAGCAAGGCGCTTTCGAGCGGCAGATAGAGCGTGCCGAGCTGTCCAGCCCTGGCCGCATCCTGCAGGTCAGGCAAGCTCTTGCCCTCTGGCAGCTTCCCGTCACCAACGGGCTCATCGCTGAAAGCGTCCTTGATGTGCTGTTCGACCGCGTCAGCGCCGCCTGCATGGTGCTGGACGATATCGAAACGACCGGGTGCCATCACCTTGGCAAAGTGACCGACCGTGCCCTCTTCACCGATGATGTGGAGCGTTTCGGTCTGCGGGGGCAGGGCATCGTCGACGGCATTCGCGATCTCTTCGTAGAACGCGCCGTCAGTCTTGTCCCTTTCCTCATCCTGGCCGGCACCCAGCGCATGGTAGACGGAGCGCCCGTCGCTATTGCGGGCCGACCCGCGCGAACCTGAATGGAAGAAGACATCATCCTGAACGTGGCGGCGCGCTTCGACAGATCGGTACTTGGGCGCGTCCAGACGATCGGTCATGTCTTTGACATTGCCACCCTGATAAAGGAACAGCTTCGGCTCATCCTTGGTCACGAAAAGGACCCAATGTGTCTTGCGGCTTTGATAGTCAGCCAGCAGCGGCAGTATAAATGCGTGCTCGCCTGTCGTGATTGATGCGACCGGGCGTGAATTGAGGTGGGCCATCCTGCGGTTCTGCTTGTCCTCGAAAAGCGCGATACCGTTGGCGCGAAAATCGGCGAGTTCAAAGTTCTCGAGACGCTCTTTGATGAAGGCTGCGTCCGGGGCATGCTTTTCGACGGCGTCGATGACATTCTTGCGCAGGATGCGCCATTTCTCTCCGCCAACTTCCACGGCTGGGCGCGGAACGTAAACGCTCGTCGTCTTGTCGGAAAAGTCGGCGAATGCTTGCCTGAAAGTGTCGAGGGATGTCTGTTCTGACATGGTCTTCTCCTTGCTTGTCTATTGGCAAAACAACGGACTTGCGAAGGCGGCGTTCCCGCTAACCCTCTGTATTGGCTGATTGCGGCAGCGCGTCGGGGACCGGGCTCTCAGAGCCGGCAGAGTAGGAGGTGCCGCCCTGGACAAGAAAGCGGGACACCTGCCGCCCGCCCATCAGCTCATCATAGAGCAGGTTGCCATGGCCGAGGTTCAGACCGCCGCCCGGAAGGTCCACGAACCCTGTCTCCGCAGCATTGGCGAGCGTCGCTACCACAGAGTTGGAATTCTGAAACAGAAAGTTGTAGTTCAACCGCGCTTCATCAATCGCGCGCGCGAGCACGGTAACCTTTCGCCAGCGCTCTTGGCCGAAATCCCGTGCAATGACACCGACACGCTGCGTTCCGCGCGGTTGCCTCATTGGGGAATGCGGGCTTTCCCCCCAAGGCATGGGGCCAAGAACGCGCAACTCGCCGGCCTCGGGATAGGCGGTAATGACTTCTGGCTTGCGGCCCGCTTCGGCCACGTGCACGAGATGCGAATGCTCGCCGATCCGGGCGACGTCGAACTCGATCTTGACCAGCACGTTTTCGCCGAACACCAGCTGGAATGCCTCATCACCACGTCCGGCAAGCAGACGGAAGTCTTCCGCGCAAATACCATCGCGATGCACGCGCGTTCGAAGTTGCGCAATCAGCGCATCACTTTCAGGAAGGCCGTCCGGCCAGATATCTTCAAATGTCAGAAGGCATGTCGTCACGGTTGATTGAACGCGCAGGCCTGCCGCGTGGTTGCCCGCCTGCCTGCCTCGCGGAACGCTCCTCAATGCTTCCGCATTAAGATTGCCAGTGGCTGATGGACTGGACTGACATGAAGCATCTCGCAGTAATTCTGACGACAGGGCTGATCGTTCTCATCGGGATAGGCGCAAGATTCGCGATCGGGAACGTCTATAGCGAGGCCGAGGCGACCAATCTGATCCAGTCGCTGACGCAGACGGGTTTGTACCTTGGGTCAGCTATCGCGGGCGCGTCTGCCACGACGCTGGCTCTCATGTTGACGCTGCTGGGACTTACCAACCAGACGAAGACGGACTTCGATTCTGACGTGTACCGAAGCATTTCGCAGGTCGCCTGGCTATCAACGATCAGTCTCGTCGGCGCCGTCATCCTTTTGCTCATGCTCGTGCTTCCTGTCGGGGAGTTCGACCAGATGCCAGACGGTTGGTATCGCCTGATGTATGAACTGGTCTTTGCCCTCACCGTGTTCGTGTGCGCACTACTTACAGCAACAGTCGTCAGGCTTTTCATGACCATACGCCACGTCATCAGTCAGGTGACGCCGGGTGACGAAGTATAGGCGCTCGACGCACGGCGAAAATTTCGGCGTCGGCAGCTGATTTTTAGGAAGAAATGGCACACCCGAGAGGATTCGAACCTCTGACCCCCAGATTCGTAGTCTGGTGCTCTATCCAGCTGAGCTACGGGTGCTCCGTTGAGAGGGCGGACACATAGCGGCGCCGCGCGCACGATGCAAGCGCTTATGCTGCAGTCTACTGATCTGCCTCATACACACCCCGTGCAATCGCCCTTGCGAGCGTGGATGCGGCCAGCTCTCCGATACGTGTCAGGGAGATGGGGGAGGGTTCTTCCAACGGGATCCTGCCTGTCGACAGGACAAATAATGCGTCGCCATCGAAGGGTGCGAACACCGGCCTGATCGCGCGTGAGAAGCCGGATAGAGCCATCTGCGCGACGCGGTGCGCTTGCGCCGGGGTGAGGCTCGCATCGGTTGCGATACAGGCGATCGTCGTGTTCTGGCCGGGCTGCGGGTTCATCTTCGCGTCGCCCCATTCCTCGGGGTCGGGGTTGTAGCCTTCGCCGGGACGGTGATTGCCGAACTCCCCATCCTGTTCGTACGGCCAGGCCCAGAAGCAGCTCGTGCCCGGCATGAAGACCGACCCGAAGCAGTTCACACCAGCAACTGCGCCAATCGTGATGCCATCGGCGGTGCGAAGCGATGCGGAGCCGAGTCCGCCTGCATGGGCGCCTGCATTGGCGCCAAGACCGCAGCCAACATTGCCGAGCGGGAAGGATTTCGCCCGGTTTTCGAAAGCTTCCTCGCCGAGCACGCGATAGGGTGGTTGCTCGCCCCAGCCCTTATCTCCGCCATTGGCGAGGTCGTAGAGAATGGCCGCAGGGACAATGGGTGTCCTTGGCACGCCCGGAAGATCCTTCAGCCCGTAGCCGCGCCCCATCGCGCCAAGCTTGGCGGTCACACCATCCGCAGAGGCCAGCCCATAGGCGCTGCCGCCTGACAGGACGATGGCATCCACCTGCTCAACCATCGTATCGGCGCGCAGGAGATCCGTCTCACGCGTACCGGGCCCGCCCCCTGCGACCGCACAGGCGGCCGTCGCGGGTTCATCCGCAACAATGACAGTTGTACCTGTTAGCACATCCCTGTTTTCAGCGTTGCCAACCTCGATGCCTGGAACGTCGGTGATGAGGTTTTTCGGGCCGGGCCGGGACATGGCAAGCTGCTCCAGGTTTTGCCCGTCCCGCGCTGGGACAGGAGATTGCTTAAACCTGATACCTAGAGCTGGCAGACCCCTGACACAACAAGCCAGCCACTCACTCAGCCCGCGGCACGAAACCTGCTTGCGACCGGGGCAGTCGGGCACAAAAGCTTTATTTGCGCCCACCGCCCCAATGGGTAAGGTCTTAACATGTCAGGGGAGCAGGACATGAAATTCAAATTCGCCATCGCATTCACGGCCCTCGCAGCAGCTGGATTTTCGGCAGCCGCGCAGGAAGCCCAGACCTATCCGACGGAAGTCCCGAACCTCAGCCAGTGCATCGAGCGCGCAGGCGCCGATGGAGAAGCCACGCAGGAAGAGCTTGATAACTGCATCAATTCAAATCTCGGCGAAGTGCGCGCCGCGATGCCAGATGTGACTATGGATACGCCGGACGAAACGCCTTATCGGATGAATGATGCCATGACCGGTGAAACCGCTGAAGGGGACACCGAAGAGGAGTCCTGATGAAACCTTCCACCTTGCTCTGTCCAGCGTTCGTACTGGTCGCGCTTGCTGCGTGTCAGCCCCAGTCTGGCAACAGCGTCCCTGACCGACCGACACTCGAAGAGACAGAGCAGGCGCCCGCGCCCAGGATCTGGGACAAGGGCGCCATGGTGGCGGCGGCTGACCCCCGCGCCGTAGAAGCGGGCCTCAAGATCCTGCGCGAAGGAGGCACTGCAATTGATGCCGCCATCGCTGTTCACACCGTCCTTGGCCTCGTAGAGCCTCAGAGTTCCGGCATCGGCGGCGGCGCTTTCATGGTCTATTACGACCATGAGGATGATGCGCTCACCGTATTCGACGGCCGCGAAACCGCGCCTCAGGCTGCTGACGAAAACCTGTTCGTGATCGACGGTGAAGTCCTCGATTACGTCACGGCCTGGCAGTCTGGTCGCTCGGCTGGCGTGCCGGGAATGATCGCGCTCTACAAGGCAGCGCATGAGGCCGAAGGCCAAGCAGAATGGGGCTCGCTCTTCCAGCCAGCAATTGATCTCGCGCGTGAGGGTTTCGAAGTCTCTCCGCGCCTTGCTGGTCTGCTCGCTAATGAGCGTCTGCGCGACGCTGTGCGCCTCGATGAAGATGAGAATGCAAGCGCCTACTTCTTCCCGGAAGGTGAGCCGCTGACCGTTGGCACCGTTCGCGACAATCCGGCCTATGCTGACCTGCTACAGTCTGTAGCTGCGAGTGGTCCGTCGGCCTTCTATGAAGGTGACAATGCCCAAGCCATTATTGATGTGCTCGGACAGGAGCCGTTGCCCGGTGCGATGACACTGGACGACCTCTCATCCTATTCTGTGAAGCTTCGCCCGGCCGTCTGCGGTGATCATGAAACGATGCGGATCTGTTCTGCGCCGCCGCCAAGCTCCGGCGCCGTCACCCAGAACATGATCTGGGGCCTCTATGAGCGGATCACTGAAGGCAGCAGCCCCGGCTACAGTGACGAAAAGCTGGCCGCTTGGGTTGATGCTCAACGTCTTGCCTATGCAGATCGCGACCATTACGTCGCAGATGCTGATTTCGTTCAGGTGCCAACGTCTGACCTGATCGATCCGCGCTATCTCGACGCTCGCGTCGCTGACGTTTTTGCGCCGGATGGAAACCCGCAGGCTGGTGATCCGGGTGAAGTTCTCGGGCGCGGTTCTATCATCGGGATGTGGGGCAGGGACCTCACTGATGAGACGCCGGGCACCACGCACATCTCTATCATCGACAAACAGGGTAACGCGGTTTCCATGACCGCCACCGTCGAATCCGCCTTCGGCAATTCGCGCATGGTGAATGGCTATCTGCTCAATAATGAGCTGACGGACTTTTCGCGCCAGCCGACGATCAACAGCCTGCCAGTGGCCAATGCACCGGCTGGCGGGAAACGCCCGCGCTCGTCCATGTCCCCGACCATGGTGTTCGATCAGGATGGTGACCTCTTCATGGTCACCGGGTCGCCCGGCGGCAATTCCATCGTGGCTTATGTTTCTAAGACTATTGTCGGCGTGCTCGACTGGGGCCTCTCAGCACAGGAAGCCATTAATCTTCCGAACGTGATCGCTCGCGGTCCGTCGGTGGGTGTCGAGATCGATGTGGAGCGCGGTCAGGATTGGGCCGACATGCTTTCAGCGGCCGGCTACCCCGTGGAAGAGCGGACCGGCGAGAATTCGGGGCTGCACGTCATTATCGTGCGAGGGAATGGTCTTGAAGGCGGTGCGGATCCGCGCCGCGAAGGCGTCGCCCTCGCGCTAGATTAGCCTATTTGGACGGCGGGATAGGCGGCAGGGTCAGCCTGAACCGCGTGCCCGCCTCATTGGTTTCGACCAGTGACAGCTCCCCGCCCATGGCGCGGGCCAGATCGCGCGAGAGTGACAGGCCAAGCCCGGTGCCATCGCGCCTGGAAGAGGCCGCAAACGGCTTGAACAAATTCTCCTGCGCGCGCTTGGGCAGGCCGGGGCCTGTATCTGCGAACTCGATATATGACGGGTCGCCGGACACGGTGATGGTCCCGCCGGTTTCATCCATGGCTTCAGCCGCATTGCGGATGAGATTGGCTGCGATCCTGTAGAGGTGGTCGGGATCACCATAGCCGGTCACGCCGGGGCCGATCTCATTCATCAGGCTGACATGGCCCGTATCGCCAATACCTTCCATCGCTGCCTCGCTCACCGTTTCAGCCAGCCTGAACATCTGCAGCCGCGCCACAGGCGTTGATGAGCGCCCATAGCGCAGCGTGTCGCTCGCAAGGCCGATGGCGCGCTCCAGCGCGCGTTCAAGGCGCGGTACGGCGCGTTGTACCCGTGGGTCGTCTGAAGCTGACAGCGCGTCGGAAGCCAGCTGCGCCGTCGCCAGCGTATTGCGCAAATCGTGATTGATCTTGGCAACTGCCTCCCCAAGCTGGGCAAGCCGTTCACGCTGGCGGAAGCTGTCAGAAACGGCCTCTTCCATGTCTGCCAGCGCATTCTGCGCGCGGCCAATCTCATCGCGCCTGGAGGTCGGCCCCAGCCGCCTCGTCCAGCTGCCGGGGTCTTGCCTGAACTGGATGACGGCCTGCGTCACGCGCTGGATCGGGCGGACGACGAGCGCGATGAGCAGGAAATAGATCAGCATTGCCGCGGTAATCGACACGATAAGTGAAACGATCAGGATCCGTCCCGCATAGGCGGTCAGGCCCTGTTTCAGCGGAGCTTCGGGCAGGATCACTTCCAGCACGCGTCCCTCGCCAGAGCCCATGCCCCGGATAACCAGCATCCGCCCCTCAGGTGCAACCAGGGTCTCCAGTGTCTCTCCAATCTCGCCGAAATAGCTCTCGGCCATCATGTCGATTTCTTTCATCGGCCCTTCCAGCGGCATGGAAGGTGGCAGGATCTGCTCGCGCATATCCTCGCTCAGTTCGGCCACGGCCAAAACTTCGGCGCGGCGCAACAAGTCGTTCGATAGCTCTTCCGACACCATGCGGCTCGGCGCGGCTTCCAGCGAAAGCGCAGCAATCCGGGCTGCCTGCACGCGCTCATTCAACCAGCCTTCGCGATAATTGGCGGCGCTCGGCAGGAAGATGATGAATTCGATCAGCAGGATGACGCCAATCGTAACCAGGAATAGCCGTACGCTCAGGCTGTCGAACAGCCCGCGGCGGTTTGCCCGCATCTCATCAGGATTACGTAACGGCACGCGCAGGCAAGTAAGCTAGGCGATGCGTTGAAGCAAGTTGACAAGAAGGCGCGCTGGCCGCCCGAACACCGCGCCGGAGAAATGCGCGCTCGCCGCCCGCTTCACCACCTCTGTCCGTGTCGGGTAAGGCGAAATAAAATTGGTCAGCGACGTGAGCTTCATGCCGTTCGACATCGCATAGCCAAAGAGCTGGATGATGTCGCCCGCGCCTTCGCCCACAATCGATGCGCCGACGAGCTTGCCCTTGTGGATGACGAGCTTGCATTCGCCCTTGGTCTTGCCCTCGGCGATAGCACGGTCATTCTCATTGAAGGCAAACACCGACGTTTCGACCTTTTCGCCATATTCATCACGCGCGGCCGCTTCGGTCATCCCGACCTGTGCGACTTCCGGTGAGGTATAGGTGACGGCTGGCAATGGCAGGCTGTCAGCGCGAGAGCGCTGCTTGAAGAAGGCCCGGCGTACCAGCACGGACGCGTGCCAGCCGGCGAGGTGGGTGAACTGACCGAACCCGGCCACATCCCCCAGCGCCCAGACCCGCTTGTTGGAGATCGAGCGCAGCTTCTGGCTGACCTTGATGCCGCGTTTGTCATACTCGACATCGCCGGCTTCAAGATCGAGACCGTCGAGCACAGGCTGGCGCCCCGCCGCAACGAGAAGGTGGCTGCCGCGCAGGATTTTCTTGCCGTCCGGGCCTTCTGCCTCGAGCACAATCGTACCGTCGCTTTCGCTGACGCTGGCGGCTTCATGACCCTCGAGCAGCGTCACGCCTTCATCCCGCAGTGTATCAGCTGCGACCTTGGCATGGTCTTCATCGGATGAGGCAAGCACACGGCTCATTTCAACCACGGTGACCTCTGAGCCAAGGCGGCGGAAAGCCTGCGCCATTTCCATGCCGATCGGCCCGCCACCAAGAATGATCAGGTGGAGCGGGAGTTTGTCGATGTCGAAGATGGACTCATTGGTGAGATAGTTGACGGTCGCAAGGCCCGGCACGGGCGGGATAAAGGCGCGGGAGCCGGTGGCGATGACGATCCGGCGCGCCTTCACGGTCGCGCTGGGCGAGTTGATCGTATTTGGACCTGAAAACTTGGCATGTTCGCGGATGACGGTCACACCGAGGCCCTCGAACCGCTCCTGACTGTCGACGGGCGCAATCGTATCGATGGCGGAGCGGATGTGCGCCTGAACTTTAGGCCAGTCGGTCACCGGTGTACCTGTCACGATGCCGTAATCGATGCCTTCGCGCGCGGCCGCCGCATATTTGGCTGCAGAGATCAGCGCCTTTGACGGCACACAGCCTGAGTTGAGGCAGTCCCCGCCCATCTCGCCCTTCTCGAACAGGATGACCTTCAGGCCGAGCATCGCGGCCCCTGCCGCCGCTGACAGGCCGCCAGAACCCGCACCGATAACGACCAGGTCGGCCTTCAGGTTACGATGGGGGGCAGCGCCAACCGAATGGGGGGCCGGTTCGGTGTTCACCTTGTCAGGATCCTGCTCGCCCGGAATCGGCGCGCGGGCATTCTGCTTTGCGGTCGCGTCATCATTCATTGGGCAGCTTCCTCAATCTGGGCCGCCTTGCGGCGGAAAATCTTCTTGTATGCGACTGGCAGCAGGGCAACGACGGCCAGCGCCAGGAAGGCTGGTGCGAAATTAGCCACCGCATCCAGCAGCGAATTGGTCTCGCCTTTGTCGAACGTCGCGCCAAGGCTCGCCCCGATCCACGTATATGCAATCACGCCGGGGACAATGCCGAGCGCCGTGGTGAGGACATAGTCCCTAAATTTCGCGCCCAGCAGGGCCGGGGCGATATTGGCGACGGGAAACGGTACAAGCGGTAGAAGGCGCAAAGCAAACATGTAGGAGAGCGCGTCCTCCTGAAAGCCCTTCTCCATCCGTTTGACAAAGCCGCCAGCTTTCTCCTGCAAGGTTTTGCCGATCGATGTCTTGGCAGCGAGGAACAGCGCGCTCGCGCCCAGTGTCGCGCCAACAACCGTGGCAGCGCTCCCGCCGAACAGGCCGAAGAGCAGCCCGCCCGCAATCGTGATCCAGAGCGCCCCCGGCAGCATGAATGCCGTGGCCAGCGCATAAATCGCAATGTAGGCCGCCACGGCGAGCACGATATTCTCGTCCACGAAAGCCTGCATGGCGGCGTTTTGGCGTTGTAGCGTCTCGATCGAGAGATAGTCGAACAGACCAAAAGCCCATGCGGCGATCAGGCCGGCGGCGATCACATAGACCGGCCAAAGGCGGATCCAGATAGACGTCCCGGTCTTGGCTGTGTCTTCAGACATATCGGTGGGCTTTCAGCTGAACTGTAGGAGGGAAGTGGCTCTATTTCGCCGTATCATTGAGTGACCAATCATAATTATAGTCGTCGATCTTCCGCCGCGTGGCTATCTGTTCTGCAAGATCGGCATCGGCATATTGGAGGAGATGGTCGATGACGGCCTCTTCAGAACCGCCGAAATCGTCCTCGAACCACTTATAGATGGATGAGACATCGATGCTGTCGCCATCCACGCGCACGCCGCGCGGATGGTTCACATAGGCGCGGGCGGCGTCATCGAGGTCTGCATCCAGCGTCTCGGCGACCCATGGCTTCGTGCGAAGGTCCGGGCAGCTATAGGACGCGCAATTGATGGCATAGTGCAGGCGCGGGTCATCACTCCACTGCTTGCGCAGCACATCATGCTCGATGCCGTGGAGGGATATAAGCTCATCGCCTGCGCGGACCTTGATGCTTTTCCATGGCCCGGTCGAATACCAGGGCTTGATCGTGTCCGTCGGATATTTCTCGACGATGTAGCGGACAGTCACCGCATTATAGAGGTTGGACCAGGCTGCAAATTGCGCATCGCGCTCCATTGCGGCGATATCGGCGCCATCGAACTGGGCGATATAGGCATCCAGCTTTTCGCGGTCTGCGGCATTGGCCTCGAGCGCGCCATAGTCGACCAGATTTACCCCGCCAGGGCCGGGGGCAACATAGACTTTCAGGATGTCACCCCAGCTTTCATGGGAAATAGCGTCCTGCGCGGACGCGGTAAAAGATGTCATGGCGACGGCCACCCCTGTCAGGACCGCAGCTATGCGGGAAAATGTATGGACTGCAAGTTTCATAACCGGGCATATAGAGTTCCTATTGGCGACTGACACGTCACACTCCAGTCCCAACGCTTCACACAGGCGTGAAGTGTCCCGGCGACAGGATAGAAGCCCGCCACGCGCGGCAGTAAAAGGGCTGGAAAGACTGGGTAGGTAGCCTTGACCTACCCGTATGCAGCCTGTATCAGCCGCGGTTTCCGAATTCGGTCAACACTTGATTGAGGCTCGACGCCCATGAAACGTACTTTCCAGCCTTCGCGTCTAAAGCGCGCCCGCCGTCACGGTTTCCGGTCACGCATGGCCACCAAGAACGGTCGCAAGGTGCTTGCGCGCCGCCGCTCCAAGGGCCGCAAGCGTCTGTCAGCCTAAAGGCTGCCTGCGCCGCTCCGGCGTCTGGAGCGCTGCCCATGACGACAGTCGAAGACACATTTGCTGAGGTCGAGCGGCTCACCGTTCGGCCTCAGTTTCTGTTTGTGCGCGGAGGGCTAAGCGAGCGCCGCAAGAGCCTCGTCATTCAGGCCCGCCAGCGCACTGGCGCGCGGGCCGAAAAAGACACGGTCGGCGAAGGTTTCACTGCGACAAAGAAGATCGGGAATGCCGTGGTGCGAAACCGTGCCAAGCGAAGGCTTCGGTCTGCCGCGCGCGAACTTCTGCCGCGCCATGGTGTCCCACGTACCGACTATGTCTTCATTGCGCGCATGGATACCGCTGAGATTGGCTGGCAGCGTTTGCTTGACGATATGGAAAGCGCGCTGATAAGCCTCCGCGCAGCCTTGAATGCGGGGTCGGGCCCGGCCTGACCCCTCTTTGTTATCATGGAATACCGGCGGATTTTAACGACATGAACCAGGGTATGGACCCGCAGGACCAGCGCAATTTCATCATCGCGATCGTGCTGATGCTGGTTTTCGTCTTTGGCTATCAGACCTTCGTCCTGCAGCCGCAGGAAGAAGCGCGGCTGGAAGCGCAGGAACAGGCAGAAGCCGAACGTGAGACCGGTGTTCCGCAGGCAGGCGACACAATCGAACCGGTCGCCGCAGCTGAGTCCGTCGAAGACGCCCTCAGCGCGAATACGCGTCTGACCCTGGACGCCGCACGCGTCGATGGCTCGATCCGCCTGCGCGGCGCGATCCTCGATGACCTGCAGCTGAAGGATCATTATACGACAGTCGAGCGGGTCAATGAACTGCGCCTTCTGCGACCGACAAATTTCGACCATGGCTATTTCGCCAGCTGGTACTGGTTTGATGGCAACCAGCCGGTCACCGGCCCTGCCACCGAATGGCAGGTTCAGGGCAATCCGACCCTCTCCACCGATAATCCGGTCACGCTGACCTATGAAGGCAACGGCGTTTCAATCGAACGCACGATCAGCGTCGACGAGAATTACATGTTCACCTATAGCGACCGCCTGACGAATACCGGGTCGGAAGCGCGCACGCTGGCTCCCCTCGGCTCCATTCGCCGTCAGGGACAGTGGAAGGAATTCCTCGAAACCACCGACCCGGGCAGCTCCAACACGGGCGGCATGGCGCATATGGGCCTGATCGGCGTGTTCGATAACAACCTCACCTGGCGCAACTACAAGAATTTGGACAAGGGCAAGGGCCTGAAGGATTCCGATGACCTCGGCGTGCGTCGTGCTTCGGAAGGTGGCTGGCTCGGCTTCACCGACAAATACTGGATGACGACCCTCATTCCGCAGCAGGAATATGAATTTGCTGGCCGCTATGAGCGACTGTCCCGCGAAAGCGGCCCAGTCATGCAGCTGACCGTTGCAAGCGCCGCGCGGGTCATCGAGCCGGGCGAGACGGTCACCTCTGAAAACCGCATCTTCGCAGGCGCCAAGGAACTCGCTGTCCTGGACGCCTATCAGGAGGGCGGCGTGCCGCGTTTCGATGACGCGATCGACTGGGGCAACATCCTCTACTACATCACGAAGCCGCTCTTCTCGCTGCTGCGCTGGCTTGAAGGCATGGTCGGCACTTTCGGTCTGGCGATTCTGGCGCTGACGGTTCTCGTCCGCCTTCCGCTCGTGCCGTTGTATAACCAGTCCTACAAGTCGATGGCGAAGATGAAGAAGCTCGCCGAGCCGATGAAGGAAATCCAGGAGCGCTTCAAAGAGGATCCGCAGCGCCGCCAGCAGGAAGTGATGAAGCTTTATCAGCGTGAAAAAGCCAATCCGATTGCGGGCTGTATCCCTATCCTCCTGACAATCCCGGTCTTCTTCGCGCTGTATAAAGTGCTCTTCGTCACCATTGAGATGCGTCACGCATCCTTCCTGTACATCAATGACCTTTCAGCGCCTGACCCGACCGCAATCGGTAACCTTTTCGGTCTGCTCCCATGGGCAGCGGCTGACGTAAAAGCCATTCCGATTATCGGCCTTGTCATCGGCATTGGTGTCCTTCCGATCCTCTATGGTGTCACCATGTCGGGCATCCAGGCGCTTTCGCCGCCGCCAACCGATCCGACCCAGAAGATGATCATGCGCTTCCTGCCGCTCATCTTCATGTTCGTATTCGCGGGCTTTGCCGCCGGTCTGGTGCTCTACTGGGTCTGGTCGAACGTCCTGTCCCTCGTCCAGCAATACTTCATCATGCGCCGGAACGGCGTGGAAACCGAGCTCGACAAGCTGATTGGCCGTCTGCTCGGCCGTAAAAAGGAAGATGTGTGAGCGACGCGCCAGAATTCGACGAAGAGACGATTGAAGCTGGGCGGGTGCTTTGCTCGGGCCCGTGCACATTCCTGCTCGGTGCAGCCGCGCTCACTCAGCTGCCCGAGGCTGACCGGCCAGAGATTGCCTTTGCCGGGCGTTCCAATGTCGGCAAGTCCAGCCTGATCAATGCGCTGCTCTGGCGCAAGAACCTCGCGCGCGCCTCGTCAGAACCCGGCCGCACACGAGAGCTGAACTATTTCGATCTCGGCGAAGGCCGTCTCTGGCTCGTTGACCTCCCGGGCTTCGGCTATGCAAGGGTTTCCCGCACGCAGGCACAGGAATGGCAGCGCCTGACGCTTCGCTATCTGCGCGGCCGGGTGAACCTTCGCCGGGTCTTTCTACTCGTTGATTCACGGCGTGGTCTGATGGACACCGACCATGAGGTCATGGACATGCTGGATTCAGCGGCCGTGACCTATCAGATCGTCCTGACGAAGGGCGACAAGGTCAAGAAAACCGAGGCCGAAGCAGTTCGCGCCAAGGTGGCCGAAGCGCTCAGGAAGCGCCCTGCAGCTCACCCTGTCATCCGGCTGACCTCAGCCGAGAAGGGCGGAGGCCTGCCTGAGCTTCGCGCAGAGATCTACCAGCTTACTGTCTGACGACGCCGCGATCGCGGTCGCGCCGGCTGATTGGCTCGGGGCGGCCGCCGCGCAGCTGGTCATCTGACTGATTATTGTTGTTCCGCGCCCGCCGGGCGCGGTCACGTTCCTGCAGGGCTTCCCGGCGCGATACGCGTCGTTCCTGGCGCGCCTGCTGGGCAGCCTCCCGGGCCTGTTGGCGGTTATTGTTCGCGTTCGCGCCCTGCTGCCCGCGATTGCTGCGCGATCTGTTTCCCCGGTCCCTGACATCGCGGTTTCCGGAGCCGCGCTGATACTGCGTGCCGGACTGTTCGCCGCGATTGGCGCGGCGATTAGCTCGATTATCGCGGTTGCGATCCCGGTTTGCAGTCCAGCCGTCCCGGCGCTGATCGCGATTATTAGAGCGGTCGTGGTTTCTGTCTCTATCCCGGTCCCGGCTACGATCGCCATCCCGTCCACGGTCGCGATTATAGCGCGGGCGGTCCGGACGCTGATTGCGGGTATTATCCGAACGCTGATCGCGATAGCGAGGTGGCGTACCGCGCCGGCCATCCTGACCGCGATAACCGCGCTGAGAGGGCCGGGCGTCGCGGTGGCGGTAATTCTTGTTGTGACGGTTCAGCCAGCCAGTGCGGGTCGGATAATAGACGTATTGCGAGTAGACGACGGAATTGCCGGAATAATAGTAGCCGTCGCCATAATAGCCGGCGCCGTAATGCCCATCATTCAGATAGCCCGTTCCATAGCCGCTGTCATAATAACCATCGCCGTAGGAGCCATCGCTGTAATAGCCGTCATCATAATAGCCATAGGCGTCATAAGTGGTGCAGGCCGTTGCCAGAAAGCCTGCAGAAACAAGGCCAAGCAGCAAGCCAGCGCGGCGGAAGGAACGGGACATGATGTCTCCAGTACGTGTCGGTTTCAGTCAGTCTGGGTTCAGACTAACAAGCCCCGCCTGACTGTGACATGAACGCAAATTCAGGTCCGTCGCGGAGCCCTGGAAACCTAGCGTTCGCTGACCTCGGCGATGTCATCGACTGGCGTTTCCGGCTTGCCGGTCCCTTCGATTTCCGCGGCTGGCTTTGCGCGCGATTTGCCGCTGGCAGAGGCGTTTCCATTATAGGTCGCGGTGTAGGCGGCATTCGCGACGCCTTCGCTCGACATATAGGGGACGGCTTCTTTTCGCGGACCGACACAGGCGGCGAGGGCCGCGGCGGTTAGGAGGAGGGCGAGTGTTTTCGCGGGTCGGGATAGGGTTGCCATACCCGCCAGCATTGAGGTTTTCCGCTTTCGTTGCAAGTCGCCCCACTCATGGGAGATGTCACAGGATTATGGCTTGCAAGACACCGCGCCGCGCGGCATTTCTCCTCTCCGAGATGAGTATTTCCATTGCGCCCGCCAACCTCGACGCAGAGGATTTCAGGGGCCTTATCGGCGCCCATAAGGCGCTTATGCTCGAAACCAGCCCGCCCGAAAGCTCCCACGCGCTGAAAATCGACGCAATGCGCGCGCCGGACCTGACGGTATGGGAAATGCGCGATGGCGAGAAGCTGGTCGGCTGCGGCGCGCTGAAAAGCCTGTCTGACGGAAAGTCAGGGGAAATCAAGGCGATGCACACGGTCGCCCAGTTCAGACGGGGCGGGCTCGGCAAGTCGATGCTGCGCCATATCCTCTCGGCGGCGAATGAGCGTTACTACTCACGGATCTACCTGGAGACGGGCAGCCAGCCTGCCTTCCAGCCCGCGCGCGGCCTTTATGAGAGCCACGGTTTCGTCACCTGCGGCCCGTTCGGCGACTATAAGGAAGACCCCCATTCAGTGTTCATGGTGAAGGCGCTAGCGTAAGCAGCGCGTGCGGCCGCGCTGCTGGCGGGCAGGGCGGTATGGATTTCAATTCTTGTTTATCCGCTCATCCCGGCGAAGGCCGGGATCTCGGCCAGTCTTGGTCTGAGCTTGCTTCGAAGAGATCCCGGATCAAGTCCGGGATGAGCTGTTTTCTTGGTGGCGGGCCTCGGGCTGCCGGGTGCACCCCTGGTGGTGCCTGGAGGGTGCAGCCACGGTGTCGTGGCGGTGTTTCTGCGGTGTACGGGTCTGGCAGCGGCCAGGCCGGTGCAAGATCCGGGTCGAGGCGTGTCCATGGCGCATAGTCGAAGCTGCGCGGCAGGGCCCCGCGCGCCGCGCGCTCGGCCTCTGACTCCGGCCAGTGCGTGACGCGGATGACGCCTGTCTTCAGAAGCTCCCATCCAAAGCCGCCGCGTCCTTCGGCGCGTGCCAGCTCTGCGGTGGCTTCTAGCCTGGCGAGATAATGCCAGAGGACCGGCCAGTACCAGACGGGTACGAGCGCATGCGCTTTCACAAGGGTTTGCCAGTCCAGCATGCAGGGAAGTGTAGGGCCGGCGCCGGGGGAGGGGGATGTTTTGGAGTTTTCCTCGGGGTGGCGGCGCGCCCTCGTCCTTCGACAGGCTCAGGATGAGGGCAGGTATCCATCGAGCCTCGTCCAAGCGGGTGCTTCGCTGAAAGGAGACACCATGGACCCCTGTCTTCACAAGGGTCTTCGGAAGGGTGGAGCTGGGCTTGAAGGGCGTATTCAAGTCAGCATCACCCTCGACCGCGTAGCGGTCTGAGGGGCCATCTTCGGAACACCGGCTTTAGTGCCTGCGGCGATGGCAGGAGATGGGCTCCCAGATGAGCTACGCTCATCGGGAGTGACGCAAATTGCAAAGTCGGCGCTTCGAGATTGACAGATCAGGGGTCTGCAGATGCGCCACGTCTCCCTTCTCCCGAATGCGGGAGTGGTTCGACTTCGCTCACCATGAGGGGCCGGGGATGAGGGCTGCAACGGTGCTGGTTGGCGGGCAGGTGGCACCACTCTCTGACGTCGGCGCCCTCACCCCCTGCACCCTCTCCCGCAGCCGGGAGAGGGGAAGGCGCGGGCCTCGGACGTATGATTATTGCCTGAACACCAGCGGCTCTGTCGCAAAGCCCTTTTCGCGGGCGGCATTCAGCATGCGGTCGATGACGGCCTGGTCTGGCGCTTCCTCGCGGGCGAGGATCCAGAGGTATTTGCCATCGGGGGAGCCGACGAGAGCAGCCGAATAGTCGCCCTCCAGCGCGAGGATCCAGTAATCACCCCAGGCAAAGGGCACCCAGTCAGGGGCGAACTTGACCTCGAGTTTGGAATTGTTCGAGCCGTCGACCACGCGGGCCGTGCCCTCGGCGCGCTTTGTCTCCCCGGTTTCGCTGTTGGTGCACTCATTCACGACGCTGACCGTGCCGTCCTCATTGAGGGCATAGGTCGCCGTGGTGTCGATACAGTTCTTCTCGAAGCTGTTGGGATAGCGGGCAATCTCATACCAGGTGCCGGCATAGCGGGTGAGGTCCACCTCATCGACGGTGGCGGGCTCTCCGCTTGCATCGCGGTAATCAGGCTGGCTGAGCGCGCAGGCCGCCGCTAGCGGAATCAGCGCGAGAAGGGGAAGGGCGAAATAGAGTTTGCGCATGGGAGCTCTCGGATTTGGAGTTGGGTGTCGAGAGCGGGTAACGCGTGAGAGCGGGATTGGTTGGTGGGAAGTGCTCACTTGCAAGAGCCTAGCATGCACTGCTTTAATTTTTGTTTGAGTGTGATCTACGTCAGAAATGTTCACTACAGACTTCATAACGGGATTTTTGTTTTCGCTCTGCGTCACGTTGATGACTTTTGGAGTGATCACGCTTCTTTGGCTTCCACCGGGACCTTTCTCATCTAGGGGGCGTCAACAAAATAAAATTAGTTCAACCCCCTATCTGGCTTGGCCTGCGATAATTACGGCGGGGCTATTTCTTATCGTTCTGTTCTTACTTCATGAACTCAACATCGATGTGCTCAATGAATCCGCTTGGTTTGAGTATAGTGAAGGTCGGCGCACGAATTCACCCGAAGGAATCAGAAACCTTTTCCTTACGCTTGGGGGCGCGATTGCCACGCCCATTGCTGCACTGACTTTAGGTAACGCTATTCGTCGAAGCGCAACGATGGAGCGGCAGGAAGAAATTGCTAGAAAAATGCAGCAAAATGATAGCCGAAGGTTGGAGTCTGACGCCTTCGCTAAAGCATCTGAGTTGCTTGGTTCTAATAGGTTAGACCAGCGCATAGCCGCTGTGCATTCTCTTCAACTGCTGGCTCGATCTGTCTCCGAAGAGGTAGTTGATCAAATTTCAGATACGTTATGCGCTTTTGTACGGGCACGCTCGTCTGATATCCCCGAGACACCTGCTGATGAAAAAAATCCGGATGAGGCCATTCGGTCAGCGCTCTTGGCGCTGCTCGGACAATTTGCCGATGGAACTCGGGAAATCGATATCAGGGGCGCGTGGATCGGAACACTAGTCGTGACTTCTAATATAAAAAGAGTGTCGTTTGCCGGGACTCAAATAAAAAAAATCACCTTCTTGGGCGATGTAATTGATTGCAAATTCGAGAACATCAAGAATGACGCAAGTATACGCTTTGCGAAGAATGCATCAAACCTTATGATTGCTAACTGCGACTTGGGCAGCTTGCAGATATCATCGCCACCAAGATCTGTGGGCTTCAGAACGGTAGGCGGTGCAATTTCTATAATCGCTTCCTTGGTCAAAGAGCTACGTATCGGGAACGTGCTATTCGAAAAGCCTCTTGAAGCAGATGTTTCCATCTTTGGAAGAGTTTCAATATTTAGGGCAAAGGGTTTGGTTCAAAGTAGATTTTCGAATATCGGCCTCGGTTGGCCGGTCAAAGCTCATCTGCCATCAGAATGGTCGAGCAGCGAGAAAGCTGCGTTCTCCGAGAATGCGAGAAAATTCGATCCTTTGCCGATGGCCTTAGCCAGATCGCATGTTCACGACTTGCTTGAAATCGAACACCCAGACACAAAAGCGTAAATAGAGTGCTGGGTGAGCAACTTCGTACTAGTTGCCCAAGAAGCAGCCTATTCCCCCATCCCCCAAAACCCGCTAAACGCGGCGCCATGAGCGACACCCCCCAAATTCCCGCACAGTTCACCGCTGAAACCCTGTCTGAGGCGCTGCCCTATATCCAGCGCTATGACCGCCAGACCGTGGTCATCAAATATGGCGGGCATGCCATGGTGGATGAGGCCTTGTCTGAGGCGTTTGCGCGCGATGTCGTGCTGCTGAAGCACCTCGGCGTAAATCCGGTCATCGTGCATGGCGGGGGGCCGCAGATTGCGAGCCTTCTGGACCGGCTCTCCATCAAGTCTGAGTTTCGTGACGGCCTGCGGGTGACCGATGATGCGACGATGGAAGTGGTCGAGATGGTCCTCTCCGGGCCGATCAACAAATCCATCGTGCGGGCGATCAACAAGGCGGGCGGCAAGGCGGTGGGGCTTTCTGGCTCTGACGCCGACATGATGCGGGTGACACGGGCGACGCGCACGACGCGCGACCCTGACAGCCATGTCGAGCAGGTCATCGACCTTGGCTATGTCGGCGAGCCTGAGGCGGTCGATGTGGCGGTGCTGAAGCTGCTGACCAATTATGATCATGATTTCATTCCGGTGATCGCGCCGGTTGGCGTCGATGCGGACGGCAAGCGCTATAATGTAAACGCTGATACCGCAGCGGGGGCGATTGCGAGCGCGCTGGGGGCGATGCGGCTCTTGCTGCTGACCGATGTTGCGGGCGTGCTGGACGGGAAGAAGGAACTGATCCGGGAGCTTCAGGCCGATGATGTGCCCGCACTGGTGAGGGAGGGCGTCGCGTCCGGCGGTATGATCCCGAAGCTTGAAACGGCGGCGTCCGCCGTCAAGAATGGCGTTGGCGGGGCGGTCATTCTGGACGGACGTGCGAAACATGCGCTTCTCATGGAGCTATTCACAGAACACGGGGCCGGGACGATTGTCCTTTAGGCGGTTTGTTAGCGGACTGTTCGCGGGCGCGACGCTGGCCGTGTCGCTGCCCGGTGTTGCGGTGGCGCAGGGCGCTGCGGGCCTGCCGGCGAGCCCCGGCGGCTGGCAGCTGTGTAACCAGACAAGCTATGTGGTCGAGGCGGCGACCGGCCGGTTCGAGGGGCAGGGCGTGACGGTCGAGGGGTGGACGCGGTTGCGGCCCGGCGCCTGCGAGGTTGCACTGGACGGGCCGCTGGAGCCCGGCGTGCATTACCTTTTCGGTCGGTCATCCTCTGCGCATCGCGGTGGCCGCAAGGTCTGGGGCGGGGACAATGCCTATTGCGTTGACACGACGGGGAGCTTCTCTGTCGAGAGCCCGTCGCAATGCGCTTTGATGGGACTTTCCTCGCGCAAGTTCAGGCCGATCCTGATCGAGGAGGCTGGCGCCTGGACGACGAGTTTCACCGAGCTTGAAGACTATGACCTCGAGACGGCGGCGGCGGCCGGTGTGCAGCGCCTGCTGAACGAGGCGGATGTCTATGAGGGGCGGATCGACGGCTATATCGGGCGCAATACGCGCGGCGCGATCCGCACATTCCTGAATGAGAATGAGCTGAGCGCCGAAACGAGCGATGCCGAGCTGGTCGACGTGCTGGAGCAGATTGCGCGCGAGAAGGGGCGGGAGGTTGGCCTCACCCTCTGTAATCGCACGCATGAGCGGATCTGGGCGGCGATTGCGCGGCGCAAGGGCGAAGGCTGGGAGAGCCGCGGCTGGTGGCAGCTGGAGTCTGGTGGCTGCGCGCGGGCGATAGATGATGCGCTGCTGAACGCGCCGCATTTCGTCTTCGCCGAGATGGAGACCAGCGACGGGCCAAGGCACCTGAAAGGCGCGAGCGACCTCTTCTGTGTGTCGCGCGGGCGGTTTGCGATCACGGGGCGCGAGGACTGCGAGGCGTCTGCCTATCGAACGGTGGAGTTCAAGGGCACGGTGCCTGCGGCAGAGGGCAAGCTGACCTATGAGTTCTTCGAGCGTGATTTTGACGAGGCCGAGAGCTGATGGCGTCTGACATGGTATTGGAGGCGCTGGCGGGTCGCGACACCTGGGTGTTCGACCTCGACAATACGCTCTACCCGGCCGAGTGTGACCTCTTCGCCGAGATCGACCAGCGGATGACCGACTTCGTTGCGCGCTTCCTGCGGATGGAGCGGGGCGAGGCGCGGGCGCTGCAGAAACGGTACTATGCCGAGCATGGCACGACGTTGCGCGGCATGATGACGATGCATGGCATGTCGCCGGAGGACTTCCTCGCGCATGTGCATGAGATCGACCTCTCGCCGCTGCCACACCTGCCGGATTTGTGTGAGGTCATTGCGGCGCTGCCGGGACGCAAGCTAGTCTATACCAATGGCTCGCGCCGCCATGCTGAGCGCGTGACGGACTATATGAGGCTCGGGGCGAGTTTTGATGGCCTGTTCGGCATCGAGGATAGCGACTATACGCCGAAGCCAACGCAATCAGCCTATGACGCTTTCTGCCGCCACCATGATGTCGACCCGGCGCGGGCGGTCTTCTTCGAAGACCTTGAGCGCAACCTGAAGCCTGCCCATGCGATGGGCTTTGCGACGGTGCTGGTCCACTCAAAGAAGGACTGGAGCCATGAGCCGGTCGAGGCGCGGCCTGCGGGGGCGGACGATGTTGACCACCCGCATGTCGACTATCTGACCGATGACCTCACCGGCTTCCTGCAAGGCGTGCTGGACGTGGTGCGCCCCGAACCTCTCCGAGGCGCCTGAAGTCCCTGTTCAGGTCACTTTCTTGAAGACCGTCAGGCCGAGGATGAGCAGGACGGCAAAGATCACCAGCGCGGCGATAAAGAGGAACATGGCGATGTCGACGGCGACGCCGGCAATGCCTGTAAGGCCCAGCAGGCCTGCGATCAGGGCGATGATGAGAAAGACGAAGGCGAGTTTGATCATGGTCAGGGCTCCACTGTCTGTGATTGCTGAAGAGTAAGCGGCAGGGCAGGCCATTGGTTCCGAAGAGCCACCCTTGCAGGCCGGTTTCAGGGTGGGCTGGCGTTTGACTTGCTGCCTTCCCCTCCTAGCTTGAAGGCTACATGCATTCGAGGAATTCAGAGCTGCCCGGCCGCGAGACACGTGCCGGACCGATTTGTCTGTATCTGGCTGCGCCAAAGCGCGCCGGACCGGAGCAAGCAGCCTGAACTGAGTTCATTTTCAAGTTAACCGTTCAATGACGACACGACCCCGTGGAGGTCCAATGACTGATTATAATCCCGACAAAGGCTATATTGCGCTCCTCGGCTGGAGCCTCAACGCGATCGACGCGATGGAGAAGTTTGATCGCCGCTATATCGTGGTGGCACCGAACTGGGCGCGGGAATATGCCGAGAAGAACGACATTCCTTTCATGTCCTGGAATTTCGAACGGCTGAACGAAAATTCCTTCGAGATCGCGCAGATGCTGAAAGATGAAGGCGTCGACGTTGCCGTGCCGCTATATGAGGAAACGGTTGAATGGGCGGGCGCCGTCAATGCTGTCCTGCTCGACAATCCGCGGCTGCTCGGCCAGTCCATGCTGTTTCGCGACAAATCGCTGATGAAGCGCCGGGCCCAGTTGGGCGGTATCCGCGTCGGTATCTTTGAGGAAGCCCACGACCGGGGCGACGTCGAACGGTTCCTCAAACGTGTGAACCAGACCCTCCTGAAGCAGGAAGGAGATGCCAACGACCCGATCCACATCAAGGCGTTCGACCTTGCTGGTTGCATGGGCCACCGCGTGGTCAGGAATGTCGAGGATGTCGATCTTATCCCTGAATCCGATTTCCCCGTGTTGATGGAAAGCCATCTCGATGGCTGGGAATATGCCGCCGAGGCTTGGATCCATGATGGCAAGATCCGCTTCCTGAACATCTCTGAATATGTCCGGCTAGGCTATTCGGTCTTCGTGCCGGCGAGCCCCGAGCTTGAAGCCATGCGAGACAAGGTGACGGCCGAGATCGAGAAGCTGATCAAGACGTTCGACATCAAGTTCGGCTTCATCCACCCGGAATACTTTATCGGGCCGGACGATGTGATGTACTTCGGCGAGGTTGCGTACCGTCCGCCAGGCTTCAAGGTCTTCGAGCTTCTGGAGCGGGTTTATGGCTTCAATGCCTATCAGGGCATGGTCATGATGTTCGACCCGAAGACCACCGAGGAAGAGATCGAGGCGTTCTTCCCGACGCCGGTCAAGGATGCCAATGGGTATGCTGGCTGTTTCGGCGTTTATCCGCGCAACCGTGTCGTTTCACGGCTCGAAATACCGAAAGAGACAGAAGACCACCCCTATTTCGACTGGCATGAGCTCAGCGAACCGATGGAAACCAAGGTTTCAAAACGCTCTGCCTTCGGCAATCATTGGGGCCTTGTCTACTTCCACGGCGAGGATGGCGAAACGATGCGTGACCTTCTAGCCGCGCAGGAAGATGTCGACTTCTACGTCTAGGCGTTCGCGCCGGTAGTCATGCAATTCAGTCTTTACTAGGCTCGCCTTGAAAACAGGCGAATCAAAGGGGTGCGCCGTGAACGGAGCCGATCCGAACAAGTCAGATGGTGGCGTCGATGCTGCACATCTCAAGCGGCTGGATGCTGCCATTACCAGGCTTGCCAAGATGAGCGCGAAGATGAAGCTGCGCCAACAAAGCCCGGCCATCGATCAATGTGTGAAAGTCCTGAAGCAGCCGGGCGGGATCGATGCGTGTTTCGAGCGCATCGAGGCGCTCGAGCACGCCGGCATTTTTACCGGGACCGACTGGGATAATCCGGCGCAACTAAAGCCCGTTCTGGTGCGTCATACGCTGGAATCGGGTCACCCGACCTCGCTGGTTCTGGAGACGCTGAGCGAGCTTCGCTTCCTCGCGATTGCCAGCGGTCAGATGGTGCACCCGGCCGTGTCTGCGGACGAAGCCAAAAACTTTCTTGCGCGGGTGCTCGGCCTCAACCTGGACTTTCTGTTTGGCGCGGGGACTGAAGCCTCACGCATGGCCGACCCTGACTGGACAGCGACCTTGCAAAGTCTCTTCAAACGGGTCGCCGAGACCATTGGATATGGGCAGGTCTTCGATTCCGTCATCGCGGAAATCTGGCGCATCCTGGCGCAACGACCGATCGAGACGGGGCGTATCCGATCCATGATCCTGCAGCTGTCGCTCTGGATGAATGAGGGGGGCGGCGACCAGGCGCAATCAGGTTGGGGCGCAGACAGGCTGATCAGTTCTCTGTTCGCACCAACAAATGAAACCCGCGAAGACCCGGGCCTCGAGAACTATGCAAGCAGGCTTTCGGCGCTCGATGACCAGTCGCTTGGACACGAAGCGGCCGGTATGGCGCGGGCGATGCACGATACGGGGCTTGTTTCTGCCTATCATGCGGTCTTGCTGCGCCATATCTGGCAAAACCGACCCGATTTCATCCCGGACGTGCTTGGCCTGACCGCCGCAGGGCGTCTCGGTTACCGAATGTATGCCGACTTGACGCATGCGTTGATCGAAAAGGCGATCTGCCCCGTCACGGCGCAGGCGATCTATGGCCTTTCGCTGTTGCTTGAGCGGGGCATCCTGCACCTGCCGCCGACGGTGCCAGCGCTCTGGCGCCAGATCGGTCTTGAGCTTGCCCCGGCTGTCAGCCAGCGGCTTGTCGCGACCTATGGCGGGGATGTCCCGGTAGAGACGCGGCTTCTGGCGGGGGTGATCAGCGTTCTTGGCCAACCGCTCGGCGTCGGGCAGGGCAACAATCCGACCTGTCAGGCCGCGCGCGCCATCGCGATGTGGGCCTATACCGATCCGGACTATCTGCTGCAGCTGGTGACATGGGCGGCGCGCGACAATGAAGTGCGCATGCCGTTTGAAGGCAAGTCGATCTCTTCGGGTGGTCTTGCTGCCGGACTGGCGCAGGGCGAGCTTCTGGATGTTGACCCTGTGTCGGCGATCCTGGTGCCGCATCTGGACCGCATCTATATGGAAATGGGCCGGATGTGCGCCAAGCGCGCCGGTGATCCGCATGAGTGGATCAATCCCGAGATGCATGGCTGGTGGGTCGCGCGCACGTTCAACATCATTGTCGATGTGCCGACCGGCAAACTGACCGATGCCAATGGCTTCATTCGCCGGTTCTATGCCGCCTTCCATCCAGACCATAATGGCAACCAGCCGGTGATCCATCCAAGCCCGGCCGGCATTGCGGTGACCGACAGCGCCGCGCGCTTTGTCGGCTGGCACGCCATCGCGATTATCAGGGTGGCGCGTGACCCGTCCGGTGTCGTCCGCGTCTATTTCTTCAATCCGAACAATGACAGCGGGCAGGACTGGGGCAACGGGATTCTGGTCTCGACGGCGGGCAATGGCGAATTTTATGGCGAGTCGTCCGTCCCGATCGGTGATTTTGCCTCGCGTCTCTATATTTTCCATACTGACGCCGACCAGCAGCTGGAAAAAGCGCCGGTCGTTCGGGATGAAATCGACGGGGTCCGCCAGAAAATCGTGGAAAGCTGGGGCCGCGACCGGGTCTAGGGCCTGTACTCTCCTTGCCGGTTTCCCTTGCGTTCGCGATTGCCATAACGCGTTCCAAGCGCGAGCATGGCCGCAAAAGATCAGGGAGAAACAGGCCATGAAACTGGATATTGCGACCACCGCTCTTCTCGCGCAGCTGGCATCTGCCGAAGGCCCACCGATGTATGAGATGAGCCCGCAGGACGCGCGTCTTATTGGCGAAGGCATGGCGGGCGCCTATCCTGACGGGCCGGAAATGGCCGAGACCCGCGACATCGAGATCCCGGCGAGCGACGGGCACAAGATCCGCGCACGCATCCATCGCCCGGTCGACAAGCCGAAAGGCGTGATGGTCTTCTATCATGGTGGCGGCTGGGTCCTGTCGAATATCGACCAGTATGACTGTGTCGGTCGCCAGCTGGCCGAGCGCACGGCTTGCACCGTGCTGCTGGTCGATTATCGCAAGGCGCCAGAGTACCGCTATCCCACCGCCGCGAATGATGCTTGGGATGCGCTGAACTGGACGGCGGCAAACCTCAAAACGCTGGGCGGGGATGACCTGCCGATCATGGTGGGCGGCGACAGTGCGGGCGGCAATCTGGCGGCGATCGTCTGCCAGAAGGCGAAGGCCGCCGGCGCGCCGAAGATCGCGCTGCAAATGCTGGTCTATCCGGTGACCGATTGCGACATGACGCGGCCGTCTTACGCGAACATGGACAACCAGCTGCTGCTCAACACGCCGATGATGAAGTGGTTCTGGGACCATTACGCCCCGAACGAGGCCGACCGGAAGAATGTCGACGCGTCGCCGCTGCACGCAGGTGACCTGTCCGGCCTGCCGCCAGCTGTCGTTGTGACGGCAGAATACGACATCCTGCGCGAGGAGAGCGAGGCCTATGCCGATGCCCTGCGCAAGGCGGGCGTGCCTGTCACCTTCAAACAGTTCGACAAGCAGATGCACAATTTCTTCGCCATGCCGGGGCTTCTTCCGGCGCAGGCGAAGGCCATCGATTATGTTGGCGACCAGATCGACCAGCATCTTGGCCGCTATTCGCAGGCCGATGCGGTTATCGTCGGCGCAGGCTTTGCGGGCATGTACCAGCTCAAACGCCTGCGCGAGATGGGACTGAAGACACGTGTCGTTGAGGCGGGTGATGGTGTTGGCGGGACCTGGTACTGGAACCGGTATCCGGGTGCGCGCTGCGACATTGAGAGCCTAGGCTATTCCTATGGCTTTGACCCGGAGCTGGAGCAGGAGTGGAGCTGGAGCGAACGCTATGCGACGCAGCCGGAAATCCTGTCTTATGCCGAGCATGTCGCCAAACGCTATGACCTTCGCAAGGACATCACTTTCGAGACGCGCGTGACGCGCGCCGTTTATGACGAGGATACGTCGCGCTGGACGATCTATACCGATACGGGCGAGGCGATCTCTGCCAAGTATTTAATCATGGCGACGGGCTGTCTTTCAGTGCCGAAAGAGCCCGATATCGAGGGCGCCGAAAGCTTTGAGGGGCCGACCTATATTACCGGGCGCTGGCCGCATGAGGGTGTCGATTTTACCGGCAAGAAAGTCGCCGTTATCGGCACGGGCTCTTCTGCCATCCAGGCCATTCCGCACATCGCAGAACAGGCCAGCCAGCTGACGGTCTATCAACGCACGCCTGCCTATTCGCTCCCGGCGGGGAACCGCCCGCTGACAAACTCGGAAGTGTCCGAGATGAAAGAACGTTACCGCGACTTCCGCGAGGAGCAGAAGTATAATTTTGCCGGTATCCCGAGACCGGAACGGGAGCTGGAGCCTGCGGCCATGGTGCCGCCTGAGGAGCGCCAGCGGCGCCTCGAAGAAGGCTGGACGCAGGGCCTGACGGGCCTGACGACCAAGTTCGCCGATGCGCTGGCGGACGAGGAGTCCAATGCGATCATCGCCGACTTCATTCGCGAGCGGATCAACGCGCGGGTGAAGGACCCCGAACTGGCTGAAACGCTGACGCCGTATTCCTATCCGTTCGGCACGAAGCGGCCCTGTCTCGACACCAATTTCTATGAGACGTTCAACCGCGATAATGTGACCCTTGTGGACCTTCGCAAGACGCCGATGGAGAAGGTCACACCGAAAGGCATCAAGACGAGCGCGGGCGAGGAAGATTTCGACGTGATCGTCTTCGCGACCGGCTTCGATGCGATGACCGGCGCGCTGCTCAAGGTCGATATTCGCGGCAAGGGCGGCATGGCGCTCAGCGACAAGTGGGCGAACGGGCCGCATACCTATTTGGGCATCGCGATCGCCGGTTTCCCGAACCTCTTCACCATTACCGGACCATCCAGCCCGTCCGTCCTCTCCAACATGATGGTTTCCATCGAGCAGCATGTGGACTGGGTGAGCGACTGTATCGGCTGGATGCGCGAGCGCGGTCTGGAGACGATCGAGCCGACGGAAGCTGCCGAAGAGGAGTGGGCCGAGCACAATGAGGCGATGGCCAACCAGACACTCTTCCCGCAGGCAAATAGCTGGTACATTGGCGCAAATGTGCCGGGCAAGCCGCGCACCTTCATGGCATATGTCGCGGGCGTCGATGTCTATCGCATCATCTGCGACCAGGTGGCCGCGAGCGGCTATTCCGGCTTTGAAACAGCGAAGGCGAAACAGCGGCTGGAAGCGGTGTCTGCTTAGGGACTTCGCTGGCCGCTCAAAGCGTTGCCAGCCTCAACTGTCGGCTGTTTCGCGGGTGAGCCTCGCGAGCTCATCGAGAAGGGACGTCCATGCGGCGTCCCTTTTTTCGGTCCAGTCCTCGCCCAGCGTATCGCGGCAGACATCGCGTATTGCCGCGAAGATCAGGTCGAGATCTTCGGCGGTGAGGCCATAGCCGTCATGTTGTATGCGAGCGGCTTCGAGGTGGAAGCGGGGTGACGGGCTGCCTGCGGCCTGTCCGAGAATACAATCGAAACAGGTTTCCAACATCGCAGCGCGGACACCGCCATCGCTGTCCATATCGAACATGGGCTCAAAGTCCGGGCGCAGATCGAAGAGGTGGGCATAGATGAGTGGCTGCGGGTCGCCGACGGCATCGGCGAGGCGCTGGAGCGTATCTTCGATGAGGGCGGCTCTCTCTTCCATCGGGCGATGATAGGCAGGGCGCGCGGTATTTGCGAGCCTGTTCGCCGCCATGCGGGATGATGCTATCCTGCTTACAGCACGCGGAGGAGGTGCCGAAGATGGCAGAACGCAAACCGGTGATTCTGGTCCTAGGGGCAGGTGCGGGCATCGGCGGGCATGTGGCGCAGCGTTTTGCGGCGGGCGGGTATCATGCCGTGCTCTGCAGGCGCTCGGATGAGGCGGGGCTGGACCGGCTTGTATCAGAGATACAAGACAGCGGCGGTGAAGCGACCGGCATGCTGCTAAATGCGGTCGAAGAGGGCGCGATTGAGGATCTCGTGTTCCGGGTGGAGCGCGACATCGGGCCGATCGAGGTCGCGCTGTTCAATCTGGGCGCGCAGATCGGCAACCGGGCGCTTGGCGATACGCCGCTTAAAACGTTCGAGCTTGGCTGGCGGATGGCGACGTTTGGACTGTTTCGGCTGGCACAGGCGCTTTTTCAGCTGATGGAGGCGCGCGGGTCCGGCACGCTTCTGGTGACGTCGGCGACGGCGGCCGTGCGCGGCAATGCGGGCCAGCACTCACACGCGGCCGCGATGGGCGGACGGCGCATGCTGTGCCAGACGCTGAACGCGGAGTTTGCGCCCAAGGGCATCCATGTCGCGCATATCCTGATCGACGGGCCGGTTGAGGCGCCGGATACGCTCGGCAAGCTGCTCGGACCTGAACGGTTTGCCGAACTGAAAGCTGAAAAGAGCGACGGCAAGGATGAGCTGATCCTGCCAGGGGAGCTCGCCGAATCCTATTGGCATATCGCGCATCAGCACCGCTCCGCCTGGAGCCATGAGGTCGATATCCGTCCGTTCAAAAACGTGCCCTGGTGGAATAATTAGGCGGTGAGGCTTGCGGCTGCTTCGTCCAGTGTCGCTGTCGCCTCGGCCCGCATCCGGGCCTCCCTTGCTGCCGGCAAATTCCAGTCGCCCATAAAGCGAAGGGCGCCCGCCGCCACATAGGCAAGCCAGAGCGTCAGGCGGGCTTCGTCGACCCTGTTGCGGCGCGCATAAGCGGCCTTGAACGCTTCCAGACCTTCGCGGCCAAAGACATAGCGAAGTTCAAGACACGTGCAGGCGACGTCTGAGAGGGGGTCCCCGATGGCGGCGTCTTCCCAGTCGAGCAGGGCTGCGATGCGCCCCTGCGACCAGATAAGGTTTTCGGGCCAGAGGTCGCCGTGCAGCAGGACCGGGGTGCCAGTGAAGCGAGTGCTGCCTAGATGCGAAAGACGCTGGCGCCATTCTGATTCGAGTGCGGGGTCCTGCAGGAGGCTGAACAGGTCAGGCAATGGGTCGATGCGCTCTTGCAGCAGCGGGAAGCCATCGATTGGTGTGGCGTGAACGCTGGAAATCAGGTCGGCCATCTGGTCCAGCCTGCCCGGCATTTCAGCGTGCGGTATGCTGGTCGAGCCGTCGACATAGGCAATCAGAAGACACGGTCTGCCGAGTGTGGTGCCCGCCGGGTCATGAGCGATGGGCGCGGCGACTGGAAGACCGGCCGCCTGCGCAGATTGAAGAAGCTGGAACTCAACTGCTGCGTCATGACCCGAATGGGTCGCGCCATGGATACGCAGAACGGCCGCGGCGGGCAGGCCGACGTCCACGTTGAGGTCCAGCTTGTAGACATCGGCCGAGACCCCGCCTGTCAGTCTGGTGACCCGCTCAAGCTGGGTTCCGGGAAGATGTTCGGCAATGAAGGCATGGAGCCCGGTATCGAAATCTTGGGCGCCTGGGTTCACCATTTCAGGACAGATTGCGCGGCCGGGCGGGCGCGGTAGCGCGTGTCCCAGGCGCGGAGGTTTGGTCGCTCGCCTATTACGTCGACGTCGATAAAGCGGACAAATTGCAGGTGTGAGGCGAGGGTCAGGTCTGCGGTCGAGACGCTGTCGCCTGCAATCAGCTCACGTCCATCGCCGAGTGTCTCTTCAACAAAGTCGAGTGGCGCCTGAATCTGCGCTTCAATGGCGGTGGCCTGCTGAGGGTCGGGCGGAAGACCAAGCGGGGACTTCTTGTAGTGTACATAGATTGCGAGCGGATTGGCGATCTTGAGCTCTACGATGCGTTCGAGGTCGCGGGCCTTGGCGCGCGCTTCGGCGTCTGATGGCGCGAGGGCGCCATCTGGATATTTGCTTTCCAGATAGTCGATGATGGCGAGCGACTCGCGCAGATATGTCCCGTCGTCCAGCTCTAGGACAGGTAGTGTACCGAAAGGGTTGCGGGCGAGGTGTTCAGGCTCACGCTGGCGACCTTTGAGCGTGTTCACGATTTTCTGCTCGATGGGCAGCGCGTTCCCCGCCTCTGCGCGCTCTGCAAGATAGAGCATGACCTTGGTTGGATTGGGCGCGACGGGGACGGTGTAGAGTTTCATGCGCTGAGCATTCGCCTGAAGTCGCAGTTTTGGCAAGCTGACGCAAAGTTAGTGCTGGACGTGAAGGGGGCTTGCAGGGTGTATGTCGTCCGAGAAGAGGAGGCCTGATTTGGCTGTAGAAGACATGTTCGCCCCGCTGACGTTTACCCGTGGACCCGCCTGGAAGAACAGGCTGACGCTGGCGCCGCTGACCAATCAGCAGAGCCATGCCGATGGCGTTCTGTCCGATGAAGAGTTTCACTGGCTGACCATGCGGGCTGATGGCGGCTTTGCCATGGTGATGACGGCGGCAGCGCATGTGCAGGCTGCCGGGCAGGGGTTTCCAGGGCAGCTTGGCTGCTGGGACGACAAGCATGTTGAGGGGCTGACGCGTCTCGCCGATGCCATCCGGGCAAAGGGGGCGGTGTCGTCGCTGCAGCTGCACCATGCGGGTATTCGCGCCGACAAGACCGCCGTGCCGGAGCCCGTCGGGCCTTCGGACCATGCCGAAACCGGGTCGCGGGCCCTTTCGCGCGCCGAGGTGGATGGCGTCCGCGACGACTTCATTGCGGCGGCAAAGCGCGCCGAAGCGGCTGGTTTCGATGGCGTGGAGATTCACGGCGCGCATGGCTATATCCTTGCGCAATTCATGTCAGTCGACACCAATCAGCGCACTGATGATCATGGCGGCAGTGTCGAAAACCGCACACGCCTGACGCGCGAGATCGTGGATGGTATCCGCGCGGCGTGCGGGCCGGACTTTCAGGTCGGTATCCGCCTCTCGCCAGAGCGGTTCGGGCTAAGCCTGCCGGAGAATGTCGATTTCGTCCGTGAACTGATGGCGGGCGAACAGCTCGACTATGTCGATATCTCTTTCTGGGACTACAAGAAGCTGCCAGACGATGAGGCGCTGCAGGGCAAGAGCCTGCTCGACTATTTCGTGGACCTGCCGCGTCATGGCACGCGCCTTGGCGGGGCCGGCAAGATCCGCGACGGAGCAGACATTCGCGACGTGCTGGAGGCTGGGCTCGACTATGCGATGATCGGCCGGGCGGCGATCCTGCACCATGACCTGCCAAAACGGGTGAAGGCTGATGCGGATTACAAGTCACCGCAAACGCCTGTCTCGGTCGCTCATATGGAAGCTGAAGGCATCAGCCCCGTCTTTGTGACCTATCTGCGCAATACGTTCCGCATGGTGGAGCCGCTGGAGCCTGCGGATAGCTAGCGGCTTGATCGTACTGACAGCGCGACACTGGAAGGTCTTGCCCATCCGGCTCAATCGCGCTTGAAGACGCGGGCTATAAGAACAGGACGGAGACCGCCATGACTGCAGCCCTCGAAACCGCGATTGAACAGGCCTGGGAAGACCGCGCCGGTGTCTCGACCGACACGAAAGGCGCGGTTCGCGATGCCGTCGAAGAGGCGCTTGCCATGCTTGACAGCGGTAAGGCGCGCGTCGCCGAGAAGGGCGCAGATGGCGACTGGGTCGTCCATCAATGGCTGAAGAAGGCGGTGCTTCTGTCTTTCCGCCTCAATGCGAACGGTCCGATCAAGGGCGGGCCGGACGGCTCGACCTGGTGGGACAAGGTGCCGAGCAAGTTCGATGGCTGGACGAGCGATGATTTCGCGTCCTCGGGCCTCCGCGCCGTACCGAACGCTGTTGCGCGCCGTGGTTCGTACATCGCCTCCGGCGTCGTGCTGATGCCGTCTTTCGTGAACATCGGCGCCTATGTCGATGAGGGCACCATGGTCGATACCTGGGCGACGGTCGGCTCCTGCGCGCAGATCGGCAAGAATGTGCACCTGTCGGGCGGCGCTGGTATTGGCGGCGTACTTGAGCCGCTTCAGGCGAACCCGACCATCATCGAGGACAATTGCTTCATTGGCGCGCGCGCCGAGGTGGCCGAAGGCGTGATCGTGCGCGAAGGCTCTGTGCTCGCCATGGGCACCTTCCTGTCCCAGTCGACCAAGATCGTGCACCGCACGACCGGCGAAGTCGTGATGGGTGAAGTGCCGCCTTATTCGGTCATCGTGCCGGGTTCGATGCCAGCCGCTGATGGCAAGGGTCCAGGCCTCTACTGTGCGGTGATTATCAAGACAGTGGACGAGCGCACGCGCAGCAAGGTCGGCATCAACGAGCTGCTGCGACCGTAAGGACGGCAGGGGTCCGGCCTCTACGCTTCGCGTTAGTTAATCGAGAGCTGCAGGGCCATCAGGCCGAAATAGGTCACGAGGATGCCGAGGCCTTCGAAGCCGATGCCACGGCGTTCCCTCAGGATGAGGCCCATCAGCAGGATGGTGGTGATCACGGTTGCACCGATGAGCATCAGCCCGTCGGCCTGCGTCATCGCGTGGTAGATCGAGCCATCGCGATAGGCGATGTCCGATAGCGACAGGAACAGGACGTCGAAGGTGTTGCCACCAATGATGCCGCCGACCGCCAGCTGAAGCGCACCCCGGCGCACAGCGGCGAGCGTCGTCACAAGTTCTGGCAGGGAGGTCGCGATGGCCGTCATCAGCGCGCCGACAATGGTCTGCGAAATGCCCAGATTGGAAGAGATGACCGCGCCGGACTGGGCAATGGCATAACCGCAGGCAGCGAGAACGAGGCTGAGGCCGACGAAGATGGCGATCATCACAGGCAGGCTGTGAATCTGGGCCTCTTCCTCGTCGGGTGCGTCTTCGCGGGTCTCATCGGTCTCTCGCGGGCGCCACATCGGCTTGTTGCGCAGCTGGACGGCTGCGCGGGTGCCGAAGAAGTAGACCGCAAACAGCAGCAAGGATGCCGGGTGTATGCCGAACAGGGTATATTCGGGCGCGTAATTGGCCGCGAGTGGCAGGCTCATCAGAAGGACGAGCATGGCGGCCATGAGCATATTGTTGGCGTCAGCTGCAGCGTGCTCGAGATTGACGCGCTTATAGATGAGGTCCGCAATGACGAGGAATGTGGTCTGGGCTGCGATCCCGCCCACGGCATTGGAGACAGCGAGCGATGCAAGACCGGCGGACGCTGCCGTCAGGGATGTCACAATGCCTGAAAGAGAAGTGCTGGCGCCCAGAAGCACGCCGCCAAAGACCGCTTCGCCAAGACCGGTACGGTCAGCCAGCCGGTCTGCGGTAGAGATGATGCGGATGCCCGCCAGCGTGACGACGAGGGTCGCCGCCAGAAATACGATGATAGCAATCTGCGTAGAGATAGTGCGCGCCCCTTTAGCCCAGCGTGATTACCCATCATGAATGCGTGCGCTGGGGGGCGGGTTCCTGTTCAGAGCTTCATGCAGGTGCTTTGGCCCGGATGGCCCAGCAACCGGCGGTGTAACGCACTTCATCATCTACAATGAAAGCCTCATACGCCTGTCGCACAGCTGCGCGGACGGCGTCCCGGTCGGCTTGCGGGTTCATATCGAGGAGGCGGGGTACGGGCCCCAGCCTGTCGAGGAACAGGGGAAGTTCGCCGACCGGGAAGCTGCAGGGGATATCCTCAGCCTTGATGTCTATGCCGGTCCATCCCGCATCTTTCAGGATGGTGTGAACATAGTCACGATCTTCAAAGCCGAACTGGCCGGGCGCGTTCTTTTCGCGCTTTGGCATCTCATCGAGAAAGGGGGCAGCAGCGCGTGTGCCGGCACTCATGAAAGGATTGTCGGCGGGGCTGCGCCACGCATAGAGGTGCAGTTCGGCCTCGCCTTCGGCGGCGGATCTGAGATTTGAGAAAGCCTTCACCGGATCTGCAAAGAACATGACTCCGAAGCGGGAGATCATGAGGCCGAAGCGATTGTCGCTAAAATCGTGGGCTTCCGCGTCAGCCTTGATGAAGTCAGCGTCCATGCCTGCGGCACTCGCGCGGCGGCGGGCGAGGGCGAGCATCGGGCCTGAAATGTCGATACCGGTGAGGTGCGCCGATGACGCTGCCCTGGCGGCGGCAAGCGTGACAGCGCCTGTTCCGCACCCAATGTCGAGTATGCGGGATGCGCCGCTTCGTGCCGCGCTAGCCGCGAGGCGGCTTTCGATAACCTCGAACATGGCATCCATGACCGATTGGGCGTCTACCCATATTTCGCCGCCTGCGCCGTCCCAGTGAGATTTCTGCTGGGCGCGGATTTCGTTGGCGTCGCTCATGCTGTGGTCTCGTCTTCTATCGGGGCTTCGGGGTCGCGAACCTTGATGAGACCATTGCCGATGAACCTCATCACCAGCTCATCATTCTGGTTGTAGACGCGATTTTCTGACCGGGTGAGGCCCATGTCGGGGCGGCTCTTCATGCGGCGCTTGGAGATCATTTCCATCTCGATACGGATTTCATCGCCCGGATAGACCGGCTTGATCCATTTAAGCTCATCGATGCCGGGAGAGCCGAGCCCTGCCTGCGGTTCGCCCTGCTGCATGGTCTCGACCATGAGGCGCATTGTCATGGCAGCGGTGTGCCAGCCAGAAGCGGAAAGGCGACCGAAGAAAGTCTGCTTGGCGGCTTCGTCATCGAGGTGGAAGGGCTGGGGGTCGTACTTCGAGGCAAAGTCGATCACCTCTTCACGCGTGACCTTGTAGGATCGCGGCGAATGCGTGATCGTGCCCGGTTCCATATCTTCGAAATAGCGCATGCGCTCGTCTTCCTCTTTTTACCAGGCATAGATGAGCGAATGGGCGGGGGCGCGCAAGTTGGCGGAGGGGAAGGTTGCCAAATCAGCCGGACGCGGGCTTGATGGCGAAATGAGAGACCTTCTTCCCCTTGCCGAAGAGATCGGCACCATCCTCAAGGCGCGTCGTCAGACGATTGGCGTTTGGGAATCCTCGTCGGGCGGGCTTGTATCGGCTGCATTGCTGGCGCAGTCAGGCGCTTCGGCCTATTTTCGCGGCGGCGGAGTGATCTATGCACCGGCCGCGTTTCGCGGGCTGGTCGGTCTGTCGAAAGAAGATCTTGGCGACATGCGATCCTCTAGCGAGCCTTATGCGCGCTTTGCGGCGGCGACCATCCGCGAGCGGCTGCGGGCAGACTGGGGCCTGTGTGAGACGGGCGCGGCCGGGCCGGACGGAAATGGGTATGGCGATGCGGCAGGGCATACCTGCACGGCGCTCATCGGCGAAGGTGTCGAGATTTCCCGCACGCTTGAAACCGGGCTGAGTGACAGGGTCACCAATATGGAATTGTTCGCACGTGAGGCGCTTGAATTGCTGCTGGAGAATATTCGCTAAGCGGCCGACTGAAAAAGGAAGTTGGTGATGGTGATCAAAGCAGAGGCCTGGCGGTTCGGGGCGCCGGTGGCAGGCTATGCCTGGCGGGTTGAGGAGGCCAAGGCGAACCTCCTCCTCATGCATGGCTATGGCGAGTATGCGACGCGCTATGTCGCCGAATACAACCAGCTGATTCCGGCGCTGAACAAGGCTGGCTTCAGCGTCTTCGCCTTTGATGCGAACGGGCATGGGGCCTCGCCTGGGCCGCGCGGCGCGACTGACATAAAGCAGGCCGTGCACCATCACCAGATGGCCCGCGAGGCACTGACGCTGGAGAGCAAAGCGCCAGTTGTGCTATTCGGCCATTCGCTGGGCGGGCTGATCACTGCGGCGAGTGTCGCGGGCAAGCCGGACGGGGTGGAGGCGGTTATCCTGAGCGCGCCAGCCCTCGAAATTGAGCTCAATCCCGTGCTGAAAGCTCTCGCTGGACTGATTGCGGCCATCGCGCCCGCCGCGCGCCTGACGCCGCCGCTTGAGGCCGATGCAATCTCGCGAGACCGATCTGTGGTGGAGGCATACCGCAACAATCCAGACGTAATCACGAAGCCGCCAGCCGCACGTCTTGGTGCGACCGCTGTGTCCGTGCTGGAGGCTGCATGGAAGCGGTTTTCTGCCTGGCAGGTGCCGGTGCTGATCATCCATGGCGACGCGGACAGGCTGACGCCGATCGAAGGCTCGCAGCGCTTCTTCGAGATGATTGGCGTCAGCGACAAGACGCTGGATGTGTTCGAAGGTGGCTATCACGAACTGCTCAACGACACGGAACGCGACAGGGCGCTTGCCGTCATCCTGAGCTGGCTGGAACGGCACGTGCCGTGAAATTACGCGCTTACCGGACGGGCGATGCCGCGCGTCTGGCGGAGATATTCCGCGCCGCGATCCTTGAGCTGGGAAGCCGGGACTATTCAGCCGAACAGGTCGCAGCGTGGGCAGGCCCGTATGTGACGGCTGAACGCCTTCACGAAAAGTATAGCGATGGGCGGACAACCTTTATCGCAGTAGACGAGACGGACACCGCCATCGCGTTCAGCGATCTAGAAGCCGATGGCCATGTCGACATGCTTTATTGCCATCCGGATCATGCGGGCAGAGGCATTGGCAGCGCGTTGCTCGCAGCGATCGAGACCGAGGCGCGCAAGACGGGTATGGCGCGGCTTCACACTGAAGCGAGCGAAACGGCACGGCCGGTTTTTGCCCGTGCAGGCTATATTGCGCTGTTGCGTCGCCGGCTCGAAATTGATGGTGTGGCGCTCCATAACTGGAAGATGGAGAAGCTGCTTTGAGCATGCCTGTGGCCGAGACTGACATCGCTGTGCGCATCCATTCCAGCCAGGGAGACGGGCTGGAGCAGGCTTTGCGAAAAGCCTTTCCCGGCATTGAGGTGTTTCGAGAGCCGATGGACACTGGCCGGCCCGAAAAACTGCTCGTGACCTTCTATCCGCCGGAGGATGAAGACCTTTCCAAATATGGCTGGGTGCATTGTGTCGGTGCAGGCGTAGACGCGATCTGCGAGGCGTTCGCCGGTATTGAGCCCCCGCCTCTCGTCACGCGCACGACCGGACGAATGGGCCAGCAGATTGGCGAGTATAGCGCCGCATACGCGCTATCCTGGCTACAGAAGATGGCCTTGCGACGGTCGCTTGAGGCAGGCCGCGACTGGGACAGGGTGCGTGCGGCGCCCGGCTATTTGTTCGAGACCCATGTCGCGGTTATCGGGACCGGCTCCATCGGGCAGGGGGTAGCGGCGGCGTTCAAGGGGCTGGGCGCGCCTGTGCTCGGCCTTTCGCGGACAGGCCGGGCAGCGGAAGGTTTTGATGAGGTGATGCCGCTTGCGGATTTCTCGGCTGAAGCCGACGCCAGGATCGTGGTCGGCGCGCTGCCTCTCACATCAGAAACAGACAGCGCGATTGGCGCCCATGTTTTCGACAAGCTGAATGGGGCACTCTTCATCAATGTCGGGCGGGGGGCGACGCTGGATGAAGGCGCGCTGAAGGCGGCACTTGAGAGCGGCAGGGTGGACCATGCGGTGCTCGACGTTTTCCGTCACGAACCGCTTGAGCCAAGCCACTGGTTCTGGAGCGACGACCGGGTCACCGTGACGCCGCATGTATCCGGGCTGACACTGCCGCGAGATGGTCAGACGAGGCTGGTCGAGTTGCTGGATAAGCGGCTCAAAGATGAGACGATTGAGGCGGATGTGGACGTCGCGCGCGGCTATTGAAGCCCGAACTCGCCCGATAAATTTTCGTCATCCCGTCCGACCGCAGGGAGTGCCGGGACCCATAGATCCAAAGCGTTCTGGGTCCCGGTTTTTGGCTGCGCCAAAACCGGGATAACGACGTCCTGAACGGTCACCGATGTATGTGTGGCAGCCCCAGAGACTTCAAAACAAAGTCGGCACGCGCCTCAACGCTTGTTTTCGGCAGGTCGATCAGGCGATAGCCGCGTGCCGGATAGGCAAGGCGCAGCCAGTTGTATTCCTGAACCGCTTCCTCGAAGGGCAGTGGGCGTTCATCATCCTGAACGTAGAGGTCGGCCCAGGGCGGCGCAAAGAAGACGGTCCGGTCGTAGAGACACGTCTCACCAAGCGATTTGAGGTTGGTCGGCGTCTGAATGGACAGCCGCTCGAAATGAGCAAGGGCATCGATGGCGGAGCGGTCGAAAAAGACGGGACCATCTATATGTCGCACAGCGTCGAGGCTGGCGGCGGCGATCTCGATCGCCCGGCGTACGAAGGTTTCGGGGTTCACCCAGGGCAGGGCGTCCGAGCCGGTCTCCAGCGCTTCGCGGACGATCTGGCGGCCGGGTTCTTCGACGGTAGTATAGCCGCGCTCAGCGAGCTCATTCAAAAGCGTTGACTTGCCGCCCGACGAGCAGCCGGAGATCACGATCCGGCGCCGGTCCACCTCAGCCACCGTCGCCATACATGACGCGCTCAAGATAGAGCCCGTCGGCCGGGGCAACAGGTCCGCAGGCGGTGCGGTCGCGGGCTTCGAGGATTTCCTTCATCCAGCCCGGCTTTTGCTGACCGCGTCCGACCTCGACCAGGCTGCCTGTGATGGAGCGGACTTGCCGGTGCAGGAAGCTGCGCGCTGTAGTCGTAATCTCGATCCGGTCTGCAAGGCAGGCGACGTTCAGCGTGTCGAGAGTCTTCACGGGGCTTTTTGCCTGGCAAGCGGTATCGCGGAAGGTGGTGAAGTCATGCTCACCGATAAGGTGGTTGGCCGCTTCCTGCATGGCGTCGACGTCGAGCTTGAAGGGCGTGCGCCAGATAAGGCCCCTGTCAAAGGTCAGGTGCGCGCGGCGGGTCTGGATGATGTAGCGATAGGCGCGGCCCGTAGCACTGAAGCGGGCATGGAAGCTCTCATCAACCTCCTCGACTTTCAGCACGGCGACAGGGTCCGGCCGCAAATGATGGTTCAGCGCGTCGGCGAGCTTGCGGACGGGACGCGGTGTCTGAAGTTCAAGATGCGCGACCTGTCCTGTGGCGTGGACGCCGGTATCTGTGCGCCCGGCGCCCTGGACAAGGACAGGCTGCCCGTCGAGCGCTTCAGCAGCCCGTTCCAGCGCCGCCTGAACGGTTGGCTGCCCATCCTGACGCTGCCAGCCGCTATAGGGGCGTCCATCATATTCGATGAGGAGGCGGAGGCGCTGGCTCATGCGTTGTCCGTGAAGGCGCTGGGATAGGTGAGGGTGCCGGAGCGCGGCGCGGTTTCAAAAAGCTCGATCGCCATGAACGCTTGGCCGGACCAGGGCGCGTCATAGCGGGCGGCGACAGCCGGATTAAACCCGAAGCGCGGATAATAGTCTGGATGGCCAAGCACGAAGACAAGCTGGCGGCCAAGCTGTTCGACCTGCGGCATGCCCGCCTTGATGAGGGCGTAACCGACGCCTCGCTTCTGGTGGCCGGGCGCCGCGCTCATCGGGCCGAGACCAGCGGCGACGTCCTTGCCATTTACGAGGATGCGGAAAAACTCGATATGGCCGATGAGATAGCCGTCCTCATGTTCGGCGACGAGAGAGATGAGGCTGTCACCGTCTGCATGAAGCTGCCGCGTAATGTGGGCTTCGTCAGGTGTGCCGAACGCTGCCGAATTGAGCGCGGCGACCCCGTCCAGATCATCAGGGGTGGAAGGGCGGATAGTGGCGCTTACGCGAAGCATGCCCCGGCCTTCATCTCATTTCCGCGCAGGAAATCTTTGGCGTCCATGGCGCGCGAGCCGGGCTTTTGCAGACGGAGCAGGCGAACCGCCTTGCCGCCGCCGCAGGCGACAAGAAGCTGGTCGTCGAGAAGCGTGCCAGCCGCCTTGTCATGGGCGTGATCGACATATTCGCTCATCAAGGCCTTGATCCGAAGTGGTTCGCCAGCCCCCGCTGGCGTCCAGTGAAACCAGGCACCGGGAAAAGGGGAAAGGCCGCGGATCTGCTGGTCAATGTCATGGGCAGGGTCCACCCAGTCGATGCGCTGGTCAGCAGCCGTCAGCTTGGCGGCATAGGTGACGCCGTCCTCGCTCTGGGGTTCTGGCGTCAGCATGCCGCCCGCAAAGCCTTCGAGGGCGCGGGGGGCGAGTTGTGCGCCAAGGTGCGAAAGCCGGTCATGAAGGCTGCCGCCGGTTTCATCTGCAGCGATTTCAGTCGTCTCGCTTGCGAGGACAGGCCCTGTGTCCAGACCCGCTTCCATCATCATGGCTTGCACGCCTGTGACCTTGTCGCCCGCCATTATGGCGCGCTGGATCGGGGCGGCCCCTCGCCAGCGCGGCAGCAGTGAGGCGTGGAGATTCATGCAGCCAAGACGCGGCGCATCGAGAATGGCCTGTGGCAGGATCAGGCCATAGGCAACGACGACGGCGGCATCGAGGCCCAGAGCAGAGAATGCGGCCTGTTCGTCCTCGCTTTTCAGGGATTTGGGCGTGCGCACCTCAATGCACTGTTCCTCGGCGTAGCGATGGACCGGGGTGGGCGTCAGCTTCTTGCCGCGTCCGGCTGGGCGCGGCGGCTGGGAATAGACGCAGGCGATCTCGTGGCCCGCATCGATCAGGGCGGCGAGCACGGGCACGGAGAAATCCGGGCTTCCCATGAAGGCGAGGCGCAAGGGTTTCGTCATGCTGCGGGGTCTATCGCGAGGCTCTGAAAGTGCAAGATGTTGCAGTGTGTAGACCTTGAAGTGCCGACCTCCTAGCGAATGCTGGGATCCATGGCGGCTGGGTGATGAATACGGCGCTCAACCGCCATGGGCCCCAACTTTCGTTGAGGAGACGGATGGTAGGTTTAGGGAAGTGCTGAGAATGGTTCTTGAGCCGCAGGGGTCTGCGGTGAGGGGGCAAGACTAAACTTCGGCCTAGCGCATCGCCCCGGCCATCCCGTTTCCGGAAAGCCCATTGCCAGCACAGACAATTACAATGAGCACTGCAATCGACAGCGCAAGCGTCCAGCGGACCCAGGCCCTAGCGAACAGGCGAGCGATCAGGCCGCGCTTTTTGATTTGGACTTGGAAAGCTTGTCGGTGAGGCGCTTGGCTTTCTTCACCTTGTCGACGGCGCGCTGGCGTTTCAGGCGCGAGAGGTGGTCGATGAAGAGCGTGCCTTCGAGGTGGTCCATCTCGTGCTGGATGCAGACGGCGTACATGCCCTCGGCGATCTCATCGACTTCCTTGCCATTGTAATCGAGGTATTTGACCCGGCAGCGGGTCGGGCGCTCGACCTCGTCGAACACGTCCGGCACAGAGAGGCAGCCCTCTTCGTAGGGGGCGAGATCCTCTGTCAGGGGCAGGATTTCCGGGTTCACGAAATAGCGCGGCTGCGGCTCTTCATCCGGGCCTGCAAGATCCATCACGATGACGCGCTTGGGCACACCGATCTGGATCGCCGCGAGGCCAATGCCGGGGGCGTCGTACATGGTTTCAAGCATGTCATCCATGAGCGCGCGGAGCTCGTCCGTCACGCCGCCTTCGACGGGCTTGGAGACTTCCTTCAGACGCGGGTCCGGGACGGTAAGAATTTCGCGAATAGCCATGGGGCGGAAAATAGGAGGAGGAGGCCGAGAAATCAACGCCGGGGCGCTGTCATCCGCCATGGTCAATTTGTGGCACGAATGCATTTCTTTAAAGAGCCGCAACGGGAACAGTGCGACTGTTCTCGCCTGAAGCCGGGATTTTCGGCCAATTCACGCGTTTTATGGTTCGCGTGCTGCCGGACCGAGAGTTGGATTTCGGCCGCTAAGCAATCGTCGCAGATGGGATTCGGCTTTATAGTTCTTATGCGTCCGGCTACCTGCTCAAGAACAGTCATTTGCGCGTTCCTCCACGCCTGTAGAAATGCCTACTCCTCCGAATTGTCAAACTCCAGCTCGCCGGTGCGGTCGGGCAGCGTGGCGCGTTTTTCGATGCTTTCGATCTCGGGCACGGACTTTTCCGGAGGGGCGATCTGTAGATCCTCGAACTTGCGCGCGGCTGGCAGGACGCGGGAGGTCAGGCTGGAGCCCATCTTGTTATAGGTATCGACGGCCGAGTTGAGCGATTTGCCCATCTTCTCGACATGGCTGCCAAGCGTGGTGAGGCGTGAATAAAGCTCGCGGCCAAGTTCTGCGGCTTTCTTGGCGTTCTCGGTGGCCTGTTCCTGGCGCCAGCCATAGGCAACGGCCTTGGCGAGCGCGAGAAGCGTGGACGGCGTCACAACGATCACCTGACGCGCGGCGGCAAAGTCGAAAAGGTCGGGCTCGAATTCCAGCGCGGCGACATAGAAGCTCTCGCCCGGAATGAAGAGGGCGACAAAATCGACGCGCTGAGAAAACGCGCTCTGATAGTCCTTTGAGCCGAGCGTCTTGATATGGTCGCGTACCTTGCGGCCATGGGCGCGCATATAGGCTTCGCGCCGGGCCGGATCGGTCTCGTCGATGGCCTTGAGATAGTCTTCGAGGGTAACCTTGGAGTCGACCACGATCTCGCGTCCGCCGGGCAGCTTGATGATGACGTCGGGGCGCTGGCGACCGCTTTCGGTTTCGCCGTGAACCTGTTCGGAGAAGTCGCAATGAGCCGACAGGCCGGCATGCTCCATGACGTTTCGAAGCGTCGTCTCGCCCCAGCGCCCGCCGCCGCGCGGGGCTGAGAGCGCGCTGACAAGCTTGTTGGTTTCGCTGGTGTGGACTTTCAGGCTTTCGCCGATCGCCTTGACCTGTTCCTGCAGGACGGATTTGTCGTCGGCGCGCACTTTCTCAAGCTCTGAGACTTTCTTGGCGAAGTCCTCAAGGTTCTTGTTGATGGGGGTCATCAGCTCTTTGAGGTTTGTCTGCGCGCCTTCCTTGTGGCGTTTAAAGTGCTCATCAGCCTGGGTCAGGAAGCGTCGGCTAGACTGGTCGAGGACACGCTGGGCAAGGTCTGCGAACTTTTTCTCGTCCTCCTCGCTGCGGGCCTCGGCGCGGGCGAGCGACTTTTCGGCTTCCAGCGCGACGGCTTCCTTCGTCTTCAGCTGCTGGCGAAGGTCATCGCGCTCGGCCTTCGTATCTGCGAGTGCATCTTCGGCATGTTCGAGGTCGCGGGCGATCTCTGCATTGCGCGCGGTGAGCTTGCTGCGGACGGCATAGAGCGCGGCTGCAAGACCGAGCGCGGCCAGCAGCAGAACCAGGTGGATGAGGTCGAGGCCGACCGTTCCAATCGTGACGAGAGCTTCCATACCTGACCCCTATGCCGATTCGGCGCTTGACCTTTCTCGAAGAGGCCTGAACATAAAGGGAACGTCATAAGGCGTCCAGTGGGGCGATGGAGATGGGATTGCGCGCGCGAGGGGAAAAGCCGTGACGGCGAGCTGGGTGGCGACGCTTGGCGCGGTAGCGCGCCGATATGCCGGGCGTCCCGATGAGGCCGACGATCTTTTCCAGTCGGCCTGTCTGGCGATTTTAGACCTTAGAATACACCCATCGCCAGCCCTGCGGCCATGGCTTCGCCAAGTTCGCGGCATTTCTTGAGGTCCTGCTCGCCGATCGTCTTCTCCGCGAGGATGTCTTCGCGGGTCTGGGCGTGCGTGCAGATGATGAAGGGTTCCTGTGCGATCTTAAGCCGCCAGCCTTGGGCGATGCGGGCAGTCTGGCGCATCGCGTTTTCGCCGTCTGAGCCAGCGCAGATCATCTGCGCATAGGGGCGCCCTTCGATCTTGCCGAGCACGTCGTAATAGGAGCGGTCGAAGAATTCCTTCATGCCGCCTGCGATGGCGGCAAGGTTTTCCGGGACGCAGAAGATGTAGCCGTCTGCGGCGAGCAGATCATCCGGACCTGCCTCAGTCGCGAACTTCAGGATGGTCTCACAGCCGTCTTCAGATTGCGCAGGCTCATGCGCGGCCTTCGCCATCTGCGCGGCGCCGCCGGTGCGAGAGAAGTAGACGATGAGGAGCTGGGGCATAGTCCACTTCTATCGTCAGTCTCAACGTTCGTCATCCCGGCCGGAGCGAAGCGGAGAGCCGGGACCCAGATGAGACCGCCGGAGATGGGTCCCGGATAGCGCCTGCGGCACTTCCGGGATGACGACGTCATTCAAGCGGCACTTACACGTTGAACCGGAAGTGCAGGACGTCGCCTTCCTTGACGATGTACTCCTTGCCTTCCTGGCGCATCTTGCCGGCTTCCTTGGCGCCCGCTTCGCCATTGTTCGCCACGAAATCGTCATAGGCGATGGTTTCGGCGCGGATGAAGCCTTTTTCGAAGTCGCCATGGATAACGCCAGCGGCCTGCGGCGCGGTCCAGCCCTTGCGGATGGTCCAGGCGCGCGCTTCCTTCGGGCCGACGGTGAAATAGGTCTGCAGGCCGAGGAGCTGGTAGCCCGAATGTATGAGGCGGTTGAGACCCGGCTCTTCAAGCCCCTGCATTTCGAGGAATTCGGCCCGTTCGGCTGGTTCCAGCACGGCCATTTCAGCCTCGATCTGGGCAGAGATGACGACGGCCTCGGCGCCTTCCCTGGCGGCGCGCTCCATCACCATTTCAGAATACTTGTTGCCGGTCGCGGCGCTGTCTTCGTCAACATTTGCGACGAGAAGGACCGGCTTGGCGGTCAGCAGCTGTAGCATGCGCCAGGCCTTCATCTCTTCCTTTGGCACATCGGCCATGCGCGCGGGGCGGCCTTCATTGAGCTCGGCGAGCGCAAGATCGAGGAGAGCGAGTGTTTCTTTCGCTTCCTTCTCGCCGGACTTGGCTTTCTTCTCGACGCCTGCGCGGCGCTTTTCGAGGCTTTCCATGTCGGCGATCATCAGCTCGGTCTCGACGATGTCGAGGTCAGCAATCGGGTCGACGCGGCCGGCGACATGGGTGATGTCATCATCTTCGAAACAGCGAAGGACGTAGAGAATGGCGTCGGTTTCACGGATGTTGGCGAGGAACTGGTTGCCGAGGCCCTCGCCCTTGGAGGCACCTTCGACAAGGCCAGCGATGTCCACGAAGTTCATCCGGGCGGGGATGATCTCTTTCGAGCCTGCAATTTCAGCCAGCTTGTTAAGGCGCGGCTCGGGCACGGCGACTTCGCCGACATTCGGCTCAATCGTGCAGAACGGATAGTTGGCGGCCTGCGCAGCTGCCGTCTGGGTCAGGGCGTTGAAAAGGGTGGACTTGCCAACGTTTGGCAGGCCGACGATCCCGCATTTGAAACCCATGTGCGCGCTCCTTCTTCCGGATAGTATACCGCTCTGGTCTGGCGCGCGGCATAGCGCATTTTTACCGTCAGAACAGGGGGGAATGTCGGGCCGGGCTGGTATTCGGTTGCGTCTGTTACAAGTATGGACCTAGACGTGATGCTCGCCGAGAAGAGGTTTTCATGGCATTCGACGTGCTGCTGGTCTCTGCAATTGGGGACAGTAAAAAAGCAACGGTTCTGGCAAGGCGCCTGCGGGCGCTGAAGTTCCGCGTCCGTTACGACGCCAAGCGGACGCATACGACACCGAGTGCTCGCGACCTTAGCGACTGCAACAAGGCGACGAGCGTGCTTGTGCTCTGGTCGGCGAAAGCGTGCAACAGCGATGAAGCCGACAGCGACTGGGTGCATGCCATGGCCCATCTCGCCCGCTCACGTTCGGACGCACTGGTTCAGGCAGACCTCGATGAGACAGTGCCTGACGAACCGTTCGACACGGACGAGCGATTTGATCTGGCCGGACTGACCGCGCGGGCCACGCCGGGTGGGTTCAAGGCGCTTTGCGAAACGCTGGGCGAGAGGGATGGCCGTGAGGGGGTCGCTGACTGGCTCTCGCTCTCTTCGGGCGATGAGGCAGGGAAGGCCGAATGGATGGCAGCGCATCCGAACGACCCGCTCGCACAGAATGGCGGGAGGAGACAAGCCACCATTGCGCCAGCGCCGGAGACAGTGAAACCTGCCAGCCAGCCGACGAGAAAGGCGGACGAGCGCGTTACAACCGCTGCCGCGGCCAGCGCAGCTGCGACCGCTCAGCTTGCCGGGGCTTCTGCGGGAAACCGGCTGGAGCTTAAGCCGCCTAAGCCTGAAGTGGATTTCGCGAGCGACCGGTCTGGCCGCGCGAGCGGGCTGTTCATGCTGGTGCCGACGGGGCTTCTCCTCGTTGGCATGATGGTGATGGCCTTCATGTTCCGCACGTCGCCCGCCGAGCTGTCTGGAGGCGGCGGAACCGGTATCGTCAACATCGTAGCGAGCTGTCCTGCCGGTCAGGTGCCTCGCTCACTGGTGCACAGCTCATTATTGCCGTCTGACCAGGATGAGGGCGCAGTAGACGCAGCGCAATCGCCCGGCGAAGCAGACGGCAACTAGTCCGTCTGTTTCGGATCCCGCTTTGGGGCTGGGGCAAGGCGCATGACTTCCGACTGGAAGCGCTCTTCATTGTCTTCGAAAAGGAGCGGGAGCGCGCGCGAGCAGGCGTCCAGCGTGGCTTCAAGCCAGTCCTTCTCGGCCTTGGCGAAATCATTCAGCACATAGGGCATGACCAGAGATTTGTCGCCGGGGTGGCCGACACCGAGACGAATACGGCGCACCTCCGGGGACAAATGGGCGAGCATGGAACGCACGCCATTATTGCCCGAATGACCGCCGCCGCGTTTCACGCGGACACGGCCGGGGGCAAGATCGATCTCGTCATGGAAGACGGTGACGTCGTCCGGACCAAGCTTGTAGAAGCGCGCCGCCTCGCCGGCAGCGCGTCCGCTTTCATTGTAGAATGTCTGGGGCTTCAGGAGCAGTAGCTTTATCCGACCTGATGCGGTCTGGACGGTCCCTTCAGCTGCTTCGCTCTGAAAACGGGATTTCCACGGACCAAACCCGTGATCGGCGGCGATCCTGTCGAGGACCATGAAGCCGATATTGTGCCGGTTGCCAGCATATTTGGCACCCGGATTACCCTGTCCGGCAAGAATATGCATGACAGGCTCCGTCGGACCGGTGCCCGCAGGGGCGGGCTGGCCCGAAAGCCAGCCCACGATTCTGCGGATTATTCCTTGGATTCTTCTTCGCCTTCGCCTTCAGCGTCGCCTTCACCATCCTCATCGGACTGGTTGATGGCTTCGACGTCGCCAGCTTCGGTTTCTTCCTCGGTCTCTTCGACGATTTCAGCCATCTTGCCGACGATGGTCGCGATGGTGAAGTCGCGGTCGGTGATGGTCGGCTCTGCGCCTTCCGGCAGCTTGATGTCGGAAATCTTGACGTTGTCGCCGACATCGAGGCCGGTGAGGTCGGCTTCCAGGGCGTCCGGAATGCTGTCGGCACGCACGTTCAGTTCGACAGCAAAGCGGACGACGTTGAGTGAGCCGCCACGTTTCAGGCCAGGCGACTCTTCTTCATTGAGGAAGTGAACTGGTACTTCCACGGAGATGACCTGGCTGGCGTTCACACGGTAGAGGTCGACGTGAACCGGCATGTCGGTGACGGGGTGAAGCTGGATCGCCTGCGGGATCACGAGCTGCTTCTTGCCATCATGAACAAGGTTTGCGGTCGAGGTCAGGAATTGGCCGGAATTGATGCCCTTGATAACTTCGTTGAGCTTCAGGTTCACAGCGACCGGATCTTCGCCGCCGCCATAAAGAACGCCTGGAACCTTGCCATTGCGGCGGGCTTCGCGTGCGCCGCCCTTGCCGGTGCGCTCACGGATTTCGACGTTAAAACTAAGTGTATCAGCCATTTTTGCTTCCTTTCGTCCTGAAGTCCGCCGCCGGTCTCTTGCCGGTCAGTGACAGCCTGACAGGTACGGCCTCGCGCCGTCCTTTCTGAAGCTGGGGCCAATACACTAGCGGGCCTGCCTTCGCAACCAGCGAGCTGACAGGGGTTGACGCGCCCGTGTTACAACTGTAACGACGCTACAAATGTAACGCGAGACCTGTCCATGTCTAAACCGAATTCCTCAGAACTTGTCATCCTGAAGCACCTCTGGGCGAAAGGCCGCCAGACGGCGCGGGAAATTCATGAAGCCGTTGGACCCGAGCAAGGCTGGCAGCTTTCGACAACGCGAACCGTGATCAACCGGATGGAGGGCAAGGGTTGGGTAAAGCGCGAAGGTGAAGCACCCGCCAATGCAGCATTCTATGCAGCCGTTCTGGACCGTGTGGAAACGCTCGGCGGAATGGTGCGCCAACTTGCGCGCCAGGTGCTGGACCTGAAAGGACCTCTGCCTGCCTCCCTTTTCGCTGATAGCCCGCACCTCTCGGCCGAAGAACTCGACGAACTCGACGCCATCATAAATGCCGCCGAAGAGCGTGCCCACGACAAGGCAGGCGACAAGTCATGAGTGCGGTCTGGTTCATCACCCTTTCGCTGATCTGGACAGGTTGCCTGGCTGGCCTGGCCCGGTTGCTGACAGGTCAGGGTGTCGGCGCCCGGTATGCACAACTGGTCTGGCGCGGCGCGGCCTGTCTCTCGCTTGCACCCTGGCTGGCCCTCGGTGTGCTTTCGCTTCTACCGAAGCGGTTTCCCGAGGGCTTGCCGGAGATCCCCTATTTCTATCCGCTCACCGAGGCAGTTGAGAGCGCGTCCACAGGACTTCGCTCCGCCGTTGTGGGGCCGGACTGGGACACCGCCGAGATCGCGCTGCTTGCCGTGCTGCTCGCAGGCTGGTGTGTGCGGGCGGGTCTTTCGCTTGCCGGTCAAATGCGGCTGCACCGACTGAAAGCTTCGTCCACCATGATGGAGTTTAGCCCCGACACTGATGCGGGAGAGACGCCGCCGCTTCGCCTCATTCCCGCCGGGTCTCCCTTCATCGCCGGCTTCTTCAAACCCGCCATTTATATTCCCGAAGCGTTGAAGTTGGCTGAGGACCGGCGCCACGTCGTCATCCATGAATGTGTTCACCGAGAGCGCGGCGACCTGATCACGCGTCCCTTCGAGCGGCTCATCGCTGATGTCTTCTGGTTCTCGCCCTTTGCGTGGACGATGCGGCGTGAGCTCGACTTCTGGCGCGAGGCGGTCTGCGATGAGATTGCAGCTGAGCGAAGCGGCGACCCGATTGGCTATGCCCGGACACTGACCCGCGCGGCCCGTTCCAGCGCGCCGCTCAGAAACCTTCCCGTTTCAAGTTTCATACTGCCCCCAAAAAGGAACCTACCCATGCGACTGACCCGTATTCTCGATAGCCGACAGAAACGTCAGAGGCCTGTCCTCGCTTCAGCTGCCGCATTGCTTGCTCTTGCGGCTGCTCCGTTCGCCGTAGGGCAGGGGAGCGCGATTGCCTCCAGCATCACCTACAGCCACCCGGTGCTGATTGAAGCAAACGCGAAGGTGACGAGCCAGTACGGCCTGCGCACTCACCCGATTAGCGGCAAGGAGCTCATGCATAAGGGTACCGATATCAAGGGGCCGATGGGTACGCCGATCTACTCGCCTGCTGCTGGAGAGGTCGGGTTCTCTGGCTATAAGGACGGCTATGGCGAAATGATTGAGGTGATCTACGAAGATGGCTCCAAGCTCATCTATTGCCAGCTGTCGGAGCGTCTGCTGGAGACGGGCGACACGGTCGACGCCGGTGAGAGAGTTGGCCTGCTGGGCGCGAGCGGCAGGGCGACCGGGCCTCATCTTCACATCGAATACTGGCGGCCTGTGACTGGCGCGGACGGGACGGTTGAGATGAAAAGCTTCGACCCGGCTTCTGTTGACGGGCTCGTTCTCTACAAGCACTAGACGTGAGCATCGTAAACAAAAATAGGCCCTGCCGGACTGGCAGGGCCTTTTATTTTCGGGTTGGCGTGGCGGACGTCTAGCCCATTACATTGATGGCTTTGGCGTTCACGAACTCCTTCATGCCGAAGCCGCCATGCTCGCGGCCATAGCCGGAGTCCTTCACACCGCCAAAGGGCATGTTTGGCTGAGCAAGTCCGAAGCCATTGATGAAGATCATGCCGGTATCGAAATGCTTCTCGGCAAGTTCGATGCCTTTCTCTCGGTCCGTGGTGAAGATGCCACCACCCAGTCCAAACCGGCTGTCATTGGCGATGCGCATGGCATCGTCTGCATCCTTGGCGCGGATAAGCGAGGCGACAGGGCCGAACAGCTCATCATCATAGGCTGGCTGGCCAGGCTTTACGTCATCGAGAACCGTCGCTGGATACCACCAGCCCTTCTGGTCGGGCTTCTCACCGCCGCAGAGGATCTTGGCGCCATTTTTCACGCTCTTCTCGACTTGCTCATGGAGGTCATCGCGAAGGTCTTCGCGGGCCATCGGGCCGACATCACCTTCATTCGTCGAGGGATCGCCCATCTTGACGTTCTTCATGGCCTCGACAAAGGCGTCGCGGAATTTGTCATAGACGGCATCGACCACAATGAAGCGCTTGGCTGCGACACACGTTTCGCCATTGTTGAAGACGCGTCCGGTGACGCATTGTTTGACGGCCTGTTCCATGTCGGCGTCTTCGAGCACGATGTAGGCATCGTTCGAGCCCAGCTCGAGAACGGTTTTCTTCAGCTGCTCACCGGCTTTTTTTGCGACGATCTTGCCGGCGCCAGAGCTGCCCGTAAGTGTCACACCGCGCACGAGCTTGTTCTCGATCACCTTGTCTGACTGGTCGTGGCTGATCCGGAGCACTGTGAAGAGGTTCTTTGGCAGCCCAGCATCCTCAAAGATCTCCTGTAACATGAGGGCGGAGCCAGTCACCGATTCAGCGTGCTTGAGGAGGACGCCGTTACCGGCCATCAGGTTTGCGATGGCGTAGCGGATGACCTGATAGGCGGGAAAGTTCCAAGGCTGAATGCCGTAGATGACGCCGATCGGCGAATAGGCGATGACGCCCTTGTTGCCGTTTGGCAGCTCGCGTTCTTCGCTTTGCAGTTCCTTCGGGCCGTTTTCCGAGGTCCAGTCACATATGCCGACGCAAAGGTCGACCTCAGCCTCGCCCTGTTGGACGAGTTTGCCCATCTCATCGGTCATCAGCTTGGAGAGCTCGGACTTTTTGGCCTTCAGGCCTTCGCCGATTTTCTTGATAATCTCGGCACGTGTCTCTGGCGCTTCGTGGCGCCAGTTGAGGAACGCTTCGTGGCACTGTTCGATCGCGGTTTCGTACTCGCGGTCGGTCATGAGGGGGTAGCGCTCGAGCTCCTCGCCCGTCGCTGGATTAATGGTCGTGAGCGTGTCGCCCAGTCTCTGACTGTCAGCCATTTCTTGGCCCTTCTTGCTTGCTGGATAAGTTACCTAACCAACACGAAGGAGAGACTGGTGTTCCCGCAGAGGCAGGCGGTGCGACATTAGAGATCAGTCGAAAAGTTTCGAGACGCTCTCATTGTTCGCAATGCGGCGGATCGCTTCGCCAAGCAGTGGGGCGACGGAAAGTACGCGCAGGCTGTCGGACTGGAAGTCTTCCTCCGTCGGGCGGATCGTGTCGCAGATCACGATCTCGTCCATGACGGAGCCTTCGATCCGCTTGACGGCATTGTTCGACAGCACGCCATGCGTGACATAAGCGCTGACGCCCACAGCGCCGGAGTCTTTCAGCGCAGCGGCTGCGTTCACCAGCGTGCCGCCGGAGTCGCAGATGTCATCGACCAGGATACAGCGGCGGCCCGTCACATCACCGATGATGTTCATGACTTCCGACTTGCCCGCTTCCGGGCGGCGCTTGTCGACGATTGCAAGGTCGCAGCCGAGACGGTTGGCAAGGTTACGGGCGCGCACCACGCCGCCGACGTCAGGCGAAACCACCATAAGATCAGCGCCATTATGCGTCATGCGGATATCGTTCTCGATGACCGGCATGGCGACGAGGTTGTCAGTCGGCACATCGAAGAAGCCTTGGATCTGACCAGCATGGAGGTCCATTGTCAGGACGCGGTCAGCGCCTGCGGTTGAGATCAGATTTGCAACCAGCTTGGCAGAGATGGGCGTGCGGCCGTCTGTTTTGCGGTCCTGACGGGCATAGCCGAAATAGGGGATGACGGCCGTGATCCGCTCTGCCGAAGCGCGGGCCAGCGCGTCGATGGCGATCAGCAGCTCCATGAGGTTGTCATTGGCCGGCTTCGACGTGGACTGGATCAGAAAGACGTCTTCGCCGCGGACATTCTCATTGATCCGGACGAAGATCTCGTCATCGGCGAAATTCTTGATCTCTGCCTTGGAGAGAGGGCAGTCCAGATGGTCGGCAATTGCCTCGGCCAGGGGACGGTTCGCATTACAGGTAATGAGTTTCATCGCGGGGGCTGCCTTCCCTTGAGATCAGTTTCGGGTGCTTGTGACGCACGAAAGGCAGAGTCGCAAGAATAAGGGTGCAGGTTTTGGCCCTGTCTCTTCGCTTCGCTCAATTAATAGCTACTTCATCCTTCGACAGGCTCAGGATGAGGTTGAATTTGATCGCCGCGCGGCAGAAGGACTCATCCTGAGCTTGTCGAAGGACGAGGCTTGTCAGAGGGGCAGTCCTACCCCTCCAGCATGATGACTGAGCCCTGACGGCCATAGTCAGGTTCGCCGAAGTGATTGCGGCGTCGATTAGAGAAGTACATGTCTTCCAGCTCGCAAGTGTCGTGGCCAATCACATCGACGAAGGCGAGCCCCGCCTTCACGAGGCGGTTCTTCACGAAGGTCTCGATATTGAAGTGGTAGCGGTCGCCTTCGCCCGGGTGGAACAGATTTCCGGCCCAAGGCGCGCCGCTGAGGATTTCATCGCGAAATTCGGGGCCGACCTCATAGCTTTTCTGGCCGATGCAGGGGCCAACCGCGGCGTAGATGTCTTTGCGGTTCGCGCCGGTCTCTTCCATCTTGGCGATGGTCGCTTCGCAGATGCCTGCGAGCGCCCCTTTCCAGCCCGCGTGACATGCGCCGATGACGCTTGCTTTTCGGTCAGCAAAGAGGACGGGCACGCAGTCGGCGGTCAGGATACAGAGCGCGATGCCTGGAAGGTTCGTGACCATGCCATCGGCCTGCGGGCGGTCCGGGCCCCAGGGCATCGTGGCGAGGATCGCGCGGTCAGAATGGACCTGATAGCAGGAGAGCATGTGATCAACCTCGCGTGTGCCAATCAGGTCTGACACCAGCCGCCTGTTACGCATCACGGCTTTCGGTTTGTCATCAGAACCGATGCCGAGGTTCAGGCTGTCATAGATGCCTTCGGACATGCCGCCCTGACGACCGAAAAAGCCGTGCTTGATGCCGTTCATGCCGGCAAGACGGGGCGCGAGGACGTGAGGGATGGTGGTCAAGGAGTCGGCCTAGCTCGGCTGGTGTTCTGTGGTTGGTTCGTCTGGCGCGGACGTCTGCAGGTCTTCGCCGTCCTTGTCACGTGACTTCCTGCCGAACCGGCCAGCGATCCAGCCGGCGCGCTCTTCCATCTTGCGAAGCTCACCGTCGAGCTTGGCCATGGTGCGCGAGAGATCGCTGCTATCTTCCTTGCGCCATGCAATCTCTGCTTGCGCCAGCGCCCAGGCGATCACCGTGGTACGGATGGGTTTCGGGAAGTCCCCCGAGCCATCAAGGCCTGAGCAGGACAGCGCCCAGCTGGCGGTGGTTTGGCGGGCGGCGATGAGGTTCAGCAGCCGGGCAGGCTGTGTCTGGCGCCATTCCATCAGGGACAGCATTGCTTCGCGGTGCTCTTCCATCCTGTCGAAACGCATCATGATGACGTCGAACAGCCGCGTGCGCGGGGTCTCGTCCTCGCTGGTGGAGCCTTCGCTCATCGCATCGTCGAGCCAGGCTTCGACAGCGTCGGAGATCTTCGCTTTGTCAGCGACGCCGTGAAAATCCTTCAGCGAAAGGCCTGCACGTTCTGCGATTGCACTAAGCGTCAGATCCCGCCAGTCGATGGTCTTTGCGAGTTCGAGCGCGGCCTCAACGCCCTTGTTGAGTAGGTCCTTGCGCGCGTCGCTCATGTGTCAGTCTCCTGAAAGCTCGCGGTCGCGCCGGATGGCTTCTGCGACCGCCTCCTTCATCAGAGATGGCATGGCGCCGTCGCGCATCAAGACGTCGAGCGCTGCCTTGGTGACACCGCCGGGCGAAGTAACGTTCTCGCGAAGGGTGGATGGCGGCTCATCGCTGTCCATCATCAGCGCGCCTGCACCCTGCACGGTTTTCTGCGCAAGGCGGAGGGCGAGGTCCTCATCGAGGCCGTGGGCTATACCAGCGGCGGCCATGATTTCGGCAAGCAGGAACGCATAGGCCGGGCCGCACCCAGAGAGGGCCGTTGCGGCCGAAATCTGGTCTTCGCCAAGCGGCCCTTCGACGGCGCCGAGGGGTGTCAGCAATTCCTGAAGATAGGCGGTGTCATCGCCTGCCGCCCCGTCTGGCATGCAAAGGAGCGTCATGCCTTCGCCGACGAGGCCGGGCGTGTTCGGCATGGCGCGCGCGACGCGGGACGTGCCGAGGCTTTCAGCCAGCGAAGAAAGCGTGATGCCCGCCATGATCGACAGGACCAGCGTGTCCGGGCCGACAAAGGCGCGCAGATCATCGAGAATCTTGGGAAAGACCTGCGGTTTCACCGCAACGATGAGGGTGCTGGCAGGTGCCGGATCGGAGTTGAGGCTGATCTTGCCTGCGTCTTCCCAAGATTTCAGAAGGTCGGATGGCGCAGGATCATGGATCGCGATCGGGCCTGCATAGCCGGATTTGATCCAGCCGCCCGCCAGAGCGGAGCCCATGCGACCACCGCCGACAAGCGTCAGGCCCGGCTCAGGCCTCGCCATCGGTTTCGAACATCGCTGCGTCGATGGCCTCTTCTGGGGTCTTGCCGGCCCAGATGACAAAGTTGAAAGCAGGAACGAACATGTTCACCGCATCGGTGGCAGCTGCCATCACGGCGCGGATCTCGCCAGCTTCCGGTTCGACGCGGTCGAGCAGCGGCAGCGTGTGGCGGAAGAGGAGGACGCTGTCTTCGACCCAATAGTCGAAGTGGCCGAGCCAGAGGCGTTCATTCGCCATCAGCACCAGCTTGGCGATGGCATTGGTGCGGGCGGCGGTCGGCTTCAGGTCCAGCGTGATGGTGAAATGAAGCGCTGGCGGCTCGCGGCGCGACGCGATGAGCGCGCCCATCTCGCCCCAGCGGGTCTGGGCGATGCACTGAATGGCGGCGTCGTCTTCGCGCTGGTGTTCCCAGCCTGCGTGTTCGAGGCAGGCTTCGACCATGTCGAGCGGGTCGCCATCCATATTGTAGTTTTGTTCGAGATTGAGGCTCATCGGCGATTTCCTCCGAATCAGCGTGGCAGGCCGCCACTGGTCGAACGGTAACACGGGGCAGGGCCCCTGCAACCTGACTTCAAATTTCATTTGTGGAAGCCTTCGCCATCAATCGCACGCCTGAGGAGCCGTTTCAATTGATGAGCACAGCTATACGGAATGGCCGGTGGGCTGCTCGATCTCTATGCGTTGCTGACCAATATGCAGAGTGGTAGACGGTTGAAATGTCGAGATTGCTCTGGATCAGACGTGCCGGGATAGCGGTCACACTGCCTCTGGCCCTGATTGCGGGGTGCGGACAGGCGCATCAGGGCGACGTGATGGTCGCGGTCGCCACGAATTTCCTGGATACCGCGAAGGTGCTCGAAGCGGAGTTCGAAGCAGAGACAGGCTTCGAAGTTACGCTGTCGTCAGGATCGACGGGACAGCTTTATTCGCAGATAGAGAATGGTGCGCCGTTTGATGTTTTCCTCGCAGCGGACAGGGACCGTCCGCGAAGGCTAATCGAGGCGGGGCGAGGCATGGAAGGCACGCAGTTCACCTATGCGGCCGGCCGCTTGGTCCTATGGATGCCAGCCTCACAGACACCGCAGTTCGATGGAGAGAAAGAACTTCGTGATGGCGCCTACCGCGCGGTTGCTCTGGCAAACCCGGCGCTGGCGCCATATGGCGCGGCGGCAGAGGAAACGCTGGCTTCTCTCGAACTCGCGGATCTTGTGTCAGACCGGGTCGTCTATGGCCAGAATATCGGTCAGGCCTACGCGCTCGTGGCGAGTGGCAATGCGGAACTTGGCTTTGTCGCGGCATCGCAACTGGCCAGCCGTGTCGCACCGGATAGGGGCGGGGTCTGGGCTGTGCCGGACGACCTTCATGCGCCGATCCGTCAGGACCTCGTCCTTATGCAACGTGCAGCGGGAAATGACGCGGCGCTAAAATTCATCACCTTCCTTCGCAGCGATAAGGCGCTCTCCATCATGCGCGAGTATGGCTATGAAGCAGGTTGACCCGTGATGCCTGATTTGGGGCCGGTCCTGCTTAGTCTGCATCTGGCAGCCGTGACGACAGTCATCCTGCTCATGATTGGCGTGCCGCTGGCCTACTGGCTGGCAACGACGAAGACCGGTCTGAAGCCAGTGGTCGAGGCGGTGACCGCGCTGCCGCTGGTCTTGCCGCCGACCGTGATCGGGTTCTACCTTCTCATCCTGATGAACCCGTCTGCGCCTATGGGCGGCGCCTGGGTCAGCATGACAGGTGGGAGCCTCAGCTTTTCCTTTGCTGGGCTGGTTTTTGCGTCAGTTATCTATTCGCTGCCCTTCATGGTTCAGCCGCTACAATCGGCATTCGAGGCAGTTGGGCGCGGACCTATGGAGGTAGCGGCGACACTCGGCGCATCGAAGCTGGATGCCATCTGGAACGTGCTGCTGCCGCAGTCTGCACGGGGCATCCTGACGGCCTGCGTGCTCACATTTGCGCATACGATTGGTGAGTTTGGTGTGGTGCTGATGGTCGGTGGCAACATTCCTGACCGCACGCGTGTAATCTCAATCGCGATCTATGAGCATGTGGAATCTGTCGAATACGCCGAGGCCCATATCCTCTCTGCAGGGCTGCTCATCTTTTCATTCGTGACCCTGATTGGCGTCTACGCCCTGAACAGGAGCTATCGCCTCCGTGTCAGCTGATCGCCTTTCTCTCGACATCGCGCTCGCCCGCAAGACGTTCAGCCTGAACGTGCGCGAGACGTTGGTGCTGGATGGTGTTACGGCGGTGTTTGGACCGAGTGGCAGCGGCAAGACTACGTTGCTGAGAGCGATTGCCGGGCTGGAGAGTGGCGCGGAAGGCAGCATTTGCTTCGCCGAGACGGTCTGGCGGGACAGCGCCGAAGGAAATTTCGTTCCGGCGCATCAGCGCGCTGTCGCCTACGTCTTTCAGGACGCCCGCCTGTTCAGCCATCTCGATGTGAGAGGAAATCTGGACTTCGCGGCGAAGCGGGCGCGAAAAGCGGGACGGGCGCCGAATGTCGATGGGGCTGTCGAGGCTTTCGGGATACAAGGATTACAGGACCGGCGGGCAGACTCTCTGTCAGGGGGCGAAAGCCGGCGGGTGGCGCTCGCGCGAGCGGTTCTATCATGTCCTGATCTGATGCTGCTTGATGAGCCACTGACGGGGCTCGACCGGGCGGCCCGACGGGAAATCCTGCCCTTCCTGAAAAGGCTGCCCGAACAGTCTGCCTGCCCGATCCTTTATGTCAGTCATGATCTGGAAGAGGTCGCCGCATTGGCGTCCCGTATCGTCGTCATGAGAGAGGGGCAGGTACTGGCGAACGGTCCGATTGGCGAGGTTGGTAGAAGCCTGGATCTCGGCCCACTTTCCGAGGGCGCTGGACCTGCTTCCCTGATCGAGGTGCAGGTCACCCGGATCGACACTGATGGCGGCCTGATGGCGCTGGATGCGGGCGGTGAAGTCCTGCGCCTGCCAGCTGCGCCCGGGACGCAGGAGGGAGATCGGCTGCGGCTATTCATCGACGCACGCGATGTGGCGATTGCTGTAGAGCGTCCGGGCCCGATGTCGATCCGGAACATCTTGCCTGCACAGGTCGGCCGGATCGTTTCGAGCGATACGGCCGCTGATGCGCTCGTTGACCTCTTTTTTGGCGGAGAGATGATCAGCGCGCAGATAACACGTCAGGCCCTTTCAGAGCTGCAGCTTGAGACCGGCCAGCAGGTGTTCGCTCTTATGAAGAGCGTCCGACTGGCCGGTGATTTTCGCTGAGACCTATTTTTTCTCGAGCGCTTCGACGCGCGCTTCCAGCGCCTCGACCTTTTCAAGTGCGCTGATCGCGATCACCCGAAGGGCTTCGACTTCGTCACGTTCGACGAGGTCCATGTCAGCGACGAACTCGCGAACGCGCGACTGCATGGCAGTACGCGCTTCTTCACCTGCTGAGCGGGCAGCGCCCATGGCGCCTGTCATCAGGCCTGCAAGATCATCGAGCAGTGGATTTGTATTGGCCATGCGGTTACTCCTTGCCGCGACTAAGGGGAGAGACTAGCCGGTATCGGTCTACAGATAGGCGACGCCGCGCGATGGGAAAAGGCAGCCAATGCACGCACTCTATACAGCAGCGCTAAGTTTTCCGGAGTTCAATCCGGCGCTTGTCGAGATCGGCAGCTTCCCGATCCGCTGGTACGCCCTCGCCTACATCGCCGGCCTCATCATCGGCTGGCGCTATGCCGTGATGCTGGTGAAGCGTGAGCGCCTGTGGGGCGGCACGAGCCCGGCAACGCCAGACGATGTCGATGACATCCTGTTCTATGTGACGCTGGGCGTCATCCTGGGCGGACGCATCGGCTATATCCTTTTTTACCAGCTTCCTTTCCAGTTCGAGACGGTCCAGCGCGACCCGTGGAGCCTCCTGCGCATATGGGAAGGCGGTATGTCCTTCCACGGCGGCCTGCTTGGCGTCGCGATTGCCATTCTGGTTTCGGCAAGGATGCGCGGCGTGAAGCTGCTGCCGCTGGCCGATATTGCGGGTGCTGTTGCGCCTATCGGTATCTTCTTCGGGCGGTGCGCCAATTTCATCAATGCAGAGCTTTATGGCCGCCACACCGATGCGTCGGTCGGCATGGTTTTCCCTGAAGCCAATACCGGCGGGACGCCGTCAGCCTATGATTGGCAGTCCAATGAGTGGATCTATTGCCGCGACCAGAACCCGGCTTTCCGCCTGTGCGAGCCGGAAATGCCGCGCCATCCAAGCCAACTTTATGAGGCTTTCCTTGAAGGCTTGCTGCCCTTCGCGGTCATCTCGTTCCTTATCTGGAAATTCGGTCTGCTGAAGCGCCGCGGCCTTGCGGCGGGCATTTTCCTGCTCTTTTACGCGGCTGGGCGTACGGTCTCCGAACAGTTCCGGGAGCCCGATAGCTTCACAATGGGTGTACTGCCCGACTTCATTACGATGGGTCAGTTGCTGTCGCTCCCGATGTGGATCGGCGGGGCGTATCTGGTCTGGCATGGCCTCAGCAAACCGCCGGCTGGCGCCGCGAGGGCATGACGGGACTGAAGGCCAAGCTGAAGACGCTCATCGAGGCAGGCGGGCCGCTGCCCGTGTCTGCCTATATGAACACCTGTCTGCATGACCCCGAATTTGGCTATTACGCCACGCGTCCTGGAATCGGCCGGGACTTCATCACGGGGCCGGAAATCAGCCAGGTTTTCGGTGAGCTGCTTGGCCTATGGATCTTGCATGAATGGCAGGCGCTTGGTGCGCCAAATCCGTTCGATCTTGTCGAGGTTGGCGCTGGCCGCGGCACGATGATGAACGACATGATGCGGGCGATTTCTAGCGTCGGTGGAGGTGAGCGTTTTCGTCTCTCCATCAGCGAGGCAAGCCCGGTCTATGCAGCTGCCCAGAAAGCACGTCTCTCAGAGTTTCATCCCGATTTTCTTGGCGCGTTCGAGACGCTGGGTGAGCGGCCATTCCTGCTGGTGGCTAATGAGTGGCTGGACTGCCTGCCAGCGCGCCAGTTCGTGAAGGGCGGCGACGAAGGCTGGCTGGAGCGGGTCGTTGGCCTGTCAGAGGAAGGTGAGCTTACTTTCGGGCTTGCGACGGACAAGGTGGAGGCGCTGTCCGGCGAGGCAGCAGATGGCCAGACGTCTATTGAGGTACAGCCTGCGCTCGACACGCTCTGCGAGACACTGGCGACCGCGTTCTCTCGCGCGCCCGGACGTGCCCTTCTGATCGATTACGGGCCGGCCGGGTATGCGCCGGGAGATACGCTGCGCGCGTTCAAGGATGGGGCGCAAGTCAGCCCGCTAGCGATGCCAGGCGAAAGCGACCTTACCGTCGATGTGGACTTTGCGCGTCTTGCACGGCTGGCGAAGAAACGCGGCCTTGGAGTGTCTGGTCCGGTCGAGCAGGGGCCATTCCTGATGGCGCTGGGCGCAGAGGCTCGGATGCAGACGCTTATCAAGGCCAATCCTGACCGTGCCGAACAGATCTATGAAGGCGTGAAGCGGCTCGTCGATCCGGCCGAACTTGGCGGCCGGTTCAAGGTGATCTGTCTCAGTGCGCCGGGTCTGCCGCCACCGGCAGGCTTCTAGGCAGGCAGCCGGAAGCGCACCCGGAGCCCGCCAAGCGGGCTATCCTCCAGTCGGATATCGCCGCCATGCTGGCGGGCCGTGTCCCGTGCGATGGAGAGGCCGAGGCCCGTGCCGGGCACATTCTGGTTTCGCGAGTCATCGAGACGATGGAAAGGCTTGAAGGCTTCCTCGCGCTTGTCTTCGGCGATGCCGGGGCCGTCATCATCGACGATCAGTTCGACCATGTGTGGGCCTTCGATGACTTCCACTTCAACTTTGTCGGCGAAGCCCTGCGCGTTTGAGATGAGGTTGGAGACGGCACGGCGGATCAGGCCCTGGCGGGCAATAATAGTGACAGGTGCTTTGGCGCGAATATGCGCTTGTCCGCCAAGAGCCGAAACGATTTCGTCGACCAGTTCATCGAACTGGAATGTGGTCGACTGCTCGCCTTCCTTGCCGCTGGCGAAAGCGAGGTATTCGTCCAGCATGACCGACATTTCCTGAAGGTCCTGGCGGGCGTCTTGTATCTCTGGCGTGTCGTCCATCATGGCGAGTTGGAGCTTCAGCCTTGTCAGCGGCGTGCGCAGGTCATGGCTGATGCCGGCCAGCATTGTCGTACGCTCCTCTGCAAAGGTCGTAAGTCTTGTGCGCATGTCCATCACGGCGCGGGCGGCGTCGCGGATCTCGGTCGCGCCGGAGGGGCGGTAATTGCCCGCATCCCTGCCGCGCCCGTACGCTTTCGCCGCTTCGGTCAGCTTCAGGATCGAGCGGACCTGATTGCGCAGGAAACCAAGGGCGAGCGCGATGAGGATACCGGTCGCACCAATGACCCAGACAATAAATATGTGCCCCGTTGTCGAAAAGGTCCGGTCACGTTCTGCCAGAAAGCGCAGCACATCATCGCCGTCCTGGACACGGATTTCGACGGTTTCGCCATAGCCGGATATGTCGAACCAGAAAGGCTGATCGAGAGAGACTTCGAGCTCCCGCGAGAGAATATCGTCCAGCGCCGAGAAGAAGAGCTCTTTCTGTTCGGTGGGGAGGTCTTCATTTTCAAGCACCACGACGTCGAGTTGCATGGCTTCGCGGGCGTCATCGCGCAGCATGTCGAACTGGCCGGGATACCGGCCCCGAAGTCCGACCATGAATTCGATCTCGCTGGCCATGGTCTGGCTCAGTTTGCGGGAAGTGTGGCGCCAGTGACTGTCATAGAAGATGTAGGTCACTGCGCTCAGCAGAAGGATCACCGGAAGTATCACCATCAGCACCGATCGCGGATAGAGCCCGCGCGGGGTGAAATCTCTAAGACGGAGGCGAACGAGGCGGGACATCAGCAGCAAGCCTTAGTGGCAAGCGGTGGTTTAGCAAAGCGGCAGTTTTCGGCGCTTCAGTCGGGCATGAGACGGTAGCCAATACCGCGCACCGTCTGGATATGAATCGGCTGGCGGGGATCTGGTTCGATCTTGCGGCGCAGCCGCGTCACCTGGACATCGATAGAGCGCTCTGTGCTGTTCGGTGACTTGGAGGCCAGTTCCTCACGGCTGACGGCCTCTCCGGCCTTGGCGGCAAGCATTGATAGGAGATGAAGCTCTGCCTCAGTCAGCCGGACACGACGTGCTCCAGAGGTCAGTTCCTGATGCTTGGCGTTGAAAACGAGGCCCGACATCTCGATTTCTTCGGGCGGCGGTTCGACATGCGTGCGCCGCAGAATGGCATTGATGCGAAGCAACAGTTCTTCCGGCTCGAACGGTTTGGAAAGATAGTCGTCGGCACCTGCCTTCAGCCCTTCGATCCGGTCGCCAGTCTCTCCCTTTGCGGTGAGAAGCAGAACCGGAACGTGCTTTCCTGCGCTGCGGAGGCTCGCAAGCAGTTCAAGCCCTGTCTCACCGGGCATCATGATGTCGAGGATGGCGAGATCGAAATCGAAAGTCGTCATCAGCTTTCGCGCGCTGGCGGCGTCAGCAGCAGCCGTGACCCTCAATCCGTTGCGGACGAGATATTTCTTGAGCAGGTCGCGGATGCGATTGTCGTCATCGACCACCAGAATGTGTTGTGCGTCACTCATTGGGTAAGGGCCTCCAGGACCGCGCGGGTGCCAGACACGGCATGTGCGCCAGCGTCGCGATATGCATCGCGCAGGGCAGAGCGTAACTTGTCCACAAGTGGGCGCAGCATCTGTTCTCCTTCATCCGACAGGGTCAGGCGCCGCCGACGGGCATCGCGCCCGCCTTGCGTCTTTACCACCAGGTTCTTCTTGTCGAGCTCTCCGAGAAGCCGGGCAATAGTTGGCGTCGTTGCTCCCATCTTGTCACGCAATTCACTGACCGTCAGGCCAGGTTCAAAGCGGATCGTCATCAGTAGCCGAAGCCCTGACGCATTAAGGCCAGTCTGACGCTGAGCCTTGCGGGTGATGTCGCTAATAATGCGTTCACTGGCGAGCAGCAGCGCGATACCATTATCGAGCTCTTCCTCCCTGAGAAAAAGCCGCGGATCGACACGAGCGCTTTCGCCTGTCTTCTGGTTGACTTCAGATGCCACAGTCTGAGAATGGAGCCTCTTTCGAGTACAAGTTCAAGCAAGGACAAGAAATAATGGCCGACGCCTCCACACCGTATCACGACCGCGATGGATACATCTGGATGGACGGCGAATTCGTACCGTGGCGCGAGACGACGATTCACGTCCTCACCCATGGCTTGCACTATGCGTCGTCCGTGTTTGAAGGTGAGCGTGCCTATGGCGGCCATATTTTCGAATCGCGTCGTCACACCGAACGTCTTCACCGGTCCGCGAACATCCTTGGCTTCGAGCTGCCCTATACGGTCGATGAGATCGAGAAAGCCAAGCATGAGACGCTGGCGAAATCCGGTCTTGAAAACGCTTATGTGCGCGCCTTTGCCTGGCGGGGCTCGGAAATGATGGGCGTCTCGGCGCAGAACAACAAGATCCACGTCGCGATCGCCGTCTGGCACTGGGGTGATTATTTCGCTGACAAGATGAAGGGCATTGCCATGACGCATGCCCAGTGGCGTCGTCCTGACCCAATGACCGCCCCGTGCGAGGCGAAGGCGGCTGGTCTCTACATGATCTGTACCCTGTCCAAGCACGCCGCAGAGAAAGACGGCTTTGCCGATGCGCTCATGCTCGATTATCGCGGCCATGTGGCAGAGGCGACAGGCGCAAACATCTTCTTCCTGCAGGACGGTGCGCTCCACACGCCAACCCCGGACTGCTTTCTCAACGGCATCACGCGTCAGACAGCCATCAAGCTGGCCAAGGCGCGCCAGATCGAGATCGTCGAGCGCACGATCATGCCGGACGAGCTGAAGAACTTCTCGGAATGCTTTATCACGGGCACAGCAGCGGAAATCACACCGGTTCGCCAGATCGGGGACGTAAACTACAAACCCGGCAGCGTGACCGAAGGTCTGGTCAACGACTATTCAGATCTTGTGAACGGCAAGATCAAGATGCCTGCCTAGGCAGTTTTGCCTGCCGGTGCGTCTGAGGTTTCGAGACGCACCAGCACGGCGCTCGCATCATCTTCCTTTTTGAGGCGCGGTGCGGCCGTGCCATCAGGGTCGCTCGCCTCCAGGCTGCGCAGTTCTTCATAGAGCGGCTTCAGCCCCTGCTGGAGCGCTGCATCGAGCAGTGTCTCTGGCGTGTAGGCATGGAAGTGGTCGATCAGCCGCGCAAATCCGTCTGTCATCATCAAAAGGTTTGCAGGACTGCGCAGGCAGAGTGTGCGTTCGGCGATGTGGCTGGCCGCCTCCGGCACAATGGAGAAGACCCAGTAACCGTCGGGCGTGTTCATGCGGCTGCGTTGCTCCTGCAGGAAGGCGCGAAGCTCATTCTGGGCGGTTTCACTTTCATCGCCATGAAAGGCGGCAAACCGATCAAGCAGCTCCGCATCGCCGCTGCTCGACAGTTCGCCAATAAGGTGAACAGCGCCGCTCTCTTCACGCACAATGGCGCTACAGTCGCCGAGACCCGAAAAGCGGATATGCACCAGGTGACCGCTCTGTTCCCAGCCGCAATAGAGCGCAGCGGCTGAAGGGATGGCAAAATCAGGTACTATTGAGGCTGAGGTCTGCAGGAGAAAGTCATCCCGCACCCGGCCAATGATGCGCCGCAAAGCAACGCGGATCGGTTCCGATGTCTGGGGAAGTTCAGCAAAGCGGGTATTGAGCTGTTCGGCCAGCCAGGCGGCGTCGCTGCCTTCCCTGCCTTCCCTGCCTTCCCTGCTAACATAGGCTTTGTCGGTAACACCGGTCGCGCCATCGATGACCCAGGCGTGCCCCGCCGACGTTCCGACATCCCCATTGGCGCGATCATCATTTGGTGAAGTCCCGCTGGAACGGGACAGGGACTGGATCAGATCGAGGGGCGGCATAATTCGCGTATGGCGCGATTCTTAGACACATTTACGTCTGTGACGTGAAGGTTTTCTGTCACGGCCTGCACGCCGACTTTTTGGTTGGGCCGTCAGCCTGTGTTACCATACGGTTGCAAAGATGGAGTTTGCTATCGGACAGAAAGCAAAGTCAAAGCCGCGTGCGAAGAGCGCCTTGAAGCGCCTGCAGACGATCAGGGCCGTCTATGATGCCCCTGACCGCGTACGACGTAAATTCGGGCTGAAGCGTCGCCGCCTCAGCCCGAGTCAGAAATTGCTGCGAATGGTAAGTCGGTCATTCGGCTGACTGCCGCGCCGTCAGTTCATGAACTGCCTACTTGTTCGGCTGCGCCGTGGTGCGCAGGTAAGGCTTGATCGTCTTGTATCCTTTCGGAAACATCTTGTCGGCGTCCTCATTGGAAACGCTCGGTACGATGATGACGTCTTCGCCGTCCTGCCAGTTCACCGGTGTGGCGACCTTGTAACCGTCCGTCAGCTGTAGCGAGTCGATCAGACGCAGGATCTCATCGAAATTACGACCGGCGCTCGGCGGATAGATGATCGACGCGCGAATTTTCTTTTTCGGGTCAATCACATATACGGCGCGAACAGTCACTTTTGCATCCGCATTCGGATGGATCATGTTGTAAAGCGTCGCGATCTTCTTGTCCGGATCGGCGATGAGTGGAAATTCCACCTTCGCGCCTTGCGTTTCTTCAACGTCCTTGACCCACTCCTTGTGGTCCTCAAGGCTGTCTGCAGAAATCACGATGGCCTTTGCGCCGCGCGCGGCGAGTTTGTCTTTCAGTTTGGCGGTGTAGCCGATCTCCGTCGTGCAGACAGGCGTAAAGTCCGCCGGGTGGGAGAAGAAGACAACCCAGTCATCCCCGATCCAGTCGTGGAAGCTGATATTGCCTTCGGTCGTTTCGGCGTCGAAATCGGGTGCTGTATCACCTAGCAGAAGGCTCATGGCATTCTCCGTTGATTGCTATATCTTCGCCACACAGATTGGCGTCGGCGGGCAAGAGGACAAGTTCAGGGTGCTGATTTCGGTCTTTAATTTTACTAAGGCCACGCTGGCCGTCGAGCGCTCATGAAACGTCTGATCCTGCTTCGCCATGCCAAGACCGAGCTCTGGAATGAGGGCGTGTCGGACCGCGACCGCAAGCTCGTGGCCCGCGGGCACAAGGATGCCGAAGCGATTGGCGATGAGTTGAAAGCGCGGGGATGGGTGCCGGACGCGGCGCTTGTTTCAAGTGCGCGCCGCACGCGAGAGACGTGGCGCCACCTGCAGGACTTCTTTCCGGGCTGCGAGCCAACGCTATTGGACACGCTATACCTTGCCAGCGTGCCGACCATTCTCGACCACGTGACACTGGCGGCGCCTGGTACCTCGACGCTTATTGTCGTCGGGCACAATCCGGGCATGCACGAAGCGTCCCTGTCCATCCTGCGCGAGGCAGGTACGACGGACGAGATGGCAGCGCGGAAACTTGTTGAGAAGCTGCCCACGGGCACAGCGGTCCTGTTTGAATCCGAGGAAGATGAAGCCTTCACGCCCGTGCATTTCAGGATGATGGGCTGGATCAGGCCAAAGAAGCTTCGTACCCAAATGTAGAACCGCCCTGCCGGGCGGGGCAGGGCGGCCTTTTTCAGGGCCCCGGCAGGTTGGGGCGCGATGAGAGTGAGAGTCCCTGCCGGGGTTGCCTGAAGCTTGATCAGACGCGTCCGGCAAGCCTGTTCTGGCGGCGGCGACGCTGGACCAGAAGGGTAGGCTTCCAGGTCCCCGTATTGTCGTTAGCGGCCTTTCCGGACACGCGTCCGGCGGTGCCCGCGAGCACCGGCGTCATGCCGGTCTTGGTCGCAGTCTGTTCCAGACGGGGTTGGCGGGTCTGGGAGGCGAGCGGTTGCATCTGATATTGCTCCTTCGTTGCAAGTTTCCGGTCTTCTGTGCCGGTTGGTTGGTTGTCTGCCGGGGCGGGTTTGTCTCTGTGCCGCCGACGAGATTGATCTAGCAACGAAATTATTGTTTTTCAATATGCGATTATCGAAAAACAATACTATTTCTTAAAATCTGTATATGATTCAGAGAGATAAAAATTACTGTTTTTCGATAAATAGGCTTGCGTCAGCTCTTTTTGGCTTCGCCGCGGCATCTTTTCGAGCAGTAGATCACCTCGTCCCAGACCGATTCCCACTTCTTGCGCCATGAAAACGGCCGCTGGCAGACCGGGCATGTCTTCTGCGGAAGATCGCTTTTGCGGACCATTTTGTTGGAGGTGCGTTTTCTGTCTGCCATCAACCTTGCCTTCTTCACCGATAAACTAGGTCTCAGTCGGGAGCAGGAGAAGTCGGATGACAATTGCAATCATTGGCGCAGGCGTTGCGGGTCTTAGCGCGGCCTCAGATCTGAAGGGAGCCGGCCACGAGGTTGTGCTCTTTGATAAGGGGCGAGGCGCTGGTGGTAGGTTGTCGACCCGGCGCGCTTCCACGCCCGCAGGAGATTTGCGTTTCGATCACGGCGCGCAATTCTTCACAGCGCGCGACACTGTTTTTCGCGCTCTTGTATCTGACCTGGAAACCCGCAGTCACGTGGCAAAGTGGACGCCATCACGTGTCTCTCTCGCCCATACGGGCGGGACATGGTCAGCAGAGCCGCTTCGGTCTGATGACGACTGGTTTGTCGGGGCGCCGTCCATGAACTCACTCGTAAAGGGGATGGCGGAAGGCCACGATGTGCGCTGGGGAGAGCGTGCGATTGCGCTCTCCATTCGCGACGAGGGCCGCTATGTGCAGCTGGACACGTCTGGCTGGCAGGGGCCGTTTGATGCTGTCATTCTTGCCATCCCTGCCGAACAGACGCGCGAACTTCTTGCCGATACCAGTCCTGTACTCGCCAGTGAGGCCGCCGCATCCGTGACAGCGCCGTGCTGGGCGGTGATGCTGGCCTTCGATGCGCCGATCAAGACCGGATGGGATGTGGCCGAGGTTTCCAACTCGCCGTTGAGCCTTGTGGTGCGCAACAGCTCCAAGCCCGGAAGAGGGAATGACGAGACCTTCGTTCTACACGCGACACCAGAATGGACGCGGGCGAATGTCGACAAGGACAAAGAGAAGGTCGCCGAAGAGCTGAGCGGTGTCTTCTGTCAGATGACGGGCGCAGGCGCTCCATCGCTCGCTGCGGCGCATCGTTGGCTATACGCGAAGACGGAGACCCCTGCCAACAGTCCCTATGGCTGGGATCACGCGCAGCGTATTGGCATCGTCGGTGACTGGCGCATCGCGCCTCGCATAGAGGCAGCGTGGCAAAGTGGACACGCGCTTGCGGCCATTTTAATTGATTGAGCAGCCGCAACCTTGAATTAAGGGAACTTCCTGTTTCTATCTCCCCATGCATGTGGGGGGACAGGAAGATAATGTCGTCTGGCTGGAGCCGGGCGATGCGAAGCCAGCGGCGGGCGCGCCGCGGCTTCTGGAAGCCCTTGCCTTTTCCAGAGCCTTGCCGCCGATCCTTAGCGCAGAGCAACGCCTGACCAAGTGGCAATGGGAAGTCTTCGGCGCTTTCCTGAGTATCGTCATCATCGCGCTTCTGTTGTCGCCGGTTCTATTGGGCGTGGCGGCGAAGGTGGTGTTCTGGCTGCTTTTCTCATTGACCGTCGTCTGGCGCCTTGCCCTGACCATCGTCGGCGCGCTGGAGCGGGTGGCCGGCTCTCGCAAGTCTCCGCCCCTTTCCATTCCGGGCCATGAACTGCCGGTCTATTCGGTCCTGATTGCCCTTCGTCATGAGCAGAACATGATGGATCAGCTCGCGGCCAGTCTGAGTGCGATCAACTGGCCGATCGAGCGTCTCGATATTTTGCTTCTGATCGAAGAGGACGACGTTGCGACATATGAGGCGGCGATGAATGCGGACTTCCCGCCAGGGACGGTCTGCATCACCATCCCGCCGGGTGAGCCGATGACCAAGCCGCGTGCGCTGAACTACGGGCTGGCAGCGGCCCTGGGCGATTATGTGACCGTGCTTGATGCAGAGGACCGCCCGCACCCTGACCAGCTGCGCGAAGCATACGGGACCTTTTGCCGGGAGGGCGAAGACGTGCGCTGCGTTCAGGCGCCGCTGGTTGCCAGTAATGGCGCAGATGGATGGCTGCAGGCGCAGTGGACGCTCGAGTATGCGGTGCAGTTCGGCCTGCACGTGCCTGCACTGGCGAGCCTCAGCTTGCCTGTCATGCTCGGTGGGACGAGCAATCACTTCCGCCGCCATGACCTCATCGCCTTTGGCGGCTGGGATGCATGGAATGTGACAGAAGATGCAGACCTCGGTATCCGGATCGCACGTCTGGGCGGGCGGACCGCAACCATTCGAGCGGAAACGCGAGAAACCGCGCCGGAATCCTTGCCCATCTGGACCAGTCAGCGTAGCCGCTGGATCAAGGGCTTCGTCCAGACTTGGCTCGTCTGCATGCGAACGCCTGTGACCTTGCTGCTGGAGCTTGGACCGCTCCGCTGGATCAGTCTTCAGTTGACCCTTGGCGGCGCGATTGTCAGTGCGTTTCTCTATGGGCCAATGGTGTTGATGATATTTCTTGGCACGCTGTTTCCGTCGGTCTTTAACTACACGCCAGTCGACTTCGGACTGTTCATGGCGGGGATGACGGGATGTGTAGTCGCTGACTGTCTGGCGCCCGGAAAGTGGACGGTGTCGCGCGTGATTGCGATCATTACACGGCCGTTCTACTGGCCTCTTCTGACAGCCGCCGCCATCAAAGCCGTGATCGGGCTTGTTCTTCGACCTTTCTACTGGGCGAAGACGCCCCATATCCCTTCGGCATAAACCCAGGGAAAGTCATGCTGGACTGGATCATACCTATCGGGCTCATCGCTCTGTTCTCCATTGTTATGGTGTATTCAAACCTGAGACTGGGAAAACCGCGCCGCGATGGCCGCCCGAACAAGTTGCCATGGGGATTCATCATGGTGTTCTGCGTGCTCGGCATCTTCCTGATGGTGGTGCACCTGTTCAATCTTGCCGGTTTCGAGACCGGGCCTGAACACAGCCTTCTCGGACGCTTCTAGCTTGCGATCAGGTCATCCTTGCCGAAATCTCTTCCCGGGCCTAGAACAAATGCGGAACAATGGAGGTGAGAATGAGCCGAGAAACTTTGAAAGCTGTAGGCGAGACGCTCGTCGCCGCCAATAATGATGGCAGCTACAAGAAACTGATCGATACGATTTACGACGCGGACTGTGTGTCGGTTGAGTCAGCACCGCCGCCGGGCGGCAGCGCTGAGGCGCACGGCGTCGAGGCCATCAAGGGGAAGTGGGCCTGGTGGGAGGACAACCACGACGTCCACGATACCGCCGCAGCCGGTCCGTATCTGCATGGTGAAGACCGTTTCGGCGTCGTTTTCAGCATCGATGTGACCAACAAGGCCTCTGGCGAGCGGGTGAAGATGCAGGAAATTGCCCTCTACACCGTGAAGAATGGAAAGATCGTGCGTGAGGAATTCTTCTACTAGGCAGGACATGACCTGACTTTCCGATCGTGCGTCAGATCGGCCTTGTCGCAGCGTCGGGTCGTGACGCAGAGCGCGGCAACGGCTATGTCACTATCAGATACGACAGGATAGCTTGAGGGAGCCGAAACCATGCCATTTGATGCGCCATCCGATCCAGATGCCTTCCGCGAGAAAGTCCGCGGCTGGCTCGAAGAGAACTGCCCGGAATCCATGCGCACGCCAATGCCTGAAGACGAAGTCGTCTGGGGCGGTCGCCGTGAGAAGTTCAAGAACCCGGACTCCAAGGTCTGGCTTGAGCGTATGGCCAATGAAGGCTGGACGGCCCCGACCTGGCCAAAGGAATATGGCGGCGGCGGTCTTTCCCGTGAGCAAGCCAAGGTCCTTGAGCAGGAAATGGCACGTATTGGCGCTCGCACGCCGCTCTTTTCATTCGGTCTATGGATGTTCGGCCCAGCGCTGATCGAGTTTGGCAATGAAGAGCAAAAGAAACGCTTCCTGCCAGACATCGTTCACGGCAAGACGCGTTGGTGTCAGGGTTATTCTGAGCCGGGTGCCGGCTCTGACCTTGCAGGTCTGCAGACCAAGTGTGAGGACAAGGGCGACCATTATCTCATCAACGGCCAGAAGGTCTGGACCTCCTATGCGAATGAGGCCGATTGGATTTTCTGCCTCGTGCGCACCGACAATACGGTCAAGCATGAAGGCATCAGCTTCATCCTTTTCGACATGGAAAGCGAAGGCGTCGAAACGCGTCCGATCAAGTTGATCTCCGGCTCTTCGCCATTCTGCGAGACCTTCTTCTCTGATGTCAAAGTCCCGAAAGACCAGCTCGTCGGTGAAGTGAATGGCGGCTGGAAAATAGCCAAACGCCTGCTTCAGCACGAGCGCTCTTCGATTTCAGCAAGCGGCTTCGGGTCTGCCCGCGGCACTGGCATGTTGGAGCTTGAGGAGTATGCGAAGATCCATGTCGGCACAGACGGTAACGGCAAGCTGCTCGACGGCGACCTGCGCGGCCGCATCGCCGATCACCAGATGTACACCAAGGCCTTCAACCTGACTGTCCAGCGCAGCCAGCAGCAGGCCAAGGCGGGACAGGAAGTCGGTCATACCGCATCGATCATCAAATACGCGGCGGCGAAGATGAACCAGGACAAGCACGAGCTCATGATCGAAGCGCTCGGCACGGAGGGGCTTGGCTGGGAAGGCGAAGGCTTTGATCGCGGCGCCAAGATGGTGACCCGTGGCTGGCTGCGTTCGAAAGGCAACTCGATTGAGGGCGGCACGAGTGAGATCAACCTCAACGTGGTGTCAAAACGCGTGCTTGGCCTCCGGGACCACCAGTAATGCGTGACTTCTTCATCGCAGGCTTGATGCTGGCCGCCGCGCCAGTTGCTATCGCTGAACAGTCCAGTCAGGGCTGGTGCTTCGAGCACCCCAGCGAAGACGTGCGCGCAAATATTTTTGCGTCAACCGTCAGCGAGAATTCGGGCGCCGTGAAACTGATCTTCACGGACGCCGAGGAGAACCAGAACACTTTCAATCTGAGCGCTGTCGGCGTGAACGAGTACACGCTCGTAGGCGGCAGGGATGGCGACGGTGTCGTCTTCCGCGCCGATGGCCACTTGGAAATGTATGACTCGGAAGGCGAAAGCGGCTCCGCTGCGCCAAGCACCGAGCACGACTGTATAGGATAAGAGACCGATGACTTTCGTACTAACTGAAGACCAGGAAATGCTGCGCGACACCGCAGTAAACTTCACCCGTGACGAGCTGCCCGTGAAACACCTGCGCGCGCTTCGCGATGCTGGCAAGAATGGTGTTGATCCAGAGGCCCGTCAGAAGCTGGCAGAGCTTGGCTTTTTCGGGGTCCTGATCCCGGAGGAGTATGACGGCGTGGAGATGAGCATGACCGCTTTCGGTCAGGTCATGGAGGCCCAGGGCCGCACGCTTGCCTCGACGCCGCTTCTGCAGACCGCTTGCATTGGCGCCAGCGCCATCCTGCTGGGCGGGACAGAAGCCCAGAAGAAAGAGTGGCTGCCTAAGATCGCGGCCGGTGAGGTCACTACCGCGCTCGCCCTCGATGAAACCAGCCACCACAACCCGGCAGGCGTTGCCACCGAGGCAGAACGCGACGGGCAAGGTTACACGCTGAACGGCGCGAAAAAGTACGTTCAGGATGGTCACCATGCTGACGTGTTTATTGTCGTGGCGCGCACCTTTGGTGAGGCCGGCGACAGCCATGGTCTGACGCTTTTCCTCGTGCCGCGTGATGCAAAGGGCCTGACGGTTCAGGCGCTCAACACGGTCGACAGTCACGGCGCCGCGCATCTGACACTGGACGGCGTTCATGTTGATGATAGCCATGTGCTCGGCGCAGCTGACAAGGGCATGGACGTGCTCGAGCCGGTTCTCGATCGCGGTCGGATCGCGCTTGCGGCCGAAATGCTGGGTTCATCGCTCGCCGCCTTTGAGATGACGCATGAGTACATGCAGACCCGCAAACAGTTTGGTCAGCTGATTGGCTCATTCCAGGCGCTGCAGCACCGCGCCGCGAAGATGTTCACCGAGCTGGAACTGACCACGTCCTGCATTACGGCGGCTCTTTCTGCTGTAGATAGCCAGCGCAACGACATTGCTGAGCTTGCAAGCCTGGCGAAGGCTCGCGCAAGCGAGACCGTGCATCTGGTGTCGAATGAAACCGTACAGCTGCATGGCGGCATCGGCATGACTGACGACCATGATTCCGGCTTCTACATGAAACGGGCCCGCGTTCAGGAAGCCCTGCTCGGTTCAGCAAGCTTTCACCGCGACCGCTACGCAAAGCTCAACGGTTATTAGGGGCATCGTGCTAACCAGATAAGAAATGGACCGGAGCCATAAGGCTCCGGCCCATCATCCATGCACATGTGAATGGTCCGGATACGCGTGCATGGAATTACGTTCGATCTATAGTTCAGGAAACAAGATCGGCGTGGTGAGGTTCCCCATACAGCTGTATTCTGGCCGGTCTTCGCAGCTTGCAGGGGCAGGATCGCGGGAGATTGATCTCAAATCATGACGTGCTAGCTCCATGCGCGTCGCAGATGCAGGAGCGCCAGCGTGTATCGTTTTCTTCCCTTGATCGCTTCGCTTGCGATGCTGGCGCTTTTCAGCGCCATGATCCCGGTCAATGTGCTCTTCTGGGTTGGCGTTATCCTGATGGGCGGGCTTTCAGCGCTCGGCCTTTACGATTTTTTCCAGACCCGGCACACGCTGTGGCGCAATTTTCCGATTGTGGCGCGCATCCGCTGGATTGCTGAAGAGCTGCGCCCCTTCTTCCGTTCCTACATTGTGGAGAGCGACACCGAAGGCCGTCCGTTCAATCATGAAGAACGCGCCATGGTCTATCGCCGCGCGAAGGATGTCTCTTCGGTCGAGCCATTTGGTAGCCAGCTCGATATCGACTCTCCTCCCTATGAATGGCTCTCCCATTCCATTGCAGCACGTCATCCCAAAGGCGGTGACCCACGTGTAAAGGTTGGCGCGCCGGGCACCGCCAAACCCTATGAGGCGAGCGTTCTTAATATCTCTGCGATGAGTTTTGGTTCGCTCGGCTCGCATGCGATCGAAGCGCTTAATCGCGGCGCAGCGAAGGGCGGTTTCTATCACGATACCGGCGAAGGCGGCGTCTCGAAATACCACCGCGCTGGCGGCGGCGACCTCGTCTGGGAGCTTGGTTCAGGCTATTTCGGTTGCCGCGCAAGCGATGGAAGCTTCGACCCTGCCAAATTCGCCGACGTCGCCGCGAGCGATCAGGTCAAGATGATCGAGATCAAGCTCAGCCAGGGTGCAAAACCGGGGCATGGCGGCGTGCTTCCGGGCAACAAGGTCACCGCAGAAATCGCCGAGGCGCGCGGTATCCCAATTGGCGAGACCTGTTATTCGCCTGCCGCGCATACCGCTTTCTCGACGCCGAAGCAGATGATGGACTTCATCGCGCAGCTACGTGAGCTGTCGGGCGGCAAGCCTGTCGGGATCAAACTCTGCGTCGGCAATCGCTGGGAAGTGCTCGCCCTGTGCAAGGCGATGAGGCAGACGGGCATCATGCCTGATTTCGTCGTGGTCGACGGCGCAGAAGGTGGCACCGGCGCTGCGCCAGCAGAATTCATGGACCATATCGGTGCGCCACTGCGACAAGGCCTCGTGCTTGTTCGCAATGCACTGGTGGGTTGTGACCTCAAACAGCACGTCTGCATCGCGGCGAGCGGCAAGCAGATTTCGGCGTTTTCGATGGCGGCTTCGATGGCGCTCGGAGCCGACTGGATCAATACCGCGCGCGGCTTCATGTTCTCGCTGGGGTGTATCCAGTCGCTCAACTGCCACAACAATAGCTGCCCGACAGGCATCGCCACAACCGATGCCGGGCGCCAGCGCGGGCTCGTCATTCCTGACAAGGCCGAGCGCGTCCACAATTTTCACCGCAATACGATCAGGGCCCTGATGGAAGTGGTGGGCGCTGCCGGCTGCGAACATCCAGGAGAACTGACGCCGCGCCACATCATGCACAGGGTGACCCAGGACGTCGCGCAGCCCGCCCACCGCGCCTACAATCTGCTGGAGCCCGGCGTGCTGATCTCCGGCGCGGAGGACACACATCTCGCGCGTGAATGGGCCATGGCGCAGGCTGACAGTTTTGCGCCGCTGCAGATCGACTAGACGCTACTGCGTTGCCGAGAAGGCCGCGCCGACATCGCGGTAGAAAGCGATCCGCCGGCGCGTCTGGGGCGACAGCGTCACCAGCGAGCCCGCACCTGCCAACGGCTTGGGTTCGAGCTCATCGTGAGCGATCACCATCATGTCGTGCCAGAGCGTTGCCGGAAGGCCCCCGCCTGTGACACGGCTCATCGGTGTGTCGTCGTCATTACCGACCCAGACACCGCCGAGCCTTGCTGCCGAAAAACCGACAAACCACGCATCGCGCCAATCCTGACTGGTCCCGGTCTTGCCCGCCGTCTGCCAACCGTCGAGCTGGGCGCGTTTGCCGGTCCCATCGGTGATGACGCGTTCCATCATGGCCACCATGGTTTCAGCATCACGTTGGTTCATTACCCGCTGTGGATCATAGGCAGGACGCTCATAAAGAACATCGCCCCGCGAGTTTGAAATGCGCTCGATAATGTGGGGATCCACGCGCGTGCCACCAGTCATGAAGGCGCCATAGGCGCGCACCAGGTCGCGAAGGCTCATCCCCTGGCTGCCGAGTGCGATCGATGGAAAGGGCTGGAATTCACCGCTTACGCCCAACGATTTGATGAGAGAGATGATATTCTCCTCACCGATTTCCTGGCCAAGCTGCGCGGCGATTGTGTTGACTGAATCCTGAAGCGCTTCGGTCAGCGTCATCGGCCCGGCATAGTTGCGCGAATAGTTCTGCGGCGACCAGCCATCGATCGTGGTCGGCTGGTCGCGGCGCACATCGTAAGGCGTCAGCCCTTGCCGGATGGCGGCGGCGAACACGAATGGTTTGAAGGAAGACCCCGGCTGTCGGCGTGCCTGCGTGGCCCGGTTGAACTGGTTCTCGGTGTAATCGACCCCGCCATACATGGCGAGGATGCGGCCTTTTTCGTCCATGAGAATACCAGCGGCCTGGCCAGCATTCTGGCTGGCGCCTTCTTCCTCCATGCGCTTGTCGAAGGCGTCATTGATCCGGGCCTGAAGGCTGGCATCAATGGTAAGCGTTACGACAAGGTCGCCCGGAAGGCTGGGCAGGATCTCATTGACCCGTTCCGTAGCGGTGTCGAGGGCATAGCCAAACTGCGGGTCGCGGGCGGGCGGCTCTGCTAGTTCCACCTCTTCGCTACCAGCACGGGCCGCTTGCGATTCTGTCAGGAAGCCACCGGCCACCATTTCACGCAGGACATAGCCCTGACGCTGTTTTGCGTCCGGCATGTTGTTTGTCAGGGCGAGACGCGACGGGGCCTGTGGCAGCGTGGCGAGCAGCGATGCTTCGCCGACGGTCAGGTCTTCAGGTGCCTTGCCGAAATAGAACCTGGAGGCGGCACCAAGGCCGTAGAAGCCAGCACCGAAATAGATACGGTTGAGATAAAGCTCGAGGATCTCATCCTTGGACAGACGCTCTTCGAGTTCGCGGGCGAGGCGTACTTCCTGCGCCTTCCTGCGAAGCGTCTGTTCCGGGGTCAGGACGAGGTTCTTGATCAGCTGTTGGGTAATCGTGGACGCGCCGGACACGGTTTCGCCAGAGGTGAAGTTTGCCCAGGCCGCCCGGATGATGGCCTGCGTATCGGCGCCATTATGTTCGTAAAAACGTTTGTCTTCGGCCGCGATGAAGGCTTGTGCAACGTGCGGCGGCAACTCCTCGACGCGTACGGCACGGCCATAGCGGGGGCCGCGAATGGCGATCGTGTCGCCGTCGCGGTCAACAAACTCGATGGCCTGTTCGCGTCCCTTTGCCCAGAGCTGTTCTGTTGTGGGTAGGCTTGGTATCCCGCGATAGAGGCTCTGTACATAGATCCAGCCCGCCAGCAGGGTGATGACCATAAGGGCGAAGGCGATCACCAGACCCCATGTCAGGATCGGGCGGCCTGCAAGAAAGCCGCGTCCGGAACTGCGCTCGCGACCGTCATAGGTCGGCGGGCGATCCCCTGGCGATCCGAAGTTCGATTTGCCGGCCAAGTAGGTCCTTCCCTCGAAGTAGCGGGCGAGATTGCCAGCGCATCATGGCTTTAAATTAGGCAGGGTGAAGGCGGAATGAATGTCAGAAATGCGGACACCCGCAATACGTTGCAAAATCAGCGCAGCGGCGCGGGGCAGTCTGCGCCATCAGGCCGCCGGCGGCCGGGGGCGGCGCGCGTGGCCAGCACCTCCGCAAGCGCGAGCCGGTTCTCGATCATCTCGACGCTGTGACGCTTGTCGACACAGCTAATTGGTTCGCCCGTGTCAGACGCGATCATGATCGCCATACCTGTGTAGCCACCATACCAGTCCCAGATATAATCGGCTTTATGAAATCGAAGCAGGGCCTTCGACGCATCAATCGTGGCCTGGCGGCTGTCGGCCCCGGACCGGAGATGCGTCAGGTCAATCGTGACCAGTTCCACTTGCTCGCCGGTGACACTTTCCAGGGCACGGCTGAGCTTTGGTTCAAAGACACGGCAGGACACGCACCAGTCGGCTGTCAGATTGACCACTTTGACAGGGGCCTGCCCGGCACTTGTGCAGACCGGGATGAACAAAAACGCAGCGATAAATTTCGCTGGGCTGGCCATTTGTAACAAGCGACGCAGCTGTCTATGACGAGACTGTAATAACGATAACAGGGCGAGCATGCTGGATTTTCTGAACGACCTCATCAATGGCAAGATTCTCATTGCCGTTCTCATTCCACTGGGTCTCATTTTTACCATCTGGTCCAGAGGGGTACAGTTCAGGCTTTTCGGGTCCATGTTTTCCGTCCTTGGACAAGGCTTCCAGCACGAAACGGACCAACCGTCATCCTTTCAGGCTCTGGCATTGTCAGTCGCAGGCCGTGTCGGCGGCGGTAATATCGCCGGTGTGGCCGCTGCGCTTGCGCTAGGCGGACCGGGCGCCATCTTCTGGATGTGGATTGTCGGCCTTGTTGGCATGGCGACCAGCTATTTCGAATGTACGCTCGCGCAGGTCTACAAGCAGAAAGAACCGAATGGCGATTTCCGGGGTGGGCCGGCCTATTACATCAAACACGGTCTCAGCAAAAAGCTTGGCAAGGCGGGCCCTGTTCTCGGCTTTGTCTATTCGCTGCTTCTGCTCGTCACTTTCGGCTTTGCGTTCATCTGCTTCCAGAGTTTCGCAACCACAAGCTCGATTGATTCAGCTTTCGGCGCGCCGCGTCTCTGGTCGGGTATCGGTCTTGGCGTCGTGGTCAGTCTTGTGATCTTTGGCGGCGTGCGCCGGATCGCCAGCGTTGCCGAAATCATTGTGCCGGTCATGGCTGTCTTCTATGCGCTGATCGGCCTTTATGTGTTGCTGACGCACATTCCGCAGATCCCGGGCGCGCTCTCAACCATCGTGGTGAGCGCCTTTGGCTTCAATGAAGCGGTTGCGGGCGGCATTGGCGGGGCAATCATGATGGGTGTCAATCGTGGGCTTTTCTCTAATGAAGCCGGCCTCGGTTCTGCACCAAATGTGGCCGCGGCGGCTTATGTCGAACACCCCGCCCAGCAAGGCATGGTCCAGTCGCTCTCCGTCTTCATCGACACGATCATCATGTGCACGGTGACGGCGCTGATCATCATCCTTTCCGCCCAGTCTTATATCGGTGTGGATGACGATGTTCAGGGCGTGCTGACCCAGCTCGCGCTCGCTGATCACGTTGGCGGTTGGGCAGAGTATTTCATCGCCTTCGCGCTGTTTCTCTTCGCCTTCTCGTCGATCATGTACTCCTACTATCTCGGTGAGAACGCGGTCGACTATTACATCCCGGACAACATGATCGCGGTCTATGTCTACCGCTTCATGGTAATCGGCTTTGTGCTGCTTGGTTCGACGATCCAGCTTGCCGACGTTCTGAGCTTCAGCGACGTTACCATGGGCCTTCTGGCGATGGTGAACCTGTTCGCGGTCGCTCTGCTCTTCCCGATCGGCTTGCGGATCATGAGAGACTTTGACGCTCAGCGGAAAGCCGGTGTGAAAGTGCCGATCTTCGATCCGGACAAGTTTAGCGATCTCAATATCGACAAGTCGGCCTGGCAGCTGACCGAGCGCCCCGGCGGGCCCGCGGATACAGAACAAACGTAAGCCAAAAAAAGCCCTCATCATCCGATGAGGGCTTTTTGTCTGTTGCGTGAAGCTAGCGGCCTAGTTGAACACCCGGTCGAAGATCAGGTCGACGCGCTTGAAGTGGTAGTCGAGATCGAACAGCGCTTCGAGCTCAGCATCGCTCAGCTTCGAAGAGACCTCTTCGTCGGCTTTCAGAAAGTCGAGGAACGCCCCTTCACCGGCCCAGGTGCGCATCGCATTGCGCTGGACGAGACGGTAGGAATCCTCACGGCTGACACCGGCCTCGACCAAGGCGAGCAGCACGCGTTGTGAATTGTGAAGGCCGCCGAGACGCATCATGTTGGACATCATGCGGTCTGGGTAGATCAACAGGTTCTCGACAACGCCGGCAAGGCGGTGCAGCGCGAAATCCATATGGATCGTCGCATCCGGGCCAATGCCGCGCTCGACCGACGAGTGGGAAATATCACGCTCATGCCAGAGGGCGACGTTTTCGAGAGCAGGCGTCACCGCAGAGCGGATCAGGCGGGCGAGGCCCGTCAGGTTTTCTGTTAGCACCGGGTTGCGCTTGTGCGGCATGGCGCTCGAACCTTTCTGGCCCTTGGAGAAGAACTCCTCGGCTTCCAGGACTTCAGTGCGCTGCAGGTGGCGGATCTCGGTCGCAAGACGCTCTACCGATGAGGCGATCACGCCAAGCGTGGCGAAGAACACGGCATGGCGGTCGCGCGGAATGACCTGCGTCGAGACAGGCTCTGCGGCGAGGCCGAGCTTCTCTGCGACATGTTCCTCGACGCGCGGGTCGATATTGGCGAACGTGCCGACAGCGCCGGAAATGGCGCAGGTCGCGACTTCCTTGCGCGCGGCGACGAGGCGCTCCCGGCCACGCGCGAACTCTGCATAGAAGGTGGCGAGCGTGACGCCGAACGTTGTTGGCTCCGCGTGGATGCCGTGGCTGCGGCCAATCTTCGGTGTGTACTTGTGCTCTTCGGCGCGCTTTTTCAGCGCCGCCAGAACCCGGTCCATGCCGGTCAGTAGCAGGTCAGATGCGCGTACCAGCTGCACATTGAGACAGGTGTCGAGCACGTCGGATGATGTCATGCCCTTGTGAAGGAAACGCGCCGGTTCGCCGACATGTTCGGCGACATTGGTCAGGAAAGCGATGACGTCGTGCTTTACCTCTGCTTCGATCTCGTCGATGCGGGCGACTTCGAAGTTTGCCTTGTCGCGAACAGCTTTTGAGGTGCCTGCCGGGATCTGGCCCAGCTCTTCCATGGCTTCGGCGGCGAGTGTCTCGATCTCCAGCCAGATGCCGTACTTGCTTTCAGGCGACCAGATCGCGGTCATCTCGGGGCGGGCATAGCGTTCAATCATTTGGGGCCTCTCTCGCGCTTATGGCGCGGGTTCTACGCGCGCGGGCGAGAGTCGCAAGCCCTAGACTTCGGCGGCCAGCACGCGCGGGAGTTTGAAGGTCACTGTCTCTTTCGCTGTCGTGACGTGCTCGACCTCGATATCGAAGCGGGCGCGGCAGGCGGCGATGAGGCCCTGGACGAGGTCCTCTGGCGCCGACGCGCCCGCCGTCAGGCCAAGTGTTCCGACGCCTCCAAACCAGTCCCAGTCAACATCGGCTGCGCTGGCCACAAGGCGCGAATCCTTCGCCCCGGCCCGCAGGGCAACCTCAACGAGCCGCTTGGAGTTTGAGGAGGTCTCAGCGCCGATAACGAGGAAGAGGTCACATCCTTTTGCCATTGCCTTCACTGCTTCCTGACGGTTGGTCGTGGCATAGCAGATGTCTTCCTTGTGGGGGGTCGCGATGCCCGGGAAGCGGTCCTGCAGAATGGCGACAATGCTGGCCGTGTCATCGACCGACAGGGTCGTCTGGGTGACAAAGGCGGTGTTGGCAGGGTCTTTGGGCTCAAACGTCTGCGCGTCTTCTTCTGTTTCGATCAGGCTGATGGCGCCGTCTGGAAGCTGTCCCATCGTGCCGATGACTTCGGGGTGTCCCGCATGGCCGATCAGCACGATTTCCTTGCCAGCCCTGTGGTGACGTTCGGCCTCGACGTGAACCTTGGAGACCAGCGGGCATGTTGCATCGACATACACCATGTTGCGCCGCTCTGCCTCGGCCGGCACGGCCTTGGGCACGCCATGCGCTGAAAATACGACCGGACGGTCGGGCGGGCATTCATCCAGTTCTTCGACAAAGACAGCGCCGAGCGATTCGAGCCGCGAGACGACATGCTGATTGTGCACGATTTCATGGCGCACATAGACAGGCGCGCCCCATTTGCCGAGAGCTTCCTCGACAATCTGGATGGCCCTGTCGACGCCTGCACAGAAGCCGCGCGGGGCGGCGAGTCTGATCTGCAGTTTTTGGCGGTCCATATAAATCCTCCTGCACACGACGCAGATGGGGCGTTGCGCCATTTGCTGGTGCCCGGTAACACTGCATCACTTACATGGACAGCCTCGCCCGCGAGGCCAAGACCACAAGGCATGATTATGCGCGTTCTAGCTGTACTTGCTGCCGGACTTATGCTCGCGGCTTGCGGAAGCAACCCTCTCACGCGGGCGCTGGATTCGCGTCAGAATGCGGGCCCGTGCCCGCCTGTCGCCGCGCTTTATGATGCCTCGCGCATTGTTGAGTTTTCCGGGGACACCAACTCCTTCCACGAAATCACCTATACGGGTGAAATCACCGGCGTCGATCTCGTCTGCCGCTATCTGGACGACCAGCCGATGCGCGCAGAGGTCGAGATCGACTTTGCTTTCGGCAAGGGCCCGCAGGCGGACTCGAACCGCCATACCTATCGTTACTGGGTCGCGGTGACGCGCCGCAGCTCCAAGGTTCTGGCCAAGCAATACTTCACGGTCGACGCAAACTTCGCCGGAAACACGATCGACGGCCGCCGCGAAGTCGTTCAGGACATTCTGGTGCCGCGCGCTGATGAAACCATCTCGGGCTCGAACTTTGAGGTCATCGTTGGCTTCGACCTCACTGATGAGCAGCTCGCCTTCAACCGTGAAGGCCGCCGCTTCCGCCTCGACGCCGGCAGCTGACACTAAATTTTTCCGGAAACGGCCATGATGGATCTCGTTACGCACCTGTCGAAGGTTTTCGAACAGGCATTTGAAGCTGAGGGCTTTGAAAGCCGCTGGGGCGCTGTGCGCCGTTCGGACCGGCCAGAGCTTGCCGACTTCCAGTGCAATGGCTGCATGGGCGCTGCAAAATCGAGGGGACTCGTGCCGCGCGATCTGGCCGCGACCATTGCCGGGAAAGTGCAAGTTGACGATGCGATTGAGCGCGTCGATGTTGCAGGTCCCGGCTTCCTGAACATCAAGGTAACCTCCGCTGCCCTGTCCAGGCAGGCCGAAGCGGTCCGCGCCGACGACAAGGCGGGCGGCGGCGCCGTTGCGTCTCCTGAGAAGGTCATCTTCGATTTTGGCGGCCCTAACGTGGCAAAGCCGATGCATGTCGGCCATCTACGCTCTGCGGTCATCGGTGACACACTCTGCCGCCTTTTCCGTTTCCTGGGCGACGATGTGACAGGTGATGCGCATCTTGGCGACTGGGGCCTCCAGATGGGCCACCTCATTACAGAGCTGCTCGCCGAACAGCCCGATCTCATCTATTTCCGCCCTGACTTTTCCGGACCCTATCCCGAAGAGCCGCCGGTCACGATTGAGGATCTTGGCCGCCTCTATCCGCAGGCCTCGGCCAAGGCGAAGGCTGATCCTCTCCGCAATGAGGCGAGCCAGCTCGCCGTGGCAGAGATGCAGGCAGGCCACCCCGGCTACCGTGCCCTGCTGCGCCACTTCATCAATGTCTCTGTCGAGGCGCTGAAGATCGATTACGCATTCCTTGGGGTCGAGTTCGATCTCTGGAAAGGCGAGAGCGATGTCGACCAGCTCATTCCGGGTATGGTTGAGGACCTTAAGGAGAAGGGACTCGCCAAGATGGATGACGGGGCATGGATCATCGACGTCGCTCGCGAGAGCGACAAGAAAGAGATGCCGCCCTTCATGGTCATCAATTCGCGCGGCGGCACTGGCTATCACGCGACCGACCTTGCGACAGTCGTTGACCGGGTTGAGACCCTGCATCCGGACCGGATGCTCTATGTCGTCGACCAGCGCCAGGCACTCCACTTCGAACAGGTCTTCCGCGCCGCCGACCTGGCAGGGCTCATGGATGAAGACCGGATGGAGCATATCGGCTTCGGCACGGTGAACGGCACGGACGGCAAGCCATTCAAGACACGCGAGGGCGGCGTGCTTCGCCTCGCAGATCTCAACCGCATGGCGCTGGAAGAGGCTGAAAAGCGGATTGGTGAGGCAGGCCTTTCGGGTGACATAGGGGAAGACGAACGCGCAAGGATCGCGGCGCTCGTTGCCCGCGCTGCGCTGCGCTTTGCCGACCTGCAGAATGTGCGCACGACCAATTATGTCTTCGACCTTGAGCGGTTTACCAGCTTCGAAGGCAAGACAGGCCCATACCTTCTCTATGCGACCGTGCGCATCAAATCGCTGCTTCGCCGGGCGAAAGATGCCGGCCACGCGCCAGGTGAAATCCGCATTGAGAGCGATACCGAACGCGCACTGGTACTTGCGCTCGACGGGTTTGCGAATGCGCTTGAGCAATCTCATGCTAAACGCCAGCCGCACATTCTGTGTGAGCATGTCTATTCGCTCGCGCAGGCGTTTAGTGCCCTTTACGCTGCGCATCCGATTGCGAACGAAAACGATGCGGACCTCAGGGCCTCACGCCTTGGGCTATGCGAAGCCGTGCTCAAGCAGCTTGAGGCCGGGCTTTCCATTCTCGGCATCGAAGCGCCCGAGCGCATGTAGCGCGGGTTAATGAAAGCGAACGCTTCATTAACGGTCCCGATCTGATTTTTCTGCAAATCGCCTGATCGAGCCGTCGTAGGCGCGGCCTCGGTAACCTTCGCGCAAGGCCTCTTTCCTATTCTGGCTGTGGAAAGCGGCGCCTGAAGGAGAGCCTTATGCTTAAAGATCTAATCTCGGTAGCAGCGATCGAATCTGGGCTCGAAGAGCCAAATGCGCGCCATGCGGTCGGTATTGTCTTTAACGCGGCGCAGCGACAGGGCGGCGACCTCATCGAGCGGATCTTCGCCCAGGTGCCGGGTGCGCGGACGCTTTCGGCTTCCACGGCAAAGCTTGAAGGCACCCCAATTGGGGCGATTGCGCAGCTGATCGAGCAAACCCCGGGTGGACGTCAGCACGTCACATTCGACATGTTCCTTCGCCTGCAGCGCGCAGGACTTGGCCATTCAGAGATTGCGTCTCTCATGAGCACGATCAGTCGCGTCCTTGGGGCGCGCTTCTCGCTTGGAGAGACGGCGCTTATTGCGGCCCTCTTTGAGGGCAGCACGCCCGCGATCCCCGCAGACGACCATGGCCGCAGCAGCGCGGTTGCCTGACCGCACACTGATGAACTCATGACTGGGAGCGGCACTGGCGCTGCGAGAGGGCTTCCCAATCGCAGGCATGCAGCTTAGCACCCGTTTCATGACGACCCGTATCCAGACCCAGACCATCCCGCCATTGACTGTAGAGACCGACAGCCGGGCGAGTTTCACCGCAGACGCGCTCGATGCGGCAGCGCTGTGTGCCCTGTCGATCCGGGCAATGCAGGCTGCAGCCACGACCCTTGCGGGCGCTGCCAGCGCGAAGCTTGTATCAATCAGCCATGATGTAACGGGCACTTCGTTCGACGGTGGCAGCGCGGCGGTTGAAAGCCGGGCCGATCGTCAGACGCGCACGCTGATCTTCATGGGGGCAGAGCTTTCCTCACCAGCAGGTCTGCATGTCCGCTCAACAGCGATATTCAGGCTCGACGCTGCCTGACGCCGGAGGGCACAGCAGATCGGCAACACCCACCGCGCTGCATGCAGCGCGGCCATCTTGTTTCGCTTTACAACTCTTTGCGTGTGCGTGCAGACTCAGCACCGGCTGATAGAAAAAAAGGGGCAGGCGTCCGTCGACATGATGATGCACCGCCGAACAACTGAGGGCCCCGAGGAAGGGGCTCACGCCTCCGTCCATTTCGGGGACGAATCGCGCGATCTGGCTGCACTCTGGCTGCACGCGACGGGCTTCAATGGCATGACCTACAAGTCGATGCTGGCCCCGCTCGGCGAACGCCATCGGGTTGCCGCCCTCGACATGCGCGGTCACGGCCTCACCAGCCTTCCTGCAGATCCGAAGACGCTGAAATCCTGGCATGTCTACCGTGATGACGTGATCGACTTCCTGGAAAAGGAAGCCAAAGGCCCTGTCGTGCTTGGTGGGCATTCCATGGGCGGCTGTGTCTCGCTTCTGGTTGCGGGCAAGCGTCCAGACCTCGTCGCGGGCCTCATTCTGGTCGACCCGGTCGTGCTGAATCCGCGCTTTTATTTCTGGCTCCACGTGCTGCCTTTCGTTCGGCAGACGAACCAGATGTCGCGCCAGGCAAAGCGCAGACGCGCTGAATTTGCGAGCCGTGAGGCCGCCTATGACGTCTATCATGGCAAAGGCGCCTTCAAGAGCTGGCGCGCGCCTTTCCTGAATGACTATCTCGAAGATGGCGTGAGAGAAACGACGAATGAAACTGGCGAATCTGTCGTCCGGCTAACCTGTAACCCTGCCTGGGAATCAGCGACCTTCTCCTCACAGCGCAACCAGCCCTGGGGCGCGCTGAAGAAGATCGAAAAGGTCCAGACACCGATTGTGGTTTTCCGCCCGAACATCAAGCCAGTGATGACCAACAAGGTCACCAATCTGATGATGGCGCATTACCGTGAACTGGTGCTGCGCGAGCGGCCCGGTACAAGCCATTTCCATCCGATGGAAGTGCCTTATGAGGTGCGCGACGAACTCGCTCGTCAGATCGCCTATCTGATCGACGGCTATTCTCCGGCTGAGGACGGCCTGCTTCGCCGTACCTTGCATGGCAGCCAATGGGACGATTACGACTAGCTTGACCGGCTAGAGCGTGAGGTCACCGGGGGCGATTTCGGCAAGCTCATCGATCAAAGCTGGCGGCGTTGCCATCGCCTTGCGTGTGATCTGATCGAAGGTCACGGCCACTGCTTCGCATGTCATCCATGGCCGCCCGGTGACCGGGTCCAGCATCCAGTGGGTGAGGGCGTGGACCTTTTCTTCGGCCCGTGACAGGGCAGTCCGGATCTGGAAGAGCGCGCCAGCCTTCGGCCATCCTCGATAGATGATCCGGTTCTCCAGCACAGCCGCCCCCATATGGCTGCCTTCAACAGCGCTGGCGACCCTTTCGCGCCAGTCATAAAGCAGGTTCGGCACTGAATCAGAGACCCGGCCAATGAAGCAGTGTGGCTTCATGCGGCCAAACACGTCGCAGTCATTTGCGTCCACCATGCCTTGACCGATCAGCTCGACGCCCTGACTTTCCGCAAAACCAAGCGTCACCTCTTCGTTCGGCAAGGGCTCAACTTTGAGGTCGATCCCGCGCGGCGCTGTGGCTGCTGGGGGCTCTTCGATTAGCTCTGTCAGTGCCTTGTGGGTGCGGTCACTCCACGGGAAGGGGCGCATATCGTCGGCCGACGCATGGATAAGCTTGGTGCGGAATGCGGCAGCAGGCGTGCCATCGCTGTGAAGCAGTTCCTGATAGACCGTGACCCGCGTCTCATCGACCTCAAGCACGCAGCCCCGCATACGAAGCGGGCGGCCGGGATGAACCTCGCGCATGAAGCGAATGTGCTGTTCAAGCGGAATCAGCGTGGAAGGTGAGCCAGTCTGGTAGACGTGGCTCATATGACAATGCGCGGCCAGCGTGCCGAGCCCTTCAAATGCCTTTTCCAGATAGATGCGGACATTCATATGCCCCATCTCATCGCAGTCCCAGGTATTCGCGCTTCCCTTCCAAAGGTCGATCAAGCTGGTTCCTCCGGCTGGCTTGGCACTATCTTGCGGGGCAGAGTTAGCCGCGCTCGGCGCGGGGGGCAACCTGTTGTCAGGCAGCGCAATCGCGGCATATCCCGCGCGCTTCGATAACGGCCTGTCGAACTTTGAAACCAGCCGCAGCAGTTTCAGCTTTCAGGGCATCATTGGTCGCGACGGCATGAAGCTCTTCTGCCGCTCCACATTTCTCGCAGATCAAAAATACCGCTGAGTGTTTGTGACCCGTATGGCCACAGGCGACATAGGCGTTGAGGCTCTCGATCTTGTGAGCGAGGCCTTGTTCCTGAAGGAAATCCAGCGCGCGATAGACAGTTGGCGGTTTGGCGGCCCCTTCGCCGTCGAGGTTGGCAAGCAGGTCATAGGCCTTTGACGGCTCATCGCTCTCCAGCAGGAGGCGCAATACCTTGCGGCGGATCTTCGTCAGGCGCTGGCCGCGCTTTGCCGCAAGCGTTTCGGCCTCGGCAAGGAAGGTCTCCACATCCTGCGGACTGCAGGGCGTATTCGCGTGAACGTGTGAATGGGTGTCGGCGTGGGCCATGTATTTTAATGTCGGATGTTTTGCGCGGAATTTCCAGTCAGAAACGCTGTCTCTGCCTGTGTCGATAAGGTGAGATGCGTAGTCGGGCGCTTATGCCGCGCGGTATGGAAGCGCGCGACAGAGATGCCAATATTCCGTTTCGGGACAAGTGTCTAGCTCGCCTCATCATCAATGAGGAGGGTCTCATGAAACTTCATATTCTTGCCGGGCTCGCTGCAGCGACAGCTCTTGTTTCCACCGCGCCAGCCTTTGCCGAGCCAGGCGACTGGATGGTGCGCGGCCGCGTTCTGGGTGTTCTGCCCGATGAGAGCGGCGATCTCAGCGTGGGCAATACGCGCCTGCCGGGCACGGTCGATATCGGCGATCAGTACGTCCCGGAGCTCGATATCACCTATTTCTTCACCGATAATATCGCAGCCGAATTGATCCTCGGCGTCACGCCGCACGATGTGAAGGCGACGAACGTCACCATTCCGGGCGCTATGACAAATGCGACGGTTGATTTAGGTGATGTCTGGCTGCTGCCGCCGACGCTGACCTTGCAGTATCACTTCGATACCGGATCCGCCTTCAAGCCCTATGTCGGGGCAGGGGTAAACGCGACCTTCTTCTTCAACGAAGACGAGGGCCCGGTGGCGGATGCGATTGATTATGATCCGACCGTCGGTTTAGCCCTGCAGGCAGGCTTCGACTATGACCTCGACGGTGTCGCGGGTGGCTGGGCCTTCAACGCGGATATCAAGAAGGTGTGGATTGAACCCGATGTGAAGGTGAACCTCACCAGCGCGCTCGGCCCGGCACTTGGTACCGCGCCGGTTATCGTGAATGCCGATGTCGAGATCAATCCGGTCATTGTCGGGCTAGGCCTCGGCTATCGTTTCTAGCTGCGGCTGACGCACCTCGAACAGCCAGGATAACTGAAAGGCCCTCCGCACCGCGCGGAGGGCCTTCTTGTACTTGGGTGACTAGATAGCCGGGCAGGCGCCGCCATTTTCGCGCATGCCTTCGAGCATGCCATTCACGACGCGGTTGAAGGTCGAGAGGTTGTCGGCAAAGGTCTGCCCCTCATCAGAGCCTGCGTCCTCAGGCAGCAACGCGCCCGAGACAAGCTTGTCCGTCGCTTCCTTGGCGCTCTCATCGGCCGACGACATACGCGTCGACACGCGCTCGAAGAAAGTCGCGATCATATCGCGCTCATCGCTGCCATCATCCAGCGTCGCTTCAAGACAGGTGCAGGCGGCATCCGGTGTCGTATCTGCTTCGCGCAAGTTCGGGCTGAGCGAGCGATCACCGAGAACAATACGACATTGATTGAACATTTCGGCCTTGTCCCCATCGCTCGTGCCACAGGCCGGCAGGATGAGAGATGCGCCGATCAGGCATGAGGCGAGGATGGTCTTTTTCATTATTGTGCTCCTGGGTTTCGCCTGCGCAGCAGGCTTTTCGCGGATGAGACCCGCGCCGCTTCTAAGACTTAACGAAAGGACAGAAAGCAGGGTTCCGCGCCTTTTCAGACGCGGTCCCTGCTACTCAATCATATTTCCGTCGCTAGAGACCGAGCTGGCGAGAGGCGAGGTCGCGCATGATCTCTTCTGAGCCGCCGCCAATAGCCATGACGCGAACCTCTCGGTAGATGCGCTCAACCCGGTGACCGCGGATAAAGCCGGCCCCACCAAGAATTTGCATCGCTTCGCGCGCGCAGAACTCCATCGTCTCGGTCGCCTGCACTTTCAGCATGGCGAGCTCTGCAATCGGCTGCTCGCCATTCTGCACCCGCCAGGTCAGCTGATCGAGCATGGCCGTCGTTGCCCAGACCTTCTGGCACATGGCCGCGATCTTGTGGCGGATGACCTGATGGTCAGCGAGGCGTTTGCCGAATGTCTGGCGCTGCTGCGCCCAGGCAGCGGCATCCTCGATACAGACACGGGCACAGGCAGCTGCCTGCGCCGCCATGCCAAGGCGTTCGCCATTGAAGTTCGCCATGATGCTGACAAAGCCGCGGTCGACTTCACCGATCAGGTTTTCAGGTGGCACGAAAACGTCATCGAAGTGGATGGTGGCCGTGTCCGATGCCCACCAACCCATCTTGGGCAAGGCGGTGCGCGACACGCCTTCGGCCTCGAGGTCGATCAGCATGAGTGAAATACCGGCCATGCCTTCGCCACCCGTGCGCACAGCCGTTGTCAGCCATTTCGAGGTGCAACCGCCCGTGATGTAGGTTTTGGACCCGTTCACGACCCAGCCATTGCCCGACTTCTTTGCATTGGTTTTCAGTTGCGCGACGTCGGACCCGCCGCCCGGCTCTGTAATGCCGAGGCTGATCTGCTTCTTGCCGGAGAGGACCTGTGGCGCGATCTCTCGCTTCATGTCCTCGCTACCGCCCACCATGACCGGGGGCAGGCCGATACCGTGGATCATCAGGGCAGAGGAAACGCCGCCTGCGCCCATACGTGCCAATTCCTCAGAGGTCACCGTCCCGTGAAAACGGTCAAAGTCGGTGCCTGCGCCGCCATACTCTTCGGGATAGCCCATACCAATGAGGCCAGCTTCTGCTGCCTTTGGGTAGATATCTCTGGGTATTTCTCCCGCCGCTTCCCAGTCCTCGATGTGGGGGACCAGTTCCTTGTCCACGAAGGCGCGGACGGATTTACGCCAGATCGAGTGGGTCTCGTCCATCCAAGGGGCCGGGGGACGAAGACTGTCGAAGGTAATTTCTTGTGCTTTTGCCATGCGGGCGATGGTGTCCAGACGCGCAGCGAAATCAATTCGTGACGCCGGGGCAGGTTTTCGCAGAAAGTGAAGACACTGTAACACCCCGCCGCCTTTACCGCGCCGCATTGTGTGTCTTAGATGTCACTGTGCGATATCATACCTCCCCCGAGATGCTGAGCGGCCGTCCGGAGCCGCTTTTCAACAGGCTGCCGCCGGTCGTCCTGATACTGACGGCTGCGATCACCATCGCATCCTGTGTGCAGCTTCTGTCGCAGTCGCAGCTTTTCCTCGACCGCTGGGTCGCGGCCTGGATGTTCGATGCAGGCGCGATTGCGGGTGGTCCCGAGTTTGACGGCGTTTACCGCCCACTCGGTGATCTTGCGCCGCTCATTCTGCACGTTTTCCTGCATGGCGGGATCTTCCATCTGGCGATGAACATGATGGCGTTGATCGCTTTTGGTCCGCCGGTCGCGATCGCGCTCGGCATCGACCGAAAGGGGGCGTTTGCCTTCCTGCTTTTCTTTGCGGGTGCCGCCATCTCTGGCGCACTCTTCCAGATCGGTTGGAGTGAGTTCACAGGACAGTCGGAACTGGCCATTGGCGCGTCGTCCGCCCTGTCGGGCTTCTTGCCGGCGGTCGGCTGGCTGCGCGGCGGTCTGAGAGGTGCTGTCCGCATCTCCATTCCCTGGATCGTCATCAACCTCGTCATCGCCGTGGTCGGCGAGTTCATGGCCTCGATCATCGGGATCAGGCTTGCCTGGGCGGCTCATATCGGCGGGGTCGCAGGCGGGTTCGTCTTGTTTCCGCTCATGCTGGCCGTGTTCAACACGCGCCTCTGGCGGCTGGTCAAGCGCCTCTGAAGCAAGTTCGGAGCAAACGGAATCGTTTGCGAACGGACACTTGCGCCAAAACAAGGATATGAAGCGGCGGGCCGGAGTGAAACGAAGAACCGACGCTTCAGTTTCTAGGGCTCACGCCGTAGGGTCGGGGCGGCAATGCCGATGGCCGCGCTCTTCCTGACGCGTTCGCGCATGAAGCGATAAAGCTCTGCCGGGCGCCCGCCAGTGCCTGCCTTCATCTCTCCCGTGCCACAGACCAGCCCCGTGCGATCCAGCGCCCGGCGGAAGTTCTGCTTGTGCAGCGACAGGCCGAGTATGCCTTCGCAGGCGATCTGCAGGTCGGAAAGGGTGAAGCGGTCCGGCATCAGTTCGAAGACCACTGGCCGGTAGCGGATCTTGCCGCGCAGGCGCTCCATAGCCGTGGCCAGGATGCGGCGGTGATCGGACGCCATGGGTTCACCGAGGCGAACATCAGGCAGCGGCAGGTCGGCATCGCGGGCACATTCGATCACAAGGCCAGCCTCGTAGAGCAGCTCATAGCGCTCAAGTACGCGGTCCTCGCTCCAGTCGCGGCCATTGAGTCCGAAAGCAAGATCAATACGGGTGCGCCTTGAATCAGAGCCCGCGGACCATGTCGCAAGGCGTGGGGCGATCTCCCGATCGATAAGGTCCGGGCGGCCGGTGCGGTGGTCTTCCCAGGGAAAATGGCTGTACCAACCGCGCCACTGCGCCTCGAGCCTGTCGGGCAGTCGCTGCTGGTCCGGCGTCAGCGCAAGGTAGCCGACCGACACGACGCGCGCATCTGCCGGGGCATCAGCAAGTGTCGCCTCTGGTGTTTCGCGGTCACGATCCCCGAAAGTGTAAAGCTGCTCGACATAGCCAAGATCGAAGCCGGTCTGTTCACGAACCCAGCCGCGCAGGGCGATCTCGAAGGTGCGGTGGCCGCCCGGATCGAATGTACCGAAGGGCAGGCCGCCAAGTCCGCCATCACGGCGGGTGACGAGGACGCGCGGCGTGTCGCCGTCGCAGGCGACGATCACCACGGAAAGGCCGATGATCAGCGGGATCGCCATCAGGTTGCTCGCTCCATCTCATGCAGCAGGGCTTCGTGGCGGGCGACGAAGGCGGCCTGCGCCTTTGTCGGTGCGCATGGGTGCAATGTCAGCGCAATGCGGTCCGGCGGGCCGCCGAAGAATTTGTCTGCTTCATCGGTAGTGAACCCAGCAAGCTGCGTCGCCTCAAACCAGGCGCAGATATGATCGGCCCGCTTGATCAGTTTTTTCAGCTTGGCAGGCAGGCGGGCTGGCAAGCCAAAGCGCACATGGATGGCCTCGGTCAGGCGGTTCTCAATGTCCTTGTAGCCATCGCCTAGCACCGTCTTGAACGGAGAAATCATGTCCCCGATCACATATTCCGCGGCGTCATGATGCAACGCCATCAGCCGGTCAGCGGCGGGCAGCGCGGGCTCCAGCTCGCCGCAGATCTGTTCGACGATGACGCTGTGTTCGGCGACGGAAAAGGCATGGTCGCCGAGGGTCTGGCCGTTCCAGCGCGCAACCCGCGCAAGACCATGCGCAATATCGTCAACCTCGATATCCACGGGTGACGGGTCCAGCAGGTCCAGCCGCCGCCCGGAGAGCATACGTTGCCAGACGCGCGCGGGCGTTTTTTTTGGTTTTGTCGAAGCGCGGGAACTCATGGGGTCTATGTATACATCTGCCTGAAGGGGTAAAGAAATCGCCGCATTTCGCTTACGAACTGCCCCGTTCTTGCCGCGAACTGGTGAGACCTCGTTAAGGCCTCTCCGGCATAAACACACTCAAAGACAACGGCAAAGCCGAGGCGGAGTGATTATGGTGGATATGGTGATGCATGCGGCGGAGAACGCGCTCGCCCCTTGGTGGATACTGGCTGGGGCGGCACTGATCATAACGGTCGAGGCCGCCCGCAGCTGCAAGTCCATTCTCTGGAGCGACCTCGGCGACGATGAGGACTAGGTGTCGACCGGCCAGGCGTTAAACCTGCCAACCTGACTGTTGACTATCGCCAGCCTGATTCCAGCTTCGGTACTTACGACCAGCGGCCCGAATTCAGTTTGCTCAGGCGGCCTTTTCCACGAAGACGGTTCCTGCCGAATAGCCAGCGCCGAAAGAGCAGATCAGCCCCTTATCCCCGGACTTGAAGTCGCCTGAATGCTTGTGAAAGGCGATGATCGAGCCGGCAGAGGATGTGTTGGCATACTCGTCGAGCACGGTCGGGCTTTCATCCTCACTGGCCTCATGTCCGAGTACCTTGGTCGAGATGAGCCTGTTCATGTTCGCATTGGCCTGATGCAGCCAGAGCCGCTTTAACTCGTCCGATTTGAGGTCGAGACGCGTCAGTTCTGACAGGATCATTTCAGAAACCATCGGCACCACTTCCTTGAAGACCTTGCGGCCTTCCTGAATGAACAGCTTGTCTGCCTGGCCTTCGCCCGCCGGGTCGGCTCGGTTCAGGAAGCCGAAATTGTTGCGGATATTGCTGGAGAACTTGGTCTTCAGCTGCGTGCCGAGGATTTTCCAGTGCTGCTTCGGCGCAATGTCTTCTGCCTCGACTAGAACAGCCGTGGCGACATCGCCAAAGATGAAGTGACTGTCGCGGTCGGTCCAGTTGAGGTGCCCGGACGTGATCTCCGGATTGACCATGAGAACTGATTTCGCGTTGCCAGCACGGACAAAGTCAGCCGCGGTCTGGATGCCGAAGGTCGCCGATGAGCAGGCCACATTCATGTCGAAAGAGAAGCCTTCGATACCGAGCGCTTCCTGCACTTCAATCGCCATGGCCGGGTAGGCGCGCTGCATGTTGGAAGCAGCGCAGATCACGGCGTCCACGTCTTTCGGGTCACGGCCTGCCGTTTCGAGCGCCTGTTTAGCCGCTTTCACGGCGATCTCTGCGAGAATGGAGATCTCTTCGTTCGGGCGTTCCGGAATGATGGGGCGCATGATAGCCGGGTCCACGACGCCGGACTTGTCGACGACATAGCGCGACTTGATGCCGGACGCTTTCTCGATGAACTCGACATTCGAATGAGTTTTGGCTTCCAGCGTGCCCGCTTCGATCTCGGCCTTGTTCGCCTCGTTCCATCGGTCGGCCCAGGCGTTGAAGCTCTCGACCAGTTCGGCATTGGTAACAGTGTGCGGCGGCGTCCAGAGACCGGTCGCGGAAATAACAGGTGTCATCGAAAAGCCCTCCTTGCGCACGCCCCTCGGTGCGTCAGACTTCGGTTGCAAATGAAATTAGACAGGGTTGAAGGCTGCGTCGACCTTTAAGGTGCGCTGGCGTCTTCGCGGTCCTTGTCGTCGCGCTCGCGGCGACGCTCCTCTCGCCACTCATCTTCGGCCCGTTCGGCGCGGTCGAGACAGTCCAGACGCTCGCGCGCATCCACGATTTCATCGCAGGCGCCACTATTGTCGAGGTACGGGCCGTTGAAACTTTCGCAGCCAGTCAGCAACAACAGGCCGGCAAAGGCCGCGCCAATCTTCATTTTCATGAGTGAAGCTCCTGTATCTCGCCATGACGCGGGCAGCGCGTCTCATGGTCGTTGACCATACCAACAGCCTGCATGAAGGCATAGACGATAACGGGCCCGCAGAACTTGAATCCGCGCGACTTTAGCGCCTTGGCGATTTCCTCTGAAAGCGGCGTCTTGGCAGGCACTTCGGTGATGTCGCGCAGCTGGTTCACGATGGGCGTGCCGCCGGTAAAGCCCCACAGCCACTCGGAAAAGTCCTCGCCCTTTTCCTGCATGGTGAGGAAGGCGCGGGCATTGCCGATGGTCGCCCTGATCTTGGTCGGGCTGCGGATAATGCCCGGGTTCTGAAGCGCTTTTTCGATCCGCTCCTGATCCCACATGGCGATCTGTTCTGGAATAAAGCTGTCAAACTCCTCGCGGATGGCGTCGCGCTTTCGCAGGATCGTGACCCAGGACAGCCCGGCCTGCATGCCGTCGAGCTGCAGCTTCTCCCAGAGCGCGCGCGGGTCGTATTCCGGCACGCCCCATTCATGGTCGTGATAGGCGCGGTAGAGCGCGTCTTCGGCCGGGGCCCAGCGGCAGGGCAGGGTCTCATCAGGTGAGAGATTCATGCCCATGCTGCGCGTCTCCTAGTCGGTCTCGTTTTCGGCGAGAACGGCGGCGAGCTCGTCCTTCAGCCAGTCCGGCCCGTGGATACTCACCGGATTTCCTTCAACGGTCAGTGTATCGCCAGCCTTTGCGAGGCGGTCAACGCGAACCGTGGCGAGCGCTTTGCCGGTCGTTGTGCTGGTGATCTCACCCACAGGTGTCTCACCCTCAAGGCTTTGACCTTTTTGGAGATTTTCGCCCTCAATGATGATGCTGCGCTTGCGCAGCTTGCCGCGCCTGTGCATGCGAGAGACGACTTCCTGACCGACAAAGCAGCCCTTTTTGAGGTCCACGCCGCCTTGGCGGTCCATGTTGATTTCCCATGGAAAGACTTCGCCGCCCTGAAAGTCGCGGCCCCATTCGGCGACGCCGGCAGGGATGCGGATGCCGTTCCAGTCCTCGTCGCTGATTGCTGGTGCTGCGCCATCTTCGACAAAGGTCCGTTTCGGAAGCTCTGGCGAGCGCGGGTCGGCTGTGCCCTCATCGCCAATGGCGACGGCCTGTTTGCCATCGACATTGATGTCGACCTTGGCGCGAAGGCGGAACATCTGAAGGCGTTTGGAGAGGTCGCCGACTGCGTGGGTGGCAACGTCGAGCAGCGCGCCAGCCTCTGTGCGGTGGGCGATGAAATCGGCGATGACCTTGCCCTGCGGCGTCAGAAGGGCGCCATAGCGCGCCTTGCCCGTCGCCCAGTCATGCGTGTTGTTCGTGACCAGCCGTTCGAGCAGGGCGATCGTATCGGGACCGTCCAGAACGAGCACGGATCTGTCGGAAAGAATCTTTGTGTCCATGCCCGCAGATTTAGGGTTTCCGACCGTATCCGCCAGCCCCGTCCCCGCATTTGCACGGTGCAGTGACGGTGTACTGGCGGTGTATGGGCGGTGTTTTTTTAGCCGCGCTGGCGGTAGCGACCCGGAATTGCTGCGATAATGGCGGCCGCGAGCGCCGATTTGATCACCGCGCCAACCAGGAATGGTGCGACACCTGCGAGGAAAGCAGCCTCTGCGCCAACCAGTGTCGACAGCCATGCCCAGCCAGCCAGCAGGATCACACCATGCAGGCCAAGAAAGCTCGCAAAGCGGCTGACATGACCGCGCGCGATCGTGCGCGCAGCGACACCCGCAAGATAACCCGCAACCGGGAAGGCGAGGAGGAAACCGGCCGTCGGGCCGGTAAAGGCAAGCAGCCCCGCCTTGCCACCAGAGAGCACAGGCAGCCCGAATGCCGCGAGCGCCAGCCAGGAGACGATCATCGCAAGACCCAAGCGCGGCCCGGCCAGCGCGCCGACCAGAAGCACGGCCAGCGTCTGCATCGTGACCGGCACCGGCACCATGGGCACCGCGACATAGGAAGACGCCGTCAGGACACCGACCCCGGCAAGGAGTAGGGCGATCTGGCGAGCGAAAGGAAAGCGGTCGGTCATCGATACGGTCTGCATAGGGGGAGGGGTGCTCATAACTGTCTGTTTTCTCGTTGGACGGGGTTTGCGCCGGTGCGGCGGCAGGGTCAAGACAAGGCCGGGACTTGCAAGAGGGGGCAGGGCAGCAAACAGTGGGCTCTGGACCTGCCGGCGATTCGCTCAAGGCAGGCGAGCCTTGGGGAGCCTATGCCTGTAACGCCGAAAACCGCGCTAGTACCGCTCGCCCTTCTGCTCCTTGCGTCCGGCTGTCAGGGCTACAAATCGCGCGGCGCTTGCGATGATGATGTCGACCGCCTGCAGGGCGCGATCCGCGACACAACGATCTATCTGGATGCGCTCCGCCCGGAGCTGCGTGCGGGCTTTGCAGAACTGCATGACTGTGACCGGATCAGCGAAGACTGCGACGCAGAGACTTGGCTGTTGCGCGCCCAGAACATGCAGCGCGCGCACCAAGATGTGCGCACCCGCTTTGCCCGCTCGGTAGAGCTCTGGTCGCCGGATGCCTGCGTCCCGCACCTGCAGAACTACACGCTAAACCCGCCAGACCCGGCCACCTATCGCGGCTATTTCTTCACGCTCGATGAGACGGGCCACCAGATAGACGAGCTGGTCGACCGGTTTGCGCGGCGGGTGGGGTAGGGCGGCAGTGCCTGACGACTTCGAGCAGACAGGTCGCGCCTGGCACCGAAACGCGCTTGATGCGCAAGACCTTGCCCTATTGGACGCCGCCTGCCGAACCGATAGGCGGCCCGGGGTCCGATTGGGCTGGACCCATGAGGTTGCAGCTGTGCTGCGCCCGGATGGCGCGTTAAGCAGACTCGCTCAGTCACACTTGCCGGGTGCAAGCCCCGTGCGGATCCTGGCATTCAATAAATCGGACAAGTCAAACTGGGGCGTGCCGTGGCATTAGGACCGTGTCGTTGCCGTGAAGGCGAGGTGCGAGACACCTGGATATAGCTGCTGGGTCGGGCAGGGTGATTTCTGGCATGCCGAACCACCGATCGAGCTGCTCGAGAAGATGGTCTTTGCGCGCGTCTTTCTCGATGATTCCGATACAGCGAATGGCGCGATGGAGTTCGCGCTTGGCAGCCACAAGCAAGGTTATGTGTCGGCACGAGATGCCGCCCGGATTGCAGCAGACAGCGAGATAGAGATCGAAAATGCGAGGCGCGGGGACGTTCTGTTTCTCAAGGGACTAACGCTTCATCGTTCGGGCCGCGCCGCCGAAATGGCGCAGCGACGGATCGTTCGTATCGATTTTGCGGTGCGCGAAGAGCTGGCCGAAGGGCTCGAATGGGCGCTGCCCCGGAATTGATGACCCCGCCACTGTGAACCACTGTCTTCACCTGGGTCTGCGGCAGTAGATTTTTTGCCAGTTTTCATATGAGCCGTCACTCTCGATGAGCGTCAGCTCATCTGAGAGTCGATCTCTGATGTTGCGAGGACAGCAGTCGCTTTGATGGCAGGTGTTGGACCCTCAGACCGCATTTGGCGGCCGAGGGTGACGCGGGATGGGGCGCGTTGGTATGTTTGGCGGTGTGGCGCGTAGGCTCGTCCTTCGACTTCGCTCAGGATGAGCCTTTTCGAGCGTTGGTGCAGGCACTTAGCTTGAGCGCATTCGACGGGCGGGCCGCCGGCCTGAACCCGGCCTCGTGACTCAGGCCGCTAACAGGCGCATAACGCCTTCATGACCGAGACCTATGATCTGATCCTGAAGAACGGCACCGTTGTCTCTCCTGGTGGGGAGGACCATGTCGATGTGGCTGTGCGCGGCGGCAAGATTGTCGCCATTGGAAAGTTTGATAGCGCGCAGGCTGGCGAGACCTATGACGCCACCGGCCTGCACATCCTGCCGGGTGTGATCGACAGCCAGGTCCACTTCCGCGAGCCGGGCCTTGAATACAAGGCAGACCTTGAGACAGAGGCGCGTTCCGCCGCGCTTGGCGGCGTTACGGCCGTGTTCGAAATGCCGAACACGAACCCGTCGACGACCAGCCCGGAGATGCTGACCGACAAGCTGAACCGCGCCAAGGGGCGCATGGATGTCGACCATGCTTTCTATGCGGGCGCGACGCATGAGAATACCGGTCTCCTCGGCGAGATGGAGCGCATGCAGGGCTGCTGCGGGGTCAAGGTTTTCATGGGATCATCGACCGGCGACCTGCTGGTGCATGATGATGAAGGCGTCGAGGCGGTGCTGCGCGCAATTAAGCGCCGGGCAGCCTTCCATTCTGAGGATGAGTACCGGCTTGCAGACCGGCAGAAACTTGCCGTGCAGGGCGACTGGCAGAGCCATATCGTGGTGCGCGATGTCGAGGCAGCTGTGAGCTCCACCCGGCGGCTGCTGCGCCTTGCGCGCAAGACGGGCAAGCGCATCCATGTGCTGCATATCTCGACGGCTGAGGAGATGGAGCTGCTTCGCGATGCCAAGGATGTGGCGTCTGTCGAAGTGCTTCCGAACCACCTGACGCTGGCAGCGCCCGATTGCTATGACCGGCTGAAGGGGTTCGCCCAGCAGAACCCGCCCATCCGTGAGCAGCGTCATCAGGATGCTCTGTGGCGTGCGCTGAATGCAGGCATCGTTGACGTAGTCGCGACCGACCACGCCCCGCATGCGCGCGAAGAGAAGCTGCGGCCTTATCCGGCTTCACCGTCTGGCACGCCGGGTGTGCAGACCTTCGTGCCGATCATGCTGACCCATGTGAACAATGGGAAGCTGACGCTGCGCCGTTTCGTGGAGCTGACCTCGGCTGGTCCGCAGCGTGTTTTCGGTATCGCGAATAAGGGCCGGATCGCTGAGGGCTATGACGCCGACTTCACAGTCGTGGACCTGAAGCGCAAGGAAACGATCACCGAGGAATGGACAAAAGCCAAATGCGGCTGGACGCCTTATGATGGCTTCGAAGCCACCGGCTGGCCCGTCGCCACCATCATTCGCGGCCAGTTCGTCATGCGCGACGGCGAGATCACCCAGAAGGGCGGCGGCAAACCGGTGAAATTTAACGAGACGCTGGAGCCGGAGGCCGTTTGAGCACTTCGGGCTTTACTTGTCCTGTTTGCGGTTATCCAAATCTGCTTGAACCGGCTTACGACAAGCATGGCTACGCCAGCTTTGAAATCTGCCCGTCTTGCGGCGTGGAGTTTGGATACGAAGACTTCAGCAAGTCCCATCCGCAGTTACGCCGCGAATGGATTGAGGGAGGCAAAGAATGGTCTTCTGTCGCCAGCAATGCGCCGGCTGACTGGGACCCAGAAAGCCAACTGGCCCGGCTACTGGATGGGCGGGTGCCAGAGCCCGATTGCATTCCCGGTTATCTGCTCAACCGCCTGAAAGCCCGGTACGCCGAACCACAGCGCCACTATCACACTTGGGACCATATCGACGCGCTAAAGCGTCATTTCGATAGTCTGAAAGCGCATTGGCACCGGCCTGAGCCCGTGCTCTGGGCGCTTTACTGGCATGATGCGATCTATGACCCGACGCGGCCCGACAATGAGGAGCTGAGTGCGCAACTGCTCGAGGAAGAGGGGGCGGCTCATCTAGGCGCCGCAGACCTCGCCTTTGCGGCTGAGATCATCCGGGCGACGGCAAAGCATAACGCGCCCGAAGGTCTCAGCGATGACGACCGGGCAGACCTCGCGCTTTTCCTCGATATCGACCTCTCCATACTGGGCGCGCCGGACCCGGTCTTTGACCAGTATGAAGTGAATGTCCGAAGAGAATACGCGTTCGTGCCGGAAGAGGCCTTCCGGGCAGGCCGCGCGAAAGTCCTGCAAAGCTTTGCAGACCGCCCGGCCATCTATTTCACCGAAGAGGGCCGCAGCCTTTGGGACGCGCAGGCCCGCCGGAACCTTGCCCGGTCTTTTGCGCAGCTGAACGCTTAAGTCCTTTTCGCCGGTTTGTTTCGCGCCGGGGTGACCTGCCTCAATTCTCGCGCTAGCATCCTTTTGATGACTTCGAGTCCGGCTTGCTGGGCGAGTCGTCGATATGGGTGGGACCAGACATGAAAATCATTGGTACTGGCCTCGGCCGGACTGGGACGATGTCGCTGAAGCTGGCGCTTGAGCAGCTTGGCTTTGGGCCATGCTACCACATGGAAGCGGTGTTCAACGACCTGGAGAAACGGGTGCCGCAGTGGAATGACGCGCTGGCAGGACGGCCTGACTGGGGAAAAACATTTGAAGGGTTCGATAGCGGCGTAGACTGGCCGATCGCCGGTTTTTACGAGGAGTTGTACGCCGCCTATCCCGAAGCGAAATTCATCCTCTCGACCCGTAGCCCGGATAGCTGGGCGGCAAGTTTTGGCGCGACGATCGCAAAACTCCTCGAAGAGCGCGGCATGGCGGCGGAGCCGATGAAGCCATGGCTGGAAATGGCCTATGGTGTGATCGCCCGGAGCGGCTTCCCCGGCGGCCTGTCAGACGCGGAACGCATGGCCCGTTTCGAGGCGCATAACGAGGCGGTCAAACAGACGATCCCTGCCGGCCAGTTGCTTGTCTTCGAAGTGAAGCAGGGTTGGGAGCCGCTCTGTCGCTTTCTTGCCGTCGACGTACCGCAAGGCCCATTCCCCAGGACGAATGACAGGGCCGAGTTCTGGGATCTCGTCTCCGGCGGACAATAAGTATGGGGCCGGTCTATGACGCTTGAACAGCTCTATTTCCTTGCTGGAATCGTCTCGTCGCTCGCCGTGATCGCCTCGCTTGTATTCGTCGGATTCCAGCTGAGGCATTCGGCGAACCAGCAACGTATCGCGACAGCCGTCAGCTATTACGATTTCTTCCGGGATCATATGAAAACCCTGGAGGAAGCCAGTCTTGTGGACCTGTTTCTGCGCGGTCTGGAGATGGGGCCTGAAACCTTTGAGCCGTCCGAGCGGACGAAGCTCAACGTCTTCTACACCATGCTGACGCGCGGCTATCAGGTCATGCATTATCAGGCGCGCAAAAAGGTTTTCGAAGAAGATTTCTGGCATCATACGCAGAACCATTTTCGCGACCACCTGGCTTCGAAGTATTATCAAGCCTTCTGGCGGGCCCGCAGGCATCATTTTCCGCCAGGCTTCCGAAAACTGGTCGATGAGTTAATTGAGGCGGGGCCGACTGCGCCATTGCTGGAGATGGCGTCGTGACACTCGAACAGGCCGCTCTCATCGCACAGATTGCCGGTGTCGTCGTCGTCGCCGCGACACTGATTTATCTCGCCATACAGGTGCACCAGGGCGCGCGGCAGATGCGGTCGGAGGCACGTCAGGCGCAGCTCACCTATGACCAGACCGGGGTCTACAAATTCGTCGATTTCCCTGAGCTTGGACGCATCTTTTCACAAGCCGAAACGCCAAGCTTCGAGCAGAAGACGCGGCTCTTCTTCTGGATGATCGGACAGATGCGGGCGCGGGAATATGAGTGGCTGCAATATCAGAACGGCGCGATCACGAAGGAATCCTGGGAGACCTACCGGAGCGTGATCTACTTCGTTCTCGGCACCGCCCGCGGCCGTGCGCTGTGGGATGTCTGCCGGACCTATTTCAATCCGGGCTTCGTCGATGTCGTCGACGCAATGGTAAAAGACGCGCCGGAAGTCGACCTCTGGGACCGGCTTGAGGCAGTAGAGTGACGGTCCGATGATCCTCCGCCGCCTTACTACCGCGCTGCGCAAGCAGGACTGGGTCACCGTCGTGATCGAGACGCTGATCGTGGTGTTCGGGGTGTTCATCGGTCTGCAGGTGAACAACTGGAACGAGGCGCGCGCGGAGCGGTCCGCTGAGCGGGGGACGCTGATCCGCCTGCATGAGGATTTCAGGGAAAGCATTGCCGGCCAGAGCCGAGACATCCACTTCCTCGAGCAGCAACTCGCCGACCAGGCGCTGATCCTAAAATCGCTCGATGCGTGCGCCGTGGCGCCCGGGGATGATGCGGCCTTCCAGCGTGGCATCGCAACGATCGGCTGGATAAATCCACCGCGTCTCTATCGACGCACGATAGATGAAATCACGGCATCGGGCCGCACCGATATTATCAGCTCGTCAGAAATCGCCGAGGAGCTTGCCCGGACGATCGCGCTTGTTGAGTGGCGCGCCTCCTGGTTCGATCACACCATGACGGTGGTCGAGAGCTATCGGCAAATAATCGAGCCCAGTATTCGCTACCGGATGGATCGCACGATCCAGAACCCATTCGTTCCAGACCATCGGGGCGGCGTGGATTACGACATTGAGACCCTGTGCACGGACGCCGGGATCACGAACGCCATTTCAGCGGTAAGCTACACGACATCAGAGCGCCTCGAAGCGTATCGGCCGATACTGGACGCCTATGCGGCCTTCTCACCTCTCGTCGCGGCTGAACTGGACACCAGATGGGGCGTCAAAGTGTCGGAGGAGGCCAGTCCATGATCCTCCGCCGTCTCACCACCGCGCTCCGCAAGCAGGACTGGTTCACGGTCCTCATCGAGACGTTGATTGTCGTGCTTGGTGTCTTTCTCGGTATCCAGCTTGGTAACTGGAACGAAGCGCGGGTGCAGCGGGCGCAGGAAACAGAACTCCTGCGGGCGCTTCACCAGGAAATCGAGACTTCGATACGTCTTACCCAGCAGAAGTCTGATGCCATCCTTCAGGTGGTCGATGCGGGCAGACGGTCACTGGCTTTTCTTGAAGCGGGCGAAAGCTGCGGCAATGCGTGCTGGCCTGTGCTCGTCGATTTCTTTCACGCCTCTCAATGGCAGTCGATCGAGGTTGATCGCTCGACCTATGACGAGATGCGCCGGCAGGGTTTCCCGCGATCGCGAGAGATTGTCGATGCTGTCGAGGGGTATCTTGCGCAGAATGCGACCCTGTCGATTACCAACCATCTGCCGACCTATCGCTCACGCGTCCGCCAGCTCATCCCACTGGACGCGCAGGAGTTCTACTGGGCGACCTGCTACATTCTTGAGGATGGCGCTGAGACCTATGTGCTCGACTGCGCCAAAGGCATCAGCGACGCTGCATCCGCGCGAGCCGTCGGAAAAATTGCCGACACGCCCGATATCGCGCTTTTGCTGACAGAATGGGCGGGTCTCCACAGCGCCACACCGGCCGACCTTGAAGACCAGAATATGGCCGCCGAACGCGCTCTGGACATGATCGAGGCAGAGCTGGAGCGCCGCTCATGATCCTCCGCCGCCTCGCCACCTCCATCCGCAAGCAGGACTTCGCGAGGAAATCCGCAACGTCGCCACAGAGTTGCCTGAGCGACTGGAGGCTGAGCTCCAGAAACGCCAGTGACCGCGTGTGGGTCACAAATCTGTAGCTGACAGGCGTCGTCATCTGACTATGGTCTCGCGAGTCGGCCCGCCGTGTCGCGGTCATTTGAATTACGGAGTTTGCCCCATGTCATTCAGGATTTCCCTTCTCGCTGCTGCAGCGGCAGTATCGATTGCACCGATCGCAAGTGGTCAGGAGCGTACCGAGTTCGAGCAGCAGGCGCGGGAGATCTATCGCAATGTTGTCGAAGTGCGCTCGGCGCGCGGGCATGAGAATGTGCCGAAGATCGTCGACTATGTCGTCGGTGAGCTGAAAGCGGCCGGCTTTTCGGACGAGGACATCGAAGTCACCGACTACGACAATGATGGCGAGGCGACGCAGGGCCTGGTCGTCTGGTATCGCTCACCCGACCCGCAGGACAAGCCGATCGCGCTTCTGGCGCACATGGATGTGGTTGATGCGCTGGCTGAGGACTGGGTGCGTGAGCCGTACAAGCTGATCGAGGAAGAAGGTTATTTCTTCGGCCGCGGCACAGCCGACAACAAGTATGGCGTGACCAGCCTCGTCGCGACCTTCATTCGCCTGAAAGAAGAAGGCTTCGAGCCGACGCGTGATCTTGTCATGGTGCTCTCCGGCGATGAGGAAACGGGCATGGTGTCCACCCGGGCGCAGGCCAACTGGGTAGCAGAAGAAGTCGACCCGGCGTTCGTGCTGAACGCCGATGCGGGCGGCCTTGGGCTCGACGACAATGGTGAGCCGCTCGACTATGGCATTCAGGGCGCTGAGAAGACCTATGCGACCTTTGAGCTGACGGTCACCAATCCGGGCGGTCATTCGTCTGCGCCGCGCGCCGACAATGCCATTTATGAGCTTGCCGACGCGCTGAAGAAGATCGAGGCGTACAAGTTCCCTGTCCGGTACAATGATCTCACGCTGGCCTCCATCGAGGCTGCGGGCCGCAAGCGGCTTGATCGGCTTGGTAATGCGCAGCGCGCCTTTGCTGCCGACCCGACCGATGAAGACGCGATCGAAGTGCTGCGCGCCAATCCGGCGACCGTCGGCCAGATCGGCACGACCTGTATCGCCACCATGCTGCGTGCCGGCCATGCAGAGAATGCCCTGCCGCAATCAGCAACGGCAACGGTTAACTGCCGCATCTTCCCGGGCGTCGGCATCGAGGCGACCGAAGCCACGCTGAAAGATGTGGTCGGCAACGAAGACGTGCAGTTCGAACTGATCTCCGATCTCGTCGAAAGCCCGGAGTCCGGGATGCGTGAGGATGTACTGGCAGCCGTGGAGACAGCGCTGGAAGCGCGCGGCGTCACCGATGTCGACATCATCCCGCACATGTCAGCAGGCGGCACGGACGGCATGCACTACCGCAATCTTGGCTATGACACGTACGGCGTCGGCGGGGCCGCTGCCAAGCAGAATGATACGTTCGCGCATGGCCTGAACGAGCGTCTTCTCGTCTCCAGCTTCTATGATGGCCTCGATCACTTCTATATCATCCTGAAAGAGCTGGCTGGCCCAGAAGAGGGGTGAGCCAGGCTCGCCTGCCGGCCCTGTAGATTTTCTCGCCTGTCCCGCTAAGGTTCAGCCTCAGGGGGACAGGTGCCATGATCTTGCGGCGGCTTTCGCGCTATGTTGCCGAGCAGAACTGGATTGCTGTCGCAATCGAGTTCGTTCTCATCGTGCTGGGTATCTATCTCGGCCTGTGGCTGGGCAATCTGAACGAGGACCGGCAGGACCGGGCGCTCTACGAGGAAGCTTTCGGCCGGGTCATCGTTGAGCTGGAAAACAATCTGGCCGGCGTCGAGGCGGAACAGGAAGCGATCCGCCAGCGGCTGCCAATCGTTCAGCAGGCAATTGAAGACTTACGGGCGTGCCGGACAAGCCCTGAGGCAGAAGCCAATGTCCGGGCGGCGCTGGTCCCGCTAGAATGGGAAATCGAGTTTATTCTCGACAAGCATGCGCTTGATCAACTGATCGCGAATGAAGCGTTCCTGCCCTTTCAGGACGCGGCCACGCGTGAAACGCTGATGGAGCTGATCAGCTATATTGACCAGATGCAGCGCTACTCCATTGAGATGAACGATGAGCTTGAAACCGATCCGCTGAGCACGCTTCATATCACCGCGCCGGGCGAGCTTAGCTATGCAAGTCCTGAAGAAGTGATCGCCGCTTTTGAGCGCGGCGATGTGGGCGGATCGTCAATCTGGCGCAATTCAGAGCTGATTGTCCCGCTGGAAGAGGCGTGCCGGGACAATGCCTTCCTGATGGATTTCTATACCTGGGAAATCTCAGCCTATTGGCATGCTGTGGGAGGGCATAGCCTGGCCGAGACAATCCGCGTGGGTCTGGAAACGCTGCGCGGTGAAGACACCGGCACGGAAGTCCAGAACTGAATCTCCCGTGCCGGTCTGGTTTTCTAGTTGCTGCGGCCGCGATATTCGCCAGGCATGGAAAGGTCACGATTGGTGTCCATGACGTCGGGGCGCGGCAAAGTGATCGCGGTGCCTGAAGGCTGGGCAGTTTCCGACGACCGGAATGGCTGAACCCGCGACGCGCTGCTGGAGCTTGTCGGGGCAGGGCATGACCCATTGGACCTGTACTGAAGCGCCGCAGCGATGAGCGGATCACCCGTGGTGCCGAGTGGGGCCACCAGATCATCGGCAACCTGGCAGCCCGGTGCGCGCACGCCGAACTGGAAGTTGGCATTCTGCGGTACGAAACCGTCCGCATAGTCGCCAAAACCTTTCTCGTTCACGCCCTGGAACTGGATCGTGTAATAGGTCCGTCCGCAATTGTCGGTTGGGTAGAAGCCGAACGGCTTGCCGCAGGTCACGTCACCAATCAGCACCACATCGACATCAATACCGCGAAGGCCATTGATGACCGCTTCACTCGCCGAGCATGTGCGCGCGGTGGAGAGAATGTACACCCGGTTGAGATTGAGTGCAGGCAGGCTCTGGCCGCTATTCACGGTAAATCCCTGTCCGGTAGAGAAGAACGGGATCGGGTCGTTTACCTGCCCAGTGACAGGGTTCACATTGCCGGCGCGGTCATTGAAACGCAGCTGTTCGAAGGTCCGGTTTGCCGTGCGCGACTGGCCTGCGATCATGTAGGAAACCTGGCTCGCCACAGCGAGAAGGCCGCCGCCATTATAGCGTAGATCGAGGATTAGATCGCTGACGCCAGCATTGCTCATCTCTTGCATGGCGTTGACGATCTGCTCTTCCGAAGAGAACGGGCTGAACGTCGTGAAGTGAATATAGCCAACCGAGCCGCTGCCTGTGTTGAAGACGGTGGTTTCGTTGACGGGCTGTCTCGTAATGCTGCCAGCGGCGACAGTTACGGTGCGTTCTGTCCCGTCCGGGTCGCGCAGGCGAAACTCATGCGCTTCGCCCGCCGTGGTCGGGAAGAGGCCATTGTTCAGCGTATCGATACCGCTCTGCGTGTTGACGTTGATGAAGTCGACGCCGTCGATTTCGAGGATGCGTGAGCCGCGCTCGAAGTTTGGTTGCCCATTTACGGTCTGGGCTGCCGGTGAACCCGGTTCGGTATAGGTGACACGGAAGTCGCGCGGCGGTGTTGTCGAAATAGCCCGGAAGTTTACACCATAGCCCGGCGTCGGCGCCGAATTGCGTGAACTGAGATAATCCTCCGTCGGCTCACTGAAGTGGAAATCATCCTTTGGCGTGCCGGATGGCAGCACTTCGCTGGTCTTCAGAAGGTCGAAGTACGCAACCCTGTCATTGTAATTGTAGGGATTGAGATCTGGCACTTCATTCCGCCAGAGATAGGTCTCATCGGTCCATGAGCGAAGCCAGAACAGTTCTTCGACCAGCAGACCTGCCTCATCGGGAAAGGGATTGCCCTCAATATCGACGCCTGAACGCGGATTGGCGCACTGGTCCTTGAACTGGCTGGCCGCCGGATAGACGCCTGCCTGATAGGACGGCCCCGACGGTGGGGGCGGCGGCGGAGGAGGAGGAGGCGGAGGTGGTGGTGGGCTCGGGGCCGCTGCGCTCCCACCGCCACTGCCTCCACCCCCGCCACAGGCGGAAACCAGGCCAAGCGCGGCAGATGCGAGCAGGATTTTGAGAAGGTGGCTGGAAGAAGCTGGGCGCATGGGACGGGTCCTGTCGCGGCTGTTGAACTATAAGCTGCAGGCATGCTGGCATGCATTGCCGAAGAGGAACAGACCTCATCGAAGCGGAAGCTGCCACTTCTTGGAACGCAGGGTTTAGAGCGGGGGCTCTTATTCAGGCTCGGTCAGTCATGGCGTGAAGGCGCTCGGCATCCTGAAACTTGATGGTGCCATAGCCAATCGAGATGACGCCGCGTTCAGTCAGCGCTTTCAAGGTCTGATTGACGGTCACCTTGGACAGTCCAAGCATCTTGGACACGTCCGACTGCGTGCAGTTTAGGAGCCGCTTTTCCTGCATCAGCCGATCTACGAGAGACAGGAAATTGATGATCCGCTGGCGCGCCGGCAGCCTGCGTGCATCGTCATAGAGTTCGAGCAGAAGCGCCAGCCGGGCTGTCGTGACGAAATGAAAGGCGCGCAGGTATTCGGGATCGCGAGCAAACAGGCCGCTCAGCTCGTCCGCTGGGATCTCATTGACGATGGTGCGTCCTTCGGAAACGGCAGCAAGGCGCCTCAGGTTTTTGCCGCCGTCACGGTTCGGAAAGGCGCTGAACTCGCCAAAATGATGACCGGGTCCGAGGCGGGCAAGCGTGTGAAAGCCTTCTTCCTGAAGGTATTTGCCAAAGAGGAGGGCACCGCTTTCGATCCAGCCCATCGTGTCGGCGACATCTGTCGGCTGGTGAAGGGTCTCGCCGTCGCGATAGGTTTTTTGGCGGGCGAGGTTCTTGAGCTCCACGCGCTGTGGTTCGGCCAGAACGTCGAAGAAGGCAGGCAATCCAAAGTCGAACAAGGGCTTTTGTAACTCCCGGTCAGGTTTGTGCAAAAGCACAGTTCACAATTTAGAGGTATATAGAAGTCTTTGAATGTTTAAAGAGTGAAACGTTGATGCGTCTGCTCACAGTTCTGTGTGCAGCGCGAAATGATGGTTCTGCGGGCTGGCCCGCCGCTCTTTCTATTGATCTGGTGACGGGCGCATGTGACACCCCAGAGCAATGAGCGATCGGACGGGTTTAAATCGCCAGCTTTTCTGGCTTTATCAGGGCACGGGCAGGGCTTCCTTCTGGTTCCGCTGGGCATTGCTGGCGTTTGATTTCGTGACGATTGCCTACTTTCTATGGGCGCCGTTCGACTCGCGTGAGCGCGGCTATCATCTGATCGATTATGTGATTGGCGGAGTGATCCTGATTGACCTTGTCGCCCGGTTCTACATTGCCGCTCCGCGCCACCGCTTCTTCCTTAAATGGATAAACTGGGCGGATATCGTCGTCGTGGTGACGATGTTCGCGCCGTTGCTCGTTTCGAATTTCGCCTTCTTGCGCATCCTGCGCGCGGTCAGGGCGATCCGCGCATTCACCTTTATCCGCCGGGTGAAGGTACTCACGCCCTTCTTCCAGCGCCATGAGCGCATCATCGACAAGGTGACGAACCTCGTTGTGTTTGTCTTTGTGATGTCAGCGATCACCTATGCCACGCAGGTCGGCCGCAATGAGGACATCACGACCTATACGGACGCTGTGTATTTCACCGTGACGGTGCTGACGACGACTGGGTTCGGCGACATCATCATGACCGATGAGTTCGGGCGCTGGCTCGCCATATTCACCATGGTGCTGGGCCTGTCGCTCTTTTTTCAATTGCTGCGCGCCATTGTCGAACCGGAAAACAGGGTCGATTGTGAGTGCGAGACGTGCGGACTGATGCGCCATGACCGCGATGCAGTCCATTGCAAGCACTGCGGCGCCCCTATGAAGATCAAGACTGAAGGCATTTCATGACCTCCAATATTCCTTTCCGCGATATTCCTTACCTGCCGCAGAAGCTGGAGGTTGAGCGGCGCAGCGATGGCTCGATCCTTCTGCGTAATGGCCAGCCAAAGCGGCCTCATTCCCCGCATATGCTCGCGCCGCTGGTTTATTGGGCGAGTTCGCGACCCGATCAGGTCTTCCTTGCGCAGCGTGACACCGACGACCCGTCAAAGCCCGGCTGGAATACGGTGACCTATGCTGACGCGCTTTCGCAGGTGCGTGCGCTGGCTCAGGGCTTCATCGATGCGGGGGCGGGCCCGGACAAGCCGCTGATGATCCTCTCTCGCAACGCCATCGAGCATGCGCTGGTCATGTATGCCGCCATGTGGGCAGGCAGCCCGGTTGTGCCAGTGACCCCTGCCTATGCGACACTGAGCGAGGATTTTGCGCGCCTGAAACATGTCGACCAGCTGACAGAGCCTGCCTTTGTCTATGTCGAGGACGGCATCCAGTTCCAGCGCGGCCTGAAAGGTATGGGTGTGGGCGAGCGGCTGGTCATCTACCGCAAGAGCGCGCCTGATGTGCACAACGCTGTCTCGCTGTTCGACTTTGCAAAGAAGCCGACTAGCCAGGTGGACCTTGCCTATGATCGCCTGTCCGAAGACGCGGTTGCCAAATACATGCTGACGTCCGGGTCTACCGGAGAGCCCAAGGCCGTAATCAACACGCATGGAAATATCGCCTCCATGGTGAAGATGATCCGCTCTGTCTGGGATGTGGAGAGGCTGGAAGAGATGGCCGATGGGCCGCAGGTTATGGTGAGCTTCCTGCCGTGGAGCCACACTTATGGGGCCAACTCAATCCTTCATTCCATGCTCGATTGGGGCGGCACGCTCTATATCGACTGGGGCGCACCGACGCCGGCCCGCCTGCCGGAAATGCTGCGCAACCTGAAGGAAATCGCGCCGACACAGCACACGACCGTGCCGGCCGCCTGGGCCGCAATCGCAACCGAGCTGGAGCAGGACCGCGCGCTTGCAGAGAAATTCTTCTCGCGCATCATGGTCATGGCTTATGGCGGCGCAAGCATGGGCCAGGACATCTATGAGCGCATTCAGAAAGTCGCCGTAGAAGTGACGGGTGAGCGGATCAGCCTGTCGGCAGGCTATGGCGCGACCGAGACCTCTCCGACTATTTCAAACGTTCATTGGCCGAGCGACACGATGGGCCTGCTTGGCCTGCCGCTGCCGGGCGTCGAGATGAAGATGGTGCCTGCAGGCGAGAAAATGGAGCTTCGCGTGCGCGGGCAGGGCATTACGCAGGGCTATCTGAAGAATCCGGAAAAGACCGCAGAAGCGTTTGACGAGGAAGGCTTCTACAAGCTGGGCGATGCGGTGAAGTTCAAGGACCCGGACAACCCCGAGGAAGGACTCGCCTTTGACGGGCGGCTGGCAGAGGAATTCAAGCTCGCCAACGGCACTTGGGTGTCAGCAGGCACGGTGCGCGTCAAAGTCGTCGAGGCGGTCGACGGCGCGCTGTCGGATGTCGTGGTCTGCGGCCTCAATCAGGACGACATTGCGCTGATCGGCTTCCTCAATGAGGCCTGGTGCCGCCGCAAGACAGGGCGCAATGTGGGCCTCGATGAGTTGGCGCAGGACGATCAGGTCCGTGCCGCCGTGCGCGAAGGCATTGAGCAATACAACAAGGCGAACCCGAATGCGGCCAAGCGTATTGCACGCATCCTGCTGCAATGGGACCAGCCCAAGGCCGATGCAGGCGAGATCACCGAAAAGGGCTATATCAATCAGGGCCGCGTACAGGCGCTGCGGACGCGTGAAGTCGAGCGGCTCTACAAAGCGCCCTATGACGGCGACGTGATAGTTGTCGACTAGAAGTTCAAAAACATCAAACGGCGGCGCTCGGCGCTGTCTGGCAGAAAGAATCAGGAGGACGCCATGGCGGAACAGAAACTGACAGGCGCAGACGCATTGGTCTCGACGCTGGCCGACAACGGGCTGGATGCCTGTTTCGCAAACCCCGGCACGTCGGAGATGCACCTTGTGACCGCGCTAGATCGCGAGACGCGGATCAAGTCGGTGCTCTGCCTGTTCGAAGGCGTCGCGACGGGCGCTGCCGATGGCTATGCGCGCATCGCTGGCAAGCCTGCCATGACGCTGCTGCACCTCGGCGCTGGCTACCTCAATGGCGGGGCAAACGTCCACAACGCCAAGCGTGCGCACACGCCGATGATTAATGTGATTGGCGATCATGCTGTCGATCATCGCAAATATGATGCGCCGCTGAACTCTGACATTATCGGCCTTGCAGGCCCGAACTCGGTCTGGATCAAGTCGGCCGACACGGTGAAGTCGACTGGCAAGCTGGCCGCAGAAGCTTTTGCGGCGAGCTTTGGCCCGGTCTCTGGTCCCGTGTCACTTATCCTGCCGGCAGACTCTGCTTGGGAAGAAGGCGGCGAGCGGGGCGGCAAGGCGCAGCTACCCCAGATGCGCCAGGCATCGGCAGAGCTCATCGCTGAGGCCAAGGAGGCCATTGGCAAGGCGAAAGCGCCGGTCATCCTGATCAATGGCACAGCGCTGACCGAACAGGGCCTGGCGGCGGCGGCCCGTCTTAAAGCGGCGGGCCTGCGTGTAATCACCGACACTTTCTACTGGAAAATGCGCCGCGGCGCTGGTGTCTTCGCGCCGGACCGTATGCAGTATTTCGCCGAAGGTGCCATGTCGGATCTTGAGGGTGCAGACCTTATGCTGGTTGCCGGCACCAGCCTGCCAGCAGCCTTCTTCGCCTATCCGGGCAAGCCAAGCCTGCTCGTGCCGGAAGGCTGCAAAACCATGAATCTTGGTGGGGCAGATACCGATAGCGCGAAGACACTGCTCGCGCTCGCCGACGCGATGGGCGCGGCCGACATTGCAGACCCGATGCCGCTTCGCAAACCGGACGCGCCTAAGGGTGAGCTCAATGCTGGCGCCGTAGGTGCCAGCGTCGCGCGCCACATGCCGGAAAATGCGATTGTGTCAGACGATGGGGTGTCCAACTCGCTGCCTGTCTTCCTGTCGACCATGACGGCAGAGCCGCATGACTGGATGATGCTGACGGGCGGGGCGATCGGGCAGGGCCTGCCGCTGGCGCTAGGTGCGGCCGTCGCCGCGCCAGATCGGAAAGTGATCGCGCTGACAGGCGACGGGGCTGGCATGTACACCAATCAGGCGCTGTGGAGCATGGTGCGCGAAGGCGCAGACGTGACCACGATCGTCTTCGTCAACCACACCTACCGCATCCTGAATATTGAGCTGCACCGCACCGGCGCAGGCAATCCGGGCCCGACGGCCAAGGACATGCTGGCCATTGGTGAGCCGGATATCGACTGGGTCAGCCTGGCTGAATCCATGGGTGTTGAGGCGACGGCTGTCACCACGGCGGAGGATTTCGACGAAGCCTTCGAGAAGGCGATGAAGTCCAGTGGGCCGAAGCTGATTGCGGCCATCGTGCCGGGCTGATCAGGCGTAGATGGCACGGGTCGTCATACTCAACGGCACCAGCAGCTCTGGAAAGACCTCGCTGGCGCGCGCGATCCAGCATCTCGCAAAAGGGCCGGTCCTGCGCGTCAGCATGGACGACTTCCTTGAGATGATGCCGCCGCGCTTTGCCAATGATGACGAAGCGTTCAGTTTTCGCCTCGTGCCGGAAGCCGAGCCGATAGAGGTCGAGATCGGGACAGGCTCATACGGGGAAGCGCTGATGCGCGGCATGCGGGCTTCGGTTGCGGCACTCGCCAATCAGGGTCTCGATCTGGTGGTCGATGATGTCATGCTGGGCGCAGGTGATCAGGATCACTACCGCGACGTGCTGGCCGAACACACTGTGACGTTCGTTGCCGTACGCTGCGAGCTGGAGACAGCAGAGCAGCGTGAGCGCGACAGGGGCGACCGTGATATCGGCATGGCGCGCTGGCAGTTCTCCCGCGTCCATGCGGGCCGGGGCTATGATCTTGAAGTCTCGACTGACGATATGTCGCCGGATGAGGGGGCGCGGGTCATTCTGGGCGCGGTTGGGATGTAGCTCTGGGTCGCTTCATCCTTCGACTTCGCTCAAGCTGAGGTGAGTTCTTCGCGACCAAATACAAAACGGCCTCACCCTGAGCTGTCGAAGGGCGAGGCCGATTGGCTCTTACTGTTCTAGCAGCCTAGTCGACGAACTCCCAGCGGTCGCCGCCGACATTACAGGCGGTGCGTTCGCGATTACCTTGATAGACGATACGGCATTCACCGCTGTCATAGCCCTGGGTCTGGTAGCCGGTATTATAGCCGGTCGTGGTCGCGCCATTGCCGTAGGTGGTACTGGTGCGGTAGGTCCGCTCACCGCCATAAAGCTCATCCTGGCTATAGGTCTGGTTAGAGGTGTCGTTGCTATAGCTGCCGCGATTATAGGCGTTCGGATCATAGCGATTGTCATAGGTGACGCGTGACGGCGGATTGGTCCGGTTGCCATATTGATAGGTCGGCTGAGCCTGCGCGCGGCGAGCACAGTCATTGCTGCCGCCGATGGCAGAGCCTGCGACGCCACCGACAATCGCGCCGATCACGGCGCCGGCGATCTGGTCACCATCATTATTATCGCGGTGGTGTCGGCCATAGCCGCGGCGATTGTAGCGGTCATAACGCCCGTACCGATCACGGCGGTCATACCGGTCATGGCCGCGATGACGATTGCGATAGCGCTTGTCATCGTCATCATCGGCGATGGTCGCGCCCAGCAGCCCGCCTGCGATCGCACCCACGACACCGGCCGTCTGCTGGCGCTGGCGGCGCTCGCGTTCACAGTTGAGATAGGCAGCGTTGCTGTTGGCCGACTGCCCATAGCTGTAGTTGTCATAACTAGAATAGCCATAGTTCTGGGCGCCAGCCGGCAGCGCGATTGCGAGCGCTGCGGCGCTGCCCAGAATTGCTGTACGCATCTTGAACATCTGGTCTCCTTTACCGGGGACAAGCGTGCCCCTTTGGTCTTCAACGGCCACATTAACATCTGCGCCTGAACGCAAGCTGAAGGGTAAATTACAATTAATACAGCAGCTTAATCTGGTGGCTGGACGGAAGGCACCCGGTGCCCCATTTTCCCAGTATGGCTATCATGCAAGAAACGGGAAAAACGCTTTCGCGGGCGAAATATGGTGCCGCGCAGGCGATGCGCGCAGCCTGGTACGGTGCGCAATATACAATTGCTAAACGCCGCTCTGCGGGCTTCAACCGGCCGGGTGAGCCAGAGTTCAGGCCAATCAACCCGGTCGATACCAAAGAGCTGCGCCGGGCCTATCTGGGTCTGTTTGCAAAGGACCGCGCGAATATCGAGGCGGGACTTTATCCACCCCCCGAAGATGTTCGCCTCGCGGACTTGCCCAAGGCTGTCAGCCGTGCGCGCCATTTCATGCGAGATGTTGCCGATGTGGACCGCAGGCGCGTCGCGCGTGAGGGCGATGAGGTGAAGGACCGGTTCGAAGGCAGCAATCGCTATCCGGATTATTACCAGCAGAACTTTCACTACCAGACAGATGGCTGGCTTTCCGATGAAAGCGCTAAACTTTATGACCATCAGGTCGAAGCGCTGTTCACCGGCGCAGCCGATGCCATGCGGCGCGGTGCTCTCGCCGAGATTGCGCGCGAGCTGAAAGGCCGTGACCAGAGAGAAGTAAAGCTGCTCGACCTTGCTTGCGGAACGGGCCGCTTCCTGCGGGAGACGATGCGGGCCTTTCCGAGACTGCAGGCGAACGGGCTGGACCTCTCGCCAAACTACGCAGAGCGCGCGCGCCAGCTGCTCAGGCCCTGGCCACACGTCGATATTGTCGAAGGGCAAGTGGAAGTCCTGCCGCTGGATGACGCCAGCCTCGACATGATCGTGTCGATCTACCTCTTCCATGAGTTGCCAGAGAAAGTTCGCGCTCAGGCCATCGCCGAGGCGGCGCGTGTTTTGAAACCGGGCAGTGCCTTTATCGTGGCCGACAGTCTACAGTTTGGGGATAGTGATGGCCTCGATGGTATTCTCGAATATTTCCCTGAAGGTTTCCACGAACCCTACTACAAGGCCTATCTCGGCTGGGATTTCACACCGGCGATGGAGCAAGCGGGTTTCAAATTGGAACGCTCCGAGCTTGCCTTCCTCACCAAGGTGAATGTCTGGCGCAAAACGGATGGAGAAACGCATGGCGGGTAACAGGCTGGCGCTAATTACAGGCGCATCTGCAGGCATCGGCGCAGAGTTTGCGCGCCAGTATGCAGCCAAGGGATGGGATGTGGCGCTGACGGCGCGCCGCCTCGACAGGCTGGATGGCCTCGCCCGGGAGATCGAGGAAAAATACAAGGTCTCCGCAATGACGATCTCGCAGGATCTCGCTCGGGAAGGCGCGGCCGATACGATCATTCATGAGCTGAAAGAGGCTGGCCGCCATGTCGATGCGCTGGTGAACAATGCTGGCTATGGCCTGCCGGGCACTTTCCTTAATACGAGTTGGAAAGAGCAGGCAGACTTTATCCGCGTGCTCTACACCGTGCCGATCGAGCTGACGCACAAGCTGCTGCCCGGCATGGCAGAGCGCAATTTCGGCCGCATCATCAATGTGGCATCGCTTGCTGGGTATGCGCCGGGGTCGAGTGGCCACACGCTGTACGCAAGCGTGAAGGCGGGGCTGATTAAATTCTCCGAAAGCGTTCAGGCAGAGGCAGAATCAGCGGGGCATGACATTCACTGCACCGCGCTCTGCCCCGGCTTTACCTGGACCGAATTTCACGATGTGAACGGCACGCGCGAGATGACCAACGAGTCGCCTGAATGGATGTGGATGGAAGCGGCGCCGGTCGTGAAGGCTGGGCTGGAGGGCGTCGCGCGCGGTCAGCCAGTCGTGGTGCCGGGCATGGTCAACAAGGGCGTCGCAACACTGACGCGGATCCTGCCAGAGCCTGTTGGCCGGGCCATCATGAAGAAGCAGGGGAAGCGCTTCCGAAAGGTGGATTAGGGCGAGAGCTCGGCTGTAATCCTGTCAGCGAGCAGGCGCCCATCCTGCGTCAATGAAATGGTCTGGCCGTTCTGTCGGACGAGACCGTTTTCAGAGAAGGTTTTGAGGGCGCTCGTATCCACGTGGCGCCCTATTATTCGAGCAACGCGTTCCAAATCGAAACCCTCATCGGACCGCAGGCCGAGAGCGAGTAGTTCTCGTGTATTATCGAGCGTGGAAAGAGTCGTGAGTGACTTCGCATCAAGGGAGTTTTGCGCGGCGAGCTGATAGTCCGCTGGTCTTGCTGCCGCATGCGTCGCGATACGCTGCCCATCGACCGTCAGACGGCCATGCGCGCCGGGGCCGATGCCAATCCAGTCGCCGCCGCGCCAATAGGTAAGATTGTGCCGCGACTGGTACGGCTTTGACGCGGCATGATTGGAGACTTCATAAGCTGGCAGGCCGTGCGCTTCGCAGATTTCCTGCGTCAATTCATAGAGGTCGGCCTGATCATCATCTCCCATGGGAACGAGGTCACCACGCCGGGCGCGCTGACCGAAGGCGGTCCGCTCCTCAATGGTTAGTTCGTAAAGCGAAAGATGGGGTGCGCCGAGCGACAGGGCCTCCGTCAGTTCCGATTTCCAACGGTCTTCGGGCTGGCCGGGGCGCGCATAGATAAGATCAATCGACACATTGTCGAAAACTGAAAGCGCCTCCGCCACTGAACGCTTCGCCATCGCGGCGTCATGATCCCGCCCGAGGAAGGTGAGCGCTTCATCTTCGAGTGACTGGATACCGAGGGAAAGACGCGTCACGCCAGCGGTCTTCCAGCTGTCCAGCGAGGCGCGGCTGATGTCGACCGGGTTAGCCTCCAAAGTGATCTCAGCTTCCGGTGCGAGGCCGAACCTTTGCTCAGCCAGATCAATAAGCGCCGTAATGTCAGCAGGTGCCATCAGCGACGGCGTGCCGCCACCCAGATAGACCGATCCCAGGTCCGGATGCCCTGCAAGCAAGTCTGCATGACGACCAAGGTCGCTCAGCAGCGCCGCATTGAGCGGGGCGTTGTCCCGGTCTTTGGCGGCATAGACGTTGAAGTCGCAATACGGGCAGATGCGCGTACAGTAGGGCCAGTGAATATAGAGCCCAAAGCCATGTGCCGGGCCGAAGGGTGGGGTATCTGCCATTAAAGCAGGGCGGCCTTCAGCTTTGCGAAGGCATCGGCGCGGTGGCTCATGGCGTGTTTCTTCGCCGGATCCATTTCGCCAAAGGTTTCGGTTTTGCCGTTCGCGACGAAGACCGGGTCGAAGCCAAAACCATTCTCTCCGCGCGGCGGCCAGACCACTTCGCCCTCGACCGTGCCTTCAAATACTTCCTCATGCCCGTCCGGCCAGACGACCGCGAGCGTGGACACGAAACGGGCGGTGCGGTCAGTTGCGCCGCTTTCCTTCAGCAGGGTTTCGACCTTTTCCATGGCGACATAAAAGTCGCGCGGCTCGCCCGCCCAGATGGCGGTGTGCACGCCCGGCATACCGCCGAGTGCGTCAACTTCGAGACCGCTATCATCCGACAGGGCAGGCGCGCCTGTTGCCTTGCAGGCCGCCCGTGCCTTGATAAGCGCATTGCCCGAAAAGGTCTGTTCGGTCTCTTCCGGTTCGTCTAAATCGAGTTCTATTGCGGAGACGACTTCCATGCCGACAGGTTCAAAAAGGTCCTTTAGTTCGCGGACCTTACCCTTGTTATGCGTTGCCGCGACGAGACGGCCTTTCTCTAGTTTGCGAGTCATGCGTGGATGTGGCTCCGATCTTGCTTTCTGTGTGAACACGATTATCGTTTAACGGTAAATTCGCATGTGGCTGCCAGATAATGGCCGTTCAGCGGTATCTGAGGATTTGAAAGACATATGACAATCCGCCAGCATAACTCCATGGCTGCCTTTCTTTCGGGACTGATGCAGGTCGTGATCTGGATCGCGATCCTGAGCGGCATTATCGCCTTCATCCTGATCGGTGTCGGACTCATAGGCAGCCTGAATGGCGGCGTCATGCGTGTTCCCGGCATGGAAGCCTATGTCGAAGGTGTCGCGCCGGGCCAGTTTATTGCAGGGCTTGCAGGGCTCGCCGTCTTCGCGCCGGGCATTATCTATGTCTGTATCCAGTTGCGTAGCATCCTTTCCACCCTTGCCAGCGGCGACCCGTTCGTGCCTGAAAACGGGCCGCGCCTTACCCGAATTGCGATGGCAATCGGCGCAATCGAACTTGCGCGCTATCTGACCGTTATTCTCCTCAATGCCTTTGTCGACCTTGGCAGCGACCAGCCCTTGAGGCTCAGCATCAACCTTGCCGCCTGGGCGGCAGTCATCGCGCTCTTCGTTCTTGCGCAGGTCTTCCGTGAAGGAAGCCGCCTGCGCGAGGAAGAGAAGATGACGATTTAGGAGGGCCTCACCCTATATGGCCATTCGCGTAACTCTTGACCGCGTGCTCCTCGAGCGCCGCATGTCTCTGACAGAACTCTCTGACCGCGTCGGCGTGACCCTCGCCAATCTGTCGATCCTGAAGACCGGCAAGGCAAAGGCGGTACGTTTCTCGACGCTTGAGGCGCTCTGCCGTGAGCTGGGCTGCCAGCCGGGCGACATTCTCATCTTCGACGAAGAAGGCGACGGCGCTGCCGAAGGCGAGGATGAAGCTGCCGCTTAGGGTCCGGATATGGCGCGGTACGACCTGATCGCGACCTACATGATGGCGAACCGCAAGAACGGGACGCTCTATACAGGATCGACGTCAGATCTGTGGACCCGGATCGGCCAGCACAAATCAGGTCAGGGTTCTGTCTTCACGGCAAAGTATGGTTGTAACCGGCTTGTCTGGTGCGAATTCCATCAGGATATCTCGGCAGCATTACACCGCGAAAGGCGGCTGAAGGCATGGCCGAGGCAGTGGAAAATAAATTTGATTGAAGAGGTCAATCCCGACTGGAAGGACCTTACGATGACACTTCCGTTCACATAATGGCCTCTCAGTCTTTGACTTGCCACGGCTTGTCCGTGGCACCCAGCTTCTGACCTCGCGGCTCGCGCAATTTAGGAGATGGACCCCACGGCCAAGCCGTGGGGAGGCAACCATTTTTCAGGCGACGCATTGCTTCGAGCAGGATCACCGGGGACCCCATGATGCAATTGTATAGAGGCGCAGCCATTCTTCTCACCGCTCTCACCCTTGCCGCATGTGGCGGCGGCGACCGCGAAGTTGGCGAGTTCAAGAATGACTGGCTCGGTAACGAGATCAAGATTGACCGTCTGCAGGATCCGAAAGTGCCGGGTATTACCTGCCATATCGCCTATTTCGACCGCGGCGTCTGGGACCGGATCGGCAAGGGTAACTGGTTCGAGGATCCGTCAAACTCCTCCATTTCCTGCCTGAAGACCGGCCCCGTCACGATCGGCCGGATCGATCTCGATCGCTCTGGCGAGGAAGTCTGGGACCGTGGGCGCTCGCTTATTTTCAAGCAACTCGCCGTGCGCCGGATCTACGATCCTGCAAGCGACGCGATGATGTATGTCTCATTCTCGCGCAAGCCGGTCGACGGCTCCGCCAAGATGAGCCTCTCCACGGTGCCGCTCTGGGACGCCGATGTCACGTGGGAGGGCCGGGAGAAGCCTGTGGTGGAGTAAGGCCTCGGTACATCTGCGTATGGACGGGCTTGGCCCTGTTATGGCACGCGCAAGTCATGACCTATCAGACACGCTCTGCTGAGGAGCGACGCCGCGATATTCAGGCCCATGCCGCCAGCCTTGGTATTGATGACGTCTTCATCTCGAAGCTCGTGGAGACCTTCTATGGGCGCGTGAGAGAGCACGACCGCCTCGGGCCGATCTTCGATGGTGAGATTGATGACTGGCCTGACCATCTCGCGAAGCTGAAGGACTTCTGGGCCTCTGTCGCGATGAATGCCGGGCGCTACTCTGGCAAGCCCGTGCCCGCGCACACGAAGCTTGAGGGCGTCAGGCGTGAGGATTTCGGCGAATGGCTCGGTCTGTTCAGGCGCACGCTGGAGGATATCGCGCCGGGCGCTGAAACCGTGGATTATTTCATGGTTCGCGCCGAGCGGATCGCGCAAAGTTTGCAGCTCGCGATGTTCGGGCTGGAGGGTCTGGAGCGGGGCTAGGGCCCCGCCCTATCCCTCCCCGCGAAATGGGGAGGGATAGAGTGGGGACTTAAAGCTAACCAATCGCCTTCTTCTGCGCCTCGAAGAGTTCCGTACAGCCCTTTTCTGCCAGCCGCATCATTTCCTCGACTTCAGGCCGGGTCATCGGGCGTTCTTCGCCGGTGCCCTGAATTTCGATGAAGCCGCCGTCTGAGCTCATCACGACATTCATGTCGCCTTCGCCGCCGGAGTCTTCCGGGTAATCGAGGTCGAGAACCGGGTGGTCTTTGTAGAGGCCGACTGAAATGGCCGCTGCCTGTTTCTGGATCGGGTCAGTCTTGATGACGCCCTCTTCACGCATGTATTTCAGGGCGAGGGCCATGGCGACGAAGCCGCCCGTGATCGAGGCTGTCCGCGTGCCGCCATCGGCCTGGATGACGTCACAGTCGATGGTGAGCTGGTTTTCGCCGAGCGCGGTAAGGTCTACGACAGATCGCAGCGAGCGGCCGATCAGACGCTGGATTTCCTGCGTGCGGCCAGACTGTTTGCCGGCGGCAGCCTCGCGGCGACCGCGTGTGTGCGTCGCGCGTGGTAGCATGCCGTATTCGCCGGTGACCCAGCCCTTGCCCTGCCCACGTAGCCATGGCGGGACGTTGTCTTGCCAGCTTGCGGTGCAGAGCACGTGTGTGTGGCCGAACTTTGCAAGGCATGAGCCTTCGGCATAGCGGGTCACATTGGTTTCGAGCACGATGTCGCGTAGCTGGTCGGCGGCGCGGCCGGATGGGCGGATAAGGTCAGCCATCAGAGATCTCCTTCTTTCACCGGCGGGTGAAGCGACTCGAGATTGGCTTGTCCACCCCCGCTCATGGCTTCTGCTGCCTTTGCCTGTACGGCGCGGGTGATCGGGTACTTCCAGATCAGGATTGCGGCGAGGGCGTAGGACACCACTGGCACCCCGACAAAGACGGCCATGAGGCCGCGCACGGTCTCTGGCGAGTTCTCGCCTGCCGGATTGAAGCCGACGAGGACGCCGAGAAGGATGTAGGGAATGCCGATGGCGAAGCTTGCCCCGGTCTTGTAGGCGCCCGACATCAGAGAGAAGAAAAGACCCGCCCGGTTGGCCCCGCCGCGCGCTTCTTCAGCCTCGACAAGGTCGGCCATCATGGAACGCACTAGAATGAAGGGCGAGCCATATCCGAAGCCTGAAATGACGGCGGCGATCAGAAGCGGTACAATGCCGCCGCCGAACACCGAAAGCGGGAAATAGACAATATAGGTGATGGCGGACCACACGCAGACATATCGCATGGCCACATATTTCTCGGTGCGCTTGGACAGCCAGACCCAGACGGGCATCGCCGCGAAACCGGCAATGAAATGCGCCATCAGGATCAGGGATGCGGCGCCATGACCCACGCCGAAGCCCCAGAAGGAAGCAAAGAGGAATGTGCCAGCTGTGCCAGCAATGGCGATCCCGATGAAGATCTCTGTAGCCAGCAGCCGCCACAGGGTCTGCTGACGAAGCGCTTCAAGAATGGCGGACGGATGGAAACTGGCCTTCGGGGCGTTCGGGTCAGGCTGCGGGTCCGGGACGAGCCAGACGGCCGCGCCGACGGTGACCGGCAGGGCGATGATCAGGAACCAGCCCATGATCGATATCTGCTGGGCAAAGGTAACCCCGCCAAACCTTTCAAGTAGTGAGGGCAATGCGAGCATGACGAGCATGGTCGAGATGGTGAAAAGTTCGCGCCACATGAACAGGCGTGAACGCTCGTCATAAGAGCGTGCAACCGACGGCGCCCAGGCTTGGTGCGGCGTGGTGATCATCGTCGTGCCGATATAGAAGATGAACAAAATGATGCCGAGGAAAAGCGGCGAGACCGGAGGCCCGATCGGGTTATAGAGAAGCCAGACGGCCGGGAGCAGGATGGGCACCGCGATGATCAGCCAGTGCTTGATCTTGCCCATGCGCGACGGCTTGGTATCAACCAGCCAGCCCATGACCGGGTCTGAGAACAGGTCCCAGAATCGCAGGATCATGAAGATAATCCCGACCATGGCAGTGCCGAGGCCCATCTGTTCGGCATAGAAAGGGGCGATGAAGACCGCCATTGGCAGGCCGACCGCCCCGAAGGGGATTCCGACCGAGCCGTAGGCAATCACTTGTGAGGTAGACAGTTTCGTTGGCACACTGGACATGGATCAGACTGAAACCCATTTGCGGTCCGCGTCCAAGAGAAAAACAACCGATTAAACTCGCGATTGCAAAGCCTGGAAATTCGCGCCTATGACCGAGAATTTCAAACCAACCGGCCTTCTTCAGAGCCTTGATGAGCGCTCCCGCTCCATCTTCCGGGAGATCGTCGAAACCTATTTGGAAACCGGTGAGCCGGTGGGCTCCCGCACCCTGTCGAAAAGCGGGATCGGCCTTTCGCCCGCCTCTATTCGCAATGTGATGTCGGACCTGACAGAGCTTGGCCTTCTGGACAGCCCCCATATCTCTGCCGGTCGGATGCCGACCCATATCGGGCTACGCCTTTTTGTCGATGGCTTCCTGGAGATTGGTGAACCTGTCGAGAATGATCGCGGCGCTATCGAGGATCGACTTCGCGCCAACGGACGGGACCTTCAGGGTGTTCTGAAAGAAGCCTCATCTATTCTTTCCGGCCTTGCAGGTGGGGCAGGGCTTGTCTCTTCGCCGACACGCGAGCGGCCTGTCCGCCATGTCGAGTTTGTCCCGCTGGCGACGGGTGAGGCACTTTGCATTCTTGTTGATGAGCTGGGCGAAGTCGAAAATCGTCTTGTGCCCATACCAAAGGGCTTGCCTGTCACGACACTCATCGAGGCCGGCAATTATCTCGCCGCGCGGATGAAGGGGCGTACTCTGCGCGAAGCAGCTTTGGCCATCCGGAGCGAAATCGCCGAAAGACGTGCCGAGCTCGATGCAGCAGCGACCTCTTTGGTCGAAAAAGGTCTGGCTGAATGGGCAGGCGAAGTTCCGGGCGAGGAACGCGCGCTGATCGTGCACGGGCGCGCCAACCTTCTTTCTGATTCGCGTGCGGCCGACGATATGGAGCAGGTCCGCCAGCTATTCGACATCCTGGATCGTCAGAAAGGGCTGCTGGACGTGCTGGACTCCACACGCGAAGCTGAAGGGGTGCGCCTTTTCATCGGTGCTGAAAACAGGCTTTTTCCGTTATCGGGTTCAAGCCTGATTGTTGCCCCCTATATGAACGCCTCAAGACAGGTTATCGGCGCACTCGGCGTGATCGGTCCGACCCGGCTAAACTATGCAAGGGTTATTCCGATGGTTGACTATACCGCACGTATCGTCAGCCAGATACTCGGCGAGCGCCAGAAGTGAAGAGCAAACGGAAGCGAACATGACTGAAGATCAGAAGCGTCCCCCAGAAGCGGTAGAAACTGAAAACCTCGACGCAGGCTCTCCGGAGTCCGAGGTGCTGGAAGAGGCTGCAGAAGCCGACAACCGCGAACCGGACGCTGAAACACGAATTGCTGAGCTGGAAGGCGAGGTCACGGCCCTGAAAGACCAGGTGCTGCGTGCCCATGCAGAGATGGAGAACGTCCGCAAACGCTCCCAGAAGGAGATTGTCGACGCGCGCACCTATGCGGTAGAAAAGTTCGCAGGCGACCTTCTCAGCGTTTCCGACAATCTCGCAAGGGCGCTGGAAGCCCTGCCGGATGAGGAACGCGACGTCCTGACCGAAGCTGGCCAAAACCTTCTTGGCGGCGTCGAGATGACCCAGAAGGAACTGCATGCGAAGCTCGCCAAGCATGGCGTCACCGCTATCGATGCAGAGGCGGGCGCAACTTTCGACCCGAACAAGCACGAAGCCGTCAGCCAGATCCCGTCCGAGCACCCGTCAGGCACGATTGCGCAGACTTTTCAGTCGGGCTGGAAAATCGGTGAGCGTACCCTGCGGGCGGCCATTGTCGCTGTCAGCTCAGGCCCGGCAAACTAGGCGTTGTAGGGGCCAGGTTCGGCGTTCGGCGCCTCGTCCCGGCTCCCGGCCCTTCGCCATACATCTTCATGAAGCATATAGGCCACTGTCTGGACCGCAGGTTCAATGAGGCCAATGCCAAGTGAGATGGCTAGATTGCCTGTCAGCGCATAAGCAACCGACACCGCAACAATGAGGTGCATGACGCTGTAGGTGATCGTTTTGGCAACTGCACGAGGCAGGCGGGGCAACAAACTGGACATGCCAATGAAAGTAGGCGGCGCGAGCTAGAGTTCCAGACTATTATTCGCAATGGATGCATCGAATTTATCAATAGCAAACAGGGGTAGGCTCACTCAAATGTGATCCAGCCTCTTGAGCCAGCAAAAGGCCTTCCCATATCGCAGCGGTAGGACGTGTTTGCCAATGATGGCAGGCGCACATCTCAACCCGTAGAGCCGCTGTTTCGGGGTGCTGCCTCGACAGGCCCTGAAAAACGAAATGGCGGCGGCTGAAAGAAGAGAGAGTAGAAATGGGAAAGATTATCGGTATCGACCTCGGCACCACGAACAGCTGTGTTGCCGTCATGGATGGCAAGGAAGCCAAGGTCATTGAAAACGCAGAAGGCGCACGTACCACTCCGTCCGTGGTTGCTTTCACCGAAGGCGGCGAACGCCTCATCGGTATGCCGGCGCGCCGTCAGGCCGTCACCAACCCTGATTTCACCTTTTATGCGATCAAGCGCCTGATCGGCCGTCAGTTCGACGACCCGACGGCGCAGAAGGACAAGGCGATTTCGCCCTTCGAGATCGTGAAGGGCAAGGGAGGCGACGCCTGGGTCAAAGGCCGCGACAAGGAATACGCGCCGCAGGAAATTTCCGCTTTCATCCTGACCAAGATGAAAGAAACCGCTGAGAACTATCTCGGCGAGGAAGTCACGCAGGCCGTCATTACGGTTCCGGCTTACTTCAACGACGCCCAGCGTCAGGCTACCAAGGACGCCGGCAAGATTGCGGGCCTTGAAGTCCTGCGCATCATCAACGAGCCGACGGCTGCTGCGCTGGCCTATGGTCTCGACAAGGAAGAGAACAAGACGATTGCCGTCTACGACCTCGGCGGTGGTACGTTCGACGTCTCGCTGCTCGAGATTGGCGATGGTGTCTTCGAAGTTCTGTCGACCAATGGTGACACCTTCCTCGGCGGTGAGGACTTCGACCTTCGTATCGTTGATTTCCTCGTCAGCGAGTTCAAGAAGGATCAGGGCATTGATCTGTCCAAGGACAAGCTGGCTCTCCAGCGCCTGAAGGAAGAAGCCGAGAAGGCAAAGAAGGAACTGTCGTCTGCCACGCAGTACGAAGTGAACCTGCCATTCATCACGGCTGACCAGTCCGGTCCAAAGCACCTCAACATCAAGCTGAGCCGCGCCAAGTATGAGAGCCTCGTCGAGGATCTCGTGAAGCGCACGATCGAGCCATGCAAGAAGGCGCTGGCCGACGCTGGCAAGTCGACCTCCGAAATCGACGAAGTCGTTCTCGTTGGCGGCATGACCCGCATGCCGGCTGTCCAGGCTGCCGTGAAGGACTTCTTCGGCAAGGAGCCGCACAAGGGTGTGAACCCTGATGAGGTTGTTGCCATTGGTGCAGCGATCCAGGGCGGTGTTCTGCAAGGCGACGTGAAGGATGTTGTCCTTCTCGACGTGACCCCGCTATCGCTCGGCATCGAGACGCTGGGCGGTGTGTTCACGCGACTCATCGACCGCAACACCACGATCCCGACCAAGAAGTCGCAAACTTTCTCGACCGCTGAAGACAATCAGCCGGCCGTGACAATCCGCGTCTTCCAGGGTGAGCGCGAGATGGCTGCTGACAACAAGATCCTCGGCCAGTTCAACCTCGAAGGCCTGCCAGCTGCCCCGCGCGGCGTCCCGCAGATTGAGGTTACCTTCGACATCGACGCCAATGGCATCGTGAACGTGTCGGCCAAGGACAAGGCGACCAATAAAGAGCAGAAGATCACCATTCAGGCGAATGGCGGCCTTTCCGACGATGAAATCAACTCGATGATGAAGGACGCAGAGTCCAACGCCGAGGCTGACAAGCAACGCCGCGAACTGGTCGAAGCCAAGAACGGTGCTGAAGCTCTGGTTCACCAGACCGAGAAGCAGCTCGATGAGCATGGCGACAAGGTCGGCACCGAAGTGAAGGCTGAAATCGAGAAAGCCTCTGAAGAGCTGAAGAAAGCCGCAGAAGGCGAGAACCTCGAAGACATCCAGGCCAAGCATCAGGCGCTGATGACCGCAGCCATGAAGCTGGGCGAGGCAATCTATGCCAGCCAGCAGGAAGAAGCTGCAGAAACCGATGCGAAAACCGATGCAGCCTCAAGCGACGACGACGTCGTCGACGCTGACTTCGAAGAGGTGGACGACGACCGCAAGTCGGCCTAAACCTACGCCCATCTGACACTGAAGCGCCCCGCAACATACTTGCGGGGCGTTTTGCTATTACAAGACAGGGCAGGGCGTCTGAGGCGCATGGGCTCAACAATGGGAAGCATCGATGGAACAGCTTACCGAACTTGGCTTCGTTCAGTCACTTCAGGATTTCTGGGGTCAGGTCGAGAGTGTGCTCAATACAGGCTTTCTAGGTCAGCCCATCGGGCGCGGCGTGCTCGCACTGGTCATCCTCCTGATCGCCTTCTTCGCGCGCGGTCTGATTGCGAAGATCATCGTTGCGACGATCGGCAAGATGGCGGGAGAGACCGAGACCGAGTTTGACGACAAGCTGGTTGAGGCGCTGAAGGCGCCAATCTCGCTCCTGCCGGTCGCCGCAGGTATCTTCTTTGCCGCGCAGGCCATGGGGGCAGAGGGCGACGTCGACACCTTCTTTATCTCGCTGACCCAGTCAGTCATTATCTTCGCGATCTTCTGGGCGCTCTACCGGCTCGTGAAGCCACTCCTGCAGCTTGCCGGGCGGGTCCAGCAAGTGCTTGGCGATACCTTCATCGGATGGGTGACACGCATCCTTCAGGGCGTGATCGTCTTCATCGGAGGTGCGGCCATCCTGAATGTCTGGGGCATCCCGGTCATCCCGTTCCTCGCCTCGCTCTCGCTTCTTTCAGTTGCCGTGGCCCTTGGCGCGCAGGACCTCTTCAAGAACCTGATTGCCGGGATGACGATTATCGCCGAACAGCGTCTCGCAAAGGGCGACTGGGTCTTTGTCGATGGTGTCGTCGAGGGGACAGTAGAGGATGTCGGCTTTCGCTCCACGACAGTGCGCCGCTTCGACAAGGCGCCGGTCTATGTGCCGAACGCCAAACTCGCCGACAATCCGCTCGTCAATTTCTCGCGCATGACGCATCGCCGGATCTACTGGAAGATTGGCCTTGAGTATCGCACTGATAGCGAGACGTTGAACAGCATTCGCGGCGCTGTTGCGGATTACATCGAGAAGACGGACGATTTTGCGGCCGCATCCGATGTCTCCACCTTTGTCCATATCGATGAGTTCGGCGATTCAGCTGTGAACCTCATGGTCTACTGCTTCACCAAGACGACGACCTGGGGCGAATGGCTAGCCATCAAGGAACAGCTTGCCTTCTTCATCAAGAAGACGGTCGAGGAGCATGAGGCGAGCTTCGCTTTCCCGAGCCGGTCTCTCTATTTCGAGAAGATGCCGGACGGCTTTGCGCCAGAAACGTTCAACCCGCCCGGTGAGGACGAGGATGATGCGGACGCGGACACAGACATGCCTTCCAAGAACCGCAGCGAGAGCGTGAAGGGCTCTGCCAAGGGCCGTGGTCGCTCCACCAAGGGGCCTCAGCCAAAAGGGCGTGCGGTTGACGGCGAGGGTGGCGACAAGGCGAGCGAAGCTGGCGGCGGAGAGGATGGCGAGTGACCTTTCCGTCACTCGAGGCAGATTGTAGCCAGTGCGCGGCGCTCTGCTGCGTGCTGCTGCCTTTCGACAAGTCTGCGGCTTTCGCTTTTGACAAGGCAGGGGGCGAGCCTTGCCAGCATCTCGATGCCTGCTTTGGCTGCCGTATTCATGACCAGTTGTCAGATCGTGGCTTCAAAGGCTGCGTAGCCTTCGATTGCCACGGGGCAGGTCAGCGCGTCGTTCAGGATGTCTTCAGGGGCAGCACATGGCGTGAAGATCCGGCGCTGATGTCACGCATGAGCCGTGCCTTTCACCTTATGCGGCGAGTACATGAGTTGCTATTGCTGCTGCGCGAAGCTGATGGACTGCCCCTGAGCCAGGCACAGCGAGAAGAACACACCGCTCTCCTGAAAATGCTGGCGCCAGAGGCTGTGTGGACCGAAGCCAGTCTGGAGACTTTCGAATTGTCGGCGGTAGAAACCGACGTCCGGCGTTTTCTGTCTGGATTACGCGATATTATTGGCGCCTGAACTATCGACCCGTCGGTTTGCAGCATGTCGCACCAGCGGAACGTGACAGTGCGCACGGGAATTCTAGCTTCTGTCTGACTTACAGGAGCTCCCATGACTGACGCTTATACCGATCTCGACCAGATATTTCTTGCCGGTAAGTGGCGTGAGGGCACTGGAAAGGCCCTGACGAACAAGAACCCGTACACAGGCGAAACCATTTTCGAGATGAAGGCGGCAACGCCCGATGATGTCGATGAAGCCTGCAAGGCAGCCAAAGCCGCGCAAACCGAATGGGCGGCACTTCCGCCCTCTGCACGCTCAGCCAAGATGTCAGTGCTCGCAGACACGCTAGAGGCGCGCCGTGAAGAGGTGATGGGGTGGATTACGCGCGAGATTGGTGGAACCCAGGTCAAGGCTGCGCTCGAGGTTCAACTCGTCCTTGGCGTGCTGCGCGAGGCTGCGGTCCTGCCCTTCATGGTCGAAGGCCGAATTTTGCCAGAGGATATCCCCGGTAAGGAATCGCGAGCCTATCGCCAGCCTGTCGGTGTCATCGCCCTGATCAGCCCCTGGAATTTCCCGCTGCAGCTGACTGCCCGCACGCTTGCGCCGGCGCTGGCTGTCGGCAACGCCGTCGTGCTGAAACCAGCCAGCGACTCCATTGTGACCGGCGGAACGATCTTTGCGAAATTGCTGGAAGAGGCAGGCTTTCCCGAGGGGCTGGTTAGCGTGCTTCCAGGCGGGGGCTCTGACGTGGGTACGGCGCTGGTCGAACATGAAATCCCGCGTCTCGTTTCATTTACCGGCTCTACGCCGGTCGGGCGCGGTATCGCAGAGACGGTTGCGCAGTCAGCTATCCTGAAACCGCTTGAGCTGGAGCTTGGCGGGAATGGTCCGATTGTGGTGCTGGATGACGCGGATATCGACGCGGCTGTCGATGCGGCAATCTGGGGCAAGTTCATGCATGCAGGTCAGATCTGTATGGCGATCAACCGCATCATCGTCGACGACAGTGTCTTTGATGAGTTCTCCGCCAGGTTTGTCGCTCGCGCAAAGGCGTTGAAGGTCGGCGACCCGTCAGAGCCCGACACCTTTGTTGGACCGCTGGTGAATGAAGACCAGGCTGATGGCGTGATGGAGCTGATTGAGAAGGCAAAGGCAGAAGGCGCTGACTGCCGTCTCAGCGGTGAGCGCGACGGCCTCGTCATTCCGCCTCACGTCTTTGTCGATGTTGATCAGGACTCGTGTCTCTGCACCAATGAAATATTCGGCCCTGTCGCCCCCATCGTTCGAGCAATGGACGAGGCTGACGCGCTGCGGCTTGCGAACAAGACCGAGTACGGACTTTCCAGCTCCGTCTTTTCCGGTGACATTGAACGCGGCGTGGCGTTCGCCAAGCAAGTTGAGGCAGGCATGACCCATGTGAACGACCAGCCGGTCAACGACTCGCCCTTCAGCCCGTTTGGCGGCGAAAAGAATTCAGGCATCGGTCGGTTCAATGGACGCTGGGCGGTCGACGCCTTCACCACTGATCACTGGATCACGATCCAGCGCACGCCGCGCCAGTATCCTTACTCGCTCGATGATCTTGGCTAGGGCAGGGCGGCGGCCAAAGAAAAACCCCGGCTCTGGGGCCGGGGTTTCCTGACTGTTCGGTTTGAAGGCGTCCGCTAGGCAGCGATCGCGTCTTCTTTCTTTTTCGGGTCGCGCAGCACATAGCCACGGCCCCAGACGGTCTCGATGTAATGCTCGCCGTCCGGATTGTCGGAGGTCGCAGTCGCTTTTGCGAGCTTCTTGCGGAGCTTACAGATGAAAACGTCGATGATCTTGAGTTCAGGCTCGTCCATGCCGCCATAGAGGTGGTTCAGGAACATTTCCTTGGTGAGCGTCACGCCCTTGCGGAGCGAGAGCAGCTCGAACATCTGGTATTCCTTGCCGGTGAGGTGCACGCGGTCGCCTTCGACCTCAACCGTCTTGGAGTCGAGGTTGACGACGATTTCGCCAGTGCGAATGACGCTTTCGGCATGGCCCTTGGAGCGGCGAACGATCGCCGTGATGCGGGCAATCAGCTCATCCTTGTTGAATGGCTTGGTGAGGTAGTCGTCAGCGCCGTAGCCGAGGGTCTTCACCTTCGCTTCAATGTCTGGATTACCGGAGAGGATCAGGACCGGCGTGTTGATGCGGGCCATGCGCAGCTGCTTGAGCACGTCGTAACCGGAGATATCCGGCAGGTCGAGGTCGAGTACGATGATGTCGTATTCATACACCTTGCCGAGGTCCACGCCCTCTTCGCCGAGGTCGGTGGTATAGATGTTGAAGCCAGCCGCCTTGAGCATCAGTTCGATGCTGCGTGCGACGGAGCTGTCATCCTCAATTAGAAGCACTCGCATGTGTCACTCTCCCGAATCAGTCTAGCGACACCGTAGCCGCCCCGTTAACCAATGTGAATCTATGGAGCGAGAATTACCAACAGTTTAACACTGGTGATTAATTGCCCCATTTTGTTCACACCTCTTAATAATGCAGATCGCGTCCGCCTGAGCGGCCGATAAATGTCTGTGCGATAGCGATCGCATCCTGGATAGGCTGCGCCGTCGGATCGGTTGAAATCAGCGTCCGCTGGCAGCGCACCGCTTCGCGCACTTTCTCGTCACGGTGGACGATCCCGGCGAGCGGTGGGCGATAGCCTTGGAACTTCCGGCAGGCCATGGCGATCGCCTCATAGGTCTGTTGGCCCATGGCGCGGTTCGCCGCCTGGTTGATCGCCACGTGCTGGTCGACGTCCGGGGCATAGCCACGAAGAACCTTCATGAAGGCGTAGCCGTCGGTCATGGATGACGGGTCGTCCGTGATCACGATCAAGGCCTTGTCGGCGGCGCGCGCGAGACGCATGCAATTGGCTTCGATGCCGGCGCCCAGATCGAGAATGATCTTGTCGTATTGCAGCGACAGCGTCGTCAGGCCGGCCGCGAGGCGCGACACTTCATCGGAAGAGAGCTCTGCCAGTGCGCCAGAGCCAGAGCGGCCCGGCAGCACATCGAAGCCACCATCGCCAGTGCCGCCATCAACCGGCGTCACCGCGTCTTCAAGCTCAACCCAGCCTGCGATAACCGCTGCGATGTCGGTGATCGGTTCAATGCCGAGCTGGACGTCTACGTTTGCAAGACCGAGGTCGCCATCAACAAGAAGCGTCCTCTGCCCCTGCTGGGCAAAGGCACTGGCCAGTGTGATCGACATGAACGTCTTTCCCACACCACCTTTCCCGGATGCGACCGCTATGATCGAACCCGGTTCAACGCGTCTGTGATGAGACTTGCCTTGCGGCGCTTTTGGTCTGTCCATCGATTTTGGAAGCATGAAGCTCATCTCATGCAGCTCCTCTCAGTGCGAAATCTGCTGAAGCTTCTTCCAGCAGGATCTTTGATAGCCGGGCCGGTGTCGCGGGCGTGAGTCCGCCGCCGATGAACGGGGTGATCCCGAGTTGGGCGAAGGATATGCCAGCGCCGCTAAGCGCCGCGACAATACCGCCGCGCCTTCGCGTCACATCCAGTTTGGAGACGATCGCGCGCTTTACACCGGCATCTGCAAAAGCGTGCGCAGCATCGGCGAGATCATCAGGGTGGCCTTCGGCCGATATGACGAGAACAGGTTCAGCGTCAATAACGGCAATCAGGTCTTTCAGGCTGGCCATGTCCTCACGGTCGAAAGGAACGATGGCCGGAAGGTCGATCACGCAGCGGTCGCCATCTTCGCGCGCGGTGCGCAGCAGCTCGAAAAGGTCATCTGGCGTGCGTGCGACGCGGATCTGCTCCTGCTCAAGCTCAAGATAGGCTGCGAGTTGCGCGCCGCCGGCAGTTGCGTCGAGGTCGGCCGCGACAGGCAGGATACGCGTGTCAGCAACGGCAGCCCGGCGGGTCAGCTTTGCGGCGGTTGCTGTGCGGCCATGTCCTGGCGGTCCGACAAGAATGATGTCGCGTACCGGGCGCGCGGCAATAGGGTCGCAGCTGATCAGCGCATCGAGGCCGCAGGCGAGGATGTCAGCAGGGTCGCTGGACTTGACGCTGGCTGGAATACCGGCATCGGCCACGCGGTCTGCAAAGCGCGGCGGCGCGCCATGCCATAGAAGCGCGTCACGCACGCGATTGCGTAGTGGATTTTCCTGCGGACGGCCCATGACGCCAGTGCGGTCGATACGGGTTACAAAGCGTGGCTCGCTTGGAACCATGCCGCCGCCGAGCTTGTCGGTTGCAGCGCGGACTTCAACACCGCCGGGGACTTCGCGTTCCGAGAGAATGATGGCGTCGTCACCCATCTCGGCAAAGATCATGGCCTTTGCCGCTTCCAGACTCTCGGCTGCGAACATTTTCATGCGCATGAGCAAATCACTCCATTCTGGAGATCGGTTGTCGGCGAGAAAGGTTAACGAATTCTGTCAATCTGTTAGGACTGGCAGAGTTATCCCCAGACTTTCGTGCATGAAAAGTCAGGTGGGTGTTGATGGGCAGAGGCGAAGCTTTGGCTAGGCCGCCTGCTTTTCATGAAGAATTTCAGAGAGTTTCACGCCCAGCTGTCCATTGCTGACGATCAGACGCCCGCGCGCCAGAAGCTGGTCGGACACGTAGATGTCCACAGGTTCATTAATGAATCGCTCCAGTGCGATGACCTCGCCGCCGCGCATGGCGCTCAGTTTCTCAATGGGGATTCGCGCCTCGCCGAGAATGACATCGACTCGCACAGGCACATCCAGCAGATTTGATCCAGACGCACGCCCGCTCATCGTATCGCTCCTCCCGGTCTTGGTGTTGAAGGTTGGCCGAAAAGGTTTCGCGCGGGTTACCGCGCGACCTCGCCCTCAAAATTTCAGGTTCGAATCACCCTTGGAAGAGATTGCCCTGTCCGTCAACGAGCTCGGATGCAATCTTGCGAATTCGTGCTTTTGCGTCCTGTCGGACACTTTCGGAAATCGATGCTTTCTCAAGCGCATTTGCAAGCTCGACGATCTGCAGCAGCGCGATCCTCAGCGCGTCCGATGACCGCTCGATGGCGGCATTGCGTGCCTTCGCTTCGCGGTCACGCACCATGTCGAGCGTGCTGCGGCGTGTATCGTCCAGAAGTGCTGCGAGCTCGGAGATGCTGATGGCGATTTTCTCAGGTCCCGTGGGGGGCGGGGCAGGCGCGCTGAAATCGCTGCGAAATTCGAACGGGGTAACGGTCTGCTGGCGGGCGGCGCTCATTCGATCAGCTCATCGTCTATGTCATCGCGCGCAAGAATGTCGCCGCGGCGCGCAAGATGGCGGGCAATGTCGGTAATCTCCGCGCGAGCTGCTTCGACGCGCGAGCGTTTCACGGGGCCCGTCGCATCGATCTCGGAGACGAGAAGCTCACCGGCGCGTTTGGTCATGTTCTTAAGGAAGACCTCACGAACCGGAGCGTCGGCGCCTTTCAGTGCCAGTGACAGGACTGAGCGATCGACCTGCGACAGCACGGTCTGGATCGCGGCAGGTTCAAGCGCGGCGAGGTCGTCAAACGTGAACATGTGCCCACGGATCCGCGCGGCGCAGCCCGGGTCGGATGCCTCAAGAGCCTTGAGGAAGGATGTCTCAAGTCCGTTGCTCAGCCTGTCGAAGATACGGGCGACGCCGACTGGACCGGCTGCTTTGAAGCCATCGGTGCGCGTTGCAGCGAGTGCTTCAAGCTGGGCTTCGATCGTTCTCAATGTGGCTGGGTGGACCGGACCAAGCAACATGAGCCCCCGCATCGCCTTGATCGCAGCCGGGCGGGGTAGGGCGTGCACAAGCTTCGCTGCGCCGGGCGCGGGCATTTGCGACAGGATCAGCGACAGCGTCTGGGGGTGTTCCGCCTGAAGCATTCCGGCAAGTGCGCCGGCCTCAAGGTCGCAGAGGCGCTGCCAGATATTCTGCGGCTCATTGGCCGACAGGTCCGGTTGCCGGGAGAGGGCGCGGCGAAGTTCGTCGGCATCTTCTGCACGCGGCTGGATCGGCCCTGCAGTCATGGCCTGGCGAAGGTTCGCCGTCTCGCCAGCTGAAAGTTCGTCCCACACGCCTGCGGCCGCAGGGCCAAGCATTCGCATAAGACGTGCGGCGCGGTTCAGTCCCGGCTGGTTACCGGCACGGGCCGTTGTGTCTGGCTGCTGGAGTGCTGGAAGGCTCATTTCTCGCCCTCATCTGATGAGAGCCATCCACGAACAACCTGCGCAATTGCTTTCGGGTCGCGCATGGCGGCTTCTTGGACATCGATAAACTCGTCCTCATTCGCAGCTTGTGCCGGCTCTGCTGGTGATCGCATCATCTGGCTTGCGGGTTTCAGCTCAAGCGGTGCCTCAGCGCGTGGAAACGGGTCAGTGACCTCATCGCGTGAGCGCGAAGGAAATAGCATATAAATCAGGATGAGTAGAGCGACAGCGCCGAGCGCGCCGAGCTCATACAACTCGACTTGCTGGAGCCCGCCAGCGGTGCCGGGCGCGAATGCGAAAGGCTGGATGTGCAGGCTGTCTGCGGCGCGATCATATCCTGCCGTCGTCTCGAGAATGGTGACAACGCGGTCGAACACCGTCCGGTCGACAGGCACGCTGCGCTCGGTGGAATTAACCAGAAGCAGGAATTGCTGGTTGCCATCGCTGCCCGTGTGCGTTGCGACACGGACATTCCGGGCACCGAACACCGGCTCAAGCAGGTTGGTCAGCTGACGCTGCTCGAAGGTCTGCGCCTCTGCTGACGGCGCACCATCGGACAGCAGCGTGTTGGCACGCCATGCGAAAAGGCACGCAGTGATGGCGAGCGCAATGAGCGCCACCAGCCGCGTGCCTCCTGGCATAATTGACCTGCCTGCTGTCATGACCTGCCCCTTGGGATATCTCCCTCAAGGCTAGGCCTGTCAGCGTAAACGGCGCTTTAACGGATCAAAGCGGTTCGACAGGGATGATGGAGTGCCAGTTCTAGTTGGCGCGGTAGTGCTGCAGACGCGTGGTGCGCAGACCCTTGGTGCCATATTCGTCATAGAGGCGCGACCAGCCGGCCAGCTCTTCCTCGGAAAGGGCGTAGCGCTCACACGCTTCATTCTTGGAAAGCAGACCTCCGCGAACGGCCGCAACAACCTGTGCCTTGCGGCGCGTAACCCACCGGCGGATACCTGGCGGCGGCAGGTCCTCCCTGGTCATGACCTGGCCATCCGGCCCTTTAATGCTCAGAGTTCTAGCTGCGGCTTGCTGCGCCATGAGATCCACCATTTCTTAGCGGTTAAGTCCTGAAGGCGCGTTTTGCGCCCGACATCTGCTCTAGCGCGCGGGACTTAAATGACCTTTCAGCGAAGCCTGTGAGTTTTCATAAAAATTCGATACGTTCTCGCAGGCCCCATTAAGCAAGGCTTCGCAAACCTGTCCCCGGCTGGGGCAGGTGTGCCGGAACCGGACAGGTTCCTTTATTTTTATGCGCTCAAACGTTCATCTGCGGCAATTGTGGAGGCAATGAAGCCTCCGCCAAGCACGCGACTTTTTGATGAAAAATCGTACAGGACGCAGGCCTGGCCCTTCGCGACGCCTTCTTCGGGAATGTCGAAGAAGACAGCAGGCTGGTCGCCGGCCCAGCCGAGATGCGCTGGAAGGGGTTCGCGCGTGGAGCGCACGCGTGCCAGCACGGGCAAGCCCATGTCGCAAGCTTCCTCCAGGCTTCCATCGCCGAGCCAGTTCAGCTCTTCCATGGTGAGGCCCGCCGTCAGCAGTGCTTCACGCGGGCCGACAATGACCCTGCGCGTCGCCGCATCGATCTTGACCACGAAGAGAGGCTCGCCCGTCGCAACGCCAAGTCCGCGGCGCTGACCAATCGTATAGTGGATGACGCCGTCATGCTCACCAAGGACGCGGCCATCAAGATGTACGATCTCACCGCCGCGCCCGGCCGCCGGGCGCAGCTTCTTGACCACATCGGCGTAGGAACCTTGCGGCACGAAGCAGATGTCCTGGCTGTCGGGCTTGGACGCGACCGGCAGATTGTATTTTTCTGCAAGCTCGCGCACGCGCGTCTTTGGCAGGCCGCCCAGCGGAAAACGTAGGTAATCCAGCTGTTCGCGCGTGGTTGCGAACAGGAAGTAGGACTGGTCACGGGAGGCATCTTCTGCGCGGTGAAGCTCTGAGCCATCAGGGCCATCGGTGCGGCGTATATAATGCCCCGTCGCCAGGCAGTCAGCGCCAAGCTCCTTTGCTGTGGCAAGAAGGTCCTTGAACTTTACGGTCTGGTTGCAACGGATACAGGGGATGGGGGTGGAGCCGGCCATATAGGTGTCGGCAAAATCTTCCATCACCTGTTCCTTGAACCGGCTTTCATAGTCGAGGACATAGTGGGGGATGCCGACCTGATCGGCCACATTACGCGCATCATGGATGTCCTGACCTGCGCAGCAGGCGCCCTTCTTCTCGATGGCGGCACCATGGTCATAAAGCTGCAGCGTGATGCCCACGACATCATAGCCTTCATCGGCCAGCATAGCCGCGACGACAGAGCTATCGACACCACCAGACATGGCGGCCACGACGCGGGTTTCAGATGGGGGTTTTGGCAGCCCAAGCGAATTGAGCTCGCCCGCAGGGGCGATCTTCGTATCAGTCATCTCATCCTCCAGCGGGTTCAAGGCCCGCAGCAGAAACATCAATTTGAAGCGCGCTACATAGTCGATCTTGGCGTCGATGTCAGGGGCAGGGTGTCAGCGAGGCCTGGCGATCCTCAAAGCGATAACTGCAAGATACTGCACCCGTGAGTTTGCCAGTCATTCGCATTTGCAGTAGGCGCATCCAGTACATTTTCTAGGGGCCCGAAACCAGATGAAACACCTGCACAAAACCCTTCACGGTGCGAGCGCGCTGACCCTGCTTTTCGCCGCGCCCATCGCCGCCGCTCAAAAGGTCGAAGAAGACAAGGTCCTCGATTCCATCCTGGTGACCGGCCAGTATCTGTACACTGATGAAGTGAACGCGCTGAAATCGCCCACGCCCATCATTGATGTGCCGCAGAGCCTTTCCATCATCACGGCTGACCAGATCGAGCAGCAGGGATTCAACAGCGTTGGCGATATCATCGATTACACGCCCGGCGTGAACACCTCGCAGGGTGAAGGCCACCGCGACGCTGTCGTGTTCCGCGGTGTGCGATCGACGGCCGACTTCTTCGTCGATGGCGTGCGCGACGACGTGCAGTATTACCGGCCGCTCTACAATCTCGAGCAGATCGAGATCTTGCGCGGTCCGAATGCGCTCCTGTTTGGTCGGGGCGGCACGGGCGGCATCCTGAATCGTGTCACCAAGAAGGGTGTCGTGGGAGAGACCTTTACAGGTTACCAGGCAAGCGTCGACACGTTTGGCGGTTTCGGCGCGCAGATCGACCAGAATGTCGCCCTGTCTGATACATCGGCGCTTCGCATCAATGCGATGTACGACAATTTGGACAATCACCGCGACTTCTATGACGGCGAGCGGATCGGCATTAACCCGACGGCGCGTATAGAACTGACCCCGTCGACGACGCTCGACCTTTCCTATGAATACTTGGATCATGAGCGCTTCGTGGACCGGGGCATTCCGACCGGCGCAGATGGCCGCCCTGTCGAAGCGTTTCGTGATATTGTGTTCGGCGATCCGGAGCTGAACCGTACCTTCCTTGAAGCTCATCTGCTGCGCTCATCGCTGCAGCATCGTTTCTCCGAGACCCTGAAAGCCAATGTCAGCCTGTTCTATGGCGACTATGACAAGCGCTACCGCAACTTCTACGCATCCAGTTACAATGAAGCGGCGACGCCTGGCCTTGTCACGCTGGATGGTTATGAGGACTCAACCAAGCGCCAGAACACCATCCTGTCGGGCAACCTCGTCTGGCAACCGGCAACCTGGGGCCTTGAGCACACCATCATTGTCGGCGGTGAGTACATCGACACCTCGAATGACAATGATCGGTTCAACGCTTTCTGGGACACGACCGCTGACGACAATGAAGTCTTCGATATCCGTCGCCCTCTAATCCTGAACGGCGGCGTCGGTATCAATGCGGCGGGCCAGCTGACGACCAATGACTATACCGTCGACATCAACGACTTCACCAAGGCTGAAGTCGATGTCTTCTCGGCCTATATCCAGGATGAGATCGAGATCTCCGAAAAGCTCGACGTCATCGTCGGCCTGCGCTTTGACAGCTTCGATATCGAAGTCCTGAACGTCCTCGCTAACGACACCCGCAGCCGCAAGGATGAGGAAGTCTCCCCACGCCTTGGCCTCGTCTACAAGCCGCAGGAGAACGTCTCCCTCTATGCGAGCTATAGCGCGACCTTCCTGCCGCGCAGCGGTGAGCAGTTCTCCGATATCAATGGCGCTGCAAACCAGCTCGACCCGGATGAGTTCACAAATCTGGAAGCAGGCCTCAAATGGGACCTCATTGGCGGCGTCAGCCTGACGGCGGCCATCTTCGAGATCGAACAACGCTCCCCGCAGGTCGCTGACAATGACCCGTCCACACTGGAAGTGATCGAGTCCGAGACACAGGGCTTCGAGGTTCAGGTGCAGGGCGAGTTCAGCGACCGCTGGTTTATCTCGGCTGGCTATTCCTATCTCGATGGTGAGATCGTCAACCGCACCGGCCCGACCGGAAATCGTCCGCGTGAGCTGCCAGAACACATGGCGTCGATCTGGAACACTTATCGCCTGACCGACCGCTTCGGCATCGGCCTTGGCGTGACCTATCAGGATGAGAGCTTCATCGACAATGGAAACACGGCGATCCTGCCAGCCTATACGCGCGTCGATGCTGCGGCCTTCTACGACGTGTCGGACGCCGTGCGGGTCCAGCTCAACATCGAGAACGCCACTGATGAGCTCTACTTCCCGAACGCCCACGCCACCCATCAGGCAAGCGTCGGCGCACCGCTCAATGCAAGGCTGACGGTTAGCGGGCGGTTCTAGACGCCGGGAACGTCCCGCGCGGCTAAGACGTTTCTGCGAGCATGGAAATGCTCGACAGCTTCTTTGCGACCGAAATCGGAACGATGCAGATCGTCGTGCGCATCGCGGCGGCCTGCATCTTCGGCGCGCTCATAGGTGCCGAACGCGAGATACGTGACCGCCCGGCAGGCCTTCGCACATTCATGCTGGTGTCGCTGGCAGCCTGTCTGTTCACCATCATCGCGCTTGAAGTGAGTTATCTGGTCGAGTCGACTGAAGACGCCTCGAGCATCCGGCCAGACCCGCTGCGCATTGTCGAAGCCGTAACGGCGGGGGTCGCGTTCATCGCGGCGGGGGCCATCATACGCCATAGCGGCCGACTTGAGGGTCTGACGACCGGAGCAGGGCTCTGGCTGGCAGGCGCAATCGGTCTCGCCTGCGGTGCCGGTTTCATGGCCATTGCGGCGCTGGTGACCATACTCGCGCTGGTTATCATGGTCCTGTTCAAATGGCTGGAACGGTACCTGCCCGTCACAGATAAAGACTAGGCCTTGCCTTCGCGGTGCCTAGCGATTGCCAGCAAGGCCAAGTTTCTCCGCCAGCGCGTCATGGCATCCCGGCACGAAATGAAACGCGTCCCAGCCATGCTGGCGGGCGGCTTCAACATTCTCGGCCATATCATCGACGAGGATAACATCCTTGCCGCCATGTCCGAGCGCGTCCTCGATATGCGCGAAATAGGCAAGGTCAGGCTTGGCGAGCCGCATGCGGCCAGCGGCGAACACGGTATGCATATGCTCGCCAAAGCCCTGCGCCTCGATCCAGTCGGCACGGTAGACCTCATTATTGGTGGCAATGACATTGGTAATCCCCGCCCGGCGCGCACGCTGGACGACATCCAGCGTCGTCTCATCGGGAATATGGTCCTTGTCGAACCAGTAGTCGATCACCTCGCCCGCCCGGTGCGGCACGCCATGTTCAGCGGCCCAGTCGCCGACAAGCTCGTGCAGGTCCGCTTCGCCCACCATGGCCCGCTGGAAGCGTCCGGAGAAGAGATAGCTCGCCAGGGAGTCGATCGGCAGCCCTGTATCCTGTTCAAACGTCGTCATCCATTTGAAGACACCGTTCTGGACGTTGGCATTGAGGACCCCGTCAAAGTCCCAGGCGATGAGTTTATAGCGTGGTGCGGTCATCAGGTGCTCGTGTCCAGGTCGAAAGCTGTGCCCTTCAGGCGTGTCGGCAGCGGGTTGCCGGGCGTCCTCGGCCATTGGCCGAGTATCTCTTCGGGCTCATACAGCTCCTGGAAGAAAACAAACGTGTCGCGGCTGTAGTTGGCGCGGATTGCCTCTTCCATCGGCTCATCGACGAGCAAAAGCGTCCAGACGAGATCAGGGGAGAAGACGGTCCGCACAGTGGAAAGATCCACCGCGCCGCCCGCATGAAGGCGTTTCATCTTGTGGAAGACGAGAACGAACCGGCGGCGGGCAGAATCGAAGCGCTGATACTCGGCTTCTTCCTCTGGCGTGCGATCTGTCTTGTGACGCAGGACCCCGTATCGGCCGAGCGCGCCCGCTCGCTCATAGTCGAACAGAATGCCAGAGGCCTGCCGGAATTCATCGGCGGCGATATCGTCCATGAATGCCAGAATAATCTGCAGGTTCAGCGCCTTGCGCTGATTGTCGGCGACCTCTTCCAGTTCGAGCTTCTGAAGCTCCAGCGCTTTCTTCTGCGCGCTATTGGTCAGCATGATGCCGATAAGCGCAAAGCCTGAGAAGAACGCGCTCGCCGCGCCGAACATCGCACCATACTGAGAGACACGGGTCGCGGCGAGATCCTCCAGCCGCACCAGTTGCATCAGCGCAATCGGCACCAGGCCGAAGACCAGCCAGAGCAGGATGGCGACGACTGACCACTGGTAGATATTGAGGCGCTCGTGAAGCGGCTCTTTCTCTTTTTTCGTATCGGTGGTGGAGGGTTTAGTCTTTGGCATGAGCCGTCTTTTGAACCAGAACGAAGTGTCCGTCACCCCCGCGCCATCCTGCCGCGTGGCAGAATGCACAGGCAAAGGGAAGAGGGCCAGTCGCTACCTTTGGGGAAACCAGACTTACAGGAGCGACTGATATGTCCTTGCGCATTGGCGACACGGCCCCCGACTTCACCATCCCGACAACGAAGGGCGATATCTCCTTTCATGATTGGGCAGGGGACAAATGGGTTTTCCTGTTCAGCCACCCGGCTGACTTCACGCCCGTCTGCACGACGGAAATGGGGCGGACATCCCAACTCGCCGACGAGTTCGCAGCCCGCAATGTCCTGCCGCTGGGCCTGTCGACCGACAGCGTCGAAGAGCACCTCAAATGGATCGATGACGTCAACGACACGCAGAATACTGACCTCTCATTTCCGATTATCGCCGATATCGATCATGCTGTGGCGCAGGCCTATGACATGATCCATCCGGGTGAGAGCGAAACAGCGGCTGTCCGGTCCGTCTTCATCATCGATCCGAACAAGAAGATCCGTCTCACGATGACCTATCCGATGAGCGTGGGTCGCAACTTCGATGAGATTCTTCGCGTCGTGGACGCGCTGCAGACAGGCGACAAGTACAAGGTGGCGACACCGGCGGACTGGGTCATGGGCGCCAAGGTCATCATCCCGCCATCCGTTACGAACCAGGCGGCCCGCACTCAGTTTCCGCAAGGCTGGGACGAGGTACGCCCCTACCTTCGCTTTACCAAGGTCTGAGCCAGTGTTAATTCGGCCGGGCCCCATAGGAGTCTATGCGAGCCCGGCTGACATTCTGCGAAACGGGAAAACATTCCATGGAATTAGACGCCCTTATCCTTTCACGCCTGCAATTTGCGTTCGTGATCGCCTTCCACATCATCTTTCCAGCCTTCACGATCGGTCTGGCTGCCTTCCTGGCGGTCTGTGAAGGTCTCTGGCTCTGGACGAAGCGGGACGTCTTCAAGCGGCTCTATCTCCACTGGATCAAGATTTTCGCGCTCGCCTTTGCGATGGGCGTCGTGTCCGGCGTTGTCATGTCCTACCAGTTCGGCACGAACTGGTCGGTCTTTGCTGACAAGACAGGCAGCGTGATCGGTCCGCTGCTCGGTTATGAAGTCCTCACCGCATTCTTCCTCGAGGCGACCTTCCTCGGTGTCATGCTGTTTGGCTGGAAGCGGGTTGGCAACAAGCTCCATTTCATCGCGACCTGCGCGGTTGCCATAGGGACGACGATTTCGGCTTTCTGGATCCTGTCGGCAAACAGCTGGATGCAGACGCCAGCGGGCTTCGCGATTGATGCTGAGACCGGCAATTTCTACGCAACGAATTTCTGGGACGTCATTTTCAATCCAAGCTTCCCGGCGCGCTATGTTCACATGATGCTGGCGGCCTTTATCACGACGGCTGCCGTCATTCTGGCGGCAGGGGCCTGGCAGGTTGTCCGCCGCCATGAAGAAGAGCCGACGCGCTGGCAGATGCGTATGGCCGTCGGTACGCTGGCAGTCCTGATGCCTCTGCAGATTTGGGCCGGACACTGGTCGGGCGAGATCGCCCATGAGTATCAGCCCGCAAAAGTCGCCGCGATTGAAGGCTGGTGGGAAACGAGCGAAGTCCAACCCACAATCCTGTTCGGCTTTCCGGACGAGGAGAATGAACGCAACATTGCCGAAATCGCCATTCCTGGCACCAGCCCGTACCTTTTCCCCCATGCTGAAGGTCCGCTCGAAGGGCTCGACGCCTTTGCCGAGGAAGACCGCCCACCGGTCGCAATCGTCTTCTGGTCTTTCCGCATCATGGTTGGTGCAGGCATGGCCATGCTGGGCCTCGGTATATGGGGCTGCTTCCTCTGGTGGCGCAAACGTATCGACAAGCCCGGCCTCTTCCACCTGCTCGCCATTCCTGGCGGGGCGCTCGGCTTCATCGCCGTCATCACAGGCTGGGTCGTCGCTGAAGTCGGCCGCCAACCCTTCACGGTCTATGGACAGCTTCGCACCGAAGACAGCCTCGCGCCGGTCTCGACCGGGCAGGTGGCGACCTCGCTCATCATCTTCATGGTGGTCTACGCGATCATCTTTACCGCAGGCAGCATCTACATGGCGCGCATCGCGACGCGCGGCTTTCAGGATGACGCGCCAGAGCCGCCGGAGCGCGAACACCGCGCCCCCGGTTCCCCACTCGGCGCTGTCGAAGAACCCGCTGAAACCGGTCCACGTGGCCGCAAGCCTGCTGAATAGGGAAAGGGCGAGACGATGGAACTTGATCTTCCACTGATCTGGGGCTTGCTGATCGCGACGGCGGTCATGCTCTATGTCCTTCTTGACGGCATGGACCTTGGCATCGGCATCCTGACCGGCTTTGCCAAGACCGATGACGAGCGTAATCTGATGACGGCCACGATCGAACCCGTCTGGGACGGAAACGAAACCTGGCTGATCCTCGGTGGCGGCGGCCTCTTCGCGGCCTTCCCGCTCGCCTACGCCATCCTGATGCCCGCCTTCTACCTGCCGGTCCTGCTCATGCTGGCAGCGCTTATCTTTCGCGGGGTTGCCTTTGAATTTCGGCACAAGGCCGTGCGACGGCCTACCAAGCTGTTCTGGAATGGCGCTTTCTTCTATGGCTCGCTTGCGGCTGCGCTTTCACAGGGGCTCATCCTTGGCGGCTTCATACAGGGTGTCACGGTTGAAGGCCGCAGCTTTGCGGGCGGTCCGCTCGACTGGCTGACCCCGTTCTCGCTTCTCGTCGCCGTATCGGTCGCGATCGGCTATGTCCTTCTCGGTGCTTGCTGGCTTGTGCTCAAGACCGAAGGCGAGGTGCAGCGGCGCGCACGCAATCGCGGCATGATGGCACTCATTGGTGTTGCAGTCTGCTTTGCAGCGGTCAGCCTTGCGACGCTCTCCATTGATCCCCGCGTGACGGAGCGGTGGGGATTCTCCATGGCAGAGCTTGAGTTCGGCAAGATCCTGCCACTCTCGCCAATCCCTCTTATTGGTCTTGTCCTGACAGCGCTTGTCTGGCGAGATCTTACCGGGAAGGTCTCTGCGCCCGACTGGCGCCCTTATGTCCTGTCCGCCGGTATCTTCCTGTCAGGCTATCTCGGCCTCGCGGTCAGCCTGTTTCCGAACATCGTACCGTTCGAAGTCGACATTTGGCAGGCAGCCGCGCGCGATAATGCGCTGATGCTCATGTTCGTCGGCGCTGCCATTATGCTGCCGGTCATCCTGATCTATACCGGTTATGTCTACTCGCTCTTTTGGGGCAAGGTGGACCCGGACGAGGCCTATCATGACTGACCTGATAGAGCCTGAAGGCCCTGACGAAACCGGCGGCTCCGCCGGGCCTCTCTGGAAACGGCTCGCCTGGTTCTGGGGTATCGCGATCGCCAGCGTAACCCTGGTGGCGGCGACGGCGTACATATTGCGCGGTTTTCTCTTCATGGGGTGAGCGGACGCTCCCGGCCGGGTTGAACCTGCTTGACCCCGTCCAGCGCTGCGGCCACGCTTTCAGGCACCATCAACCGACCGATTCCCCAATGGAAAGGAGCGCCAAATGGCTGGCAAATTCGAACTCTACACTGACAAGGCCGGCGAATTTCGCTTCCGGCTCAAAGCCGGCAATGGCGAAGTCATCCTCGCAAGCGAAGGCTACAAGCAGAAAGCCAGCGCAACGAACGGCATCGAGTCGGTGAAGAAGAATGCGCCCGATGATGCGCGCTTTGAGCGCAAGGAAACCGATGCTGGCAATTTCCGCTTCAATCTGAAGTCCACCAATGGCCAGGTGATTGGAACGTCCGAGAACTACAAGAGCGCTTCTGGCCGCGACAATGGTATCGAGTCCGTCAAGAAGAACGCGCCCGACGCCCGCGTTGAAGACCTGACGGCTTAAGCATCCGTCTGCAAATTCGGAGAAGGGCGCGTGCAGTCAGGCTGCGGGCGCCCTTTTTCTTTAAAGCGACAGTTTGAGGTGCTGGAGGAGCAGGATTGTCTTCGCGTCGGTGATGTCGCCGGTCTCGATACGGCCATAGGCATCGTCGAAGGGAAGCTCGACCACTTCGATGTCTTCGCCCTCATCCTTGGCGCCGCCGCCGCTCGCGACCTTGTCTGAAGGTTTGTAGGTCGCTGTATAGCACCAGACCCGCTCACCAAAGCTTGCCGGGCTTGCATACATGGCGGTCACGAGATGCAGGTCATGCAACTGGTAGCCAAGTTCCTCGATGGCTTCGCGGCTGATCGCCTGCTCGGGGTCTTCATCTTCAATGACACCGGCGCAGGCTTCCCACATCGGTTCTTCGTCGCCCTTCAGGAAGACGGGCAGGCGTAGCTGACGGATGAGGAGGACGGTGCCGCGCGCGCTGTCATAGGGCAGAACTGCTGCGGCATCGGGTCTGTTATAGATTTCGCGCGACAGGCGCTCGCGGCGCCCATCCCGGCGTTCATAGTCGATCGTATGCTTGACCAGCGGGACCCAGTCATCAGCGAGCACGTCGCTGGAGACAAGGGTCACGCGGTCCTTGAGCGGTTTTTCGTTCATGCGAAGCGAGGGGCGATCTTCAATCCTTTGACCCAACCAAGCTTCTCATAGATGAGCAGCATCGTGCCGTTATAGTCGACAATACGGTTCCAGACGCCTTTGCGGGGGCGGTGAAGCGCCGACACAGGCTCATCATGGTGGTGGTCATGGAAAGCCTCGCCGCCGGTCAGCAGCGCCATCGCATGGTCCGCCCAGGCCGGGGTCTTGAGGTGGCCAAGAACGTTGATGCCATAGGTGGTGGCGTGGAACTGGATCGCACGGCCGATCACGACGCTGGCATGGATGATGCCGGTCAGGATCAGCGATCCGCCAGCCGCCCAGACGATGAGGTAGATGATCGCTGGGATGAGGAGGTGGATGACGAGGGAAATGGAATTGTAGAAGCCGTCCATCCAGACAATGATCGGATGGTTCTTCAGCCAGATTGGCATCGGGCGCATCGTGTCTTTCGGGTCTCGGAACAGGATCCAGCCAACCCAGGCCCAGCGCTTGCTCTCGAACGGATTGTGCGGATCGCCCGGGCCATCAGCAAAACGGTGATGCTGGGAGTGATAGTTCACCCAGTCCTTCACATTGCCCTGCATGGCGATCATCAGATTGACCATGGTCAGGACCTGTGCTGGCCATGCCATTTCGCCTGCGCGGTGCTGCATGATGCGGTGAAGTGGGCCGATACCAGCATTGCAGATAAAAATCGTAAACGCGGTGACGCCCAGCGAAAGCGGAATGTACCAGAGCTTGAGTTCGATTTGCGTCAGCGCGAAGCCGAGTGCGACCATGGTGGTCAGCAGCGCAATGCCTAGTGCCGGATAGATGAAGGCCGAAAACAGGCTTGGCATGTCGATTGTCTTCCAGGATTTTGGAATGGCAAGCGAGCGTGGGATTTTGGTCATTCAGTACTCCGGGTCGTCGGGCAATAAGGCTCAGTCTGCAGGAGACTGCCTCAGGAGACGTTAAGAACCAATCGCAGTTTGGCAAAGGAAAAAACGCCGCGAGTTACTGCATTGCAATCTATGCTTGCCGACACCGGCAGAAACACCACCAGTACACCGTCGCTGCACCGTGGTTTTGGCGTTATTTCCACCCATAAACGAGCGCACTTTCCCGATGAGCGAACCGGTCAATGTGACGTTCAATGACGTCGCAAAGCTGATCGAGCGAATCTGTTGTGTCAGAAGTCACTTCCAGTCCGAGCGCACTCTCGCTGGCCTGCATGCTCAGCTTTCCAAGCGGCAGCTTTATCCGGCTCTCGGTCTGCGAATAGTCGACCTCGAACTTGTGAGCCCAGTGCTTGCTGAGCTGTTGAAGATAGCGGCTGGCATTCTCGGTTCTTACGAGGGCTGTTCTTTTCATTACGATTTCTCCGGTTTGATGCCGAAGATGTAATTGAGATGCACTCGCAACTGAAGGCGTTCCGGCGGAATGGTAGTTATGCCAGGTGCGGATGGACGAAGACTACTGACTAGACCGACACGACCCGGCCAGGGTTCATGATGCCAAGCGGATCGAGCGCCAGCTTGATGGCCCGCATGGTTTCGGTGGCTGCCTTTGGCCTGATCTCGGCGAGCTCATCGCGCTTCAACCGGCCGACCCCATGCTCGGCGCTGATCGACCCGCCAAACTTCATCGCCTGCGCATGAACAATACGGGTAACCTCGTCAGACTTTTCAGAAAGCGCTGAATTTTCAGGGTTCTTTGGCGCGCAGGCCGAATAGTGGAGATTGCCGTCACCAACATGGCCGAAGGCGACGATTTCAGCCTCCGGCACCAATTCGTGGATCGCTTGCTCCGTCGCGGTCAGGAAGTCCGGAATGGCCGACACCGGCACAGACACATCATGGTTGAGCGCGGTGCCATAGGCGCGTTTGGACAGGGGGATCGTCTCGCGGATGTGCCAGAAGCTCGCGGCCTGCTGACCGCTCTCTGCGATGAGGACGTCGGCGGCAAGCCCGCTCTCCATCCCGTCCGCAAGAGCTTCCATCAGGGCATCTCGGGCCAGATCTTCCCGCGACATTGAAACCTCGACAAGGACCCGCCAGGGCAGGCCGGACGGCGCCGGGTCTCGCGTATCGGGCACATCCGACTTCACCATCTCGATGGCGTTGGCGGGGATGATCTCGAAGCTGGTGACAGTATCTCCAGCATGGTCGCGAACGAGCGCAAGCAGATCGACAACCTTGGCAGGCGTCTCGCAGGTCACCCAGGCGGTCGCCTTTGAAACCTTTGGGAAAAGTTTGAGCGTGGCAGCCGTTATCAGGCCCAGCGTGCCTTCGGCGCCGGCAAAGAGATGCTTCAGATCATAGCCGGTATTGTTCTTTCGAAGACCCGATAGCCCATCCCATATCTCACCAGAGGGCAGGACGACTTCGAGCCCCAGAACAAGGTCACGCATCATCCCGTAGCGCAGGACAGCGACACCGCCCGCATTGGTCGAGATCAGCCCCCCAATACTGGCCTGGCCTTCCGAACCAAGCGACAACGGGAAGAAGCGGCCAGCATCTTCAGCTGCCTGTTGCGCACTCAGAAGTGTCGCTCCAGCCTCGATGGTCATGGAATTGTTGCGGGTATCAACGCCGCGAAGCTTTGTCATTCGGCGCATGGAAACGGTGATCTCGCCATGCGGCGTGCCACCATCGACAAGACCGGTATTGCCACCTTGTGGCACGAGCGCGACGCGGTGCTTAGCGCAAAGTTTGACGAGGGCTGCCGCCTCTTCGGTGGAGCCAGGCATCGCGAGAAAAGGCGTTTCGCCTTTGCTCGTACCTCGCCATGGCGAGGCGACTTCTTCGAGCTTGTCCGGGTCCTCACTCCAGCCCGTTGGTCCCAGCAGAGCCTTGGCTCCGGTCAAGAATTCTTCATTCGGGCGGTTCATCAGCGACGCTCCATCATGGTCGAAATGGTTATGTCTCCGCCTGCAGCTTTCAAGGCCCGGCCCGCCCGGATGCGCGCCTCGTCAGGCTTGTCCTGGCCGAACTTTGTGATCCCTTCCAGCCTTTGCGGGGTGAGTGTGAAGGTCACTATGGCGGCCAGCATCCGCTTCAGCTGGACCCGATCCATCGACGCGACCATCCATGCCGGCTTGGGAGCGAGACCAGCTTCGAACCGCGCCGAGAGGTCTTCGAGAAATTGCTCGGCGTCTTGCTCATCACAGATGCTGACAGGGCCTTCGGCTTCAACGGAGAGATAGTTCCAGGTCGGCACCTGTTTCTCCATGCCGTACCAGTCTGGCGAGATATAATCATGAGGACCGGAAAACACGATGAGCGCGTGCCTATCGTTGGTCAGTCCTTTGGCGGCAGGGTTCGCTTTGGACAGGTGAAACCGGAGTGTGCCGTCCGGCCCAGCCAGCACGGGCGTATGGGCTGCACAGGGTCGCCCCTCATTGAGGCCGATGACCAGGGCAAAGGGCCAATCATGCACACGCTGCAGGAGGATGGCTCGGTCGGTCTCAAGATAGGCGGGCGCTGGATGCATCCCGTTTGTCTAGCCGCGATCAGCCGCGCGAACCAGACGGTCATTGATGGCCGCACCTAATCCTTTTTCGGGAATAGGGGCCACGGCGATCTGGTCGAAACGCTCGTCCAGCTTGCGCATCATCGCAAACAGGTTCGCCGTCGCTTCGACAAGGTCGCCGCTAGCTGACAGGTTGAGCGTTGCCTCGCCGGGCCCAAACCCAAGTAGCGCTTCACCAGGCCGCGCGTTGTCGGCGTTGAGGCGAAGCCGGGCATTTGGCGCATAGTGGCGCAGCAACTGGCCGGGAGATGTCGGCCTGTCTTCGCTGCCGCCAGCTTCAAGGCCCGGCCAGATTCTCTCGATAGCTTCGGGCAGGACAGTACCCTGACGCAGCAGAACGGGGCTCTCACCGCGCGCATCGATCACCGTCGACTCAATGCCTTCGCTGCACGGGCCGCCATCAAGAATAAGGTCGACCTTGTCGCCCATGTCACTCGAAACATGCGCGGCGGTTGTAGGGCTTATGCGGCCCGAAGGATTGGCGGATGGCGCGACGAGTGGTCCGCCGAAAGCCTCAAGCAGTGCGCGCGCCGCCGGGTGAGCTGGCACCCGCAGCGCCAGCGTATCAAGTCCGGCGCGGGCCAGCGAGCAGACCGTTGTGGTGTCTATCGCATCGACCACGAAGGTGAGCGGCCCGGGCCAGAAGGCGGCGGCAAGCACGCGCGCCCTCTCGGAGAAACGTCCTTGCGCAAAGGCTGCCTCCGCCGAGGCGCAATGCGCGATCAATGGATTGAAGGCGGGTCGGCCCTTCGCGGCATAGAGCCGGGCAACGGCGTCCGCATTAGAGGCATCTGCGGCAAGGCCATAAACTGTCTCTGTCGGCATGGCGACGAGCCCCCCCTGTTTGAGGAGGCTGGCCGCTTTCCGAATGGCGGCGGGATCTGGTTTGAGAACAGCTGCCTGCATGGCCACCGCCTAGCACCCAATCAGCCAGCAGGCGAGGCCACGACGCGCACATCAATGCGAACGGATTCGGAGACATAGGCGGCGCTGGCATCAGATGTCTGTCCAAGGTCCAGCGGCGTGCGCTCAACCGTTGTATTTCCTGTCATCACGGTAGAACCGCCATTCTCTTCAAGCGTGAAGGCAAACGGCACAGTCACTTCATTGTCCTTGATCGAGAGCGCGGCGTTCGCGGTGTAGCTTGTACCGGTCTCTTCGAAGCCGGTGAGCCGGACTGTGGCCTGCGGAAATGCGGAGACGCCGAACCACTCGCCCGATTTCAGGCTGTCTGTATAGAGCTTCTTCGGTGTCGCGGCCGAACCGGTGTTCACCGTGACAAGCACTTCGGAGCCCGCAAGGTCGCTGGCGTCGAAATCGATATCGGCGGTCCAGTCGCCGAAGGTGCCCTCGTAAGTCTGGCCTTCATGAGTGAAGGTGAAGGCGATTGAGGACTGGTCGTAGTCGACCACCCAGTTGGGCTCGATAGATGTTTCACTTGAATTGCCAGCGGCACGATTGCCGGCAGGTTCGCTTTCGCCACTGGAAAAAAGCTGCGGCACGAAAGCGATGAGCAGGAAGAGGCCAATGGCTGCGCCAAAGGCGGCTGAAAATCCGCGCGGCGGCGAGCTCGGTTTGCCGGTCTTGCCGAAAAGACCCGGCATCATGCGCTTCAGCACGCCTTCTTCCGGGCCGAACTCGTGCTTCAGCGCGCCGCCGACATGCAGCGCCAGTAGCGCAAAGGCGACATAAGCAAGTTTGGAGTGGATATTCGAGACGATTGCAAAGCCCGTCTCATTCGCGAGGAAGCCGACGCCGGGGATGTCTGGCCAGCTGAACAGCCCGAAGATCACGGTCGGAATGTCGAAATCATAAGAAATCGAGACGGTGAGCCAGCCGGTCAGAGGCATGATTACCATCAGCGCATAGAAGCCGATATGGACGGCGTGGCTGGCTTTGCTCTCCCAAGGCTTCATGTCCGCTGGCAGGGGAGGCGGCGGGTTCATGACCCGCCAGATAATCCGCGCGACTGTCAGGGTCAGGATCGTGATGCCGACCGATTTGTGGAGCTGGAACCAGGATTCCTTGCCGTCCATGTTCCAGCCGAGCCAGATCATGAACAGGATACCGAATGCGATCGCCCAGTGAAGGGCAATCGCAACGGCAGTATATCGCGGGGAGCGGGTCATTATATTTAATTGCCGTCTGTCGCGGTGTCCGTCTCTGCGGCTTCTTGTTGCAGGAATTCGCCCGAAAACTCGACCACGACTTCGTCAGAAATCATGCCTTGGAGCGTATCTTGCCCGAACGCCGAACGATTACTCCGCGTGACGGCATCAAAACCAATGATGTCGCGGACGCCAAACCAAGGCACGTTGGCGACGCCATTGAAGGTGACGTCTAGCGTGACAGGCTGGGTCTGGCCAAGGAAGGTGAGATCGCCCGTGACCGTTCCCGTGGTGTCGCCGGTACGGGTCACTTCGGTCGAGGTGAAGGTGATCTCAGGATAGGTGCCCGCATTCATGAAGCCCTCATCCTGGGCGAGGGCGTCGGTCCAGCTGTCATGCGGGCTGTCAGGATGGCCTGCCTCGTAGTCACCCGGAAAGTTCACCCAGACTGACGAAGGATCGATGGTGAAATCGAGGCTGGAGCTTGCAGGGTCTGCTGCATTGAAGTCGAGCGTGCCGTCAAAGTTTGTAAAGCTCAGCGTGTATTCTGACAGGCCATTGTGCATCACTGTTGCCGTCAGGAAGGCGTGCGTTGGCTCAATGGAATAGGTCGCCGTTGCAACCTCAGCCAGGACGCCGTCGCCCGCAGAGACGTCGGTCTCGGTTTCTGCCGTCTCTGTCGTCTCGGTTTCGGCGGCGCTGGACGTGTCTGTCTCGGCGCCGGAGCAAGCCGCCAGAACCAGTAGGCTCGACGCGGCAAGAAAAGTCGTTGTGAGTTTCATCTTGTATCAGCCCTGATTGTCTGGAGGTCTATTCGTTCTGCATGAATTCGCCGGAGAACTCGATGGCGACCTCATTCGAGATAATGCCCTGGAGTGCGTCCATACCGAATTCGGTCCGGTCGATTGTTGTTGAGGCGGTAAAGCCAATCGTATCGCGCTCACCCATCCAGGGCATGTTGGCGACCCCATTATAGGTGACATCGAGCGTGACCGGGCGGGTTTCACCGCGAAAGCTCAGATCGCCTGTGACAGTACCGGTGAAGTCACCCGTCAGTTCAGCGCTGGTCGAGGTGAAGGTGATCTCGCCATACTCATCGGCCTGCAGGAAGCGGTCATCATTGGCCAGCGCTTCGTTCCAGCTTTCAAACTCGCTGTTCGGATGGCCTGCCTTGTAATCGGCGGGATAGTTGGATTCCACCGCGGCGGGGTTGATCGTCAGGTTCAGAGTGGATGCCGCCGGATTTCCAGGGGCGAAGTCGAGCGTTGCGTCAAAATCGGTGAAGTAGACCGTATAGGTCGAAATACCGTTATGGGTGACGTTGAAGGTCAGGAAGGAATGGTTCGGGTCGAGCTGATAGAAGGCGTCAGCGACACCTTCCAGGGTTTGTTTTGCGAGTGCAGGGGCAGCTGTCAGGGCTGCGAGCACTGCTGTTGTTACGATACGGCGCATGGACGGACCTCCTCATACATGGTCAAGAATGCACGAAGCATAGATACACCAGCCGACTGAACTAACCAGTACGGCTTTAGACCTAGTCGAGAATAGTACTTATCCGGGAGATGCATCATATGAGCTATCGGGCACCCGTTGAGGACATGGCATTTGCGTTGAGGCAACTTGCCGGTATTGGCCGCCTGTCAGGTGATCATTTCGAAGCGTTCGATGACGATCTCATCGATCCCATTCTTGAAGAAGCAGGAAAGCTGGCGAGCGACGTGCTCGCACCGCTGAACCAGGCAGGCGATGAGCAGGGCGCCCAGCTGACCGGCGATGGCGTTGTTGCGCCGCACGGCTTCGCTGAGGCTTATCGCCAGTTCGCAGAAGGTGGCTGGATGGGCCTCGCTGCACCTGTCGAATGGGGCGGGCAGGGTCTGCCGCGTACGCTGTCGAATGCGGTGCTCGAAATGCTGCACGGGTCGAATACGAGCTTCGGTCTCTGCCCGATGCTGAGCGCCGGCGCAATCGAGGCGCTGCTGGCGCACGGCGGAGAGGCAGAGAAGAAGAAATACCTTCCCAGGCTGATCTCAGGCGAGTGGACCGGCACGATGAATTTGACAGAGCCTCAGGCCGGCTCCGACGTCGGCGCGCTCAAGACGAAAGCGGTCCCGCAGGATGACGGCTCGTACCAGATCAGCGGCCAGAAAATCTACATCACCTGGGGCGACCACGACATGACGGATAATATTATCCATCTTGTCCTCGCCCGCCTGCCGGATGCGCCGGAAGGGTCGCGTGGAATCTCTCTTTTCGTCGTGCCGAAAGTGCTGGTGAATGAGGATGGCTCGCTCGGTGCGCGCAACGGCGTTGAGTGTATCGGTCTTGAAAAGAAGATCGGCATTCATGCGAGCCCGACCTGCGTCATGGAATATGATGGCGCGACCGGGTGGCTTGTCGGTGAGGAGAACAAGGGCCTCGCCTGCATGTTCACCATGATGAACGCGGCGCGCCTCAATGTTGGCCTTGAGGGTGTCGGCGTCTCGGAAGCGGCCTACCAGACCGCCTATGCCTATGCGAATGAGCGCAAGCAGGGCCGGGCGGAAGGTGTCGATGGGCCTGCGCCTATCCTTCATCATGCCGATATTCGCCGAACGCTGACGACGATGCGCGCACACACCATGGCGGCGCGGGCGATCTGTTATGCCTGCGGTGTAGCGGCCGACCTTTCAGATGCGGCTGAAGATGAGGCGGCTCGCGAGGCCGCGCGTCTGCGCGAAGAACTTCTAACCCCAATCGCCAAGGCCTGGTCGACCGATACCGGGGTCGAGATGGCGAGCCTCGGCGTGCAGATACATGGCGGTATGGGCTTCATGAACGAGACGCTGGCGGCCCAGCTTTACCGCGATGCGCGGATCGCGCCGATCTATGAGGGCACCAACGGTATTCAGGCCATCGACCTTGTCGGTCGCAAGCTGTCCATGGCGGGTGGGCGCGCTATGGATGAGATGATCGACGAGGTGCGCGAAACCGCCCGCGCGGCGCGCGAGACCAACGACCCGCAGCTTGGTCAGATCGCAGACAGGCTGGTCGCGTCTGCTGACGCGCTTCGTGAGGCTACGGACTGGATGAAGGCGGCGATGAAAGATGAGCGCGAGAAGGGGCTGTCCGGCGCAACGGCCTATCTTGAGCTGGCTGGCGATGTCATCGGCGGCCACTTCCTGACCAAGGGCGCATTGTCTGCACGGGCGGACAACTCCTCGCTGCGGGGCCGGATGACGGCGCTCGCCGGGTTCTTTGCGGAAACGTCTCTCGCCGAAGCGCCGGGCCGCGTCTCAGGCATTACCAGAGGCGGCGACAGCTTTCTTGCCGAGAGCGAGGCGCTCTTCGGACTAAGCTAACCTTGCCAGCGCGAAATGAGGTCCGACGGCTCGGGGCGTGCGCGTTCCTGCGGGTCCGCGGTCGCCTTGCCGAGGTAGAAGTAGCCTGCGATTCGCTCACGGCCTGAAAGACCGAGCAGTTCGTTGATACCCCTCGAAAAGCTGATCCATTCGGTCAGCCAGCTACCGGCATACCCGGCGGCATTAGCGCTGAGGAGCAGGTTATGGCCGAGGGCCCCGGCTGAAAGCTCCTGCTCCCAGACCGGCGTCTTGTTATCGTCCTTAGGACTGGAGACCAGCACGACAACACAAGGCGCGCGAAGGGGCAGGGCCTTCGTCGCCTCCAGGTCTGCGTCGCTGGCAAACTCGTTTTCCTGCTTGTGGACCTCGGCGGCTTTTTCACCGAAGGCGCGTCGCGCATCACCGTCGAGAATAATGAAGCGCCACGGCGAGAGCCGCCGGTGATCCGGTACACGCGTGGCCGCCGTAAGAATGGCATCAAGCGTCTCAGCATCCGGGCCGGGTCCGCCGATGCAGGCCTTGTTAGCGGACCGGCGCAGCGCCAGGAATTCGCGGGCCGCTTCGCTCTCGCGTGTGGCGGGCATTGGGGTGCCTACGGATGGGGCGTCGGGGAAGAGTTTGGTCATGTCCAAGAAATAGGGGCGCGTGGGCTAATTCAAACCGCCGCCGCTCGGAAATAATTGTGGGGTATGCAGGTCAGAGTGAACGGTGTTCACAAATTGAACGCCTATTGCTTAGTGACCGCGGTTCGGTTAAGTTCCTGCGGGTGCAGCTGAGGGTGGCGCAACATGCAGGATAGCGAGATATCGCCAGCTGAGCGGCGCCGTCTGCGGGTGCGCGGGGCGATACTGGATGCGGCCGAAAAAGTCTTCGCCGAAGAGGGGGAGGCTGGTCTCTCCATCCGGCGGATTGCCGATGAGATCGATTATTCGCCTGCGGCGATCTACAAATATTTCAGCTCCAAGGACGACCTCGTCGATGAGCTGAAGGAGTCGTTCTTTGGCCGCCTGCTGGGCGCTGTTCATGAGATTGTAGACAGGCGTGAGCCTTTCAGTGTGCGTGCTCGCAGATGCATGACAGGGTATGTGCGCATCGCGATAGAAAAGCCCCATCATTATGTGGCGGCCTTCTCCGGTGTCCGGCCTGATGCAGAGACGTCGCTGGACGCGCGCGCATTTGAGGATACCAATAAGGGGCGCGCGTTCAGCGTGCTCACCGACATGGTTTCCGAAGGGATTGAAGGTGGGTACTTTCGGTCCGACCTCGATCCGGTCAACACCGCAAAGTCTGTCTGGGCGTCTATCCACGGCCTCACCATGATGATTGCCCATCTGCCGGATTTTCCCGCGACCGCCTCCATGCCCGGCGGGATGAACCAGGCTGAATTCATGGAATTTCATTCCGATCTGATCATCCGTAGCATCGAGAAAACCAGCGGAGAGGCCGCATGAGCGAGTATGACCGCACACCCCGGCCCAGCTTCCTGAAGGGCCTGCTTTTTATCGCGGTGATTGCCGTTGGCGTCGCGCTTCTTGCGCTGTTTGTGCTCAGTCAGCGTTCCAGCGACGGACCGCTTGTCATTAGCGAAGAGCCAGTGCCGCTCGCGGTCGATGTGGTTGTCGCAGATGTGCAGTCATCACTGGCGCTGGACGAGAAGTTCACAGGTATCATACAGCCGCGCCGCTCCAGCGATCTTGGCTTTGCAGATGGAGGCCGCATCGCTGCGCTCAACGTCGATGTTGGCGACCGTGTTACTGACGGGCAGATCCTGGCGGTGCTCGATACACGTGCGCTACGCTCGCAGCTCGCCTCGGCCGAAGCGCGGGTCAATGAAGCGCGCGCCTCCCATGCGCTCGCAATGAACACGGTGGAGCGTCAGCAAACGCTGATGCAGCGGGGCCACGTCTCCCAGCAGCGCGTCGATGAAGCCCTTGCACAGGCTGCGACGGCCGATGCCCGGATCGAAGCGGCCAAAGCGCAGGCAGACACGCTGCGCGTGCAGATCGATCTCGCAAGTATAAGGGCGCCCTATCCGGGCATGATTATGGCGCGCAACTATGATGAGGGCGCCATCGCCCCCCGAGGTACGCCCGTCTTTGCACTGATTGAGACAGGTTCGCTGGAGGCCCGGCTCGGCCTGCCAGCGAACCTTGCCTCGACGCTGGAGCCTGGAAAAGTCTATGCGCTGGAAAGCGATGGCGGACCGATTGATGCGCGCCTGCGCTCTGTAACCGGTGTCATAGAAGCCGGACAGCGAAGTGTAACGACTGTGTTTGATGTGACCGACCCAGCGACCGTTTCGCCTGGAGCTGTCGTTCGTCTATCGCTATCGCGTGATGTGGAAGAGAATGGCCTATGGTTGCCTGTTTCTGCGCTCGCTGAGGGCCAGCGAGGGCTCTGGTCCCTGTACATCGCCGCGCCGCAGGATGGCGGCTGGATCGCCCGCCCCGGACTGGTTGAAGTCGTCCAGAGCGACGGAGAGCGCGCCTTCGTTCGAGGCGCGATCTCAGACGGCGACCGGATCATCATCGACGGCCTGCAGCGCGTTACGCCCGGCCAGGCCGTTTCGCCACGGCCGGCGCCGCTTGCGGCATCCTATTCGAACGAAGGCTAGAGGAGAGCAGGGGGATGCGCACGCTTTTCTACCGGCTGCCGCGGCTCAGCATTCTTGCCATCCTCGTCATTGTGGCGGGCGCGATCGGGTCTCTGCTGACGCTTGGACGACAGGAAGATCCGACTCTCGTTGAGCGTTTCGGATATGTGCTGACAGCCCTGCCAGGCGCTGATGCCGAGCGCATCGAGGCGACCGTTACAGACCCCATTGAGAGCGCCATTCGCGAACTTCCTGAGGTCGACGAAGTCCGGTCCAGTTCGCGCCAGAACGTTTCCCAGATCGATATCTCGATGGATGAGGGCCTCAGCGAGGCGGAAGTCGATGATGCCTGGACGCTGGTTCGGGCGAAAGTGGACGGTGCCCGCGCAGACCTGCCTTTCGGTACGAGTGTCCCGCGCGTCGAGCGCCAGTATGTTGGCGCATCGACCATGTTGGTCTCACTGGTCTGGACTGGAGAGAGTGAGCCAGAACTCGCCGTCATGTCGCGTTTTGCGCGCAACCTCTCTGACCGGTTTCAGAACCTGCCGGGCACCGAAGAGGCCGAGATTTTTGGTTTGCCGCGCGAGGAAGTCCGCGTCGTCATTGATCCCGACGCTCTGTCCGCAGCTGGCCTAAGCATGAGCGATGCCGCCCAGCTGGTTGCGGCATCAGATGCCAAGGCGCCGGCAGGACAGGTGCGGGGGGATCGCGCCGATGTCGGGGTCGAGATCGGCGGTTCCTTTGACGGTATCGCGCGGATCAGATCGGTGCCTCTGGTGCAGCGTGCAGATGGCAGCGCCTTGCGCGTGGGTGATATTGCGCAAGTGCGGAAGGGGATTGAGGACCCGGCCACGGTGATGAATTTCACGAATGGCCGAAGGTCCATCGTCGTCAGCGCTTTCATTCAGCCGAACCAGCGGGTCGATCAGTGGGCAGAGCGGGCACGCGCATTAGTAGCTGAGTTTGATGCGGCCTCTCCGGCCGCGATCGATGTTCAGCTCGTCTTTGACCAGAGTAAGTATACAAATGCGCGATTGAACGGACTGGCGCAGAATCTCGCCTTTTCGTCGGTGATTGTGTTTCTCGCCCTGTTCCTGGTGATGGGGTGGCGTGCGGCTTTTGTTGTCGGTGCGGCATTGCCGCTGACGATCGCGCTCGTGCTCATCCTGTTCAACGTCTTCGGCTATCCCTTGCACCAGATGTCGGTAACCGGCCTCGTCATCTCGCTCGGTCTCCTCATCGACAATGCGATCGTCGTCTTTGATGAATATGATCAAGAGCGTGCCCGTGGGCACAGCGTCGTTGAAGCAATCGACATCGCCCTCTCGAAACTGTTCGGCCCGCTCTTTGCCTCCACACTGACTACGGCGCTAGCGTTTGCGCCGATTGCGCTGATGCCAGGGGCGGCAGGTGAATTTATCGGTATGCTGGGCGTCTCGGTAATTTTTTCCGTTATCGCCTCTTTCCTTCTCTCAATGACAATCATCCCGTTCCTCGCGGGCCGTTTCGACCGGAAAAGGGTTATTGGAGAACGGAAGAACTGGTTCCGTGACGGGATTTCGATCAATGCCGTAACCGACGGGTATCGCTGGACGGTTGGTGCCGTGCTTAAGTTTCCCCCGCTTGGTCTCGCCATAGGCCTGGTGCCGGCGCTTGTCGGCTTCTCTCTGGGCGGCAGCCTGCCGCTTCAGTTCTTCCCACAGACCGAGCGTGATCAGTTCCAGATCGAGATTAGCCTGCCGGCGACCGCTACAATCCACGAAGCTGAGCGCGCAGCAATGCGCGCAACTGAACTGTTGCACGAATACTCCGAAGTCGAGCTGGTCAATCTCACGCTCGGCGAGTCTGCGCCGCGTGTTTATTATAATGCGTTCAACAATACTCAGGGCGTGCCTGGCTTTGCCTCAGGCTGGGTGCAGCTGACGGATAACCTTTCGACACGCCGTCTGGTCCGCCAGATACAGGACGATCTGCGAATGGAATTTCCGGATGCCCAGTTCCTGGCACTTCCCTTCGAGCAGGGACCGCCCGTGCCTGCGCCGATCGAGTTCTATATTCGTGGCGACAGTCTCGAAACGCTCAACCGGCTTGGCAACGAAACGCGGCGCGTGCTGTCCGCGACGCCGGGCGTGACTTACACGCAAGCGAGCCTCCAGCTTGGCGCGCCAATCGTCACAATACGCGCTGACGAAGCCGCAACGGCGATGACGGGCGAACGGTTGGCCGGTCTGGCGCAGGATGTCCGCGCGGAGCTGGAAGGCGTGCCTGCTGGGTCTATCCTCGAAGGCATCGAAGAAATCCCCGTCCGCGTCATTGCCCCTCAATCGCGCCGGTCGCAGCTTTCAGATTTGCGGGCCATGTCAGTTGGGACCGTCAATGGTAGAGAAGGGGCCCCGCTCGCAACGCTTGGTGAGATGACGCTCGACCCTCAGACCGCTGTGATATCGAGGTTTGATGGGCGGCGCGTGAACCAGATCTTCGGTTTTACCGAACCTTTCTCGCTTCCATCGCCAGCGCAGGAACGTTTTCAGGAGCTTCTGGACGCTTCTGACTTCGAAACGCCGCCGGGTTACGACATCCTGATCGGCGGTGAGGCAGAAACGCGGGCCGAAGCGACCACAAACCTTCTGTCCCTGGCCGTGCCGTTGATCATCATCATGGCGGGCGCGGTGACGCTGGTATTCAATTCCTTCCGTCTGTCTCTGCTTATCCTGCTAACAGGGTTCCTGTCCGTCGGCCTCGCCTTTGGCGGCGTGTGGATGTTCAACCTGCCTCTCGGGTTCAACGCGATTGTCGGCTCGCTGGGGCTGCTCGGTATCTCGATCAACAGCTCGATCGTGGTTCTATCGCTCCTGCAGGGGAATGCTGCGGCGCGCGCCGATGACGTGCTTGCCCAGCGCGAAGTCGTGGTTGATGCGACCCGGCACATCGTGGCGACCACCCTGACGACTATGGGTGGTTTCGTGCCGATTATCCTGACCGGTGATGTGTTCTGGCTGCCGCTTGCGACTGCGATTGCCGGGGGCGTCGCCGGCTCAGCGCTGCTGGCGCTCTACTTTACGCCTGCGGCCTACAGGCTAATGACGATGAAATCCGGACGGCGATTGTTCGCGCGGCTAAGGGGCCGGCGGTACGATCCAGCCGTGGAACACTCTTAGCTCTACGTACCTGTCCTTTGTAACCGCCCGCTTACCTTTGCATGGCTAGTCGCCGCGTGAGACAAGTTTGAGATCCTACGAGAACGAATTGCTGCGGATATGACAACAGAAACGGCCCTCGATCTTTCTGAAATGGACCCGGCTGAATGGCGGGTCCTGGTGAATGAGGTTATCTATGGGCCTTATACGCTAGGCCAGATGGTTGGTTTTATCGCCGAGAAGCGCGTCGGGCCGCGGACGCAGGTCGCCGAAGGCGATGGCGGCGCTTTCCTGCCTGCCCGGGAACATCGCCCACTCGTCCACCATCTGAACGAGGCGCTTCGACCTTCCAGCCAGCCGGAACCGGCGGACGACGTGTCAAACTATCTCATCATCGCAAAGCTGACGGGGACTGGAGAAACCCAGCTGGTCAGCGCGATGAACCGGCTCGGCAAGTTTGCTGAAATCATGCCCGGGGTCTGGGCGCTTCGATCAAGCGTCAAGCATTCGCGGCTGCGCGAGCAGCTGAACCAGACGGTCACATCTGCCGATCAGGTCATGATCGCCAATGCGTCGACAGGCCGTCTCGCCTGGCTCAATCTCGGCCCGGAGGCTGACGTCCACATCCGGCGGGTGTGGAACGCCGATCTGGACTAAGCAGGTTCGGCGATCTCTGCTGGTGCCGGGGCTGCAAGGCCGCGGATCATGTCTGCGGCTTTTTCTGCCACCATGATGGTCGGCGCGTTGGTGTTTCCGCTGACCAGCGTCGGCATCACAGACGCATCAATCACCCGCAGGCCATCAATGCCGCGAACACGCAGTTCACCATCAAGTGGAGCGGCATCGTCGACGCCCATCCGGACCGTGCCGACGGGGTGATAGATCGTTTCACCAGTCCGGCGGATAAAGGCATCGATCTCGTCGTCGGTACGCACATCCTGTCCGGGCATGATCTCTTCACCACGCAGGGCGTCGAACGCATTCTGCCCGGCAATTTCGCGGCAGATTTTCACCCCTTCGCGCATGGCGCGGCGGTCTTCTTCGGTGGCGAGATAGTTCGGGTCGATCAGCGGGTGGTCGAACGGGTCAGCGCTGGCGAGGGTCACACTGCCACGGCTTTCAGGGCGAAGCTGGCAGGCATGGATGGTGAAGCCGTCCGCTTTCACCTGCGTGCGGGCGTGATCCATCATGATCGCATTGACGAAGTGAAGCTGCAGGTCGGGCCGGTCGAGGCCTTCGCGCGATTTCAGGAAGCCGCCCGCCTGCAGGAAGTTGTCGCGGCCCGCGCCCTGCTTGCGCAGGAGATAATTGAGGCCGACCGCGATCTTCTTCAGGCCAGCCTGGCGCGAATAGGCAGAAATTTTCTGGGTCATCTTGTGAATGACGGTGACGTCGAGATGGTCCTGAAGGTTTTCGCCGATGCCGGGCATGTCCTGAACGACGTCGATGGAGTGTTTGCGAAGTTCCGCCTCTGGCCCAAGCCCGGAAAGTTTCAGGATCTGCGGTGACTGGACCGCGCCGGCGCAAATGAGGACTTCGCGGTCTGCGCGGACAAGTTCTGGTTCAGCGCCGCGACCCGATAGCGTTTCGACGCCGATGGCACGTTTACCTTCAAACCGGATTTTGGACACAAGCGCCGTCGACATGACGGTGAGGTTCGGTCTGTCTTTCAGGACCGGATGAAGGAAGGCGCGCGCGGTGCTCCAGCGTTCGCCATCATTGATCGTGCGTTGATAGGGGCCAACGCCTTCCTGCTGTGCGCCATTGAAGTCAGGCGTGTAGGGGTAGCCTGCCTGCTCACCTGATTTGATGAAGCTGTCATAGGCGACGGAATCGAGCGGGCTGTCTTCGACGACGAGGGGGCCGTCCTGTCCGTGGAAGGTTTCATACTTGCCGCGATAGCCTTCGGAGCGTCGGAAATAGGGGAGAACGTCTGCGAAGCTCCACCCGGTCAGGCCCGACTGGCGCCACTGGTCATAGTCGCGCGCATGGCCGCGAATATATACCATGCCATTGATGGAGGAGGAGCCGCCCCAGCCCTTGCCGCGCGGCCACCAGAGCTTGCGCCCATCCATGTGCTTCTGCGCTACGGTATAGAAGCCCCAGTTGTGCGGGCCTGCATCCTTGATCAGTCCGCCAACGCCTGCCGGCATGCGGATCATCAGGCTTTTGTCCTGACCGCCAGCTTCGACGAGGCAGACCTTCACATCGGGGTCGGCGCTAAGGCGGTTTGCGAGCACGCAGCCGGCGCTGCCCGCGCCCACGATCACATAGTCGAAGTTTGCAGTATCTGGCATCAGTTATCTCCCTTGGAAGGGAGGTTTCGTAATTGTTGACGACAGTGTCAACTTTTGATCGACCATCAACCTTTTGTGAACATAGATTTCTTAACATTCGCGGCGGACCGGCAGCTGATATCTGCGGGGTCCATCAGGCAGGAGGCCGCATGGAAGCCGTCAAACCAAGGGCAGCAGGACTGCGCCCAGCAATGGATTTGCGTAAGGACAGGCGCCGCAACCGGCGCGTCAACGTTCAACTGAACGGTCGTTTTCTCGCCGAAGGCGGCAATGACCATACGCTTCTGACAGAAAATATCTCATGCGGCGGCGCGGCGTTCATCTCCCGGCAACAGCCTGCTATCGGCAGCCGGGTTGTCTGTTACCTTGATGACCTCGGCCGCATCGAAACCGACGTCGTCCGCCATACCGCCAACGGTTTTGCCGTAAGATTCCACGTAACCAGCCGCAAGAAAGACAAGATCGCTGACAGGCTGACCTGGCTTGCGAATGTAAAAGCGCTTGGACTGACCGATGAGCGCGAAGCGCCCCGATACGCCTCAGGTGGTCCCGCCCTTGTGACACGCGCAGACGGACGCGTTCTGCAATGCCGGACGATTGATATCTCGCTGTCTGGCGCTGCGTTCGAGACCGACGGCCCAACACCATTTGTTGGAGAGCGGGTCACAGTTGGCAATTTGGTCGGAGAGGTTGTGCGCAACCTGCGGAACGGATTTGCCATCCGCTATCTCAGTAAGCAGGACGGGGCCTGAACGCTGCGGAAACCTTGAAGACCCTGTGCGGGCGATCCATCTGCACATTCAGACGCAGGCTAAAAGGACGTGGCCCATGGTCGACAATCCTGACATTGGTGCACCGCCACCACCCTGGCGCAGGCTGAGGTTTGAAGCGAAGGCTGCCGCAGCCGATGAGCCGACGCTTGCCAGCTATATAGATGCCGCCATTCTTTCGCATGACACGATCTGTCAGGCGCTCGCCTTCCATCTGGCGGAGAAGCTTGCCGGGCCTGAAATCGGCGCGCAACAGGTGCGCCACGTGATCGCCCATTGCTATGATGAGCAGCACTGGCTGGTCGAAGCGGCAGAACGCGACCTCCAGGCCGTTCTGGAGCGCGATCCGGCATGCCGCGGGCTGCTGCAGCCCTTCCTGTTCTTTAAAGGGTTTCTGGCGCTGCAGACACAGCGCGTTGCCAACCGTCTCTGGCGCGACGGGCGTGAAACACTCGCATTCCATTTCCAGTCGCGTGCAAGCGAACGTTTTGGTGTCGATATTCACCCGGCGGTGAAGATGGGCACGGGCGTCATGCTGGACCATGCCACGAACATCACGATCGGTGAGACAGCTGTGGTAGGTGACGATTGCTCGATCCTGCAGGGCGTCACCCTGGGAGGTACTGGCAAGGAGGTTGGCGACCGTCATCCGAAGATCGGACGCGGTGTCCTCGTTTCGGTGGGTGCAAAGGTTCTTGGCAACATCGAAGTGGGTGATGAGGCCAAGATTGCAGCGGGCAGCGTGGTCCTGAAGGACGTCGCGCCGCGCACGACTGTCGCCGGTGTACCAGCCCGCGTTGTTGGCGGCGGTGGCGAGGCACCTGCCAAGAATATGGACCAGACCCTCCCGGAAACTTCCTAGATAGCTGGATATCGGCACGAGACTCGCATAGAACATCCCGTAGGGGCACAGGGGTAGTTTCTCATGCTTAGATTGCTTAGCGGGTTTTCAATCGCGTCCACGAAGATTGTCGCGACATTCTTCATGGTCATTGTTCTGATGTTGCTGGGCATCGTTTTCTTCCCGCGCCAGCTCAACCAGATCAACGATGTCGCGAACTGGATCGCCAATCTCGATTTCGTCCGGAACCCTGACATTCCGCAGACAGCCGTTGCTGTTTTCCGGAATTTCGTCAACGAAACCACGATCTTTGGTATCCTGATGACGTTGATCGCCCGCGCCTTCGTCGAGTTCATTTTCTGGATCTGCGCAATGCTCTGGCGCGTCGCCAACCCGCGCGAAGATGAAGACGGTTTCACGCGCCGCAGCTTCGACCCGAGCGAAGACGTCCCGCCGACCTATTCGCGCAACTGAAGAAAAGGCACGTTCAGCCGTTTCAGCGCTTCGCCAATTGATATAGCTCTCTGCGCGAATACAGGAGACGATGATGAGCGAAGATCTCAAGAAGAACGAAACCCAGCTTCTCGAAGCCTATCTAAAAGAAAAGCTGAACCCTGAAATCCGCCTTGTTACCCGGTCGCAGACCGATGATTCCGTTGAAGTCTATCTCGGCTCGGAATTCATCGCGGTGATCTACAAGGATGTGGATGAGGGCGAGACGTCTTACCAGTTCCAGATGACCGTCCTGTCAGAGGACCTGGGCGACTGAACGCGCCGCTGCTATCTGCCGACCGCCTCAGCAAGAGATTTGGTGAGACGGTCGTGGTGGATGGCGTCAGCCTCGATCTGGCCGCAGGCGAGACGCTCGCTCTGATTGGCCATTCGGGCTGCGGAAAGACCACGACACTTAAAATGCTGAACCGGCTCGTGGAGCCGGACAGCGGCGAAGTCTGGCTGGCCGGGACACGCGCGCACGATATGCCTGCGCATGAGTGGCGTCGGCGGATCGGCTTCGTCATCCAGAGTGCAGGCCTGTTCCCGCATCGTAGTGTCGCCGAGAATGTCCTCGTGACGCCCCGTCTCCTCGGCTGGGAGGAGGAGCGCCAGAAGAAAAAGCTCGACGAGCTTCTTTCCATGGTTGGGCTGCCTGCGAAGCGGTATGCCGACCGCTATCCGACGGCGCTGTCGGGCGGTGAGCGCCAGCGCGTCGGACTTGCAAGGGCCCTCGCCGGCGAGCCTGAGATCATTCTCATGGACGAGCCGTTCGCAGCCCTTGATCCGATTACTCGGACGAGTCTGATCGACGATATGGCGCGCCTGAAGAAAGAGCTTGGCTTTGCCTCGGTTCTGGTGACGCATGATTTTGCCGAAGCACTGCGTCTCAGCGATCGCGTGGCCGTCATGGATGGCGGGCGGATCGTGCAGAGGGGCACCCCTGCAGAACTGATTGCAAAGCCTGCGACGGATACGGTTCGCGACCTTCTGGCGGCTCCGCGCCGGCTGGCGGAAACGGTCGGACGCGCTTTTGATGGGCATGAGGTATGAGCGGGTTTCTGGCAGAAGAACTCGCTGCATTCCCGGCCAATTATTCAGGACACCTGAAGCTGGCGCTCGGCGCCTTGGCGATGGGCCTTCTGGTTTCAATACCGGCAGGGATTCTCGCCGCCCGCCAAAAATATGTTGCAGGGCCTGCGCTCGCTGCAGCAAGCGTCATCCAGACCATACCGGGCATTGCGCTTCTGGCGCTCATGGTCCCGCTCATGGGCGGCATGATTGGCTTCTGGCCGGCTTTCGTCGCGCTCTCGCTCTATTCCATCCTTCCCATGTTGCGGAACACGATTGTCGGCCTTCGCGGCGTCGATAAGGACGTACGCGAAGCCGCACTTGCGGTCGGGATGACAGCGCGCCAGCGCCTGCGCGAGGTGGATTTGCCGCTGGCAGCGCCAGTGATTGTCGCCGGACTGCGCACCGCGTCAGCGTGGGTCGTCGGCACAGCAACACTATCCACGCCGGTCGGCGCACGCAGCCTGGGCAATTACATTTTTCAGGGGCTGCAGACCCGCAACTGGACCGCGGTGCTGTTCGGGTGTCTTGTTTCAGCGGCGCTGGCGCTCGCGCTGGACCAGATCATAGCGCAGTTCGAGAAGTCGGCCAGCGAGCGAAAACGCTCACATGCCATCGCCGGTGTGATCGGACTGGTGATCATCATTCTTCCGGCGCTGATCGTGATTAGCCCGCAAAGAGCGGGACCGGCGATGCAGTCTTCCGACACTCGCGAGGTGGGAAGCAGCAGCGCCCTGCCACTTGAAGGTCAGACCATCACGGTGGCGAGCAAAGGCTTTACCGAGCAGTACATCCTTGCCGACCTGTTGCGCCGGACCCTGGAGGCGCAAGGCGCGAGTGTCCGTATCCGCGAAGGTCTGGGCACGACGGTTGCCTTTGATGCGCTCGCCGCAAATTCGGTCGACATCTATATCGACTATACCGGCACAGTCTGGGCCAGCCTGATGAATAAAGAGGAACCGGCACAACGCGCGGATATGTACGCACAGGTTTCAGCCTGGCTGCTGGCGGAGCACGGCGTTCTGAGTGCCGGTAAGCTCGGTTTCGAGAATGCGTATGCGTTCGCGACCAGCCCCGAAACGGCCGAAACGTATGATCTTGAGACAATTGGCGACCTGTCAGGTGCGCCGCTCTCCATCGCGAGCGACCCTGAATTCTTTGGCCGTCCGGAATGGACCCGTACCCGGGACGCTTATGGTCTCGAGAGCCTTTCGCCGAGAAGCATGGATTCGGCGTTCATGTATGACGCCGTGCGGCGCGGCGAAGTCGGGCTCATCACGGCATATACGACCGATGGCCGGATCGACGCTTTCGAGCTCATCCTTCTGGAGGACACACGGTCAATCTTACCGCCTTATGACGCCTTCATGCTGATCGGTCCGGAGGCGCGTGCGAACACGGCGCTCCTGAATGTCCTTGGCGCGCTTGAGGGAAAAATCTCGACAGAGCTGATGCGCAAGGCCAATTCGCGTGTCGATCTGGAACGCCAGAGCAGCGCGCAAGCGGGCGCCTGGCTTTATGAGCGGATCTTCCCCGCAGAATAATAGCGCAAAGGAAAACAGGCGGCCCGAAGGACCGCCCGTCTCGATTATCTGATCAGTGTCCCGTTACAGAACGCCGAGCATTTCCGCGACGAGAGGATGGCGGACGATATCCTGGCCTTCCAGGTAAATGACTTCTGCGTCTGACAGTCCGGCAAGCTTCTCAGCTGCCTGGGCCAGCCCGGACAGGGACGGCAGGAGGTCCGACTGTTGAGGGTCGCCCGTTACAGCCATGGTTGAGTGCCAGCCCAGCCGGGTCAGCAACATCTTGAGCTGTGTGTAGGTGCAGTTCTGCGCCTCATCGATAACGACGAACGCATTGTTCAGCGTGCGTCCACGCATGAAGCCGATCGGCGCAATCTCGATAAGGCCTTCGCCCATCATGTGTTTCAGCTGCTGTGGCGAGAGTCTGTCCGCGAGTGCGTCGTAGAGCGGGCGCAGGTAAGGCGCGAGCTTGTCTTCCATTGCGCCGGGCAGAAATCCAATCTGTTCACCTGCCTCGACAGCTGGGCGGGAGAGAATGATACGTGCGACCTTTCCGGATTGTAGTGCTTCGACTGCCTTGCAGATCGCAAGGTAGGTTTTGCCAGTGCCTGCCGGACCGAGGGCGCAGACAAGGGATTTCGTGTCCAGCGCCTTCATCAGACGCGCCTGGTTTTCCGAGCGCGGCTTTACAGTCTTCTGATAGCGCTGGTCGCGCGGCGTGTTTGGATTGCGGACCTTGGCGGCATCGTCGGGATGCCATCCGCCATTGATCGCGTAAAGGCGTGCTTCCTGCCGGGACTTGCCACCCATCTCCTCGAGAAAGCCCATGGCCTCAATCTCGTTCCTGGCTTTCTGACGCTTGGATACAGCACGCTTACCCATGAGGATCTCCTTTTCGGGCACAAAAAAACCGCCGGGCGAAATGCCGGGCGGCGACGAAGAACGGGGAGTGATTGGGTCCGGACCCGAGGGAGGGGCCGGGCGGCGTAGGTGTAAGGAATGGTCTCTGGACCATCAGCACTTGCCTCGCGAATCTCAACACCATTAGAGATTACCAGTATTAAGGCCCGGTTAACCAGTCGCTTCGGGTCAATTTAGTTTTATGACAAGGGAGCCCTGCGATATGGCACTTTTTGACCTCGATGGCGTGAAACCGGTCACACCGGAAAGTGGAAACTACTGGGTCGCGGAAAATGCGACTGTGCTTGGCCGCGTGATTCTCAAGGAGAATGCCAGCGTCTGGTTCAATGCTGTGCTGCGGGGCGATAATGATCCAATCGAGATCGGTGAGAATTCCAACATCCAGGATGGCAGTGTCCTGCATACCGACCACGGTGTGCCGCTGACGATCGGCAGGAACGTCACGGTCGGCCATATGGTAATGCTCCATGGCTGCACGATTGGAGACGGGACGTTGATCGGGATCGGGTCAACAATCCTGAACCGCGCAAAAATCGGCAAGAACTGCATCATCGGGGCACACTCTCTTATACCTGAAGGCAAGGAGATCCCGGACAATTCACTGGTTATGGGCGCGCCCGGCAAGGTCGTGCGCGAGCTTGATGGGGGCGCTGCGCAGATGATCGCGGCGTCGGCGAAGGTCTATGTCGAGAACTGGAAGCGGTTCAAATCAGGACTGACCCGCATAGACGGCTAGGCGCCTAGTCGTTGCTGGCCACGAGTTTGAGGCGAGGCTCCTTCGTCCGCGCGTCTGGTGGGTAGATCGCCGTCAAGCGATGACGCCAGACGGGGCGCCCACGCAGGAAAGTCTCACCGCCCAGCGCCTGATACAGGCCGAGCATGCGCGCGCCTGTATCGATATGAGGCGGCTTTGCCAGCGGGGCGAGTGTCATTTCAATATCAACGCGTTCTCCCGTGAGGGATTCGCCGCGAGCGCGAACGATGCCGGGTAGCTTTTCTCGCGAGATTATTTTCAGCAGGCTCGACAGCATATCGCGATCATGCCCTGTCCAGACGCCGAGAAAGTCGTGGTCAGCGAGTTCACGCCCGAGCGAGGATTGCAGCTGAATGCCTGCGGTACGGAAGAGCCACTGGTCGTCGCTCTCCTGCTGGATCACGAACAGTCGCTCGATCAGGTCCGGATGGTCCTTTGTCGTCGGTCCGGACGGGACGTCCGACGCAGCAATAGACATGCGCTGCCAGGCAGACAGCAGGGTCTGGCTGTTCGGATGAAGGGTTCTGTCGAGCATTTTGACCTGCTTCTCTATTCTGGCGTTATTTCTAAAGCGTCGGACTGCCGTGAGGCTGTCGCATCATCTCGTCGCAAGGCGCGGGCCAGTTCTATGTGTCCTGCTGCGGTCCAAATTTTCCGGCATCGGAACAATTTTCGCTAATCAGGCGAGAACTGGCACGGCTTGTGCTTCTCCTCAGGCGAAGAGCCACGGAGACCCCATATGCGCGTTTCATCACGACACACTTTGTTTGCCGGTGCTGGTGCGGCAGTCATTATAACCTTGTCCGGCCTCGCCTGGGCTGGCGGTAGTGGCGGCAATGGTGGTTGCAATACGTGTACCGCCAAGCCGGTCTCTCCACCGACTTATAATGGCGGGCGTTCTGGTTGCTGTGATGGTGGCAAGCAGCATGCGCTACGCGTGCCTGGTGTGAACGTGGCAGGTCCGAACATCTCTATTGGCGGCACGAATGTAAACGTTCACGGCGGCAATCTGAATGTGTCGGCGCAGAGCTATCTCAATGTGACTGCTGGCGCATCGGCCTCCAGCGAAGTGATCGCCTATGCTGGCGGTGGGGGTGGTTTCGGTGGTCCGGCTCCGGTTGGCGTGACCTCAATCGGCCAGCTCAATGTGAGCGGTGCAGAAGAAACCTATACCGACACCGTGACCGAGCAGGTTCCAGAAACCGAAGAATACTGTGTCGACCAGGTTAGCTATCGCATGGCCTTCCGTGCGGTCCAGGCTGTCTGTATCGACGATACCGGTTCACCACATCCGGCTTCGCAAGTTGATGGTGGTCGTGACATCGCGGGCAACTATAGCGGCGAAGTATTCCGTTGTGTGGCCGGCTCGCGCCTTCAGGTGACGCTTGGTGACATCCAGAACGGCCGTGCCGACTTCAACCGAGGCCAGACAATGGCCTGTGCAAAGGGCGAAGCACTCGTTCACCGCCCGGGCGGCGATCTTAGCTGTGCGCCACAAAAACCTCAGCGTGACTGTAATGAGCGCTCGCTCCTTCGTCGCTACGGGCCCGGTATCAAGGTCGTAGAAGCGCGCGTTGCCGAAGAAGTCTGTGTGCCACAGACCCGCACAGTGATGCGTGAAGTGACACGCCAGGTCCGACGTGTTCGTCAGGCCGAAGCCAAGTCGATGGTATTCGACGGCGGCGTCGGCCAAGGCGTCTACTAGAAGAGCGAAGTTTCATAGGGCAGGGACGCGCTATTCTTGCGCGCTTTGTGGGGGGAGAAACGCCGTGCTGTGGCTGCACGGCGTTTCTTTATTGTTGCACTTCGGACATTCGATACGGCGAATTGTCTCGCGTCTGGGTTTGCGACTTGCATCCCTGCATAGCGCTGCTAATCAGGCGAAGAGTCCGTTAGAGGCTTGTTCAAATAATAATTCAGACAATTCGGAGACGTTAGATGAGGTTTCTTCCCAGACCTTCGAGCAATGCGAAGCTAGCGAAAATGTCGCTTTGTGCCAGCGTTGGCCTTGCGGCGCTTATGGGGTCGCAAATGTTTACAGCTTCGGCGCAAGACGCCGAAGAAGAAGCAGACAACAGCGAGCGGCGCCTCAATGCCGTCGTTGTCGAAGCAACGCGCCGCGCAGGCACCACTGTGCAGGACGTTCCGGTCTCGGTGACCGCGTTCGACGCTGCGTTGCTGGAAGATACCGGCGTCGCCCGCCTCAACGATATCGAGCAGATCGCTCCATCGGTGCAGATCGCGCAGACCGAGTCGGCCGCCTCCGGCACCTCGATCTCCATTCGTGGTATCGGTACCGGCTCCAACAATCCGGGCTTCGAGCCAGCTGTCGGTGTCCTGATCGATGGCGTGTACCGCACCCGTACAGGTATTGCCCTTTCCGAGCTGCCAGAGCTTCGTAGCATCGAAGTCCTTCGCGGACCGCAAGGCACGCTGTTCGGCCGTAACACATCGGCCGGCGTCGTTTCGATCAACACGGCCGGCCCGCAATTCGATCCTGAAGCAACGCTTGGCGTTTCTGCTGGCAATTACGGCATGTATGCCGCTGAAGCCATGGTGACGGGCCCGATCGCGGACAACATCGCGACCCGCGTCGACATCAGATACCGCGAACGCGATGGCTATATCGACGATGTGAATTCCGGTCGTGAGCTAAACAATCTCAACCGCTTCCTCATGCGCGGCCAGATGCTATTCGAAGAAGGCGATGCCAGCCTTCGGGTGATTGCAGATTACGGCCAGACCGATGAAGATTGCTGTATCGGCGTGAACCTTCTGCAAGGCCCAACCGGCGCCGCGGTCAACACCGCCGCCGCTTTTGCTGGCCTGCAGGGCTTTGCCAATGCGCGCCCGGAAGACCTGAAAGTTGCGCTGTCCCCTAACCGCGATATCCGCGACGATGTCGAAGAGTGGGGCATTTCTGGCGAGTATAAGAACCAGATCGGCACGATCAGCCTCACCTCCATCACCTCCTATCGTGACTGGCAGGCAGATCGCGCGCAGGACGTCGATTTCTCTGGTATCGACCGTGCTTATCGCGATGGCACCGACATTACCGACAAGGTTTTCACCCAGGAAGTCCGTCTTCAGGACACTTGGGGTGACCTCGACTGGCTCGTCGGCGGTTTCTACATGAACGAGGAGCTTGGCTACACCGATACGATTCGCACTGGTTCACAGGCCAATCTCTATACCGACCTGATCTCGGCTGGCGCGACCGCCAACCCGCTGGTGCCGACTGGCTTCCAGCTCACCGGTTCGCTCGGCCCAGCTGTTCCGACACTCTTCGTGAGCCTGCCGTTCGACACCAATGGCGACGGCGTGCCGGGGGACCCGGCACTTCGCATCGCGCCTGGCGTGCCTGCTGGTCTACCGTCCTACTTCGTCCCGGGTCTCGTCGACGGCGGCGGTCAGAACAGCGACGTGTTCGAGGTGAAGACCAACGCAGCCGCACTGTTCACGCACAATGAGTATATGGTCACCGACCGCCTGACGGCGACGGCAGGCCTTCGCCTCAACTATGAAGAAAAAGAGATCGCCTATGATCTCACTTCGGTTGCGCCATCCTGCGACTTCTTCTTCACGGCTGATGGCCAGTCTGTTCTTCAGCAACTCGGTGCGATTAACGCGCTCGATCTTGCTCTGCTCAGCTGTAACCCGGCGATCAATAGCGAGTATAATGGCTCTGACAACGACAGCTTCGACGAGACCAATCTAAGCGGCACAGCGAAGCTGGCCTATGACTTCACCGATGATTTCATGGCCTACGTGTCCTACTCACGCGGCTTCAAGTCCGGCGGTTACAACCTTGACCGGTCTGGTTTCGACAGCGTTCTGTTTGGCGGCAACGGCGCACAGCCAACCGACCTGCAGTTCGATTCTGAAACAGTCGACAGCTATGAGCTTGGTTGGAAATCGTCTTTCAACGCGCTCAATGCGACGCTGAACGGTGCGATCTTCTTCCAGGACGTGCAGGACTTCCAGGAGAACTTCTTCACGGGCACGAACTTCCGCGTCATCAACTCCGACGTCGAAAGCTACGGTCTTGAACTGGATGCCTCGATCATTCCGGCAGATGGCCTGACCATCCAGGGCGGCTACGCCTACACCAAGGCAGAGCGCCAAGGTGACGTGATCGTGCCGCTCGGTAATGGCCAGAACCAGGTCCTCGCGCAGGGTGGCACCCAGCTGTCCCTCACGCCGGAGCATGTTCTGACCGCATCGGGCACGTATCTCTATGATATCTCGCCAAACCTGACGGCGCTGTTCCACCTTAATGCACGCTATAACTCCGAGCACATCACCTCGGCAGCAACGGCTGGCATCGCGGACAATGACGCCTATACGCTGGTTGGTGGCCGTATCGGCCTGAAGACCGCAGATGGTAAGTGGGAATTCTCGATCTTTGGTGAGAACATCACCGACGAGTATTACAACCTTGCATCCTTCGCGGTCCCTGAGCAGACCGGCACGATTGCCGTCTATCCAGGCATCCCGACGATGTACGGCGCAGAGCTGAAGGTGAACTTCTAGGTCTCAAAGCTCCGATCTGAATAGAGAAAGCCCCGCCAGCCTGTCTGGCGGGGCTTTTTTTATTCAAATGCCCGTTTGTAATTGGGACAGGCGGCGTAGCCGTCAGGACCGGAAGAGGGCGTCAGCCTCCCGACGTTGAATTCGAAGTCAAACAGATCGGTCTCATACGGTGCAAGAGTGAGCGGATCGGTTCGGGCGCTGCCGTTATAGTCATGTACACCGCACTGACCGCCAAACTGGCAGTTGCGCGCGCGGCTTCCGGGTTCGTGGGTGATTTTAACAAGGGCAATACTCTCTGGGAGGAAGTAACCTGCCTTCGCATCGAGCCGGTCTCCAGTGCGATTATGAAAGTTCTGTACGTGACGCCAACCTGACAGCGCTATTACAAATGCCCGTTCCGCTATTTCGGCTTCGATGCGGTCTGCGCGCTGTCGTTCGTCGTGTGTGGAATCAAAACCCCCGTCCGACCGCATGCGGCCGCTTTTCGGATTATGGAAACTCAGCGTTGCTTCACCCCGTTCTGCCAGGGTTGCGACTGCGCAGGAAAGTTCGGGCACAGCAACAGACACGCCTTCGCCGCCATATTCTTCAAGCGTTGCGATCCGGCGCTCGCTTACCTCTGAAAGCTCCAGCGAAATGACCGGCTGAAGACTGGTCTCGCCCGCCATTTTTGCGAGGCAACGAACGATTTGTGCGGACTGTGACTGTCCATGCATTTCGCCGAGGAAGACCCCAGAATGAGTGTCGATCACCTGCTCGAAGGCTGCATATTGCAGACATTCGGTATCACCAATCATGGATGCGGGCAGAGGGGGTTGAGGCGCGACAGCTTGAAGTTGAAAGGCAAGTCCTGCCAAAATAATTGTCATCGCAAGCCTTATCTTCAAACTCTAAGGGATCTTGCGGACTTTGAGTGCGAGCGCCGCAAGAACAAAACTAATAACTTCGAAGCTGGCGAATGCCCATCCATTGAACGTCGCGCTGTCGCCGACAATCAGTGAAACGAGCCGGGCAAGGGTGTAACCACCCATATAGACGACCAGAAACCAGAGGGCCGGACGCTCATAGCGCGCGGGCATCAGTGCGCCGGCACCTGTGAGACCGGCAGCTGCGAGGCTGACCCCGCCAAAAATGCCGCGCATCTCGAATGCCGCATTGGATCCGGTGACAGTCACGTCCAGTCGCGCTGTCATTCCGATGGGGTCGATGATGGACCAGAGGCCGAAGCCGACGAAGAGCAGGGCGATTGCGCCGAGAAAAATACGTGTAGCCATGAACGGCGATATAGATCGGATCTTTCAACGGCGAATCAAAAACCCCTGCCTTCTTGCGAGGGCAGGGGCCTTGGATCGGCAGATCCTCAGTCGCTTTGCGCGCTATTGCTCGCCGAGCGACTGAATGGTTGCGGCATTGCCGACAGCGCTGGCAGAGCCGTAGACGCTTCCGCCATAGCTGATGCTGGCCTGACCCTGCGCGATGATATTGGCGGCGTTGTGCTGGTTGATCTGGCCACCAACTGCGCCGTCGCTGCAGAAATTACAGACGCTTGCCGTGGCGGCGTTGCCGATAGCTGTCGATGTCACGACGCCCGTGCCACCCGTCCAGGAGGCCCCATTGAGATCTGCATAGCTGTAAACTGTGCCACTATTGTACTGGTCAGCGTAAAGTACAGTGTCAGATCCGACATTCGAGATCAGTGCAGAGTTACCGACGCCATACGAGCTTGCATTCGCGTAGCCGTTCCAGTGATCAAGGGTCACATAGGTTTGTGCGTCGATATCAGCATTGTTTTCCTGCTGAGTCGGTGCGCCCTCAATGCCGAGCGTCGCATATCCCCACTCATTGTGGACCGTCGCGGAGTTGCCGAAGCTGTTTGTTGCGGCAATCACATTCGTTCCGCTGCCCATATAGACGTCGGTTGATGCAGACACGCGGGTTCCATCTTCGGTTTTCTGCAGGGCGCGATTGTAATTTGTGCTTGTATAGCCGGTCGAAGAGGTCGCGTTGGCGCCAGCTGTGGTTGCAAATGACGCTGATGTACCATCGCAGCACATGTCCGCATCGGTTTCTGCAGTGACATCTGCAGCGCTGTACTGAGTCTGGTCGGCCACGCTGAAGCCGTGATTGTTGTCGTTGGTCGACACATTCGCCACTGCGGTCGTTGCACTGGCAACCTGATCGGCCTGGTAAAGTTCGATTCGGCTGTACGCATCGACGGACCCTGCGGCCCCTTGCTGCGCATAATAGCTGTTGGATCCGTAGTTCGTGCCACCAGACGAGGCGTTGGCATAAGCCGTTGTGGTCGATACTGCGGTGCCAGCGGAATAGCCACGCAGGCGATTCGTTGCGGCAGCTGCCGCGTCAAAGCTTTGGCGAACCTCTGCATCAATGTCACCGGTGTGGCGAGTCGCAGCGGCGAGGTTGCCGACCGTGGTAGATGTCGACACCGCATTCGGTGTGTGATCATCCAGCTGGACGTCCATATCCGCCCAGACATTGCCGAACTGGACCTGGTCAATCGTGCCGGATGCGACACTGGAAGAGGATTCGGCTTCCGATTCGGCCGCTTCGTCGCCCATATATGGGATGTATTCCCAGTCCTGCGCGGCAGCCATGGCCGTCGTCGAGGCGGCAATCATGAGAAGAGCCGAAAATCTGATTCCTGTCTTGGGCATGCAAGCCTCCATGGAGCAGTTATCTGTGTCTGTTCGGGCGGCTAGTTGCGGCCACGCAGGACAGGGTCACGGCGATTGTGCCAGGCCGAGACGGACTGACGCGACGGACCGTTATATTCTTCGAGCGGCGCACCTGCCGGGCGAAAGTCGCCGGTGACGCTATTGGTCGAGATGCCGCCAGCGGTCAGGGCGCAGACGTCAGACGTCGGAGCGGCGTAGAGATTCGCCATCATTTCCAGCACGGCGCGTTCGAGAACCGAACGAATCGCAAGCTGGATAGGCTCTTGCGCACGGCCACCGATCCCGATGTCGAACACATTGCCGTTGGCGAAATCGAACACGCCGAGCGAAACTTCGCGGCCGATGATCTGCTTCTGGTAGGAAATGACATCAACAACTTCGAGGCTCTCGGTCTCTACGAGACGCAGGTCGAGACCGACATTGATGACGTAGAGCTTCGCGCCGATGGAGCCTTTGGTGTCCATCGCGTCGGTGTCACCGACAAAAGCTTCACCGCCAACCGAACGAATATTGTAGTTCAGCTCGGTGATGCCGCCGATAAGATAATAGTCGGAGCCCGGAATGGAGCCGGCATTGATGCGGCGGAAATCCTGCGCCACGTCATCGCCGATCAGGCGATTATTGGCATATTTAAGCTCTAGCTCTGAAACAGAGGTGTCGAATCGCTCAACCAGGCGGGCACCAGCTTTCGCGAATGCGGAGATTGCCATGAGTGAGGCACCCTGCGTAACGCGGCGGCCGCCTTCAAAGTCTGCCTTGCCGGTATAGTCGAGGATACGGCCCACAGCGATTCGCGGGGCGGCGTATCCGCTCTGACGGGCATAATGGCCCATACAGACGAGACCGTCGGAATATGGCGTCGGGTTTGCGGTCACCGGGGCGTTGCCGATCGGGTCAGCATAATTGCCGCCCGGGCCTGCCACGGGTGAGACACAGCCGGTTGCGAGCATGGCGCTTGCCAGAACTGCACCGGAAAGCCGTTTGGTTGCGGTCATTTTCGTCTTGCCAAGATTGATCATTGCAGGTCGAGCTCCCCATTGAGAACGACCGTCTGGTCGCCATTGTTGATCTGCGTGGAATCAATGATCACGGTGTTGTAGTTTCCGTTCGTGACCACGTTGAGCTGGTTACCGATTGCGGTTCCTGATCCGAGCATACCCGGTGCACCTTCTGTCTGCCCCCAGCTTGTATAGAGGCCGGTACCAAGCCCGGTGCCGCCATTGATCAAGCCATTGATAACGACACGATTATTGCTCGCATCGCGTGAAGTTGCGGTAAACGGCTGGCTTTCTTGTCCAGGAGCGAAGCCATAAGGGCGTTCGAACTGCGAGGCGCTTGAGGCAGCCTGTGCCGCAGCAGGCTGGGCGACGGCCGCGGTTGCAGCGATCGCGAAGCCAGCCAGGCCGGTAAAAAGTTGCATCGTATGTTTCATCTGCCGATCCCTTTTGGGGTTGATGCGAGGATCGGTTGCAATGGGTGTGCCAGTTTGCGGGAGCAGGAACAGCTTTTCTCGCGTCTTTGGGGAACAGCCAGCCGGCAAATTGCAGCAATGGACGGCAGCTGACCGAAGAAATTGTGCCGATATGCGCCAGACGCGCGGCGGGCAAACGCGACGCATTCCTTCGCGCGCACGTGTGCGTGTGTTATAGGGATACGAAATCGGAGCCAGAAAACTGGCCATAAAAATCAGGGAGGATTAATATGCTGATTGAGCAGATCTTGAAAACGAAGGGCGGCGAAGTCCTTACGATCGACGCGCAGAGTTCACTGAGCGACGCGGCGAGATTCCTCGATGATGCAAAAATCGGTGCGGTTGTCGCCGTCAATGATACGGGTCTTGCGGGCGTTCTTTCTGAGCGCGACATCCTTCGCCAGGTAGCGCGCCATGGGGCTGATGCCTTGCAGATGACCGTTGAGGAATCGATGACGCGCGGTGTGATTACGGCGAATCCGAGCGAGAGTCTCGACCAGTGCCTCGGCCGGATGACCGACAGACGCGTGCGTCATCTCCCCGTCATGCGGGACGGTCGGCTCGCCGGTATAATTTCCATTGGCGACCTTGTGAAATGGAAGATCGAGGAAACCCGCGCAGAAGCCGACGCCATGGCCGATTACATCAAGGGCCAATAATCGCCTGTCGGGTGATATTAGCGCTTGCCAAGAACCGCGAACAGATTCTATATGGTCGGTTCCATCCGAAACGCCTCTGTCTATGTGGGGCCGATGAATAATCGGCTCAGCTGGGCAGCGTTTTGCGCCAAAATGGCAGGATAAACGGGTCACTGTTTAATCTGCCGGAGAAGTGCAGAAGGTTTGTTGACGGGGGACGGAGCGGCGAATAGAAGCCGCCCTTCTTCTGGAAAGACCTTCCGGTGAAAACGAGGTTCTAACGAACTTCGCGGGATCCGGGTTGTGCTTCAAACACTGCGGTTTTCGGCTTTTGCCGGGTTGCTGCAGAAGAGTGCAAAAGGGTTGTTGACGGGGGTTGGGCAGGTCTTTAAGAGCCGCCCTTCTCTTGGAGACGACCTGCCAGACTGAAGGAGCCTTTCGAGGTTCTGGACGGACGGCAAGCGCTTTTGTTTCTGCGGTTTTCGGCCTTGTGCCACAAACTGCAGAGGGTGCTGAAAAGGTTGTTGACGGGGGTCGGGCAGGTCTTTAAGAGCCGCCCTTCTTCTGGAGACGACCTGCCAGACGGAAGGAACCTTACCGGGTTCTGGACGGACGGTAAGCGCTTATGTTTCTGCGGTTTTTTGGCCTTGTGCCTACGAACTGCAGAGGGTGCGAAAAAGGGTGTTGACGGAGTTCGGACGGCCTCATATATGCCGCCCTCTCCTGAGACGCTCAACTGGTTGAGACGGTGCCTCGCGGCACGGATCGAAAGCCGGGTTTCGCGCTCCATTTTGCAGGTTTCGCGGTTCACTGCGAAGTTCTGCAGAAAGCGCAAAAAAGGGTGTTGACGGGGAATTCGGCGGCCAATATAAGCCGCCTCTTCCGAAGCGGAGCAGATTGCTCCAGCCGAGGGAAACAAGGCTTCGGCCGGGTTGTTTGACATCGTAGGATTATGGAAGAGAAACGCAGGCGGCATGAATAGCTTGCGGAGCCCTCAGGGGCTCCAATGCGATCATGACGATGCGTTTCAAGGAAATACCTTTCACTATTATTGGTTTCGGCCAATGATTTTGTGAAAAGGGTTTCCCGTCAAAACGCAAAATTGCAATCAGCAATTTCCGGCCTCTATTCCAAGAGGTCGAGTACGTCAGAGATCGAGCACTCAACCTGAGAGTTTGATTCTGGCTCAGAACGAACGCTGGCGGCAGGCTTAACACATGCAAGTCGAACGACATAGTGGCAGACGGGTGAGTAACGCGTGGGAACGTACCCTTCACTACGGAATAGCTTCTGGAAACGGAAGGTAATACCGTATACGCCCTTCGGGGGAAAGATTTATCGGTGAAGGATCGGCCCGCGTTAGATTAGTTTGTTGGTGGGGTAATGGCCTACCAAGACTACGATCTATAGCTGGTCTGAGAGGATGATCAGCCACACTGGGACTGAGACACGGCCCAGACTCCTACGGGAGGCAGCAGTGGGGAATCTTGCACAATGGGCGAAAGCCTGATGCAGCCATGCCGCGTGAATGATGAAGGCCTTAGGGTTGTAAAATTCTTTCGCCAGGGATGATAATGACAGTACCTGGTAAAGAAGCCCCGGCTAACTTCGTGCCAGCAGCCGCGGTAATACGAAGGGGGCTAGCGTTGTTCGGAATTACTGGGCGTAAAGCGCGCGTAGGCGGGCTATTAAGCCAGATGTGAAAGCCCGGAGCTCAACTCCGGAATTGCATTTGGAACTGGTAGCCTAGAGACCAGGAGAGGTTAGCGGAATACCGAGTGTAGAGGTGAAATTCGTAGATATTCGGTGGAACACCAGTGGCGAAGGCGGCTAACTGGACTGGTACTGACGCTGAGGCGCGAAAGTGTGGGGAGCAAACAGGATTAGATACCCTGGTAGTCCACACCGTAAACGATGAATGCTAGTTGTCTGTGTGCATGCATACAGGTGACGCAGCTAACGCATTAAGCATTCCGCCTGGGGAGTACGGCCGCAAGGTTAAAACTCAAAGAAATTGACGGGGGCCCGCACAAGCGGTGGAGCATGTGGTTTAATTCGAAGCAACGCGCAGAACCTTACCCGCGTTTGACATGCCCTGTTTGGTTACCAGAGATGGTTTCCTTCATTTGGTTGGCAGGTGCACAGGTGCTGCATGGCTGTCGTCAGCTCGTGTCGTGAGATGTTGGGTTAAGTCCCGCAACGAGCGCAACCCTTATCCTTAGTTGCCAGCACGTTTGGGTGGGCACTCTAAGGAAACTGCCGGTGCTAAGCCGGAGGAAGGCGGGGATGACGTCAAGTCCTCATGGCCCTTACACGCGGGGCTACACACGTGCTACAATGGCAGTGACAATGGGATAATCCCAAAAAGCTGTCTCAGTTCAGATTGTCCTCTGCAACTCGAGGGCATGAAGTTGGAATCGCTAGTAATCGTGGATCAGCATGCCACGGTGAATACGTTCCCGGGCCTTGTACACACCGCCCGTCACATCATGGGAGTTGGATCTACCCGAAGACTGTGCGCTAACTTCGGAGGCAGCAGGCCACGGTAGGTTCAGCGACTGGGATGAAGTCGTAACAAGGTAGCCGTAGGGGAACCTGCGGCTGGATCACCTCCTTTCTAAGGATGCTTTCTGATTGTCTGCTCACGCAGACTTCGAAAGCTCTGATAGACATAGCTGCAGAGCTTGCTCTGACAGCAAAACATATGCGGCTGTTTGTGCCGTCTTCGTTTCTCTTCCTTCATTCGCCGTGCCGGCCAGCTGGACGGCATAGTTCAGCGAGCCCCCGGGTCCTGGTAACAAGGGCCGGTAGCTCAGGTGGTTAGAGCGCACGCCTGATAAGCGTGAGGTCGATGGTTCAACTCCATCTCGGCCCACCACGACCCAAGGGAGTGCGCCGGGCCCTATGCTACAGCTTGATACTGGTATATTTGGGGCCTTAGCTCAGCTGGGAGAGCGCCTGATTTGCATTCAGGAGGTCAGCGGTTCGATCCCGCTAGGCTCCACCATTCCTTGAATGGTGTGCGTAAATAGCGAATGAAAGAAGTCATAAGTTTCCGGACTGCGGTCCGGGATGTTTGTAAATCGTAAGGGAAAGACTGATCCGGCCGACATGCCGATCCTCGTGATCGATGTGTCTGCTTATAGCCGATAACGCAAGTGCCATAGGAGTATGGCAACAAAGCTTGCGCCAAAGGGTCAGTCTGCAAGAAACCAACATGTCTGATCTGAAATTGTGGGCGGATTAGTGATGTACTGCAAAGTGCATTCACCTCCGCACACGAGTTTCGAATGAGATCAAGCGTCAAAAGGGCATCCGGGGGATGTCTTGGCGGTAAGAGGCGATGAAGGACGTGGCACTCTGCGATAAGCACGGGGGAGGCGAGAGCACCCTTTGATCCCGTGATTTCCGAATGGGGAAACCCACCTCCGAGATGGGAGACTACAGGCTGGCATCCGTGTCAGCCCTTGGTCTTTCATTTCACTAGAGAGGTATTTCACACTGAATACATAGGTGTTGAAAAGCAAACCCGGGGAATTGAAACATCTAAGTACCCGGAGGAAAGGACATCAATTGAGACTCCGTTAGTAGTGGCGAGCGAACGCGGACCAGGCCTGGTCTGAAACAAGGAGAATGAGCTGGGAAGCTCAACCGTAGTGGGTGATAGTCCCGTATCCGTAAAATGAAGACCGTTTAGAGTAGGGCGGGACACGTGAAATCCTGTCTGAACATGGGGGGACCACCCTCCAAGCCTAAGTACTCCTTACCGACCGATAGTGAACCAGTACCGTGAGGGAAAGATGAAAAGCACCCCGACGAGGGGAGTGAAACAGTACCTGAAACCGGATGCTTACAAGCAGGTGGAGCTCTTCGGAGTGACACCGTACCTTTTGTATAATGGGTCAGCGACTTAGTGTTGCGTGCAAGCTTAAGCCGTTAGGTGTAGGCGTAGCGAAAGCGAGTCTGAATAGGGCGATTGAGTACGTAGCATTAGACCCGAAGGCAGATGATCTATGCATGAGCAGGCTGAAGGTGGGGTAACACCCACTGGAGGGCCGAACCGTTGTATGTTGAAAAATACTCGGATGACTTGTGCCTAGGGGTGAAAGGCCAATCAAATCTGCTGATAGCTGGTTCTCCGCGAAATCTATTTAGGTAGAGCGTCAGATGAATACTCCAGGGGGTAGAGCACTGGATGGGCTAGGGGGACTCACCGTCTTACCAAACCTTACCAAACTCCGAATACCTGGAAGTAATATCTGGCAGACACACGGCGGGTGCTAACGTCCGTCGTGAAGAGGGAAACAACCCTGACCACCGATTAAGGTCCCCAAATTATAGCTAAGTGTGAAAGGATGTGGGGTTGCTTAGACAATGAGGAGGTTGGCTTAGAAGCAGCCATCCTTTAAAGAAAGCGTAACAGCTCACTCATCAAGCGACCCTGCGCCGAAAATGTAACGGGGCTAAAGCTATATACCGAAATCGTGGGCTCCATAGGAGCGGTAGCGGAGCGTTCTGTAAGCCTGTGAAGGTGTCCTGTGAGGGATGCTGGAGGTATCAGAAGTGAGAATGCTGACATGAGTAGCGATAAAGCGGGTGAGAGACCCGCTCGCCGAAAGTCCAAGGGTTCCTGCGTAAAGCTAATCTGCGCAGGGTTAGCCGGCCCCTAAGGCGAGGCCGAAAGGCGTAGTCGATGGGAACACAGTTAATATTCTGTGGCCTGGGAGTGTGTGACGAATTCCGAAAGTTGTCTGTCCTTATTGGATTGGATAGGCAGCCTGGGAGTTCCTGGAAATAGCCCTCCCGTATAGACCGTACCCTAAACCGACACAGGTGGACAGGCAGAGCATGCCAAGGCGCTTGAGAGAACGATGCTGAAGGAACTCGGCAAATTACCTCCGTAACTTCGGGAGAAGGAGGCCTCATACTGGGCAACCAGCTATGAGGGGCACAGACCAGGGGGTTGCGACTGTTTATCAAAAACACAGGGCTGTGCGAAGCCGTAAGGCGACGTATACAGTCTGACGCCTGCCCGGTGCCGGAAGGTTAAAAGGAGGAGTGCAAGCTCCGAATTGAAGCCCCGGTGAACGGCGGCCGTAACTATAACGGTCCTAAGGTAGCGAAATTCCTTGTCGGGTAAGTTCCGACCTGCACGAATGGCGTAACGACTTCCCCACTGTCTCCAGCATCGACTCAGCGAAATTGAATTCCCCGTGAAGATGCGGGGTACCCGCGGTCAGACGGAAAGACCCTGTGAACCTTTACTGCAGCTTTGCTGTGGCATCATAAAGTGTATGTGTAGGATAGGTGGGAGGCTTTGAAGCTTGGGCGCCAGTCTGAGTGGAGCCGTCCTTGAAATACCACCCTTATTCTTTGTGATGTCTAACCGCTCCCCTGGATGGGGACGGGACCCAGCATGGTGGGCAGTTTGACTGGGGCGGTCGCCTCCCAAAGAGTAACGGAGGCGCGCGATGGTAAGCTCAAGACGGTCGGACATCGTCTGTTGAGTGCAATGGCATAAGCTTGCCTGACTGCGAGAGTGACAACTCGAGCAGAGACGAAAGTCGGTCATAGTGATCCGGTGGTCCCGAGTGGAAGGGCCATCGCTCAACGAATAAAAGGTACTCCGGGGATAACAGGCTGATGATGCCCAAGAGTCCATATCGACGGCATCGTTTGGCACCTCGATGTCGGCTCATCACATCCTGGGGCTGGAGCAGGTCCCAAGGGTTCGGCTGTTCGCCGATTAAAGTGGTACGTGAGCTGGGTTCAGAACGTCGTGAGACAGTTTGGTCCCTATCTGCCGTGGGTGTTGGAAACTTGAGAGGATCTGTCCTTAGTACGAGAGGACCGGGATGGACATACCTCTGGTGGACCTGTCGTGGCGCCAGCCGCGCAGCAGGGTAGCTATGTATGGACGGGATAATCGCTGAATGCATCTAAGCGAGAAACCCACCTCAAAACCAGGTTTCCCTTGAGAGCCGTCGTAGACGACGACGTCGATAGGCTGGGTGTGGACGCGCCGCGAGGCGTGGAGCTAACCAGTACTAATTGCTCGATAGGCTTGATCTTGCGAAGCTTCGTGTGCGGTGGTGAATGCACCACCGCTTGAAGTTTTCAGATCAAAACACCTCTGATAAAAATGAAAGTGGTACATGCTCGGATACGAGTATGAGTGACATGTTGGAATTTGCGCCATTGCCCGTTTCCGCCGACCCGGTGGTTATGGCAGGGGTTCCCCACCCGATCCCATTCCGAACTCGGTCGTTAAGTCCCCTTGCGCTGATGGTACTGCGTCTCAAGACGTGGGAGAGTAAGTCGCTGCCGGGTCCGCCGAAACGGGCGATGCGCAAAACTAGACACTTGCAGACAAGTCTTTTCCTTACAATTTACCGCCTTACGGGCGGAGCGTGGCCGGCCGCCTAAAGCCGGACCGCGATGCAGTCCGGCCCCAGTGGCCGGATTTGTGTTTTCAGGGCTAGTGAAATCTGGTTCTGACAAAAAGTTGACGCGGGATGGAGCAGTCCGGTAGCTCGTCAGGCTCATAACCTGAAGGTCGTAGGTTCAAATCCTACTCCCGCACCCAGACAAGGCCCTGAAATCGTTGAAGATTTCAGGGCCTTTTTTTTGGCTAAGCCTGCCCAAAGATAGCTGTTTCACTTTGCTCCGGCGATCTAACAATCTCCTCTTGAAACCTGCAAAAGTGAATAGAGAGCTTGAATAAGAAGACGTAGTGCCCGAATTGGCTGAGTGTGAATAACTTTTCGCGCTCAGCGTTCTTTTCATGTGCAGCTGCTGGGACGCTGTGAATGTCATCTAAACGAGCCAAGTGATCTTCCTCCAGCCCGCCTCCGCTGGGTAGATGGAAGACACTAGTTATGCGCTGCTTCTTTATGTCTTCAAGATGGGGCTCAATTTGTGAGTCAGACCATCCAAAGTTTACGAGGGCGCTTCGATACTGCGAGAACGGAGTGAGAGGGGCGAACGTTATTCGACGCGGAAATACTCTTCTATTTTCTGGAGCAACGTCACAAGTGTTGGAGAGAACTATTGCTCGGGCGGTAATTTTTTTGCCGGTGTCGAAATGATAAAACTCCAGCCCCCTCCAGGCGTCGCCTTGATAAATTTCGTCGTTGGGGCCTTCGTAGTAATAATGCCCCTGTTGTGATGTGAAAAAAGCTTTCAGCTCTTTGAGGAGCGCATCCCGACCCTGTGTAAGATAATAGGGCAGTTGCCGCTCTAGATTCTCAAAGTCGCTGACCATGATCGGATCCTACGACGCATATAAGTCTAAGGCGTGCTCGTCTAAATATGCAGCGAGGTCCTCGGGTAGACTTTTCTGAGCCTGCAAAAGTTCTGCGTACAGCGCCGAGATTTCACTGCTGAACTGAGCCTCGCTTAACGCGCCTTTACGTTGGAGATAGACCTGCTCTGAACCGTGGGATGATTGTACCTGGTTCATCGAATACGCAGTGTTCTCGTACTGAGTAGCTTTCCAATCAGTAGCCTGTTGGTTCGCTGCCATCGAAGGGCTAAGCGAAGTAGCCATGATGCCTGCCGAGATCACAGCTTGCACGTATGTGGATTGCGTGAAGTGGGAGGCTGAATCATTCATAGATCGGCTCTAATTCGTCAATTGTTCGAGGATGCAGACAAGAGAAAAACACCTTTCTGTTCTCTGCTCGAATTTTCTCTGAGGAATCTGGAAGCTCTCTGAGCCACTCGTGGAAAGAGACGGGTTCGAAATTCACAATGGTGTCTATATCTATTACTATGCCCGATGCGATATGTTCGTTTTCTCGGGTAGCCTCAGCCCCTGTTACAAGCTGAATTACGTTAAGCAGAGAATCTTGATGCTTCTCAATTCGAAGCGAAACGTTGTCAGACTTTATTTGTTCTCCAGCCAGTTCCAAAGACAGGGTAGTTTGGGACAGTTGGTTTGCCACTCCGTCGGAAGCGACGATATTTACATATTTAATTGAGTGTCGCTCGACCTTCTCAATGAGCTCTAGCTTTCGCATGCGCTCGGCAAGCCCAAGTATTTCTGGCTTAAAAGCACCCCAGCCTGGATAAGGCAGCTTACATGCAAGTGCGAGCACCCGGTCGCCAATCAACACGGTAAACTTTTCTAGCTGTAGCCTATAGATCGGCACGTATCGAAGTTTCGCATCTTGATCTCTCACCGGACGAGGCAGCTCGGCCGGTCCGAGCCGCTCAATTTTTGCTTTGCCACCAAATTCACTAAACAGGAAACCGGGGACAATCTCGGAAAATGAAGCGTGAGCTGAAAAGCGAAACTCAAACACGGCATCAATGAGCGGCTCTTTTCCAAGCTTTTTAGGAAGTCGATGGGCCACTTGCTCTGCTTTCATTAAATCCGCGCTGCTTGTTGAAGACTTAGCGAGCGTTGCCTAGAGGCACAACCGGCTCTGCCATTCATTTCCAACCAATTCAGTCATCCAAATCAGAGTCCTTTGGGTGCGGGTTGGGTTTTGGCCGCTTGCGTTCTTCGACTTCCCGCTTGTAATCGCGGCGCGCTGCCAGTTTCCCGATCAATTCAGCAAATTGGACGATTGCTGCAGGGATTTGGCGCGTGCTTCCGTTCTTACTTTTCTTGTCATTTTGCTTCTTCGGCATCTGATGTCAGCCTGCCGCAAGTCTTTGAAATGATGGAGAATTGGTCCGACGTAGCCGGTCAAATCCCCCTCCCGCACCCAAATAAGCCCCTGATCTTCGGATCGGGGGCTTTTTGCGTTTGGACTGAATGTTTCTAGACAGTCGGCGGGCCGCCTTGTCATTTTCTGGGAACGGAGACTGGTCTAGATCTGCCCGCATGGTGGTCTCGTCTTCATGATACGGATTTCAGCGAACGGCGCGCTTCGGTCATTCCGAAGTTTCAACTACCGCGTCTGGGCGAGTGGTTCAGTCGTCTCGAATTTCGGTACCTGGATCCAGCGTACAGCGCAGGACTGGCTGGTCCTTACCCAGCTGACAGATCATAATGCGACAGCCCTGGGTTTCGTCGTCGCCTGCCAGTTCGCGCCGCAGCTTCTTCTCTTGCCATGGAGCGGCTTTGCGGCCGACTATTTCGACAGGCGAAAGCTGCTTGTCGTGACTCAGCTCTTGATGGGCGTACTCGCGCTAATGCTTGGCCTGCTTACCGTCACCGGTCTTGTGGTCCTCTGGCATGTCTATGTGTTTGCTTTTCTTTTCGGCTGTGCAGCCGCGATTGACGCGCCAGTAAGACAAACTTTCGTCAGCGATCTTGTTGGTGACACCGATTTACCGAATGCGGTGGCGCTAAACTCAGCCTCGTTCAACAGCGCACGTCTCGCGGGTCCTGCGGTGGCCGGTTTCCTGATCGCGGCGTTCGGAACCGGTTGGGCTTTCCTGTTAAATGGTATTTCCTATCTGGCGGTCCTGCTGTCACTCTTCCTCTTGAAGGTTAGGCAGCTGCACAAGGCGAAGCGTGCGAAACGCCAGCGCGGCAATTTCACAGCGGGTTTTGCCTATGTCTGGAAACGGCCGGATCTTCGCATAACCCTCATCATGCTCTTCCTGATCGGCACGTTCGGCTTCAAGTTTCCGATCTTCATTGCGACAATGGCAACCAAGGTCTTTCAGACGGACGCGCAGGGCTTTGGTGTTCTCTCGTCTTTTATCGCAGTCGGAACTGTCGCGGGTGCCTTTCTAGCCGCGAGACGCCGCACCCATAGTATGAACCTGATGGTTAGTGGCGCCGGTCTGTTTGGCGCAGGGTGTCTCGGCGCCGCGCTCGCGCCAGGGTACTGGACGTTCGCCGCAGCCCTCGTGGTGACCGGTATGGCTGCACTTACGTTTATGACGACGACGAACAGCATGATGCAGCTCACCACCGCGCCAGACATGCGCGGCCGGGTCATGGCCCTTCGTATTGCCGTTGCTTTGGGCGGGGCGCCTCTGGGCGCGCCAATCATAGGCTGGATTGCCGATGAACTCGGGCCGCGCTGGGGGCTGGGTGCAGGCGCAGCAGCAGGCTTTATCGCCGCTATTATTGGTGCACTTTTCCTCCGAACGCACAGTCGCCTCAATCAGACCGCCCCAGAACCATGAACCCTCCGCGACAGCGCAACTACTCCTGTGCTAGCGTCGCCGCAAAGCAGGCTCTGACACTGCTAGAAGACAGGGAGACGTAATATGCCGGCAGATACAATCAATCAGCTAGATATGAGGGCGGGTCTCTATGAGCGTGCGGAGGCCTGGCGCTCCATCCTTGCCGCGCGCGCTGAAGAGGCGGAAGCCGCTCGGAAGCTTCCTCAGGATATAGCCGACGGCCTGGCCCGTGATGGTTTCTACGGTCTGTGCCACCCCGAAAGCGATGGTGGGTCAGGAACAACACCCATTGAATATGCTGAGCTTGTCGAAACGCTGGCGCGCGGTGACGCCGCCCCCGCCTGGTGCGCCTTCATTGCGTCGACAGCGGCTTTTGGTATGGCGTTTGCCGACAATTCGAATGTGCGGGACCTGCTATGCCGCTCTGATGTGAAGACGGCAGGCGTTTTTGCGCCTATGGGGCGCGCCGTCCAAGCCGAGCAGGATGGTGTGCAGGGCTACCGTGTTACCGGTCGCTGGGCCTGGGGGTCTGGCAGTCAGAATGCCGACTGGGTCAGCGGCGGATGCTTCCTTGTCGATGAGGCTGGAGGGCTCATCATGTCGGCCAAGGGTGGGCCCATACAGCTCGCCCCCATCTTTGCGTCCGACCAGATCAGCTTCGTCGACACCTGGCATGTTACGGGCCTCAAGGGTACAGGCTCGACCGACTTTGAAGTCAAAGACGCGTTCGTCCCGGCTGACCGGGTAACGGCCGGTTTTGGTCGTACGCGCCAGGATGAAGCCGCCTTCCGCTTTCCGGCTTTCGGCTTGCTCGCGATCGGTATTGCCGCCGTCGCCCTTGGCGCGGCACGAGGCGCGATGGACGACTTCTATGAACTCGCCGGCGCCAAGAAGCCATCGGGTAGCAGCAAGACGCTTTCTGAAAAGGCGCTCACCCACCGCGATGTGGCGATGAGCGAAGCGGACATCCGGCAGGGGCGCGCCTTCTTTTTCGAAGCCATCGAGGCGGCCTGGCATGCCGCGCAGGATGGGCCAGTACCGCTGGAGCTTCGCCGTGATCTCCGCCTCGCGACGACAAGCGCCGTTCAGTCGGCCAAGCGCGCCGTGGACCGGGTCTATGAGTTGGCTGGTGGCACCGCGGTCTATAGCCAGTCGCCCATTCAGCGCCGTTTTCGCGATATCCATGTCGCGACCCAGCACATCATGGTCGGCGCGTCGACCTGGGAAACGACGGGTCGGCTCTATCTCGGCCAGTCTGCTGACACGGCCATGCTGTAGACTTTAGCGCATCCCGGGCAGGACAATGTCCCGGTGCGTGTCGAATAGCTCAGCGAGAAACTCGCTTAGCGCGCGTATTCTCGCGAGCGGGGCAAGATCCTCATGCGTGGTCAGCCAGAAGCTGCGCTCCACCCGCACCTGATCCTGTAGGACAGGCCGAAGCGCGACGTCGCGCGCCGCCATGAAGTTCGGTAATACGGCGATGCCAAGGCCCGCGCGTGCCATCTGAAGCTGCGCAATAATGGACGGGCTACAAAAATGCAGCGTGAGATCCGGTGCGATTTCGGCGTGATAGCGAAGCTGCGGCGAGTAGATCAGATCGTCAACATAGCCGATCAGCGTGTGCCGGGAGAGGTCGCCTGGCGTCTGCGGTACGCCCCAGCGCGAAAGATAATCTCTGCTTGCGAACAGGTGGAGCGCATAGTCTGACAGCTTGCGGACTTTCAGCCGGCCCGATGTCGGCCGTGCCAGCATGACGGCCATGTCGGCCTCGCGCTTGGGTACGCTAGCAAAGCCCGACATGGCGATGAGGTCCAGCGCGATTGAGGGATAGCGGTTGCGAAAACCCGCAAGGGCAGGGGCGATCAGCGCATTGCCGAGCCCCTCGGTGACGCCTAGGCGCACCCGGCCGCTCGCCTCCGTGCCGCCTATGTCAGCCTGCGCAGAGATTTCGAGTGCTGATTGTTCGATGGCTTCGGCCTTGGCGACGATGGCTTCTCCAGCTGCGGTCAGGATATGGCCGCGGCGTGTGCGCTCAAACAGCGACAGACCGAGATCCGCTTCTAGCCGTCTGAGCCGCCGCCCAACAGTCGTGGCGTCGAGCCCTGTGCGCGCTGCCGCGTCCGACAGTTTCGCATGACGGCTGATCTCGAGGAGGAGTTTGAGGTCGTCCCAGTTCACGGGGCTTGTCCTTGGCTGCGATTATGCAGGTTAAACCTGCATATGTGCGTGTTTAACTGCGTGTGCGCCAAAGATAAACTGCGGTCAGATAGATATGGGAGAAAGCCGTATGCGCAGCGTTCATCATTTCATTTCGGGTAAATCCGTTGAGACGTCCTCTGGCCGTTTCGGTGACATCTACGATCCGAACACTGGTGAGGTTCAGGCGAAGGTCGGCCTTGCGCTTGATGCTGAGGTCGACATGGCGGTCGAGGCAGCGAAGGCCGCACTGCCTGGCTGGATGGCAACGAACCCGCAGCGCCGCGCGCGCATCCTGTTCAAGTTCAAGGACCTGCTCGAGCAGAACATTGACGAGCTTGCAGAGCTTCTCTCCTCTGAGCACGGCAAGGTTGTCGCCGACTCCAAGGGTGACGTGCAGCGCGGCATCGACGTGGTCGAGTTCGCCTGCGGCATCCCGCATCTGCAGAAGGGTGAGTATACAGAGGGCGCAGGCCCCGGCATCGACGTTTACTCGATGCGCCAGCCGCTGGGCGTTTGCGCAGGCATCACGCCATTCAACTTCCCGGCCATGATCCCGTGCTGGATGTTCGCGGTCGCCGTCGCTTGCGGCAACACTTTCGTTCTGAAGCCATCGGAAAAAGACCCATCGGTTCCGGTCCGCCTGGCAGAGCTTTTCCTCGAAGCCGGCGCCCCGGAAGGCGTGCTCAACGTGGTGCATGGCGACAAATCATCAGTCGACGCCATCCTGAAGCACCCTGACGTGAAGGCCGTCAGCTTCGTCGGCTCCTCAGATATTGCCCAGTATGTCTACGCGACCGGCACGGCGCACGGAAAGCGCGTGCAGGCGATGGGCGGCGCAAAGAACCACGGCATCATCATGCCGGACTGCAATATGGAGCAGGCTGTGAAGGACATCGTAGGCGCGGCCTATGGCTCCGCTGGCGAGCGCTGCATGGCATTGCCGGTGGCCGTCACGGTCGGCAAGAAGACAGGCGACGAGTTCGTCGAACGCATGCTGGAAGCGGCGCAGAACCTCAAAGTTGGTATTTCAACAGATACTGATGCCCATTACGGCCCTGTTGTCTCTGCCGCCCACAAGGCGAAGGTCGAGGACTATATCCGCATGGGTGTCGAGGAGGGCGCAGAGCTCAAACTCGACGGCCGCGGACACACGCTTCAGGGCCATGAGAACGGCTTCTTTGTCGGCCCAAGCCTGTTCGACTACGTAAAGCCGGACATGCGCAGCTATAAGGAAGAGATCTTCGGTCCGGTCCTTCAGGTCATGCGCGCGGAGACACTGGAAGAAGCCGCCGCCCTGCCAAGCAATCACCAGTATGGCAATGGCGTCGCGATCTTCACCTCTGACGGCCGCGCCGCGCGTGAGTTCGCCGCCCAGGTCAATGTCGGCATGGTCGGCATCAATGTGCCGATCCCGGTGCCGGTCTCCTACCACACTTTCGGTGGCTGGAAACGCTCTGCGTTTGGCGACACGAACCAGCACGGCCCGGAAGGCGTGAAGTTCTGGACCAAGATCAAAACCGTCACCCAGCGCTGGCCGGAAGGCGACGTTGGCGATCAGGCTTTCATCATCCCGACGATGCAATAAGTCTGACCCAGGTCCTAGATTTTGAGGGTTAAGTCCATGACGCTTCTAACCGAAGAACAGACGATGATTTCCGACATGGCGAAGGGGTTCGCCATGAAGGAGCTTCGCCCCAACGCGGCGAGGTGGGACAAGGAAGGCAATCTTGATCGCTCCAAACTGGAAGCGTTGGGCGAGCTCGGCTTTGGCGGCATCTACACGACTGAGGAGCATGGCGGTTCGGGCCTCACACGCCTCGATGCGGCGCTGATCTTCGAACAGCTCTCGCGCGGCGACATCAGCCATGCGGCCTTCCTGTCGATCCACAATATGGCGACTTGGATGATCGACAGCTTCGCCCATGACCAGCTGCGCGCGAAATATGTTCCGCGCCTGACCGCGACAGAACTCATCGCATCCTACTGTCTCACCGAACCGGGCGCAGGCTCCGATGCGGCAAGTCTCAAGACGACGGCAAAGCTGGAGGGCAATGAATACGTCCTCAACGGGGCCAAGGTCTTCATTTCCGGCGCGGGCTTTTCTGACGTCTATGTCGTGATGGCACGGACAGATGAGGGCGGCGCCAAGGGCGTGTCGACCTTCATCGTCGACAAGGACGCGCCGGGCCTCTCATTCGGCAAGCACGAAGACAAGATGGGCTGGCGCGCCCAGCCGACCGCTATGGTCAATTTCGATGACTGCCGCATCCCGGCAACGAACCGTGTTGGCGATGAAGGCAATGGCTTTAAATTCGCCATGGCGGGCCTCGATGGCGGGCGCCTCAACATTGCGGCGTGCGCGCTGGGTGGCGCGCAGGACGCGCTCGACCGCGCTTTCGCCTATGTGCAGGAGCGCCAGCAGTTTGGCCGCGCCATCATCGATTTCCAGGCGACGCAGTTCAAGCTGGCCGACATGGAAACCGAACTCGCGGCTGCCCGCGCGCTTCTTTATGAGGCCGCATCCAAGCTCGACAGGAAGACGCCCGACGCGACCAAGTTCTGCGCCATGGCAAAACGCTTCGTGACGGACACCTCCTCAAAGGTCGCGAATGACGCGCTCCAGTTGCATGGGGGTTACGGCTATCTCGGCGACTATGAAGTTGAGCGGATCGTGCGCGATCTTCGCGTCCATCAGATCCTTGAAGGCACCAATGAAATCATGCGCGTCATCGTCGCGCGTGAAATGATGAAAGGCCAGGTATGAGCGATCAAGTTATTATCGCCCGCAAAGAGGGCCGGGCGGGGCGGATCACGCTGAACCGCCCGAAGGCCCTCCATTCCCTCAATCAGGAAATGTGCGATCTGATGATCGAGGCGCTTCTCGCCTGGCGGGATGACGATGCGGTTGAGCTGGTCATTGTCGATCATCTCGAGGATACGCGCGGCTTTTGCGCAGGCGGCGACATCCGCATGCTGCAGGATTCCGGCAAGGCCGATGGCAAGGAAGCCCAGGCTTTCTTCGCGGCCGAATACCGCCTCAACACGCTGATCGAGGAATATCCAAAGCCCTACGTCGCAATCATCGATGGCGTCACCATGGGCGGCGGCGTTGGTATCTCCGTGCATGGCGATGTACGCGTCGCAACGCCCAACACGACCTTCGCAATGCCTGAAAGCGGCATTGGCCTCTTCCCGGATGTCGGCGGCGGCTGGTTCCTGCCGCGTCTGGGCGGTGAACTGGGCCAGTGGCTGGCCCTCACGGGCGCGCGCCTCAAAGGTAAGGATGTCCTCGCGGCGGGCGTCGCGACGCATTTCACCGAAGATGCCACCGGCCTTGCTGCGCAGCTTGCAGAACAGGGCCTCTCCGCTCTTGATGGCCTGGAACAGTCGGCAGAAGGCAGCTTCGCAGCACACCAGTCCGAGATCGATAACTGCTTCGGCAAGGACACGGTCGAAGAGATCATCGCCTGCCTCGAAGCTGGCAGTGAGTGGGCCCACAAACAGGCCGAGACGCTGAAAACCAAGTCGCCGCTCACGCTCAAGGTTGCGTACCGCCAGCTCCGCGAAGGCGGCAATCTCGGCGACTTCCGGGACAATATGAAAATGGAATTCCGGATCGGCGCGCGCATAGTCTGCACCGAGAACTTCATTGAGGGCGTCCGCGCCGTTCTCGTTGACCGCGATAATGACCCCAAATGGGTTCCGGCCGATCTGGCCTCAGTGGATGAGAAGTTGGTCGACAGCTTCTTTGCGCCGCTAGGGGCAGACGAGCTTACATTTCTCTAGGGAGGAAATCTCACCATGACGAAGATTGCATTCATTGGCCTTGGCAATATGGGCTCCGGAATGTGCGCGAACCTCGCCAAGGCGGGACATGACGTACACGCCTTTGACCTCAATGCCGATGCGGTGGAGACCGCCGTCGCGGCAGGGGCGAACGCTGCCGCCACTGTCGGCGAGGCGGTGAGCGATGTCGACGTCGTGGTGTCCATGCTGCCAGCCGGCAAGCACGTTCACCAGGTCTATTTTGGTGACGATGGTGTGACGGCTCACGCCAAATCCGGCACGCTCTTCCTCGACTGCTCGACCATCGCGGTGGAAGAGGCGCGCGATGCTGCCGCAAAGGCGGCGCAGGCGGGCTTCTCTTATATGGACGCGCCCGTGTCCGGCGGGGTTGCCGCTGCCGAGGCTGGCTCACTGACCTTCATGGTGGGGGGGGGCAAGGACGGGTTCGAGAAGGCAAAGCCGATCCTCGACGTCATGGGCAAGAACGTCTTCCATGCAGGCGACCCGGGCAATGGGCAGGTCGCAAAGATCGCCAACAATATGCTGCTCGGCATTTCGATGATCGGGACATGCGAAGCGTTCAATCTGGCCGAAAAGCTCGGCCTTGATGCGCAGACTTTCTACGATATTTCCTCTACCGCGTCAGGCCAGTGCTGGTCGATGACAAGCTACTGCCCGGCGCCGGGACCTGTCCCAGCAGCGCCGTCGAACCGCGACTATCAGCCAGGCTTCGCAGTTGCCATGATGCTGAAGGACCTGCGGCTTGCCATGGGGGCAGGCGATGACGTCGGGGCAGATACACCGCTCGGCAATCATGCCCAGCAGATCTATGCAAAGCTCGATGAGGACGGCTTCGGCGATATCGATTTTTCCGGTGTAATGCGCCGCCTCAAGGGCGAGCTCTAGTCTTCGTCACCGCTGCCGGGGTCATCGAAGTCGCGCGTCCACTGGATCGAGAGTTCCTGACCTTGCTCCTCACCTGTATTGGTGGCGGCCTCGACTTCGATATTTTCGATTGGCTCCCACTCAATGGCGATACCTGGTGCGCCAGTCGCGCCTGAGCGTACTTCCAGATAGACATTGTCGGTAAGGTATTTGCCGCTCGTCACTTCGACGCCGCCGCTAGCGCCGCTGCCGACATCGAATGTGTCGAGGCCAAGCGCGGTCTCAATGCCGCCGAGAAGGTCAAAGCCACCGCCACCAGAGAGCTGGGCAAGCGCCGCTGCAAGCCGCGCCGTCTCCAGCGCCGTCAGCTGCGTCGGGGAGCGGCCGAACAAGACGCGCGAAAGCACTTCGTCTTCGGGCAGGACTGGCTCTGAGGTCAGCTCGATCTCCGGCCGCGACACCGTGCCGACAACGTTCAGGATGGCTGTAATATCATCGCGCGTCTCATGCTCGGCGCGAACCGATAGGCGCGACTCGCCAAGGTCAGGCGCGAGCCGGACCGTGCTCTCGCCAAACTGGAAGCGCTTGCCGATGAGGTCGAACCGGCCGCGGACGATCTCAGCTTCGCCTGTAATGACCGGGCTGCCGATCGGGCCTTCAATATCAGCGTCCAGCGCGAGCTCCGCGTTCACGCCGCGCCCGCTGATATCGATACGCCCCGGCGCGTTCAGGCTGATATCGAGCCGCGTCGCGGCCTCCTCGGCTTCTCCTTCCTCTTCATCCTCATCTGGCTCGCGGAAAGTGACATCCAGCGTCGGTGGCCCCCCCTGCGGCAGGTTGGCGAGATTGATAGAGCCTTCATCGACGGTCAGGTCGCCTGTAATCTCGAACAGGTCAGGTTGCTGGTTAAGCGACAGCGTGCCGCTCACCGTCGCAGAGCCCTCCCGGCGCTCTGTCACCACAAGCTGGTTTGCGCGTATCTGCACATCGCTGCGGCCGGAGCCATCAACAGCCATGGAACCGCTGCCTTCAAGCGTACCGCCGGATCGACCACGCGCGGCAAAGCTCGCAAGCGTGACCGTGCCACCACCAAGGCGCGCATCGGCGGAAATCCGGTTGAGCACCATGCCTAGGTCGCCATGCTCAAAAACACCTTCGGAGAACTGCACTGTGCCAGAAAAGCTCTCATTCAGGCTTGGCAGGTCGCCCGACAGTTCGGCATCAACCACGCCTTGCAACACCATTTGCGGGGGGATGAACAGCGCGGCAATCGCTTCTATCTGACCGCTGGCATTCGCTGCGAAGGGAATGCTCGCGCCCGATACAGGCTGAATGAACGGCGCGCTTTCATAAGTGTTCACTGGAACTTCTACTGAAGCGCGGGCCTCAAGCGTCTCATTGTCTAGCGCACGAAGCGCAAGATCCAGCAGGTCCGGTTGAAGTGTGCCACTGACAAACAGGTCAACCGGCGGCAGGTCAGTTCCGGGCCGTGCCACGCCGCGCATCTCCGCTTCGATCGGGCCGCTAAGTCCACCTTCGGCCGTTTCGTCGAAGGCGAGAGACAGATCCAGCGCGCCGTCCAGCGCCGGGCGGCCGAGCAGAACCAGAAGCGGGGCCAGTCTGAGCCCGCCTGCGGATGCGCGCAGTTGCGTGTCCCCGCGCGTGGTGAGGCTGGCCGAAAATGAGCCGCCGAGCGCAGCGAGCTCTGTCGATGCCTCCATGCCATCTTCAAACGAGGTGTAGCGAAGCGGCTCCTGCGTCATCAGGGTGAGCTCGCCAAGACTGGCGTCCACACCTGCCACGAGTTCCATCGTGCCGCTTGTCAGGCCGCTCAGATTACCATCGACGTTCAGCAGCGTTCGATAGGACAGACCGTCGACTTCTGTGCTGCCATCCATCTCTACGATAAAATCAGCATTGTCCGGCGTGCCAGTCGCCCGGATGACGAGCGCCGCGGCGCGTGTCGGTCCGGCCGCCACCTCTTCTAGCGTTGCATCTATCGTAAGGGCTTCGCCCTCAATGAAGGCACTCGCATCGATGCGGCGAGCGGGCAGGCCGTCAGGCAGCTCGCCGCGCACATTTGCCTCACCTCGCATCGTGCCAAGCTCGCCACCAGACCCGCTGATCGTCGCATTCGCGGCCAGCGGCCCCCAGCTCGCTTCCAAGCCTTCAACCTGCCACTCGGACCCGTTGAGCGCGACGCCTGTCTCGATATCGAGCGGGCCATTCGTCGTCCCGGCATCCAGCGAAACAGAGGCATTGAGCGCCCCGCCACCATAAGTGCCATCAGCGCCAAGGGCGACATGCGTAAAGGTGAAGCTCTCGCTGGCGAGCTGCGGGGCGTTGAGGTTCACGACGAAGTCCATGGCATCGAGCGTGCCAGAGACGTCGGCGCGACCGGTCACGCTCTCCAGCGCATAGCCCGCCACGCGTGCTTCCCCCGCCTGCAACTGCAATGACGCCGAGACAGCTTGCTCGCTGCTCAACCGGCCTGAGCCATTGAGTGACAGCGACCCGCTTTCCAGCGAAATCTGGCTGAGATCCACCGCATTGTCTGGCTGCAGCACGCCGTTCACATTGAGCAGGGCGGCGTCCGAGGCCCAGTCGCTTAAGGGAGCAGGCAGGGCGCCAAGCTCACTTGCATTGATGCGCGTATTGAACCGCGTGGAGCCTGCGCCAGCGCGACTCGCTTCGAAATTGCCCTGCAAATCTACCGGTCGCGCCAGCTCCGCTGCGCTGCCATCAAGCTGGAAACTGCCCGAGACACTGGCGCTGAGCGATGGTGACAGGGCGATATTCCCCTGAGCGGCTATACGACCGGCGCGCCCCCGGATGACAGTCTCGCGCAGGTCGATAGTTTTCTGCGCAATATCGTAGTCGCCATTTAGCACGAGGGCCGGCGCGCGACCTGCAATCTGTCCAAGTGTGCCCGGTAGGGTCGCGCCTGCAGCGGTCAATGTCGTGCGCACGCTCGCGCGGCGCTCGCCATAGATGGCCGTCATCGGACCAGACACGCTCTCCGCCTCAAATGATGGCACATCCACACCCGACGCCCGCACATCACCGTCAAACCGCGCGGTGCCGCCTGCATAGACGAGCACGCCATCTAGCATGGCTTCGCCGACGCTCACATTCTCGACCTTGGCATAGCGGGTCGGATCGTCCAGCGTCAGTCGCAGGTCCGCGCGATAGCCGTCACCTTCCGCCTGCTTCGCAATCGCGTTCAGCTCCAGACCTTCGGCCATGGCGGTGACATCGAGTGTCGGACCTGCCTCGCCGCGGGACAGGTCGCCCTCAATAGTAAGCGTTTCGCCCAGTGTTTCAGCGATCTGCCGTGTAAGCGGGTGAAGTGCTGGCTGGATATCTGACTGAAAGCTGATGATCTGGCCGCGCGCCTCTGCATCGAGCATAACAAGCGAAGCGCCGCCAATCTCGATGTCGGCTTCGGCCTGCCAGTCGTTCAGCTCACCGTCGGTGTCCAGCTTGGCGGATATCGACTGATCAGGACCGAGCCGGGCGAGGCTTGCAAATAGACCGCCTGCGGGCCCGTCCAGCGCCAGATTACCCTGCAACCGGAAATCGTCTGACCAGGTGAGGTCAGCCAGCAGCTCATCTCCATTGCCGTCCAGTGGAACGACAGTCATTTCGGTCCGTCCGCCATCGCGCCCGACCCGGCCTTGCGCCTCAATGTTCAGGGATAGCGCGCGCGGGATGACGCCTTCATCTGTTCGAAGCTCTCCAATCCGCAACCGCCCAAGTTCGCCAGCGCGCAGTGGCATTGAGCCGCCAGAGGAAGAGTCGCTTTCGGACGTCTGGAGTACCGGTCGGCGCAGGACGTGGATAAGGTCTGCTTCCAGCGCTTCGATGGTAAGGGCACGCTTGCGCAGGTCGAATGGTTTCCAGTCTGCCAGCAGATTTTCCGCAATCAGCCAGATGCCGTCTTCGTCGGCTACCGTGAGACGTTCTATCCGAAACGTGCCGAGCAAATCGCCTGACAGGCCTTCGACTTCGATTTCCTGACCGGATGGGTCGGCCGCCTCGATCCGTGTTTCCACGAACTCACGGCCAAAGCCGGACTGCGCCGCGTATCTCGCGGCCAGAAAAAGAACGATAACCAGCGCCAGAAGCACTCCCAGTATGATCGCTGTCCATTTCAGGAGACGGCGCGTCAGGCTCCGCTTTCCGGCGGGCTGGTTTGGTGTCGGGTCAGTGGTGCTCATTAAAAGGCCTGACCGATCGAGATGTAGATCTGGACCGGATCGTCAAAGTCTGTGGGGTTTAGCGGTGTCGCCACATCAAGGCGGATCGGGCCTGCGGGCGTTGTGTAGCGAACGCCAATGCCTGCGCCATAGCGCGCATCGCTGAAGTCGGAAAACTGGCTGGTCGAAACAGCGCCCGCGTCGAGAAAAGCCACCACGCCAATATTTGGCCGCACGGCGTAGCGCCCTTCGACCGAAGCTTCGATGACCGAGGACCCGCCGAGCGGTGTGCCATCGTCGGCGCGCGGCCCGATTGCCTGATAGGCATATCCGCGAACGCTGCCGCCGCCGCCAGCATAAAAGCGCGTATCAACCGGCAGGTTCTCGACGTCTGCGCCGACAACGGCGCCTGCCTTGAAGCGTCCAGCCAGTACAAATTGCCTGTCCTCGTCGAACGGCACATAGGCACTTACCTGACCGACAGAGCGAACAAACGGGCTGACCTCATCGCCAAAGGCGTAGCTTGGCTCTACCCGTGCATTGGCTCGCCAGCCTGAGCGTGGGTCCAGCAGGCTATCAGTCTTGTCGAGGCGGGCATCTGCATAGACCGAAACGATCTGAAGGTCGCGCTCGCCATATTCGTCTTCTTCCTTGGCGATTTCACCCTGCACGCCATAGGAATAGGTGAATTCCGGGCTCCGAACGACTTCAAAGCCGACGCCAGCAAAAATAGCCTGACGGTCATAAGCATCCGTCGTCTCATTGTTCACGCCGGCTGACAGGACAAGGCCGCGTCCATATCCGAACTCGTTCGGGCGCCGCCAGATGACTTCCAGTGATTGCTCGAGTTCAGCAACGGTAAGATCCGCGTTCAGCACATCGCCGCGCCGCGTCAGGTTGCGGCGGGTGAGTTCGGCGTTGAGGCCAAAACCTTCGCTGGTGGAGTATTTCCCGCCGAGACCGATAGAGTTCTGCGGCCTCTCGGTCAGCGTGACGACGACGTCGCGGATCTCTTCCCCGGCCTCGGTCTGTCCTGATGGCTCGCTAGCGAGATCGGCCCGCGCAACCTTGAACATGCGGGTTTCCGCCAGGCGTGTGTTAAATCTCGATAGTTCGGAGGGGTCATAGATAGCGCCAGCCTCATACGGGATGAGCCGGTTAAGGTAACTCGCCTTCGTCTCGATATTTTCATCGGGAAACCGGGTCTCGCCGAAGACGACGCGGGGACCGGTGCGCGTTTCATAGGTCACGCTTATTGTTTCGGCGTCGCGGTCGCCCAGAACGCGGCGTTCCTCAACCTCCGCATAGGGGTAACCTGCATTGCGCAATTCATTCGTGATCCAGCGCTCTGCATCGATAACATCTGCCGGAATTGCCGGGCGTCCAGCGCGAACGGGCAGGTCTTCGCGGATTTGTGCCTGGTTTGCTTCGGCAGGGCTCGTTCCGACGAAGGAAACTTTCACTCGGCCAAGAGAAAAACGCGGACCCGTATCGATGCGCAAACGCGCTTCGGGCGCCTCCGTACCCAGAACGGCAAGGTCGATCTGTGGATCGTAATAGCCTTCACTATTCAATGCGCTTCGTACTGCTTCAGCGGCGCGCCTGCCCTGACGGCGTGCCTCTAATGCCGTCTCAGGGTCGCTTTCGTCTGGAAGTGCATACTGAAGTGTCGATCTCAACTCGTCGCCGGGGCGGTCTCCCGCAAACTCGATATCGACTTTCTCTGCTGCAGCAGACGCCGCCATCGTCATGAGGACGACAAGCAAAAAGATAAGTCGATTAAACATCAGTCCCCGGCTCTTTAAGTAACAACCCGGCACCATCCGGGGCATCATTTGCCCTGCGATGGCGACGATACCCTTAAGCGGTATGTTGGCTGCAGTGGAATTCAACGCTGTCTACGTTGTTATGTTTCCGCTTTCGGCGCGCAATTTACAGTTCGGACATGTGGAACTGAGCAGGACACCTGCTTTCGTGCGGGCGCTGATTGCAGCAAAGGCAGAAAGTTTCACGGGAATTTAGAAAGAGATTAGGAAATTGATCGTTAGATGGCATCAGGCATAGTTGCGACATTGAAAGGTGTATGGCACCAGAGCGGATCTGATTTTCTATCGCTGGGACGAAAACGTGACAAAGAAAAAGTCGCCAGCCCGGCAGAACCGCAAATCGCCATCACCCTGGATGAAGGAACCGCCTGTCGGTGAAGCCCTGCGTAAGGCTTATCGGGATGTCGCTGAAGAACCAGTGCCCGAGCGTCTGCAGGATCTGATCCGGCGCCTGCGAGAGCAGGAAAGAAAAGCGGATTGATGCACGGCAATAGCCGGCGTTCAGGTGTTGGAGTTGGGTGTTTGGTCGAAATAGTAGAAGCGTCCTTCGTCGCCCGTCTCGAAGCGCTCATCCCAGAGCTTCGCGCTTTTGCGAGGGGGCTTTGCCGCGACGCTGCGCTTGCAGATGACCTTGTGCAGGATGCCTGTCTCAAAGCCTGGACATCACAGGAGATGTTCGACCCGGCACAATCCATGCGCCCTTGGCTGTTCCGCATTCTCCGCAATGAATTTTACATGCAGAAGCGCCGCTCATGGCGGTCGGTCAATCTCGAACCGGATGTGATCGCGGCGGCGCTTGTCGCTGAAGCAAATCAGGAAACCAGCAAGGACTTTGCCCGCATGGAGCGGCTGATCAGTCAGCTTCCTGATGAGCAGCGCGACGCGCTTATCCTGATATTGGCGGCGGGAATGACCTATGACGAAGCTGGCGAGGTCTGTGGCTGCTCTGCTGGAACGATCAAGAGCCGCGTAAGCCGCGCTCGCGAGACGGTTAAACGACGTTTTGTTTCGAGCGAGCGCTCTTCCTACTTGGTCAAGCGTCCTGAAGGAGAAGGGCTGCCAGCCTTGCTTCACCGTCTTGATGAACTGGCAGGGCCTGCCCGGCACCCCCTTTGAAGGTGAAAGGCGGCTCTCTGGCTGCTGGCCCAGATTGGGCCATTTCCGACAGGCGGGGCATTCAACGCGTTTTCGATCCGGCCGACGCGGTAGAGAAAAGCCGTGCATCGAAACTGAGGCGCGGCGAAGACGTAGCTGATTTCCTGCATGCAAGGTGGCTTATGCGCCATCTGATCCAGCAGCGTCGCCCGCAAATGGAAACGCCCGTTCTCCAAAGCTATGACGATGCCCGCCCCGAACTCCCCAGGGCGCCTGATGTGGCCCTCAGCTGGTCGAAGTCAGGGCCAGTGGCGGCAGCGGCCCTTTCCGGAGGGGGGATCGTCGGCATCGATATCGAGCGGGTGATTGCGCGCGATACGGGCGCTGTCCTGACAATGACCGCGAGCGGAACAGAGGCAGCTGCTGTTGCGTCGGCGGGTAATGAGACGGCGCAGCTTGCCGCTTTCTACCGGCTATGGACGGCCAAGGAAGCGGTCCTGAAATGCCGGGGAGAAGGTCTGCGCGGCGGCGCGAAGAGTGTTGAAATACCGCTGGCGTTCATACACGGGCGCGCCGACACAATTACAATTCATGATCGTGGCGTGTCGCTAGCACTTTCAGTGATCGATGCTGGCCCCGATGCCGTTTGCACTTTGGCGTTCAGCGCGCAAAAATAGATTTGAACATCCAGCCGGCAAGTGACCGCCCGCTTGTGTGGCGCTCATCATGCATATCAAAAACCATAAGGGAAACAGTGCCAAAGGGCGGCGCGTTGATGCCTTCCTTGCGGATATCGAACCCCATGGAGCCATAGAATTCTCGCATCTGCGCTTCGGCCAGAATGGCGATGTAGCGATGCTTGTCGCGGGCGACATAGTCGAGGACGGCGCGCATGATCGGGCCGAGTGTCTTTGAACCTCGACGCTCAGGTGCCGTGACCAGTTTTGAGACCACGACACAGCTTTCCCCGTCAGCGAGGACCGATCCTAGATCGAAAACCGGAAACCTTTCAGACGCTTCGCTCGCATGGACGGGGATGACCTGCGCGCTGGAGACGAGATCTGCGCCATCGAACAGGGCGAAGGTTTCGCCCAGTTGGTCAGCATCATCGCGCAGCAGACGATTGTCATGGTCAGCGCCAGGCATGGCGAACTGTTTCTCGGCGCAATAGACGCGGTAGCGCAGGTGCTGGACGAGGGGCAGCGTTGCGCCAGTAACAGGGATGATCTCGAAACTATCCATGGGGCTCATCTCCTACCGACCAGGCCCTTTCGGACTTGTCGAAGCGCAAATCGTAACGGCTACGGGCGTTCGGGCCTGTGACGAAAGGTGGGTCCAGCGTCAGCTTTTGCGGATGGATACCCCATTTGCGGGCGAAGAATTCCTTCACCGCGACGCCCTTGATGAGGTCGGCGCCAGTCAAGCCTTCAAGACCCCAGGCGGCGGCAACCGTACCGGGGAGCCAGTCGCAGGCCATGATATCTGCGGGTGAAACAAGTGATCTTCCGCTTTGCTCCCAGCTTAGGGGGGCAACCACCTGATCATTTTCGCCGGTCAGAAAAGCTTTTCGTGCCAGAGGGTTAAGCGCGCCGAGTTTGCCTTTCGGGTAGGCTTTCTCAATCAGATTGAGCCGGGCCCAGAGGCTACCATCTTCGAGATAGGCTTCGATCAGAACAGGCAGGTCGTCAGAGCCTTCAGGCCGCCGTTGACGGCGGCCTCTTACAGTGAGTTTGCCGCTTTCCGGGAGAGGACCAAGCACGGTGAGGCGCTCGATCCGGACGGGGTAGATCGCGCTATTTCCCGCATCATCGAACCACTCTTCAGGCGTTTCATGCGGCGGGCCATGCACCAGCCCGTCCAGTATGACGGGGTCGAACGGGTCCCCCGGATCTATCGCCGCGCCGAGGTCCAGAACAGCTTCGAATCCCTTTGCGTCGCGGCGCATGGAGATGACGGGCTGCATGGCCGGGCCGTGGAAAAGGTCGCCCGATGCGTAAGGATCGCCGCGCTTCTTTCCATGCTTTTTCGGCTGGAGTTTCGGTTTAGGTCCGCGCACGGGCTGGCTGATCTTTCCGGCGGAAACTTCATACCAGGGTGCGTCGCCGGAAAGGGCATCGCGGCCGCGTAGACGGGCTTCTCCGTCCGGCGTGACCCTGGTCTCAACGCTGAGGCCATCACCGCCAAGGCTGCCCCAGCGCTTTGGTGAAAACGCCTTCAATTCAATAGGATAGCCTTCAAAGCCTGCGGCGCGGGCCTGTCGCAGGGCCATGCCAGCCTGTGCCAGGAGGGGGAGTGAGGGGAGAGTGTGGGTCGGACGATGCGACTGGAGCCAGCCGTCATTTCCCACAGAAAACATGGTGCAGTGACGGTGCAGTGACGGTGCATGGGCGGTACATATCCGGACACTCAGTTCGCGCATCTCATAAATTTTGAGCCCATCGACCCAGAGGACTCCGCGTCCGGTAATGACGGTGGCGTCATCGCGCTCTTTGACGCCGAGAATTTCGACCATAGGGGTGGCTTGCTTCGCGGTCGGCATGACCTGTCCGCGATAAGTCCAGTTAATCTCATGGGTCTCGGCTATTGGCTCCCAGACCGGATGCTCGAACCTGTCTGCGTACCCTTTGAGATCTGCGGCCCGGGCCAGAAGCTGGACCAGCATATCGAGACCAAGCGAGCCGGGCTGGACCGGGTCAGAGAAAAAGTGCGCCTTGAAGTACCAGGCATAGGGATCGACGGCTTGGCGCGCGCGGATACGGCCAAGACCTGCCTCGCCGCTTGTCGGCTCGAACCGGTCTATGACATCGAAGAGGGCGAGACGGTTCTGTGAGGCCTTGAGCCGAGTGTCTGCTTCGCTTGGCGGGTCTGCTGGCGCTTTCACAAAGTCGCGGTCGGCATCGGTTGGTTTCAGGCCGGCCTGTGCAGCGAGCGAGGCTTTGGTGAAGAAGCCGAAGCTCGTTTCCAGCGAGATGATAGGCGTGCCGTCGGCGAGCGTGGCTTCGAGCGCAAAGAAGACAATGGTCATCGGACCGACGCGCGAACAGCGTGTGAGTTTTGTGGTCGTGCGGACCATGCCGTCGCCGGGCCGGACCTGACGATGCAGCTTGCCGCTGCCATCGAGATTGCGAAAGCGCGTCTCTCCGGAGAGGGCAAAGCCTGAATAGGAGGCGAGCCAGCCGCAGGGCTGAAGGATGACTTCGGTCAGCACGCTGAAAGGCATCGTGCCCGTGCCGCCATCCTCGAAATACCAGGCGTCTTCTGGAATGTCGTATTCAGCGACGGCTTCGAGACCTGCGCCCTGCTGGCCTGCAGGTTCTGATACCGAAATGACGCGGCTGACCATGTGATAGGGCGGCTGCGGCAGGCGGGGGACAGCGCCCATTGTGTCGAAGGGCGCATACATGCTGCCAAAGGCGTTGCTTGGCGCACCTGACCCGCATTCTATCAGAGCAATCTCATCGCCCCGTACATCGCAGCCTGGATTCACATAATGAGGGCTGGCCCCGAGATTGTCTGGCTTCGGCCATTGGCGGCGCAGGCGCACGCCGAAGCGTGGACAGTAGAAGACCTTGCGGCCATCGGAGCGGGCCAAGAGGCTGGCGAAGACCATCGGTTCTTCACCGTCGATTACTTCATCGACAAAGACCTCATAGGTCACGTCATGGTCGGCGTCCGGGGTGACCTGACCGCGGCAATAAAAGGTCGCCGCTTCGCCGGGGGCTGGTTCGAAGACATGGCTGTCGCGCTCAATAGTGAGGCCAAGTCCGGCGGCGGTGAACTCAAGCGCCTGAACGGCTGCCTCTGCCATCAGCGTGCCCGGCATGCAGGGGTCTTCGTGGAAGTGGCCGTCATAGAACCAGGCGTCTTTCGAAACATGGTGGCGCGCCTTCAGATAGCCGCGCTTCCAGGGGCCTCCCTCCGGCTCGAACTCAACAACTTCATCGAAGAGGGCGAGCCTGCCGTCCGGCAGGCGGGCAGGACGGGTGTGCGGGGCGGCGCGCTCAAAGCCGTCGCCGAAGCAGCGATAGGTGTCGCCCGACCGGAAGGCGGCGACCTCATCGGCGCTGAAGCTGCGCTTGCCTGTTGGCGCGGCCGCGTCGAGGCGGGGGTCAGGCGTTGGGGCGCCGGCTTCTTCGGCGTCCCAGAGCACGCCCTTTGAGTTGGCAAGTTCTTCATCGGTGAAAAAGCCTGCCTGGCCATCGCGAACCGAGAGCAGCAGGCGTTCGTCGGCGTAGCAGTCATATTCAAAGAAGAACATGCGCACGCCAGAGAGCTCTGCGTGGCCCTTGATGGAGATCTGGAAGCGCAGGGTTTCACCCACACGCGGCAGGCCGCCTTCATGGAAGGTGAGCTCGCAGCCGAGCAGGCGGTAGACCCTGTCGGAACAGTTCAGGAGGTCGGCGCCCATCCATGAGATGAGCGCGAGGTCTGCCTGCCCTGCCTCAATTAGGGGGCCGGGGCGCAGCATGCCGTCGCTGACCGCCCAGAGGTCTGCGGTGACGTCTGTTTCGGTCCAGATCGTGCCTTTGCCCTGAACGAGCGCGTCTGCATCGATGCCGGTGATCCGGTCGCAGAGCAGCATGGGCGGACGCGGCATACGCACTTGCCGGCGGTATTTATCCTGCGCGGCGAAGGCTTTGCCGAAAACGCTGGAGATGTTGCCAACGGCGGCCTGTTCGATATCGGCGCGGGTAAAGGAGGCGCCTGTGGGGGCCTTTCGATCAAGCGGCGTGATGGACTTTCGCGGTTGCGCAGGCGCAGGTGAGGCCCGCTTTGCTGTCACCGTCTTGGGCGGCGTCGCTTTAGGAGGCGTGGGCGGGGTGGCCGCTCTCGTGCGTTCCAGAACAGCAGCTCCGACAGTTTTTACGACAGGTGGCGTCCAGCTTGTGCCAGGCGGCAGTGGCAGGGTGCGTGCCCGGATCGGCTTGGCAGAAGGAAGCGAGCCTGGGTCGATGGATGGGAACTTCGGAAGCGCGAGGCGGCGGCGGGCCGTCGGTTTCGGCTGTCTGGCAAGCTTTGGCAGTCGCGGCGGTTTGATATGTGCGGCGAAGGTAACCGATGTCTTGTCCGCAATGCGTAACGGGATGGTATTTGCGGCCGCTTCGGTCAGCTCGCGCTTGAGCCAGTCCATATTGATGGCATGGCCGGCGGCAAAAAGATGGGCGGCGAGGGCGGCGATACAGTCGAGCGCGGGGGCGCCAAACCGGTCAGCTGGCAGCACAAGGGTTTTGGGCCCCAGCGTATCCTGAATGGCGCCGGTCAGCGTGTCGCGCGGGCCGATTTCCACGAAGGTGCGCACCCCGTCCGCATAGGCGGCGCGCAGCGTGGCGGGGAAGTTGATGGGGGTGACGGCCTGCGCGGTCAGCATGTTGGCGGCGCTGTCGGCAGAGACCTTGTAGCTGCCATTTATCGCGTTGGCATAGAAGCGCACGCCGTCTGGCGCTTTCGTCTTGCGGAAGTGGAGCTGGTGCCAGGTCTTTTCATAGGAGGCCATGGCGGGCGTGTGGACGGTGAGGTCATGCGACACGCGGATGGCGGGCGCGCCAAGCCGTTTGATGACGCGCTGGCAGGCGACGGCCTCCCCCGCAATCACGACATCATTGGCGCTATAGATGATGGTGATATCGCAGCGCGGCTCTGGTTTCACGGCATCGCGGACGGAGGCCTCGCTGGTGCGCAGGCGCCATGTCGCCCACTCGATCGGGGCTTTCTCGCCCCATGCCTTGCGTGCAGTGTCGAATGTCCCGGCGAGATAGCGATCATACATGCCGCTTTCGCCAATCGTGCCCATCAGGCCATCGGCGTCGACCCATGCGCCAAAGGCGATCAGCGAATTGGTTTCACCGGACGAAAGCCCCATGGCGACGGTTGGGTTGAGGCCAAGTTTCTGGGTCAGGAGCAGATGCTGGGCCTGCGAGACCAGCGTTGTCGCGCGAAGCTGGCTGAACGCGCTTTCGAGCCCGGTCGCGAGCGTGTCGGCAACGGTCTGCGCGGTCGGGAAACGCTTCGTCATCAGCTTGCCGAGGGAGGGGAATGCCGAGAAGAGGTCGCGCCCCATGCCGGGATAGGCGGCGGCTGCGCCAGTAAAGACAAAGGCGAGCTCTCCCTTTGGGCTGCCTTCCCCGAAATGGATGCCGCCGCCGGTTTCAAGCCTGCCTGACCTCAGCCGTGAAATCGCTTCGAGGCGGAGGGCTGTCATTTCTTCGGGGCGAGAGGCGAGGAGGGCGACCCGGACATCGCCTTGGGTATTCTGTTCGCCAGACTGAATAGAGGCCGCCAGCGCGTCGCGGTTTTCTGCGGCGTAGGTTTCGAGCAAAGGAGACGGGCGGAGCAGGTCTGGCGCCGCGTGTGGCGAGGCTTTCAGTTTGAGTTTCGCGCCCGCCACAGGCGGTTTGTCCTTGCCGGTGGCAAGGCGCGGGACGAGCCCTTGATCGGTCAGGTGAAGACCGCGCTGTGCGGCCTCGGCCTGCAGGGCGAGTTGGACCAGACCGCCGGCAGCATGGGCGTGGCCATAGATACGGCCGAGGAGGGCGTTCGGCGGTGTGCCGGCTTCGAGCCGCAGATTATGGATTTCGGTGGCGGCGGGAGTGTCCTCGCTGCGCATCAGGATGAGCGCGGCGGCGCCGTCGCCGGTGAGGGGGCTGCCGCTGGCGCGGTGAACAAGGTCCGATGAGAGATCGGCCGCAGCGACGATGGCTGCGTCAATCTCGCCGGCCTGAAGCGCGCGGATCGCAAGCTCTGCGGCGCGAAGGCCGGAGGCCTCCTCTTCCATCACAGCGAACCCTTGCGCGCGCCAGTCGCCGCGTACATTGATCCGGTTGGCCGAGACGTTCGGCATGGCGCCGAGCACGTCGCCTGCCTTCAGTGGCGGGGCGATGGCGTTGCGGGCGTCATCTGTCTGGGCTGCTTCCGGATCGAGGCCCAGACGAGATGCGATGCGAGCGCGCAGCATCCAGCGGGTGGCTTCGGGTGAGCAGGCAAAGCCGGTGAAGACGCCGACGCGGGCACCGTCCGGAATGGCGACGCGGGCAAGGGCTTCATCGATTGTGTCCCATAGCGCGACTTGCTGGCCTTGCGCGGACGAAAGGTCGGATGGTGGCGCCCGCAGCGCTTTTGGGTCGGCATGGGTCTCGAGCAACGGGCCGCGCGCATCCTTTGGCGGGCGCATCAGGCGTTGAAGCACGCGCGCGACGCCGCGATCCGGGCCAAGGGAGAGGCCGGTGGCGGTGATGGATACCGGGACTGCTTTGCTGGCGGCTTTGACGGGGGTGCGGCGTGCGCGGTGGCCGTCATCCGCAGCTAGGATGAGGTGCGCATTGTTGCCGCCAAATCCGAAGTTTGAGAGGGCGGCGACGCGGGGACGGTCGTCCGGCCACTTGCCCTGCCGGGCAGGTGTCAGACCGCTGCCTTCGAAGCCGGAAATGGCGTCGCCTTCAAGGCGGGTCGGCGGGATGGTGCCTTCATTCACCGCGAAGGTCAGCTTGATGAGGCTCGCCATGCCGGCGGCGGTAATGAGGTGGCCGAGATTGCCTTTAAGAGAGCCGATGGGGAGGTTTTCCAAACCATCAAAGTGCGCGGCGGTGGCGGCAAGCTCGACGGCGTCGCCCGTGCGCGTGCCTGTGGCGTGGGCTTCGAGGAGGCCGATATCGCGGGCAGGATCGAGGCCGGAACCGGCCCAGGCTGCGGTCATGGCTTCGCGCTGGCCGTCGCCGTCCGGGGCGAGGAGGGATTTACGGCGTCCATCATTGGAAAGGCCGATGCCGCGAATGACGCCGAAGACGCGGTCGGCAAGGTCGCAATCGCTGAGGCGTTTAAGCACGATCGCGGCAGCGCCTTCTGCAGGGACAAGTCCATCTGCGCCATCGACGAAGGGGCGTGAGCGGCCAGTAGGAGAGAGCGCGTTGAGCGCTGAAAAGCCCTGATGCAGGATGAGATTGTCAGCGCCGTTGACCGCCGCTGCAATGACGACATCGAGGCTATGGTCCTGCAGGCGGTCGCAGGCGAGCTTGATGGCATAGAGCGAGGAGGCGCAGGCGGCATCGACGGCGAAGGCCGGGCCAGCGGCGCCAAGGGCGCGGGCCAGAAGCTGCGCCGGGCCGCCTGTGTTGAAGCGGTTCTGTGGGTGGATGTCGGAGGCACCGTCCAACCAGATGTCTGCGGCAAAGTCAGAAAGGGCGCGGCTCGGATAGCCGAGATTGCCAGCGATGACGCCAATGCGGGACCTGCGGCTCTTGGGCTGTCCAGCTTCGCGCCAGGCCTCGCGGCCTGCATGAAGCAGCCACTGGAAGACCGGATCGAGGTCTGCGGCGTCAGTGTCGCCGAGGTCATGGGCGGCGGCGTCGAAGACCTTGTCGAAGCCGGTGACGAACGCGCCCTTGTAGCCGAGGGCCTGATGCTCGGCTTCGGTGACGCCCCATTTGCCGGATGGGGCGTCGGTGATGAGGGTCTTTTCGTCCAGCACGGCCTGCCAGAGCTCTGCCGGGGTGAGCGCGCCCGGCAGGACGCAGCCGCGGCCGATGATGGCAATGGGCTCAAACGTCGGCTTAGCCATGGGCGATCTCCGCGCCAGCAACGATTTCGACTGGGCAGGCGGGGCCAGCGAGCACGGCGTCGGCGAAGGCGTTGGCACCTGCGGGTTTTGAGATGAGGGCAACGCCAAGCTCGGCGAATTTGGCGTGGAGGCCATCATCCACCATGCCGCCATCCCATGGGCCCCAATTTATCGAGGTGACGGCGGCATCCGGATGGGTCGATTTCAGCCACCAGGCCATCCGGTTCAGGATCTCATTCGCCATCGCGTAATCGGCCTGGCCTGCATTGCCATATCGGGCCGCGACCGATGAGAAGAAGGCGATGGTTTTCAGCTTTGACGTGTCGAGCTGGGTAAGCAGGGCATCGAGGCCACCGATTTTGGGGCCGAAGACACGGGCGATCTGCTCTGGTGTCTTCTCGCGGATGAGCTTGTCGGCGAGGACGCCTGCGCCATGGACGAGGCCGGTGATTTCGCCGAGGTCGGCGCGGATATCGGCAAGCGCCTGGGTGAGCGCGGCGGGGTCCGAAACGTCTGCAGGGATGTAGCGCGCCTCGCCGCCTGCCTGACCGATCGCGGTGAGGGTTTCACGGATCTCAGCGCCAGAGAGCAGCGCGCGGGCGCGGGTGTTGAGGGCGGCGGGGGTGATCTTTTCGCCTGCGGCCTTTGCTGCTTTGGCGAGCGCGCCGCGCAGGGTCTTCTCGTTGGTCGTTGTCGGCAAACCGTCTGGCCATGGCGTCACGGGGGAGCGCCCGAGAAGCGCAAAGCGCGCGCCGGTGCGGCGGGCGAGCTCTATGACGCAGTCTGCGGTCACGCCGCGTGCGCCGCCGGTGACGAGGATGACATCCTGCAGGCCAAGGCGGCCGGGCTGGTTGCGGGGCAGGGTGAAGTCTCTGTCCTGCGGAACATAGCGGCCAGCGGGGCTGAGGCCTGTCGTGGGCGCGGTGCCACCGGTGAGGAGTTCTTCGACGAGGTGGCTGGCGGCGAGCGACGTGCCGAAGCCCGCCATGTCGATATCGATGAGGCGGATGGTGGCAGCTGTGAACTCGCGTGCGGCGGTGCGGGCAAGACCGGAAAGGCCGCCGCGCCAGGCGCGGTGGTCCTGCGGCTGAAAAAGCCCGCCTGTGTCCTGCAGCAGGATGACGGCGCCGCTTTGTGTTTCCAGTTGCGGCGAGGCGGATTTCAGGGCGGCGACGGCGTCTGCGTGCAAGGTCTCACGCGAGCTGGAAAGGCCATGCGCGAGGATCAGCGCGTTGGCTTGCCCGCTCGGTTCGGTGACGGCGCGGACCTGAAAGCCTGATGCGCCAAGCGCGGCAATGAAATGCTCAGCTGCGGCGAGGTCTGGCGTGACCCACTCGATGAGCGATGCTTCGCGCAGGCCCGGCGTTACCCGTCCAATGGCAGACTGGCTGACATAGGCGACGGCTTTCAGGGCAAGCGGCGCTGGACCAGAAACGGGTCGAGCATCGCGCGAAGCGGGGCGGGCAGCGTCAGGTGACGCCGGCGCGCCCCTTAGCCAAAAAAATCGGCGATCTTCCGGATCGAGCGCAGCTCAGCGATCTGTTCCGGTTCGACCTCTGGCAGGTTCGGCATCTGCTCGCGCAGGGCAGAGAGGATCTCGACCTGTTTGATGGAGTCGACGCCAAGTTCGCCCTCAAGGTCCATATCGTCTTCGAGCATTTCAGGCGGATAGCCCGTCTTGTCGGCGATGAGGTTGCGGACCAGCTCTGTCATATCGACGCCAGCGTCTGCCGAGGGAGCTGCAGGTGCCGGGGCTGGAGCGGCGGCGATGTGGTGGCCGTTGCCGTTGGCATGGCCGTTTCCATTTGCGTGCGCTGCCGGGGCGGGGGCAGGGGCTGGTTTCGGTGCTGGCGCGCTGCCAGCCGATGGGCCGAGGAAAGCGGCGATCTTTGCGATGGTGCGCAGCTCTGCGATCTGTTCAGGCTCGATCTCTGGTAGGGAGGGCATCTTCTCGCGCAGGGCTGAGAGGATCTCGACCTGTTTGATGGAGTCGACGCCAAGCTCACCTTCAAGGTCCATGTCTGGTTCGAGCATGTCGGCGGGATAGCCGGTCTTTTCGGCAACGAGGCTGGTGACGAGCGCGGTGAAGTCCTGGGCGGGCGCGGCTGCTGGCGCCGGAGCGGGAGCAGGGGCCGGTTGAGGCGCTGGGGTTGGTGCTGTCGCCGCTGCGGCTGGGGCTGGTGCTGGCGGCGTCACTGGTGCGGCCGCTACAGGAGCTGGCGCCGGTTGGGTTGCTGGCTGGACCTGCGGCTGAGGCGCTGGCGCAGCGGCCGACCCTGCCGATGCGAGCATGGCCTGCGTGGTCTGCATATACTGGGCGTGCGCCGTCTGCAGCGCTTGCATGTAGGCGGTGTGGGCCTCTGTCATCTGGGCGTGGATCTGCGCGGCCGTGCTGGCGGGGGCGGAGTGGCGGGGCTCAGTCATGGGCGAAGGTCCTGGCTGGGAAATCTGGGAAGTAGCAGTTGAAGTAGGGGCAGGTGCTGGCGCCGGGTCTGGCGGGTCGTCAGGTACCGGCTTGCTCACCTGCTCGGGTACCGAGGCCGCCGCTTTCGGCGGTGGCAGGGCCGCAGCGCCGCCCTTTGGCGGGTAGGGCTTGTTATAGTTCGCACCGGTGAGATCGATGGCGTGCTTGGAGCGCGGCTTGCGTGCGTCTGGGGCGGGCATGTTGGCGAACAGCGCTTCGAAATCGACCTTATGTCCGAGGACGGCAAGCTTACCGAGCCCGGCGAGGAATGCGGCGAGTCCATTGCCCTTCTTGTCATCGAGCGAGACGGCATTAACCCCACCGGGCAGGATCTGGCCGACAAGAGCGGTGAGCACCGTGCCGGGGCCTGCCTCCACAAAGGTTGTGACGCCGGCTTCATGCATCGCCTCAATGATTTCGCGGAAGCGCACGGGGCTCTCGATTTGCCCGGCGAGGAGGTCGCGCTGCTTGTCATAGGCAAGCGGGTAGCGTTTGGCCGACGCGTTGGCGAAGACCGGGAAGTCGCCCTTGGCGAAATCGGTCTTGCCGAGCGCCTTGCGGAAGGGGGCGACAGCGCCAGCCACAATCGGCGAATGGAAAGCCGAGGCAACGGGAAGGCGGCGCGCCTTGATGCCCGCGGCCTCTATGGCTTGCCGGGCGGCCTCTATGGCGTCGACAGGGCCGGAAAGCACTGTCTGCGTTGGCGCATTGTCATTGGCGACGACCACGTCCGGATGGTTTTTTAGGATCGGCGCAAGCTGTTCGCTCGAGGCCTGTGTGGCCAGCATCGCGCCTTCATTGTCGGCGGCGGCCTGGCTCATCAGCTTGGCGCGCTTGCAGGCGGTGCTCAGCGCATCCTTGTCCGACAACACGCCTGATGCGTTGAGCGCCATGATCTCACCGAAGCTGTGACCGGCGGCCATGTCGGCATTGAGGCCGGCCTTTTCCAGAACGGCGAGGACAGCCATCGTCGCGGCGGCAAGTGCAGGTTGGGCATTTTCCATCGCCGTCAGCGTGTCGGCCTGCGCCTTCGCGTCCTCATCGCTGAAGGCCGATGGCGGAAAGGCGAGGCGATGGAGGCCGAGCTTGCCGGCTTTCTTGTGGCTGGCGGCATAATCCCAGGCGGCGCGTGCCTCCGGGAAGGCAAGGGCGAGGTCGCGGCCCATGCCGACATACTGGCTGCCCTGGCCCGGCATCAGGAAGGCGAGCTTGCCGGGTTTGGCGGCGCTGAGGCTGACGCTGCTTCCTTTCGGCAGCGGTGCGCTCTCGGCGTTGCCTGCACGGATATGGGCGGCGAGCTTGGCGGCCTTTGCGTTGAAGTCGTCATTGCTGCTGGCAGTGATGGCCGCGCGGCAGGTCGCATCTGCTTCGAAAGCTGCATGGCTTTCGCTGGCGGCGATGGCGAGGTCTTCTTCATGCACCAGTTTGCGCGCCGTCGCTTCAATGGCCGTCGCCAGCGCATCTGGTGAGCTCGCCGAAACCATGAAGAGTTCTGCTGGCAGGATACGGTCTGGCAGGGCCGCCTGAGGGCCGGTGTACTCTTCAAGCGTTACGTGAAAGTTCGAGCCGCCGAAGCCGAAGGAGCTGACAGACGCCCGCCGGGGATGGGATTTATCTCGCACCCATGGGCGAAGTTCGCGGTTCACATAGAAGGGGGAGCCTGCGAGCGCCGGGCTGGGTTGGTCGACCTTGATCGTTGGCGGCAGAGCTTTTCTGGACAGCGACATCGCCGTCTTGATCAGGCTGGCTGATCCGGCGGCGGCCTTGGTGTGGCCGATCTGGGATTTGACCGATCCGATGGCGCACCAGGGCGTATCGACGATCTCGCCCTCTTCGCAGAAGGCCTGCTTCAGCCCGGCGATTTCAGCCGCGTCGCCTGCCTTCGTGCCTGTGCCGTGCGCTTCGACCAGCTCGACAGAGCGCGGGTCATAACCGGCCTGTTCATAGGCGCGGCCAAGGGCGCGGGCCTGCCCATCAGGTAGCGGGGCATAGATTGCGGTGGCGCGCCCATCAGAGCCGGCGCCAATGCCCTTGATGATCGCGTGGATCCGGTTGCCGTCCCGTTCGGCATCGGCAAGGCGGCGGAGCGCCAGGATGCCGATGCCTTCACCCAGCATCGTACCATCTGCTTTGTCCGAGAATGGACGGCAGTCTTCGGTTGGTGAGAGGGCCGGTGTCTTCGAGAAACACATATACATGAGGATGTCATTGAGGGCATCGACACCGCCGGTCAGGACAAGGTCGCTGTCGCCTGCGCGAAGCTCATGGATTGCGCCGTGAAGGGCTGAGAGAGATGAGGCGCAGGCTGCGTCCGTGACATAGTTGGAGCCGCCAAGGTCCATCCGGTTGGCGATCCGTCCGGCGACGACATTGCCAAGGAGGCCAGGGAAGGTGCTTTCCTTCCATTCGGAGAAGTTCGACGAGATCTTATCGGCGATCTCCTGGACTTGCGCTTCGGGAAGACCGGCGTCCCGCAGGCCCTTGATCCAGGAGGGGCGCTGTAGACGGCCCGACATATGGCCGACGAGTTCGGTGGCCGAGGCAACGCCTAGAATGCAGGAGGTGCGCTTGCGATCAATCGTGCCATTGGAGGCTTTTTCCGCTTCATCCAGCGCAGCCTGCGCCACCATGAGCGCGAGGAGCTGGGCGCTGTCTGTGGCCTCGATCTGATTGGGCGGAATACCGAAGGAAAGTGGGTCGAACCCTTGAGGCGAGAGGAAGCCGCCGCGCTGGCCATAGGTCTTGTCCCGGGCTTTCGGGTCGGCGTCGTAATAGTCCTCGATCAGCCAATGCGTCGGCGGAACGGGCCCCAGCGTATCAACGCCTTCGGCAATATCGCGCCAGAAGCCCGCCGCGTCGCCGCGCCCGGGAAACATCGCGCCATATCCGACAATGGCTATATCTGCTGGTCCCGACGTTCTGTCTGCCATGTTGTTCTCAGCCCCTCAGCCAGAGATTTACTCGAATAGCCCCGCCCGATAGTCGAAAGCCGATTGTGGAATGTTCTCCCCGCGCGCCCGGCGGGCCTGAAGCCCGGTCAGGTGCGCCGCCCCATCCATCAGGTTGAGCGCGATCTGTTTGACGGTCCGGTTTTCAAGCGCTTCGAGCGGGCTTCCCTTGACCCACTCATTGAAGGCGCCCATCGCCGGGCCGCACCAGATCTGGTAGTCGCGCAGGCGGCTTTCCTCGCCCTCACGGGCCCATTGGGCCCCGAAGAAAAGATACCTGCGGAAGACAAGGGCGAGCTGGTGGCGAAGGTCTGCTTCTGCCTTCTCCAGCTCTTTCGGATTGGTCCCCGCCATGAAGGCGCGGGTCTTTTCCCATGCGGAGGCATAGGTCTCGCCAAGAGCGGCTTCGATGAAGGCCTGCTCCTGCGGTGTGCAGTCGGCAAAGCCTGTACGGGTCCTGTAGATCTCGCGCATCCGGCACCCGCGCATGGCAAAGAGCGTCCCGCGTTTCAGGACCTGAACTTCAACGCCCTGTTCGAACATGTCGGCGGCCGGGGCCATGGCGACGTCAGCCGGACCAGCATCTGCGAGAAGTTTTCGGCCAGCCAGCGAGAGGCCGGATTCGGCAGCGGCCTGATTGACCGAGCCGGTAATGATATAGGCCGCGCCCATCTGGAATGCGGCCGCAGCCGCCCATGGCGTGCCAATCCCGCCACCAAGGCCGATGCGGATATCGTCGCCATTGAGGTTATGGATCTCGCAGACCTCCCGGCGGGCCTGGACCAGCGAGGAAAAGAGCGGCCCGGCGGCGCGGTTGTCCGTATGCCCGCCGCTATCGGCTTCGGCGGTGATGTCGAGGGCGACAGGAACGCTGGCGGCAATCTCTGCCTGCTCTGGCGTAATGTCAGCGCGGGCGACCAGCTGTTTCAGGATCGCGTCTGGCGCGGGGGCCATGAACTGGCGGGCGACCTCAGCGCGGGAGACTTTGGCGAAGACGTGTGTGGAGCGGGTGATGGTACCGTCATCGGCGCGCGAGACGCCGGCGGCGCTGTAGCGCACGATTTCCGGCGACAGCTGCATGAAGGCGGAGGCTGAAACGCGGGCGACACCGCGCGACAGGAAAAGATCGACGACCGCACGCTCATAGCCTGGCTGCTGCGGGGTATGTATGAGATTGGCGCCCCAGGCGGGCGCGCCTTTGCCGAGCGCGGCTTCGATCTCGTCGAGACCTGAGGCGATGGTTTCAGGCTTCAGCCCGGCGCTGCCATAGAAACCGACAAGGCCAGCCTGCGCCGCTGCTATGACCATGCGCGGCGTTGCGATCCCGCGTGCCATTTCGCCAACGATATAGGCAAAGCGGCTGCCATGGATTTTCGTGAAAGCGTGGTCGCCGAGCCAGTCGGCGTAAACGGCGTGAGTCTGCGAAGAGGTGTTCTTGGTTAATGGGGGGTGCCGCGTCTCAACCTTCTTGGCCGGGCCGCTATAATTGCTAGACTCCCAGTGCTGGATCCTCATGCCTCAGCTTTCCCTATAGGCCGAGAAGTAGAACGTGAATTGGGCTCTCTTGCAATGTTCTGGGGACTGATTATCGCGCGTGCAGCGAATGTAATGAAAAACGTGACGCATATGTCACGATTTTTCCAACCTATTGCAAGCACGACAGATTACGAGCTTCCATAGACATGTATGCAGGAGTGAAAACGGGATCAGCCCCAGGCATTGAAGGCGTGGCTGGTCGCGACCGATAGCCTCGAAATCAGCGTACCGCACTGACGGAGGGGCGCTATTAATTCCTGATGCAACCGGTCATAGCCGGTCTCGCTTCGCGCGCCGGTCTCGTAACCTGGTTCGTCGATGTGCTGAAACAGATCAGCCTCTCCGTGTGACGGCGGATAGATTTCTTCAAGAAGATCAGCCGCCTGTTCGATCTGCATGGTGAGAACAAGGGCGATGATATCAGTGCGGCTCGTATCGTGGCGGGCCGAAAGGTCGCTGAGGCGACCGGTCAGGCTAAACGCGTAGAGCATAAGTGCCTGCCGGATGGCGTGGAGGGCGTGGAAATCCAGGCGGCTCTCATGCCGGCTTTCGACACTTGGGGTTTCATCGAGAAAGGCGATAAGACCATCAAACTCTACAAGGTCTACGCTTAGTCGGTTGGCGATTTTCTGCAGGCTGGCAGCAGTCTGGTTCTCGCGGAGCGCTTCGGCAATGCGGCGCATCGGGCCTGCTTGCGAAATGTCGCCATGACGTGAGACGGCGAGCCAGACATGCGGATCGAAAACGCTGGCATAGCCACGCAGCACAGGAAGGCTGGTCAGCATGCGGGCGCGGGTCGCGAGCATGATGAGGGCGTGAAGGCGCGGCGAGGCATTGATGATGTCGCGCATGCGCTCTTTCTCGCGCGGCATGGCAGAGCCAATGCCACAGGCCGAGTTCAGCGGCACACCGAGCTGCTGGAGCATGGCATTATGAGAGATCGCCCGGATGGCCGAGGGCCCGCTTGGGCCGCCTGCGCGCTTTACCGGGCGGGAGCCTGCCTTGACCAGAAAGCCGGATGTGAACCCGCCGAGCATTTCCTCGTAGTCGCGGTCGACGAAGAGCGTCTCATGCCAGCTGCGAAGCGCGCGGTATGCGTCCCAGACAAAGTCGGTCTGAGTGTAGAAGGCATCATCTTCGATAGATGTTGGTTCCGAGAGAATGTGCTCGCAGAAAGCTGCATAGGTGGCGTGCGAGAGTTCTGGCGTCGCGAAATGCAGAAAGCCATCACCGCCCTGGAAGCTCACTTCGTGGATGGGCTGGATATTTCGGGCGAGGAGTTCGCTGCGCGTCCATGGCGTCAGAAGGTGGTTATGACGCTGCTGGAAACTGCCGGGATAAGCGCCGCGGCCAATGGATTCGCCATGCGTATTGAAGACGAGCAGGCCTGTGCCGGGCAGGACGTCGCCGAGCGCGCGCCCGATCAGGCTATGAATGCGCTCGATTGCCATATTGCCGGCGACCTGTCCGATGAACCGCCCGGAGTCGGAAAAGCCAAGCTGGATGGAGAGATAGCCGCGCGTCCTGATATAGTCCCTGAAGGCGTCCTCCTCGAGCAGGCGTTCCACGAACCGCCCACCGGTCTCCAGCGCCTCAGGCGTCTCGAACAGGGGCGAGATGTCGAGGGCGTGATCAACGCCGTACTGACGGGCAAGATGAAGCGCGCCCATGACAGTGGCAGGGTTCTCGCTTTCTGCAATGAGAAAGCGGATCGGGGAGCCTGCATCGATATGTTTGAGGATCTGCGCGCACATCATGAACTGGCGCCGCGCGGTCGACTGTTCGAGGAAGAGGTCCGCGAAATTTACGGGCCTCACTTCGGTCTTTACTGCCATCTTTGAGAGCTTGCTGAGGGCAAGACGGCCAAGCTCGCTGTCTTCGGTTTCAAGGTCGAGGTCGCGTTGCAAGACCGTGCGCACCTGTGCGGCATTTACGCGAAGATGGATCCGGGCGGTGCCAAGCTGCAGCGCATCGATTTCGGCGCGCAGGATCATCAGCGCGGCGGCTGTCTCATCTGGTGTTTCTGCGTCTTTGATGAGCGTCGTCAGCGGATCGCTCAGCGTGACGGCGTCGGTGATCTTGTCATCGGAGGCGGCTGTCAGGAAGTTGGCCGCTTGGCTGAGGACGTTCGGGTCGGACAGGTCCTGACCAAATTTCTCGGCGGCCGCTTCGGTATGGGCCTGCGCAGCGGCTAGCCGTTCCTCAAGAGCCTTAAGCGTCTCGAACTTTGCGAAATTGGAAAGACGTCCGCGATAATAGGCAAGCTGGGCTGCCTTCTCGCGAAGGCGAAGTGTGATTGACTGCGACCAGTGAATATCGGTGCGTCCATCGAGGTCATAGCCAACCCAGCTTGCGAGCGTGGGGAGGACCGGGCGGAGGCTGCGCCAGTCGTCGAGGGACTTTCTGGCCGCGTCCACCATGATACCGGCATAGTGGCCCGCCGCGTCCTGCGCATTCGTAATCGCGTCCTGCGCTTCTTCATGTTCGTGGGTCAGAGTAATCTGGTCCGGCCAGTCCGGCTGCGGATCACTGGCGACCGTTTTTAGCGTGGCAAGTTCGATTTTCCCCGGCTTGCTTGCATAGGCGGCGAAGGCACGGCGCAGGTCCTGTGAAAGCGCAAAGGTGGGATGGGCGGTAAAGACGATGCCGCCAGCATGCCGTGTGACGGTGTGCCGGAAACGCTCCGGGTCCGACTTGGCGAGGGCCGCGAGCTTTGCGCTGACCCCGGCGAAGGCATCCTTCGGTTTGCCGATCTCGGTATGCTGCGACCGAAACTGGTCGGCGCGGTCCTTGAGAAGGTCGAAATGCAGGCCATCTACCGTTTCAGCGACGCTGGAGAGGTCGGTGCGGCCCGCCTCAAGGTCCTGGAAGAGTTGCAGCGCAAAAGAGAAAACCGAATTGGTCAGCGGATCGCGATCAATGCTTTCTGCGTGATCGCGCAGGAATCTGCGGATGCGAGCCGGGTCGAGCGGCGTCTTACGGGTCGGCATGTCGTCGTTCTCCCTGAAAGCGAGATAGCGCTTCGACGTTTATCTTGTTCAGCAGGAGAGTCCGAACGATTTCAGTCAAGACTTCTGACGCCAAACGGCGCTGTTGATCAGTGAAATGCCTGACGACAGCACACATAACGCTAGAGCGACGCCATGATGCCTCTGTTCGGAGCGACCTTGTTGTCGAGAAAATCGCGCCAGATGGCTGCCACTTCGTCCGGGCCTTTGACGCGTTCGATCTCGATTTCCTTGGAGGCGGACCGGGCAAGACGCGCGCTCGCTTCGCTTGCTTTGCCGTACAGCACGCCGGGCCCCCATTCCTTGTCTCGCTTGGCGATCTGTGCCGGCGCGAAAAAGAATTTCGGCTCTGCACCCGGAAGTCCCTTGGCGCGGCCGGCGCTTTCCCAATGAGTGGCGCCGACCATGCAGCTTTCGACCATGTTTTCCTGAAGGTGATTGTGAAGGGTCACGGTGAGGTCGCGGTTACCGGACATGTCGACATAGGCGGTCTTCACGCTCGGGTCGATCTTCTCTTCATCGCCATAGAGCAGGATGTCGTTGCAGCAGCCGAGGCTTTCAACGAAAGCGCGATTGCCCGGCGAGGTAAGGCCGATAACGCGCTGGCCTGCGCTTTCATCCTCATGGATGAACTGGGCAAGTCCGAAGGCCGTCTTGGACGACACAGAGCCGATGACAACCTGGCTGGCCCCGAAATAGTCATTGTCCGTCAGATAATCGTAGAGCACGAAAGACGTGATGAAGAGTGGGAAGTAGAGGCTGCGCTCATCTTCCAGTTTGCGCATGGCTTCGGGTTCACCGGCGAGCCGGCGATACTGGTTGTAGACCGCGGCGAGGTCTGCGCGGTGCGGGGAGGCGTCCATGAAGAAATCATCCTTCACGCGCCCGACCGTCAGGACGGCTTCGCTCGCCATCGGGAAGAAGCCATAGAGGCGCTCACCGACCGCGATATCGGGGCTGCGCGATTCAACGACATCGCCAAAGCCCCAGACCGTGACCTTGCCCCAGCCATCGTCTGCGGGAAAGAAACGCCAATAGCCGATCGCGTCACCAGAGATCGCATAGCTCACATTGTTCGAGGTGATCGCGAACTTGTCGATGGCGACGCGGACCTGTCCGTCCTCAAGCGGGGCTTGGGGCCGGGTAACAGGTTTCGTCTTCCGGTAGTCGCTGCGATTGATCCAGAGCTCACTGACATCAGCCATCGGGTCGGTCCTTCCCTTAAATCTTTTATCCGGCGCAAGAATGAACTGTCTGGGGGCGAGTGCAAGGGGTGGGCGATTTGCTGCCGCGAGGGCAATCCTTCGCAGGGGCGGGCGATTGTCCTATCAAGAGCGGGAAAACATGATTTGAGGAGACGACATGGCCATCAAGACACGGATCACCGAACTGCTCGGCATCGAGCATCCGATCGTTCAAGGGGGTATGCAATGGGTCGGTTATGCGGAAATGGCAGCGCCGGTTTCAAACGCTGGCGGCCTTGGCCTTCTGACCGCGCTGACCCAGCCGACGCCGGAAGACCTCGCCAAGGAAATCCAGCGTACCAAGGACATGACGGACAAGCCGTTCGGCGTGAACCTCACCATCCTGCCGGCCATCAAGCCTCCGCCATATGCCGAGTATCGCCAGGCGATCATCGAGGGCGGGATCAAGATCGTCGAGACCGCTGGCTACAAGCCGCAGGAGCATGTCGACGAATTCAAGAAGCACGGCATCAAGGTCATCCACAAATGTACCGCTGTGCGTCACGCGCTCTCGGCGGAGCGCATGGGCGTAGACGCGATTTCGATCGACGGCTTTGAGTGCGCCGGTCACCCGGGTGAGGACGACATTCCGGGCCTCATCCTGATCCCGGCCGCGGCCGACAAGGTGAAAATCCCGATGCTGGCCTCTGGCGGTATCGGCGATGGCCGTGGTCTTGCTGCGGCTCTGGCGCTCGGCGCCGACGGCATCAATATGGGCACGCGTTTCTGCGTTACGAAAGAGGCGCCGATCCACGAGAACTTCAAGAAGCAGATGGTCGAGAATGATGAGCGCGACACCAAGCTCATCTTCCGCACGCTGCACAACACGGCCCGCGTGATGAAGAACAAGGTGTCGGAAGAGGTCGTCGCGATCGAAGGCAAGGGCGGCGCCAAGTTCGAGGACGTCCAGCACCTCGTCGCAGGTGTCCGTGGCCGCAAGGCGATGGAAGAAGGCGACGCCGATGACGGCATCTGGTCGGCCGGCATGATCCAGGGCCTCATCCACGACATTCCAAGCGTGCAGGAACTGATCGACCGGATCGTTTCCGACGCCGAAGAGATCATCAAGAAGCGGATGTCGAATTTCGTTGTTTCCTGAGCATCCTTTTTTCTTCCTAATGTGATGGGATTAAGAAGGTCATAGACCGATACATTGTTTAGGGGGCGGCTAGCTAACAGCCGCCCCGCGCAGTACAATCGCCTCTAGATGGAAAAGTATATTTACTTGCTGAAGGTTGGGCTCGCTGTAGCGATCTCAAACACTTTTTTTGATTCCAGCTTTTTCTACGAATTTCTTGGAATACCAGCAGCGTATATTGTGGCAGTTCAGGTGTTTATCATATCCGCCGTCCTGCTGATCGTATTTCCAACATGTCTAATTCCGGGTCAGTCTAGAGAAGCTGGCATCGCTAATTACCGAAAAAAACTGAAATTTATGTTATTCGCCCTCGTCTTTAACTTGGGCCTCGCTATTGGCGGGACGCTATTAGTCATCGCGTTGGTAAATTAAGATACCGTCGGCGGTATTGACCAAAAAGTTTCATCTCGTTGCTATTCGCTGAGCAGGATGCCTTTTTCCGTTAGCTCAGAGACGCGGGCCTCATCTGCGCCGATCCAGTCTTTCAAGGCATCGACATTGTGTTCGCCCCGGCGTGGTGGGCGCATGCCTGCGGAGATGCCGCTCTTTGACTGAGAGAATTTATAGGGCGACTGGACCGTGCGGCGTGCATTGCCCTTGTCGTCTTCGACATCGACCAGAACGCCATTCGGCCCGACACTGGTCTGCGAGAAGGATTCCTCGCCAAATTTCCGCACCAGTCCCCAGGCGAGGTTCATCCCGTCCAGCGCCTTGGTGAGCGCCTCAAAGCTTGGATAGGAGAGGATGTGGTCGGTGACGGCCTTGTGGCGCGCAGCGACTTTCTCCTCAAGGCTTGCGCCTTTCGGGGTCGGATCGACGAGCCCCGCCTTTTTGGACAGCACGATCCAGATCCATTTCATGTCAGAGGCAATCAGGATGCGCTTGCCTTCCGGCGCGTCCCAGACCTGGTTTTCCTTCGGCTTCGGCCAGACGCCGTCCAGCGCCCAATGCGCATAGTCATCGGTCGCATGAATGACGTTGATCATTGCAATATCAACATGCTGGCCTTCACCCGTCTTTTCCGCGACGCGCAGGGCGGCGAGCAGGCCAACGAGACCGTGCAGTGAGCTGTAGCTGTCGGCGAGAGAGTATTGGAGGTCAGTTGGGTGCCCGCCGCTGATCTCTGCCTGCCGGGCGATGAGCCCCGCCTCGGCATGCACGACCGGCGCATAGGCGGCGCGCTTTGCCTCTGGCCCCGTCTGGCCGAAGCCAGAGATGGACAGCATGACCAGCTTCGGGTTGACCGCGTGCACGCTCTCCCAGTCGAGACCGAAGCGCTTCATCACGCCGGGGCGGAAATTCTCCACCAGCATGTCGGCTTCCTTGCAAAGCTCCAGCACAAGCTCACGCGCGCCTTCGGCCTTTAGGTCGATACAGATATTCCGCTTGCCGATATTCTGCTGAAGGTAGAAGCCGGCGACGCCTTCATCCGACTTGCCGAAATGGCGTGTCACATCGCCTTCGGGCGGTTCGACCTTGAGGACATCTGCGCCGAGGTCAGACAGCATCCGCGTCGCAAAAGGGCCTGCAAGAACACGTGAAAGATCAAGGACTTTCAGCCCTTCAAGTGGAAATCCCTTTATATCCATGATGCGTGCTTTCTCCAGGTCTTCTCAGGTGCAAGCGTTCTAGACCGAGAGCTTGTCGCCGCACAGGCTGACCCAGCGTCCGGTTACTGCGCCCCCTGCACGCCAAGAAGGATGGCGCCGATCAAGCCGGCATCATCGCCAAGACCCGGTGTGGTGATCAGGTCAGCGGAGGGGGCGTGTTCAAGATAGCCTCTCATCTGCTCGTCATAGGACATGCGGATGCGGGCGATGAGATGAGGGGCAAGCAATAATCCGCCGCCGATCACGATGCGCTCTGGTCGAAAGGTAAGCGTCAAGCTGCGCGCAGCCTGCGCAAGATAGTCGGTTGCCATGTCCCAGACAGGATGGTCGGGGGAGAGGTCTTCCGGCGCACCGGCCCGGGCGCGAATGGCGCGCACCGATGCGAGACCTTCGAGGCAGTCGGGGTGGAAACGGCAGACGCTTTCAAATTCATGGTCGGCAGGGTGGCGGCGTAGGGCGATGTGACCGAATTCCGGGTGCGCTGGGCGACCTAGAAAGCCGCCGTTGGCAAAGAGCCCGGCCCCGATACCTGTCCCGACCGTGACATAGGCAGCTGAGGCGCAGCCCTTCGCGGCGCCTTGTTTCATCTCTGCGAGGAGTGCGCCGTTCACATCAGTATCGACGGTGACGGGCAGGCCGAGCGCATCGGCGAAGCGGGCCCGTAACGGAATGTCGGCCCAGCCGGGCTTCGCAGATCCGGTAATTGTGCCATAGGCGGGCGACGTAGGGTCCACATCTATTGGGCCAAAACTGGCAATACCGAACGTCTTGAGGGTGCCCGCGTGCGCATGAGGGGCGAACCAGTTTGCAGCGGCCGCAAGCGTCTCTTCCGGGGTGGTCACCAATATACGCTGAGTATCGACAAGCGTGCCGGACGCATCGGCGAGGCCGCACTTGAATGTCGTCCCGCCCGCATCGATGCCGCCGTGTAGAAAATTGTCCGACATCCTGCCTTGTGACCCTCAACTCTATCAGACCTGCCAGACTATGCAGCCCGCGCTTCAATGGATAGGTCTTTCCCCGCTTCAAGGAGACAACCCCCATGACCTATTCCGACCAGAAACTTGCCGAGGAAATTGGCGCACGCGTGGAAGCCTTTGTGCGCGATGTCGTGGCGCCGTATGAGCGCGATCCGCGCCTTGGCGAACATGGCCCATCGGAAGAACTGGTCGTCGAGATGAGAGCGAAAGCGCGCAATGCGGGCGTGATGACGCCGCACATCCTGGAAGATGGCGGCCACCTCTCACAGCGCGGGACGGCATATGTGCTTCAGAAGACGGGCCTCTCGCCGCTGGGGCCTGTGGCCTGCAATACGGGAGCGCCGGATGAAGGGAACATGTTTCTACTCGGCAAGGTCGCGACGCCAGAGCAGCATGAGCGCTTCCTGCAGCCGTTGGTTTCCGGCGAGGCGCGCTCTGCCTTTTTCATGACCGAGCCAGCCGCCGACGGCGGGGCAGGGTCTGACCCGTCCATGATGCAGACGACCTGCGTGCAGGATGGCAATCACTGGGTCATCAACGGCCGCAAGACGTTCATTACAGGCGCTGAGGGCGCAAAGGTCGGGATCATCATGGGCAAGTCTGAGGAGGGCGCGTGCATGTTCCTCGTCGACCTGCCGGACCCGGCGATCCGGATCGAGCGGGTGCTGGACACAATCGATAACTCTATGCCGGGCGGGCATTCCGAGGTCGTGATCGACAATCTCCGCGTGCCAGCCTCTGACATGCTGGGTAATCCCGGCGAGGGGTTCCGCTATGCGCAGATCCGGCTGGCGCCCGCGCGCCTGTCGCACTGCATGCGGTGGCACGGCGTGGCGACAAGGGCGCAGGAGATTGCGACCGAATATGCCTGCAGGCGTCAGGCCTTTGGCAAGCTGCTCGTGGACCATGAGGGCGTCGGTTTCATGCTGGCCGAAAACCAGATCGACCTGCAGCAATCCTCGCTGATGATAGACTGGTGCGCGGACGCGCTGGACCGCGGCGAGAATGGCAATGTCGAAAGCTCCATGGCCAAGGTCGCTGTGTCGGAAGCGCTGTTCCGGGTTGCAGACCGCTGCGTCCAGGTGATGGGCGGCATGGGTGTCAGCCGCGATACAATCGTGGAACAGCTATTCCGCGAAGTTCGGGCTTTCCGCATTTATGATGGCCCGACCGAAGTGCACAAATGGTCGCTGGCGAAAAAGATCAAAAAGGCTGAGCTGGTCCGCACTGGCGTAAAATAGGCGCCTGCCGCCTTGATTCATGAAAGAGAGGTCTAGCGCCCTCTGCCGCCTGCCTGAGAGGCAGGGCAGAGGAACGTTGTCTCATACGCGCCCGTTTCCCTGACATGAAACGTTCAAGAACGAAGGCGCAAATTGAGAGACTCTTCGCCTCTGAGAGACAGAGAATGGTGCGACGCCAGATCAAGGCGCGCGGGATACGTGACAAGGCGTTGCTGCGCGCAATGAAAGAGGTGCCGCGCGAGCTTTTTGTGCCGGAAAATCTGAGAGAATTTTCCTATGACGATGCCCCGCTGCCGATCGGGGAAGCCCAGACGATTTCGCAGCCCTATATGGCCGCCCTGATGATCAGGGCAGCGGGACTGACGGCGACATCACGCGTCCTCGAAATCGGGGCAGGGTCTGGCTACTGCGTGGCGATCATGTCGCGCCTGGCAGCCAAGGTGTTCGCCATAGAACGAAACGAGGCCTTGGCGCGCGAGCTTCCGCGTCGTCTCGCTGAACTCAACTGTGAGAATATCGAGATCCGCAGCGGCGATGGGTCTGCAGGCTGGGTCGAGAAAGCTCCATTTGACGCGATAATCGTATCAGCGGTTGCGCCACGCATTGCCCAGCCCCTCTTAAGCCAGCTTGCACAAGGTGGCCGGCTAATCGTCCCCGTTGCAGGCAGACATGACGAGCAGAGGCTGCTGCAGATTACAAGAAGCGGTGAAGACGACTTCTCGGAAGAAGACTTGGGTAGGGTTCAATTTGTGCCGCTCGTAGGCGAAGAAGCGTTTGCGCCCTCGGGGTAGACGCGGCCACCTTGTCTGCGCTGCAGCAAGGACGGGGTGGATCGTTAACAGGCAAAGGCGTTATAGGAGCGTTCGCAATCGAGCCGGACCAGATCTGAATGCCAGGAACCAGCACATACCCGACACCCACCACCTACCGGTTCTCGGTCGCGCCGATGATGGACTGGACGGACCGGCATTGCCGGATGTTCCATCGTGCGCTTTCGAAGGATGCGCTGCTCTGGACCGAGATGGTGACCGCCGATGCGGTGATCCATGGCGACCGTGAGCGCCTGATAGGGTTCAGTGCTGCCGAACATCCTCTGGTGCTTCAGCTTGGCGGGTCGGACCCGGCCAAGCTGGCAGAGGCAAGTCGGATCGCCGAAGAATTCGGATATGACGAGGTCAACATCAATTGCGGCTGTCCGTCGGACAGGGTGCAGTCCGGGCGGTTCGGTGCCTGCCTTATGCAGGAGCCTTCGACAGTGGCGGCCTGCGTGGCGGCGATGCGCAATGCCGTTTCCATTCCGGTGACCGTGAAATGCCGGGTGGCCGTCGATGACGATCCGCCGCGCGAGACGCTCTTCGGTTTTGTCGATCAGGTCGCGGATGCAGGCTGTGAGGTGTTCACCGTCCATGCGCGGAAAGCCTGGCTATCGGGCCTTAGCCCCAAGGAGAACCGGGACATCCCGCCACTCGACTATGGCCTGGTGGCAGATCTGAAGGCAGAGCGCCCGGACCTGACGCTGATCCTCAATGGCGGGATCAAGACAATGGCGGACGCCGCCGCCCATCTCCAGACGTTCGACGGTGTCATGCTGGGGCGTGCTGCCTATCAGACGCCCTCCTGCCTACTGTCGGCTGACCAGCTAATCCATGATGGTACAGGCGATGACACGTTCGATATGGCGGGGGCACTGACAGCGCTTGAACGCTACAGACCATACATGGCAGCGCGGCTGGATGAGGGGATAAAGCTTTCATCGATGACACGGCACATGTTGGGACTGTTTGCTGGCCAGCCGGGTGCGCGTGCATGGCGCCGTACTCTTTCGGAAAAGGCCGTCAAAGAAGGTGCCGGTCTGGACATTCTTGACGAGGCCCTGTCGCATGTCGCGGGCATGGAGGTCGACGCCTGATGGACGCATTTCTCGCCGAGTATGGCGTGCTTATTATTTCCCTGATTGCGGCCGGTGTCCTTGCGGGTTTGGCGGCGGGCCTGTTCGGCATTGGTGGCGGCGCGGTCATTGTGCCGGTCCTCTATTTTCTGCTGACCGCGCTCGGCTATGAGCAAACCGCGATGCATGTCGCCGTTGCGACATCGCTTGCGACGATCATCCTGACGTCCATCCGTTCTGTCATGTCTCACAATCAGCACGGCGCTGTGGACTGGTCCGTTCTCAAGGGGTGGGCGCCATGGATCGTGATCGGCGCCTGTTTGGGGCAACTGGTTGCGGGGTTTGTCTCGAAAGATGCCCTGACGCTGACCTTCGGCTCGCTTCTGCTCATCCTTGCGCTGCAGCTCTATTTTGGCCGCCCGACATGGAAGCTTGCTGAAGACCTTCCCGGCGGCGCGCCGCGTGCAGGTCTTGGCACCGGGCTTGGCACTTTGTCGGCAATCATGGGTATTGGCGGTGGCACGTTCGGGGTCAGCCTGATGACGATCTGCGGTCGCCCGATCCATCAGGCAGTTGGCACGGCTGCGGGCTTTGGTGTCGCGATTGGTCTACCGGGCGCCATCGTGGCGATCCTGAACGGCCTCGGCCGTGAGGGCCTTCCGCCATTTTCGCTCGGCCATGTGAACCTGCCGGCCTTTGCGCTGATCTCTGTCTGCACGGTCACCATGGCGCCGATTGGCGCCGCGCTCGCCCACAAGCTGGACGCAGGCCTATTGCGCAAGCTGTTCGGGCTTCTACTGGTTCTCGTTTCAGTGCGGATGATCTGGAAGACTATTGCCGGATGATCAGCCGGTCACTGCGAAACTCATAGGAATAAAGCTCGCGCAGGAAGCTCATGCCGAGCAATGACTGTGTCAGCACATCTTTCATGACAACGCCGCGGACATCACGCACTTCCACTTCGCCAATCCTGATGGAGTCGATGACGACGTCAGCACCATAAGTGATGCCGCCAGCGGTGCGGATTTCGATATCGTAGGTCAGAGCGCGTGGCCGCAGCCCCATTTTCTGGGCATCGTCCTGCGTCAGCGCGACTGTGCTGGCGCCGGTGTCGACCATGAAGTCGACGCTGGCCTTGCGATTGACAAGTGTGCGGGCCCAGTAGTGACCGTCTGATTTGATGAGCATGACGGCAGTCCGGCGCATCTCGCCAGGATCTGCAGTCTCGACGACGTTCACGGTCTCTGCGGCCCGCGCTTCGGAAGCAGCCTCGGCATTTTCAATCTTCGGAACCAGGATGAGCACTAGCGCTGCCGCAATCGCACCGGCGCTGACCATCAGGCTTAGGAATTTATGGTTCATCTGATGTGCGTCCTCGCCTCAGCCGAGTTTTCCGAGCGACTGAAGACGCTCCATCCGCTCGTCGAGCTCCTGCATGATCTCATCGCGCTGTTCAGTGGGCAAGCTCGACCAGCTTCCGATTTCACGCAGAGTCCGTCCGCAACCGAGGCAGAGCCCGGTCTGTCCGTCTACGGCGCAAACTTTCTTGCACGGGGACACGATTGGCGTGGGTCGGGGTGTGGTCATCAGGGCCTGTTCTTCAGCAGCAAATGGACTATGTCAAAAATTCACGAAAGTTTCGTTGACTTCGACGGCTGGATCATGCGGTTTCCCGTTAAATCCAGTGAGAGGGAATCGTGTGAGCAAAGCGCTTGAATCTTCTACACCTTTCAGTGACGTGCGCGAGCTCGCTATGCGCGATATCGCACCAGATGCGTCCAGCAGTGAACAGGTGCACAACGCGCTGCTCGGCATGGGACGGCAGGGCGATTTCGGCAAGCTGGGCAACGCTGCCGAGTGGTTGGCCGGTTGGCAGCGGCGGTATCCGCCGCGGATCGAAAACGCGACTCTGGCCGTCTTTGCAGGCTCTCATGGCGTGACAGCGCTCGACGGCGCCGTTTCGCTATCGTCTGACGAAAATACCAAGACGCGGGTCGAGGACCTGCGCGCGGGCCGGTCGCCGCTTTCTGCCATCGCCGCCGCCAATGAGGCAAACATACGCATTTTTGAGCTGGCAATCGAAAAGCCTACGGCGAACTTTACCGATGACGCCGCCATGAGTGAACGCGAGTGCGCAGCGACGATCGCTTATGGTTTCGAGGCACTGGAAGGTAAACCGGATTTGCTGGCGCTCGGGGTTGTCGGGGCCGGTATCGGTACTGCAGCTGCTGCAGTGGCGTGCGGGCTGTATGGCGGCACGCCAGAATACTGGGTCAGACCCGGCCCATCCACGCCGAAGGAAATCAGCGCCGCTCGCATCAAGACAGTGAACGCTGGCCTTGCCCGGCACCGTGGCCATCTGGATGACCCGCTGGAGGCGCTTCGTTGTCTTGGCGGGCGCGAACTGGCCGCCTGCGTCGGAGCGATCCTGGCCGCGCGCATCCAGTCTGTGCCAGTCGTTCTCGACGGCTTCGCAACGACAATTGCTGCCGGTATCGTCCATGCGATGAACCCGAGTGCCGTCGAGCATGTGCTGGCAGGCCATGTCACCCGCCGACCGGCCCATCAGGCCGCCCTGGACCGCCTGGACATGACCCCGCTTCTGCCCATGGAATTCAACACGGGCGGCGGAATGGGATCGGTTGCGGCAATTGGCCTCCTGCGGACAGCTTGCGCGCCGTTCCTGGGAAAACCGGACCAGTCAGGCAACTGATTACTGCCTTTTAGGTGCGACATGATTTACGTTGACGTTCGCGTCACCTTGCTTTCGTCGAAGGCGGGAGGCAGAAGACCTGCGTAAGAGCAAAAAACACTAGAGGAGCGCGCACATGAATCTGGAATTCACGCCCGAAGAAGTGGCCTTCCGCAAGGAAGTCCGCGAATTTATCGAGAACAATTATCCTGAGCAACTCCGCGGCGTTGGCGCGCGCGAGGATCTCAACAAGGAAGACATGCTGGCCTGGCACCAGATCCTCGGCCAGAAGGGCTGGTCTGTCCCTGCATGGCCGGAAAAATATGGCGGTACCGGCTGGACCCCGACGCAGAAATATATCTGGTCGGAAGAGAACGCCCGCATGGATACGATCATGCCGCTGCCTTTCGGCGTCTCCATGGTCGGCCCTGTGATCTACACATTCGGGTCCGAAGAAATGAAGGCCAAGCACCTTCCGGGTATCCGTGATGGTTCTGTCTGGTGGTGTCAGGGGTATTCCGAGCCGGGCGCCGGCTCTGACCTTGCCTCGCTCAAGACGACGGCAGTTCGCGATGGCGACCACTATGTGATCAACGGTCAGAAGACCTGGACCACGCTGGCCCAGCACGCTGACTGGGGTTTCTTCCTTTGCCGTACGGACCCGAACGCAGCCAAGCCGCAGGAAGGCATCTCCTTTATCCTGGCCGACATGAATACGCCGGGCATCGAAGTGAAGCCGATCAAGACGATTGATGGCGGTGTCGAGGTCAACGAGACGTGGCTCACGGATGTCCGCGTGCCGGTCGAGAACCTTGTCGGCAAGGAAAACGAAGGTTGGACCTACGCCAAGTTCCTGCTGGCGCACGAGCGTTCTGGCATCGCTGGCGTCGCCCGCTCCAAGCGCGGTGTCGAAAAGCTTCGCCAGATTGCTTCGACAGAGCTGCTCGAAGGCAAGCCGCTGATCAATGATGACGACTTCCTGCGTAAAGTCTCGCAGCTTGAAATCGACCTCACGGCACTGGAATTCACCGAACTGCGCACACTGGCCGGTGAAGCACAGGGCAAGGGTCCCGGACCGGAAAGCTCCATCCTCAAGGTGAAGGGCACCGAGATCCAGCAGCGCCTGACCGAGCTCACGCTTGAAGCTGTCGGCCACTATGGTCACCCATATTTCCGCGGTTTTCCGGAAGACGGCTCCAACGAATTCCCGATCGGCCCGGACTATGCCCATCAGGCAGCGCCGAGCTATTTCAACATGCGCAAGACGTCGATCTATGGCGGCTCCAACGAGATCCAGCGCAACATCATCACGAAGATGATCCTGGGGCTCTAGTCATGACGGCCCGGGCAGCAATCGCTTCACTCAGTATCGCAATTGCTGCCCCGGCTCTTCCCGCTGCAGGTCAGGACGTTCCTGACGTTGAGGCAGGCGTATCCCTTTTCTGGGTCAGCCATTATGACGGCTATGATTCAAGCTATCGGGAACGCATTGTGGCAGCAGGTGACGATTGGGCGATCTACCAGCTTCTGGAAGATGAGCGGCTTTCTGAGAGCGACGAAGTCGGTCCAGACGATTTCTACGCTCTCTTTTCCGGCATCGACTATCGCGGCTGTAGCGAAGACGAGATGCCGGATCAGGCGGAACGCGGCCGACTGGCCGCGCTTTTCCCGCTTACAGAGGGGGGCGTTATGGAAGAGACGACCTTTTCGGGCGGCCCCGTCATCCGGATCGGCGCGCGCGAAGACTTCTTCCTGATGGGGGAGAGTGTCAGCGTAAACAAGGTTGTGTTCGATTATCCAGAGGATGACGAAGCGCACGAAGATGAGACAATGTTCGTGCTGACTGAAAAGCCCTACACGGTTGGGTTGGATTGGGGTGAAAGTGGCAAGGACCGCGTCACGCTGATCGCGCAATCGAATGAAATACAAGACGTGCCGTCGCCCGAAATGCTCGGGAACTGCGCGGCACTTCTGAACTAGACAAAATCAAGGAAATTCCGGAGGAGACCGTAATGGATTTCAATTTCTCAGACGAACAGACAATGATCCGCGACAGCCTCGCAAGGCTGCTGCGCGATCAGTATGATTTCGACACACGCCGTAAGGTGACTGGTAGCGAGGCCGGCTGGCGCCCGGAAATGTGGCAGCAGTTCGCAGAGCTCGGCCTGCTTGCGGCGCCTTTCTCTGAAGAAGATGGCGGCCTTGGCGGCGGATCGATCGACTCGATGGTCATCATGGAAGAGTTCGGCAAGGCGCTGGTCGTTGAGCCTTATGTGCCAACCATCGTTTGCGCAGGCGGCTTCCTGAAGCATGCTGGCACGCCAGAACAGAAGTCCGAGCATCTCGAAGCCATCATTGGCGGCGAGCGTGTGTTTGCTTTCGCTTATGCAGAGCCGCGCGGGCGCTATGACCTCAATGATCTCGAGACCACGGCGAAGAAAGATGGCGATGCCTACACGCTGAACGGCCACAAGGCTGTCGTCGTTGGCGCGCCATGGGCAAGCCACCTCATCGTGACGGCGCGCACCTCCGGCGACCGGCGCGACAAGGATGGCATCTCGGTCTTCATCGTCGAAAAGGATGCAAAGGGCGTCACCACGCGCGATTACCCGACTGTCGACGGCCGCCGTGCTTCGGAAGTCTATTTCGAGAACGTCACTGTGCCAGCCGGCAACCTGATCGGCGAGGAAGGCAAGGCCCTGCCGCTGATCGAGCGTATCGTGGACGAGGCGACGGTTGCGGTCTGCGCCGAAGCCATGGGCGCCATGGGCGTCGCGCACAAGCAGACGGTTGAATACTCCAAGCAGCGCAAGCAGTTCGGTATCGCCATCGGCAAGTTCCAGGTGCTCCAGCACCGCATGGTCGACATGTTCATGGAGCATGAGCAGTCGATTTCCATGACCTATATGGCGACGCTGAAACTCGACGAAGACGAAGTGACCCGCAAGAAAGCCGTCTCTGCGGCCAAGGTCCGCATCGGCCAGGGCGGCCGTTTCGTTGGTCAGGAAGCCATTCAGATCCATGGCGGTATGGGCATGACGGACGAGCTGGCGGTTGGCCATTATTTCAAGCGCCTCACCATGATCGACAGCGAGTATGGCAATGTGGACTTCCACATGCGCCGCTACTCGCGCCTCAGCGGCGAAGATCAGGCGATGGCTGCCGAATAGGTACCGTCCACAAGCTTGACGAAAAGGCCCGGCCTGCAACACTGCAGGCCGGGTTTTTCTTTTGGGGACGGGAAGATGAAACAGGTTTCGATTGCGTTTGCTGCCTTGGCCGCTCTGGTTGCAGGCTTGGGCGCCCCGCCGGTGGCAAGCGCACAGGACACCGGCGAGGCTGCGCCGCAGCCTGCGCAATCGTCCTGTGAAGGCGACGTGTATGACGATTTTGATTTCTGGCTGGGCGAGTGGGATGTCACCACACCGGACGGGCAGGTCGCAGGCACCAATTCGATCACGAAAGCCGAAGACGGCTGTCTCTTGATCGAGCGTTGGACGGGCGCGCAGGGGACGACCGGGCAAAGCTATAATTTCTACGATACTGGCCTTCAGAAATGGCGCCAGGTCTGGGTCGCTCGCGGCGCGACGATCGATTATGCAGGCAAACTGACCGAGGACGGCGAAATGCGCCTCGAAGGCAAGATCGCCTATCGCAATGGCACGACAGCCCCTTTTCGTGGCAGCTGGACCCCTGAACCGAACGGAAGCGTCACGCAGCGCTTTCAACAATTCAATTCTCAGACTGACGGGTGGGATGACTGGTTCACGGGTGTCTATCGCCCGAAGCCAAGGGCTGAATAAGACGCGGGTGCCTACTCGACATGATCTCGCAGCTGCCATAGTCCCGGTCAGGAAAACCAGACACTGCGTCAGACATTGAGGGAGACACCATGTCCGTCATCAAGCTCGAGAAATCCGGATCCATTGCAACGCTGACGCTGACGCGTCCGGACATGATGAATGCCCTCGGCCAGGAAGGTGACGGCCCGGCCGTCGCGGCCGCCTGCGCAGAGATCGAAGCTGATCCGGATATCCGTGTAGCGATCCTTACGGGTGAAGGCCGCGCCTTCTCCGCTGGCGGCGACGTGAAAGCCATGCGCGACAAGACCGGTGCTTTCGGCGGCAGCCCGAACCAGATTCGCAATGGCTATCGCCGTAATATCCATATGGTCGTCAAGTCGCTCTACAATCTGGAAGTCCCGCTGATCTCTGCCGTGAATGGCGCGGCGATCGGCCTTGGCTGTGACGTCGCCTGTATGGCGGATGTTCGGATCGCGTCGGACAAGGCGAAGTTCGGCGTCACATTCCTGAAGCTTGGTCTTATCCCGGGTGATGGTGGCGCATGGCTCCTTCCGCGGATCGTAGGCAATGCCCGCGCAGCCCAGCTTCTCTTCACTGGCGATGTGATCGATGCTGAAACCGCGCTCGACTGGGGGCTGATCTCAGAGGTCCACACGCCGGAGGCTCTGATGGACGCCGCCATGGCGCTCGCAGAGCGGATGGCTGTCCAGCCGCCGCAGGCGCTGCGCCTCGCAAAGACCCTCCTGCGTCACGGCCAGTCTGCCTCCTACGACACGATCATGGAGCTTTCAGCTGCCTCGCAAGCCCTGATGCACGAGACCGAGGACCATATGGAAGGCGTTCACGCTATCCTCGAAAAGCGCGCGCCGAAGTTCGAAGGCAAGTAGGGCTCTGATTGATTCTCCGGGGCATTGCTTCTAACGTTTGCGTTAGAGGTGATAAGATGTCCCAAATTCTATCATGGATTATTGCCGTTCTGCTCTTAGCCGGAACTGGATTTGGCGCGGTCTGGCCAAGTTTTGGCCAGACCGCGCAACAGTCTGCTATCGGCGGGGCGGACGGATCAGACCTCGTGACCTATCCGGCTCTCTCTTTACCTGAGAGGGACGCCGTCGATGCGTGGCGCCGTTGGGTTGATCAAGGCGTTGCGGGTCGGAATTCGACCGGAGAAGAGCGCTCGGACGAATATATCGACGGTTTGCGGCAGAAAGCGATGGCCGCCGATACCGAATTCGAACGCGAACTGTTCACACGCGCAGCCAGAGACCAGTTCATGCGGTTCACCTTGCCGCCGACGCTTGCTGACAAGCGACTTAAACTGCAAGAACTCGGTCACACCCTGTCAGATGAGCAATTGGTCCGGGTCCAGGAGGTTATGCACCGCGAGGCGTTCTCCATGGATATCGAGAACGCGGCATGGCTGGAACGGGCGTTCGATGCCAATGGACGCGAATGGTGGCCGATCTCTGAGATTGGCGAAGATGCGTCCTTTCATCTCTGGCTTCTGGTGCAGCATGCTGATCACGACCCAGCCTTCCAGAGGAAGGTGCTTGCGAAGATGGAGCCAATGATCGAAACGGACGAGGTCGATAAAGGCAGCTATGCCTATCTCTATGATCGGGTCATGAGCGGTGCTGGACAGGCTCAACGCTATGGCACCCAGTTGGAGTGCCGAGATGGACGATATCAGCCCAAACTTCTGGAGGACGAGGAAGGTTTAGAGGCCCTTCGTGCATCGGTCGGCCTAGGGCCGATAGCCGACTATCTCGGTATGCCAAGGTTCGATCCTGCACATTGTGATGCGCCTGCTTCGCCTGACTGAAGCGTCATGTCCAATCTTTTTGAAAGCGTTCTTTCGTGTTTCATGGCAAGTGAAACTGGAAGCTTTACTGTCGCTGGGAGTGATACATTCATGTCAGAAGCGCGCCGCCTGATATCTACTGGTTCGCCATTCGAGAAGGCGTTCGGCTATTCGCGCGCTGTCGTGCAGGGGGACTGGTGCTTCGTGGCCGGGGTAACCGGCTATGATTACGCCTCAATGACGATGCCGGAGGATGCCGCTGCACAGGCAGAAGCCTGCTTTGCCACAATTGGCCGCGTCCTTGATGAGGCAGGCTTCGCGATGTCGGACATTGTGCGCGTCCAGTACACGCTGACCGACCGGGCGCTGGTCGATGAAGTTGCGCCCGTTCTTGGAAGGCATATGGGCAATATCCGGCCTGCGGCGACCATGGTGATCGCGGGATTGATTTCGCCTGAAATGAAGATCGAAATCGAAGTGACAGCGTTCCGCGCGGGGGCTTGACCCTCCGCCACGTCATGCCTTGCCTGCTTTCCGCTAGTCGATAAGCTCTCCATCGATAAAGGCGAAAAACGCCTCAAGGGAGGACTACATGATCGGTATCGTCGCGAAGCTGCAAATCGCTGAAGGCAAGAATGATGAGTTTGAGCAGGTCGGCAAGGACCTGATGGCCAAGGTCAAGGCGAATGAGCCTGGCTGTCTCACCTATCAGCTCTATCGCTCACAGTCCGATCCGCAGACCTATATCTTCATGGAACAGTATTCTGACGATGAGGCGCTGAAGGCGCATGGTCAGACCGAATACTTCAAGGCGGCCGGCCCAAAAATGGCAGGCTGTCTCGGCGGCAAACCGGAAATCGAACGCTACGATATCGTTGAATAAAACCCTCTGACGCGTCGTCCCCGAAGGAGGGCCCGATATGGTTGAGACCGGTAAACCGAGCCTCGCGACCCGCCTTGCCTATGGCATTGGCGGCGCGGCTGGCGGCATCAAGAACAATGGCTTCGAATACGTCCTCCTGCTGTTTTACAGCCAGATCATGGGCCTTTCGGCCGTTCTCGTTGCGGCGGCGCTGTGGATCGCTCTCCTGATCGACGCCTTTTCCGACCCGGTCGTCGGTTACTGGTCAGACAATATGCGGACGAAATGGGGTCGTCGGCACCCTCTGATGTACACCGCCATGCTGCCGGTTGCGATTGCCTATTTCTTCGTCTGGAATCCGCCGACAGAACTTTCAGGCTTTAACCTGTTCGCCTGGTTGCTCGGCTTCACGGTGATTGTGCGGTTGATGTATACCTTCTTTGAGGTGCCAAGTACCGCGCTCGCGGCAGAGTTGACGCAGGATTATGATGAGCGCACATCGCTCATGTCCTTCCGGTACTTCTTTGCATGGGTCGGCGGTCTGACCGTTCAGATCATCCTATTCTTCTTCCTGCTGCAACCGAGCGAAGGCGACCCGTCTGGCTTCTTCCACATTCCCGGCTGGAATACGTATGGCCTGATTGGCGCGAGCTGTATCCTCGTCTCGATCGCCATCACATCACTCGGCACGCACAGGCATATTCCGCACCTCAAGGCCCCACCTGCGGCGCGCAAGCTGACCCCGGTTAAGATCCTTGGCGAAATATGGGAAACCGTGTCGAACCCGTCCTTCCGGGCGCTTTTCATTGCGACGCTTTTCGGCCTTCTGGCGAGCGGTATATCTGCAACCCTGAACCAGTACATCAACGGCTTCTTCTGGGAATTCACCAATGACCAGATCGGCGGACTGACCGTTGCGGTTTATGTCTCGGCCATTCTTGCGCTCGTCATCGCGCCGCCGGTTGGCAAGGCTTTCGGCAAGAAGAAGGCAGCCATCATCATCGGCTTCCTCGCCTTCACGATTGCACCCATGCCAGTGATCCTGCGCCAGTTCGGCCTCCTTCCGCCAAACGGCAGCGATGCGCTCTACTACATCGTGATCACCGTCACGATTTTCGATTTAGCGCTCATCATCGCTTACCAGATGCTGGCTGCCTCCATGGTGGCTGATATCGTCGAGCAGAATGAACTTGCCACGGGCAGGCGGTCTGAAGGCATCTATTTTGCTGGCATCAGCTTCATGCGCAAACTTGCCCAGGGCATGGGCGTGCTGACGGCGTCTGGCGTTCTGGCGGTTGCGTCGATCACACCGGGTATGCGGTCCGCGCAGGCGAGCGAGGAATCCATCCGCATTCTTGGTTGGGGCTATGCGCTCAGTCTGCTCACGCTATGGACGATCATGATGGTCTGCATCAGCTTCTACCGGATCAGCCGTGAAGACCATGAGGCCAACCTCGAAGCGCTCAGATCAGGGGCGACGGCAGAGCCGCGTTTCGAGAAAAGCTAGGCTCCTCAGCTGGTGCCAGCTGACAAAAATGTTATGCGGTGCCAGATTGCGCCCTCGCCAAGGCCGCAATAGAGCCATTTTCATGATGCATAACACCGCTATGACACGGCACGTTTCGAAACTGCTCTTCATAACGGCCATCGCAGTCCTTGCGCTGCTGGCCGTTGTTATCAGTCCGCTATTTTCATTCGGCCAGCAGGCTGGCGCGCAATCCCAAGCCAACGAGGCGCAGTCCACCCAGTCTGAGGCAAGCCCGTCACGGGCAGACGAGGACAGCAATTTCTTCATGCCCGGTCGGCGCGTGCCGCAAAGCCAGGCAGAGATCCAGCTGTCCTATGCGCCTCTGGTCAAACAGGTCTCTCCGGCCGTTGTGAACGTCTATACCAGCCGCGTCGTGCGTCAGAGCAATTCGCCTTTCGCCAATGACCCCATCTTCCGACAGTTCTTTGGCGCGACCCCGCGTGCCCGTGAGCGGGTGCAGAACTCGCTCGGCTCCGGTGTGATCGTGTCGGATGATGGCGTCATTGTCACCAATAGCCATGTGGTGAAGGATGCCGACCAGTTCCTCGTTGTCCTGTCCGACCGGCGCGAATACGAGGCTGAGCTCGTCCTGTCCGATGAGCGCACCGACCTTGCCGTCCTGCGTATCGACAATGATGGCGACCCGCTCCCCACGGTCAAATATGCAGACACGCGCGACACTGAAGTTGGCGATATTGTGCTGGCCATCGGTAACCCGTTCGGCGTTGGACAGACCGTGACCACAGGCATTATTTCGGCAACAGCACGCACCGATGTTGGCGTATCGGACTATTCCTTCTTCCTTCAGACCGATGCAGCGGTTAACCCAGGCAATTCCGGCGGCGCGCTGATCAATACGAAGGCAGAGCTTGTCGGCGTGAACACCGCGATCTTCTCGCGCTCCGGCGGCTCGAACGGGATCGGCTTTGCCATCCCGGCCGAAATGGTACGCCGCGTCGTAGACGCAGCCGTGAATGAAGGCATGATCGTGCGGCCTTGGCTGGGCCTGAAGGCACAGTCTGTGAGTTATGACATCGCTCAGGCGCAAGGTCTCGACCGCCCACTTGGCGTCATGGTTACGGAGGTTTTCCAGAACGGCCCGGCCGATGAAGCCGGTATCGCCCGCGGCGATCTGATCACCGAGATTGATGGCCGCGAAGTGTTCGATGAGCGGGGGCTAAAATTTCTGGCAGCAACGCGTTCCCCCGGTGAATTCTCCGAGCTGACCGTCCTGCGCGGCGGGTCTTTCGACACTATCAGCGTAGAGCTGGCGCCGCCGCCCGGCGCGACTGAGGCAGAACTTGAACTGCTGGAAGGCCGTCATCCTTTCTCCGGTGCGGAGGTTGCAGAACTGTCGCCCCGCCTCGCCGAAGAGCTTGGCCGTGACCCGTTCGAAACCGGTGTCCTTGTCACGCGCATTCTGCGCGGGGCCTATGCCTGGCGTGTGGTGCGCCCCGGGGACCTGATCGTGTCTGTGAATGATAAGCAGATCGAGGGCCTCAGCGATCTCGACGAAGCACTGGGTGGAAAGACGTCCACCTGGGCGATCGAGCTTGATCGCAATGGACGCCGGATCAGCGGCACACTGCGCCTCTAGGCGAATTCGAGAATTAGCCCGGTCAAGCCTCGCCACCTGTGGGCGGCGGTGCTAGCGTCCGCATCAACATCAGATGCGGAAGGCTTGATCCATGAAACTCAGAACTGCTCTGGCGCTAGGCGCGTCCGTGCTGGCCTTTGGCTGCGCACAGACACAGGAAGCTGACACGACGGCCCCAACGCCGCCGGGCGAAAGCGCCGATGCTTCAGACGCGCCGCTTGTCGGCGTTGAGGTGGAGACGTATCCGGCCGCGCTGTTCCACGAGACAACCAGCTATTCTCTCGCTTCTTCGGGCGGTTATGTCTTCTCAGCTGAGGGCGGTGACATCCTTGCCTCCACTGATGTGACCGGCATTTACAATGCGGTGACGATGGATGAGACCGGTGCGGTCACAGCGCTCACCCACTCCAATAGCGACGCGATCTACGCCCAGTCCTTCTTCCCAGACGACAACAGAACACTTCTGACCTCTGATGGCGGCGGCGACGAGATCTTTCACGTCTATGTGCGGGAGGAAGATGGGACCCTGCGTGACCTGACGCCGGGTGCCGAGGTGCGCGCGAGCTTTGTAGGCTGGCGCAGCGACGGGGAGGTTTTCTACATTCAGACCAATGAGCGCGACCCGCAGACGAATGATCTTTATGCCTATCAGGCAAGCGACTATTCGCGCAAAATGGTCTTTCAGAATAACGGCAAGGATATTGCCGACGTCTCCCCGGACGGGCGCTGGCTCGCGCTGTCGAAAGACCGCACCAATGCGGACTCCAACATCTTCCTTATCGACCTCCTGGCCGACGAGCCGGATGAGCAACTCATCACCGAGCATGATGGCGACATCTCCTATGGCGTCTATGACTTTACGGCTGACAGCGAAACGCTGATCTATGCCACGAATGAGTATGGTGAGTTCAACCAGGCCTGGACCTATAATCTGGCGAGCGGAGAGCGCAGCCCTCTGATCCAGTCCGACTGGGACGTGTCCTACGTCTTCGACAGCCCAACAGGTCGGTACCTGGTTTCCGCGATCAACAATGATGCGCTGACGGAACTGACCATTCTCGACAATCAGACCGGTGAGGAAGTGGCCCTCAGCAACATCCCGGATGGCGAAGTCGGTCAGGTCCGCTTCAGCCGCGATGAAAGCGAGATCGCCTTCGGCGTGAACACCGATACATCGCCCTTCAACCTCTACATGGCTGATCTTGAAACCGGCGAAGCAACGCGGCTCACGTCCGCGCTGCCGGAAGCGATTGATGAAGATGACCTCGTGACGGCAAAGATCGTGCGATACCAGAGCTTTGACGGTCTCGACATTCCGGCTGTTTTCTACATGCCGAAACAGGCATCGGCGGAGAACCCTGTCCCGGCGCTCGTCTGGGTGCATGGCGGGCCGGGCGGGCAAACAACGCGCGGCTATTCGGCGACGATCCAGCACCTCGTCAATCATGGCTACGCTGTGCTCGGCGCCAATAATCGCGGCTCGTCAGGCTATGGCAAAACCTTCTTCCACCTCGACGACCAGAATCATGGCGAGGATGATCTTCAGGACATTGTTTATGGCCGCGAATACCTCGAGGGCGTTGACGGCATCGACCCGGACAAGATCGGTATCATCGGCGGCTCCTATGGGGGCTTCATGGTAGCGGCCGCGCTCGCGTTTGAGCCGGAAGTCTTTGATGTCGGCGTAAATATCTTCGGTGTGACCAACTGGCTGCGCACGCTTGAGAGCATTCCGCCATGGTGGGGCTCGTTCCGTGATGCGCTCTATGACGAGATGGGCGACCCGGCAGAGGATGAAGAACGCCTGCGCCGGATTTCGCCGCTCTTCCACGCCGACCAAATCACGAAGCCGCTCCTGGTTATCCAGGGCGCAAACGATCCGCGCGTTCTGCAGGTCGAAAGCGATGAGCTGGTTGAGGCGGCCCGTGCGAATGGCGCGACAGTGGAGTATGTCCTCTTCCCCGATGAAGGCCACGGCTTCCAGAAGCGAGAGAACCGCATCACTGCGTCAGAAGCCTATGTCAGTTTCCTCGACACCTATCTGAAGGGTGAGACTGCGCTGCAGGAAGCGGATGCAGCAAGTGATAACGCCGCAGACTAGGCAGGTCCAACGCGCAACAAAAAAGGCCGGGCGATTGCCCGGCCTTTTCTTTTTCTGTCGAAGCCAGCGAGGCCTTACAGGCCGCTGACGATCAGCTGAAGCTCTGAATTGCCAGCCGTCATGGCGGACTGGTCTGCGTCCAGCGTGTCCGGGCGGTTTGCTGTCGGATACGCGTCAGCCAGCATGGCGAGGACTGCGTCAGCCTGTTCAACGAATTCCGGCGCGTCGGCTTCAATGTCGGCGCGGTGGTCTTCCAGCAGCGCGTTCGCCGTGTTGTAGAAACCATAGCCGTCAAGATATGGTTCATAGGCGTCCGTGCGGCTCGCTGAGTCATATTGCGCGGTAGCGCGGTCGATCTGGTCTGCGATCACTTTTGCTTCCACGACGGCTTCGCTGTCGCTGCCCTCGGGTGCCTTTTCGGCAGCCGCGCGAAGCGTTTCGATGATGTCATCTGCGCGGGCGCGGAGGTCTTCAGCGGACTCTTCGGCGAACACGGCGGCGGAGGCATCGCTCAGCTTCTGCGCGAAGGGTTCGACGCCCTGCTGGACGAGCACTGGCTCGAAGTCGAGCAGGATCTCGCTAACCGGGTGGGCGAACATCTCGCCGGCTGCGCGGCGTTCGCCCGCGTCCAACGCATCGATACCGGCGCGGATATGCGCTTCAGTCATGGCGAGCGCGCTGCGATAGACAGCTGGGTCTTCTGCGGCTGCAGTAAGATCAACGCCGCCCTCGCCGCCTTCACCTTCCCCGCCTTCTCCCTCACCGCCGTCGCCCTCACCTTCGCCGCCGGACATCGCGTAGGAGGAGGTGTCAGTTTCGGCGTCGGGTGTCTGGGTTGCCGCCGTATCGGTATCTTCGGCTGCGGCGGTTTCGGTCGGAGCAGGGGCTGTTTCCACCTCATTGCCGCACGCTACAAGGCCGCCAAGAAGGGTGGTCGACAGGCCGAGCGCAGCAAGAGATTTGTATTTTGATGCCATAGAGGTGCACTTTCATTGTTGCGAGTGTTCCAGTAACGCCTAGCTATATCTGCAAATAATTCTCAAAAGCAAGATGCTGATCACGATTCCAGACATACTTGACGCAGCCGCCCTCACTGAGGCGAAAGAGCTTCTGGCGAAGACCGGCTGGGCCGATGGGCGCAAGACGGCGGGACCAGAAGCAGCGAAAGTAAAGCGCAACGAGCAGGCGGATCTGTCGTCCCGCTCGGGCACCGCGCTGCATACATTGCTCAATGATGCAATTCGCAAGAACGCGGTCTTCCAGGCCGCCGCTCAGCCGGCGCGCCTGTCACGCCTGCTCGTCAGCCGCAGCGGCGAGGCGCAGGGCTATGGCACCCATGTCGACAATGCGCTGATGGGCACAGGCGCGAACCGGATCAGGACGGATTTGTCCTTCACGCTTTTTCTCAATGACCCGGCCGATTATGAGGGCGGTGAGCTGACCATCGACTGGGCGGGCATGATCCATTCCATGAAGCTCGAAGCTGGCTCGCTCCTCCTCTATCCATCGACCAGCCTGCACCGCGTCGAGACGATCACGTCTGGCCAGCGCACAGTCTGCGTCGGTTGGGTACAGAGCCAGGTCCGTACCAGCGAGCAGCGCGACATCCTGTTCGATCTTGCGAACCTGAAAGTCTCCGTGCGCGCCTCCCTGCCAGAAGGCGCGCCAGAACATCTCGCGCTTTCAAAGGTGATCGCGAATCTGCGTCGCCTCTGGTCGGAGGTCTGACAGCGGTTCAGGCGGCCGCGCGGCTGCCAATCGTTGTGCGGTGGAGCAGGCGGTCATGCCCCTGATAACCGCTCGTCGCCATATGAAGACATGAGCGATTGTCCCACATCAGTAGCGTGCCCGCCGACCATTTGTGGCGGTACTGGAACTCTGGCCGCGTCTGCCAGCGATAGAGCTCTGTCAGCAAAGCCCAGCTCTCTTCCTCATCCATGCCTTGAAAGCCGATGATGTATCCAGCGCAGCCAAAGATGCCTTCCTCGCCGGTTTCAGGATGCTTGCGGATGATGGGATGGGACTGCGTCGCGAGCGCCTCATCCGAAGAGCGGATGTCCATGCTCCGGCCTTCATCATTCTCGCCATATAGGCCTGTCTTTCCATAGCCGTTTCGCGCCGAATGCACGGCCATCTTGCCGTCCAGCTTCTCACGCAGATCGTCAGGCATCTCCGCCAGCGCCTTGTGCTGATTGGTGAAAAGCGTGTCGCCGCCGATGGGCGGAATCGTAATGCCATAAAGGCACGTGCCAGCAGGCGGAGAGGCCTGAAAGCTCCAGTCGGTGTGCCAGGTCTCGGCAAAGACCGGGCCGGTCTCATCGGCCTTGCGTTTGACGGCAATGATGTGCTTCCGGCCCGGTATCGGCGCGATAAACGGATCATCGCCAAAGGGTCCGAAGTATTGCGTGAACCGCTCCAGATCATCATCGCTGAGGATCTGGTCCGGAAAGGCGAGGACGTGATGGGTGAGCCAGGCCGTACGGATATCCGCAATGGTTGCCTCACTGAGGGGCTGGCTCAGGTCTATGCCTGTTACGCTCGCCCCGCACGCCTCACCGCTTTTAGTGATGGTCAGTGTCATGGTTTCCTCCAGCTGCCATCTTATCACGGGCACTGACGCGGGCTAGGTGTGCAGCATGAGTGATCTCTTTTCCGCTTCGGGTATGGCTGATGAGGCGCCTCGGCCGCTGGCTGACAGGCTGCGCCCGGCAAAGCTGTCCGAAGTCGTAGGGCAGAACCATCTGCTCGGGCCTGACGGCGCGCTTGGGCGGATGCTGTCAACGAAGCGCCTCTCCTCGATCATTTTCTGGGGCCCCCCCGGCGTCGGCAAGACGACCATTGCCAGGCTGCTCGCCAAGGAAACCGATCTCGAATTCGAGGCGATCAGCGCGGTCTTTTCGGGTGTAAAGGATCTGCGCGCCGCGTTTGACCGGGCCGAGAACCGGCGCAGCACGGGGAAGGGCACGCTGCTCTTCGTGGACGAAATCCACCGCTTCAACCGTGCCCAGCAGGATGGCTTCCTGCCCTTCGTTGAGGCGGGTGTCGTGACCCTTGTGGGTGCCACCACGGAGAATCCGAGCTTCGAGATCAATGGCGCGCTCCTGTCGCGCTGCGCGGTGCTGACGCTCAAACGCCTGACACCAGAGGCACTGGAAGAATTGCTCGTCCGCGCCGAAGCGCTTGAGGGACGCAAACTGCCACTGGAGCCGCGCGCCCGCGAAGCGCTGATCGACATGGCCGACGGCGATGGCCGCTACATGCTGAACCTTGCCGAGCAGGCCTTCACGCTGGCTGATGAGGGGACGGAACTGACGCCAGAGGCGCTGAGCCAGGCACTCCAGAAGCGCGCGCCCGCTTATGACAAGGACCGCGAAGAGCATTACAACCTCATCTCCGCCCTGCATAAATCGGTGCGCGGGTCAGACCCGGATGCGGCGCTCTACTGGTTCGCCCGCATGGTCACAGGCGGTGAAGATCCGCTCTACCTTGCCCGCCGCATCGTCCGCATGGCGTCAGAGGAGATCGGCCTCGCCGACCCGACGGCGCTGATGATCGCGAGTGAAGCGGCCCGCACCTATGAGCGCCTCGGCAGCCCGGAGGGTGAGCTGGCCCTCGCGCATGCCGTCGTTCACCTCGCCACGGCGCCGAAGTCGAACGCGGTCTATACCGCCTGGAAGGCGGCTCAGCGCGCCGCGAAAGAGACCGGATCCCTGATGCCGCCAAAGCATATCCTGAACGCGCCCACCGCCTTCATGAAGGGCGAGGGCTATGGCAAAGGCTATGCCTATGACCATGACGCCGAGGACGGCTTTTCAGGCCAGAACTATTTCCCGGATGGAATGAAGCGCGAAAGTTTTTACCAACCCAAGGGGCAGGGGCGCGAAGGCCCCATCGCTGAGCGGCTGAAACGCTGGGCAGAGCTGCGTAAGAGCCGGGGTGAATAACGCATCTGCGATTGCAGCCCGGCCCGGCTTCTGCTGGTATCGCAAACAGATTGATCAAAGGGGTAACAGGATGACGGGTTTCAACTTTCGCAATGGTCTCATGATGGCAGGCGCGCTGGCGGTGCTCGCCGCGTGCAATCCGGACGCTGAACCAAGCGGCAGCGAAATCTTTGCCCCGGCTGAGGCCCAGTCCAGCGCCGAAGTCGCCGCGCCCATGAGCGTGGCGCAAAATGTGGAGTCCATCCATGAGGGCATGCTCGTCATGGACACCCACCTCGATACCCCCGCCTATTTCCACACGCCTGATTACGACTTTTCGGTTCGCCAAACCTTTGAGCAGAACGGCACCCACGTTGATCTGCCGCGCATGAAGGAAGGCGGTCTTGATGGCGGTTTCTGGGTCATCTTCACCGCGCAGGGTCCGTTGGATGAGGCATCGTACGACGCTGCCCGTAACCAGGCGATGCTGCGTCAGATGTCGATCCGCGAACTTGCAGCGAAGTATAGTGACGAGGTCGAACTTGCGTTCACCGCCGATGACGCCGAACGCATCGCAGGCGAAGGAAAGCGCGTCGTCTATCAGAGTATGGAAAACGCCTATCCTCTGGGCACCGATGTGTCCTTGATGGAAACCTTCTATATCGGCGGCCTGCGCATGATCGCGCCCGTCCATTTCCGTGATAGCCAGTTCGCCGACAGCGCGACCGACGTCTCAGGCGACTCCTATGGCGGCCTGTCGCCTCTCGGTGAAGACCTTGTGCGCAAGGCCAACGAGCTCGGCATGGTGCTGGATGGCTCGCACGCTTCGGATGAAACCGTCTATGATATGATCGAGCTGTCCACGACGCCGATCATCCTGTCCCACACTGGCGTAGACGGCGTCTACGACCACTTCCGCAACATTCCGGATGAGCTGCTGACGGCAATCGCTGAAGATGGTGGTGTCATCCAGATCAACGCGTATGGCGGCTACCTTGAAGCGCTGGAGCCAAGCGCTGAGCGCCAGCAAGCCATGGCCGACCTGGAAGAGCGTTTCGGTGGCAGCTATTACGATCTCGACGAAGCGACGCGCGAAGAATACTCCGCCGCCCGCGAAGAGATCGACGCGCAGTACCCGGCACCGCGTTCCACCTTCGAGAAGTTCATGGAGCACCTTCTTTATGCGCTCGACCTTGTCGGCCCGGACCATGTCGGCATGGGCGCCGACTGGGATGGCGGCGGCGGCGTCGACGGAATGACGGATATCACATTCCTTCCAAAAGTGACCGCGGCGCTTCTTGAAGCCGGCTATAGCGAGCAGGACATTGAGAAGTTCTGGAGCGGCAACATGCTGCGCCTCCTGCGTCAGGCAGAAGAGGCTCGTACCTCTGAACTGCAATCGCCGACCGTTCTGAACTAACGCGGTCAAGGACGAACTGCCGGGAGTCGAATAATGGCGGATTGGATTACACTACTGCCGCCTGTCCTGGCGCTCGGCCTCGCGGTCTGGACGCGCAACGTCTATTGGGCGCTGGGCCTCGCCATCTGGACATCGGAAACGCTGATTGCCGGGGGAAACCCGGCGCTTGGCCTGCTCGGCGGCGTCGAGCGGGCGGTCTCCGTTTTCGGCAGTGAAGGCAATACCCGCATCCTTCTGTTCTGTCTGATCATCGGCGCGCTGATCGAGTATATGCGCCGGTCAGGCGGTATTGCCGGCATGGTGAACTGGCTGGTGCGTACAGGCGCAGCGGGCACGCGGCGGCGGGCAGGCGCAGTCACAGCGCTGACCGGAACGCTCATTTTCGTTGAGACCAATATCAGCCTCCTGACGACCGGCATCATGGGGCGACCGCTCTTCGACCGGTTGAAGATGAGCCGGGAGCGCCTCGCCTATATTATCGATTCGACGTCCGCCCCTGTCAGCATCCTGATCCTGCTGAATGGCTGGGGTGCTTTTGTCCTTGGCCTTATCGCAGAGTACGACCTCGACAATCCGCTGGCCGTGCTCGTGGGGACCATCCCGCTCAATTTCTATGCGCTTTTGACGCTGGCGGGCGTTTGGCTGACTGTCATCAGCGACCGTACATTCGGCCCGCTGCGCGCACGTGAAGAGCAGACGATCGCGGCGAATGACGATGCACCTGAAGAAGAGACAGGCACGGGCAGCGCGTTCAATATGGGCGTGCCCCTGCTCGTGCTGGTCGGCGGCGCGCTCGGCTTCATGCTGTGGACAGGCGGCGGCAACATGCTCGAGGGTTCAGGCTCTCAATCCATCCTGTGGGCGGTCTGCATTGCGACCGCTGTCGCTTTCCTTCTTCTGCTCCGATCCGGCAAGGAGCCGAAAGGCAGCCTCATCGAAACAGGCTTCAAGGGCATGGGCGATCTCCTGCCTGCGGTTACGGTGATCTTCCTCGCGCTGGTGCTTGGCGCGAGCCTCAAGGCCCTTGGCACCGGCGAAGTGCTCGGCAGCCTTGCGGGCAGTATCTCCTTTGCCTGGGCGCTACCTGCCATCGTATTTGTTGTGGCGGGTATCACTTCATTCACGACCGGCACGAGCTGGGGCACCTATGGCATCCTTGTTCCAGTCGCCATCCCGCTCGCGCTCGGCAGCGGTGTTCCGCCGTCGCTTGCCCTCGCGGCGGTGCTCGGCGGCGGCGTTTTCGGTGACCATTGCTCGCCGATATCTGACACCTCGATCATCGCCAGCTTGGCGGCTGAATGTGATCATATTGAACACGTGCGTACTCAGCTTCCCTATGCGCTCAGCGCCGGACTGCTCGCAGTGGTCAGCTATCTCGCGGCGGGTATTGCCACCACGCTTTGAAGCGTGCACGCCTTTACAGAAATAAGAAAAACTGAAGGGGAGGGGCGCATGATGCGGATTCTGAAATGGGGCCTCGCCGCTCTCATCGTTGCTATTTTCGGGCTCGCCATCTGGCTCTGGGATCCGGTTGGAAGCAATCCGCCGCCAGATAAACTCGCCGCTGCAGCTTCAAACTACGATGCAGAGATCATCCGCGATACTTGGGGTGTGCCGCACATTTATGGCGCCCGCGACGCGGACGTCGCCTTCGGCGTTGCCTACGCCCATGCCGGAGATGACTATGAAACAATCCAGAATGTCGTCGCTGCCACGCGCGGCGTGCTGGCGCGCTATGATGGGGCAGGGGCGGCCCCGACTGACTATATCGTGGCATTGCTGGGTGTCTGGGATACGGTCGATGTGCGGTACGAGACTGACGTGCCAGACAATGTTAAGGCCATCGCAGAGGCCTATGCCGCAGGGCTTAATCTCTATGCGGCAGAAAACCCGGAGGCGACCTGGGCGGGCCTGGCGCCTTTCACCGCAGAGGACGTCGTTGCGGGCTTCGTCTTCAAGACGCCCTTCTTTTACGGCCTCGATTCAACGCTGATGGAGTTGTTTGGCGATGAGCGGCAGGCCGCCATCGCGCTCGACCCGAGCGGCGGGCGCGAAGCCTTTCACGCCGTCCCACATGGTCAGCCAGAGCGCGGGTCGAACGCGTTTGCAGTCGCCCCGGAGCGATCTGGCGACGGCGTGACGCGCCTCGTGATCAATTCTCACCAGCCCATGACCGGGCCTGTCGCCTGGTGGGAGGCTCATCTCATTTCCGAGGAGGGGCTCAACATTACCGGAGGCCTCTTTCCCGGCACGCCCCTCATTCTGCACGGCTTCAATCAGGATCTTGGCTGGGCCAATACCGTCAACAAGCCGGACCTTGCCGATGTTTACCGGTTGGAAGTCGACGAGGATGGAACCCGCTACAGGCTGGATGGCGAGTGGCACGACTTTAAGACCGAAACCGTTACCATCCGTGTTGGATTGCTCGGCCCGTTTGCCTTCAAGGCAAAGCGTACGCTCAAGCATTCCGTGCACGGGCCGGTGATCGAAGCCGAACACGGCACCTACGCCATCCGCTATGCCGGGCGTGGCGAGATCCGCCAGCTGGAGCAGTATTACCGTCTGAACAAGGCAGGCTCACTCGATGAGTTCATGGACGCCATGTCTATGAATGCCTTGCCGAGCATCAACTATATCTATGCGGACAAGGCGGGGAATATCGCCTTCATCCATAATGCCCAGTACCCGGACAGAGTGGCGGGCTGGGAGTGGCGCAAGGACCTTCCCGGCGACCGCTCCGATCTCATCTGGCAGGACTATCTGCCGTTCGAGGCTGTGCCGATGCTCATCAATCCGGAAAGCGGCTTTGTCTACAATGCGAACAATACGCCCTATTCGGCAACTGACGGGGCGGACAATCTGAAGCCAGAAGACTTCCCGGTCGCGATAGGCCTGCAGGAAAATGAGACCAACCGCTCTCTGCGGATTGCAGAGCTGACGGGCGAAGGCGAACCTATCGGCCGTGCTCGCCTTCTCGATATCAAGTTCGACCAGTCCTATGCAGAGGGTTCGCAGGCCGAAGAGGTGATCGAAGCCGTTCTGGCTGAGGACTGGAGCGATGACGACAGGCTCGCGGCTGCTGCCGACCACCTCCGCGCCTGGGACAAGCGAACCAACCGCGAGAATACGCATGCTGCGCTCGGTGTGCTGACGGTCATCCGTGAAATCCGCAGCTCAATCGATGGCAGCCCCCCGCCAGCGCCGGAAGATGCATTCCGCGAAGCTGTCGACTGGCTGATGACGCATCATGGCCGCATCGATCCTGAATGGGGCGAGGTGAACCGGCTGGTGCGCGGTGATGTCAGTCTGCCGCTCGACGGAGGTCCAGACACGCTGCGCGCGATCTACCCGGCAGAGATTGGCGACACCGGCATTCTTGCGGCAGCGGCTGGCGATACATGGATCGCGCTGGTCGAGTGGGATGAGGTTGGCGAGCAGAGGGCCGAAGTCATCCACCAGTTTGGCGCGGCGACGCTGGATGAAACTTCAGCCCATTATGCCGATCAGGCGCCGCTCTTTGCAGACATGAAATGGCGGCGCGCCCTGATTGAACGCGCCGCCGTCGAGGAGAATGCTGAGCGGACCTACCGGCCCGCCTGGTCTGATTAGGCGTTTGGCCTAACCGAAAAGCTCTTCAAGATAGTCCTTGAGGATCGCAAAGCTGCGGCGCTCGGCGGCCGGGTCGTACACCGTGCCGAAGTCCGGATCGTTCGCGTCCGGGTTGGTGAAGGCGTGCATAACGCCGCCAAAGGCGTGCAGTTGCCAGTCTGCGCCTGCATCCGTCATTTCCTTGGAGAAAGCCATGACATCCTCAGGCTTCGCCATTGGGTCGTCCCAGCCGTGCAGGGCGAGGACCTTGGACTTCGTCTTGTGGCCGTCTGTATTGCCCGGGGCGCCCAGAATGCCGTGGAAGGAGGCAACGCCCTCTACATCCATACCGGCTCGCGCCATGTCGAGCACGCAGAGGCCGCCGAAGCAGAAACCGATAGCGGCGGCCGTATCGCAACCAGACTCTTTCTTCGCGACTTCAAGGCTCAGTTTCAGACGATTCTGAAGCTCGCCGCGATTGGAGGCGAGCGGCTCCATCAGCGCCTGGCTTTCTTCCTTGGTCGAGCCGCGCTTGCCCTTGCCATAGACGTCGAGCGCGAAGCCGGCATAGCCCCACTCTGCCAGCATCTTGGCCTTCTCATGATCAAACTTGTCTTGCCCGCCCCATGCATGGGAGACGAGGACGACAGCTTTCGGCTTGCCTTCGGGCATGGCCAGAAAGCCTTCATAGGTCTGTCCGGCCTGTTCATAGTCCAGTGATTTCGTTGAAACGGCCATGAGCTTCATTCCTTCTTGTTTGACGTGTCCCAGCCTCACTTAGGGTTTCTCTGAGTGATAGCTAGACCTTGCCGGGAAGATCGGAACAGACACAAATAGAGGGCATGAGGAAACGCCAGATTATAATAGATTGCGACCCGGGGCTCGATGATGCCGTCGCGTTGCTACTTGCCTTTGCGGCAACCGACCGGATCGATGTGCTTGGAATTACGACCGTAGCAGGCAATGTCCGCGGTGAGCTCACCCATCGTAATGCGCGTATCATTCGGGACGTCGCCGGCAATCATCCAGACCTTCCTGTCCGCGCAGGTGCGCCGCGCCCGCTGGTGCGCGATCCGGTAACGGCGGAGGACTTTCACGGCACGACAGGTCTGGGTGGGCTGGATCTGCCAAAACCGAAAGGGCGGGCCTCGCGTCAGCACGGCGTGAATTTCCTGATACAGACCCTTCGCACGGCCAAAGGCTTTCCGGCCACGCTGGTCGTGACTGGCCCACTGACCAATGTGGCGCTCGCGCTCAGCATGGCGCCAGACATCGCCGAGGGGCTCTCAGAGATTGTCATTATGGGCGGGGCCGATACCGAAGGCGGCAACATTACGCCGCACGCAGAATTCAATATCTTCGCAGACCCGCACGCCGCGCAGGCGGTTTTCCGATCCGGCGTCCCGATGCGGGTGCTCAGCCTCGATGTGACCCATCAGTTGCTGACACAGGATGAGATGGTCGAGCGGGTGCGCGCGCTCGGGTCTCGGCAGGCCGTTATTGCTGCAGACCTTCTCGCAGCCTCCAACCGGCTGGAAGAGTCGGCAAAGGCGCGCAATGCGCCGCTACACGACCCGTCCACCATTCTTGCGCTCTTGCGGCCAGACCTGTTTGCGGGGCTCAAGGCGCGCGTATCGGTCGTCACCGAAGAAGGCGAGCGGTTCGGCAAGACAATTCCGGAGTTCCGCGAAGACGGCCACGTTGAGTGGTATACCACCGTCGACGCTGATGGCGCTTTTGCAGAACTGATCGGTCAGCTCGGAAGATATCCGTTATGACAAGCGCCCGTATCACAATAGTTGGCTCGGCGAATCTTGATCTTGTTGCGACGGCTGAAAAACTGCCCGTGGCGGGCGAAACCGTCACCGGTGCCACCTTCGCACAACACCCGGGCGGCAAGGGGGCGAACCAGGCACTCGCAGCGCGCCGTCTCGGCGCAGATGTTTCCATGATCGCACGCACCGGAGAGGGCCCAAACCGCGACGCTGCCCTCGCACTGCTCAAGGCGGATGGCGTCGACCTGTCTGGCATTGTCAGCGACCCGGAGCAGCAGACAGGCGTCGCCCTCATCGCCGTGGACAAGGCTGGCGAAAACCATATCGTCGTCGCAAGCGGCGCGAATGCCTGCCTGTCACCTGGTGATGTGAACATCGAGGGAAAGCCGGACGCCGTGCTCTGCCAGCTAGAGATACCCACTGCATGCGTGCTGGCGGCCATGCGCGCCAATAGCGGCCTCTTTGCTGTGAACCTTGCCCCCGCTGGCCCTGTCCCGGTTGAGCTGCTGGAGACAGCGGACCTCCTGATCGTGAACGAGGGCGAAGCCGCCTTCTATGGCGATGGTATCCACCGCGGCGGCGGTTTGGTCGCCCTGACGCTTGGAGGGCAGGGCGCTGTACTCTACCGCGCCGGTAAAGAGATTGCGCGCGTCCCGGCTTTCACCGTGCCTGTGATCGACACGACCGGAGCAGGCGATACTTTCTGCGGCGCGCTTGTGCTCGCGCTTGCCGAAGGCCGTGAGGAAGGAGAAGCACTGCGTTTCGCGTCGGCGGCCTCTGCGCTGACCGTGACAAAGCCTGGCGCGCAGCCAAGCCTGCCGTGGCGCGAAGATGTGGACGCGTTTCTGGAAGATCAAGACTGAGAGCGGCGGATGGGGCAGTTTCCATGGACACGGATGGATGTAGGGCCAGCGCGTGAAGCTGACATCCGGGCTGCTGTTCGCGAAATCCGTGCCTTGCCCAGTACCGCTGCCACGAGCAGGCTGGCAACGCCCGAGGATGTCGCACCCTTACAGAGCTGTTCGCCTTTCCAGAGGTAAACCGATGGATCTACAGCCTGCCCCGCCCCCTGACCGAAGAAGCCGTCGCGAAGTATATCGCCAGGATGGAGGGCGCGCGGAAGCGGGGCGAGGGCCTGTTATCACTTAACTTCGATGAGGCTGGCGTTCTGTCTGGCTATTCCGAACTATGCGTCTGGCCCCAATGGGGTGCCGGAGAGCTTGCGGGCGCGATGCGCCCAGACCTGCAGAGCAAGCGACAGGGCGGCGCCGGGATGGCCGCGACCTTTACCTGGATGTTCAGGGCGCTCGGCCTCGATCTTATCTGTAACACGACGGCGCTCGACAATGTCCGTATACAGAAACTGTTTCAGCGGACCGGTTTTGTCTATCGCGGCGATATCGAAAGCAAGCGACCGGATGGCAGCATCCGCCAGTCGCAGGTCTGGGAAATCATGCGCGATGACTGGCTGGCCCAGTTCACCGATTAACCGCCGGTCGCCGAACCATCGGGCGGTTAGTCCTCAATCAGATTTCCTTCGGCATCCCTGACCTCAGGCCCGTTGACGCGGGCGCGGCCATCGCCGAACGGGGCGTCACGTTCGCGCAAGGCTTCACGCAGGCCTGCTTCGCCAACCCGTTTCACGAAGGCATGCGCAGAGGCGGCCTGATGACCGCGCACGTCATTTTCGACGGCAAGGCGTTGCATCGTCCGAGCACCCATCAACTCCATGCCGAGGTTCACCGCCCGCTTGTTCGCGGCAAGGATGTCAGCATCAATGTGCGCCATCCGGTCGGCGAGGCCTTCGACTTCGGCTTCCAGCATGTCCGCAGGCACCGACTTCATCGCGAAACCAAGCTGTGCGGCCTCGACCCCTGTAATGCTGTCGCCGGTCAGCATAAGTCTCTTGGTCCATTGAGGGCCGACATTATAGAGCCACATTTGGTTAGGAAGCGCGCCGAGGTTTCGCCCCGCAGGGAAGGACACCATCGCATCATCGGCGATGATGACCATGTCGCAAAGAAGCGCGATATCCGTGCCGCCGGCCACGCAGGGCCCGTGAATCTGTGCGATGACAGGTTTGTGCATGTCAAAGATCGCCAGGCGATAGCGCTGCGCGCGCTCCAGCTGCCATATATCATCGTCGACAGAGCGGCCACCGCGCTTATTGCCGGTAACAGCATCAAGCCGAGAGACCGGCACGCTGTCGGAGCCTGCAAGATCATACCCGGCTGAAAAACCCCGGCCCGCGCCCTTTATGATGACGCAATGCACTGCTTTGTCGTTGTCGGCCTGCCAGAGCGCTTCTGACATTTCGGCCTGCATTTTTAGCGTCAGCGCGTTCAGCTTGTCAGGCCTATTTAGCGTTATGCGGGCGCGGCCATTCTCGACCTCGTACAGGATTTCTTCGAACATGGAGAGCCTCCTATAGGGGTGGATCTATGCGATAGACCTGCCGCGCCACGCGGCTGAACATGGCTTGCTGCTCCAGTTCCGAATAGTCGGCGGCGATCTTCTTCATCGCATTCCAGTAGACGCGGTAGCTCAGGGAAAGCCGATCGACCGGGAAGTTGCTTTCAAACATGCAGCGGTCCGCGCCGAAGCAGGAAATCGCGTGATGATAGTATTCAGCCTGCGCATCGACGACTTCGTCGGACGAGGGCGGCAGGTCGCGCTCATGCCAGCCGAAGCCATTGTCCGGCATGGCAAGGCCGCCAAGCTTGGCGAAGACGTTCTTCTGCTCGGCAACGGCGGCGATATCGTCTTTCCACTTTCCGAAATTCTCCTGGCGCTTGCCCTCATAGGGGCCGACGCCCAGCGGCGTGCCGAAATGATCGAGGATCATCGTCGTTTCAGGGATTGCGGCGGCGAGATCACGGAAGTCCAGGATTTGGTGATGATAGTTCCAGGTGTCATAGGTAAAGCCGCGCTGCCCGAGATGCGCGACGCCCCGTCTGAAAGCTTCATCCTTGTAGAGGCCCTCCGGGGCGCGAGGCGGAATGCGAAAGCCGGCGCCAGCCTTGTCGAACGGACCTGAGTGCCGGATCCCGCGAAATAGCCCCTGCGATGCTTCAATATGGGAATTCAGAACTTCATCCAGCGTGTCGATCGGCAAGCGAAGATCGGCATGCGCGACGAGGGCTGCAATGCTCGCCTTGGCAGGTACGGCGTTCGAAAGGGCGGCGGCTTCTGCGATGTATTCGCTCTCGCCAACCGGTCTCAGATGCTCTGGTCCATCCTCGCGATAGGAAGAGCCGCATTCCATGAATACGGTCTGGGTGATGTTGTGGCCGTCATCGGTGTCCGACCACAACTCCTTGAGGTCGTACCGGATGACCGGGTGGCTTTCGCGCCAGAGGTGATGGTGCGGGTCCACAATCTCGCGAGCGGGGTCGATAAGCTCCTCACGGTGCTTGTTCAGCCAGTCGTCATTATCGAACATCTCTACTCCCTTTTGCCTCTTCTGGGCCTTGGGAGTAGTTCAGTCGCTATGATGTCGTCTGGCAAGCCGGACGCGGCGGCAAGCGGGTTGCCTAGTCCTGCGCTGGCTCTGGCTCGCCGCCTTCAATCAGATACCAGGGTGTCGGCCCGTAATCATAAGGCGGCTCTGCATAGAGCAGCCGGAAGGCATGCAAGGCGGCCTGATGGAAGATCGTCGCATGCGTCTCCGTGGCCGAGAGGTCATCGAAATGAACCTCGACGCCCGCTTCGACAGCTGCCTTATACAGCTGGTCGATGGCCTGCTGCATCGTGCCGCCCTCATCGGCGGCAGCGATAAAGAGACGTTTGCCTTCATACTCGTTCGCCGCCATCAGGCGCGCGGCCTGAAGTCCGAGTGCCTTGTCATCCCACCATAGGCTCGGGCTGATCGAGAGATAGTCGCCGAAAGCGTCCGGACTATTGAGATAGGTGTCGGCGACAAACAGGCCGGCTAGAGACTCGCCGATGAGGGCACTTTGTTCGCCGACTGGGAAGTTCGCCTCGATAAAGGGCTTCACTTCACCAATGAGGAAAGCACGGAAGTCTGCCGCGCCGCCAGAGGTTGGAAACGCGGCCGAATAGCGTTGGTCGCTGGCTTCGGGCGTCAGCTCGTTCTGGCGGTCATCCGTTTCGATGCCAACCACGACCATTGGCTCAAATGTCCAGGATAGCGCGCCAAGCTGGGCAAGTCCGGTAATATGAAACCAGTCCTGCTGCGTGCCGCCGTCGATCAGGTAGAGAACGCGGTAAGGCGCGCGCGGGTCTTCATCTGGGTGCGGCGGCACCCAGACATTTATGGTGCGCGCCTCACCCAGCGTTTCGGACTGAATTGTATAGGTCTCGCCGAACTCAATCGGCTCCTGCACGAAAGCAGCGGGGCCGTCATGCCCGCTCGCCCATAGCGAAAGCGCAAGAGCGAGCGCATCAAGCCGGACGCGCATCAGGCTTTCACTAGCCCGATCTCCCGCAGGCGCTCCATCAGATAATCCTGCGCGGTGATGGGCGCCTGTGTCTTGCCGCCTTCTTCCAGGCATTGCGGCAGCTGCTCAATCAGGAAGTCCTGATTGAAGTGCAGGAAGAATGGCGTGGAATAACGCGGAAATTTGGCGCGTTCCGGCTCCGGGTTCACGACGCGGTGCGTCGTAGATGGCAGGACGCCGCCGGTCAGGCGCTGCAGCATGTCACCGCAATTGATGACGAGCGAGCCGGCAGGCGGGTTCACCGACAGCCAGTCGCCAGATCGGTGCAGGACTTCGAGGCCTGCCTCTTCAGCACCCAGCAGGAGCGTGATGACGTTGATGTCCTCATGCGCGGCAGCGCGAACCGTGCCCTTAGGTGGCGGGTTTTCATGCGGCGGATAGTGAAGCAGGCGGAGGATGGAGTTCCCGCTCTCGACCTTGTCGTCGAACCAGTTCTCCGGCAGCTCCAGGTGAAGGGCGACGGCGCGCAGCAGGTCGCGGCCAAACTCATCCATCTCGGTGTAGAAGGCATAGGTCGCGGCGTCGAACTCCGGCACCTCGTCGACGACAGGTGTGTCCTTCATCGTCGAGCGGTATTTCGAGTCTGCGGGCAGCTTGCGGCCTGTGTGCCAGAATTCTTTCAGGTCAGCGGCCTTCTGGCCCTTGGCGTTCTCAGTGCCGAACGGCGTATAGCCACGCTGACGGCCGCCCTCTGCGTCGTGATATTTTTCCTTGGCTTCGCTGGACAGCGCGAAGAAAGCCTTCGCTGCGTCATTTGCCTCGTCGATAACGGTCTGTTTGACAGGGTGCCCGGTGATCACGGCGAACCCGGTCTCACGGAAAGAACTGCCAAGCCGCTTGGCGAAAGCCTGCTTGTCCTCTCTCCAGAGGCTGTAGGGGATCGGTTCGAAAAGGTTGCTCATTGCATCTGCCTTGTCTGTTCCAGGCCGGAAATCTATCGCGCGGCGGCCTTCGCGCCAATGCGTCCGTTTGCCATTAGCCAAGCTGCGGCCCGCGGCAAAGTCTGCTGCAACAGCGCCTCTGCAGCCAGATTTTGGCCAAGTGTAAAGTTTGGCCCGCCTATCATTAACACAGACGCGCTTCCAGGCCGATCCTGTTAACCATGTGGCAAACCCCTGAGCGCAACCTCTTCCCTGTCACAAGACGTGACGGATGGACAAAAGCTCATCGGCCAAGCGGACGCAAAGACAGCCGCAAACCGACGGGTTCTGGGTTAAAGGAAGAAGACAATGCCGTATTCAGAAATGGCGATGGATGTCGCCCCCGAAACTGGTCTCAGCGAACACGCGACGGCCGAAGAACTCTGCAAGGTTGGCCTTGCCTATTCGACGGGCGTCGGCGTCGATGCCGACATGGTCGCTGCGCACAAATGGTTCAATCTCGCAGTGCTCAAGGGCTCGGAAGAGGCCAAGGAATACCGCCAGCAGATGTCTGACATGCTCTCTAGCGAAGAGATCAAGCAGGCGCTCAAATCTGCGCGTGACTGGCTTCAGCTGATGAACTGATCTCGCCGGGCCGGCGGGCCTGACCTAGCGCCCGTTGAAATCGCCCGCGAGGTCATAATACAGCGAGAAATCGATCGGCAGGGCAGCGCGAAACCACTGCTCCATGAAGAGGTTTTCTTCAGCGATTGCCGAGCGTGGCACATAGACCACGTCAAAACGGCGAAGCGGCGTAAAGTCCGCAAGCCTTGGATCATTCAGCCCGGCGCGGATATCTATGACAGCCGTCATGACCTCACCGCCCGGCATACGCCGCATTAGCGCCACCTGTGTTGGTTTGGCGCCGGGGGTAAAGCCGCCCGCCATGATGACCGCCTGAAGCGGATCAATCTGGCCTGGCAGGTCCAGCATGCCTGGCGCTTGAACCTCGCCACCTACAAAGATCTTCTGACTGTCGAATGCCATCGGGATGACATCGACGTCAGGGTATCGCAGCTCGCCCGCATAAGCTTGCACAAGCTCGGCCTGTATCTCTGCTGGCGTGCGAGCGGAGGCCTGTACCGTGCCCACATAGGGCAGGGTTAAAGACCCGTCCGGGGCGATTTTTATATCCCGATTGAGTTCTGGCACAGAGTTGAAAACGATGGATACCGTATCGCCTGGAGCGAGCAGGTAAGGCTGGTCGCGGCCATCCTCATGCCGCCACTCGGCGACCGGGAAATACTCCGAAGGCGTCGGCGTGACTGACTGGCAGGCACCGAGGACAAGAGCAGATGCGGCGAGAAGACTTCGCATGATACTGGCTCACGATCTCTTTGCTAATTGTGTACAGTCTGAGGCTCAACGTTAATGTTTAAGGAATTATCAAGCCACGTGCCTGAAGAAGCCAAGTAAGGGGGTTTGCGTTTGATTTGCTCCCGGCCACCTTCAGGGATGACCGTCTATGTCGAATTCAGCCGAATGGGGAGCGAGGCAACCGCAGCAGGGCAATGCCATGCCTGTTCGTTCACGCCCCCGCATTGGCCCCGCTGATCTCATCCTGCAGCTTTGGCGGGCCAAGTGGCTGATGATCCTCGTCTTCATTCCGATCTTCCTCATCGGGTTGCTTGTCGCCTTCCAGATGCCGAAATCGTATGAGGCGACATCGCGCCTTTTCGTCCGGATCGGTGACGAGAACGTCTACCGGCCTCGCGTCGGCGGTGAGCTTCAGGGGGTTGCGCCGGAAGAAGAGCTTCTCATACAGGCGGAACTCGAAGTTCTACGCAGCCCCGTCATCGCAGAACGTGTCTTGACCGAGTTCGGTATCGACCGGGTTTTCCCTAAACTCGCCGATGCGCGCGACGACAAGATCGCCGCCAGCCCGCCATCAGAACATGCCGCGATTGAAGAGCAGACATTCCGCAAGGGGGTGCTCGGACTGCAGAAAGACTTCAGCTCCGGCACGGCGCCCAAGACACCGGTCATCAGTACGGCGCTTGAGCACAAGGATGCGGCGCTGTCGGCTGACCTGCTCAATTACTGGATCAACAGCTATCTCGACTATCGCAGCGAGGTGTTCTCAAGCAATGGCTCGGCCAGCTTGCAGGAACAGCGCGTAAAGTTCGAAGCCCAGCTGCTTGAGGTCGAAGAAGACATCCGCGACTTCCTTCGCCGCACCAATATCGGTGACTTCGAAAGCGAGCGGGCAACCGCCCAACAGCTCTACTCGACCGTCTCATCCGAGCTTCTGACCACGCAGTCGCGCGCGAGCGCCGTCGACGGACAACTTGATATCTACAACCAGCAGCTTGCGCGCCTTGATCCGCAGCAGAACCTGTATGTCGAGGACAACTCCGCCCAGACCCTCATGCAGCTTCGTATCGAGCGTGAAGACCTCCTGAGCCGCTATACCGAGCAGTCCCAGCGCGTTCAGGCGATCGACCGACGTATCGCGCAGGTCGAGAATTATCTTTCATCGCGCGATGGGCTCTCAGGCACGACCCGCCGCGGCCCCAATCCAGTCTACCAGACCATCGAGCAATCAGCTTCGTCCCTTCAGGCAGAACAGCAATCGCTGGCTTTGCAGGAAGCAGAGCTCAATCGACAGCTTGCCCGCGTCGAAGCGCGCCTCAGTCGTCTGAATGATCTGGCGCCTGAATGGCAGGAGCTGCAGCGCCGCAAGGCCCTGATGGAAAGAAACGTCGAGAACTTCTCGGTCCGCGAGGTCGAGGAGCGCGCCCTCTCGGAAATTTCCGGTCAGACAGCAGACAGCGTGCGCGTGCTTGAGCCGGCAAGTGTGCCGGTAAAAGGCAAGAGCCTCAAAATGGTAGTGGCCGCGCTTGGCTTTCTGTTCGCAGGATTCACGGCTCTCATGGCCGGGTTGCTATGGGCCCTGACGCGTCGGGGCTTTGCAACAGCACGGTCAGTTGAGCGCACCACGGGCCTGAAGGTCGTCGGGTCGCTCAAGGCGGTCTGACGGTACGGCCGCGTTCAACATTAAGAAAACCGTTAACCAACCGCATGATAGGCCCGATTCAACAGGGAATTGGACGCTATGAAAGATTTGCGCAGAAAGATGGACCCGGTCTGCAAGGCCGTCGCGCGGGTGTCGCCGGAAACGGGTGCCCGCTGCGTCATGTTCATGTCTGCCAGACAGGAAGAAGGCACCAGCAGCGTTGCCGCATCGGTCGCGCTTCGCTGCGCGGCCCAGTCGTCGCGTCCGACATGGCTCATAGATCTTGGCCTGCGGCAGAATGCAATGTTCAGGTCATTCCAGAAGGGCTTTGCCCGCGACGTCGGAAAACCGGGGCGCGCCTTTGATGGATCGCTTCGTACAGCCCCGATCTATTCGGTGACCCCGACCTTGTCCGGCGGACGTCAGGAAAGCCAGCAGAAGGGCCTGCTTTCCGTACACCCTATTCAGGGCTCGCGTCTTTTCGTGACACGTTTTCGAAACGAAGGTGTCCGCAGAGGCCAGCGCGTACAGCTTCGCGCCCGCCCGGACTGGTGGCAGCAGGTGCGGCGCGCCGCAGGCCTCGTAATCGTCGATGCACCTTCGCTGGCGCGCTCGCAAGCCGGGCTTGCCGTGGCTGGACAGATGGATGGGGTCTTTATCGTTCTCGAGGCGGACTCAACTGGCGCCGATGAGGTCATGGGCCTGCGCGAGGCGATTGAAGCGCACGGCGGACACGTCGCCGGTGTTGTCATGAACAGGATCGGATCCGATGCCAGTTTCGCCGACCGGCTTGCAGGATAGTCAGCGCTCGCTGACGCAGACTGTCATACTGGCGGTAGAGCTGGGACTGGCTTTCATCTGCCTCGTCCTCTTCAGCGAAGGCCTCCTGCCTCGGCTTTTTGCGTCTGAATACGACACAGACAGCAGCGCCTTCCTGCGCCTGCTCTGGCTTCCGGTCTATGGGCTTGTGGCGATAGGCTGTCTCTGGAAGGTGAGGTCAATGGTATCGCTTGCGGTACGGATGCCTTTTCTGATTCTGCTACTGGCAGTGACCGCGGCTTCCTTTCTCTGGTCGCTTGATCCGGCTTTGACGCAGCGCCGCTCGATTGCCGTCGTCGCCACCAGCCTTGCAGGCTTCTATCTCGCCGCGCGCTATGACTGGCGTACGCTCCTGCGCCTTATGGGCGCCATGTGGCTGTTCATGGCGATCGTTTCCCTCGGCGCCGTTATTGTCGCGCCGGGCTTTGCGATCATGAGTGAAATTCACCCAGGCGCCTGGAAGGGGCTCTGGTGGGAGAAGAATACGCTGGGTGGTCATATGGCACGCGCCGCATTCCTGTGCGCCTTCCTGTTCATTCTGGACCGGCCGTGGCGTTCGGTCTGGGGCTTTGCCGTCTTGCTCTGCAGCGGACTGGTTGTGGCCTCCACATCGAAGACGGCTCTGCTCGGTCTGATGCTGGGCTTTGGCATACTTTTCGCGGGCTGGATCAGCCGCAAGGGGACGGCCATAACCATCTCGGGTCTCTGGACCGGCATTGTCCTATCCTCTGCCTTCGCCGCCATCATGATCATTGAACCCGGCATCGTTCTCAACCTGCTAGGGCGTGACGCCACACTGACGGGACGTACCGATATCTGGAGCGTTCTCGCCGGTGCGATCGCGGATCGCCCACAGCTTGGGTATGGGTACGGCGCGTTCTGGCAACTTGATTCAATGCCGGCCCATCGCGTGCGCTCGGCAACGGAATGGCTCGTGCCCACGGCTCACAATGGCTGGCTCGAAACGGCTTTGAGCGTCGGCCTGATCGGGCTGGGGCTTCTCATGGCGAACTATGTACTGTTCGTCGCGCGGGCGGCCTGGCTGTCCATCGACAACTGGCTAGGCATATTTGCGCTTGGTGTCGCCGGACAGTTCCTGCTTTTCAGCCTGTCAGAGAGCAATGCCCTGCAGCAGAACTCAATTATCTGGGTAACCTATGTCGCGATCGCAGCAAAAACGGCAATCAGCCTGCAGCGGCCTGCCTACGTTCCGAATTCAACGCCGCGCAAGACTGTCGCGCCCGGTCATGCCGGGGCGGGTGTCATGAACAGCGGGAGCGGGCTCGCCCGTAGCAGATGAGGCACCAGGTTGATCGCTGAATTGGGTGACCGTCGAGGTGCCATAAAAGCGTAGCTTCACCCAGAATAAAATCTTGCCAAGGCCCCGCACGGCCTGATCGGCCTCAAAAGCCCGATTCCTGTTGCCAATCAGGCGAAGGACAAGCCAGCGCAGTGAATGCAGGGCGAACTTTCCACCGCCAATAATGACCCAGAACAGCAACAAATCGTAGCGGGGTGGCTGACGTTTGCGAGCCAACGTGACGGGACCTTGCCCATAAGCGAATGCGCGCCGCAGCGTGTATGACAGGGAAATGCGCTGGCGTAGCGGGTATTCGAAAACCGGCGCATTCGGCGCCCAGGCAAACTTGCCCCTGTTTGCGCGTATCCTCTGGAAAAGAAGATCGTCCTCGCCGCCAACTTCGTTCATTCGCGTGTCGAACCACGGTCCCTTCGTCGGCACCTGCCGCGCATCGATCAGGCAATTGCCACACCCGAACGGTTTCTCGATATAGCCGGGCGAGATGTTGGGTTCGCGCGCAAAGAAATTTTCATAATAGGCGCGATGCTTGGTGATATCGTCAGGCAGCACCGTCTGGACAGGGCCGAATGTTACGGCAGCGCCGAAGGTCTTGTAGGCCGCGAGAAGCTCTTCAATCCAGTGAGTTGGCGCGGCCTGGTCATCATCCAGAAAGGCAATAAGCGGAGTTTCGAGTTCTTTCATCGCGGCATTGCGCGCATTGGCGACGCCGGCTTCCGGAACGTGCAGATAGGTTAGCGTAATTGTGTCTGGCGCTTTCTCGGCAAGCGTATCGAAGGTCAGGCGGGCAGACGCGTCGACCGAATTATCGGCGACGATCAGCCTGAGGCCAGAGCGCGCTTCGCCCTGCCAGAACAGGCTCTCCATGGCCCGTCGCAGACTATCCGGCCGATTATAGGTCGGTATGACAACAGTGAGGACATCGCCGGTCAATTTTTGTCCCGGGCTATGATGGCATCCAGTGCATCGGACGGTGTCTGAAGGCGCGCACCGGTATCGCGGGCGAGCCGCACGATCCGGCGGAACTGTTCAGGAGAGGTGCCCCAGCGACTATGGTTATTGCGGACATCATGAGTGAAGACGAAAATCCAGGACGGGTTGTGAGCTGACGCCTCGATCGCGGCTGCGGCGCGCTCAATGCTGCTCTCGTCAGCTTGAAGTTCCAGCGCGGTCAGTTGCATCAGGTCAGACCCTTTGGAGTTCACGCCAGCATGAATGCCGCGAACGGCGTCAAAGCGTGTGGCGAGGCGCGGCTTAAGATCGGCGCGGGTTTCGCCATACGGCCATGCGAACTGGCGGACAATCTCATTGTGTCCCATTGAGACAAGATTGCGCAGATTTGCATCAATATCAGCCAGTACGATGGATGCAGGCGCCTGGCTGCAGTCCAGATGCGTCTGTGTATGCGCCCCGATTTCGTGACCGGCGGCGGTTAGCGCTTTCAGGTCACGCTCGTCGAACAGGTCGCCAAGATGGTTGTGCGTGCCTGCCATGCCCGTACAGGCATAGTAGCAACCCTTTGCGCCTACTTCGTCCAGGATCTCTGCGCCGGTGTCGGCGGCGGATTTCGGGAAATCGTCGAACGTGAAGCAGATACGGGTACGGCGCGGCGTCGCGCCAAGCGGACGCGCGCGGTGCCAGCGTGCGGCACGCCGGCGGAATTTCGCCACAAGCGAGTCCGATGGCTGGTAGGCTGAAAGCGTGGCTGCGGTCATTATATCTCCCTCGAATATGCCAGCGCCCGATAGGTCTTCAAGCATGCAAGCCGCAGGCCATCGGGGAGTGTGGCTGATCGCGCGCCGAAGCGTGCAAGGCCCATGAATAAAGTGCGGGCCGGTAAGTTTCTGAATTTATGGGCTATTTGGTATAGCGGCATCGATTGGACGGCGTCCGGATGGCGCCTCGCCAACCGCGCAAAGTTTTGTGCCGAACTGCCAAATTTACGAAGCAAAGTATCTGTCTCGTCCAGCCCGAGATGCGTGGCGGTATTGTCGATGTGGTGGACAGGATAGGCTTTCGCGACATTGAGACCCCAGTCGACATCCTCCCAGCCCCAACCCTTGAAGCCGTCATCGAAAGGCACCTCTGACAGCACGCGGCGGTGAACGAGGATGTTCGAGGTAAAGACATAGCGCCCGGGTTCCTTGCGCCGCGCGACCGCATCAAGGCATTCGGAGGCAAGCGACTGGGCCGCATGAAGCCGCGTTTGCGCGCTGACCTCAGCATGCTGGAGACTGAAACCACCGGCGATCAGGGCAGGGCCCTCGCACTCTTCGACAGCCGCCAGATAGCGCGCCAGAAATCTGGCATCATCCGGTTTCATGTCGGCATCGAGAAAAAGGATCCAGTCGCTTTCGCAAACGTCGTGCAACCGGTTTCTCGCGTGGGCGCGGCCCTGGTTGTCGGAGGCCGTCACCAAGCGTGCTGGTCCCGGATAGGCCTCCAGAAAGGTTTTCAGTCTGGCGGTCAGCTGCGGGTCTGCGCTCCCATCGTCGTAGATCAGCACTGCGGCACGCGCGGCGCCTTCCGCCTGTGAGAGGTTGGCGACCAGCGCCGAAACATCATCGCGGTAGCAGGGAACGCAAACCGTGATCGCGCTATTGCCTGGCTTGCCGTTCGACCAGTGTGCTTCGCCTTTGACGGCGTCCGCTTTTCTGGTGTGCTCCCCCGCCGCACGCATGGCATCTTGACCTGTCATGCTAGCGCTGGCGCTTGAAGTCGCCGAGCAGGCATGGCGCGGTGATGACCATTATGAACACGTCAAACCAGAAAGAGGCGCGGTTCACATATTCCATATCGAGGCGGATGCGTTCGCGCACTTCCTCGCGCGTATGAACGGGGCCGCGAGAACCATTGACCTGGGCCCAGCCTGTAATGCCCGGCTTGACCCGGTGGCGGTGCGCATAGTCGCCAACAATGCCCTGAACTTCGTCATTCTCGGCCGTCATGCCGATCGCGTGCGGACGTGGACCGACAATCGACATCTCGCCGCGCAGCACGTTAATCAGCTGCGGCAGCTCATCGAGGGAGGTGGCGCGAATAAGCTTGCCGACACGCGTCACCCGCTCGTCATCACTCAGCGTCTGCTGGGCCATCTTCTCTTCGGCGTCCGGGTCGTGGCGCATGGAGCGGAATTTCCAGACGCGAATGACCTGATTGTTGAAGCCCTGGCGACGCTGACGGAACAGGATCGGCCCCGGGCTCTCCAGTTTGACGGAAATGGCTGTGATGAGCAGGATCGGGCTGAATGCGACCAGCATGAGGCTCGCAAACACGATATCCGCGGCGCGCTTGACGGTTGCGCGGCGGTTGTCGTCCGGTGCGCCGGAAACATAGGCGGCGGGCGACCTTGCAATCTCGGCAAGGCTTTCGGTTTCTGGGTCGAACCCTTCAAGGTCTAGCAGGAGGACGACACGCTGCGGCAGCACACGCAGACGGTCAATAAGCTCACGGACACGGTGGCGCGCATCCGATGTTACGGTCACGACAATACGATCAATTTCGGGCAGGCGGTCCCAGTTCATCAGATCGTCCAGCCGTCCGAGCACGGGTACACCCGCCATGGACTTCGGCGCACGCGACAGGCGGTCATCAAAGACGCCGACAATATTCAGCTCGCGCGTTTCGTCATTGCGCGACAGCAAGCGCTGCGCATTCGGCGTCGCCCCAACCAGCACGACATTCTCCGAAAGAGCGCCGTTACGGGTCAGAACCTTGAACAGGACGATGAAGTGGGCGTGGATGCCGATGCTTGCGCAAAAGGTGAGGTAAGCAGACCCCATAACCCAGCGCGTATGCGCCTCACCATAAAGTAGGGCAGTGGCTGCACAGAGTGCTGCCAGACCATACCCCGCGCCAATCGATGCGCGGATCATGTGCTCGGTCACTGGCCGGGCATAGGACAGCGTATAGGACTGGCTCGCCTTCAGGCCCCAGCGCAACGCAAACGGCATGAGGGCAAATGGCAGGACCAGATTGACGGGCGAGTAGAGAACGCTGTGACCGGTGAGGTAAAGCGTGAACCAGGCGATGAAGGCGGCGCCTGCAAAATCGACGATGCTGAGGGCGGCGCGCAGCAGTTCGCGATTGATCGGGTGGTGGCGTTGCTGGATGCGCCGCGCCCCTGCCGATAGATCAGCCGGTGACGTCGTCGCCGTCGAAACGAGGTGAGCCGCTTCATCAGGTCGATTGCTGTTGGCCGGTTCGGCCAGTCTGGATAGTCCTTCAGCCATGGCCTCGGTCTCATGCAACTGAGAGCATTCCTGCCAGAACAGCATCAATATTGCCTTTGTGGCATGTTTTAAATTTCAACTAAACTGGTCATGCATGCGCAGCCAGGTGCTGGGGCGGGCCGCGCTCAGATCTTGTCCTTGTACCAGTCGCGCGTCAGGAAGCCGTCGATCAGGTCGCAGATCAGGCCGATTTCAGTCAGCGTTTCGACATAGCGCGCCGGGTCGATGAGCGGTTTGAAGATAGAGCCGGCTTCGAACTGGTTGTCGGCTTCGAGCGCGATCGTCAGATGGCCTTCCTCGAACACGCCGCGGAGTTTTGAGCCCTTGAAATGGCGCTCCAGTGCGATCAGCCGTTCCATCCGGTCAGGCGTCAGCAGGGTGCGCGCCTCCACCTGGTCTGTCGAATAGACTGTAAAGGCGTCTTCGAGCTCTTTCGATACCAGCTGGACCTGCTGCATGCCATTCTTCCGGCCCCAGCTCCACCAGCCATCGCGGGCCAGCAATGTGCGCCCGAGGAAGCGTTCTGGATATTCGATATTGAGCAGCAGGCCCTGGAATTTGGTCACCGTGCGCCGGTTCTTGCCCGATCCCTGCTGCTCGGTGAGCTTGCATTCAACCATGGTAAAGGCGGCGTCGGCGCGTACCCCTTCGATCAGGTCTTCGAACTTGCGCGAGTCATAGCTCGGCATGAGGCCAACCGTTTTCAGCCGTTCGAAGGCGGGCGTGGGCGGTTCATTGCCCTTCGAAAAGACCGCCGACTTGTTTGCATTTACCCATGAGCCAAGGCTGCGCAGGCTGCTGACGCCAGACAAGTCCTGGTGCAGCGTGCTGTAGGTAAAGCCGAACGGTTCGCACGCCGCACCCACGACGAGCTGCTTGGTCTGCGATTTCATGCTGAAGACCGGCATCCACACGGCTGCGCAGGCGATGAAGATGCCGACGATCCCGGCAAAGATCCCGAATGGGAAAATCGCTTCAAACCCGAAGGCGATAATGGCCGCAAAGACCAGCGCAACAATGAAGGCCGCTGTTGCAACCGTGTGCATGGTCGCCCGCTTGATGACGGCCTTGCGCTCTTCTTCCATCGTCGTCAGTTCGGGCGCGAGACGATCCTGCCAGAGGAGGCGGGCGGCATCATGCTCCGGGCGGACAGGGTGAAGGCGCGCGAAGTGATCCTCAAGCGTCATGAATTTCGACATCAATTCCCCCATTGCCGTCACTGGATGAGGCGGCCTCAGCGGCTTCAGCCCTCGCGCATGTCCCAAAGGTCTCGCTCTGGTGACGCTATTTGCGCCAGACGGGTTAGCAAGCCGTGAAGCGCCTCTGCATCTTCCGGGCTAAGGGCTGCCAGCAGTTCCTGCTCATACGCCAGTGCCCGCGGAATGACAGCATTGTAGACCTCCCGCCCTGCCGTAGAGAGGCCGAGCGCCGACTTGCGCCTGTCGGCAACATCCGAGGTCCGCGTCACCAGCCCCCGGTCGATCAGGCTCGCCGTGGCCCGGCTCACCGCCGGCTTGTCCATCAGTGTGCGTGCGGCGACCTCAGTAGAGGTAATCCCGTCACTCTCGCCAAGGACCGCCAGGATGCGCCATTGCCAGATCGAGATATCGAACTCGCGCTCATACATGTCGGCGATCTTCCGCGAGACCGCATTGGAAAGCACTGAGAGCCTGTAAGGCAGGAAGTTGTCGAGGCGAAGCTTGTCACCGGCATCGTCATTCATGATCTGGCGAGGTCCTACCTTTGCGCGAGTTAACTTGATTTAGTTGCAAATGAAACTATTATCGAGTCAAACGCAACTTTTGGAGGTTAAGCACATGGCAGACCTGTTTGAAAATCCAGCTGGCCTCGATGGCTTTGAATTCATCGAATTTTCTGCGCCAGAGAAGGGCCAGCTCGAACCCGTCTTCGAAGTCATGGGCTTTACCAAGGTTGCCCGCCATCGCTCCAAGGATGTCGAGCTCTGGCGCCAGGGCGGCATCAACCTCATCACCAATTACGAAAAGGGCTCGCCGGCCTATTATTTCGCCAAGGAACACGGGCCGAGCGCCTGTGGCATGGGTTTTCGCGTCCGCGACGCCAAGGCCGCCTATGATCACCTCATCGCAAATGATGCAGAGCCATGCGATGTCCCCGCCGGCCCGATGGAGCTTAAGCTGCCGGCCATTCGCGGTATCGGCCACTCGCTCATCTACCTCATCGACCGTTACGCCGATGAGGGCGAAGAGGGCCTCTCCATCTATGACATCGACTTCGAATACCTGCCGGGCGTCGAGAAATTCCCGGAAGGCTGTGGTTTCAAGCTCGTCGATCACCTGACCCACAACGTCTATAAGGGCCGGATGAAGTATTGGGCTGACTTCTATGAGAAGCTCTTCAACTTCCAGGAAATCCGCTATTTCGACATTAAGGGCGAATATACCGGCCTCACCTCGCAGGCGCTGACCGCGCCGGATGGCAAGATCCGTATTCCGCTCAATGAAGAAGCCGAAGGCGGCAAGGGCCAGATCGAGGAATTCCTGCGTGAATACAATGGCGAAGGCATCCAGCACATCGCGCTCATCTGCGATGACCTCGTCGCGGCCTATGACAAGCTGAAAGCGCGCGGCGTGCCAATGATGACGCCTCCGCCGGATACCTATTACGAGATGCTGGGCGAGCGCCTGCCGGGCCACGGCGAGGACGAGAATGCGCTGAAGACGCGCGGCCTCCTGCTCGATGGCACGACCGAGGGCGGCGAACCACGCCTCCTCTTCCAGATCTTTGCAGAACCGCAAGTCGGCCCTGTCTTCTTTGAATTCATCCAGCGCAAGGGTGACTACAAGCAGGGTTTCGGCGAAGGTAACTTCAAGGCGCTGTTCGAAAGCATGGAACGCGACCAGATCAAGCGCGGTGCGCTGAAGGTGGATGAGAAAGAGGACGCTTGAGGAAGGCCCTTCTTACATTTGGAGGATTGCTCATCGCTGCGTGTAGTGGCGATGAGCCTACCCCGAATGTGTCTGCGTCCCCACAAACAACCCTCGTCGACGAGCGGCTAAGCGAGCTTTCCTGCAAGCCCTCGGCGCACGTTGCTGATGAAGCCGTGAAGGACTGCCAGTCGTCTGTTGGAGGAGAGCTCTACATCATTCAGGCTGTCGGTGGATGCCTTATAAGTCCTGGTAAATTGCCGGACGAGTGGGCGGAAGGCGAGCCTGTCCGGCGATGCATGCCTGACCTGATCTGGAGAACAGATAACGGTATGGCAGTCGCTCTGGCCTACCGCGTATCTCAATATGATGATGACCCATTAGATATTGAGCGAGATTATTTTCGCGGAAACTGGATAATCACCACGGTTGGTGGACCAGACCAGGATGTTTGCGCAACGCACAGTATTCGAGGCATCGGGGCTCGCGACGTCGTGCTTCGAGAACTTCGCGACCTATCGCTGCCGCGTGATTGCGATGGCAAGCAAACTTATATTGATGTGAACTAGGAGACCAAAATGACTGAAGACCCAAAACTCGGCGGCGTTCACCACGTCGCCTATCGCTGCAAGGATGCGAAAGAGACGGTCGAGTTCTACAACAAGCTGCTCGGGATGGATTTCCAGCTTGCCATTGCAGAGGACAAGGTGCCCTCGACCGGCGCGCCTGACCCGTACATGCACGTCTTCCTGGATGCCGGGAACGGCAATGTCCTTGCCTTCTTTGAGCTTCCGACGAAGCCGGACATGGACCGCGACCGCAATACGCCCGAATGGGTCCAGCACATCGCCTTCAAGGTGGAGACGATGGACGACCTGATGAACGCCAAGGCGCGGGCTGAGGAAATGGGCCTCGACGTTGTCGGGCCGACCCATCACGGCATTTTCAAGTCGATCTACTTCTTCGACCCGAACGGCCACCGTCTGGAACTCGCCTGCGACATCGGCACGCCAGACCAGATGGCCCAGCTGAAATCAGTCGCGCAGGACATGCTCGACGAATGGTCCCAGACCAAGAAAGCCCCGCGCCACGCGGCCTGGCTCCACGAAAAGATCGCCAACGAAACGGCCTGATAAGGCTGCTGAATGGAAATGTGAGAACGCCGCCTGCTCGGGCGGCGTTTTTCGTTTTCTTAGTCTAATGAGCAACTGAATGGGGTGTGCGGCGTTCACGATAAACGCATGCAAGGACCCGCCCCATGAAAGATACGACGCTGCGCATCAACGGCGAAGAGCGCAAGCTCTCTGCTGATACGCGCACAACGCTTCTCGACGCCCTCCGCAATCACCTCGGTCTGACCGGCTCGAAGAAAGGGTGTGATCACGGCCAGTGCGGTGCCTGTACGGTCATGGTAAACGGGCGGCGCATCAATAGTTGTCTAACGCTCGCCTGCATGCACGACGGCGATGAGATTACGACTGTTGAGGGCCTCGGTGAGCCGGGCGATCTCTCCCCGCTTCAGGCCGCGTTCGTTAAGCATGACGGTTTCCAGTGCGGGTATTGCACGTCCGGACAGATCTGCTCGGCAACTGCAATGCTCGAAGAGATCAAGGATAACTGGCCAAGCAACGTGTCCGGCAGCCTGACCGGCGAAGCGAAACTCACGCTCAAAGAAATCTCCGAACGCATGAGCGGCAATCTCTGCCGTTGCGCGGCCTATCCGAACATTGTCGATGCGATCCGCGAAGCCGCGGAGGCAAGCTCATGAGGCCCTTCGACTATTACCGCTCGAACGACCCGGCAGATGCCGTAGAAGCTGCCAGCGAAAAGGGGGCACTCTTCATTGCGGGTGGCACAAACCTGCTCGATCTCATGAAGCTTGACCTGATGACGCCAAATCGGCTCATCGATATTAATCGTATCGGCCTTGATGAAATCACGCCTTCCGATGACGGCGGTCTTTTCATTGGTACGCTGGTGACCAACAGCGATTGCGCCGCCGACATGCGGATCCGTCAGGACTATGAAGTCCTCTCTCGCGCTATTCTTGCGGGCGCGAGTGGCCAGCTCCGCAATAAGGCAACGACGGGCGGCAATCTCTGCCAACGTACGCGCTGCTACTATTTTTATGATCCAGATATGCCTTGCAACAAGCGCAAGCCCGGCTCTGGCTGCTCTGCCGTCGGAGGCGCCAATCGCATCCACGCTATTCTCGGCGCCAGTGATGAGTGCATCGCGACTTATCCGGGTGATATGGCCGTTGCGATGGCCGCGCTCGACGCGCAGGTCGTAATCGAAGGGCAGGGCGGCGACATCCGCACCGTTCCCGTTCGCGACTTCCACCGCCTGCCGGGTGACCAGCCTGACAAGGACAATATCCTGCGGCCCGGTGAGCTCATCACACACGTAACTTTGCCGCCGCCTGCCAGGGGCCGCCACATCTACCGCAAGGTCCGCGACCGGGCCTCCTATGCTTTCGCGCTCGTCTCGATCGCCGCCGTGGTCGAGATGGACGCAGGCAAGATCGCGTCAGCCTCGCTCGCCTTTGGCGGTCTCGCTCACAAGCCGTGGCATGACCCGGAAATAGATGACTTGCTGATCGGTGAAGCACCCTCCGACGCCCTTTTCGACAAGGCGGCCGACATCCTGCTCGCCGATGCGAACGGGCAGGGCGGCAATGATTTCAAGATACCGCTGGCCCGCCGCACGCTGAAAGCGGTGCTGCGCGAAGCGACAGGAGAGCGCTCATGACACGCCATCTCAAAATGGACACGCCGGCAACCGCGCGGCTACTCGACCAGCTGCCGAGCCGACTGACCGGGACGCCCATGGACCGGCCCGATGGGCCAAAGAAAGTCTCCGGCACAGCGACCTATGCCCATGAGTGGCAGATCGAGGGCAAAACCTTTGGCGTCCTTGTCCGTGCCCCAATTTCCAAAGGCAAGCTCGTACGCATCGATAAGTCTTCCATTGAAGGCCTGCCTGGCATCCTAGGCGTCTTCAGCGATGACCGCTTCCTGCGCAATCCAGCTCAAGGCACCGCGAATGAGGCGCCAATTCAGGGCGTGTCCGAAATCTCCTATTTCGGTCAGCCCATCGCGCTTGTCGTTGCCGAAACCTTTGAGCAGGCCCGCCACGGCGCCCATATGCTGGAACTGGTCTGTGAGGCCGACACCGACGGCGTCTATGACCCTGAAGCCAGCAACCTCTCGCCCGAACAACCCGAAGACGACCAGCTTGATCAGGGCGATCTCGACAAGGCCATGGCTGAGGCCGCCTTCACTGTTGATTCCACCTATCGCACGCCAAATCACAACAGCGCCGCCATGGAACCGCACTGTTCCATCGCCAGCTGGGAGGGCGACCAGCTCACCCTTCATGGCAGCTACCAGATGGTGAAGTACAATGTGAATGAGCTTGCCGACTCCCTTGGAGTTGAACCGGAAAAAGTCCGTATCCTGTCGCCATTTGTCGGTGGCGGTTTCGGCTCAAAGCTAGGGATCGCGCCCGAAGCCGTCGCTGCGGCGATTGCGGCAAAAGAGATCGGCCGCCCCGTCTGTGTGACCCTCACCCGTCAGCAGGTCTTCGAGAATGTCATGCGCCGGTCGGAGTCGCGCCAGCGTCTGCGTCTTGCCGCAGATGAAACAGGTAAGCTGACGGGCCTTGGTCATGAATGCCTCGTTTCAAACCTGCCCGGCGAGTCCTTTCATGAGCCAGTTATTCAGGCGACGCATTTCATCTATGGCGGCGAAAACCGGCGGCTCAGCATTGAGGTCGCCCGCCTCAACCGTATGTGCGCGGGCTCCGTTCGCGCCCCCGGCGAGGCGATCGGGATGCAGGTACTCGAGAACGCGATGGACGAACTCGCCCACGTCTCCGGTATCGATCCGGTTGAGCTTCGAAAGGGCAACATTCCGGAAATCCATCCAGAAGAGGACATGCCTTATAGTTCACGCCCCTTTGCAGCAGCCCTTGACGAAGGCGCCAAACGCTTCGGGTGGGACAAGCGCAATCCAGAGCCTGGCAAACAGCGCGACGGCGAATGGTTGATCGGCATGGGCATGGCCGCCGCTGCGCGCGTCAACATGCTGATGGAATCTAAAGCCCGGGTAAAACTGATAGATGACGGGACTGCCATTGTCGAAACCGACATGACCGATATCGGGACAGGCACCTATGCAATCCTCACCCAGCTTTGCTGCGACATGCTGGGCCTTGCGCCAGAGCAGGTTGATACGCGCCTCGGCGACAGCAACTTCCCCAAGGCGTCCGGTTCCGGTGGCTCTGTCGGTGCATCCTCCTCCGGGTCGTCTGTCTACCTCGCCTGTCAGGACATTCGCGGCGAACTCGCCCGCAGGCTGGGTTGCGATGAAGATGAGCTCCAGCTGAACGATGGCAAAGCCTCCGGCGGCGGCAAGGAAGTCAGCCTGATCGAGCTTCTCGCCGGCGAGACCATTGAAGGCGAAGGCCATATCGAGCCGGGTGAAACGATGGAAAAGGTGCAGCAAGCGACCTACGGCTCATACTTCGCCGAGGTCGCTGTCAACGCCGTGACAGGTGAAGCCCGCGTACGCCGCATGCTCGGCGTGTTTGGGGCGGGGCGGATCCTCAACCACAAGACGGCCAGGTCGCAATGTCTTGGAGGTATGACCTGGGGCATCGGCATGGCGCTCCACGAAGCGATGGAATTCGACCCGCGCGACGGTCATGTCGTGAACAATGATTTGGCAGAGTACCACGTACCGGTTAATCTCGACGTGCCGCAGCTGGAGGTTGTCCTGCTCGAAGAACGAGACGATTGGGCGAGCCCCATACAGGCCAAGGGCATTGGCGAGCTTGGTCTTTGCGGCGCAGGCGCGGCGGTCACCAACGCCATCTTCAATGCAACCGGCGTACGGGTTCGCGAGTATCCGGCAACACTGGACAAGATCCTGGATGGCCTACCGGAGCTTGAGCCAGCCTGAGCTCCGCGCTGATCATGCTTGGCTAGGGCTAGAACGTGCGCCTCGCTCCAAAAACACCTTACCAGTGGTCATCGAGCTTGGTTACCGCGACGAAGCAAATGACTTCAACGCAAAGACGCCGAAGTCGAAACTTCCCCTGTCGGTTACGCTGACCGAGGTCTGATCCAGACAGGCAGCAGCCGGGAACGGGGCACTTCGAACGCCCGGTCCCCAGCGGTTGCCGGAACTATTGCAACAGGTCCTCGAACATCCAGGTGTAACGCCGGTGAGAGGCCGTATCGTTTTCGAGATTGAGGTTTCCGCGCTTTTTGAAGAACGAGGCTTCATCACGCTTGGGCAGGTGAACTGTCCGTCGCGCCGGCTGCGGCGCCTTCTTCTGGTTATCCTGCGATTTCATCATGCTAGCTCACCCCCGCAATTACGCCGGTCATGGCAAAGACTGCCAGCGCGGTAGAGATTGCCAGTACGGCCAGCATTCCGGGGGTGATCGAGCCCTGGCGCGCCTTGTCGGTCTGAAGTTTCGTCTGTTTCATTTTGAACTCCTTTCACCAATGGCTACGGGGGCGCGCTCCAACTGGATCAGGGTTGAAAACAAGGGCTTGCGACCTAGAATGCTGACCAGCTCGACCTGGCGTCTGCCAGACAAAAGGCATTTTCCATAAAAACTATTCTTCTGACAGGCGCCACTGACGGCATCGGCCTCGAAGCAGCGAAACGACTGCTGGAGTAGGGCCAGAAACTGCTTCTGCGCGGCCGCACTTCGTAGAAAACTTTGAGCGGTTCCTACATAAAGGCACGGTGCGTGGTTGCCTTCAGGCGCGCGCAATTTCGCGGCGCGCCGTAGACTTGTAAGGTGCCATGTCGCATCTTTTCCTTCTCAAAGGGGGAAATGCGATGCGATCCAGACGCCACGATATGTTGGGGGCCGCGGTCGGCGCCTTGATGCTCGCCTCCTGCGTGTCCGGGGAAGGGGCAGACAGTGACGCGCCGCCACCCGCTTTCATCGACCCGCTCATCCTGTCGCAGACCCGCTGCGGCGGGCAGGCCGCGCCCATCGGCGCTCAGGACCAGACGGACGCTTTGCCACTGGAGGCAAGCTTCGATTTCGGGGCGCCATTTGCCCTGCCTGAAGAGGTCATCGACCATTTCCATTACCCGGTCACAACGAAGAGTGCACACGCCCAGACATGGTTCGACACCGGTCTCGCGCATATGGCCAACTTCAATCACAATGAAGCCATTGCGGCCTTCCGGGAGGGGCAGCGGCTCGACCCGGACTGTGCCATGTGTTTCTGGGGCGAGGGGCTCGCCTTTGGCAGTAATATCAATGCGCCCTTCGTCCCGGCACGTGGCGCGGCCGGACTGATTGCAACGCGCGGCGCTGCGGCGAAGGCCTCTTCCATTTCGGAAAAGGAAGCAGCCCTCATATCGGCGCTGGAGGCTCGCTACCGCCAGAATGAGACGGGCGAGGTCGTCGAAGACGCCGAAACCTATGCCGACAGAATGGATATTGTTTCGCGCCGCTATGGCGATGACAAGCTGATCCTTGCCCTCGCGGCCGAAGCGAACATGGACACACAGCCCTGGGACTATTGGCAGGCTGGCGCGCGCATACCCAAGGGACGGACGGCCCGCACACTCGAACTGCTCGATGCGGCGCTGGCAATTGACCCAGACTTTGCGCCGCCGATCCACCTTTACATCCATGCAACCGAAGCGTCGGTAGACCCGTTTCGCGCCGAAGGATTTGCGGACCGTTTGCATGCACAAGGGCTTGGCGTCGGTCACCTCGTTCACATGCCGTCCCACATCTATCTTCGGCTTGGACGCTGGAAAAAAGCCATTCAGGCAAATATCGACGCCATCGCCGCCGATGAGGCCTATATCGCTGAAAGCGCAAATGGCGGATTCTATGGCGCCGTCTACTATCCCCACAATGTGCATTTCGTGATCGCGAATGCGCAGCTTGGCGGCGACGCAGCGACGGCGCTTTCGATGGCGGACAAGCTGTCAGGCATCGTGACGATAGATCCTGCCTCTCCATCGCCTTTCGGGGAACGTGTCGCGGCGGCTGAGCTGTTCACGCTCCTGCAATTCGGGTCCGATGAGGACGTGCTCGAATATGAATTGCCGTCTTCGGCACACCTCTTCGCTCAGATGGCCTGGCACCATGCCCGGGGCGTTGTCCTTGCGAGACAGGGCGCGCTGGACGGTGCCCGCACGGAACTCGCGGCGTTGAGGTCGCTGACAGAGGCTGAGGGCTTTGATGCGTATGCAGCGCGCGGCGCACCTTTGCCGGACCTTGTTGAAGTGGCCAGTCATGTTCTCGCGGGCCGTATCGCCGCAGCTGAAGGCAATTACGCAGCGGCTATCGACGCATTGGAGTCTGCGGCCACCTCGCAGGAAAAACTCCCCTATTTCGAACCAGCCTGGTGGTATTATCCAGTCCGGCAATCACTCGGCGCCTACCTTCTCGTGGACGGCCAGATTGACCGCGCCGAACGAGAATTCTTCAAGACCCTGATCGAGTCGCCAAACAACGCCTATGCCCTTTTTGGGCTCGCCGAAGCCTACGCGGCCAAGGGAAATGAGCGCTCTGAAGCCTATGCGAGACACCTGTTCATTGAAGCATGGCTCGGCGGGCCGGACGCGCCATCGCTCGCTGACCTTTGACTAGAAGCCGTTCTTCCAGATCGCGCTACTATTCCGAAGGCCCGTCTGAGGGCCCATCTCCTGCCATCAGAATTCGTCCTGGCGCTATTAACTCTATCGTCATCCCGGCCTTGAGCCGGGACCCAGAGGAAACGAAGCGCCACGCAGCAGCTGGGTCCCGGTGTTGCGCAAGAACGCAAACCGGGATGACGGCAAAGCGGGGCTGTCGGACAAATCAAATTTATCCCCACCATCTAGAGCGCAGCGCATACTACACGCCTTCCATCACCAGACAGGGCGGTCCGGACCGACCGGGTGGAGATGGTTCTCGCAGCGTTGGTGCCTGCCGGAAAGACCCCGGCAGGCATTCAGCAGAGCGAGAGGGCTCATGGCTGGCATCTGCCGCCCATGAGTGGAGTGCGAAGGAGACGAGTGCTGCCGGTATGGGACTAACGGCCCTGCCACAAGGCGGTCCGCGCTATCCACTTGTCCAGTCAGGCGACGGCTCGCCTTTCTGAGTCCTCTGGGCGGCCCGCGTCAAACGAGCGGGCAATTCTTCGCAGGGCGCGTCCAAGGCGCACGCTCTACAGCCACGCCGAAAGGCTGGCATTACATATAGCGTCCACCCTGGACGCGCCCGGCCCTGTCACAGGGGCGAGACTGATGCGCACCGCCAGCGGGAAACCCCGTATGGCGATATCGGTGTTTGAGTTGAAATAGTCCGCTCACCCCGGCGCAGGCCGGGGTCTCAGCCAGTTTGGGTACGGCGCCCGCCTCACGACATCCCGGCCTGCGCCGGGATGAGCGGATGCATGAGACGCTGCAGCCCTTAGCCCGCTCCATGAGAGGCGCACCAGCGCCGACACGGGAGCAAACCTGAAAGAGCAAATTGCCCTTCCGAAATCTGCCCCGCGCGCATAGGCTCTTCGCAAAATATGCCGGGAGGAAAAATCGCATGACTTACAGAATGGCCGTATCGGCCTTTGCCCTCGCATTCGTTTCAATGTCGTCGTTTGCTCATACCGAAGGCAGCAATGTTGACGTTCCTGCACCGCCGGCTGCTGGTGAGGCGAGTGAGGCAACCGCCGCTGCCAACCGTGCCATTGCCGAACGACTGCCGCTCAATGACCAGGGCGACCTTGAAGACGCTTCGCGGGGGTTTCTTGCCGCGATTGAAGCCGACGCCATCCTCGATGAAGACGGGAATACGGTCTGGTCGATCCCGCAATTTGACTTTCTGCAGGGCGATGCGCCAGCCACGGTGAACCCGTCGCTCTGGCGCCAGTCGGCGCTGGCAGCCAAACATGGCCTGTTTGAGGTGAAAGACGGCATCTGGCAGGTGCGGGGCTATGACCTCTCCGTCATGACCGTCATTCGCGGTGAAACAGGCTGGATCATCGTCGATCCTCTGACAGTCAGGGAAACCGCTGCAGCGGCGCTCAAGCTGGTCAACGAGACGCTGGGTGAGCGGCCTGTGACCGGCGTTCTCTACACGCATGCACACGCGGACCATTTTGGCGGGGCTCGCGGCGTGATCAGCGAAGAAGAGATCGAGGCGCGCGGCGTGCCAGTGCTTGCGCCAATCGGCTTCACCGAAAGTGCGGTGACTGAGAACCTTATCGCGGGCAATCTGATGCAGCGCCGCGCAGTTCTCATGTTCGGAAATACGATCCCGCGCTCGGAAACCGCGAATGTGGGAACAGGGCTTGGTCCGGGCCTACCGCAAGGCACGACCGGCCTCGTCCTCCCGACCGAAGAAATCGAAGGCTGGGGCACCGTTCGCGAGATTGATGGTGTGAGGTTCGAATTCATGGATGCGGGCGGCACCGAAGCGCCGGCCGAATTCATGTTCTACCTGCCGCAGTTCGACGCGCTTTGCACCGCAGAGGTCGCGACCGGGACCTTCCATAACGTCCTGACATCCCGCGGGGCAAAAGTCCGCGATGCGCTGAAATGGAGCCGGGTGATCGACCGCGCGCTTGCCGATTATGGCGACCGCTCAGACGTTGTCTTCGCGTCCCACCATTGGCCAAGCTGGGGGCAGGAGAATGTCGAGAGCTTCCTGCGCAACCAGCGCGACACCTATCGCTATGTACATGACCAGACCCTGCGCCGCGCCAATGCCGGCGCCACAATGACGGAGGCCGCGGAGACAATCCCCGAGCCGGACTTCAGCCAGGAAGATTTTTCGACACGCGGCTATTACGGCACGCTGAACCATAACTCCAAGGCGGTCTATCAATACTATTATGGCTGGTGGAGCGGTGTGCCCGCCAACTATCATGCCCTTCCTGACGAAGAGACCGCGCCGCGCTATGTTGAAGCTATGGGCGGACTTGAGGCCGTTCTCGCGCGTGGGGCCGGCGCCTATGAGCAAGGCGACTACCGGTGGGCTGCAGAGCTGTTCAACAAGGCCGTCTTTGCCGAACCGGATAGCCAGACGGCAAAGGACTGGCTGGCGGCCACCTATGAACAGATGGGTTTTCAGGCTGAAAGCGGCTCCTGGCGAAGCTATTTCCTGACCGCCGCATCCGAATTGAGAAACGGAGTCCCAGAGAGTGGGGCACCCAATCTTGGCAATGCCGACTTCCTTGCCGCTGTACCGACGCTCGATTTGTTTGATGCGCTGGCCAGCCGCTACAACCCTGACAAGCTCTCGCGTGACCCGTTTGCCGTCGTCTTTGCGTTCAGCGATACCGGCGAAAATATCCGTGTCGAAGTCGGCCGCGATGTCGTTGTACCGCGCAGTGTTGCTGAGACGGGTGACGCGACCGCTACGCTGAACATGACGCGGGCCGACTTTAACAGGCTGATCCTGCGCGAAGCTGGCGTGCCTCAACTTGTCGCCTCTGGCGCACTTTCAATCGAAGGGGAGGGGGCAGCTGCTGCCGCATTCCTGGGCGCTCTCGACCAGCCGGAGTTCTGGTTCCCGGTCGTCACGCCCTGATGCGATATGCAGACGGTGCTGTTTGGCCTCTTGCCCGCATGAGGCCATCCGGTTAGTCAGGCAATCTGGCTTGGGAGAGGTGGCCGAGTGGCTGAAGGCGCGCCCCTGCTAAGGGCGTATACGTTTACGCGTATCGAGGGTTCGAATCCCTTCCTCTCCGCCAGCCAGTCTTCCGAAAATCCCGAGAATCGAGACGTCTGCGAATAATCCCGACAATTCCGGGGCTTATCGCCCGTATCAGCGACTAAAATCTGCAGTTTCCGTCTCCATTCTCCTGCAATCGTGCGCTTTCAGCCAAAAGTCTCTGTCGGCCAATTTTTCAGTCAAGTTTAGCGGCATTTTCCCTGTTATCGCCCGATTTACAGCGAAATCGCTTATTTTTGCAGGGAAACGTCGACTCCTAAGGCTGCAAAATCGCGTGTTTACAGTGCTCTAAAGCTAAATTCCCTGCGTGCAATAACAGGGAATTCTTTGATCCATAACAGGGAAATTTATTTTCATTAACAGGGAAAAATCGGCGAACGGACCAGGAAAGCGTACAATAGTGACATGCTTGTGCGGGGCGTTCGATCTCTTTCGGTTGGTGTTCAAAAGCCGAGGGGAGCTGCCGATGACGAGATTGTCAGTTGAGAAACGTGCGGAGCTGCAAGCGTTCTTGTGGGCTCATCACGAGGCGTGGAGCGCAGTGACTTGAATCAGCGGGAATATTGCGAAGTGAACGACCTACCGCTGAAGTGATTTGGGAACTGGTGCGCTCAGTTCAGACGCGAGCCGCGGCCGGAGCTGCTGGACCTGCTCTATCGTCGCGGGGGGGGGCTAAGTCATAGCTTTAGTCATACCTTTAGTCATGACCTAAGTCATATGACTAAGGGTATGACCGAGAGGAAAATCTCAAGTCCTCAGCGCATACCATTGAAGATTTTGCAGAGGATGCACCGGGTGATTACGCGGGAATCTAGGAGAGGAAAATCGAGTCCTGTTCGTCCCAATTTACCGGGATCGAAATCTTCGAAAGCTGATAAGCTGAGATATGCGGCGCCTGCCGACCCCCACTAATCGCTTCAAGAATTCGCGGGGACAGAAATGCCAGATCAAGATTGTGCGTGATGTAGGATGGCGAGACATTTTGCTCGGCCGCGATCTCGCTGATTGCGCGTCCAGCTTTGATGGCATCGAGCCAATCCATGGCCTTAACGACCCGACGGATCAGGGCCCGATCCACTTTTCGAGATACGCTCGCATTTTCCAAAACAAGTTTCCGTTCCACACCGCGACGGCGTTGTGTGAACGGAACACGGACCGGATGCGCGTTCTCCCGTCCGGCGAGGTGGATTTCCAGCTCATTCGAGCCAACCACCAGCCGGTCGATCTGTTCCAGCGTTTCGCGCTGCGATGTGACGCCATCAGCCGATTGTTGTCGAATGTTAGGACGATGAATCAGCGCATTGAACGCCGCCTGTTCTAGCTCATGGGCGGGCAGGCGGACCGTCTCGTCCGAAGAAACGTAATAGCGGTATCGTCGCTGCCCTTTCCGAGCATGATGGGCGTAGAAGGATCGTCCATTCTCATCGAACACTCTGCCAGCGAGCGGGGATGGATTGGCGGCACTCTTTCGTGTTTTTCGGGCGACACGGTTGTTTGCGAGCTTCTCCTGAACCCGGACCCAGAGCGCTTCCGAAATGATCGCGTCATGCAGTCCATCATAGACCTGGTCGCGATGCTTGATTTTTCCGCGATAGAGAGGGTTGGAGAGCAGCTGATAAAGATGGCCCCTTGTGAATGGTTTGCCGCCAGTGACCCGGCCCGAGGCAGACACGTGCTGCTTGGTCCTTAGGTCTTCGGTATCAGCGTAGTCCTTCAGTTTCCGGACCGAGCCGACGTTGATGTATGTTTTGAATAGGGTTTGGACCGTCTCAGCTTCACCCTTGTTGATCACGATACCACCATCGGTTTTATCGTAGCCTAGCGGCAGAACGCCGCCCATCCACATTCCCTTTTTCTTAGAGGCGGCGATTTTATCGCGGATCCGCTCGGCCGTGACCTCCCGCTCGAACTGGGCAAAGGAGAGCAGGACGTTCAGTGTCAGTCGGCCCATGCTGGAGGCGGTGTTGAACTGCTGAGTTACCGAAACGAAAGACGCGGCGGTCGCGTCGAACCGCTCAACCAGCCGAGCAAAGTCGGCGAGTGAGCGAGTGAGGCGGTCGATCTTGTATACGACGACCATGTCGATGCGGCCGGCCTTGAGTTCAGCGAGCAATGCCTGGAGGGCAGGGCGATCCATGGTCCCACCGGATATGCCGCCATCGTCATAGCGCTGCGGCAGGAGTTTCCAGCCTTCATGGCGCTGCGACCGAATATAGGCCTCGCAGGCCTCTCGCTGCGCATCGAGCGAGTTGAAAGCCTGGTCAAGGCCTTCATCGGAGGACTTCCGAGTGTAGATGGCGCAGCGGACCTTCTTCATGTCTGCACACCGAAGAAGCGAGGTCCCGACCACTTGGTCCCGGTGATCTCCTTGGCGATGGCGCTAAGCGATCGCCAGGTCTTGCCATTCCAGAGATAGCCGGCTTCGGTGATATCGACGGTGTGCTCGACGCCGCTCCATTCTCGAACCAGGCGTTGGCCGCTGGTGGCCGGCAAGGTGCTATTGGGCGGGGCCCCAGTTAGCCGTTGCAGCTTGCGAACCAGCGTCGCCCGTGGGCGACCTGAGGTCTGCCATTGGTGTTCGCAGGTCAGGATCTTCGCCATCATGGGCGAGCGGAGCTTATGAGGCGGCGGTGAACCGATGATTTCGGTCCAGCACTCGATCAGCTCCTCCCGTGAAAGCCGGTTGAAGTCGCCGTGCCTCACGTCTTGTCTCCACGCAGCTTGAAGCGGGCAGCGGACTTCTCGGTCTTTGCGACCCTGTCGATAACATAACCGCGCTTGCGCAGCCGGGTCATGGCGGCGCGGACCGTGTGTGGCTGCCAAGTCAGTAGGGCCGAAAGTTGCTTCAGCGTCTGGCCCTTGCCGGTCAGGCCGTCGACTAGGCGGGCTTCCTTGGTGCCGTCTTTAGGAGCGTCGATTGTGTGTTGGTCAGTCATGGCTTGTCTCCTTTCGATTGTAGGGGCGATCATCCGCTCCCACTGAGACAAGCCCGGGCCGATACCGGGCCGCGCTTTAAATTGTCGAAGACAGCAATGCTCCGAATGCGGGCAAAGTCCAGCGGCTGTCGAAAAAGCTGCGTAGACTGGTGACGTGAGGTCGCGGAATGTGTCCGAAATGGACGAGCTAGATCCTGTTCGCAAATTTGTTTAGGCGATGGTAGAGCTGGAACAGGCGCTGATTGATGGTCTGCCAGCTCGGGCACCGAGCGCTAAAGGGCAGGAAATTAAGGTTGGGTGGGCGGCATTGCGAGCGCGGATTGAATCTGCCACCAGAAAAGTTGAACACGCTGAAGTCCGCCTATCCGAAATCAGCTGAATCCCGCTATCGAGCATTCTCGTAAAGGAGCAGTTTGTACGCTTCGGGCCAAACCCTTCCAGACTTATGTTGTAGATTGAATGGCGGCCACGCTTCAATTCAGCCAGTCAGTTTATAACGATTGCCGAGTCAGCCTGCGCAAGAAATGCGGGTAAATTTACTTGGAACAACACTCGCACTCGGTATCCCACCATTCACCAGCTATTTGCGCACACCGACAAAGCACCCATCATATTATGCATGTGATTGTTGCCGTAACCCTCCTAGTCAAAATGGCTCGGAGGGTTCTCCAAAATACGCACCTTGGCCCAGATATCGGGCTCAAAATCCGGATAAGGTACCCCCGTGACGACATCGGGGTGACGCGGATCATCGGGATGTCCGCCATGTTGCGAAACCAGATCATCGACGCCGGCAAGCAGCTTCCGCCAGAAAGGCTCCTCGGGTTCCGCCAAAACCCAGGAAAAGAGGCTTTGCCGCAACTCGCCGACAGACTTTTGGTGAAGCTTATAGCTGCCAGGGCCGAGCGGCTCGTATCTTGTGCACTGTCCTTCCAACATATGCTCCGCTAAAACACGCCATATCATAGCTTCGGACCCACTGCGGCTCTCTTCCAACGCTATCTCGAACAGTTTGGCGGTTTGTGCCCCCCGGCAAAGACTGCCCAAACGATACGCTGCATTTCCCCGCGCATTATCATTTGACGCAGCTTTTGCGACGGCCGCCTTTAGCTTGTCCGGCTCGCGTTCGAGCATATCGGCAATGGCATTGGGCCCATGAAACCCGAAATGAAGCAAGTCTTGATATCGCCCTTCAAGAACATCATCCAAAAGCAGACTGAGCGCTCGGTCCGACCCGACGCGAAAGAGCGCGCGGATGCGATCATAGTCACCATGGCCGAGACGGCATTCAGCATGCAGGGCTTCGATGGCGTCAACCATCGCATCAGCGTCTTCCAGCATGAGCAGCGAGATGAAATCGCCTGCCTGCCATTGGTGAACCTCGCGGGGGTGCTTGGCTTTTCTGGCGATGAGCTCAAGCGGCGTGTCTGATCGCGCCAGGAGGTCGAGCCATGGGCGAAGGATGTAAAAATCGTTCTCGGAACGCCAGGTCTGCGCAAAATACTCAGCCTCTGCCGCTGCAAGACCTGGCAGGATCCAGTCCGCTTTGAGCGGCTGGCCGGTCTCGGCCAGCGCCTCAAGTATCGCCAGGGACTTGACCGGCTCGGGATCGCGTCGAATGAGATCGATCACCTCCGCCAGGCGCGGGCCACAATCCATCCAGGCCGCAGAGGCAGCCAGACTGCGCGCCCGCGCCCAGCCATCCTTAGCATCAAGATCAATCTCAGCAACACGATCGAGGATACGGGCTGCAATGTGATGACACGATGCTGAAGGTCCCCGCTCCAGACAGACCGCCCGGCGCTCCCGTTTCAGCTCATGACTGCGATCGTTTGGAAAGAGCCCCTTGCCCTGAACATCGGCCGCGACAAAAGGAGCGAATTTGCGAAGCGCTATCGCCGCGCCGAGCTCAAATCGTTCATCGCCAATATAGCCCAGCAACAGCGCCTTCGCCTCCGGCCAACCATGGCGCATAAATGGCTCCCGGCGACGATAGTCCCCTGGATAGCCGCCCCGTAGCCTCAGCCGACTCGGGTTGTCAGCATGCTCCTGCTCATACTGCAGGAGTTCAGCTTCATGCACTTCATGCATGCGTTTCAATGCTGAAACACGGCCGGGAACAGCCAGTGCCCGTAAGGCCAATTGCAGATCGTCGCTGCTTTTGTCCGGCACCGCCAATAGCAATCGACACCACCGATCGATTGCACTGTGCAAGCCCAGCGATGCGAGGCCCGTCGGGCTCAGACCTCTCTCATCATGATGGTCCGCGCCCTTCCAGCCAGTCACAAGCTTCATCAGCAAGACCACTTCGGACCGGTTTTTCGCGGGCGAGTTAATAAGAATCTGAATAAGGCGCGTGTTATCGGAATTCTTGAGCACATCCATCAGGCGCGCAAGCCGGCTGCGCTCGTCGCGCATGGCATAACGATCTGCACCCTCAAGTGTGCGGCAAATCTGCAAGGCCTCGGTGAGGACACAGCGTAACTGTCCCGGTTTGAGATGCGTCGCCATCCCAAGCCCGTCGTGACGCTCCCGCCTATCGTCGAGCAAGAACGACAGAATGTCGTCAGCCTGGGCTGGATTCACTTTGGTGACATACTCATGCAGCCTGTAGAGCACCTTGCCAGTTTTCATGTGCTCCAGGAGCACGTCTGAAAGCGCGCTAGGGGCATCTTCGGAAAACCTGTGCAAATGCCAGTGGCGATTATCCTTGCTCTGATCATGTAGAGCGAGCCCGGCCTCAATCAGGTCCGCGGGAAAAAGCTCGCCATCAAGCTCACAAAGGATCATTCGGGCGTGTACGCCGCCGGTTGTGTTCGGCCCCTTCTTAATAATCCGCTTGAGCGTTGCCCGATAGCGCTCAGGGTCGTGTTCCGCCGCAATCTCCCTGTATCTCTCGTCAAGCGCCCATTTGTCAGCCGAGGCTTCAGTCATGGCCGCGAACAGCGCGGTCGATTTGTCTTTCCGGCCGAGGTAGTGGATTTCATCGAGGACGAAGCCAAGATGATCAGTCTCGGTGTCCCCGGCGCTAAGCTCAATCGCCATATCCAGTCCGCGATCACCGCCGGAATAGGCCAGATCATGGACCAGTATCCGGCGCTGGGATCTGGAAAGCCCTTCGGCCTTGGCGCTCCAGTCTGGTCCAAGCACATCCGGGTGAAATCCACCCCGTCGGGTTAACTGGCGCTCGCGGCGCCTCTCCTTTTCCGAAGCGAGGTCTTCGAATATCGTCTCTGCGAACTCGGAGCGCCCGGTGCCCACCATGAAGGATAAAACCTCCACACCTGGATCTTTCCTGCGCCAAGCACGAACAAAGCGCTGCACATCGTCGCGTATCCCGTCCCAAGCGGCGTCACTCAGCCGAGACATCATCTTCGCCGCAAATTCGGGATCCATTCCCCAAAGTTCCATCAGAAACCGGCGCAGGCCCGGATCAATTGGGCCAGATTGGCCGAGCGCCTCCACCGCGATTTCAACCGCCCCTTCCCAGCTTCTCGCATTGCCGAATTCAGCTGCGGCGGGCGACGGCAAAGCCGTGTCGTTGGCACAAGCGACAATAGCATCCCGTACGTGAAACGAAGCGAACCAATCCTGGAGCAGTTGGTGATCGAAGACAAACCGCCTCGCTCTGCCCTCACCTGCAACCTGGATGAGAGATTGCTGTGAAAGGCGCTGAAGAGCGCGCTCGCACTCGGCGGCGTTGTGGACATGGCCAGCGGCCTTCAGGCGTGCAGCAATGACGGCGCTCGCCGCTTTGATGTGCAGTTCAACTGTACCGGACCCGGCCATGCGAACCGCCAATTCCATGAGCAGACCACGCACGAACTCTGCCGACCCGCCCGGCGGCGGATCAAGATAGGCCGGACGGCCAAATTCGCCCTCGACGAAACGAGAGACAAGCTGGACACTGTTTTCCGGCAGGTCGCCATCGCTTGCCTGCCATTCCAGACGAGCGAACAGATTCAGGAAAAACGGTATGCCGAGGAGCTCGCGCAGCGGGCGGTGATCGCGCGTACGAGTATGCGCTTGAAGGCCTGCAACACCACCAACGCTTTCAATAAAGCGCGCCTGGTCATCGAAGGTGATCCGGTCGAGAGCAAAGCTCGCGCTGATCGTCGTTGGCAAGGTTGACCAGTATGGCCGCGTTGCAAAAAGAAGCGGTGCATCCGGATATTCGCCGTGGAAGGCTTCGATCGCAGACCGGGCTTGGCGCCGCTCGTCAACCGACAACTCATTCCAACCATCCAGCAGAAACGTCAATCTCCCGGCCCGAGCCTGTGCGGCCAGATCCGCCTGCGAGATGTTTTCGGCGATCAGCGCATCGCGCTGCAAGAGGGCCGAAATTACCGAACCGTGCGTCGCCGCCTCCGCCATCGGTACATAGACCGCAGCCGCTTCATCGAACCTGCTGAACACGGCCTCGCCAATTGTGAGCAGCGCAATGGTCTTTCCAGCGCCGCCCTGATCGATCAGGGCGCCGCGCCAACCTGGTGTCAAACGCTCCGCCAGCGCGGTCAGCGGGCCAGGCGCACTGTCCTCGTCATTCAGTTCGCTCACGCGTCGCGGCAAAACAAGACGTGTCGTGTGAACCCTGCTCAGCCGTCTTGTGATATCGGACCGCGCGGCAAATCTCACCCGCGCGGCAATCGCTGCGGCAGACATGTCCGGCGCCAGTCGCTCAAGCAAATGGCCAAGCCGCTGTTCATTTACATATTCGCTAAGTTTCTGACGATACGCGGCCAAAGGCGGCTTCGCCCAAAGCTCACTGTCAATCAGATCCGCGAGCTTTCGCAGGGCATCTCGGGCTTGACCGTTTCCGGCCCTTAAGACTTGCGCGAGTTCTGCCGATAGTCCGCCCCGCATGAGATCAGACGCCGGTGCGCGTTTAAGCCGCTCTAGGATCAGCGTGAAAACGAGCGCGTGCTGGCCGCGCAACATGTCCGTCAGGTCGGCCTGCTCGCGTTCGCCGAACACCTCATCTAGACGTGCAGCACTTCGCTCCAGGGCCGCTGAAATGGCAAAACGCACATTGATGTCTTCAGCAAGGCCCTCGAGTGGTGCGCTCAGTGCGTCGGCCGCTTTGCCAATGGCCCAGCCGCCCCCGCCAGAGATCAGGAGTTCAGCCAGTGCCAAGCCCGCTCCCTTCATCGGATGGGTCCTTACCGGCCTTGCCATTGGCCACTTCAACTGCATCAAGAAGGCGAAACAGATGATTGAGCACCAGGAACTCGCTCACAGCTTCAACCGGCGACCGATTGAGCTCGCTATGGGCATGGGGATTTCTGTGTAGCTGAAGCACGCCACGGAACAGGAACTCAAGCCCGGCTTGCTCACCGGGATCCTCCCGGCCGCTCAACTTCAACAAGGCGTGTTTTGGAGAAAAAGCGGCATCGACAAGCCGAGTACCCGAAAGTCTTGTGCATGTCAGTTTCCGCAGTCGGTCTTCAAGCCTGATGTATCCCAAATGCAAGGCGTGTCCCGGCCGCGTGTCGAACTCCAGAACAAGGTCAATCAGCCCAGGCGCCAATGCGGCTAATGGCAGGCGGGCAGGATAGTGTGACCACAAACGACCCGCGCGGGCGTCGTCCCAATCGCCCCTGAACATATAATCCTGATATTGACCAATACGCACGGCCCGCCGCGCGGCTAGGTCTTGCAGATCCGATTCGGTGAGGACAGAGTCATCCAGCCGCTGAAACTCCGCCGGTGTCAGATCCACCTCGTCAATCTGCACCTCATGTGCGCTTAGCATGGCAATCGCTTTGGACAGCCCAGAAGGCCCCTCCCCGCTATAGCCGGACGCAAATCCCGGTCTAATGACAAGACCATCTCCGACGGCGTTAATCAGCAACAGTCCGTGCTGCTCTCGAAAGGACAAGATCCGCGCGCGTTCTATCCTGGTTTCTCGCTGGAGCGCTTCAAGAACCGCTTCCTCGCAAGGCCGCGTGACCCCGCTCAATCCATGATAGGCAAGGCCAGCTGCCTGTTGTGTTGCCGCCTTGGCCATGCATTGAGTCCCCTTTTATCGATCGGAAGTACAAGACGAATTGCCAGAGTGGCCACCGTCAGTGTTTTTGCTTCGTTCTCGCGGCTTCGGCAAGGATTGGGCGCATAAACATCGACCTTGCATCACCAATACACGGCGATGATTTCGACTTCGAGGAGCCGCGGACCGTGAAATCGTTGCGGACTCCGCTGTTGGAAAGAAGGACAGAACGGCTTGCTCGCGCGCGATCGTGCGCGATCGTGCGCAGCCGCAAATCCTCTTCGGCGGGTAGCTCAAGCGAAATCAGTTCGGACAACCGAGCAAAGTCGGTGAGTGAGCGTGAGCTGGTCGATCTTGCATACTACGACCATGTCAATGCTGCCGGCCTTGAGTTCAGCGAGCAGGGCCCTTAGGCTAGGGCGATCCATGGTCCCACCGGATATCCCGCCATCATCATAGTGCTGCGGCAGGAGCTTCCGTCCTCCGTGGCGCTGCGAGCGTATATAGGCCTCGCAGGCCTCACGCTGCGCGTCCAGCGAGTTGAAAGCCTGGTCAAGGTCTTCGTCAGAGGTTTTTCGGGTGTAAATGACGCAGCGGACTTTTTTCGTGTCTGCACACCGAAGAAGCGAGGCCCCGACCATTTGGTCCCTGTGATCTCCTTGGCGATGGCGCTGAGCGATCGCCAAGTCTTGCCATTCCAGAGATAGCCTGCCTCCGTAATACCGACGGTGTGCTGTACCCCGTTCCATTCTCGCACGCTACGTTGGCCGTTGCTGCCAGGCGCGGCGGTATCGGGTGAGGCTGATGCAAGCCGTCTGAGCTTTCTTGCATTTGCCGCGCGTGGTTTGCCAGAGGTGTGCCACTGGTCTTCGCAGGTCAGGATCTTCGCCATCATGGGCGAACGGAGCTTGCGAGGGGGCGCTGAACGGATCGTCTCGATCCAGCACTCGATTAGCGCCTCTCGCAAATGACGCTTGAAGTCGATCCGGCTCACGCCTTGTCCCCGCGCAACTTGAACCGTGCGGCGGATTTCTCGGTCTTAGCGATCCGGTAGATGACGTAGCCGCGTTTGCGGAGTCGGGTCATCGCGGCGCGGACCGTGTGTGGTTGCCAAGTGAGCAGCGAGATAGCTGCTTCAACGTCTGGCCTTTGCCGGTCAGCGCCTCGACTAGGCGAGCTTCCTTCGTGCCGTCTTTCGGAGCGTCAATTGTGTGTTGGTCAGTCATGGCTTGTCTACTGTAGATTTGCAGGCGCCATTATCCGCTCCCACAGAGACAAGCCCGGGATGATACCGGGCAGCGCGACCTTGTTACCAGAGACAGCGACGCTCGGATCGGGCGGCAAGTCCAGTGGGGCGAAGAAGCTGCGTGGACTGCGAGCGTGAAGTGGTGCGAGGTCCGCGCATGGACGAATTAGATCCCATCCGTGAACTAGTCGTGGAAGCAATAGCGGAGTTGGAACGGGCGCTGGATGATGGTTTGCCAGCGCAGGCGCCAATGTCAGGAAGACAGGAAATTACAACTGGACTGGCCGCCCTAAATGGTCGCATTGAAAAAGCGGTCCTAAGGCTCGAAGCGGCTGAGCGCCTGCTCTCTGATGAGCACTAAATTTCGATCGCAGTCGAGATGGAGAGCACCAACTTTGGGCCTTTGCTGGGGGGGGCGCCCGTCGAAAGGTGCTATCTAACTTGCGTAGTCGCGTTTGACTTGAAATTGTTCACGCAAGTGTTGCGCCGAGCCATTGGAAGAGACCATTACACCCATTTCTTGGTGCGGGCGTGCATTCGAAGCATCGGCGGATTGGTCTGCTCCCTGAAAAGTGGTCCATTATTTGAGTTAGTTCCGGCTTCAGATATGGAGCTTAGAGATGGGCAAGAGATCAACGCCTGAAGAGATTATTGCGAAGCTGCGGGAGGTGGAGGTGCGCCTCGCGCGCGGTGAGACGACGGGTCAGGCGGTGCGTTCGATCGGTGTGACGGAGCAGACCTACTACCGGTGGCGCAAGGAGTATGGCGGGCTACAGGTCGGCCAGGCCAAACGGATGAAGGAGATGGAGAAGGAGAATGCGCGGCTTCGCCGGGCGATCTCTGATCTGACCCTCGACAACCAGATCCTGCAGGAAGTCGTGCGGGGAAAGTTCTAAGCCCTTCACGCAAGCGCAAAGCGGTCGATCATGTGGTAGAGACACTCGGCGCAACAGAGCGCCGGGCTTGCCGCGTGATGGGCCAGCATCGTTCCACCCAGCGCAAGCCGCGCGTGCCGCGCCAGGACGAGGATGTGCTGACAGCGGCCATCATCGCCCTGGCAGAACGGTTTGGCCGGTATGGCTATCGCCGGATCACAGCTTTGCTGAGACGGGATGGCTGGCATGTGAACGAGAAGCGCGTCTATCGCATCTGGCGGCGTGAAGGGCTGAAAGTGCCAATGAAACAACCGAAACGCGGCCGTCTCTGGCTGAATGACGGCTCGTGCGTGAGGCTTCGCCCTGCGCACAAGGGGCATGTCTGGTCCTATGACTTCGTTCAGGACCGCACGCATGACGACAAGGTGTTCCGCATGCTGTGCGTCATTGATGAGTTCACTCGCGAATGCCTCGCCATCCGCGTCGAGCGCAAGCTGAACTCCCGCGATGTCCTCGACACGCTGGGCGAACTGTTCGTGCATCATGGCCCGCCGGAGCATATCCGTTCCGACAATGGCCCCGAGTTCATCGCCACTGCCCTGCGCGAGTGGCTTGGCCGGATCGGCGTGAGGACGCTCTATATCGAGCCGGGTTCTCCATGGGAGAATGGATACTGCGAGAGCTTCAACTCCAAGCTCAGAGACGAGTTGCTGGCGAGGGAAATCTTCTATGATCTCAGGGAGGCGAAAGTCCTGATCGAGACCTGGCGCCGGCATTACAACACCGCGCGTCCGCACTCTTCTCTGGGCTACCGGCCGCCCGCGCCACAAGCCATCTTGCCCGCGGCGTTCATATCGCCTTACTGTGTGGAAGTAGCGGCATGAACGCCGCTACGTGGAAACCGCCGGGCTAACAAAGCCGGTGGACCAACTCGGTGGGGCAGAGCAAACCGGAAATGGGTCGCGGACTTCACCTATATCTGGACCGCTGAAGGCTGGCTTTACCTGGCCGTGGTCCTCGACCTGTTCTCCCGGCGCATCGTCGGCTGGTCGATGAAGGAAGCGATGACCACGCAGATGGTCACCGACGCCCTGATGATGGCCATCTGGAGAAGAGGGCGTCCCCGGACGCTGATGCATCACTCCGATCAGGGCAGCCAGTATACCAGTGAGGCCTTCCAACGCCTGATGAGGGACAATGGCATCACATGCTCAATGAGCCGGTCCGGCAACTGCTGGGATAATGCGGCGATGGAGAGCTTCTTCTCATCGCTCAAGACCGAGCGGATCAGGGGCCAAGTTTACCGAACCCGTGATCAGGCGCGTTCCGATGTGTTCGATTATATCGAGCGGTTCTACAATCCCACCCGCCGGCACTCGACGCTGGGATATCTCAGCCCTATGCAGTATGAGGAGCAAGCGATGGAAGCTTAAGTTGCCGTCCATCAAACCGGCAGCAGGCCAGTTATCAAAGGTTTCCAGGGAGATTTTCGAAGGGAAGTCAGATGCGAAGTATTGCTTGTATTGCCCCTGACTGTTCCTAACCTTCGTTATCCTCAGCAGGCACCTTTACGGGTTTCGACGATGTGCCGCATGACCACTTGCTTTCGTCCAGTCCGGCTTTAAGCACCGCGTAATGGTCACCGCACGCCCCCGGCTTCGGCATAGCAGAGTCGCCTTGCCCTCTAAGCTGGCGCCTCTTCGTATTGCGATCCTTGGATATCGCTCGGATTCGAAAGTGGGAGGGCAGGGCGTATACATTGATTATCTGTCTCAAGCGCTGAGCGAGGCGGGGGCGCATGTCGACGTGATTTCGGGGCCGCCTTACCCCGAACTCTCTGGCGATGTACGTCTTTTGAAAATCCCCTCGCTTGACCTCTATGCGCAGCCCCACAATGGGCACTATTCTTTGCGTCCCCGGCACCTGCTGAGCAAGACGGATACCTACGAGTATTTCGGTCATCTCTCTGGCAAGTTTGTCGAACCTTATGTTTTCGGCGAACGCGTATATCGGTTCCTCAGGCAGAGAGCACATCATTACGACGTCGTTCTGGACAATCAGACCCTTGCCAGCGGAATGCTCAGGATTCAGTCAGGTTTGGGATTGCCGCTGGTGACGATGATACACCATCCCGTCACGCAGGATCGAAGGCTCGCTCTCGAAGCCGCGGAAACCTGGCGTCAACGCTGGTTGATCAAGCGCTGGTACGCCTTTCATCATATGCAAATCCGTGTCGCACGCAGGCTGAAGGTGATGACTTGCCCCTCCGAAGCGGCGAAAAGAGACATCGTAGAGGCGTTCGGTGTCGACCCGGATCGTCTCCATCCAATCCCACTTGGTGTCGATCAGAGCGCGTTTCGTCCCAAACCCCAGATTCCACGCGCGAAAAACCGGATCATTTCGACAGCCAGTGCGGACACACCGCTCAAGGGATTGCCGGTCCTTCTGAAGGCCTATCGTCAGCTGCTTGATAATCATCCTGATCTGGAGCTTGTTGTCATTGGAAAGCTTAGGGATGGGCTGGCCCGGCGGATGCTTGGTGAGCTGGGGCTGGAGCACTGCGTGCAATTCAAGAGCGGACTGACCAGGCGAGAGCTCGCTGAAGAGTTTTGCAGGGCCACAATTGCCGTCACGCCGTCACTTTACGAAGGTTTCGGTCTTCCGGCAGCAGAAGCCATGAGTTGTGGCACCCCGGTCATCGTTACGGATGGCGGGGCTTTACCGGAAGTTGCAGGAGATGCTGGCATCGTGGTGCCGCGCGGCGATGCGGACGCGCTCGCGGCCTCGATTGCGCGCTTGCTGGATCATGCTGACAACCGTCTGTCCGTCGGCGAAGCGTGTCTCATGCGTGCGAGGACCGAGTTCGACTGGCGTCAGATCGCGCCGCGCTACCTCTCGCTTATGGAAGAGGCGAGAGCGAACCCATGCTGACAGCGCGCTTACAGCACCTTGGGCTCTCTGCCGGGGACCGCGTACTGGATCTCGGCTGTGGTGAAGGTCGCCACGTTCATGGACTTTATATGATCGGCGGCCTCGAAATCGATGGTATTGATCTCGACGCGGAGGCCCTCGAAAAGGCAGAGGTGGGGCTCAGCTCACTTCCGCCGCCTCGAGGCAGCGATGATGGAGTGGCCCGTTTTGCGCAGGGAGATGCAACGGCTCTGATGTTTGAAGACAACACCTTTGACGCCGTCATCTGTTCAGAAGTTCTAGAGCATCTGCCAGACTATCATGCGGCGATTGCCGAAATTCGCCGCGTGCTCAAACCAGGCGGCGGCCTTTGCATATCCGTCCCACGTGCCTGGCCGGAGAGGATATGCTGGCACCTCGCACCGCCACCGGACGGATATCCTTTTCAACCCGGTGGCCATATCCGGATTTTCGACAAGGTCGACCTCAAAATCTCCATTGAGCGGAAGGGTTTTCGAATGGTGCGCCGCCATTATGCGCATGGGCTGCATGCGCCGCTCTGGTGGTTGAAATGTGCGTTCTGGGCGAGGCGAGATGATCATCCCTGGGTAAAAACCTATCACCGGTTTCTGGTCTGGGACATCATGAAGCGCCCCCCTCTGACGCGGGTTCTGGATGCCCTGCTTACGCCGGTTATGGGTAAGAGCCTCGTCATGTACTTCGAGAAGGAAGGCAAACTCTGATGGATGGCTCTTTCAAGAAAGCGCTGTCCCTTGGAGCAATCGACCTTGAGGCGCCGCTTCAGCGTATCCTTGATCTCCAGACACCGCAGGGGGCAATCCCCTGGTTCGAGGATGGTCCCTGGGACCCTTGGAATCATGTCGAAAGCGCGATGGCCCTGACGGTAATGGGCAGAACCAAGGCGGCAGGCGCGGCTTTGGACTATCTGCGCGCCACACAGCGCGCTGACGGCGCCTGGCTCGGGGGCTATGGCAATGCGCTTCCGATGGTCGACCGCGATTTTATTAGTCGTGAGCCTGCGCCGCAGTTGGTCGATACGAATTTCTGCGCTTACCCGGCTGTGGGTGTCGCGCATTACGCATTGGCGACCGGCGACTGGCGGGGCGTTCGTAGGTGGTGGCCGATGATCAAAGCTTCCATTGATTTCGTGGTGTCCCTTCAGCGCGAAGACGGGGCGGTCCCATGGGCGCTCGATGCGATCAATTCGAGCGATGATGACGCTCTGGTGGCGGGGAATGCCTCGATCGCCAAAAGTCTCGAATGTGCGTTATTTCTGGCTGATAAATTCAATGAACCCGCAGCGTTATGGCGCGAGGCACATGCAAAAATTATTATGGCTCTCAGAGATAAGCCAAGCGCTTTCGACAGACGGGCCACAGGGCAGCGCTTCGCCATGGATTGGTACTATCCGGTGCTCTCTGGAGCCCTGAGCAAAGCCTCAGCGCGTCAGCGTCTCGATCACAACTGGAGCCGCTTCGTCATTGCAGGGCACGGCTGCCGCTGCGTGAGCGATGAGCCATGGGTTACAGTCGCTGAGACTTGCGAACTGGTGATCGCTCTTGCTTCCGTTGGCGACCAGACTTTGGCTGAGAGGCTTTTTCGTCAGGCAATGACCATCCGCGATCCGGCAGGCGTGCTCTGGATGGGCTGGCAAACCGCCGAGAGTGTCATCTGGCCGAAGGAGAGGCCAACCTGGACGCAGGCGGCCGCAATACTAGCCGCGGACGCGCTGAAAGGGTTCAGCGGCGCCAACCGGATTTTTCTGGCCCCGCTACTTTAGGCGCCGCAGCAGCCTCAGGCTTTTGATCGCGCCTTCTTCAGCGAAGGCATGAGACCTCAGTGCTTTCTGGTAGATATCAAAAGGAGGTCGCCCGCCATCTTTCGGGTCAGGAAATACATCATGGATCGCTAACAGCCCGCCGACCATGAGATGGGGAACCCATCCTTCATAGTCATTGAGTGCGTGTTCCGTCGTGTGTCCGCCGTCGATAAAGAGCAGACTTAGAGGCGTTCCCCACCGCGCGGCGACGTCCTTTGATTGACCGACAATTGCAATCACAGTCGCTTCTAGGCCAGCCTTGCGTATTGTATCCCGGAAAAACGGGAGTGTATCGACAGCACCTGCGGTCTCATCCCATAGCTCCGCATCGAAGTACTCCCAGCCAGGCTGGTTCTCTTCAGATCCGCGATGGTGATCGATGGAGAACAGAAGTTCGTTAGCGCGTGCACAAGCCGATCCAATGTAGATGGTCGATTTTCCGCAATATCCACCCACTTCGAGGCAAGGCCCGTAATCTGCGCGTTCAAGGGCCGCGTTATGCAGCGCAAGCCCTTCCTCATCATCAAGGAAGCCTTTTACGCTCGAGGGGTTCAACGGTAGTTTCATCTTGCCGAGGTAACCGGTCAGCTATCCATAGTCGATTTCTTAAAGTGAGGACCGAGAAGGTTGAAGTTCGAATAGCATTGTCAGCGAAACTGGTCGGATAGGGCAGTTTGGTTAGTCGCGTCTCATGCCTCTGAACCCATTTCGTTGTTTCAAAATGTCGCTTGAGATCGTCCAGCTCTCAGTGATGGTGTATGTGCGATTCCCATTCTCGCTGCGCAACGTCGAAGATCTATTGCGGAAAACCACGGTCACGCTGTACACATCGCCATAACCCCTTGTCGGCATTGGGCGCAGTCAATTAGCGAGCATGCAGTCGCACAGGCAGTTTCGTGATCCCTCGCACAAGGTTTGAAAAGAGGCGCTCGGGTTGGTCAACCACTTCGACCTTTACGAAACGTTTGTGGATCTCTTCCCAGATGATCCGCAGCTGCAGTTCTGCAAGCCTATTGCCCATGCAGCGGTGTATGCCAAAGCCGAAGGACAGGTGATGACGTGGATTACTGCGGTCTATAATGAACTGGTCAGCCTTGTCGATGACCGTATCATCGCGGTTGCCTGACAAATACCACATAACGACCTTATCCCCTTCTTTTATCTGCTTGCCGCCGATATCCCAGTCCTGAAGGGCGGTACGGCGCATATGGGTAAGTGGCGTCTGCCATCGGATGATCTCCGGCACCATGCTTGTGATTAGCGATGTATCATCATTCAGCTTGCGATATTCGTCGGGGTTTTGATTGAGGGCGAGTACACCGCCGCTAATCGAGTTGCGTGTGGTGTCGTTGCCGCCCACAATAAGTAACAGGAGATTTCCGAGAAATTCCATGAAGGGCATTTCCCGTGTCGCCGGAGAGTGTGCCATCATGGAAATGAGATCGTTTTTCGGTTCTTGCTTGATGCGCTGTTCCCACAGCTCTTTGAAGTACATTGCGCATTCGATGAGCTCTTCGCGCCTTGCCTGATAGGATTCGACAATGCCGGTTTCGGGGGCGGCCGTTGCGATGTCTGACCAGCGCGTGAGCTTGCGCCGCTCTTCCCATGGAAAGTCAAACAGGGTCGCAAGTGTCATTGTGGTCAACTCAATCGAGACCTTGTCGACCCAGTCGAAATCCTCCCCTATCGGCAGGTCATCGAGAATCTCGCATGCGCGTTCGCGGATTGTTGGCTCAAGCAGCCGCAAATTGGATGGCGCAACTGAGGAGGTAACAGCCTTTCGTTGCTGGTCGTGCTTGGGCGGATCCATGGCGATGAACATTTCAAGCTCCAGGGCACCTTCCACCGAATGCATGTCCTGAATGGCGATGCCGCCAAGTTTCGCCTCTGACGAGAAGACTTTATGGTTGGTGTCCACGGCCATGATGTCGTTGAACTTGGTGACAGACCAGTAGGGTCCGACATTGCTTTCCCGGCAGTAATGGACCGGATCCTCCTTGCGCAACCGGTCGAAGAACAGACCAATTGTGTCCTTCTGAAATAGGTTCGGCCGCGAAACATCAATTTGCTCAATCGGAATGGCCGCGATTTTCTCGACTGTATCCAGCTCCACTGTCTCGACGCTCATAAATCACCTCAAAAAGACTCGTTATTCTCGAAGAGATAAATTTTCGAAAGAGCGCAGTCAATAAAGCTTATAATGTTTTCTTGACACCTCCTGGTGACCGTGGAAAGTTTATGTGTAGCGGAAGCGGTGAATATGATTAAATCTTATAAGAGTTTTGCCACAGGAGAGAGTTTCAGAAATGCAGCCGATGGTCGATAACGCGAAGAAAGCCAAGCGTGCGCTCTCGCTCGCGCAAGACATCGTTCGCGATATCGAGGCAGGGGCTCATGTTCCGGGAGACAGGTTGCCGCGTGAAGAAGAGATGCTTGCCCGATACGAAGTTGCCAGGGCGACCTTGCGTGAAGCGCTTCGCTTTCTCGAGCTTCAGGGTGTTATCTATCTTCAGCTTGGCCGATCTGGCGGGCCTGTGGTGGCGCGTCCCCAGACTGGCGATTTTGCCAGCAGTCTTTCACTCATCCTGCATTTCATGGAAGCCGATTTAAGGGGGCTGCTCGAGCTGCGCGAAGCCATCGCGCCGGACGTTGCAGCCTATGCTGCCCAACGAGCGACCACGGGTGACCTCAGTGCCTTGGTCGATTGCCTCAAAGAGCTGGAGCGCAATGAGGCTGGAAGTCAGTTCGAGGAATTAAACCGCCGCTTTCACGATCTTCTCGGGTGGGCCAGCGGCAATCCGCTCTTCGGTCTTCTGACCTCCTCCATGCATTTGCTTACTCGCGAATTCTCGAGCTCGCTCGGCTATTCGGCGCAGGAGCGGGCGGTCCAGTTGCGCTTCCTGCGCCGCGTTCTGGAGGCCGTCCGCACAGGGGATGCTCAAGCGGCGCGACAGGCTATGACCCGGCTCGTGTCGGGATCTGCATCTTATTTGGCTGAAAGAAGTCCGGAGCTTGTTTCCCAAAGGATCCGGTGGGGACAGATTTAAAAAAATTGCGTCCATCAAAGGTCGCGGAATAAAGGATACAAGACTATGGCGCTCAAAAGCCGCATTTGTGAAATTCTCGGTATAGAACACCCCATCTTTCTGGCTGGAATGGGTGGGGCGAGCGTTCCTGCTCTCGCTGCCGCGGTATCGAATGCCGGCGGGCTGGGCGTTCTCGGGGCGGCGGCATGCTCGCCAGACCAGTTGCGCAGCTGGATTCGCGAGACCCGCGAGATGACAGACAAGCCGTTTGGTGTTGATACTCTTCTTCCTGCATCTGTCAGGCGAGACCCGGCCCCGCAGAGTGAAGATTCGACCAGAAATCCCGCGGCGCTTCTTGGCGAATACCAAGAGTTCACCTGCGACTTCATACGGCGCGAACATCTGCCGGAAACGGACCTCGCATCTGAAATGCGCGCTGCTGGCGCGCCGGAAGCAGGTAAGGGAATGCCCCAGCTGTTCTCGAAGGAATTCTTTGAAGCGCAAATGGAGGTGGTGATCGAGGAGAAAGTGCCCGTCTATGCTGCTGGGCTTGGTAATCCCGGCCCCTGGATGGACCGGCTGCACGCTAATGGCACCAAGGTTATGGCCGTCATTGGTAAGGTAAAGCATGCTCAGCAGGTCGTCGAAACCGGCGTCGACATGATCGTTGCGCAGGGGCACGACGGAGGTGGCCACAACTCACCAGTCGGCACCATTTCGCTGATTCCCCAAGTGGTTGATGCGGTGGGCAGCCGCGTTCCTGTGATTGGTGCGGGGGGCATTTCCGACGGCCGAGGTATTGCTGCAGCGCTGATGCTGGGAGCCGAGGGCGCGTGGATTGGGACAGCGTTTCTTGCAACCGAAGAAGCGGGCATCGAACGATTCCAGAAAGAAGCGATCATAGAAAGCGGTGATGCCGACACCGTGGTAAGTCGCTCTCTCACCGGCAAACCTGCGCGAATGATCCGCAACAAATGGGCTGATGCCTGGATAGAAGCAGGCAAGGAACCATTGCCCATGCCCTATCAGTCGATGATCTCGGGGCCTGTCATGGCGTCCGGTATCAAGGCCCAGCGCAAGGATGTAATTCCGGGTTTTGCAGGCCAGGGAATTGGTCTCATTCATTCGATCCGGCCCGCAGCCGAAGTGATGCGCGAACTCGTCGAAGGGGCGGAAACCGCACTCGCCCGCACCAAATCTTACGAATGACACGGGATAAAGGCAGACATGTGATGAGAAACGCCGACCAGCCGCTGAAGGGACATGAACTGCGCTCGCCAATTCGCCCGGGTGAAGCAATTGCGGCCATGCGCCGACTTATCCGGGACAAGGAAGACACAGCGCAGGTCTTCCATATTGTCAGGGCATTGTCGGGCAATTCCTATTATCGCAGTTTCCGGCGCTTCGCTGCCTCGCCTGAGGGGAAGCGTATCCTTCTGGACCATGCGGACCTACTCGGCACCTTATGTGACCGTGATCGCTTGAGCGGATGCGAACCGGGAACGCTGGGGCGTGCTTATCTTGATTTCGTTTATGGAGAGGGGTTGACCGCTGAGGGGTTAGTGGATGCAAGTGAAGTGGTCGGAGCCGACGATTTCAGCGATCCGGAAGTCTCACTATATCGGAAGCGGCTGCGAGATTCGCACGATCTGTTTCACGTTGTGACCGGGTATGGACGAGATGCGCTGGGTGAATTGTGTGTGCTATCGCTCGGCAACGCTCAGTTCTACAATCACGGAATCGCCTTCATCGTGGCAACCGGAATTGCAAAAACTCTTGCTGAGGTCTCGGGATTGCCGGTGGCCCGTACTGCGTTCGAAGCGTGGAAGCGGGGCAGGACTGCCGCCGATTTCACAACCTTCTATTGGGAAAAACATCTCGATACACCATTAGAGGAGGTGCGACGGCTTTTGAATCTGAAGCCACCGATTCGCTATCTTCGGGTGCAGGATCTGTCCCGCTCACTTGAGCGAGATTTCCAAGCCAGCCGTCAGAGCGAGCATCACGCATGAGTGTCTCCTCCACCTTCAATTTCAGCGACAAATCCGCGATCACCGGTGTCGCCGAGACAGAATTCGTCAAGGGGACCGAACGGACAGCGGTCGACATGATGCTTGATGCCTCGCGCCGGGCGATTGCCGATGCCGGACTGAAACCGTCTGACATAGACGGTATGGTGCCTCCCCCGATCTATACGACATCAGAGGAAATGGCCGCCAATCTTGGTATCGATGTCCTGCGTTTTGCGTCGACAGTACATATGGGCGGGGCGAGCCCAATCACGGCTTTGCAGAACGCAGCGATGGCGATTTCCAACGGCCTGTGCGACCATGTTCTGATAACCCTTGGATGGAACGGATATTCTGCTCTGAGGCCGAAGCCGGGCGCGCCACCGACCCGACCGATGAATATGAACACGCTGACCAACACCATAAAGGGCTATTACATGCCCTATGGAGTGTTCCTGCCAGTGCAGATGTATGCTTGGCTCGCCATGCGCCATTCCAAGCTCTACGGGGTCGGACCGGATGCGACGGCCGCCGTCGCACTTGCCTGTCGCCAACACGCGCAGTTGAATCCGAAAGCCTTCAGCTTCGGCCGAAAGCTTGACGCGGAGACATATCATTCGGCGCGTTGGATATCCGAGCCTTTCCGGCTCTATGATTGCTGTCTGGAAACCGATGGCGCCTGCGCGGTCGTTGTCTCGCGGATGGAGCAGGCCAAGGATATGCCGCATGTTCCAGTGAGCATTGCTGGCGCCGCCGAAGGGCACCCGTATCCCGCCGACGACATTCCCTCGCGTCCGGATCCTTTCAAGATTGGCCTCAAATATGCCGCCCCACGTGCATTCGAGATGGGAGGCGTTACACGTGAGGAGATGGACTTTCTCCAGATCTATGACTGTTTCACTTATGTTGTGTTGCTGCAACTTGAGGCCCTCGGATACTGTGAGCCTGGCGGTCAGACCGAATTCGTGGACAATGGCCAGATTGAGTTAGGTGGACGCTTTCCGATCAACACCCATGGCGGCTTGCTCAGCGAAGCACACGTTTGGGGCCTCAACCATGTCGTGGAAGCTGTGCGACAGCTGCGGCATGATTGCGGCGAGCGACAGGTAATGGGTGCGCAGACCGGCCTCGTAACTGGCTGGGGCGACCTCGGTGACGGAAGTATCGCTATCCTCAGGAGGTATGCGTGAACGACGATAACGAACGGCTGCCGAACACCCGTGCCGCAGCGCAGAAGGTACCGCCCAAGCCGCTGCCGCGCCCGCAGGACCCAATCGAACAGGAGTTCTGGAATCGGTGTCAGGATGGCTATCTCTACTTCCAGCGCTGCGGCAGTTGCAGCACTTTCCGGCACCTGCCGCGTTATATGTGCGCCAAGTGTGGCTCACCAGAATTTTCGTGGGAGCGCAGCACCGGCAAGGGCACGCTTTTTTCCTGGACCGTCACGCACCAGGCTCTGCACCCGGCCTTTGCCGAAGATCTTCCGTTCATTGCTGCAGTCGTAGAACTGGAAGAAGGCGTGCGCATGGCCACGCGCCTGATTGATTGCGACCGCGATACGCTGGAGCTGGATCTGCCGGTGGAGCTCGACTTTGAACCGATCAGCCCCGAGTTTCGCCTGCCCGTTTTCCGCCCTGATATGAACCGGCGCGAGAAAAGATAGGTACGACATGGATCTCGACTACGGACCCGAATATGATGCTTTCCGTCAGGAGATGCGGCTATTCTTGAAGATGCACGGCCATCGCGCGCCGACTGGGCAGGCCCGCGCCGCTCGTCCCTCTGCCGAAGCGGTCGAATGGCAGAAGCTGTTGATCGAACATGGCTATACCGCGCGCACGATCCCCAGAGACTATGGCGGCTACGGGTCTGAGCCAGACATCCTCAAATCGCGCATCATCGCCGAGGAATTCTCGCGCGCGGGCATTCCCGGCGGACTCGCCAATCAGGGAATATCCATGTTGGTCCCCACCCTGTTGGAACTCGGCACCGAGGAACAGAAGCGCCAGTGGGTAGAGCCGACGCTGAAAGGCGAGGTCGTCTGGTGTCAGGGCTATTCGGAGCCCGGCGCGGGATCGGACCTTGCCAGTCTGAAGACCAGCGCACGAATCGAAAGCGGTGAGTTTGTCATCAACGGCCAGAAAATCTGGACCAGTACTGCGAAGCAGGCGGACATGATCTTCTGCCTGGTCAGGACCGAACACGACGCGCCCAAGCATGGCGGCATTTCCTATCTGATTTTTTCGATGGATACACCGGGGATCGAGGTGCGGCCATTAAAGACGATGACTGGTCATGCGGAATTCAATGAGACCTTCTTTTCTGAGGTACGGGTGCCTGTAGGACAAATTGTCGGCGAGCGGGGCCAGGGCTGGTTCGTTGCCAATGCAACGCTGGGCCACGAGCGGGGCATGCTGGGCGATCCTGACGCCCTGGAAAATCGCTTCCAGGCTCTTGTGAGGCTGATGAAGGAAGAACGCATCGGCATGGGCCGCGCGATCGACAATTCCGTGCTGCGCGATCGGCTGGGCGCGCTTCAGGCCGAAGTGGCTGCGATGAAATGCAACGGAATGCGTATACTTTCGAACAGCCTCAAAGGCGAGCCAGGCGGCATGGCGAAGCTGATCGTGAAGCTGCAAAGCTGCGAGCTGGCACACCAGATTTCGGCGCTCGCCATCGACGCAATGGGCGAGATGGGCATCCTTTATAGCGGTAGCGCGCGCGAGCGGATGAGGGGGACATGGCAATGGAATTACATGTTTCAGCTGGGGCTCATCATCGGTGGCGGCACCGCGCAGATCCAGAAGAATATCATCGCTGAGCGTGGCCTCGACATGCCGCGCGAACCGAAGCTGCCGAAGATCTCGGGTGCGGCGAAGGGAACGGCAGACATGTTACGTCAGAAACAGGGGTCAGCCTGATGGATTTTGGACTTTCTCAAGAGCAGCAGATGCTGCGCGATGCAGTTGCGCGGTGTCTAGCCGATACCTGTCCGCTGGAGCATGTCCGCGAATGCTCCGAGCGGGACAATCCAGTTAGCGACAAGGTGCTGGACGCTCTGCAAGGCCTGGGTATTCCCGGGATGATGATCCCGGAAGAGCATGGCGGCCTAGGCATGACCCTTCTCGACGCTGCATTAGTTGCAGAGCAGCTCGCCTATGCGGTCGCACCAGTTTCTTTCCTTGCCAGTCATGTTTTGGCACCCCTCGCACTCAGCGAGGCAGGCAGCGAGGATCAAAAGGTCAGATGGCTGCCGAAGATCGCGAGTGGCGAGGCGCATATAAGTGTGGCAATTTCCGAAACAGTCGAGGCGCGCGATGGTGCTGGCGTAACCTGCAGGGGTGGCAAACTCGACGGCACGGCGCTGTTTGCGCTGGATTTTGCGGGGGCTGATGCCTTCCTGGTGGCTGATACCACGGGGCGGTTGCACCTTGTTCCGGCCAACGCATCGGGTCTCGAGAAAATCCCCCTGATGACGATCGACCGGACCCGCAGTGTCGGGGAACTGCGCTTCGCACAGGTCACCGCCGAGCCACTGGCCGACGATAGCGGTTTCACTGCCGGGCGCCTGCGCGATGCGGGACGTATCCTCCTGGCCGCCGACAGCCTGGGCGCAGGCCAGGCCATGATCGAAAAGGCGGTCGATTATTCTGGACAGCGCGAGCAATTCGGTCGTCTTATCGGTAGCTTTCAGGCCGTGAAGCACATGTGCGCAGAGATGGCCGCACATCATGAACCATGCCGCTCGCTTATCTGGTACGCCGCGTATGCTTATGAGGCGATGCCGGAGGATGTATCGCTCGCCGCCTGCCAGGCAAAATCACATACTGGAGACGTCCATCGCTTTGTCGCCCGCACGTCTACCGAGGTACATGGTGGTATGGGATTCACCGACCTGGTTGGTCTGCATTACTGGTTCAAACGCATAGGATTCGACCGGCAGGTTCTGGGAGGTCCCGAATTGGTGCGGGCCGAGGCGGCAGTACTGCAAGGTTGGATCAAGGCCGCATAAGATACTCATTATCGGCGGTTCCCTCGGGACTTGCTGCGTTGTCCGAAAGGAAGATCGACATGATAGACTGGAATCTCGGTGACATCCTCGACGCGATCGAGCCAGCCATGCCTCGCGACGCTCCGGCGCTGATACACGGCGACCGGATTATTACCTGGCCCGAAATGTCATCGCACTCGAACAATATCGCACGCGCACTGCGTCAACGCGCAAAAAATGGTGCCAAGGTGGCCTTCTACATGCGCAACCGCCCTGAATATGGCGAGTTGATGGCGGCATGCTTCAAGGGTCGACTCACGCATGTGAACATCAATTATCGCTATCGGCCCGAAGAAGTATTTTACATCTTCGACGATTCCGATAGCGAGGTGATCGTCTATAGTTCTGAATTTCGCGACTGTATTCTTGAGCTCAAGGACAGGCTGAAGAAGGTTCATACCTTCGTCGAAATTGGCGATCCTTCCGAAATAGCGCCTTTTGCACGTTCTTATGAAACATTGGCGGGTGAGGGAGACGGATCGGCGCTCGGTATCGAACGCTCACCTGACGATCTGCTCTTCATCTATACCGGCGGCACAACTGGAATGCCGAAAGGCGTGATGTGGCGGCACGACGACATGCGTAAAGCCCAGCTTGACGCGCAGAAGCTACTTGGCACCGTACCGCAGACACTGGAAGAAAATGTTGCCCTGATCAAAAATGAGGGACCTGGCAGGCGTACTCTTTCCTCCTGCCCGCTGATGCATGGGACTGGTTTTATTACCGCGATCGGTGCGCTGATGTCCGGCGGTGCAATTGTTACTCTCTCGGACCCGTCCTTTGATGCCGAAGAACTGTGGCAGACCGTCGATAAGCACAAGGTCGAGAGTATCGCAATTGTGGGGGACGCGTTTGCCAAGCCGATGCTTCGCACCCTCGATGAACATCCCGGGCGCTGGGATACCAAGAGTCTCGTGTCCATCATCTCGTCCGGCGTGATGTGGAGCAAGGAGGTTAAAGCCGGTCTTTGCAGGCACATACCCCAGGTCGTCCTGATGGACAGTTTTGGGGCTTCTGAAGGCCTCGGCTACGGGCTGTCCATCACGACCGCACAGGGCGGCACGAACACTGCGAAATTCGGGATTGGCGAGTTTTGCGATGTTTTTGATGAGAACGATCAGAAAGTTGAACCGGGAAGCGGCGTACCCGGTTTTATCGCGCGCAAGGGAGCCATCCCCAAGGGATATTACAAAGATCCCGAAAAATCAGCCAAGACATTTCGCACAATTGATGGCGTGCGCTATTCAATACCGGGCGATTGGTGCCAGGTAGAGGCCGACGGAAGCCTGATCCTGCTAGGCCGCGGTAGCGTATGCATCAACACTGCTGGCGAGAAGGTATACCCAGAAGAAGTCGAGGAAGTGCTCAAGACCCATCCTGCCATTGGTGATGCGCTGGTGGTAGGTGTTCCGAATGAAAAATGGGGTCAAGCCGTCACCGCCGTCGTCCACCTCAACCACGATGTTCCGTTCGAAGAGCAAGCCATCAAGGACCATGTACGCGGGCAGCTGGCAGGATACAAAACGCCGAAGGCCGTTCATCCGACGAAAACACCCCTGCGTGCATCCAACGGCAAGGCCGATTATGCAACCGCGAAAGCAATCGCGGAACGTCTGACGGTTGCAACGTGATTAATCAGGCTTCTCGCCATTACGACGCTATAATTGTCGGCGCGGGTTTCAGCGGAATCTATCTGCTCCACAAGTTGCGTGACGCTGGATTCAACGTGCTTCTTGTGGATGCTGCGTCGCAGCCAGGGGGCATCTGGTACTGGAATTGTTATCCCGGTGCACGTGTTGATTCGCAGGTCCCGCTCTACGAATTTTCGATAGATGAAGTGTGGAAGTCATGGACCTGGAGCGAGCGATTTCCAGGCTGGGAAGAGCTCAGAGCGTACTTCCGGCATGTTTGCGATACGCTAGACCTTTGGCCAATGATGCGCATGGGGACGAGAGTCAAAAGCGCGCATTTTGAGAAGGAAGCGAAGCGGTGGCGTTTGCATCTCGACGATGATGTAATCATTTCGACACAGTTTCTGCTGCCAGCCCTTGGTTTCGCCTCAAAGCCGTATCTTCCTGATTTCCCGGGCCTCGAAGATTTCAAAGGCCAGTGGTTTCACACAGCACGCTGGCCGCAAGAGGGAATCGACCTCGCCGACCGTAGGGTTGCCTTGATCGGCACCGGTGCAAGTGGCGTACAGGTCGCGCAAGAAGCGGCCAAGTCAGCGAAGAAACTGACTCTGTATCAAAGAACCCCAATTCTGGCTCTGCCGATGAGGCAAGAAAAGCTGTCCAAGATAAATCAGGAAAGGGAAAAACAGGGCCATTCCGCGATCTTCGAAAAACGCCGGCAGACGAGCGGTGGGTTTGAATGCCAATCGCTAGAGGTTTCAGCCCTTGAAGTAGACAAAAAAGAGCGCGATGCGCACTTCGAATATTTATGGCAGCGGGGCGGCCTGAGGTTCTGGTATCACAATTTTGCCGACCTGCTTTCCAACCGTGAAGCAAACCGCCACGCCTACAATTTCTGGCGCGACAAGGTTCGTGCGAGAATCGCAGATCCCGACCTTGCCGAGCGGCTCGCGCCCGCCGATCCGCCCCATCCGTTCGGCACGAAGAGACCTTCGCTTGAGCAGGGATACTATGAAATTTTCGCGCAGGATAACGTTGCGTTGATCGATCTGAGATCAACGCCGATCCTCCGGGTCAAGCCGCATGCGATCGAGACTGTGGACGGCGAGATGGAATGCGACCTCATAGTCTTCGCTACCGGCTTCGATGCCGGGCGTGGAGGGCTGAGCGACATGAATATCACCGGAGCGAACGGATTATCCCTTTCGCAAGCATGGAAAGACGGGTTGCGCGCGTATTTGGGCATGGCCGTGTCGGGATTTCCCAACATGCTGTTTTCTTATGGCCCCCTTAGCCCGTCGGGTTTTTCAAATGGCCCTTCAAGCGCAGAGGTCCAGGGCGATTGGATCTGCGACTTCCTGGTCTGGATGCGGAACAACGAACAGGACCTTTTCGAAGCCGATCCGGCCGCTGAAGCAGGATGGACAGAAATAGTTGCTCAGGCCGGCGAGATGACATTGTTTCCCGAAGCGGACTCTTGGTACATGAGTGCGAACATTCCAGACAACAAGCGTCAACTTATTAACTTTCCGAGCCTGTCGATTTACGCCGCGCTTTGCGACGATGTCGCAGAGAAAGGCTATCACGGTCTCGCTGTTGAAAATATCTCAACCAAGGAGACGACAACTGAATGAACGTACTGACCAACATCGAAGATCTTTCCGGGGACATCGATCCCGTCTGGGCAGGCGACGGATCTCATCTGCCGAAATGGTTTGTGTCGGCCCTGAAGGTGCCACGCGAAGAGGGCTATGTTGAGATCAACGGTGCCAGAGCGCATTACTTCCGTTGGGGCGACAGGCGCAAACCGAAACTGCTTATGACGCATGGTTTCCTCGCACACGCCCGCTGCTTTGCCTTCATAGCTCCGTTTCTTGCGGAGGACCACGATGTGGTGGCGTTCGATCTTGCAGGAATGGGCGACAGCGAGATGCGCGGGGAGGTCGATCCGACGGCCAGAGGACGTGAGTTCAGTGAAATCGCGGAGGCGCTCGATATGTTCGTGGATGGGCACAAACCCACCCTGATCGCGCACAGTTTTGGTTCCGGCGCGGCACTGACGGCCGTCACCCAGTCGCCCGATGCATTCTCCGGCGCTGTAATTTGCGATCTGATGATCATGCGGCCTGAGCTGATGGAGCAATACTGGAATCGTCGGCGCGCAAGCCCTGGATCGGGTAATCCAGACAAGCCCAACAAACGCTATCCCAGTTATGAAGCCGCGCGCAAAAGATACATCCTTTCCCCGCCCCAGCCGGTTGGCGAGCCCTTCCTCGCGGACTACATGGCGTATCATTCCCTGCGGCGCGACGGGGAAGACTGGACATGGAAGTTTTCACCCGAGGTATTCCGGCAGAGCAATAAGCCAGATGAGTGGCTGAAAATGGGCGAGAGACTGGTGAGAGCGCCGGGCCGCAAAGCCATTGTACACGGTGCTAAAAGCCAACTATTTACCCAGGACTCGGGCGAATACATCCGCGAGTTAGGTGGGGACGATATTCCGATAATTGCCGTACCCGAAGCTCGCCACCATTTGATGCTCGACCAGCCATTAGCTTTTCTAACGGCACTCAGGAGTATTCTTTCCGTTTGGGGGAAATAAACGTACTACGTTTATGGGTTTTCAGTCATGCGTCCCAGGCGAACAATGAAACTTAATAGTTTGAAGAGCCGATCCTATTCCTTTGGGCTATCGACCTGTGCCCCATTTTCTCTTGCATTTTGACCGGATCAACTGAAAAGCCAATGCTTTGAGGTTTATCTGTTGATGATGAAAAGTGGACGAATGAGGCATTGCTGATTCACAGAACAACGAATAATCGGTAACCTGAACGAGCATGTTGCAGGGCATTGTTAGAGGAACCGGCGCTTTACCGGTGTTTGATTTCTAGGTTGAATGACCAACTCGTCTTTTCGCTACTGCGAGATATCACCAGAAATCATCTAGCTTGCGGTGATGATGTGCTTGCGCTTGCCACTCTTCGCTAAAGGTTGATTTAGCCTGCGAGTGATACTTCAAAGGTCCATCACGGTTTACTTGATCGTAAGAATGCATATAATCGGCTATCTTATAATATATAAGTAAGAGTACGGCATGAAAAACTATGATGCTTCTGATCGAAGAATCTCAGGAAACGGTCTGACATTAGCTTGCTCGGTGTATGGTCAAGAAGTAGCGCCGGTCGTAATCTTCGCTCACGGGGGTGGCCAGACTCGACATGCTTGGAAAGATGCAGCCAAGTCGCTCGGTGAGCAAGGCTATCATTCTGTCGCTCTAGACCTCCGCGGACATGGCGATAGCGATTGGGCTTTGGATGGCGACTATTCCTTAAGGCTTTCGGTAGCGACCTGATTGCAGTGGCCGCAGAATTCGAATGTGAGCGCTGTGCGCCGCACATTGTCGGTGCGTCGCTCGGTGGGCTCGGCGCGGTCATTGCGGCTGGAACCTTGAAACCCGGAGTTTTTTCCTCGGTGACTCTAGTCGATATCACCCCTAATTTGGAAGAAAGCGGTGTCACAAAGATTGTCGGCTTTATGGGCGAGCACAGCAAAGATGGTTTTTCATCGCTCAATGAGGCTGCAGATGTCATCGCTAAATACTTGCCACATCGACGCCGGCCTAAAGACCTTGAAGGCTTGCGGAAAAACCTTCGGCTAGGCCAGGACGGCCGCTGGCGTTGGCACTGGGATCCAGCTTTCATTCAAGACGTTGTGAGGCGATCTGCGGTTGAGCGGGTCGGCGACCTCGAGCAATCGGTTCGAAACATAAAAGCCCCAATTCATTTGGTGCGAGGCCGCATGAGTGAACTCGTCTCTGATGCCTCGGTCGAAGCTTTTAAAGCCTTGGCACCCGACGCCCACTTTACGGACGTCGCTGATGCGCGGCACATGGTAGCTGGCGACAAGAATGATGTGTTCACCGCGGCTGTCAGTGATTTTCTACGGAAGCATTCAGAAGGGATTGACGCATGAACGCGACCTTGCCTGATCGCGCCTTTGTTCAGGAGGCATTAGAAGCGGCACCGTTTCACCGCTGGCTCGGACTCAGTGTGACCGAAACGGGCGCAGATGAAATTAAACTGTTAATGCCCTGGCGAGACGAACTTGTGTCGAACCCGAAGGTGCAGTCCGCACATGGCGGCGTGCTCGCCGCGCTGATCGACCTGACGGGATTTTATGCGTTGCTTGCGACTGGAAACATGCCTGTGGCAACGGCAGACCTGCGTGTTGATTATCATAAAATTGCAACGCCCGGCGCGCTTACAATTGTCGGGAAAGTGATTCGACTTGGCACCACTTTGTCCGTGGCGGAGGCCAGTGTTTTTAACAGCACAGGTGGTTTGCTGTCGAGCGGCAGGGGTGCTTATCGCATGCTTAGGGCGCCATCGTGAGTAAGGATGCGCCATCCGCGCCCTTATTTTTCTTTTAGCGTCCGGCGCCAATCCCCTTGAGAAAATAGACGCCTCTATCGACCGATGAGATGTCCGAAATCTGCGCTGGTGCTTATGGGTTCAAACCACTCAAGATGACCCAGCCCCGTGATCCGGGCCGTTCATTCGGAGAGTCTGTTCGCCTTTCTTTCTGTTGGTTGGTTTGAGGTCAAGGCCCGGCGAGCGGAGCCACCGCGACGCTCAAGCGAGCCGGGCCGGTGTCTGCGGTGCTGAGCGGCATAGGTCAACGGAGCAAGTCCGCCGAGTGCGGTGTGCGGCCGTGTCGTGTTGTAATCGATCCGCCAGGCTTCGATGATGCGCCGGGCGTCACCGAGACTGTCGAAGAGATGCTCGTTCAGGCACTCGTCGCGCAGCCGGCCGTTGAAGCTTTCGACGAAGGCATTCTGTGTCGGCTTTCCCGGCGCGATGTAATGCCACTCGATGCCGACCTCGCGGACCCATTTCAGGATCGCATGACTGGTGAGCTCAGTGCCATTGTCGGAGACGATCATCTTCGGAGCGCCCCGCTGGGCGATGAGGCGGGACAGCTCCCTCGCGACCCGCACGCCGGACAAGGAGACATCGACGACCACAGCCAGGGCTTCCCGGGAGAAGTCGTCGACAACACAGAGCGTGCGGAACCGGCGGCCATCGCTGAGGGCATCCGACACGAAGTCCAGGCTCCATCGCTCATTCGCCTGTTCCGGCAGGAGCATGGGCGAACGCGTGCCTGTCGCCCGCTTTCGCCCGCGTCGTCGTTTCACGGCCAACCCCTCCTCGGCATAGATGCGGTAGATCTTCTTGTGATTGGCACTGAGGCCCTCGCGGTCCAGCAGGATGCCGAGCCTGCGATAGCCGAACCGGCGGCGTTCACCAGCCAGCTCCCGTAGCCTCTGGCGCAGCTTCTCGTCACCGCCATCGCGTTTCTCATACTGGAAGGTGGACCGATCGAGATCGGCCAGCAGGCAGGCCCGACGCTCCGACAGGCCATGCGTTTCCATCACGTGGTGCACGGCCTTCCGCTTCGCATCGGGCGTCAGAAGTTTTTTGTCGCCAGGTCCTTCAGGGCGGCATTGTCCAGCATGGCATCGGCCAGGAGGCGCTTCAGCTTCGAGTTCTCCTCCTCCAGCGTCTTCAACCGCCGGGCGTCCGACACCGTCATGCCGCCGAACTTCGCCTTGTACTTGTAGAAGGTCGCATCCGAGATGCCGTACTTGCGGCAGATATCGGCCGTCTTCACACCAGCTTCGTGCTCCCGGATCATCCCAATGATCTGTTCTTCGGAAAATCGTGATTTGCGCATCTGTCATCCTCTTCGTGTCGAGGACTCTGCAAATTCATGGCCGGAAATTACGGGGCTGGGTCA
>NZ_QWGB01000004.1 GCF_003576345.1 Henriciella barbarensis | reverse complement strand
AAAAAGGGCCGCCTCTTCCGAGACGGCCCTTCTTGTCTGTTTTCCAGCCTCTTCTGAGAGGCTAGAGGTCTTAGTTGGAGACGCTGGAGACGACGCCTGCACCGACGGTGCGGCCGCCTTCGCGGATCGCGAAGCGAAGACCCTGGTCCATGGCGATCGGTGCGATGAGCTCGACTTCCATTTTGACGTTGTCGCCCGGCAGGACCATTTCCTTGTCCGCTGGAAGCTTCACAACACCGGTGACATCAGTCGTACGGAAGTAAAACTGTGGACGGTAGTTGGTGAAGAATGGCGTGTGACGGCCACCCTCTTCCTTGGTCAGGATGTAGGCTTCTGCCTCGAACGTGGTGTGCGGGGTGATCGAACCTGGCTTACAGAGAACCTGGCCACGCTCAACGCCTTCACGGTCGATGCCGCGGATCAGTGCGCCAATGTTGTCGCCTGCCTGGCCCTGGTCGAGCAGCTTGCGGAACATCTCAACGCCCGTAACGGTCGTCTTCTGCGTGTCGCGGATACCGACAATCTCGACTTCCTCGCCAACCTTGACGATGCCCGTCTCGACGCGGCCGGTCACAACCGTACCACGGCCGGAGATCGAGAACACGTCCTCGACCGGCATCAGGAACGGCTTGTCCAGTGGACGGTCAGGGGTCGGGATGTACTCGTCGACAGCCTTCATCAGCTCGAGGATCTTCTCCTTGCCGATGTTCTCGTCGCGGCCTTCGACAGCTGCGAGCGCAGAACCGGAAACGATCGGAATGTCGTCGCCCGGGAAGTCGTAGGAGGACAGAAGCTCACGGACTTCCATCTCGACGAGCTCGAGGAGCTCTTCGTCGTCGACCTGGTCAACCTTGTTGAGGAACACGACAAGGGCAGGCACGCCAACCTGGCGGGCCAGCAGGATGTGCTCGCGGGTCTGCGGCATCGGGCCGTCAGCTGCGTTCACAACCAGGATCGCGCCGTCCATCTGGGCAGCACCGGTGATCATGTTCTTCACATAGTCAGCGTGGCCCGGGCAATCGACGTGCGCATAGTGACGGTCGTCCGTCTCATACTCGACGTGCGCGGTGTTGATGGTGATGCCGCGTGCTTTTTCTTCCGGCGCGTTGTCGATGTCCGCATAGGACTTCGCTGCACCGCCATAAACTTCTGCAAGCGTCATCGTGATCGCTGCCGTCAGCGTTGTCTTGCCATGGTCAACATGGCCGATCGTGCCGATGTTTACGTGCGGCTTGTTCCGCGCAAACTTCTCTTTGGCCATCGGGCCTCTCCTTCATTTCCAACGTCAGTCAGTTATGTGAAAACCCCGCGCAGCCACCGTTAAGGGAACTGCGCGGAGCGGTAGCTTGTTAGCCCGCGAGATCCTGAACGATCTTCTGAGCCTCGGCCTTCGGCACTTCTGCATAGTGGTCGAACACCATGGTGAACTGGGCACGGCCCTGTGACATACCGCGAAGGTTGCCGACATAACCGAACATGTTCACCAGCGGCACGAACGCACCGATAGCAACTGCGTTGCCGCGTGGGTTAGAACCCTGGATCTGACCGCGGCGGGAGTTCAGGTCACCGATGATGTCGCCCATGTATTCCTCAGGCGTCACAACCTCGACCTTCATCATTGGCTCCATCAGCTTCGGATCGGCCTTGGTACGTAGCTCACGAAAAGCAGCGCGGGAGGCGATTTCGAAAGCGAGAACGGAGGAGTCAACGTCGTGATACTTGCCGTCGACGAGAACAGCCTTGAAGTCAGTGACAGGATAACCGGCCAGAAGACCGTTTTCCTTGGCCTGGTTGAGGCCCTTCTCGACGCCCGGAATGTATTCCTTAGGCACCGAACCACCAACGATCGCGCTCTCGAAGATAAAGCCGGAACCCGCTTCGAGGGGTTCGAACTGGATCTTGACCTCGGCAAACTGACCGGAACCACCAGACTGCTTCTTGTGCGTGTAGTTGATCTCGGTCGGGCGACCGATTGCTTCACGGTAAGCCACCTGCGGCTGGCCGATGTTCGCTTCAACTTTGAACTCACGCTTCAGACGGTCAACAAGAATGTCGAGGTGAAGCTCACCCATGCCTTTCATGATCGTCTGACCCGACTCGATGTCGGTTTCGACGCGGAACGATGGGTCCTCAGCGGCGAGACGCTGAAGGCCGATGGACATCTTCTCCTGGTCAGCCTTCGATTTAGGCTCGACCGCAATCTCGATAACGGGATCCGGGAAGGTCATGGTTTCAAGGACAACCGGGTCAGACTTGTCGCAAAGCGTGTCGCCCGTCGTGGTTTCCTTGAGGCCTGCGAGCGCAATGATGTCGCCGGCATATGCCTCTTCAATCTCTTCACGGTTGTTCGAGTGCATCATCATCATACGACCGACGCGCTCTTGCTTCCCCTTGGTGGAGTTCATCACTGAACCACCCTTGTTCAGCTGGCCGGAATAGATGCGCACGAAGGTCAGCGACCCGACGAAGGGGTCGTTCATGATCTTGAAAGCAAGACCGGAGAACGGCTCATTGTCATCGGCATGACGCGCGATGTCACGAACTTCTTCTTCGTCGCCCGGTTTGAAGCCCATATACGCCGGAACGTCGAGCGGACCTGGAAGATAGTCGATCACTGCGTTCAGCATTGGCTGGACGCCCTTGTTCTTGAACGCAGAACCAGCAAGAACTGGCACGAACGACATGGAGAGCGTGCCCTTCCGGATGAGAACGCGAAGCTCGGATTCGGTCGGCTCTGTGCCTTCGAGGTAGGCTTCCATCGCAGCTTCGTCCTGCTCGACAGCAAGCTCGACGAGCTCTGCGCGCATCTCTTCAGCTTTTGCCTTCAGGTCGTCACGGATATCGCGGATAACCCAGGACGCACCGAGATCTTCACCTTCCCAGACCCATTCCTGCATGGTGATCAGGTCGACGATACCCTCGAGCTCGTTCTCTGCACCAATCGGGAACTGAACCGGAGCCGGTTGGGCACCGGTGCGGTCCTTGATCATGTGAACGCAGTTGAAGAAGTCGGCGCCGGTCTTGTCCATCTTGTTGACGAACACGATGCGCGGGACCTTGTAACGGTCGGCCTGACGCCAGACGGTTTCGGTCTGCGGTTCAACACCAGCGTTAGCGTCGAGAACACAGACTGCGCCGTCGAGAACTGCCAGAGAACGCTCAACTTCGATGGTGAAGTCAACGTGTCCCGGAGTATCGATGATGTTGAAGCGGAATTTCGCCTCATCAGGCGTGTCACCGTAGATGCCGGTCGGGTTCTTGCCGTCTTCTGTACGGAACCAGAACGTGGTCGTCGCAGCGGACGTAATCGTGATGCCGCGCTCCTGCTCCTGCTCCATCCAGTCCATCGTGGCCGCGCCATCGTGGACTTCGCCGATCTTGTGCGAGCGGCCGGTATAGAAAAGGATACGCTCGGTCGTCGTCGTCTTGCCGGCATCAATGTGGGCCATGATGCCGAAGTTGCGATAGCGATCCAACGAGTATTCGCGGGCCATGGGGTTACCTTTTTATCTAGTTCCGGGAGGAACGTGTAGAACGTGTTACCAGCGGTAGTGAGAGAAGGCGCGGTTCGCTTCGGCCATGCGGTGGGTATCTTCCCGCTTCTTTACAGCCGTGCCGCGACCTTGCGATGCATCAAGCAGCTCACCTGCAAGGCGCTCACGCATGGTGCTTTCGTTACGTGAGCTGGCCGCAGAAGCGAGCCAGCGAATAGCGAGAGCCTGACGGCGCTCAGGACGAACTTCGACCGGCACCTGATAGGTCGCACCACCAACACGGCGCGAGCGAACTTCGACGGCTGGCGAAATAGCTTCAAGCGCAGCGTGGAACACCTCAACAGGGTCCTTGCTTGCTTTCGTCTCGACCAGATCGAAAGCACCGTAAACGATGCGCTCGGCGGTGGATTTCTTACCGTCCTGCATGATCTGGTTCATGAACTTCGAGATAACGATGTCCTTGAACTTCGGATCAGGAAGAACCTGGCGTTTTTCGGCGCGGTGACGACGTGACATGCTCTATGACCCTTATTTCGGTTTCTTGACGCCGTAATGCGAGCGGCGTTGCTTACGGTTTTTGACGCCCTGCGTATCGAGGACACCGCGGAGAATGTGATAACGCACACCCGGAAGGTCTTTCACGCGGCCGCCGCGGATAAGGACCACGGAGTGTTCCTGAAGGTTATGGCCCTCACCCGGGATATAGCAAAGCGATTCGAAACCCGTGGTGAGACGGACCTTGGCGACCTTACGAAGCGCCGAGTTCGGCTTCTTCGGCGTCGTCGTGTAAACGCGTGTACAAACGCCGCGACGCTGCGGGTTGCCCTTAAGGGCTGGTGTCTTTGAACGCGCAGGCTTTGGCTTGCGCGGATTGCGGATCAGTTGCTGAATCGTGGGCATGAGGGCCTTTTTGATTACTTTCTAACTTGGCCCCATCGGACCAGTCCAAACCAAGATAGCCCGGCTGGGCCAAAACTGGCCCACCGGACAATCAATTCCGTACTATGCCGACCTGACAGCGCCCTTACGGGCCGCTGGAGGCAATAAAACCTATTGCCTCAGCCAGCGTTCGGCGCGTGTTAAGACCCTGCAGGCGTCCCGTCAAGTGTTTGGGACGGGACACGCTGCGATAGGGTCTGTTGCGGCTGCAACTACTCTGCAGCGTCTGGTGCCGGCAGAGCCGCTGCGGCCTGTTCGGCAGCCTGACGGCGCTTCGCTTTGAGCTTCTGGTCACGCTGACCGGCAATGCGGCGGAAGTTGCGCATGCCGCCGCCCGTACCAGCAGGGATCAGGCGACCAACGATGACGTTCTCTTTCAGGCCCTCGAGCGTATCGACCTTGCCCTGCAGGGCTGCTTCGGTCAGCACGCGTGTGGTTTCCTGGAAGGAAGCCGCCGAGATGAAGCTGCGTGTCTGCAGCGACGCCTTGGTGATACCGAGAAGGACCGGAACACCCGATGCCTCACGCTGGTCCTGCTTGCGCGACCGGCGGACCGACGCGTTTGCCTCTTCCAGTTCTAGCAGGTCGACATGCTCGCCCTTGAGGAGCGTCGTCGTACCCGGATCAGTGATCTCGATCTTCTGTAGCATCTGGCGAACGATCACCTCGATGTGCTTGTCGTTGATCGGCACGCCCTGCAGACGATAGACCTTCTGGACTTCGTCGACGAGGTAGTCAGCCAGCGCAGCGATACCGAGCGAACCGAGGATGTCCTGCGGTGCAGGGTTACCATCGACGAGGTATTCACCGCGGCGGATGAAGTCACCGTCCTGGAAGGAGATACGCTTGTTCTTCGGAACCAGGTACTCAACAGGCTCGACGCCCTCTTCTTCCGGAATGATGCCGATCTTGCGCTTGTTCTTGTAGTCACGCAGGTACGACACACGACCGTCGATATCGGCGATCACTGCATTGTCCTTCGGACGACGTGCCTCGAAGAGCTCGGCAACACGCGGCAGACCACCGGTGATGTCCTTGGTCTTCGCGCCGCCGGTCGACGTACGTGCAAGGCTGTCGCCGGAGCCAACCTCGTCACCGTCATTGACCGAAAGGATCGCGCCTGGCGAAAGCAGGTAGCGAGCCTCAGTGCCATTCGGCAGCGTCTTGGCTTCGCCGTTCGCGTCAGTGATGAGGACAGATGGGCGAAGCTCGTTGCCCTTGCTGCCGCGATAGTCGACGATCACGCGCGACGAGATGCCGGTTGCTTCGTCAGTCTCTTCGCGGGCCGACATGCCGTCGACAACGTCGATAAGCTTGGCGACACCTGAGATTTCCGAAATCAGCGGCTGCGCGAATGGATCCCAGTCGGCGAGCTTGTCGCCTGGTTTCACCTTGGCGCCATCCTTCGTGTAGACGCGCGTACCGTAACCAGGCTTGAAGGTCTGGCGGGTACGACCGTCGCCATCGATGATGGAGACTGACATCTGACGACCGACCACGACAAGGGCCTTGTCGGAACGAGTGACCGTCTCCGCTTCCTCGAAGCTGATGGTACCTTCAAACGACGCTTCGACCGAGCTCTCTTCTGCGACGGAGGCGGCGCCACCGATGTGGAAGGTCCGCATGGTAAGCTGAGTGCCCGGCTCACCAATCGACTGGGCAGCAATGACACCGATGGCCTCGCCGCGGTTCACGATGGTACCGCGCGCAAGGTCACGGCCATAACAGGCCACACAGACACCGGTCTTGGTTTCACAGGTCAGCGGCGAACGAACCTTGATCTCGTCGACGCCAGCCGCCTCGATGGTCGCAGCAAGCGCTTCGTCCACATAGGTGTTTGCTGGACAGATAAGCTCGCCCGTCTTCGGATTGTTTACATCCCAACCGGTTGTCCGGCCGAGAATACGCTCAGAGATCGAGACCGTGACGTCTGCGCCTTCCATGACTGGTGCGAGCATGATGCCCTTGTCGGTGCCGCAATCGTCTTCATTGACGATACAGTCTTGCGCAACGTCAACGAGACGGCGAGTCAGGTAACCCGAGTTCGCTGTCTTGAGAGCCGTATCCGCCAGACCCTTACGGGCACCGTGGGTCGAGTTGAAGTATTCAAGAACGGTCAGGCCTTCCTTGAAGTTCGACACAATCGGCGTCTCGATGATCTCACCGGACGGCTTCGCCATCAGGCCGCGCATACCAGCCAGCTGCTTCATCTGGTTCTTGGAACCACGTGCACCGGAGTGAGCCATCATGAAGACCGAATTGGTCTCTTCCTGACGGCCGGTTTCGGCATTGATTTCGGCTTCGCCGGCTGCGTCCATCATCGCGTCAGCGACTTTGTCCGTACAGGTCGACCAGGCGTCCACCACTTTGTTGTACTTTTCGCCGCGGGTAATGAGGCCTTCCGCATACTGACGCTCATACTCCGACACTTGCGCGCGGGTATCTTCGACCAGTTTGGCCTTGGCAGCCGGGATCTTCATATCGTCCTTGCCGAACGAGATGCCAGCTTTGCAAGCTTCGCGGAAGCCAAGCTCCATGAGCTTGTCACAGAAGATGACCGTCGCCTTCTGACCGCAGTTACGATAGACCTCGTCGATCAGTTTGGAGATCGCCTTCTTGGTCATCAAATCGTTGACCAACTCGGCGCGCATGCCTTTCATCTTCGGCAGCAGCGACGCGATCATATAGCGGCCTGGCGTGGTGTCGATGATGCGGACTTCTTCGTCGCCTTCCTCATCAACGCCTTCAAAGCGTGCCTTGATCTTCGCGTGAAGTGACAGCTTGCCAGCGTGCAGGGCGTGTTCAATCTCCGCCATGTCGGAATAGATGCCCTGAACCGGACGCCCTTCCTTGTCGGTCTTGAACGAACCCGGCTCGTCATCCTTATCGAGCGACAGATAGTAGAGCCCCAGAATGATGTCCTGCGACGGCACGATAATCGGCTTGCCGTTTGCGGGTGACAGAATGTTGTTCGTCGACATCATCAGCACGCGGCACTCAAGCTGGGCTTCCAGCGAAAGTGGAACGTGAACAGCCATCTGGTCGCCGTCGAAGTCAGCGTTGAACGCAGCGCAGACCAGCGGGTGAAGCTGGATCGCTTTACCTTCAATCAGTTTAGGCTCGAACGCCTGGATACCGAGGCGGTGAAGCGTCGGGGCGCGGTTGAGCATAACCGGGTGCTCACGGATGACCTCTTCGAGGATATCCCAGACTTCCGGCTTTTCTTTCTCAACGAGCTTCTTGGCAGCCTTGACGGTACCAGCAAGACCCTTCGCGTCGAGGCGCGCATAGATGAACGGCTTGAACAGCTCAAGCGCCATCTTCTTCGGCAGGCCGCACTCATGAAGCTTCATGTTCGGGCCAACCACGATGACCGAACGGCCGGAATAGTCGACGCGCTTACCGAGAAGGTTCTGACGGAAACGACCGTGCTTGCCTTTCAGCATGTCAGAAAGCGATTTCAGCGGACGCTTGTTGGTGCCCGTGATGACGCGGCCACGACGGCCATTGTCGAACAGCGCATCAACCGATTCCTGAAGCATACGCTTCTCGTTCCGGATGATGATGTCCGGTGCACGAAGCTCCATGAGACGCTTCAAGCGGTTGTTACGGTTAATTACGCGGCGATACAGATCGTTCAGATCGGACGTCGCAAAACGGCCGCCGTCCAGCGGGACGAGCGGGCGCAGATCCGGCGGAATGACCGGCACGATCGTCATGATCATCCATTCCGGCTTCGCACCAGAAGCCAGGAAGGATTCAACGACCTTCAGACGCTTCGAGTATTTCTTGGTTTTCAGCTCGCTGGTCGACTCGGCGAGATCGTCGCGAAGCTGGTCGGCCAGAGAATCAAGATCAAGCGCGCGAAGAAGCTCACGAACAGCTTCGGCGCCGATCATGGCAGTGAAAGCATCTTCGCCATGCTCGTCCTGAGCGTCCATATACTCTTCTTCGGTGAGCAGCTGGTTCGGCTCGAGCGGGGTCAGACCCGGCTCAATGACGACATAGCTCTCGAAGTAGAGAACGCGCTCAACATCTTTCAGCGCCATGTCCAGCAGTGTGGAGATGCGTGAAGGGAGCGACTTCAGGAACCAGATGTGGGCAACCGGCGCGGCAAGCTCGATGTGACCCATGCGCTCACGGCGTACCTTGGCGAGGGTAACTTCGACGCCGCACTTCTCGCAGACGATGCCGCGATACTTGATGCGCTTATACTTACCGCAGAGGCATTCATAGTCCTTGATCGGACCGAAGATACGGGCACAGAACAGGCCTTCGCGCTCTGGCTTGAAGGTCCGGTAGTTGATGGTTTCCGGCTTCTTGATCTCACCGGACGACCAGGACCGGATCTTTTCCGGGCTGGCGATAGAGATCTTGATCGCCTCAAAGCTCGGGGCTGGGGCGTTAGCGTTATTGAAGGGGTTTGTGACGTCTTGGCGCATTTAATTCCGCTCCTCGGGAGGGGGCGGCCAGACTTGATGCCTGGCCTTTAGAAAAACCTAGTCTCTAATCGACACGATTACCATGTGGCGGCCTATTCGGCCGCCACTGGTGAGTCATCATCGTCCTCATTGGCTTCGATCAGTTCGACGTTGAGGCCAAGCGAGCGCATTTCCTTGATGAGAACGTTGAACGATTCCGGAATACCGGCCTCGAACGTGTCATCACCGCGGACGATCGCTTCATACACCTTGGCACGACCCGCCGTGTCATCGGACTTGACGGTGAGCATTTCTTGCAACGTGTAGGCTGCGCCATACGCTTCCAGGGCCCAGACCTCCATCTCGCCGAAACGCTGGCCACCGAACTGCGCCTTGCCGCCCAGCGGCTGCTGAGTAACGAGCGAGTAAGGGCCGGTCGAACGGGCGTGGATCTTCTCGTCGACCAGGTGGTGAAGCTTCAGAAGGTACTTGTAACCAACCGTGACCTTGCGCTTGAACGCTTCGCCGGTACGGCCGTCAAACAGAGTGACCTGACCAGATGCGTCCAGCCCTGCCCGCTCCAGCATCTTGACGATATCCGCTTCCCGCGCACCGTCGAAGACTGGTGTTGCGATCGGAACACCGTTGCCGAGGTTCGAAGCAAGTTCGACGATCTCGTTGTCCGACTCGGGCAGCTCCTGCTCTTCGCCGTAAACGTGCTGGATCGTCTCGCGCAACGCCTTGTTGTCCTTGTTCTCGTTCCACTCATCAAGTGCATTCTGGACAAGGCGGCCAAGACCATTCGAGGCCCAGCCCATATGCGTTTCCAGAATCTGCCCGACGTTCATCCGCGACGGCACGCCGAGCGGGTTGAGAACGATGTCGACAGGCGTACCGTCTTCGGTGAACGGCATGTCTTCAGCTGGGTTGATCTTGGAGATCACACCCTTGTTGCCGTGACGGCCGGCCATCTTGTCGCCTGGCTGCAGCTTGCGCTTCACGGCCAGGAAGACCTTGACCACCTTCATCACGCCCGGAGGCAGATCGTCGCCTGACTGGACCTTGTCGACCTTGTCGTTGAACCGGGCTTCGAGCTCACGCAGGGAGTCGTTGAAACGGCCCTGCAGGAAATCGAGCTCACCTTGTGCCTTTTCAGACTTGAGCGCGATTTCCCACCACTGGCTCTCGCGAAGCTCGTCGAGCGCCTCGTCGGTGATCTTGCCTGTCTTGAAGCCTTTTGGACCCGCAGCAGCTTCACTTCCAACGAGCAGTTCACGCAGGCGCGCATAGGTGTTGCGCTCCAGGATGTTCTGTTCGTCTTCCTTGTCTTCCTGCAGTTGCTCGATCTGCTCACGCTCAATTTGGAGCGCGCGCTGATCCTTGTCGATGCCGTGGCGATTGAAGACACGGACCTCAACAACCGTACCCGAGCCGCCTGGTGGCACGCGCAGGGAGGTGTCACGAACGTCAGAAGCTTTTTCACCGAAGATGGCGCGGAGAAGTTTTTCTTCCGGCGTCATCGGGCTTTCACCCTTCGGCGTGACCTTACCGACGAGAATGTCGCCAGCTTTCACTTCAGCACCGACAGCAACGATACCGGCTTCGTCCAGGTTACGCAGAGCTTCCTCACCGACGTTCGGAATGTCGCGCGTAATCTCTTCAGGGCCAAGCTTGGTATCGCGAGCAGCGATCTCATACTCTTCGAGGTGGATTGAGGTGAAGACGTCGTCTTTTACAATCCGCTCGGAGATCAGGATGGAGTCTTCAAAGTTGTAGCCATTCCACGGCATGAACGCGACGAGCACGTTACGGCCGAGCGCCAGCTCACCAAGATCGGTGGACGGGCCATCTGCGATGATGTCGCCAGAACGGACCTCATCGCCCACGCGCACGATCGGGCGCTGGTTGATACAGGAGTTCTGGTTCGAACGGCGGAACTTGGCGAGGCGGTAGATGTCGACACCGGACTTGGCCGAGTCGATGTCTTCGGTCGCACGCACAACGATACGCGTGCCGTCTACCTGCTCGATCACACCGGCACGGCGCGCAACCACGGCTGCGCGGCTGTCACGGGCGACCACCGATTCCATACCGGTACCGACAAATGGCGCTTCCGATTTGACGAGCGGCACAGCCTGACGCTGCATGTTCGAGCCCATCAGAGCGCGGTTGGCATCGTCATTTTCAAGGAACGGGATGAGAGCGGCGGCAACCGAAACGACCTGTTTCGGCGACACGTCCATATACTCCACTTCCTCGCGCGGAACGAGCGTGGCTTCGCCGTTGACGCGGGCGTTGACGAACTCATTATCGAGTTCACCCTTGTCGTTCACGGTCGCGTTGGCCTGAGCAATGGCGAAGCGATGCTCTTCCATAGCGGACAGATACACGACTTCGCTCGTCAGCTTGCCATTCTCGACCTTGCGGTACGGGCTTTCGATAAAGCCGTACTTGTTGACGCGCGCATGGGTCGCCAGCGAGTTGATCAGACCGATGTTCGGGCCTTCCGGCGTCTCAATCGGGCAGATGCGGCCATAGTGGGTCGGGTGAACGTCGCGGACTTCGAAGCCTGCGCGCTCACGCGTTAGACCACCCGGCCCAAGCGCCGAGAGACGGCGCTTGTGGGTAATCTCGGAGAGCGGGTTGGTCTGGTCCATGAACTGCGACAGCTGCGAGGAGCCAAAGAATTCGCGCACAGACGCGACAACCGGCTTCGCATTGATCAGGTCATGCGGCATCACCGTGTCGATATCGACAGAGGACATGCGCTCCTTGATGGCGCGCTCCATGCGGACAAGACCGATGCGGTAGTTGTTTTCCATCAGCTCGCCGACCGAACGGACACGGCGGTTACCGAGGTTGTCGATGTCGTCAACTTCGCCCTTGCCGTCTTTCAGGTCGAGAATGACCTTCATGACGCCTACGATGTCTTCCCTGCGAAGCGTGCGCATGCTGTCTTCAGCCAGCTCATAGTCGTCGAGGGCCATGTTGAGGCGCATATTCATCTTCACGCGGCCAACCGCGGAAAGGTCGTAGCGCTCACCATCGAAGAAGAGCTGGTTGAACAGGGCGTCTGCCGCTTCCTGGGTTGGTGGCTCACCAGGGCGCATCACGCGGTAGATGTCGGACAGCGCCTCAAAGCGCGTCTCGTTCTTGTCAGCCTTCAGCGTGTTGCGCAGCCATGGGCCACGGTCGGCGCCGTCGATGTTGAGGATCTCAACCGACTTCTGGCCGAGGTCGCGAAGCTCTGCGACAAGCTCTTCGGTCAGGACGTCGCCGGCCTCACCAAAGATTTCACCGGTCTCACGGTTGACAATATCGCGGCCAAGGAACTTGCCCTCGAGAGCTGTCGACGGGACGAGAAGCTCATCCGTACCGCCCTCAACGATCCGCTTGGCAGCCAGCGCCGTAATCTTGCGATCCGCAGGCGCAACGACCTTACCAGTCTTGGCGTCAACAAGATCGTAGCTTGGCTTCTGCCCCTTCCAGGCCTCTGGGCGGAAGCCCATGATCCAGCCGCTCTTGTCCAGCCGGTAGACCGAACGCGTATAGAAGAGGTCGATAATTTCGTCCGTGTCGTAGCCCAGCGCATAGAGCATCGTGGTCGCAGGCAGCTTGCGCTTGCGGTCGATACGGATGTTCAGAATGTCCTTGGCGTCAAACTCGAAGTCGAGCCAGGAACCCCGATACGGGATGATACGAGCCGCGAAGAGCAGCTTGCCCGACGAGTGGGTCTTGCCGCGGTCATGGTCGAAGAACACGCCAGGCGAACGGTGCATCTGAGAGACGATGACGCGCTCGGTCCCGTTCACAATGAACGTACCCTTGTCCGTCATCAGGGGAATGTCGCCGAGATAGACTTCCTGTTCCTTGACCTCTTTGATCGACTTTGCGCCCGTGTCCTCGTCAATATCGAAAACGACCAGCTGCAGCCGCACTTTGAGCGGCGCTGCGTAGGTCATGTCGCGCTGCATGCACTCCTGCATGTCAAACTTCGGCGGCTCGAATTCGTATGAAACGTATTCGAGCGTCGCGCGCTCATTGAAGTCAATGATTGGGAAAACGCTTTTAAAGACACCACCAAGACCATCATCGGTGCGCTCAGCGAGCGCGGTATGCATTTGCAGGAACTGCTCATATGAGGAGCGCTGCACTTCGATGAGATTGGGCATGTCGATGGCTTCGGGAATACGACCGAAGGATTTGCGGATACGTTTTTTTTCCGTGAAAGAAAGAGCCATCTTTAGTTCCGTTTCTTGCCGGCCACTCCGTCCTGCAGCATGCAGGTCCGGCGGCGGCTTGCCACCTGAAACGCGAGCACGCGGCGGAACCCACAAGAGGCTCCGCCGCGCTATTTACTCTACAGAGATAGTGCCTCGCGCAGACACCACCCCTTAATTGTAAGCCGTAGCCGGCTTACTTGATTTCGACCTTGGCACCAGCTTCTTCGAACTTCTTCTTGAGCTCTTCTGCTTCGTCCTTGGAAACGCCTTCCTTGATTGGCTTCGGAGCGCCTTCGACGAGCTCCTTGGCTTCTTTCAGGCCAAGACCGGACACGACTTCGCGCACGACCTTAATGACGTTGATTTTCTTGTCGCCGCCATCGGTCAGGATGACGTCAAATTCGGTTTTCTCTTCAGCTGCTGCCGCGTCGCCGCCGCCAGCTGCTGGACCGGCCATAGCAACAGCTGCTGCTGCTTTGATGCCGCGCTCTTCGAGATAGTCGTTGAGCTCTTTTGCTTCGAGGATGGTGAGGCCGAGAAGTTCGTCACCAAGTTTTGCAATATCTGCCATTTGTCTGATCGACTTTCTTGTTCAAATTTAGAGGTGTTCTGGTTTTGCGTTGTCTTAGCTGACGCTATGCCGCTGCCTGCTCGCCGATGACCTTGATCGCTCCAGCAAGACCTTGGCCCGGCGCATTGACGCGCTGGACGATCTGGCTGGCCTGACCTGTCAGGCGGGCAACAATGGTTGCAATCATCTCTTCGCGCGATGGCATTTTGGCGAGGGCTTCGACACCCGCACCGTCCATCACTTCGGCGCCCATGACGCCTCCGACGAGTTTCAGCTTTTCATTGTTTTTGGCAAACTCAGCGGCTGCTTTGGCAGGGACCGTTGGGTCTTCTGCGTAGGCAATCGCCACCTGGCCAGTGAAGAGGCCCTGAGCCACATCGCCGCCCTTGCCCTTGAGGGCAATCTTGGCAATCCGGTTCTTGACCACTTTAAGCCGCCCACCCTGCTCTCTGAGCGAGGTACGCAGCTTCGTCAGTTCCGCAACGCTCAAACCGGTATAATGCGTGACAACAACTGCACCGGAATTCTCGAAAACCTCTTCGAGTTCCGCGAGCGCCGCCTGCTTTCCAGCTTTATCCATTACGGTTCTCCAGTTAAGGCGTCCGGCCCATCCGGGCGCCCGGGAATTCGCCTTTAACGGATCACTCCGCATCCAGCGCCTGCCCAGGGCCTGGCGATACCAGACTGGCCGAAACGTGAATTCCGACAGCCTCTAATAGTCGCCTCACCCCGTCTATCATGGGATTTCTGAGCCCAGAGGGCACGACCCATGGTCTTGGACAGGAAAACGGGAGGCCCCCGATTAAGCTCGGTGGTCTCCCGTCAAGAGGGGTCTGTTAACGTGTAAACATTTCAGCCGCAACCCCCCGCCCGCACAAAAACTCACAACGGTCAAGTAACCGGTATGAGATGAATCTGCGTCGCTCCAGACAACGAAAAACGCCCGGGATTCACTTCCCGGGCGCCTATCTGAATTACTGTTCTGTCAGGCCTCAGCCGGCAGCGATAGCCTCTGCGGTATCAACAGTGACACCCGGGCCCATCGTTGAGGAAAGAGCGATCCTCCGGACATAGGTGCCTTTGGCACCCGACGGGCGTGCCTTGACCAGTGCATCCACGAATGCCTTGAAGTTCGTCTCAAGGTCAGCTTCGGAGAAGCTTGCCTTGCCGATGCCCGCATGAATGATGCCCTGCTTCTCGACGCGGAACTCAACAGAGCCGCCCTTTGCATCAGCAACAGCTTTCGCAACGTTCGGGGTGACCGTACCGACTTTCGGGTTCGGCATCAGGCCGCGCGGGCCAAGCACCTTACCGAGACGACCAACAACAGCCATCATGTCTGGCGTTGCGATGACGCGATCAAAATCCATCATCCCGCCCTGGACCTGCTCCATGAGGTCTTCAGCGCCGACGAAATCCGCACCGGCTTCCTTGGCTTCTTCAGCCTTGGCGTCGCGGGCAAACACAGCCACGCGAACGTCTTTACCGGTACCGGCAGGCATGGAAACCATGCCGCGGACCATCTGATCGGCGTATTTCGGATCAACGCCCAGATTGACGGCGACTTCAATTGTCTCGTCGAACTTGGAGGTCGCATTCGACTTCACGAGCGAGATGGCTTCAGAAACGCCATACACTTTCTCGATGTCGACAGTGCCGTGAGCGGCGCGATATCTTTTTCCGTGCTTAGACATGTTCCTATTCCACCACGTTCAGGCCCATCGAGCGCGCAGAGCCTTTGATGATCTCTGTAGCGGCATCGAGGTCCGTTGCATTGAGATCGACCATCTTGGCTTCAGCGATCTCGCGGCACTGGGCGACCGTCACCTTACCGGCGACGTCCTTGCCCGGCTGTTTAGCACCTGAGTTCGGCTTGCCGATCTTCAGGCCCGCAGCCTTCTTCAGAAGAACGCTCGCAGGCGGCGTCTTCGTGGTGAAGGTAAAGGACTTGTCCTGATAATAGTCGATCACGACCGGGATCGGCAGGCCCTTTTCCATGCTTTCGGTCTTCGCGTTGAAGGCCTTGCAGAACTCCATGATGTTGATGCCGCGCTGACCGAGCGCTGGACCAACAGGTGGAGATGGGTTGGCCGAACCGGCCGGGATCTGGAGCTTGAGCTGCCCCAGCAATTTCTTAGCCATGTCATCCTCTCTGGCTTGTAAAGTGACCGGTGGTCTTTCGATCCGGCCGCCTGGTTTGAGGCCCCGTGGTAACAAGCCCGATGATGGTCTTTCCCACCGGCACTTCCCACAGGTGTTTCGCCCTTTGGCGAGCGAAGCGCGCGGTACACACGAAAAGACCCGGCAGGTCAAGCCCGCCGGGTCAGCTCTGCGTCCCGCTAGTAGGGCCTAATAGCCTTTCTGCTGGATATAGTCACGAATGCGTTGTTGGCGGACATCCGGGTTGGGGTGGGTCGACAGAAAGTCCGCCGTGCGCTGGTTGTTGGCTTGCTGCATCACCTCCCACAAACGGATCGCCGCGCGTGGGTCATAACCTGCGCGCACCATGTAATCGACGCCAGCAAGATCAGCCTCCAGCTCTGCATTACGGCTATATGGCAGGACGACACCAAGGTTTGCCGCAACACTGCCAAGCGCGTTCACCTGGTTCGGGTCCACGCCTAGTCCGCTGCTCCCGACAGCTGCCGCCCCAATCTGTACGGCTGTTGAAGCGGCCGCGGCGCGGGTCGCGCGCTGGTTGGCGTGCCGGTAGATCGCGTGCGCGACTTCGTGACCAAGAACCGCCGCGAGCTGGTCGTCATTTTCAACCAGGTTCAGAAGCCCTGTATATACGCCGACGCGATTGCCCGGCATGACGAAGGCGTTCACTTCTTCAGAGTTGAATACTTGCACATCCCACTGTTCGCCCGCCTTGGGCGAGGCGGCCGCGATACGGCGCCAGACACTCTGGACACGGTTATACTGAGAGCCGGAGCTCAACGTTGGCGTTTGCGATTGCAGCTGCTGCCAGGCCTGCGCGGACGCTTGTGAAAGCTGCGCGTCGTCATAAGCGGCGAATTGCTGCTCGCCGGTATACGGATTGACGCTACAGGCAGTCGCAGCGAGGGTCAGCGACCCGGCGAGCGCTGCAAATAGCCCTCTGTGAAGCTTGCCCTGGTCGCTCGTCCCGCGTGATACGGCCTCAGCCTTGGTATTTTTTGCCATCCGGTGTCTCCCATTTGCGTGGACATTAACCTGAATGGCTAAACTCGCAAATCACCGGTTCGTTCATGTGCCAGAAAAATCAGACAGAAGCGGTCAACTGCCTTGCCTGGCTAACCCATCCTTCGCGCCTGGCCTGCCCGTCCAGACCAAAGCTGCGGTCTACCCATTCAAGATGCTGGTCAGTCCAGTTGGCGATCTGGGCATAATGCCAGATCCCGATTTCATTGAGTTTGAGTTCTATGGAGGAACTCAGACCTGAAATTCGAGTGAGATCATCAGCTTGCCCGTCGGCCGTTTGTTTGGCGGGAGGCTTGATCGGCGTAGGGCGGCTCGGCGGGACAGCGACAGCAGGCGCCTGCTTTCGTGGCTGCGCGGAACTTGCGAGCGCCGAGAACGGACTGGTGAACCGCGGACCACGAGAGGCAAGCCGATCAGGAGAGCTTTCAGCAAGGCGAGGCGCGGCGGTGGGCTGAACCGGCCGCCCAAGCGCTGAAGTTGGCGCAGTTGTCGGCTTCGCAGGTGCCGCCCCGCGCTCTCCAGCAGTCGCGGCGGGTGACGAGGGCGATGCTGGCCGTGATGAAGGCTGGCCGAGATATGCAAGCCGGCTTTCCAGATACCGGTTTCGCCAACGAAGCCGCGCCATTTCCTCGTCGCGCTCCTCGCTGGACAAGACCTGCGCAGAAGCCGCCTCCGCCGCGTCCGCTGCCCCTTCCTTGTCAGTCACTGAGAGCGCGTCTTGCAGCTTGGTCTGAAGCGCGTCCGCGCGAATGCTGAGATAATTCGCAAGCCAGACCTCTTTCGAAGTACTGTCGGCGCTGGCGTCATCAGCTTTAGCGGCCGCGAGCTCCTTCGCCATGTGGTGCAGGCGCAGTTCTACCTCGTGGACGCGTTCTTCGAGGTACTCATTGCGGGCAATCAGCGCGTTACGCATCGAGGTCTCTTCGGCAGACCGCGATGCAACCGCTTGGTTGGCAGGCGTTGGCGCTACATCGGGCGCCGGAACACTCAGCGCCTCCGTCGGCGGGACCATCGCAGCCTGCGCCTTAGGCGCGGCTTCCGGTCCAGCCTTCGCTGCAGCAAGCTCTGCCCGAAGCTTTTCAACCTGCGCCCTCAATGCCGGGTCAGCACCCGCATCGGCGGCTGCCTTGGTTTCCGCCTTGAACTTGCGCTGAGCCGCAAAAAGACTGTCGAGCTCATCCTTCGTCTGCTGCAGCTCAAGCAGTGCGATATCGCGATCGACAATCGCCCGCTGTTCAGCCGGAGATTTCTTCAGTCCGCGTAGAATCCACGCGAGCACAAAACCAAAGACGAGGGCGCCTGCCAGGATGAACCAGACATACTCGTGAACCAAAGCCATCTCGTGGGCTCCCCATGCTCGCAGTGGTTTTACCACATCGCCAGCTTGCTTATGACGCGTCATCCTGATGGCCAGAAGAGACTGGCTTCACAGGCGGATCGGCATTCCTGTCTTGATTCTGCCACCAGACCGAACCCTGACGCTTGCGTCAATTGTCTTCGACCGCCTCTCGGGCTACACGCCGCGCATGTCATCGCCTCCTGAGATCATTTCCAGTACCTCGAACCCGCTTATCAAGAGCCTGCGAAGCCTTGAGCGCAAGAAGGGCCGGGCTGAGACTGGCCTTTTCCTCGCTGAGGGCGCGCGCCTCGTTGAACAGGGGCTGTCTGCTGGGTGGGCACTCGACAGCCTCGTTGTCTCGGCCTCCAGCGCGGAGCGTTCCTTCGTCCGCGACCTTGTCGCCCGCGCTTCAAAATCCGGCACCCGCACCGTACAGGTCACTGACCGGCTTGCTGGCCAGATCGCTCGCAAGGACAATCCGCAGGCCGTCATTGGCGCATTCAGACAGACGGCTCCGGAGCTAAGCGACCTCGATGTTCCGAAGTCCTCGCTTTGGGTTGCCCTGTATGAAGTTCGTGACCCCGGCAATCTCGGCACCATCCTCAGAACGGCAGATTGTGCTGGCATTTCAGGCGTTCTGCTTATCGGCCAGTGCTGCGACCCTTACAGCGTCGAGGCGGTCAGGGCCTCCATGGGGTCGATCTTCGACATCCCTTTTGCGCGCAGCAGCTTTGAAGAGTTCAACACTTGGCGTACCGGCGAAGGCCTTTCCATGTTTGCCGCGAGTGTGAACGGTACGGTTCGCCATATCGAAGCGGACATGACTGCTCCGAGCATCATCCTGATGGGAAATGAACAGGCCGGACTTCCTGATGAAGTTGAAGCAAAATGCGATACGCTTTGCCTGATACCGATGCGCGGCGGCGCCGATAGTCTCAATCTCGCCCAAGCCACCGCCATCATGACCTATGAAGCCTGGCGCCAGCGAGGGTTTGCATGAAATACGAACAGACACTCTTCCTCGCAGATAACTGGAAGGACTACGCCCTTCTCGACAGCGGCGACGGCATGAAGCTTGAGCGGTTCGCCAGCCAGACGGTGATCCGCCCGGACCCGCAAGCCTTCTGGCGACCAAACAAACCCGTCGACACCTGGAAAGCCGACGCCTGGTTCGACGCCAAGGCTGGTGACGATGAGCGCGGCGAATGGCGCCGGCTGAGCCCAAAGGCACCCGACACTTGGCCGATGGAATGGAACGGTATCCGCTTCGAGGCGCGCCGCACCCCCTTCCGTCATATGGGCGTGTTTCAGGAACACGCCGTCCACTGGGCCTTCGCGCAGGAACAACTCAAGAAGACCAGCCGTCCCGCAAAGGTTCTCAACCTCTTTGGATATACCGGTCTGATGTCCCTTGCCTGCGCGCAGGCAGGCGCTGAGGTCGTCCATCTTGACGCCAGCCCGAAGTCGAACGGCTTTGGCAAGGACGCCCAGTCACTTTCCGCTCTGGATGACCGCACGATCCGCTGGATCGCCGACGACGCCATGAAGTTTGTCGCCCGCGAACAGCGCCGCGGCAACCAATATGACGCGATCATTCTCGACCCACCAAAATTCGGTCGTGGCACGAAGAATGAAACCTGGCGTTTCGAGGAAGATCTTCCCGAGCTGCTCGACGGGGTAGCAAGCCTTCTGGTGGAAAAGCCGCTCTTCGTCATCCTCACAGCCTACGCTGTCCGCCTGTCTCACATCGCTCTTGCGCAGGCGTTGGGCGACCGGATGGAGGGTTTTGGCGGGCGGATCGAGATGGGCGAGATGGCCCTGCCGGAAGAAAAGACCGGACGCATGCTGCCAACTTCGATCTGTGCCCGGTGGCGCGCTGACTAGTCTCTAGGCGGCTTCGCGCTCCTTACGCACGCCCAGCTGCTGCTTCACCTTTTCGGCAAGCTGGCGGACATTGAACGGCTTGGCGAGGAAGGTGATTTCCCGGTCGTCGAGCTGTTTCGCAATGTTCGGATCGGCGTAACCTGATACGAAGATTACACGCGCTTCGCCAAGATATTGCCGTGCTTCGCGGATCAGTGTCGGCCCGTCCATACCCGGCATGACAACGTCTGAAATGACGAGGTCGAACGCGCCCGGTTCGTCCTCAAGGATTTCCAGCGCTTCTTCGCCGTCGCCAGCCGACTCAACCTCATAACCGCGCGAGATTAGGTGCATGACGGCAATATCGCGCAGGCCCTTCTCATCCTCAACCAGAAGGATGCGGCCACGGCCCGAAATGTCCATCGGACGCGGCTCTTCAGCTGCATCGAAAGGCGCTTCCTCTTCGGGCTGCGGAATATCCTCTTCCTTCAGCGCTGGCAGGTAGATCTGGAAGGTTGTGCCCTCCCCAACTTTGGAGATCGGGCAGATATAACCTTCCGACTGCTTGATGATGCCATACACTGTCGCAAGGCCAAGACCGGTGCCGACGCCAACATCCTTTGTCGTGAAGAAAGGCTGGAAGATTTTGTTCAGGATATCGGTCGGGATGCCGCACCCTGTGTCTGCGACTTCGATCAAAAGGTAGTCACCGTCATCGACATAGGTGAAGCCCTTTTCGTGGGCATCTGCGCCGGTTGCTGCAGACGTCCGGATCGTCAGCGAGCCGCCCGAGCGACCAGATAGCAGCATGGCGTCACGCGCATTGGTAACCAAGTTGATGATGGCAGTTTCGAGCTGGTTTATGTCGGCCTTGATGTAAGGCAGGTTGCGTCCATGGACGGTCTTGAAGTCGATCCGTTCGTCGAGGATTTGCTGAAGCAGCCGCGAAAACTCCGTCAGGAAGTCGGTTGCGTTGACGATCTCACGCTTGAATGTTTGCTGGCGCGCATAGGCGAGCAGCATGCGGACGAGGTCCTTCGCCCGGACCGAGAATTCGTAGATGCTCTTGATGTTTTCATACGACGGATCGCCGACAGGGTGGCGGGTCATCAGCTCATCATTGTTGAGCATGATGCCGGTCAGAACATTGTTGAAATCATGCGCGACACCGCCAGCAAGCTGGCCGATAGCCTGCATTTTCTCACCCTGTGCCAGACGGATTTCGAGGTCTTTCTGTTCGGTGATGTCGATAATGTAGGCAACAGAGGGGCGGCCTGACGCATCAAGCGAAACGAACACGTTCACGTTTCGCGGCGGCTCCCCCGGAAGCTTCAATCCAACCGGCTTGTCGACGGCTTCAGCAAGCTTGGAGGCAATTTCTTCGGCGCCGTCATCAGCCTCTTTCAGGAAGATATCTGCAAACGAAGCACCCGCAATCGACGCTTCACTCAGCTCTCGAAGAGCGCGGTTGGCATCTACAATCTGAGCGCTCTCGACACTGGCGCCGGCCAGCCGGGCAACGCCGAATGGTGCTTCATTGAAAAGCGGATCAGGCTCAGCAGATGGTGGGCGCACAGCGACAGGTGCGCTAAAGCGACCTTCCCGCTCTGCAGGCGCAAGCTGCGCCGACGTCAGGATGGTGCGCCCCTGCGCGTTCACGCCCTTGCCCGACCAGGAAGTCAGGGCCTGCATGGGCAGCTCGACCCCGTCCCTGCCACGTATCATGATGCGGGTCTGTGCCGGCATCTTGCTCTTGCGGTCCCGGCCCAGCATGCGAACGAATTCCGGGCGCATGATATCATCGAGACGGACATTGCGCGCGGTCTCCGGCAGGCCGATCAGGTCACGCAACCACTTGTTTGCATAGTTGATGCGGCCATCAGGACGCGCCGCGAAGAAACCCACGGGCGCGTCTTCCACATAGAGCGACTGCCCATCCGTCGCTGCAACGTTTAACGGCGCTGCGCTCACTTCGCGCAGGCGCCACATCACACGCCCGCGAGGTAGCGGCGCAACCATGGCGTCATACTGCACCGTCTCAGCCTCTGACCCGACCGACATGGCTGGCAACGTCTCGGCGAGCGGTTGACTGCCCCGTGCAGCCCGCGACAGACGAAAGACGGGCGCAGCCAGTCCAGGCATTGAGGAAAACAGTCGATCAAACGAAACTGGCGCTGCCGTATCCTTCAGGTTGGACAGAATTTTCCTCGATAGCTCACGGTAGTGTTCGTTAGCGGCAATCGGCGCGCCACCTGCATCTGCGATCAGCACGGCTTCATCCAAAGCCTCGATCCAGCCAAAGCGCGGTCCCGCGGCCTCCACGGCTTCAGCTGCGGCACCCCGCTGCGGAAAAAGGCCCAGCTTGCGCCCTGCCCCTTTGAGTATCCAGAGCAGAAAAACGATAAAGCCCGCCGCCATGGAGATAAGAAGCATGGGCCCGATCCCACCGACTGCTTCTGGCCATGCGATGGCGACGCTCGCGGCTGCAACCGCCGCCAGGAGACAGCCCCAGAAGAGAAGCTGAAGCAGGTCTACTCGCGCGCCATTTGCAACATGCGCTGCATCTGGAAGCTGCTGTTCATCGCGGTCTTTGTTTTCGGACAGCTGATCGGACATTGGGCCAAACTCCGGGCGCGCGGAAGACGCACGCTGATTCGAATCATCGCATGATAGCGGCAAACGCCCACAGTGCACGCAATGTGGGGCGGTTACATCATCCGCGCACGCTGCCACGCGAATGGTTAATGTTTCAAAAAGTTACATTAATCGAAGGTCAGTCTGGCGCCTCAATGAGCGCACCGACACGCAGAAACAGCGCTTTGGTTCCAGTGATCTGCACCAAACTTTCTCGGGAACGCTCTCTCTACTGCTTCCGTTGGATTGGCAATAGTCACAGCGACATAGGACCCGAAAATGAAACCGCTTTTCCTCTCAGTTATCCTTGCTTCGGCATCGCCAGTCGCGCTTGCACAGGTCGGCGGAGACGGAGCGGCAATCCGCGCTGCGAGCGCCACAGAACAGGCAGCCATGCCCGGTGCCGCCGTTTCGGCGCCGCTGCCAAACGCGATTGAAACCGCTGTGATGAATGACTGGCTCGAGGCTGAACTTGACCAGGATCTGCACAAGAGCGTCAGTGAAGTCGCCCGCCGCGCTTATATTCAGCGTATGTTTCAGCCAGTGTGGACCGAGCAAGGTGCACAAGGGCTTCAGGACGTCGCCGGCGATCTTTTCAAGCACGGTCTGGCCAGCGATGACGTTCTCGCATCAGACCTGCAGCAACTCATCGACCAACGATTTTCAACAAGTAACGCATCTGAACAGGCAAAAGCAGACCTCGCCCTGACGGCTGCCTGGCTCAGGATTGCCTCCGCCATCAGTGGCGGTCTTGGTGATGAGGGCGAAGCTGTCGAATCGGGTTCAAACTCAGCTCGCATGGCCCTCGTTTCCAAGAAGCTACTGGAGGCCGGGCAAGGACATACGCTGAGCTTTCAGGATTTTGAGTCGGGCTATCCCCAATATGCTGCACTGAAAGGTGCGCTCGCCCAGTATCGTGAGATTCGCGATTCAGGTGGATGGCTCGCAATTTCAGAGGGCGAGAGCCTGGAAGCAGGCGACAGTGACCCACGCGTCCCGGCGATCCGGGAGCGCCTCAGCGTCGAAGGTTACACAGACAGACCAAAAGACCATACAGAAAGTATGCTGTTTGCTGACGCGGATCGCTCAGAGAGTGTTTTTCTGCAGGGCCGCAATTCCACCGCCAGCGGCAATCGTCGCGCTAATCTCTTCCGGAATGCTGCAGTGACCAAGACGGAAACCAATTCAAAGCTGTATAGCGATGACCTCGTGGAAGCCGTCAAAACCTTCCAGCAGCGCCACGGCATTGAAGTGGACGGTGTTATCGGCCCAAAAACGCTGGCTGCGATGAATGAAAGCGTCGAGTCGAAGATGGCCCGTATCGCCGGCTCCATGGAGCGCTGGCGCGCTCAGGGAGCGGAAGATCAGCGCTATATTTGGGCCAATATTCCTTCCTATACCGTAGAAGGCTGGAATGGGGACACTCGCGAAATTTCCATGAAGTCTGTCGTAGGTATGGCGAGCCGCGCTACACCAACTTTCAACGACGAGATTGAGTATACCGTCGCGAATCCGCGCTGGTACGCACCCGTCAGCATTGTCGCGAAGGACAAGCTTCCGAAGCTGCGCCGCGACCCGTCCTATGCGCAGCGTGCGAACTTCAAGATCTATGACCGCTCAAGCGGCGCGGAGGTCAGCGCTTATTCAGTCGACTGGAATGACCCATCCTCGGCCCGTAAATATCGCTTGGTGCAACAACCGGGCAGCGGGAATGCTCTTGGCGAATTGAAGATCATCTTTCCGAACCAGTACTCAATCTATCTGCACGGCACGCCGAGCACCCATTTGTTCGACCGGGCAGAACGGGCTTTCAGCTCAGGTTGCATACGCCTTGAGCAGCCCGAAAGGATGGCAGAATGGGTTGCTAGCTATGATAGCAATGAAAGCCTTGATGACGTTCGCGATGCCCTGTCGACCACCCGGAACACACGCATCGACTTCCAGAGCCGGATGCCCATCCATATCACCTATATGACAGTTACTGTGAATGACGACGGCACCGTAAACTTCTGGCGCGATATCTATGATCGCACTGAAGGAATCCGCCAGGTTGAACGCATGTCCTCGATTGGCCAGACTGCGAACGCGCAAACAAGCGAAGCGACTGAGAGGGGCTAGTTCGCATGATGAACAGCTTGCTCGGTACGACAATTCTCCAAGCGATAGCTTTCACCGGTGCGGTTTCGACCGTGCCGGTGTCGCTAGATGGAAAGGATATTCCTCACCCGGTCTGGCATCACATGGCGATGCCATCCGAAACAGTGCCGATGACGGTACCCGCCGGCATGACAGCATACCTCAATGGCGATCGGATCGAAGCGGCTGACGCCTTTATCGCGCCTGAAGTGTCTGGCACCTATTCACTGGAATTCCGGAACCTTGATGACGAACGGGAATACAAGGTCGCGCTATTCGTGCTTGAGCCGTCAGACAGAGTTGATGCGGAGGGGCGCCTCAATGGTTTTCGCATGGGCGCCTACCCTGAGAAAACGCCTCGGGGCTTCATCCGGCTGGATGAGGGCTACGGCGACATCAACGTCTCGCCCAGTTTTCAGATCGGTCAGTTCCTCTGCCACCAGCAACCAGATCATTGGCCGAAATACCTTCTGATCTCGAGTGACAATCTGAAACGACTTGAAGTACTCCTCGACGCGCTCAACCGCGATGGTATTACCGATGCGGACACGTTCTTTGTGATGAGCGCCTTCAGGTCGCCATTCTACAACACCGCAATCGGTTCGGCGCGCCTGTCACGACATATGTATGGAGACGCGACCGACATCTATATCGATGTCGCGCCGAAGGACGGCTTGATGGATGACATCAACCGCGATGGCGCAATTAATAAGGCCGACGCCGACTTTCTTTATGATTACGCGCAGGATCTATTCGCCAACACAAAGGAGGTCCCGCGCGGCGGCCTTGGCAGCTATAAAGCCAATGCCGTGCACGGCCCGTTCGTGCATGTTGATGGTCGCGGCCGTTCGGCCCGGTGGGGACGATAACGCTGATCAGTTTTGCGGCAACCTGGCTGCGTCAGGCACACTGCCGGACACGGACCGCAATACTGTTACCTTTGCGACCAAGGTCGCCTTCATACGCGACACGGCCGTTGCGCCCGCCGGAAAGCAGTTCGACAGGCTGATCTGCAGGCACGCCCAGCAGCAGCGTGTCGCCTTCTTTCAGGGAAGCAAGACGGCTGACCGGTACGCTTAAGCTTGCCATCCGCGCGGTCAGTAGTGCGGTCACACTTTCAACATCACGGGATGGTTCGGCTGGAACGGTTGCTGCGCGCTCGTCGTCAGCAGCCTCCACTGTCCAGAGCGACAGCGCGCTACGCTGCCCCGCTGCATCGACATTGAAAGTGAAGCGAACGCCTGCATCTCCCGCCATGAGCGACGAGACGTAGGCAGGGTTGGTCTCGATACCGACGAGCGACAGGTCCGATCCGAGCGATCTCGCAAACGGCGACATGAATTGCCGGATAAGAGCGCAATCAATGACGCTTAGCTGGCGTGCCGCGGCCACCGATCCTGCAAGGGAGAGCGCCCCGCAAGCATTGGCGATGAGCTGGTCGTTCAGCTGCCCACTAAGACAGATAATGTGCGTCGCATCGCCGTCTTCATTGGCGAACACAGCGAAAGCGTTCGTACTCGTCCGCTCTGCCTGCGTGCCTAGTTCGCCAGCATCTTCAAATGATGCCGTGTGAGCGAGCGTGACGGCAGCTTTAAGGCCTGCATGCTCTCCAAAAGCGCGCGACAGACGCGCAGCTACCTTTCGGCCTTTGCGGGCTGCCTCATCCGCGTCGTCGCGGGTGTCGAGGTCACGGGCGAAAGGCTGCGAACTATCGCCAGCATCATTGATTTTCGGCAGATCCGGGCGAAGCAGCGCCTGAATTTCTTCCTTGGAAAGGATACCGCGCGCTGTTGGAAGCTTGAAATCATCTGCGGCCGGCAAGATGGGCGGTGGGCTCACATTTGGCACATCGCGCATGATGGCGCGCTCACGTCTTTCTGACATGGACCAGTCCTCTTCGGTACGTTCTGTATCGCGCATGGGAACCCCAACTCTCCGTCTCTAAGACTGGGCCGTGCCGGTTAATGAAGCGTTAGTATTTTCGAGTCCGCCTGCATTGGAATCGGTTCCAGAAGCGGTTTTTCAGTGCCAAAGGTTAATTTCCGGGGACTCGATCATTAACGAACTCCACCCGATATTAATCTGCTTGAAATGTTGCGGTAATTTTTGATTCGGATTCCCGTGTCATTTTCACTCTCAGCGGACCGGCACCGAAAACAAACCGCCGGGCGTTGGGTGATAAAAAACGGCAGGGCCTCGACTGGCCCTGCCGTTTTCGTTTCTGAAGCCTGGTAAAGCTCTCAGTCGTCGCGGACCGTCCGCTCCTTGCGCTCGTGACGCTCCTGCGCCTCAAGGCTCAGCGTCGCGGTTGGACGCGCTTCGAGGCGGCGCAGACTGATCGGCTCGCCTGTCTCGTCGCAATAACCATATGTGCCTTCGTCAATACGGCGCAGGGCTGCGTCAATCTTCGAAATCAACTTACGTTGACGGTCACGGGTGCGAAGCTCCAGTGCCTTGTCGCTTTCTGAGGATGCGCGGTCGACGACGTCCGGAAGATTGCTTGAGTCTTCCTGCAGATTGTTGATCGTAGACTTAGTGCCATTCAGAATGTCGGTCTTCCAATGCTCCAGACGCATACGGAAGAATGCCTGCTGACGGGGGTTCATGAACTCCTCGTCGTCGGACGGGATATAGTCATTCAGCTTCGTATCAGCCATGGTCTCATACCTCCCACTGGCGCGGCCTATATAGCGTGTTGCCCCTCTGCGCAATTAGCCATTACATGAGGTTTAAATTACACGCCCTCACATGAACACGCCCTGAATTCTGCAAGCCTTGGGCCAGTCGTCTGTGTAGCTGCAGGCACTTGCGGACACCGCGAGTGCTGTGCCCTATAGCTTCGACGCGGTCATCTAACGACCGCAACCGAACCAGATTGAACATCAGGTCTTGTATATGGCCCGCTATCACCGGCGCAGGGAATTGGAAGAAAAGGGCAGCTGGCGTCATGCGCTGGTATTCAACAGCCTGCTTCTCATCCTCGCGGTGCTATCAGTTCGCGTTCTGGTGAATGCCTATTCGACTCAAAGCCTTGATGGCAGCTTGGACGCAGAGGCACGCGAGGAAACCCGGCGTGAGATTGATCAGGCCTTCGAGACAATCGTTCCTGACGGCGTTCCTTCGCGCGCCTACTGGGCAGAGCAAATCGCAAACGAACTGGCGCTGCGCGATTTCTCGGCCGCACGTGGCTACCTGCTGGCGGCGCCTGCCATGCTCAGCCGCAATGACCGGCGCGCCCTTCTCGCTGCGGTAAACGCAGAGGAATCGGGCACTGAAGATGAGCGCCTGACACGCGCGGGCCTTCTCTTCCTCCCAAATGAGGTGCGCGCGGACTATCAGCGCGCCGTGGAACGCCCCGGAATGCTCTATTCGCAACCGGGTGAGGTTCCTTCACGAAATACCGGGTTCCCCAATCGGGCAACCGATCAGTCATCGACCGACCTAACCACCGAAGGTCCTAGCGAGGAGAGCGTTGAACAGGTCGAGCCCGAGCCTTCGCTAGACGCCCCCTCCGCTGGCTTTTCGATGATTGGCAGCCGCGCAGACCTCGTCCGACGCTCACAACAATGGGTGAACGGCGAGACGACCGACACCTTGCAGTTGCGGCTCAGCGCCATCGGCCTCATCGAAGTCGCCGATGGCGAGGCGGAGCCCGCGCTCCTGACGGCGATCTCCGTACTTCGCGCGGCAGGTCGTGCCGGCCGCCTGGACGATGCCTACACAGCCTATCTGGATGAGCGGGTGGATCTTGCCCTGCCTGAAGAAGAACTACTCGATCGACTTGCGGGTGTTGTGAGTGCCGTCGTGCCGCCCAGCGTCCGGCAGAGCCAGGTGCTCGGCGCCTATGAGGACGCGCTCAACGCCGACGGCCTGTTACGCCTCCGGCGCGACCTCGCTTCGATCGCCCATATCGCTGCAGAAACGACGCCTGCTGGCGCAGTTACGCTCATCGAACTCGCCAAATCGCCCGAGGATGTCCGCAAGCTGGAAGTCGTTGCCCAGTCGGGCAGCGATCGCGCAGTGGCCCTCGCCAAGGCTATCGGCCCACGTGTGACCGAACTTGCACAAATCGGGATCCGCTGGTCCACATCCCTCGTGCTTCAGATCTTGGGACTGGTCGCCATTTTTGCTGCGCTGATCTGGTCGATCGCGGCGGCGTTTCACAGGATGCAAAGTTCTCGCTGGCAGTGACAGTCTCTGGCCGTCGACGAACGAATGTCAGACAGTAGCGAACGCGCCTTGCAGACCGTCGATTAGCAGCTGAACCGAAAGGGCCGCGAGTATAACGCCGAAGATCCGTGTGATCGCACCAGCCACGCTGTCCCCCATGGCGCGCACCAGAGGGCTCGCAATCAGGAACACGATCAGGCAGAGCAACATGTTGAGGCCGATTGCGGCGAGCACGACAGCTTGCGTCATCCAGTTCGCCGCTTCGGACATGAACAGCATCGCAGTCGCGATCGAACCGGGCCCGGCCAGCATCGGAATGCCGATCGGAAACACAGAGACATCGTCCAGTTTTTCATGCTCTTCGAGGTACTCATCAGCGCGCGACTCGCGCCGCTCGGTCCGCTTCTCGAACACCATATCCAGCGCGATCAGGAACAGAAGCGCGCCGCCAGCGGCCCGGAACGCATCGATGGTAATGTGAAGCTGCCGCAGCAGCCAGGCACCGAAGAAAGCAAAACCGAATATGATCAGCGTCGCCACCAGGATGGAACGCCACGCCATACTGCGCCGATAGCGTGCATCGCCCTTCGCTGTCAGAGACGCAAAAACGGGCGCAACGCCCAGTGCATCGATCAGAACGAAGAACGTCACGAAGGACGCGGTGAATACGGAGACAAGATCGCCAGTCATGAGGCGCGCCTTAATCCTCCTATTTCAGTGCGTCCAGTATGTCCTTGACCCGTGCGTGCAGGGCAGGCCTGTCATGACGCATGCTTGAAGGCCGCTCAACCGGATCACCGGCCGCTATCATCATGATGAGCCGTAGCCCGCGCGCCCGCTGCAACAGCCCGTCAATGTCGTCGTCTTCCGCCGCCTCAAGGACGACACTGTCCGTAAGCTGGATCGACACAGGCGCGGAAACGGCACCGCGCTCAAGCGCTTCGATAGCTTCGGCGAGCTCCGTCAGGACGGTGGGTTCGTTGCGGGTCTCGGTCATGATCGCTCGGTTCTCAGGCATACTCGGCCTCATCGAGGTCCGATTTCAGCAGTTTGCGGCAATTGCCAAGCGCCTTGTAGAGATTGCCGGCGGCAACGAGTTGAGCAATGCGCAAAATTTCGTCCCGCTCAACCTGCGACCGGCTCTGGTCCATCCAGTCAGCCAGCGTTGAAACGGCACTATCATAGAGTTTTCCGCTCGTTTCGCCGACGATGTACATCTGCATCAGGCAGAAATAGGTCGCGTCCTGAGGCGTGGAGATGTCGTCAGGAAACATCACGTCCCGCTCGCGCAGTATCCGTGCTTTCGTTTCGAGCAACATGGTACCGCGGCGCTCTCCATTTCGGATAACAGCCTCGTTGACGACGACCGCCTCGCCCGGTTTCAATGATAGTTTTAGCGGCATTGTGCGCGCGCTCCCCCGAATCCTTACTGGGATGTTGCAATTTCTATACAAGTTGTAAGGTTAACACCGACTAAAACGAGATCCCCGGGCGAAAATGCCGCGATTGACGCCAAGATAGGCGCGCTCAACAGGTTGCCCTTCAGAGCTGCGTCCTTATCATCGGCCGGGACAAGTTTTGGGAGAACAGCATGCGTTTTGAAGGCACTGAGAATTACGTCGCAACCGAAGACCTACGCGTCGCTGTGAATGCAGCCATTGCGCTTCAGCGTCCGCTTTTGGTCAAGGGTGAGCCCGGTACGGGCAAGACCGTTCTTGCGATCGAAGTTGCCAAGGCGCTCGGCGTGCCACTCATTGAGTGGCATATCAAATCGTCCACCAAGGCCCAGCAAGGCCTGTATGAATACGACGCGGTTTCACGCCTGCGCGACGGCCAGATGGGCGAAGAGCGCGCAAAGGACATCTCAAACTACATCAAGAAGGGTAAGCTCTGGGAGGCTTTCACTTCCGATGAGCGGCCAATCCTGCTGATCGACGAGATCGACAAGGCAGATATCGAGTTCCCGAACGACCTCCTGCAGGAGCTCGATCGCATGGAATTCTATGTCTACGAAACCGATGAGACGGTTAAGGCCAAGCAGCGCCCGCTTGTCATCATCACGTCGAACAACGAAAAAGAGCTTCCGGACGCCTTCCTGCGCCGCTGCTTCTTCCACTTCATCAAGTTCCCGGACGAGCAGACGATGAAAGAGATCATCGACGTCCACTATCCAGGCATCAAGCAGAAGCTGGTCGCCGAAGCGCTCACCACCTTCTACTCCATGCGCGAAGTCCCGGGCATGAAGAAGAAGCCTTCGACCAGCGAACTTCTCGACTGGCTGAAGCTTCTGATGAATGAGGACATCGATCTCGAAACCCTCAAGGAACAGGATCCGGACAAGCTGACGCCGCCGCTTCACGGCGCCCTTCTCAAGAATGAGCAGGACGTCGCCCTGTTCGAACGCCTCGCCTTCCTGTCGCGCCGCGAAAGCGGTGGCCGCCGAGGCCCTGCAGGCTAGGCTTGCACCGCATGTAACAGGCGTTCGGCATTGCCGTCGCCGCCGCGGATCGGGCTGTCAGTCTTCGCACTGACAGCCCATTTCATATCTGCCAGCCAGTCGCAGAATTCCGCTTCGGCGCGCGCGACGGCACCCGCGTCAGTGACCATCCCGCCCTTGCCGACGAACTCACGCCCCACCTCGAATTGCGGCTTGAACAGCGTCACCAGTTCAGCGCCCTGCCCTGCTAGCGAAAGCGGTGCCTCAAGCAGCTTGGCCAGTGAGATGAAACTTGCATCGCAGACGATGAGAGACGGCGCCTCGCCAACCATCGCCGACGTCAATGACCGTGCATCGGTCGCCTCATAGGATGTGACACGCGGATCGCACGCGATCCTCTCATGCAGCTGCCCGCGCCCCACGTCGACGGCTACCACATGCGCGGCGCCGCGTTGGATTAGCACGTCGGTGAAGCCACCTGTCGATGCGCCAACATCGAGACAATGACGGCCTGCGGGATCAACGCCGAAAACGTCCAGCGCATGGTCAAGCTTCAACCCGCCGCGAGACACATATGGATGCGCAGGTTCAGCCTCCAGCCGGTCAGACGGCCCGATCAATTGCGACGTTTTGCTGGCGGGCCGGCCGTTCACCAACACAGTACCTGCTGCGACAGCAGCCTGCGCCGCTGACCGGCTATCAAAATAGCCCTGGGTCACAAGCGCTTTGTCCAGTCTTTCTGTCGTCACTCTTCAGCCTGCAAAAATGTCTCGGAACGCTCGCACCTGCGGCTCGTTCGCCTAGCGTAAACCAGAATGGAAAGTGAGACTAGAATGTCTAGATTTGAAGGTAAGCGTATTCTTGTCACAGGCGGCACGAGCGGCATCGGCCTCGCCACTGCGCTTCGCATCGTCGAAGAAGGCGGCGAGGTCGCCGTAACAGGCCGCAGCCAGGACCACCTTGACGAGGCAGGAAAGAAACTTCCATCCGGGTCACTCGTCCTACGCAATGATGCCTCCAGCGCAGAAGAAGCAAAACAGCTTGCCGAAGCGGTGGGCGAGAAGATGGGCAAGCTCGACGGCCTCTATCTCAATGCCGGATACGGCGCTTTCAAGGAAATCGGGCAGCACGACACCGACTTCTTCGATCAGATGATGAACACGAATGTTCGGGGGCCGCTCCTGCATATGGACCTGCTCAAGGACAATATAAGTGATGGTGGCGCAGTGCTCCTGACATCATCAGTCGCCGCCTATCTTGGTCAGGCGCCGGGCGCTGTCTATGGCGCGTCAAAAGCATCAATGGCCGTCTTCGCTCGGTCGTTCTCTTCCGCGCTGGCACCGCGTCAGATCCGCGTAAACTCGATTGCCCCGGGGCCGATCGAAACAAATTTCTTTGACACCGCAGTCGACGATGAAGAGCAGAAGAAGGAGATGACGGAGCAGATCAGATCGCAGGTGCCACTCGGCCGGTTTGGCAAGGCGGAAGAAGTTGCCGCCGTCGCATGTTTCCTACTGTCTGACGACGCCTCTTACGTCACCGGCTCCGAATATGTCGTCGATGGCGGCATGACAAAACGTTGATCGAACTATGTTACTGTGTGTCCAAACAGGAGAAAATTCATGAGCCGCTTCCTACCTCTATCCGCCGCAGCCGCTTCGATTGCGATCGTTTTTGCCTGCACCCAGCAAACCTCCGATGCCCAGCAGGACACGAGCGCCGCTGACGACGCAGCCGAAATGCAGGCCGATATGCCACCGTCCGAGATGGACGCCGGCGGCAGCGAGTCCCTTCCATCCATGATGCGCGCGACGGGCGATCTTCTGGGCAATGAAGGCGATACGATCGGCAGCGTGAACATGATCGAAGGCCCGAATGGCATCGTCATGGAGGTCTCGGTTAGTGAGGGCGGCCTGACCCCAGGCTGGCACGCTGTGCACATTCACCAGACTGGCGACTGCAGCGACACCGGTGAATACACCGCCTCGGGTGGTCATGTCGGCAAGGTCGAAGGTGGTCATGGCCTTCTGAACCCCGACGGTCCAGAGCCTGGCGACTTGCCAAACCTGTACGCCTTTGAAGATGGCTCTGTGAATTTCGAGACGTTTACCGATCTGGTCACGCTTTCAGACGTGATGGATGAAGATGGCGGCGCCATTATCATTCACGAAGGTCGCGATGATCATATGAGCCAGCCGATTGGCGGTGCTGGCGGGCGCGTCGCCTGCGCTGTCGTTCAGTAAGCAGCGAACCCCAACCAAATTAGACCAACGCCGCCTCGTTTCGGGGCGGCGTTTTCTTTTGCACCGGAAGGCGCGCCGTCTAAGGGTCGACCTTTCCACGCAGGGCTTTTTTTTCGCCCGTTTCCTTCTTGGCCTTGATCCGCCGCTCGACCGATCCGCGCGTTGGCCTTGTCGCGATGCGGCGTTTCCGCTTCTTCGCTGCCTTCCGGATCATGGAAGTGAGCCGGTCGCGCGCCGCATCCCTGTTTAGCGCCTGGGAGCGGTGTTCGCTCGCATCGACGATGACGTCACCCTCCTTGGTAATTCTGTTCTTCCATATCTGACGGAAGCGCGCCTTGATGCGTGCGGGCACTGAAGAGGCATCGACATTCCACCGCAGCTGCACCGCGCTCGATACCTTGTTCACACTTTGACCGCCCGGCCCGGATGATCGCGTAAACGTTTCCACCAGCTCCCAGTAAGGAACGGTCAAGTCATCGTCGATCTGCAGGTTTTCTTGGCGGGCCATGATGAAGGACTTGTTCAGCTAAGGTTCAAGCTCGGAACCTCATAATTGGTTAACACTTGTATTCAGACCAGAAACAATTCCGGGCAAGGGCTCGGTGAGAGAACTTGCATAGGGAGGCTCCTCATGGCGTTCAGAAAACTACTACTCCACATCGGTGCCGCAGGAGCTCTCGCGCTCGCGGCGTTCACACCAGTGGCTGCTGCCGACCAGCGCAGTGACCGCGGCCACTATGATCGTGGTGATCGCGGTGATCGCTATCATGGTGACCGTCATCGCGGCAATCGTGACTACCATCGCGCTGATCGGCGCGGAGACTATAAACATCGCCGGGATAATCGGCGCGACTATCGTCGTGGCCGCGACTATCACCGCAACAATCACAGATACCACAATCGAGGCCGCGTCGTGACGCGCAACTATTATAGTGCGCCGACCTATCACCGCACGCGCCCGCGTGTCGTGTATCACTACAACCGCGGCTACCATCATCCACGCTACACCATCGGTAACCGCTACCACTACGGCTCGAGCTCGGTGATCATTCGCGATTATGGGCGCTATGGTCTTTACAGCCCGCCGCGCGGTCACCAGTGGGTTCACCATCGCGGCAGCAACGATGCTGTTCTGACCTCGGTCGCTACAGGCGCTATCGTAGGTCTCGCGATTGGTATTCTCAGCCAGTAGGCGAGTAATAACCCTCGGAAAAGCCGGCTGCGCCTCGTAGCCGGCTTTTTTCGTCTCTGCCCTTTAAATCGCCGCAAATCATGTTCTATTTGAATGACCGGGCGTAACTTGCGGTCGGTGTTCTGTATCAACAGCTGAAAGGAGGTGATCCAATGTCGAGTGAGAAACCAGGAACGGCAAATGGGTCCGTCTGTGCTGGTGGCCTTGGAGAGCAGCCTCTCTCTGTGCGCTAGCACTGACCTCGGGTAGGTATCGCCCTACCAGGATTCATGAGCCAATCCGGCTCACGAAGGCCACCCCCTCGGGGGTGGCCTTTTCGTTTTCTGGACGAGCGCTAGTGCCTGCCTCGATTGAGATCTTCGGTCAGTCGGATATCGACGGCCTCACCAGCAATCCGCTGGCGGTACACTTGGGTGTTCTCCAGGACGCGCTGGACGTAATTGCGCGTTTCGGAAAAGGGTATGAACTCCACCCAGTCAATCGGGTCGATCTCACCCCGGCGCGGATCGCCATACTCTCGCATCCAGCGACGTGGGCGTGACGCTCCAGCATTATACGCTGCCACTGTCATGATGTAGCTGCCATTGAATTGGCCAAGTAGCGTATCGAGGTGCGATCCACCGAGCGTCATGTTGTAACCAGGATCATCAGTCAGCCATGATGTGCGGAACGGAAGGCCGATGCGCCGAGCTTCCTCTCGCGCGGTGGCCGGAAGAAATTGCATCAGGCCGCGCGCATTGGCATGCGAGACAGCCGAGGGGTTCATCTCGCTTTCCTGGCGGGCGAGCGCATAGATCACCGCACGCTCCACGTTCGGCTCGCGCTGCAGCGGAAAGTTGGGGATCGGGAAGACCGCCTGCGGCGCGATCACATTCTTGGCGAGCCCGGCCTTGGCGCCGCGCACACCGACTTCCGGATAGAGGTAGTTATTCGCGACCTCGGAGAGCAGCACATAGTCTGCCTCTGTCTCCAACGTGTCATCGATATTGTAGGAGAACCGGCGGAAATCCATTTCCTGCCCGTTTTCGGCGAGCAGGATAGCGGCCTTCACCTGCGGCCTGCTCATGAAAGCATTACGCTCGGCATCGGTCACATCGGCTTCGGTCTTCAGATAGATGCGCTGCAGGCCCGCCTTCTCGGCTGCCAGCTGGCCGTAATAGACATAAGGGTACTGGGCCGCACGCTGATAGGCGGCGGCAGCCTCCGTCTGATTGCCGAGTGCTTCATAGGTTCGCCCCTGCCAGTAAAGCGCCCTCGCCTGGCTGATCGGTGTGGACGTCCCGGCTTCAAGCGCCTTGAAGTGTGGAAGGGCCATGGATGGCTGGTTGAGATGGCGAAGCGCCGTCCAGCCTGACACCCAGGCGGCTTCAGCAAAATTGCCGCCCGAATCCATGCCGTGACGCGATCCAAGATCATAGGCGAGCTGGAATTTCCGCTCCTGCAGCGCCTCGCGAATCGGCCAGTGACGTAGATTCCAGAGCGCGTTCTGTCCTGCTGCCGGAACTCCGGTGCCGTCAATCTCTGCGAGGAGCGGCACCCAGTTCTCGTCACGTTGCCCGGCGCGTTTGCGCCAGTGGGCACGGTCGAACATCAGCCCCGGATGGTTCTGCAGCGAAGCCGGCACCGCATTCACAGCGGCGTCGACGCCTGCCGCTCTCGCCTGAAGCCTGATGCGTGCTTCAATAAGCAACGCCCAGTCACTTCCGACGCGGGATTTCAGCTGGGACGTCGCCGTGCGCTGATTGGTCCAGAGCAAGAAGTCCGCACGCTTGCGGTGGTCGTCCTGAGAAAGCTGACTGCCATACTGATTGAGCACGCGTTGCGTCAGGGCGCTGTCCAGCGTGTTGCCGTGCCAGGCTTCACGAGCAAGCTCGATCGCCTTGTCCATCTGGCCGCCGCGCCGGTAAGCTTCTGCGAGGGCCACCCGGCCTTCTCCGGAAGCTGGTCCGCCCATCTCCTCAAACCAGGCAATCTTCTGCAAATCATCGAGGGCCGAATCATTGATTATGCCTTCAGCGCGCACCTGCAGGGTCGTCATGAACGGCCAGTCGCTGCGCTGGCGCAGCAGAACGCTCATTTCGTCGAAAGACATGTTCTGGTCGCTACGGCCCCGGAACCAAGCAATAAGGTCGCGCACCACCGCGTCGCCCGATCTCGCCTGCAGACTACGGACTGTAGACCAGTCTCCCCGGTCCATCGCTGCAACCGCATCACGGAACAGTCTCGCCTCCGCAGTCGTTACCACACTCGACGCGGGCACCAGGTCTGGCTTAACACTCGGAGAAGATGAGGGAATCGCCACTGCAATCGGTGATGCAGTCGCCAGCATTAATGCTGCTGTAATCGCTCGGTATGTGGTAACGCCCATTAGGCCCTGCCTGTTTTCTTTTGGCTGTTGAGATGTCAGACACTTTATCGTCCAACTCAGCATATGTGTAACATAAACTTCGCGGCAAAATCACGATGTTCAATGGTTCAATTCCGGCACTAGTCACTCCGTTCCGAAATGGGGAGGTCGACCGGAAAGCGTTTGCCGATCTTGTAGAGCGCCAGATCGAGAATGGCGCAGGCGGACTCGTCCCCTGTGGCACCACTGGCGAATCCGCCACGCTTAGCCACGCTGAGCACCGCGAGGTCGTCAGTCTCTGCATAGAGGTGACTGCGGGACGCGTTCCGGTTATCGCCGGTGCTGGCTCGAACTCTACCCGCGAAGCCATCGGGCTGGTCGAGCATGCAAAGGAAGCTGGCGCCGATGCAGCGCTTTGTGTCTGCCCTTACTACAACCGGCCGGATCAGGCAGGCCTTGAGGCACATTTCCGCGCCATCGCTGACGCTGTCGCACTGCCGATCATTTTGTACAACGTGCCAGGCCGTACTGTTTCAGACCTTCAGCCTGAGACCGTGATCCGCCTTGGAAAGCATCCGAACATTGTCGGTATCAAGGATGCGACGGGCGATCTTGCCCGTATCAGTCTTCATACTGCGGGCCTGCGGGACGAGCAGTTCGTCCAGATTTGCGGTGAAGACCCCGTGACCCTCGGCTACCGCGCCATGGGCGGCACCGGTTGTATCTCGGTCACGTCCAACGTCGCCCCCGCTGAAATGGCGAAGATGCACAGGGCCATGGATGAAGCCGATCTTGACACCGCGCGCGAGATCGAAGCCCGCTTCATCGCGCTTCACAAGGCGCTGTTTTGTGCCCCTTCTCCGGGGCCGGCCAAGTTCGCGCTGTCGCGCCTCGGGCTTTGCAGCGACGAAATCCGCCTGCCGCTCGTCGCACCAGACGATGCAGCCCGCCGCAGGATTGAGGCTGCAATGGAGATCGCAGGCCTTATATAGCCTCCCATGTCAAAGAAGAGCCAAATCAAGGGTCGCTCAGACGGCCTCGTAGCGGAAAACCGCCGCGCACGCTTCGACTATCAAGTCGAAGACACGCTGGAGGCCGGCTTGCAGCTACAGGGCAGTGAAGTGAAGTCGCTGCGCAATGGTCGCGCAAACATCGCTGAATCCTATGCAGCCGTTGAAGAAGGCGAGCTTTGGCTCGTGAACGCAGATTTCCCGCCCTATGAGGGCGCGAACCAGTTCAACCACGAGCCGAAGCGCCGTCGTAAACTCCTCGCTTCGAAGCGTGAGATCGCCGAGCTCTCCCAGAAGGTCGAGCGCGCAGGTCGTACGATTGTCCCACTGAAGCTCTACTTCAACGACCGTGGCATGGCGAAACTGCTGATTGGACTCGCGACAGGCAAGAAGGCGCCAGACAAGCGCGAAACCGCCAAGAAACGTGACTGGCAACGCGAGAAGTCCCGCATTCTAAAAGAAAACTAGGTAGCCCCTGACTGCTTACCGCCCCCCAACGAAAGTTGGGGCCCACGGCGGTTGGGCAGTGCCAGTAGAAACAGAGGACAGCTAGTCCGCCAATATCCGCGCATACTGCGCCGGATCGACATTCCCGCCTGACAGCACAACACCGACTGATTTGCCCTTAGCTGCTTCGGGCAGATCAAACAAAGCGCAGGCCAGCGCGGCTGCACCTCCCGGCTCAACGACCAGCTTCAGATGGCGGAAGGCTAGCCGCATCGCTTCTTCAATGCGGTCGTCGCAAACGGCACATCCACCTGCAAGAAGCTCCCGCCCTAGTGCCCAGGTAAGTTTCCCCGGAGACGGCGTCAGTATCGCATCGCAAATAGAGCGCGTGCCGGGCGCATTGACTTCAATCCTGTCCGCCGCAAGCGAGCGGCGCCAGTCGTCATGCGCCTCAGGTTCTGCGGTCCATATCGATATATCAGGGTCGAATTGGCGGTAACCGAGCGCCAGCCCCGTAATGAGACCGCCGCCACCCGCGCAACAAATGATGTGATCGAGTTGCGTGTTGGCATCGCGCATCTGCTGTCCGAATTCGACGCCTGCGCTCCCCTGCCCGGCGATGATGTACGGATCATCGAAACTCGGCACCAGCGTAGCGCCCCGCTTCTCCGTTTCTTCGGCGGCAATCTCCTCGCGACTTTCATGCTCACGGTCATAAAGCCTGATTTCCGCTCCGTCGCGCCGTACGCCTTCGACCTTGATGGCTGGCGCATCCGACGGCATGACGATGAGCGCTGGCATACGAAAATTCTTTGCGGCCCGTGCGATGCCCTGCGCGTGATTGCCAGAGGAGAAGGCAACAACGCCTTTCTCACGTTGCGCGGGGCTGAGCTGCAAAAGCCGGTTGGTCGCGCCACGGATCTTGAAGCTTCCGGTCGTTTGCAGGTTTTCGCATTTAAACCAGAGCTTTGCCCCTGCGATCTCATCCAGCGCATCATTGCGCAGGACCGGCGTGCGAAGCACATGCCCGTGGAGCCGCCGCGCAGCATTCAGCACGTCCTGACCTGTCGGAAGCGCCTCGGTTGCCATGGACCTAAAGCCCTTGCCTGATCGCCGGTCCTGCAGCGACCCGTTGGGTCCTGAACCAATCTGCAAACTGCTGTAGGCCTTCCTTCAGGCTCACTTTCGGCTCGTACCCGTAATTGGCTTGCATGCGGGAAATGTCAGCGCATGTCTCGGTGACATCGCCCGGCTGCATGGGTTCCAGTGCCATGCGCGCCTTCTTGCCGGTGACCTCTTCGATCGTCTCAATGAATTTCAGCAACTCGACGGGCTGGTTGTGTCCGATATTGTAGAGCTTGTGCGCCCGCTGGCCCTCGACGAAGACCGCGGGCCGGGTCGCAATCGCCTTCAGTCCCGCCACAGCGTCTGCAATGAAGGTGAAGTCACGCTTCATCTTGCCGCCATTAAAGACGCGTATCGTCTCACCGCGCAGGATGCGGTCGGTAAACGACCAATACGCCATATCGGGGCGCCCCCAGGGGCCATACACAGTAAAGAAGCGCACGCCGATCTGCGGAATATCATAAAGCTTGGCATAGGCCTGGCTCATCAACTCGTCGGCCCGCTTGGTCGCGGCGTAGAGCGAGACAGGTCGGTCGACATTCGCGTCCTCACGGAATGGCGCAATCGCATCATCGCCATAGACAGAGCTTGATGACGCATAGACCAGCATCGGCACCTTGGCGGCCCGGCGACAGAATTCCAGCATGGCAAGGTGACCGGTCAAATTCGACTGGGCATAGGCAAAGGGATTTTCAAGCGAATAGCGAACGCCCGCCTGAGCGGCCAGATGGATGACCCGGTCGATCGAATCGCGTTCGGGCAGTCCAAGCAGCTTCTCATGGTCGGAGATATCGAGCTTGCGAAACGAGAAATTCTCATAAGTCTGCAACTCATGGAGCCGCGCCTGCTTCAGCGCCGGGTCATAATAGGCGTTGAGATTGTCGAGCCCGATGACCTCATGGCCGTCGCTCAAAAGCGCTCCGGCAATCCTTGAACCGATAAAACCGGCAACGCCAGTTACAAGAAATCTCATCCACTCACCTCGCGTGAACCGCTATAGCTATTCACCGAAACGAGGGAAAGTCGCAGGCTGCGGTCAGTCGCCCGGCCTCATCAGCCACTGCCATACTTCTTGAGAACCGCCTCCGCGAAGTCCGCCGTCTCCGGATGCTTCAGCGCGTGCGCGACAAATGCCTCGAAATAGCCGGCCTTGGAGCCGCAATCGAACTCCTCACCCTCAAACTCATAGGCGTGAAATGACTGGGTCTGCATCAACCTTACCATGGAATCGGTCAGCTGGATCTCACCACCTGCCCCTTTGCCCTGGTCTTCCAGCAGGCCAAAGATTTCAGGTTGCAGGATGTAGCGGCCAGTGATCTTGAGATTGGAAGGTGCGTCTTCACGCGCGGGCTTCTCGACCATGCCTTCCATCTCGATAAGCCGGCCGTCCCGCGACTTCGGTGTGATGACCCCATAGGACGAGACCTGCTCCTCAGGCACCGGATTGACGGCAATGATATTGCCCCCGACCTCGTCATAAGCGGTTACCATCTGCGCCAGCGCCGAGGGCTCTGCGCGAAGGATCACATCGGGCAACAATACGGCAAACGGCTCCTCGCCAATGATGTCCTTTGCGCACCACACGGCATGCCCCAGCCCCAGCGGCGCCTGCTGTCGCGTAAAGCTCGCAGCCCCTGGTGGCAGCTTCGTGCGCTGCAGATCCTTCAGGATATCGGCTTTTGATGATTTCGAAGCGAGCGTCTGCTCCAGCTCATAGGCCTCATCGAAATAGTCTTCGATAGCGTGCTTGCCGCGCCCGGTTACGAAAACGAAGTGCTCGATCCCGGCTGCACGCGCTTCATCAACCACGTATTGCAGTACGGGCTGGTCGACGACTGTCAGCAATTCCTTTGGAATAGATTTTGATGCTGGCAGGACACGGGTTCCATGGCCAGCGACAGGCAGCACGGCTTTTCTGACTCTCATTCGTACTCTTTCGCATTCGACTTCACTTGCCATCATATGGCTCGGTCAGCTGATTGCCAGAGGCAGGACTAGGAAATCGCGTTGAAGACGAAAAAGCCCATAACCATGGTCAGGCCGGAGGCAGTAACGAGCGCTTGAGCGATCTGACGGAGCGTCGAAGAACGCGCTTCCGGGACCAGACGGCTCTCCAGATCATCCTGAAGCTGGCGCGCAGGTGATTGCGATCCATCATGGCGCTCCGGACACGCTGTCTCGGGCCGCGAACTGGTGGCCTCAGTAGGCGCGCTGGCCGTGCCCGCGTGCTCTTGGACTGTCTTGCGCTCTGGACTCATTTCGACGCCTTTCAACGGACTCTCATGTCTCATGAGGCGCCTAATGAACCCCTAAAACCCACCTTCAAATTGAGCGCTTTGCCTGATTGGCCGGAAAACTTGCAGGACAACGACGTAAGCTGTGCCCGTTCGAAGCGCCTCCCCACCGAAGGTTGGGCGGACGTCATCAACAGTATTCGATGCAGACAGCAGAAGTCCGGATAGCCCTAAAGCGTATTTACCGTATGCCCACCATCGACCACGATCGTCGAACCCGTCATATAGCTACCGGCGTCGGAGGCGAGCAGCAGCAGCGCGCCTGAAAGCTCGGCATGCTCACCGAAGCGGCGCATCGGAATCCGCTTTCGCATCTTGTCGCCTGCCTCGCTGTCGAGGAACTCGTCATTGATATTGGTCTTGTAATAGCCCGGCGCGATCGCATTCACGCGAATGCCATACCGCGCCCCTTCCAGCGCCATGACGCGGGTCATGTGATCGACCGCCGCCTTCGACGCTGCATAGGCTGAGATGAAGTATTGCGGCCGCAGCGCGGTAATGGAGGCGATGTTGATGATCGATCCGGGCTTGCCTGCCTCGATCAGCGCATTCGAAGCTGCCTTCGCGACACGCCATACGCCGTCGACATTGGTCTCCATGACAGCGCGCCACTCTTCCTCGGTGATCTTGGTATACCAGTTGTCGCGCGAAATGCCCGAATTGTTGACGATTATATCGGCCGGGCCACCAAACTTGTCCTGAACGGTGGCGAAAGCCGATTCGACGCTTGCCGGATCGGTGACGTCCATCGAAACAGCCAGGGCCTCACCCCCCTGCGATTTGATTTCAGCCGCCAGCGCCTCAAGTTTCTCTATGCGCCGCGCAGCGAGTACAACCCGCGCCCCTGCTTGCGACAGGGCTCTTGCGAAACTTTCACCAAGGCCACCGGACGCACCGGTAACAAGAGCCGTTTTTCCGTTGAGTTTGAACAATTCCATGCCTCGTCTTTCGTCCTGCTATTGCTTTCACGCAAAAATTTTCCGATCACTCGCGCCATGAAGCTGACAATTCTGAAAGAAACAAGTCCGGGAGAGACGCGTGTCGCGGCAACCCCGGAATCGGTGAAGAAGCTTGTCGGCCTCGATCACACCGTCACCATTGAAACTGGTGCGGGTGTGGCTGCAGGCTTTCCGGACAAGGCTTTTTCAGATGAAGGAGCAACTATCGCCAGCTCAGCTGGTGACGCGCTTAAGGGGGCTGATGTCCTCCTGAAGGTTCGCGCGCCAAGTGCACAGGAAGCAACCAGCTATCCTGAAGGGCTGACCGTCATCGCGCTGATGAACCCGTTCGGCATGGGCGACCTTCTGACAGCGTTCAATGGCAAGAAGCTCAACACGCTCGCCATGGAGTTCACACCGCGAATCACCCGCGCCCAGTCCATGGACGCGCTCTCCTCACAATCCAACCTCGCCGGCTACCGCGCCATGATCGAAGGAGCGACCCTTTATGGCCGCGCGCTACCGATGATGATGACAGCAGCTGGCACGGTCGCGCCAGCCAAGGTCTTCGTCATGGGCGCAGGCGTTGCAGGCCTCCAGGCCATCGCAACAGCACGTCGTCTCGGCGGGGTGGTGACAGCGACCGATGTGCGACCGGCGGCTAAGGAACAGGTCGCCTCGCTTGGCGCCAAGTTCATCGCCGTCGAAAATGACGAGTTCAAGGAAGCCGAGACCGCTGGCGGCTACGCCAAGGAAATGTCCGACGACTACAAGCGCCAGCAGTCGGAGCTGACCGCGACCCACATCGCCAAGCAGGACATCGTCATCACAACGGCCCTCATCCCGGGCCGTCCAGCGCCAGAGCTGGTCACCGAAGACATGGTGAAGTCGATGAAGCCCGGTGCTGTCGTCATCGACATGGCGGTCGCCACGGGCGGCAATTGCAAGCTGTCGAAACCTGATGAGGTCGTCGACATTAATGGCGTGAAAGTGGCCGGTTATTCCAACCTGCCCGCGCGCCTGCCGGCCGACACATCCTCGCTTTATGCCAAGAACCTCGTCGCCTTCTTGCCGCTAATCACGGCCGAAGATGGATCCCTCAACCTTGAGACCGATGACGAGATCGTCACGGCAATGATCCTCACCAAGGGCGGCGAAACCGTGAATGAAAGGCTGAAATCATGAAAGCCATCCCAGTAGTTCTCTCGGCACTCGCGCTGGCCCTGCCAGCCCATGCGGCCGAAATCACAAATCTCAACCCGACGGTCTTCCTTGCCGCGATCTTCGCGCTGGCCTGTTTCGTCGGCTATTACGTTGTCTGGTCGGTGACCCCGGCTCTCCACACCCCGCTCATGGCTGTCACCAATGCGATCTCTTCAGTGATCGTGGTCGGTGCGATCGTGGCAGCGGCCTCCTCTGGCCTGATCAATGGCGGCTGGACCGCCAAGATCCTCGGCGGCTTTGCTGTCGCGCTCGCCAGCGTCAACATCTTTGGTGGCTTCATGGTCACCCAGCGGATGCTGGCCATGTACAAGAAGAAGGGGGAGTAAACCTTGCAACAGTTCACCACCACATGGGCCCCGCTTCTCTATCTTGTCGCGGGCATGCTCTTCATCCTGGCGCTTCGCGGGCTCTCCAGCCCTGCCACGGCGCGCAAGGGTAATCGCAATGGCATTATCGGCATGGCGATCGCCGTTGCCACGACCATCGCTCTCCTCTGGCCGCAGCTTGATGTCACCACCTGGGGCATCCTGATCGCAGGTGCAGCCGTCGGCGGCGTCATCGGTGCGATCATCGCCCGCCGCATCCCGATGACGGCGATGCCCCAGCTCGTTGCTGCCTTCCACTCACTGGTCGGCATGGCCGCCGTGCTCGTCGCTGCTGCCGCGCTCTATGCCCCGGCAGAGTTCGGCATTGGTACGGTTGGCAGTATTGCCACCGTCTCGCTGATCGAACTGGCTATCGGCTCGGCCATCGGCGCGCTGACCTTCACAGGCTCGGTGATCGCTTTCGCCAAGCTTAACGGCAACATGTCCGGCTCGCCCATCCTTCTGCCGGCCCGCCACCTGCTCAATATTGGGCTTGCGGCTGCCATAGTCGCGCTTGTTGTTGTGCTGATCCTGTCGAGCGGTGCCGCCACATGGGCCTTCTGGACCCTGACCGTGCTCGCCTTTGTGCTCGGCATCACGCTGATCATCCCGATTGGCGGCGCTGACATGCCGGTCGTCGTCTCGATGCTCAACTCCTATTCGGGTTGGGCTGCAGCGGCGCTCGGCTTCACGCTTGGCAACTTCGCGCTGATCATCACCGGCGCGCTTGTTGGTTCGTCCGGTGCGATCCTTTCTTACATCATGTGCAAGGGCATGAACCGCAGCTTCATCTCGGTCATCCTCGGCGGCTTCGGCGCTGACGATAGCGGCGGCGCCGCAGCAGGCGCAGATGTCGACCGCCCGTTCAAGCAAGGCTCGGCCGACGATGCCGCCTTTATCATGAAGAACGCCTCCAAGGTCATCATCGTGCCGGGCTATGGCATGGCGGTCGCCCAGGCGCAGCACGCGCTGAAAGAGATGGTGGAGCTTCTCAAAGAAGAAGGCGTCGAGGTGAAATACGCGATCCACCCTGTCGCCGGCCGGATGCCTGGCCACATGAACGTCCTCCTCGCTGAGGCGCAGGTGCCGTATGACGAAGTGTTCGAACTGGAAGACATCAATTCCGAGTTCAACACCTCCGACGTCGCCTTCGTGATCGGTGCAAATGACGTCACCAACCCGGCTGCAAAGACCGACCAGGCCTCGCCAATCTACGGCATGCCGGTTCTCAACGTCGAGGATGCTGGTACGGTCCTCTTCATCAAGCGCTCAATGGGCTCCGGCTATGCCGGCATCCAGAACGAGCTCTTCTTCAAGGACAACACCATGATGCTGCTGTCCGACGCCAAGAAGATGGTGGAGAACATCGTGAAGAGTCTCTAGGGCCTTCCAAAATCACCAAAACAAAAGCCCGGCCAAACTGGCCGGGCTTTTTCTTCTTAGTGTCTAATCCGCGAGGCGATACTCAATGGGATAATCCACTCGCCTCCCAATATCTGGACAAGTTCGACCGCACAAATCGGTCACTTTGTATCTAAGATGAGATAGTATCTCCCGCGTAGTTTCACTGAACCGCGGGTCATCACACTCGACGCTAATATCTTGAGCGAAACCATCCTCCCCGACCACGAACGATGTATCGCATGTAGCCTCGCTAAATTCTGGCAGTTTCGGGTACTCAGGCGCAGTCGGATTTTCGATGCCACAGTCGTGAGTGCTATAAATACACAGGCGATCTGCGTCCGGGACCGGAGGGAGATATGGTTCATATTCCCAGTCCTCCGATGAAACCGGATCCTCAATCGTCTCATCACGACCAATTTCCGGCTGAGAGCGCCCGTCCTCACCGGAACACGCGGAAACCGTCATGACTGCCAAGACCGCCAGCGCCTCGGCTCCATATAGGCAACGGAAGATGACCATTTGTATGATATCACATATCTATTTGGAGGCGTCCACTTCCCATCCTGGTAGGGACATCGATCCCACAAAAAAAAGAGCCGCTTTCAAAGCGGCTCTTTTCTGATCTCAATCTTTTCAACAGACCTACTCCCCAAACACTGCCCGCGCTTCCTCCTCGCCCATCATGGCCTGACGGACCTGTGGAATGTTCGGGCCGCCATAGGAGAGGAATTCGTCATGGAATTCCTTCCAGCCTTCGGTGCCCGTCGCGTCCGGATAGTTCACCGCCACCCAGTCATTACGCAGCTTGCGGATCATCAGCTTGCCCATCGTGTAATTGAGATAGGCCGGGTCATACGTGCCGCGCGCGGCCTGCTGCAGCGCGTTACCGCGGTCGATATAGCACTCCTTGCGGAACAGCTCGTAGCTATCATCGATGCTCCAGCCCTGCGTATGCAGGCCAATCGTCGAGAGATAGCGGCAATTGCGCAGCAGCGCGTTCGACAGCTGGCCGATCTTTGTCTCCGGGTCGCCATCATGCAGGCCTGCATCCAGCATCATTTCTTCGGTATAGTGCGCCCAGCCCTCAGCGAAGGCGTAGCCGACAAACATCTGCCCAAAGACCGAGTCAGAGCGGTTGGCATGCAGGAAATTCAGGAAGTGGCCCGGCCAGACTTCGTGGATCGTCGTGCCGAGCAGGTCCATCTTGCCCGGAATGTATTCGGCGCGCGTCGCCTCGTCCCAGCTCGGGTCCGGCGGCGAGATGTAATAGACCGACGGCATGCCTTCTTCGTAAGGCCCCGGAATGGAGATGTAGGCTGAATTCTGGCGGCGATAGGGTGGCGATTCCGCCACCAGCGCTTCCTCAGTGCCCGGAATGGAGACGATGTCCTCATCGATCAGGAACTGCTTCAGCGCAGGCAGCGAGTCGCGCGCTTCCTGAACGGGGCCATTCTCTGGCTTGTTTGCCGCCATCTTGGCCATGCAGTCAGCCATGTTCGCGCCCGGGGCGAACACCGCGCAGGCTTCGGCCAGCGCATCCTGATTGGCCTTCAGGTCAGCCCGGCCGATAGCCTCCAGCTCCTCGAGCGAGATACCGACGCCTTCGGTCAGCGCGATCATGTTAGCGAATTTCTCCGGCCCGAGGGCATAGCCGTCTTCTGTGCCCGGCTCGCTCTCGATATAGTCGGCGACAGAACGCATGGCGGCTGCGGCTTCAGCGACCACAGCGTCATATTCAGCGGTCAGCGCTTCATGCTGAACCTCTGCGAAAGCGTCCCGCGCGCCGGTCTCATAATGGTCGGCAAGCCCGATAAAGCCAGCCGTGCCGAGCTTCACATAGGTCGCCGGCATCGGCAGCTTCAGATTGGCTTTCGCCTGTGCGGCCGCTTCAGGAACGTTCTTTGCGTATTCAATAAACGCTTTCATGCGCGTTTCCGGGTCGGCATAGGGCCGTGCCACATAGACGCTCGGACCAAGTGGGCCGAGATAGAAGCTCGGGTTCAGGTGCGGCTGATCGGCTTCGGTTAGCCAGAACAGCTCGCCCTTCATTGTGTTGATCACGTACTGGCGCTCGAACGCATCCGCTTCACTAAGGCTGGCTGCATCCATCTCTTGCGCCAACTCAATGGCAAACTGGCGAAACAGGATCTGCGCTTCGAGCCCCGCATCGCTCCAGTCCGGTAGCTCTCCGTCAAACTCGTGCCGCCCCTGGCTGACAGCGAAGGTCGGGTTGAGCTCGAAATACCCTTCGAGGAAGCTCTCCATATAGCCGTTCCAGCTCAACCCCTCTGCGTCCAGCTCCGCAAAATCACTCACGCTCGTGAGGATATCTGCCTCGCCAGAAACAGGGGCGCTAGCGGTCTCACCAGCCGCGCCGGTTTCGGGCGTCGCACAGCCAGCAACAACCAGCGTCAGCGCCGAGGCGGCGAACATCAGGGGCTTCAATGTCATGGAGATCTCCTCAATAGGCGGCGCCGCCTGCGCGGCGGCGGTTCATCAGTCTGGATTGGTCGGACATCACCACGTCTGCGCCCGCACCGCAAACACGAAAAAGCCCGGCACTCTGGCCGGGCTCTCTCAATTGGTTTCTAGCGTTTGGGGTCTTCCACATCCGGGTCGACCACCGAATAGGCATCTTCAAGCAAATGCCCATCCGGCTTTTTCTTCATAGCCGAATGGCCTTCTATCGTCTCGCTTGATGCGTCGTCGTGATCGTCATTCGGCACATTCGGAAGGCGTTCATCCTCCATGTCGACGACGAGATCAGTTTCGTGGTCCTGCTGGTCGGCGATAGGCGAGCCGTCCTTGTAGCCGGCAGCCTCTGTCGATTGATCCTCCACATCTTCGCCCTTGCGAAAGCCCTCGCCATAGCCGCGTTGGCGTTCGACTTCTTCAACTCTCTGGTGGTCGCGCTCACTCATCGCGGGTCTCCTTCGTGATTGTTCACTAAAGGAACGGGCAAGCAGTGAGCGCGGTTCCACTATCTAGCGCGTATGCGCAGGCCCAAAGAGAACAGCATTCACCAGAAGCAGGTTCAGTCCGTCGAGATAGGCCCGAGTAACCGGGCTCTGCGTGAAAGCGATCACCATGCCGGAGCCGTGCTGCTCTGCCATCAAGTACGGTTTATAAGCGAGCTGCGCCCGGTTCTCTTCCCAGAGATAGCCGCTCGCGACGAGCTCATCGGCCGCCGCGTAGCGGAATACGTTGGCACCATCAGCCTCGTTCAACGGCCGGTAGATCGTCGATCCCTGATAGAGCGCCACCGCATTCTCATAGCCGGACGACAGCCAGTGATCGGTATCCGCAATTACATTGGCGAGCACACCCGGCACACTGTCAGGACGTGCCTTTTGATCGGCAGTGACCGTTTCATAGTCGGCGTCGCTCTCGATCAACGTCCCGGAGGCAGGTGTTTCCTCGTCATCACTGCGCTTTTCCTCTTCGGCGAGATAGGCCGTCTCAGCGCGCGCAGAGAGCAGCTTATCATCGCCACTGGTCAACGCCCCAAGCGCACCCTCGAACCCGATCAAGACACCGCCATTGCGGGTGAAGGTCGCGATAGCGGACTTCCCACCCGCACCAAGCTCACTTTCAAAGCCCCAACCGGCATCCGGCAGGATCAGCACGTCATATCGTCCAAGATCGGCGCGTGAGAGCGTGCCGACCCGGATCGGCGCGACCGGAATGCCAAGCTCACGCTCAAGCACATAGCGCGCCGCGCCAGCGTCGGTCGGACTCGTCCCTTCTCCCCAGGCCATGGCGACTTTCGGCATGGTAAGGGCCACGAACTTGTCGCTGCCATAGTTCGGGCCGTCCTCGACCCAGCTGGACTGCAGCGCCACATATTCAGCGCCAATCTCCGTCGCCAAACCATTCAGCGTGGTTGCGAAATCGCTGTCATTTGCCGCCAGCGGAAAAACCACCGAGCCGCGTGGATATTCGCGGCCATTGACCGTGAACGCCTCAGTTGTCGCCCGCCCCGTCAGGCCTGCATCCAGCGCGCCGAGCACCAGCTTTGCCTGTGCCGCATCACTCCACGGCACGACATAGCCATAAGCGGCACCAGACGCCGTTAGTGCCGTAACGGGATCGTCGGCGCTGACCCGGCTTGCATCGGAGAGATTGACCTGCCCGCAGGCGCGGCTCGTCACATCTTCCATCAGCGGCATCGACCAGGCCGTCACATCATAAAGTTCATGATTGAGCCCCCGGTCGCGGCGCGACTCCTGCTCATCGACAAAGTCCTCCGGCAGATTGGTTTCCTGGCTCAGCAGCGTCGTGATTCGCTTGCCGGATGGCTGGGCACGGTCGACGACCAGCGCCCCATCGGAATAGCGCACGCCGCAGACCTGGGCGCCCTCACCTAGGCGCTGAACCACAATGTCCTGCGCCGCCAGCTTGCGGCCAAGCTGCTCGGCCTGCCAGCGGCGGTCGGAAAGATCGAACACGAAGTATCGGTCACTTGCGCCCCGCGCTTCGGTGACCGCTTCACGCCGGTACGAGGCGAAATCATTCAGAAACAGCGACTGGTTGTTCGCGACCACTTCAGCCGTCGACAGCGTCGCAACGAAGTGTTGCTCCACCCCCTGCTTGTAGGTCAGCACATCGCCGGTGGACCGCTCATAGGAGAGCCCGCGCGCCGAGCCCTGCTCATAGGTCATCGCAATCGCGCCGCCGAGCGTTGGCCACATGTCGCCATAGCCCGGATAGAAAGCGTCAAAGACCTCACGGGTGAAATAGTCATAGCCGCGCTGATCGAACCAGCGGGCATGGTTACGCCCGATCAGGACCTGCTTTTCCTTCTGGGTCTCGGTGATGTTCGGATTGAACGGGTCAGCCGCCGGCGCAAAGAAGTACGTCTCATCCCCGCCCATCTCATGCGCATCAACAACGACCACCGGATGCCATTCCAGCATGCTCGCCACGCGGCCCCGCGTTTCGGGCTGGGACAGCGTGAACCAGTCGCGGTTCATGTCGAACAGATAGTGATTGAACCGCCCGCCGGGCCAGGGCTCATCATGTTCGGCGGTATAGCGGTCGGCAAATGGCTCGATCCCGCGCGCCGCTTCAAACGCATTGGTAAAACGCGCGCGCCCGTCCGGGTTCTGCATCGGATCAATCACAACAACTGTGTTCGACAGGATCGCATCGACCGTCTGGTCGCCCTCTGCAGCCAGCAGGTGATAGGCGAGCGCAAGTCCCGCATCCGTGCTCGAAATCTCGTTGCCGTGCACCCCATAGGACAGCCACACAACCGCTGGCGTCTCATTGATCAGCGAGCTGCGCTCGCCTGCCGACAGCTCACCCGAAGCCAGCCGCGCCATGTTCGATTTGATCTCATCAAGGCGCGCCATATTTTGGGCCGACGAAATCACGCCATAGACAAGCTCACGGCCTTCCCAGCTTTCGGCATAGCGGGTCACCGTCATCCGGTCCGGCGCCGACTCGGCCAGCGCTTCCATATAGTCCAGCGCTTCAGTCACCGTGGAGATCTCGTCACCCGGCGCATGCCCGGCCACCTCTTCCAGTGTCGGAATGGCAGGATCCGTCTCTACGTTGAGGAAAGACTGCGCGTCGGCGTGCGCCCCTATAATGGCGGTACACATTCCCGCTGCGGCTACGACCCAAGTCTTCATATCTGCCTCCCCGGCACTCATGCCTGTGTTTACGTTTGCAGCTAAAGCGAAGCGCCGCGCCGCCTTCAAGTCACATCGGCTTCAATTACCGGCGCGCGCTGCGATTGCACGAATCTCGCCATTAAGCGTCCTGCGCCTCAACCGGCTCGCCGGATGGACTTGCCGCGCCAACTTGTGCGAAACCCGCCTCCAGACTGTTGCAATTGCAAAGGCCCGTCATGACCGCCGATCTCGATCATCTCAAAACCATCGAACAGCGCCTGCTCTGGCTCTCTGCCTGGACGGTCCACAACGCCAATAATATCCGGAAGAAGGAAGAGGGCGGCATCAAGGTTGGCGGCCACCAGGCCTCCTGCGCGTCGATGGTGCCGATCATGACGGCGCTCTATTTCAACACGCTGAAGCCCGAAGACCGCGTCGCGGTCAAACCGCACGCCTCGCCTGTCTTCCATGCCATGCAATACCTGATGGGCAACCAGACGCGCGAGAAGCTGGAAACCTTCCGCGGCTGGGGCGGCGCGCAATCCTATCCGAGCCGCACCAAGGACACCGACGATGTCGACTTCTCGACCGGCTCGGTCGGCCTCGGCGTCGCGGCGACCGCCTTCAACTCTCTGGTACAGGACTATATCGCCGCCAAGAACTGGCTGGGCGACAAGCCCCTCGGCCGTCAGGTTGCCCTCGTCGGAGACGCCGAGCTTGACGAAGGCAATGTCTATGAATGCCTGCAGGAAGGCTGGAAGCACGATCTTCGCAATACCTGGTGGATCATCGACTATAATCGCCAGAGCCTCGACGGCGTCGTCCATGAAGGCCTCTGGGAAAAGATCGACGCCATCTTCAAGGCATTTGGCTGGCGCACCGTTGTCCTCCGCCACGGCGTCCTTCAGCGCGAGGCATTCGAGGAGCCGGGCGGCGAAGCCCTGAAGGAATGGATCCAGAACTGCCCGAACATGGATTACTCGGCGCTGACCTACAAAGGCGGCAAAGCCTGGCGCAAGCGGCTGATGAACGACATTGGCGACCAGGGTGAGGTCTCGCAGCTCCTCGACAAGCGCTCGGATGAAGAGCTGGACGCCCTGATGAACAATCTCGGCGGCCAGTGCCTCGCCACCCTTACCGAAGCCTTCGACAACGTCACCGACGACAAGCCGACCGTCTTCCTCGCCTATACGATCAAGGGCTGGCAAACCCCGCTCGCCGGTCACAAGGACAATCATGGCGGCTTCATGAACAACCCCCAATTCGCCGACTTCCAGAAACGCATGGGCGTGCCGGAAGGCGAGGAATGGGACAAGTTCGCCACCGTGGACGACCAAGCCAGCCTCCAGAAATTCCTCGACCAGGTTCCCTTCTTCGCAGAGGGCACACGCCGCTATTCCGCGCCTGAGATCAAATCCCCCGGTCCCGTCTGGCTCGATGACCGCGAACTTGCGACGCAGGCCGGCTTCGGCAAGATCCTCGACGGCCTCGCCCGCGGCACCTCGGACCTCGCCGACCATATCGTCACCATGTCGCCGGACGTGACCAGCTCGACCAACCTCACCGGCTGGGTCAATCGCCGCTCGCTCTTTGCCCGGCGCGAGGTCTCGGACACCTTCAAGGAACAGTCCATCCCGTCCGCCCAGAAGTGGGAGTTCTCACCAGATGGCCAGCATTTCGAGCTCGGCATTGCAGAGATGAACCTCTTCCTCCTGCTCGGTCAGGCAGGCCTTGCCCATAGCCATTTCGGCGAGCGCCTCATCCCGATCGGCACCCTGTACGATCCGTTCATCGCGCGCGGCCTCGATGCCCTGAATTATGCCTGCTACCAAGACGCCCGGTTCATCGTGGCCGGCACTCCATCCGGCATCACGCTCGCCCCCGAAGGCGGCGCCCACCAGTCGGTCGGCACACAGCTTATCGGCATGAGCCAGGACGGCCTCGTCAGCTTCGAACCCGCCTTCCTCGATGAGCTTTCCATCATCATGGACTGGAGCTTCGACTACCTGCAGCGCTCCGGCGAGAACGACCCGGACGAGCGCACCTGGTTGCGCGATGAGACCGGCGGCTCGGTCTACCTTCGCCTCTCCACCCGCCCAATCGAACAGCTTGGCCCCCGCAACCGCGACGATGCAGAGTTCCGGCGCGGCGTTGTCGACGGCGCCTACTGGTTGCGTGAACCCGGCCCAAACTGCGAAGTCGTCATCGCCTATCAGGGCGTCATCGCGCCCGAAGCCATCGAAGCGGCGGGCCGCATCGGCAATGACCGCCGCGACATCGGCGTCCTCGCCGTGACCTCCGCAGACCGGCTCAACTCAGGTTGGACCGCTGCCCGCCGCGCCCGCGCCCGCGGCCACACCAGCGCCGTCAGCCAGATCGAGCGTCTGATGGCAAAAGTCCCGCGAGACGCAACCCTCATCACCGTCACCGATGGGCATCCGGCAACCCTTGCCTGGATCGGCTCCGTCGCCGGCCACATGACCGCCCCGCTCGGGGTCGAACACTTCGGCCAGACCGGCACCATCCCCGACCTCCACAAACACTACCAGATCGACACCGACGCGATTGTGAACGCCGCAAACCATTTGAGTGCGGGGCGCAGGATCAGGCTATCAAAGCCCTGACACCCAAAGCCCGTCATCCCGGTTTCCGCAAAGCGGAAGACCGGGACCCAGTTGGCTAGAAACTCAGACGTACGCCACCATTCAGGATGAACCCGTCATTGCGCGACCAGATATCCGTCGTCCACTGACCGCTCGGCGCACGGGCACGCCGCAGGAGGGGGTCTTCCTTGGTCTGACGCACATCAAGCAAGTTCTCCGCATTCACGAACCAGCTCGCCGGGCCGGTGGTGATCTCCGCCAGAATACCAAGATGCAGATAGGGGTCGCTTTCCGTGCGATACGGATTGCCTTCCAGTCTCTGCTCTCCTGTATAATAGGCCTCAAAGCCGAGACGCCCGCGGCCATGCTGCTCCCACATTGCCACAAAGCCAGCTGAATGGCGCGGCGTGAGCGGAATCTCCTGTCGCCCTGCGCCCGGCCCCGCCGGTTCGCTCGCATCAAGATAAAGATAGCTGCCCGTCAGCTTCCAGTCGCCGAGATAGTAACGCAGCAGCAATTCGGAGCCGCGTATCTCCGTCGTCCCATCCTGATTGACCAGACGGACCCTGTCCGGCGTGCCGCCCGGGATAGATGAAAAAGCTTCCAGCTCGGTCACGCCATCCACATCAGAGGCGAACAGCGTCAGGCTCGTCTCGACCGGACCTTGCCTATAGCCGACATCCAACGATGCCGTCTGCGCGGTCTCTTCTTCAAGACCCGACAGCGGCTCCAGCCGTGAAAGACCCGCCGCTTCGATCTCTTCGACGAAGGGCGTCGGCGCATAATAGCCTTCGCCGACCGAGCCGCGGATCGTCCAGTTTCCCGGACGATACAGAACCGAAAGCCGCGGGCTGAACTGCGTCCCGAAGGCGCTATGATCGTCCAGCCGCCCGCTCAGCGAAACCGCCAGCAGCTCACTGAAATCATGGTCGACCTGCGCGAACACGCCCGGCACATCATAGTCATAGTCGAAGGCCGGAAAGGTGTCTGAGCTGAAGCTATCGGTCTGCAACGCGGCTCCCAGAACCCAGTTGGTCCGGTCGCCCTGCCAGGTCAGAGAGGTTTCGGCTAGATAGCTTTCATGCTGATCATCCTCCAGCACCGTACCAAACCGGTGTTCGTGGTCCTGGACCATGGCCGATCCGCGAAAATGCAGCGACATCGCATCCGACAGCGGCCGCTCCGCGATCAGCCCGGCATCCAGCCGCTCAGTATCCTGATCCTGCGCGAAGGGCCGGCCGTTCGGCACTGTTCGCCCCGGCAAGGTCCCACCCTCTCGCTGCTCTGTCATGTACCCAAGCGTCGCATAGACAGACGAGCCGTCCGTCCCATCCCAGAAGACGCGCGGACGCGCGGTCCAGCGCTCATAGCCGGCCATGTCGATCCAGCCATCATCGTCAAAATCGCGAACGCTCTGGCGGTGCGCACCCGCCGTCAGTGAAACGCCGACCGTGTCTGACAGGGGCGTCGCGCCATAGGCTGTAATGTCCTGACCATCTTCGGTCGTCAGGTTCAAAAGCACCTCGCCCTCCGCCTCGTCGCCCGGACGCCGCGAAACAAGGTTGATCACACCGCCCAGCGCTGAGCCGCCATAAAGAGAGGACGCAGAGCCCTTGATGATCTCTACCTGTGCCAGATCGGTCGGCGGAATCTGCAGCAAGCCGAGCGAAGCGGCCTGCCCGCCATAAAGCGGCAGACCATCGGCCAGCAGCTGCGTATAACGTCCATAAAGACCCTGAATGCGGATATTGGCCGCGCCCAGCGCGGGCGATGTTGTCTGGACCCGGATGCCGCCGGTTTCCGCAACCAGCATGGATATGTTGCCTGGCCGCATCGCCGCCTTCTCGCCGATCTCCTCACGATTGATCACCTCGACCCGGATCGGCTCGTCCTGCACACGGCGCCCGGAGCGTGTCGCCTGCACGATCACCGGCGCCAGCGCGCGCTCATGATCATGGTCATGAGCGTGCGGATCGCCTGCCTCGCCGCCATGTTGGCCATTATCGTGGTCGGCCTCGTCATGCGATCCATCTTCATGATCGCTGGCCGGATGCGCGTCCGGCGCATCAGCAAATGCCATCGCGGGATGACCCGCACAAAGCGTCAGGAAGGCTGTCACAGCCGCCCCGTTCAGGAAGAAGTTTTTCATCAGTCGGGTTTCCGTTTCATCCGCGGCCTGCACACCGCCATCAATGCACGCGGCGTAATCCCTACAGCCAGTGGAGGGTCAAGCGCCGGCCTGCTGCGCCTTCTCGTCGCGGATCTCCGACATTGCCTGCTGGGTAATACTGACCGCCGAGCGCAGGAACAGCCCCGCCAGAAGCGCCGCCACAGCAAGGTCGGGCCACGCCATACCCGTCCAGGCCACCGCGCCGCCCGCCGCGATCACCCCGACATTTCCGATGGCATCATTACGTGAGCACAACCAGACTGACCTGACATTGCTGTCCCCATCGCGCCAGCGTAGCAGGATCAGCACGCTTGCAAGATTCGCAAGCAGCGCGACCACGCCGATGACGCCCATTGTGGCTGCCTCAGGCGCGCCTTCCGCGAACACGCGCATGAGCGTGGTAAACAGGATTACCCCTGCAATAATTGCCAGTGACCCGCTCTTGACCAGAGAGGCAATCGCCCGCGTACGGACCGACATGCCGATGACCATCAGGCTCAGCGCATAGGTGGCACTGTCGCTGCCAAAGTCGAGTGCATCGGCCTTCAGCGACTGCGAGCCCGACGCTAGCCCTGCGCTCATTTCTACAAAGAACATGACCGCATTGATAAAAATTACGGCGATGAGGGCGCGGCGATAGGCGCGGCTGGTTCCGTCGAAATTTTTGGGTTCACAGCAATTGGACATTCAAACGCCTTTCGATCTTGGCAGATTCGCATTAGCCAGACCCTACAGTCTACAGTCACTATAGCCTCAAGCCAGAAAAGGCAGTTTCCATGAAAGCGCTCACAATTGGCCGCCTCTCCAGCCTCGCTGGCGTCAAGGTCACAACGATCCGCTACTATGAGACCATTGGCCTGATGGGCCAGCCTGACCGCTCCGCGGGCGGTCAACGCCAGTATAACGAGAGTGCGGTCCAGCGGCTGGCCTTTATCCGCCAGGCGCGTGAGCTCGGCTTTCCCATAGAGGCCATCCGCGAACTCATCGAACTTCAGACCAGCCCGGATCAGGACTGCGCCTCTGTCGATGAGATCGCCCGCAATCAGCTCGCCGACATCCGCAATCGCCTGCGCCAGCTGAAGGCGCTGGAAACAGAACTGGAACGCATGCTCCATTCCTGCGCCGGCGGTCAGGTCGGCGACTGCCGCGTTCTGGCGGCGCTAGGGCAGGTCGATCAGTAATCTGCATTCCACAAACTCCCACCTTCCCCTTCGCGTCCAAATCGCTAGGCTTAGCGCCAGAAGAAAGCACTGGCCGCATGAGATGGCCTGCTCGGAGGGAACCGCCCATGCCTGTCTTGTCCCTTTCGCGTATTCTTGCCCATTGGGCGGCTATCCAGCCGGAGCGGGTCGCTGTCGACCATGAGGGGCATCAGATCAGATGGGCAGAGCTTGATGCGCGCACCAACCGGCTGGCACGGGCCTACGCGGACCTTGGCGTCAAGGAAAATGACTTCGTCACCATCGCCCTGCCCAACAGCCTGGAATTCTTCGAGGCCACTTTTGCCGCCTGGAAGCTTGGCGCGACGCCGCAGCCTGTTTCCGCCCGCCTGCCGAAGTATGAACGCGACCAGATCGTCGAGCTCGGCAAGCCCGCCCTCGTCGTTGGCGCTGCGGACGGCGAATACGCGCCGACCCCGTCCATCCCGGCTGGCTACACGCCTGACGAAGCCCTGTCCGAAGACCCGCTGCCCGAGAAAACCGCCGCATCCCTTAAAGCGATGACGTCAGGCGGCTCCACGGGTCGGCCAAAGCTCATCGTGTCGAAGCTGCCCGCCGAGTGGGACACCGACATGGATTTCCTCGAAATCCGCACGCAGGGCTCGATGCTGATCCCCGGTCCGCTCTACCATAATGGCCCCTTCATGTGGGCCACCATCGCCCTCTTCAAAGGCGCGAGCGTTGCCGTCACCACCCGTTTCGATGCCGAGAAAACGCTGGAGCTGATCGACCGGATGAAGCTCGAAACCGCCTATATGGTGCCGACCATGATGCGCCGGATCTGGGCCCTGCCGGATGAGGTGCGCACCCGCTATGACGTCTCGAGCCTCAATGCGCTCTGGCACCTTGCTGCGCCCTGCCCGCCCTGGCTGAAAGAGGCCTTCATCGAGTGGCTGGGGCCCGAAGTGATCTGGGAGCTTTATGGCGGCACAGAGGGTCAGGGCTCGACCACGATACAGGGCACTGAATGGCTGACGCATAAGGGCAGCGTCGGCAGACCCGTAGAGACTTGCGAGATGAAGATTGTCGGGGAGGACGGCGAGGCCCTGCCGCCTGGCGAAGTGGGTGAGGTGTTCCTCCGCCCGCTCGCGGGACAAGGCAGCTCCTACTATTATCTCGGCGCCGAGGCCAAGGCGATTGAGGGCGGCTGGGAAAGCCTTGGCGACATGGGCTGGATGGACGCCGACGGCTATCTCTACCTCACCGACCGCAAGTCAGACATGATCATCGTCGGCGGCGCGAATATCTACCCCGCCGAGATCGAAGCCGCGCTCGACGCCTTCGAAGGCGTGCGCTCATCTGCTGTCATCGGCCTGCCGGATGAGGATATGGGATCGCGCCTCCACGTCATTATCGACATGCCGAAAGGTGACCTCGACGAAGCCGCCCTCACCGCGCATCTGCGCGAGCGGCTCGTCACCTACAAGCTCCCCAAATCCATTGAACTCGTCCGCGAACCTTTACGCGATGACGCCGGAAAGACCCGCCGGAAGGATTTGCGCGCGGCGCGGCTTTAGGGAACCACGCGTCCCTACGCCTGGCTCTCTGCCTTCTTCGCCGCGGCCAGCCGTTTGGCGCGCCGCTCCAGTCCTGCGCGCAGGCGTGCATGGCGTTCAGGCGTCAGCGGATAGCTCCAGATGAGCGGCACCGCGAGGCTGTAAAGGGCAATCGGCCCGAGACAGTAGACCAGGCGTAGCGCAAGCACGCCTTGATCTGCCGAAGCCGCCGCCCCCATCGCCTGATAGCCGAGCAGTCCTGCGATATTGAGTGCGATGCCGGTGAATATGGCCGCCGCCAGTTTCTCCGACAGGCCGATGACCGCGAAATAGGCCCCGGCTCTTCGCCCGCCAGAACGCGCGCTGTCGACGTCGACCACATCGGCGAGCATCGCCAGCGGCAGGAATTGGAGCCCACCGAAAGCAAAGCCCTTCATCAGGAAGAGGCAGAAGAACGCGAAATAGTCGCCATAGCCGAGGAAGAGGTTTGCCGCGCTCACAAAGCTTACAAAGCCAAGCGTGCCAAGAAAGGCGCGGTGCTTGCCCACCTTACGTCCCATCCACAGCCAGAACGGGATCGCAGAGATCCCTGCCACGAAATAAAGAAAATAGGCTGCCCCGATTGTCGGAATACCGACGATATCGCGAATGAAGAACAGGGAAACGGCGTTGCGCAGGCTCTCGCCGGCGACCACCAGGAAGGCGATCATCAGGACCCGGCGCATCGGACCGTTGCGCCACATGTGCCGGAAGCCTTCAATGACTGGCACGCGCTCGCGGGCGGCGGGCGGGGGCTCCTTTACGGTCGTGACCACAAGCAGCGTCAACAGCGGCACCGCGACGATGATCGTGATGGCGAGCCAGAAAAGAACCGGCCTCACAAGCGCAGAGCGGTCGCTCGGCACCCGGTTCATGATCTCACCGGAAAACGCGCCGATCATGTCGCGCCACATGGCCGAGAAAACTTCTGCTACGGCGCCGCCATCGGCGAGGATCTCCACCACCATCGGCACGGCCGCGGCAAGCAACAGCCCGCCGAGGACGAAGAACTCTCGCACGGCCGTTACCCGGCTGCGGACGTGATAATCGGCCGACAGCTCTGCCCCCCAGGCCCGGAAGGGGATCTGGATCATCGTAGCCGAGGCAAAGAAGGCGGTCAGCCAGCAAAGCAGATAGAGCACCCCCGCCCCGTCAGGCGGCACGAACAGGAACCAGGACGACACCATGAGACAGGGCGCGCCGAGCACCATGTAGGGTTTGCGTCGCCCGAACCGCGTGCGTCCCCGGTCGGAGATCTCGCCCATGAGGGGGTCGGTGAAGACGTCAGTAAAGCGCGCCAGCATCAGGAGCGTGCCAACAAGGGCCAGACTGCCAAGGCTCGCGCCATAATATGGCGGCAGCCAGATCGCCAACGGATAGCCATAGATCGCCAGCGGAATGGCGAGCGAGCCGTGTAAATAGATCGCGCGGCGGCTCAGTCCGTCATGTGCTGACGGAGATGTCGCTGGCGCGATCGGCGCAGCCTCAGGGTCCACAATCACCATGGCACCGTTTCCTCCAGACGTGTGCCATTTATTTTGTCTACCCAGGCACATCGCTCGGTGCCCACTCGACGGTCTTGCACCGGCGCTGTCAATCCCGATCCGGACAACCTAACACGAACGTGATGCGGTCAATGCCTGTCCCTGAAGGACGGGCTCATAGCGGGCCTTCGGGATGTTTGATCCGACATCAGGTCGAGAGCATTCGCTACTCAGCCGCCTCAACGAGCAGTGTCAGCGTCGTTGTATAGCTACGCACATCGGTTTCAGCCCGGTCAGGTGACGGCGCGATGTGCCGGACCATGAGCAGGTGCTCGCCGGGCGCTGACGCGGTAAATGCAAGGCGGCCACTCTCATCGGTCTTCAAAGCCGTGTCCGGCTCGCCCTCTTCCCGGCTGGAGCCAGGCGAAAAGAGTGTAACGTCATAGCCCGCGAGAGGCGCGCCATCGAACAGGACGTCCGCTCCAAATCGCTCACCGACCCGAATATCCGCAGGGTTCGCGCCCGGCCGGATCGCCAGTCGGCCGATTTCACTCTCCAGAGATGCGTGCGGCCCCTTCCCAAACGCCAGATAAAGATCTGACACGGTCGCGGTCTGGGAGGTGAGAACATCCGCCTCCTCTGGCAGCGTTTCCTTGTCCAGACCGTCGCCTCCGAGCAGGAAATATGTGCCGGCAATCCGCGCGACCTCGCCCGTGCGGCCGAGCCGTTCGCCCGACGAGAAACGGTAAAGCCCGCTTTCCTCCAGCGTCGCTTCAAGAATTGTTCGGTCGGGGCGTTCTGCCAGACGGCCGAATTCTCCCACTTCTCCCGCAGGCGTCACGATCGTCCACGCGTCTGAGGTCAGACCAATTTCCATCTGCGGGAAGTCGTCGCTGAACGTCGCATGGAAGAAAATTCTGCCTTCCTCATCCGGACTTTCGGTAATCGGTACGATAAACCCCGCATGCGCCAAGGCAGGGGCCGCAACGAACAGCGTCGCAGCCCCGATGAGAAGCGATCTTATCATCCTTCTTCCCCGACAGCTGACTGGTCTGCCGGGCGAAGCCGGTCAGCAAGCGCACTGATATCGGGGGTCACGAAACTGCGGATGACAGATCTCGCTTCGGTCACGGCCGACGCGGTATCGCGCTCACCCGCCTGAACCTCATTCGCAAGGCCAAGTAGCGGATTATACAGGGCTTCGGTTTCGCCTTTTATGGTGATGGCAAAGCGCGGGTATTCGGCCTCGATCTCTGCCCACTCATCGCGCACGCCAGCCCAATAGTCTTCGGTCGCTGCCCAGTAGGAATCTCCCACCGCTACGTCGAAGTCGGAATTACGCCGGTAGGTGTTCACACCAATCTCGCGGACCAGCGCCTGCGGCTCTTCGGTCAGGATCAGCTTGGAATTGTCCTGTTCATGCACCCAGCCATTGGGAGTGATCGTATGCCGGTTGACCGCATCGACTGCATGATAGTCGTCACGCGTCGTCATATCGCGGCGCGGAAGCGGGCGCCATTCGGCTGGCGGGGTCCACTCGGCGATCCCGTCCTCATAGATCCAGTCACCCACCGCACCGTAACGAGGCGCGTCATCAACCTGATACACGGTCTGCGACCAGGCGCCTGCGCGCTCACTGGCCGGCACGTCGCGCCATTCCCACGCATTGCCGCCAATGAAAACCAGAACTCGCTGCGGCTCATACTGCCAGTCCTGACGCCAGTGCTTGACCACGATGGGGGCATCCTCAGGTCCGACGACAAGTATGTGCTGCAGGCTGATGAAGTCGCCCGTGTCTTCGATCACCCGGACGATCTCATTGCCGCCCGACAGCTTGCGCTCTTTCAGCTCATAGTCCTTCAGGAACGGCACCGTCTCGATGAAGTCGAACGTCACCTTATAGTCGCCCGTCATAGCCAGGATGGATTGTCGATCACGCTCGAACGCCGCAGCTGGCGTATCGGCCGCCGCAGTTTGAGCCTGCGCGCTTTGTCCGATGACCGTGCCCGTTGTCACGCCAGAAGCTAGCAAAACACCGGCGCAGGCCAGCGCACTGAGTGAAGCAGAAAGTTTCATGTTTATCCCTCTTTCCAGGCTCCAGGAACGAGCCGCATTTCGCCTTTTGATAATGATAGTGAGAATCGTTTGCAATAGCTGATTGCTTGTGCAAAGAGAGCGACTGCAAATCATTCTCAAACTAATCATGAGGGGAAATCATGACGACACAGATGCACAGTAGACTCAGGACCGGGCTATTGCTGGGAACGGCGCTAGTTCTCACCGCCCCTGCCTATTCGCAGGCGGCTGCGCCGGAAATCGAACAAGAAGAGCGCCGCGAGGAGACAGTAACCGTATACGGCACATCCAACCCGATCCCTGTCTTCGACTATCCCGGCCAAGTCAGCGTGATCACGCGCGATGATCTCGACACACTCGCGCCATCGGCCGTTTCCGATGCGTTGCGTGATGTGCCGGGGCTCGATTTTGCCGGTGGCCCGCGCAGAACAGGCGAGCTGCCCAGCATTCGCGGCCTGTCCGGCCAGAACGTCCTTGTGCTCATCGATGGCGCGCGTCAGAGCTTTACCTCAGCGCATGACGGCCGCTTCTTCCTGGATCCCGAACTCATCGGCACGGCAGAAGTCGTAAAGGGCCCCGCCTCCGCGCTCTACGGGTCTGGCGCCGTCGGCGGTGTCCTCGCCTTTGAAAGCGTAGACGCAGCAGACTTCCTCGAAGACGATCAAACCATGGGCGCCCGTATCCGGCTCGGCTATCAGAGTGTGAACGAAGAGACCCTCGCCACCCTCTCCGGCTTTACGCGCCAGGGCAAGTTCGACGGCGTCGCCAGCATTGGCCTGCGCCAGTCTGGCGATATCGAGCTTGGCTCGGGCGCGTCCCTGCCCTCCGATGACGATATCCAGTCCGCCCTCCTCAAGGGCAGCTACGCGCTAACGGACGCAATAAGCCTCGAAGCCTCCTGGCAACGTTTCGACAATACAGCGATCGAGCCGAACAATGGCCAGGGGCTTGCCGGTATCGGCAGCACCGCCCTCGACCGCGATGTCGAAAAGGACATCGTTACCGACACCTACCGCGCCGCCATTACCTTCAATCCCGCCAGCAATGACTGGATCGACACGACCCTGACGGCCTATCAGACTGACAGCAAGGTTGATGAGTTCGACCAAACTGTCCCGCGCACGATCTCTCGAGATATTGAAACGACGGGTTTCAGCGTCCGCAACGCGTCCCGCTTCACGCTTGGCCAGAGCGAGAACACCATCACCATCGGCGCAGACCGGTATGAAGACGAGCAGGTCGGGACCGACGATCAAACCGTAACAGGCACGCGGAACGGCGTCCCGGATGGTATGAGCGAGTTTACCGGCGTTTTCGCACAGCTTGAATCCGTCATCGCCACCCAGTTCGGTGAACTCCTCATTGTGCCCGGCGTGCGGTTCGATGAGTTCGAAAGCTCTTCCTCTGTATCGGTCGGCCAGAAGAACTCCGACGACGCCGTTTCGCCGCGCTTCGCAGCCAGTTTCGAGCCGGCAGGCGCGGCATGGTTCCGTGCGTTCGGTTCATATTCGGAAGGCTTCCGCGCGCCCTCCGTGAACGAGCTTTATCTCGACGGCGTGCACTTCTCGGTGCCGCACCCCATCCTGTTCAACCCTGCCCGCGGTTCATTCGTCTTCGTGAACAACAATTTCATCCCGAACCCGGACCTCGTTCCGGAAAAGACTGAAACGGTAGAATTCGGCGCAGGCATTGATTTCCGCGATGTCTGGACCAGCCGCGACCGCCTTCAAGGCAAGCTCAGCTATTTCGGGACGGACGCGCAGGACCTCATCAACCTCTCGGTCGATTTCGCCTACGACCCGACCTGCTTCGCGCCGCCGGGCTTCCAGCCCTGCACAGCTGGCACGACCAATTCGGCCAATGTCGACTCTGCTCAGCTTGAAGGCTGGGAAGGCGAACTTCGCTACGACTCAGAGCGTTTCTTCAGCCAGGCCACCCTTTCCATAATCGAAGGGACGGACAATTCCGACGGTTCTGACCTTGGTTCGCTGACGGCAGACAGGCTGGCGCTGAACTTCGGTGTCAAAATGCCGGAGTGGAACAGCCGCATCGGTTCGCGCATCCAGATCGCCGACGATTTCGAACGCCGCGAAGCCGACGGCGCGAGCGGCTTCACCATTGCTGAACAGAGAGACGGCTATGTCGTTGTCGACCTCTATGCCAGCTGGTCGCCCTCCTTCGCCGAGAATGTCCGCCTCGACGTCGGTATCGATAACATCTTCGAGCACGACTATGACCGCGTCTTCGAGGGCGTGTCGGAGCCCGGCCGCAACTTCAAGGCCGCCCTCTCCTGGCAGTTCGGCACCTGAGATCGCAGGCGCCCGCACGTCCGCGCCCCTGCCCTCTAGCGACCACCCGGACCGGCCCTTGCCCAATAGCGGCAGGGGCCGTCCGCCCCCGCACCCCACACAGTGCACCCCCAGCCCTTTACGCGCCCCTGCCCTCGCCCCATCTTGCCGTTCATGGCTCGTTCCCCCTCTTCAGGCGTCCAGGATGCTGGCGCCACATTCAACTGGTCCGGCGCCGCGCGCGATGCGTCCGGGCAGCTGCCATCCGACAACTGGACCCCGCACCGGCCCGACCGCCAGTGGGAGAAGATCGAGGGCGGCAAGCGTTTCCGCGTCGCCTCCGACTATGAGCCGGCAGGCGACCAGAAGACCGCCATCCCCGAACTCGTTGAGGGCATCCAGAACGGTGAGCGCGACCAGGTCCTCCTCGGCGCGACCGGCACAGGCAAGACCTTCACCATGGCCAAGGTCATCGAAGCGGTGCAGCGCCCTGCCCTCATCCTCGCACCCAACAAGACGCTCGCGGCCCAGCTCTATGGCGAGATGAAATCCTTCTTCCCGGACAATGCCGTGGAGTATTTCGTCTCCTATTACGACTACTACCAGCCCGAAGCCTACGTCCCGCGCTCGGACCTCTATATCGAGAAGGAATCCTCCATCAACGAGGCCATCGACCGGATGCGCCACTCGGCCACTCGCGCGATCCTGGAGCGCGATGACGTCATCATCGTCGCGTCCGTCTCCTGCATCTACGGCATCGGTTCGGTCGAGACCTATTCCTCGATGACCTTCAAGCTCGAAGAGGGCCAGCGCATCGACCCGCGCGAGGTGACGCAGAAGCTCGTCGCCCTGCAATACACCCGCAACGACACCGCCTTCCAGCGCGGCAGCTTCCGCCTCAAGGGCGACGTGCTCGACATCTTCCCGGCCCACCTTGATGACTGCGCGTGGAAGCTGTCCTTCTTCGGCGATGAGCTGGAATCCATCGTCGAGTTCGATCCCCTCACCGGCAAGAAGATCCAGGACCTGCCTGCGATCAAGATGTACGCCAACAGCCACTATGTCACGCCGCGCCCGACGCTCAACAACGCCGTCAGCTCGATCAAGAAAGAGCTGAAAGAGACGATCGCGCATTTCGAGAAGCACAACAAGCTGCTCGAGGCCCAGCGCATCGAACAGCGCGTCACCTATGACATGGAAATGATGGCCGCGACCGGCTCCTGCAACGGCATCGAGAACTATTCCCGCTACCTCACCGGCCGCCTGCCGGGCGAGCCGCCGCCTACCATGTTCGAATACCTGCCGGAAAACGCGCTCGTCTTCGTCGATGAGAGCCACCAGACCGTTCCGCAGATCGGCGCGATGTTCAAGGGCGACTTCAACCGCAAGTCCACCCTCGCCGAATACGGCTTCCGCCTGCCGTCGTGCATCGACAACCGCCCGCTCAAATTTCCCGAATGGGAGGCGATGCGCCCCCAGACCGTCCACGTGTCGGCCACCCCCGGCTCGTGGGAGATGGAGCAGACAGGCGGCGTCTTCACCGAACAGATCATCCGCCCCACCGGCCTTGTCGATCCGCCAGTCGAGGTCCGCCCCGTCACGGGCACGAAGGACAATGGCAATATCAACCAGGTCGACGACCTCCTCTCAGAGGTCAAGGACACCGCCGCGAAGGGCTTCCGCTCCCTCGTCACCACGCTGACCAAGAAGATGGCGGAGGACCTCACCGAATACCTGCACGAACAGGGCGTGAAGGTGCGCTACATGCACTCGGACATCGACACGGTCGAGCGGATCGAGATCCTGCGCGATCTCCGCCTCGGTGAGTTCGACGTCCTCGTCGGCATCAACCTGCTCCGCGAGGGCCTTGATATTCCCGAATGTGCCTTTGTCGGTATTCTCGACGCCGACAAGGAAGGGTTCCTGCGCTCGGAAACCTCGCTAGTCCAGACCATTGGCCGCGCCGCCCGTAACTCCGAAGCGCGCGTCGTCCTCTATGCCGACAAGATCACCGGCTCGATGGAACGCGCAATGGAAGAGACCCAGCGGCGCCGCGAGAAACAGATCGCCCACAATGAAGAGCACGGCATCACGCCGACCACGATCGTGCGCGCCGTCGCCGACATCCTCGCCGACCTCGGCGAAAGCCGCGGCAAGACCCAGCAGCTCAAGGGCGGCAAATCCCGCAAACTCCCCGCCCGCGGCATGGCCGAAGAGGCCGTCGCCAAACTCGAACCCGGCTCAGGCCACAACCTCAAATCCGTCATCGCCAGCATCGAGAAACAGATGCGCGAAGCGGCGGCGAATCTTGAGTTTGAAGAGGCGGCACGGCTGCGGGACGAGCTGAAGGCGCTGCGGGAAGAAGAGTTGGGCTTGTAGCCAGGACTAGCCGCTTCGTCGTTCATGAACCCCTGGCTTAATTTGGGCAGCGCTCAATGCAGGCTTTTTAAACGATCCAGCCGCTTCCACGATCAGGTCGGCCGGGGCGACGACTTATGGCATGCTAAAATCAACAGCGTTTGTTATGTCCTTAATTCAGCGCAAAGAATTGAGTAAAGAGGATGCGCGAACGCATGGGCGCGCAATAGACTGAACTTGACTAGATTGTAATTTTTCTAGAACCACAAGTTTACTGGAAGCTTCTCGTCCAAACCATTCAAAGCAGTCCGCGAGCCCACTAAGTGATAACAGAACTCAGACTCCGAAATTATAAGGGCTTTGAGAGCGCTGAAATATCAATCCGCCCGCTCACGTTTTTAGTGGGAAAGAATAGCTCTGGAAAAACCTCTTTCCTGCAGTTTCTTTTGGCTCTCCACCAATCTCACCGACATACTCGCCGCCGAAATCCCAGCATCTTCGAACATAATGGGCCCCTCGTAAAATTCGGCCCGGCACAAAATCTATGGCGGTCAAAAGATACAAGTCTCCCTCTCGAATTTTCGGTGAAGTTTGATGATTCAGCCTTCAAACACTCGATGTTTCAAGCAAGAGCGGCGTTTGCAGCTTGGTTACGCGACCACGGTTTAGAGCTCGCCGATCAGATACTGAATTATCGAAACAACGCTGATAGTGAATCTGCTGATGCGCGTACTGCCGATGAAGCGCTGAAGAATACTGAAATTGAAGCCAAAATTCGTGAAGCCATCGATGTTATCGACGAATTCGAAGACTATGAGATAAATTTTCTTTCAAGCATGCACCGCTGCGCACAAAGCATTTTTCAACTTCAAGAGTTTGCGCCCGATGATTTTTTCGTACCAAATCGGAAATCGGAAAAATTCAAACACCGCGGTCCGATAGGTTTTGGGTCCTTGAGACGACCACAGATATCTAAACTAGCTGAATCTGACATCGCATGTTGCATCGAACTGATCGATAACCTCACCAACATACAAGTGAGGAAGGGCATATTCCTAAATTACGAGCTCGAAGCAAACGAGCAATACGATGTCTATGCAAAATCAATAGATGTTTTAACCTCAAACAATAGACTTTTACTTGGTATAAATATCGACAATCCCTCAAAAGAGGGAAATTCTATATTCACAAATATTCGATCTGATTTCGTTTCTCGGAACATCGGATCTTTCGCGTCGGGTCTAAACTCCAACTATATAAAGGGGTACTTAAACGGGTTCCTCGATATATTTTCTCAAGGGCCCGACCTTATTTTTGAATCCGAAGACATACCAAGGACGGCCGCCCTCGCAGCTTACATAATTGAGAGGGCTCAGGATCTCGCATTTGATGGCTGCATGCGTCATCAGGTAAGTCATGTCCCACCGCTGCGTGCGCATCCCAGACGGTATTACTACGAGGACTTAAGTAGCTCCGTTGACGATGAAGCATTGTTTACGCGATTGGAAAATTCCTCAATCAAAAAGTCAATAAATGAGTGGCTATCTGAGTTCGGAATTAAAATTGATATAGCAAGTCTAGAACAGGTTATACGAAAGATAATTGTATCTCCGAATATCAATTCTGATCTTGAGTTAGAGATATCTGATGTTGGGTTCGGATTTTCTCAGGTACTACCTGTTATCGTGGCGATAATTTCCGCACGGCCCGGCTCTTTGGTGCTCGTAGAACAGCCAGAAGTCCACCTGCACCCTGACATGCAGGCCTCGATTGGGAATCTGTTCACTCGGCTGGTGGACAAAGTTATCGACGGGGATGAGCCAATCAGATTTATCGTCGAAACGCATAGCGAGTACCTCTTGACTGAGGTCCGTGCTCAAATCGCCAAAGGTAAGATTAGTAGCGATCAGGTCAGCATTCTTCATTTTACGAGCGATGAGACAGGTAAAAATATAGTCGCACGTGCGGACATATCTGAAACTGGTATGATCTCTTGGCCTTCTAACTTTATTGATCGCCATTATCGAAACCAGGCTGATATTATTAATTCCCAGTTCGAAGTTTCCGAACCGAAGGACTAGGTATTGTTGCTTTGAGTATTTACGTAGTTTGTCCAAAATTTATTGAATCTAGATCTCAGCTGGAAATCAATGATTTGCACAGGATGCTTCACGGACATTTCCTCTCTGCTGGAAAATGTCGCTTAGCAATTGACAACAATAAAATTATGCTCGGCTTTTTGGCTGATTTAGCTTCGAATAGCGATGTAATTCAGTTAGCCTTAGCTTTGTTTTCAAACAGAACTTATGATGATCAAGCTCTTGAGAAGTTTGAAATCGACAGTTCAGTTACCCAGGTAGCGGATGTTGTTCCACAATTGCTGAAACGCGCCGGCAAGCACGGTCGATTAGTGTGCCTATCCAAAACCGACTATTCACCCAAAATTTGTGATACCATCCTCGAACGTCATGACGTTATTCCGTTTATGGATAGTGAGTGTGGGAAAGGCTACGTAGTGAATAATCACATAGATATGTCTAACGCTAAGAATAGCGTCTTAGTAGTAGGCGACCAAAACCGCGTTAAACAGCTACTTGAAGAAGTCGACGCTTCAACTACTTCCATGCCTGATTGGGGCTACGTTGCGCTATCTGACGCCCTTGAAAGGTCGCTGAAAGAAGCGAAAGGGGCAGGACATTCAGAAGCAGCAGACCAGATTAAGTCATTACTTGATGAATTAGAAAAGCATGACGAAAAATCTTTTTTCGCTTCGTTAAAAAAAGTAACTGCTTCTACCCAAACATTTATTCTGCCGGCACTTCAGATCGTAGGAGCGATAATTGGCATGGGAAGTTAATAGCCTTTCAACGACTGGAAATCTGCCCCATCGTGTCTAAAAGTTAAGGGCGACTAAGAGGTCTCGCTCTACCCACACCAATCTACCTGCCCACCCTCTTCCAGCGGCCGGGCAAGCCCGTCGCGGGAGAGCAGCCAGCCCACATGGTCGCCGTCGAGATAGACATGGGCGCGCAGGCGCCCATAGCGGTCCGGGCCTTCGGGCAGGAACGTCACCTTGGAGCCTGCCTCGAACAGCTCGCGCGCCCGCGCCTCTGTCTTCTGGCCGAGCGCGTCTTCTGCCGCGCAAGCCGCCGCATCGCCCGTCTCAGGACTGTCCCACCCGATCAGGCGGAGCCGCACCCGCTCTTCACGGCCCGAGCCTGAAAGCCGCCGCAGCTCGAACGTGTCGCCATCCACGGCGAGCAGGTCACGCACCGACGCACTGACACACCGCGCGCCCTCGGTCTCACAGAGATTGGCCGGTTTCTCAAAGTCCGCCGCGCCGCCGCACGCCCCGAGCGCGAGGACGCCCATGCCAAGGATCAATCGTCTCACGCCCAGCACCCCTTCCTGCCGCCTGGCGGGACTGTGGTAGAATAAGCAGCCGACGGTCAAGGCAATCGCCCCCTTCTCCCGGATGCGGGAGAAGGGCGGGGATGAGGGCTGCAACGGTTGTGAGTGGCGATACCTCGGCACAAGCAGCAACCTCGGCGCCCTCACCCCTACCCCCCTCTCCCGCGATCGGGAGAGGGGATACCCATCCCCGTTGAAACCTCATCCTTAGCCTGTCGAAGGATGAAGCCCCAAACGCAGCGCCAGCATGCCTCGACGGGCTCAGCATGAGGTCACAAAAAGAAGCGAACAACGAGGAAACTCCCTGACTTTCCTCACCCCCACAAACCCGCCCCATACTTGCGCCCATGATTGCCGGCGGGTTCATCAGGGACAGCTTCAACGCCATGATCGGCGCGCTTGAGTGCGCGGCCGAGCGGGCGGGGCTCATCACGCGCCACGCCCCCGTGACCCGCGCGGCGGCCCGCCGCTTCATGACGAGGCTGCGCCAGCTGGAAACGCTCCTGCGCCGTCTCCTCGTCCTGATGGCGACGGAGCTGAGTGCTGATTTCGAGATTAAGGCACCCGTCATCCCGGAAGCGGCAAAGCCGCTATCCGGGACCTCGTCCACCCAGACCGCGCCCTCCGAAACTACCCGCACTCATCCTGAGCGAGCCCGAAGCACGCACACGAGCTTCCCCCTCCTCCGCATCCTGCGCCCCTACACCGCCGAGGACGCAGCCCGCCTCGGCGCCCTGCCGCGCCGCGCACCCCGGCCCGTCGATGAAACACTGCTGGTACACCGCTACTGCACCCTCCTGAAACACCTTCAGCACCCCGAACGGCTCACCCGGCGCATGGCGCGTCACCTTGCAAGGCTGCGCGCCGCCGGAGAGATCCGCCCCACCTGCCTGCCGCAACCTGGCCTGCACCGGCTGTCGGCCGAACTCGGCGCCCTCGCGGCGTGCCTGCCCGCCATGATCGGGGCGGCGCTGTCGGGCTGGTACGATACCGGCTAGCGGCGCTCTATCCTTCGACGTCGCTCAGGAAGAGCAATAGGGTTCCCCTGACTCCAGAGACCTTCTGGGCTCATCCTGAGCGCAGTCGAATGACGCGCCCGGAAGACTGCCCTCTCACCCCGCCTGCCCCCAAAGGCGGGCCGCAAGCACTGGACTTTCCGGAACCTCCGCCATCGCGCGCGCATTGCAGTTATTGAAGAACGCAAAGGATACGCACGTATGGCCGACCTGCCACAGAAGAACCAGCCTCTCATCGCTGCCGCTGCCCTGCTCGGCACGGGCATCCTCCTCAAGACCTGGAAGCCGACGCCGCTCGACCTGCCAAGCCCGAAGAAAAAGCGCCCCCATCTAGACCGGGGTGTAAGCCGCAAGGTCCGCAAGGCGCGCGATGGCTTCGCCAAGTTCGCCCTGCCCTCTAACGTGCTGCATTCACTGGGGACGTCGCTGATCACTGTCGGCGGCGGGCTGGCACTCCTGCGCCTTGTCGATGAAGTCGTCGATGATGATGAGCGCCTGTTTTAGCGATGTTTTGCGCGGGGGCCGAGAACCGTTTCGGCGCCCGCGCGTTTGGCTCTCATCTTTTACCGTCTAAGGGCACTGAAACGATGAGACTGAACAAATCCCTGATCGCACTTGGCCTTCTCCTGGGCTCCATCTCCCTCTCCGGCTGCGTTGCGGCGGCTGTGGGCGCTGCCTATGTCGTGGGCGAGGAGCTCAATGAGAATGACGGTGATTTCGACCCACTGGACGAGATTGTCGACGGGTAAAAATGGTGCTGGCCGCGCATTTGCGGCCAACCTTCCCGATTTAGCACAGCTCGGCCTTTCGTTACCCCCCTGATCCCGGCTAGATACTTGCATGGCAGCAAGCTGCCGTGATCTGGAGGGCAAAGGTAGAAATGTTCGAGCTTGTTGCCCTTCATGAGTGCGATCCAAAACGCGTCGCGCGTTTCATGACGCTCAATCGCGAACGGTTTCGCCCTTACGCACCGGCGCGCAGCGAGCATTACTACACCAATTCCCACTGGCGGGCTGCCTGCAAACGCTCGAAGATCGAGTGGAAAGAAGGCCGCGCCTATCGCTTCGTGGTCATGCACAAGAATGAAGAGGTGATCGGCAAGATCGACCTCGATCACATCCGACGGGGGCCTTTCTCGACTGGGGACTTCGGTTATCTTCTCGACCGGCGCCATGAAGGCCAGTCGATCATGCGCAGAGCCATGGAAGAAGTCCTCTCCATGGTCTTCACCGATTTCAAGCTGAACCGCGTTCAGGCAGCAATCATGCCCCAGAATACGCGCTCCAGCGGTCTCGTTAAACGCCTGGGTTTCCGCGAGATCGGCCTTGCGGAACGTTATCTGAAGCTCGACGGCGAGTGGCGTGATCATCTCCTGTTCGAACTTGTTGCCCGCAAACCGGCCGCCGCACCGACGGAAACGAAAGCTCCTGAGAAGGAAGCGGAAAAACCGGTCGCGCCGCAGGCTGATAGCGAGCCGGTCGATGCTGAAATTATCACAGACACGACACCTGAGGACGCGCCGCAGGGGGAAACCAAGGAATCAAGCTGAACTGGCTGATTTCATGCGGAAAATTGCACACGCCATCTTAACGCTGCATATTGCACGGTTGGTGGCCCGCCCGGTCTCCCAATGGAAATTCGGGCCGACAAAGTTCGCAGACCGAGAGACATGGCTGAACAAGACAACCCAGAACGAGACGAACTGCGCCTATCCAATCCGGTGCCGATGGCATTTGAGCGCTCGCCTGCGAGTGAAGTCGAGGCGCTGAACGCCGCGCGTGAGGAAGGCAAGGTGTTTGTCTGGATTGCGATCGGTACGGCCGTTCTCTGGTGGGTCGCTGCCTTTTCGGGGGTCTATGCCTATCTTGGCTCGGCCGGTATTTCCCAGCTGCCGATTGTGTCGGTCATTGCAGGCGCAGTGGCTCTCTTTCTCCCGGGACTTCTCGTATTATTGGCAGGGTTTCTAGCGCGCTCGAATGCGCGGGCATCAGCCGCCAATTCCGTAGTCCTGGAAGCCGCTGCCCGCCTCATCGCGCCGATAGAAACAAGCGGGCGCGAGGCTCAGAGTTTCGCCGGCCTCATGAAGACATCCGCTGGAGAAGTCGACCGGGCCATGGCGCACGCGCTTTCGTCCATGAAGGCGATGTCGGGCGAGATTTCCGAGGAAAGGACACGTCTCGAAACGGTCTCTCATGAGACAGCAAAACAGGCCAAGGACCTCTCAGAACGTCTCAACGCGGAACGTTCGGCGCTTCAGCTGCTGGCCGAGCAGATTGAAAGTCAGAGCAAGCTAATGAGCGAGGCTATTCCTCGCCAAGCCGAGCACATGCAGGCATCGGCCAAGCAGGCGGCCGAGGATATTGCTGAGGCGGACGCGGGCCTGGAGACGCGGCTGAATGAGTTGCGGGAGGCAGGTGCCACGCTGTCTGACCGTGTTGCTGCGCTTGATGAAATGGCTGTTGCAGCCACGAAGCGTAGCGAGTCTCTCATATTCGCAGTCTCCCGAATGGAAGAGAAGCTCGAACAGTCCCGCCGCATGGTCGATCAGGCGCTGCGCGCGAGCGAGATGGTCGCGGCCAGCGCTTCCACCACGGGTGACCGCATCACCGAAGCTGTTTCCGCGGCAATGGAAAATGCAAAGACGGCGTCTCGTGATATCCAGATGGAGGCGCGCGAAGCGGCCGAGAGAGCTGCAGAGTCCCTCGCCACACTGAAGCGCGCTGGAGAAGAAGCGGCCGCAGCCGTTCGAGAAGCCCGCAAGGATGCCGATGAGCTCGCACGCCTTCAGGTGTCGGTCGAGAGGACATCTCACGACACTGCCGCAGCAGAAGCAGAAGCAAAAGCGCCGGTAAGCACGCCAGATCCGTATTCCGATGACGATGATGTGTTCGAGAATGAGGGGTCTTCAACAAATGTGGCGCCTGCAAGTTCGCGCAACGAAAACGACAGCGATCTTTTTGGCGGGAACGGCAATTCGTCATCCCCTTCTGAAGCAGACCACAGCGATACTGAGGCAGAGGATGCGGATGAAGCGTCCGCCGAAGACAAGTCGGTCGCCCGCAGGCGCTGGAAAGACCGGATGCCGCCGTATCTGAAGCCCGTCGCCGGTGGCGAGGCGCAAAAACTTGACGAAGCCGGCCTCGACGAAAAAGCTGAGCCATTCGCCCCGACTTCAGCAATTGAACGCCGCGAAGACCGCAACGAACCGTCCGACACCGGGCGCCGTGAGCGATGGAGCAGCATCCTTGCTGATGTGGCCCGCGATGAGCGGCCGCATCTGCCCCGTGAGGAAAATGCCGAGGAAATGATTCACCGGCTGATGGAGTCAGGCATTCGCCTGACCGATACCTTCCGTCCACGTGACAAGAAAAAAATCGCGGCAGCTGCGCGGAAAGGCGAAGGGGTTCGCCGAAAGTCTGTTGTCGATGCGGCTTCGCGCCAGGTTCAGCGTGTTCAGAAGCGTCTCGATAGTGACAGCGACCTTATGATGATGGCACGTGAGTTCCTGGCGGTAGAGGAAGCCGATGCGCTGAGCGCCTTGGACAAGACGAGCCACTCATCACGCAATGCAAGCGCCAGACTGTCGGCCTTCCTTCTGATCGATGCTGCCCTAGGTTAGCCGTCATGGCTGTCCGCGCTCCTAAAAATCATGCTGGCCGTTTTCAGGACGCCCAGTCAAAGTCCTCCCTGAAACACGAGATCGCATCTGAGCAGGCCAACGCCCTTGGCCGATCAGGCAGGCAGGTGGCTATGAGGCTGAGAGCCTACCGCGAAGCGTTGGCATCTGGCGAAGACCACCAAGAAGACCTCCATCAGGCTGTCGAAGCAGTCTATAGTTTCCTGATACAGCGGGAACTTCTAGGTCTTCGAGATCGCAGTGCGATTATCCGCGACTATGATATACCGCGTGAGATTCTCGCTCGCCTCGGCACGTCCGGCAAGCGCTATTGACTGGCGGCAAGCGGATCGCGAAACGCTATCAGCGTGGAACGAATTGAGAGACGATAGAATGTATTCCTTCGTGCGCACACTTCTGGGCGTGGTCTTTCTCGCTCTGTTGTTCTTTGTTCCGGTTGCGGAGGCGCAACAGACATCGAGCGAGCGCGCGCTTGAAGATATCAGCGAGATCGAAACACGTCTCGAGGCAATCAATTCCAGACTTGCCGAACTGGCGAACGATTTTGAGAGCAGTGAAGAGCCAGATGAGCTTGGCGAACACTTCACCGAAATTTCTGACCTCAGGGATAGTCTGTCCACGTTGGAAGCGCAGGCGATCGACATTCGGCTGGGGTCTCAGGAAGCGCTAGATTCGGTTGCCGACCTCATACCGAGCGAGACTGAAGAGGGTGTGGCGGATGCTGCGGGAAGTGCTGCCAGTGGCAGTTCTGGCGACAGTTCTCAGACAGCCGCAGCCAGACTGGCAGAAAGTGATCTCTCGGGCGTGACTGCTCCTTTCCGCGAGATCAATTCGCGGGCCAGCATCGCTGCAGCCAATGCAAGATTGGCTGACATTGATGCACGGCGCCTGATGGAGAATATCTCTCAGAGCCGGGAGAGCGTTTTTGTTTCCTCCATTCTGGAGCGAGGCGCCTCGCCTGTTTCGCCCGACGTCTGGATGGAGGCAATTGAGCGTACAGACGATGTGTGGAGGGAGCTCGGCACCGAAATCACCGGCTGGCGAGAGCGACAGATTGAACGAGGGACACCCTATCCTCTCGCCATACTGGTCGGTCTCAGCCTTGTACTCTTCAGCGGTTTGTTCTGGCTTTATCGCCTGTTCTACAAATGGGAGCTTCGCAAAAACACAGAAGTGCGCCCCAGCCGTCAGACGGTCGCCTATGTCGCGATGGGCAGTTTTCTGGCTCGTTTCGCCACTGCCGGCGCCGTCGTCCTTATAATTGCCGGCGGCGCCTACCTTCTAGGCATGAACCTCCTCGAAAGCAGTGCGGGACGCCGGGTCGCCTTCGTGACAGTTGCGGTCCTCTGCATGCGGGCACTGGTCTCATCCGTGATGGCCCCGCGAACAACGGCGTTCCGACTGATCGGGGTCGGCGACCAGGCTGCAAAGGCGATCAGCCTGTCTTTCGTTGTGCTCGTCATCGCCTTTGCGATTGAGTCGATCCTTACGGCCACTGGTGCACTGGCGTCGCCGGGCCAGGCCCTCATCGGGGTACGAACTTTCCTGCTGTCGGTCCTGACGGGTAGCTTGCTGATATGGCTGGCGGTGCGGATGCGGGCCCAAACTGAAAAGGGCAAGTCGACCCTTCGCATCGTGATCCGCTGGATCGTGGTCACAGTCGCCGTGACCATCATGCTCAGTTCACTGCTCAGCTATCATGCTTTCGCACGCTATATCGTCGAGCGGCTGATCCTTGTCTCCATCGTTCTGCTCATTGCCATCCTGGTGCGCGAATATTTCCGCGCGGCGGCTCTCAAATTCCTGTCTGGTGTGGTCGAGGAACGCCGCTATCAGTCGGCGCGCGAAGATGATGATGACGAACCGACGGAGATGACTTCCGAGTTCTGGATCAGGCTGAGCGTCGACACGATTGTCGTGCTGTTGCTGCCTCCATTCCTCCTGCTGGCGCTCGGGCTTCCAGCAACTGAACTCTGGAATGAAATCCGGTGGCTGCTCGCTGGCTTCGAAGTTGGCGGTCAGCGCATCTCTCTCGGCAGCATCCTGTCTGCAATCATGACCGTGATCGCAATCATGGTGGCGACACGGCTCATCCAGCGCACACTGGAACGACAGATCCTGCCGAAGTCGCAGATCAGTAGTGGTGCCGCGAATTCTCTGGTGACGCTGCTTGGCTATGCAGGCGTCATTATCGCCTTCGTTTCGGCCATCGGCGTCATCGGCTTCGACCTGTCCAGCCTGGCTATTATCGCCGGTGCCCTGTCGGTGGGTATCGGTTTCGGCCTGCAGAGCATTGTGAGCAATTTCGTGGCAGGCCTCATTCTGCTGTTTGAGCGGCCCTTCAAGATTGGGGACTGGATTGTCACGCCTTCCGGAGAAGGCACGGTTCAGAAGATCAATGTCCGCGCCACCGAGGTGCTCACCTTTGATCGCCGGTCGATCATCGTTCCGAACGCCGAGCTGGTCAGCAATTCATTCGGCAACTGGACCCATAAGAGTGCCGTCATGCGGGTCGCAGTGAGTGTCGGCGTCAAGTATGGCACCGATACGCGCAAGGTCGAAAAGGCAATGCTGGAGGTTGCGGAGAACATTCAATACGTCCTCAAGGATCCGCCGCCATACGTGGTTATGAAGGGCTTTGGCGACAGCTCACTCGATTTCGAACTCCGCGCCTATATCATCGCCGACAATGTCGTTATCGCTCCCTCGGAAATTCGTCATGAGCTGACAGGCGTCTTTGAACGTGAAGACATCACCATTCCATTCCCCCAGCGCGACATCCATTTTGACTGGCCGGATGCGCCAAGGGCGATGCAGGGCGAAAACGCCGATGATGATAATGATGACGAGGCGTCGAAGGAGCGGCCTTCACGCCGCAACAGGACGCGCGCCGCCGACGAAAAGGATGAGACCGAATAAGTCAGCGCCAGGCGCTAGACCATCCGTTCCTTGGTCGATGTGAACTGAAGATCAGGGTTCTTTTCCTGAACATAGCCGACATCCCAGCTATTCTTGCCGAGGAAAACCGGTGCCCCGTCAAGATCCGTGCCGACGCTGCCGCGGTTCTTTTCCATGAAAGATTCGAGCTTGGCCGGATCTTCTGCTGAAACCCAGCGGGCGACATTGTACTGGGCCTGTTCGAAGACGACTTCGAGATTGTACTCGGCCGACATGCGCTCTGCCATGACGTCAATCTGGAGAGAGCCAACCGCGCCAACGATCATGTCGGACCCAAGAGCGGGCGTGAAAAGCTGGGTCACACCTTCTTCAGCCAGGCTCTCAAGAGCCTTGCGCAAGTGCTTGGATTTCATCGGATCCTTTGGCCGGGCGCGGCGCAGGATTTCCGGGGCAAAGTTCGGAATGCCCTGGAATTTGACGTCGCCGCTTTCCGACAGGCTGTCACCGACGCGCAGCTGACCGTGGTTCGGCACGCCGATAACGTCGCCTGCATAGGCGGTCTCTGCGATCTCGCGGTCCTGCGCAAGGAACATGAGAGGGGCGTGGATATTGATCTGCTTGTTCGAGGTCGTCTTGAGACGCATGCCGCGCTTGAACTCACCCGAGCAGAGGCGAAGGAAGGCGACGCGGTCACGGTGGTTCGGGTCCATGTTCGCCTGAATCTTGAAGACGAAACCGGACACGTTCTTGTCGGAGCGCTCCACCGTGATCGGCTGGTCTTTCTTTTCGGCTTTTTGGGCGCGCGGACCTGGGGCAAACTCGGCAAGCGTGGACAGAAGCTCATTCACGCCGAAATGGCGAAGGGCCGAGCCGAAGACGACCGGTGTCATATGGCCTTCTTCATAGGCATTGACGTCAAAGTCCGGCAGCGCTTCGGAGGCGAGTTCTGCGCCCTCATCGAGCTCATCCATAACCATGGTATCGATCGTGCCACGCGCTTCCTGCATGCCGATGCGGGTGGACGGGCCGACATCATCACTCTGGTCGGCCGTCTTCTTGCGGAAGGAGACGAAATCACCCTTGCGAAGATCTTTCATGCCCGCAAAGCGCTGGCCCGACGCAGCTGGCCAATAAAGCGGCGAGGTGTCGAGCTGCAGCTTGTCCTGGATCTCGTCGAGGAGTTCCAGCGGGTCGAGCGCTTCACGGTCCATCTTGTTGATGAAGGTGATGATCGGAATGTCGCGCATGCGGCAGACTTCGAACAATTTCAGCGTCTGTGGCTCGATACCCTTGGCAGCGTCCAGCACCATGACAGCGGAGTCCGCTGCGGTCAGCGTGCGGTAAGTGTCTTCAGAGAAGTCTTCGTGGCCCGGCGTGTCGAGCAGGTTGAACATGAGATTATCATGCTCGAACGTCATCACGGAGGCGGAGACGGAGATGCCGCGGTCGCGCTCGATCTTCATCCAGTCAGAACTAGTGCGCCGGCGTTCACCGCGCGCAGCGACCTGTCCGGCAAGGCGGATGGCGCCGCCAGCGAGAAGCAGGTTCTCGGTCAGCGTCGTCTTACCGGCGTCCGGGTGCGAAATGATGGCGAATGTCCGCCTGCGGGCGGCTTCTTCTGCGGGGGTCAAGCTCATGGCCCGCCGGATAAAAGGGAATGACCAGCTTGTCGAGATGGCGCAGCCAGCCATTTGCCGCCTCGCTCAAGGCAATTTGACTGCGCGCGCATTGCCTAATCGCGGCGGACACGGCTAGGGTCGGCTCATTCAAACATATGAGGGAATTGAGGGCATGTCAGACCAGACCGCTACCAGCGATCAGAAAGGCTTTCTCGGCTGGGTCGAGAAAACGGGCAACAAATTGCCCGATCCGGTCTTCATCTTCTTCTATCTGATCATCGCGCTGATGATCGTCTCGCAGATCTGCGCCTGGGCTGGCGTGTCTGCGCTTCATCCAAGCCTGACCAATCCCGACGGCACGCCTCAGCTTGAACAGGCTGCCAGCCTGTTCTCGCCGGAAAACATCCAGCGCCTCTGGGTGGAAATGCCGACCACGTTCACGCACTTCCATCCGCTTGGCTATGTGCTTGTCGTCATGCTGGGCGCAGGTGTCGCAGAACGCTCCGGCCTGTTTGGCAGCGCGATTCGGGGCGCGGTTCGCAATGCCCCAAAAGCCATGCTGACACCGCTGGTCGCTCTCATCGCGATGCTGTCGAACCACGCCGCTGATGCAGGTTACGTCGTTATGATCCCGCTGGCGGCGATCATCTTCGCCTCTGCAGGCCGTCATCCACTGGCCGGTATTGCGGCCGCATTTGCAGGCGTGTCAGGCGGTTTCTCCGCGAACATTACGCCAGGCCAGCTCGATGCGCTTCTCTTCGGCATTACTGAAAGCGCCTATGAGGCGAGCAATATCGATGGCGGATGGAGCGTAAATTTCGCCGGTAACTGGTACTTCATCGGTGTGCTTCTCTTCATCTACCTGCCCGTCATCTGGTTGGTCACCGACAAGATTATCGAACCACGTCTCGGCAAGTGGAAGCCCGACGCCGAGAGCGACATGCAGGCCTATAGCGACGAGGACCGGCCGCTGACCGAAGGCGAAAAGAAAGGTCTTGGCCGCGCCGGCCTCGCCATTCTAGGTGTTGCGCTTCTCTGGGTCTTCATGACGATTGGACCGGGCACGCCGCTGTTGGCAGACGGCCCCGGCAATGAAGACGCTGCCTGGTATGTGCAGGCAGGCCCTCTCTTCCGCTCTCTCGTCGCAGCCTTCCTGATCCTCTTCCTCGCTGCAGGCTGGGCTTATGGCTCATCGGCCGGGACGATCAAGAACCACCGCGACCTCGTCAACATGATGGCGGGCGGCATGAAGGATATGGGCTACTATCTCGTCCTCGCCTTCGCAGCCGCGCACTTCGTGGCGATGTTCGGCTGGTCGAACCTTGGCCTGATCTCGGCGGTGCATGGTGCAGACGCGATCAACAATAGCGGCCTGCCACTCCCGGCAGTGCTGGGCCTCATCGTGCTCTTCTCGGCTGCGCTGAACCTGTTCGTCGGCTCTGCGAGCGCAAAATGGGCGCTGCTCGCGCCTGTGCTCGTGCCAATGCTGATGCTGGTCGGCATTAGCCCGGACGGCGCGACGGCGGCCTACCGTGTGGGCGATGGTGCAACGAACATCATTACACCGCTCATGGTCTATTTCCCGCTGATCCTTGTCTTCGCCCAACGCTGGCAGAAGAATTTCGGCCTCGGCAGCCTGACCGCGATGATGATCCCTTACTCGATCTGGATGCTCATCACGGGCGTTATCCTCATGATGTTCTGGCTCTTCGTTGGCTTCCCACTTGGGCCGGGCGCGCCTGCGCAGATCCCGATTCCGGGGACGGCTGGCTAGACGATCTGACAGCTCAAATCAGTAGCGCCGCCGGTCTCATCAACCGGCGGCGCATTTCTTTGTGGCGGAAGGTTTGGCGTCAGACGCCGTGGATTTCGCCTGCAGCGGCTTCGGCCTTGATCCACTTGATAAAGGCGCGGACATCGTCTGACTGATGGCGCCCCTTGGGCCAGACAATCCAGTAGCCGAAATCGATACTGGTCGACCCATCCGCAAACGGCGCGACAAGACGGCCTGCTGCCATGTCCGATGAGGCGATGGCGCGCTTGGCGAGGACGACGCCGCGCCCGGACGCTGCTGCCTCAATGGCCATTGAAGACTGGTTGAAACGCGGGCCGCGCTGGCCGTTCACCTTGTCCGCGATGCCGCGCGCCGCTAGCCAGCTTGTCCAGTCCGGGCAGGACGGGTCCTGCTCCGTGCTTTCATCATGGATCAGCGTATGCTTGGCGAGGTCCTCGGGCTTCCTGATCGCGTCGGAGCCTTCCAGAAGGCGCGGCGAGCAGACAGGTAGCACGGTCTCGTCCATCAGCTTCTCTGACTTGAGGCCATCATAGCTTCCCTGCCCATAGCGGACCGAGAAGTCAGCGTCTGCGGTGGTGAAGTCGGTGATAGACATATCCGCCGAAATCCAGGCCTCGATGCCCGGATTGGAAATGTGAAACCGGTCCAGGCGCGGCGCCAGCCATTTGGCGGCGAAGCTCGGCGCGCAAGAGACCATGACCCGGCCCTTGCGTGCAGGCTGCTGCATGATGCGGCCCGCTTCTGTGATACGTGAGAAGGCTTCGCGCACCAGTGGCAGGCTTGCCTGCGCGGCGTCGGTCAGAAGCACACTACGTCCGGTCCGCTTGAAAAGCGGTGTGCCGGCATATTCCTCCAGCTGGCGGATATGCTGGGAAATGGCACCCGGCGTCACATTAAGCTCTTCGGCCGCCTTGCTGAATGACAGACGGCGTGCAGCCGCTTCAAAGGCGCGTAGCGCATTCAGCGGGGGCAGACGATCATTCGAGTCGGCCATGGAAATGCTCGCATAGTTTATCTAAACGATGGGATCAGGGGTCTACGCTTGCCGGAGGCGGGTCACAAGCCTCATTTTCCGGTAAGTCCCAGTAACGCCCCGACAATGCGAGTCACGATGCAACTCTTCCCAGCCTTCTTCCAGATGGATGGCGCTCATGTCGTCATTTTCGGCGACGGCGTGAATGCACAGCGCAAGGCGCGCCTCGTCGCCAAAACCCCGGCGCGGATCGCGCTGGTCAACCGTCACATGCCCGACTGGGCCGAAGGGGTTGAGCAGATTGCTCACGTCGAACCGGAACAGGCTGGACAGGCGCTGGACACATCGCGCTTTGCCATTATCGCCTCTGAGGACGAGACAGAGCTGCAATGGGCCTACGAACTCGTCCGTGCTTTCGGCGTGCCGGTGAACGTGGTGGACCGCAAGGAGCTTTGCGACTTCACCGTTCCAAGTATTCTCGATCGCGGTCAGGTCGTCGCGGCCTTCGCGACCGGCGGCGCGGCCCCGGTCATCGCAAAGGACGTGCGCGCCAAACTGGAAACACTTCTGCCAGAGCGGATCGGCACGCTTGCCGAGCTGGCCGAGCGCTGGCGCCCGGCGGTGAAAGACGCAATCAGTTCGGAGACCTCGCGCCGTCACTTCTGGGAACACGTGCTGCGCGGGCCTGTGGCTGAAGCGGTCTATGGCGGCGATGATGAACGCGCCGAGAAGCTGATGGACATCGCCCTCCGCCGTTTCTCGCATGAAGAGGCCTCTAATGAACCGGGCCCGGTCCACATTGTTGGCGCAGGCCCGGGTGACCCGGAGCTTCTGACCCTGAAAGCCTTCCGCCTGATCCAGCAGGCCGACATCGTGTTTCACGACAAGCTGGTTTCCGACGAGATCATGGACATGGTTCGCCGCGACGCAGAGCGCGTCCCGGTCGGCAAATCCAAGGGCGAGCACCTGGTCCCTCAGGACGGCATCCACGAACTGATGATTGCGGCAGCCCGCGAGGGCAAACGCGTGGTGCGCCTGAAGGGCGGCGATCCGTTCATTTTCGGACGCGGCGGCGAAGAAGTGGAAGCGCTGCGCGAAGCGGGCATCGAAGCGACCGTGGTGCCGGGCATATCGTCGGCGCTAGGGTGCGCCGCGAACGCCAATCTACCGCTGACACATCGCGATCATGCCCAGACACTGACTTTCGTCACAGGTCATGCGCGCAAGGGTGGCGTCCCCGATCTCGACTGGCAGGGCCTTGCCAAGCCAAACCAGACCGTCGTCGTCTTCATGGGTGTTGGCACATCAGCGATCATCTCGGAAAAGCTGCAGGAAGCCGGCCTTTCGGGTGACACCCCGGTGGCCGTCATCGAGAATGGTACGCGCGAAAACGAGACGCGTGGCTTTGGCTCTCTTGAGGCTCTGCCCCGGATCATCGAAACACACGGCATCAAGGGCCCGGCGCTCTTGATCATCGGCGAGGTTGCCGGTCTTCCCACTGAAGCCCAGAACAAACTCATAACGGAGGCGCTGGCATGACTTCGGTCCGCCCGAAACTGAAACCTGACCAGCCCAAGGCGGTGACTGCCTGGGACACCCTGACCGGTAAAGTCGTCTGGATGGCAGGCGATGGCAGCTGGTCTGACAACCCGCAGCGCATCGGCGTCTTCACTGGCGATGAGGCCGAGGCCCGCCTGAAAGATGCAGAAGCACAGGAAGGCACGGTCACTGACCCGTATTTCATGCAGGTCACGGAAGACGGCGCCGTCGACGGCCGAGAAACGCTGCGCGAGCAAATTCGAGCGAACGGACCGACGGTGCATCCTGAGTTCCAGAAAGCCCCGAAATGATTCGCATCTATGGCGACAGCATTTCGGGCAACTGCCTGAAAGTGAAGTGGGTCGCAGAGCGTCTCAGCATCGACCATGACTGGGTCGAAATCGACATTCTGAAGGGTGAAACGAACACCGACAGCTTCCTGACGATCAATCCGTTCGGACAGGTCCCGGTCGTTGCGTTTGATGATGGACGCACGCTCGCCCAGTCGAACGCGATCATCACCTATCTGGCGGAGGGAAGCGACCTTATACCTGAAGAGGCTTTTGAGCGCGCAAAGGTTCTGGAATGGATGTTCTGGGAACAGTATTCCCACGAGACAGCGATCGCGGTGCGCCGCTTCCAGAAGCTTTATCTGAAGAAAAATGACGACGAGATCGACCCGCACCTGATGGCAAAGGGCCGCCGCGCACTTGGCCGGATGGAACTCGCCCTGCTTGGCAATGACTGGATCGCTGGCGGCGAGGCCATGACGCTGGCCGACATTTCTCTTCTTGCCTACACCCGCCTCGCCCATGAGGGCGGGTTTGACGTGTCCGAGTTTCCAGCCGTCCACGGCTGGATTGCGCGCTGCGAGCGCGAGCTCGGCCTTCCCCATCTACATGAGGTTACCGATGTACAGGTATGATGAATTCGACACCCGGATCGTGAAGGAACGGGTCGAGCAGTTTCGCGGACAAGTGGCCCGCCGCCTTTCTGGCGAATTGAAGGAAGATGAGTTCAAGCCGCTGCGTTTGCAGAATGGCGTCTATCTTCAGCTGCACGCCTATATGCTGCGGATCGCCATTCCCTATGGCCAGCTCAGCCCGCGCCAGATGCGGGCGCTGGCCGAGATCGCGCGCAAGTATGACCGCGGCTATGGCCATTTCACGACGCGCCAGAACATCCAGTTCAACTGGGTGGCGCTGAAGGATATTCCCGATGTGCTGGCTGACCTCGCCGAGGTCGAGATGCATGCCATCCAGACCTCAGGTAACTGTATCCGCAACGTGACAAGCGACCATTATGCTGGCGCGACCAAGGATGAAGTGATGGACCCGCGGCCGTGGTGCGAGATCATTCGCCAATGGTCGACCTTCCATCCGGAATTCGCCTTCCTGCCCCGCAAGTTCAAGATCGCCGTGACGGCAGCCGAACATGACCGCGCAGCGATCAAGGTGCACGATATCGGGCTGAACATGCGCCGAAAGGACGGTGAGGTCGGCTTCGAGGTGCATGTTGGCGGCGGCCAGGGACGCACGCCGCACATCGCCGCGAAGGTCTCTGACTTTGTGCCCGAAGGCGAGCTGCTCGATTATCTGGAAGCGATCATGCGGGTCTATAACCGCTTTGGCCGCCGCGATAACAAGTACAAGGCGCGGATCAAGATCCTCGTCTCCGAAACCGGCGAAGAGGAATTCCGCAAGCTGGTCGAGGATGAGTTCGCCGCGCAGCGGGATGCCGAGAAAATCGCCCTGCCCCCGGAAGAGATCGAGCGTATCCACGCCTATTTCGAACCGCCGGAGCTGGCGGCCAAGCCGGCAAGCTCCGACAGCTTCGAGAAGGCGAAGACTGCCGACGCCGCCTTTGCGCGCTGGACGCGGGTAAACCTGCACCCTCACAAGGTGGAGGGCTACACGACTGTAACGGTCAGCCTGAAGCCGATGGGCGTTGCCGCTGGTGACGCGACCGATGACCAGATGGATGTGATGGCCGATCTGGCCGAAGCCTATGGCCATGACGACATCCGCGTCAGCCATGCGCAGAATGTCGTCCTGCCCCATGTCGCACTGGATGACGTCTATGAGCTCTATCGCAAGCTGGACGCAGCAGGCCTTGCCACCCCGAACGAAGGCCTCATCTCGGACATGATCGTCTGCCCGGGGCTTGATTACTGCAACCTCGCCAATGCGCGCTCCATCCCGGTCGGTATGGCGATCCAGGAAGCGTTCAGCGACCCGGACGACCAGGCCGATATCGGCAAGTTCCACATCAATATTTCCGGCTGCATCAATGCCTGCGGTCACCACCATGTCGGCCATGTCGGCATTCTGGGCGTCGACCGGAAAGGTGAGGAATACTACCAGATCACGCTGGGCGGGCGCGCCGACGAGAAGGCAGCCATAGGCCAGATGGCCGGGCCGGGCCTCAAGGCAGATGATGTTCCCGTGGCATTGAAGCGGCTGGTCGATCGCTACCGCGAACTTCGCACCAGCAAGGAAGAGACCTTCATCGAAACTTTCGAGCGCGAAGGCATGCAGCCTTTCAAGGACGCCATCTACGCTGACGCGTAGAGAGACGAGGACGAGACTTACATGCCACTTATCAAGGACCGCCGCGAAGTCGACGATATCTGGGCCTATGTGCCTGACGAAGCGGCCCTTTCGCCCGGCGGATGTATCACGGTTTCCCTCGCTCGCCTGCGCAGCGAGACGGAGATGCTTCTAGCCAGAAATACTGAGATCGGCGTGCGACTTGAGCCCGCCGACGATCCACATGAGCTTGAAGAGTTCCTGGATCGCCTCGCGCTTATCGAGATCGATTTTCCCAAATATACAGACGGACGCGGCTATTCGCAGGCACAGCTTTTGCGCCGCCGCCTCGGCTATGAGGGAGAGCTTCGTGCCGTCGGACACGTTCTGCGAGATCAGATTCTCTATATGAACCGTTCAGGCTTCGATGCTTTTGAGACCGAGAGGGCCGAACTACCTTCCGTTCTAGACGCGCTGGAAGAGTATTCAGCGGTCTATCAGCCAGCAGCGGATGAACGTGTCCCCGTTTTCCGCCGCCGGCACGGAAAGGATTAAAGGCGCTTATATGCCATATGCCGATTATCAGACACGTCTGAGACAGCCCGTTGAGGAGCGGCTCGCCCGCCTCAATGGTGAGCTGCGTCACGCGTCCGCAACGACCATCCTGCGCGCCTCGCTGGTGCGCGAGTGGTCGGGCAAGCTGACCTATGTGTCGAGTTTCGGTGCAGAGAGCGCTGTGATGCTGGCGCTGATCGCGGATGTCGATCCGGATTTTCCGGTCGTCTTCCTCGAGACCGGCCTGCACTTCCCGCAGACGCTGGATTACAAGGACTCGCTGATTGACCAGCTTGGCCTGACCAATGTTCAAGAGATCAAGCCGAACGAGACCGAACGCAAGATTATCGATCCGAAGGATCGTCTCTGGCAGTCGGACCCGGATGCTTGCTGCGCCCTTCGCAAGGTGCGCCCGCTTGAGCCTGCGCTGGAAGGTTTTGATGCCTGGATAACCGGCCGCAAACGCTTTCATGGCGGCGCCCGCATGAGCCTGCCTGTGTTTGAGCACGCGAATGGCCGCTACAAGGTAAACCCGCTTGCAAGCTGGACGCAGGAGGACGTTGATCGCTTCTTCGTTCACCGCAACCTGCCAAAGCACCCACTGGTCGATCAAGGCTATCCGTCCATCGGCTGCTGGCCTTGCACGCGTCCTGCAGAAGACCCGTCTGATATCCGGTCTGGACGCTGGGCTGGTATGGCGAAAACCGAATGCGGCCTTCACGTCGACAAGTCAGAGCGTCCACGCGTCTTCTAGTTCGCGCTGAATTATTATTGAAAATCGATAATTACCTTCTTATGTGTATGATTGAAAGATCATAGGAAAAGAAGAAGAATGACGTTGACGATTGCTGAGGGACTGGTCCTGCTCTCGCTCAAGAATGAGACGGGCGAGAAAAGCGGGCAGTTTGTCGAATATGGCCTGGCTGGCAGCGCTATAGCAGAACTCATTCTGCGTGAGCGGGTGGCCCTCGACACGGCGAAGAAGAAGAAGCTCTCGGTCACCGATGTCTCGCCCACAGGGGATGTCTTCCTCGATTTTTGCCTTGAGACGCTGGCAAAGCGCGGAGATGGCCGGTCCGTTAAGTCGGCCGTTAGCAAACTCGCCAACAAGTCGAAGCTGTTCAGCAAGCAGGCGCAGGCGCTTGTCGACAAGGGTATGTTGCGCGCCGACCCACAATCCTTCCTGTTCTTCAACTGGACGCGGTATCCTGAGGCAGCGCCAGAGGCTGAAGCGAGCCTGGTTCGTCATCTCGGAGCTGTAATGTTTGAAGATCAGTCTCCTGAAGCCGAAGACTGTGTGATCATCGCACTTGGCGACAAAACCGGCCTGCTGAAAAAGAATTTCCCGAAAGAGATGCTGAAAGCCCACAAAGGTCGCATCCGCGAAATTAGTAAAGGCGGCATGGCCTCTACCAAAGCGACCATCCAGGCTATTGAGGCGGTTCAGGTCGCGTTGATGGCTTCGATAGCGGCAGCTTCAGCCAGCAGCGCATCTGTGAACTGAGACCCGGCGCCTGCTGCAATTATTGCAGTTCGCGTGGAACCTTTTGTGGCGCCCTTCAAACTTCTGCCAAATTCTTCTGGCACTTTGGGAACCATGAAAGCACTTATCCGTTTCTTCTCGTTATCGCTCGCAGCCGCTACTCTTGTAGGGACCGCTGCGTTCGCCAAAGCGCCTACCGATGCCATGGGCCCTGAGCTCTGGTCAGAAGCCATGGCTGCGCGTGCCGTGCATGCCAATGCGGTGAAGAATGACCGGTATATGGTCGTCATCGACTATCGCCGTCATTCCAGCGAGCCGCGCTTCTTCCTTATCGATATGGAATCGATGACTACGGATGAGTATCTCGTGTCTCACGGACAGGGCTCTGACGGTGATCATGACGGCATCGCCGACACGTTCTCGAACATTTCCGGATCGAGAATGACGTCGCTCGGCACCTTCGTCACGGCAGAGACCTATTACGGCAAGCACGGTCTTTCGCTGCGTCTCGATGGTCTGGACGAAGTCAATTCCCTCGCCCGTGACCGCGCGATCGTGATCCACGGTGCCGACTATGTTTATGGTGGCGGCAAGAAAATTGGCCGCAGCTGGGGCTGCCCTGCGCTTGAGCGCGCTGTGGCAGAAGAGATGATCCCACGCATCGCAGAGGGCACGCTGATCTATACCCGCGGCCCAGAGCTAGACGCCAAGCTATACGCCCAGATTGTCAATCAGGCGGGTTGAGCCCATCCACGCGGCCGCGAGGAGGCGGCAGTCCTGCCCGGCCTCGATAGGCCCGTCGGGAAGATCCTGAAGCGCAACCGGATCGACAGCACTGACATAATCGAGCTTTGAGAAGCCCGCCGCCAGAATGGTGCCGCGGGCTTCTTTCATGGCGTCTTCAACAGGACACCCGATACGGATGCGGCAGGCGGCCCGGTGCAGCGCCGAAAAGATCGCATTGGCACGCCGGCGTTCTTCTTCGCTGAGATAGGCGTTACGCGAGGACTGAGCGAGACCATCCTCGTCGCGCCAGGTCGTTCCGCCAATAATCTTGATCGGGAAGCCAAGATCGCGAACCATTCGCTTGATGATCTGAAGCTGCTGATAATCTTTCTCGCCAAAAACGGCGACATCAGGGGTCACATGGATGAAGAGCCGCGCCACCACCGTCGCGACACCATAGAAGAAGTGCGGGCGGTAGATCCCATCGAGAAGGTCTGACATCTCCTCGACGCGGACATTGGTGAGAGAGCCTTCGGGGTACATCTCCTGAACGCTTGGGCAATAGACCAGATTGCAGCCGGCCGCGCTCAGACGCGCGACATCGCCCTCTTCATTGCGGGGATATCGGTCGAGGTCTTCACCGGGCGCGAACTGGGTAGGATTGACGAAAATGCTCGCCACGACGAAGTCGGCTTTCTCCCTGGCTTTCGTCACCAGCGAGATGTGACCGTCGTGCAGGGCGCCCATCGTCGGGACGAAACCCACACGCTGTCCTGACCTGTGGACCGCTGAAATTTCGCGCTGCAAATCCGCGCGAGTCCTGACAATCTTTGCCTGCTGCATGCTCACTTGGAGAAGTTCCCGAATTCTGGTTTCCTCAACGAGGTATTAACCAATTAGGCCGATTTGTTCATTTATGAGAAAGTCCGACATGTCTCTCTTGCAAACGTTTCTGGCCCGCGCGGCCCTGCCGTTCAAATCAAAAAAACCGCTGGTCGATCTTGGCGAGCGCAGGCCATCCACGAACACAAGTCACGGTCACGATGACTGGCTGTTCGAGGACGAACGCCCGGTTGTTGGAAACACCGATGTGTTCTCCCGCTTGACCGCATCGCTCTGCAGGCTGCGTAACTGTCTCGTCGACATCGCAAACGCCGCGCCCATCATCGAAGTGCGCCCATCGCACTACCGGGTCGAATTCTCCGATCATTGTGGTCTTGAGGACGATGTGATGTTCGATGATGAATTGTTTGATCGTCCGGCCGCCTACCGTCCGGAACGCAGTGAGCCGAGCTGGCTGGACAATCTGCTATTTGACCGATCTGCCGGACTCGCGCCGGCCTGACCGGCTGCGAAACTGGCGACCGAAAAATTTGGGGCAATCTGGAAGGGGCTGTAATGGCTGCTGATGGTTTCGGATCATTTGGATCCGCGCATGAAGATGGCACGCGCGAGAATGACGCGGCTGCCCGGCCCTGCCGGATCATCACGATCGGCAATGAGAAGGGCGGCGCAGGCAAGTCCACGGTTGCGATGCACCTTTGTATTGCGCTGTTGCGCCAGGGCAAAAGAGTTGGCGCTATCGATCTCGATGTGCGCCAGCGTTCCTTCACGCGCTATCTCGAAAACCGCTACCGCTGGATAGAGACTACCAGTTCCAGGCTTCCCATGCCTGACATGATCCGCGTGGACGCAAGTGCGCTGCGAAGCCTGGACGAGGCGGAGGCCGAGGAGGCAAACCGTCTGGAAGCCGCCATCAAGCGTCTTTCCACAGTTTGCGACGTCATCATCATTGATGCGCCCGGCAGCGACACTTTCCTGTCCCGCCTTGCCCATGAAAAAGCGGAGACGCTGATCACACCGCTGAATGACAGTTTCGTGGACTTCGACCTCCTGGGCGATGTGAACCCGCAGACTCTTCAGGTGCTGCGCCCGAGCTTCTATTCAGAGATGGTCTGGTCCTGCCGCAAGACCCGCGCCCAGCAAAGAAAGCGGCCGCTCGACTGGATCGTGATGCGCAACCGCACATCTCCGCTGGAGGCGCGCAACAAGCAGAAGGTTGGCGAGGCCATGGACAACCTGTCCAAGCGTGTCGGTTTCCGGATTGCGCCGGGCCTGTCCGAGCGGGTCATCTACCGCGAGCTCTTTCCCGCCGGCCTCACCCTGCTCGATCTCACCGAAAAAGGATCGAACTTCGCTTTCACGATGAGCCATGTCGCCGCTCGTCAGGAGCTTCGCGAACTTGTCCTCATGCTGAAGCTGCCTGAGCTCGCGGACGCGGACCTTGTGATCTGAGCCGACAGCACCTGGTAAAACAAAGCCCCGACCGAAGCAATCGGCCGGGGCTTTTTACTGAACTCTACAAAGCTAAGATTACGCCCCGTCTAGCGCGGCGCGACCCGAAGTGGAGTGCTCTCATCGCCTTCACCGATACGGCCTGGCGTGAAAATCTCACCGTTCAGCATCGGCATGGCAGCGGCATTGATGTTGCCCGGGCGCTGAATGTTATTGATGGTGTAGCTTGCGAGAGCCGTATCGGGCAGGCGCGGTGTCTCAAAGGTGCTGAAGGCAGCCTCGATCAGATCAGAGACGTGCTGATTGCGCGACAGCGAGGAGGATCCGCCGAACATGATCGCGATGACACGGCGTCCATCGCGGCGCGCGGATGACATGAGGTTGAAGCCTGACGCGCGCGTATAACCCGTCTTGATACCATCAACACCCTCGACCGAGCGAAGCAGCGCATTGTGGTTCGGAAACTTCTGGGAGCCCCACTGGAAACTGTCCGTGGAAAAATAGTGATAGTAGCCGGAATGATCCTCAAGCAGGCGTTCGGCGAGGATGGCCATGTCGCGCGCCGTCGACATCTGAGTAGCATCCGGCAGGCCTGAAGCGTTGCGGAAGGTCGTACGGGTCATGCCGAACGACCGCGCCTTGGCGGTCATTAAGGTGGCAAAACGCGATTCAGATGAGCCGAGGCGTTCGGCGATCACGACCGCCACGTCATTGGCCGACTTCGTCACAAGCGCGCGGATGGCATCACGCACCGTAATGGTAGAGCCTGCACGCAGGCGCAAATTTGACGGTGGCTGCGACGCCGCTGCACGAGATACTGGCAATTGTTCGGACAGCGTAATCTCACCGGACTTCAACGCATCAAACACCATATAAAGCGTCATCGCCTTGGTCAGCGAAGCGGGGTAGCGCAACGCATCGGCATTGCGTGCATGCAGCACTTCGTGGGTATCAGCATCGACAACGATGGACGCGTACTTTTCTGCCTGCGCGAACTGGGCAGGCATCAAACTCAATGCGAGCACCCCGAGTGTGACACGCGCAAGTCGTCCAATGAAACCGAGCTTCATATGTTCCCTCCGTGAATTGATGCAGTCCCCGTTCAATTCGAGGAAATCCTAGAATGATAGAAATCAGTTATCCAGCAGTTAACCGCATGACGCGATCTGTTAACTTGCAATTCCCGTACCAGGCGTAATTTTGTGCACCGCACAAAAACATGTTGCAAGTGCGAAGCGGGTGTCATATATAGGATGGCATAGAAGGAGATTTCTTCATGGCTAAAACCGACACCTACTCATTTGGCACGTTCGATCCGCAGACTTTCGTCAAGGCCTTCCCGTTTGGCGACATGGGCAAGGACGCGATGTCCGCAGGCACGGAGAGCGCGAAAGCTTCCGTGAAAAGCTTTCAAGACGCCAGCGCCGCTGTAATGCGTCAGGCTCAGGATCGCGTCAGCATGACCGTTGAAACCAGCAAAACGCTGGCCGGCGTGTCTTCGATGGAAGAGGCACTGGAAATCCAGTCCACCTACATGCGCACCGCAGTCAAAGCCCATCTCGATGGCCTCAGCGAACTGGCAGACATCTACAGCTCCGCGATGAAAGACTGCTTCCAGCCTTTCGCTGGATACATGCAGACCGCCACGACCGAGACCAAGCAGGCAGCTTCCAAAGCGAAAGCTTCCTAAAGCGTCTGCCTGTCAAACGGGCAATCAATGAATTCGAAGGCCAGCTGCCCCCGCAGCTGGCCTTTTTCGTTTGGGCCGCTGCAACTTGTCCCGTGCACCGGCGCAGTGCGGAACTTATATCCAGATTATGACCAAACTTGTTGCATTCGAAACGCTGAAGCGGCCGGACACGCCGAACACGTATCTAGTCCTGCCAGCCGGAATGATGTCTACGGCGCACCCGGACGAGACTTCTCCTGTATATGGCGAACCAGCCGAAGCACTCTACCAGCGCCTCAAGATGCTGGCGGCAGGTAAGGATCGCTGGACGATTGCAGCACATGACGACAGCGAAATGCAGTTGGAAATTGTGGCCGCGACAAAGCTGCTGAAGTTCAAGGATGATGTCTCGATCCGGGTCGTATCCGCGAAAGACGGCGCACAAACCGCTGAAATCGCTGTGTACTCTCGATCTCGCCTTGGAAAGTACGATTTCAAGGCCAACCAGAAGCGCGTCCAAACGCTGCTTTCTGAGTTGAAAGGAAATGCGGCAGCTACAGCTTGATCAGTAGAGCAGAACGTATCAGGCTGAAATTGTCAGAAAGCCAACCTATGTCATGATCATGGCCGTAACAGACTACAGACCCAAGCTCGCCGATCCGGAAGACCCGACAGGGCCCGACCGGACCGATGACAGCGATGGAACCGGCGTTGTCACCGAGACGCGGGTAAAAACGAAGAAACCAAGCATGTACCGGGTACTGCTTCTGAATGACGACTACACGCCCATGGAGTTTGTCGTCTTCATCCTGGAGCAGTTCTTCAACAAGAGCCCGGAACAGGCGACTCGGATTATGCTGCATGTACACCAGAAAGGTGTGGGGGTTTGCGGCGTCTACACTTTTGAGGTCGCCGAAACCAAGGTTGCCCAGGTCATGGACTTGGCGCGGCGCAACGAACATCCTCTGCAATGCACGATGGAAAAAGAGGATTAAAGCCAGATGCCCTCACTGACCGACAGTCTAGAAACCGCCCTGGAAAAAGCGCTGAACCTCGCAGGCGAGCGTTCGCACGAATATTCGACACTTGAACATCTGCTTCTGGCGCTGACTGAAGATACCGACGCAGTGGAAGTGATGACGGCCTGCAAGGTCGACATCCCACATCTGCGCCAGTCGCTCGCACAATATATCGATGATGAGCTCTCAAGCCTGATCACCGACAGCCCGACGACATCGGTGCAGCCGACAGCTGCTTTCCAGCGCGTTGTACAACGTGCGATCCTGCACGTCGAAAGCTCGGGGCGTGACGAGGTGTCTGGCGCGAACGTCCTCATCTCCATCTTTTCCGAGCGCGAAAGTCATGCTGCCTACTTCCTGCAGGAGCAGGACATGACGCGCTACGACGCGGTGAATTTTGTTTCGCACGGTCTTGCGAAGTCGCCGGGGATGTCGCGTTCGACGACCCCGCGCGGCTCTGAGGAAACCGAACATCAGCAAAAGCCCGGCCCGGCCAAGGAAGCGCTGGAAGCTTACTGCGTGAACCTCAATGAGAAGGCCAAGCAGGGCAAGGTCGATCCGCTTATCGGCCGCGACTTCGAGATCGAACGTTGTATTGAGGTGCTTTGCCGCCGCTCGAAGAACAATCCTGTGTTGGTTGGTGACCCCGGCGTCGGCAAGACCGCCATCGCCGAAGGCCTCGCCAAGAAGATCGTTGACGGCGAGGTGCCGGAGATTCTCGACGATGCGGTGATCTGGTCGCTCGACATGGGCGCCCTTCTGGCTGGCACCCGCTATCGCGGTGACTTCGAGGAGCGCCTGAAAGCGGTGATGAAGGAAATCAGCGAACAGGAAAAAGGCATCCTGTTCATCGACGAAATCCATACCGTTATCGGCGCTGGTGCCACATCGGGCGGCGCAATGGATGCCTCCAACCTGCTGAAGCCTGCGCTTCAGAGCGGCGAAGTCCGCTGCATGGGGTCGACCACTTTCAAGGAGTACAAGCAGCACTTCGAGAAGGACCGCGCCCTCGCCCGCCGTTTCCGCAAGATTGATGTGGTCGAGCCGTCCGTTCCGGATGCAATCAAGATCCTTACCGGCCTGAAGCCAACCTTTGAGGATTTCCACGGTATTCGCTACACGAATGACGCAATCAAGACGGCTGTCGAGCTATCTGATCGCTACATCACCGACCGCATGTTGCCGGACAAGGCGATTGACGTGATCGATGAAGCCGGCGCGACACAGTGGCTGGTGCCAGAGAACCGTCGCCGCAAGCAGATCGGAACCAAGGAGATCGAAGCGGTGATCGCGAAGATCGCCCGCATTCCCCCCAAGCAGGTCACAAAGGACGATGCAGTCGCCCTCAAGAACCTGCAGCCGGACCTCAAGCGTGTCGTCTATGGTCAGGATCAGGCGATCGAAGCGCTCTCATCGGCGATCAAGCTGTCGCGCGCCGGTCTGCGTGAGCCGAACAAGCCAATCGGTTCCTATCTGTTCACCGGCCCGACCGGTGTCGGCAAAACTGAAGTTGCCCGCCAACTATCGTCCATCATGGGCGTGGAACTGCTGCGCTTCGACATGTCGGAGTATATGGAACGCCACACCGTGTCCCGTCTCATCGGCGCGCCTCCGGGCTATGTTGGCTTTGATCAGGGCGGTCTGCTGACCGACGGTGTCATGCAACATCCGCATTGTGTGTTGTTGCTCGACGAGATCGAGAAGGCCCATCAGGACCTGTTCAACATCCTGCTTCAAGTAATGGACAATGGCTCCCTTACCGACGCGAATGGCCGCAAGGTCGATTTCCGCAATGTCATTTTGATCATGACCACCAATGCCGGTGCGTCTGACGCGGCGAAGAATTCCATCGGCTTTGGCCGGGGCAAGAAGGAAGACGAGCAGGAAGAAGCACTGAAACGTCTCTTCACGCCGGAATTCCGCAACCGCCTCGACGCAACCATCGTCTTCGGTGGCCTCACGCAGGAAATCATTGAGCGGGTAGTCGAGAAGTTCGTGCTTCAGCTTGAAGTGCAGCTTGCCGACCGCAATGTGACGATTGAGCTTTCTGAAGACGCCCGTGACTGGCTTGCGGTACGCGGCTTCGACGAGGAGTTTGGTGCTCGTCCTCTCGCCCGCACGATCCAGGAGCATGTGAAGAAACCGATGGCCGAGGAGCTCCTCTTCGGCAAGCTTGCCAAGGGCGGCGCGGTGAAGATCACTGTTGATGAGGATGACGACGATAAGCTTGCCTTCGAATATATTGAGGACAAGGCAAAGAAGTCGAAAAACAAGAAATCGGGCAAACCCGAACAGGTCGATTAAGGCCTGACAGACATCTCGCAGAGATGAAGCCCTCGCCCATGTGGCGGGGGCTTTTTCTTTGGCGCTGGTGGAGCCCGGCTGTTCGAACGCGCTCAGGTTACCAGACCATGGCTTCCTTCAGCTTGGCGTGTAGCGATGGGGGGATCTCTTGTGCCTTGCCATCGCGCTTGATATCGGCAGGCGCCTCGTTGGGCTTCAGATAGCGCCAGCCCTGGAAGGGGCGTTTCGGGGTCGGCTCCACAAGAACGATCTCGGGGTCCAGCACCAGTTCACAGGCCTTTCGGCCATTCCGGTCTGCCATGACGCGAATATCCGTAATCTTCTGGCGAACCTGTATCAGGCCCTTGATCACCCAGTAGATCGAGCCGCCATCAAGTAGCTGGTCGACCTGCTTGGGCACCATGCGCGTATGATGGACTGGCTGGGGGTAAGACCGCATCAGGCGCTTCTGCCACACCTCAAGGTCGCCAATTTCTTCGGCACCTACGCAGAGTTTAACCATGTTCAGGCTCACAAGGCCAAATTTAATGCCGCGCGCACCAGAGGCCAGGCCCCGCCTGTCGTTTCCTGTGCGAAAAGTGAACCTGTTCGAAGATCGCGGCGCCTAGACCTCTTCCAGCTCGACCAGCATGACGCCTTCCGCAACCTGCTCACCGATGCTGGCGCCGACGGCCTTCACCACACCGTCGCGCGGTGCTTTCAGGCTGTGCTCCATCTTCATGGCTTCCATCACGGCCAGCGTCTGGTCCTTGGTGACCTCGTCGCCTGGCTGGACCCGAAGATCGATGACCTTGCCGGGCATCGGCGCAGAAACCTTGTCGCCGCCAGCAATCGCTTCGGCTTCGGCTTCATAGTCCGGAATGTCGACGAGGACCGTGTCGCCATCAACGGCGACCGCGAAGCTGTGATCGGTGATGGAGATGGCTGGCATGATATCCATGCCCTCACTGCCATCGAGCGAGATGTCCGCGATCTCTCCATCCAGCTTGAGACGGATGGAGCAGCGAGCTGGAGCGTTCAAACGCCAGCCATCCTTGTGGTCGTACGGACTGTCTCCGGTGTCTGTCAGTAGCGCATGAGCGACCAGGCGGCCTGCCGCCTCACGGATGTCAGTCTTGGCCTGTGTGAGCGCATCGATCTCTTCTGCGATCCAGTTCACGTGATGCTCGCCATCTCGAAAGACCGGGTGATCAAGGCAGCGCTTCAGGAAACCGACATTGCTCGGAATGCCCGCGATTATGCTTTCGCCCAGGCTTTCAGACAGGGCATCGATTGCACTCTCGCGGTCCCAGCTTTTCACGATCGCCTTCGCAATCATGGAATCGTAGACCGCAGGCACGGTGTCGCCTGCGCCAAAGCCGCTATCGAGCCTGTAGAGCGTGAGGTCACCATCCAGCGCATCTGCTGATGCCCCAGCGCTGCTCTCGGACAGGCGCTCAACATTTCCGAGATTGAAAGCGTAGAGCCGCCCTGCCCCCGGCCTGAAGTCATCGCTGGGGTCTTCGGCGCAAATACGTGCCTCGATCGCATGTCCGTTTAGCGGGATATCGCCCTGTTTCAGCGGCAGTTTCTCCCCGGACGCAACACGCAGCTGCCACTCGACGAGGTCAGTGCCGGTGATCAGCTCGGTCACAGGGTGCTCGACCTGAAGGCGCGTGTTCATCTCAAGGAAGAAGAACGTATCTTTTGCAAGCGGACGTGTGCCATCGACGATGAACTCCACCGTCCCTGCACCCTGATAGCCGACCGCCCTGGCGAGATCGACTGCCGCGCCCGTCATGGCGGCACGAACATCCTCTGGCATGCCGGGAGCAGGCGCTTCTTCGACAACTTTCTGACGGCGGCGCTGCAGGGAGCAATCGCGCTCATAAAGATGGACAGCGTCGCCGTGACTATCGCCGAAGACCTGCACCTCGATATGGCGCGGTTGCTCGACCAGCTTTTCTAGCATGACGCGGCCATCGCCGAATGAGGATTTCGCCTCACGCACGGCGCTTTCAAGCTCGCCAGCGAGGTCTTGCCTTTTCGCGACCAGCCGGATGCCGCGCCCGCCGCCGCCAGCGACAGCCTTGATCAGGAGTGGATAACCGATGCGCTCGGCTTCGCCTTCCAGCGTGGCAGCATCCTGCGCTTCGCCGCGGTAGCCCGGCAGCACGGGAACGCCAGCCTCTTCTGCGATACGCTTGGCCTCATCCTTGAGCCCCATGGACCGGATCGTGGTGGCTGTCGGTCCGACCCAGATCAGGCCCGCCTTCGCGACCGCGTCGGCAAAGTCTGCATTCTCAGACAGAAAGCCATAACCAGGGTGGATCGCCTCTGCGCCAGCCGCTTTCGCAGCCTCTATGATGCGTGCACCCTGAAGATAGCTTTCACTCGCCTGAGCCGCACCAATGTGCACCGCCTCGTCAGCCAGCGCGACATGGCGAGCATAGACATCAGCATCGGAATAGACAGCAATCGTGCGTACACCGAGACGTTTACAGGTCTCGATTATCCGGCAGGCAATTTCACCCCGGTTCGCGATCAGCAGGCTTTTCAGCATCTTGTCCTTCCCGGTGCCGGTGGATCAGGGCCACCAGCACGAAACTTATGATCATCAGCAGATACCAAGAGCCGAATTTTGCCGGGGAAACAAGTTTCCAGGCTGACTCTTGCCCCGGATAGGTCCAGGCCCGCGCGAGTGTTCCAATATTTTCGGCAAACCAGATAAAAAGTGCAACCAGGCCAAAACCTATGGCGAGCGGCATCGGCCGATGGTCCCGGTCAGCCCTGAACCAGACTACGCATGGACCGTAGATCAGAACGGTCGCAACGAACAGCACGTTGCGAATATCGATCGTGTAGTGATGGGCAAAGAAGTTCACATAGATAGCCATTGCCAACAGACCCTGTAGCCACAACGGCGGAAACCGGTCGAAGCGGAAGTCGAAGATACGCCAGACGCGCGCAAGGTAGCTGCCGACCGCCGCATACATGAAACCAGAGAAAAGTGGCACGCCACCAATCCGCAGGAAGCTTTCTTCGGGATAGATCCAGCTGCCGGCACCTGTCTTGAACACTTCCATTGCCGTGCCAACGATATGGAAAGCGAGGATCACCTTCGCTTCTTCCAAGCTCTCAAGCCCTGTCGCGATCAGCGCAACCTGAATGAGTACGGCGGCGACGACCAGAAAATCATAGCGGCTAAGCGGAGCGCCTTCAGGATAGAACAGGTGGGTCAGCAGGATCAGCGCGAGCAGCAGGCCGCCAAAGACACAGGCCCAGCCCTGCTTGATGCCGAAGCTCAGGAACTCGAAGAACGCCGCCCCGACTGGCCCGCGCACGAGCCGCTGTCTGATGGCTTCACGCTGGTTCGAAAGCCAGTCCTGCCATTGCGTCCATGTCCACATGACAGGTGCTTTCACTGTTGAACCGGGCAACTGGAAGGCAGGTCAAAGGCGATTTGCCGCAAACTGAACGGCAAATTCGAGACCTGCCGTCGGGCCTGCCTACTCCGCCCAGCCGGGTTTGCGCTTTTCAAGGAAGGCGCTGAGCCCTTCCTTGCCCTCATCGCTGACGCGGCGCGCCGCGATACGCTTGGCCGTTTCGTGGCTGAGTGACTGATCGATGGCAACCCCGGCAAAGTCGTGCACCAGCCGCTTGCTGTCATGGATCGCGCCGGGCGCGGCCTTGCTCGCGAGATCGGCAAGGTATTCTTCCATCTCCAGGAGACCTTCATTCGTTTCGACCACATACTGGACGAGGCCAATACGCTCGGCGAAGGCGGCATCAAAGCTTTCAGCCGACACGAAGAGGGCTTTGGCCCAGCGCGGGCCGATAGCCGAAATGACGAACGGGCTGATCGTCGCCGGGGTCAGGCCGAGACGTACCTCTGAAAAGCGGAACTTGGTGTCCTTCATGGCGACAGCGATATCGCAAGCGGCCACAAGGCCTGCGCCGCCGCCCATGACCGCGCCGTGGACCAGTGCCACCGTCATCTGCGGCAGGGCTGCAAGCTTGCGGAGCATCTCCGCGAGCTTGAAGGCGTCTTCCTCGTTCTCATGGCGTGAATAGCTGGCGGCCGCCTTCATCCATTCAAGGTCTGCCCCAGCCGAAAAGCTCGGCCCGTTGCCGCGCAGAATGACCATGCGGATGGTCGTCTGCTCGGTTAGCGTCTCAATCGCGTCAGTCAGCTCTTCGATGACGATGGCGTTGAAGGCATTGTGCTTTTCGGGCCGGTTCAGCGTGATGACGGCGATACCGCCCGGGGTCGCATCGAGGGAAATGGTCTCGTAGGCCATGAATTTCTCCTGTGATCTAAAAATGAGGTTAGGCCTGACAGAGCCGTTTTGGAATGGGCGTTAGCCGTCCTTTGCAGCCTGCCTGTAATGACTGTCGCGGCGCAGGGCCGGTTTCTCGACGAACCACCAGAGCAGGAAGCTCGAGGCCAGCGTGAGAAGCGCTGCGATAGCAAAACCCGCAGACAGGCCTGCGGTCGCGAAGACACCGGCCATAATTAGCCCCTGAAGGATCGGGAAGTGGGTGATGTAGAGGCCATAGCTGATATCGCCATAGCGCGCGGCATTGAGAAGCGGGCCCGGCGCGAAGGCTGCCCATGCGATGAGGCCCGCGAGACCGGCCGGGCGCAGAGGCTCCAGAACCGGATGCAGCGTGGAAACTCCAAAGAGCGCCAACCCCATGAGGCCAAGGCTTCCGGTCTTTTGCTTCGCCTGTTCCCAGACGAGCCAGAGGCCCATCCCGCTCGCGAAGAATGCCATCTGGCCGGGCAGTTGGCGGGCAAGCTCCGGCGCCAGCGCGAGCAGTGTCGGCGAGGCATCCGCTGCGGCGAGCGTGGGCTCAAGCAGGAAACGCCACGCTTCACCCGCAACATAGAGACATACCAGCACCACCCATTGCACTTTACCGGCCCGGCGCATCAGCCAGGCGATGAACGGGAGGGCGAGGTAGAACATCACCTCTACCTTCAACGTCCACAGCGCGCCATTCACCGCTTCGAAGCGCTGGCCGTCGAACAGCCCGGGAAGATCGGGCGCAAGGAAATTCAGGAAGACAAGATTGGCGCCGAGATAGCGAAGAATTCCACTCGCGGCGCCGGGACCTGCGACTATCAGGCTGACGAGCGCGGGGACCAGAATGATGACGGCATAGGCGGGATAAAGCCGCCGCACGCGTTTCTCTGCGTAATCGCCGAGCGAGTCCGAGCGCATCAACGACCCGAACACAAGTGCTCCTGAAACGATAAAAAATCCCTGGATGGAGAATTCAGCGAGCGCACCAAGTGACGTTTCCAGGAGTGCATCAGGCGCAATCGCAGTCAGCGCCACAGCGTGAAAGACGGTCACACCGGCAGCGAAGACAAGGCGTAGAAGGTCGAAACGGTTCGTAGTCAGGGCACTCAACTCCGCCTGAAGGAACAGGATGTCCGGGTGGCATGGTCTGGAGCAGCGCGCAAGCAAAAGGGGCCTGCATATGCAGGCCCCTTCGCTGGTCTGATTGTCAGGTCGCTACCTAGTAGTCGGTGTCCACGCCCATAGCGGAATCATCCGTCATGTCGTCAGCGGCGTCTTCTTTCTCGCCCCAGGCTTCCTTGGCCTCTTCGTATTCTGCCTCACTGACTTCGCCGTCATAGTCGGCATCGATCATTACGAAATTCTCGGTGGCCGCTGCCTCGGTTACGTCGCCATCAGCGGTCTTCCAGCTGACGAACTCCTCCTTGGAGATGGTTCCGCTGGCGTCGGTGTCGACGTCGCCGAAGGCGCTAATCTCACCTGCAGAGGCTGCGAGGGCACCTGCGGCTGCGGCACCGGCGAAAACAATTGCAAAGCGTTTCATAACTTTCTCCTTTTTTGCGATCTCATTCTGAGATGCGAAAAGAAGACGCCCAAAGGGTAAGGGTGGATGCGTTACAAGGCGGTTAGATATCTATGCGAAAACCGCGCCACAAATAAATGGCTTATAAATCAGCGCTCAGGCCCGCTTATTAAGCTTCTGACAGGTAGCAGACTACATGCGGAACACGCCAAACCCACGTTCACCCATAGGCGCATTCAAGGCGGCGGCCAGTGACAGGCCTAGTACGCGGCGCGTGTCGGCAGGGTCGATAATGCCGTCGTCCCACAGGCGCGCGGTCGAGTAATACGGGCTGCCCTCTGCTTCATACGCCTCGCGGATCGGCGTCTTGAAGGCTTCCTCATCTGCCGCGCTCCATTCCTCACCGCGCCGCTCCATACCGTCGCGTCGGACCGTTGCCAGAACAGAAGCCGCTTGTTCGCCGCCCATGACGGAGATACGAGCATTGGGCCACATGAACATGAAGCGCGGGCTATAGGCTCGGCCACACATACCGTAATTACCCGCGCCGAAGCTGCCGCCCGTTACGACCGTGAATTTCGGAACCGAGGCTGTCGCCACCGCCGTCACCATTTTGGCGCCATCTTTGGCAATGCCGCCTGCTTCATACTTGGAGCCCACCATGAAGCCGGTGATATTCTGCAGGAAGACAAGCGGGGTACGCCGCTGGTCCGCCAGTTCGATGAAGTGCGCCGCCTTCTGCGCGCTTTCAGAAAACAGGATGCCGTTATTGGCGAGGATCGCGACCGGCATGCCATAGATGTGCGCGAAGCCACAGACGAGCGTCTCGCCGTAGAGCTGTTTGAACTCATGAAATTCAGACCCGTCGACGGTGCGGGCAATGACTTCACGGGCATCATAGGGTTCGCGCACGTCGCGGGGCACAAGGCCATGAAGCTCTTGCGGATTGTAAAGTGGCTCCCGAACGTCCGCAAAGCCGACCGTATCTGGCTTAGGCTGGTGCAAGGTGCGCACGATTGAGCGGACGATGGCCAGTGCATGCTCATCGCTTGCCGCATAGTGATCCGCTACACCGGACTTGCGGGCATGCACGTCCGCGCCGCCAAGATCCTCGGCTGAGATCTCTTCACCCGTTGCGGCTTTTACAAGTGGTGGCCCGCCAAGGAAGATCGTGCCCTGCTTGCGGACAATGATGGTCTCGTCCGACATGGCAGGCACATAAGCGCCGCCAGCCGTACAGGAACCCATGACCGACGCGATCTGCGGGATGCCCTTCGCGCTCATCTGCGCCTGATTGAAGAAGATGCGCCCAAAGTGCTCGCGGTCCGGGAAGACCTCTGCCTGATGCGGCAGGTTCGCGCCGCCGCTATCGACCAGATAGATGCAGGGAAGATGGTTCTGCATCGCAATTTCCTGCGCGCGCAGATGCTTCTTCACTGTCATCGGGAAATAGGCGCCGCCTTTGACCGTCGCATCGTTGCACACGATCATGCATTCGCGGCCCTCAACACGGCCGATACCTGTGATGATGCCAGCGCCGGGCGCCTCGTCATCATACATGCCGTTGGCCGCAAGCGCCCCAATCTCAAGGAAGGGTGCGCCGGGATCGATAAGGCGTTCCACCCGCTCACGAGGCAACAGCTTGCCACGCTCCGTGTGGCGTAGACGCGCGCGCTCGGGGCCGCCCAGCGCTGCATTTGCGCTCTTCTGCCTCAGCTCTTCGAGCAGCGCTTCCATGGCCTGCCGGTTCGACGAGAATTTTTCGCCAGACGTGTCAAGCGTAGATTTCAGTACGGGCATTGGCCCTCCCGGGGACTGTTTCTTGCAGACCTATCGCCGGTTGAGGGTAATGTCATCCCGCAGCGGTAACCAGACTGACATAAATCCAAGCCTATAATGTGCCGCAGAGAGGCCTTTTCATAGCCACTCGCAGGAAACACACTGTGCGGCAGATGAGTCTCGATATTGCGCCAACGCTGAAGTCGATCCCGTTCCTTGGGGACGTCCCAAAACGTGCCCTGAGGGCGGCTGGGCGCGAAGCAAAATGGTTCGCCCTGCCTGCAGGGTGGGAGCTGTTCAAGTCCGGCGATATCTCGGAGTCGATCTATTTCGTCCTGTCCGGATCGCTCGGCGCGTTCCGGACGATGCCAGACGGGCGCTCGGACTTTCTCGGTCACATCCGCGCCGGTGAGCCAGTGGGTGAGATGGCGCTATTTGAAGGCGCTGCCGATATGGATGGCGACGGCTTGGCTGATAACGCCCCGCACACCAGCTCCGTCTACGCTTTGCGCGATTCCGAAATCCTTGAAATCTCCCGTAAGGGTTTCGAGCGGATCACAAAGGCTGATCCGGATATTCTGACCTCATTGATCCAGGTCATGCTGACCCGGCTACGGGAAGGCCGCAAGCCGAACAAGCGTAACGCCCCAAAAGTCTTCGCCCTCGTTGCCACATCCCCGACGATTGACCTGAAGCTTCGCGCAGAAGCGCTGGAAGCATCCCTCGCCCGCTTCGACATGAAGTGTCGCATCATTGACGAGACTGAGGGCCGCGACAAACCCACCGGTTTTTTCGATGAGCTGGAAGCCAACAATGATATCGTAATGCTGGTGACTTCGGTCGGCGACTCGTCATGGTTCCGGCTTTCGACCCGCCAGGCGGACCGCGTATGGGTCTTTGGCCGTGCCGATGCCAGACCATCAAAACCGCTTATGCCCTCTCACGACTCGCCAGCACGCGCACTCCAGCTGGTTGATATCATTCTCCTACATCACAATTCGGAGCGGCAGGCCTCCCACCCAGCCGAGTGGCTGGAAGCTTCTGGCGCGGCGAGACTGTTTCACTGGAAGGGGCTCGACAAAGACAGCTGCGACCGTCTGGCCCGGGTCATGGCAGGTCGCTCAACTGGCATCATACTATCGGGCGGCGGCGCGCGCGCTTATGCCCATATCGGCGTCATTCGCGCCATTCGGGAAGCGGGCATTCCGATCGATTTTGCGGGTGGTGCCTCCATGGGTGCCGTTGTTGGAGCCTGCGTCGCGATGGGCTGGGATGACGACGAAATCGACAGGCGTATCCGGAAGGCCTTTGTCGAAACCAATCCGCTGGGCGATTACAATCTGCCTGTGATCTCCATGGTGAGAGGCAAACGGGTCAATCGGCGCCTCAAAGAACATTTCGGTGACGTCGATATCAACGAACTGCAAATCCCGTTCTTTGCTGTATCGACAAATCTGACGGATGGCACTTACCGGGTTCACCGAAGAGGCCAGCTTCGCACGGCCCTCCGCGCCACGATTTCACTGCCGGGAATACTGCCCCCTGTGGTCCATAATGGCGAAGTCCTCGTCGATGGCGCTGTCCTCAACAATTTCCCGACCGATGTCATGCGAGAGCTTCACCGCGGCATGGTGATCGGCGCGGATGTGTCGCGTGCGCCAGAAGGGTTAAAAGCGGAGGACTTTGTAAATCCGCCGAACTTCTTTCAATGGGTCTGGCGGCACGGCTTCTCCTCGGCGCCGCCTATTGCAGGTCTCCTGATGCGCTCGGCCACGCTGAACATCAATCCAAATGCTGGGCGCGAGCTTGCGGACATGCTGATCGTACCGGAGCTTCGCGATATCGAGTTGCGTGACTGGACAGCTTATGACGAAGCTGTCGAAGCCGGATACGAAGCCGCCCGCAAGGCATTTGCGAGCGGCTCACTTCATGACTTCTGTTTCGGCTCAACGCCCAGCGCGAACCATAGCCACCGTAGCGTCGATCTCAAACAGGTCTGATGGCTAACGGCACCTAGGCCGCCTTGTCCCATTCGGGTGCCCAGCTTGGATTGATCAGCCGCTGATTGTTCGCCTTGAGCGCCGTGATCTGTCCCATCTCTTCGGCTGACAGTTCGAAGTCGTGAACATCATTATTCTGGCGAAGATGCTCAGGCGAAGATGAGCGCGGGATGGTGATAACCCCCGGCTGTTGGGTAAACCAGCGGATCACTACCTGGGCTGGCGTCTTGCCGTGGGCCTCGCCAATTTCTTTCAGGATTTCGCTGTCAAAGACCTGCCCCTGTGCCAGCGGCGAGTAGGCAGTGACCGAGGTACCGATGGCATGGGCTGCTTCGAGCACCGGGGTCTGGTTGATAAAGGGGTGATATTCGACCTGATTGGTCAGGATAGGTGCCTTGGATAGCTTTACCGCCTGCCCAAGCTGATCAACCGTGAAGTTCGACACGCCGATATTTTTCGTCAGCCCCTTGTCGCGGACCTCGTTCAGCGCGCCGAGGCTTTCTTCCAGCGGCACGTCGTCATTGGGCCAGTGAAGCAGGATCAGGTCGACATAGTCCGTGCCGAGCTTGCTCACGCTCTTCTCGACTGACTTCTGAAGATCGCCGTGCTTATATTCGGACATCCAGACCTTCGTCGTCACCCAGAGGTCTTCACGCGGCAATTGGGCGTCTGCGATGCCGCGACCGACATCCTTTTCGTTCTCGTAGGCCTGCGCGGTGTCGATCATGCGGTAGCCTGCCTCGATCGCCTTGGAGACACACTCCTGCGCGGTCTCGCCTTTAAGCTTCCAGGTTCCGAACCCGATTGCGGGAATATCAACGCCAAAATGCTTGGTGGTCAGAGTCATGACTGTCCTTTCGTGCCTGTTTCAATCGCTTGAAAAGCAACGGGACGTCAGCGGGCAGGTTCCGCCGGCTGAGGCTTCACGACTGGTTGAGACCCAGCTCCCGCTGCAGCTTTTTCGTAAGACCTAGCGAAACCAGCCGATAGCTTTCCCGCAAATAGTCTTCGAGAGCCGCATTATCGACCGCCTCGTCTGAGAAACGCTGGATCCACTTCATACCACGCGAGGCAAGGTGAGGGGCACCCCGGCATCCGGGCTGTTCTTTCAATATGTCAAAGGCAAGCTCTGAGACCTTGAAGCTACAGCGAAAACTGCCGTCCTTGTCCTCACCCGCAATAGCAAAGACCTTGCCCGCGACCTTCCAGACATGACTGCCACCCCACTGCACCACATGAGCCGTGTGAGCGAGCTCACCGCAGAATGCATTGTAGTTTTTGATATCCAACCGGTCCTCCCATTTGGGAGAAACCTAGTCAGCGCGCTTCAAGCAGGACGACGGCGAACAGGCCATTTTCATCCGTCCATTTGCGGGTCAGCTCCCAACCCGCACTTTCCGCCATTTCGGCAAATCGGTCGAGTGCAATCTTGCGGGAGTTTTCCGTGTGAATTGTCTCGCCTTTTTCGAACTTGAAGGTTTGGCCAGCCACCTCGACGGTCTGCGCTTTCAAGCTACGCAAATGCATTTCAATACGACTGACGGCGTCATTCCAGCGAGCCTCATGCTTGAAGCTTTCCAAGTCGAAATTACCATCAAGTTCGCGGTTGATCCGTCGCAACAGATTCAGATTGAATTCTGCCGTCACGCCCTTTGCGTCATCATAGGCCGGGACGAGGATGTCCGGCGACTTCGGCTGGTCCAGACCGATGATGAAGCAGGCACCCTCGCCCAGATCCTCGCGCGTCGTGCGCAAGAAGCTGTCTATGTCCCTGTCGAGCAGGTTGCCCATGGTCGAACCGGGAAAAAAGCCAGCCCGCCGGCCGCCCCCGCCTGGCAGATTGCTTCCAAGGTTCGTGTCCATGAAGTCAGCGGCAACGGGATAAACTTCGAGCTCGCCGTAAGCGGACTTCAGCTCATGAGCCGCCTCTTTGAGGTGCTCAGAAGAAATATCGACTGGCACGAAAGCTTTCGGGCGCTCCAGTGCGTCGAGCAGAATGCGCACTTTCAGCAGGCTACCCGCGCCATACTCGACGATTACAGCTTCAGGCCCAATCGCGTCAGCCATCGCTGCTGCTTGCTCGTTGAGAATGGTAAGCTCTGTGCGCGTGGGGTAATACTCATCCAGCTCGGTAATGTCATCAAAGAGACGAGAACCGCGCGCATCGTAGAGCCAGCGGCTCGGGATCGACTTCTGATCTCGCGCCAGACCGGTCAGCACATCCTGAAGAAAAGGGTCAATTCCGGCGCCGTCCATCAGGCGTTCCTCGCAAGTCTTACGCCGCAGAACTGCCAGCGTTTGTCGGGATGAAAGAAGTTTCGATACGTCGGGCGGATATGGTCAGGCGGGGTCACGCAGGATCCACCGCGCAATACCATCTGACCGCTCATGAACTTGCCATTATATTCGCCAACCGCGCCTTCCGGCGCCTTGAAGCCCGGATAGGGAAGGAAAGAACTCGCCGTCCATTCCCAAACATCACCAAAAAGGCCGCTAAGCCCTCGGCTGGACTGACGTGCAGGGCTCAGGCGGCCTGTCCCGGCGTCGTTGCCGGCAAGATCATGGTCTCTGGCCGCTGTTTCCCATTCAGCTTCGGTTGGCAGACGCACGCCAGCCCAGCTTGCATACGCGTCGGCCTCATAGAAACTCACGTGTGTGACAGGCGCTTCGGGGTCGACCGGCTGGGAACCTCGCAGCGTCATCGTCCACCAAGCGCCGTCCTTGCGGTGCCAGTAGAGCGGCGCCGTCCAACCCTTCGACTGGATGCAGGCCCAGCCATCGGAAAGCCAGTTGCCTGGTGCCTCATATCCGCCATCCTCAATGAAGGCCATCCACTCACCGTTGGTGACGGCGCGGCCAGCGAGTTTAAACGGTTCCAGATACTGCTTGTGGCGCGGCCCCTCGCAATCATAGTGAAAGCCATCGCCCTCATGCCCGATTTCAACGAGACCGCCTTCGAAACGGTGCCAGTCGAGCGGTTTCGCGCGCCCCGCCATAAGTCGTGGCTCGGAGGCGCGGTAAGCTGGTTGCAGAGGGTTCTGGCTCAGCAGGTGTAGGATGTCGGTGAGAAACAGCTCCTGATGCTGCTGCTCGTGATGAAGGCCGAGCGTAACCAGCTCAGTCACTTCAGACGACACATCGCCAGATAGAAGATTCGCCATGTTTCGGTCGACATGTGTCCGGAAGGCCATCACGTCATCAAGTGTCGGGCGTGTCAGCATGCCCCGGCTCGGACGCGGGTGACGTTCACCAACAGCATCGTAGTAGGAATTGAAGAGGTACTCGAAGGTCTCGTCGAACACTTCGTAACCTGAAAGATGCGGTTTGAGGACGAAACATTCGAAAAACCAGGTCACATGCGCCAGATGCCATTTGGCCGGGCTGGCGTCTTCCATCGACTGAACCGTCGCATCAGCATCAGACAGCGGCCTGGCGAGATCTCGGGAATAGGCTCGCACACGTTCAAAGGCTGGCAGCAGCCCGGTTTTGGCCTTCGAGACGCCTTGAGGGCTTGCTGAGAGCATCGCGCGCTCCTTCTGGCTGGCAACTTTTGTCTAACAAACAACTATAGCGCGTGTTCCCGACGACAATGTGTCAGTTGCAAATCGGCGATGCTTCGGCGTCGCCGTACGTGGTTAGATCGCCGCAACAGCAATAGTAGCTGCAGATTCATCAACCCGTTGTTAAATCTCGATCCGCCATGGTTACACGAAGGTAATATCCGAACCAATTACACGCCGGGGTGGCTATGCGCTCGAACATTTTCGACAAACTCCCGATACTGGTCTGTGAAGTGGCACCCGTACGTGACGAGCACGGTGAAATCATCGACCTGGAATGGATCGATGCCAACGATCTGATGAACGCATCCATTTTGCCCGACGGTGGCAGCATTGTGGGCATGCGGATATTCGAATTCGACCCATCCTACCGCGACTCCGAAATGGTCAGAGCCCTTCTGGAATGCCTGGAAACAGGACAGCAGGGCACCCTCGTCACCCAGCAGGGCCGGGCGGCGAAGATGCTCAACAAGATCATGAAAACGAGCCTTATTTCTACGGAACGGGGCGTCCTATGCTGCTCCCACGAGATTACAGATATCGCGCAACAGCGTGATGAGGCCAAGGAGCAGGCCGAATTGCTTCGTCTCGCTTGTGACCGCGCGCTTCATGGCATCGCAATTGCCGCACACGATGGCGCCCTCCTCTATATGAACCCGGTTCTGGAAGGGCTTTCGGAGCGGACATTCGACGAAGTCGCGGGCCAGCACATCGACACGCTGATGGGGACAGGACAGGCGCGCCGCAGCAAGGAACTCCAGCAGAAGCTTTCCAGCGGCGCGGTCATGCAGCATGTTTCAGATGGAGAAATGCTGACCCCGTCAGGCAATCGCATCCGCCTTTCCATCGCGCTGAATACCGCCTTTCTTCCCGGTGAAACCGATCCGGTCTACATCCTGCACATTCTGGATGTCCGCGAAGAACGCCGGAAAGCGCATGAGCTTCGTGACGCCCTGCACCGCGCCGAACAGGCCACACGCATGAAATCGGAATTCCTGGCAAATATGAGCCACGAGATCCGTACTCCCCTCAATGGCGTGCTTGGTATGGCGCAGACCCTCGTCCACGGCGACCTCACAGGGGTCCAGCGCGAACAGGTGTCCATCATTCTGGATTCCGGACGTGCCCTGATGGTGCTGCTCAATGACATTCTCGATCTTTCAAAGATTGAGGCAGGCAAGCTTGAAATCACGCCCGTCGCCAGCGACCTCCGGCACAAGCTGAGCAGCCTTTTCAAATTGCATGAAGCGCTTGCCGAAGAAAAAGGCATAAAGCTGAAGCTGTTCGTGCATCCCGACGTGCCGTCCAGCCTGATTTTCGATCCGGTTCGCCTGCGCCAATGCGTCGGGAATCTCATCTCCAATGCGATCAAATTCACCGAGCAAGGCGAGGTGATGATTGTCGTGTCGAGTGCGCCAGGCGAAGACGAAGAGACGCAACGTGTCACGATCCATGTATCTGACACCGGCTGCGGCATTGCCGAGAACAAGCTGGACAAGATTTTCGATAGTTTCTCGCAGGAAGACGGCTCGACCACACGCAAGTTCGGCGGCACCGGCCTTGGCCTGTCTATTACGCGCAAGCTTGCACAAATGATGGGGGGTGACGTGTCGGTGGTCAGCCAGCAAGGGCGTGGCTCAGTGTTCACTCTCACCTTTGCGGCACAGGATGTCTCCGCACCGTACAGCCCTCAACCCACCAAGACGGTCCAGATCCGCGAGCCAAGACCACGCACCAGTCTTTCAGGCTGCCGGGCGCTCGTCGTGGACGACAATGCGATCAATCTCCGTGTCGCGAAGACTTTCCTGGAGCATTACGACGTCGAGGTTACACTAGCGAATGATGGCAATGAGGCGCTCGACAAACTAAGCCATCAGCCTTTCGACATTGTTCTCATGGACATCCACATGCCGAGCCTGGATGGCGCTGAAGCTTTCCGCCGCCTCCGCATGTCGGCGAGCCCGAACCGGCTTATTCCCGTTCTCGCACTGACAGCAGATTCCATGGCTGGCGACCGCGAACGTTATCTTGGGATGGGTTTCGACGGCTATGTCTCGAAACCAATCGATGAGCGTTCGCTGATTTCAGCAATGGGCCAGGTGCTCAGCGTCCAGTCCTCAAACGAGAGGCTGCAGGCGGCGATCTAGTCGCCGCCACTCGCTATCAGGCTGTTTCGCCGAACAGTTCACGTCCGATCAGCCAGCGGCGAATTTCCGACGTCCCTGCCCCGATTTCGTATAGCTTCGCGTCGCGCAGCAGGCGTCCGGTCGGATACTCATTGATATAGCCGTTGCCACCAAGCAACTGGATCGCGTCGAGTGCGAGCTTCGTTGCCATTTCGGCAGCATAGAGGATCGCGCCGGCGGCATCCTTGCGTGCCGTCTCCCCACGATCACACGCCTTGGCGACTGTGTAGACATAGGCCTTGGCGGCGTTCATCTGGACATACATGTCGGCGAGTTTGCCTTGGACCAGCTGGAACTCGCCGATGGACTGGCCAAACTGCTTACGGTCATGAACATACGGGATTACGATGTCCATACAGGCCTGCATGATGCCGGTCGGCCCTGCCGCCAGTACAGCGCGCTCATAGTCGAGACCACTCATCAGGACTTCGACACCGCCATTAAGCGGACCCATGATGTTCTCTTCGGGCACTTCGCAGTCCTCGAAAACCAGCTCTCCGGTCTCGGAACCTCGCATACCCAGCTTGTCGAGCTTCTGGGCGACCGAGAAGCCCTTCATGCCGCGTTCGATGATGAAGGCCGTAATGCCACGGGACTTCTTGTCAGGCTCTGTCTTCGCATAGACGATCAGCGTATCGGCATCCGGCGAATTGGTGATCCACATCTTCGAGCCATTGAGAATGTAGCGATCGCCCTTCTTCTCGGCTTTCAGCTTCATCGAGACGACATCAGAGCCAGCGCCGCTCTCGGACATGGCAAGGCCGCCAAGATGCTCACCGGTCACCAGTTTTTCGAGATAGCGCTTCTTCTGCTCGTCCGTCCCCCAGCGGCGAAGCTGGTTCACGCAAAGGTTCGAATGCGCCCCATAAGAGAGGCCGACAGACGCAGACGCGCGCGAGATTTCTTCCATGGCGACGACGTGCTCGAGATAGCCAAGGCCGCTCCCCCCCCACTCTTCCTCCACGGTAATGCCGAGAAGGCCAAGCTCACCCATTTTCGGGAGGAGGTGGCGCGGAAAGACGTCAGTGCGGTCGATTTCTGCAGCCAGCGGAGCGACGTGATCAGCGGCAAAACTTTTCACCGTATCGCGGATCATGTCGGCGGTTTCGCCAAGGTCGAAGTTCAGCGTGGGATATGTGTTCGGGATCATGGCGTTGATGTAGCCAAAATTGCCCAGATTGCCAATGCGGCGAATGCCCCTTTGTCGGGCCTAGTCTTTCTTCTTCTTGCCCGGGAAGATTGCCTTGAAGCAGTAGTAAGCCATCACGACAAACACCAGACCACCGAGAAGCATAAGGAATGCCGGCAGATAAGCCATCAGCTCCGTTTCGTCCTGGCGTTCCATGCCGAACCAACCAAACTCGCCGGCGCCGCCATAGGTGAACAGGCCTGCCCCAACGAGGGCGAGCACGCCAAACAGCAGCGTTTCCAGCGGACCTTCCTTGGTCTCGTCATCGTCTTCGTGACCTTCGGAGAGCCAGACATCGGACGGACGAAGATCGTCGATCAGGATGCGGCCGAGCTCGTCCTTGTATTCGCCTTCTTCAACATCATCAGCGTCTTCAACCGTAAGCGGCTCTGAAACGATGTCGAAGTCTTCGGTTTCAAGCGTTTCAGTACGGCGCTCGGTTTCCGGCTGCTCGTCACCTTCGCTTTCGTCCGTTTCTTTCTCGTCGCCGGATAGTGCTTCACCCTCGACGATGTCTGCGTCGTCGATAGAGTCGCGCTCGTCTGCATCTTCATTCGCTGCTGGTGCAGCTTCTTCGGTCTCTTCAGGCTTAACCTGCGCCGAAGGCGGTACGATCAGGTCGAACGGAGAGGTTTTCTTTGCTGGAGCTTCTTCCGTTGGCTCTTCTTCGACATCGTTCGCAGCGCTGATCGTATAGACTGACTTGTTGTCGTCTTCGGTGTCGTCGGCAGCGACCTCAGTCTCAGCGTCCTGCTCGTCGGTTGAGGCGTCTTCGACTTTCAGGTCACCTTCAGCCTCGCCTTCTGCCACCGCTGTACCGGCGAGCGCAGAAACGGCGGCGCGAATATCATCGACGCTTTTCTCATCATCTTCACGCGCACCGTCGAGATCAGTCTTGAGTTCTGCGGTTTCACCATCGCCCTGGTCTTCCTCTTCACCAAGGATCCGGGTCAGGCGGTCTTTGACGTGCCGCGCGGCCGCCTCAGTGGAAATCTCTTCGTCGATCTGGTCGTTGGCCGGGTTGCCAGGAACCTGGAACGCCATCTGCACCTGTTTGCGATAGCGGTCGGTCTCCTCGATATCGACAAGCGGACGAAAATGGCTGCTGGAGGCGTGTGGAACCGGGCCATCGATCTTGAGGAACAGCGCCTTCTCGTCGGCGCGGCGACGAACGAGTGGATCTACGACCATATCACGCTGCCCGACACGGGCCTTGCGCCAGCTTTCCATGGCCCATGCGGCCTTGAGCTTGTTGCCCGCATTGATGCTGGCCAGAACGTCTGAGCTTTCGAACTGCACGAGGCCAATGTTGAAAGCGAACGAAACAAGGGCGTCGAATTCATTTTGCGACACCGGCACGAGCAGCAGCTGGTTAAGCGCTTCCTCGATTGGTGGCAGGTCAAACTCAGACAGGATAGCCTTGGCTTCGGTTTCCGTAATTTTCAGTCCTTCACGCGCTGCCTTGGTGTGGCCATAGCCAATCACCCAGCGCCCGTCCGGCAGTTTGCGGGACTCTGATCGAAACCCCTCATACGCCATGATGAGCTTGAGACCCGCGTCTGATGTACGAAGTTCTGACACAGTAATTGCTCCAAACCGATACAATGCATTTTGACACTGCAAGTCGCAGGCCGGGCGGCCAAGCGATGCTGCCTAAACCAGGATCAAGGTCGCAAGGCCGAGGAAGCTGAAGAACGCCATAATGTCTGTAAGTGTCAGCACGAAGACCGATGAAGCAACAGCAGGATCTGCGCCTGCGCGCTTCAGGGTAAGAGGTACGACGATGCCTGAAAAGCCTGCCCAGATGAATGTGGCAAACATGGCAACGGAGATCGTCAGGCTGAGTTCGGGGCTCCTGAACCAGGCGAAAGCGATGATGCCCACGCCGATCGCAAAGATCACGCCATTTGCAAGTCCGGTGAGTGTCTCACGCAAGATCGCCCGGCGCCCTGCATCTCCTTCCATCTCGCGCTCGGCGATGGCGCGCACGGCAACGGCGAGGCCCTGGCTGCCGGCATTGCCGCCAAGGGCTGCGACGACCGGCATCAGGATGGCCAGCTGCACCACTTGATCAAGCACACCCTCAAAGATCGCAATAATGGCTGAGGCGATGAAGGCGGTCACAAGGTTCACCGCTAGCCAGGGCGCACGCGATTTGACCGAGTCGAGGACGGTGTCAGAGCCATCGGCCGCGTTCACACCGGAAAGCGCGAGAAGGTCTTCGGTATTTTCTTCCTGAATGACGTCAACAACATCGTCGACAGTCAGCATGCCGATCAGGCGGCCATTGTCATCGGTGACGGGCGCCGAGGCGAGCGAGTATTTCTGGAACTGGTAGGCCGCCTCTTCCTGGTCCATCTCGACCCGGATGTCGGACTCGACCTCTTCCATGATGTCGGAAAGATTGATGTCCCGCGGCGTGCGCAGCAGCGTCGCCAGCGGAACCTGGCCTTTCAGCTTGTGCGCCGGGTCGATGACGTAGACTTCAAAGAATTCTGCTGGAAGGTCATCAGCATGCTCGCGCGCATGGTCGATGGTGTGTCCCACCGTCCAGAACTCAGGCGCGGCGAAATATTCGCGCTGCATGAGCCGGCCGGCCGTCTCTTCCTCATAGGCAAAGCCCTGCTCCAGCGAAGCACGGTCTTCCGGCGCAAGCTCATCGAGGATGCGTTCGCGCCGGGTTTCCTCAAGGTCTTCGAGGATGGTGGTAACATCGTCTGAATCCAGCTCACCAAGCACCGCTGCCACGGCGTCATCTGGCAGGACTTCGACAGCCTCTTCGCGATACTCATCGCGCAGCTCGATAATGATGCTTGTCGGTAGCTGGCCGCCGAGAAGGTCTACACAGGCCGCAAAATCATCGCCGGAAAGCTGCTCGAGAAGGTCAGCTGCATCGGCGGGATGAAGCCTCGCCAGAAGCCTTGCCAGCCACCGCGTGTCGCGGTCCCAGACGGCGTCGCGCACATCCTGGACATAGTCGAGATGTGCTTCGCGTCCGGGCTCATCTGATGTATCTGTCTGGTTGGTTTGCGGCAGATCGGACAAGGGACCCCTCCATCGTTCCGGACGGCGAGGCGCCCGAGCTGCCTGACTTCCCCAGGGATGGTGCGGTCGAGAGGACTCGAACCTCCACGGATTGCTCCACAGCGACCTCAACGCTGCGCGTCTACCAGTTCCGCCACGACCGCACTGGATCCCTACGGGAAGTCCGCGCGGTATAAGTGCGCAAAGAAGCTTTGTGAAGCCCTGCTTGCACCTCTATATGCGCGAAATGACAGATTTTCCCGCAGTTGAATGGGCCGTCAGCGAAAAGCCGGTCAGTTATGATGCCGCAATCGCCTTCATGGAGCGCCGTGTCAGGGCAATCCGCGACGAGGGCGCGCCAGAACTTGTCTGGCTGCTTGAGCATCCACCGCTCTACACCGCCGGCACCAGTGCCAAGCCACACGACCTCAAGGACGCGAATCGCTTCCCCGTCCATGAGACCAGCCGCGGCGGGCAGTACACCTATCACGGACCCGGCCAGCGGGTCGCTTATGTCATGCTGGACGTTGCCGCGCGCGGCCGCGATGTACGCGACTTCGTTGCCAAGCTCGAAGCCTGGGTGATCGGCGCACTGGAAGAGTTCAATGTGAAAGGCGAGGTCCGCCGCGGCCGCGTTGGCGTCTGGGTCGACCGGTCATCGCCGGGTGCCCCGACACGCGAAGACAAGATCGCCGCCATTGGCCTGCGCCTGAAGCGCTGGGTCAGCTTCCATGGCATCAGCCTGAACGTAGAGCCTGATCTCTCCCACTTCGAAGGCATCACGCCGTGCGGGATTTCAGATGACGGCCTCGGCGTCACCAGCCTTGTCGACCTCGGCCTGCCGGTGTCGATGGATGATGCGGACATCGCGTTGAAGAAGTCCTTTCGTGACGTCTTCCTGTCAAATCTGGAAGACACCCCTGCCCCGCTCCGCGATCAGGACGCGTAAGGTCGACGATCCACTGTTGAACGTGAGGCGCCGCCATTCGGCGGATAGTTGCCGAAGAAAGGCACGCGCGCGACCCACATCAGGCTCCAGACTGCAATCAGGCCGCTTAGCGGGATCATCACATTCTGGATCATCGGCGCAGCGGCTTTCAGAACGAACTCTGTCTTCGGCGCCATTGGCTGGTCGAGATTCATGCCGCCGCGTCCACCCGGAGGGCCGCCGCGTCCACGTTGCTGCTGTTGGCCCTCTTCACCACTGGCTTCAGCTTTCTCGCGAGCTGCTTCGCGTTCTTCGCGCTGGCGTTCCCTGAAGGCGTCCGGATCAGCAAGATAGTCCTGCCGCATCTCGAACTGCTTGTCATAGCTCTCGGCCGTCGACATCGCGTTCGTCGTGAAAAGAGCAAAACCGATCAGCAACGGAATGAGTGGCAGGATCGCCAGAAGCGGCGTCTTGCCAGCATCGTTCAGGCGCCGCGAATGAATCACATAGGAGATGAGTGTTGTCGCGATAAAGACGACTGGTGTCGCATAGGTACCGAAGGTCGAAACACCAGCGCCATCGCCGCCCGCGAGGCTCAGGACCAGCGCAACTGTGAACGGGACAACTATGATCATTGCCTGCAGCGCGAAGAGAAGCGTCCAGGCGCGGGTAAAGTGCAGGCGCGGCGATTCCCCCGTCGGATCAAACAGCGTTTGCAACCAGTTCATGCGCTCTGGAAGCTCTCGCTCATCTGTCAGCCAGGGGCGCTTCGGGTCGATTGCAGTATCGGTCGTGTCTGACATTCAGGATGGCTTTCGCGTTTTATCGATAAACGTTTATATCTCTATATTCGAATTTATCAATAAACGATAAGAAAAATATCAGCTGAATGTCTCCGGTCCATTTCCCGGCGGCGGCCCATACGCATTCGCTTTCGGATCGCTTGGCAGACTGCCAACAATCAGGGCCGCGAGGACGCCATTCACGACATAGGAAAGTATGATCAGCGGGAAGAGCAAGTCCACCAGCTGACGAGACGCCTGCGTAAGTTGCGCTTCATCCGCCGATGCCCAGCCTTCCATGACAGCTTCGAGCAAGGCAGTGCCCTCAGAACCGAGGAACAGCCCGCCCAGCAGGGCGAACATCAGGACAAAGGTGAAAAACTTTCCGAACCAGACTGCGATGATCCACCAGCCACTGGTGCCGGCATCATGAAAGCGTTTGGCGAAAATGCAGATGTTTGCGTAGACGAGGCCCAGCGTGACCAGCATGGCAACGATGCCGAGCAGTCCGCCCATCGAGCCTGCAAGCTTGATTTCCATGCCGCGCTTGATGACAGCCACGACCGTCACGAGCACGACGCCCTGCCAGAAGCGCCGCTTCGCGATCCGCCCGTTCGGATTGAAGAGAAGATCTTTCATCGCCTGACGGCAAAGCTCCGGTCTGCTAGCGTGATGCCTATTCGAACTCGACCATGATTTCGTCGGCTGCGACGCTGTCGCCAGCACCGACATTGATGGTTTTCACTGTGCCCGTCGCCTCTGCGCGGATGATGTTCTGCATCTTCATTGCTTCAACGATACAGACAGCCTCACCTTCCTCGACCTGCTGGCCGACTTCGACGTCAACCGAAACGACCAGGCCTGGCATCGGCGAGATGATCAGTTTGGATGTATCCGGTTTCGGCTTTTCAGGCAGACGCTCGAGCATCTTGGCTGTCAACGGCGTACAGACGAGGGCGCGCACAGCAACCCCGCGATGGCGCAGCAGATAGCCTTCGGTTTTGTCCGCAAACTTTACAGCAAATGGTTCACCGTCAATCGTACCTTCAAGCAGATGCGTGCCGGGCTTCCATTCGGTTTCCAGGCTATGCGTTTTGCCCTCAATCGTGATCTTCGCGCTGTTATCGCCAAGCTCCAGCTCGATGTCCTGATGATGCTTGTCGAGAATGACGACCCAGTCCTTGCGGGCCGCTTCCGGCTCGCTCATACGGCCCGAGATCTGCTCGGCGCGGCGTGCAAAAACGCCGTGTACATAGGCGGCCGTGACCGTGAGGTAGAGGCGCTGCTTGTCGGTTGGCTCGACGCCGTCAAAACCGTCAGGGAACTCGTCCTTGATGTAGGCCGTGGTGATGTCGCCAGACCGGAAGCGTTTCTCATCCATGACTGCCGCAACGAACGGGATATTGTCCTGAATGCCTTCAATGTGGAAGCGGTCCAGCGCGGAGGCTTGCGTATCAAGCGCGGTGTCACGGTCCTTGCCGTGGGTCACCAGCTTGGCGATCATGGGGTCGTAGAACATCGAGATTTCGTCGCCCTCGCGGACACCGGAATCCATGCGCACCGTGCCCTCGCCAAGCTCGCCTTCAGCCGGCGGATGAAAGCGACGCAAGCGGCCAATCGATGGCAGGAACTTGCGATAAGGGTCTTCAGCGTAGACGCGGCTTTCGATCGCCCAGCCGTTGATCTTCAACTCATCCTGCGTGAGGGCAAGCTTTTCGCCATATGCAGAGCGTAGCATCTGCTCGACCAGATCGACCCCGGTGATCATCTCGGTGACCGGATGCTCCACCTGCAGGCGGGTATTCATCTCAAGAAAGTAGAAGCTTTTGTCGACGCCCGACGCGACGAACTCAACCGTGCCCGCGCTGTCATAGTCTACGGCCCTGGCCAGCGCGACAGCCTGCTCCCCCATCTTCTTGCGGGTCGCCTCATCGAGCAGTGGGCTTGGTGCTTCCTCGATGACCTTCTGGTTGCGCCGTTGGATCGAACATTCGCGCTCGAACAGGTAGACACAGTTGCCATGCTTGTCGCCCATGATCTGGATTTCGACATGCCGCGGCTGTTCGATGAATTTTTCGATGAAGATCCGGTCGTCGCCGAAGGATGCCTTCGCCTCTGCCTTCACGGCCGGGAAGCCTTCCTCGACTTCCTTGTCATTGTAGGCGACGCGAATGCCCTTGCCGCCGCCACCAGCCGATGCCTTGATCATCACAGGATAACCGACATCATTGGAAACCTTCACGGCTTCTTTGGTGTCCTCGATCAGCCCCATATGGCCCGGCACGGTGCTGACGCCAGCTTCCGCGGCAAGATTCTTGGAGCTGATCTTGTCGCCCATCGCCTCAATGGCGTGCGGGTTCGGACCAATAAAGGCGATGCCTTCCTTTTCGAGCCGTTTTGCAAATTCAGGGTTTTCCGACAGGAAGCCGAAGCCTGGATGTACAGCCTCTGCACCGGTCTGCTTCACCGCATCGACGATCTTGTCCATGACAAGGTACGATTCTGCAGCAGGCGAAGGACCGATATGGACCGTCTCATCGGCCATCTCGACTGCCATGGAGCCAGCGTCAGCGTCTGAATAGACAACGACCGTTTTGATACCGAGGCGTCGGCAGGTCTTGATCACACGAACAGCGATCTCGCCGCGGTTGGCGATCAGGATTTTCTCGAACATGACTGACCCCTGAATCAGCAGTGATTTATAAAAGAAGCCCTGACTTATAGCCCGGCGGCCAACCTGTCCATGACGTGCCCTTGCGTCATGCCTCCGGTTTAGGCGATCTGACTGTAATCTGTCGTGATTACGGGCTCAGATTGAGCGCGAGCACCGCTCAGGCGCTGTCGCGTAATCCGTCCTCTCGTAGGGCCTCTGAGAGCCCGCGTGCAAAGGCCGGAACGTCTTCTTTCATCAGGTTCACGAGGCGTCGCTCAGCCGGGGTGATCGATTTGTCCCATCCAAGTCGTTTCAGGAACCACTGGCTCTCTTCTCCGGTGATCTTAGCCCCCGTTCGCCGCGCTTCATTAGCGGCATAATAGCGAGCCCGGGCTGCGGACTCCTCGCTATAGCTGACCCGGTCGAACCATTTTCCGCTGATGAAGGCATTGCTCATACGCCCCAGGAAACCGCCGACGCTGACGTCGGTGTCACGAAGCCAAGCCTCACGCGTCAGGGCACCCTCTTCTGTCTGGGGATCGGGATGCGCAGCAGAGACGAGATGGTTCAGCACAGCCTTGGCAAACACATTTTCCCAGCTCTTGGAGTTCAAGGCATGGCCGATCGCGTCGTTCGTGCGAAACAGCACATTCGCTTCATGCCTCGAGATGGAGATCGATCCGTCGCCGGCCGGCGCGTGCAGGATACGGCGCATACGCTCTGTCATCTCATCGTCGGCAAAACCTGCCTCGATGATCCTGTTCGCAATTGCATCCAGACAGAAGTGAGAGAGACGTACCGGCGCACCATCGGCATAGCGCAATGTCGACAGCATGAGATCAATCTCAGCATCGTTCGGCAGATGCCCGTCCCGCCCGATCTGTGAGATCAACCAGTCTGTCTCTTCTTCAGTGACCCAGCCGGCCGGCGCTTCCTGCAGCAGGAGAAAGTCCTTCACGATCTCGACAAACCGGTCGGTCCAGTCTGGACCAGGTGCGGCCAGGGTTGAATTCAGCCGGAATAAAGCCTCGGCTTCCTCGCGCGAGACGATGCCGTCGCTGTAGATTTCATTGAGAAGCAGGCGCGCTTCTGACTGGCTCAGCTGCCCCAGCTGAGCGATCTGCGCCATACGCGCTTTCAAGTCCTCGGACATCCTGTTTCCACCCGGTGCCGGTTCCAACAGCCCTAGAGGTCGCAGAAACCCCTTTAAAAGGCGTTAGCAAGCGCGAGCGCAGTCCCGGCCCCGGCTCATCGCATCCGCAGGAATTTGGAGAACAGGTATAGAAGATCCCGAGGCATATCCGGGTTGAGCAGCGCATCGATCGACTCGTCCTGGCGAACGACCATCGTTGACGACCCTTCATCATCGTCGACACGATGATAATTCATGCTCCACTCGGGGAAGGCGCGTTTTTCGACAGGCTCCCCTATGATCTGGGTCACACCCTGGTGGCGATCATCGCTCATGATGCGCTGATAGGTATTGAGAACTTCGTCACGCTCGCCCTCAATAGCCTGCATGAACGAACGACCATTATGGGCGAGAAATCCAGTCAGGTAGCGTTCGTCATTATTCGACTGCGACACGTTGAGGATGCTGTCGATATCATCGTCCGCAAGGCCTTCCACGGCCGTGCTGACATAAACCAGCCGGTACATTCGTCTGTCTCTCTATCCTCTTTCGCGCAGGCGTTTATTGCCTGCGAGTTGGCATTTGCAATCTACTGAATGTCGTTGAGCGCCAGCGGGCTTCACAAGACTCCAGTTTATCATTTTTCGATCAATAGGGATACTATCAACTGTTAAAGCCTTCTCCGTTTTCAAGGTCTTGAGGCGGAGAGCACTTCTGGCCTCGGCGGCAGCCCCTTCCTTCGCCCTCGCTCAGCCTTTGCTTGACTGCCTTTGCGGAAGCCCGGCACTCTCGACGAATAGAAAAGAAAGACACCGCCTTGGGCAGGATGTCTGGGAGGAAAATGTGCCGAGGTTGAAACAGGCGGGCCGTGAGGCCGGCAACCCCTTCGCGAACCGCATATTCGACCTTTTGTTCGAAGACCGCGACCCTGTTGAAAGCCCGGGTACCGCGACCGGCACACCCGGCAACTGGTGGACCGTTTTCAATATCGTGCCGGACGCGTTCAAGCACACGACAGAAGGCTTCCAGTTCTATCGCTCCAAAGAGCGCAAGCTGGACCCTAAACTGAGGGAGCTCGGCCAGACGCGCGCCGGCTTCACGGTTGGCTCGCAATTCGTCTTCTCGCAACATTGCAAGGCAAGCCGCGATGTGGGGCTGACGGAGGCGCAGATCGAAGCGATTCCGCACTGGCAGGTCGCCGACTGCTACGGCTCGCTGGAGCGCGCAGTCCTTGCTTATACTGACGCGCTCGTCCTGCAGCGCGGCCGCGTCAGCGACGGCACATTCAAGGCTTTGAAAGACGGCCTTTCGGACGAGGAGATCCTCGAGCTGACCTACACAACGTGCACCTATATGATGCATGCCGTGATGAGCCGGGCGCTAAGGCTTGAATATGATGATGTCGACGACCGGATCGTCGAGGTTCCGGCCCCCGGCGGCGATAGCGCCGACGTCATGGCCGTGGTCGATAACAACAAACAGGGGGAAGAATAGACATGGCGTATCATCACCTTGCGCTTGCCGCGAAGGACATGAAGGCGACCCACGACTTCTATGAAGGGATCATGGGGTTCGAACTGGTAAAAGTGGAAGTCGCTCCCATCCAATCAGGCGGCTGGGGCAAGCACTTCTTTTATCGCATGAACGGCGACGACTCCAAATTCATCGCCTTCTGGGAGCTGCACGACACAGAAACCCAAGACGAACACATCCACGACCTCAACAAGGCTGCAAATCTTCCCCCGCTGACGAACCACTACTCATTCTCAGTTTCTTCGAAGGAAGAGCTCGATGAATGGAAATCGAAGTGGCGCAAGGCCGGCCTTCATGTCTTCGAAATCGATCACAATTGGTGCCATTCAATCTACACGACAGACCCGAATGGCAACGGCGTCGAATTCTGCCTGACAACAGGCAGCTTCGACAAGGCGGACCGGGAACGTGCGCTCGCAGCGCTGGACGAGACAGAGTTCAATCCGTCCCCGCCGCCAGCCATGGTCAAGTTCTGGGAACCGGAGCCCGCCTGAGGCCTAATCCAGGTTCTAGTTCTTCAGGACAGCTCGCAGCCACGGCCCGTAACCAGACGCACCAAGCATGGCGAGTTGCTGCTCGGCCGAGACCTCGTTGATTGGCACTTGCGGCGTCGCCACAGGGTGTACCGCTTTGCGAAGCGGGCGCTGGCCGGTTGGCATCATGATGATCTCTGCAATCGTGCGCGGAATGTCCATCGGGTCGGTATTGCCGCCGCCATTGCCACTATCGCCCATGCCAGCCGTCAGCTGCGGATAGGCAGCAATCAGTGGATCGCGTGAACGCTCTTTGAGGTCGGCGGAGTTCACGGCCGCGTTCTGCCAGATTTCGGTCGGATAACCGCCCGGCTGGATGATCGTGACTTCAATACCCTTGTCGACCGTCTCATAGGCCAGCTGTTCGCTGAGAGCCTCAAGCGCGAATTTTGTCGGCGAATACTGGCCAAGACCCGGAATGATCAGCCGTCCGAGTTGAGAGGTCACGTTGAAGATCTGCCCCCGGCCTGCGTCCCGCATGGCCGGCAGCGCGGCGCGGATCATGCGCTGGGCGCCGAAGACGTTCGTGTCGAACATCAGTTTCGTAGCCTCAAGGTCCTGCACCTCGATCGGCCCGGACATCGCCATACCCGCATTATTGATCAGGACATCCAGTGCGCCGCCCGCCGCGGCTTCTGCTTCGGCGACACCAGCTTCGACCTGCTCATCAGAGGTGATGTCGATTTCGATGACGGTAATGTCCAGGTTCTCTTCCTCTGCCAACGTGCGAAGCTCATCGGCTTCCGGACGTGGCAGGTTACGCATGGTCGCGAAGACTTTCGCGCCGAGCCGGGCATAATGTTCAGCCCCAAGGCGTCCAAACCCGGAAGACGACCCCGTAATCAGGATGGATTTACCCGCAAGCCCCATCGCCGCGCCGCTGGAGGACTGAGCCGCCGCGCCTGCAACTGAAGATGCAGCGAGTGCCGCCGCACCTGCGCCGAGAAGGAGTTGGCGACGGCTGGGGGACATGGAACTGGACATTCGGGCACCTCTTCATTTTCACATTTGCGCGCATTGTAGCTAAGGCGGCGAGCATGTCGAACAGCTTCGCGTTCACAATTCGGCGATGAGCTATGCGCGCGCCAGATAAGTGTCATCACAGGCCGCATTGAAACCGGTTGAGACAAAGCGCGTTTCCAATGGGCGTCATGAGCAAACGCAACGACGCGTTGAACAGAATTACAAACGTGCAACCGCACAAGGAGACGATGATGACGCACGCCAAAGGATTCACGAGCAAGCTTCGCGCCCATATGGCCGCCGGCGCTTTCCTCGCAGCTGGCGCAGTAGCTTTGGCGCCGATTGCGCAAGCCGCTAACGAAGATCATGATGCAGCCCTGCTGGTCACCGATACCGCGGCGCAGGCAGTGACCGCACTCGACGACCAGGTCATTTCAGACGATGAGGCGGACCGCGTTCTGTCTAATGTGGACATCGACGCCGTTGCCAAATTCACACTCGGCAACAAGTGGGCAGACATCTCTGCCGATGAGCAGTCGCGCTATGTTGATGCCTTCCGGCTCTTTGCGCGCAATCAGATGAAAGAGCATTTGTCCGGCCTATCTGGCGCGGACGTCAAGGTGACGGACGTTATCGCCCGCGGTGACAAGGATGCCATTGTGGTGACGCAGGTTCGCACCGCAGATAACGACCTTCCGCAAGAGATGAGCTGGCGCGTCATGGCCAATGGCAGCTGGCACATCGTCGATATCCAGGCTCAGGACATCTGGTTCGCGATTGAACAGCGCGCCCAGTTTGGCGCTATCCTTGACCGCAACAATGGCGATATTGATGCGCTGATCAGCGAGATCTCGAGCTAGCCTCCACACTTCTCTCGCATTTCGAAAAGCCGGCCTCTGCGCCGGCTTTTCTTTTGCAGGCGACAAAAAAGGCCCCGAACGGATCGGGGCCTTTCCAGTGTCAGATGACCACGTTTTTATTCGAGCGGCGCGTTCGTGTCGTCGCCGACACTGCCTGCTGCTTCACCCGCGACACCGAAGCCGCGGTCACGCATAAGCGCGTCGGTGTCCGGCTGGCGACCACGGAAGTTTTCATAGGCTTCCGACGGCGGCAGCGTATTGCCAACCGACAGGATCCACTTACCGAAAGCGTCGGCCGTCTCGCGGTCATAAGGGCCGCCTGCTTCTTCAAAAGCTTCCCACGCATCTGCGCTGAACGTGTCGGCCCAGAGATAAGCGTAGTAGCCCGCCGCATAGCCCTCGCCCGAGAAGACGTGCGCAAATTGCGGCATACGGTGGCGCATGGGCAGCTCTTCCGGCATGCCCAGATCTTCCAGCGTCTCGCGCTCGAAGGCGTCCGGATCGAAGCCCTCGAAATCCGTCATCATGTGCAGCTTCATATCAACAAGCGCACTGGCGAGATACTCGGTCGTGTCGAAGCCCTGACGCGCATTTGCGGCACGCTCGATCTTGTCGACCAGCTCTTGCGGGATCGGCTCACCGGTTTCGACGTGAAGCGCATAATTCTCCAGCACTTCGCGCGTCGGCAACCAATTCTCGTGGACCTGGCTCGGGAATTCCACATAGTCGCGTGGCACCGCTGTGCCCGCGAGCGAGGGATACGTCACATTGGAGTTGAGACCATGCAGTGCGTGACCGAACTCGTGGAACAGCGTCGTGGCATCATCCCATGAGATGAGCACAGGCTCGTCTTCGCTGCCTTTCACGAAGTTGGAATTGTTCGACACGATCGGCGTCGTGAAGCCGTCCAGATTGTCCTGCGTACGGTAGGCATTCATCCAGGCGCCCGAACGCTTGCCGGTGCGGGCGTATGGATCGAAATACCAGAGGCCGAGATGCTCGCCGTCGCGGGTCACTTCCCAGACGCGGACATCTTCATGGAAGACGGGCACATCAGAGACCTGTTCGAATTCCATGCCGTAAAGCTCACCAGCCATCCAGAACATGCCTTCGCGAAGGTTCTCAAGCTGGAGGTACTGCTTCACTTCCTCGGAATCGAAATCGTACTCGGCCTGTCGGACTTTCTCGGCATAATAGCGATAGTCCCACGGCGCGATAGTGATCTCCGCGCCTTCCGCATCGGCGATCGCCTGCATTGCGGCGACTTCCTCGTCGACTTTTGCCGTTGCGGCCGGCCAGACCTTCAGCATCAAGTCCATGGCGGCTTGCGGATTGCCGGCAACGGCTTTCTCGATCGAGCGGTGCGCAAAGCTCTCATAGCCGAGGATTTGCGAGCGCTCGGCACGCAGCGGCATGATCTGCGCGATTACGCCGTTATTGTCATACTCGTCGCCATTGTCGCCACGCGCGTAATAAGTGTTCCAGACTTCTTCGCGCAGGGCACGGTCATCCGAGTAGGTCAGGAACGGGTCCATAGAAGACCGCGTGTTGAGAATGGCATACTCACCGCCCTCATTGTCGCGGCTCTCGGCTGCAGACTTGGCTGCGCTGAGGACCGAGTCCGGCAGGCCGCCGAGCTGGTCTTCGGTCAGCCACGTCACATAGGCCTGCTCATCATTGAGAAGGTTGTTCGAGAAGCTCGTGTAGAGTGTTGCGAGTTCCTGGTTTATCTCGGCAACGCGGGCTTTTTCATCGTCATTCAGCGCAGCGCCGGCACGAACGAAGTCGGTGTAATAATCCCAGACAAGACGCTGCTGTTCGGCCGTCAGCTGGTCATAGTCGTCACCATTATAGATCGCGTCGATACGCTCAAACAGGGCAGCGTTCTGATAGAACGCATCCTGGAAGGCTGCTAACTTTGGCGCGACTTCCCGCTGCACGGCCTGCACTTCCGGGCTGTTCAGGTTCGAAGCCCAGATGCCATAAACCGTCAGCGCGCGGCTGAGTTCGCCTGCGCCCTGTTCCATCGGCAGGATGGTGTTTTCGAACGTTGCGGGCTCGGTTTGGGCCGTAAGCGCGTCGAGCTCGGCACGGGCGCTGTCCATGGCTGCCTCGAGCGCCGGCGTGAACATGGCCACATCGACCTGATCAAACGGTGGCACGCCGCCATAAGGGCCGGTCCACTCTGCCAGCAGGACTTGTGGGTCCACTGTCGGTGCGGCGTCATCCGCTTCAGCCATGTCCGCGTCGTCGGCCGCGGTTTCCATGCTCGTGTCCTGCGCAAGGGCTGCTGGACTCATGGCGCTCATGGTCAGCGCAGACGCGCCAGCAAAAAGAAGGGTCTTCAGTTTCACTTGTTTCCTCACTCCAGTTGGGCTGATCCCATCAGCCTTTCGGCCTTGGGGATCATGATAATTTCAAATGCAATTAACTGGAGTCCTACCACCTGCTTGCGCTGGACGTCCAATCCGTCGCAAGGATTTAGGATGACAATGCGGTAAGGAAACAACCCATGCACTGGATCGCCATCATTATTATCGCCGTCTGGATGCTGGTCGGCGGCGTTCTTCATATGATCATGCCAGAGCCGTTTTTTCACGCCGTCCCGGATGGTTGGCCGAAGCTTGCGATCGTTTACCTGTCAGGCATTGCAGAGATCGCGATTGGCGTCGGCGTTCTGATGCCCCGCACGCGGGCGATTGCTGGGCTGGCCTTCGCAGCGATGTGTCTTGTCTACCTGCCGATCCATGTCTGGGACTTCTTCCGGACCGACCCGATCTTCTCAGTCCCGTGGGCGGCGTCCACGCGAATCGCAGTGCAGCTTGCCCTGATCGCGCTAGGTCTCTGGCTCTGGCAGCGCAGAAAGATCAGCGTCTAGTGGCCGTGGCCGCCGCCATGGCTCGCCCAGACCTCCTGCCCGCCCTCCCCAAACAGGATGACATTATAGGCATCGACCCGGTCGCCCATTTCCATACCCGGTGAGCCGGCCGGCATACCCGGCACGGACAGGCCGCGCGCTGACGGCATTTCCGCAAGCAGGCGGCGGATATCGGCGGCCGGAACATGGCCTTCGACCGCATAGCCGTTCACTTCGCCGGTATGGCAGCTCTGCAACTCACCCGGCACGCCGAGCTCGCTGCGGACGGGCGAAAGGTCTTCATGCTCGTGGATGACGACGTCGAAGCCGTTTTCTTCAAGATGCTCGGCCCATTTCGCGCAGCAGCCGCACCATGGCGTCTTGTGGACATTCATTGTCTGCGCATGCGCAGGTGCCGGAGCGGAAAACAGGGTCCAGCCTGTGAAGACGGCGCCAGCGAGCGCGAAACTGGCAAATGCGGACGCAAAGACTTTTGACATGAAGGCCTTCCTTTTCTGAACCCATCAGGAAGCACAGAATGCAGCCCGATGCCAACAGCGCGCACATTTTCGCTTGCAAAGGCAACCAAAAACATGGATGGTCCAGTTCTCGACTTTTCGCCGGACTATCAGGCCTTGTTTGCGGTAGCCCTTGTGGCACGCTGCGCTCTCGACTTAGACGACTCCCAAAAAGTTTCGACACCCCCGCACGCAATGTCGCGTGTGGTAACGCTTTGCAGGAGATCTTTTATGACCCAAGGCACAGTTAAATTCTACAACGACCAAAAAGGTTTTGGTTTCATCGCACCTGACAATGGCGGCGACGACGTTTTCGTTCACGCCACCGCTCTTGAGCGTTGCGGCATGTCCGCCCTCAACGAAGGCCAGAAGGTGCAGTTCACGACCGCTGTCGACCCACGCAAGGGCAAGACCGCTGTCGACCAGATCGAAACGGTCTAGGCTGTTTCCGAGGTTGGGCGCACCGCGCCAGAACGACCTCTGAAATCCTAATACGAAGAACGCCAGCGGGTCCGGCCCGTTGGCGTTTTTTTTATGTCCATTTAAGATTGACGCCAGACACCAAGGCGGCGCGCGAACGTGTTTGGACGGTGCACTGACGGTACGTCCACGGTGTTCCTGGAGGGTGGCCCGAAACGACCCTCGCTTGCGGCACAATAAGTCCGGGACCAACCGCCCACCCTGCCCAGTCTCTCCCCAAAAATCTCGACCCGCATTTATGGTTAACGGGTGGACTTAATCATACGTTAACCTTAACAAAAGGGGGACGCCTGTGGTGGGGCGGGGACAGGCACATGCACGAACAGGCGAGATATTCTTCTGGATCAGGCTGGATTTGGGCCCTTATCGGCCTGATCGTGCTTATCCTGCTGCTGTTTGGCACATGGCGGAGCGGCGTATTCGCCGGCGAGCAGAACGACGACCCGATCTACGAGGCCTGTACCGACACTTACGGACGCAACAACTGCCAGTGCTTTGCTGGCATTCTGAGAGTCCAGCTCTCTGAGCGCGCCTATCAAACCTATGTCAGAGATCTTAAACAGGACGAATATCGACTTCGCTATTTCGACGGCCGACTGGCCGAGAATAGCTTCATCGGGCGCGATGCCGGGGTGTGCGTGGACGCATCTGATATTTGCAAGGTCCCGGTCTGTGAACCGCGCTTTACCCTCCCGCAGGGAAACCTTGGGATCGATGGCACCCTTCTGCCGCAAAGCCAGGAGCGGATCTATGAAGGCGCTTCCGAAACATGGGACCAAGGATCATGAACCGGGTCTATATTCTCATAACGCTGGCCTTGGGCGTACTGATTGTGGGCGGTGCTGCCGCATTCCTCGCAGCAGACAGCAAGGCCCAACAATCGGCACTCGACTTTGAAGCTGCCCCCATCCCGGCGGATGAAAGCCTCAGTTTCGGATCGACAGACGAGTGGCAGCCGCGTACCCCGTCGGAAGTGTCGCAACAGCAAGGTCGCTTGGTGCCGCCAGGCACCAGTGTGAGCGATCAACTTCACAGCTATGGCTATGAGACCCCCAAATCCTTTGGCAACCCAGACCGGGGCTGGTCGAGGCGTCATCGCGATTCCTTCCCGGCCGAACCCTGGGCGTTTCATCTGGAAACCGTGGCCCCTGGCACGGGCGGCACGAATGCTGCGCTGGTCTGCGTCGCCGGGGCAGCGGAATGCGTGCCCCGCCCCATTGCTGCACGTGTCTACAGCGAAGCGGCGCGGTACTGGCTGCTACGCGGGGATGCCGAGCTGACCACGCTGGAGCTTGATTGCGGCGAGGCCTATTCCTCGATCATCGATTTTGGCTGTGAGCGCGCGGGCGGACGCCCGCTGATGCCGGCATCACGCGATGCCGCAATGCGTTACTGGAGCCGGTCGGTTGCCTGGGGCCGTCCATTCGGCGCGCAATCCTCGATCCTCGCCCAACGCCGCCTGCAGGCCCATCTGGTAGACTGTCCTGTCTCGCAGGAAAGCCTCGCCCGGATTGCACGCGACCCAGGCAGTGTGATGGCCGATGTGATCGGGCTCAATCTGCGTCAGGCCGCGCTTACAGCGCTGGGATATTATAACGGCACGATTGACGGTTCGTATGGCGCGGAGACGCGCCGGGCCGTCCGGGCCTTCCAGCGGGAACTTGGCTATGATGAGACCGCCTCTCTGACCCCGCGCCAGACTTCCCAGCTCATGTGTCATGCCGCCCAGACCGCCCGCGATCCCGGCGTCCAGAACGTCCTGGGGATCATGCACTCGGTGGGCCTCGGCGTGGTGCAAAACACCGATCTGGCGCTGGAATGGCTGGAAATGGCCGCCGTTCGCGGTGATCCCGACGCCAATTTCAATCTGGCGGTGATCTATGGCACGGGCGCGGTGTTCGGTTCCTACCGGCTTTGCGCCATCGTCGAAAACCCTGAGCGCGCTGACGCTTATCTGCGCGATGCGGCTGATCTCGGCCATGACATTGCGCGTCGCCTCCGCTCCACCCCTGAACTGGTCCATGCCCCGAACTCCCAGGTGCGCTGGGCGCGGATACGCCAGGAAATCGAGGAAGAGGCCAGCGAAACGCCCGGGCGCGGTGCGCGGGCCATGGAAATTCTGCGCAATGCCATGCGCGCCCGCGTCCCCCCGGCTGCCGCCGGGTGTCTGGACGCCAATGCAAGCCGGTGACGGCAAATCGAGAGGACAGGACCGATGCGCAATATGACCCTTCTTAGCGTGCTGATCGGCGCGACCGCGCTCGTCGGCTGCGGGCCCACTCGGCATTATGAACCCCTCCCGCCGACCCCATTCTACCCGCCGAGTACGACGCCTGTTGTCGCCACCGCGGACGCGATTGCCATCGATACCGCCCTGCAGGTGTGTAACGTGGACTCCCTGCGCGCCCAGCGTGACGAACGAATGGAGGCGGCCCGCACACTCCTGATCACGGGCTATGCCTCAGGCGGCGATGTGAACGAGCGCGCGCAATCGACCCAGGGCACCCTGCGCGTGGATCAACCGCCTGCGGGGCCGCAGACCGAACGCACCGAGATACTTCGCGCTTTCGAGATCGATCTCGACGCGGCCTATCGCTTCGCCGAAGGCTCCTGCCGCGCCTATGCTGCCTGCATGCATCAGCGCGATTATCAGGAAGGCGCCTGCGTCGGCTCGCTCGCGTCCTGGGAGCGGTCGCAAGACCGGTTCACGGAAGTGTCGCTGTCGCTCGCCGAACTCCGCGCCTCGATTGCTGCGCCCGTCGTTCAGCGCAGGGTCTATGGCCATAGCTATCCGCGCAGCGACCGGTACGACCGGCACGACCGCCGCCACCGCCCGCACCGGGACAGGCACCACCGCAAGGACCGCGATTGCGAAGGCGTCATCGCTGACCTGTTCACCACGAATGCCTGCGACAGCAAGCATTAGATAATCGGCCAGCACGTCCGGCCGCAGGGTCGTTCAGACTTGCGGCGTTGGAGGTCTGGTTTTCGGCGCACGGAGCTATGGCGGGGCGAGCGGTCTCGCCGGCTGGAGCGTGCGCGCAAGGTGCAGCAGCGGTGTAGCGAAGGTACAAATACGGTGCACACGCGGTGCACGCGTAAAACGGGAGAATGCGGCACCCGGCGCGAGACGTTTCCACGGCGCCGCGAGCGCCAGGCCGCGCCCCGAAGGCTCCGCCCTCTTCCCGCCCGCGACCTGTAATGTGATGATGATCCGCCCATTGGGCAGGACCCCGACGCCGAGCATGCCGACGGGGTTGGCCGCGCGATAGGCACGGTAATAGCGCTCCGTCGCCCAGACCTGAATCAGGAAAAACGGCCAGGTCCAGACCGGCAGTTTTGCAAGGGTTTCGAGGATCCAGTCACGGCTGAGCATGGCCGGGAGTATGGGAGTGGTTTGTAGGGGTGGGGAAAAATTGAAATTTTGCTCGTTCGAGTTGTTCCGCGAACATGAACTTCACGCTGAACGAATGCCGTAGAGTGCGTGAAGAATTAAAGCGACAACTCACTTTTTATTTGCCGCGCCTCCGCCACCGTCAGAGCAGGCTTGCCTCCCGTAATATGCCGTACCCAAACCCACTTCCTACCGTCCTCGCCACTGAATAATTCGGCAATCCGGTGATTCTTGCCGCATTTCGAACGAATGGTCCGGTTATGTTTACTGACCCCGTAGAGCGCACACAGAAGCACGATATGGGTGAGCCCCACCGCGATAATATGCGACGGGTTGTGATGCTTTATCAGTTCAATGTTTAGGTCTCGACAAAATTCGAGATGCCTCAAATTTTCGATGCTGCTGTAGTCGAAGCCAAAATCTTCGCTGAAACTTTTGCCTGTCCCTCGCGATGACCAAAAGAAGAATTCGGTTTGCACAATGCTTTGAGTTCCAGCGACCTCAAATAGCTTTTTTGAATACGACAGCTCGTTCGGGTCGTTGCCGATTTCACGATGCAGATCGAACTCACTGGTTTCTTCCGTTTGAGGTCCATTTCCGCGATAGTCGCGCTTGCCGATACCAGGATTAGTGCCAATCGCCATTACGGGATAATATTCTAAATTTCTTGGACCTAAGCGGCGATCGAAGAGGAAATGATGAGCCTTTTCCAACCCCGAATTCTCCTTTGCGTCACGATACCGCCTGATACGCGTCAACATATCCGCCGTCGTTTTACTGCTGTTGGTCAATTCGTTTCCCACCTCCTGCTTGAACCCTACTCCAAGTCCGATTTATTTTAAGCAGTTGAGGGAAATACATGTCCACGAGCTTTCAACCTCAACGCCCAATTTATATTGAAAGGTCTTGGTTACAGCCGGAAACCGAGCGCCGCCACGTGGTCGAATATAGAAGCAACTTTGCGCTCATGTACCGACAGGAAAAGTGCCCGTTCTGATTTGAGGCAGCTACAATGCATATTTATATCGACGAGTCTGGTTCTTTTACGAGACGGTCCTCTGGAGAGGAAAGTGTCTCGGCCGTTGGTGCATTGGTAATCAGAGACACGCAAGTTGCAGGCTTCGAAAAATTATACGCGCGCCTACGTCGGGAGCTGCCCAAAGAAAAAGGAGAGGTAAAAGGCCGGTTATTGGACGAAAAACAAATCGAGAAAGTCTGCCAGCTCATACGAACGATAGGCGGAATTTTTGAAGTTGTATCAACCGATCTCTCAGTTCAAACCGACGGCGAAATCGATCTACATCAGTCCATTCAGGCGGAGAAACTTACAGAAAATCTCACAGATGAATTCCCGGAAGATTCCCGTGAACGCATTTGGCATCTACGGCGCACATTGGAGGCGCTTCCGCGACAGCTTTACCTCCAGTCTGTAGCTACCTCAGAGCTAATTCATCAAACGCTGAATCGCGCTGACTTGTTTCTCGTCCAGCGTTGGCCGTCAGAACTGGGCAGATATGTTTGGACCATTGATGCGAAAAGCGACACCGGAATTACCAACTGGGAGCAGTGGTGGTTGGATACGCTTCTTCCGATACTTGAAGCCAAGACAATCAGGAGGCCTTTTCAACGGGTGAAAGAGTTTAACTACTCAGCTCAGGATCGCTTTAAAGCGCGGATGAGCGACTACAAAGCTCTGGCATACGGAGTGAGCCCAGAGGCCGAATTTGTAGATATGGACTTGGTCTTGCGAGAGAACATGAACTTCTCTCCAGACCCCATTTTCGGTTTGGAGGTTGTCGATATCCTTACAAATGCAGTGCGGCGCGCAATGATGGCGAACCTCTCTAGAGAAGGCTGGCTGCCCATTCGGCCGCTTATGTTACATCGCAACCCGCACTATATTGAAATAGTTACTCTGAGCTCGCGTGAAATCGATGCTACAAAACTGCAATATGCATCAGTCATTCGCGATTTCACGAGCGGCGGCCGTCCTATGATCGCTCATAGAGACTAGCCCCCCTAAAGCGGAATATTATCGTGCTTCTTCCAAGGGTTCTCGAGTTCCTTGCCGCGCAGGGTGCGTAGCGCCTTGCAGACGCGGCGGCGGGTGGAGTGCGGCATGATGATGTCGTCGATATAACCCTTCTTCGCGGCCACGTACGGGTTGGCGAAGTTGTCTTCGTACATCTTGGTGTGCTCGGCGATTTTCTTCTCGTCGCCAATATCCTTGCGGAAGATGATTTCCACCGCGCCCTTGGCGCCCATCACGGCGATTTCAGCCGTTGGCCAGGCATAGTTCATGTCACCGCGCAGGTGTTTGGAGCTCATCACGTCATAGGCGCCGCCATAGGCTTTCCGGGTGATGACGGTGACTTTTGGGACCGTGGCTTCGGCGTACGCAAAGAGAAGCTTGGCGCCGTGTTTGATGAGCCCGCCATATTCCTGCTTGGTGCCCGGCATGAAGCCCGGCACGTCGACAAAAGTGACGATCGGGATGTTGAAACAGTCGCAGAAGCGCACGAAGCGAGCCGCCTTGCGTGAGCTGTCAATGTCGAGGACGCCGGCGAGCGTCATTGGCTGGTTGGCGACGAAGCCGACGGTGGAGCCTTCCATACGGCCAAAGCCGCAGAGGATGTTGGCGCCGAAATCAGGGCTGATTTCGAAGAAGTCGCCTTCGTCTGCCGTCTTCTCGATCAGCTCGCGCATGTCGTAAGGCGTGTTCGGATTGTCCGGGATGAGGGTGTCGAGGCTTTCCTCCACCCGGTCCGGATCATCAAAGCTTGGGCGCTTTGGCGCTTCTTCGCGGTTCGACAGCGGCAGGAAATCGATGAGGCGGCGCATCTGGATAAGCGCCTCGATGTCATTGTCGAACGCGCCATCGGCTACGCCGGACTTCTTGGCATGGACGGACGCGCCGCCCAGCGTTTCGTGGGTGACTTCCTCATTCGTGACGGTTTTGACCACGTCCGGGCCGGTCACATACATGTAGGAGGTGTCCTTCACCATGAAGATGAAGTCGGTCATGGCGGGCGAATAGACGTCGCCGCCCGCACACGGCCCCATGATGACGGAGATCTGCGGGATGACGCCGGAGGAGAGGACATTTTCCATGAAGATGTCGGCATAGCCGGCAAGGCTATCGACGCCTTCCTGAATACGCGCGCCGCCAGCGTCAAAGATGCCGATGACCGGCGCGCCATTGCGGGCCGCGGCCTTCTGGATCTTCACGATCTTTTCCGACTGGGCCAGTGAGAGCGAGCCGCCGAACACGGTGAAGTCCTTGGAGAAGACGTAGGTGAGGCGGCCATTGACCGTGCCGAAGCCGGTGACGACGCCGTCGCCCGGAATGCGCTGCTCTTCCATGCCGAAATCGTGGGAGCGGTGCTCCACGAACATGTCGGTTTCCTCGAAGCTGCCTTCGTCCAGCAGGAGGGTGATCCGCTCACGCGCGGTGAGCTTGCCCTTTTCGTGCTGCTTGGCGATGCGGGCTTCGCCGCCGCCCATGCGGGCCTCTTCGCGTTTTGCCTCAAGCGCTTCGATGACGTCTTTCATGGGGCAGCCCTCTCGATCGGTGAGTCCTTGAATGTGGCTGTCCTTGTTACTGAATGGGGCGGGCGACGCAAGAAAAAGGGCAGGCTGCCCCATGGGCAACCTGCCAGCCTTTCTTCAGTTGGGCGGGGGCCCGCCTCCAGCAGGCCTGCTCAGGCCCTAATTTCCGCGATGACCACGGTCGCTCCGGCCGCCATAGAGCGGGGTCTGCGTCGCAGTGGTCGTCGTCACCGTATGTGCGCCGCGCGGGCCGTAGGTGGTGGAGGAGTGGCTGCGATAGCCGTGATGGCCGTTATCGTGGCCTCTGTTGTAGCCGCGATTGCCACGGCGGCCCGGTTCTGGGAGGCCTGCGAGTTCGGTTACGTTGCCGCGGCGGACCGTGCAGCGCACATCGCGGTAGAATTCGCGGCGGCGGCCTTCAAACTCGACATCATTGAAGCGAACGACAAAGCCACGCGGGCCGATCTGGCGAACGCGCAGATCATTGTCGATGTCCACATCGCGGAAACCGGCGCGATAGCCCTTGCGCTGGATGGCGCCAGCACACTGGCGCACCGCGGCGCGGCGAAGCTGGCGGGTCTGCCATGGACGCTGGCCGTAGCGGTCATTGCTGTAATAGCGGCCATCGCGGCCACGCCAGCGGTCATTGCCGACGGAGATATAGAAAGACGCGTCAGCGACGCTAAGGAGTGCGCCCGAAAAGGCGGTTGCATTGCGGTGAGGGGCCTCATCCGCGAAAGCCGGGGCGGCGGTGAGTGGGAGAGCCGCTAAAGCCAGCGCTGCCACACGGTTATTCATGACGTGCTTCATCATGAAAACAGGTAAACACACCGGCGCAGAACCAAGCCTGACCGCTCTGTTCGGTTTCAGTTCACATTTTTAATTATTCAGAGACTTGGGCCAGCGAGTGCCTTGTGGGCCCCGCGCCTAGGCCTTGATAGCTGCGAAGAACTGGCCGATGGCATCCGCGTCTGCGCGGCGGCGGGCGACGACATCCATCGCTTCGGCGTCCTCGCCCCACTGCTCGATCTGCCAGGTCTCATCAATGCGCGAGAGGTCAAAGGCGTCGAGGGCGTCAAGCTCCCCCTGCTCTACCGCGAGCGCAAGGACCGCAGAGCCATAGAGCGCCATGGCCCAGGTGAGCGCAGTGAGGCGGAGATCGTCAAGGCTGGCCGCATGGTCGCGCGCTGCCTTCAGCGATGCGTCAGGCTGCGGGGAGGCGATAATGCCCTCTACAGGGACAAGGACAATGTCCAGCGTTTTACCCGCCCACTCGCGCCAGTGTCCCCAGCCTGCTTCCTGGCGCGCCCGCAGTTCGCTCGGACCTTCTGCAAGGTGGCAGACAAGGTCGGTCTCGGCATACTTGGCGACCTCATCGGCGAGCGCGTCGCGCGCACCGGGTGCGCCATCAATGGAGACGTTGAGCAGACGCGTCAGCGGCATGGTCATCGGGTCAATCAGCTCGCCCTGCGCGGCCCACTCTTCTGCGATCAGGGTCGCGAGCGTCTCATGCTCGGTCGCGAGATGGTTTTTCTCTGGCGTACGCACAGGCTTGTCGTCCAGCAGGATCGCCCACTTGTCGCCGTCACGCGAAACCGCCGCCTCCTTGTAGAAGCGGCGGGGCAGGTTTGGTGGGGTTGGCTTGTGCGTCGTCATGCAGCGACCTCATGCCATGCGCTGGCGAAAGGTCAAATGCTGCGTTCAGCTAGCCTGCGGCAGTGGTGTCAGCGTCGGCGTGACGTTGGCCGGAGAGGTCCATCTTGTCGACCACGAGGCGCGTATTGCGCTCCATCAGAATAATGCTCTGGCCGATGCGGACCGTCTTGAGGTTCTCTGCCTTACGCTCAAGCGCGAGGTTTGCGCGCCATTCGAGGGCAAGAGGATACATCGTTTCGGGGAACGCCTCACCGACTTCGATACGGTCTTCTAGGACGGTGCGCTCAAAGCAGAGCTCCTGGGCGGCGAGGCCGACATCGCAATTGCGATCGGCGACGTCGAAATTGCGATCAAAGACAGCAGTATCGTTCGCGGTAAACTGTGTCGCGACAGAACCGCTGGCTGTGCTCGAATGGGCCGACAGAGCCAGTGCGCCACCACCGATTGCGGCAACTGCAAGTCCCGTCAGAATATAATCGATGTTGTACTTCACGGCTTGGGTCCTTTCGATAAGCATCATTGCAACTTGGTTAGGAAAGGAACGCAGCCATCCGTATATCGATCCATCCCGGCTGCACTTTTTTCTGCGTTATCAGGCCACTAAACGAAAAAGGCCGACCTGTTTCCAGGCCGGCCTTTCAATCGGGTGACTGCGAAAAGCCTTACTCGACTTCGTCTTCGAGCTCGTCGCCAGCTTCTTCCATTTCGTCGCCGGCTTCGTCGATTTCTTCGCCCATTTCTTCTGCTGGGCCATCATTGTCGTCACATGCTGCGAGACCACCAATTGCGCCCATACCGATAAGAAGTGCGACCAAAGACTTTTTCATGAGATTCCCCTTGTGTTTCTGGATACTCAGGGGTCGAAACGCCGCTGATCGAAGGCCGTTCCCTAATTATTGGAAATTTTTTCTTCGAATGAGGCCAGACCGGCATTCAGGCTGGAAAAAGTATCATGCACTTCGTGCGCACCCGCTGCGTGAAGTTCGTCTGCGCGACCAAAGCCCCAGCTGACGCCCATCGTATGGATACCGGCATTACGACCCATGGCGATGTCGTGGATCGCGTCGCCTATGATGAGCGACTGGTGAGGCTCACAGCCCAGCGCGTTCATGCACTGCTCGACCATGAAAGGGTGCGGCTTACCGGGGCCATCATCGGCGCACCAGATGGTGTCGAAATACTGCTCGAGCGGATGCATCTTGAAGATGGCACGGATACCGCGATGCGACTTGCCCGTCGCCATGGCAATCAGCCAGCCATCTTCTGCGAGGCGTTTCAGCGAGTCTTCGGCGCCCTCGTAAAGCGGCTCAACGAAGTTCTCTTCGGTGCGGCGCGCGACAAAGGCTTCCTTGTAGGCGGTGCTCAGGCCAACTGGATCGTGATAGTCCGGCGCGAGGATGCGGCAGGCTTCTTCAAGGCCGAGGCCGACGATCTTCCGGGTCTCTTCATAGGCTGGCTCTGGCAGGCCGCAGACACCAAAGGCCCGGCACATCGCGGCCTGAATGACTTCCCGGCTGTCGACAATGGTGCCGTCCATATCCCAGATGGCGAGTTTAAGTTGGGTCATTTCAGCTAATCCAATGTGCGTACACGTGCGTGGGCAGTTCCGGAGACGAGCACGCCAGGGCTCGGACCTTTAGATAAACAGCTCAAGCGGGTCCTTGCCGGCTTCCTGTTCGAGGAATCCAAGCGTATCGAAGGTCCGTTTCATATGGCCGGACAGTGGCGCCTGCAGCAGAAGCGGCTTCTTGTTCTTGCGCGGTATCTGCAACGCGCGTGCATGAAGATGCAGACCATTGGCGACGCCCTGAGGCACTTCGCGGCGGGTCATGTACTTGTCATCACCCAGGATCGAGGTGCCCAGCTCATGCATATGGAAGCGCAGCTGGTGCATCCGGCCCGTTTGGGGGCGAAGCGCGACCCAGGCGGCTTTCTGACCGGCCTGAGAGACCGTGATATAATCCGTAATCGCGTGGCGCGCGCCTTCATCATTCTGCGCGCACTGGACCATACGCTCGCGGCCTTCAGAGCCTTCGCCCTTCGTCATCCAGCAACGCACCTGTCCGGCAGGCGGCTTCGGCGCGCCGACAGTGACGGCCCAGTAGACCTTTTCCATGTCGCGTGAGCGGAAGAGGTCGCCTAGCCATGCCGCAGACGCCGGGTGACGCGCGATCAGAAGGAGGCCGGAGGTTTCCTTGTCGAGGCGGTGTACGAGTTTCGGGCGGTATTCCCCGTCCGACAATATGTCGAGCATACCATCAATATGACGGTCGCCCTGCTTTGTGCCGCCCTGCACGGCAATGCCAGCCGGCTTGTTCAGCGCAAACAGGTCTTCATCCTCATAGATGACCATTTCGCGCATGAACTGCTCATCCTTGGCCGACGCGGTGCTTGCCGAGCGGGCCTTTTTCTCTGCGGCCGTCGGCTGGTGCAGAGGGGGTAGGCGCACGACCATGCCGGCATCAAGACGCGTATTCGCCTTGGCGCGGGCGCCATCGACGCGGATCTGGCCCGAGCGCAGCAGCTTTTCGATCTGTCCCTGCGTGACGTTAAGGCGGCGCTTAACCCAGCGGTCGAGGCGTGTACCTTCTTCCTTAGGGCTGACAGTTTCATTGATGACTTGGCTATTCATGCCAGTACCTTCCGCATGATCATCATGCCTATGAGAACAAGAGCGAGGCCCGCTACAACGGATAGGCCCGCATAGGCAATGGCGCGGGTCCAGTCGTCTTTCTGAATGTATTGCGCGATCTCGAGCGAGAAAGCCGAGAATGTCGTGAAGCCGCCGAGGAGACCGGTTGCAAGGAACAGACGCGCGCCCTGCCCGCCGCCAAGGCTTTCACCCTTGAAAGCCAGCCAGCCAATGAACAGTCCCATGAGTAGGCTGCCCAGCAGATTGACGAAGAAAGTCGCCCACGGCCAGCCGCTGAACCCGAAGCGCACAGCCGCAAGCCCCGCCCCATGGCGGAGGCTGGCGCCAAGCGCGCCACCGAGAGCTACATAGAGAAATCCGCTCATCGACAGGGCTTTTACGGCGATTGGGCGGAAATTGACAGCCTGCACCCCAGCGCTGACGCGGCGTCGCGTCTTGCCATCAGCGCACCGGCCGATACGCTTTGCGCCAACGTGAATGTCCGCGAAGAGGCATCCGGGAGGAAGAGATGAATTACGATCTGATCATCGTCGGTGGCGGCATCGGCGGATCCGCAATGGCAGCGACAATGGCGCGCGCCGGCAAGTCCGTGCTGCTCCTCGAAAAGTCAGCCACTTTTACCGATCATGTCAGGGGAGAATGGATCGCGCCATGGGGGGTGGTCGAAGTTCATCGCCTCGGTCTCTACGATCTGCTCCGAGAGGCAGGCGGCCATCACATTACGTCTCACGTTCACTATGATGAAAGCCGCGCCCCTACAGCAGCTGAAGAAACAGCGCTTCCGCTTGGCGTGTTCGCGGAGAATGTGCCGGGGCCGCTCACCATTGGTCATCCGCATCATTGCCAGACATTGTATGACGAAGCGGTCCGTTGCGGCGCAAAGGCTGTGCGCGACGTAAACGTCACCGATATCACGCTCGGCGCGGCACCGGCAGTCACCTACGAGCATGATGGCGAAACCTGTACGGCCGCAGCTCCGCTGATTATTGGCGCGGAAGGACGCATGTCACCGACCCGCAAGGCAGCTGATATCAAGCTGCATCAGGACAAACCCCATCACTGGTTTGCGGGCCTTCTGGTTGAAGGCGTTGAAGGTTGGGACGAAACACGCCAGGCCATCGGCACAGAGGGCAGTTTCGGCTTTCTCGCCTTCCCGCAGGGCGGCGACAAGGTCCGCGTCTATGGCGGCTATGCCCTGGAAGACAAGGGGCGGTTCGCGGGTGAAGATGGTCCGCGCAAATTCCTGGAAAGCTTCCGGATGAATTGCGCGCCAGGAAATGAAGCGATCGCCGACGGGAAACCAGCAGGCCCGCTCCTCTCCTATTTCAACAATGATAGCTGGACTGATGAGCCCTTCGCAAAAGGGTGCGTCCTGATTGGCGATGCAGCGGGTTGGAATGACCCGATCAATGGTCTCGGGCTCTCAATTACCTATCGCGACGTCCGCATGGTGTCTGACATCCTGAAAGCGACCCCTGCCGGACAAGCGCCTGATTTTTCAGAATACGCGGCCGAGCGTTCCGAGCGGATGCGGCGGCTGCGCTTTGCAGGCCACCTTCAGGCCTCGCTCGATATGGAGTTCGGCGATGACGCTAAGGAGCGGCGCAAGCGCTATCTCGAACGCGCCGCGGCTGACCCCAGCCTTGGCCTGCATGGGGTTGCCATCATGGGCGGGCCGGAAATGGTCCCGCCTGAAGTCTTCACGGATGCACACAAGGAAAGGGTTCTGAACGGATGAGCCCCATGGATATCGAACGTTTCAATGCCGACTGGCTACAGGCCTGGACAGACAAGGATGTGGATCGGCTGGTCAGCTTTTACTCAGCCGACACGGTCTACAAGGACCCGCAGGTGCCACACGGCGTTGAGGGCCGTGAGGCGCTGAAGGCCTATCTTCAGACACTGTTCAGCTCCACACCGCCCATGACCTATTTACCAGAACTGGTCTGGGCAATTCAGGGTGGCTTCTGCGGGCGCTGGTATTGCGACATCGGCGAAGGCGGCAAGGAGGGCAAGATACGGGGCTTCGACCTTGTCCTGATCGAGAACAGCCTGATCAAGCACAATGAAGTCTACGTCCATCCACTTAGCGAGACCGCCAATGCCTGATATTCGCGACTGGAAAGACATTGACGCTGACTGGCTGACAGCGGCGCTCAAGAGTGACGGGATAGAGGCTCGCATTGCCTCATTCGAAGCTGGCAAGGTCGGCACCGGGCAGATCGGCGACTGCGTTCGCTTCAAGCTGAACTACGCAGAAGCTTCGCCCGATGCGCCCGCCACGATTGTGGGGAAGTTCCCGTCAGAAGGCGCAGAGAGCCGCGCGACGGGCATACAGCTCGGCAATTATCTGCGCGAGGTGAAGTTCTACCAGCTGCTGCAGCCAAATGCGCGTATCTCGACGCCGCATTGCTATTTCACCGATGTAAATGAAGAGACGCATGATTTCGTCCTCATGATGAGCGACATGGCCCCTGCCGAACAGGGCGACCAGCTTGCAGGCGTCACACTGGAAGAAGCAAAACTGGTCCTGAAAGAGGCCGCAAAGCTGCATTCGGCCTACTGGCAGGACGAAAATCTGGATGAGTATGACTGGGTCATGGGCACGACGAATGCGCCGGACGTCCTGGACCCTGACATGATTGCGGGCCTCTGGGACGGTTTCAAGGCCCGGTACGCCGACCGCGTGACGCCCGAAGCGATGAAGGTCGGCGATGCGCTTTCGCGCAATATGGACAGTTATGGCGAGAGCCGCGAAGGGCAGAAATGCCTGATCCATTCCGACTTCCGGCCCGATAACATGTTGTTCGACCTGTCCAACAAGGACAAACCGGTCACCGTGGTCGACTGGCAGAGCTTTGGCTATGGTCCAGGCGGCGCGGATGTTGGCTATTTCATTGCGGGTGCCATCGACCCTGCGACGCGGCAGGCAAATGAGAGCGCGCTGGTAGACCTCTATCTTGAGGAACTCAGCCGTCTCGGCGTCTCCGACTATGATCGCAGCGACTTCCTGCGCCATTATGTGGCCGGGGCGTACCAGCATTTCTTCACCGCCTATTTTGCGGCAATGCTGGTCACTCAGACCGAGCGCGGCGACAATATGTTCTTCCGGATGTTGAACGGTGCGGTGGATCTTATCTCCGACCATGACGCGCTCGACTGGTATGGCTGATTAAATCCACAGGCTGGGCGAGCCCGAAAAGCGTTCTATCTGGCGTGGCAGTTTACCAGCCAGCCAGCCAGAAAGGTCCAGCCATGGTCCCGTCTTTTTCCAGAACACTCCTCGCCGCCTGTGCCGTCCCTGCTCTCGCCCTCACCGCTCTTGCGCAAGCGTCCGGCGAAATGATGAGAGTAAGCGGCACCGAAGGTACGGTGCTGACGGCTGAAGCGCTTGAAACCTTTGACGGGGCCTGGGCGATGACCTTCCTGCCGGATGGTCGCGCCCTGGTGACCGAGCAGGACGGCGACCTCTGGCTGCTCGGAACCGACGGCGCGAAGCTCGGCCAGATCGCGAATGTGCCGCAAGTCACGATGCGTGGTCAGGGCGGCCTTGGCGACATCATCATCCATCCGGACTTCGCAGAGAACGGAACGGTTTTCCTGTCCTATGCTGAACGCGATCCGCAGGATGACACGCTGTCAGGCGCGGTTGTCGACAAGGCAACGCTGGAGCTTTCCGAAAACGGCGGCAGCCTGACCAGCGTTAACCGCATCTGGGAGCAGTCACAGAAAGTGCCGGGCAATGGGCATTATGGTCATCGCCTTGCCGTCGCGCCGGATGGCAACCTCATCATCACGTCCAGTGAGCGCCAGAAATTCAGCCCCGCACAGAATATGGATATGAACCTCGGCAAGGTCATCCGCGTGACCATTGATGGCGCGCCGCTGGAGGATAACCCGTTCTATGGCAATGGCGGCGTCGCCGACACCATCTGGTCGCTAGGCCATCGCAACATGCTGGGCGTTGCCTTCGACGCGGACGGCCAGCTCTGGGTGCACGAGATGGGACCGGCAGGCGGCGATGAGCTGAACCTCATCCTCAAGGGCGAGAATTATGGCTATCCCATCGTTTCGAATGGGGAGCACTATAACGGCAAGCAGTTCTTCGGAACTCACGAGGATTTCCCGATCTATGAGAACCCTGCCCTGTCCTGGACGCCGGTCATAAGTCCGGCTGGCCTTATCATTTACGGTGGTGAGACGTTTATCGACTGGCGGGGCGACGCCTTTATAGGCGGGCTGTCTTCCAAGGCACTGATACGTGTCGAGTTCGAACAGGCCCCGCTCGACAACCAGGGCTCTGGTGGCACCTCCTCCACGATGGAGACCACAGCAGATGAGGCCGAGCGCTATGAATGGGGCAAGCGTATCCGCGAAGTGGAACAGGGGCCGGATGGCGCGATCTATGTGCTGGAAGATGATGCCGGTGGCCGCCTGATCCGCCTGACGCCAGCGGCTGAATAGCGACCTTCAAACCCGATAGATTGAGGCCGTCGTTTCAGATCGAAAGGGCGGCCTCTTCCATTCTTGCGAGGAAATCTTCGGGAAGCGGTGCTTCGAGCTGAAGTCTGCCCGCGCCGGGATCAGGATGGGCGATATCGAGACGCGCGGCATGAAGCATCAGCCGGTTTGCTGAAAGCTTGCCGGAGCCATAAATACGGTCACCGAGTATGGGGCAGCCTAGCGCGGCCAAATGCGCCCGGATCTGATGCATGCGGCCTGTGACGGGTTTCGCCTCAATCAGTGCGACGCTGTCGGACCGGGACAGAATTTTCCAGTGCGTTTCAGCGCTCATCGCGCCTTTCTGTTTTGCCGGGGCCGGTATCATCTTCTCGCGCCCGCCCCTGTCAGATGGCACTTTCAGGAGCGCTTCTGAACAGACGCTCTCGCTCTCGGTCGGCAGCTGGCCCGCCACGATGGCGAGATAAGTCTTGGAGGCGTTACGTTCTGAGAATTCGTGCGAGAGCGCAGCAGCGGCAGGCTTGGTACGTGCCACCACGAGGACACCGGACGTCCCGGAATCTATCCGGTGAACAAGGCGCGGGCGCTTGCCATTCGATTTCGCAAACGCCCAGAGCAGAAAATCGAGCGATTTGCCGCGACCGCCAGCAATCTGCACGGCGAGTCCCGGCGGCTTGTTGAAAGCAAGCACCTGATCATCCTCGTGGATGAGCAGGCCGTGCACAAAGGCACGGTCTTCGTCCGGGATGTGTGGGATGGGCGTGTTTCGGGCCATGACCTGCTCATAACGCGGGCGGACAGACTGCCGCAACGGGCCGTTCCAGCCAAAGAAAAAGGGCGGCCCCGTGAGGCCGCCCCTTCCTGATATTCCGTTCTTCCGGAACCTCGAAGGACTTAGAAGTCCACCGTGGCGCCCATGAAGATGTAACGGCCGAGTGCGTCGTACACCTGCGGGTAGGTGTTACCGTTACCTGGGGCCGTACCAACGACGGAGGACAGCGGCGGATCTTCATCCGTGACGTTGTTCACACCGAGGCGGATGCGGGTGTTGTCCAGGAGCTGGTAGCTCGACGACAGGTCGAAGTAGTTCTGAGCGTCGAACGAAGCGTTGATCGGCGCTGGGTTGGACGCGTCGAGGTCAACTTCGCTGAAGTGACGCCAGGTACCCGTGACGGACAGCTTGCCGTCCATTGGCATCCAGGTCGCGCTCGCCTTGTGGCGATACTCAGGGTTTGCACCGTTGCCGAAGTTTGACTGACAGCGGCCGCCATAGAGGCCAACACAGTCAAACGGAGGCGTGACGGATGCGTCCGGCAGCGACTGAACTTCGAGGCTTTCGAGGAAAGTACCGACATAGTCGAAGCTGAAGACACCGGTCGCACCTGCGTCATAGCTGTAGTTCGCCTGAAGGTCGAAGCCAGTGGTTTCGAGGCTACCCGTGTTGACGTTCGTCGCGATGAAGAAGCCAGTCGGGTTTGCCCAGAGCGTGCCACCAGTACCGCGGTTGATGAGCGAGCAGAAGAATGCATCGCCGGTCAGGGCACACTGGTTGATCGAGGTCTCGGCAGGCACCGTCGAGATGTAGCCTTCCACTTCGATGCTGAAGTAGTCGAGCGACACGGTGAGGCCGTCGATGAAGCTCGGCGTGAACACTGCACCAACCGTGAACGTATCCGACTCTTCTGGTTCCAGGTCTTCGTTACCACCCGTCAGGATGTTGTACTGGCCAGCTGGGCTGGTCAGCGCCTGCGCGCCATAGTTCGCCGGGTCAAGACCGGTGTTTGCACACTGGGCCTGGGTGAACAGTGGGTTCGGGCCGGCACATGGGTCACCATCTGCTGGGTCGAACAGCGTCAGGCCTGCTGGCGAGAACAGTTCGAAGATGTTCGCAGCACGGACAGCGCGCTGGAACGAACCGCGGACCATGAAGTCCGAAGTTGGCGAGTACTGAAGGCCAACCTTGTACGCGTCGGAATCGACGTTGTCGTAGTAGGACTTACGATAGGCGAGGTCCATGTTCAGGTCGTAGATGCCTGGACGTTCCTGAACCAGCGGGATGTCGAGTTCTGCAAAGATGTCGATGACATTCTGCGAACCAGAGATCGCCTGGGTTGGACCACCCTGACCAGCACCGTCACCGGACTGGTATGCGGCATCCGGGTTAGAGTCGAGCGTGTCACGGCGGTATTCAGCACCGAAGGCCCAGCCTGGTGCGTCGACAGCCATTGGCGATGCAATGCCGTAGTCACCAAGCGAACCGAACATCTTGCCGGAAATAACCGTCTGGGTCACGTCGCCATTACGGTTCAGCGGGCTCACAACATAGTCGATCGCTGCTGGATCCGGAGCCGCACCCGACCAGATGTCGTAAGGCACACAGGCCGCGTCATCATTGGTTGGGTCAGTGTCGACGTTGACGTTACACGCCACGCCGCCATTGCCGTCTGGAACCGCGTAGAGCGCGTTCGTCAGCTTACGGATCGAGAGGTCGTTATTGTAGACTTCCGTACGGACCACTTTCGCGAACGATGCATAGACATCGTAGCCGATCGAGGTGCCTTCCAGATCGCCGCGGATGCCGATGACATTGCGGAAGGTCTGGTGACGGATGTCCTGGTTACGCGGACCACCTTCGACGTTCCGGCGAAGCGCCAGAAGCGAACCAACGCCGACGACAGCGTCTGGCGCCAGGCCATCACAGCCGATGAAGGACGTCTGCTGAGCCGAAAGGAACGGGTTGTCACAGTTCAGACCACCAGCTGCACCAGCGACACCGTAGCCGAACACACCGGAAGGTGCGATCTGCGAGTTGGTTTCGTTCTGAACGAACATGAACTCGCCATAGGCTTCGATATTGTCCGTGATGTCATAGTTCAGGAACGTGCCGAACGTGTACTTCTCGTTCGGACGCTGGAAGTGGTTGAACGGGTTGAAGTTGAACGTGTCGGTGACGAAGTCACGCGCGATGAACTGGCCAGAACCCGATGGGTCCACGCGGCCCCAGGTACCGGTTGGCAGACCGCCGCCCAGATCAAGCAGGTTGGTGAACTGGTTCGTACCCGAACCTGCACAGGTGAACTCATTGCCATTGTTGCGGGTACCAAGCGCACACTGTGCGTAGTCGCGGTCGCCCTGAAGGACTTCGTTGACGTTCTGGTACGACGCGAAAGCCATCATGTGGCCGCGGTCATTATCGAAGTTGCCACCAGCCATCAGGGTGACATCGACGGCATCGCCATCTTCGACAGAGCCGCTTGGCACGCGATACTGGCTTGAGTTGAGGGCTGAGAATTCTTTCAGAAGACCCTGAAGCTCACCATCATTGTTGTGCTGATAGAAGCTGTAATTGGCGTCGATCTGGAAGCCTTCGAAATCGTCGTTCATGACGAAGTTCACAACGCCAGCAATAGCGTCAGAACCGTAGGTCGCCGAGGCACCGCCGGTCAGAACGTCAACGCGCTCAACCAGCTGGGTCGGGATCGAGTTGATGTCTGGTGCGGAGATGTTCAGCGAGCCGTATGGAAGGCGGCGGCCGTTCATCAGAACGAGCGTACGCTCGGAACCGAGACCACGAAGGTTGACGGAAGCAGTACCGGTACCACCGTTCGCGAGCGAAGAACCTTGAGCACCGAATGCCTGTGGCAGGGTGTTGACGAGGTCTTCAGCGCGGATCGTACCACGGATGTCGAACTGCTCAGCATCAAGCTCGGTGACCGGGCTGGTTGCCGTCAGGTTGCCGGATTGCGGAATGAGCGAGCCGGTGACAACGACCGTCTGTTGACGCGCCTCAGCCTCTTCCTGCGCTGGTACGGTTTCGACATCATCCTGCGCAAAGGCAGGTGCTGCGAACACCGTCATTGCCGCACCGGCGAAAACCGCCGACGTCAGCAAATGTTTTTTGAGTGTATTGCCGTTCACTGTTGAACCTCCAGATTAACTCTCGTGTGCCATGCATTTTGGCAACCGACCCCTCAGAAATCGGTATAGGTGACAGTGCTATCCAAGAAGATTTCGTGGCGTCAATCGAAAGTGACAATCTCGTGACGGATTCTCGAATAAGTGTTGCTAAGATGTCGACGCGCTGGATTTTCAAAGCGTTATGGACTTTCAGCAACGCGTTACACTGCGAGCAGGGACAGGACGATCAAGGCAAACATCAGCACAACAAGGCTGATTAGCCAGAAGAACGACAGGACAACCATCCGCAAAAAAGCCTGCACATAGCCCGTCCCATACGCCCCGCGCATGCTGAACATCGTATAGACTGGGAGAGCCAGGGAATAATAAAGTCCGGCGACCCAGCCGCCCAACAAGGCTGATAATCCGAATGCCAACGTGGAACTGAGATAGATCCAGCTGTGCAGGTGAAGCGCGTGGATCGCGTGGTCATAGACATAAATGCTCCGGCGCCAGGCATACATTAGCGCAAGCGCCAGAATCGTCAGTGGCACAAGAATGAGGCTTAGACGCGGTGCCCAGTTCTCGGCAGCGGTCGTGAACAGCCGGGGATTGTCGATTGTGCGCTGTATCGCGCCTTCCAGGCGTTCGCCGAACTCATCCGACCCTACGTCGATACTATTTTCCTGCGGCTCCGAAACAGGCGCATCCGGCTCCGATTCGGCTTGCGCCTCGTCGGCCTCAGCCTCGGCCGCCGCATTCGCCCGCGCGCTTTCGAGGATGCGGTCAAGCTCGTCCTCATCGAAGTTTTCAGCCTGGGCGAGATAGTCGAAGAGCGCTTCTCGCTCCTCTTCATTCAGCTCAGCCCCCTCGCCAGCCTCGATCTGGCTCAGCGCATTGACGCCATTGGTGTTGATGAAGGCGAAGGCGACGAAATAGAAGATGAGGCTGGAGAGCAGGAAGAGCCTGAAAGGCGGCACATATCGTGCCCGCTTGCCGTCACTATAGTCGCGGCTGAGCTGCCCCGGCTTGAAGAACAGTCTCGGAAGCGTACGCGCAATGCGCCCATCGAGCGCAAGACTGTCCGACACTGTCTCCGCTACGAGAGAAAAAACGGGCCGGTGAAAACTGGCGGCGAGCTGACCGCAATTGGGGCAGTAACGGTGTTTCACCATCACACCGCAATTGCGGCAGGGTTGGCCCTGCAGATCGGCAGTGCCGCCCGCAGAAAGAGCGCCGACCGATGCAAGGCCTGCTGCTTCCAGTTCGTCGCTCATAGCCCCCCGGCCCCCTTGTTTCCCGCCTACTCCTCGGCGCTATCAGTGGATGCGGTCTCAGCGCCGGCGTCCGTCTCTATGTCGGCGCGGCAAAGCCAACGCGAGAGATGGTCGTCCTGGGCGTTCTCTGCCCAGCCGGTCAGCTCTGGATCGACAAGGTTCTTGGTCACCTGTATCCACATCGGCGTGATCGGATAGTCCTCCAACATCATTGCCTCGGCTTCGGCGAAGATTTCGGCGCGCGCCTGCAGGTCACGGGTGCGGCTCGCCTCTGCCAGAAGCGCGTCATATTCCGGGTTGGAATAACGGCCATAATTCTGCTGGCCCGTCTCCGAATCGAGCAGGTAGAGGAAGTTGATCGGGTCGTCGAAGTCCGCCACCCACGCGCCGTCCGCAACCTCAAAGTCCGACTGACGAAGGCGTGCGTAAAGGACCTTTGTGTCCTGACGCAGGATTTCAGCGTTCACCCATGGGGCAATCTCGTTCCAGTTTGCCTGTGCCACGGGCGCTGCTTTCGGATTGTCATCTGTCGAGCGGTGGATGAACTCGAAGGACAGCTTGTTATTCGGGCCGTAGCCAGCTTCTTCCAGAAGCGCGCGAGCCTCGGCCAGTCGCTCTTCGCGCGTCATGTCGGCAAAGCCCAGCTCAGGACGATCGACATCATAGTTGCTCATCGTTGGCGGCACGAAGGAATAGGCCGGGATGTAGCCTGGCGTCAGCACGCGATCGACAATGAACTCGCGGTCCAGCGCCAGCGACAGCGCCTTGCGCACACGCACATCGTCAAACGGCTCCTGGCTGGAGTTGAAGCTCCAATAGGTCGTAATCAGGCTTGGCGCGGTGCGCACCCAGCCCGGGAACTTTGCTTCCAGCTCTTCAGTCCGACCCCCGTCAAAGCCATTATTGATGTCGAGCTCACCCGCCTCAATGCGGCGTTCCACGGCTGCGGCGTCCTCGATCTCGAAATAGGCAACGCGGTCAAAGCAGACTTCGTCGGCCTCATAGAAGAGCGGGTTCTTCTCTGAGACAAGCTGATCGCCCGTGCGCCAGTATGCGAGTTTGTAGGGGCCATTCACCTCAATGTTGTCAGGCTGTATCCACGCTTCGCCATACTGTTCGACGATGTGCTCAGGCACTGGGTAGGTGGTGTAATGGGTCAGAAGGCCGAGCAGGTAAGGCGCAGGCTCTTCCAGCGTGATCTCAAAAGTCAGGTCGTCGATGGCGCGCACGCCGAGCTCTTCCGGTGGCAGTTCGCCGGAGTTCACCTGAGCGGCATTCTTCACGATGTAGAGCAGCGAAGAGTATTGCGACGCGATTTCCGGGTTCTGGATGCGGCGGAACGCGTAGACGAAATCATCGGCCGTGACAGGTTCACCATCCGACCATTGCGATTCGCGCAGGTTGAACGTCCAGGTGAGACCGTCCTCGCTTGTTTCCCAGCTTGTCGCCACGCCCGGAATGACTTCGCGCTCTGGCGTGATGGTCATCAGGCCGACGATCATGTCGGAGATCACGATGTTTTCCCATTTTGCCGACGAGCGGTGCGGGTCAAGCGTATCGACCTTGGCAGAGATACCGCGGCGCAGGACAGCGGCCTCCTCGCCGTCGCCAGATCCGTTTCCTCCGCTGCCCCCACAGGCAGCAAGCGTGAGAACCAGACCAGCAGCGCCGGCCGACAGAAGAACGGATTTAAGAGATTTCATCATGACTTCCCGTGATTTTCGTTACGACTTAGTGTTTCATGTGATCAGGCGCTTGGAAAGATAGCGCACCACAGTTGAGCAGCAGATGAACAGGCATGCGACACAGTTTACCCCTTTCGATACTTATTCTGAGCACAATTCTTCCTGCAGCAGCGCAAGAAGCCACGTCATTCAGTACGCGCGAGGTCTATGCCTGCGCCGACCTTGCAGACGATGCTGAGCGCCTCGCCTGTTACGATGACGCTGTCGGGCGCCTCAAATCTGCCGAGGAAACCGGCGAAGCAGTTGTCGTGACCCGCAGCGAGGTCGAGAACGTTCGCCGCGATTCCTTCGGCTTCTCCATTCCGAGCCTTCCAAACTTCGCCTCCTCCGTGTTCAGCGATAGCGAAAAGATCGACGAAGTGTCCTACCCCGTCGCTTCTGTTCAGAAAACAGCTCGTGGAAAGCTCTACATAACCTTGCAGAACGGGCAGGCCTGGCAGCAGATCGACAATAAGCGCATCTATTATTCCGCCAAGCGCGGCGTCGATAGCGCAACCATCAAGTCTGCCGCCCTTGGCAGCTATATGATGAAGCTTGATGACGGCCTGCAGTTTCGCGTCGAACGCCTGAAATAGCTGACCAACAAAATCAAAGACCCCTGCAAGCAATGCCCGCAGGGGTCTTTATTGTTTGTGCGAAGAAGTTTCGCCTATTCGTACTTCACCGAACAGCCATAAGGGGCAGCCCAGCTCGTCTGGACAGTTTCACCCGCCTCAAGCGCGTCTAGGGCTGCGGTGACATAATTCTTCGCGGTCTCAATGTCGGAAACCCGTGATGACGGGATCGAATCGATTGCCCCTGCATAAGCGATGGCACTGTCTGGCTCGATAACGAACATGTGCGGGGTGGTCTTTGCCTCATAGAGGCGTCCGATATCGCCGGACGGATCAAGGATGACATGTGTCGGCGAGGCGTCGCGCCCCTCATTGATCTCGATTGCGCGGTCACCATCGACATGGCCTTGCGTGCCGGGCGCCGATGAGATCACCTGCAGCCAGACAATCTCGTCCTCGCCTGCGCGATCCTGAAGACCCTGCATGTTTTGAGGCGGGTCAGCATAGTGTTTCTGCACGAACGGACAGCCATCATTGGTCCACTCGAGAATGACCGTCTTACCTGCAAAGTCCGAGAGCGAGACCTGCTCACCTGTCGCAGTTAGACCGGTAAAGTCCGGTGCCGGCTGACCCGGCTCCGCTGCAGGGGCGGCAGAGGCGGAAAACGCGATCATCGCGCCGGCGCTGAGGGCAACGGCGGCGGCCATGCCGGAGGCAAGTCCAAGGTTTCGACGGGTAAGAGCAGTCATGGTGTCATCCTTTCTGCAGGGGCGGTAGTGGTCAAAAAGGCTTCAAGCTTACGCTTCAACATGCCCGGATTGAGCAGGGTCGGCAGAATCTCTGGCTCCGGCTCACCAGGCGCATAGAGAAGGTACATAGGTACGCCTGGACTTCCACGCCGCTTGAGTTCGTCGGAAATTTCGTCATTCGGCCGCGTGAAATCTGCGACCAGGAATGTGACGTTTGCGGCGTCCATAGCCTCAAGAACGTCTTCGCGTTTCAGCGTCGTGCGCTTGTTGACCTGGCAGGTCGCGCACCATGAGGCGGTAAAGTCGACAAATACCCCGCGACCCTCGCCGATAAGTTCATCGACGCGCGTTGGCGACCATGGCTCTGGTTCATAGGCCGCGGCGTAGGATGCCGCCACTCCACTTGTCGCCGGCGCTTCCTGCAGCCCTGACGCGACCGGCCAGGCAATACCGACAAGCGCAAGCACCGCGCCGGCTGCGACAAGACCCGTGCGCAGGCGCCCGCCTGCTACGCTGATTAGCCAGATCCCGAATGCGAGAATGACCGCACCGAACGCCGTCGCGCCCGCAGCCGGGTGATTTCCAAGTACGGTGATCAGCCAGGCGGCCGTCAGGAACATCGGGAAGGCAAATGCCTGCTTCAGCCGCTCCATCCAGAGGCCCGGCTTCGGAAGCGATTTGTGCAGACCGGGCACATAGCTCAGCACGAGGAAAGGCAGCGCCAGACCGAAGCCGAGCATCAGGAAGACAGCCATAACGACAGGCCATGGCTGATTCAGAACAGCCCCCAGCGCGCCGACAACGAAAGGGCCGACGCAGGGCGCACCGACGACTGCGGCCAGTACGCCAGTGAAGAACGCCCCTGCACTGCCCTGCCGCCCGGCAAGACCGGAGCCGACATTCTGGACCGACGAGCCGAAGTTCACGACGCCGAGCAGCCAAAGACCGATCAGCACCATGATGAGGGCGAGCGCCGCGACGACTGCGGGGTACTGGAGCTGGAAGCCAAGGCTGACGAACTGACCCGCCGCCCGAAGCGCAATGAAAGCAAGCCCCGTCGCGGCGAAGCTGATCAGGACACCCGCCGTATACCAGAGGCCATGCTTGCGCAGCTCGCCGCGCTCGCCTCTTGCAGCGACCTGAACCATGCCGATCGCCTTGATGGACAGCACAGGCAGGACGCAGGGCATGAGGTTGAGGATAAGCCCGCCAAGCAGCGCGGAGCCGATGAGGACAAAGAAGTTGAGCCCGCCCCCTGCACCGCCCGCGCCCGACGTGAGACCGCCCGTCCCACCGCCAGCGGTGGTCGCCTCGCCACCAGAGCTTCCGAGGCCACTCGTTCCAGCAAGGACATCGCCTTCGCTGGCCGATATACGGACCGCAACCGGTTCTTCGCCATCTACGGCAACGCGGATAACGCCTGTCAGGGCTTCCGGCATGCCGGGCCGAGCGGGCGTCAGTTCGATTGCGAGGCCTTGCTCGCCGAACTCTACTGGCTGCGGGGCAGCGTGTACAATCTCATGTCCGTCCGGAAAGAAGCGCGTGTCTCCCGATGCGCCAACCAGTTCACCGCCAGATGCTGAGAGGGTCCAGCTTTCGCCTTTGGCTGTCAGGGAGACTTCCCCGGTAAAGTACACCGGCACGTCGGCAAGCGCTTCAGCGATACGTGCACCATTCTCGCGGTCTGGCACCTGCTGAGGGCCGACATTCAACGTCACCGCAAGATCAACCGATTCCGGGATGCAGATATCCTTGCAGATCAGGTAATCGATTTCACCGCCGAGACGGACCGGCCCGGTCGCATTTTCCGGGATCTGGACTGGGAACGGCAGGACGATCTCGCCGCTATAGCCGTAATCCATGATCTCGCCTTCGACGACGGGCAGAAGCTCTGGCAGAGGCCAGTCGATCGCACCAATCGCTTCGGCGTCTACAGTGGTCTGGTCGTCCCAATAGGCACGCGGCGGAATGCCTGCATCACCGGCATTCTTCCAGTAAATGTGCCACTCATCAACCATCTCGAAGCTAAGCCCGAACCAGACGGTTTCGCCCGGTATGGCCGTCTCACGCTCTGAAATCAGTTCGACACGCGCATGGCCGCCATCCACCGGCTGCGCATTCAGAGGCGCAAGCGTCGGCGCGGCGATGAGCGCGGTGATCAGTGGGAGAAGAAGTTTTTTCATGAGGCGGAAGGTCGACTTTTACTGAACAGAATTCCAGAGGGCTGGATGTCGCAAATTATCATTGTGCGCCAGCGCTCTCGCGCAATCGTGATGCGCCGGCATCAACGAAAAAGGCCGGACCTGTGCGAGGTCCGGCCTTCTGAAATCGTCATCGAAAGGCTGCTTGCCTCTCGCAGACCTGCCTAGATCTGAAGGCTTGGGCCGTCGGAGCCGCCCTGTGGCTGCTGGACGGCGTCTGCTTCCTGGGCACGCAGCGCGCGATTGATCACGCGAGACCAGTTAAGCAGCGAAATATTGTGCGCGAGGACGGCACCAAGCATGCCATTCCGCTGGAGCTCGGCAATCTTTTCCTCTGGAAGAGCATTCACCTTCTGCTCGTCGATTGCATAGTATTTCGCGACGACTTGCGGATCCCCGATATTGTTGCCGCTATTGTCGCGCGGCTGGAAGGTCGCCTCGCGCTCTGCGAACAGGCCGAGCTTGTCGATTTCCTTCACGAATTCTTCGGTGCGGCGACGCTGGCTTTCAAAGTCGCGGCAGAAGTTCATCGCATTCGTGGTGAATTCCGATGGCTGGCCGTCATTGAAGAACGGAATTTCTGGCTGGTTGGAGACCATGGCTGCGTCGCGGTCGACACAGAGGACCAGGCGCTCCTGAGAGCTGTCATTCGCGAAAACGAATGGATACCGGCGGGCAAAAGCAGGGATATAGAAGTCCGGATCGACGGCCCCGTCCTTCACGTAAAGGTTCTCATTATCGCGTACGCCCATCGCCCCGATCGGCATCTTGTCCTTGCCGACGAAGATGATCGGGTATGATGTGGAAGCGAGGCCGAACTCATTCACCGTGAGAGGAACAGCATGTGCCTTGCCAAGAAATGAGAATGGCTTTTCGATCGGCTTGATGCCGAGACCGCCATGCTTTTCAGCATTGAGAGGCTGAGGATTGGAATAAAACAGCACTTGCCCGCTAAGCGGAGACGCTTGGGCCGACTGGGAATTTGCCACGGGAACACTCCATTGATTGACCGGCGCGGTTTACCGGATAAGCCAGACGCTCACAACCGCCGAGCAGCTATTGCCCCGCCCGTTTCACGCCAGCCTATCGAAAGCGGATTTTCACGCCTGATGAGACCAGTCCTGAACCTTGCAAGAATGCGTCCAGTTTTCGCGCTCGCAGCGGTCAGCCTCGCAGCTTCCTGTGGCCCGGCGGTAAATGAGGACGGCATCGCGCGGCGCACGGTGCGGGACATCAACCGCGTAATGGAAGATACGGCGCAGGCTGAACTGGCGCTGTCACCGGAAACCGCCACGCGGCTGGGCCTCGAGGAAAGCAGCGCACGCGTTTCCATCAACGATGTGCTGGATGACCGTTCGCAAGCCCGGTTCGAACGCACGCGCCTTTTGCGGATAGAGCTTCTCAACCGATTGCTTCAGACGCCCTACATCCCTTCGGAGAGCGAGCTTGCCCGGCATCTCGACGTGATTTCGAGCCATTATGAGGCGCTGACCCAACTGGAAGCTTACGGGTACGGTCGCTATTCGCTCGGCATGGCGCGGCCCTATGCTGTTGACCAGATAAGCGGCGCCTGGGTCGACGTGCCCGATTTGCTGGTCAGCGCGCAACCGCTTCGGTCGCATGCTGACGCCGAAGACTATCTCGCGCGTCTGGCAGCGCTGCCCGATACCATCGCTGATGAACGTCGGCGTTTGCTGTCTGACGCCAAAAGCGGAGTGATCCCGCCGCAAATCGTACTCGACCAGCTTGAGGCGCGCCTGCGGGAATTTGCGCGGCAGCCCGTCCAGACGCATCCGCTGATCCAGACATTCGGGAATGTGGTCAGCGGCCTTGATGCAACGTCCGGACCGTCTGCGAACACATACCGCGAAGCCGCTGCTCGCACGATGCTGAACGAGGTCATACCGGCCTACAGGGAATTTGCTGATGAGGTCGCGCGTCTCAAGCTGCGGGCACCGAAAGAGGCGGGTATGTCCTCGCTGCAGGATGGTGACGCTTATTACCGCGATCTTCTCGCCTTCTATGCTGCACCAAACGCCGATCCGGAGTTCCTTCACCAGGAAGCCCTGAGCGCCATCGAAGCGATTAACGCAGAGATTGATGCGCAGTTTGTATCGTTGGGCCTGTCCGGCGGCACTGTCGGTGAACGCCTTGCCTATCTCGCGGAGACCCCCGGTCAGTCCCGTCCGCTGAATGTCGACACGCGCATGCAGGTTCTGGGCACGCTTCGCCATGCAGTGTCGGCGGCAACTGAAATACTGCCTCGCATGGTTGCGAAAGCACCAAATGAAAGCCTCGTCGTCGCGCGGATGCCCGTGCTGAAAGAAGCAACCTATTCCGGGGCACTCTATTCGCCGGCGACCGCAGATGGCACCAGTCCCGGCCTCCTTCTCATCAATCTGGGCGAAGGTGAGGAATGGCCGCCCTTCACCCTGCCAACGCTCGCTGCTCATGAAGGCGTTCCCGGCCACCACACCGAAAGCACGATGACGACGCAAACGCGCAACCCGCTACTGCGCCAGATGATCTGGGACGTGTCATTCGGCGAAGGCTGGGGCACCTATGCCGAAGACCTTGCTGATGGTGCAGGCCAGTACGGCGATGACCCATTTGGGCGGCTCGGCTATCTCCAGTCCATCCTGTTCCGGGCCGCACGCGTGGTCGCCGATACGGGGCTCCATTCGCGCGGATGGTCCTATCAGCAAACTGTCGATTATCTCGTCAACACGACGGGACTGCCGCGCACCCAGATGGAGCGAGAAGTTCTGCGCTATCTCGTCTGGCCAGGCCAGGCCGTTTCCTACTTCGCAGGCCGCAACCGCATCCTCGACATGCGCACCCGCGCAGAGGCGGTTGTTGGCGCGCGCTTCGACGAGGCCTCTTTCAATTCCGTCATCCTGGCAGGCGGGCCGCGGCCGCTTGATCTGGTGGAGGCTGACGTGGAGAGCTGGTATCAGCAACAGCTCCAGAACTGACACGGCAAGCCTTTAGTCCCCAAAAAAAGTAACGCGTTCCGCTCCAAATTGTCGCGAAATTGACATAGGCCTTGCCATGGCGAAGCGCGTGAATTACTTGCCTTTTGCTCACTATGCCTAAAAGGGGCTGGGCAGCGTCAGATTTCTCCTCTTCGTAAAGGGAAGACTTGAAATCCTGCTAAGGCATAACCAAGTAATGCTCATATTGAGCAAAAGCGTGGAGGACACGATATGGCTAGATTGATCGATTCAGGACCGGGATGCCCAACCCCGACGCCGCTTCGCGCAAAGAACGCAGCTGAAGAGCGTGGACTTGCATATACGGACGAGATCAAGGCGAAGACTGACGATCTCTATCCGCTCGTGTCTGATTTCATCACCCCAATGGAGTGGCCCGCAATCGCGCCGCTTGTGGCTGAGATTAACCGTCTCAAGGAAGAAAAGAACGCGGTCATTCTCGCGCATAATTACATGACGCCGGATATCTTTCGCCTTGTCGGCGACTTCCGCGGCGACTCCCTGCAGCTCGCCCGCGAGGCGGCTGCCGTCGAAGCCGACATCATCGTGCAGGCTGGCGTCCACTTCATGGCCGAAACCTCGAAGATCCTCGCGCCTGAAAAGACTGTGCTGATCCCGAGCCTGGAAGCTGGCTGTTCGCTGGCCGCCTCTATCACAGGGCCGGATGTGCGCCTGATCAAGGAACGCTATCCGAACTATCCGGTCGTCACCTATGTGAACACGACCGCCGACGTGAAGGCCGAATGCCATATCACCTGCACCAGCTCGAACGCCGCGCAGGTGGTCGAAGCCATCGCCAGGGAATGGGACACCGACACCGTCATCCTCGTGCCGGACCAGTATCTTGCAAAGAACGTCGCGGCGCAGACCGATATCCGTATCATTACATGGCCGGGTGCCTGCGAGGTGCATGAGCTTTTCAGCGCCGACGATGTCAGCCAGCTGCGCGAAGCCCATCCAGGCGTCGTCATTCTGGCTCACCCGGAATGCCCGCCTGACGTTCTTCAGGCCGCAGACTTCGCAGGCTCCACCTCGGCGCTCGCCAGCTATGTGCAGGATAACAGCCCGAACAAGGTCGTGCTCCTTACCGAATGCTCGATGAGCGACAATGTCGCCGCAGAGAATCCAGGCGTGAACTTTGTGCGCCCTTGCAATCTCTGCCCGCACATGAAGCGGATCACGCTCGAGAACATTCTCGACTGCCTGATCGAGATGAAGCATGAAGTGGTGATCGACGAGAAGATGCGTGTGAAAGCGAAAGCCGCGATCGATGCGATGCTGGCCTTGCCGAAAACCGACAAGCCGCTCGCCTTCGAAACGGGCCTTGCCCCGCGCGAGATTGAAGTTATTTCGCCAGCCTGACGCCTTGAAAAGGCCGCTTCGGCGGTATTCTCTGGACGAATGAGACGAAGAGAGCCGCCATGCTGAGCCGCCTGCGCCTTGCCTGCCTGACTGTTGCCTTGCTTGCGCTGGGGCCTACCGCCACTGCGCAAGCTGCAACCGAAAGCGACCCCGGCGACGTGCTCGGCAACTGGACCTTCCAGACCAAACCTTATCGCGAGGGCCAGTGCATCATGTCAGGCACGGCCCGTCTCACCCCCCACCCGGACGCAGGTGTCTATAATTGTGAGCTGACGGCCGTTGAGATCTGCTCCATGTGGGGCCGGTCCGTCGTCGTGCAGAGCTGCAAGGCGCGCCGGTTCAATGAGCAGGTCTCTATCCGATCCGAGATCGAGCAATTCGTGGAGTCCAAGGCCGAGGGGCTGGTCTATGTCCCCGACAATTTTGCGCTGACTGTTCAGGATAGTCGCCGCATGTACGGATCGCTTGTTTCGGCGGCCACCGCACCGGTGGAGTTTGTCCGTGCCGAGGATGGCATCTCATGATCCGCGTCCGCGCTGCGCTTCTCACTGGCGCAGTTGCGCTGGGTGCTGGACCATCTGCCCTCGGGCAGGAAGACACCCCTGCAACTGAACCGGTGCTCGCCGGAACATGGGTATTCGAAGCCGATCTCAACAAAGCCTGCACCTTTGATGGCCCGGCCCGCCTCATGCCGACGGAAACCGAAGGCGAATACGGCTGTGAGCTGACCGCCAGGCAAGATTGCCCTGCCATCGATGTTACCTATGTCGTCGAGCAAAGCTGCCGCGCCAGCGTTGAGGAGGATGTACTGACTGTGCGTTCCGAGATCCGTAACTTCCTGCAGGGCGAGCCATCCGCCTTCTATACGCCTGATAATTTCCAGCTGCGTATTGAGTCGGAGTCCCGCATGGACGGTGTGCTTGTTGGCGCCGATATATACCCCGCCGTCTGGCAGCGCGCCGACGGGGCCATTTCCTGAGCTGCCGGGGACGCTAGACCATGACGCATACCCGAATACTAAAAGCTGGCTCGCCAGCGAGTGACCGCGATATTCTGATTGTTGGCGCAGGCCTCGCCGGGCTTTTCCTTGCGCTTCGCCTTGCCCCGCGCAAATGCACCGTCATTGCACCCGCCCCGCTTGGTGAAGCGGCCTCGTCAGCCTGGGCACAAGGCGGGCTCGCCGCTGCCCTCGACCCTCTGGACACCGCCGACGCCCATGCCCGCGATACGGTCGCAGCAGGATCCGGGCTTGTCGATCCGGTCATAGCGCAACTTATCGCAGAAGAAGGCCCTGCCCGGGTTCTCGACCTCATTGAGCTAGGCGTTCCGTTTGACCGCACGCCCGAAGGCGCGCTGTCGCTTTCACTCGAAGCGGCACACTCTGTCCCGCGCGTTGCCCGCGTTGCTGGCGACCTTGCCGGCAAGGCGATCATGGGTGCGCTGACCACGGCCGTGCAGGCGAGCAGTCACATCAACCTGGTTGAGCCTTACCGCGCGGTGGGCCTGCTTCAGGATGACAATGGCCGCATCGCCGGGGTTATCGCCCGCGATGCAAAGGGCGGGCTAACCCCCATGACGGCGCGCGAAACAGTCTTCTGCACCGGGGGCTCGGGTGGTCTGTTCCGCGTGACAACCAATCCGCCGGAGTCGCGCGGCGACGCGCTCGCCATGGCCTGGAATGCAGGCGCGCTGGTGGCCGATACTGAATTCGTCCAGTTCCACCCAACCGCCATGGATGTGGGGCTTGACCCCGCGCCGCTCGCCACTGAAGCGCTGCGCGGCGAAGGTGCGGTGCTGCGCGATGGCAGGGGTGAGCTGTTCATGGCCCGCTATCATGAGAAAGCGGAACTCGCGCCCCGCGATGAGGTCGCGCGCGCCATCGACAGCGAAATCAAGGCTGGCCGCGGCGCGTTTCTCGATGCGACAGAAGCCGTCGGCGAAGACTTCCCGGCTCATTTCCCGACCGTGTTCGCCGCCTGTATGGCTGCCGGTATCGATCCGCGTGAGGCGCCCATTCCGGTCGCGCCTGCTGCGCACTATCATATGGGCGGCGTTGTATCCTCAACCTGGGGGCGCTCTTCGCTTGAGGGCCTCTCAGTGTGCGGTGAATGTGCCTCGACCGGCGCGCACGGCGCAAACCGACTGGCCTCCAACTCCCTTCTGGAGGCTGTCGTCTTCGCGGCCCGGATTGCCGAACGCCTTACGGAGAGCGAACTTGGCAACCCCGGCTTATCGCGCGCAGAAGTCCCGAACGAGCTTTCCCCCGACGACCTCCTCTCGCTGCGCCGCGCTATGGCGTCGAAGTGTGGTGTCGTCCGCAATGGGCAGGATCTTAAGGGCCTTGTGTCCATGATCGATGAACAGATCGCAGCACATGGTCCCGTGCATGCCCTTCAGGCCTCCCGGCTTATCGCAATCGCCGCTCTTGCTCGCGAAGAAAGCCGCGGCGGACATTTCCGCCAGGATTTTCCCGACATCGCACCGGTCGCAACCCGCTCTTTCCTTGAAACGCCTTCGCGCACGACTGCAAAGGAGGCTATTTGATGCCTGTCCCTCCCCCACTGCCCGACCTCGTGCTTGACCCGATCGTCCGGCTCGCGCTGACCGAAGACCTCGGCCGCGCTGGCGACCTTACCACGGACGCCACCATCGCGCCCGGCACGGAAATGTCGGCGCAGATCCGCGCGCGCAAGTCGGGCATCCTGGCGGGCATGGACGCCGCCGCCTATGCGTTGAAACTCGTCGACCCATCCGTTGCGCTCGATGTTTCGATAGATGATGGCGGGCAACTTCAGCCCGGCGCCGTGATCGCAACGCTATCCGGCTCCGCTCGCTCAATCCTCACGGCAGAGCGTACCATGCTGAACTTTATCGGTCGCCTGTCGGGGATTGCGACGCTGACCGGTGCCTTTGTCGAGAAGGTGGCTGGCACCAACGCCACAATCGTCTGCACGCGCAAAACGACGCCCGGCCACCGCGCCGTGGAAAAGCGCGCCGTGCGCTGCGGCGGTGGCACGTCTCATCGCTATGGTCTCGACGATGCGATCCTGATCAAGGACAACCACATCGCCGCTTGCGGCTCGATCCCTGAAGCGCTGAAGCGCGCGCACGCCTATGCCGGGCATCTGCGCATGATCGAGATCGAAGTCGATACGCTGGATCAGCTTGAAGAGGCCCTGCCCCACAAGCCGCATGCGGTCCTGCTGGACAATATGAACAATGAAACTCTCCGTAAGGCCGTCGCCATGATCAACGGCGCCTGCAAGGCTGAAGCCTCCGGCGGGGTGAACCTCGATACGGTTGCCGGAATCGCAGAGACCGGCGTCGACTATATTTCCGTCGGCGCGCTCACTCACTCTGCGTCAAACCTTGACGTGGGCCTCGACGTCGCTTGAAGGTGCGCCCTGCTAAAACGGCCCATCACTGAAGTGGGCCGGAACCGGAGGAAGTTCACCGATGCCTAAAGCAGCAGGCCGCAAGAGTATCTTTATCACGGGCGCCGCATCCGGCATCGGCAAGGCCACCGCCAAACTGTTTGCGGACCGTAGCTGGTTTCTTGGCCTGTACGACATCGACGAGGCTGGCCTGAAAGCCCTTGCCCATGAAATTGGCGAGGAAAATTGTGTCTGGCAAAAACTGGATGTGCGATCCCGTGAAGACTGGGCCGCTGGTATGGAGCACTTTTCTGAGGCCACAGGTGGCAAACTGGACGTGCTGTTCAACAATGCCGGCATTGCGCGTCATGGCTGGTTCGAAACCGTTCCCGGCGACGACAATGACCTGATGGTCGACATCAACGTCAAAGGCGTGCTGAACGGCGTTGGCGCTGCTCTGCCCCTGCTCCGCAACACACCGGGCGCTCGCATCGTCAATACAGCCTCTGCGGCAGGCGTCGTCGGCGGGCCGCAAATGGCTGTCTATTCAGCGACCAAGTTTGCCGTTCGCGGGCTGACTGAAGCGCTGGATGTCGAATTCTCGAATATCGGCATACGGGTCACGAGCCTCATGCCATGGCTGATCGATACGCCGATCCTCGACATGTTCTCTGGCGACCGGACAAACACCAAAGTAAGCGATGAGCTGCGCGAGCAGGGCCAGGACGTCTATCCGGTCGAGCTTGCCGCTGAACGCGCCTGGGACGCGGCCCATGGCGAGGAGGTTCATTATATGGCTGGCAAGCGCGCCCAACAGGTGAGGTTTGCCCAGCGGTTCATCCCGGGGCGTCTGCGTCGTCAATTGATGAAAAATCTGCCTTCGCGCGACTAGGTCCGCGGCCTAGTCCTTGACGCGGGCAATGGCCAGGCCGTCATGGCCCTTGATGCCGACCTGCTGAAGGACAATCGCCTCAAGGTCATTGTCACTGGCGAGCGCCTGGTTGAAAGCCGCTGCGCCGATCGCATTGGGGTCGACCTGTGACGGCTCAAGGACAGCGCCTTCGCGCACGACATTATCGGCGACGATCAGGCCGCCTTTCCGCAGCAGGCGCTTGGCCTGCTTGAGATAGGCGGGATAGCCGTCCTTGTTGGCATCGAGAAAGACAAGATCGAAGCTCGGCTCCAGCGCGCGCATCTCATCAAGGCCGCGTCCTTCGACGATCTCAACCTTGTCTGCAATACCTGCATCCTTCACCGTCTCTCGCGCGACGGCGACATGGGTGGCATCAAGCTCGACCGAGATCAGTTCGCCATCCTTTGGCAAGGCGCGGCCAAGCCAGACGGTCGAATAGCCGCCCAGCGTACCGATCTCCAGAATTCGCTTCGCCCCAATCATCTTGGCGAGCAGATAGATCAGCTTGCCCTGCCCTGATGAAACCTGAATCTCCGGCAGACCAGCTTTCTGCGCACGCTCGACAGCGCGCGACAGAATTTCATCATCCGCGGCAAACAGGCTGTTGATATAGGTGTCTACGGCTTCGAAAAGCTGGGTCGCGGACATATGGGTCCTTTATGGAGCCGGGCTGAGGACGTTCAGCGACTGCGCGTTTAGGTCCTGCGTCGTTGTCGACGTGTCGATCGTCATGATGGTCGCGTCAGCGCCGCCCTCTTCGGAACGAGCCATGGCAAGGCGTGCACGCTCTGCCGCTTTTGCGCTCGCCCATTCTGAACCGCGCGGAAAGCGGTAGAAGATGTGCGTGCCGATACGCGAAGTGCGGATCAGGCCGGAATTCCAGACCGGGTTCACATAGGTCGCGTGATAGTGCGTCGCGCCGCCCGTGCGTGGCTCATCAAGGTCGAGGTAGACGTGAGCCGCAATGGACCTTGCGGCTTCCCAACGCGAGCCACGCGGGGTGCGCGCCATGGCGCCGTCACAGGTAAAGGTGAACTGGCAGCCCGTTGTCCGCGTCGCGCCCTGATAGACGACACCGCAAGCCGAGTTAGGATAACGGTGATCGCGAACGCGGTTCATGATGACTTCAGCGACAGCGATCTGGCCCTGGGTCGATTCCGAGCGGGCTTCATAATAGACGGCCTCTGCGAGACACTTCATCTGCGCGCTCATTTCTTCTGCGCGCTTGAGGTGTGCCGGCTCAAAGCTCTTCATTCCGGCCAGTACGGCGGCGTCTCTCTCCAGCGCGCCATAGCGGTTCGTCGCGGAGTCAGGGTCGCGCTCAAGTGAGTATTCGACATTGCGCAGCCATTCATGCTGCATGACAGCCGGCGCGGCAGGGTCGGCGCGAACCGCATCGCCTGCATCCTTTGCCTGAGCAAAGCGCAGCGTCTGCTCACGAAAATCAGCTTCGGCTTCTTTCTGCGTATTGGCAGAGGATATCGTAGGCAGCGCAAAGGTCAGGCCGAATGCACAGGCACACACCATCGCCGCGCGAGATACTACGGAGCGTTGCTCGGCATCGCTTTTTGCAAGCCACCAGCGGCGTGCACGCGCGCGAAACGAAGTGTTCGCAATGAATTGCGAACTCTGCTGTCTGGTCCTGAGTGACATTTCTGTCCCCCTCTTAAACGCGGCTCAGTCTTCTATGAACGCAGAATTCAGGCCGAATTTGGCCCATACCTGCTGCCTGAGGCCGGTATCTCTTCCAGATCCGATATTGGACGACGGGCGGCTATATCAACGATATCGTCGCGGTAAAGACTTACATTTCTGTTATGAACGGAACCTGAGTAGCCTGGCGGCGTAACGACGCCGTCAAACCCCTGCCTAAATCTTCAGGGTTTTCAGCGCCTTCGAAAGCGAACTGCCCGGATCGTGTGCAAACTGCGAAAAAAGGCATGTTGCCGGGAAAACACAGTTCCCCCGGCTCAGCGTTTAGCGCTCACCTACCGGATTTTTGATTCGATTCAGGCAGGTCCTATTTGTTCAGTGCCGCATGCGCAGCGGCCAGCCGGGCAATTGGCACGCGGTACGGCGAGCATGATACATAGTCGAGACCAAGGCTGTCACAGAACATGACAGACGCCGGGTCGCCGCCATGCTCACCGCAGATACCAAGCTTGATATCAGGCCGTGTTTTGCGACCGCGCTCAGCGGCCATCTGGACAAGCTCGCCTACGCCGGTCTGGTCCAGCGTCACGAACGGGTCTTTTTCGTAAATGCCCTGCTCTTCATAAGCCTTGAGGAAGCGGGCCGCGTCATCGCGGGAAATGCCCAGCGTCGTCTGCGTCAGGTCATTTGTCCCGAATGAGAAGAAGGCCGCTGATTCTGCGATCTTGCCCGCCTGCAGACAGGCGCGCGGCAGTTCAATCATTGTGCCGACCAGATACTCTAGCTCGGTCCCCGTCTCGCTGAAGACAGCCTTTGCCGTAGCATCGACCTTGGCCTTCAGGATATCGAGCTCCTTCTGTGTCGCGACCAGCGGGATCATGACTTCAGGCACCGGCTTGTAGCCCGTTTCCTTGGCGACCTGGACAGCCGCTTCGAAAATCGCGCGGGCCTGCATCTCATAGATTTCAGGATAGGTGATACCCAGACGGCAGCCACGGTGGCCGAGCATCGGATTGCTTTCGTGCAGTTCGTTCGCCTGACTCTTCAAAGTATCGACGCTGACACCGGCGGACTTGGCGACTTCCGCCATCTCGTCTTCCGAGTGCGGCAGGAATTCGTGCAGCGGCGGGTCAAGCAAGCGAATCGTACACGGGCGGTCTTCCATGATGCGAAAGATTTCTGCGAAGTCGCCGCGCTGCATAGGCAGCAGCTTGGAAAGGGCGGCTTCACGGCCCTTCTTGCCTTCCGCCAGGATCATGGAGCGCACGACAGGGATACGCTCTGCATCAAAGAACATATGCTCCGTACGGCAGAGGCCGATGCCTTCGGCCCCAAAATTCTTGGCCGTCTCAACGTCGGCTGGCGTCTCGGCATTGGTGCGCACTTTCAGGCGGCGCGCACGGTCTGCCCATTCCATCAGCTTGCCGAAATCACCGGAAAGGTCAGGCTGGACCATGTCGATCGCGCCGACGAGCACTTCGCCCTCAGCGCCGTCGATGGTGACGACGTCGCCCTTCTTGAACTCACGCCCGCCAGCGCGGAACAGACCCTTGGCCGGGTCGATCTGCAGCGTGCCTGCGCCGCAGACACATGGGCGGCCCATGCCGCGGGCCACGACGGCCGCGTGCGAGGTCATGCCACCGCGAGAGGTTACGATGGCGCGCGCGGCGTGCATGCCGTGAATATCTTCAGGGCTGGTTTCGACGCGCATCAGGATGACGTCTTCGCCCTTCTCGGCGAGCTCTGCAGCCTCATCGGAATCGAAGACGACCTTGCCGACAGCCGCGCCAGGGCTGGCAGGCAGGCCTTTCACGATGACATCGCGCTTGGCGTCCGGTGCAATCGTCGGGTGAAGCAGCTGGTCGAGCTGGCCCGGCATCAGGCGCAGGACCGCCTCTTCCTCATTGATGAGGCCTTCTTCAGCCATGTCGACAGCGATCTTGAGCGCTGCAGCCGCCGTGCGTTTCCCGCTACGGGTCTGCAGCATGTAAAGCTTGTTGTCTTCGACCGTGAACTCAATGTCCTGCATGTCGCGGTAGTGGCTTTCCAGCGTATCGGCGACCTCCACTAGCTCTTCATAGACTTTCGGCATCGCCTCTTCGAGCGGGGCCTCGTCAGAGCCGAGCGCATCGGCGCGCGAGCGGGAGATCGGCGCAGGCGTCCGGATGCCGGCAACGACGTCCTCGCCCTGCGCATTGATCAGGAATTCGCCATAAAAGGTCTTCTCGCCCGTGGACGGGTCGCGGGTGAACGCAACGCCGGTGGCCGAGGTGTCGCCCATATTGCCGAACACCATGGACTGCACGTTCACCGCCGTGCCCCATTCGGCCGGGATGTCGTTGAGCTTGCGATACAGGATCGCGCGGTCATTCATCCAGGAGCCGAATACAGCCGTGATCGCGCCCCAGAGCTGTTCGCGCGGATCGTCCGGGAATGGCTTGCCGAGCTGCTTCTTCACCGCCGCCTTGTACTGGACGATGATTTCCTTCCAGTCGTCAGCCGTCATCTCTGTGTCGAGCTGATAGTCCTGACGCTCCTTATAGTCGTCGAGGAGGTGCTCGAAGACGTCATGCTTCACGCCGAGGACGACGTTGGAATACATCTGGATGAAGCGGCGATAGCTGTCATAGGCAAACCGCTCGCCTGCCTTCTTGGCGAGACCCTCAACGGTGACTTCAGAGAGGCCAAGGTTGAGGACCGTGTCCATCATGCCGGGCATGGATGCGCGCGCGCCAGAGCGCACGGACACCAGAAGCGGATTGTCAGCGTCGCCGAACGTCTTGCCGGTTTCGGCTTCAATCGCCTTCAGCGCCGCGTCGACTTCCGCGTCGAGGCCACCCGGATAGGTTTCGCCATTGTCGTAATAGGCGGTGCAGACAGCGGTGGTGATCGTAAAGCCCGGCGGTACCGGCAGTCCGAGCCGGGCCATTTCGGCAAGGTTCGCACCCTTGCCACCCAGCAGGTTCTTCATCGAGGTATTGCCGTCTGCCGATCCCCCGCCGAAGGAATAGACCCATTGTTCCTTCGACATTTGCTGAGCGGTGTCACCCATGACTTTCATTCTCCAGTCTCTGTCCTGCCTGTCTGGCCAGTGGCCAGTCGTGCGGCATCCTCTGTAAGGCGATATCGCCCCGGTTCAAAGGAAACCAGTAAATTTAACTGCGGTAGTCTCACGCCAAGCGCCTGCGTATCGTCAAGCCTTGCAGGAGTCACGCCGAAGCGTTCCGCAATGTCCGGATTAAGCCTTTTTTCCCGGATTTCTTTCAACTTGAAGTCTCTTGTGCCGAAACGGTCGTAAAGATCAGCCACATAGGCGCGGTCACTGTCAGAAATGACGTCGGGGCCGCACCCCTGTGCATCGAATATCGCGCGTGCCTGCCGGGAAGGCATATTGATTAGGCAATAGCCGACAAAGACGATCACGCCGACAATGAAGACGATGACGATCATGGCACCCTTGCGACCTTCTGCCTCTGTGGATCAGCCCGCAATCTTCGAGAAATCAGCCACACGGAACAGCGCAGCGCGAATCGATGTGAGCAGGCGCAGACGGTTTGCGCGAAGCTTTTCGTCGTCGGCATTCACCGTCACGCTGTCGAAGAACGCGTCGACCGGCCCGCGAAGTTCCGCAAGCGCTGCCATCGCCGCCTCGAAGTCTTCTGCCGCCAGCGCGGCATCTGCGCGCGAGACGGCCGTCTCGATCGCGGTGTGCAGCGCGCGCTCCTCATCCTGCGCGAACAGGGAGGCATCGACATTGCCCTCTACGGCGGCGCCATCCTTCTTCTCTTCGGCCTTCAGGATGTTCGCCGCGCGCTTGTAGCCCGCGAGCAAATTCGCGCCGTCCTCTGTCTCAAGGAAAGCGGCCAGCGCCTCGACGCGTTTGACGATCAGGACGAGGTCATCCTCGCCGAGGGCAAAGACAGCATCGATAAGGTCATGTCGCGCGCCCTGGTCGCGCAGGTATTGTTTAAGGCGGTCAGCGAAGAAAGAGAGGAGGTCATCAATCGGGTTCGTTTCAAAACGCAAATGCTGACGTGTTACGAAAATGGTCCTTGGCACGGCCAATTCATCGAGCATCTTAAGCCGAACCTCATTCTCCAGAATGATCCGCACCACACCCAGCGCCGCCCGGCGCAGCGCGAACGGATCCTTCGACCCTGTCGGTTTCTCATCGATCGCCCAAAACCCGACCAGCGTGTCGAGCTTGTCGGCCAGCGCGACAGCAATCGCGACCGGCTCGGTCGGCACGGCATCAGAAGGACCTTGCGGCTTGTAGTGGTCCCCGATCGCATCTGCGATCTTGCGCACCCCCGCCTCAGAGAGCCCTGCCTGCAAATTCGTCATCCCGGAAAGCTCGCCAGAGCTTATCCGGGACCCAGTGTCTTCGCTGCTCTGGGTCCCGGATCGCTGCGCGTCCGGGATGACGTCGTTACCCAGGCCTTGTTCGAGCGCATAATAGGCGCCCATCACGCCCTGCAGTTCAGGGAACTCACCAACCATGCCGGAGACGAGATCAGCCTTGGCAAGGCGTGCGGCACGTTCAGCGAGATCAGAATTCGCCCCAACCTTCGGCGCCAGCTCACGCGCCAGTGCGGCGACGCGCTCCACCTTGTCAGCAATCGTGCCAAGCTCTTTCTTGAAGTCGATGGTCGCGAGCTTCTCGGCCATCTTCTCCAGCGGCGTTGCCTTGTCCTGCTCCCAGAAGAAGCGCGCATCATCTAGGCGCGCCGAGAGGACGCGGGCATTGCCCTCTGCGATGGACTTGCCGCCATCGCTGGCTTCGATGTTCGCGACGACGACGAAATTCGACGCAAGCTCACCTGTCTCAGGGTTGCGCACGGCAAAATACTTCTGGTGTGTTCGCATCGACAGCTGCACGACTTCCGGCGGCAAAGACAGGAAGGCCGGGTCCATTTCACCCAGAATGACGACCGGCCATTCGGCGAGCCCCGTCACCTCTTCAAGAAGACCCTTATCCTCAACCAGCTCCAGCCCGGCCTGCGCGCAGACCATGTGCGCCTGATCCTCGATCAGGAGGCGGCGGTCTTCGCGAGCGATGGCGACAAAGCCATTCTCCTGCAGCGTCTCTTTGTACTCGGCATAGGAAGAGACCTTGAACGGCCCGCGCCCATGGACGCGGTGACCCTCGGTTTCATTGCTGGATTTCAGGCCGTCGATCTCGAACTCGACCGTCTTGCCATCGAAGACGCACAGGATGCGCTGCAGCGGGCGCACCCAGCGCAGCTCACCGCGTCCCCAGCGCATGGATTTTGGCCAGTGAAAGCCGCGCACGATATCTGGCACGAGGCCTGCAATGATGTCTTCCAGCGGACGGCCCGGGATTTCGCGTATGGCGACATAAAAATCGCCTTTCTTCGGGTCGCTCCGCACTTGCGCCTGATCGATCGAGGTGAGACCTGCCCCGCGCAGGAACCCCTCGATCGCTTTTTCCGGCGCATCGACCTTCGGGCCCTTTTTCTCTTCGCTCACGTCGGCCGACTTTTCCGGCAGACCGGAAATCGCCACGGCCAGGCGCCGCGGCCCCGACAGGGCGACGACATCGCCATACTCGACGCCAGCCTCGGCAAGACCCTTGGTCAGCGCGTCGCGCAGGTCGGCCTCAGCCTTCGCCTGCATGCGAGCCGGGATTTCTTCGGAAAAGAGTTCAAGGAGGAGTTCAGCCATAAGCGGTCTTCATATCCAGAGGGTCAGGCGTGGCGGGGTGCGATGTCTCAGACGCCGCAATCGCCCTTGATACCCATTTTTTCGGTTTTCGTTGGCTCGATGATCGCCATCGTGCCTTCGTAATTGGTGTGTTCTGGCCCACCGCCTGTCTCGCGCAGGCGCAGCTCAACGAGGATGCCGCGATTGCTGGAGCGATAATGCCAGGTCTCAATTCCCTCATCATTGGTGGTGAGGTCGGCCTGATCAAATGTCAGCACATCATCATTAATCTTGATCTTCGCCTGCGGCGGGGTGCCGTCTAGGTCGCGCAGGAAGACAAAGCGCCAGGTTGCCGGATCGTCATAGGTGAAGGTGTGGGCGGCCTGCGTGAACGTGCAATAGGCGTCGGTTTCAGGGGCGTGCATGGCGCCGATCTGAAGCGCGCGCGGGTTCTTGTCGGCAACGCTTTCTGCATCCGGGGCCGGTTCATCGACGCTCTGGCGATAGTCGTTCGGCGCGGTCTCATCGCTCGCCGTATCGCCGGAACAGGCAGCTAGGACGGGCCCAGAGGCCAGCAGGCAGACGGCGGCGAAGATCATGGACTTGCTCATGCCGCACGTTCCTCTTCCTGCTTCGCCCAGAGCTCTGCGGCCCCGCTCGCCAGATCGCGCACGCGAGCGATGAAGGCAAAAATTGTTGGGCGCAGATTATTCATCGCTCTCCCCCGAAAGAAGGATGCCTTCGAGATTCATGCGGGCACTTTTGACCGGTTCAATCGTACGCAAACTCGCATAACAAATCCTTGCATTGCGTCTGTTTTCCGGCGGCATGGCCTGCGTTTCGTCAATCACCATGAATGCATCGGTTTGCCCGGCGGTCGACATGACCAGCTCGAATTCGAATCGACCTTCAAAATCCGAAAAGCGTCTTGTTTGATCATGGCCCTCGACTTTGCGAGTGATCTCTACAAGCTCCACGACCTGATCATTAAGCTTTATCCAGCCTCTCTCGTCATCACACACGAAAACGAGATCGGACCCACCAAATGGTTCGACCGAGTCGGTATCGTTCATGAACAGAGAACATTCAGGAAACTCGACTGGGCTGTCGAACCCGGCACTAATCTCAGGCGCTTTCATATCTATCACCTCTGCAGCCGCATCGGTCGCGAAGAGAGAGGCGGCGGTCACCAGCACAAGAAAGAAAAGGGGCGCGAGCCTCATGCCGCACGTTCCTCTTCCTGCTTCGCCCAGAGCTCTGCGGCCCCGCGCGCCAGATCGCGCACGCGTGCAATGAAGGCCTGCCGCTCGGTCGGCGAAATCGCGCCACGCGCATCGATCAGGTTGAAGACGTGGCTGGCTTTCAGCGCATAGTCATAAGCCGGCAGCGGCTTTCCAGCATCGCGCAGCGTCTTTGACTGTTTCTCGCAGCCTGAAAACCAGGTCTGCAGCATCTCGACGTCGGCAAGCTCGAAGTTGAGCGCGGACTGCTCGATCTCATTCTGCAGGAAGACATCGCCGTAAGAGAGCGGCGTCTGCGAGGCCGGATCGTTGAACGGCAGGTTATAGACATTGTCGACGCCGAACACGTACATGGCGAGGCGTTCAAGCCCGTAGGTCAGCTCGCCTGAAACGGGAAAGACATCGAGCCCGCCAACCTGCTGGAAATAGGTGTACTGGCTGACTTCCATCCCGTCGCACCAGACCTCCCAGCCAAGCCCCCAGGCGCCAACGGTCGGGTTTTCCCAGTCATCCTCGACAAAGCGGATATCGTGCACCATCGGGTCGATGCCGATCTCATAGAGCGAGTTGAGATAGAGGTCCTGCAGGTCAGCCGGGTTCGGCTTCAGGATGACCTGAAACTGGTAGTAATGGCCAAGCCGGTTGGGGTTCTCGCCATAGCGCGCATCGGCCGGGCGGCGTGATGGCTGGACATAGGCCGCGCGCCAGTCCTTGGGGCCGAGCGCGCGAAGCACGGTCGCTGGATGCAGCGTGCCAGCGCCAACTTCCATGTCATAAGGCTGGAGGATCGCGCAGCCCTGCGCAGCCCAATAGGCTTGCAGGCGCAGGATCAGGTCCTGGAAGGAAGCGGGTTTCTCGCGGGCAACGGGTGCGGTCATGCTTAGGCTCAGCCTGTCAGGTTGGCTTGTTGGGTCAGGCTTCCGCCTAGCGCCACCTGCCAATTTTCGCAACTGCGGCACAGCTCGCCAAGCAAGTTGCCTGCAGCTGTTTGCAGGCTTGCGAGAGCCAGTGGTTCGCAGGCGCCCGGCGTCAGCTCCAGTCCAGCCCGGCCTCTGATCGCGCGATGGTTTCCAGAAGATCGGTACGCTCGCCGCCCTTCCCGGTATAGATATTGATCCCCGGCAGAAGCCGCATCGGGCCGGACCGCAAACCCTTACGGGCGCGCACGATCACCCGCTTGGCATCTTCGCCGGGAAAGGACCTGACGGGCAAAACCTCGATCTGGCCGGTGCGCCGCTCGATCAGCGACAGGATACGCGCCAGCTCTGAGGCGCGGTGGATCATCACGAAACGCCCCTTCGGCTTCAGCACGTGTAGCATCCGGCCGATCCAGTCTTTCAACGGCACCGTCTCCAGATAGGCGTCCGCCTTCCCCTCACCGGGAGAGGTGATCGACCCGCCGCGAAAAAAGGGCGGGTTGGAAAAGCAGAGGTCGAAACGGTTCTCGATGGTTTCGGATAGCTCGGCTACATCCTGAAGCTCGATCGACATGCGGTCACCGAACCTGTTCGCCTCGACGCCGAGCCGCGCGAGGCCGGCAAGACGCGCGTCGCGCTCATACCCGGTGAAGCGCATCTTTTTCAGACGATAGGCAGCGGGCAGCAGCGCCCCGCCAGCCCCGCAGCCAAACTCGGCCGCATCGCCAGTCATTTCAGGATCAAGCGCCGCCGAAAGAAGCACACTGTCCGTCCCGGCGCGAAAACCGCGCCGTGGCTGGTAGACCTTTACCAGTCCGCCAAGGAAGGCGTCTTCCGTGACGTCGCCTTCAGCCATCCTGGTCCAGTTCGTTCAGAGCGCGGCGCGCGGCATCTGCATCATCCTCATGAACCACCACACGAACTGGCACCAGAGGTCCGCGTCCATCGATATAGGCGGTATGCTCATCGAGCACGAAAACCTCAATCCCGGCCTCTGAAAGCAGGTGTCTTATATAGCTCAGCTTGACGGGATCATTGGTGCGGAACACTTCTTCCATGACATGTCCCTTCACTGCTGCGGTCCTGTACCGCATCGCTGGACCGCGGACGTATTCGTATGCATATGACCTAGTCAATTGAGCTTAGCAGGAAATCTTTGTGTCTACACCAGCGACAGCGCGCGAAACTTCCAGCCGGTCATCCGTCGTCGAACGTCTGAGCGCCATGCTCGAACAAGACCTCGCCGCAGTCGAGACCCTGCTTAATGCCAAGGCTGCGAGCCCCGTCGATATCATTCCTGCGATGTCAGAACATATCGTGTCGGCGGGTGGCAAACGCCTTCGCCCGATGATTACGCTCGCTGCCGCGCAGGCTGTGGGCACGGCCAATCCATCAACTCACTCACTGGCCGCAGCGGTCGAGTTCATTCACACCGCCACCCTGCTCCATGATGATGTGATCGATGAGAGCGACCTTCGCCGCGGCAAGCCTGCCGCCAAGTCAATCTGGGGCAATTCAGCGTCCATCCTCGTTGGTGACTTCCTGTTCGCCCGAGCCTTTACGCTGATGGTCGAAACCGGCTCGCTCGAAATTCTCGATATCCTTTCGAACGCCTCTTCGGTGATCGCAGAAGGCGAAGTTCGCCAGCTTGCCGCGCAAGGCAAACCGGACCTTCCAACCGAAGACTACCTCGCCATCATCGAAGCCAAGACCGCTGCGCTTTTTGAGGCCGCTGCTCGCGCTGGCGCGATTTCTGGTGGCGGCTCGGACCATGCCGCAGCGCTCGCAAGCTATGGCAAGAATCTCGGCCTCGCCTTCCAGATTGTCGACGACGTCCTCGACTATGGCGGAACGACCTCTGTCATCGGCAAAGTCGTCGGTGACGATTTTCGCGAAGGCAAGATTACCCTGCCCGTCATTATCGCCCGCCGCCGCGGCCGCGCCGAAGACCAGGCCTTCTGGGCCCGCGCCCTCGACCTCGACAAGCAGGAAGAAGGCGACCTCGCCCGCGCAATCCATCTCATCCGCACGACCGGTGCAGCCGAAGCGACGATTGCCGAGGCTGAGGCCTATGTCGGTCTTGCAAAGTCGGCGCTGTCGAGCCTGCCGGACACGCCATGGCGCGCTCTTCTCAGTGAGCTTGCAGACTTCTGCATCCGACGTGTCAGCTGATATCCGCGCACGGCGCATACCGGCATTCTGCGACACCGGCAGAAACACCGTCCATACACCGCCACTGCACCGTCAGTACACCATTGGTCAGCTGGCAAACCCGCTCTAGCTCGAAGGCCGATAATCCCGAAAGGATTGCCGCATGAAGTTCACTCAGACCTCAGCCGCCGCCCTCTCCGTACTGGCGCTTGCAGCCTGCGCCGCAGTCGAAACAGAGCCGGCGCAGACCTTCGAGATCTCTGACACTGACCAGGCAGCCGTCAACGCGAAAAAATATGAAATTCTGGGCATTAGCCCGGAAATGGCGAATGAGTTCGAGCTTTCTGACGCCGCTCTCGCTACCGCGGTCCGCGGCCCCGACAACGCCCCGATTGGCCCGCTCGCCTATGCCTCTCCAGGCGAAGCGGTCAAGGCAGGCGATATGGCCGCCTTCGTTGCAGCCATGAAGCTCAGCATCGAGCGAAACGACGACAACGTCCCCTTCGCCTCTGCCATAAGCTCCATCGATGCCGCCGCAGCGGGCGAGTATGACCGCGCCAAGGAACTGGCGGATATAGCGGCGGAAAGTGCAGACCTCACCCTGCTCGGTGGCTTCCTGAAAGCCTGGTATTTCGGGCTCGAGGGCGATTTTGACGCCGCGATTGATGCTGAACTTGAGGTCGGACCAAGGCTGCCCGGCCTGACCGGTGACCTGTCTCTCGCCGCCATGCTCGAAGCGGCAGGTCGTGAGGAGGAAGCTCTCGCCGTCTATTCCGCCATCACCCCGTCGGAAATCGAAGCGCCAGAACATCAGTTCGACCCGCAATCCATCCTTTTCAGCCATGTGCGCCTCGTGATTTCACGACAGGCCCTGCTCCTGCGGCGTCTTGGCCGCGTCGACGAAGCGGTCGCGCTTTACCAGCGCCTTGCCGAAGCCGAACCGGAACGGGCCACAACCTATGCAGCCGCCATCGAGCAGATCGAGACGGGCCGCGGCCTCGACAATGACCCCCTTGATGCGAATACCGCCTTCGCGCGCACCATGGCGGACTATTCGCTGGCACTTGCCTATCAGCGGATGATCCGGTCCGCCTTTGCAGGCCAGCAGGCTTCTGGCTTCGACGACACCAAGGCGGCGTTTGACCAGCTCGCGCTTCTCATTGATCCCGCTAATGAAGACCTGCGCCTCGCCGTGATCGCTGACCTCTACGATGAGACATTGTTCGAAGCCGCACTCCACGTCGCTGAGGTCGCGCCGGAAGAGACCGCCTCGCTGCAACTCGCCAAGGCACAATCTCACGTACGCATGGAGCAAGCGGGCGAAGCACGCGCCGCCTTGGGCCGCGCACTTGAGCTCGCTGATGAAGACGAAGAGCTCAGCACGACATCAAGCGCAATGCTGATCTACGCGCTGCTTGGCGAGCAAGAAAGCGCGAGCGAACTGGCCGAAACGACGCCGGACCTCGCCCAGACAGACGCCGAGAAGGCGCGCGCTCACTCGACCAGCGCCACGATCTACTCTCAGTTTGGCAACTTTGAACGCGCCCTCTTCCACGCCCGCGCTGCGCGTGAGCTGGACGACACGCATGAGCGGCGCATGGCACTTGCCAATGCAATGGCGGATGCTGGCGAGGTGGACGAAGCGCTGCAGCTCATCCGGGCCGAAGCGCTCCGGCGTCCGAACGACCCTTATATGCTCAATACGCTCGGCTATTTCCTGATCGAGAATACCGAACAGTACTCAGAGGCTTTCCGGGTGCTCGCCCGCGCTAACGCCCTCGCGCCAAATGACCCATATATCGCCGACAGCTATGGTTGGGCACGTTACCGGCTGGGCGACCTTGAGGGCGCGGCCCGCTATATCGAACAAGCCCGCCGCCTCCTGGAGCCCAATATCCATTGGGAAATCGAAGACCATCTCGGCGACATCTATTGGCATCTGGGCCGTGAGGACGAGGCGCGAGCGGCATGGGAGAAAGCACTTACGGACTATCCGCGCGAAGAAACCCGGCAGAAACTTGTCGAGAAGCTCGAAAACGGCCTTGAAGGCACGCCACCTGAGAAACAGCCCCTGCCTGATATCTCGCTTGGCGACGACCAGGAAGTGAACCGCCAGGACATCTGATCACTTGTCCACATTGCATGACGGTAATGTGACCCGGTTTTCCTAGGAAAGTCTGGCCATGCCGGGTATGGTAAAAACCGGGTTCGGTTATTGCGTAGGATCATGATCAAGAAGCGCCACCTTTCAGCTGTGCTGACCGCCACCTCTCTGTTGCTGGCGGGCTGCTCATCCATGCCCGATTATGGTCTAGCCCTTTCTGAACGGTTCCAGAGCTCCGAGACGGAAGCCAAGGCGAAACTGGCCAAGCCGAAGGCGCCCGCTTCGACGAATGAGTTCAGCGATTTCCTGATTGCCCGTTATGCCTCGCTCACGAACGATCCGCAGCAGGCGGCGCAAAGATATGCAGGTGTCGCGCTTTCCATTCCGGGTGACACCTCCATTTCAGAGCGCGCGGTGTTTTCCGCTCTCCTCGCCAATGATTTCGATCTTGCCCTGTCGGTTGCCAAAAGCGCAGATGAGTCGGTGCTGAGCCAGTCGAGCCTTCCACGCCTGACGCTTGCAGCGCATGCCATCGCGTCTGGCGACTACGACGCTGTCCCCGCCTTGACTGGCCGGGAGCGGTCCGGACCATTCTACGCGCTCGTCCTTGGCTCGCTCGAAGCCTGGTCGCTGTTCGGCAAAGGCAATGTTGGCCCGGCTGAACTCACCCTTCTCGATGCCGCTGGTGAAGACCCTTACCTGCGCGACATCATGCTGAATTCACTGGCCCTGATGGAAATCGCGGCCAGCCAGGATGAGCAAGCGCTCGAAACACTCGGATTTCTTGAAGGCAATCTCGCCCTGACCGCAGCCGCCGCAGAAAGCTATGCGCGCCTGCTGGCGAGCCGCGGGGAAGAGGCCCACGCGATCAACGTCCTTTCAGTCTACCTCGAACAGGTCGGCTACAGCCCTGCGATCGAGGACACGCTGAACCGGATTGCCGCCGGCGAGCAACTCCCCGTCAGGCGGCTGACCGCAGCCGAAGGCGCGGCGCTCTCAATCTATGTGCCTGCTGCGGCATTGGCCGCGCAGTCCACGGATGACCTGCCGGGCGTCTACTATTCCATCGCACTGGAACTCGATCCGCAGCTACACGCAGCGCGCGCCCTTTTCGCTGACGCGCTGGACCGGTCCGGTCGTAGCGGCGACGCCATCGACATGCTGCGCGCGATCCCGGACGCCTCGCCCTATCATGTGACAGCAATCGGTCAGCTTGCATGGGCGCTGCATCGCACCGGTATGGATGAGGAAGCGCTGACGCTGGCGATGGAAACGCTGGCTGAAGATCCCGAACGCGACCTCAAGATCCAGATTGCCGACCTCCTCACTTCGCTCGAGGCAGACGAGGCAGCGCTCTCCGCATTCACCGAAGTCATTTCGGGTGACGAGGCACAGGGTGTCGGGGACTGGCGGCTCTACTATGCGCGCGGCACGCTGAATGAGCGCCTCGGCAACTGGCCGGATGCTGAAACAGATTTTCTCACAGCCAAGGCGCTGAACCCGTCCTCGCCGGAAGTGCTTAACCATCTCGGCTATAGCTGGGTCGATCGCGGACTCCATCTGGAACGTGGTATGGACCTCATCCGTCAGGCCCTGTCGCTGCGTCCCAATAGCGGTGCGATCACGGACAGTCTGGGCTGGGGATACTACAAGCTCGGCGACTTCGATCAGGCCGTCTATTACCTTGAACTCGCCGCCGAGATCGAACCCGACCTCGCCGAAATCGTCGACCATCTCGGCGACGCCTACTGGATGACGGGCCGGCGCACCGAAGCCCGCTTCCAATGGGAGAAAGTGCTCACGCTCCTCAAGGAAGACGAACAGGAAATCCGGAAGATCGAACGCAAGATGCTGACCGGCCCTGAAACGCAGGCGGCCAGCCGGGATAACTGATGCTGGCTCCGGCCAAGATAAACCTCCTGCTCCATGTCGGAGCCGTAAAGGAAAATGGCCGGCATCCGCTGGATAGCCTCGTCATGTTTGCCGGGCCGGAAGCCTCCGACAGGGTCGAGGCGCGAAGGGCAACCAGCATCAGCCTCCAGATTGACGGTCCTTTTGCCGTGCCGGACCTCGCCAACAGCGATAATCTTATTCTCAAAGCTCTGTCGGCCTGCGCAATCCGTGGGCTCCGCGTGCCACCGCTTGCCATCACGCTTTACAAGAACATCCCTGTCGCGGGCGGCCTTGGCGGCGGGTCGGCTGATGCAGGCGCAATGCTGCGCCAGCTGGTGAAACTCGGGACCATAACAGACCAGATCGCCTGGACGCTTGCAGCGAGCCTCGGCGGCGATGTGCCCGCCGCCTATATCTCGCAGGCCTGCCGGATGCAGGGCGAAGGCGAAACAGTTAGACGGGTAAACGGTCTGCCTGATCTGCCGACCCTGCTCGTCAATCCGAACATCCCCTGCCCCACTGGCCCGGTTTTCCAGACCTTCGACGAACAGACCGGAAATCCCGGTCTCTCACCGCTGGACCTGCCAGCCTTTGAGCGTCCGCCCGAAATGATCGCCTGGCTGCGCACGCACAGCCGAAATGACCTGGAGATGCCCGCTATCCGGCTGGTGCCTGAAATCGAAGGTGTCCTGGACGCCGTCAGGGGCCTGCCGGGATGCGCGCTGAGCCGCATGTCGGGGTCGGGGGCGAGTTGTTTTGGCCTGTTTGAGACCCGCGCAGACCTTGTCGCCGCGGCAGACACGCTGAAATCGCTGTATCCGCACTGGTGGGTGGCTCCCACACTTCTCAAAGGCGGCTAGGATCGGCAGATGCCTGAGCTGATTCTCTATCCCGTCATCTGCCTTCTGGCGGGATCTGTCTCGTATTTCGTGTGCCAGCTCAGCCGGAGATGGCGCGTGCTCGACATGCCGGATGGTCAGCGCAAGTTTCAGGCAGCGCCTGTGCCGCGTCTTGGCGGCGCGGGCATTCTGGCCGGCTTCTTCGCAGTAATTTTCCTTGCAGGTATCCTCCACACTGTGAACCCGGTCTGGCTCGGCAACGACTTCCTGCCAGGTGGGGTTGGCGCCGTGGCCGTAGCGCTGGCGGCGAGTCTCGGCTTTGCGGCGATCGGCGCAGCCGACGATATCAGCGACCTCAATGCGTTGCTCAAACTCGTCCTGCTGCTTGCCATCTGTATCGGTGCGCCACTGCTCGGCGTCGCCGTGCCGACGCTCGACAGCCCATTCGGTGATCTGACGGCACCTGCCCTGATGATCGCGGGCTCAGCTCTCTGGCTGCTAGTCTTCACTAATGCCGCCAACTTCATGGATGGAAGCAACGGCCTCGCCATTGGTGTCCTCGCCTTCATGTTTGCCGGACTTGGTGCATCACTGCTGCTGGGAGAAGCTGGCCGCTTTCCGCCCGGCCTGATCGCGATTATCGCGGCCAGTGCAGGCTTCCTCATCATCAATATGCGTGGGCAGATTTATGCTGGAGACATCGGCGCTTTCGGGGTCAGCGCACTTTTTGCAACGCTCGCCATGATATCAGGTCTGTCGGTCTGGACGATCGCAACACTGGCCCTTCCCATCCTGATCGATACGCTGATGACACTCGTCCTGCGCGCAAAGCGCGGCGAGAGCCTGTTCACGGCGCACCGCGACCACGCCTATCAGGCCCTCATCAAGACAGGGTGGAGCGCCTGGGAAGTGGCCATTCTCTGGTGGGGGCTGGCTGCGGCTTGCGCGGCTTGCGCATCAATCGGGGCTGGTGGCGGCGGCGCCCTGCCCTTTGCCCTCTTCATCTGCCTCGCCATTCCGCTCAGCGTCGGCTGGGTCATTGTTCAGCGATCTTGCGGCCAGATGGGCGCGCGCCTCGTCCAGATTTAACCGGCGGATACCGGCGCCGGGCCGCCAGATAAAGGCCATCGCCATGCCGAACACGGCAAAGCCGCCACCGGCCGTGAGCGCAAACAGCTCCATGCCACGCCGCGCTTCCTGAGAGAGCACCATGCCAGCTATGCCTGCGGCAATCATGGCGATGCCCAGGAGGAAAAGGCTCCATCGGGAACCGCCCCCGACGCCAACCTTCATCGCGACGTCCGGCTTCACCTCGGCAACTTCACCCACAATCGCAGAGCAAAGCGCAAGAAACGCCTCGCTATGGCTGTCACCGCGCGGCGCGTTGCAGCTTATACGGTGGTGACTATTGCTGGTCTCAACATCCAGCCACACGCTGTGCGTCTGCCGCACGCTGAGCTCACCAAACTGTAGGCCCGTGACATTGGCGAAGCTCAGATAGAGCTCACCATTGCAGGTCAGCATGCCGCTATCGACGGTCCAGTTGTCCCGCCCTCTCAGGAGGGCGGGTTTGAATTCAAAGCTCTGCACATCGGCCTCCTGTTCAGGAAGCGAACCTACATATTCGGATAGGCTGGTCCGCCGCCGCCCTCAGGCGTCACCCAGTTGATGTTCTGGTTCGGGTCCTTGATATCGCACGTCTTGCAGTGGATGCAGTTCTGCGCGTTGATCTGGAAGCGTGGCTCCTTGCCGTCCTCCTCAACCCATTCGTAGACGCCGGCCGGGCAGTAGCGCTCGGATGGGCCTGCGAACACGTCATGCTCTGAGCGCTTCTGAAGCTCCATATCCTTCACGATGAGGTGCACCGGCTGGTCTTCAGCATGGTTGGTGTTGGTGAAGGACACATTGGTGAGCTTGTCGAAGCTGAGCTTGCCATCCGGTTTGGGGTATTCGATCTTCCGGCACTTGTCGGCAGGCTTCAGATATTCGTGGTCAGCCTTCTTGTGGCTGAGCGTGGGCAGATAACCAAAGCCGAACAGGTAACGCAGCCACATGTCGGGCATGGAGAGCGCGGCGCCTGCCAGCGTGCCATAACGGCTGATCAGCGGCTTGGAATTGCGGACCTGCGAGAGGTCCTTGTAGACCCAGCTATCCTTGTAAGCGGTCTCATAGGCTTCCAGCGTATCGCTCTGGCGGCCTTCGCGGACCGCTTCGACAGCGGCTTCAGCCGCGAGCATGCCAGTCTTCATTGCGTTGTGAGAACCCTTGATGCGCGGCAGGTTCACGAAACCGGCCGAACAGCCGATCAGCGCGCCGCCAGGGAAGGCAAGCTTTGGTACCGACTGCACGCCGCCCGAGGTAATCGCCCGTGCGCCATAGGCAACACGCTTGCCGCCTTCGAGGAACTTGCTGATGTCCTGGTGGTGCTTGTAGCGCTGGAACTCCTGATACGGAGAAAGCCACGGATTCTTGTAGTTCAGGTGGACCACATAGCCGACGGAGACATAGTTCTCGCCGCCTTCGGAGAAGTGGTAGAGAAAGCCGCCGCCATTGCCATCCTTGTCCTGGACCGGCCAGCCAAAAGTATGCTGGACATAGCCCGCGCTGAATTCAGGGTGATCTGCCGGGACCGACCAGACTTCTTTCAGGCCGATGCCGTATTTCTGCGGGTCGCAATCGGCTTCAAGGTCATACTTGGCTTTGACCTGTTTGGTGAGCGAACCACGAGCACCTTCGGCAAAGAAAACATATTTGCCCAGCAGTTCCATGCCCGGCTCATAGTCGCCCTTGTGGCTGCCATCGGCCGCGATGCCCATGACACCGGCAACGACGCCTTTGACTTCGCCGTTTTCGCCATAGACCACGTCGGATGCCGCAAAGCCGGGGAAGACCTGAACGCCGAGATTCTCAGCTTCCTCACCGAGCCAGCGGGTCACATTGGCGAGCGAGCCGGTGAAGCAGCCATGATTGTGCATGAAAGGCGGGAAGCCGAAGGTCGGCATGCCCATGGAGCCATTCGGGCCGAGCAGCTTGTACTTGTCGGCTGTGACTTCGGTATAGATCGGCTTGTTGTCGCGGTCGCGCCAGTCAGGGATCAGTTCGTCGAGCGCTTTCGGGTCGAGCACGACACCAGACAAGATGTGCGCGCCAATCTCGCCGCCTTTTTCCAAGACGACGACTTCAAGCTCTTCGCCCGCTTCATTGGCGAGCTGTTTCGCCCGGATCGCAGCGGACAGGCCAGCAGGCCCGCCACCAACGATTACCAGGTCGAATTCCATCGATTCGCGTTCCACCGCTTCGGTCATATCTTGTCTCTCCCGGCTGAGGCCACGTGTGATAGCCCGCTTTGTACATGTTCACAGTCCGGTCTACAGTCGATTTGCCAGAATTCCAAAGGGTCTCAATGTCTCATACGGAACAAATTCAGGCGCTTGAGGCGCTGCGCGCCTGGTGGGCGGAGATGGGTGTGGAGGCCGATGAGGCAGAGATCCGCGCCCTCACCAAGGCTGCGCGCGCGAGACCTGATGCCGGGCAGCCCCCTGCACAGGCACGCGCCTTGCGCCGTATACCGAAAGAGAAAGGCCATGAGGACTGGGTCGAGGAGGCCCGAAACCTTGCCAAGGCCGCGTCCAGCTTTGCCGAATTGAAAAACGCCATTGAGGGATTTGAAGGCTGCCTCCTGAAGGAAGCGGCGCGCAATGCAGCCTGTTTCGATGGCGTCGAAGGCGCACCGGTGATGGTGATTGGAGAGGGTCCGGGCGCTGAAGAGGACAAGCAGGGCCTGCCATTCGTCGGCCGCGCCGGCCAGCTGCTGGACCGCATGTTGGCGGCAATCGGCCTGTCGCGGGCAACCAACACATTCATCACCAACGTCAATTACTGGCGCCCGCCCGGCAATCGCAACCCGACTGAGGATGAACTGGCGCTCTGCCGCCCCTTCGTCGACCGTATGGTAGAGCTTGGTCAGCCCAAACTCATCATTTCGGCTGGCGGCGTTTCTGCAAAGTCGCTTCTCAATGCCTCTATCGGCATCATGAAGCTACGCGGGACCGAACAGAAGCTGGAAACACCGGGCGGCTATTCAGCCCCCCTCTTCCCGATCTTTCATCCGGCATTCCTTCTAAGGCGACCGGAAGAGAAAAGCCGCGCATGGCGGGATCTGTTGCAGATACAGAAAAGATTGAACGACCTTGAGGAGACCTGAATCATGACAATTAAACGTATCGACCACGTCCAGCTCGCGATGCCTGCCGGAGAAGAAGACAAGGCACGTACCTTTTATGATGAAGTCCTCGGGATTTCAGAAATACCGAAACCACAGCACCTTGCCGTTCGCGGCGGAGCCTGGTTCGAACGCGGCGACCTGAAAGTTCATCTGGGCGTCGACAAGGATTTCCGACCGGCCACCAAGGCGCATGCTGCATTTGAGGTGGACGACCTGCAGTCCCTCATCATTCGCTGCAAGGGCGCGGGATTTAAAGTAATCGATGATGAACCACTCGAAGGCTATGACCGGGCATATATCTATGACCCATTCGGCAACCGCCTTGAATTCATGCAGCCGCTTTAGACTATTTGCCCAGCTTCACATTTCCACCGCGCATTAAAAACCCCGGAGCGCGAGGGAGGGGGAGGGGATGCGCTCCGGGGCTTTTTGAGAGGGTGAAGCGCGAGGGGGAGGAGACGCTTCAGCCCCTTTTTGATGGACGTCCACCGGATGTGCGGTCCAGCTTCCTTAGGTGTCCAATCTGTTCAATCTACTCTTCGAGTTTGTCTTCGGCTTTCTCCTCGACAAGCTCAAATTCAGCTTCCTTACGTTTCTCAAACGCCGACCCGAGTTTTTCGTTCCCGTCCTTACCGACAGTTTCTTTGGCCACCGGAAAAACGTCGTTTTCTTCCTCGTCCATGTGGTGCTCATAGCGCTCTTTGAGCTGCTTGAACTTCGCCAACCAGCCCGGTGAGGACATGTCCGTGTCGTTCAGTTCTTCCATGAGATCGTCGAGTTCCTTGTGCTCGGCGACCGAGTGGCGGCCTTCAGGCTGGCCATCTTCCGTGGCGATCAGTTTGGAATAGAATGTTTCTTCCTCAGCGGCGGCATGCGCGCTGACATCATGATAGAACTTATCCCAGACGTCGCGGCGCATTTCGTTATCGCCGCTCGTGCTGGCGATGAGGTCGAGCATCTCGCGGTGCTTGTCGTGGTCTTGTTTCAGCGTTTCGTAGATCGTGGACATGGATGGTCCTCTTCCTTCGTGTTTAGAACACTGCTTAAACGCCGGGTCACAAAAGCCGTTCCGCTAAGCGTGGCGCCCGCGCGCGCGACATATTGAACCTTGTCGAGACCTACTCATGCCCGCGCCACTTTCCGTCATCATCCCGACCCTCAATGCCGCCGGGGATTTGCCCCAATGTCTGGCGAGCCTGATGCCTGGCGTCGAAGCCGGACTGATCCGGGAAGTTTTGCTGAGCGACGGAGGCTCAAGCGATGCGACGGCAGACATCGCCGATGCAGCGGGTGCCTCTATCATCCAGTGCGAGCGAGGACGCGGCAGACAGCTGGCGACCGGCGCGAAAGCAGCGCGGGGTGAGTGGCTTCTATTTCTTCACGCCGATACGGCGCTGACACGAGACTGGGTGGAGCGCGTGCGCGATCATATGACGAACGCGCCCGGCAAGGGGGCGTACTTCACCCTCGCCTTCCGGTCAGATCATCCAATGGCAAAGCACGTTGCGTCACGAGCGAACCTGCGTGCAAAACTGCTCGGCCTGCCATATGGCGACCAGGGCCTCCTAGTGCCTCGCAGCCTCTACGAGGAGACAGGCGGCTATAAGGACATGCCCCTGATGGAAGACGTGGCGCTGGTCCGCGCGATCGGCAAACGTCGCCTCAGCATGCTTTCGGCAGAGGCACGGACGTCTGCCGCCAAGTATGAACGCGATGGCTGGCGCAAGCGAAGCTGGAAGAATGTCTGGTTGATTACACGTTATCTGCTCGGTGCCAGCCCGGAAAAGCTGGCCGCCGCCTATCGCTAAAGGCCGGATATCATGACCAGACCGACCCTTCTCATCTTCACCAAGGCGCCGCGGATTGGTGCGTCCAAGACCCGGCTCGCATCGGACATCGGCCGGACGGAGGCCCGCCGCATGTCCCGTCGTCTGACTGCGCACACAATCAGCCAAAGTGAGCACCCAGCATGGCACACCCGCCTGATGGTTGATCCGCCTTCGCTCGTCTCGGCGACGCTTGGTGGACTATGGCCCGCGCAGGTTGAACGGCGCCCCCAGCGCGGCCGATCCTTAGGAGAACGTCTTGCGAATGCGATGGCGGACGCACCTCCCGGTCCTGTCATCTTTATCGGGACCGATGCGCCTGGACTGCACAGGAGCATGATAAGGCAGGCAGTCTGCAATCTCGGCCGGAACGCGGCTGTGTTCGGGCCAGCCTCTGACGGTGGCTTCTGGCTATTCGGCGTCTCGCGCGAGTTACGCGCCCCAAGTCTTTTCGAAGATGTACGTTGGTCCAGCCCTCACGCAATGGAGGATGTCTGGAGTAATCTGCCGCAAGAAACGCGTATAACTTTATTGCGACAATTGACCGACATAGATACATGGCGCGATTGGCAACTGTACAAACAGAGTCAATAAGCGTGCAATGAACAGCTATATTGATTCAGGTTATCGACGGCACCTGCCGAATTGTTTCATGTCCCGGCCTGTTGAAGAGGGTCCGTTATGCAAAAACTAGCTTATGTCAGCGTGGCAACACGCACGCTGACGTCTGTTGATCTTCAGAGTATTCTTGAAGCAGCGATCACCAGAAACCGCGCGAGCAACATAACCGGCATTCTACTCTTCAACGGCACGAACTTCATGCAGGTCCTCGAAGGACCACAGGAAGAGGTTGAAAAGGTTTTCGAGGACATCTGCTCAGACGACCGCCACCGCAACGTGGTTGTCATTTACCGCGAGAAAACCAGTGTCCGCGAGTTCGAGGAAGCACCAATGCTGCTGCAGATCGTCCCTGCATCGCATGGTGTCGCCCCTGACGGCATGACTATCACTAAGGATATTGCGCTGTTCCTGCCAACTTCGCTGGCGCGCCATTTCCGCACCATTCTTGAAAGCTTCGACACCCACCGTCCATAGGTCGCTGATACGGATTCGTCTGTGGAAGGGCACCTCTTCGCGGCAAGATCGTTCTTGTTTTGTTCCGTTCCTCATGGTTTCCTGTCCCCATGAGACTAAACCAGAAACTTCCGTCGAAAGGGCGCGTCACCAATCTGGACGTGTCGCATAGCGCCGAGCGGCATGAGCATCGTGGGCGCGGCGCCATCTCCAACCAGGCAGGCCGGTTCGAGCACGAAACCCGCGATGCGTTCGATGACGGCTGGGGCACGATAGAAGACAGCGCGGGGCGTCTTGATACAACGCTAACGCGGGAGAGCGCGCGCACGATCATTACGTATAATCGCTCGCCCGATATCTCCTTCGATCGGACGATCAATCCCTATCGCGGCTGCGAACACGGCTGCGTCTATTGCTTCGCCCGCCCGACCCATGCCTATCACGGCCTCTCGGCTGGTCTCGACTTCGAAAGCCGTCTCTTCTTCAAGCCAGAGGGCCCTGCCCTGCTGCGCAAGGAATTGTCTCGTCCGTCCTATGTACCACGGCCCATAGCGCTGGGAATGAATACGGACGCCTACCAGCCTGTGGAACGGCAGCTGAAGCTGACGCGAACCTTTCTCGAAATCCTGTCAGAGCACAATCACCCGGTCACGCTGCTGACCAAGTCTGCGCTCATCCAGCGGGATATCGATCTGATCGCGCCCATGGCCGAGAAGGGGCTTGCCCGGGTCGGCGTGTCGCTGACAACGCTGGATCCGAGGCTTTCTCGCCTGCTGGAGCCGCGCGCCGCCGCGCCCTATCGACGACTGCAGACCATCTCCGCGCTGACCAAAGCTGGCATCCCCATCATCGCGATGACCGCCCCCATCATTCCCGCCCTGAATGAGCCAGAGTTGGAAGACCTTCTGGAAGCGGCCGCCGAGAACGGCGCGTCCAGCGTGGGCTACGTCGTGCTTCGCCTGCCGTTTGAACTGAAAGACATCTTCCACGAATGGCTTGCCGAACATTATCCGGACCGCGCCGCGAAAGTGATCAACACGCTGCGCGACATGCGCGGCGGACAGGACTATGATGCAAACTGGTTTGAGCGCGGACGCGGGCGCGGGGTTCATGCCCAGATCATCTCCCAGCGCTTCAAGAAAGCGGCGCGACGGCTTGGTCTCGATGAAGCCCGGCCTCGTTTGCGAACCGATCTTTTCCGTCCGCCAGAGCCCCCAAGCGGGCAGATGCGCCTCGCTTTCTGACACGGGGCTGCGCACGGGCGCGCTGGAGTAACGATTGAATAACCAAATTCCTGCGGGATGCGCGCCAGTCACCGAATCGCACAAAAGGGCATTCAAGTATGGATCTGGTCCGCAATACGATCATCGAAGGCGAATGTGTCGACGTGCTGTCACGCCTTCCGGACAAGTCCGTCGACCTTGTCTTCGCCGATCCGCCCTACAACCTCCAGCTTGGCGGCGGACTTACGCGGCCGGACCAGTCGCATGTCGACGGGGTCGACGATGCGTGGGACCAGTTCGACAGCTTCGACGCCTATGACCTTTTCACCCATCAATGGCTGACCGAATGCCGCCGGGTCCTCAAGGATGATGGCGCAATCTGGGTGATTGGTTCGTATCACAACATCTTCCGCGTTGGGGCGATCCTTCAGGATAGTGGTTTCTGGATCCAGAATGACGTGATCTGGCTGAAGTCCAACCCGATGCCGAACTTCAAGGGCACCCGTTTTCAGAACGCGCATGAGACACTGATCTGGGCAGGCAAGACCGAGAAGTCGCGCGTCACCTTCAATTACGACGCGCTGAAAGCCTTCAATGAAGACAAGCAGATGCGGTCTGACTGGACGATCCCGCTCTGCACCGGGTCTGAACGCCTGAAGGATATTCAGGGCAAGAAGGCGCACCCGACGCAGAAACCCGAAGCCCTGCTGAAGCGCGTCATACTGGCGACGACCAATCCGGGCGATGTCATTCTCGACCCGTTCTCCGGTACGGGCACAACGGCCGCCGCCGCGAAGATGCTTGGCCGCGATTTTGTCGGCATCGAACAGGACCCATCCTATATCCGCCTCTCGCGCGCCCGCCTGTCGGCGATCACGCCGCTCGACGGCGCAGCGCTGGAGACTCAGAAGGGCGCACGCGCCCTGCCCCGCGTTCCGTTTGGTGCTTTGGTGGAGAATGGCTGGCTCAAACCCGGTGACCGTCTCTGGTCGCCGAAGAAGCGTCACCATGCCCGCATCCGCGTCGATGGTAGCCTGTCATCGGGTGATGCATCCGGCTCGATCCACAGGCTTGGCGCGCATGTCATGAAACAGCCGGCCTGCAATGGCTGGACGTTCTGGCACTACGAATCGCCAAAAGGCGACCTTGCGCCAATCGACCTGCTCCGCCGACGCTATCGCCAGGAAATGGGCCTGAACTAACCAATTTCCTCAATGGTCATAGCCTAAGGGAAGACCCTGCCTTGCCGCCGCCGCCCGGATCGTGTCGATAGACAGGTATGGGACACGAAGGTCAGGAAATCTTTCTGAAGGACATGCTCGTCTTTCTGTTTGCCGCCGGCATCATCGTGCCAGCGCTTCGGCTGGTGCGCGTGCCTGCGGTGGCGGGCTTTCTGATCGCAGGGGTGGTGCTCGGTCCCTACGGCCTTGGCACTCTGGAGGATCTCTGGGCGCCCGTTCAGTTCATCACGGTTGGTGAACCAGAAGCCGCCGAGCCTTTTGCTGAACTTGGCATCCTCTTCCTCCTCTTTCTTATCGGGTTAGAACTTTCCTTCGAGAAGCTCTGGCGGATGAAAGATGCGGTGTTTGGCGCAGGCGCCCTGCAATCAGTCGCAAGCGCGATCGCCATCGGCGTTGCCCTCTGGCTAATCGGACTTGAGCCGGCGGCCGCCGCGATCATTGGCCTGGCGCTTGCGCTATCGTCGACCGCAATCGTGATGCAGATGCTGACCAATGAGCACAGAGCGACGGGGCCGACAGGCAAGGCGGCGCTCGGCGTGCTCCTGTTCCAGGATATTCTCGTTGCGCCGATCCTGATCCTGATCAGTTTCCTCTCAGCCGAGAGCGGTGGCAGTCTCGCTGGTGATGTCCTGCGGGCGCTTGGTGAGGGCCTTATCGCGCTAATCGTCATCGTCGCTATTGGCCGCTTCGCCGTGCGACCCGTATTCAGGCTGGCCGCGCAGGCAGGCGGGCGCGACTTCCTGATGGCCGTCACCCTGTTCACCGTCATTGGCGCAGCGGTGATCACAGCGTCCGCCGGCCTGTCTGTTGCGCTTGGTGCTTTCCTCGCTGGCCTGCTGCTTGGCGAGACGGAATTCCGCCACCAGGCAGAAGTGGACCTCGACCCGTTCAAGGGGCTGCTGCTCGGCATCTTCTTCATGACCGTCGGCATGAGCATCGATCTCGCTGTGATCGTGGAACTTGCACCTGTCGTACTTGGCGGTCTCGCCGCCTTGCTGGCGCTGAAGCTCGTCATCGCGTGGACCAGCACGCGCCTTTTTGGTGCGTCCCGCCCGGTCGCCACAGAAGCGGCTTTCCTGCTGGCCCCTGCGGGTGAGTTCGCTTTCGTCGTTATGGCATCGGCGACAGCGGCTGGACTTCTGACCTCTCAGCAGGCGACACCTGTAACTGCAATTGCAGGCCTCTCCATGCTCCTTATCCCGGCGACCTCACGGCTGGGACAGGTTCTCGCCAAGCGCTTCAAGCCGCCACAGCCCACCCATGAGCCAGAGCCGCAGAGCTTCGAAGAAATGGACGGTCACGTCATCATCGCCGGATTTGGCCGCGTCGGACGCACGATTGCGCGCGTCCTGTCAGAAGCAAACACCGACATTGTAATTGTCGAGAATGACCCTTCCCTTGTCCGGCAAGGCCGACGGAAAGGCTGGCAGGTCTCCATCGGGGATGCCGGCAGGCCGGAAATGCTGGAAGCTGCCGGATTGGCGGGCGCGTCGATGGTCGTGGTCACGGTCGATAATGCGGCCAGCGCACGCCAGATGGTCGAAGCGGTCCGCAAGAAGCGTCCTGCTCTTCCTATTATGGTACGGGCCCGCGATGCAGAACATGGGCGGGAGCTTGAAGCGGCCGGTGCGACCTATGTCATCCCGGACGCCATCGAGGCTGCCCTGCAGCTGTCGGGCCGGGTGCTCGAAGAGTTCGGTTATGCAGGCGAGACTGTGCGCGATCTCCTCGCGGCTGAGCGGGACGAAGCCTACAGGGCGGGCACGCAAGAGACGTCATGAGGCAAGTTTCAGAGCCTTTTTGAAAACGCTGGGCAGCGCGCCGGCGACACCCTCCTCCTCCCGAAGCTCATAATGAGATGGCACCACGCCTTCGGCATTGACGGCGACGACTTTCAGGCGAAGTTCAAAATGCGTGAAGACATGCTTTACCTCACCGATTTCCTGCGCATCTCCGATCCAGTCCAGACGGGCGGCGGCACCATCTTCCCGCCAGTCCGTCGTCGGGAGGCCCAGCATCCCGCCAAGCAGTCCTTGCGGGGGCCGCGTCTCGACGGCGACACCTGAGGCACCGCGTACAATGTAGACTTCTCCGTATCTGACGGGTTTGGCTTTCTTCGCAGGTTTGACCGGATAGCGCTCTGGCTCACCTTCCGCATATGCTGTGCACCACGTTCGTATCGGGCAGATGAGACAGTTTGGACGCTTCGGCGTGCACACTGTCGCGCCAAGGTCCATCAGCGCTTCTGCGAACTCGCCGGGCCTGTCTTCAGGAACGAGGTCGCGGACGATATGCGCAATGCGGCGCTTTTCATCTTTCCATTCACCCTGGGTGGCAAGAAGCCGCGCGAAAACGCGGTCGACATTACCATCCACTGCAGCCGATCGCCGATTGAAGGCGAGCGCCGCGACTGCGCCCGCAGTATAAGGACCGATACCGGGCAGTTCCCGCAGGCCAGCCTCTGTTCGTGGCCAGTCCCCCCGCGCCGCAACTTCTCGCGCGCATTTCAACAAGTTGCGCGCCCGTGCATAATAACCAAGCCCCGCCCACGCGGCCATGACGTCCTCATCTGCGGCAGAGGCCAGCGCCTCAACCGTCGGCCATGTGCGGGTGAACGTCTCGAAATAGCCAGCGGCATGGGGCACTGTGGTCTGCTGCAGCATGATCTCCGCCAGCCAGACCCGGTAAGGATCAGGCACGATGCCGCGACCCCGCTCTCCCGGACCGATACGCCAGGGCAGCGTGCGCGCATGACGTCCATACCAGTCCAGAAGTGCATCAGGCAGGCCGTCAAAGCGCGTGCCAACCGCAAAAGCGGCCTTTTCTCGTTTCGCCATGCAGGGCACAATCACGTTCATGGTGATGAGATCAAGCCTCGACCCGCTGGAAGAAGCCCGTGCCCGGATAAGGCTGCGCCATGCGCGCGCCAAGCCGGTTGCGCCAACGCCGAAAACGATCGGCACCCTCAGCCAGCGTATCGCTCGCGACCGGGTACCGGACAAGGGGCCGGCCATTGGTCGGTTGAAGCTGATCTGGGCGGAAACCGTCGGCGCTCAGATCGCAAGGGTTTGCGAGCCAGAGAAAATCGGCTCGGGCGGCAAGGGAAAGGGCCGTGTACTCACGGTGCAGTGCATTCCCGCTGCCTCGACCATGATCCAGCACCAGAGCGAGCTGATCCGCCAGCGTGTCTCCGTCGCGCTGGGCGGCGATATCGCCGAGATACGTATCAAGCAGGGTCCTCTTACGCGTCAACCTGCTCCAAAGCCCGTGCGCACCCGCCGCCCGCTGACAGCCGACGAACGCGCCGCGCTCGAAGCGTCGGTAGCAAAAATTGAAGACCGCGCCTTGCGCGATGCGGTTTTGGCGCTGGGCGAAGCTGTGCTAGCCAGCGACGAGACACCGAATTTACCGGATCGAGCCTGACCGGAAGTTGACCTAACAATCCTGAAGAGAAGACGTCATGAAACTGAATGCCTTGACCCGCCGGACCGCTATTCTGGCCGTATCCTTTCTGACAATGGCCGCCTGCGGGGCGTCGGGCGATGAAAGCGGCGAAGGCCCGAACAGCGCCGCGCTTCAGGAAATCTCCCTCGGTGAAGCAGACGCACCTGTGACGATTGTCGAGTATGCCTCCTGGACCTGCCCGGCCTGTCTCCAGTTCCACAATGAAGTCGTTGGCAATCTGAAAGAAGACTATGTCGACACCGGCAAGGTTCGTTACGTCTTCCGCGAGTTCCCGACTGCGCCAGCGAACGTGTCGGTCGCAGGCTTCGCACTCGCGCGCTGCGCAGGTGAAGACCGTTATTATGACGTTCTCGATGAGCTCTTCTCGCGTCAGACCGCGATCCTCAGCCTTGCGCGTCAGGGTGGGCAGGTGAAGCAGGCACTTCAGCAGATTGGCGCCAACCATGGCATCACCGATGAAACCGAGTTCGATGCCTGCCTGAACAATTCAGACATTCGCCGCGCCATTTCTGCCTCTGTTGCTGCAGGCGACGAAGCGGGTGTGAACGCAACGCCGACTGTCTTCCTCAATGGCGAACAGCTGGAAGGCTATGAGTGGCGCCAGTGGCCTGCGATGCAGACCATGCTGGATGAAGCCCTTGGTGAAGATGCGCCAGAAATTGCCACCGAAGCGGGCATGGAAGAGGCTGAAACCCCCGCCATGACTGACGAGGGCGACATGTCAGACGAATCCATGAACATTGAAACTGAGTCCATGGACGAAACCGAAGGTGAGGCTGCGCCGCAGCAATAAGCCTTCCATACAGATAGGGAGCCTGCATTGCACATTTCAGAACTGCGCATTGCAGGCTTCAAATCCTTTGTTGAACCGCAGGAAGTTCCAATCCATCCGGGCCTGACAGGCATTGTCGGCCCGAATGGTTGCGGCAAATCCAACCTTCTCGAAGCCTTGCGCTGGGCGATGGGCGCCAACTCTGCCCGTGCCATGCGCGGCGGTGAGATGGACGACCTGATCTTCTCTGGCTCGCAAAGCCGCCCGGCCCGTGAGCTGGCCGAGGTCACGCTCGTTCTCGACAATTCAGACCGCACCGCGCCGCCCGAATTCAATGCGTCCGACACGCTGGAAATCATGCGCCGACTTAAGCGCGGCGCAGGCTCCACCTACAAGCTCAATGGCCGAACAGTGCGCGGCAAGGACATCCAGCTCATCTTTGCGGATGCCTCAACCGGCGCTAACTCCCCCTCCCTCGTCCGTCAGGGCCAGATTTCAGAGCTGATCGGCTCCAAACCTCAGAACCGGCGCCGCATCCTGGAAGAGGCTGCCGGTATCGCGGGCCTCAACACCCGCCGTCACGAAGCCGAACTCAAGCTACGTGCCGCAGAAACCAATCTCGAGCGCCTGTCGGAAGTCTCGGCCGAGGTTGAGCGCCAACTCGAAAGCCTCAAGCGTCAGGCCCGCAAGGCGCGGAAATACAAAGAGCTGTCCGACAAGATTGCTGCGCTCGAAGCCTTCCTTGCGCACCTGCGCTGGCAGACGGCCACGGAAGCAAAAACGCTCGCGGACGAAGAACTTGTACGCTGCCGGGACGCCGTCGAAGCCCTGACACGCGCGTCAGCCATCGCGGAGACGCGCCGAATTGAGGCTGGCGACGGCATCCAGCCGCTGCGAAATGCTGAAGCGGAAATCTCCGGCCGCCTTGGACAGGCGAAGATCGACCTTGCGCGCCTCGAGACAGAGCGCAAGACCGCTACAGAGCTACTGGCCCGCCATGAAAGTGAAGCGCGCCGGATCATGTCGGATATCGAGCGCGAACAATCCCAGAAGCAAGAGGCCGAAAGCGCCCTCGCTGAAGCGCGCGAGACGCTGGCGGCGCTACCAACCGAGGACCCGCAAGCGAACGAAGCGCTGGAAGCCGAAGCGAAGCAGAAGCTTGAACAGGCTCGCGCCGATCTTGAGACAGCGCAGGCACGAGCCGACACGCTCGGCGGCAAGCTTGCCGAACTTAAAGCTGCCCGTCAGGCAGCCGAAGCCAATGCGAACCAGCAGCGCCGCCGCAAGCAATCACTTGAAAGCGATGCCGCGCGTCTACGTCAGCAACTTGACCAGATGCCGAACACAGCGGCGCTTAATGAACGCCTCGCGGCAGCGGAAAAAGCCGAAGAGGCTGCCGAAATTGCACTGCACGATGCCGAAAGAGCCGTGGACGCCGCCGATGAAGCGCTGGTTGAAGCTCGCGCGGCGGAAACGGCAGCGCAAGGGCCGAAGAACCAGGCCGACACAGCTGTGCGCACGCTGGAATCAGAGATCGCCGGCCTCAAACGCCTACTTCAGCCGTCCAGCGGCCCAAAGGCGCCGCCTGTTATTGACAGGATCCGTTCTGATGACGGCTACGAGAAAGCCGTGGCCGCTGCGCTTGGCGATGACCTTCAAGCCTCGACCCTGTCTGATTCGCCGCTCTACTGGGGCGGCAGCTCGATCGAGACGCCCCAGCTGCCTGAAGGCGCTGAGCCTCTCTCACCCCATGTTGAAGCGCCAGTCGAGCTTGCGGTACGCTTGTCGCAGTGCGGCGTCGTATCAGCTGAAATGGGCCGGCGCCTTGCTGCGCATCTGAAGCCCGGCCAGCGACTGGTATCCGTAGAAGGCCACCTCTGGCGTTGGGATGGCTTCACCCGCACGCCTGATGCGCCGGTATCGGCTGCAGAGCGACTGGCACAGCAAGCTCGGCTCGACGCCGCCGAAGCCGAAATCTGTCCAGCTCGCAAGCGGTTCGAATCAGCGGCGAGCGAACTTTCCGAAGCGAAAGAGAATCGCGAGACCGCTGAGCGCGATCTCAAGGAAGCGCGCCAGCAGGTTTCGCCCAAAGCGTCAGAACTCAACCGCGCCCGATCGGCCACGGCCGAGGCCCGACAGGCTGCGGAACGCGCCGACGTGAAGCGCGAATCGGCAAGTGAAGCCCTAACCCGCATCGAATCAGACCTTCGCGGCGTCGAAGACGCCCTGTCGTCAGCGTCTATTGGCGGCGCACCGGAAGACCTTGCAGCGCTCGAAGCTGAGCTTGAAAATGCCCGCGCAGCTTTGGCCCGCGCCCGCGCAGATGAAATCGAATATCGCGGCCAGCTCGCTGACATCACCCGGAACCGCGAGCAGGCCATTGCGCGCCGCGAAGGACTGGCGCGCGACGTGGAACGCTGGGAACGCCGATTCGCGGCAAGTGAGCAGCGCCTCGAAGATCTTCTGACCCGGCGACGTGAAGCTGCTGCCGAAGCCGAAGCGACGCGTGCCAAGCCGGAAGGCATGCAGGGCGAAATCGATGCGCTTTCAAAGCGCGTGGAAACCCTGGAGGAGGAACGGCGCGTTGCCGCCGATGCGCTTGCGGACAAGGAAGCTTTCCTGCGCGAGAGCGAGACAGAGGCGCGCGACGCATCGAATGCCGCCGCCGAAGCACGCGAGGCGCTGGCTGGCGCAAAAGTGCGGGTCGAGAATGCCGAGGCGCGCCTGTCCGATGCCGTTGAAGCCGCCCGCAATCAGTTCCAGCGCGCCCCGAACGGCCTTCTCACCCTGGCCCGTGCAGGCCTGGAAGAAGAAGAGATCGAAAGCCTTGACCCGTCGGAGGCCGAACGCCAGCTCGACTTTCTGCGACGTGACCGCGACCAGCTCGGCGGCGTGAACATGGAAGCTGAAGCCGAGGCCGAAGAGCTCGCAGAGCGGCTCGGCACCCAGGCAACTGAGAAAGACGATCTGATCAAGGCGATTGCCCGCCTGCGCGAAGGCGTCGCAGCGCTCAATGATGAAGGGCGCGCGCGCCTTTTAGAGGCGTTCGAGAGGGTCAATGAACACTTCAAGGCGCTCTTTACGACACTCTTTCGCGGTGGTGAGGCAGAGCTTCGCCTGGTCGATGATGAGGACCCGCTGAACGCTGGCCTTGAGATCATGGCGCAACCGCCCGGCAAACGTCTGGGTACCCTGTCCCTCATGTCCGGTGGTGAACAGGCCCTGACCGCGACCGCGCTGATCTTTGCAGTCTTCCTGTCCCGCCCTGCCCCGATCTGCGTGCTGGATGAGGTGGACGCGCCCCTCGATGACGCCAATGTGGACCGCTATTGCCGCCTTCTCGATGAAATGCGCCGTCGCACCAATACCCGCTTCATCGTGATCACGCATAATCCCGTCACGATGAGCCGCATGGACCGCCTTTTTGGCGTGACCATGCGCGAGAAGGGCGTGTCGAAACTGGTCTCTGTCGACCTCGATGCTGCCGAGGAACTCGTCGCGGCCGAATAGGCGCATGCGTCAAATGCGCGTTCGCTAATTTTTCTTTTATAATCAGCATGTTGCCAGAAACCGGGCTGGCTTGACTTGCCCCACCCCCTCCAATAGCTTCCGGCTCGAAAGACGAGGGGTGTTCCCCGGGTCTGTTTCGAACGGCATCTAGGCGATTCCCCATGGCCGGTCCTGAGCGTAATGATCTTTCAGAGCGGATTGCCAAAGCGCAGGCCGACAATAACGCGCGGGAAGCCAGGAAACGCAAACGTGAAGCAGACCAGGAGAATGTGAACTCAGGGGCTGGCATGGCCCTGCGCTACGGCGCGGAAATGGCCGGCTGCATCGTGATCGGACTTCTTATCGGATACTGGTTCGATAAGGTTTTCGAGACGGAGCCCTGGGGACTGCTTGTCTGGCTGGGATTCGGCCTTGCAGCCGGAATCCTTAGTGTTATACGCGCCTATCGCCAGCTAACGGCATATGCGGAACTTCAGGGAACGGACCAGACAAAGGGTCCGGAAAACGGGAAACAGGGCTGATGAACCTCTCCTTCCACCAGATGGCTGACCCGATGAGCCAGTTCGAAGTGAAGAAACTCTTCGAGCTACAGATTGGCGGCATCGATCTTTCTTTCACCAACGCAGCTTTCTACATGCTGCTTGGCGTTTCGCTGATCATCATCTTCTTTGGCCTCGCGGCTTCGCGCGGCAAGCTTATCCCGTCGCGTTCGCAGTCCATTGCAGAGATCGGCTATGGCTTTGTGGCCAACATGGTTCGCAGCACTGCGGGCGAAGAAGGCCTCAAATTCTTCCCATTTGTCTTCACGCTCTTCTTCTTCGTGTTCTTCGCGAACATGATCGGCATGGTGCCATACGCCTTCACGACAACCAGCCACATCGTCGTTACCGGTGCTCTGGCCCTGCTCGTGATTTCGATCGTGATTATCTATGGTCTCTACAAGAACGGCCTGAAATTCTTCAAACTTTTCGCCCCGTCCGGCGCTCCGTTCTTCATCTATCTCATTCTCGTGCCGATCGAGGTCATCTCCTTCATCGCACGTCCTGTGACGCTGGCGCTTCGTCTCTTTGCGAACATGCTCGCCGGTCACATCATGCTGAAGCTGTTCGCCACCTTCGCTGCGCAACTGTTTGCTGCAGCGCTGGCAGGTACGGCGCTCCTCGGTGTTGTCGGTGTGCTCGCCTTCGCAATGGGTATTGCCATCAACGCGCTAGAACTTCTCGTTGCAGGCCTTCAGGCTTACATCTTCGCGATCCTGACCTGCGTCTATCTCAACGACGCGCTTCATCCATCGCACTAGTTTCTCGCCGGTGCGGCCAAAAGAGCCGCGCCTCAACACTTGACGCGCCCCGCCGAACAGGCTTCACGGGCATCAAATCGAACCAACGCCAATCCCTCAAAGGAGACACGAAATGGAAGGCGATATCGCTCTTGGCCTCAAATATGTTGGCGCAGGCCTCGCAACTCTCGGCATGATCGGTGCCGCGCTGGGTGTGGGCAACATCTTTGCCAGCTTCCTTGATGCTGCCATGCGCAACCCATCGGCTGCTCCTCAGCAGACCGGTAACCTCTTCATCGGTATGGCTCTTGCTGAAGCTCTCGGCATCCTGGCCTTCCTGGTGTCCGTCCTGATCCTCTTCGTCGTTTAACGAAGACTTTCCGGATTATTGATTTGGGCTGGCCCGTCGCTACCAATGCGCGCGGGCCAGTCTCCACCATTCAGCCTGATAAGGTCGCGCCATGAATTTCCTGTCGCTTGCTGCTCCGGCCGCTAACGGCGAAGCCGCCGGTGGGGCCTCATTCCCGCCGTTCGATCCGTGGCATTTCCCGTCACAGCTCTTCTGGCTGGCCATCCTGTTTGGTATTCTTTACCTCGCGCTCTCGCGTTTCATCCTGCCCAAGCTTGGTGGCGTGATCGAGAGCCGCGAAGACACAATTGCTGACTCACTCGACGAAGCCGCGCGCCTCAACGAGCAGTCCAAGGAAGCGAAGCAGCAGCAGGACCTTGCGCTTGCAGAAGCTCGCGGCAAAGCCCGCGACACCGCTGACAAGGCCCGCGAAAAGGTTGAGGCCGAGATTGCCGCTGAAACCGCCAAGGTTGACGCTGAACTCGGCGAACGCCTCGCGGAGGCCGAAGCCCGCATCCAGACACTTCGCAACGACGCCATGTCGAACGTCGAACAGATTGCAACCTCCGCGACGCAAGCCATGCTTGGCCGCCTCGGCGTGACGGTGACCGAAGCAGACGCCCGCCAGGCCGTCGCCCGCAATACACAGCAGGAAGGCTAGACGATCATGAAGATGGAACGTTTTTCATTCATGCTGACAGCAGCTGCCCTTGTTGCACCCGTCGCTCTTGCAGCGCCCGCAGAAGACGGCGGCTATGGCCCGACCACGGGCTTTGGCAACCTCGCCTACCCTTTCACCGACGCAGCCACGAACTTTGCCTTCGCTGCATTCGTCGCCTTTCTCCTCATCGCGATCTCCATGGGCGCGCTCAAGGCGATTACGTCCGCACTGGATGGCCGCGCTGACGAGATCAAGCGCCAGCTGAATGAGTCGCGCCAGCTTCGTGAAGAGGCCGCTGCCGCACTGGCAGACGCAGAACGCAAGCAGAAAGAAGCCGACCAGGCCGCTGATGAAATGATCAAGCAGGCCAAGGCTGATGCCAAGATGATGGTTGAGCAGGCCCGCAAGGATCTCGCTGAGAAGGTTGCACGCCGCGAAGCGCAGGCCGAAGCCCGCATTGCACGTGCCGAAGCCGAAGCGACCAATGATGTGCGCCGTGCTGCTGCAAACGCTGCCACCCGCGCTTCGAAGGATATTGTGGCTAACTCACCTCAGCGCAGTGACCTCTTCACCAAGGCGCTGAGCGATATCGAGAAAGCGCTTAACTAGCTCTGATCCCGACCCATAGTTCTGTTTATAGATGCAAAAACGCCCTGCTCTTCAGCGGGGCGTTTTTTTGTCTGGAGCGTTGCTTTTACGAACGGGATTGTTTGTCACGTCCGAAGACGGCCCGCATAAGCCAGTTGGGCGCGAACCGTTCGAGACGGGGAAAGCGGTTCAGCATGCCTTCCATCCAGCGGCGCCCCCACACCGCATTCCGGCCAAGCAGCACCACGCCGATAATGGCGAGTGGCAAGCCAATGGGAAGAAACGGCGTCAGCGCGCCGATTGGAATTGCAATGGCAATGAGGAAGGCACCGAACGCGGCGAGGCACTGCCTCATAGCCACATGAAGCCCCATCGTTACCGTACCAAAGCGCCTGCGGGTGGCATTCATTTCGGGAGGCAGAGGCATATCGGAATCGAGGGGTTTTCGTGCCATCATTTCCTATATGGTCTCCCGTCTAAGCTTGCCTAGGTGCTTGCTGAATTCCCGCGGATTGATGCGGTGATAGCGATTGCGATACAGCCTTTGCTTGTGAAGCAGGCCATGCCATGACAACGCAGGAACAGACACTCCGATCCGGGATGAAGGCACCTGGATAATAAGTAGAGGGATGCAGCGGCTTGAAGCTCCATACGATACAGGCTCTTCGCGCCGTCGCCGCGCTTCTCGTGCTTGTCTATCATACGCGTGCAATCGAGATGGACGCCATCGCGCGCAAGGGGCTCAACGAAGCTCCGATGCTGTCGACCTTCGTCCAAAACGGTTTTTCGGGCGTCGATTTCTTCTTCGTGATCTCCGGCTTCATCATGGTCTACGTGACAGGCAAGGTGCAGCCGCGCCTGGCAACGGCAGGCGCATTCCTGTTTGCGCGCGCCGCTCGCATCTATCCGCTCTGGTGGCTGTTCGCCGCTATCATGACAGCCTATTTCCTTCTTGCTTATGGCGGCGTGCCCTTCGGGGCTGAAACGCTTGAGGATGGAAGCAGGATGATGCGCGAGAACTCGGCACTCCATCTCATTTACTCCTACGCGCTGCTTCCCCAGCTGACCGTTCCTATCCATGGTGTCGGCTGGACGCTGGTGCATGAGATGCACTTCTATATTGGCTTTGCGCTGCTGATCCTGCTGCCGCGCCGGTTCCTGCCACTCGGACTGACTGGCTGGGCAGCTATCATCCTGCTCGGCACGCTGACGGGTCTGCAGCAGCCAACCGCAACAGATTACATATCCCTGCTGCTGCATCCGCTATCACTTGAGTTCCTGGGAGGCTGCGCCGCAGCGCTGCTCATCTGCTCAGGCCGCCGCTTCAAGCCAATGACCGTGCTTGTCGTCGGCCTTATCGCCTTCATCGCTGCACTCTATCTGCAACCCTACCCGACTGACTTCACGCTCGGTTGGGGACGCGTGCTTTTCTTTGGCATTCCCAGCATTCTCATCGTCTATGGCGCTGCCGCTCTGGAAGCCGAAGACCGCGTGCGGGTCCCTCGCTCATTTGTCGTTCTCGGTGACTGGTCCTATGCGCTCTATCTCGGCCACACACTCGTGCTGAGCGGCCTGCGGCGTATCTTCGATGCGCTGGCGGTCCGCCTGCAAGGTACCTTCCTTGAAGATGTTTTCACAATCGGCGCGCCAGGCATTCTCGACAATCTGCTGTTCTACATCGTCGGCACAATTGGTAGCATCGTCTTCGCGGGGCTGGTCTTCAGGCTGTTCGAGAAGCCTGCGATGACGCTGACCGGCCGTCTGCGCCGAGACCTGTTCAAGGACACGAACGCCCAGCTGAAGCCCGCCCCGATCAAGGCCGCTATCTGGTAGAAAAATGGCCGGGACATTGCCCGGCCACCTCTCATCTTATTCTGCCGCGATCTTGTCGGGCTCGCTCCAGCGAAGCTCCGGTTTTCGGGCGGCCTGCGTCTCATCGAGACGCCGCTTCGGCGCGAGGTATGGCGCACTTTTCAGGCTTTGATCCCCGGCCTTGGCCTTCTCTGCGATGGAGAGAAGCGACTCGCAGAAACGGTCGAGTTCTGCCTTCGACTCGGTCTCAGTTGGCTCGATCAACATGGCGCCATGTACGACCAGCGGGAAGTACATGGTCATCGGGTGATAGCCCTCGTCGATCATCGCTTTGGCGATATCAAGCGTCTCGATCCCTTCAGCCGTGAATGCATCAGAGAAGAGCGCCTCGTGCATGCAATAACCGTCGAAGGCAGGCGTCATCACCGTCTTGAGGCGCGACTGGAGGTAATTGGCGTTGAGCACCGCATCTTCGGCAGCCTGTTTCAGGCCGTCTGCGCCATGGCTCAGCATATAGGCAAGCGCGCGGGTGAACATGCCCATCTGGCCATGGAAGGCGCAGAGGCGACCGAAGGCGTCAGAGCCTTCGCCGCTACGCTGTTCAACCAGATGGAAGACACCATCTTCCTCAACCACGAAAGGCACAGGTGCAAAGTCAGCCAACGCTTCCGACAGCACCGTTGGCCCTGCTCCGGGGCCACCCCCGCCATGCGGCGTGGAGAATGTCTTGTGCAGGTTGATGTGCATGGCATCGACCCCAAGGTCGCCCGGACGCACACGGCCAACGATGGCGTTGAAGTTCGCTCCATCACAATAGAAATAGCCGCCAGCTTGATGGATGAGATCGGCAATCTCACGAATGTCCGTCTCGAACAGGCCGCACGTGTTCGGGTTGGTCAGCATGATGCCGGCAATGTCGTCGCTGCCTTCAAGCTTGGATTTGAAGTCGTCCATGTCAACACGGCCACGTGCGTCGGCCTTGATCTCATCAACCTTGAAGCCGCACTGCACCGCCGTCGCCGGATTAGTGCCGTGCGCAGAGGCTGGCACGAGAACGCGCGTGCGGGTCTCGATCTCACCGCGCGCGATCAGCGCACCGCGGATCGCCATCATGCCGCAAAACTCACCATGTGCACCGGCTTTGGGGCTCATTGCGACAGCGGGCATGCCGGTGAGGGTCTTCAGCCAGGTGGCAAGTTCGTCGATCAGCTCCAGCGCGCCTTGTACGGTCGACTGGGGCTGGAGCGGGTGAATGTCTGCAAAGCCCGGCATCCGGGCGACTTTCTCATTGAGGCGAGGATTGTGCTTCATCGTGCAGGAGCCGAGCGGGAACAGGCCAAGGTCAATGGCATAGTTCTGCTGGCTGAGGCGCACATAGTGGCGCACGGCTTCTGGTTCTGAAAGCCCCGGCAAACCGACGCTCTTCTTGCGCGTCACGCCGCCAAGGCGGTCCATGCCGCCCTTTGGCGCTGGCAGGTCGACACCTGTCTTGGTGGTGGAGCCGGTCTCGAAGATCAGGTCTTCACGCTGCTGCAGGCCGCGCGAGCCGGATACAGTCTCGATCGCGGGCTGGGCGCTGGGCGCAGACGGGGTGGTCGGGCGGCCTTGTGAATTCATGCTCATGCCTGAGCCTCCACGAAATGCTGGGTGTTGGGTCCGAAAGTCTCTTTCAGACGCTTGTTTGCTGCGCTGACATGAATGGCGCCGAGGGCGAGGATTTCCCGGCGCAGGTCAGCGTACAGTTTCTTGAAGTCCTGTGGGTCGCGCCAGGTTTCAGGATCGTCATAGATCTTCTGAAACTGGGACTTGCGGCGGTGGATAGCCGCCTTATCGGCGCCCATGCGCACGAAGATCTCTTCAAGGAAATTTTCATACTCACGGATTGCCCGCTTGTGCTCCCAGGCTTCCTGATGTTGGGGCGCCTCGCTCATGACAGCACCGTCGCGAGCGCATCTGCATACGCCTTGATATCGGCCTCGCTTGTACACTCCGTGGCAGCGGCAATGATGACATCATCAAGGCCCTTGCCCGGATAGAGGCGCGAAGCACGCACACCGCCAACGACGCCAAGCCCATCGAGCTTCTCGAGCACGTCGCCAGCATCGCCCGGAATACGGAATGCAAACTCATTGAAGAAGCGCGGTGTCAGGAGTTCGACGCCAGGAACGCCTTCCAGCGCATCGGCCAACATGCAGGCAGCTTCATGATTGAGCTGTGCCAGGTGGCCAAGTCCTTTCTCACCCAGCAGTGTCATGTGCGCGGTAAACGCCAGCGTGCAAAGCCCAGCATTGGTGCAGATGTTCGATGTCGCCTTGTCGCGGCGGATATGTTGCTCACGCGTTGAAAGCGTCAGGACGAAACCGCGATTACCATCGGCATCAACGGTCTCACCACACAGACGGCCTGGCATCTGCCGCATCAGCTTCTTCGAACAGGCGAAAAGGCCGACATAAGGGCCGCCAAAATTCAGCGGATTGCCGATCGACTGGCCTTCGCCCACGGCAATGTCAGCGCCCATCTCGCCGGGCGGCATGGTCATGCCCAGCGCGACGGCTTCGGTGAAGACGGACACCAGAAGCGCCTTCTTTTCATGGGCCGCATCGGCCACAGGGGTCAAGTCAGTCACCGTACCGAAGACGTTCGGGCTCTGGCCGATAACACAGGCTGTCTCGTCATCGACAGCATCAACAAGCGCAAGCTCATCATCCACACCCGGTGCAAGCTGGACGATCTCGATCCCCTGCGCTTCACACACCGTACGCGTCGCGGCGGCATAGTGTGGGTGCAGGCCGCCTGACAGGACTACTTTCTGGCGCCGTGTGACGCGGCACGCCATCACCGCAGCTTCAGCACAAGCCGTCGAACCGTCGTACATGGACGCGTTCGCCACTTCCATCGCCGTCAGAGCAGCGACCTGGCTCTGGAATTCGAACAGGGACTGCAGCGTCCCCTGCGCAATTTCAGGCTGGTAAGGCGTATATGTCGTCAGGAATTCGGACCGCTGGATGATGTGGTCCACGGTTGCCGGCACGTGATGCTTGTAGGCACCGCAGCCAACGAAGAACGGCCCTTCGGAAGCGGTCCGGTTCTTGGCCGCCAGCGCACCCATATGGCGTTCGACAGCAAGCTCCCCCTGATGGTCAGGAAGGCCGGTAATCTTGCCACCAAGGCGCGCGGCCTCTGGCACGTCAGTGTAGAACTCATCGACGGAGGCTGCGCCGATCGTGGCCAGCATCTCCTTACGGTCTTCAGGTGTCAGGGGGAGGTAACGCATGTTTATTGGCCTTTGCAGAACTCGAAATAGGCGTCCTTGTCCATCAGGTTGCGGGTCTCGGCGCCATCGGAAAACTTGATCACGCAGAACCAGCCTTCGCCTTCAGGGTGCTCGTTCACCGTCTCCGGGGAATCGGCAAGCGCGCTATTGGTATCGACGACCTCGCCAGACAGTGGCGCATAGACATCGGATGCGGCTTTGACGCTCTCTACCACGGCCATGTCATCACCTTTCTTGAAGGTCTTGCCTACTTCCGGTGTCTCGACGAACACGACATCGCCGAGCTGCTCGGCCGCGTAGCGAGTGATACCGACCGTTGCGAGGTCGCCGTGAACGGTGACCCACTCATGATCTTCAGTGTAGAATGTCGTTTGCTGGGTGAATTGCGTCATCTGGCGAGTGTCCTCAACGTTTGTAGTTTGGTTGTACGAATGGCAGGGCAGCAACCTCACCAGCGCGGGCCTTGCCGCGCACCATGAGGTCGATTTTCGTTCCGGGATTGGCGAGATCCGCGCGCACATACCCCATGGCGACAGGGCTGTCCGTGCTGGGGCCAAAGCCGCCTGATGTGACCATGCCGACAAGCTGGCCGTCGACATGGATCTCTGTGCCTTCACGCGCTGGCGCGCGCTCAAGCGGCAGGATGCCGACGCGCTTCTCGGCCGGACCTTCAGCGATCTGTTTCAGAATTTTCTCCGCGCCGGGGAAATCAGCGCGCTCGCGTCGTGACTTCTGGATCACCCATTGCAGGTCAGCCTCGACCGGCGTGCGGCTCGCATCCATGTCATGACCGTAGAGACATAGCCCCGCTTCAAGACGAAGGCTGTCGCGTGCGCCAAGACCAATCGGCTTGACGCGCTCATCGCCAAGCAGATTGCGCACATAGGCAAGACCTGTCTCATTGTTCGGCAGGAGGAGCTCGAACCCGTCCTCACCCGTATAGCCGCAACGCGAAACCATGTAGCGCTGACCATCCTTCTGGACGTGTGCGCATCGCATGAAGCTGAGCTCTGCCGCTTCAGGGAAATGGGGGGTCAGCACCGCTTCAGCCTCAGGCCCCTGTAGGGCGACAAGGATGCGGTCGTCGGCGGTCTGAAGCTCTGCCTCACCCGCCAGCTTCTCGCGGATAAGGGCCCAGTCATCATGCTTCACTGCGCCATTCACGACGATATAGAGCATGCCATCCAGGCTGGCGTCAGGCATGCGCGTGATGATGAGATCATCGAGGATACCGCCGTCTTCATTGAGCAGTACCGTCAGGCGTCCCTGGCCCGGTTTCAGTGTCGAGATCGCGCTTGGCACAAGGCGCTCGATCAGGGCAGAGATCTTCTCATGCGCGCCCGGCTGGCCGAGGCCTTCTTTCAGGTAGAGGAAGCACGGCCCCATATGGGAGACGTCGAAAAGGCCGGCATGCTCACGGGTCCAGAGGTGTTCGGGCTTCACACCCTCGAACTGGACCGGCATTTCATAGCCGGCGAAAGGCACCATCTTGCCGCCATGCTCCTGATGGAGGTCATGGAGCGGTGTCCTGCGAAGTGTATCGTTTGCTTGGTCAGCCATGGCACCCTTTGACATTGGAGACGGCCGTCCGCTCCGGATCATCCGGATGGTTGGCCGCCCCCGCTGTCTCGGTGCCTGAGAGATTCCGTCTTTCGAACCGTATCCTGATCACCGCGACGGGCGAGCAGAATGAGAGGGTCCGAAAAGACTTGCTCCTTCGGCGAGGCCTGCTGCGGGTCTTCTGCTGGCCCGCTTACCTCTTTCCAGCGTTTAGGTCTCTCCCGGTCCTTTTGCCTGAGCGTTTCCGGGGCGGTTGCGCCTTCGGCGGCAGGCACAAAGGCCTGCTCTCTCCCGGGAGGGAGTCATCACTTGAGCCGCAAACTATTTCGGATTCAGCGTCCGGGCAAGCATAACGTCGCCCTCAGGTGACTCCAGTTGGCAGCCTGCCCCGTTCCTGTGCAGGCCAGGCTGCGCTGAGGGCCTAACGCACCGCAAAGTCGAATGGCTCGTTCCGGTTCTTGCCCTTGTTCGGCCCCATGAAGCCGAAGAGGTGACCGGCGACCTTACGCATCTGGATCTCCTCGGAGCCTTCCGTGATGCGGTATCGACGGTGGTGGCGATAGATGTGCTCGAACGGCTTGTGACGCGAATAGCCCATGCCGCCATGCACCTGCATCGCGCGGTCAGCCGCATCACAGCAGAGCCGGTTGGCGTAATAGTTACACATCGAAACCTTGTCGGAGAGATAGATCGCGACGTCTGGCTTGGACATTTGGTCAATCTCCCAGGCCGTCTTGAAGATCAGAAGGCGCAGCATCTCTGCCTGGGTGGCGAGCTCCACGAGCGGGAACTGGATCGCCTGATTGTGCGAGAGTGCCTTGCCGAAAGGCTTTCTCTCATTGGCATAGTTGATTGCCTCGGTGATGCAGTACATCGCCGCGCCGACAGAGCTTGCGGCCTGACGGATACGGTTCTCGTGAACGAAGTGCTGGGCGAGCGCCAGGCCACCCTCCGGTGGACCGAAAACCGCCTCTTCCGGCACCCAGAGGTCCTTGATGTAGAACCGGGCATGGTCGGTCGGCATGTTGAACGTCCACATGAACTCATCGATCTCGATCGCCGGGTCCTGCGCGGGCGTGATGAGGCAGGTGATACCTTTTGCGTCGCCGTCTTCCCCAGAGGTGCGGCAGAACATCATGATGTGAGAGGCGGCATGCATGCCGGTGATCCACATCTTGGCGCCATTGATCAGCCAGCCATCCTTGCCGTCCTTCTTGTGGCGCACGGCACGCGTTTCCATGTGCGTGGCGTCCGAGCCGTGGTCAGGCTCCGTCAAGCCGAAGCAGGCGCGGAATTCACCTTTCAGCGCGGCATCGGCGAGGTGCTTCTGATCTGGGCGCGCAAAGTCACGCAGCATCAGGATCTGCGGCATGTTACCGACAATGGAGTGCTCATTCTGCAAGTCATTATGCAGGCCGAGACCCTTGCGCGCGAAATGTTCGCGGATGATTGCCATGCCGAGATTAGTGCCGTCCTGGCCGCCAAACTCCTTTGGTAGAGCGTAGCGAAGGTGCCCGGCTTCATCGGCCAGCTTTTTGGCCTGACGCAGCAGGTCTTCCCATTCCGGACGCGGCAGGCCGTCATTGTCGAAATCGGTACGCGCCCATTCGCGGCGATGGTCGAAAAAACGGATATTGTCGTCTTTCTGCTCGAGCGGCTTGATCTTCTCCTCGATGAAATTGTCCAGCACGACGAGATAGTCGGCGATATCCTGCGGAATGTTGAAGTCCATTGAAACCTCCCTTGCGCCTGCGCGCGATCTGTTCTGTTTGCGCTGAAGGATACCGGGCCGGCAGGCCGCATCAATGCAGGCCGTCGCGTCAAGGCGGAGAAGTTTCTTCGCGGATATTCCAGCGTTTACCAAAGTTCCGGGGATCACCGTCGAAAAATAGTCATCGCTGAACGATTGACATTTTATTCAGCGCTCATAAATACATCGGGTAGAGTAAAACCAGAACCAGATCTCCCGCCAACGCCTGAAAGGTTTCCTCCCATGATCCGCTCCATCGTACTGTCAGCCGCATTTGCAGCCATTGCCCTGCCCGCAGCTGCAGGAACGGCGTTCACCGCAAAGCTCGCGACCCCGGCTGATAGCCAGTCCAGCGTTGTTGCGGCAAAAGCTGTATGGACCTGCAACGGCGATACCTGCATCGCCGATCTCAACCGTCGCACGGCAACCGTCCGCACCTGCAAGAAAGTCGCTTCTGAAGTTGGCGCACTCGCGTCATTCGGCACAGCGAATGACAGCCTCTCCGAAGAAGAACTGGCTGAATGCAACACGGCCGCTGAAGACTAAGTCACTATATCTCACTCTCTGAATGAACTTGCCGCCCTTCACTGAGGGGCGGCATTTTTTCATTGGGGTGGAGATAAATTGCGTTCAGGTTCCGGAGGGCGGCTCCTTCGGTTCCCAAAGTTCGACCTTGCGCCCATCGGGATCCATCAGCCAGGCAAAGCTTCCGTAGTTATGATCCTCGCGCGGCTGGACGGGCGATACGCCGACCGCTGCCGCCTGCTGAAGAATACCTCCAAGATCATCGACCATCAGGTTGAACATGACATCATGGTCTGAAGGTTTGAAATAGTCGCTGCCGGACTTGAACGGCGCAAAGATCGTCATTGCGCCCTTTGGGAATACTTTTGCTGACTCGGCGTGGCTGAAGGAAATGCCATACTCTGACGCCTGGATACCCAGAACGCTTGTATACCACTCTTTCGTGACCTCTGCGTCCTCGCAGAGAAAGAAGATACCGCCTACACCGATGACCTTGGCCATGTCCGTCCCACCATTTTTTGTTGTTCGGACATCCTGCATCAAAAACGACGACACGGCGAGACCTCTAGACCTCACCTTCCATAAGGAAGAGATCGGTATCATCAGGGCTTGAGCCCGCCGCGGTCAGCATGGCGTGAACCTGACCGCGATGATGGGTCTGATGATTGAAGATATGGGTGACGAGAAGCCAGACCGGCTTTGACAGAGTGCGTTCTGCTGCGCCTGAATACCATTCCAGGCGATCTCGAAGGTCACTCTCGCTGAAGCCATCAGTCCATGTATCGATGACATCGTCCATTTCCATGCGGTCAGCCTGTAAGACCTCCCAATCCGCCCATAGCTTCAGGGTTTCGTGGCCAGCGCAGGTCGGCTTCTCACACATACCAAACCGGGACAGCCATATGCGGTCTGCCCAGAGTATGTGCGCGAGCGTCTCGTGAATGGACCGGAAGAATGCGCCGCGATCTTCAAGGCGCGCGGAGTGATCAAGACTGTCGGCTGCGCTATAAAGGCTTTCATTCTGCCAGCGATTGTAACGCGCCATCAGATGCGCCTGATCCGGCATGATCATGAGGTCCCCTCCTCCAGTTTTCGCTGAAGGCGAGTTTACGCCTCAAGCCGTCCCGCGGCCAACAGGCTTTGCGTGCTCGCTCGCATGGCGGTCGAGATATTCCTGTAGCAGACGCGCATTCTTCGCATTGGCCTTATGAGCAAAGTCGAAAAGGTCGCCGACCAGTGGTATCGCACCGAGGAGCGTATCGACCAGCAGGTTCCAGATCATCCTCGCGATCAGCCCGCCTGACGCGCCTTCCTGGCGTGCCCGGTGAATAATATAGAGCCCAAGGCCGCCTGAAACCGTGTCACCAATACCCGGGATGAGACCAATGATACCGTCGAGGCCAAAACGAAAGTTCGTGCCTGGCAGCTTGAACTGGGTATCCAGAAGTTTCGCGAGCCGGTCGATGTCCGATCGGTTTCCAGTGGGCATATAATCGATCTCCTTTGAAAGCCGAACGCGCATCCTCTAGAAGCTGTTCCGCCGCGCCCGATGAGGCACCGCGACGTCATCGCACCCGCTGACCATTTTGGGGTAGCTTCCTGTACTTCGCCCCGTTAGGTTGCACCGCAACAAACGAGAACCTGTCTGGAGGAGACATATCATGAGAGAAGCAGTCATCGTTTCAACCGCCCGCACGGCCCTGACCAAGGCAGGCCGCGGCGCACTCAACGACACACATGGCATCACCATGGCTGGTCATGCCATCAAGGGCGCGATTGATCGCGCTGGTATCGACGCAGCTGAAGTCGAGGATGTATTCCTCGGCGCCGCTCAGCCGGAAGGCGCGACGGGCCACAATGTTGCACGCAACGCAGCCCTCTGGGCTGGCTGCCCGTCCTCGACGTCTGGCGCGACCATCAACCGTTTTTGCTCGTCGGGCCTGCAGGCCATTGCGAACGCAGCCCACACCGTCACCAACGAAGGTGCACCCGTTGCCATCGGCGGCGGTGTCGAATCGCTTTCGCTCGTCTCGCGCTCGGGTCATATGAACACCCATCGCTACACCGAGCCTGAGCTGATGAAAAAGTGGCCGGCGATCTGGATGACCATGATCGAAACCGCCGAAATCGTTGCGGACCGTTACAATGTCAGCCGCGAAGCCCAGGACAAATATTCCGCTGAAAGTCAGCGCCGCACCGCCGTCTTCCAGGAAAAAGGCTGGATGGCCGAAGAGATCGTGCCGCTCAATACGCGCATGAAACTGGTTAACCGCGAAACCGGCGAAGAAACCTATCAGGACGTCGTTGCTGACCGTGATGACTGTAACCGTCCCGGCACCACGTTTGAATCGCTTCAAGGTCTGAAGCCGGTTTTCTCCGGCGGCCAGGTCGTAAAGGAAGGCAAGTACGTTACCGCTGGTAACGCCTCGCAGCTCTCAGACGGCGCAGCAGCTGTCGTTGTCATGGAAGCGGCTGAAGCAAAAAAGCGTAACATCGAGCCACTTGGCCGTTTTGTTGGATTCAACGTCGCTGGCTGCGATCCGGACGAGATGGGCATTGGCCCGGTCTTCGCAGTTCCACGTCTGCTTGAGCGTCACGGTCTGAAAGTCGACGATATCGACCTTTGGGAACTGAACGAAGCATTCGCCTCGCAGTGTCTCTACAGCCGCGACCGTCTCGGCATCGACCCTGAGAAGTACAATGTGAACGGCGGCTCGATCTCCATCGGCCACCCATTCGGCATGACCGGCGCACGTTGCACAGGCTCTCTGCTGCTTGAAGGCAAGCGTCGTGGTGCAAAATGGGGCGTTGTCACCATGTGTGTGGGCGGCGGCATGGGCGCTGCTGGTCTTTTCGAAATCTATAGCTAAGGTAGCTTTGGGTCAGTTATTCCTAAATACCTAAGATCGGAGTTCTCGATGAAATCACTCGCCCTTGGTGCAGGCCTTCTTGCAATGGCCATTGTTCCCGCAGCCTGCACAACCGGCGCCGCCGGCAGCAGCGCAACCGGCGGTTCACAAATGGTCTCTGTTACGCCTGCAATCAAAGCGGAAATCCGTCGTCAGGGTCATGACCCGGACGAGGAGGTCTGCAAACGCGAAGAGCAAATGGGATCGACGATTCCTCGCCGGATCTGCGCAACGCGCGCAGAATGGGCCGCAAAAACCCAGGCAAGCAGGGATGGCACGCGCGCTATTCAAAATAATGCGCTTCGCACGCCTGACCCGAATGCCGGATGATGTTCACTAGGTGAGCATCAGGAAATTTGAAGCCCCGGTCGATTGGCCGGGGCTTTTTCTTTGCAGGGCTTCCGAGGATCAATAGGAGCTGGGCTTTGGCACCTACCCGTGACCGCGTCCCATTGGGTCCTAGGTTGGCGGCGACTTTAATGGTTGCACAAGAAGCGGAAGGGGGGACTGATCGCCAGCCTCGCGCCAGCTGTTCTGACCGATTTTCATCTGCTCATGCCCTTCAGCTGGCTGGGACTGGTAAACTCTGAAAATACGGTCCCAGATCGATAGGCAGAAGCCGAAATTCCGGTTCGCTTCGGCGCGGTGAATGGAATGGTGCACCCGGTGCATGTCCGGCGTGACGACGAGCAATCGAAGCACGCTGTCAATACGCGATCCGATATTCCAGTTGGCGTGATTGAACTGGGCGAAGGCGTTAAGCGCAACTTCAAAGGCAAATGCCGCCCAGGCCGGAATACCAAACAGGAAGACAATCGACCCTTTCCAGAGAAGTGAGACAATGATCTCGGCCGGATGGAAGCGAAGTGCCGTCATCACATCAATATGCGGGTCTGAATGATGCACGCGGTGCATGCGCCAGAGGAACGGCACGTGATGCATCGCAACGTGCTGGGCCCAGACGGCGAGGTCCATGATCAGGAAAGCACCGAGGCCCACGAACCAGACCGGCGCGTCGATCCAGTTGAAAACACCAAATCCTGCCTCGTCCGCCAGAAGTGCAATGCCGGCAAGCCCTGCGGGCAATACGAGCCGCCCGAGAACGGCCCCTGCGATGAAGATCGCCCCTGCGCCCGGCCAGCGCTGCGCACGCGAAAGCGCCGCCTCACGCCGGGGCGCCAGCGTCTCCAGGAGGATGAGCGAGACGAAAATGCCCGCAAATACGCCCATTCGGATGATCGTATGTGGGTCCAAGACTTACCTTCACATGTCCTTGGAAAAGATATGAGAGCTCGCGCCCTTAATTGAAGCGCCAGAGCCCTCAATGCCGCAGTCCATAAAGTTTTTCACCGCTGGCCGACCCCCACATCTTTGACGCGCGTTCCATCCCGTCTAGTGTAGGCGGGGCCTCATAATCCTGCTGGCGGAAAGATTTTCATGCTTCATCCATCGACAATGAAACTCATCGACAGGCTGGCAGAAATGACCGCCTTGAAGCAGATCGACTGGGCGGAGACGGAAGATGGCGGTGTGATCTATGCGACCGAAGGCTATTCGGTCCGCCTGACAGACACCCCGCCACAGGTCATGCTGGCGACGGAAAAGGGCAAGACGCTGGAAGAAGCGTCCGAAGACCTTCTCAAGGATACGCCCCACGAAGAGCACGGGAACTATGGCGAGCTCATCGTCGCTGTCGTGAAAGAGGCATCGCGCATCGCAAAGGGCACCGAAGCGGCCATCGACGCCCTCCTCGCCGGACTAAGCGGTCAGTCACCGAACAAGCGCAAATCGGATACCCCAGCGCCCGCCGAAGAATTGGCTTCGAATACCGAACAGGAGGACGAGGATGAGGCCGACCTGCCCGTCGATGAAAGCATTCCGCCGCGCGCCCTGCTCGAAGATGAACCGGAAGAACGCCTTCACGCCGGTTTCGACGAAGATGATGTCAGCGGTGCCGTGGCAAGACTGGCCGACGAAGTGAATGGTCGCGGGAAAGCCGACCTCGCCAAGGCTGAGGCAGGGGGAAAAGCGCAGCCAGCCGAAGAGACTCCCTCCCCGGACGTCTGGGACGAAACAGGCCCGGACGAAGGCGAAAGCGACCTGGCCGCAGAAGCAAAGAGTTATGTCCCGTTTGGCCTTGGCGGCACCCAGGTCGCAGGCGCAGACGCCTCGATCGCAACGGGAGCTGACGCTGAAAGCGCCGACGAGATCGAGTCAGAACTCGGCGCCGCCTCAACCGGTATGACAATTCCGGGCAATAATGATGACGCCCTCTCCTTCGGCTATGATGAGGACAATGACCCCGGCAGCGCGCCTTTGAGCTATCCGTTGAATCTCAAGGGCTTCCGTTCCCGCATTGACCCAGCGCCTTCGCGGGCACCGGACGACGCGGCAGACGACGAGGCCAATGGACCGGATCCGGTCTCTCCGGCAGACATCGATGCCGTCTCACCCGCTGCCGAGGACGGGGCCGGAGGCGAGACCGACACCGAACTTTTCGATGAAGGCGACGAACCTGCCCCTCAGCAAAAGCCATCAAAGGATAAGGGCGAGGACAGGAAATCCGGTCGCCCGAAGAGACGCAAGTCGCGCTTCAACCCCTGGAGTTAGGCGTGCCTAGCTTCCGCCGATCCCGATGACCCGCACGCGCACCTCGCTTGTGCGGCCTTCTTCGTCTACCGCGCTCACAGCATAGAAACCGGCTCGCTCTGGCCGCCATACCGGCAGACCTGCATCGTCGATCTTCGATGGCTGTCCATCTATGAACCACCGCAATTTGCCTTCGCCTCGTCCCGCAAGAACGAAGGGGCGCGCTGGCGCGCCATTGATCTCACCCGACCACAGCTCGGCGTCTTTCGGCGGGAAGAGGATGTGCGGTGCTTCCGCCGTGGAATGGTCAAAGGATTGCAGGGCACCGTCGGCTTCGTGCCGCCGCTCTGGCATCAGGCGCGCTCTCGCATCGCCGTCACCGCCAAGGTGATAGGCTGCACGATCTGCCACTTCGAACAGGATGGGCAGGGCAGCGGTGCGACCCGTTTCGCCCGGTCTTGGCGCGCCGTCAGCGCGGCCCACCCAGACGATGATTGCATGGTCGCCGGACACCCCGGCGGCCCAGGCATCGCGAAAGCCATAAGATGTTCCGGTCTTGAACGCGACTTGTGGCGCCTCCGCTGTCAGCCTGCCGGGTATCCGTCCTTCGGGGGTCGGCGCGCGGCGCAGGATAGACAGGATTTCGCCCGCACTCTCCGCCTCCATCATCCGATAGCCCTTTCTGGAACGGCTTTCAGCTTCCTCCTCAGCTGTCCAGACCAGCGGCTTTGCCCGCCCGCCATCGCCAAGCGCTGCGTACAAGATCGCAAGCTCACGCGCGGTGAGACCAGCTCCGCCAAGCGCGAGCGCCAGGCCGAACTCTGTGTCCGCGCCGCCATAGATGCGCGGCGGTGCCCCGGCGAGTGCGAGTGTCGCGGCAAAACGCTCAGGCCCAACCCGGTCCAGCGCCAGCACGGCAGGCACATTCAAGGAATGCTGAAGCGCCTCGGAAACGCGCACATCGCCCCTGAAAGTGCGGTCGAAATTATCCGGTTGGTAGGAGGCAAAACGCTTCGGCAAATCGGATATGCGGGTCGACGCGCTCGCCTCGCCATCATCGAACGCCATCGCATAGATGAAGGGCTTGAGCGCCGAACCCGGAGAGCGCGCCTGCGCTGTTAGATCCAGCCAGCCGCCTGCGATATCGCGCGAGGCAGACCCAACCGAGGCCCGCACTGCACGTGTTGGAATATCGACGACAAGAATCGCAATCTGTGCCTCGCGGCCCGCTTCCTTTGCACGCGCGAGTGCCAGTGCTTCCATCTCTGCCTGCAGGCGCGCATCGAGGCTGGCGCGCACATCACCTCGAACGCCGCGGGCAGCGCGCGCCGTCGCATGCCACGCATCTGACGGGAACGCATAAGCGCCCGTTGGCATCTGGCTGGTACGCGCTTCTTCGGCCCGGCCCGCATTGAGATAGCCAAGCCGCTCCAGCTTGGCGACGATGGCACGGCGCCCCGCATCGGCACCTTGCGGGCGAAGGTCCGGGCGGCGGACTTCGGGGCTTTGCGGCAGGGCAATCAGCAGCGCGATCTGGTCATCCGACAACCTGTCCGGCGACCGGCCGAAATACCGCCAGCTTGCTGCGCGTATGCCTTCGATATTGCCGCCATAAGGGGCAAGCGTGAGGTAAAGCTCGAGGATTTCTTTTTTGCTTAGCCGCGCCTCGATCTGGTGGGCCCTGAACATTTCGATCAGTTTGGACGGGATTGTCCGCGGGCGCGGCTCTAGCAGGCGAGCGGTCTGCATGGTGATGGTCGATCCGCCTGATACCACCCGGCCCGCCAGTGCAGACGTCCACGCAGCGCGCATCATGCCGGTCCAGTCGACACCACCATGACGCCAGAAACGTTGATCCTCCACCTCCAGCAGCGCCTCGATGAAAACCGGGTCGATATCCTCAAGGTGCGCCTGGAAACGCCAGTAATTGTCCGGCGTCGGGATGGCTCGCAGCGGACGGCCGCGCCGGTCACTGACAAGCTGCGACACGGTTTCGCCGCGCTCAAGCGGTGGCGGGAATATCCTGTCCAGGGCGAACAGGACGGTCAGCGCCGCCAGAATGGCAATCGCTGACCGTTTCAGCCAGATCATCTCTGCCCGCCAGCGGCCGCATTCGCCGTGCTGATCGTGACGCGTCCCGGCGCTGAGCGCGCGAATACGTCAGGCCGGTACATGTCCTCAGCATTGACGCCCGGCATTACAAAATCGCCCGGCGTCACTGCCCGCACGACATATGCAAGGCGCACGGCCTCATTGCGTACATCGATCGCCGCCACGAAGCGGTCATCGCGCGCTTCGGCCGTCTTCGCCGCGTCGATCTCACCGGCCCATGCAAAGGCGCCATTGGTGTCACCCTCACGCGCCCCATCGGCAGGCTTGAGAACAGTCTCAATCTCAAACCCGGCAGGCAGCAAGTCCGCTACGATCACCGGGTTGGTCCGGCGCTGTTCCGGCGAGATCTGTACCGTCACGACCAGCTGATCGCCCTGATCGACATCGCTGAGGTCAACTGTGCCGCCAGTCAGCGTACGCACCCGCTTTGTAACGCGAAGGTCTGACGAAACGGCGGATGGCGGCGATGATGGCGCGCCGCGCACCATCACGGTCCGGAACATGGCCGGCCCGTTCCCGCCGAGTGTGAAGCTCACCTCGCCGCGGGCCTGCTCATCGCTCAGTTGATAGCGGCGGTCATTGTCATTGCCGCTCCCAAGTCCTTCGACCTCCATCCGGTAGCCTTCGCCACCATCATTCATCGAATTGACGGCAAGCAGGGCGAACGCCTTCTCCTGCGTCGTCAGCTCGCTTGGGTCAGGCGCCTCATCGCCAAGCCGTTCGGCCAGGCGGGCAACGATATCGTCAAAGTCCGCTTCTGCGGCCAGCGCGATAATGCCGGTCAGATCGCGCAGAGGCGTCTGGTAATAGTCGCCCGTGTTCTGATAGCCGAGTGCATCTTCAGCGGCTTCGAAGGCGCTGAAGGCACGCGAGCGATCGCCCATGAAGGCGAGTGCAGCAGCAAGATGTGCCCGCGCAAGCGGGCTCTCTATCCGCTCCAGCTCGCGGTCATGCAGATAACGAAGACGGCTGATATCGGCGCGGCCCGCCTTGGCCAGCACATAGAGCGCATAGGCCGAAGCGCGGCGCATGAGCTTTGCCTCAGTGTCGTTGTGCCACTCGCTTTCCCAGACATCGGTGTCGTAGCCATACGCCCTCCAGGCATCGCCCTGTGCCACGGCCCGCATGGACTCAAAGGCCCGCTCCAGCGCCGCTTCAGGTACTTCATAGCCTGCCTCGCTGGCGCGGTAGACAAAGTCGGTGGTGTAAGCGCCCAGCCATGGCGAAGCATTGCGATCGCCTTCGCGCCACAGGCCAAAGGCCCCTTCAGCTGACTGTCGGTTCAGAACGGCCGTTACAGCTTCCTGTATCTGCGCACGGGCAGGTTCACGCGAGGTTTCATCCGCGCCCATTGCCACCAATTGCTCTGAGTAGAGTAGCGGAAGCGCGCGGCTGACCGTCTGTTCGGTGCAGCCATAAGGATAACGCGCGAGCGACGCGTAGAGCGCATTTGCGTCCAGCGGCAGGGTCGAGAAAGTCACGGAGACATACGCCGTACCCGGTACATAATCTGTGAGCAGGCCTTCCGGGATGGCCCAGCTATCGCCCGGCTCCATCATCGCCGTCGAAATCTGCGTTGCAGGCAGCCAGGGCGAGCGGGACTCGATCTGGTAATTCCGTACCACGCTATAGTTATCCGGCCCGGAAATGTTGAGGCGCAGGTCTGCGACACCTGTTTCACCAGCGGATATCCGCAATCCTTCATCCACACGCTGACCGGATGGAATGGTCCGCGACAGTTCGGTCGCCGCGACGCTGACAGGCTCACTGGCATCCAGCGACGCAGTGAACGTGCCATCATCAAGCTCTATATTATCGATGGAGACAGTCGCCACCGCTTCATCACCCGGCGCGAGGAAGCGCGGCAGGATCAGTTCAGCTGGCGCAAGATCACGGACTGTGAGCGGGCGACTGGCAGCGCCCAGACCGTTCTGCGACCAGACCACCGCCATCAGGCGAAGCTCACCATTGAAGTCAGGCACGTCGAAGGTCACACGTGCGCGGCCAGACCGGCCGACATCGACCATGCCGGAGAACAGAGCTACCGTTTTAGTGGGGACGACTGAAAGGCCCTCACCGCCCAGCTGGTCACCGCCGGTCCGCACTTCTGCAGGAAGGCCCATATTCGGGTCGAGCAAGCGGCCATAATCGTCGAAAATATCAACACCGAGGGACTTCTTGCCGAAGTAATAGAAGACCGGGTCCGGGCTCTGGAACTTGGTGAGCTGCAGGATACCCTCGTCTACGGCCGCAAGCGTGAGATAGACATTCTCTCGCGGCCCCTCTCCAATGTTGACGTCAATCGTCTGCTCACGGCGGGGGCGAACGACGTCCGGCGCATCGATTGCGACCTCAAAGGTCCGATCATCCATGTCCAGCGGTACGTAACCGACACCGACAGCGCGCCGCGGCTTTGCCTGCAGCACCGGATCGCGCGGCGTGTACACGTTGACGAGGACATAGGCGCCCTCGCCCCATTCTTCGGTAACGGGCAACGTAAACTGCGTGCCTTCGGCAGATACGTCGCGCGTCTCGATCCGCAGGATCTTGTCAGTCGCCACCACGATCTGCGCTTCACCATCATAGGGCGGGATTACCGTGATCGCGGCAGGACGGCCAGGAACGATGGTCTGCTCTTCGACAATCACTTCCACCCGGTCCGGCGCCTCGACGCCGTCATCAGAGACAGACCCGCCCCAGCCGACATAAAAACCAGTGCTAGCTTCGGCATCGCCGTTCACGTCGGACACGATCAGTTCATGCCGGCCCCAGTCGAGACCATCGACGGTGACCGTCTGTGTCGTCCCGTCGGTCTGGACCACGCCTTCATTGACAGTGCTCACCGTGCGTGAACGGCGCCAGCGCCACTGGCTGCCATCACGGTACCAGTCATAGTGATAGTCGATCTCGATCACGCGCCAGTTAAGCTCTGTATCGACAATCTCACCGCTGGCGCTGACAGCCGCCAGTTCAAACGCTGCCGGGTCGTCGCGGTCTGCGCGGCCATCAAAATCCTTGCGGATGCCGACATAGCTATCGCGCGGGCGATAAGGAATCCGCACACTCTCGGTGACCGCACGGCCGCCCGGCTCAAGCACGCTGACATTCGTATTCAGGCGCAGCGGGCGCGAGGAATCGCTGCCGCGGTCGCCCGGGTTGAGACGCACGACAGCACGCCCTGCACCATCGGTTGTTTGCGGTTCGAACTCCACGATGCGCTCGCGGAACTGCTCGTCAGCGCGCCCGAAGGTGAACCCATTCAGGGCCTCAAACGGACGCGGATCAGCCTCAAGCCTCGCCTGCCCCTCAACCGTCAGGCCAGCGCCCGGCGCGCCGTAAAGGAAACGCGCCTCAACCTCGATCTCGCGTGTGCCACCCGCTGCGATGAAACTTTCTTCCTCACCGTCCAGCTCCACCGCGATACGCTGCGGCACGAAATCCTCGACAGAGAAGCGTAGAGAGCCCGCCTCGCCGGCTCCATCAATCGACAGGACGGCGCGCCACATGCCGCGCGATGCCGTCCGCGACAGCTCATAATCCCAGACGAGCGCGCCTGCTTTAGCTTCAGTGAAGCGCATCCTGTCAGCTTCAACGCCGTTCGGACGGTAGATAACGATCTGACCTGCACGGTTCGAGATGGCCGAACCGCCGCGATCACGCATCATCGTGGTGAGATGCACAGTCTCTCCTGGCCGGAAGATACCGCGATCCGCATAGAGATAGCCGTCGACCGGACCGGGCGTGACGCGCCCGCCGGTCTTCATTTCAGACAGGTCAACCGGCGCGCGTGACAGGTCCAGCACGGCGAGGTCACCTTTCGCCCCCAACGCCATGACCATGCGCGGTGCGGAGTTGCCGTCCCCCGCAAGCAGCGGCGCCTCGAACCGGACACGGCCATCCTCGCCGGTTTCCGCTTCGCCCAGCACTTCATTATTGTAGGCGATCAACTGGACGCGCGTATTCGGAAGGACTTCGCCATCCTGCAGAGAACGCAGCGTGACATCCATCCCGTTCTCGGCGCGATACGCCGTTAGCGCGAGATTAGTCAGCATGATCCAGCGGCGGGCCGATGCCGCCGGGCCATCATAGTCGTTCAGTTCCTTGGCGTCGCGTAGCTCCACAAAATAGGAACCGGGGCGAAGCTCACCGATGACATCCTGAAGCGGGAAGACGGTCGTCACGGCGGCGTTCGTGACATTGTCGATGTCCATACTGCCTGACCAGACTTCGGTCGACACGTCGCGCGGGTCTTCTTCGCCATAAAGGTAGGAATAACGGCCCTGCGCCGCTTCATCGCCCTGGCTGATCGACTTGAACGCCAGCGCGCGGTCATTCACGCGGTAGACGCTGATCTCAACCTCATCGACATTGACCGTCTCGATCGCGAGGCCATCGGCATTGTCTCGCGGCAGGATCACCCCTGCCCCATCGAAACCGACATAGGCAGGACGGTCCTCAAAACTGATCTGGACCTCTTCCTCGCGTTCGATTGTGCGGCCATCGGCGCTCGGCAGCCCTTCGAGGATTGTCGCCGTGTATCCACTGGCGAAATCGAGACCTTCGAGGCAAAGCTCGCGTCCCTCTACCGCATAGGCCGGACGCACATCAGACTGCATCCGGATATAGGTCGCGTAATTGACTTCAGGGTCGAGCGGCTGGGAGAAGACAAGACAGGCTCGCGGGCTGACGCCACTCGTGTCAGGGGCATAGCGAAAATAGACGAAGCGGTTCTCTTCAGCGTCCGCAAGCGCCTGGCGCTCACGTTCGCGGCGTTCAGCTGCGGCTTGCGCGGCGCGCGAACGCTCGACGATTTCACCTTCGGCAGTTTCCGGATCGACAGGTGCTGGCGGCTCATCCCCGATGCCACAAGCGACGACCATCGCCGTCAATCCGCCCAGTACCAATCCCCGCGCCTTGTTGGTCCACCCTGCCATCACCGCGTCCTCCTCCTGGTGCATTCACACTCTTTACAGGAGTTTGCTATGCCGCGAACAGGGCCAGATTGAGACTTTTTAAGGATTTGCGAACTGTCTGAACGCGTTGATACGCTGATCTTGGGCGCTGGCGCTGCGGGGCTCTTCTGCGGCGGGCGCCTCGCTGAGCGCGGCGCAGACGTCCTCGTGCTCGACCACGCCAAGCGCCCTGCAGAGAAAGTGCGCATCTCCGGCGGCGGTCGTTGCAACTTCACCAACATTCATACGAGCCCGGCCAATTTCATCTCGGCCAACCGCCATTTCGCAAAGTCGGCGCTGGCCCGTTATAGCCCGTGGGACTTCTGCGACCGGGTGGCCCAGCGCGGGATCACCTGGCACGAAAAGACGCTTGGCCAGCTCTTCTGCGATCAGAAGTCCGGCGCCATCATCGATATGCTGGTGGACGAATTGACCGCGCCCGGCGGCAAGCTGCGGTTGGAGACCAGCATTGGTGAAGTCACTCACCGAAGCGGCAGGTATGAAGTCGAGACGTCTGCAGGCCCCGTCAGCGCCCGAAACCTCATCGTTGCGACGGGTGGGCTCTCAATCCCGAAAATGGGCGCAAGCGGCCTTGCCTATGACATCGCGCGCCAGTTCGGTCATGACATTATTCCGACGCGCCCGGCGCTGGTGCCCTTCACCTTCTCCGGCGAGCTTAAGGATGCTTTCGCGGAGCTTTCAGGCGTCTCATGCATGGTTGATGCGAAAGCGGGCGACGGGCCTGGCTTCCACGAAGCGATGCTTTTCACCCATCGCGGCCTCTCTGGCCCCGCTATGCTGCAGGCCTCCACCTATTGGCACGAAAGCCAGCCTGTCGAAATTGATCTCGCCCCCGGCGACCCAGTTCTCGAGGATTTGCGCGCCGCGCGTGACAGTCAGCCCCGCACGAGCCTCTCAAGCTGGCTCGGCAAACGCTACCCGGCGCGGCTTGCAAGCTATATCGCGAGCTGGCCCACCATGCCGGCTAACAAGCAGCTCGCCCAGCTCTCCAAGGGTGAGATGGATGACATCGCGCTGATCCTGAAGAAGTGGCGCGTGGTTCCTGTCGGCACGGAAGGCTGGCGCACGGCCGAAGTGACATCAGGCGGCATCAATACCGATGGGCTGTCTTCCCAGACAATGGAAAGCAAGAACCAGCCGGGTCTCTACTTCATCGGCGAGTGTGTTGACGTCACAGGCTGGCTCGGTGGCTATAATTTCCAGTGGGCCTGGGCCAGTGCTGACGCCTGCGCAAAGGCCATCGCCTGACCTAATGCTCGGTTGAAGCCTCGTCGTGCTCAGCCATCTCGCGCGCCAGCATGATCTCGCGAACCTTGCTATCGATCTTGTAGGCGATCAGCCATTGCCCTGTCATATTGGGATGGATGCCATCTGACTGGATCGGTGAAAGCCCGCGCCCTTCGAGCGCTTTCATGTCAGGCACGATATCGATCAGGTGCGCATCCGCCTTGCAATCGGGCATCTCATCGGCAGCCGCTTTCGCAAAGGTGGAGTTCATTGTGACCCCGTCGATCGGGACAGACCAGCGATACTGATCTTCGTCGTCGATGGCCAAGGCACCCGGCGCAATGTCGTCATAGGTGTTCACGTAGAGCACATCCACGTCATAGTCGCAGAGCAGGGTCCGCAGGCTTTTGAGCATGAGATAGTAGGCGGCCGGATTGTTGTTGTGCTCACCGGCGTCGCTGATCACGATGAAGTCGTTATCAAAGACCTGGCCATTATCTACGCGTGCATAGACCGTATTACCGCGAGGGTCTTCCGTATAGGGCAGGCCTGTGCCCCCGGCATAGCCGGCCCAGTAATCTCCATCGGAGATGAACTTCAGCATCGAAGCCGGAGAGCGCAACGGCCACAGGATTTCGTTCTCAGCTTCTTCAGGCGTGTACTGGTCGGGGAATTTCCGCAGCGCATAGCCGCGCATGATGCTGTCACCGAACAGATGAACGACAGGCATATCCGGCGTGCGATAGTTCGCCATCTGCACATAGTTCTCGTCCTGCGGCCCGGCCTGGCCAGCCGATGGTGCAACCGCGATCAGCGCACTGACTGCCAGCGCAAGCAAAAGACGAAGTCCTGACATCATTCCCTCGATACTCCCGAGACACGAGACACTGGGCGAGCGTGTCACCCGCTAAACTAAGAGTTCAGTGGATTTGATAGCGACAACCGTTGCGGCTTGTCCATGCTGTGACCGCTGTTGATCCCACGCCCGCCAATACGCAAGCTGATCGCCATCAAACCAGCATCCAGCTTGTCGGCGAGCAGCGTATCTGGCACTTGCCAGACGACGTCCTGACTTCAAATGGTGAAGGGTCAGCTTCGAGGAGCGCGAAGACACCGTCATGATGATCGCCCGCTTCCTCGGATTTTTGCTGCTTGGTCTCGGCGCGATCGGCATCTTCCTGCCTGTCTGGCCGACTACCGTGTTCTGGATTGGCGCGGCGCTCTGCTTTGCGCGCTCCAGTCCTGCCATGCGAGACTGGATCTATGGACGCCCTGGCTTCGGCACACCGATCCGCGACTTTGTCGAAGACGGTACACTGTCGCGAAAGTCGAAATCAGGTGCCCTGATCGGCATGACGCTGGCAGGTGGCATTTCGACCGCAATTCTCTGGGGGCGCTGGTCATGGCTCGCCGCCGCGCTCGCCCTCATCGCCTGCGGCATGGCCTATGTGGCATCCCGCCCGTCGACGCCGCCAGCCTGACGCTTGCCCTTGCGCTTGTTGCAGACAGCGTGCGCCAGCTGGAGATTTTCCAGCCTGTCCGGGCCGCCCGCCGCCTTTGGAACGATATGATCAAAGGTTGGTCGCTGCTTCTTCCAGATGCTGGCATGCGCAACATCGAACCGGCCACGCGGCATCGCCTTTCCGCACAAGGCGCATTGCCCTGACTGCGCCGCCCATAGGCTATCGAAATTCGCACGGCTCAGCGGCCGCGGTTCAACCATCCCTGCTCGCCTTGCGCTTGGCCAGTAGAAGCAGGAGCGAGATCACCGCACCGATTATCGCTACCCCCGCAACAACGACAAAAGCGATACTCGCCGCGACCATGACGATGACGGCAAGGACTGTGAGCATGAAGACCACGCCGGCCCAGCCCAGAAATGTTTTCGGCTTTTGCATGTCGCTGTCTCTCCTGCCTAGTTGCCAGCGTCTATAACGACTTCGCCGCCAGCTGGTTCACCGCGCTTGAGCAGACATGCCCCTCAATCGCTACAGACCCGACGGAAGCGACCAGCCACGGCGGTAGCAGGCCGCAATCACCGTATTGCGCAGCAGGCAGGCAATCGTCATCGGACCAACCCCGCCCGGTACGGGCGTGATATGTCCGGCCACTTTCTCACAGTCGCCGAAGTCCGCGTCCCCAACAAGGCGCGTCTTGCCTTGGCCTTTTTCGGGTGCATCGATCCGGTTGATGCCGACGTCGATCACGACAGCGCCCGGCTTTACCCAGTCGCCCTTGACCATTTGCGGCCGTCCAACGGCAGGCACCAGTATGTCGGCCGTCCGGCAAAGCGCGGCGAGGTCTTTCGTACGCGAATGCGCAATCGTTACCGTGCAGTTTTCAGCAAGGAAGAGAAGCGCGGCAGGCTTGCCCACCAGGATGGACCGACCGATTACAACGACATTCTTGCCGGAAAGATCATCGCCTAGGACTGACTTCGCGAGGATGACACAGCCCGTTGGCGTACACGGACGAAGCCCGTCCTTGCCGAGGACCAGGCGCCCAGCGCTTGCCTCCGTCAGACCGTCCACATCTTTCGCCGGCGCGATGCATTCGATGGCGCGCTGCTCATCAAGGCCCTCGGGCAGCGGCAGCTGGAGGAGGATGCCATCCACTTCATCATCGCCGTTCAAACGGGAAATAAGCGCCTCGACCTCATCCTGGCTCGCAGCGACCGACAGATGATGATGCAGGGACCGCATGCCGGCCTCTTCGGTCTGGCGCACCTTGTTTCGCACATAGACCTGGCTGGCCGGGTCTTCGCCAACCAGCACGACGGCGAGTGTCGGCTGACCGGGAAGCGATTTCACCGCCTCGCCAATCTTTGCGCGCACATCTGCTGCGACCTGTTTGCCATCGATACGTTCAGCCATCGCCCATCCTCCTCGACCTGGCGCGCTGCTGCGCTGCCGGGTTCGGTTTCGATGTGCACGCCTTTAGTGCGGCTCGTCTGCCCGGTCACCACCTTTACGGCAGATTTCGGCAAGCTCAGCGCCTTGGCAAGCAGCGCCTCAACCGCCGTATTCGCCTTGCCCTTCTCAGGCACAGCGCACACGCGCAGCTTCAGGCTTGGTCGCCCGTCGGCATCGTGGGTAAGCCCTTCGATACGGTCAGCCGAAGCATTCGGCGTTACCCGGACCGAGAGACGCATCAGCCAGGCATCGCAAAGAGGAGTTGCGGGAACAGCCAGTCGCGGAAGAACAGGATCAGCAGCGCCAGGATGAAGACGGACAGATCAAGCTGCCCCAGCGGCGGGATCGTATTTCTGATCGGGCGCAGCAGCGGCTCAAGGACGGATTCCAGCATGGAATAGATCTGGCGGGCGATCTGCCCATAGGGTGAGAGCACGTTGAACGTAAACAGCCAGCTCATGATCACATACGCAAACAACGCAAATAGGATCAGCGTCAGGATCGGATAAACGAAGTACTGGTATAGCGCCAAAGCGAGGTCCTGCACGGGTCTGATCTCCTTCCATTTAAGAGGCCTGACTAAGCTGAATGCCCTGCTTTCTGCAATATGGAAGCTGCGCAGGTTCACTTTGGGGAAGCCGCGCTTTTCTGAGAAGTCCGCTTGCCGCAGGCGAGAAACCCTTCCATCTTCAACCTGCGCACGAAGTGGGGGCACATGCTGCATCAAGGCGAAACCGAACAGCCATTGCGCCCTTTAAGTGCGTGGCAGAAGGCCATCATCGCCTTTGCGAACGTCGCCATGGGCGCGGGCATGACAATCAATTTCGTGGTGGTCGCACCGCTCGCAAGGGAAGCTGGCCTTACCGAGATTGAGGTCGCAGGCATTCTGACCCTGTCGGCAGCCATTTACGCGCTGATGATCCCGCAATGGGGGCGCTGGGCTGACCAGTTCGGGCGCAAACGCGTCATGGTTTTCTCCCTGATGGCAATGGCTGGCACGAACACGCTCTTCGTTCTTGCCCTCAAGGCCGCGCTTGCCGGGCTTGTAACAGGGCTATCAACTTTCTTCCTGCTTGCCTTCATGCGCCTCTGGTTCGGCCTTCTCTCACCCGGCCTCCAACCCGCCGCCATGGCGGCGATGACGGATGCCACGACGCCTGCAACGCGCGCCGGGGGGCTAGGCATGCTCAGCGCTGGTATGGCACTTGGCTCAATCCTCGGCCCTGCAGGCTCCAGCATTCTTGCAAAGCTAGGCGCGCTTGCGCCGATATGGGGCTCCATCATCTTTTGCGCGGTAGCCGGCGTGATCATCGCTTTCGCCCTGCCGAAGTCGCGCGGACATCGCGACACTAGTCGCCCGGAGCCGCTGCGGATGCGAGACCCGCGCGTCTTCCCCCATCTTGCCTTCCTGCTTTGCTACTTCATCGCCGTTGGCGCGATCCAGCAGACGCTCGCCTGGTTGATGGAAGACCGGTTCGAGATTGCGCAAGCTGAAACGGTCCAGGCCGTCGGGATCGTCTTTTCCTGTATGGCGGTCATGATGATCATCGTACAATTTGGATATGTTCAGCGCCTGAACCCTTCCCCGCGCAAGATTTTGCCGATTGGTCTTGCCCTTATTGGCACTGGCTATATTGGCGCAGCGCTACTCAACGACTTTACAGCCATGTGCGCCGCTTTTTGCCTGGTCGGCGCCGGCTCGGCCATGTCAGTGCCCGCAGCGAACGCCCTGGGAAGCCTGTCCGTCGAGCGGCATGAGCAGGGAAAGGCCGCCGCGCTTCTGTCCGCCGCACCGCCCTCAGGCTTCATCTTCGGACCGTTGCTGGGCGCCGCTCTATATACCCTCGACAGCCGCCTGCCCCTCTTCGTCAGCGCGGCCATGATGCTCTCGCTCCTTGCTTACCGTGTAATCCGCGAAATGCGCCGCACCGCCTGAGCAGGTCAGGCCAGACTTGCCGCTTCCGATTATGCGGCTAGCTTTTGACTCAAAGATAAGGAGGCTGACCGAATGAAACTGAACCTGAAACTTCTAGCGGGCTGCACCGCGGCGATTGCGCTTGCTGCCTGCGGCGGTCCTGAAACCGTGGACGAAACGCCAGCTGCCGACGACCCGATCGAAAGCGAAGGCTCGCTGACCGAAGACCCTGAGATCGGCCTTGATGAAGAACCGGGCGGCGACATGGATATGACCATGTCCGATACCAACATGGACGCCGCCAACGAAACACTGGCCGCGCTTGAAGGCGACTGGGTTTCCGGCGACGACAATCTCTCGAAGATGTCAATTCTCGATGGGACCGTCACCATGATGTATGACGGCGAAGTGCTCAGTACCGAAACGCTTCAGACGGTCGATAGCTGCCCTGATGCGCCCGGCGACACGAGTGACATGCAGCTCATCACCATGACTGGCGCAGAGAGCAATGAAACCCTCTGCTACGGCATCATCGCGTTGACCGAAGCAGAGCTGCAGCTCACCTCATATCCGCGCGGGAACACGCTCACCTATATCCGCATGCCAGCCGTTACCGAGAGCGACATGGAATAGGCATGCAGCCAAGACGCAGAAACCGGGCCGGAGACGATTATGCCTCCGGCCCTTTTTCTATCCGCCCATGGTGAAAGCGTTGAGCTTGTTGCCGTCCGGGTCGCGGAAATAGGCTGCGTAGAAGCCATCTTCGCCGCGTGGGCCCGGTGCCCCTTCATCACTGCCGCCATGGGCCAGCGCGATTTCGTACAGCTTGTCGACTTGCGCCCGGTCCTTCGCCTGCAGGGCCACCATGGTGCCGTTCCCGACGCTTGCGGTCTTGCCATCGAACGGCTTTGTCGCCGCGATCCCAGCCGGCCCATCCCAAGTGCCCCAGGCGACGAAAGTCTCTGTGTCCATCATCCGCCCATTACCCATCTCGGCGGCTATGGCGTCGTAGAATTTTGCCGCCCGCTCAATGTCATTCGTTCCGAATGTCACGTACCCGATCATCAGTCCCCTCCGTTTTCAGGTTTTGGAACATAACATGAACAACAAGGCGCGACAAGCGGAATTTGACCCAAGGCCTCGGGTCAAGTGGACTACATCGCAGAGATGCCGCCATCCACCTTGAGCTCAATGCCTGTGACCAGCTTGCTCTCATCAGAGGCAAGATAGAGCACCGCATAGGCAATATCATCCGGCTCGCCGACCTTGCCGAGCGGGATCTGGCGGCCAAGCTTTCGGAGGCCCTCTTCCTCACCAAACATTTCCTTGGTGCGATCGAGGATCGGCGTGTTGATGAAAACAGGGTGGACCGAATTACAGCGTATCTGTCCGCCGGTCTTGGCGCAGTGAAGCGCGATCGACTTCGACATGTGGCGCACAGCCGCCTTGGCCGTGTTGTAGGCGATATAGTTGCCGCTCGCGATGATCCCGGCAATCGAGGAGATGTTCACGATCGAGCCAAGACCGTGATCGCGCATCAATGGGATGGCGTATTTGCAGCCATGGAATATCGAGTCGACATCGACTTCCTGGACCTTGCGGAACATCTCGTAATTCTCATCCTCGACAGAACCGAGCGAGCCGATACCGGCATTATTGACGAGCACATTGAGCCCGCCCATCGCGTCGTGGGCTTCTTTCAGGACGGTCTGCCAGCGCTCCGCATCGGTCACGTCATGCTGCCAGGCGAATGCGGTGCCATCGCCAAGCTCTGCATTGATCGCGGCAGCGACCTTGGTCGCGCCATCGCCATTCACGTCTGTGACGGCGACCTTCGCGCCTTCCCGCGCGAGCATCCATGCAGTGGCCTCGCCAAGTCCCTGCGCGCCGCCTGTAATGAATGCCTTCTTGCCTGAAACTCTGCCCATGATGCGCGCTCCTCTCGCTTTGTTTTTCTCTGGTGTAGCGGTTGCAGTTCCAGCTTCATCCGCTTGCGTCAAGGCAGAACCTTGCCCGGTCTCAGGCGGTGTCTTCCCCGCCGTGAAGCTTTTTTAATGATTTTGCTGTTCTCTCACCGGCAAAATATAAGGGGGATGGCGCGTGTCGCACCGCAACGAAATCAATCTTTCGCTGAACCAGGTCCTTGATGCCGTGGCAGGCATAGAAAACGGCTTTGCGCTGCATGGTCCAAATTTCGAACTGCTCTTCGTGAACGAAACCGCCAGGTACCATTTCCCGGAGTTCTATCGCCAGCTATCGGCCGGCAAGACCCTCGACGAAGCGATGCTCGCCAGTACGCGCACGATCATCGAGGACAGCGAGCGGTTCAGCACAGTCGACTATTCGCGCCAGCTGGTCGAAAAAATACGGTCTTTCGGCACGATTGATGTACAGACAAGCGAAGGCAACACGATCAAGGCGAGCTTCTCGCCCATGCCGGACGGCAATGTGCTCTGCCTCAGCCATGACATCACCGACATTCAGGAAAACCAGCGCAAGCTGCGGCACGCCAAACGCGAAGCACAGGCCGCGAGCGAGGCGAAATCCGAATTCCTGGCCTCGATGAGCCATGAGATCCGCACGCCGCTTAACGGCATACTCGGTATGGCGCAGGCGCTTGCGTCTCGCCAGCTCGATACTGACGAGCGGGAAATGGTGGGCGCCATCCTAGATTGCTCGAAGTCATTGATGACGCTGCTCAACGACATTCTGGATCTCTCAAAGATCGAGGCTGGCAAGCTCGACATCGCCCCTATCGCAGATGACTTCCGGCACAAGCTGAAACGGACCGAGCGCTTCTATCGTCCGAAAGCCGAAGAGAAAGGTCTCTTCCTCCGCGTGATCGTCGACAAGTCGGTCCCCTCCGTCCTCGAATTCGACCCCGTGCGCTTTCGCCAGTGCGTCGACAATCTCGTATCCAACGCCCTCAAATTCACGTCCGAGGGCGGTGTCATCGTCGCTGCGACATGCGAGCCGACGGACAAGGAAGGACGCGTCCGCCTTAAGGTGCATGTATCGGATACCGGCATCGGTATGGATGAGGGCCAGGTTGCGAGCCTGTTCGAGAACTTCCAGCAGGCAGACCGCTCGACCACCCGCATCTATGGCGGCACCGGGCTTGGCCTTGCCATTACCAGAAAGCTTGCCCGCATGATGGGCGGCGATGTGGCGGTCGTCAGCAAGCCGGGTAAGGGCTCCATCTTTACGCTCAGCTTTGAAGCAACTCTTCCCGAATATCAGTCCGCCCCGCAGATCCCGGAAAGCTTCAAGCCGCACGAAGTGAAAATTCGTGACGAGCGTATCGTCGACTTCCGTGGCAAGACGGCCCTCGTGGTGGACGACAACCGCATCAATCGCCGCGTTGCGCGTCTCTTCATTGAGCCGGTGGGACTGCACGTCCTCGAAGCGTCTGGCGGAGAGGAAGCGCTCGAAGTTCTCCAGAATTCAAAGATCGATATCGTGTTGCTCGACATCCACATGCCGAAGATGGACGGGCCAGCAACGCTCAAACGGTTGCGCGCAATGGGCGGCGCGTTTGAGAGCCTGCCGGTTATCGCACTCACGGCCGATGCCATGGCGGGCGACCGCGAGCGTTACATGAAGATGGGGATGTCAGATTACGTCTCAAAGCCAATCGACGAGCGCCAGCTCATCGCGACCATGAGCCGGTGCATGTCTGCGGCAGGCCCTGAAGTCGCCGCACAGCGCAGCGCGGAAGATGCCGAGGCGCTCGGCGCGATCGACAATCTGATCCAGCGGATGAGCGCTTAGGCCAACTTGGCGGCGAAGCCATCCATTACTGTGGCGAGGTCAATGTCTTTCTGCGTGACGCCGCCCGCATCATGCGTGGTCAGCGTAACCTCGACCGTATTGTAGACGTTGAACCATTCAGGGTGGTGATCGGCCTTCTCGGCCTGGGTGGCACTCGCGCTCATAAAGGCGAAGGCCGTCGCAAAGTCCTCGAACTTGAATGTCTTGGTAATTGCATCCGTATCGCCGTCGGCGGCCTCCCAGCCTTTGACCTTCGACAGGACGTCTTCAACTTTCAGCTTGTCAGTCATGGCTATTCCTCACCTGATATCTCGTGAACATAGTAGAGCCATCGGCCATCCTCGGCGATCGCCGTGCGAATACCGGGATAACCGCGCCCTTCCCTGACCTGTGCAATCCCTGCCTCGCCGACCAGTTCCTCAAGCCGCGCCCTCTGGCTGAAGTTCAGCCGCTCAGGCAGGAGCGCCTCAGGCTCGAGCGCCGCGAGATCGGGCCAGACATACCAGGTTTCCCCTGCCACCATCTTCACCCCGTATGGTCCGTCGAGCAGCTCTTCGAGGCGAAGGATGGGGTCGAACCCTGTCCGGCGCAGCAAGTCCCAATGGTCGCCATGGGATGCGCCAGCAAAATTAGAGACAAAGCCAGACTGTGACCCTGCAAGTCGCGTCAGCCGACGCAGCGAGTTGCTTTCGATAATCCCGCGAAGCCGCCCGATCGTCTCTTGCGCCAGCGCGCTAAGCGCCGTGCGGTCGCCCTCCGGCTCACGGCTTGGCAACATGTATTCGGGGGCCTGCTCGACCTGCAGCGTGACCGTCTCACGCACGTCTTCCTCACCGCAGGCGACCAGCCCGGCCATCAGGACGGCGCCTGCGAGGAGGCGGATTGAAGTCAGTCTGTAAGCATCCATCCAGTCGCAGCTTCCAGGTCAGACAGAAGCTGATCCTCATTCAGTACCTTGATTGTCGTCATCCCCATCGCCCGGGCTGGTTTCAGGTTGATGCCGAGATCATCAAGATAGACGCAATGCTTCGGATCGACATCCAGCGCTTCACACATCAGTGCATAAATCCGTGGATCAGGTTTGCGGATCCCAAGCTTCGAGCTTTCGATCATCTCGTCGAACAGGCCGAACACCTTCTCGATCTCGCCCGCCCTGCCCTCATCGGCCTGCATGCCTGCGCCCTTGCCCACCGGCGCATTATTGGTGATGCAGCCCACTTTCACTTTCGCCTTGCAGCGCTTCAGCGCCTCGACGACACGCGGGCGAAGATCGCCCGATAGCAGGCCCAGTATGTCCTTACCCGGCACCGAGTGACCCAGCGCTTCGGCCTCATTGCGGAACAGCGTATCAAACTCGTCCGCGGTCACCTTTGACTGCTCCAGCTTCGCCCAGGCATTGGTGTCGCCATTGACGGCATTCACACCGCGAATGAAGTCTTTTGGAAGGCCCTTTTCGGCCTCATAGCGGTTGAACGCTTCGAAGGGAGAGGAGGTAAGTACACCGCCAAAATCCCAGATCACGGCTTGGATATTAGTTGTCATGTCACGAGGTCTATCCTGCGCTCCGGCACGTGTCGACCATGTCGCTCCGACGAGATGGGGATCGAATTACTCAGGCACCGATCAGCCGGGTTCTGGCCTTGGGTTGAGGTGTCGCCGTCTCTTCGCGGCTGGCATGCTCAAAGCCCATCGCGCCCAGCAACGCCTCGTCGCGCGTCTCGCCCGGATTATCGGTCGTCAGCAACCGGTCGCCGACAAAGATCGAATTGGCCCCCGCCAGCATGCAGAGCGCCTGACCTTCCTCACTCATTTCGTCGCGGCCCGCTGAAAGGCGAACCCAGCTTCTTGGGAAGACTATCCGGCAGACAGCGATAGCACGCGCCATCTCGATCACGCTGACCGGCGGGCTTTCGCCCAGTGGCGTCCCCTTGATCGGCACCAGCATGTTGATCGGCACGCTTTCTGGATGAGGTTCAAGCTTCGACAGCTCATGGATGAGGCCGATGCGGTCATCGCGCCCTTCGCCCATGCCAAGAATACCGCCAACGCAGAGGTTCAGTCCCGCCTCCCGGCAATGCGCCAGCGTCTCCAGCCGGTCTTCATAGGTCCGGGTCGATACAACGCTGGTATAATATTCTCGCGAGGTATCTAGATTGTGGTTGTAATAGTCGAGGCCCGCTTCCTTGAGCGCGGCGGCCTGTTGCGGTTCCAGCATGCCGGCGGTGACACAGGTTTCCAGACCTTCTGCCTTTACCGCTGAAATCATGGCAGCGATCTTCGGCACATCGCGTTCTTTCAGGTTGCGCCAGGCCGCGCCCATGCAGAAACGGTCCGCACCGCCTTCTTTTGCTTCGCGTGCGGCGGCGACCACGTCCTCAAGCCGCATCAGCTTTTCAGCCTTCAGCCCGGTATCAAAGTGTGCAGACTGGCTGCAATAGCCACAGTCTTCCGCGCACCCGCCAGTCTTGATGGAGAGAAGCTGGCTCTTTTGGACTTTGCCATCCGCCCAGTTCGCTGACTTCACGGCCAGCGCCTGCCCCATCAAGCTATCCAGAGGTTGGGAGTAAAGCTCCGCAATCTCTTCTCGTGACCAGTCATGCCGGGGTGTGAGTCCAGTAAAAGCCATGAAAATATCTCTCCCTCAAATGGCTCGCCGCTATGCAGAGAAGCATACGCGAACGGCCTTCGGTTGCGTTTTCAAGGCAAAGCAGGCGCGGTTCAACCCGCCACATTCATCGACGACGCGGTTTTTTGGGGTGCGTTACGCAGAAGCGCGTGCAGGCGCGACATCCCAATCGGTCTGACGATTGACCGTCGCGGTCACTGGCAGCCAGCAGACAACTTCGGTTCCGCCGCCGGGGGTCGACTTGATGCCGACATTACCGCCATGCAGGTCGACGAAATTTTTCACGAGCGCAAGGCCAAGGCCCGCGCCTCGCTGGTCTGACGAGGTAAAGCTGTCAAAGCTCGACGCCTGGTGCTCTGCATCGATGCCTTTGCCCGTGTCGCGCACTGAAAGGATCGCCATGTTCTCGACGCGGGTGGCGGACACAGTGATATCCCCGCCCGGCTCAGTGAACCGCATAGAGTTCGAAAGCAAATTGAACAGGATCTGGCGGATACGGCGCTTGTCGGCATGGATTGTGCCGAGATTGTCACCGATCTCCGCATGGACATTGATTTCGGTATCCGATGCCTTGCCGACAGTAAGGTCGATGCCCTCCTGCACGATTTCGGCAAGGGCGAAGTCTTCAAGGTCAAGATCCATTCGTCCGGCCTCGATCAGGGCGAGGTCGAGAATGTTCTCAATCAGCTTGTTGAGATGGTCGGAGGCGGTCAGGATCGAATTCACATTGTCCATCTGACGCGAATTTAGTTCACCATTAGTTTCCGACTGGAGAAATTCTGCATAGCCAAGGATGGTCGTCAGCGGAGAACGCAGCTGATAGCTGACATTCCGTACAAATTCCGTCTTCAGCCTGTCAGCCGCCTCGAACGCCTCAGCGCGCCCACGGAGCGCGCCCTCAACGGCCCGCTGGGCCGTCTCGTCGGCAAAGGCGATCAGCGTGTTTCCATCCGGCAGGGGCTGGGTGATGTAGTGCAGCACGGTACCATCCGCGCGGTGCATTTCGCCTTCGGTGGTCCGGCGTGCATTCGCTGAAGGGTCAGTGATATGCCCCTTGATCTCGCTCCAGCGGTTCCGGTCGCTGAAAAGCGGTAGGCATGCTTCGATGACATCGTCATAGTCCGGCGTATTCTTCACGTCGCTCGCATCAAGATGCCAGAGCGATTCGAATGCCTTGTTGGACAGCTTCAGCCGGCCATCAGAGCCAAACACCGCCACAGCCTGACGCAGGCTGTCCAAGGTCGAGGTCTGTGTCTTGATCAGCGCATTGAAGCGCGTCTGCAGGTCGAGCTCGCCCGTAATGTCCTTGAACAGCAGCAGCAGCCCGCCCATTGGGTGGCGCTGGCGTGTGACTGAAAGTGTACGCCCATCAGGCAGCGACCACGTATCCTCTTCGATACCGGTAATCTCACGGTAGTGAGACAGCTCATCGGCCCGCCAGGTCGCATATTCAGCCTGCGCCGGCAGCTTCCTGTCCTGGCGCAGCCGGTCCAGCAGCTCACCATGGGTCGGCGAATCGAGCAGGTAGCTCTCATCGAAATCCCACATGGTGGAAAAGGCGCGGTTGTAGAAGGTAAGGCGCCGGTCCGGGCCGAAGATGGCGACGCCATCGGCGACATGGTTCAGCGTTTCATCATGCGCGCGCACATGGCGGTTCAGCTCATCGCGGGCCGCTTCCTGCTCTGACACGTCGAAGGCAATCGCACCTGCGCCGCCAGACAGTGGGAAGCTCAAAATGCGCATGGAGCGCCGCTCGCCTTCAATGACGAGGTTACGCACCGCATCAATGTCGCGCTGCTCGGTGATCGTGCGGCGCAGCTGCTCGTCGGTCTTGTCGTCAAGTTTGAGCTGGCGGTCCAGCGCCTGATCCAGCGACTTGCCGTCCACAGCCTTCAGATAGACGTCGTTCGCCCATTGCAGGCGTCCGACACCCGAAACACGCCAGGCCGGGAAAGGCAGTTTGCCCAACATGTCCAGAAACGCCGTCGGGTCGCGCGCAATAATCTGGCGCGTCTCTTCCAACTTGCCACGTGCAGAGCTTTCTTCCAGCCCCTTGATGGTCGAATCGGTAATCCAGACCACGGCCCGCGCGCCGGCCGTGCGCCCATCGGCCTCAAGGAAACGGCCCGATGGGCCGATCAGCGTCAGCGAGAAAGGCTGGCCATGCTCACGCAGTTCACGCAGGCGTTCGCGCAGCGTGGTATCCTTGCCAGCGCCATCGCGCGCCTCAAGGTCAGCAAGCCCCTCAATGATCCGGATGGACGGGTCGTCAGACACCGCCTCATCGGTGAACTTCAAAAGCCCCGCCAGCGCGACCGGCGAGCCATGTATCTGCGGCGGCGCAATATCATCATCCGCGTCCTCAAGCTCATCCCCCTGCCAGACAAGGATCACACCCGGATGCGCACCAAGCACAGACTGGAGCGCAGCGAGGTCCGTCTCGGCTTCAGCAGACCGCTCGCGATACTTCCGGGCTGCGCCGCGCGCACCGTCGGATGTCCGCAGGGCCCACAGGATGAAGGCAAGGCCAAGCGCCAGCGCACCGCCAGAGATGATCAGGGAGACGTATTCTGCAGTCATCCGTTACCTTCGCCACTTTCCACAGGTCGCGCCGCAATGCGCAAATGTTAACCGATTGACCCGTTCGCGTTAAGCCCGGGTTAACGCGGTGGTAACCCTTATGGCACGCGGTTCAGAAGATGTTCGGCGCCCGTGACGACCGCATCAAGGTCGCGCGCCTCCCGGCTCTGCGCCGTCTCCAGCAGGATGGTGGCGAACGCTCTGATATTCTCACGCCGCGCCGCAGCCTCATCATCCTGCAACGCGTCCTGCCAGCTGTCATGCGGCGCCGGGTCTGCCAGCACCTCCATCCAGATCGCAATCTGTTCTTCTGTGAGCAGTCCGCGCTGCACGAGAAACAGGATCGGCCGGGCAAGGCGCTGCGGCTCCTCAAAGCTGAAGACAGGCGCCTCTATGGCGCCGATGGCGTCAAACACCGCCTTGGCGATCATGAACGCTTCACCTTCACCGATTTCCGGGTTGAGGCTCAGCTGCATGAGCAGGTCCGCGCCGTGTGCCACGCCGTGCCGCCAGCCTTCGCCCTCTACGAATCCGCGATAGTCCCGCACATTCGCCGTATAGTCAGCGCCAGCCGCCAACAGTGTGCGCCGCTCCCCTTGGCTCATCCATGGACTGGTCCGGTCTGTGCGCGCGACTTCCGCCAGTGCAAGCGCCGCGAAGGGCCGCGAAAAGCCCAGCGGATCGCTTTCCGTATCTGCCAAGCGGGCAAGCAGGCTCTGCCTCAGCTCGCGCAGCTCTGCCTCTTCTGCGTGTTCGGACCTCAATATGCCGCTGATGCCCTCATAGGCGATGCCGTCGCGGATGTCCGGGTTCGGGTCGGCAAGACAATGCTCCAGCATGGCGAGATAGCCAGCCGCGCCCTCGCCTTCTGTCAGCGGAAACCCGCTTTCTTTCCAGCGCAGCAGGATGTCGTGCGTCCAGCCTTCCGGGATGCACTGCCCGCCATCCAGCAGCGGCTGTTCATCCGGAGCGGAACGCTCCGCTGCCTCGTCCACCTTCGAGAGGATGAGAGGCGCGGGCAAGGAGCGCCCATCTCCTGCTTGGGACGCATCCCAGAGACAGTCGGGATTGATGCCGAGCACAAACTCAGACAGCCACTCGATGTCCGGCACCGCCTCGTCTCCTGCAAAGCCGTGGGGCGCGGCTTCATCGGCTTCGACATAGGCGGCAAGATATCGCGACGCGGTCGGTATGTATGACCAGTGCCAGCGCTCTGGCTCATAGCCTACCCTACGCCCGCTGGCGCGCGCCGAATAGACCTCGCAGAAGCCATACTCGGCCGCGTGCGACTGCAGCCAGTCATAGACAGGCCTGCCCTCGGGCGTGTCGAAATAGGCATTGTTGAAAGCGTTGAGGTCGACTTCAGTCCCCCAGTGATGGCGCGATGTGCCCGGCATCGCGCTGTAGCGCATGATGTTGAGCGCAATGTCCCGCGCGCTGACCCCGGACAGGCGCTCATGCCGGTCCTGCCATTTATTTTCCCAGATAAAGCGCTGATGCCTGAACGACCGGAAAGCAGACAGAATGACGAGGTGAACGCCGTCACGTGCAGCGGCTTCGCGCATACGTCCATAAGCTTCCAGCGTATCGTATTCGGCATACATGCCGCCGCGCACCGCCCAACTTTCAGGGACTTCCCAGAACACTTCATAAGGGTCGACATCCCCGCGCAGGATGCGCGTGCGATCGGGATAATCTTCCGGCAGGCGCAGCTGCGGCCGGTCCATCCACGCACTGACGGAAGCTGCGACGGGCTCACGGGCTGCATCCCCGCCGGCCGAAGCAGGTTCAGCTATCGGTTCTGGGGGCTCTTTCGGCTCGTCAGCCTGCTCGGACTGAGCCACCTCGTCTACAACCGGCGCTTCTTCAGCTGTCACATGCGACCAGAAAGGAAGCGCAATACAAGCCGCCGCAAGCGCCAGTTTCCGAAAAAGCGATGACGCCATGCTCTGACCCCAGCTGCGCGAACCCGCTGGCATCATGCGGCCAGCCGATCTGCGGGGCAAGCGCACCTTCCTGAATTGAGCAGGCCTGCCCGCTATTTAAGCTGGCTGTCCTTCGAGCCGCGTCGATTGATGCCGCCGCGCGCACTGCGTTCGGCATCCAGTTCGCGCTGGCACTCGATACAATGGCGCACGCCTGCGACGAGCTCTCGCCGCTTCTCAGGGATGGGTTCACCGCATTCAGCGCAGTGGGTCAGGCTCTCACCAGCCGGGCGGGCCGCCTGAATGCGCGCCAGCTCATCCTTGATCGAATCGTCGATCTGATCCTGCACCGCGCCGTCGCGCGACCATCCACCTGCCATGAAAACCTCCTGTCGAGTGCAGAGACTCAACAGTCAGGCGGCAGCGCGGGTTCCGAACCGGCAACCTTTCCGCCCCGGCCTTCAGTTCTCCGTCGGCATATCCTCGATCCAGGCCCGGACAAGTTCGACGCCCGCATCATCGATCAGGGCGCGGCCAAGTTCTGGCATGGCGACCCCTGCCTCGGCCGAATCCATCCTGTAAACCAAGATCGACGCGTCCGGCGCCCCGGGCTCGATCACCACTGTCCCGCTTCCTGATCCGCGACCTGCAGCCGTTGGATGTTTGCCGAACCCGATGCGAACGGCCTCCTGCTCTTCCCAACCCAGCCATAGGCCCGAATTGGAAGCAGAGCCCTCTGCCCGGTGACAATGGGCGCAATTGATATCGAGATACGCACGCGCCCGCGGATCGAGCGGCAAACTCACATCATGCACGTCGGCCACGGCTTCGACGCTATCCGGCGCCCCAGTGAGCATTCCACGCATTGTCCAGTCCTCGATCTGACCCACACCCAACGGCCCCTCATGCGCGAGGTTTCGCGCTTTCGGGCCGATCGGGGCGATAGCGTCGCCGAGCTGGTGACAGGTCTTGCACTGGTTCTGGTTGGGGACACGGTAGTCGATCTCGACAGGCGCGCCGGAGGGGTCGGTAAAGGCGAGATCGAGCCATGCTCCGGCGGGCGCATAGCGCGCTTCGGTCTCATCCTCGTTCCAGACATAGGGATAAGCGGCCCAGCCATCTTCCTTGCGAATCAGAAGCCGGGTTTCACGGTAGCGCTCGCCCTCGTCAGGGCTGCGCATGTCTGGCGCGAACGCAAATGTCTTGATGAGGACGGTGCCAACCGGAAAGTCGAGTACCTCTTCGCCGCCGCGATAGCCTGCCGCCTGCCCCTCAGGCACATAGATCAGCCGATGCTTGCTCGCATGATCGGAAAAGAGCGGATTGATAAGGTCGTAAGAAATAACGCCCTCAGACGGCTCTCGCGCTGATGGATCCGTAAAAAGCCCATAATCGGCCAGCGTCTCGGCTGGCCCCGCCGCAAGGATGGCTTCAATGTCCGGTCCTGCTGGTACCTGTTGCTGCCCGCAGGCAGGCAGCAACAGGACAAGACAAGCGGCGAGCGCTACTCTCATTCGGCGTGAGAGAGCTTCACGGTTGGGATGGCACCAATGCTTTCCCCTGCCGGGCGGTCCATGCTCGGCGAGGCGGCCGACACATCGACCGGATAGGCCCCAAGGCCAAGGTTCACGAAACCGACGCTGTCAGGCTCATTGATAAAGATGTTCAAATCCGAATCGGGGTTATCGCCCCAGCTCGTGACGCCATCCCAGATGACGGGTGGAAGATTACCGCCAATCAGTGATGCCAGGTCACCAAGATCGCCCTGCGGGTTGTAGCCGCTCTCGCCATAGGTGTTGTTGCGCACCTCAATATTGCGTGGCAGCGGATTGTAATCCACATCGCTGAAGTCCTGCGAGTATGCAGTAATCAGGACGTGGGCGGTCTGGTTGTTGGCAAAGTTATTGTCGCGAACCATGACCTTTTCATTCGCCATGATGATGACACCGGTGCCGGACGGAACGCTTGCCACGATATTGCCCGGAGGTGCGAAGTTCCGCGTATTGTTGTCTTCGATCAGATTGTTTCTGATCAGCGTCGTGTTTCCGCCCATGACCGGCAGGTCTGGAAGGTCAAAGACGAGAATGCCGCCCGCATTGTTGCGCACGACATTGCCGTTCACGACGGCATTTGACGAATTCTCGATCTCGATACCCGCCACGTTGAATTCAGCGATATTGTCGCGAACGATGATATTATCCGACTGGCCCACATAGATGCCTGCATCAGACGCACCGCGCACATGGCTGCCCTCGACAAGAACGTCTGTGCTCTCAACAGGGTAGATACCGTAAGCGCCATTGTCTTCGCTCGGCTCGCCCAGCCATTCGACCTTCACGTTTGAATAGGTGATGCGGTCGGCGCCTTTGGACTTGATGCCGTCGCCCTTGCTGTCGCGGACGGTGAAATTTGTCAGCGTGACATCGTCAGACGTGACCAGAAGCCCCTCGCCCGAACCCATCTGGTTCTTGAAGTCGAGAATGGTTTCGGCCGGGGATGCCCCGCGCAGGGTGACCCCATCCACGTCCAGCGTCAGACCGTCCGTCATGGCGAACGTGCCAGCCGGAAGCGTGATCGTGCTACCTGGCTCAGCTTCGATGAGCGCCGTCTGGAGGCGCAGTGCGAAGTCATCGCCCGCCTCAATGGTGCCATCGGAAGCGCTGCTGGACGTCCCGTTTACCGACGACTGGTTCCCCGATGCGTCGCTGTCAGAGCCGTCCCCAGCGCCGCCGCACGCAGCCAGGACACTCACACTCGCTGCGGCGAACAATAGTTTGCGCATAACTCATTCCTTCAACTGATAGATCGGTCTCCACTTTCGCTATTTCTGTCTGCTTCGGCAACCCGGCGTAAAAAAAGGACGCCGGATTTCTCCAGCGCCCTCTTTCGCGTGTCTGAACAGCTGCCGCCTAGTAGCGGTAGTGGTCTGGCTTGAACGGGCCTTCCGGGGTCACGCCGATATAGTCGGCCTGATCGGTGGACAGTTCCGTAAGACCAAGACCCAGCTTGCCGAGGTGCAGGCGCGCCACCTTCTCGTCGAGGTGCTTGGGCAGCGTGTAAACGTCGTTCTTGTATTCGCCCTGGTTCTTGTGAAGGGCGATCTGGGCCAGCGTCTGGTTGGTGAAGGACGCTGACATCACGAAGGACGGATGGCCCGTCGCATTGCCGAGGTTCACGAGACGTCCTTCAGACAGAAGGATGATGCGCTTGCCATCCGGGAAGGTGATCATGTCGACTTGCGGCTTGATGTTTTCCCATTTGAAATTGCGCAGGCCTTCGACCTGGATCTCATTATCGAAGTGGCCGATGTTACAGACGATCGCCATGTCCTTCATGGCGCGCATGTGATCGACCGTGATGATGTCCTTGTTACCGGTTGCGGTGACAAAGATATCAGCCTCGCTGACATAGTCTTCCAGCGTCTGGACGTCGAAGCCGTCCATGGCAGCCTGCAGCGCACAGATCGGGTCAACTTCGGAAACCGTGACGCGTGCGCCAGAACCTGCGAGCGACGCTGCAGAACCCTTGCCCACATCACCATAGCCAGCGACGAACGCCTTCTTGCCAGCCATCATGACATCGGTGCCGCGGCGGATCGCGTCGACCAGCGATTCCTTACAGCCATACTTGTTGTCGAATTTCGACTTGGTGACCGAGTCGTTGACGTTGATGGCCGGGAAGGGCAGCTCGCCGCGCTTGGCGAGTTGATAAAGGCGGTTCACACCGGTCGTCGTCTCTTCGGACACGCCGCGAATTTCCTTTTTCACCTTGGCGAACCAACCCGGCGTTGCAGCGATACGCTTCTTGATCTGCTTGAAGAGGTAGATCTCTTCCTCGGACTTCGGATCGTCGAGCAGGGACGGGTCGTTCTCGGCCTTCTCGCCAAGAATGATGTACATGGTCGCGTCGCCACCATCATCGAGGATGAGGTTGATCAGCTCGCCATTCGGCCATTCGAAGATCTTGTCGCAGAAATCCCAGTACTCTTCGAGCGTCTCGCCCTTGTGCGCAAAGACCGGCGTGCCGGCATCGGCGATTGCCGCGGCAGCGTGGTCCTGCGTGGAGTAGATGTTGCAGCTTGCCCAGCGCACTTCAGCGCCCAGCGCTTCCAGCGTCTGGATAAGCACGGCAGTCTGGATGGTCATGTGCAGCGAACCAGCGATGCGTGCGCCCTTCAGCGGCTGCTCTGCGCCATACTCTTCGCGCGCAGCCATAAGGCCTGGCATCTCGGTTTCGGCAATTGCGATTTCCTTGCGGCCAAATCCCGCCAGGGAGAGGTCCGCGACGGCGTAGTCATTAGCCATATCAATGATCCTTTATATGATTTATTTCGCCACTTAACCCAGCGTCCTGTCGGGATCAAGCAGGCGAGCCGCACTAATGACGCATTCTGGTTGTGGTAATTCTGCAACGCCCACGCTAGTTTGTGTCCTGGGCTGGTAGATTGGAGACTTCATGCCCCGCTTTTTGAGCCTCGGCCTCATCGCTTTCGCCTGCGCCCTGCCCTCGCTCGCGCAGGATCTTCTGGTGGTCACTGAAGTCAGCACGGATGACGTCACAATCGAAGATGAAGACGCAATTGTGCGCCTGCCAGCCAATGGTGAGGTCCGCTCACGGCGCGACCGGGAACGTCTGCAGGCCGACAAGCTGAAGCTTGGCGGCGGCCTTCTTGCTTCCTTCGATACGAATGAAGACGGCGTCGTCAGCCGCGCCGATCTCTCAGCTGGCATCGAATCGGCGTTTGCGGACGCTGACGCGAATGGCGATGGTGAGCTTACAGCCCTCGAACAGCAGGCCTGGGCACGTAGCCTGCCGACCCGTGACAACTCTCTGGCCAACCCGGTGCGTTTCGATCCCAATCTCGACCGCCGCGTGAGCTTCGAGGAATTTTCCGCCGTCATTTCCGACCTCTGGAATGACTACAGGGACGACGGCGATGATGTGCTAAAGGTGTCCGCACTGAAGGCACCTGAAGAAAAGAAGAACCGCTTCCCCAACCTTCTCGACGGGGAACTGACCTCCCGGGCCGGATCAACCATTCCGCAGTTCAGGCGCTAATAGCCGTCCTGCGATGCGCCGGGATGGTCAGCTCAAGAACGTAACCTTCGGAACTGGAACTCCGGGAGATAGCCGCCCCGATCCGCGAAGCGGCTGATTCCACGATCTTTGTGCCAAGCCCTGAGTTTCTCGACTGTCGGTCTGCGGCGTCTTTCTGGGCCGACCGGTCTTCACTCTCACCGATGCCATTGTCTGCACAGCGGATCATCATGTCATCTCCAAACCCGCACACCTCGATCGTGATGCGACCTTCGCGGTCATCGGGAAAACCATGCTTGACCGAATTGGCGACAAACTCGCTCACAATAATGCCCACAGCGCCTGCCACTTGCGATGTGACCTCCGCTTCGAGCGTCTGCAGATCAATTGAAATTCGCTCAGGCAGGCTATCGCGAATATACCGCACAAGATCCTCCAGATAGTCATCCAGCGGCACGACCTTTCCATCAGCGGATTTGTGAAGGGCACCGTGCAGGGCGGAAACCGCCTCAATCTTGCTGGCAACGGAATTCAGGACCGTGGCCGCGTCAATCTCGCCCTTTTTGAACTGTTTCGTGTAAACGCGGACATAGGAGGCGACCGTCTGCAACGAGTTCTTCACCCGGTGGTCCATCTCATTGCGCAGGATCTCGTGCTCGCGCAGCGCCAGTCTCAGATCAAGCTCCCGCATCACCCGCCGGGCCAGTATGCCCAGGGCTTCCTTCTGGTATTCGGTCAGCCTGCGCGGTTTGTTATCGAGCACGCACAGCGTACCGAGCGGCAAACCATTCTGCGGCTTCAACAGGTAGCCGGCATAGAATCGCAGCCCGCCCTCCGGCGCGAGGCAAAGCTCATTGTCGGCCGTACGCGGGTCCTGCAGCGTGTCCGGTATCTCCACGAAGTCGGACTCCAGGATCACATGGGAGCAGATCGAGGTCGGCAACGGCGTCTCGCGCGTCCCGAGGCCGACTTCCGCCTTGAACCACTGGCGGTGCTCATCAATCATGTTGACCACTGAAATCGGCGTTTCGCAGATCTTCGCGGCAAGCTCGACGATCTCGTCAAAGTCCTGCTCACGCGGCGTGTCGAGGATTTCGTAGCGGTGCAGCGTCGCAATACGCTGGCGTTGCAGGGGATGGGGCTGCGCGGACATATTTCCCGTTCCGAGGTCGTTGAATTCCAAAAAGTTTCGGCGCGTCTACCACGCATTGATACCGCAACACCATACAGGGCGCGTCAGCTCTGCTGCATTGAGGTGCCCGGTTGCCCCTACCACAAGACCGTCTGGATCGCTAAACAGTCGGGTTCAACAAGGATTCTGCCCATGCCGACCGCGCCGATCAATGAAGACAGCCACCTCTACCTGATCGATGCGAGCGCATATATCTTCCGCGCCTTCCACGCCCTGCCCCCGCTCAGCCGCGCCTCTGACGGCCTGCCGGTCGGCGCGGTCGCAGGCTTTTCCAACATGCTCTGGAAACTGCTGGAAGAGCTGAAGGGCGATGAGCGCCCGACCCATTTCGCCTGTATCTTCGACAAGGGCAGCTACACCTTCCGCAATGACCTCTATCCCGACTACAAGGCCAACCGGGACGAGCCGCCTGAGGACCTTCGCCCGCAATTCCCGCTCGTGCGCGAAGCCTCCATCGCCTTTGCCTGCCATGCGCTGGAGCTTGAAGGCTATGAGGCCGATGACCTGATCGCCACCTATGCCCGCCAGGCGGCCGCGAAAGGCGCGCGCGTCACAATCGTCTCGTCCGACAAGGACCTCATGCAGCTGGTGACCGACAAGATCACCATGCTCGACACGATGAAAAACAAGACCCTCGGCATTGATGAGGTCCATGAGAAATTCGGCGTCGGACCAGAGCTTGTCGTCGACGTCCAGTCGCTCGCCGGCGACAGCACAGACAACGTCCCCGGCGCCCCCGGCATCGGCGTGAAGACCGCCGCCCAGCTGCTCGGCGAATATGGCAGCGTGGAAACGCTTCTGGAGCGCGCCGAAGAGATCAAGCAGCCCAAGCGCCGCCAGACCCTGATCGATTTCGCCGATCAGGTCCGCATCTCCAAGAAACTCGTCCAGCTTGACGAAAACGTGCCCGTCGAAGTCCCTGTCGAGGACCTCGCTGTCTGCGACCCGGACCCGAAAACCCTCATCGACTTCCTCGAAAGGATGGAGTTCCGCACCATCACCCGCCGCGTGCGCGAGACCTTTGAGGCTGACGGGGTCATCGAGGAAACCACCGCCGCCGATATCGGCTTCGACCGCGAAGCCTATACCTGCATCCGTGACTTCAAGACCCTAGAGGACTGGATCGCCCGCGCCCAGGAGGCGGGCGTAATCGGTGTCGACTGCGAGACCAACAGCCTTGACTGCCAGACCTGTGACCTGGTCGGCATCTCCATCGCCATCGCGCCCAATGAAGCCGCCTATATCCCGCTCGGCCACATCGACCCGGACCATTCCGGCGGTGATGACATGTTCGACGCCGCCCCGCCGCGCCAGGTCCGCAAGGAAGATGCGCTCGCCGCGCTCAAGCCCCTGCTCGAAGACCCGTCCGTCCTGAAGGTCGGCCAGAACTTCAAATACGACCTCACCGTTTTCCGCCGCAACGGCATCGACGTCGCGCCTGTCGACGACACGATGCTGATCTCGTTCGCGCTGCATGCAGGCATGCACGGCCACGGTATGGATGAGCTGTCAGAACGCTATTTCAGCCACACGCCCATCCCCTTCAAGGAAGTGTGCGGCTCCGGCCAGAAGCAGATCACCTTTGACCGCGTCCCATTGGACAAGGCCACCGAATACGCCGCTGAGGATGCCGACGTCACGCTCCGCCTCTGGACCTACCTCAAGCCCTATCTCCACAAGGAGAAGGTCACCACCGTCTATGAGACGCTCGACCGCCCGCTCATCCCCGTCCTTGCCGACATGGAGCGTCACGGCATCAAGGTGGACCGCGACTTCCTCTCGCGCCTCTCGGCAGACTTCCAGCAGCGCATGGCAGGCTATGAAGACGCCGCCTACAAGGCTGCGGGTACCGAGTTCAATATGGGCTCGCCCAAACAACTCGGCGAAATCCTGTTCGGAGAGATGGGCCTGCCCGGCGGCAAGAAGACCAAATCCGGCGCATGGTCGACCGACGCAAGCCAGCTGGAAACCCTCGCCGCAGAAGGCCACGAACTGCCCCAGATCATCCTCGACTGGCGCACCCTCTCAAAGCTTCGCTCAACCTATACCGAGGCGCTGCAGGACGCGATCAACCCGAACACAAAACGCGTCCACACAAGCTACTCCATGGCAGGCGCGCAGACGGGCCGTCTCTCCTCGACCGACCCGAACCTGCAGAACATCCCGATCCGCACAGAGGAAGGCCGCAAGATCCGCGAAGCCTTCATCGCCGACGAAGGCAATGTCATCATCAGCGCGGACTACAGCCAGATTGAACTGCGCCTGCTCGCCCACATCGCCAATATCGACGCGCTGAAGACCGCCTTCAATGAAGGTCTCGACATTCACGCCATGACGGCCTCCGAGATGTTCGACACGCCTATCGAAGGCATGGACCCGATGGTCCGCCGCCGCGCCAAGGCGATCAATTTCGGCATCATTTACGGCATTTCCGCCTTCGGCCTCGCCAACCAGCTCAGCATCGATCGCGGCGAGGCGTCCGACTATATCAAGGCCTACTTCCAGAAATTCCCCGGCATCCGCAAATACATGGATGAGACCAAGGAGTTCGCGAAGGACAATCTCTACGTCCAGACCGCCTTTGGCCGGAAGCTGCACCTGAAAGACATGAACTCAAAGAACGGCGCCATGCGCGCCTTCTCAGAGCGTCAGGCCATCAATGCCCCCATCCAGGGCTCGGCTGCCGACATCATCAAACGCGCCATGATCGAAATGCCGGGCGCGCTGGCGGCCAAGAAGCTCGACGCAAAGATGCTGCTACAGGTCCACGACGAACTCGTCTTCGAATGCCCCGAGGACCAGGCCGAAGACACCATCGCCGTCATCCGCCGCGTCATGCAAAAAGCGCCGCTTCCGGCGTTGGACCTGTCAGTCCCACTGGACGTGGATGCCAACGCGGCGAAAACTTGGGCGGAGGCGCATTAGAAACACACCGCTCATCCCGGCTGAGGCCGGGATCTCGGGCGGCACCGTCTGGCATTTTCAATTGCTTGAGACCCCGGCCTTCGCCGGGGCGAGCGGGAGAATTTCTGGCATCTACCAAACGCCCTCAACACCGCCCCCACCCGAAGACCCCTGTGAAGACAGGGGTCCATGGTGGTCCCTTTCAAAATCACGCAGTAACGGGATGGAGCACCTCGGATACCTGCCTGCGCAGGTATCTTCGGAAACGTTTCGCATGAAGCATTCACACATCCTTTTTGCGTCACCCTCGATGGCGAAGCCATCTGAGTGTCCTTCTCCCGCCCACTAAATTTCACGTAAACACCAAGAGCCGAAGATGGACGCTCAGACCGCGGGCGCGGTCTGAGCGTGACGCGAGATTTTAATGTCCCACTGAACCTTCCCCTCTCCCGCGGGAGAGGGGTCAGGGGTGAGGGGGACTGCCCTTGCGATATGGGCCCTGGCCAGCAGCGATGCCCCGGCCCCTGCTCTGAGAATGAGGCATCACTGCCGTCCCTGTCCAAACCTGCAGATGCCGCGCCCCCTCATCCCCGGCCCTTCTCCCAAGGGAGAAGGGAGAACGATGGCTCATCGCTCTGCGTCCCACTTGACCTCCCGCCCGAGGCCGCGAACACTCGCGTAAAACAAGACGAGGAAACGCGAACCATGAAACGCAACGCACAGATCTGGCTCGCCGCCTGCCTTGGAAGCGCAGCTCTAGTCGCCGGGTGTCAGTCCACCGGCGAAATGCCCGTTGAGGAAACGACCACCACAACAACCGCCCCGTCCCTCCCCATCGCCTCGCCAATCGCGCTCACCCGCAGCTCGCCATTCGTGTCGGAAATGTACAATTTCCTCGTGCAGGACGAAGTCATGCCGCCTGCCGCTTGCAGCACCGTCTTCACGGGCAGCTCGAGCATCCGGTTCTGGTTCACACTGGAAGAGGACTTTCCCGCACTCGATGCCGTCAATCGCGGTTTTGGCGGCTCAGGCATCGCCCATGCGACCGCGTATTTCGACATTCTGATAACGCCGCATCAGCCGCACGAGATCGTCTTCTATTCTGGCGAAAATGACGTTAGCGCGGGCGCGTCCCCGGACGAAATCCTGGCATCCTTCCAGACCTTTCTCGACAAGAAGACGGCGACACTCGGCGACACACCCGTCTATTTCGTCTCGATCAAACCCTCGATCGCGCGGCTGGGCCAGCTTGAGACCCAGACCGCCGCGAACCGTCTCATCGCGGACTATGCCGAGACCCGCGATGACCTGATATTTATCGACATCACTGAACCGATGATGGACGGCGACACGCCGAAGGACCTCTTCATCAGCGACCGCTTGCACATGAACGCGGCAGGCTATGACATCTGGACGAAAGTCATCTCAGAAGCGCTGGCCGACCCGGAGCGTCCAACAGCGGCAGGCTGCGATTAGGCCTGCCACACTAGCCGCCCGCACATTCCCATTGCATTCGCCCTCGCCCGGCCCGATATCTTAATCACGCCTTTTGCGGCCCACTTCACACTAAAATCCGCAAAGCCAACCGGCGCTGTCCCTGCCTGATCGCGCATTCCGCGCGCCGGCCAACAGGGGCAATCCGCATCGCTGGCTGCGATGCAAGAGAAGTGACCAATTCCCATGGCGAAACAGCAGAAATCAAACCGCGAAATCCGCAAGCCCAAGCAGGAAAAGCCGAAGACCAACGCGTCAAACCCGTCCGTGAAAACCGGCGTCAGCAACGTCTTCGACCAGCGCAAGAAATAGGCGCCCCGCTCGCCCTGTCCCCGTCGCGCGGGGATGGGGCATCAGCCGACCTCACCCCTCTTCCGGCACCTGCACGGTTTCCAGATAGGCCAGCAGCGCGTCGATCTGTTCTGGCTCGAACTGCCATTGCGGCATTTCGGGGTGGCCCACCATGATGCCTTCCCCAAAAGGTTCGGCCAGCACTTCGACCGGATAGTGCCACGAGATCTCCCGGAACGGCATGGCCTGCGCGTGTTGGCTTTCCCCGGTAAGGCCGATGGCGTGACAGCCCGCGCAGAGCGTTTCGGCAATCGCCTCGCCCTGCCCGACCAGCTCATTCGCTTGCATCGCTTCAGCCTGGCTTACCGGTTCACTGACAGCCAGGTTTGGCGCCTCTTCGACAGGTTCGGCCGCAGGCGTCCCCATCTCCTCGGACGTTCCGCAGGCCGCAAGCGGCAACAGCCCCGCCGCCAGAACACCCATCACGCGCCAGCTCGTCTTCATGCCCTCATCCCTCCAGACTTGCGATAGGTTCCCATCCTGATCCGCGCTGGCCGCCTTGTCCATGCGGGATGCCCCCAACTTGACGCGCGTGCTTTTAACGAGAAGAACATCTCGACCAGAAATCGACGGCCGGGGGGACAAGATGCTGGAAGAGTACTGGATCAATCTGACAGATGCGCAGGCATCGCTGATCTCGACAGCGGTGTTGATCGTGGCGGGTGGGCTCGGCGTCCTTCTTGGCGCTGCACTGTTTGGCGGACGCGTGAAGAACCTGAAATCCGCGTTGGAAGCCTCCAATGAAGCGATTGAGAATCATCAGGCAGAAACCCGTACGCTCCTCTCGGCAATGGAAGAGCAGATGAGCGCCACGCTCGGCGCTGTCAGCCAGCTACGCTCCAGCGTGTTCGACCTACGTAGCGACGTGGAAGAGAAGGTGACCGACGAAGCCGGAAGGATGCGGCAGACTTTCAAGAACCATTGGTATGCCATCCGCGACGAGCTTCAGCGCCGGGCCTCAAGCCCGACCATCCATGGCCGTACCCGCACCCGCTATGCTGGCTTTTCCAATAATGAGATCGCCGCCCTGATCGAGGTGATGCAGAAGGATGGCGTCCTGCAGAGCAGCCAGGCAAACGCGTTCAACGACGCGCACGGCCTCTGGACCTGGCACCGCAACGGCAAGCCAAGTATGACACAAGGCGACGTCCAGAAAATGCGCGAACTCGCTATCGACATCGTTCCGAACTACCGGTCCGAATAGGCCGCGCCGCCGATATCAGGTGAGGTTCGTCCTACCCCAATGCTGCCCGTGTACTGTCACTGCACCATGGGATGCACCGTCACTGACCTCTCCCCGTTGATTGCACGGGTCTGGCCGCGCCTCGTCGCGCTGGTCGCTGGCATTGCTGCGATGCTGGAAGGCGCTGGCGCCAGTGACCGTGCCATGCGCCTGCGGGCCATGCGCCTGTTGCGACCTGCCGAGGCCCTTGCCCGGCGGATCATCACTCTGCTCGCAGACAGGCTGGAGGCGGACCTGCCTCCGTTGAGAGACGGCGGCGGTCAGAAGCGACCTGAACCTGTCCGCCGCCGACATTCTGCAGGCTTCGTCCTGTTTGAACCGGTGGCGACCTGCGCTGCCTCAATCAGCAGGCCCGGGCGCGGACGGCGCTTCCATGCCGGACCGCGCATCGTGGATGTGCTCGGTCTGATCGCTGTCTCTCCCACACAGAGGGACACGCCTGCAAAGCCGCGACTGGAAGGCCGGATCGCCGCGCTCCAGAAGGCCGTTGAGGCACCAGAGCGCCACGCGCTGCGGCTCGCCCGGCGGCGCGCGCGGGCCCTGTCGAGTGACGGTCCCCGTCCGCGCCTGACACCGCTGCGTCCGGGCTGGCCACCCGGCATCAGGGGCCGTGAAACACCAGGCTGGCTGACCGCCGTGCTGGATGATCTGACGGTCCAGATCCGGTGTCGTCCCCCGCCCTCTTTCTGAAAGCATTAGGCGCGCGCCTGCCATGTATGTTACCGGGCATACATGACCCGTATACGTATGCGCCAACTCGTTATCGCCGCCGAAACCCTCGAGACGGCCGATCACCTCCGCACCGTCCTCGGCCTCGGCAAGCCATTTGCAGACCCCGGCGTGAAGGAGTTCGGCCTCGAGAACGCTGTCTTCTCCATCGGCGATCAGTTCCTCGAAGTCGTCGCCCCGACCACAGACGACGCGCCCGCTCGCCGCTTCCTCGATAAGCATGGCGAAGGCGGGTATATGGCGATCTTGCAGACAGAGGACCTCGCAGACGCGCGCGCCCGCCTCGACAATGCCGGTATCCGCCGTGTCTGGAATATCGACCTCGACGATATCTCCGCAAGCCATGTCCACCCGGCCGATGTGGGCGCCGCGATCCTCTCCCTCGATGAGGCACGGCCCTGGAACAGCTGGCGCTGGGCCGGCCCGAACTGGGAGAAACAGTCGGTAAGAGGCCATATTGGTGGCGCGATCTTCAGCGCCCCGGACCCGCGCGCACTCGCCTCGCGCTGGACCGCTGCCATTGGCAAGCCGGTCACCACCAATAAGGGCCAGACCAGTATCCAGCTGGACGAGAATGAGCGGCTGATCTTCGAAGACGGCAAGCGCGAGGCGCTGTCGACCTTCTGCATCAGCCTCCACAACGCCATGAAAGCGCTGGAGCGGGCCGACAGGCTGGACCTCCACAGTGACGGGGACGGTGTCGTGATCGGTGGGGTGCGGTTCGAACTCAACAATCTTGAAACGGCGAGCGCTGGCTAGCACCGCGCCCTGCCACAGCGTCTTAGGGGGGATATCTGATGGACTGGTTCAATGAGCTTTTCGACCTGGCAGCGGTCGCGTCGACAGCAGGTCTTGGCGGCGGGGTGATCAGCGCCATCGTCGTGAAGGCCTTTTCCGGTGCGATCCTTAAATTCCTGGTCCGCATTTTCGCGACCGCTGTCCTGACGGGTATCGGCTTCTACTACCTGCTTGGTTTCCTCGGCTTCGAGATCGTGCCGCGCAGCGAGGTTGCCGCCGCGGCCCCAAACCAGTCGCCATCGGTCTATGCGCGCAACGAGACCTATCTGCCTGGCGCCAGCGATGATGCTGCCAGCTCCAGCTCTGAAACGCAGGAAGCAGAACGTGACCGCCGTCTCGTTGTCTCTTCGCCTTTCAGACGCGGCGACTAGACGAACTCCACCTCCAGATGGGTGCGTGTGCGTGAGGTCACCTCACATTTTGCATCCAAGCCATCGGCCTTGATAAGCAACCTGAATTCGTTGGGCACATCGGTTGTTGCGATCATGTCGAGGCCAGCACCTTGCTGACCAAGCGTACGGACCGTACAGTCTATCGTTGAGCCGCCATTCCGGAAGCTGATCTTGCCGCCTTTCAGAACGCGGCGGCGGGCGATTTTGACAGAAACGTCCCCATCGCCCCAGGCCGTGATACGATTTCGGCCGTCTTTTTTGGACTGGTACAGGGCTGCATCGGCCCGCTGAAGCAGCGTATCAAGATCATTGATCTGGCCATCAAAGCTTGCGAGGCCAAAACTAGCTGTGACGTTGACGGATTTGCCACCGAAATCGAACCGCAGCGCAGAAATGTCACGACGCAGGGCTTCCGCGACTTCCACACCGCCGCGACGCTCTGTTTCTGGCAGGAGTACCGCAAATTCTTCACCGCCCAATCGCGCAAACACGTCGCTGCGACGCATACGTTTCTGGACGGTCTGCGAAATCGTTCTGAGCACCTCATCGCCGGCGGAATGTCCGAATGTGTCGTTTATCGCCTTGAAATGGTCGAGGTCGAAGCAAATCACGGGGAGCGGATGCCGGTGGCGACTCGCAAGCGCGGCAAGACGTGACCCTTCTGAGCGAAAAGCGCGCCGCGACAGCGCACCGGTCAAATCATCGGTCATGGCCTGCTCGCGCAGCTCCATCTGCTCGACAACGATCGTGGCGAGGTCTTCCAGTAATTGCAGATCACCCTCACGCAGGACCCGAGGTTCTGAATCCACGGCGCAAAGCGTACCGACAGAAAATCCGTTCTTCGTTTTCAGCGGGATACCGGCATAGAAGCGGACGCCGTTCTCTGCCGTGACATAGGGATTGTTCTTGAAGTTGGGATGCTGGGCCGCATCCTCGACGACAAGCGGGCCCTCCATGTTGATGGTGCGCCGACAGAAGGTGTCCTGTACCGGAACCTCGTCCATGTCGGCACCCTCGATCGCCTTGTACCATTGCCGATGGGCATCGAGCACCGAGATAAGCGCCATGTCGCAATCAAAGGATGCGCGCACGAGTCTGACGATCCGATCATACGCGGGTTCGCGCGGCGTATCGAGAATTCCCAGCGATTCGAGAGCTTCCAGCCGATTGGCTTCATCCCCGGCCTCTCGATTTCCCCCCTCACCCTTTCTGGTAAGGTTATTGATCATGATCATCCCTTCGCAGTTTCGAAGATTCAAACCGTCCGCAGGGTAAGTGCGGCTACATTCTGTCTCGCACGGTAAGGTTAGGGCGAAGTTACCTGAAAAATTGAAATACTTTACTTTTCAACCGGCTCGACTTCGATCGTGCCTTCAGGTGTGACGTCCAGCGCATACATGTCGAGGGCTACTTCAAGCGTGATAAAGCCATAGACAGCCCAGACCGCGAACATGACGAGGATGGCGAGCGTGAACGGTCTGGCGAACCGGTCGGTGTTCGGCACCTGGTCAAACCCCCATGCAATCAGAAAAAGCATGATACTGGCGAGGATCACAGCGCCAATCACATCGGTCGGCCAGTGGGCACCGAGATAGACGCGCGAAAACCCGATAAGACCGATCAGCAGAATGAAGCCGGCCACCGCCATCTTCTGCACCACGCCCTTCAAGGCATAGGCGGCAAAGATGGCGAGCGCGCCATAGATGACGGCAGAGTTGGTCATGTGGCCGGACGGAAAACTGAAGCTCTCGACCCCGCCATAGAGATCAGCCGTCGGCCGGTCACGCGCTATCAAGAGCTTGATCAGCTTCACAATCAGCAGGGTGGAAATGAAAGCAATGGCGCTCATCGCCGCTGGCCACCAGGCCCGCCGCAGGAGGAGCGCGATCACGATAGTGGAGGCGATCAGCGTCAGCGCGACAGCATCACCGAACAGGGTGACCAGCACGACGACCCAGTCCGTCGCCGGGCTGCGCGCGGCCTGCACCGCATCACTGATCGCCAGATCGACAGAAACCAGCATCGCCTCATTCATCACGGCAAGCGCGAGGGCGATGAAAGCGATAGCGGCCAGGCCGGCTGGCAGAAGGTGTGATCTGGTGTGACGCATACGGAGGAAGTGGCGGGCCGAAAGAATATTTCAAATACTAGCTGTGCGCCTCCCGAGCGGGACACGACAGCCAGATAGCCCGCCGAGAATGTCTAGTCGCGCTGGAACTTCTTGAATTTGAGCTTCTTCGGCTCCACCGCATCAGGGCCGAGACGGCGTTTCTTGTCTTCGAGATAGGACGAGAAATCACCCTCAAACCATTCGACATGACTGTCGCCTTCGAAGGCGAGGATGTGCGTCGCCATACGGTCGAGGAACCAGCGATCGTGCGAGATCACCACGACAGAACCCGGGAAACCATCGAGGCCCTCTTCGAGCGCCTGCAGAGTTTCCACGTCGAGGTCGTTGGTCGGTTCGTCGAGGAGGAGACAGTTGGCGCCCTGGCGAAGCATCTTCGCGAGGTGGACACGGTTACGCTCACCACCCGAGAGGAGGCCGACTTTCTTCTGCTGGTCGGAGCCCTTGAAGTTGAAGGCACCTGTATAGGCGCGCGAGCTGACTTCAATGCCGCCGAGATTGATCACATCAAGCCCGTCGGAAATCTCTTCCCAGACATTCTTCTTGTCATCCAGCTTGTCACGGCTCTGGTCGACATAGCCGAGCTTGACCGTATCGCCGACACGAATTGCGCCGGAGTCCGGCTCTTCCAGACCGAGGATCATCTTGAACAGCGTCGACTTACCCGCGCCGTTCGGACCGATGACGCCGACAATGCCGCCGGGGGGCAGTTTGAAGGAAAGGTCATCAATCAGAAGATTGTTGCCGAACGCCTTGCGGAGGTCTTCGGCCTCGATGACAATATTGCCGAGACGTGGGCCGGGCGGAATGCGGATCTGGGCGTGCGAGACGGTCTCGCGCTCTGCCTCTGCGGCGCGTTCTTCATAGGACTGGATACGCGCTTTGGATTTGGTCTGGCGGGCTTTCGCGCCGGCACGGACCCATTCGAGCTCTTTTGCCAGAGTGCGCTTCTTGGAAGCATCCTCGCGGGCTTCCTGCTCCATCCGCTTGGCCTTTTGCTCGACCCAGTCGGAATAATTGCCCTTGTAAGGGTTGCCGCGGCCACGGTCGAGCTCGAGGATCCAATCGGTAATCTTGTCGAGGAAGTAGCGGTCGTGGGTGACGAGGATCACGCAGCCAGGGAAGTTGATGAGATAGTTCTGCAGCCAGGCGACCGTCTCGGCGTCGAGGTGGTTGGTCGGTTCGTCCATCAGGATCATGTCAGGCTTTGACAGAAGCAGCTGACAGATCGCGACCCGGCGGATTTCACCCCCCGACAGATTAGTGACAGACGCGTCGCCTTCCGGGCAACCAAGCGCGACCATCGCCATCTCGATCTTGGAATCGATGTCCCAAGCATCTGCCTGATCGACCTGCTCCTGCAGGGCAGTCATCTCTTCCATCAGCTCGTCGGTATACTCCTCACCGAGCTTCATCGAGATTTCGTTGAACTTGTCGAAGATCTGTTTCTCAGGACATTGCGAAGCGATGTTTTCGAACACCGTCTTGCTCTCATCAAGCTTCGGCTCCTGCGGCAGGTAGCCGACCTTGGTACCGGGTGCCGGGTTGGCCTCACCATTATACTCGGTGTCTTGACCCGCCATGATGCGTAGCAGCGTCGACTTACCCGCACCGTTCACACCGACGACACCAATCTTGGCGTCTGGCAGGAAGGACAGGTGGATGTTTTCAAACACCTTCTTGCCACCTGGATAGGTCTTGGTCAGGCCCTGCATGTTGAAGACGTATTGTTGACCGGCCATGGGGTGAGAACGCTCGCTGATCTGGAATGGAAATTGGAAACCGGGATGTAGGCGCTGGGGGCCCTCAAGATCAAGGTAGAAGGTGTGCGGGCAGGTTTTCGCCAGACCTTCAATTTCTGCGGTGGCTACCAGCTCCGGGGGCTGACATGTGAATGGACCACGCTAGGTATGCCCGGCATGCGTACACTCGTTTCCGGCATTGCTGCCGCTTTCTTCTTCGCCTCCCCCGCAATCGCCCAGACCGGACAGGACACTATGGCCTCTAATGAGCTGACGATCGAACGTCTCTATTCCTCGCCTTCACTGAGCGGGCCTGCGCCAACGGGCGTGAAATACTCTCCGGATGGTGGCCGCGTGACCTTCCTCAAGGCGCGCGAGGATGATTCCAGCCGCTATGACCTCTGGCAGTTCGATGTGCAGACGGGCGCGCAATCGATGCTGGTCGACTCGACCCTGCTGGAGCCCGAAGAGGTGGAGCTGTCGGAAGAGGAAAAAGCACTGCGTGAGCGCCGCCGTATCGCCGGCCGCAAGGGCATCGTGGATTATGACTGGGGGACGTCCGATACAATCCTCGTGCCGCTAGGCGGGGACCTTCACCTCGTCACGCTTGGCGCTGACGGCGCGCAGACCCGCCAGCTGACTGAGACCGAGGCCTTCGAATATGATGCCCGCGTCTCTCCGCGCGGCAATTATGTGAGCTTCGTTCGCGATGGCGCGGTGTTCGTGATCGAGCTTGCGAGCGGCGAGGAACGCCAGATCACGCCGGAGGCCGAGCCTGACAATGCCATCGCCTATGGCGTGGCCGAGTTCGTCGCGCAGGAAGAGATGAGCCGGTATACGGGCTATTGGTGGAGCCCGGATGAGCGCCAGATCGCATTCACCAAGGTCGACGAAAGCACGGTCGACATCATCGAACGTTTCGACATCAAGGCCGAGGAAACCACGGTCATCGACCAGCGCTATCCGCGCGCTGGCACGCCGAATGCGCTTGTCGAACTCTTCGTCCATGACCTGAAAAGCGGCGAGGATGCGCGCCTGACCAGCGTGGGGCCGGACACCTATCTTGCGCGGGTGAACTGGGCAGGCAGCAGCCTCTGGTTCCAGACGGTCAACCGCGACCAGACAGAAATCCGCTATAACCGCACCGATGGAAAGCCCTGGCGGGTCTGGTCTCCGCTGAAAGAGACGCAAGGCAACTGGGTCAACCTTTCGAACGACTTTGTCGGCCTTGATGAAGGCATCCTGCTGACCACAGAGGAAACCGGCTACCGTCACCTCGCCATCTCGCCAGATGGCAGCAATGCGAGCGAGCTGCGCTTCCTGACCAGCGGCGACTGGGCTGTCGATAGCCTCAAAAGCGTCGACCGGGAGAATCGCATCGTCTACTTCACCGGCTATGCCGACACGCCGCTGGAGCAGCACCTCTATTCAGTTCCGCTGAGCGGCGGTGAGCCTCAGCGCATCACTGAAGCGGGCAAGTCATGGTCGGTCAGCATGGCGCCAGATGCGCAGTCCTTTGTCGGCACCTCATCGGCCCCGAACCAGTCACCGCAGACCGGTCTCTATACGGCTGGCGGTGAACTCATCGCATGGGTCGAGGAAAACGCACTCAATGCAGACCACCCCTACGCCCCCTATCTCGATGCCCATGCCGAGCCTGAGTTTGGCACGCTGGAGGCCGAAGATGGCCAGACGCTTTATTATTCCATCCTGAAGCCCGCTGACTTTGACGCCTCGAAGGCCTATCCGGCCATTGTTGAAGTCTATGGCGGCCCGCATGTACAGACGGTAGACCGCGACTGGGAGAGCCTGTCTGACCAGTATCTTGCGCGCCAGGGTTTCGTCGTCTTCCGCCTCGACAATCGCGGCATGGCGAACCGGGGCAAGGCGTTTGAGGACGTCATCTATCGCCAGACCGGCGGGCCGGAAGTGCGCGACCAGCTGAAAGGCGTCGAGTGGCTGAAATCCCAGCCCTTCGTCGATGCTGAGCGGGTTGCCATCCAGGGCTGGTCCTATGGAGGTTACATGACGCTGATGACGATCCTGCAGGCCCCGGAAGGCACGTTCGCCGCCGCCGTTGCTGGCGCGCCCGTCACCGACTGGTCGCTCTATGATACCTTCTACACAGAGCGCTATATGGACACGCCGCAGGACAATGCGGACGGCTATGACAAATCATCGGTCTTCTATCATCTTGAGCGTCTGGAAGCCGCGCTGCCGCCGCTCCTCCTCGTCCACGGCATGGCCGACGACAATGTCACTTTCGACAATACGACAAGGCTGATGGCAGAGATGCAGGAGAAAGGCCTTCTGTTCGAGCTAATGACCTATCCCGGCCAGCGCCACGGCATCCGCGGCCAGGCCCTGCAGACCCATCTGATGAAGACCCGCATGGCGTTCCTGAACCGGCAGCTCAAGGAATAGGCAATTGGAGCAAGGGTTTGGCGCGTGCGCAAAAACTCATGTGAAATCGAACCTTTGGGGTTGATGCGCTTTCTTCCTTCGGCATCTTCATTTCCAGAAGGAAGGGTTTCGCATGGGCCGACTGATTGCCATCTCGAACCGCACCGCAGCTGATCCGAGTGCCCGCGCAGGCGGCCTCGCCGTCGCGGTCTGGGAGTCGCTTACATCGACAGGCGGCATGTGGTTCGGCTGGTCAGGTAATATCGTCAAAGGTGAGCCGGGCCCGCCCGAGCACATCACCGATGAAGGCGTCGACTTCGTCGTCACCGATTTTACCGAGGCCGAGCATGACGGCTTCTATCTGCAATATGCCAACCGGGTCATCTGGCCGGTCTTCCACTACCGCGTGGACCTTGCCCATTTCGGCGATACCGATTTCGAGGCCTATGAGAAGGTGAACAAGCGGATCGCCGACATGGTGGTGCCGCACCTTGAGAAAGGCGACAGCGTCTGGGTCCACGACTATCATTTCCTGCTGATGGGCGACTTTTTGAGGAAAGGTGGATGGGACGGCCCGATCGGCTTTTTCCTCCATATTCCCTTCCCGTCGCCTGAAGTTTTCCGCGCCCTGCCCGAACATGAGCAGATCGCACGCGCCATGTGCGAGTTCGATGTGCTCGGCTTCCAGTCAGAAAATGACCGCTCCAACTTCGTGCAGTTCCTCGTGCGTTCCTGCGACGGGGTTGATGAGGGCGATGGCTGGATCAGCGTCTTCGGCAGGCGGATCAGGGCGAACGCCTATCCGATCGGGATAGAGGCAGAGAGCTTCGCGAAACTTGCCGTTGGTCAGCGCGCCAAGACCGCCGCCACCCGGATCGGCAAATTCCTTGGCGGACGCAAGCTCGTCCTTGGGGTGGACCGGATGGATTATTCCAAGGGCCTGCCACAGCGCTTTGAGGCCGTCGGCAAGATGTTCGACAATTTTCCGTCGACGCGAGGGCGCGTCTCGTTCACGCAGATTGCCCCACCATCCCGCTCCAAGGTGGAGGAGTATCAGGATCTTCGTGTCCAGCTTGATGAGCTGGCGGGCCGCATCAATGGCGATTATGGCGACCTCGACTGGATCCCGCTTCGCTATCTTGCGCGCTCCTATGACCGGAAAGAGCTCGCCGGGCTGTACCGGATTGCGTCCGTCTGCCTCGTGACGCCGTTGCGGGACGGGATGAACCTCGTCGCCAAGGAGTTCGTGATGGCGCAGGACCCGGACGACCCGGGCGTGCTGATCCTGTCGCAGTTTGCAGGCGCCGCCGAGCAGCTCTCCGATACGCTGATCGTCAATCCGCATGACCGCTACCACGTCGCCGAGACGATCTACAAAGCCCTCGAAATGCCCCTTGAAGAGCGGCAGGAACGCTGGGAAAAGCTGCGCCGGACGGTTGTCGAGCAGGATATCTCCTGGTGGCGACAGAAATTCCTCGATGATCTGGACGTCGATACTTGTTGATGAATACCCCTTCTGACCTGCCAGATCTCGACCATCGGCACGCGCTCTTCCTTGATTTCGATGGCACGCTCGCGCCGTTGCAGGACGATGCGTCGACGGTAAAATTGCCGGACGGGATTGCCGAAGAGCTGACGCGGCTGAAGGAGACGCTCGGCGGTGCGCTGATCATTATCAGCGGGCGTGACGTGCGGGATCTTTCTTCCCGTGTGCCAGACACGCTCTGGCGCGCAGGCACACACGGGCTCGAGATTTGCGCGCCGGGCGAAAGCCCAGACGAGACACGCTCGGTGGCACCTGAGGCGCTGACGGTGGCAGCCAGGGATGCCGTCGCTGGTCTAGAAGGTGTTCATGCAGAGACCAAGGGCGAAGTCATTGCCTTTCACTACCGTCTGAATCCGGCGTCTGGTACCATCCTGCACGAGCGGCTTGTGGCGGGTCTTTCAAGTGTCGATGGCTACAAGCTTCAGGCCGGCAAGATGATTTTCGAGGCCAAACCTGCAGGCGCGAACAAGGGCAAGGCCGTTGAAAAACTGCTCGTGCTGGCGGCTATCGAAGACCGCATACCGATCATGGTGGGTGATGACACAACGGACGAGGACGCGTTCGATGTCGTCAACCGCCTCGGCGGAGTGTCGATAAAGGTGGGCGACGGCGAAACACGGGCCACCTACCGGCTGGAAGGCCCGGAAGCGGTGGCAGACTGGATCAAGCGTCAGGGGCGCAAATGAGTAATCTCGAACTCGGTATTATCGGCAATGGCACGGTCGCAGGCCTGATTGATGAGCATGGCGAATGCGTCTGGATGTGCCTGCCGCGTCTCGACGGTGAACCTGTCTTCAACAGCCTGCTTGGCGGACGCGGCAAGTTCGCAATCACGCTGCAGGGCCATTGCAAGAGCACGCAGCGCTATCGCCGCAATACCGCCGTCATAGAGACCGAGCTGGAAGCCGAAGACGGTTCTGCCATCCGCATTACAGATTATTGTCCGCGTTTCATGGACAAGGGCCGGATGTTCCGGCCTGCTTCCATGGTGCGCCGGATCACGCCGCTGCGGGGCATGCCGCGCATCCGGGTGGACCTGTTCGCGCAAAGCCAGCGCGGCGACTACAACATGGTCACACGTCGCGGCGTGAACCACATCAAGTTCCTGGATGAGAATGCAGGCTTCCGCATCACGACGGATGCGCCGGTTTCCTATGTTATGGATGGCCGCGACTTCGTGCTCGACAGGGAAGTCAGCTTCCTGATGGGCCCGGATGAGAGCCTGTCAGACCGGGTGGGCGTCATCGCGCTGGAATGGCTGGAGCGCACCGTCGATCAATGGATGAGCTGGTCACGCCGGCTCGCGACCCCGCCGGACTGGCAGGATGCAGTGATCCGCGCCGCGATCACGCTGAAGCTCTGCGTCTATGAAGAGACGGGCGGTATCGTTGCAGCGCTGACGACGTCCATACCGGAGCATGCAGGCTCTGAGCGCAATTGGGACTATCGCTTCTGCTGGCTGCGGGACGCCTATTTCACAGTCACGGCGCTGAACCGCCTCTCTGCAGTCGGGACGCTGGAATACTATCTCGCCTATCTTCGCAACACGGTCACCCATACCAGGGGCGGGCATATCCAGCCAGTCTATGGCATCGCGCTGGAGCATGATCTGACCGAAGGCTTTGCCAATGCTTTGCCCGGCTATCGCGGTATGGGGCCGGTGCGCTTTGGCAATCAGGCGGCCGAGCATATCCAGCACGATGTCTATGGCCATGTCGTCCTTGGCGCGAGCCAGGCCTTCTTCGATGACCGCCTGCACGCCAAGGCGGGCGAGTTGGAGTTCGAGCATTTCGAAGGCGTGGGGGAGCGCGCCTATGCGGTCTGGAATACGCCGGACGCAGGAATCTGGGAGTTTCGCGGCAAGGCGCACATCCACACCTCCTCTGCCATCATGTGCTGGGCGGCGTGCGACCGGCTGGCCCGGATCGCCACTTTCCTCGGCAAACCTGAGCGCGCCAATTACTGGAATGCCAAGGCCGACGAGATGCGCACCGGCATTCTTGATCTCGCCTGGAATGAGAAGCGCCAGGCCTTTACCGGCGCCTTTGGTGAGGACGCCCTCGACGCATCCGTCCTGCTGATGGCGGAGATCGGCTTTATCGACGCCATGGATGAGCGTTTCATCAAGACCGTCGAGCGGATCGATGAGGAGCTGCGCGATGGCTATCATGTCTACCGCTACCGGGTGGAAGACGATTTCGGCCTGCCACAGACCGCCTTCACCGCTTGTACCTTCTGGCACATTGATGCCCTCTCGCGCATTGGCCGGATTGAGGAAGCGCGCGCCATGTTCGAGGATGTGCTTGCCCATCGAACGCGTCTTGGATTGCTCTCGGAAGACATCGACACATCGACGGGTGAGCTCTGGGGCAATTTCCCACAGACTTATTCGATGGTCGGCATTATCAATGCGGCTAACAGGCTGAGCCGCGACTGGGATGAGGTTGTCTGATAACTCCTGATCAGCGATGGTTGGCTGAAAAGGGAGCGACCCATGCCAGCCGTCCAGCCGAACACAGAACAGATGACCCGTTTTGCCAAAGATGCGCATGACGGCCCGATCGTCATGATCAATTTGCTGAAATTCAAGGACAAGGCCGAGTATCCGGCCGACGCGCCGGAGGCCAAGGAAGGCCTGACCGGCGAGGAAGCCTATAACCGCTATGGCGAAGGGCTTGTCGAACTGGGCAACGACCCGCAGATCGGCCTGAAACCCCTCTATACCGGCAGCGGCCAGGGCTATCTCATCGGCGGCGGCGAGGAATGGGACCGCGTCCTGGTCGTCCACTATCCGTCCCGCCAGCACATGCTGCGCATGATGCGGGACCCGCGCTATCAGAAGGCCCATCGCCACCGCGAGGCTGGCCTGAAGTATCAGGAACTGATCGAAACACACCCAATGGGCTAAGCGGCGTCGCCGCGATCTGAAGGAGCAACGCATGAATGCCTGGACACTCATAAAGGCCTCCCTGGCCGCGATCGCGCTGACGGCTTGCGCGACGCCCCCTGACACCGCCCCGGTTCAGAACGAGATCGCTCTCAGCGAGGGCGTCGACTGGGTCGCGAACAATCCTGAATGGGCCGAGAAGGCGCAGCAAGTTTTCGCGCTGGCGACCGATTATGTGGAAGACGTTGCCGAAACCCATGAGCGGGGCACCTGGGCGGTCGCCCTCGATATCGACGAGACGGTGCTCAATAATGTCGACTACCAGATCAGGCGTGAGCAGATTGGCGAAAGCTATACGCCGGAAAGCTGGCATGAATGGACGTCCGAAAAGTCCGCAACGCTGGTGCCTGGGGCCAAGGAATTCATCGAACGCGTCAACGAACTTGGCGGCCATGTCGCGCTGGTTACAAACCGGGCTGACACTGAACAGCTCTGGACTGAAGAGAACCTCGCCAGCGTCGGGCTGGAGCGCAATGAAGACTTCCGCGTCCTGCTGACCCGCGCGCAACCGGATGGCTCATCCGACAAGACGCCGCGTTTCGATGTGGTGCCTGCCATGCTGGCCGCTCAGGGATATCCCGGTGTAGAGATCGTCGCCTTCATCGGCGACAACCGTCACGACCGGCCGCAGCCGATCAGCGCAGACGACAAATTCTTCTGCATCGATCAGGGCGGCATGTATGGCACTCCCTGCGCGCAGCGCCCCCAACCGGTGATGAACTGATGACTGAGAATTATAAGGTCCACGGCGCGCTCGGCTCGCCCTATTCCATGAAGGTGCGCGCCGCGATGCGGGCCAAGCGCCTGCCTCATGTCTGGGTCCCGATGACGGCAGACATACGCGGCGATGTCCTGAGCCAGGTAAGAGCCCCCGTCATTCCCGTAATCCGGACGCCAGACGGCCAATGGACGAACGATTCCACACCATTCCTTCTGGCGCTGGAGGATGAAGGCCGCGCCATCCTGCCGCCAGACCCGGTCCAGCGCTTTGCCTGCCTGCTGCTTGAGGACATGGCAGACGAATGGACCATGAAGGCGATGTTCCACTATCGTTGGCACTATAACGAAGACGCCGAATGGTGCGCGAACTGGCTGATGTATGACAGCTTGCCGCTGGCAGGCCGAGAACAGGTCGAGCAGGCCGCAGCCGGTATTCGCGAGCGGCAGATCTCTCGGATGGCGCTGGTCGGCTGCACGCCAGAGACCAAGCCTGTTATCGAAGGCTCTTTCGCCCGCGTGACCCAGCATCTGGAAGAGGTCGCCCTTGGCGAAACGCTATTCCTGTTTGGTAACCGGCCCTCCCTGGCCGACCTTGCTTTCTATGGACAGGTAAAGGTGATGAGCGTCGACCCGACGCCGATGGCCTTCCTGCGCAAGGAGCGACCCTATTTCTATCGCTGGCTCGACATGGTTGATGATGCGTCCGGCATCGATGGCGACTGGACGGACGAGCCATCAGCCCCGGTGAGATCGCTACTCGCTGTGGCAGGCGATACCTATCTGCCTTTCCTCAGCGCCAATGAAGAAGCGCTGAAGGCTGGGCATGAAACATTCAGCCTGGAGCTTGAAGGAAAGCCGTACACGCAGGGTGTCTTCAAGTATCAGCTACGCTGCCTGATGGCGCTTCGAGAGGCCTGGAAGGATCTGCCGGAAGAGGCAAGGTCTACGCTCTCAGGCATGATCGGGCCGAACGCGGCGATACTGGACGGCTGACCGTCCATGAACTCAAACATTCCTATCTTCGTCATCCCGGTTTTCGCGTAGCGAAACACCGGGACCCAGGCGGGCGATCTGCAAACACTTTTGAATCTGGGTCCCGGCTCTCCCTTCGGTCGGCCGGGATGACGATAAGGTGTTAACGCCCGACGAGACCTACGCCGTCAGCAGGATCTTGCAGATCGCCTCGAGACCTTCGCGGTCCACCTCGTCGAAAGCGTCGAATTCCGTGGAGTCGACATCGAGAACGGCGGCGAGCTTTCCGTCTGCGTCGAAGACCGGCACGACGATCTCTGAGTTGGAACGGGAGTCGCATGCGATGTGCCCCGGGAAGATATGTACGTCCGGCACAAGCTGTGTCTCACCGTTCGCCGCGCAGGCGCCGCAGACGCCCTTGCCGAACGGGATACGCAGGCAGCCAAGCGTGCCCTGGTACGGACCAACGACAAGCTCTTCAGGCTTTTGCGGATCGACAACATAGAAGCCTGTCCAGAAGAATCGCGGGCGGAAGGCTTCGGCCAGAAGACAGGCCGCAGACGCATAGCGGGCAGGCACATAAGTCTCGCCCGAAACGAGGCTTTCGATTTCTAGTTTCAGCTCTGCATAGCGTTCGGCGCGGTCCATGGGCGTCTCCTTGAATGTCGCGTCCCGCATATCGGTGATCGTGGCGCTAATCTCAATGCCCCATGGACGCCGCGCTGTTGCTCTGAAATAGTCACAAGGGTCTGGAGGGAATGGGCGCATGCAAAAGACGCAAGAGGAGGCGATTGCTTGAAGTCCATTCTACTTGGCGCCCTTCTTTCTGTTCTGATGTTCGCAAGCTTCTTTTCCGGCACGACAGCCATCGCACAGGAGGCCGTCAGCGACGAAGCCGATGTCGAGGCACTGGTCGAAGCGCACACGTCAAACAGCCGCATACAGTCCGAACGCCCGACTTTCGAGCCGGAACCGGACGAAGCAACTCCGCGTCGCAATAACGGTATCATCGAAGCCATCGGCAAATTCTTCGCCTGGATTTTCCAGAATTTTGGCTGGCTCATCCGCTACCTGCTGATCGGCGCAGTGGTGGCCGTCGTGGCCTATGCGCTCTGGTACATGCTTGGTGGGCTGACCCTGCCCGGCCGGCGCAAGCGCGAACTGAAAGCCGAAGCAGATGTTTCCATCATCGACGAGGGCAGGCCCGTTCGGAAAGAGGCAGAAGCCCTGCTGCAGCAGGCCGACGCGCTTGCCGCAGAAGGGCGCTATGCTGAAGCCGTCCACCTCCTCCTCTTCCGCTCCATTGCCGACCTCAATGCACGGCGCGCAGGGGGCGTGCCGCAATCGCTGACCGCGCGAGAGATTGAACGCCTCGGCGACCTGCCGGAACGCGCGCGGGCCGCGCTCTCTCCCATCATCCGTCTCGTCGAGAAGTCCTTCTTCGGTGACCGACCCGTCGATCAGAGTGGCTGGACAGAAGCGCGGGCGTCCTATGAGGCGTTCGCCTTCAAGGAGGCACGCGCATGAGTGAACGCCTCCCTCAGGCGCGCACGCCCTTTACCGGCCGCGTCATCATCATCCTGATAGTCGTTTCGCTGCTTTCGCTTGGCGCTGTGCTCACCCTGATGGCGTGGTCGCCGGACCTTGCGTCCCGTGACCGGGCTGGTCCGACGCCCTATTCGCGCTCGGCAACGGGGTATGAAGGGCTGATCAACATGCTGGAGGCGCAGGGCCGCGATGTCAGCGTCTCGCGCCTGCCCCGCACAATGGAGACCGGTGGGCGGCGCATGGTTGTCGCAACGCTCGGCATAAGTGGACGCAGCCTTGAGCCGGACGAAATTTCCGGGCCGGCCCTGATCGTCCTGCCGAAATGGAATTACCGCGCCAATCCCGCCAGGCGCAGCTGGGAGCTGACCTCAGACCTCGCCTCGACCGAGCGCGTGCGGATCCTGCTGCGCGACTTCGATGAAGATGGCGAAATTGCGCGCGGGCAGAACCCGGGCACAGTGAAAACGTCATTCGGAACGTTCAGCCCGGACTTCGAAAACGAGATGCAGGTTATCGAGGCCGACCAGCTGGAGCCGCTGATTTCCGCGGCAGGCGGCGTGCTGCTCGGCAAGGTACCGAACCGTGAACTCTATGTCCTGTCTGACCCCGACCTTCTCAATAATTTCGGCCTGTCACGGCTGGAAAATACGCGGCTTGGCCTCGGCATTATTGCTGACCTCTCCGACAATGGCAGCCGCCCCATAGTGTTCGATGCGACGCTGCACGGGTTTGAGCATTCAACAAACCTTCTCAAGATCCTGCTCGATATCCCTTTCCTCGGCGCAACGCTGATTGGCCTCGCGACAATGCTGCTGGTTGGCTGGGCGTCGGCAGTTCGTTTTGGCGCACCGGAGCGCGAGACACGTGCGATCCAGGCCGGCAAGCGCGCATTGGCGGACAATTCAGCAGGCCTCATCGCGATGGCAGGGCGCGAAAAACGTATGGCGCCGGGCTACCTTGCTCTCAGCCGCCGCGCCTTGAGCCGGGAACTTGGCCTGCCGCGCACCCTCTCGGAGGAAGAGTATCAGGCCCTGCTCGACCGGATGGCCGAGCAGCAGGGCATGGGGACGAGTTTTTCGAAGCTTCAGGCGGGGCTCTCTTCACCTGCAAGCTCCCGCGATGACCTCAGGAACAAGGCCCGCGCGCTCTGGCGCTGGCGCAAGGAGATGACACATGAGCAATGAGACAGTTCAGGGCCTCGCCGGCCGGATCAGGTCTGAGGTCTCTAAGGCGGTGATCGGACAGGCCGACACCGTCGACCTCATGCTGACAGCGCTATTCTCTGCAGGCCACATCCTGCTTGAAGGCCCGCCCGGCACCGCGAAGACGTTGTTGACCCAGTGCTTTGCCGCAGCCATCGATCTCGACTTCGGTCGCATCCAGTTCACACCGGACCTGATGCCGGGTGACGTCTTGGGTACGAACCTCTTCAACTTCCAGACCAATAAGTTCTCGCTCACCAAGGGGCCGATCTTCACCGATATCCTGCTAGCGGACGAGATCAACCGGACCCCGCCGAAGACGCAGGCCGCCCTGCTCGAAGCCATGCAGGAGCGGAAGGTGACCATCGATGGCAAGGCGCACACGCTGAATGACCGCTTCATGGTCATCGCGACGCAGAACCCGATCGAGCAGCAGGGCACCTACCCGCTGCCGGAAGCCCAGCTCGACCGCTTCCTGTTCAAGCATGTCCTCGACTATCCAACGCGGGACGAAGAACTCGCCATCGTCACGGGCCATGGCAACCGCACAGGCATGCGCACCGCAGCGGCTTTCGGAGTCTCATCCGTCGTCACCGCCACCGAGCTGAATGAGGCTGTCGCGAGCGTCGCCAGTGTAAAGGTGAAGGAGGATATCGCAGGCTATATCGTCGATATCGTCCGTGCGACACGCGAAACGCCGGCGCTAGAAACCGGGGCGAGCCCCCGCGCAGCTGCGGCAATCGCAGCGGCATCGCGGTCGCGCGCCGCGCTCGATGGGCGCGACTTCGTTATCCCTGATGATGTGAAGACGTTGGCGCGACCGGCCTTGCGCCACCGTGTCATCCTCTCGCCTGCGGCCGAGATTGAGGGGCGCAGCACGGACGAGACCCTCGCGGCCCTGATCGACCAGACGCCTGCGCCGCGATGATATCAAGGATGCCCTCTTCGACCCGCATTCGCGGGCCACTTCCCCCGCGCGCGGGGGAAGAAGCACTAACGCCGATGGTGTGCCCGCTCACGGGGGAGGTGCCCGGCAGGGCGGAGGGGGCGGCAGCCGCAATATCGGGCGAGGCTAACGCATGATCGCACCGACCCTGCGCGCCGTCTTCCTGATGCTGGCCGGGCTGCCTGTGCTCGTGGTGATTGCGATTGCCGCGCCGGGGCTCTGGACGCTTTCGGCTGGCTGGGTCGCAGGTGTGCTGGCGCTGATGCTGGCCGACACCGCGCTTGTCGCACGCGCCTCCGACCTCAGCATCGAGGTCGATGCGCCGCCGCTTCTTTACATTTCAGGCGATGATCCGGTTCAGGTCACCTACCGCTTTCGCCGTGGCCCCCTGCCCCGTCTGGTCGAGACAGAGATGCAGACCAATGAGCTGATCGAGCCGCCTGTGCGCAAATGGCTGAAAGGCTTCAACGACAATGCGCACACGGCTGAATATACGCTGACGCCGTTGCGCCGGGGGACCGGACGCATCGAGCGCATCTGGGCGCGCTGGAAAGGCCCGCTTAGCCTTGTGGCCATCCGCAAGACCGAGACGCTCGGCACCGAACTCGCCATCACGCCGAATACGCGCTGGGTAAAGGATGAAGCTGTGCGGCTCTACCAGCGCGATGCAGACTTTGGCATCAAGATGCAGATCGACCGCGGCGACGGGTCTGAGTTTGACGCTCTGAGAGAGTTCACCGCGGGCATGGACCGGCGCGCCATCGACTGGAAACATTCAGCCCGCCACAACACGCTGCTCGCCAAGGAATTTCGTACTGAGCGCAATCACAATATCGTCTTCGCCTTCGATACAGGGCGTCTGATGAGCGAGCCACTGCGCGGCGTCCCCAAGATTGACCGCGCGATTAATTCAGCCCTGCTTCTGGCTTATGTGTCACTGCGCTCTGGTGACCGGACAGCCATTTTCGGCTTTGATGCGCGTCCTGGCATCGCTTCCAGCCTTCTGACGGGTCCTGGCGCCTTTCCGCATGTGCAGAAGCTTGCCTCAGAGCTCGACTATTCGGCGGAGGACGCGAACTATACGCTTGCCCTGACCACACTCGCGGGACGGCTGGAGCGACGCTCGCTCGTCATCCTCTTCACTGATTTCGTCGACACGATCTCAGCTGAACTCATGCTCGAGCACGTCCGGCGCCTGACCGACAAGCACATCGTTGTCTTCGCCACGTTCGAGGATGAGGCGCTCTCTTCAATGATCGATGCTGAGCCCACCTCGTCAGAGGATGTCAGCCGCGCCGTCATCGCTGATACGCTGCTGCAGGAGCGCGAAGTGGTGTTCCGCAAGCTACAGCGGATGGGGGTGCAGATCGTCGAGACCACACCGGAAAAATTCGGCTCCGAGCTTGTCTCACGCTATCTCGACATCAAGCGGAGGGAGCTCATTTGAACGACCGGGTAATGAAATCCTACCGCTTCCGTGAGGAGCGCGAGGCCGACTGGCAGGCACTGGACCGTATCGTGACGCGCGCCGAAAAGCGCGGCGTCAAACGCCTGTCGGACGAGGACATGCTGGCCCTGCCCCGGCTTTATCGTCAGGCGGTCTCGTCGCTCTCGATGGCACGCTCCATCTCGCTCGACCAGAACCTGCTCGCCTATCTCGAGACGTTGTGTGCGCGTGCCTATTTCTTTGTCTATGGCACTCGCGCCAGCATGGGCGCGCGGATCGCCCAGTATTTCAGGCGCGACTGGCCGGATGCCGTATCGCGTGCCGTTCTGCCGACGCTGCTGGCGGCGCTTTGCCTGTTCGGTGGCGGCCTTCTCGCCTTCATCCTGACATGGCAGGACCCTGAATGGTTCTGGACGTTCAATTCCGGCTGGGACAGCCGCAACCCCGACGCGGGATACGACTATCTGCGCTCTACACTCTATACGGAAGAAACCAATATCGCGGACATGTTGGGAGCTTTCGCCGCTCAGCTATTCTCGCACAACAGCACGATTGCCATCACAGCCTTTGCGCTTGGGTTCTGCCTCGGCATCCCGACGACTGTCCTGCTTGTCTATAATGGCCTCAGCATTGGCAGTTTCATGGCTGTCTTCTTCTCCAAAAACCTGGGCGCAGAGCTGACCGGCTGGCTCTTCATCCACGGCGTCACAGAGCTGTTCGCTATCGTCCTTGCAGGCACGGCAGGCTTCATGATTGGTGGGGCCGTGGCGTTCCCGGGCAAGAGGACGCGCATGCAGTCACTGCGTGATACCGGTAACCAGGCAGCGCTGGTTATCATGGGGGCGGTGATCATGCTGTTCCTCGCCGCGCTGCTCGAAGGGTTCGGCCGTCAGCTCATCAATAGCGACATGACGCGCTATGCCATCGCAATCGGAACGCTGATCTTCTGGCTCGCCTATTTCTACTGGCCCCGCCGCATGGACGAAGCTGAATAATGGCAAAGCGCAAAGGCAAGAAGGTCAGCCAAGCGATCGAGGCCCGCCGAGAGGCGCTGCGGCGCCGTGATATGCGGGTGAAAGAACAGGAGCGACAGGCAAGGCGCATCAGACCGCTCGTCACGCCGGAAGGTGCAGCGCTCAATTTGCGTGTGGCCACAGCGTCAGAACGGGCGGGCGCATTCCTTCTCGACTTCTCGATCCTGGTGATCACGTTCATTGCTTTCAGCTGGCTTGTCGCGATTGTCTTCTCGGAAATGGGTTTCCGCGGCTGGCAGATCGCAGGCTCCATCGCGGCGGTCGTCGTCTTTCTACTGCGGGTCTTCTATTTCACCTTCTTTGAAGTCGGCCGGAAAGCGGCGACGCCAGGCAAGCGCGCACTCGGTCTGCGGGTCGCCGCGCGCAATGGCGGCAGGTTGACGGCAAATGCCGTGCTTGCCCGCAACTTCATGCGCGAACTCGAAGTTTTCCTGCCGCTCACCTTGTTGGTCATGGGATCGGAAGACGCAGTCGGCGCGTGGATCCGCCTGCTTGCGCTGGTCTGGGCGGCTACCTTCGTTCTCTTCCCGCTGTTCAACTCCGAAAAGCTTCGCGTCGGCGATCTCATCGCAGGCACGATGGTCATTCATGCGCCGCGCGTGAAACTCAAGAAGGACATCACGTCCGCAGAACCCCTGGCGACCGCAGGCAATCACACATTCACGCATGAGGAACTTGATGCTTATGGCATCCACGAACTGCATGTGCTGGAGGATGTGCTTCGCCAGTCCACGCCGGAGATCAAAGCCAAGGTCGCTGACCGCATTCGCAACAAGATAAGCCGCGAAGCGTCCCCGACATCTGACGACCTCGCTTTCCTCGAAGCCTATTACGCAGCGCTACGTGCACGTCTCGAACAACGCATGCTGTTCGGAGACCGGAAAGCCGACAAGTTCGACACACGCTGAACCGGTTTTTTCCGGAACACCCCTTCTTTTTCTGCGTTCGAAGCTCCGAAGACTGGGCCCCCCGTCGTGAAGGCCGAGCCCCGTACAAAGACCGGAATGCCCAGGGAGAAGGACGATCAATTCGCAAAACGAAGATATTTGCGCTGAGGCAGACTCCTGCCTTGCCTCGAAACTTGAAAAACTTGCGCCGCTTTCACCGGCGCAGGCCGATCTTCTGGCCTCGCTGGAGAAAGACAAGGAAGATCTCGACAAAGACGAAATCCTGACGAAAGAGGGCGAACCGCTCGACGAACTCTTCATCCTGAAAAAAGGATGGGCCATCGCGACACGCGAAGAAACGGAAGGTCGTCCGCACATTCCGACGGTGTATCACCCGGGTGATATCATAGGCCTTAGCGATGCAGCCTTCGCTCAAACGCTAAATACCACGATCGCCGCGACGCGGCTCGTGGTCTGCCGGTTTCCGCGCGAGCGGCTAACCGACGTTCTGCGACAGTCGCCGCGCATCAGCGGACTGATCCTCGCGCTTAGCATGATTGATCAGGCGATGCTGAATGACCGCATCATTGTCTGCCGCCGTACCGACGGGCATCTGAGATTGGTCCTCTTCCTCCTGCAGACCATGTCGCGATTGCGTCTGATGGAACCCGTGCTGCATGACCAGTTTCACTGCCCCCTCACGCAAGAACAGATCGGGGCAGCGACAGGACTGTCTGCGGTGCACGTGAGCCGGTCGGTCAAGAAGCTGCTGGAACTCGGCCTAATCGAGCGCCACAAGCGTTTCTTCCGGCTGAAAGACGAGGCCGGGCTGAATGAGCTGGTCGGTTATGTGAACCGCTATGAGCACCTGGACCTAAGCTGGGTCCCCGAAGACAGGTAGGCCCTTCGAGCAAAACGTTCGTCAGGCAAAAAATTATGTGAAGTGGTGGGCCCGGAGGGACTTGAACCCCCGACCAGACCGTTATGAGCGGTCCGCTCTAACCAACTGAGCTACAGGCCCTGGTCGCATCGGCTGCGCGATTTGCAACATGCCGCCGTCACGATGGTGCCGCAATGGCCTAATTGAATGAGGACTGCAAGTCAGCATTCCCTGCAGACCGACAAGGAGACGTAACAGATGAAGATGCCATCAGCCCGCACCATGGTGACCAGCTCAATCGTCGCCGCCGCCCTCGCTGGCGGTGCTGCGATTGCCCAGCAGTCCACCCCCTCCCAGGGCATTCCGAACCAGCAGGCCGTCCCGTCCAACCACGCAAACTCCATCCAGCCGGAAACCACGCTTTCGGTGTCGGCCTCTGGTGAAGTGTCGCGTGCCCCTGACATTGCGACGATCACTGCCGGTGTTCATACAGAGGCGGAAACTGCTTCTGCCGCGATGAGCCAGAATGCTGCTTCCATGGATGGCGTCTATTCCGCGCTTGAGGCGGCAGGCATCGCAGCGCGCGACATGCAGACATCGAACCTCTCGCTGCAACCGCGCTACGACTATTCGAACCGCGATGGCGCGCCGCCGCGTCTTGTCGGCTACACCGCCAGCAACCAGCTGAGCGTCAAAGTACGTGATCTCGATAACCTTGGCCGCACGATGGACGCGATTGTGCAGGAAGGCGGCAATACGATTTCCGGCCTCCAGTTCAGCCTTGATGACCCGACCGAAGCCCATAATGAAGCACGCCGCCAGGCGATCCAGACGGCCGTGAAGCGCGCCAATCTCTATGCGCAGGAAACAGGCTACCGCGTCGCGCGCATCGTGACGATCAGCGAGCAGTCGAGCGGCGGCTACCAGCCCCAACCCATGATGAGGATGCGTGCCGAGTCCGCTGATGCTTCGACCCAGGTCGCCCGCGGCGAAGTCAGCTATTCGGTTACGGTCGATGTGACGTTCGAGCTTCGCCAGTAGGCGCTGCCAAGCCTTTCGCGAGACATGAAAAAAAGGGCGGGCCCGGTCGCGGGTCCGCCCTTCTTTTCATCTCAATGCGTTAGCGCTGGCCTAGTAAGCTGCACTCGGCGTCTTCTGCTCATTGGCATCGTCCAGCAGAACGACCGTCGGCGCGTGCTGGCTGGCCTTTTCGGCCTCGATGGACGCGAATGCGGCGATGATGACCTTGTCGCCTACAGAAAAATGACGGGCCGCAGCGCCGTTCACACCAATCGTGCGTGACCCGCGTGGTGCTTCGATCGCATAGGTCTGAATTCGGGCGCCATTGGTTACATTCCAGATGTCGACGCGCTCGTTCGGGAGAATACCCGATGCGTCCAGCAGTTCCTGGTCAATGGAAACCGAGCCCTCGTAGTGAAGGTCGCACTGGGTCACAGTGGCCGAGTGCAGTTTCGCTTTCAGCATGTTGAGAAGCATTTCGGATCTCCAATGGCTCTCTGCAATTGCCCCAAACTATATATGGGCGCGAGTGCCCCTGCGTAAAGGTAATATGACGCGCCGCAACAAACTGCGCTTAAAGCATAATGACCGGGGCGGGTGAAGGGTTTCACGGCGTCATGCCATGAAAATCTGCATGAACACCCCTGTTAGACGCGCGTCTTTGGCGTAGATATTCTTCATCCGAGCCCCATGGCAGCCATGGACAACCGGGCGCAGAAGGACACCTCGGAACTTATGTTTCTCGCAGATTATTCCGAATGGGTCGCGATCGCGATCATTCTCGTCATGCTGGCAAGCTTTCTGCTCGAACGCCTGCCGCCAGCCGCAACCGCCATAGCTGGCGCGGCCGCTTTTATCGCGCTCGGCTATGTCGGGGAACAGCCTGCCCTTGGCGCTTTCTCCAACAGCGCGCCGATCACCATTGGTGCGATGTTCATCCTTGCCGCAGCTCTGCAACGCACGGGCGTGCTTGAACACCTCGCCTCGCGCATACTGGCACTTGCTGACACGTCCGGGCTCGGCGCTATCCTGCTTGTAGCGGTCGTAACCATCGTGGCTTCAGGTTTTGTGAACAACACCGCGGTCGTTGTGATCCTGGTGCCGGTCGTGATTGCGCTGGCGCAGAAGCTTTCTGTGTCGAAGAAGCGCCTGCTCATTCCGCTCTCCTACATATCCATCCTCGGCGGCACGCTGACCCTGATCGGTACATCCACCAACCTTATCGTCGCGGGCGTCGCCCTCTCACGCGGGCTGGAAAGGTTCAGCATCTTCGAGATTACAGGCATCGGCGTGGTGACCCTGATCGTAACGCTGGGCTTCCTGCTCATTTTCGGGCGCTGGCTCCTTCCATCCGGCGAGGTCGAGGACGATGACGATGTCAGACCTCAGACTTTTCTGACCGACATCTTCCCCAATGAGGACACCAGGGCGATTGGCGTCAGCCCGGATGATCTGCCAGCACTGAAAGTGAAGGGCGTAAGGCTTGTTTCCCAGCGCCGCGGCAACCGCATCGTGACAGCGAAAGACGAAGATCGCGAACTTGCCGCTGGCGACCGGCTGACCATCCGCGCCACGCTGGAAGAGCTTTTGACGTTTGCAGGCAGTGAAGCCTTCAAGACAGGTCTTCGCCTGCGCCGCCATCATGCCGATGAGCCGAAACAGGTACAGGCAACCATCACGCCGACCGATTCCAATATCGGCCGCCCGCTATCTCTCCTGTCCTACCTCTCGGATTATCAGATCACCGTGCGAGGCCTTGCCCGTCCAGGCAATCAGCCTGGCCCCACGCTGGCAAGTTGCCGCTTGCGCGCCGGGGATCGGTTGCTGCTGGAGGGCAGCGAGGCCACACTGCGCTCGCTCGCGAGCTCAACGCCGCTTGTCATCGAGCAGGAAATCGACGCTGTTCCCTTCCGCCGTGGTCACGCCCCGGTCGCGATTGGCACGCTGGCAGGCGTGATCCTGGCGAGCGCCCTGTTCAGCTTCCCGATTGTCCTGTCCGCCTTGATCGGTGTGGGCATCGTCATGGCGACAGGGTGTATTACCGCGACCGATGCCTGGCGCTCGCTTCAGGCGAACGTGCTCGCGCTGATTGTCGCCATGCTGATCGTCGGCCAAGGGCTGGAACAGGCCGGCGCCGTTGATGTGATCGTGTCGGGCGTCTCACCGCTCTTGCTGGCAGCCTCGCCCTTTATCGTGCTGCTTCTGATTTATGCGCTGACTTCAGTTCTGACTGAGCTCGTCACCAATGCTGCCGTCGCTGTCATCATGACGCCATTGGTGATTGAGCTTGCGGCGAACCTCGGTATGGATCCGCGCGCGCTTGTGCTTGCCGTGATGTTTGGGGCGAGTGCGAGTTTCGCCTCACCCATTGGGTATCAGACCAACACGATCGTCTACACGGCGGGTGGCTACAGATTTGCTGACTTCCTGAAGGTCGGCCTGCCAATGAATGCCATAGCAGGCCTCGCTTCATGTACGGCGATCTGGGTGTTCTTCCTGTAGCGCCGACGGCAAATCAGGCTACCACTCGGCAACAATCTTGCCGAAATGCTTACCTGCATGCTGGTACGCGAAAGCGTCGCCAAGCTCACCGAGACCGAAGCTCTTGTCGATGACCGGCTTGAGGCCGCCATGTTCAATAGCACGGACGAAGTCCTGCTGCTCTGCGCGGGAGCCGACGATCAGCCCTTCAAGACGAGCCTGTTTCTGCATGAGCAGCGCGGTTGGCACGTCACCGCTTACCCCAGTCAGAACACCGATCAGGGCGATATGACCGCCGACGCGAACCGCCTTGATGGATTGAGACAATGTGCCGGCGCCGCCAACCTCGACAACGACATCTGCGCCGCGTCCACCGGTAAGTTTTCCAACCGTGGAGCCCCACTTTTCGTCGCTCTTGTAGTTGATCACATGGTCGGCACCGAGCGCTTTCACGCGCTCAAGCTTTTCATCCGATGAGGAGGTCGCAATGACTTCGGCGCCCATCATCTTGGCGATCTGGATAGCAAAGACCGACACGCCGCCGGTGCCGAGGGCGAGGACGGTATCGCCGGCTTTCAGGCCGCCATCGACAACGAGGGCCCGCCAGGCAGTGAGACCGGCCGTCGTGATGGTTGCCGCCTCTGCGTGGCTCCAGCCCTTCGGGGCCTTCGTGAAGCTCGTCGCCGTCGCGACAACGGATTCGCGCGCATACCCATCGATGCCGTCACCGGGTGTACCGGAAAAGTCTGATACGCGCGGCGGGCCAGCCAGCCATTGCGGGAAGAAAGTCGACACGACATGGTCGCCTTCGGAAAACTCGCTAACGCCTTCACCGGCGGCCTCGACGACCCCTGCACCATCTGACATCGGGATACGTCCGTCAGCTGGCTTGCTCTGGCCTGAACACACAATGAGGTCATGGAAATTAAGTGAAGTTGCGTGCAGCCTGACGCGAATTTCCCCCGGCCCCGGCTCTTCGGCATCGTTGATCTCGACAAGATTGAGTTTGTCAAAGCCACCTGGGGCGGCGATCTTTACGGCTTTCATGGAGAGGCTCCTGCGAATTTCTGTCTGCGCTCCAGAGGTTGGACCGCCTACCAGCCTCGGCAAGGCCCGCTGCGTGATTTTCTAGATCCGCCAGGGTGGAAAGCGGCGATCGTCTCCGGCCTGATAGAGACAGATGCGGTTGCCGGCAGGGTCTCTCAGATAGGCTTCGCGCCAGCCCCAGCTCTGGTTTTCGGGCGGCCCCATAAACTTGAGACCCGCCCCGGACAGGCGGGTATATTCGGCGCTGAGGTCATCCACTTCGAAATAGACGAGCGGGTCGTCACACCCGCCCCAATCTTCGACATGGTGCAGTGAGAAAGTTGCCGGCTCTCCGCCATCAGCCTGTGGGCACTCAAAGCGCGCATAGCGGGGCGGGCTGTCGACGATCTGGATCAGGCCCAGCGTCTTGTAGAAGGCCACGCTGGCGGCGTAATCGCAGCACGGCACGGTCACCTGATTAAGCCTCATATTGCCTATCCCCCAATGTGCACAACAACGTCTCGCCGGTGCGGACGGTCCCGGTGCTCGAACAGGTAAATTCCCTGCCAGGTGCCAAGCATCATGGCACCATTCCTGAACGGGATCGACAGCGATGTCTGGGTAAGCGCCGCCTTGATATGGGCCGGCATGTCATCAGGCCCCTCGCTGTTGTGGCGCACCCAGCTCATCGACGCCTCGTCAGTGTGCGGCACTAACCTCCGGAAAAACTCATTGAGATCAGCGAGCACGTCCGGGTCAGCATTTTCCTGGATGAGCAGCGAGCAGGATGTGTGACGCACGAAAAGGGTGAGTAGCCCCTCAGCCAGGTTCATATCGCTCAGCGCATCCTCGACCGCCGCGGTGAAATCATAAAGGCCCGGCCCGGACGTCTGCACTCTCAACGTGGTGATCATGATTGCTCCTATTTCAGGAGATTGCCGCGATCACGCATTGCAAGGCAACGGCCCTGAAGCTTCAGGCCGCTTTCACTTCTTCTGGCGCCTCGAATGCCGACACAGATTGTGAGATGAGTTCGGCTTCACCGAAGATGGTCATGAAGCTGATATCGGCGGCGTCACGCCCGCAAATGATGCGGACCAGCTTCTCGGTTGGCGCCATGCGGGTCGGGTCGACCAGATGCCATTGGCCGTCGAGCCAGACATCGACGATGGCGTGGAAGTCAGGCGGATTAAGCCCCGGCGCATAGGCCGACACCATCCGCGCCGGAATACCAACGGCGCGGCAAAAACTGATCAGGACGTGCGCATAGTCGCGGCAGACCCCCTGACGGGCAGCAAACGTGTCGGCCGCCGTCGTATCGGCATCGCTGGCGCCTGGTACATACTGGAAATTATTGAAAATCCACTCTGCCATTTTCAGCACCTGGTCGCCGCCCTGCACGTCAGACAGCTCATTACGCGCAAACGCCTCGACGTCAGCGCCGCAACAGTAATGGCTGGGCATCAGATAGGTGATGACGTCTGCAGGCAACTGCACGCGCGGCGGCACGTATTTGCCAGCAATTTGAACGGGTCCCCGGCTTACATCGACCGTCGCCTTGTAGTGAATGCTGACAGGTCCGGCAGCCGCCATCCAGCAGCGCGTATCGGCCTCATCGGCATCGACGAGAAAGCCAAGGTCGGCATCGCCTTGAATGTCCAGCGAATCCGAAACGATGGTCTGGTCGGCCAAAGGGCGCGCCTTTAGCGCCAGCAGAACGTCTGCTGGTTGCGGGAAATTATAGTCGAGCCTGGCGTCAATCTGGATGCGCATCGCGGTGACCTGATTTGATGATTAGGCTGCCCTAGTCAGAGGGCTCGCCGATATCAACACAACGTCAACATCGAACTTAGGTTGCTTGTAGCCTGCGGCCAGTGTGCGCGAGGGGTCGCACCGGAACGCCAGCGCTGCCGACCACGTGTTTCACATTCAGAAGGTGCGCGATACCGGCCTCCCCCGGCTCCCGCGTCATCATGTCTCCAGACACCGCCTGATCTCTTTAGACAAACTGAATTTGGGGCGATACGAAGCAATTTGAGGCACATACAGAAGCAAGACGACCCAATCAGGAGGGACACCATGTCAAACGCACCACAGGATTTCGGAACGCTCGCTATCCATGCCGGGACAGAGGCCGATCCAGCGACAGGCGCGCGCCAGGTCCCGATCTATCAGACAACGGCCTATGAGTTTCGCGATGCCGATCACGCCGCGGCGCTCTTCGGCTTGCAGGAAGTCGGCTATATCTATTCGCGTCTGACCAACCCGACGATCGCGGCCCTACAGAACCGGATTGCCGAACTGGAAGGCGGCGCGGGCGCCGTCTGTACCTCATCAGGCCACGCCGCGCAGATCATGGCGCTCTTCCCGTTGATGGCACCAGGCCGCAACATCGTCGCTTCAACGCGCCTCTATGGCGGCACGATCACCCAGTTCAGTCAGACCTTCAAACGCTTTGGCTGGTCCGCGAAATTCGTCGACTTTGACGACCTAGACGCGGTCAAGGCCGCCATTGACGACGATACGCGCGCTGTCTTCTGCGAGTCCATCGCCAATCCCGGCGGCTATATCACCGACCTTGATGCCATCGCGCCCATTGCCGATGCAGCCGGCGTCCCGCTTATCGTGGACAATACAACGGCCACCCCGTATCTCTGCCGCCCTATCGAGCATGGCGCGACGCTGGTGGTCCACTCGCTCACCAAGTATATGACCGGCAATGGCACGGTGACCGGCGGCGTTGTCGTCGATTCCGGCAAGTTCGACTGGTCGGCCAGTGACAAATTTCCATCCCTCTCCCAACCTGAACCGGCCTATCACGGCCTTGTCTTCCAGGAGACATTCGGCCCGGCGGCCTTCACCTTCCACGGCATCGCCATCGGTCTTCGCGACCTCGGCATGACGATGAACCCGCAAGGCGCGCATTATACGCTGATGGGGATCGAGACCCTGCCGCTGCGCATGGAGAAACATGTCGCCAACGCCGAAAAGGTCGCCGCCTGGCTGGAAGGTCATGATGCCGTCGAGGGCGTCACCTATGCAGGTCTCGACAGCTCGCCCTACAAGTCGCGCGTCGCGAAAATTTGCCCGAAGGGGGCGAGCGGGCTTTTCACGGTTCAGCTGAAAGGCGGCTATGACGCTTGCGTGAAATTCGTCAGCGCCCTGAACCTCTTCAGCCATGTCGCCAATCTCGGCGATACGCGCTCACTGGTCATCCACCCGGCCTCGACCACGCACCGCCAGCTGACCGAAGAACAACAGACCGCCGCCGGCGCCGCACCGAACACAGTGCGCCTCTCCATCGGCATCGAAGGCGCCGACGACCTGATCGCGGACCTGGATCAGGCGCTGAAGGCGGCGACCTAAAACGCACCAGTCGTGTCGAGACGGCGCCCCGGCGCTGGTCTCGGCACTCGATTGCCACCGCGAGGACTGAAACGCGCCGGACTAAGCTGGCTGCCCCACCCGTTTGATCAGCTCCTGCGCGGCCAACGGGTCGCGCGCCTTGGCACCGGAAACGAAGAAAGCATAGACCTCGCGGGTTTTGGCCCAGTCTTTCAACGTTCCAGCCCAGTCATCCAGTGCTGCAGGGGCATATCCGGCTTTGTAGGTCTCACGGCTTTCCTGAAGCCGGGCATAGGCGAAATCGGCCGTCTCGACGTCTGGCATCGGCCAGTCTTCGGCGTCTGAATAGACCAGCGCGCAGCCATGTTTGCGCAGCATGTCGGTGAATTCGTCTGTCTTGAAGCTGTCATTGCGAACCTTGATGGCGTGACGGATGGCCAGCCCCTCATGCTCGGCGGGCAGCGCGTCCAGAAAGGCGCCGAAATAGTCCGCATCGAACTTGCGGCTCTCGGGAAACTGCCAGTTGATCGCGCCAAGCCGTTCACCAAGCTTCGTCACCCCGCCGCCAATAAACCAGTCGATGGCCTCCTTCATCTCGCCTGGTGTCTTGCGCGATGTCGTGAACCGCTGCGCCTTGACCGTGAACTTGAACCCATCGGGCGTCTGCTCCGCCCAGTTCTCAAAGACGTGCGGCTTCTGGTTTCGGTAGAAGGTGGAGTTGATCTCGATCGCGGTCAGCTGGCGCGAGGCATATTCAAGCTGCCGCTTCTTCGCGAGATCGCCGGGATAGAAGGTCTCTTCCCACGGCTCATAATTCCAGCCGCCAATGCCGATACGTATGGGATGGGTCATTTGGGGGCTACCTTGTCTGGTTCAAGGCGAAGCTAGCTAACCACGCCGTGAGTTACGACCCAAATCTTGTGGCTGGAACTACTCGTCCTGCCAATCTTCGCGACCGTGACGGATCCGCAGAATTCGTACACCGGCATCCTCGGAGACATAGAAGATAAGGTGAGCCCCATAGCGGCACACCCGCTGAGGCGGGAAGATTTCAAAGCGTTCTCGATAGGCTTGCGGAAAAGAAGATATCCGCTGAAACGCTCGCGTCAGGCCTTTTAGATAAGATCTCGTCTGGATGGGACCAAAGAGAACGCGCCCTTCAACGGCCATGAACTGAATGTCAGCAGCCGCGGCATCGGAAACAAAATAGGTCAAAGCCCCGCGCGCGTCATGATATCGTCCATGAAGCTATCGATATCATCCACCTCGACAAAGCCGCTCGCATAGGCCTCGTCGATCTTCTCCTGCATCGCGGCGATCTTCTCGCGCTTGGTAAGCTCGCGCCGGATGAGGTCTCGAACGACGTCTGAGGAGTTGGCGTATTTGCCATCCTTCGTCTGTTCCTCGACCCAGTCCTTCATCTGCTGCGGCAGAGAGATGTTCATCGTGGCCATTTGAAGAGTTCTCCTTTGACGGAGAGAAAAATGAGCACTATGGCAAAGTTTGTCAATCGCCCGCACTCCCGAACTTAGGTCGCAATTTACTGAGTTCTTTGATTTCAGTCTTCGCAAAGAAACACGCGACGAAAGGAAACGCGAGAAGGCTTGGGGCGCCCGCCGCTACCAACCCGGCCAAGGACATGCCTACGCCAGTTAGTCTGATAGACTTCTGAACGTAATCAGGCTGTGAATCATACCAAGACTCGAGGTCTTTCAGCGCTCCGTTTATCCGCTCTACCACCTGCTTCGGGGAGTCGGAATCGATGGCTTCCTCGACTTCAAGGAATCCAGAGTTAAGCTTGTCGAAGAAGATTATCTTCTGTGCTTGTTCGTCTATTTTTTCTTCGCTGTTCGGCTTATCGGCCGCGACCTGCGCTCGCTCAGCCTCACAAGCAACTTTCAAACCAGAGATAATTTTTTTGACAACGACAGTTTTCGTTTGGATCAGAGATCCAAGCTCTTCCTCCGCCGCGCTGTAAAGACGTGGAGCTGTCCCCGAGGACTCGTCCGCATCACTTGCCTCAACACTTATCGACCACCCCAAAATCTCCGCGATTTCAGCCATGATATCGTCTGGGGTTCGCGGATTGTCGCCGTCGCCCCAGAATTCTGTCGGCTTGTTGGCAATTTCATCAAGTTTTTGGTTTGGAAATGGATCGATCGAGGCGTCTTTCAGTATCTGATCGTACCAGCGCGCCCAGAGCGGCCAGGCCGAGCCGAAATCAACGAGCATAGATTTGAAGCGCGTTATCGCTTCTTCCAGCTCACCCGAAATTCCGGCCGGCCATAGAGGCATGCCTAAAAGCTCAACCGGATCATTCGTTTCAAAGGCGCGCCAATCCAGATCAGTCGCGTCCCAAAGTTTGTTCTTAATGGCGTCGTCGGCGTCGGAAGCGGCGGCGGCGTCGGAAGCGGCGGCGGCGTCGGAAGCGGCGGCGGAGTCGGAGGCGGCGGCCGCACGTGCGGCGAAGGTGGCGGCAAGGGCGGCGGCCGAGACCGCTTCGAAGGCGGGATCGGTCGTGCCGTCGTGATGGGCGTAGCCAAAGGACTCAGGATCGACTCTGGCGGCCGAGGTGGCGTCAGTTAAGGCTTTTGCGGCAGTGGCAGCTGAACCGGGCGCATGCCGCGAAACGAATGCGGACCTCAATGCCGCCATCGTCCATCGCTTATCAGGGACCGAAGCGATCATGGGAAGAACCCGCAGAGCAATGCGAAGAGCAATGACCCTAGCATGATCGGACGCTATACCGTCCGTCTTTAACGCCCTGTATAGCGTATGCGGGCTGTCGATCCGGGCCATCTTGCCAGCAGGCATGTTATTGTCGTCTGACATCAGCCCCTCCCCGGCGGGCCAGAGAGGGGTTGGATAGACCTACGTATCCAGGAAGCTCCGCAGCTTGCGGCTCCGGCTTGGGTGCTTGAGCTTGCGTAGCGCCTTGGCTTCGATCTGGCGGATACGTTCGCGGGTCACGCTGAACTGCTGGCCGACTTCTTCCAGAGTGTGGTCCGTGTTCATGCCGATGCCAAAGCGCATGCGCAGGACGCGTTCCTCACGCGGGGTGAGCGAGGCGAGCACGCGGGTCGTGGTTTCGCGCAGGTTTGACTGGATTGCGCTGTCGACCGGCAGAAGCGCCATCTTGTCTTCGATGAAGTCGCCAAGGTTGGAGTCTTCGTCGTCGCCAATCGGCGTTTCGAGCGAGATCGGCTCTTTCGCGATTTTCAGAACCTTGCGGATCTTTTCCAGCGGCAGGCCGAGCTTTTCAGCGAGCTCTTCCGGGGTCGGCTCACGGCCGATCTCATGCAGCATCTGGCGCTGGCTGCGCACGATCTTGTTGATCGTCTCGATCATGTGCACCGGAATACGGATCGTGCGGGCCTGGTCGGCGATGGACCTTGTGATGGCCTGACGGATCCACCAGGTCGCATAGGTCGAGAACTTGTAACCGCGGCGATATTCGAACTTATCGACCGCCTTCATGAGGCCGATGTTGCCCTCCTGAATCAGGTCAAGGAATTGCAGGCCGCGATTGGTGTATTTCTTCGCGATCGAAATCACGAGGCGGAGGTTTGCCTCCACCATTTCCTTTTTGGCGACGCGGGCTTCGCGTTCACCTTTCTGGACGCGCTGGACGATCTGGCGGAAATCATCGATCGGGATACCGATTTCCTGCGAAACAGCCGTGATTTCGTCGCGGATTTCGCCGATCTGCTCGCCTTGCGACTCAAAGAAGTTTTCCCACTTCTTCTTGGACCTGGCGGTCCCAAGCGTTTCTTCCTGCCAGTTCGGGTTCAGCTCATTGCCGAAATAGCTGTCGAGGAATTCCTTGCGCGGCACGCCCTTGGCATCGGCTAGACGCATCAGCTTGCCTTCGAGGCCCATCAGCTTCTTATTGATGGCGTAGAGCTGCTCAACAAGCGCTTCGATACGCGCATTGTTGATGTGCATCGTCTTGAGGTTGTCGACGATGGACTGGGCGAGCGCGTCGTATTCGTCGCGCGCATCAGAGGTCAGCGCCTTGCCTGCCATGCGGCGCTCAACGAGGCGCTCCTGCAGCTTGCGGTACTGACCGAAAGCAAGGGCGATCTCGTCCAGCTTGCCAAGGACACCGTCACGAAGCTCGGCCTCCATGGCGGACATGGACATGGCCTGACCTTCTTCCTCGTCCTCGCGTTCTTCGCGGGCGAGGCGTTCCTCGGTCGTTTCGTTCTCGCGCTCGCGGGCTTCGGCTTCTTTTTCTTCCTCAGTCTTTTCGCGCGGTTCTGGCGTCGGATTTTCCGCGCCATAGGTCGTTTCGAGATCGATCAGGTCGCGCAGAAGGATGCGCTCATTCATGAGCTCATCGCGCCAGACCATCATGGCCTCGAAGGTCAGCGGGCTCTCGCAGAGGCCGCGGATCATCGCATCGCGGCCAGCCTCGATACGCTTGGCGATGGCAATTTCGCCTTCACGCGACAGGAGTTCCACCGCGCCCATCTCACGCAGATACATGCGCACCGGATCATCGGTCCGGTCAGAGCCGCGGGCGTTGCCCTTCTTGACCACCGCGCCGGTGGTGCCGGTCTTGGTTACTGCCGTGCTCTTGGACGCGTTTTCCACTTCGTCTTCATTCTCGACGACCTGGATACCCATTTCGGAAAGAGCTGACATAGTGTCTTCGATCTGATCGGAGGACAGCTCCTCCGATGGAAGCACGTTGTTCAGTTCTTCATGCGTGACATAGCCCTTGGACTTTGCCTGCTTGATAAATTTCTTGATCTTCGAGTCGTTGAGATCGAGCACCGGACGATCGTCAGTCTCGACTTCGGCGCCGTTATTGTCACGCTTCTGGGCTTTCGCCATCTAACTCTCCCGCCTGTTGCAGCTTGCCCCCTGCAACATTCAAACAATCACCTGGCCGATCAGTCCTGATCGGTTTGTTCTGCTGCCTCGTTGAGACGCGCCACACGAGCCTCACGTTCCGCCACTTCATGCCTACGCCGCCGCCAGTTCTCAGGTGACGCTGTCACCTCAGCCTTGGCGACGTCGCCAGACGCGCTGGCGTCGTCGCGGGCCACGTATTGCTCCAGGGCGATTAGCCATTCCCGTTCGTCAGCTCCATCCGGAGCTATAGCAGTTGTTGCGGGATAAGAATTGAGCAAGTCAGCAGCGCGCATGTTTCCAGACTGCACTAAATGGGTCGCGATTGCTCTGCGGTCAACACCTGCGCCTGCGTCAGGCGACGAAATGATCACATCGCGTAAAGTTGCGACATCCTCATCCAGGAAAACCGCCATGGATAACATCTCGAATCCAACATCAATGAGGTGAGGGGAATCGATCGCCCGGACAAGCAAACCAAGGCCCCGCGTCTTTGCTGGCGCGCTCGTCTGGTGTGCGCCTTTTACCGGCGCGTCAGAACGCCCAGCCGGACCGCGCGCCCGCCGGCGCATCTGCCAGAGATGGTCATTCTTTCGGGATTTCAGCTCTCTCTCATAGGCGGCACGCACACCCGCATGCTGGATCGTGGCCGCCGCCTGCATCAGCCGTGCTTCGAGACCGGCCTGCCTTTCCGGGGTGTCGAGGGGTTCAGCGTCACGCTCGCGCCTCCAGAGCACTTCGATCAGCGGCACAGAATTCGAAAGCGCCTGCTTCATCGCCTCGGGCCCCGACTGGCGGATAAGGTCATCCGGGTCCATCCCGCCGGAGAGGAGACAGAAGAAAAGCGTGCGTTCCGGCTGGATATGCGGCAGCGCCCGCTCAATGGAACGATAGGCCGCGCGCAGACCAGCTGCATCTCCATCAAAACAGAGCACAGGCTCCGGCCCGGCGCGCCATAGCAGCCCGAGCTGATCTTCCGTGAGCGCCGTACCAAGCGGGGCGACAGCATGGCCGATCCCGGCCTCTGCCATGGCGATGGCATCCATATAGCCCTCGGTGACGATCAGCCCGCCTGCATCGGTGCTGCCGAAAGCTTCGCGCGCATCTTTGTAGCGGTAGAGGACGCGGCCCTTGTGAAAGAGCTCCGTGTCGTTGGAGTTGAGGTATTTCGGCTTGGCGTCGGGCTGCAGCCCCCTGCCCCCGAAGGCAATGACCTGACCGCGTACATCCGTGATCGGGAAAATGACGCGGCCCCTGAACCTGTCATATGGGTCGCCCCCGCCCTCTTTCACGACAGCGAGACCCGCATCGACGATTTCCTGCATGCCGAAGCTTTCGGCTTTCAGATGGTCGATGGTCTTGCGCCAGTCGTCAGGCGCATAGCCCAGCCGGTGACGCGCCCAGGCAGCAGCGCCCAGACCGCGATTTTCGAGATATTCTCGCGCTTCGGTTCCTTCTGCCGCGCGCAACCGGTCCTCGAAGAAACGGCAGGCCGCCTCGCAACAGGCATAAAGCCGCTTGCGCCTGTCATACGTTTCCTCGTCCTGCGGCGTCGCCTTCGGCAGTTGCATACCCGCTTCGTCAGCGAGCTTTTCCACCGCCTCCATGAAGGAGAGCCTTTCAGTTTCCATCACAAACGAGATGACATCGCCGCCGATGCCGGATGAGAAATCCTTGAAGATGCGCTTCTGGTCATTGACGTAGAAGCTCGGGCTTTTCTCATTCGTGAAGGGGGAAAGACCGACCCATTCCTTGCCCTGCTTCTTAAGCTTCACCTTGCGCCCGATGACGTCTGACGGCCGGATACGGGCCTTCAACTCCTCGACGAAGCCATCTGGTATGCGAATGGAAGCTGACATAAGGGCAGAGTGTAGCGCAGATCGCGCCTTCAGGGCCACACTCGGATGCGGCTATACACAGGCCCGCCCTCATCTGTGGATAACTAGGCGCGCATACCGTCAGGCGTCACGGTCTCGTCCGTCGTGACGTATCCGTCCTGCGGCAGGAGGAGCCACGCGATCACCCCAGCCATGACGTCGACCACCACGTGGACGACAATCCCCGGCCAGAGTGAGCCAGACAGGACATAGGTCAACGTCATGATGATCGTGACCGGTAGGATGCGCATCAGCCCCTGCACGCCCTGATAAATGTGGGCGAGGATGAAGACAGCGACCGCCGCGACCGCTGCGACCCAGAGCGGCATCAGAAGTGCAAGGACGCTGATCAGGAAGGCGCGGAAGATAACTTCTTCGGTGATCCCTGCCGTTACCGCCACCATGAAGAAACCCCAGCAGTCGCGCCGCCGCCTTGGCATCAGGGCGTCGTAGTCGCCCGAGCCGAACATCGACTTGCGCAGCGTGTCCTGAAGACCGGCATCTCTGCGTATGGCAGGCAACTGGGCGAGCTGCAGCGCCATGAAACCGAGCGCAATCCCCCATGCAGCGAAGACGCCCATTCCCTGCCCCCAGGTGAAACCGAGCGCGCCGAGAGATCGTCCGGAAAAAAGCCACGCCCAAAGACTGACGCCGCACAGCAACCAGAGAAGCGACCCTGTCACGATCCAGTGAATGAAAGGACTCCGCGTTGGCCGGGCGGGCTTGCGGACGCGACGATAGATGTCCGACGCCATGCCGCAGACCCAGAGAAACAGGATCGCCCCGAGGCCTATGACCAGTTCTGGTTCCGTCTGAATGAAAGTGTCCATGATCCACCTGCCCTACGCGGCCGCTAAAACTGCTTGCGCAGCAATGCCCTCGCAGTCCTCTGCTGCTTGAAAGTTCGCTCATTCTCGCCTAAAATGAACGTGAATTCACATTCACATATTGGAAGACAGCATTTATGTCAAACAGCTTCGCCCGGCCGGCGATCCAGGCGCGGTCCATCAAGACCCAGAAGAAGCTGATGGACGCGCTGGAGGCGCTGCTTCGCAAAAAGGATTTCGATGCGATCTCAGTGCCCGACCTCGCGGCCGAGGCCGGTGTCGCGGTGGGCACGGTGTACCGACGGTTTGAAAACAAGGAAGCACTGATCCCGCTTCTTTTCGAGCTCTGGAAGGCCCGCAATGAGCTCCAGATGGAAACGGCCGCGGTCGAGGCTGATGAGGTCGCGTCCGCCGACCTGCGCCAGCTTCTCCGCAGGCAGATGCGTGCGGCCTACCGCTTCATAGGTGAACAGGCCCACATCCTGCGCGCGGTACATTTGCAGGGGCGGCTTCGACCGCAGCTAATCGGGGAAGACTGGAAACAGCTCTGGCAGGACGCACTTGCGGGCAACCGCGCATTCCTTGAGCTGGTAAGAGACAAGGTTCACCAGCCTGACCTCGACCGTGCGGCAGAGATGATGATCTATATCGCAAATACCGCGCTCGTTGAAAAAGCGCTCTTCAACGAGGATGGTCCAGGATACGTCGTGTCAGCAGAAGGTGATGCCTTCGCCGACGAGATTGCGGACATAGTGTTCGGATATCTCTCGCTCAGCCCAGCCTGAAAAGCCAACACCAGGATGGCCTAGACCAGAGCGCGGCGGACAGCCTTGCCAGCGGTACCGGTGTCGATACGGCCTGGATAGCGGCTTTGCAGCTCTGCCATACAACGCCCCATATCCTTCAGCTTGGTCGCTTCCAGATCATTCACGACGGCATCGACAGCCTTTTCAAGCGCTAGGCCTTCAAGCGGCTGCGGCAGAAAGGACTGGAGGATCTCCATTTCTTCGCGCTCACGCTCGGCGTCCGTGATGCGGCCAGAATCGTCAAACTCGCGGGCAGACACTTCGCGCTGGGCAACCATGATCTCCAGCAGCTTGCGAACTTCCGTGTCCTCGCAGCCGGCGCACTGGCCCTGTCCGCGGGCCGTGACATCACGATCGCGCATAGCACAGCTCACCAGACGCAGCGTACGCGCACGGATGCCTTCAGCATCGTCCGCTTCAGCTTTCTGGAGTGCGACTAAAACACGGTCGCGGATCGTGTTAGCTGGAGAAACGTCTGTCTGTCCCATACCTGCTCTTTTTATACATGGACCTCGAACTTGACGCCCGGGTCACTGCACGCCTATCTCACGCCGCCGGAGGATGAGGTCTGTTGGTGACCGAATCCCTAATGGCGTCTGACAGGACGCGAGGAGATACGCCCATGACCACAGGAAATCAACCCGATACACCAGCTACTGGCGCGATCGCGCTGGCAGATGGAACGGTTTTCCTCGGCCACGGTTCCGGCGCCGCCGGTGTCGCAGTGGGGGAACTTTGCTTCAACACGTCGATCACCGGCTATCAGGAAATCCTGACCGATCCGTCCTATGCAGGCCAGGTTGTCCTCTTCACCTTCCCCCATGTCGGCAATGTCGGCGCGAACCCGGAAGACCATGAAGAATCCTCCACTGAAGCAGGCCGGGCCGCGACGGGGGCCGTCTTCCGTGAGCCGATTTCGCCGCCATCCAACTGGCGCTCACGCGACCATTTCGATGCCTGGCTGGCCAAGAAGAACATCACCGCCGTTTCCAATGTCGATACGCGCGCGCTGACCCGCATCATCCGCGAGGGCGGCATGCCAAAATGCGCGGTCGCCTATGCTCCCGATGGCAATATCGATGTCGAGGCGCTGATCGAAGCTGCCCGCGCCTGGGAGGGCCTCGAAGCGGCCGACCTTGCGCTCAATGTCGTTGGCGACGCGGCGTACGACAATTCAGAGCGCCTCTGGGATCTTGTCACGGGCTTTGCCAACAACGAACAGACCGACTTCCATGTCGTCGTGCTCGACTATGGCGTGAAGAAGAACATCTTGCGTAACCTTGCGCATGTCGGCGCGCGCGCGACCATCGTTCGCGGCGACACGCCGTTCGAAGAGATCATGAAGCTGAACCCGGACGGCGTCGTTCTGTCGAACGGCCCCGGCGACCCGGCAGCGACCATCAAACGCTGCGGTGACACGATTAACAAGCTGATCGATAGCGGCAAGCCGCTGCTCGGCATCTGCCTTGGGCACCAGCTTCTGGCGCTCGCGCTGGGTGCTGAGACCAAGAAGATGCCGCAGGGCCATCACGGCGCAAACCATCCTGTGAAAGACTTCGAAACCGGCAAGGTCGAGATCGTGTCCATGAACCACGGCTTCACTGTCGATACAGCGACGCTGCCCGACGGTGTCGAGGAGAGCCACCGCTCGCTCTTCGATGGCACCAATTCGGGCCTTCGGGTCAAAGGAAAGCCGATCATCTCGGTCCAGCACCACCCTGAGGCGAGCCCCGGCCCACAGGACAGCTTCTACCTGTTCCAGCGTTTTGCAGGCTTCATGAAGGACCAGCAGAGCTGAACGCCATCTCCCCTCCCCCTGAAGCGCTTTGCGTAGGGGACAATCGCATTGGCGCAATCGCCGACGATCTTGCAACCAAAGGATGGACCTGGCAGCCCCTCCTGCTTCCCGAAGCACTGACATCGGCACTGCGCGCTGAACTCATCGATCGTGACGCCGCTTCGGATCTCGACCCCGCCGGCATCGGGCGTGAGGACGATTTCCAGGTCGACCGCTCTGTCCGGCGCACGCGCATCACCTGGTTCGATAGCTCGACACCAGCCCAGCAGGACTTCCGCAACTGGGCCGAAACGCTGCGCAATGCGCTTAACCGAGAGCTGATGCTCGGCCTGTTCGAAATGGAAGTCTGTTTTGCGGTCTACCCACCCGGCGGCTTCTATGGCCGCCACCTCGACAGTTTTGCAGGCGCACGAAACCGTGTCGTCTCGCTTGCCGCCTACCTCAATGAGGACTGGGACGAAGCACGCGGCGGTGCACTCGCGGTGTGGAATGAGGGTGCAGGCGATTTAGACCCGCCCGCCGCGCGTATCATACCGAAGCCGGGCGGCGTCGTTCTCATGCTGTCAGAAGCCATTACGCACGAAGTCGAAGTCACGCAGGAAACCCGCTATGGGCTTGCCGGCTGGTGGCGGGTGAACCAGTCCGGCGACGGCCGTATCGACCCGCTAAGCTAACGCAAGTGACCGGCCCTTGCGAGGGCCGGCCACGGTAATGTGTGTCTGTGCAGACTATTGCGGATAGTTGACCGTTTCAATGATGGCGGCGCCTTCGGCATCGACAGCAACTTTCACGACATCGAATGTCGGCATACCGCGAAGTGCCGCCTGATTGCTCATCGCATAGCCCTCCTCTGGCCAGCCGCTCTCGTTCATATCGAACTCGCCATTGTCGTTAAGATCATGCCAGACCGACACTGAATACTCACCTTCAGGCAGGTCGAACGAGACCGTCACCGTGCCGGCTTCCGGGTCCTCGACCTTCTCGCCAGCAATGCCGTCCCATTTCATGAACTGCTCTTCGGTCTGAACACCGACATAGAGCGGCACGCCACGATCCTCGACGCCCTCAAGCGTAACGGTCAACGGTGCTGCAAAAGCGGGGGCCGCAAGCGCGCCAGCAATCAGGGCGGTGGTGATGAGTTGCTTCAACATGGCAGGTTCCTTTCTCTCTGCAATGCACTTTGTATCGCAAAGCAAGAACCGGCTGTCAAGAGAGCTTTGTAATACAAAGTACGAATTCGTTTGGCGGAGCACGCTGAGCGACGTGCAATGAAAAAAGCGGCCCGCAATGGGGCCGCTTTCCGATAATTCGCCTGAATGCAGGCTTTTACTCAGCGCCGTCCAACTCCAGCACATCCTGAAGGAAGAGCGTTTCAGCTTCGCGCTGGAAGTCGCGGTTGGATTTCTTGCGGAAGCCGTGTCCCTCATCCATGGCAAGCAGGAACCAGGCATCGCCACCATTCTGGCGGACCGCCTCGAGGATCTGCTCAGCCTCAGACGCTGGCACACGAGGGTCATTGGCGCCCTGAATGATGAAGATCGGCTTGTTGATCTCGCTCGCATTGTTCAGCGGTGAGATTTCCTCGAAGAAAGCGGCAATCTCCGGGTCACGCTCATCGCCATATTCGGCGCGGCGAAGGTTGCGGCGATAGCCCTTAGTGTTCTCAAGGAAGGTCTTGAAGTCAGAGATGCCGACAATGTCGATGCCGCCTGCGAGGCGGTCATTGTAATCGACCATCGAGGCCAGAACCATATAGCCGCCATAGACGAGCACGCGGTCGCTATCGAGGTCGCCCTGGCCGTCGATCCAGTCGAGAAGCGCACCAATATCCTCAACCGACTTCTTGCGATTGAGGCCATTGTCGAGGCTCACATAGGTCTTGCCATAGCCAGCCGAGCCACGGACGTTCGGCACGACGACGGCCGCGCCAAGTTCATTCGCCCAATACTGGTAGGTCGAAGAGAAATATGGCCGTGACTGGCCTTCAGGCCCGCCATGGATCGACACGATGACCGGATAAGGCCCCTCACCTGCCGGGCGATAGATGAAGGCCGGAATGTCCATGCCGTCGGCGTTCGGATAGTCGAACATCTCCGGCTCGACAAAGGCGGCGGTATCGAGCCCGCCAACTTCGGCTTCGGTCCAGCGGGTCAGCTCCAGTGTCTCGACATCGAAAGACCAGGCATCGGCCGGGCTGGTCGCGCCGACAAAGGTGAAGCCGACACGGGCACCCGAGCTGTCAAATTGTGGGCCAGCGGCGATCCCCGTCGGAAGGTCAGGGCCGTCGGTGACTTCGCCGCTTTCGATATCGAGCAGCTTGATCGTGCCAAGGCCGCCCTCATTGACCGTGAAGACAACTGTGCTGCCATCCGGCGACAGGTCATAGCCTTCGACATCCCAATCGATATCGCTGGTATAGTTCGTCATCTCGTCGGATCCCGGCACGAGGCGGACAAGATTTTTGAACTCGGACCCTGCATCGGTGGAGGTCAGCACGCTGCCATCCGGCAGGAAGTAAAGGCCATTATAGGCAACTTCTTCGCCGGGACGGATTTCGGTCATCTCGCCGGTCTCCACATTGAAGGTGAAGATGTCGCTATCCTGGATGGAAATGTAGCGCTGAATGGTCACCATGCTGCCATCGGCGGAGAAGTCGACCGGGAAGAGCGCGCCTGTGCCGTCGCCTTCGAACACGGTCTCAATACTGGCCGGATCAGCTGGATTGCCCATTCTCAGGTCGTAGTCGGCCTCGCCATCACGCGCCTCGTAGAACAGAACCTGCGAGCCGTCATCGGTCCAGGTATAGCCGCCATTGCGCGTGCCAGCTTCGGTAAACCGCGTGACACCGCCGCTCGCCATGTCGAAGAGGTAGCCCTGATAGAACTCATCGCCGCCCGTATCCTTGGAGAAGACAAAGCTGCCGCCTGCCGGGCTCACGGAGGCGCCGCCAATCGGCTCATCATAGAAGGTCACCTGACGGCGCGCGCCAAGCGGGGTTTTTACCTGGTGGATCTGGCTGACCTCACCAAAGCGGGTCGCGATCAGCACGCCCTCATCGGTCCAGTCGGCAAAGCCATGCGTGCGCACATTCTGGTACTGGCGCAGCTTCTCGCTCACCTCTTCCGGTATCTCCGGAATGTTATCCATGACAAGATTGCCTTCGGTTACGCGCTCGGCAGATGTCGGCGCCATGGCCTCCTGCGCGCCAGCGAAAGGGGCAGAGATGAGCGCTGCCGCAGCCACACCGGCAAGGGCGGTCGTCTTGTAGAACATTGAGTGTCTCCTGATCGCGTGAAACGGCCAGCAGCGGACGCCGCCAACCTGTCAGGAATGAGTATAGGCGCCTTGCCACAATCGTGAAGGCCGCAGCCCTTTTCGGAAAGCGGATTGATGACGCCGGCCAATGTTGCTTCTTGAGCCGTGCTTGGGGCAGACAGTAGGTCTGCTAGCGACTGGAGCGCCCGATGAAACATCCCGATCTGCCCGCTAAAGGCGGATGCCGCTGCGGCGCGGTCCGCTTCAGGGTTACCCAGCCCCCGCTCATCACAATGGCCTGCCACTGTACCGGCTGCCAGAAGATGTCGGGAAGTGCCTTCTCAACCAGCGTCGCCTTTCCCGCCGATGGCTTCGAAGTCATCAAGGGCGAGCCGGTCGTTGGCGGGCTGAAGCAGGCTGACCTGCCCCATTATTTCTGCCCCGACTGCATGAGCTGGATGTTCACGCGCCCCGCCGCGCTCGACTTCATGGTCAATGTCCGCGCGACCCTGTTCGATGAGACAGGCTGGTATGCGCCCTTTGTCGAAACCCAGACAGCCGAGAAGCTCAGCTGGGCCGAGACGGGCACACCTCACGGCTTTGAGCGCTTTCCCGGCCCTAACGATATGAGCGCGCTGATCGAGACTTATGCGAAAGCGACCGTAGCAGCCGCCTAGCGGAGCGGCCCGCAATTGGCCTCATACATCTCGATATATTCCGGCATCCAGTCGCGGAAGTTCTGCGCGCGGGTCTCTGAAGCCGGGTGCGTCGACATCCACTCAGGCGGGCGCTGTCCGCCGCCGAGAGAGCCCATGCGCTCCCACAGCTCTGGTGCCTCACGCGGATCGTAGCAGGCCCGCACGAGCAGTTCGAGGCCGATACGATCCGCTTCGGTTTCATGCTGGCGCGAAAAGGCCATCATACCGCCCTGCGCCGCGACACCCATCGCACCTAGCACCATCTGGCGCTGGCCGGGGTCCATATCGCCAACACCGACACTGACCGCCGCCATGCCGAGCTGTGCGAGCTGGCTCTGGCTCATCCGCTTGGCACCATGATGCGCCATTGCGTGACCAATCTCATGACCCATGACGACAGCCAGCTTGTCCGGGTCCTCAAGATCGGCCAGCGTCACCTGCCCGTCGAAATTGCCGGTCACATCAAGGATGCCTGTATAGACGGCGACATAGCCTCCCGGCAGGCAGAAGGCGTTAGGCTGGTCAGACTGGATCACGTTGTAGGTCCAGGCAAAATCCTCTGACACCGGGGTGAAGTCCCACCCTTCAGCGAGGAGGTCGCGTTCATATTCTACAGCGGCGCGCTGAAGGCGCTCACCAATCACCCGCACATCGCTTACGACATCGCGGGCTACCTCGCTCTGGCAGCGATCAAGGCAGAGCACGTTCGACCGTTCCTGCTGCAGGATCTGCGCATAGGATTGCGCGCCCAACTCACTCGCCTGCGAGATCGAGATCGCGTTGAACTCCCGCTCACCAGAGAAGGGGTTCACTTCCTGATTGGTGAAATAATAGAAGGCGAGGCCCGCGAGGCCGAGAAGAATGACAATGAAACGTCCCAAGTGCGTCCCTCACTTTTTGCTGAGCATAATAAGCCTTAACGCGTAACTAGTTCCAAAGCCCCCGTCTTGGAAGAGTTGAGGCTTGGAAGCGTTGACAAGGCCACAATGTCTGACAAGTCTCGCCCGCGATGACCGACACCCCGCAAAAACAAGAGAGCCGTGATCCGCTGCCCAGCAAGATCATCGACGTTGTCGCCGAATGGGCGCTCTACGCCTCAGTTGCGCTCATCATCATGGGTATCTCCCAGCCTTCCATCATGAAGCCAAACTATGTGGGCATCATGATCGAGTACAATCTCTGGGGCCTGGTTGAGACGCTGATCGAGCTTGATCTCTTTTTCCTCGGCATGGTGGTGGTCTTCTTCTCAGGTGTCTTCCCGCTGGCAAAGACCTTTATTGCGGCCATAATTTTCCGGCGCGGCGCCCCGCCCAGCCCAAAGCTCGCCTGGTGGCTCAACGTGCTCGGCAAATGGTCGATGCTGGACGTCTTTCTCGCCGCCCTGCTGATCGGCCTGTCGCAGACAATGGCCTATATCGGCTTTCATCCCCGTATCGGTCTCTACTATTTCGCCGCGGGCGTGATCCTGAACAATATCGCGACCATGCGGCTCTCTTTCGCGCGCTGGAAACCGGAAAGCTAGAGAAGCGGCTCAACCGCCTCCAGAGGCCCTGCCTCATCGCCATCCCCGCCGTCTTTCTCATCAGAAAGACCAGCACCGCGCTTGGCCGCCGCAATTGCAGCCAGATGGGAGATGTCACGCGCCTGGAAGACGCCTGCATAGCTGTACCAGATCAGCATGAGCAGGATGACAGCGACAAGGCCGATGCCGCCAAGCATCGCTTCCGGGCCGGAATACTCAAACACGTTCTGCACGGGCCCCGGAAAGAGTTGGTTCAGGATCACGAGGAAGCCGACCGGGATGGTAATATTGGCGATCAGACTAAGTCGCATCGCTGCCTCGGCCTGCTCTAAATTGATCCGCCCAAAGGTCCGGAAGACGGACAACTCCCTGTCAGAGAGCGCTTCCAGCTTCGGCATCAGCTGCGCGGCACCCTTCGAGTTCGTCAGCCGCTCCAGTCGCTTCGGACCTGTTCCGACACTCAGCCCACTCAACCAGGATTTGCGCGGGCGCATGCCGCGAAAGTTCGAGAATACGCGCATCGTATCGCGCCAGAGCTGATCGGCCGTTGTCGGCGTGCCCGCATCACTTGCCATGAAAATACCCCGGTCTCGCTTGTCTCGTTTCGTCGTGGACCTTAGCCTGAACACTTACCGCGCCGATAGCATTGCGCTTCAGCCCTGCATGACTAGATTTACCGCATGACAGACCAAGCCCAGAACAAGCCCAAGCTCGAAATTCGCGTTATTCCGACGACGCCGCTACAGCAGAACACCTCCCTCATCTGGTCGATCGAGAGCAAGGAAGGCGTCTTCGTTGATCCGGGCGGGGATATCGACAAGCTGATGGGCGCGGCCAAGGAGTTTGGCGTGAAGATTGTCGGCGTCTGGCTGACCCATGGCCATATGGACCATGCGGGCGCGGCCGCTGCCGTGAAAGAGCGTACCGGCTGTGAGATCATCGGCCCGCACAAGGATGACCAGTGGCTGCTGGACGAAATCGAATCTTCCGGTCAGCGCTATGGCATCACCGATGGCAAGAACGTGACGCCGGACCGCTATCTCGATGACGGCGATGAGCTGGAGCTTGATGGCGTAAAGTTCGGCGTGGCCCACACACCGGGTCACACGCCCGGCCATGTCGTGATCTACAATGAAAGCGGCGCGCTGGCCTTTGTGGGCGACGTCCTGTTCCGCGGATCCATCGGTCGCACCGATTTTCCGCGCGGCAACCATACCCAGCTGATCGACTCGATCACCTCGAAGCTCTGGCCACTGGGCCCTGAAATCCGCTTCATCCCGGGCCACGGCCCGATGAGCACGTTCGGTCAGGAGCGTCAGGACAACCCGTTCGTCGCGGATTCCCTGACAGGCTACGCAGGCGCAGCGAAACAGGCCGCGAGCGAAATCGACCAGAAACTGTCGAAGCGGTATAGCTAGCTACTCGCCCGACGGCACCAGAACCACCGCGACGGGGTGTTCTGCCGGCACATTCATGCCGCTTGGATCGTCTTCCTGAAAGATCAGCGTCGCCTCGGTCGGCTCAGCCACATTGAACGTGATGTCGCCTTCGAACGGCACCTGTTCTTCCGTCATCCAGTTGGACTGGGACGAGGCGTAGGACTCGGCGATCACATTGCCCTGGCCATCAACGATGCGGACCGGAAAGTCCCCCTCGGAATACCAGAGGCCGGACGCGCTGCCCGAAAAGCGGAGCGGAGACGTCACTTCGTCGCCCGGCTCAAGGTCCTTCAGCGTCAGCTCCATGGACACATCAATCGCGCCAGTTTCGGGCTGCTCGCCCTCGTCCTTCTGCTGTTCCGGCTCCTGCGGCATATTCGGGGCGCAGCCTGCAAGCACGAGTGCAAACAATAGACGTTTCATGAGGGACCTTTCGGTTTCCAGCGTGTCTTCACTTAGCAGTAGCATATGAGGACGGCGCTCTCCCACCCTCTCTGACCTTGGGTCATGGCTGACGTTGGCGGGCGCGTCAGCTATTGTGCCCTCATGGACCTCAAGACAGACCCGAAGCTCGAGGATTTCCGCGCCGATGTGCGCGCTTTCTTCGAAAACGAATTTCCCAAGGACATTCTCGCCAAGACGGCGAAAGGCGCCTCGCTGACGACCGAAGAAGTGCGAAAGTCTGAAACGGCGCTTGGCAGCAAGGGCTGGCTCGCGGCTGGCTGGCCGGCAGAGCATGGCGGCCCCGGCTGGTCGCTTGAGGAACAATACGTCTTCGATGAGGAGCTCGAGCGCGCAGGCGTGCCGACGGTCACGCCGATGGGCGTCGTCTATGTCGGCCCGATCATCTACACCTTCGGCACGGAGGAGCAGAAACAGCGCTGGCTGCCGGGTATCCGCGAGGGCCGCGAAGGATGGGCGCAGGGCTATTCAGAGCCAGAGGCAGGCTCCGACCTCGCCTCGCTGCAATTCTCTGCCGTGAAAGAGGGAGACGAGTACGTCCTCAACGGCACCAAGATCTGGACCTCTGCTGCCCAGCATGCCGACTGGATCTTCTGTCTCGCGCGTACCGACAATTCCGGCAAGAAGCAGGAAGGCATCAGCTTCATCATCGCAGAGATGGACCGGCCCGGCATCACTGTCACGCCAATCATTACGATCGATGGCAAGCACGCCCTCAATCAGGTCCACTTCGACAATGTCCGTGTCCCTGCGGACTATCTCATTGGCGAAGAAGGAAAGGGCTGGACCTATAGCCAGTACCTGCTCGGCCATGAGCGCACTTCCTATGCGCGCATTGGCGGCAAGCGAAAGCAGCTTGCCCATATCCGCAAGATCGCTTCGTCCGTCCCCGATGGCGGCAATCACCGGCTGATCGATGACCCGTCCTTTGCCCGCAAGCTGGCGGAGGCTGACCTTGCGGTGGATGGCCTCGAAATGACTGTGCTACGCGTGCTGTCAGCGGTGAAGGATGGCGGCGCACCCGGCAAGGAAGCCTCCATCGTGAAGATCCTCGCGACCGAGACAGCCCAGCAGATCACGACGCTCTATCTCGATACTGCAGGCTTCAATGCCCAGCGCGGTTTTGCTGACTCCGTCAGCCCCGACTGGCTTGAAGGCGGAATGGCAACCAGCCATGCGGCACCGGGCGTGTCGACCTATTTCGGAACGCGCGCGCAATCGATCTATGGCGGCACAAACGAAATCCAGCACAACATCATCGCGAAACGCGTGCTCGGCCTGTAAATCCTAGCCGACAGAATACCAAACTCGATGAAATTAGAATCAGTCGGCTAGCGTCATCTTCAAGCACTTATGAGATGACCTGAGGGTGAAACTCTGGTCGTCCCCCTCTCCAGTCAGGCAGTATCTCGCATGCGAACGTGCGAGCACCATGCCGATCTTCGCGATCAGCATCATGGCGATCCTCGCGCTGGTTGCGGCAACGCTTGCGCTGGGCATGGATTCGCGGTCCGGCGCGAAAGTCCAGCAGGCTGCGGATTCGGCTGCACTTGGCGGGGCCACGGCATTCCTTAATTCCTCGTCGCCGCGTGCCGCCGACAGACTGGAGGCCGCGCGCCAGCAAGCAAAGGCCCTCGCCGAACGAAATTCAGAATACGCCCTCGCCGACCTCGTTGTCGACGCCGTTACGGAGGACGCCTATGGCCAGCATACCCAGCTTGAGGTCGAGCTTGAATTTCAGCCCGTCAATTTCTTCGCCCGTTTCTCCGGCAGTAATGCCACCGCGCCGGTCCGACGCCGCGCCGTAGCGTCTTCCACCTGGGGCTTCCCGCTCTGCATGCTGGCGCTCAGCCCGAATGAGCAGTCCGGCATCTCGATGAAACACCTGGCGCGGCTGATCGCCGATGGCTGTATCGTCTGGTCCAATGATATGGGCCGGCAGTCCATGGCGCTGGAGGGAGGCCGGGCCGAGGCCAAGAGCTTCTGCGCGGCTGGCCTGGTTGATCGCTCTCACCGCGCCAGCGTTTCGCCGCTCCCTGATCAGCAGTGTGACCCTATCCCCGACCCGCTTGAAGACTGGACCCCGCCAACTGCCGGAACATGCGCGCCGACGCCAAACTTCGAACCACCACGCAGCGTCGTGCGCCAGAGCGAACGCCAGCTCGCAAGGCTCGTCCGTCGCCAAAGCAGAATTCGTCGCGGCGATGACGACGATGATGATGACGATGACGATGATGAGAACGAAGACGAAAAGATCACAGGTCTAGAGAATGCCTGCGGCAACAAAGGCGGCACCAGCAACCAGAATTGTCCGAGCAATCCCGCGACTGGCGCGGGCCTCAGCGATTTCGACCTGCTGGCTCTCACCGACAATCTTGTGAATGCGCTCTATGTTCTCGACCGCCAGTTCGACATGGAAACCGATACGCTGACACCGGGCACCTATTGCGGTCTCGACATCGCTTACGGCCATGTCCGCATGCAGCCGGGCACCTACTTCATCAAGGGCGCGCCTATGACGGTGACGCGCAAGGCAACCGTCACGGCGGAAGGCATCACCATCATCTTTACGGATCCGGGTGCCTATTTGCGTGTCAGTGACCAGGCGCGGCTTGACCTCACCGCGCCAAGCGAGGGCCCGCTGGCTGGCATCGCCGTTGCAGAGAGCCGTAATACCGCCGTGAATGGCGCGCCCGTCGTCTCTCGTCTCACAGGTCGTGGCGCGCTCAGCATGATTGGGCTAATCTACCTGCCGACGCAGAACTTCTTCATAAGCGGGTCGGGCGCTGGCGATCAGTCATCGCCGCTTCTGCAGATCGTGGCAAACCGTATCGCCCTTCGGGATACAGGCATGCTGCGCATCGATTTCAATCCAAGCAAGACGGATGTGCCAGTAGCCATTCAACCTGCGCGTATTGCCCGGCTTATAGAGTAGTAACAGCACCCAATTCTGTTGTGCTCTGTTCATCTAAAGCATTTGTAACTCCGCATTAGACTTTTTCTCTGCCACGACTGGAACCTGCAGGTTTCGACTTCGTTTGACCTGTTCATATTCGAAGAGAAGGGGTCTACCCATGAATACGCTTCTTAAAACCACCGCGATCGCCGCAACTGGCCTGATGATGGCTGCCTGTACGCAGTCCGGTTACACCGAACGCAACGCCGCCGTTGGCGCAGGTCTCGGTGCTGCAGCCGGCGCTGTGATCGGCAATAATACGGGCGACGGCGATGCCGGGCGCGGCGCTGCAATCGGCGCAGCACTTGGCGGCGCAGCTGGCGCAGCAAAAGGTTGTACTGAGGCTGAAGACTGCGACATGCCAGGCGTTCGCGACCAGGCCGATGAGCAGGACTATGATGGCGACGGCTATGCAGACGCATATGACCGTTACCCGACCGACCCTCGTCGCTGGTAATATCGGTCCCTACTATGATTGAAGAAGGCCTCCTGAGTTCAGGGGGCCTTTTTTCTTGTGGCGAACGGACCGCGGCACCTTTGCTCAGGCCTACCCCGTGCTAGTTTCTGGCCTGCGTGCAGGACTGGCGTGCAGACATTCGTCAGTTTTCCCTGCTTGCGGTCTTGCCCCCTGCCCTCAAGCGCCGCTATAGCGCACCCGTTTGACCATTGGTCATGAAATGACGAGGACATGAGATGCCAAAACGCACCGACCTTAAATCCATCCTCGTTATCGGTGCCGGCCCCATTATCATCGGCCAGGCCTGCGAGTTCGACTATTCCGGCGTCCAGGCGATCAAGGCCCTCAAGGATGAAGGCTACCGCGTCATCCTGGTGAACTCGAACCCGGCGACGATCATGACCGACCCGGACATGGCTGACGCAACCTATGTCGAACCGATCACCCCTTATTTCGTCGAGAAGATCATCGCGGCCGAAAAGCCTGACGCGATCCTGCCAACCATGGGCGGCCAGACCGCGCTTAACTGCGCCCTTGACCTCTACAAGGACGGCATCCTCGACAAGTATGGCGTCGAGCTGATCGGTGCGCGCGCCGAAGCGATTGAAATGGCCGAAGACCGCGGCCTCTTCCGCGAAGCCATGGACCGCATTGGTCTCGAAAACCCGCGCGCCACCATCGTCGCCGCGCCTGAGATCAAGAATGAAGCTGGCAAGATCACCGGCTATGACCGGATCGAAGGCCTGAAGCGCGCCATGGAAGCACTCGACTTTGTCGGCCTGCCAGCCATCATCCGCCCGGCATATACACTTGGCGGCACGGGCGGCGGCGTTGCCTATAATGTCGAAGAGTATGAAGAGATCGTGCGGTCCGGCCTTGCTGCTTCCCCGGTCGCTCAGGTCCTCGTCGACGAGAGCCTCCTCGGCTGGAAAGAATTCGAGATGGAGGTCGTCCGCGACAAGGCGGACAACGCCATCATCATCTGCGCGATCGAGAACATCGACCCGATGGGCGTGCACACGGGCGATTCGATCACTGTTGCGCCCGCCCTGACGCTGACCGACCGCGAATACCAGATCATGCGCAACGCCTCTCTGGCAGTCCTGCGAGAGATCGGTGTGGAAACCGGCGGCTCGAACGTCCAGTTCGCAGTTAATCCGGACAATGGCCGCCTCGTCGTGATCGAGATGAACCCGCGCGTCTCTCGCTCCTCCGCGCTGGCTTCCAAAGCGACAGGCTTCCCGATTGCAAAGATCGCTGCCAAGCTGGCCGTTGGTTACACGCTCGACGAACTCGATAACGATATCACTGGTGTGACGCCGGCATCATTCGAGCCGACGATCGATTACGTGGTCACCAAGATCCCGCGTTTCGCCTTTGAGAAGTATCGCGGATCCGAGCCGACCCTGACGACTGCGATGAAGTCCGTTGGCGAAGCCATGGCAATCGGCCGCAACTTTCAGGAAAGCGTCCAGAAGGCGCTCTGCTCGCTCGAAACCGGTCTTACCGGCTTCAACGAATCTGAAGTAACCGGCAGCGAAGCGCTCCATTCGGCGCTTGCCCGCCCCACACCCGACCGCTTGCTCCATGTAGCCCAGGCTTTCCGCGAAGGGTTCAGCGTCGAGGAGGTCTTCAGGATCACCAGCATTGACCGCTGGTTCCTGCGCCAGATCGCTGGCCTCATCGAGACCGAAGCCAATGTGCGCCGTGACGGGCTTCCAACCGACCGCTACAGCCTGACAGAGCTGAAGGCACAGGGCTTTTCAGATGCGCGCCTCGCTGAGCTGACCGGCCAGTCCGAAACCGCTGTCCGCGCGGCTCGCCATGATATTGGCGTGCGTCCGGTCTACAAGCGTATCGACACGTGCGCCGCCGAATTCGCGGCCAAGACACCTTATCTATACTCGACCTATGAACACCCGCCCTACGGTAAGACAGAAGCCGATGATGAGGCGAACGTCTCGGATCGCAAGAAGGCGATCATCCTTGGCGGCGGTCCAAACCGGATCGGCCAGGGTATCGAGTTCGACTATTGCTGCTGCCATGCTGCGTTTGCGATGGAAGAGGTCGGCATCGAGTCGATCATGGTCAACTGCAACCCCGAAACCGTCTCGACCGACTATGACACCTCGGACCGGCTCTATTTCGAGCCGCTGACCCATGAGCACGTCTCCGAAATCATCGCCAAGGAACAGGGCAAGGGAGAGTTGCAGGGCGTTATCGTCCAGTTTGGCGGCCAGACGCCGCTTAAGCTTGCCACCCCGCTGCACGATGCAGGTGTTCCTATCCTCGGAACCAGCCCGGTTTCTATCGATCTCGCCGAAGACCGCGAGCGCTTTGCCGCCCTGCTCGACCGGCTTGAGATCAAACAGGCCCCATCCGCCACGGTGCGCTCCGAGGAAGAAGCGCTCGAAATGGCGCGCAAGCTTGGCTATCCGATCATGCTGCGCCCGAGCTTCGTGCTCGGGGGCCGCGCCATGGAAATCTGCCGCGACGATGATGATGTGCGCGCTTTCGCCAAGGAAGCGATGAAAGTCTCTGGCGACCAGTCTCTCTTCCTTGATCGCTATCTTTCTGACGCCATTGAGGTGGATGTCGACGCACTCTGCGACGAGACCAATGTCCACGTCGCCGGCATTATGGAGCATATCGAGGAAGCGGGCGTCCATTCAGGTGACAGCGCCTGCGCCCTGCCGCCCTATACACTCTCGGCCGAGATCATTCAGCGCCTGTCCGATTCTGCGGCGGCGCTCGCGCGTGCGCTCAAGGTTCGCGGGCTTATAAACATCCAGTTCGCCGTCAAAGGCGACGAGATTTATGTGCTTGAGGCCAATCCCCGTGCCTCCCGGACCGTACCCTTCGTGGCAAAAGCCGTCGGCGCCCCCATCGCCAGTATCGCCGCCAAGGTCATGGCCGGCGCTTCACTCAGCGAATTCGACCTCAGCAAGGCCAAGCCACGCCGTATCGCGGTCAAGGAAGCAGTCTTCCCGTTTGCGCGCTTCCCGGGCGTCGATCCGGCGCTCGGCCCGGAAATGCGCTCAACCGGCGAGGTGATGGGCTGGGATGATGATTTCGGTGCGGCCTTCCTGAAGTCGCAGATCGCTGTGGATGTTTACCTGCCACGCGAAGGCTGCGTCTTCATCTCGGTGAAGGACAGCGACAAGGCCGCCGTCCTGCCGTCCGCCCGCGAGCTTGTCGAGATGGGCTTCAGCCTTATCGCGACCAGCGGCACGGCCAGCTTCCTCGAAGAGAACGGCATTGCGGTTGATCGCATCAACAAGGTCATTGAAGGCCAGCCGCACATCGTTGACCGGATGATCAATGGCGGCGTGCAGCTCGTCTTCAACACAACCGAGGGTGCACAATCGCTCAAGGATTCCGCCTCGATCCGGCGCACGGCCCTTACCCGCAAGATCCCGTATTTCACGACGCTCGCAGCCTCGATCGCATCGGTTCAGGGCATCCGCGCACTGCGTGAACGCGAGCTTACGGTTCGCCCCTTGCAGCAGGCCTGACACAACCCCACTTGACGCAATTCGCGTTTAGACGGACGCTGACACGTTAAACAGACGGTTATTCTCGATATGCAAAGAACACCTATGACCGCCGAAGGGCACGCTGCCCTCGACGCAGAACTAAAGCATTTGAAGTCGGTTGAACGCCCGGCTGTCATCGCGGCTATCGCCGAAGCGCGTGAGCATGGCGACCTGTCGGAAAACGCCGAGTATCACGCTGCCAAGGAAAAGCAGAGCTTCATCGAAGGCCGCGTGGCTGAACTTGAAGACAAGCTCGCCCGCGCAGAAGTCATCGATGTGACCAAGCTCAAAGGCGACAAGGTCGTTTTCGGGGCTACCGTCACTCTCATTGATGCCGACACCGAAAAAGAAGTCACCTATCGCATTGTGGGTGAAGACGAAGCCGATATCGCCAAGGGCAAGGTGTCCATCCAGTCGCCGATTGCCCGCGCGCTGATCGGCAAGACGGTGGGTGATGAGGCAGAAGTCGCAGCACCCGGCGGCGCCCGTGTCTATGAAATCGAGAATGTCGAGTTCACCTAGGCGGCATCCCGCTGAAAGATCCGAGAGCCGGCAGGGACCTCCTTGCCGGCTTTTTCTTTTCCACATGAAAGCGCGGGTGCATGCCTCTGCGAAAACTGGCACAAGATGAGCCTGACCATAACCACACTGGAAAGGCGCACCCAGCATGGACCCGGCCTCTCTTGCCGACGAACAGCTAGGCCCTTCGGTCTGGGGTGTCTCAGACGGACGCGCAGGCAATGCCGCGCAAGTCCGCGCCGTCATGCGCGCTTTGTCCAGTACTGGCCGCTGGATGCAGGTTGCCCATATCGCCGGACAGGGCCACCGCGAGACGCCAATTGTGCTTACACCCCGCGCGCCATGGACGATACTGCCGGGCGGGAACTGGCCCCTGCCCCTCGCTGCCCTACCGAAAGACCAGCGCAGCCCGTTCCAGCCCCCTTTTCCTGATGTCTGGATAGCTGCAGGCCGCCGCAGCGCGCCCTATACCGCGCGGATCAGGGAGCTGTCTGGTGGGTGCACACTGACGGTCCAGATCCTCGACCCGAAGACCTCAGCCGACAAATTCGACCTCCTCGTCGTACCGCAGCATGATGACGTTACCGGCGCGAACGTAATCCAGACGGTCGGTTCGCCGTCTCACTTTGCAGCCGACGACATCGAAACCGCCGGGCAGACTTTCGCCGACCTCGCCGACGAGCAGGGTAAATCCTGCATCGTGATCCTCGGCGGCAACTCAAAGGCGCACCGATTTACTGAGGGCGCCGCTGACCGCCTCGAAGTCCAACTCGCGGCCCTCGCTCAGCAGAAATGGCGCCTGCGCATCACCGCCTCCCGTCGCACCCCGGTCGAAATCGTTGCCCGCTTCCGCGCCTTCGCTGACAAGGTGGGCGCGCGCTTCTGGTCCGGGCCGCAGGATGGCCAGAACCCTTACCTCGCCTGGCTTCTCTATTCAGACGCCGCCATCGTGACCGAGGACAGCGCCAACATGCTCTCGGACGCCGCCTGGCACGCCCTGCCTATCCACATTGCCCGCCTTGAAGGCTCCAGCCCGAAATTCGACCGCCTGCATGCAAGCCTCATCTCGCAGGGCTGTGCGCGCTGGTTTGATGGCACTCTGGGCCAGTGGCAGTACCCGCCGCTGCGCGAAGCAGACCGGGTTGCAGACGCGATTATTGGAAAGCTCATCGCGCGCCATCCACAGCCCGCCCTGAAAGACGTGAAAGATCAATCCGTTGTCCTGCCCGATTGGTTGGAATGAGACGTAATCACATTCTCAACTAACTGTTTTTTCAGCATTTTTCTTGACTTTCACGCAAGCCCCACGATCTTGCAGGCATGGCCCACACGCATTCGCACGGCATTGGACAACATGAGCACCGCCATCATCATGCGGTGACGGAGACGGCTGACGCTCGCAAGCGCGTCGCAATCGCCGCTTTCCTGACCTTCGCCTTCATGGGGGCAGAGGTTGTGGGCGGTATCATTTCCGGCTCGCTAGCGCTTCTGGCAGATGCGGCTCACATGCTGACCGATGCTGGCTCGCTGGCGCTGGCATGGGTCGGTTTCCGGCTGGCAGCGAGGCCCGCAGATGGCCTTCGCAGTTTCGGCTTTGCCCGCTTCAAGGTGCTCGCCGCCTTTGTGAACGGCCTCGCGCTGCTGGCGCTCGCCGTCTGGATTATCTGGGAAGCGATCAATCGCCTTCTTGAGCCACAGCCCATTCTTGGCGGCATCCTGCTAGGCGTAGCGATCGCGGGCCTCATCGTGAATATCATCGCCTTCTTCATCCTGCATGGCGGCGACCATGATGATCTCAATATGCGCGGCGCGATCTGGCATGTCGCAGGTGATCTCCTTGGTTCCGTCGCCGCAATTGTGGCCGCCATCCTCATCCTTGCGACAGGCTGGACACCTATCGACCCGATCCTTTCGGTCGTTGTTGCGCTGATCATCGCCGTGGGCGGCTGGCGTGTGACCCGTGAAAGCGCGCATATCCTGATCGAAGGCGTGCCACCTGGCGTCAGTCCGGACGACATCAAGAAAGACCTTGAGACTAATCTCGAGAACGCTGCCCGTGTTACCCACATCCACGCCTGGGCCCTGACAGAACAGAAACCTCTCGTCACGCTCGAAGTGGTTGCTCGCGATGGCGCCTGTCTCGATACAGTGCGGCGCGCCGTCAAAACACGGTTGCAGCAGCAGTTTGGCGTCGATCATGCGACGGTCGAGGTCCACAAGGCGCCCAACCTGCCCTGACAGTTTGCACGGCTGCTACGCACCTCGGGGGCTTTATTCACCGGCAAAGAATCCCCATACCTGTAGCCCAGAACACAAAGACCGGAGCGGGCGATGAGCGAGACAATCCATTCTGAAATCCTGATCATCGGATCCGGTCCGGCAGGCTGGACAGCCGCGATCTACGGTGCCCGCGCCCTGCGCGACACACGCGTTGTCGCGGGCCTTCAGCCGGGCGGCCAGCTGACCATCACTACCGAAGTGGAAAACTATCCAGGCTTCGCTGAAATCCAGGGCCCCGAGCTGATGGAGAAGATGCGCGAACATGCTGAGAAGATGGGTACCAAGGTCTCCGAAGATCACATCGCCGAGGTTGATTTCGAAAGCCGCCCCTTCCGCGCCACGGGCGAAAGCGGCACCATCTACACGGGCGACGCTGTCATCATCTGTACGGGCGCACAGGCGAAATGGCTCGGCCTGCCATCTGAAGAAAAGTATCAGGGCTTTGGCGTCTCAGCCTGCGCGACCTGTGACGGCTTCTTCTATCGCGGCAAGGAAGTCATCGTCGTTGGCGGCGGCAACACGGCTGTCGAAGAAGCGCTCTTCCTGACCAATTTTGCCTCGAAGGTCACCGTTGTGCACCGCCGCGACAGCTTCCGCGCTGAGAAAATCTTGCAGGACCGCCTCTTCAAGCATCCGAAGGTCGAAGTGCTCTGGGATACTGTGCTCGAAGAAGTCATCGGTGAGGACAACCCTCCCGGCGTAACGGGCGCACGCCTGAAGAACGTGAAATCCGGCGAAGAGGAAACGCGTGACGTGCACGGCGTCTTCATCGCGATCGGCCACGCGCCGCAGACCGAGCTCTTTAAAGGCAAGCTCGATATGAAGGCCAATGGCTACATCATTACCGAGGCGGGTACGACCAAAACGAATATTCCAGGCGTCTATGCCGCTGGCGACGTGACCGATGAGACCTATCGCCAGGCGGTTACAGCCGCTGGTATGGGCTGCATGGCCGCGCTCGAGGCCGAGCACTGGCTGGAAGAACAGGTCGCCATCAATGAGGCCGTCGCCGCCGAGTAGTCAGGGCGGCGAACAAATTCTTCTTTACCGCGGCGGAGTCATGGCCTGCCACCCTTCAGCTATGTTCTGATCACACGCCCATTGCCGGGCGGACACCATGCTCCTAGTCTTTCTCGACAAAATGAGAAAGATGGGGAGGTAAAGCGCCATGGCAGACGGCACGGTGCACGGAAAGGCTGACGAGAAATTCGCAGCTGTGCGCGAACAATTTGAGAAAAACCTGTCGAGCGGGGCCGATATCGGCGCGTCGTTCTGCGTCACCAAGGATGGCGAGACGATCATCGATCTCTGGGGCGGGCATGCCGACCCGGAAAAGACACGCCCTTGGGAAAAAGACACCATCGTCAACGTTTATTCGACGACCAAGACGATGACGGCGCTCACTGCCCTCTATCTCGCCGACAAGGGCCTCATCGATTTCGATGCGCCGGTCGCCGAGTACTGGCCGGAATTTGCCGCCAACGGCAAAAAGAACGTCAAGGTCTCGCACCTGATGAGCCACTCGGCGGGCCTTCCTGGCTGGACCGAACCCACCGACAAGGACATGCTTTACGACTGGGACCTTGCGACCAGCTTGCTCGCCGCCCAGGCCCCTATGTGGGAGCCGGGAACAGCCCCCGGCTATCATGCACTGTCGCAAGGCTATCTCGTCGGCGAAGTCATACGCCGCGCCTCTGGCCGCACAGTTGGCACTGTCTTCCGCGAAGATATCGCAGGCCCGCTGGACGCAGACTTCCATATCGGCCTGCCTGCCTCGGAAGATGCCCGTGTCGCTGACCTACAGCCGCCCCCTGTGCCGGCTGGCGGGATGAGCTTTACGTCCGACATCAAGAAGGCGGCTTTCTCCAACCCGGCCATCGACGTGATGGAAACGCGCACGCGTGACTGGCGCGGCGCCGAGATCCCGGCAGCGGGCGGGACCGGCAATGCGCGCTCGGTCGCCCAAATCCATACCGTCCTCGCCAATGGCGGTGCGTCAGGCGGCAAGCGGTTCCTGTCAGAGGCCGGTTGCCGCAAGGCGCTGGAGTGTCAGGTTGAGGGAACAGACCTTGTTCTAGACATGCCTGTGCGCTTCGGGATGGGCTTTGGCCTGTCCGGTGCGATGTCGCCTGCTCTCCATGAAGAGGCGATGTTCTGGGGGGGGTATGGCGGCTCTATTGTCCTCATCGACATGGCCGCCCGCACGACAATCGCTTACGCCATGAACCGCATGGAAGGCACGACCACCGGCGACATGCGCGCTATCGAACTTGCCGCAGCCACCTGGCAGGCCCTCGCCGCGACCTAGGAGTACCATGGAAACGCTTGAGGCAGATCTTGTCGTCATCGGCGCCGGCGTCATCGGGCTCGCGGTGGCCCGCGCCTGCGCCCAAAAGCGGCGCGATGTCATCGTGCTTGAAGCCGAAGACCTGATCGCGAGCCATACCTCCTCGCGCAATTCGGAAGTCATCCATGCCGGGCTCTATTACCCCAAGGGGTCGCTGAAGGCGCGCTTCTGCGTCGAAGGCCGGCGCAAGCTGTACGCCTATCTCGATGATCATGGTGTCGAGCACAAGAATTGCGGCAAGCTCGTCGTCGCTCATCCAGATGAAGAGAACCAGCTCTCGGATATCCTCGCCCGCGCCCGTGATAACGATGTTGAGGACCTCAAGATCATATCCGGCGTCAAAGCCCGGCGGCTGGAGCCAGCCCTTAGCGGAGACATCGCTGCGGCTATTCATTCGCCGGTCTCGGGCATCTTCGACAGCCATGGCTACTTTCTCGCACTTCAGGGAGAGCTCGAGGACGCAGGCGGCATGATCGCCTTTGGCACACCCGTAACCGAAGGCAGCCGCACGCCAGGCGGCGTGGAACTCATCACAGGCGGCGCAACCCCTTCAAAGATCACCGCCCGCACCGTCATCAATTGCGCCGGCCATCGTTCGATAGAGCTTGCCCGCCTCATAGACGCAGACATCGACCTGCCAGAACCCCACTATGTGAAGGGCAGCTACTTCAGCATACTCGGCAAGACGCCATTCTCGCGGCTTATCTACCCGATGCCGGGCAGAGCCAGTCTCGGCCTGCACCTTACTGTGGATCTCGCAGGCCGCGGCAAGCTTGGCCCCGACGCTGAATGGTTACCGGACGATGCCAGACCGCCCTTCGATTATCAGGTCGATCCCGCACGCGCGCCGCTCTTCTACGAATCTGCCCGCCGTTACTGGCCCGGCCTCCCGGAAGGTGCGCTGACGCCGGACTATGCGGGCGTGCGGCCCAAGATCGTTGAGAAAGGCGCGCCCTCTGGCGACTTCATGATCCGCAAGGAAAGCGAACACCTCATTCATCTCATTGGCATAGAGAGCCCCGGCCTGACCTCTTCACTCGCCATCGCAGACCATGTCGCAGGCCTGCTGGATTAGGCGGTTGCACGAGCCAACGGCAATGTGTATTCAGCCCGCTTCGCAGCCCCTTATGAGGCAGGCTGCGAAACGCCCCATGGGCCCTATCGGTTCGGTAGCTCAGCTGGTTAGAGCGCACGACTCATAATCGTGAGGTCGGGAGTTCAAGTCTCCCCCGAACCACCACTCTATTTCCGGCTTGTTTCGCAACACTAGTCAGACGACGTAGGCTCGCTGCTGCAGCTTAGGCTTTCGCGAATGTGTCGCGCGCCCTGCTAGCTGGTCGCTTCACGCATACGCTTCGACTTCTGGCTCCTGGCAGGCTGCCAGAGGTATCGGTAGACCCCGAACAGATTGATCCCGAGCAGTACGATATTCTGCAGCGCGAGTGGCGCCTCTTCCTGCATCGTGGAGGCCCAGACCCATGCGGCTGAGGAGAGAGAAAAAATCAGGAAGCCGAGGCCTGACCATTTCGCGCCGGCGTTCAACGAGACCAGCAGCGCTGCGACGATACACGAGAGCGAAGCAAACCATGTGAGGATATCAACCATCTTCGCGCTCCTTCGACAGGAGTTCGAAGTCGATCGGCTTGTAGGTATGATTATTGGACTGGCCGGCAGAACAGGCGGTCAGCGCTACGATCATATCCATTTCAGCGCGCAGCTGGATCGAATCTCCCGCCTTGCTCAGTGGGGGTCTGACCTCAATTTCCCCGGTCTCGCTATCCACCGCCACATGCATGAAGATGTTGAAGGCGATCGGCACCCGGTCTGATTCAATTCCGTAAGGCTCCAGCGCCATCTCCAGATTGCCCTGACAGCCTGGCGGTGGATCGGTCTCATCATAGAGCTTGCGAAACATCTCACGCGAGCAGGGCGTCAAGGTGAAGTCATGCCGCTTTACGTCGTCGGCGATGATCTCGAACATCGGGTTGCTCCGATTGGAGTAGAGAATGTCACCCGTTGTGAGAAACATCCTGCTCGCATAGTCGATGGAGCGGCCGGACGAGAGATACTCCTTCGTATCGGCCGCGCTGAAGGCGACCATGTCCGAAACCTGTTCGCCCTGCGGGTCAGTGACCTTGAGGATTTCGCCCTTTTTCAAAGTGAAGCCCTTACCGGACCTTGGAGGGATTCTCACCGTCAACTTGCCAACTCCTTTTTCTCGAATGGACAGACCCAATCGGAATTGACCTCTCGACCGCTATACTGCGCAGCGGCCGCGCCAAAACCGTGATCGGCCAGCATCGGATTGATCGAACCGGACAGCTCCTTGTCCCGCTCGCGAATGACGCTCTGCAGCTTCTCATACCGCCGGTCTTCCCGAAGCCGTTCAAACTGATCATGCGAATTGAAAACCAGCACCGGGTATTCGAACCGGCGCGCCGGTCGGGATGCGGCAGGATGCAGCCCAACCACGAAGAAGGGATGGCCGCCGAGGCTCATTGAGAAATGGCTGGACTGAGGGTCTTCTGACACATTATCCGCCCAGGACCGCCCGGCAGCGACGTCGAGATTGTGGAGCGACTGGAGCCGGTCCCACAGCGCGCGCTCGAAGTCAGTTTCCGTCGGCGGTATTTCATCGGGAAAGATAGCAGCGAAGGATTGAACGACCGGGCTGTTTACATCGATGGCGCCGAGAAATTTCGTCAGCTCTCGCTGAAGCTCGAAATCGTCAGAGGTGCGCAAGATGGACCGGTAGCAACGGGTTTCGAGCCCTTGGCGAACCAGTGCCGACTTGGCACCAACGCAAGGGAAATTGTCCGAAGAAATGAAATCTTCGAAGCGTTCTACAACCGGTTCTTGGCCGTTTGTCATATGATGTCTCCATTAGACGAGCGCATCATAAACTCCGGCCGAACTTTCATGGTTCCGATACCACCTCGCATTGAGGCGATTCATGGCACCACAACTTATCCGAGGTTATTCGAATGCGTAGCTTGTCGGGCAAATCAGCCGGAAACAGTTCCGCATTTCGTTCTAGGGCCGGGCGGCGACCACAGAAGCAGGCGTCGAAGTCCGTTCTGACAGAATGGGCCATACCATGAGCAGCATGCCTGCAATCATGAAGCAGAGGCTGACGGACCACACATGTGCCCACTGATAGCTTCCAGTGAAGCGCACCGCGTGCACACCAACAGCGGCAAAGAGTGAAACCCCCAGGCCAAATCGCATCCAGCGCGACGTCTTCACCTGATCGCGCAGCACCAGCCCGAGCCCGCAAAGCGCAACCGCTCCCAGCCAGAACAGTCCAGTCAGGGTGACCATGCTGATTCCGAGCAGGCTAACCGTCAGCGTTGCCGCCAGCAGGGCCGGGCTGCCCCAGACGAGCGCAGCCCATGCCGCCTCGAGACGCGGCATGCCGCGCCCGGCCTCGGCCCGTTTCAGGAAGTAGATATTCAGCCCTGCCGCCACGACGATGCAGAGACCAACCCCCATGAGGAAATAGGCCGCTTTCATGGCAAGCCCGCCAAAGTCGCCAAAGTGGAGCCGATAGGTCGACATGGCGATCTGCTTGCCTGCTTCCCCGTCCGTGTAGTCAGCCTTGCCAGTATAGGTACCGTCTGCGTCAAACTCGTACATCTCGCCATAGACCAGCCGGTCCGTGTGCTCGCCATAGATCGTGGTGTGCTGGCTTGCCGTGCCGGGGTCGTGGACGATCGCAAGGAAAGGATTGGCTTCAGGCGCCATCTCTTCCAGCATGATCATCGCTGCACGGACATCGGCAAGCGGCGCCGGGCTCTCATCAATTTCGCCCTCAGCGCCGAATATGGACTCGGTCAGAGCGCGAGGATTGCCGTCAAAGCTCGTCTGCGCGAGCACCATCGCCACCACAACGAACAGACCGATCATTGCACCGGTCAATGCGATCGCGATCGTGAAAGGCGCGGTCCAGACGCTGAGCCGGTTGTGCAGGTCTGCCTGCACCAGACGTGCCTGGCCCTTTGTGCGAAGACGGAACGCATCACGGAATATGCGTGGGTGCGCCAGCAGGCCAGACACCGCCATCGCCACCAGCATGACACCCAGTATGGCGACCACGATCATACCGAAACTGGTTGGCAGGCTAAGATAGTAATGAAGATGAACAAGGAAGTCGTTCCATGCCGTGTCATAACCGCCTGTCATGGCGCCCTGCGCATTCGCCGTTTCCAGCCCGTCATCGCCGCCGACAACGAAACGCTGCCAGTTGTCGCGAGGTAGGTAGAGATAGAGATGGGTTGTGTCGGGTTGCGTCTCGAAGACATTGTTGGCAGCCGCTTGCGCGACATCTGGCGAGACGGTCTCCACCGGCGCCTGGACAGGGTTCTCCCACCAGCCGATCTCATCCTCGAACATTGCCACCGTGCCCGACAGGCAGACGATGAACATGAGCGCACTGATCACCAGCCCCATAACCGAATGCGCCGACAGGGACCTGTCGACGCGCGCCTTGCTGGACTTTGGCCAGATGGAAGTCGCCATGGAAAAATTCCTTTCTAGAGCGGCGCGAAGGCGGCGATGAGACTGAAGATAAGCGCACCACCAGCGTAAGCAGAACGTCGCCCTGCCCGCGGCTCCATGAGAAGCAGCACGGATACGACAGCCCAGATGACAACAGACGCGATGATGGTGGTCGCACCCGCTGTCGCGACGCTGACAGATGCAGCGCGCATGAGTTTGAACAGGCCCGCAGCGCAGAACAAGGCGATGCCGCCAGCGATTGGGCCGGTGAGCAGGAAAGTCCAGACACCTGCAAGCCCGCTCAGCACGCGATTGGAAGAAAGGACAGGCGTGTCACCGACCCCCGCCCGCTGGCGAACGCCTGCGACAGGAAGCGCCACACCTCTCATCATCGGAATGGCGAGGTAGATGCAGGCAGCCACCATCACGATGACGCTGATCTGTGCCAGTCCGCGATCTCCATTGGCGACAAACCCGGCCACAACCGCTGCAAGAAGCAGCGCCCAACCGCCCGCTACGTGGAAGGGCCGACCGGGCCGCTTCCACGCAGTATAAAGGATGTAGAGACCGCCGAGCCCCGCAGCAGCGGCCAGAAGGAACAGGCTCCATTCAAACGTGCTCATGACGGGCGGTCTCCCCTACTGGTTGGCTAGAAGTCGTAGCTGAGGCTGGCGACTACGGTGCGGCGCAGGCCCGGGAAGCAGTCGCCGCGCGTCAGACAGCCGGTGAGATAGTCTTCATCGGTGATGTTGCGCGCATTGATGGCAAAGTCCCACTGGTCCCACTCATAGCCGACCATTAGGTCGCCCAGCGTATAGTCCGGCGTCGTGTAGGAAAGGGCCGCATTCTCGGACACGGTCTCGCCGACATAACGGATGCCAGCGCCCGCCTTGAAGCCTTTCCATGCCCCGTCCGGCCGCCAGGTCGTCCAGACCGAAGCTTGCGTTTCCGGGATTGCCGAGAGCTGGAAGCCATTCGGGTCTTCGGCATCAATGGTGGAGGCAGCCGCCTGGAAATAGATCTCGTCGAATTGCAGGCGGGCTTCGGCCTCGAACCCTTTCAACGTCGAGGTGCCCTGTTGCTGCGCAGCGTTCCCAGGCAGAGAGTTCGGGTTCGGCAGGTTCGATATCTCGATATCGTAGTACGATGCCGTGATGATGCCCGGGATACCGCGCGGCTCATACTTGAAACCGACCTCGTACTGGCGCGCCTCTTCCGGCTCCAGCTGCTTGCCATTGCTGTCGGTTCCAACGACCGCCTCGAAGCTTTCGGCATAGCTGACATAAGGCGAGAAGCCATTGTCGAAGCGGTAGAGGACACCAAAGCTCGTAGAGACGGCGTCGTCTTCCTGGCTGACCGCGCCACCCTCATTTTCAACGCTGTCAAAGCGGATGCCTGCTGTGAACCGCCATTTATCATAGGCCATTTGGTCGGACAGGTAGACGCCCGTATCCTTAGTCGTCTGTGTTGGCGCATTATTATAGATCGCGTCGAATACCGACTGATCGGGAGCGCCTGTGTAAACGGGGTTCTTCAGGTCCAGCACGTAGCGGAAATCACCGGCCAGCGCACCGCCTGCAAAATAGTAGGATGTGTTGCTGTCAGTCTCGACATCCTGATGCTGGACGCCCGCCAGCAGCTCATGCTCAAGCGCGCCGGTCGTGAAATCAGCCCGCAGGCGGATATCGCCGGCCAGCTGATCGAACGTGTTGTCGCCTTGATAGAAAGTGCGGGCAACAGTCGTGTCGGTGAAGAGATTCACGCCGAGCACGTCATTGATGTAGCGGGTACCGCCAATGAAGGCTGGCCAGGCCTGGTGATAGTCCGCCTCGCCCGAACGCCAGAGCGCCGTGCCTTCAATCATCAGATTGTCGTTGATGCGGTGCTCACCCAGAAGGGTGACCTGCTCAGAACTGGTATTGTAGCGGTTGAAACCTTCCTCGCCAGCATAGACCTGCCAGTCGAGATAGCTTCCATCGTCAAGTGGTTCGAGTGTGCCTTTGATCGGAAGGAACTGTGCCGCCGTGTCGCTGTCAGTGTCCTGCACAAGGCCGATGAGTGTGAAGCGCGTGTCAGGCGTTGCCTGCCAGGCCAGCGACGGCATGAAGACTTTCGTCTCCTCGTCGACCTGATCAACCTGCGTTCCGGTGTCACGATAGAGACCAACGAGCCGGAAAGAAAACGGGTTGTCCTCGCCGCCGATTGGGCCGGTAACGTCGCCTGCCACTTCATAGCGATCGAAATTGCCGACCTCCGCGCGCAGCTCGCCGCCAAATGTATCGCGCGGCGTTTTCGACACATAGTTGACGATGCCGCCCGGTGAGCCCTGCCCGTAAAGCACCGAAGCTGGCCCTTTCAGGACTTCGATCTGCTCAACGGTGTAGAGGTCCGCCCGGGTAGAGTTATAGCTGCCGAAGAGCTCCTGGATGGAGTCGCGATAGCGCGGCAGCACCAGTCCGCGTGACTGCGGGAAATCTCCACGCGTTGAAAGGCCATAAGGCTCTGCGGTCACGCCCGCGACATAGGTCAGGGCAGAGGCGAGGTTCAGCGCGCCCTTGTCGATGAACATCTCGGCGGTTTCGACAGACAGGGTCCGCGCGGTCTCGACGATTGGGGTGTCGGATTTGGTCGCACCGAATGCGGTCGTTCCCGTTACGATGATGGTTTCCTGACGACTGTCAGCGTCTTCAGCGGTCGCGGCCTGCTGCGCGACTGCGAGTGCGCTCGTGCTCACTGACATAACCAGCACTGCTGCGAGTGTTCGATACCCCATGATCCCTCAACTTTCGAGAATGCGAATGATTTTCAATTCCACGCGCACTAGCGAGCCCACTTTTGCGAGTCAATCGCATTTGCAGACATTTTTTTGAGGAATTGCGCAGCCTGCCCCGGAAGCGGCAACGGCACCTGCGTACGAAGCGTTTCGCCACTGGATTCTTGAATGCAAGTAGTCTATAGAGGCGCTTGGTAGAGTATACCGCGTAGAGTGGATCAGGGAGACCTATTTGGTCTCCCTTTTTCGTTGTCTGGCGACAGCCATGCTTTGACGTCTCTCCAGCCGTCTGCGACTATTGCTTCGCCGACTGGCAACACCCTGCATCAACATCTGGTATCCCATTTGCCTCAGCCTTCTCGTACTGCGCCCCTCGAAGTCTGGCATCATGCGGGGACGACGCGGCTGCGCATTCACATATGGAACGATGACGCGCCCGGTCGGCCCCTTGTTTTCCTGAATGGCATCGGTTCTCCGCTGGAACTTATTCCGCCCTTCGCCGCGCAATTCGGGGATACTCGGCTCATCGCGATCGAAATGCCGGGCAGCGGTCAGACGCCGGAAACCGACATTGTCTGTTCGCCCATCTTCCTTGCCCGCCTTGTCGTACAGGCCTGCGCCGCGCTGGGTGCAGAGCGATTTGACCTGATGGGCTTCTCGCTTGGCGGCGTGCTCGCCCAGCAAGTGGCGCTCCAGTACCGCAAGGAAGTCGCAAAGCTCATTCTCGCCGGCACATGCAGCGGCTTCACCATGCTGACGCATGACTGGCGCGAAGTTGGCCTGTTTTCGTCAGCCTTCCCGTTCCTGAAGCTATGGAACGAGCTTGAGCACGATCTCGGCAAGCTGCACCAGGCCACCAACGCCGCGACCTTTGCGTTGCCGGATGTCATGTCGCGCCAGCTTCTCGGCTTCACAGGCTGGTCCAGCCTTGCCTTCCTGCCATTCCTGGCATCCCCGACGCTAATCCTCGCTGGCACGCGAGACAGCATCATCGCGCCGTCCAATGCGGTTCAGCTGTCTACCTTCATTCCAGGGTCTCGTCAGGAATGGATTGATGATGGCGGCCATCTCTTCCCGTTCCTGAAACCAGATCAGACGGCACAAAAAATCCGGCCCTTCCTGGGCCGGACTTCTGTCGTTGAAACGATGCCCGCTGCTGTCAAAAGCAACGCCTTGCACTAACTAGGCAAGGTCCTTGCGGCTCGTGATGATGCTGCCAACGAGGCCATAGGAAACCGCTTCTTCTGCGCTCATCCAGTGGTCGCGATCGGTATCAGCCTTGATCTTCTCGAGCGGCTGACCCGTCGCTTCAGCAAAGATCTCGTTCAGACGCTCACGCATACGCACGATCTCACGCACCTGGATATCGATGTCAGAGGCCTGGCCGCCAAAGCCGCCACGCGGTTCATGAAGCAGGAAGCGGGTATTCGGCAGAGCGTAACGGTTCTCTTTCTTGGCGGCCGAATAGATCAGCGCACCTGCAGAGGCGACCCAGCCAGAACCAAGGATTTTCACGTCCGCATTCACGAACTTGATCATGTCATGGATCATGTCGCCGGATTCAACATGGCCGCCTGGCGAGGAGACCACGAGAAGGATCGGCTTGTCGCTTTCGGAATCAAGCGCGAGAAGGCGCTCACAAATCCGTCGCGCAAGTTTATCGTCCACACCGCCCGTAAGCATGATGGTTCTGGCCTTGAACAGCGCCTCTTCGAGAAAGGCGTTTGGCTCAGATTGAGGTTTCTGTTCGGTCTCATCGTCGAGGCGATACATGACGTCTCCCGTGCATTCAGTCAGATGCCATAGGTGAGGCGCGCCAACGCTATGGTCAAGCACCTCACTCACCTATTCTGGCGTATGGGTGACGCTGACCCCGAACTGTTCGACCAATGCCGCAGTATCATCCGCGCGAGCGAGCTCCTCGATGCGATCCGGTGATAGTGGTTCAGGCGGTTCTACGCGGATGTCGAGACTGCCCCCAGACGTCTCGAAGTAAGATGCCACTGCCTCTATCCAGTCGACCGCCTGCGGGAACTCGTCCTGCACACTGCCCTTCGCCGAACGGGTCATAACGGCAATGAACTCGCGCAAGTCTTCGGGCGGCATACCCGCCAGCGTCGCGCCCCACCCTTCGCTCTCATGTTGCTGGCCCAGGGCATGGAGGTAACCAAACAGCTTGTCATAACCACCATCATCGGACTCATAGAGGCGCGCGCCATTGAAGGTGAAATGTGTCTCGAACAGGTCTTCAAACGCTGAGTCCAGTTCGCCTCCATCAGCGGCGGCAGCGATCGGATCATAAGGCGGCAGATTTATGCCAAGCCTGGCAATGCGCTCACCAAATTCGTCAGATTGCGCCTTGAATGACCATTCCGTAGCGCCTGTGTCCTTACTCCAGGTCATAGCTGCCTGGATGTCTGCGGGGATTTCGCTGAAGCCATGCTCATCGAGAAGGTCGATGCCCGCTTCGATGTCGTCGCGAACGGCCTGCATCTCTTCATCATCTCCGGATGGCAGGAACGACAGAACAGTTCCCCCAATCTCGCCCGGATAGACAGCCAGACCTTCCATATCCACCATGATGGCTTCCGGCAGCAGCCATTCGAACTCGTCCGCCGTCACCCTCATTTCGTCGACACGAAACACTTCCGAGCCGTCTATCTGGTAGGAGTAGTTGCTGACTGCACTCCGGCCCAGGCTGATCAGGTCACGCTCGTCGAAACCTGGAAACTCGCTGCGCGCAAGAAAGCCCGCCAGCCTGTCGAGGCGAATATCCTCATAGGACATGAAATCAGTTGTCTGCAGCTGGTCGATATTCAGTCCATCCGGATAGACCTCTTCGGCCTCCAGCGCGTCGCCATCGAAAGACATGCCCTGCTGCTGGCGCATACCGGAATAGTAGATCCCGCCAATGTCGTAGCCGGAGAGCCCCTCATAGCCATAGAAGTCGAGCGTGTAGGACACGCTCTGGCTGACCTCTGCACTGTCGATCTGAAGCGTCATGTCCATATTGCGGGCGGATCCGCGCTCAATCTCGACAGAGCGGCCAACAGCGATCACCTGCTGCGCAAGACGCAGGGCCTGAAGCCCGTCAAAACCTTCTTCTTCCAGCTCGCCAGACTCGATCTCAAGCATATCGGTCAGCTGTGCAAATTGCTCCTCGCTCATTGGCGTGAATTGAAAAGGCCGCAGGGTAAGCGCGCCGGTCACCGTTCTCTCAACCGTCATGTCGAACTGATCGATACCGAAATCGACCTCGCTCGACGCCTCTTCGCCGATCTGCGCTTCCATCACATCGAAAACCGCTTCCATGGCGCCTGCCGCGCCGAACAGTGAATAACCATCGGCTTCCAGCCGATCGAAAACCGTACCGGTTTCATCAAGGCGCTCACCATTCAGGCGCGCGATCAGCAGATCATCCTCAAAACCCCAGACGCGCGCCTCATCCATGGCGACGCCAAAAGCTGGCTCTGTATTGATCGTGACCCGCAAATTCTCGAACGCCGTGGCGCCCGTCATTTCATCGAATGACTGTTCGTCCCAACTTACACTGACGAACTCAGGCAGCAGGCCCTGAATATCTGAGAGGTCTGCCTCACCGCTTTCCGGGTCCGCATAGACCTCGGCATCGAACGCTTCGAACGAAGCCAGCTTCTCGCTCCAGCTAACGGCCTCGACAGTCGCTGGCGCGCTTTCAGTCGTTGCAGAACCCGACGGCCCACCGCTTTGTCGAAGTTCAGGAACGCGAGGAGGATTGTCACAAGCCGTCAGATATGTCGACAGGACGAGCGTCGTCCCGAGTGAAATGCGTTTCATGATGTTGTGTCCCCTGGAAACGGTCCTGTCAGTCTCCGTCGAAAGAGACCAGCGCTTTGACTTCAACACCCATATTACGCACCCGGCGCGCTCCGCCAAGGTCAGGCAGGTCAACAAGGAAAACAGCCGATACAATATCGGCGCGCCCCCGACGAAGCAGTTTCACGCCGGCCTCAGCCGTTCCGCCGGTCGCGATCAGGTCATCAACCAGCAAAACCCGCTCACCGGGCTTAACCCCATCCACGTGCATGTGAAGCGCATCGGAGCCATATTCGAGCTCATAGGACTCGCTGAACGTGCGGTATGGCAGTTTTCCCGGCTTGCGGAGCGGCAGAAAGCCTGCATTCAGCCGCACGGCGATGGCACCGCCGAGAATAAAACCGCGCGCATCAATGCCGGCGACCTTGGAAATCTCGAACTTCTCGAAGGGGGCCGACAGCTTTTCGACGGCCGCAGAAAATGCCTTCGCATCTGCCATCAATGTCGACACGTCCCGAAACATGATCCCGGTTCGGGGGTAATCGGGCACAGTGCGGATGGTTGATTTGAAGTCCATCCCGCCACTCTACCCGTTTTAATGATCGGCGGAACGCCTTTTTACTAGCGCCGACGGCGCCGACGACGGCTAGGTTGTGCCAGATCGCCTGTGATCGGCGCAGGAGTTGGCTCCACGACTGCATTATCCACTAAAGGTTCATGCTCAACCGAGGCTTCCGCAGCGCGCTGTTCGCCTTCGGGCTCTGGAAAATCATTCTCCGCGGGCGCTTCTTCAATCTCTGGCTCAGCAGCCATCTGGACCGGTTCGTCGGCTGAAGGGGCAGATTCGACCTCTTCAGGGACACTTGCTGCAAGCTCGCCCTGAGCTTCCCCTTGGCCGCTTTCTGGCGTGCCGTAATAGGCCTCAGCCGTCATACCCGGCTCGCTGGGCCGCAGCGGCGTGCGCAAGCGGCGCACGTCCTTGAAAACCTCATCACGCAGCGCCATGCCTGGTATAAGCGCCTTCGTGAAACCGAGGGATTTCACCCAGTTACGCACGGCAGAGCGGCTCGTCGATGGCGCCTTCTCCGGCAGGCCGCCCTTATTGTGTTCCCAGAGATAAAGGATGGCGAGCGCTTCGACTGCACGGCGTCTGTACGCGCCGATCGTATCGTCGGTCTGGCCCTGTCGGACGGCACTGCGCCCTGCTTCAAGGGTCTGATACGTTGCATCGAGGCGCTCCAATGAGCGTCTGTCCTTGATCGCAGGCTGGGTAAGCAGGCTAGCGAGTTGTGGCCGGGCAAGCTGAACCGCCAGGTCTTCGCGGACATCACCATTCGTATTCAGTTCTCGAAGTTCTGACAGGACCCGCTGCAGGTTGAAGCGGAATTCATGCCCCACCCCGTCCAGCGCCAACTTCAGCGCTTGTCCGTTGGCCCGGCTGTTCTTCCAGACAAACCACACGATCATCAGCAAGATGATGGCTGCAATGCCACCGCCAATGACCATCAATACTTCAAGATTTTCTTCCGTCATTCTACTCAACCCCTGCCCCGGTCGGGCAAGGTTAACCCAGTTGAAAGACGGGGTCGAACATGTTCGCGTCTCAAGTGAATTCCGCTTGCCTTGCACGGGCATTTTAAAGCTGGGGACTGCGCTCTGTGCACAGCCCTCTCGCCGCGATCAGGGCTGGCGGTCCAGAAACCCGATAATCCTGTCATGCGCATCGACAGAAGCATCTTCATCGTACTGGACAGCGACGAAACCGTCTGAGAACGCGCTCGCCTGAACGCTCTGACCACCCCGGAACGCCTTGTAATCGAAGCCGTGATAGACGCCCGGATAGGTTACCCATTGCGCACCAGATGCCTCGCTACGCCTGCGGATGTCGGCGCATTCCGACAAGGGCGTCAGCCGATCCTCCTCCCCAGTGAGGACCAGGTACGCAATATTTTGCGATAGCGAAGCGAATGGACTGCAATCGGGGTAAAGCGCAACAACACGGTCAGCACCGGTCCGGTCGCCAGCAATGAAGACACCAGAGCCTCCAAGTGACCAGCCGACAAGCGATACAGGCAGACGATCGCCGCGGCTTGCCCGGTTCGTACCCTGGATAGCGGCCAGCCGGATGGCCTCGGCCACATCTTCCAGACGCGCGCCCCCATTGCAGGTGTTACGCATACCGAAGGCGCTCTCATAATCCGCGATCACAACGTGCTGGCCACTTTCAGCAAGCCGCCGCGCCAATGGCCGCATCGGCTGCGTATGCGCACGATCTGAGACACCCCCGCATCCCGGCGCGAGCACGACAACACTCTCAGCGAGGCCGGCGGCTTCAAAGTGCTCAAAGACAAAGTCCTGCGGCGAGGGTGCGGGGGTCGGTCCCGTTCCACATGACGCCAACAACATTAGAGCGACGAGGATGCTGAACCTGGCCGGCATCTGCAGCTTACGTCTTCAATACACGGCCCGCCACGGCATCGAGCCTGGCGAGCAGGTTCGCGTCGCGTGCATCCGGCGCGGTGATTAATGCATAGTCGAGGCAGGTCTCGATGGCCTGAGGCGAGTTGGTGCGCGGTACACCGGAGAGAAGCTTTGCAAGCTCCGTAAGCGCCTTCTTGGCCGCTGCCGTATTCGATTGCATGATCTCAAGCACATTGGCGACCGACACTGCCTCGGTCGCATCGCGCCAGCAGTCATAGTCGGTGACCATTGCCATGGTCGCATAGGGCAGCTCTGCCTCGCGGGCGAGCTTCGCTTCAGGCATGTTCGTCATGCCGATCACGTCGCACTCCCACTGGCGATAGAGGAAACTTTCGGCGCGCGAGGAGAATTGCGGTCCCTCCATGGCGAGGTATGTCCCGCTGCGATGGACCGTCACGCCAGCCTTCTCCGCAGCATCGCCGGCCAGCTGGGAGAGGCGTTCGCAGACAGGGTCGGCCATGGAGACATGCGCCACCATACCCGGGCCGAAGAAGCTTTTCTCGCGCGAAATTGTGCGGTCGATAAACTGGTCCACCATAACAAAATCACCGGGCGCGTACCGCTCCCGCAGTGAGCCGCATGCAGAGATCGACAGCACATCGGTGCAGCCTGCTCTTTTCAGCGCGTCGATATTGGCACGGTAAGGTACATGCGTCGGCGTCAGCCTGTGTCCACGGCCATGGCGCGGCAGGAAGACGAAGTGAACATCACCGATGCGGCCGGTAGTCAGCTCATCGGATGGGTCACCCCACGGCGTTTCGATACGCATGGTGTCGACGTCTTCGAAACCGTCCACATCGTAGAGACCCGAACCGCCGATAACGCCGATTACCCATTTACTCATCGTCTTTTACTCCTGACTTTCTCCATGGCTGAAAGCAGCCCCTCCAGCTTAAATCAAGCCTTGCCGCCCTGATGGCGGGGAACGCCTCACCCCCCCGTGCGTCATTGCAGCATGAGCGACATGGACACCTCCCGCCCCGTTTCGGGCACCCTCGCCCGGATCGGCCTTGGCGCACGTGCCATCGTCTATTTCGCCGTCTGCTTCCTGCTTCTCAGGGCCGCCTTCACAAGTGAAGCGGATGACGGTGCCACGCCGGGGGAGGCCTTTCGGATGATTGAGGCGACGACAGGCGGCCGCATTCTTCTGGTCGCCCTCGCAGGGGGACTTTTTCTATATGCCCTCTGGCGCTACCAGCAGGCCGCCCTCGACACCGACGATCAAGGCAATGACGCAAAGGGCTTGCTGGCCCGGCTTGGCATGTTTTCTTCGGGAACGAGCTACGCTCTCGTCGGCTTTGCTGCTGGCGCTGTGGCATTCGATGCGGATGATGGCGGCGGCGGCGGCAAGACGGAGGAGACCGCCAAATGGCTCATGGAACAGCCCTTTGGTCCGTGGTTCGTCGGCCTTTCTGGTCTCGCGTTGATTGGTATCGGCATCGCGCAGGTCTGGCGCACGCAGTCAGATCAATGGAAAAAAAGCCTGGACCTGTCAGGCTGGCCTCAACGCGCCAAGCCAGTGATTGAGTTCGGTATAGCCGGACGTGGCGTCCTTTTTGGTCTGATCGGACTTTTCCTGATCGTCGGCGCCTACAATGCAGACTCATCGGACGTTAAGGGCCTCGCCGGGACGCTTGGCTGGATCCGCACACAGCCCTTCGGCCTTACCCTTTTCATCGTAGCAAGCGTCGCTATCGGCGCCTACGGTATCTATTCAGGCGTACAGTCGATGCGGCACCGCTTTCCGGGCGACTGATCGCTTTACGGCTTATCCAACCGTCACAAAGAAAAATGCCGCCCAGATTTCTGGGCGGCATTCTTGTATCTATTCAGTTTTTAAACTGGCTGAAACCTAGTGCTTCACGTTCCGCCAGATGCGGTGGAACGAGAACCAAAGCAGCACAGCGAAGATCAGGAGGTAGATCATCACAGCAAGACCGGTGGACTTGCGCTGGCTCTGCTTGGGCTCGCCTGCCCACTGAAGGAAATTCGCAATGTCGATCGACATCTGCTCAACGGTCGCCTCGGTACCGTCCAGATAGGACACACGGCCGTCGGAAAGCTGGGGTGGCATCGCAAGGAAACCGCCCGGAGGCGTCTTGCGTGGGTCACCGCGCCATTGTGCAGACACGTCGCCTGCCATGTACGGATTATAGTACTGGCCAACAGGCTGAACGAGCTCACCCTTGTACTTGCTGAAGTCGTAGTGCGAGGAGTCGATTTCGGAAACTTTCAGAACCGTTTCGCTCGTCGGGCCGGCAGGTGCGGCAGCCTCTGCCGATTCCATTTCGCCGCCATCAACAGCTTCAGCGCCTTCGCCTTCTGCTTCGGCCTCGGACTCCGCAGCTGGCGTTTCTTCCGCGGGAATTTCGCGCGTCGAGAAGACGTCTTCAGACGGATAACCGGAAATCAGGCTGTAGATATAGCTGGCGCCGCCATGACGGGCTTTCGTGATTACCGAAAGGTCAGGCGGAAGTGCGCCGCCATTGGCCGCGCGCGCCGCCGCATCATTCGGATAGGGCGACTTGAACGGGTCAGAGGTACGCGCCGGGCGGAAGTCATAGTCACCGACATCATTCGGCTCGGTGCTCAGGATCTCGTCCTGGGCTGCGAACGACTTCACCAGCGGGTTGTTGTTCGCGTTCGGATATTCCGGATCGTAGAACGGGCCGCCTGGCTCACCAAGGTTACGGTAGCTGAGCAGGCGCATCGAATGGCAAGCCGCGCAGACTTCGCGGTAGACCTGATAGCCGCGCTGAACGCTGGCCATGTCAAGTTCACCGACCGGGCCTTCGAATGCCCAGCCACCTTCAGGCTCGTGTGCGTGCAGCGAACCACCAGCGGCTTGGGCCGTCGCAGCGATCGCAGCCGCACCGAGACCAGCAGAGATAAAACGCAGGAATTTCATGTGCTTTGACCTCTTATTCGGCAGGGGCCGGGGCAGCGCGGTCATGACCGAGAACTGCCTTGTGGATTGAAGCAGGCTCATCCTTTGGATTCTCGCGCAGGCCGAGAAGCGGGAGGATCACCAGGAAGTAGGCGAAATAGTACAGCGTCAGCAGCTGTGCGAGGTGCACGAAGCGGAACGCTGCGGCTTTCTCGACGGCGATACTCGCCTCGACGCCTTCGCTCATCTTCTGATCGCGGAAGGTCGAAGCAGCGGCATACTCTTCATAGGTCTGCGTCGCTTCATTGCCGTTCGCGTCGGTGTAGCTGACCACCAGCTTGTCAGAGCCCATCGGAATGATCGGATCATCCGGGTTCGCAGCACCGCACCAGCCAAGCAGAAGGCTTGCAACAACGAAGCCGAAGAAGAACTGACGGGCAACCGGACGGTAGCGCATCGACTTCACTTTCGACGTGTCGAGCCATGGCAGGAAGAAGAGCACTGCAATCGCACCGAACATCGCGATGACACCGAGAAGCTTGGCATCGATCGGGCCGATATTGAAGGTGATAGCGCGCAGGATGGCGTAGAATGGCAGCAGATACCATTCAGGCACGATGTGTGCTGGCGTCACCAGGGGGTCGGCTTCGATATAGTTGTCGGCGTGGCCGAGAACGTTCGGCATGTAGAAGACGAAGGCGGCGAAGATGATCAGGAAGACCACGATCGCGAAACCGTCTTTCACCGTGTAGTAAGGGTGGAACGGGACAGTGTCCTGCTTCAGGCCTTCCTTGTCCTTGCGGGCTTCAACACCGGTCGGGTTGTTGTTGCCCGGCACGTGCAGGGCCCAGATGTGAAGGATCACAACACCGGCGATCATGAATGGCAGCAGGTAGTGCAGCGAGAAGAAGCGCTGCAGCGTCTGGTTACCGATCGACGGCCCGCCCATCAGCCAGGCCTTGATGCTGTCGCCGACGACCGGGACGGCACCAATGAGACCGGTGATCACGTTTGCACCGTGATAGGACATCTGGCCCCATGGCAGCACATAACCGAGGAACGCCGTGCCCATCATGAGCAGGAAGATCACAACGCCGAGGATCCAGAGGACCTCGCGCGGGGCCTTGTAGGACCCGTAATAGAGGCCGCGGAACATGTGAATGTAAACCGCGAGGAAGAACATCGAGGCGCCATTCGAGTGAATGTAGCGGATCAGCCAGCCATAGGGCACGTCGCGCATGATCCGCTCAACCGACGCAAAGGCGCCGTCGACGGTTGCGGTATAGTGCATGGCCAGAACCACACCGGTCAGAATCTGCGTCATCAGGCAGACGGCAAGGATGCCACCGAATGTGTACCAGTAGTTCAGGTTCTTTGGCGTCGGGAAGTCGACGAAGCTGTCATAGGCCAGCCGGACAACCGGCAGGCGCGAATCGAGCCATTTCGTGAAGCCGGTCTTCGGCTCGTATGTAGAGGCATGTCCGCTCATGGCTGTGTTACGTCCTCTTCCTTAAAGCGAAATGTTAATCACGGCCGGGCTGACCCAGTTATAGTCCGGAACCGGAAGGTTCGACGGAGCGGGCCCGCGGCGGATACGGCCGGAGGTGTCATAGTGCGAGCCGTGGCAGGGGCAGTACCAGCCACCGAAGTCACCCGTATTGCCCTGGGCTGGACCAACCGGCACGCAACCAAGGTGCGTACAGCTGCCCGAGGTCACCAGGATTGCCCGGTTGTATTCGCCGCTCTGCATCGGAACGAGGCGCTCTTCATCGCTCTGCGGGTCCGGCAGGGCCGAAAGCTCGACATTCTGAGCTGAGCGGATCTCTGCTGAGGTGCGGTGACGGATAAAGAAAGGCTGGCCGCCAATCAGGACCCGGATTTCACCGCCGACCGGCACTTTCGAAACGTCAACATCGAGGCTCGATGCCGCTTTCGTGTCACTGGCCGCATTCATCTGGTCGACGAACACATATGCCAGCGCACCTGCGCCTGCGACCGCTGTCGCTGCCGTAGCAATGTGGATAAAATCGCGACGATCTTCATCGACCGTCTCGTGTGGTTTGGTTTGCGCGTCGCTCACTCTTCCAGTCCTCTGACCAAGGATTTCTCCGAGAGAAATACATCATAAGTGGGGAAAATCATTGCGGCGCAACGCCGCGAAATGCACCTCCCCGCATATATCTGCGCTGCGGTTAGCGCGAGCGCGCAGGGTTTGCAAGGCGCGCATGTGCGTCATCGCGTGCGACGCAGCGGCGCGGGTGGGCCGTCAAAACTGTAGTGTGTCAATGAAGCCGGGCAAATGGCGGTTTGCTGACTGGCGCACGTGTACTATGGCCTGCTGGCAAAGAAGGTGAGCATGACCGAAAAAGACCTCGAATCACAAAAGACCCTCGCTCGAACCTGGTTTGAGACCCTTCAGGGCGAAATCATCGACAGCTTCGAGGCCATCGAAGCCGAAGCCGAACCGCCGCATTATACTGGCCCCGCCGGCACTTTTGTGCGCACGCCGTGGACGCGCGGCGATGGCACTCAAGACCTCGGCGGTGGCACCATGGCCATCATGAAGGGCAAGGTCTTCGAAAAGGTCGGCGTGCACGTCTCATGCGTCTATGGAGACTTCTCCGAAGCGTTCCGCGCTCAGATCCCCGGCGCCGATAAGTCAGGCGGCCGCTTCTGGGCATCCGGCATCTCGCTGATCGCCCATCTCCGCAATCCGCGTGTACCGGCGGTCCATATGAATACCCGCATGCTCGTGACCAGTGAGAGCTGGTTTGGCGGCGGGGCAGACCTCACACCTCTGCTCACCTATCAGCGCGAGCCTGACTATCCCGATACGGTCGACTTCCACGCCGCCATGAAAGAGGCCTGCGACCGTCACGACGAAAGCTTCTATCCGCGTATGAAGCAACAGTGCGACGAGTACTTCCACCTCGCCCACCGCAATGAGCCACGCGGCACAGGCGGCATCTTCTATGATCGCCACAATACCGGCGACTGGGACGCGGACTTTGCCTTCACACAGGATGTCGGCCGCGCCTTCCGCGACATCTACCCCACCCTTGTGCGTCGCCGCATGAACGAAAGCTGGACCAGCGATGAGCGCGAGGAACAGCTCATCCGGCGCGGGCGCTATGTGGAGTTCAACCTGCTCTATGACCGCGGCACCACGTTCGGGCTCAAGACTGGCGGCAATGTCAACTCGATCCTGTCGTCCATGCCCCCTGTCGTAAAATGGCCGTGACCCGCCGCCAGTCCCCTGATATGACTGCGGAATGAGCGAGACGAGAAAGAACAGTCCCTGGCGGATCATCATCACCATCATCGCGCTGACGGCAGCCGTCGCAGCGCTTGGCGGTCTGGTGTCGAGCGGCAGCCAGAATCCTTGGTATGCTGCCCTTGACAAGGCGCCATACAATCCGCCTGACCGGGCCTTCGCCATCGTCTGGCCAATCCTCTATACGCTCATGGCGCTCGGCGCGATCATCGTGCGGCTGAAAGCAAAATCATTCGCCGCCGCCAGCGCCGCTTTCGGCATCTTCTTCACCCAGCTCGCCGTAAACCTCTCATGGAGCTGGATCTTCTTCGGCTTTCAGGCCCCGCTAATCGCGTTTATTATCATCGCAATCCTGCTCGTCCTGATCGTCCTGATGATCCGGGCCTTCAATCGCCACTCGATTATCGCAGGTATCCTGCAGGTCCCATATCTCGCCTGGGCCTGCTTTGCCGCCTATCTCAACGGCTTCATCGTCTACGCGAACTAGGCTTTCAGCCGCGCCAGCAGCACTTCGCGCTCTGGCTGGAAGTCCTCTCCCATCCACCATTCCTCTAGCGCGCGCAGTGCCTCGCCGATCTGTGGGCCTTCGAGGCCCGCCGCCAGCGCATCGTCGCCGCCGATCGGGAATTCCGGCCGCTTCCAGGCGCGGATCGCATAGAGGTGGTCGCGAACATTCTCGCCAGAGGTCAGCGCCCGGTCCACAACGGCCTGCTTGCCATGCCAATACAGCGTACGGCGCAGTTCGACCCCGTTCATGCCGGGGATCTTTGGCAAATTGTCCGCCGCCCACATGGTCAGCCGATCAGCCTCTGCATTTGAGAGACGCAGCCTTTTGGTCACCGCCATGACTGACGGCGCGCTACGATCTATCAGCGCCATCAGCCGCAGCATCGGGTCTGCCGCCACACCGGCCAGCGTCTCACTCACGCGAAGATCATGAAGCCCATCCAGCGTCTGACATTCCGGCAGCAGCAGCGCGAGCACGCCGCTCTCTTCCATCGCCATCACAGCCTGCGTCGGGTCCGGCGCCGCGAGCAGCTTGCGCAGTTCCTTCCAGATACGCTCCACCGCGATCTGGCGAAGCCCTTCCTTCTGGCGTTCGCAGGCGGCCTGGCCGTCGGCGTCAATCCCCGCGCCATACCATGCATTGAAGCGATAAAAGCGCAGGATCCGCAAATAGTCCTCGCGCAGGCGCTCATCGGCCTCCCCGATAAAGATGACGCGGCCCGCCTTGGCGTCTTCAATCCCGCCGCCAATCGGATCATAGAGACGGCCATCTGCATCCGCATAGAGCGCATTCAGCCTGAAGTCCCGCCGCCCGGCATCCTCTGCCCAGTCCTCGGTAAAGGCGACGACGGCGCGGCGACCATCTGTCTCAACGTCGCGGCGAAGGCTCGTAATCTCGAAAGGCTTGCTCTCTATGACGGCCGTGACCGTGCCATGCTCGATCCCTGTCGGAATGGCGCGTATGCCAGCCGCTTCCAGAGCCTCGACCACGGCCTGCGGCTCCAGCTGGGTGGCGATGTCGATATCGTCCACCTCGCGGCCCATGATGGAATTGCGCACGCAGCCGCCGACAAAGCGCGCGCAGTCGGCGCGCATAGCGTGCAAGGCGTCGATCACGGCGCGCGTTGTGGGCGCGTCGATCCAGTCAGTCTTGGCAAGTTCAGTCATTGCGGGGCAGTCATCCTGTCTTCCGCGTCATCGCGCGCTTCGGGGTCCAGCGGGCCGGGCGGTTCATTCGGTCCGGCAGGATCAGTGCCGCCGAGGCCAGACGCGCGGCCGCCAGGATCGCGACTCGCTGGCAGACCGAGTTCATCCCGTCGCTTTTCGCAAGGCACTTCTCTTGCCGCCACGATGCGCCCCGTCTCCGGGTCCGTATAGGAACGCTGGATGCACATGTCGCGGCCGCCCCGGTCCACGAAGATCAGGACAATCCAGGCAAGAACGGCCAGCCCAGCACCGGTCGCGAACAGAATGGTGACCGGCCATGGTTTGCGGCCTTCTTCAATGGCTTCCTGCCGTGCCAGCCGCCAGATGCCATAGGCAAGGAATGGCAGCAGGAACAGCACAAGCTGAAACATGATCCTGTAAGTCAAACCACTTCCTCCCCGGGTTCGTACAGCCGTTCATATAAAGCGCGTATGATCCCTGCCGTCACGCCCCAGATGCGGTGGCCCTCATAGGGCATCTCGTAATAGTGGCGCATTTGCCCCTTCCAGCTGGTCTTCTGACGTTGATGGTTCGCCGCCTTCATCAGAAAGGAGAGCGGCGTCTCGAATACACTGTCCACTTCGATCGGGTCTGGCCGCGCGACGAAACCTTCCGGCAGCACGCCAAGCACCGGCACGATGCGAAAACCTGTTCCCGTGATGTAAGGCGCGCCCCGCGCAATCAGCTTCACCTCATCCGGATTAACGCCGACTTCTTCTTCGGATTCGCGCAGCGCCGCCTCGATCTCGTCGGCATCGACCGGGTCGACCTTGCCGCCAGGAAAGGCGACCTGCCCCGGATGGGCCTTCATCGTCATTGGCCGATGCGTCAGCAGCGTGGTTGGCCCGCTCTCCCTTGGAATGATGGGCACCAGCACAGCCGCCCGGCGAATGTTCGCAATGCCGTCGGCGTCCAGGAATTCAATGTCGCCGCCTTCAGATAAGCGCTCCTCGCCCTCAACCGGGTCAAGGCGCAGGCGCGCGCGCGCCAGAAAATCATCCAGGTCGACGAAGGCCATTTGCTGATCAGTCTCCGGCCGGTCCGATGTCAAAGAACATCCCGTCAGACCAGACACCAAGTCGTCCTTCATCCTCGGGGGAGGTCACGGCCATCCCGGCAAGCTCATAGAAGACAGGTCGCGCCAGCTTGGCTTCAAGCCGCCCACGCACCAATAAATAGGGCGACGGCTCCAGCGTTTCCGGGTCGGTCTCAATCCGCAGCGGGTTGTCTGCGCCGGCGATCACCACATCGCCGACATTGGTCACGAAAGCCAGGGTCTGGTCTTCCCCTGCCTTACCAGCCCGGTCCACCCGCGTTGCGATGAAAGGAGCGTCCTCGACATGGACGACGACTTTCTCATAGGGCGTAACCAACCAGAATGAGCCATCCTCATCCCGGCGCAATATGGTCGAAAACAGCTTCACCAGCTTTTGGCGATTGATTCGCCCGCCTTCGTGCCACCAGCTGCCATCGGCACGGATTTCCATGTCGATATCGGCCGACCGCTCCGGTGACCACTGCTCGACGGGCGGCAGTTTGCGCCCGCTCGGGTCAGGGGCGATCACTTTAAGCAGGTCGTTCAAGCTGATTGCAGTGTTTTCATTGGATTTCACGTCGCGCTCCGCCATCATTTTGCCTAGACGTAGGTCTGAACTGGGCCGGAGCAAAGACGGAGACCTCATGGCAGACGATAATGACGCGGTTGTACAAGAGGCAGAAGCCGCTGGCGAAACGCTGGAGAAGGTCAAAGCCGAGATCGCCAAAGCCGTCTTCGGTCAGGACCGTGTGATCGAGCTGGCGCTATCTGCAATCCTCGCAGGCGGCCACGCCCTGCTCATTGGTGCCCCCGGCCTTGCCAAGACCCGCCTCGTCGAAGCCATGGGCACCGCGCTTGGCATCAATTCACAGCGCATCCAGTTCACGCCAGACCTCATGCCGTCCGACATTCTCGGCTCCGAAGTGCTCGACGAAACGGCAGGCGGTGAGCGCAGCTTCCGCTTCATCAAGGGACCGATCTTCACCCAGCTCCTGATGGCGGACGAGATCAACCGCGCCTCCCCGCGCACTCAGTCTGCCCTCCTGCAATCCATGCAGGAACGCCATGTGACAATCGCGGGTGTGCGACATGACCTGCCAGCGCCATTCCATGTTCTGGCCACCCAGAACCCGATCGAGCAGGAAGGCACCTACCCGCTGCCCGAAGCCCAGCTTGACCGTTTCCTGCTCAAGATCGACGTCAGCTATCCCGACATTGATACCGAGCGTCAGATCCTCGTTGAAACAACCGGCCTTTCGGACGCGACCGTTCAGCCTGCCATCGACGGCGAGCAGCTCATGGCACTCCAGCGCCTCGTCCGCCAGATGCCTGTGGGCGAAAAAGTTCTGACCGCCATCCTCGCGACCGTTCGTGAAGCGCGCCCTGAGCAAAGCTCGGACGACCGCGTGCGCCGCTTTGTCGACTGGGGCCCGTCTCCCCGTGCGGGTCAGGCGCTCATGCTGGCCTGCCGTGCCCGCGCGCTGCTGCGCGGCCGCCTCGCACCATCACTCGAAGACGTCGAAGCGCTCGCAGAGCCATGCCTCGGCCACCGTATGGCGATGCGCTACGACCCAACCGGTCAGGCTCCAAGCATGCGTGACCTGATCGGTGACCTCGCCAGATCGTCGGGCTGACATGAAAGCTGCAACACGACAGCTGGTGCGACTGGCCGCGGGTCTTGCATTCGGCGCGGCCGCGCTCGCGGCGTGTGAGCGCGATCCCGGCATGCCCATACCTTCGGGGGATGCGCTGGCTGAATGCTATCGCATGATCGAACGGGCCGAACTGGCTCTCAATATAAACGGAACCGGCCTGTCCGCGTCGGACCGCCGGCTTGTGCGTGCTGAACTGGATACTGCCCGTGTGCGCGTTCTGCATGCCTGGTCAGCCCGCGAAGGGGTCGGCCTGTCGGTTGGCGCCATCGAAGACGAAACGGCAGAAGCCGAAAGCTTTCTGGTCGGCGTCAAAGCCGAAGCTGGCCTCAGCGATCAGGACCGCCTCAGCGAGCGGACCGACGCTGCCAGCCAACCTGCGCAGTGGCGCCGCAAGTTCGAAGCGGCGCTCGACTGCACTGATGAGGTTTCCGCGAATGAAGCCTGAGGCCCTCAGAGCAGAAGCGGAGGCGGTCATGCGCGCCCTGCCGGGCCTCAATCTTAAGGCACGCGCTGCTGATGCGGCCCATCTTGGCGCGGCGGGCCGAAAGCGCGCAGGTACAGGTGAGCAGTTCTGGCAATACCGCCACTACACCCAGGAAGACACCGCCCAGCGAATCGACTGGCGTCGGTCGGCGCGCGGTGACGACGTCTATGTCCGCGAAACAGAGCTCGAGACTGCCCGCACCATTTTCTTCTGGTGTGACCCCCAGGAAGGCTTCGACTGGAGCGGCACGCCGGAGCGCCGCACAAAGGCAGACACGGCCCGTATTCTGATGCTGGCTAATGGGCTCATGCTGTCCAGGGCGGGTGAGCGCATTGGCGTTCTCGGCAGCGCGCGCAAGGCAAGCTTTGGCAAGGCCGCCGCCGACAAGCTCGGCGAGGACCTGCTCGCCTCTGGCAACAATCAGTTTCCACCCCCGCCCCGCTCGCGCGCCATCTTTGCGCTCGCCAGCGATTTCTATGACCCCATCGATGTCTGGCGCGAAAGGCTCGCGCCGCTCGCCCGTGCCTCGAAGGAGGGCATCCTGATCGCGCTTAGCGACCCTATCGAGGAAACCTTTCCATGGCAGGGCCGCGTCCGGTTCAGCCGCCCGGGCACGCAGCTCTTTCGCCTCTTCGGCCGCGCCGAGACAATCCGCGAGAAATATCTTGAGCGGTTCGCGGCCCATGCCACCGCTATCGAAAACCTCGCGGCGAGTTTTGGCTGGCAATATGTCCGCCATTCGACTGGCGACGACATTACGTTTGGTGCCGCAGACCTGAAGCAGGCGTTTGAAACCTTCGGGGCGCGCCTATGAACCTCGGTCCATTTCTCTTCGGCGCACCGCTGGCACTTCTCGGCCTCATTGCCTTGCCTGTCATCTGGTATATCCTGCGCGCCACACCACCCGCCCCGCAGGAAGCGGCACTTCCGTCGCTTCGTCTTCTGGACGATGTCGAGCCCGAAGACGAAACCCCGGCCCGCACGCCATGGTGGATTCTCCTCCTGCGCCTTCTGGCTGCTGCCGCTGCCATCCTTGGTCTCTCGAACCCTATCTATGCACCGGGCGCGCAGCTCGGTAGCGAGGACGCCAGCCCTGTTCTGATCGTTATGGACAATGGCTGGACCAGCACGCCGCGCTGGGGTGAGCTTCAGTCTGCTGCTTCCAGCGCCCTCGATGGCGCGAGCAGAGATACGGCAGGCCACCTCCTTCTGACCGCCCCCCGCACACTCAATGCTGACCCGGCCGACCGCCTGACGCGGACCGACCTATCGGCCCGCATTGGGTCGCTCGACCCGGTCTCGTGGGGCACGGACCGCGAAGATGCGCTGGAGCGTCTCGAAGCCTCCGGCATCCAGCCAGCCCGCATTCTCTGGGCCAGTGACGGGCTAGGCGGTGACAACGCCCGCGCCTTCGCAGATGCCCTCGGCGAAATCGCCCCGCTCAGCATCTACGCCGCTGCCCCGCGTGGCCCCTTCGCTATTACCAGCCTCGCTTCCGCCGCCGATGGCGCAGCGGTTACAATCCAGCGAGTGGACACCTCCAACAGCGCGCAGACCTATGTTTCGGCCCTCACCCTCGATGGCGCAGCGCTCGCCACGGCGGAGGCTGACTTCGCCGCAGGCGAGGCAGAAGCCGTCGCCCGCTTCGATGTGCCGGCTGCTGCCCTCGCCCGCGTCGAACGCTTCGCCATTACCGGCGTGCAGGGCGCAGGCAGCGTCTGGCTCTGGGATTCGGCTGACCGCTCCCGCCGGGTCGGCCTAGTCTCCGGCGACTCGACCGCCCAGCCGCTGCTCTCCGACATGCACTATGTCCGTCAGGCGCTCGAACCCTTCGCTCACATCACGGACGGCTCCATCGAAGAGCTGATCGCTGCTGACCCTGACGCCATCATCATGACCGATATCGGCCAACTTGCGCCTGAGCTTGAACAGCGCATGGCCGAATGGGTCGAAGGAGGCGGCGCGCTGATCCGTTTTGCAGGCCCGCGTCTTGCCGCGCAGTCAGACAGCCTGGTGCCGACGCCGCTGCGCCGCTCGTCGCGCGCCATTGGCGGGGCGCTCACCTGGGAAGACCCGCAGAGCATCGGTAGCTACCCTGAAACCTCGCCCTTTGCGGGGCTTGCCTCCCCTGCCGACATCAAGATCCGCCAGCAGGTCCTCGCCCGCCCTGACCCGGAGCTTGCCAGCCGCACCTGGGCGCGCCTGCAGGACGGCTCACCGCTCGTCACAGGTGCCAGCCGCGGACAGGGCACGCTTGTCCTCTTCCATGTCACTGCGGGCCCTGATTGGTCCGACCTTCCCTATTCAGGCACTTTTGTCGAGATGCTGAGACGCGCCATTGCCGCTGGCCGCGGCGAAACCATGCAGGATGAGGAAGGCACCTATACGCCGGACGTGACGGTGAACGGCTATGGCCGCCTCACCAGCCCAGGCCCGAATGCCTCGCCCATCGCGGCGGCTGACCTCGCGGGCGCCATCCCGTCCGAAGCTCACCCGCCCGGCCTCTATCGCGGCCCCGGCGGCACGCGCGCCATCAATACTGCCGCCGCTGGCGTCCCCGCCCTCGTGACCAACTGGCCGACCAGCGCCACGCTGCTCGGCGACGCCGAAGCCCAGACAATCCGCCTTGGTGGCCTCCTTCTGGGTCTCGCAGGCCTACTCATCGCGATCGACCTTCTTGTCGCGCTGGCGCTCGCCGGACGCTTCCCGTCCCTCCGGCGCGGCGCCCACGCAGCCATCCTTATTGCAGGCGCGGCGACGCTCGCCCCCCTCGCCCAGCCGCCAGCCCATGCGCAGTTCGACGATATCGGCCCCAACCCCTACAGCTACGCCATCTCGCCCGGCTATCGCGGCACGGAGATCGAGCAGTCCGGCGAGATCGACAAGGCGATGGAAGCGCTGCTCGAAATGCGCCTCGCCTATATCGAGACCGGCGACAGCGAAGTTGACCGCGTCACCCGCGCGGGCCTTCGCGGCCTCTCCCTTACCCTCTTCCGCCGCACCTCGGTTGAGCCGGCAGAGCCGCACACTGTCGATCCTGAAACCGATGAGCTCGACGTCTACCCGATGATCGTGCTCGCCCTGCCGGACAATGCCACCCCGCTCAGCTCCCGCGCGGTGGAGCGTCTCAACGCCTATCTGCGCAATGGCGGCGCGCTCTTCATCGACACCCGCCGGGGCGGCAATGTCGCGAGCACGAACAGCTTCAGCGACCTCGACCGCGTCCTGCCCGGCCTCGACACCCCCCCGCTCCAGCCCGTCAGCCAGGAGCATGTGATGACGCGCAGCTTCTACCTGATCGACGGGTTTGCCGGGCGCTATCAAGGCCGCCAGCTCTGGATCGAATCCTCGGCAGGCGCGGCAAACCCTTCGGCCCGGCGCGGCGACGGCGTCTCCGGCCTCATCATCGGGGACGCCGACTATCTCGCCGCCTGGGCCATCGATGAGAGCGGCCGTCCCCTGCTCAGCGTCGATGGCGGCGACCGGGAGCGTGAAATGGCCCGCCGCTTTGGCGTGAACCTGATGATGTACGTGCTGACCGGCAATTATAAGGAAGATCAGGTCCACATCCCGGCCCTGCTTGAACGCCTCGGCGAAGGTGAAGACGGCAGCACGCCCGCCCCCGCAGGCCCGATGCGCGAACCCCCGCCCCGCCTTCCCGGCAGCACCGACCAGCCGGACATGCCCGACATTGAGGAATTGATCCGCCGCCAGCAGGAAAGCACGCCTGAATGACCGAAGCTGGCCGCATCTCGCTAGACCCGCTTCTCGGCTGGCCGCTGCTCTGGACGCTGCTTGCGCTCTGCCTGCTTGCCTATGGCGCCTATATCCGCTGGCGTGGCCGCGCCTGGCTGATGCGCGCAGCCGTGCTCACCGCGCTTGCCGCCGCCCTCGCCAACCCCGCCTATGTCCGCGAGGAACGAGACCCCCTCCCCTCCGTCGCCGCCATCGTCGTCGACCGCTCAGAGAGTATGAGCTTCGGTGACCGCGAAGCCATTGCCGACGCCGCCCTCGAAAAGCTGCGCGCCGACATGGACGCCGACACCTCGCTGGAGGTCCGCTTCGTTGAGACAGGCTCTGACGCCGACGGCACCAACCTGATCGCCTCCCTCGAAGGCCTGATGGCAGACGTCCCGCGCGACCGGATTGCCGGCACCGTCCTCGTCACCGACGGGCAGGTCCATGACGTGCCCGAAGACGCCGCCCGCCTCGAAGCGCTCGGCCCCATTCACAGCCTCATCACGGGCGACCCGGACAGCGGCGACCGGCGCATTTCGCTCGTTCGCGCGCCCGACTTCGGCATTGTGGGCGAGGACGCCGCCTTCGTCGTGCGCGTCGATGACCCTGTCAGCGCGCAGGCCACCGTCACCTATTCCATGAATGGCGGAGAGCCCGAAGAGATCACCGTCCAGACCGGCACCGATACCCCCCTCCCGGTGGAGATTGAGCGGCGCGGCGACAATATTCTCGTTGTCGAAACCCCGGCTGGCGAGCAGGAGCTGACCCTCGCCAATAACCGTACCGCCGCCACCCTGTCCGGCGTGCGTGATCGCCTCCGCGTCCTTCTCATCACCGGCAAGCCGAACGCCGCAGGCCGCGTCTGGCGCGACCTCCTGAAATCAGACCCCTCGGTTGACCTTGTCCACTTCACCATCCTGCGCCCGCCCTACAAGCAGGACGTGACCCCGCTCGAGGAAATGGCCCTCATCGCCTTCCCGACGGAAGAGCTGTTCGAGGGCAAGCTGAATGAGTTCGACCTCATCATCTTCGATCAGTATGAGCGGCGCACCGTCATCACCATGTCATACCTCGCCAACATGTCCCGCTATGTAGCCGATGGTGGCGCCCTCCTGATCGCGGCGGGCGAGGATTTCGCAGGCCCCGCCTCCCTCGCCAACACGCCGCTCTCTGCCGTCCTCCCGGCCCTGCCCACCGGCACCATCCAGGTCGGAAAGTTCAACCCGCAAATCTCTGAAACCGGCGCGCGCCACACCATCACAGAGACCCTCACCGGCCAGTCATGGGGCGACTGGGTGCGCTATATCGAGGCCGTGCCCGAAGTCGGCGATGTCCTGATGACGGCCCGCAATGGCGACCCGCTTCTGGTGGTCGACCGGGTCGGCGAAGGCCGCGTCGCGCAGATCCTCTCCGGCCAGATCTTCCTCTGGGCGCGCGGCTATGATGGCGGCGGCCCCTTCGCAGAGCTGATCCGCCGCACCGTCCACTGGCTGATGAAAGAGCCAGAGCTTGAAGAGCGCCAGCTCCTCCTCGAAGCGCAGGGCGACACGATGCGCGCGCGCCTGCGCACCCTGTCAGACACCGCCCCAACCCTGAGCGTCGAAACCCCGGACGGCGAAACCCTCAATCCCCGCTGGACCCGAACCGGCCCCGGCGAATTCACCGCAGAGCTCGCCATAGACCAGCTCGGCCTCTTCCGCGCAGAGGCTGGCGGCCTCGAAGCGGTGGCCTTGAACGGCCCCGCCAATCCAAAGGAATACGCCTCCCTCGAGGCAACTGGCGACGTGCTCGCCCCACTCTCGGCGGCGACAGGCGGCGGCGTCTATGAACTGACCCGCCCCGGCGCCAGCCTGCCGGACATCCGCCGCGTTAGCCAGAACGCCAACGCCGCTGGCGGCAACTGGCTGGGCCTCAAGGAACGCGGCGCCTACGCCGTCCGCAGCTCCACCAGCCTGCCGCTCCTGCCAGGGCTTCTGGCCGTGGCGCTCATTCTGGTGTTTCTGATTTTGGCTTGGAGACGTGAGGGGCAATAACCCAACCAATTCCCCTCTCCCTTGGGAGAGGGGGGCAGGGGTGAGGGGGAGCTAAGCTTGCAACGAAGTTCAGCGTCTCAGCGATGCACCGGGTAAGCGGCCACCACGCGAGCCAAGCACGCTGCCGAAGCCCCAATTCCTTCCCCTCTCCCGGTTTTCGGGAGAGGGGTCAGGGGTGAGGGGTGAGGGCAGCAACGTATAAGCTAGGTGAAACGCCTAAACCGCCTTGAGCTTCAGAGCCCTCATCCCCGCCCCGCATGGTGAACGAAGTCGAACCACGCCCGCCTCCAGGAGAGGGGAGATCACCGCCCGCAACGAACCACCACAAAACCCAACCCCGTCATCTCGCAAAAGCCGACAGGCGTTATCCGAGACCCAGCGTAGAAGGGGAATCGCTTCGTTTTAATTGACAAGTTTCAGCACGATCTCAAACCGACTATGCCTTCGAAGCAATATTCAATCGCGCGAGATTAACAGCATGACCAGAGACGAGCTTTTATAGGAATTTGACGCTTGCGTTAGACTTCACCGAGACTCTTTGTCGAGAGGTTGGCGTCCCAGCACGCCTTGGTACAAGGTCTCTCGAAATATCTCTGAAGATTTTGAACGATCTCTGCAGCGCAACGCTGATACCGCAAAACTTGATAACCAGTTTTATACTGTGTTGGGCGAAGGCAGCGCCATTAAACTAGAGAACGTGGCTGCTTCTCTGATAGATCGCGGCTTACAATTCCCTACCTCCCTAATAATCGATGACTTGATACGCATTTGTAGAGGTGGCCTGGTCAAGTGCGAGCAGATTACACTATTAGATGGTGTTAAGCTTGAAGACAGCTTCGCGCTTGCCGAAAATGTGGAATTGAAACGTACAACCGATCTGGAGAGAGATATTGTACTGGAAACTGTACTTGGACCGACACCATCATATTTAGTTAGCCACGACCCTCCAGAAGTCGCAATTGTTCTTAGTGGTGTAGTTGATCCAAAAATTGGACCCCCTCCCGATTATAAACGTCCCGGAACTAAGACCATTTCCGAAGGTGAGACACTTCAGAAATTTACAAAAACTCGGGAAAACATAATCGAATCCATAAGCTTATCTTCTATAAATAGGGCAAGAATTCGTGTGTCTTACGCAAAAGTTTTAAGCCCCGGCTGGGTTTCATCGGATATTGGCAGCAGTTCTGGTGACATATACCAAAGAGATTTTCCTAGGGAATGCGTAATAGACCCTGATAAAGTCTCACATATATATTCAAGACTTAGTAAATCTAAATTAGACATGAGTCTGGCAATTGAAAAGATTAGATTGAGCAGAAGGCGTCACTCGAGTGAGGAAAAACTTATAGATCTCGGCACATGCATGGAGATAATTTTCATGCACAGCGACTACTCTTCCAACGCCGAGATTACGAACAAGATTTCCAGTAGAGCGGCTTGGTTTTGACCCAGCCCCGTAATTTCCGGCCATGAATTTGCAGAGTCCTCGACACGAAGAGGATGACAGATGCGCAAATCACGATTTTCCGAAGAACAGATCATTGGGATGATCCGGGAGCACGAAGCTGGTGTGAAGACGGCCGATATCTGCCGCAAGTACGGCATCTCGGATGCGACCTTCTACAAGTACAAGGCGAAGTTCGGCGGCATGACGGTGTCGGACGCCCGGCGGTTGAAGACGCTGGAGGAGGAGAACTCGAAGCTGAAGCGCCTCCTGGCCGATGCCATGCTGGACAATGCCGCCCTGAAGGACCTGGCGACAAAAAACTTCTGACGCCCGATGCGAAGCGGAAGGCCGTGCACCACGTGATGGAAACGCATGGCCTGTCGGAGCGTCGGGCCTGCCTGCTGGCCGATCTCGATCGGTCCACCTTCCAGTATGAGAAACGCGATGGCGGTGACGAGAAGCTGCGCCAGAGGCTACGGGAGCTGGCTGGTGAACGCCGCCGGTTCGGCTATCGCAGGCTCGGCATCCTGCTGGACCGCGAGGGCCTCAGTGCCAATCACAAGAAGATCTACCGCATCTATGCCGAGGAGGGGTTGGCCGTGAAACGACGACGCGGGCGAAAGCGGGCGACAGGCACGCGTTCGCCCATGCTCCTGCCGGAACAGGCGAATGAGCGATGGAGCCTGGACTTCGTGTCGGATGCCCTCAGCGATGGCCGCCGGTTCCGCACGCTCTGTGTTGTCGACGACTTCTCCCGGGAAGCCCTGGCTGTGGTCGTCGATGTCTCCTTGTCCGGCGTGCGGGTCGCGAGGGAGCTGTCCCGCCTCATCGCCCAGCGGGGCGCTCCGAAGATGATCGTCTCCGACAATGGCACTGAGCTCACCAGTCATGCGATCCTGAAATGGGTCCGCGAGGTCGGCATCGAGTGGCATTACATCGCGCCGGGAAAGCCGACACAGAATGCCTTCGTCGAAAGCTTCAACGGCCGGCTGCGCGACGAGTGCCTGAACGAGCATCTCTTCGACAGTCTCGGTGACGCCCGGCGCATCATCGAAGCCTGGCGGATCGATTACAACACGACACGGCCGCACACCGCACTCGGCGGACTTGCTCCGTTGACCTATGCCGCTCAGCACCGCAGACACCGGCCCGGCTCGCTTGAGCGTCGCGGTGGCTCCGCTCGCCGGGCCTTGACCTCAAACCAACCAACAGAAAGAAAGGCGAACAGACTCTCCGAATGAACGGCCCGGATCACGGGGCTGGGTCA
>NZ_QWGB01000003.1 GCF_003576345.1 Henriciella barbarensis | reverse complement strand
TGACCCAGCCCCGTGATCCGGGCCGTTCATTCGGAGAGTCTGTTCGCCTTTCTTTCTGTTGGTTGGTTTGAGGTCAAGGCCCGGCGAGCGGAGCCACCGCGACGCTCAAGCGAGCCGGGCCGGTGTCTGCGGTGCTGAGCGGCATAGGTCAACGGAGCAAGTCCGCCGAGTGCGGTGTGCGGCCGTGTCGTGTTGTAATCGATCCGCCAGGCTTCGATGATGCGCCGGGCGTCACCGAGACTGTCGAAGAGATGCTCGTTCAGGCACTCGTCGCGCAGCCGGCCGTTGAAGCTTTCGACGAAGGCATTCTGTGTCGGCTTTCCCGGCGCGATGTAATGCCACTCGATGCCGACCTCGCGGACCCATTTCAGGATCGCATGACTGGTGAGCTCAGTGCCATTGTCGGAGACGATCATCTTCGGAGCGCCCCGCTGGGCGATGAGGCGGGACAGCTCCCTCGCGACCCGCACGCCGGACAAGGAGACATCGACGACCACAGCCAGGGCTTCCCGGGAGAAGTCGTCGACAACACAGAGCGTGCGGAACCGGCGGCCATCGCTGAGGGCATCCGACACGAAGTCCAGGCTCCATCGCTCATTCGCCTGTTCCGGCAGGAGCATGGGCGAACGCGTGCCTGTCGCCCGCTTTCGCCCGCGTCGTCGTTTCACGGCCAACCCCTCCTCGGCATAGATGCGGTAGATCTTCTTGTGATTGGCACTGAGGCCCTCGCGGTCCAGCAGGATGCCGAGCCTGCGATAGCCGAACCGGCGGCGTTCACCAGCCAGCTCCCGTAGCCTCTGGCGCAGCTTCTCGTCACCGCCATCGCGTTTCTCATACTGGAAGGTGGACCGATCGAGATCGGCCAGCAGGCAGGCCCGACGCTCCGACAGGCCATGCGTTTCCATCACGTGGTGCACGGCCTTCCGCTTCGCATCGGGCGTCAGAAGTTTTTTGTCGCCAGGTCCTTCAGGGCGGCATTGTCCAGCATGGCATCGGCCAGGAGGCGCTTCAGCTTCGAGTTCTCCTCCTCCAGCGTCTTCAACCGCCGGGCGTCCGACACCGTCATGCCGCCGAACTTCGCCTTGTACTTGTAGAAGGTCGCATCCGAGATGCCGTACTTGCGGCAGATATCGGCCGTCTTCACACCAGCTTCGTGCTCCCGGATCATCCCAATGATCTGTTCTTCGGAAAATCGTGATTTGCGCATCTGTCATCCTCTTCGTGTCGAGGACTCTGCAAATTCATGGCCGGAAATTACGGGGCTGGGTCAATATTGAGTTGCTCGCCGAAGTTGCTTTCAATAGAAAGAGCGTTCAGGATCTGCCCAGCTTGTCTGTTCCTGATGCCAGTGTTCTTCTGAACACGCCCCTATCGGGGGGGCCAAAGGCCCCTTACAAAACGGCTGAACTTAGCGTTGTCTCGAGGCAGCTAGGCAACGCTAACCAATCCTCTTCTTCAGGCTTCTAAAGGCTTGTAGTCGTTGGGGAGTAGAAACACGCCGATTGGTTTCAAGCTGCTCCAAAATACTCGCATACGTATCGCTTCTGGACTGCTCAACAAGGTGCTGTTGGACTGAACTTTCACTACTCTCCTGGGAGACTTGGAGCGAACGTAAGTTTGACATCGACTGATCCAGTTGTTGAGACACGATAATTGGTACATGAAGGTCGCCCAAACGCCTGCTAGCCACGTGCACTGATTTTTCTTTGAAGGGATCAGCGCCGTTTCCTATGCTGCGGTTCCTAAATTTCTCGACTTTGTCGGAGTAAAGCCAATAACGCCCCGGTTCCAGCCAAAGTCCGTGGCGAGAAACAGCTTCGATTTTAAATGACCCCATATCATCGGACGATAATGAAGACAGTTGCTCTAGAACAACATCGGTTTGGTTCTGCGGCAGAGAAAAATGAACGGAGTCAATGTTAGCATAACAAATCTGGATTTCCGGCCCTAACGCTTGAACACGCTCTATAAGTTCCAGCAATTTAATTCTGCCAAGCGCTACAATGCGTTGGTTGAGCATGAAGCATGAATATGGGTCGTTGATGTCAGTTGTGTTGATCATCGACTGTTCGGGCGAAACAGATAGCATTAAGCGCTTTGTCCGTCCCATCCATCGGAAACTTGCAGCCTCAGGTTCATCATTGGCGGATAAAACGCCGAAATGCTCCTGAAGATATGACATTAGCTCCGATCTGTTTGTAAAAATTCGCCGCTGTTTGTTGGGTCTGCTCGAGGTTGAAGCCAACAATGTTGCGAGAAACTTCTCTCGGTCAGCGAGCGGCTTGTTGCCGCTCATCCGATATGACAACCGGCGTGCGAATGCCCGCTGCGCTTCTCTTGCAATTGGGTGTGGTACAACCTCTTTAGAAATGACAGCATCATCAAGATAAACACAATCGAAGTGTCGTGCGTAAAAGCCAACCTCAAACTCGTTGAGGTCGACTTCAGTTGGTTCGTCAAGCGAGGCTCTGAGTCTAGTCCCACTAAAAAATGTTCGGAACGGATTGAACTCACGGATGAAGCTAGATGTCGGTTTGCCTAAGCGACAGCGATACAGGCCTGCAGGTAGGCTCTCTCCGGGCTCATAGCGCCGGTTGAGTGCTATACGCTCAAGCGCAGACGGCTTTGGTATATCCTTCTGCATACAAGACGAATACATCGCATTTATATCTAGAGCGATTACACGTCGATCTGCTCGACGTTCTTCCAGAACGAACACATCTTGAATCGGCACATGCCACGCAAAGTAGAAGCGGGCATCCAGGGCGCTCTTTCTTCGAAGAGCATTGCATATCGTATTCCACTTCTCATCGCAGTACGCGGCTGCCGGAGTAAGTCGTGAGCCGTACCGGCGATACACGTCAATCAGAGCCTTGTACCCGATTGCAGAGTTTGGAACGTATGACCGTGGCGGCAGCCAGGGATACTCATCCTCTAGCGCCGTTGGCGGTTGAATTCCTGAGTTGGAGAGAGCGATGTTATCAGCTTCGCGTCGTGTCAGTGTTACGTACTTCCGACGCGGCATTCTCCGGAAACTCTCAATGGAACGTGTGCCGTCCCCATCAGTAATCGTGGCTTCGTCCGCTGCTATGAGACACGGCAGCGACGAGTTGCGGCGCCTTCGCTTACGAAACAAGATAGGTTGATGATGGTCACTATCCGCTGCAGGCTGATGATATCGAAATACTCGACTCATCGCGCCTTATTCCGCATCCGCTCACCGGCGTACCAATAAACAGTCTTTCGCATAAGCAGGATACCGGCTTGAGCGAGTGCCAACTCGTTCGTAGCGATATCCCGGGTGAGTTTTAGGTCTGCTTCAATGTGTTTGATGCCGCGCTCAATTCCATATCGAATCGAGAACGGCATAAAGGCTGACAGCGGGCGGAGATGGCGCAGGCGCCAATTTCGAATTGGTTTGCCAGTTATTTTTGAATCATCGAATTGCCTAAAACCTTCAGAATGCCTTGCTTTTCGATAAGCAGTGAAGAGTTTCGACAAATGTGCGAATGAATCTACTTTCAGTTCAAGAACAGAGAAGTGTAATCGGGCCAATGAAAGCATGGTACGCGTTGCTTCGCGATCGAGGCATTCTCTTGGCTGGCTGACGCCAGATTTCCCCGCAATTTCGTGAATAAGGTTCTGAACGATACTCGTGCGGTGATAAGCCGTTACGTCCTCCAAGGCCGCTGCCTCAAGCAGAGACTGTCGTATGGATGGGTTGAACTGCTCGGAATTTTTGAAGCCTTGTCCGCTTAGGAACTGATGAAGCAAAGCTACTAATCCCATTGGAAGCGTCGCCGTTTGCGCTGAAGATACCGGAATTTTCTCCCATTTCGCGTACCGTCGAACGGCATATCGGCGTCCTAGCGATATGAGCGCCTGGACCAGTGCTTTTTCCAGCTCTTTATCGGAGCTTGATCGTCCAAGAGTACGTTCTGCCTCATGAAAGGCCCACTTCCATTCGTGGGGCTCTATGCCGCGCTCATCAAGCAGCTCGGATGAAATAGCCTTGCCGTTACACAACGATATCTCGCCGATGTCGCGTAAAGCGGCGTGTCGAGCCTCTACTTCGGCTTCCCGCTCATAGTCAGATGAATCGATATATACGTATCCATCGAGATCATTAACCCAAATTGCGTTGTGGTTCTCGTTGCTCATCGGCCTAGACTAGTCCTTTCAAAAGGTGACTCAATTCGCGACGACCGGACACTTGCAACTCTGCTTCGCCGATAATTCGCGCCTATCGATACCTTCGAAGAATAAAAGTGCTCAATGCTCTTTTCTCTTTCTGTTTGTTTTGCCTTAATTTCTGACCATGAGTCATCCCCGCAGGTTTGCGGGCGCCGGTTGAAATGGGCAAGCCTACGGTAACGAATCTACAAATTCATGCTTAAATGTTCTCCCACCTGAGCCATGATCTTCCGCTTTTGCTCTGTTAAAACAGTGGCATACCGTTGCGTTGTCATCGGACTCCTATGACCCAGCGCTTCGCCGATATCGTAAAGACTAAAACCCTGCTTAAGAGCATGGGTAGCGAAATTGTGCCTCAAGTCGTGCAAGCGTAGCGTCGGCAGATTGGCTCTCTCTCGAATTCTCCGCCATGCTACCCACAAATCGTAACGTGTGCGTTTTGGATCCTTTGGACTCGGAAATACGAGTTCGCCTTTTGGCGCGATGGTCTTCCAGTCTTTAAGCATTTGGCAGACCGGCACACTCAGAAAACGTTCGATTTCGGTGCCATAGCGATTGCCAGCTTTTATGTGCTCGGTGGGCACTCTCCAAACTGGTGCATCAGAGTTCAGATCAAACTCACTCCATCGTGCATTTAGTGCCTCGCCTCTTCGCGCGCCTGTGAGCGCTAGCAATTTGATGATGGTGGCTGTTCCAACGTCGTATTGCTCGGCCTCAAATTCGAGCTCCCGAAATAGTCGCCGGAATTCATCATTAGATAGCAACCGCTGTTTCCGACGCTCGGGGTACTTCTGCACCAATGTGCAAGGATTAGTGGCGCGATAGCCTGCTCGCATTGCTGCGGTCATCATTGTTGAGAGCAGTGACAGTGCGCGGTTTGCAGCTCCCGGAGTGTGTGCCAACTTCGCGTGCCAACTTTGAACGAGCAACGTATCGATCTCGTCCACGAAACAGCGACCGAAGGTTGGCGCTAGGTGCTTTCTCCACATTGCCTTATCAGAGCGCTGTGTCGATTTGGCCTTCTTCGCCGTTATGTGTGTACTCCAAAATATCTCCCACCACTCACTGAGTTTGGGAATTGCGCGAGACACGTCGGCATCTGCAAACGGGTCGGCGCCCATTGATGCTTCATACAGAATAGTGCGCGCCTTTTTACGAGCTGCCTCTACGGTGAGAGACGGGAAAGTTCCAATTGCACGACGACGCGACACCCGACGAGCAGACCGATAAAATACGTTGAACGTCTTTTTCTGGCTCGGGTAGATGCGAACATGAAGGCCGTCGACCGCCTCATCCCAGATCGTAAATTCGTGTTCGGCGCTGCGAACATTCTCAAGATATGACTTGGTCAACCTCACTTTATGTTTGGCGTTCGGCATCTCTAGCTCCTCGGTAGCACAACGGTAGCAATCGACCGTGAATTACGGTGTTGCTGACAGTTCATGCCGCGGCTAAAAACGTCAAACAAATTGTATTAATACAAAGCCGTATGGTCTTTGTGTGATGTGCCGTGAATTGCGCGAAAGTGGTGCTTTGGTCGTCTTCTAATCCGACGGTTACAGGTTCAAGTCCTGTAGGGGTCGCCATTGCTGGCGGAACTATTATGCTGCCCGATAGGGAGGCATCAATGAAATTACCGAACACAGGAACAGGCTCGACCGAGCTCAAGTCTGAAATGACTGCGCGCGGCGCGGATGACGCCAAGTGGCGTGATGGCAAGACAGCTGTCTATGTCTTCAATGCGGGCCCCGAGGTCGAGCAGGTCCAGAAGGAAGCCTATGCTGCTTTCATGTCCGAAAACGGTCTCGGGCCGCTCGCCTTTCCCTCATTGGCGCAGATGGAGAAGGACGTAATCTCCATGGCGCTTGATCTTCTGCATGGGCCGGAAGGTTCGACCGGTGCCATGACGTCTGGCGGCACCGATTCGATTACCATGGCGATGAAGACGGCGCGGGACTTCGCGCGCTCGAAAGGGCAGGCGGGGCCCGCCAATATCGTCCTACCCCAGTCAGCGCATCTGGCCTTCGACAAGGCCGCGCACCTCATGGATTTGGTAGTCCGGCGCGTACCATTGAAGACCGATGGCAGCTTCGAGGCTGATCCAACCGCCATGGCGGCCGCGCTGGATGAGAATACGATCATGATGGTCGGCTCAGCTCCCAATTTTCCACACGGTGTTATAGATCCGATTGAGGCTCTGTCGGATGTAGCGGTTGCCAATGGCGTCTGGCTTCACGTTGATGCTTGCGTGGGCGGTTTTCTGGCGCCCTTTGCGCGAATGAATGGTGTTCCCGTCCCAGCTTTCGATTTTGAACTGGAAGGCGTCCAGTCGATGAGCGCTGACCTTCATAAATACGGATACGCTGCCAAAGGCGCATCGACGGTGCTGTTCCGCTCTGCCGACCTTTACAAGCATATGCCGTTTGATTTTGCTGGCTGGTCCGGCGCGCCGATGACCACGCCAACTCTTGCGGGAACACGGCCGGGCGGCGCGATTTCGGCCGCGTGGGCGGTGATGAACCATCTGGGCGTTGAGGGATATCGCCGCCTTCAGGGCAAAGTCTGCGCGGCGCGGGAACAAGTAGAGCAGGGGCTTCGGGGCCGGGGCTTTGAAATCCTGGGCAACCCGCTGCTGGGCCTCATCGCGTTTCGCCATCCGGACCTTCATTCCTTTGCGCTCTATGGTGAGCTGTACAAGCGTGGTTGGTTCACCTCGGTCACCAAGGAGCCGCGCAGTCTCCATCTGATGCTGTCGCCAAAACATGCCGATATGATCGATGACTATCTGCGCGATCTCGACGCGGCATGTGAGACTGTCCGGGCAGGTGAATCGATGCCCGCGGAGACGGTTCAGCCGCGCTATAATTGAGGTCAGATGCAGCTTGCTGCAAAAAGATCAAACAGGGGATTGGACAATGGCGAGTCCCGGCGTTATGACGCCGTTTCCCCATTGACCCGCCCGGGTAGCTCAGGGGTAGAGCAGCGGATTGAAAATCCGCGTGTCGGTGGTTCAAATCCGCCCCCGGGCACCATTTTTTCCTGGCTTCCGTATTGTCGCTGCGCGCCTCACATGAAGTGTGCTCAGGGCTGCTTTCCGATTTGCGCAGCGGAATTTTCGATCCAGTGGATCGAAAATAGGAAGTGAATGCCCCGGCAGGGGCTTTGTGCCTTTCACTCCGTGTCCTCGCTTCGCTCGTCACATGAGTGGGGCTCAAGGCTGCGCTTCCGTATCGTCGCTTCGCGCCTCACATCAGGCGTGGTTTTCGGTTTTGATCCCCGATTCGCGATGAATCGGGCTCAGGGCTGCGTTTCACTCATTCCGCTCACCCTGGCGCAGGCCGGGGTCTCTGGAGGCTTTGGGTCTTCTTTCAGCGATTTCCTGCTTCATCGTTCGACAGGCTCAGGATGAGGCAGCGCGTGCGGCCACAGTCCCATTGGGGCTTGCGGTACTTGCATCCGCAGACACCTGCGCAGGCAGGTATCTTCGGGAGGTAGGTGGTCGGGTTTAAGGAAGTGGGTGGTGGCCGCGTGGATCGGCTTCGCTCACCATGCGGCGTAGGAGTTGGGTGTTGTGATTAGGGTGGGATGAGGATCAGCTGTGCGGGGGCGGTGACCCTCAACGTTTCGGATATCCGACGCGCTAACTGTTGGCCGGGCGTCTGAGATTCAGCACCATCGAGGCCCGGCCACGGGTCAGAGATATCCAGCGACAGTCGCTTCCACGGTGCGCGCGGCGCGAACTTGGTCCAGTCATTCGGGTCTGGTTTGTCCCCAAAGGCCTGCAGCGTGATATAGATGCGGCCCTTCTTGCAGACCGAGTAGCCAATCAGGCCAGAGCGATGCTCTGCGCGGCGATCCGAGAGATAGCGGTCCAGCCAGTAGAGTTCCCAGAGGAAGACAGGCCAGTACCAGAGCTCCAGCTCTGCCAAAACATCAAGGATCCAGTCTCTCTTGATCATGCCCCAAGACTAGACCGGGTCCGCAGGGGGCGGAAACTATGGTGCAGAAACGGTGCAGAGATGGTGCAAGGAGGGTGCAATCTGGTCGCCTCGGACACGCGCACGTTCAACCATGCAAAGCGTGACATCCTCATCGTCCGACATCTGGGACAGCGCCGGAGGGTCTCGCTGCGCCAGGAGCGCATCGATGAGAAAGCACAAGAGTTCGAGGCAGTCCGAGAGAAGATTGGAGCCGCCGTGGCGAGATGCGCAAACCGGAGCCAAAGCCGGACTTGATGTCTGTAAGACAACTACCGCCAAGTCGTCCAGATGGTGCCAACAAAAATATCGCGTTTACAGGGCGCTAGCTGCGAGTCGCGCGAGGCGCGAAGTGCGAAGTTCGCTCTATCTTGCCTTATTCAAATGAACTCAAGACATCCGAGTTTTCGTGCAGATCACCATGCGTGACGTTGAGTTGTAGCCTAATAGATTCTTCCTGTGGCCCCTGCTCGATAATTGACAGTCCAGGTTCGTTTGACGTCGCATACAAGGCGCACTCAAAGCCTAAAAGCTCAAATCTGTACTCAGGTAGTTCTGCAACGTCATTCACGTCCACATAGTAACGCCCAGCGCCCGATATCACCAAGTAAGATCCCAATATAACCGGCCCGTCTCTCCACTCCGCATCGGTCACGGATGCTGAAAGGAATAATGGATAAGGCCCGCCAAAATTTAATTCAGATATATTGAAACAAACACTCTTCTCTATGTGGGTTGATATTGAAAACCAGATCCCTAGGTCGCCCTCAACACGAAACGCGTTTACATCCTCGGCAAGCAATACTCTAGGCGTACCGCTTTGACTCCCCCCGTCCGACGACAAGCAGCCTGATAAATTCAATAACAACAAAAACTTGAAGAAAAGAACTCTCATTCTGGCAGTCACCTTCACCATTCACCAGGGTAATCTAAGCAAGCGTAGCTGTCGGTGTTGCGGAACGGCTGAGTCGGTCACTTCACCTGATAATACCATCCTCATTGGTCATTAAGCGTCTAGAATATCAGCCTAGGAGCCCCAATTAGTCGGCAGTATGGATATACTCGGACTGAGTTATTCTTCTCAATCTATAGCGGAAAACAGATCCCTCGAATGCTTCTTCAACGAAGTTTTTAGTTTCAATTAAATCGCAACGCTCTGCAAAAAGAAGAATGCCGCTCCGCGCTAACGGCGGCACTGACCGATCGTCGGCGAAATACTGGTCAGTCAAATCACGAGCGACTTCCGCTATTGGACCAAGACCCAACCCAGACTGACGCAACTCATCAACGTCTGAGCTCAGAATAAAATAACACGACTCGTCAATAGCGGTCTCCGCGCTGCAGGACGTACACAATGAAACGAAGAAAATTGGAACTAGAGCGAGCCTCATTCTTACACACCTGGTGCAATTATATTGTGTCCGTATACGTTATAGTAAATCAATCCAAACGCGTTCAACTGCAAAAAAATCAACCCATAATTCCCTCGATTTCCGATTGTAACCGCACGACTTGAAATGCCCCGCACCGATACCGAGGCAGCCCAAATGTCTTGGGAACGGAAGGAGTGGCTGTCGAGCACTTCGCCGCGCATGCTATACAGATGGCGAGAAAGTACCACGGCCCTCAATAGAGAGCCAGAAATTCGCGCGGCTGAACCTTTGGCACGTCTGCCGCGCAGCCAATACAAAATAGCACCCCACTTAGGCTGTATGGCAAGATATGATGATCGCGCCTCGATAGTGATGGATCTAAGTTCCGCGTCCATATCTAGGTTTCGAGTGCTCTTCGTACCCAAGCGACCGTCCGTGATAAACGTTTTGCGCGGTTGTATAGTTCTCAATGGCGGTCGCTGTCTGACGGAGCCTTGTAGTAGTCCGCTGCTTGCAGTGTTCCAGTCGTCGGTACTCGCACAGGTTCGATCGTCGTTTTCCAGCCTGCTACCAGTACACATCATGCCGGTTGGGTCGATATTACTCATGGGGTCGTTCATCACATACGCATAGCGGTTGAAATACCCCGTACCGCCTTCGGCAAACGTCACCGGGTCCATTGACAGAAATCGGCCGATCACCGGATCGTAATGGCGCGCTTGAATGTAGGTAAGACCGGACTTGGTGTCTGTAAGGTGCCCTGTGAAACCGGGCTGGTCGTCGAGCGCCGTGGGCGATTGTCGCTTTTCACCGAAGGGGGTGTAATCCTGGCGCCAGGCAATTGTGCCCCAGAGCGTTATCGTGAAAATAGACTCGAGTAACGTTCGTGTTGCGGACGTTTAAACAACGCCCGTTCGATATCTGCAAATCCCTCGCATTTTCAGGTGGCAATCGAATGCAGCCAGCGCGTCGCCTCGCCGCAGAGGAGGGGGCAGAAATTTCCGCAGACTGCGTTAGTTTCGATGGGGATGGCATGTTGCCATCGCGCTGAAAGCGTCCTAACCCGACGCTTTCGACGCCCGTCCTTCGAGGAGCTCACCTCATATGACCGAGATTGAACGCTTTGCCCTCGACTATCTGCCAGTGATCCTGTTTCTGGGACTTGGTGTGATCCTGTCGCTGCTCTTCATTATTGGTGCTGCCATTCTGGCCCCGTCCAACCCGGATCCTGAAAAGAATTCGGCCTATGAGTGCGGCTTCAACGCCTTCGACGATGCGCGCATGAAATTCGATGTCCGCTTCTATCTGGTGGCCATCCTCTTCATCATCTTCGACCTGGAAGTGGCTTTCCTCTTCCCGTGGGCTGTCAGCCTCGGTACCATCGGTGTGTTCGGCTTCTGGTCGATGGTCGTGTTCCTTGGCGTGCTGACGGTAGGTTTCATATACGAATGGCGCCGCGGTGCGCTGGAGTGGGAATAAATGGCCGACGATTATAAGCCATATGCACTTGGGGCCGGCCGCGCCGGTGTCGAAGGCGGGCATGATGTGCGCGCTGACGACCCGTTCTTCGCCGGTCTGTCCGATCACCTTGCCGACAAGGGCTATTTCACCGCGCGTGCAGACGACCTGATCGCCTGGGCGCGGACCGGTTCGCTCATGTGGATGACGTTCGGTCTGGCATGTTGCGCTGTCGAAATGATGCAGGCAGGCAATCCGCGCTATGACCTTGAGCGCTTCGGCATGGCGCCGCGTGGTTCTCCGCGTCAGTCCGACGTGATGATCGTCGCCGGGACGCTCACCAACAAGATGGCGCCAGCGCTTCGCAAGGTCTACGACCAGATGCCGGAACCGCGTTACGTCGTTTCCATGGGGTCGTGTGCCAATGGCGGCGGCTATTATCACTATTCATATTCAGTCGTTCGCGGCTGTGACCGTATCGTGCCTGTCGACATCTATGTGCCAGGCTGCCCGCCGACCGCAGAGGCGCTCGTCTATGGTATGCTGCAACTTCAGAAGAAGATCCGCCGCGAAGGCTCGATCGAGCGCTAGGCGGAAAGGATTTACTGATCATGAGTGAAGCCCTGAAAGAGCTTGGCGAGCATATCAGCGAGTCATGCGCTGATATGGTGAAGAGTTTCCATGTGCGTCATGGTGAGCTGACCCTGCTAGCCGAACGCGATTCGATTCTGCGCCTGTCGAAATTTCTGAAAGACGACAATCAGTGCGTCTTCGAAACGCTGATCGACATATGCGGTGTCGACTATCCGGAACGCAGCCAGCGCTTCGAGGTCGTTTATCACTTCCTGTCGATGCGTCTGAACCAGCGTATTCGTATCAAGATCTCGACTAATGAAGGCGCGGCTGTGCCGAGCCTTACCGGGCTTCACCCGAGCGCCGACTGGTTCGAGCGCGAAGCGTTCGACATGTATGGCATCCGCTTTGCCGGCCACCCGGACATGCGCCGCCTCCTGACCGACTACGGTTTTGAGGGCTATCCGCTGCGCAAGGACTTCCCGCTGACGGGCTATACCGAGGTGCGCTATGACGACCTTGAAAAGCGCGTCGTCTATGAGCCAGTGAGCCTGGTTCAGGAGTACCGCAATTTTGATTTCCTATCGCCATGGGAAGGCATGACCAAAGAACTCCCGGGCGATGAAAAAGCGGAGAAGGAGGCTGACAATGGCTGATAGCGCTTACATCTCGTCCTCCGACGACGACCGCAAATTTACGCTCAACTTCGGCCCGCAGCACCCGGCTGCGCATGGCGTGCTCCGCATGATCATGGATCTCGACGGCGAAGTCGTCGAACGGATCGACAGCCATGTCGGCCTGCTTCACCGCGGGACTGAAAAGCTGCTCGAATACAAGACCTACCTGCAAGGCCTGCCTTACTTCGACCGTCTCGATTACGTGGCGCCGATGAACCAGGAGCATGCCTGGTGTCTCGCGATCGAGCGTATGCTTGGTCTCGAAGTGCCGCGCCGCGCCAGCTTTATCCGCGTGCTTTATTCCGAAATCGGCCGCATCCTGTCGCACATGCTCAACATCACGACGCAGGCCATGGACTGCGGCGCGCTGGCCCCGATTACGTGGGGCTTCGAAGAGCGCGAAGTGCTGATCGGTTTCTATGAGCGCGCGTCCGGCTCGCGCATGCACTCAGCCTATTTCCGTCCGGGCGGTGTCCATCAGGACCTGCCGCCAGACCTGCTCGACGATATCATGCACTTCTGCAGCCGCTTCCCGGATGCGATTGCGCACATTGAAGGGCTGATCACGGAAAACCGCATCTTCAAACAGCGCAATGTCGATATCGGCGTTGTCGATGAGAAGATGATCATGGAATGGGGCTTTTCGGGCGTCATGGTGCGCGGCTCCGGCCTCGCCTGGGACCTTCGCCGCTCGCAGCCTTACGAGATTTATGACGAGATCCCGGGTGACGTCTTCAAGGTCGTCGTCGGCAACAATGGCGACAATTATGATCGCTATGTCTGCCGCATGGAGGAGATGCTGATCTCCTGCGATATCATGAAGTGGTGCATCGAGAACATGCCGGAAGGCGAAGTCCTGCTGGCTGGTTCGAAGGTGTCCCCACCACGCCGCGGTGACATGAAGCGCTCAATGGAGGCCCTCATTCACCACTTCAAGCTCTACACCGAAGGCTTCCACGTGCCCGAAGGCGAGGTCTATGCCTGCGTCGAGGCACCGAAGGGCGAGTTCGGTGTGTATCTCGTATCTGATGGAACGAACCGTCCTTACAGGGCCAAGATCCGCGCGCCGGGCTATCCGCACCTCGCGGCCATGGATCACCTGTGCAAGGGGCATATGCTGGCAGACGTCTCTGCCATACTGGGTTCGCTTGATATCGTGTTTGGGGAGATCGACCGCTAATGGCACTTCGCCGTTTTGATCTTGAGGCAGGGGGCGAAACCTTCGCTTTCAAAGCCGAAACAGAGCCGACGATTGCGTTCTGGATGGGCAAGTATCCAGAGGACAAGAAGCGGTCCGCTGTGATTCCGCTGCTCTGGCTGGCGCAGAAGGATAATGGCGGCTGGCTGTCTGAGCCGGCCATGCGGACGGTCGCTGACCGGCTCGAGATGCCCTATATCCGCGTCTATGAAGTCGCGACCTTCTACACGATGTTCCGCCTCCAGCCGGTCGGAAAGAATCACGTCCAGCTCTGCGGCACGACGCCTTGCATGCTGCGCGGCGCCAATGACCTGAAGAAGGTTTGCGAGAAGCGTATCGGCAAGAAGATGGGCGTGACCGATGATGGCCGTCTGTCATGGGAAGAAGTCGAGTGTCTTGGCGCCTGCGTGAACGCGCCGATGGTCCAGATCAACGACTATTACTATGAAGACCTGACGCCGGAATCTCTTGACGAGATCCTGTCGCGCCTGGCTGGCGGTGTCGATGTGCCTCCGGGAACTTTCGTTGACCGTCTGAACAGTGCGCCGATTGGCGGCGCGACCACGTTGAAAGAGGCGGGGCTTTTCGATGGCTCGCGCAACGGCGCTGGCGGGCTTCCGAATCTGCCCGAAGCGACCAATGGCGACAAGCCAGAGCCGGAAGCCAAGGGTGAGCCAGCTCGTTCGAAGCCAACCAATACCGATCGCGAAGAATCCTCCAAGGCAGCTGTCGAGGCGGCTGACGAAGAGATGGAGCTCGACGGTGAGCGCCCGGACACGTCGGATGCTGCGACCGAAGGCGGCGACGATCTGAAGAAAATCAAGGGCATAGGGCCAAAGATTGAGAGGCAGCTCAATGAGCTTGGCGTGAACACATTTGCACAGATCGCGGCCTGGAGCGGCGATAATGTGAAGTGGGTCGACGGGTATCTGTCTTTCCGGGGCCGGATCGAGCGGGAATCCTGGATCGAGCAGGCCAAGACATTCGCATCTGAGGACAAAAGCTAATGCTGCAGGACAAGGATCGCATATTCACCAATCTTTACGGCGCGCACTCGCCAGGCCTGGAAGCGGCCAAGAAGCGCGGTGCGTGGCATCTCACGCGTGAGATGCTGCAACAAACGCCGGAATGGATCTGCGACCAGATCAAGGCGTCCGGCCTTCGTGGCCGCGGCGGCGCTGGCTTCCCGACGGGCCTGAAGTGGACCTTCATGCCGAAAGAGGTCCGTGACCGGCCGCACTATCTGGTCGTGAACGCCGACGAGTCCGAGCCGGGTACGTGCAAGGACCGCGAGATCATGCGCCATGATCCGCACCTTCTCATCGAAGGCTGCATGATTGCATCTTACGCAATGCGCGCGCATGCCTGCTACGTCTATCTGCGCGGCGAGTATATCGCTGAGCGTGAGGCGCTCGAGAAAGCGGTGAAGGAAGCCTACGAGGCGGGCCTGATCGGCAAGAACAACAAGAATGGCTGGGATTTCGATCTCTATGTCCATCACGGCGCAGGTGCCTATATCTGCGGCGAGGAAACCGCGCTGCTCGAAAGCCTTGAGGGCAAGAAAGGCCAGCCGCGCCTGAAGCCGCCATTCCCGGCCAATGCCGGTCTTTATGGCTGCCCGACGACGGTGAACAATGTCGAATCGATTGCTGTCGCGCCGACCATTCTGCGCCGCGGCGCAGAATGGTTTGCCGGCTTTGGCCGTCCGAACAATACCGGCACAAAACTGTTCTGCGTCTCCGGGCATGTGAACAAGCCGTGTAATGTCGAAGAAGAGATGTCGATCACCTTCCGTGATCTTATCGAGACCCATTGCGGCGGCATCCGCGGCGGCTGGGACAATCTGAAGGCCGTGATCCCGGGTGGGTCATCGGTGCCGATGGTGCCGGCCGAACAGATCATGGACGCCTATATGGACTTCGATACGCTGCGAGACCTGCGCTCAGGTCTCGGCACGGCGGCCGTCATCGTGATGGACAAGTCCACCGACCTTATCCAGGCGATTGCGCGGATTTCCTACTTCTACAAGCATGAGAGTTGCGGCCAGTGTACGCCGTGCCGTGAAGGTACGGGCTGGATGTGGCGCGTGCTGGAGCGGATGGCGAAGGGTCAGGCAGAGATGTCGGATATCGATATGCTGCTCGACGTCGCAGGTCAGGTCGAAGGCCACACGATCTGCGCGCTGGGCGACGCCGCTGCGTGGCCGGTGCAAGGCCTCATTCGCCACTTCCGCCATGAGATCGAAGACCGCATTTCAGAATACCGGGCGCCGCGCACCATGGTGCAGGGTGCAACCGTGGCAGCGGAGTAGGGCAGACACGACTGATGAGCACGCTCCGCAACATTCTCACCATCACCTGGTGCGCTGTGATCATCGGGACGAATACGTTCGCCCTGATCGTTACCGCGCAGCATTTTGGCGTGGATGTTCTGGCGCTGAATACTGTCCTGCTGCCAGTGGTGCAGATGAGCGCGATGATTGCGCTCGGCATCCTGTCACTGGTGTCGACCAAGTATCTCTGGGCGATCCTGGCGGTGGCTGTGCTGTCGCTTCTACTGACGCTAGCGCATGACCTGCTTGTGGTGCGGGTCTGGCGTCCCTCCACGATGCTGGGCAGCCTGCTCGTGATCGTCCCGACCTATCTCCTTGCGCGCTGGAATTCGCTGTCGCGCGAGACGAAATTCAATCCCGTACAAGAGTTCTAAAGCGATGGCTGACGACCTTTTCAAACTGAACATCGATGGCAAGGACATTGAGGTCCCCAAGCACTACACGCTGATGCAGGCGTGTGAGGAAGCTGGCGCCGAAATCCCGCGCTTCTGCTATCATGAGCGCCTGTCGGTCGCCGGCAATTGCCGTATGTGCCTGGTTCAGTGGAAGGGCGCGCCCAAACCGATTGCGAGCTGCGCCCAGACCGTCGGCGATATGCGATTGAACCCCGATGGCACGGCGCCGAACATCCTGACCTCTGGCGATTATGTCGAGAAGGCCCGCAATGGCGTCATGGAATTCCTGCTCATCAACCACCCGCTGGATTGCCCGATCTGCGACCAGGGTGGTGAGTGTGACCTGCAGGACCAGGCGATGGCCTATGGCCGGTCCGGCTCGCGCTATGCGCTGAACAAGCGGGCTGTGGAAGACAAGTATATGGGGCCGCTGGTCAAGACGCACATGACCCGCTGCATCCAGTGTACGCGCTGTGTGCGGTTTGCGGCTGAGGTTGCCGGCGTCGAAGAGCTAGGCATGATCTCACGCGGCGAAGATGCGGAGATCACGACCTATCTTGAAGAATCGTTGTCGTCGGAGCTCTCCGGCAATGTCATCGATCTCTGCCCGGTCGGCGCGCTGACGTCGAAGCCATACGCGTACAATGCGCGGCCGTGGGAACTCCGGAAGTCGGAATCGATCGACATCATGGATGCGATGGGCGCGGCGATCCGTGTGGACGCAAAGGGTGCTGGCGTGATGCGTATCATGCCTGTCCTGAATGAAGAGGTGAATGAGGAGTGGCTGTCGGACAAGTCGCGCTTTGTCTGGGACGGCCTGGCCCGCCAGCGCCTCGACCGGCCTTATGTACGCGAGAATGGCAAGCTGCGCCCGGCAAGCTGGGGCGAAGCGCTTCAGAAAACTGCAGAGGCGCTGAAGTCGTCTAAGGAAAAGACGGGATTCATTGCCGGCGATCTCGTTGAGGTCGAACAAGCCCGCGCAGCGCTTGATTTAGCCCGCAGCCTCGACATCGCGTCGACCGACTGCCGTCCGGCTGGCGCAGCTTATGGCGCTGACGGCGTTCGCGAGAAATACATTTTCAACCCGACGCTCATGGGTGTCGAGGAAGCTGACGTGCTGCTGCTGATCGGCACCAATCCGCGCGTGGAGGCATCTGTCTGGAATGCTCGCATCCGCAAGGCCTGGCTCTGGAATGACCTTCAGGTGGGTCTGATCGGCGAAGGCGTAGACCTGACCTATGACTATGAACACCTCGGCACTGGCCCGGCAGACCTCGATGGCCTGCTGGAAGGTGACGGCGCATTTGTGACGGCCTTCAAGAATGCCAAACGCCCGATGGTTGTGGTTGGCGAACATGCGCTGGTTGGAGAGCACGGCCTCGATGTGCTGAATGCTGCGCACCAGATCGCACTGGATGCGGGCGCGATCACCGGAGAGTGGAGCGGCTTCGGCGTGCTACACAACGCGGCGGGCCGGGTTGGCGCGCTGGATACCGGTTTCGTGCCGGATGAGAACGGTCTCGACACGAAGGCAATGCTCGAAGGCGGCGTCGATACGTTGGTCCTGCTTGGCGCCGATGAAGTTGATCTCAGCAAGCTTGGCGATACGACCGTGATCTATGTCGGCTCGCATGGTGACCGCGGCGCGTCCCGCGCTGACATCATCCTTCCATCTGCGGCCTATACCGAAATGGAAGCGACCTATGTGAACACTGAAGGCCGCGTGCAGATGACCCGCAAGGCCGTCCAGCCGAAGGGTGAGGCCCGTGAGGCCTGGGCGATCTTCCGCGCGCTGTCAGAGCTGACCGGCAAGGCGCTGTCCTATGATTCGGCCGACCAGCTTCGCGAACAGATTCGTGAGCATAATCCGATATTTGCCGGCCTCGGTTTTGCGCCGGGTGCTGGCGGCCATGAGGCGTTGTCCAAAGCGCCCGAAAAGGCCAAAAACCTCGCCGGAGCGCGTCCTTTTGAAGCGCCCTTTGAAGATTTCTATCTGACCAACCCGATTGCACGGGCGTCAAAGACGATGGCGGAATGCTCGCTCATGAAGCGTGGCCTTGAAACGCCGGTAGCAGCGGAGTAGGCGAGCGCCATGAGTGCATTCATCCAGGAACATGGACTGCTTTTTGGCTGGCTGACCGTCATCGGTCAGATCCTGCTGTTTACGGTCGTCCTGCTGCTTTCGCTGGCCTTCCTCCTGCTTATGGACCGGAAGGTCTGGGCAGCTGTGATGATGCGCAAGGGGCCGAACGTTGTCGGTCCTTTCGGTCTGCTGCAGAGCTTTGCCGATTTCGGCAAATTCCTCCTGAAAGAGATCATTATTCCAGCGGGCGCCAACAAGACGGTCTTCCTGTTGGCACCGATCCTGTCGCTCACCCTGGCATTTGCCGCATGGGCGGTAATTCCGGTTGCGCCGGGCTGGGTCGTTGCTGACCTGAACGTTGGGATTCTCTACCTGTTCGCTGTCTCGTCACTTGGTGTCTACGGCATCATAATGGGCGGTTGGGCATCGAACTCGAAATATCCGTTCCTCGGTTCGCTACGGTCCGCGGCGCAGATGGTTTCCTACGAAGTGTCGATCGGCCTGATCATCATCACAGTGATCCTGCTGGTGGGGTCGATGAACCTCAGCGAGATTGCGAATAACCAGTCTGGTGGTTTCTGGACCTGGCATCTGTTCAGCTTCAACAACATACTTCTGTTCCCGGTGATGGTGGTTGTCTTCGTGATGTTCTTCATCTCCGCACTGGCAGAAACGAACCGTCCACCATTCGACCTGCCAGAGGCCGAGTCGGAACTCGTGGCTGGCTACCAGGTCGAGTATTCTTCCACGCCATACCTGCTCTTCATGATCGGTGAGTATCTCAATATCGTGCTCATGTGCTCGATGATGACGCTGCTTTTCCTCGGCGGCTGGCACGGTCCGATCCCGTTTGGTGAAGAGTTCGTCTCGAACTTCCCGGTCTGGATGGTCAATCTTGGTCACCTCGCCTGGTTCATGGCGAAAACCGTATTCTTCTTCTTCCTTTTTGCACTCGTGAAGGCTGTCGTGCCGCGCTATCGCTATGACCAGCTGATGCGCCTTGGGTGGAAGATCTTCCTTCCGACCTCGCTTGCTGCCGTTTTCCTTGTTGCAGGCTATGTCGTTTACGCAGGAGTCCAGGCATGAACATCGTTCAGTCCCTCCGCGGCGCCATGATGACGGACTTTCTGCATGCCTTCAAAATTGGCATCCAGGAAATGTTCAAGCGCAAGGCGACCGTGAACTATCCATTCGAGAAAAACCCGCTCAGCCCGCGTTTCCGCGGCGAGCATGCGCTGCGCCGTTACCCGAATGGCGAAGAGCGTTGCATCGCATGCAAGCTTTGCGAGGCGGTCTGCCCAGCGCAGGCAATCACGATTGAAGCAGAACCACGCGAGGATGGCTCGCGCCGCACGACACGCTATGACATTGACATGGTGAAGTGCATCTATTGCGGCTTCTGTCAGGAAGCCTGCCCAGTGGATGCCATTGTCGAGGGCCCCAACTTTGAATTCGCGACCGAAACCCGCGAAGAGCTGTATTATGACAAGGACCGCCTGCTTGCGAATGGCGACCGCTGGGAGCGACTCATCGCACGCAATCTTGAACTCGACGCGCCTTACCGCTAGGGCGGGGCGCCTTCACTTTCCTGCAGCGGTCTGACCGCTGGCAACATTGGGGCTCACACCGGTGGAACTCATCGCCTTTTACATATTGGCAGCGATCGTGACCGTTTCGGCAGTCGCCGTGATTGCCGCCAAGAACCCGGTTCACTCCGTTCTCTGGCTGATCACGGCCTTCTTCACTTCTGCGGGCCTGCTCGTCCTGATCGGGGCGGAGTTCCTCGCAATGCTGCTCGTCGTCGTCTATGTCGGCGCGGTCGCGGTGCTCTTCCTGTTCGTGGTGATGATGCTGGACGTCGACTTCGTCGAGCTGAAGCAGGGAACGCTCGGCTACTGGCCCTTTGCCGCGCTGGTTGGTGTCGCATTCGCCGCTGAAATCGCGCTTGTCACGTTTGCGAGGTCGACAGCCGGTGATGAGATCAACGCCAATCCCGGCGCGGCCACAAATGCCGAAGCCATCGGGCAGGTGATGTACACCGAATACCTTCTGCTGTTCCAGATGTCTGGCATCATCCTGCTGGTCGCGATGATCGGTGCCATTGTGCTGACGCTTCGCCATAAGCCGCACGTCAAACGCCAGAACATCGCAAAGCAGACCGCCCGCACTCGCAAGGATGCGACCCGCCGCATCGACGTTGAGTCAGGCAAGGGACTTTAGGTCATGGATATAACCGTCAATCACTTCCTTGCTGTTTCAGCGATCCTCTTCACGGTGGGTGTCGTCGGCATCTTCGTGAACCGCAAGAACATCATCGTCATCCTCATGGCGATCGAGCTCATTCTCCTGTCCGTCAATATCAACCTCGTCGCCTTTTCGGTGTTCTCGGGCACGATCGTCGGTCAGATCTTTGCCATGCTGGTGTTGACAGTGGCAGCTGCCGAAGCGGCTGTCGGGCTCGCCATTCTCGTTGTTTTCTTCCGCAATCGAGGCGACATCGCCGTCGAGAGCATCGACCTGATGAAGGGCTAGACCGGATATGCTTCCTGATTTCGCACTTCTCTTCATCGTCCTGGCGCCGGGCCTTGCGGCCCTGATTGCCGGTCTGTTCCAGAAATATGTAACCGATACCGGCGCGATGGTGATCACGACCGGTACGGTCGGTCTCGCCGGCATCCTGTCGATCATCCAGCTTTTCATGTTTGCCTTTGGCGGCGGCGTGGTTGAGGCGGTTCACACCGCTGCGCCGGCTGCCGGTGACCATGGCGCGGCCGTTGTGGCGCCGGTCCAGCATATCATTACGCTGCTGACCTGGATGGATGTTGGCCAGTTCCAGGCGGATTGGGCGATCCGTGTCGATGCAATGTCCATCGTCATGATGGCCGTCATCACGGGCGTGTCTGGCCTCGTGCACCTTTATTCCTGGGGCTATATGAGCGAAGACCCGCATCGGGCGCGCTTCTTTGCCTACCTGTCGCTCTTTACCTTCATGATGCTCATGCTGGTGACGGCTGACAATTTCATCCAGCTCTTCTTTGGCTGGGAAGGCGTCGGTCTCGCTTCCTATCTGCTGATCGGTTTCTGGTACACGAAAGCAGCGCCGAATAGCGCGGCCATCAAGGCATTCGTGACCAACCGGGTCGGCGACTTTGGTCTCGCGCTGGGGATCATGGGTGTTTTCGTCGTGTTCGGCTCGGTAGAGTTCGAACCAGTGCTGAGCGCCATTCGCGAGAATGCAACTGTGACGCCTCTGGCGCTGGCTGACGCTGCGCCGATCCGCGAGCTGATTGTTCCATTCCTTGGCTACAACGTCCCGGCGCTGGAGCTGATCGGCGTTCTTCTTTTCATCGGTGCCATGGGTAAGTCGGCGCAGTTCTTCCTGCACGTCTGGCTTCCCGACGCCATGGAAGGCCCGACGCCGGTTTCGGCGCTCATTCACGCTGCAACCATGGTGACTGCAGGCGTTTATCTCGTCTGCCTCGTTTCACCGATCTACGAGTACGCACCGTTTGCCGCTGGCATGGTCACGCTGATCGGTGCCGTGACCGCGCTCTATGCGGCGACCGTGGGCATGGCGCAGAACGACATCAAGCGCGTCATTGCCTATTCGACCTGTTCACAGCTCGGCTATATGTTCTTTGCGGCCGGTATCGGCGCTTATCAGGCGGCGATGTTCCACCTCTTCACGCACGCCTTCTTCAAGGCGCTTCTTTTCCTCGGGGCAGGCTCAGTCATTCACGGCATGCACCATGAGCAGGACATGCGCCGCATGGGCGGTGTCGCGAAGTTCATGCCGCTGACCTATGCGGCGATGATGATCGGCACGATTGCGATTATCGGTCTTGGTATTCCGCACACCTCGTTCGGTTTTGCAGGGTTCTTCTCCAAGGATGCCATCATCGAGACGACGTTTGCGGCCGGATCGAACGGTGTGAGCTTTGGCACGCTGGCCTTCATCTTTGGTATCGTGGCTGCGCTTCTGACAAGCTTCTATTCCTGGCGCCTCATCTATATGACGTTCCACGGGCCGCGTGAGGACTCGATCCCGCCGGAAACGCCGGAAGTCGATAGCCATGCCGACGAGCACCTCTCGGTCGATGATCATGGTCATCACCACGACCATCATGAGGACCCGCATGAGAGCCCGCTGGTCATGCTGATCCCGCTCGGCCTCCTGTCGCTTGGCGCGATCTTTGCCGGCTTCGTCTTCTACGACTCGTTCGTTGGGCATCATCAGGCCGAGTTCTGGGCTGGAGCACTCTACAACGCCGCTGACAACACGGTTCTGGCCGACAAGTACAATGTACCGGAATGGGTGTTCTGGGCGCCGCTTTTCGTAACGGTGACTGGCTTCCTGATTGCGACCTTCACCTATTTCTTCAACCGGGGTTTCGGTGCGAAAATCGCGGCATCCGGCGGTCCGCTGCACAACCTGTTCGCAAACAAGTGGTATTTTGACGAGATCTACAACGCGACCTTCGTCAAGGGTACGAGCTGGCTAGGCGGGTTCTTCTGGAAGACCGGCGACAAGCGCATTATTGACGGCTTCGGCCCTGATGGCGTGACATCGCTTGTTCGCTGGAGCTCGCGTCGTCTGTCGGCCATGCACACCGGTTATCTTTATCATTATGCATTCGTGATCATTCTCGCAGCCCTTGTCTTTGGCGCGGTGATCTTCTGGCGTGTCGGAGGCGCGGGCTAATGGGCAATTTCCCAATTCTGACAGCGGTCACCTTTCTGCCGCTGGCTGGTGCCTTGCTGATCATGCTTGTGCAGTCAGCCACGGGCAGCAATGGCCAGGATGAAGAGACGCGTGGGCGCCAGTCGCTCATGGCGGGTCTGATTTTCTCGGCCGCGACCTTCCTTGCCTCGCTGGTCATGCTTGTGAGCTTTGAAGTCGACGCGCCAGGCTACCAGCTTGTCGAGGAAGTAAGCTGGTTTGCCGGTATCCAGTACAAGCTGGGCATCGATGGCATGTCGCTGCTCCTTATCCTGCTCACCACGCTGCTGACCCCGATCAGCCTTGTTGCGTCCTATGGCACGGTGAAGCAACGCCTGACCGAATACACGATCGCATTCCTGGTTCTTGAGACCTTCATGATCGGCGTGTTCTGCGCGATGGACCTCGTTCTGTTTTACGTCTTCTTCGAAGCCGGTCTGATCCCGATGTTCATCATTATCGGCGTCTGGGGCGGGGCAGAGCGCATCTATGCCTCGTTCAAGTTCTTCCTCTACACGCTGCTCGGATCGCTCTTCATGCTGGCGGCCATCGTCTTCATGTATATGCAGGCCGGTACGTCCGACATCACGGTGCTTGAGACATATGCCTTTGCGCCTGAGGTGCAGACCTGGCTGTGGTTGGCCTTCTTCGCGTCCTTTGCCGTAAAGCTACCGATGTTCCCGGTGCACACCTGGCTGCCAGATGCGCACGTTCAGGCGCCGACGGCCGGTTCGGTTATCCTGGCGGGCGTATTGCTGAAGATGGGCGGCTATGGCTTCCTGCGCTTCTCGCTGCCCATGTTCCCGGATGCGAGCCAGTTCTTCCAGCCAATGATGTTCGCGCTGTCGGTCATCGCCATCGTCTATGCGTCGCTGGTTGCCTTCCGCCAGACCGATATGAAGAAGCTCATCGCCTATTCGTCTGTTGCCCATATGGGTTTCGTGACGCTCGGCATCTTCTCCTTCACCGAGGTTGGCGTGCAGGGCGCGATCTTCCAGATGATTTCGCACGGGCTTATTTCCGGTGCACTCTTCCTGATCGTCGGCATGGTCTATGACCGGGTGCATACGCGTGAGATCGCAGCCTATGGCGGCCTCGTGAACAAGATGCCGATCTATGCGGCGATCTTCATGCTGTTCACCATGGCCAATGTCGGCTTGCCAGGCACCAGTGGTTTCGTCGGGGAAATCCTGACCATGACCGGCGCTTTCCAGGCGTCGACCTGGGCAGCGGCTGGCGCGGCGCTCGGCGTGATTTTCTCGGCTGTCTACATGCTGACGTTGTACCGTCGCACGGTGTTCGGCCCGGTGACCAATCCGGCGCTCGAAAACATCACCGATGTCGGCAAGAAGGATCTGATCACGATCACGCCGCTGATCATCGGCACCATACTGCTCGGCATCACACCAAATCTCGTATTCGATATCACGCGCGAAAGCAGCCTGCGCGCGCTTCAGATGATCACCGGAGGATAGAGGCACATTATGCTCGATTTTCAGGCGATGATCTCTGCCATTGGCCCGGAGCTACTTCTCGCGCTCGCTGGCCTCGCTGGTGTTCTGGCTGGCGCCTATATGGGCGATCGTTTCAACGGACTGTCCTTCAAGCTGGGGGCGGTAACGCTCTTGCTGGCTGCGCTGGTTGTCATCATGAACTGGGAAGGCGGCGAAGCCTTTGGCGGCCTCGTTACGACGACCCCGTTCGTGAACTTTGCCAAATGTATCAGTTTCATAGCCGGCGCTGTCACCCTGCTCATGGCTGAGGGTTTCCTGAAGCGTCATGAGACGATCCGTTATGAGTACCCGCTCCTGGTGATCTTTGCCTCTCTTGGCATGGGGATCATCCTGTCGGCATCGAATTTGATGACGCTCTATATGGGTATCGAGACGCTCAGCCTTTCATCCTATGTGCTAGCCTCTTTCCACCGAGATTCCATCCGGTCTTCCGAGGCGGGTCTGAAGTATTTCGTGCTGGGTGCGCTCGCATCGGGCATTCTGCTTTACGGTATTTCGCTGGTCTACGGTTTCACCGGCTCAACCGACTATGGGGATATCGCCAGCTCTGAGCGCACAATCGGCCTCGTCTTCGGCATGGTGCTGATGATTTCGGGCATGGCGTTCAAGGTATCGGCAGCGCCGATGCACGTCTGGACGCCGGATGTCTATGAAGGCGCACCGAGCCCGGTTGTCGCTTTTTTCGCGACTGCGCCGAAAATGGCCAGCATGGTGGTTTTCGCCAATCTCCTGTTCACGGCTTTTACTGGCGTGTTCGAAGACTGGCAGATGATTATCGCGATTATCGCAACGCTCTCCATGCTCATCGGTGCTTTCGGGGCGCTTATCCAGAACAATCTGAAGCGGCTTCTCGGTTACTCCTCAATCGCGAATATGGGCTATGCGCTGGTCGCCGTCGCCGCTGGCGCTGAGTATGGCGCCGCTGCGCTTCTCGTGTTCATGACGAGCTATGTGATCGCGTCCATCGGACTCTTTGGCGGTGTGCTGTCCATGCGCCGTGAGGGTGGCATGGTAGAGAATATTGATGAGCTGGCGGGGCTTGTTCGCCGTCGTACGGGCCTTGCTCTTGCGCTCACGGTCCTCGTTATCTCCGTGTCAGGCTTCCCGCTCGCAGTTGGCTTTATTGGCAAGCTGGTCGTATTCCAGGCAGGCTGGAACGCTGGTCTCCTGCCTCTTCTGATCGTGCTGGTGCTAAGCTCTGTGCTCGCCTTCGGTTACTATCTCCGCATCATACTCGTGATGTGGGTGAAGGAGCCGGTCGAGCGCTTCCAGCCCGTCGGCTCAACTGTCTCGCTCTCCGTGTACGCCGCCGCGGCTGCGTGTCTTGTCCTCTTCGTCTTTGCGTCGCCTTTCCTTGACTGGGCAACGCAGGCGTCGGCCGGGTTCATTCAGTGAGACCAGACGCACCAGTTCTCTGGTTCGACGAGATCGACAGTACCAATGAAGAAGCCCGGCGACGGGCGCAGGCTGATGATTTGGGACCTGTCTGGATCGCGGCGCGCAAGCAGACCGCCGGTCGTGGGCGCCTGGGTCGCCAATGGGACTCGCCAACAGGCAATCTGTTCGTAACGGCTCTCTTCGAGGAAGAAGGCGGGCTGGTGAAGGCCACCCGCTATCCGTTTGCGGCGGGCCTTGCCATTCTTGATGCAGCGTCTGCTTTTATCGATAGCGGTCAATTGCAGGTGAAGTGGCCGAACGATGTGCGCGCCAGCAGACAGAAGATCAGTGGCATCCTGGTAGAGGCCGGTGCCGCATCGGGAAAAGCCTGCTGGGTCGCTTGCGGTATGGGTGTGAATGTGCGGTTCGCTCCGGACGGGGCAGGACAAGCCGCAACCAGCCTGCTCGACCTTGGGGCGCCTCAGATCATCACCGCCGAGATGTTTCTCGACGCGCTTCGCCACGCTTTCGTTAAGCGCTGCGCGCAGGCTTCATCCGATTTCGAAAGCCTGCTGGCCGACTGGCAAAAATATGCGGAAGGATTGGGCGAAGAGGTGACGGTCGGCAAAGGCGCTGATGCGCAGATCGGCATCTTCAAAGGTGTTGGCCCTGACGGGGCGCTGCTGCTTGCGTGCGCGGATGGCAAGACGCACACCATTCGAGCAGGCGATGTAGAGCTGGTGAAGGAGATTGGCGGTCATGCTGCTCGCGATTGATGTCGGCAATACGAATACGGTCTTCGCGCTTCACGATGGCGTCGACTGGGTGGCGATGTGGCGCAGCGCTACTGACGCACGCCGGACAGCCGACGACTATATCGTCTGGCTCGAGCCACTCATGAATATGCGCAAGGTCTCAAACTACGACATCGACGCCTGCGTCATTTCGTGCGTCGTGCCCCAGGCGCTGTTCAACTTCCGAAATCTTGCGCGCCGCTATTTTGCGACGGAGCCTCTGGTTGTCGGGGAGGCGTCGGTTGAGCTTGGTGTGCCTATCCGCATTCCGCGGCCTGAACAGGTCGGCGCTGACCGTCTGGTTTCCGCCATTGGCGCGCATATAGCCTATCCTGGCGCGTTGATCGTTATCGACAGCGGTACTGCGACAACACTGGACATCGTGGGGCCGGACGGCGGGTTTGAGGGCGGCATTATCAGCCCGGGCATCAACCTCTCCATGCGCGCACTGCATGATGCAGCCGCGCAGCTGCCGCGGATCGCGATCCAACGGCCTGAGAAAATTATCGGCGACTCGACCGTAGCCGCGATGCAGTCCGGTGTCTTCTGGGGCTATATTGACCTCATCGACGGTCTTGTCAGGCGCGTGAAGGAAGAATACGGCCAGCCGATGACAGTAATTGCGACAGGCGGCGTTGCCTCGCTATTTGACGGTGCGAGCGCGACCATCGATCACTATGACCAGACCCTGATGGAGTCCGGTCTGCTAGAGATCTACCGCCGGAACCGGAAAGGACCTGATGCCCAATAAGGACACGCCCGAACTCGTCTTTCTTCCGCTTGGAGGCTGCGGCGAAATCGGTATGAACCTGAATGCCTATGGCTATGGCCCGGCGCATAACAGGCGCTGGATCCTGGTAGACCTTGGCGTAACCTTTGGCGACGATACCACGCCAGGCATCGATCTGATCACGCCTGATCCCGAGTTCATCGTCGAGCATGCTGACCAGATCGACGCGATCTTCCTGACGCATGCGCATGAAGACCACATCGGCGCCGTGGGTCTGCTCTGGCCGCGGCTTCGCGCGCCGCTTTATGCGACACCGTTCACAGCCCACCTTGTCGCCGGAAAGCTGGCAGAGCGCGGCCTGAAACATGTCGATGTGAATGTCGTCCCCCTGGAAGGCGAGGTTGAGGCTGGCCCGTTCAAGGTCCGCTATCTGACACTGACCCATTCCATTCCGGAGCCGAACGCCCTGGCCATCGAGACGCCTGTGGGGACAATACTCCATACGGGTGACTGGAAAATCGACCCGGATCCGCTGATCGGTGAAGGCGTGGACATCGAAGGGCTGAAAAAGCTCGGTGATGAAGGCGTGCTCGCGATGATTTGCGACAGCACGAATGTATTTGTCGACGGTGAAAGCGGCTCTGAAGCGACCGTGCGCAAAAATCTCATTGAGCTGATCGGAAGTCTGAAGGGCAGGGTGGCCGTTGCGACGTTTGCCTCCAATGTTGCGCGCGTTGCGACGGTCATTGAAGCGGCGCGCCAGGCTGGCCGGAGCGTCTGCCTCGCCGGGCGTAGCATGCACAAGATTGTAGATGCCGCTGTGCAGACCGGCGTGCTGAAAAACCTGCCTGACCTTGTCAACGAAGCCGATGTGGGCAGCTTCCCTGCTGACAACATCCTGATCCTTTGTACCGGTAGTCAGGGTGAGGAGCGAGCTGCGCTAGGCCGCATCGCCGCAAATACGCACCGGCATGTCTCGCTTGGCGCTGGCGACACGGTGATCTTCTCCTCGAGGGTCATACCGGGGAATGAGAAAGGCATCTTCGAGATGCAGAACGCGCTAGCAGAGAAGGGCGTGCGCATCATCACCGACCGGATGACGAAAGACGTCATCCATGTGTCCGGCCACCCGGCGCGCGATGAGCTTGAGCGCATGTATCAATGGGTCCGCCCGCGTATTTCCGTACCCGTGCACGGTGAACGCCGACACATTGTCGAGCATGCTGGCTTTGCCCGTTCCGTGCAGGTGCCGGAAGCTGTGACCCCCCGCAATGGCGACATGATCCGGCTGGCGCCGGGCAAGGCGGAGGTCATTGATACGGTCCCGCACGGCAGGCTGCACCTTGATGGCAACCGGCTGGTGCCTGCGGGCTCTGAAGGCTTGAAGGAGCGGATCGCGATCTCGAAGTTCGGCTATGTGTCGGCCAGCGTTTCCTTCGATGAAGCCGGAAGTATTGCGGACGGTCCGTATCTGGCAGTTCGCGGCATGTCGGAAGAGGATGGCAGCCTCGCTGACGAGTCCGTCGATGCCATTGAGGCGGCCTGCGACGAGGCGCTCGATGGTCTTTCGCGTAAAAAGCGCCTAAATGACGACGCAGTTGAAACGGCGCTGGTGCGGGCCATTCGCAAAGCCTGCGAACGAACGTTCGGCCGCAAACCGCTGGTCGATGTCATGGTTATGAGAGTGTGAGGGATGAAATGGCTGAAGACTTCAAACTGGGCCCGCTGAACCATGTGGGTGTTGCTGTGCCGTCGCTCCCCGATGCGATCGAGACGTACAAGACGCTTTATGGCGCGACGGACATTACCGAGCCTTTCGATATGCCTGCGCAAGGCGTGAAAGTCTGTTTCGTGAACTTGCCCAACAGCCAGATCGAGCTGATCGAGCCGCTGAACGAAGAAAGCCCGATCCACAATTTCATCCAGAAGAACCCGAAGGGCGGGCAGCACCATGTCTGCTTTGAAGTGGCCGATATCCACCAGGCAGTTGACGTCATGAAGGCGCGCGGCGCGACTGTTCTTGGCGAACCGCGCATTGGCGCTCACGGCACGCCCATCGTCTTCGTGCACCCAAAGAATTCAAACGGTGTCCTCGTTGAGCTGATGGAGACGCCGAAGGGCGATCACTAATGTCTCTCGTCGGCGGTATCGTCATCTTCTGTATTTCTTGGTGGATGTGTCTCTTCATCGTCCTGCCTATCGGCGTGCGCGGCCAGTTCGAAGCGGGGGAGATCCCCGAGGGCACTGAAGAAGGCGCACCTGCCGAGCCGATGCTGGCTAAGAAAGCGATCTGGGCGACGATCGGCGCAGCCGTTTGTACTGTTCTCGCCGGCCTGGTCGTCGTGCCGCTGCTTCGCTATTACGGTGCCTGACCGGGGACGCATGAAAAAGCGCTGCGTGCTTGCAGGCGCACTCTAGCCAATCGCAACGACTGACAATAACACAGGGGGCCGCGACCCGCCTTGTTAGGAGTGAGCCAGTCTCAATGCGCCTGTCCAGATATTTCCTGCCAGTTTCCAAGGATGTGCCAGCTGACGCGGCCATCGTTTCACACCAGCTGATGCTGCGCACCGGCATGGTCCGGCAGAATGGCGCCGGTATCTATACCTGGTTGCCGCTCGGCCTTCGTGTCCTGAACAAGATCGAGCAGATCGTCCGCGAGGAAATGGACCGGGCAGGGGCCGTTGAGATGCTCATGCCGACGATCCAGCAGGCCGAGCTCTGGCAGGAGAGCGGGCGCTATGAAGCTTATGGCAAGGAGATGCTTCGCATTACTGACCGCCATGAGCGCGAAATGCTGTTCGGCCCGACCAATGAAGAGCTGATCACGGATGTCTTCCGCGCCTATGTCAAAAGCTATAAGGCTCTGCCGCTGAACCTCTATCACACGCAGTGGAAGTTCCGTGATGAGATCCGCCCACGTTTTGGCGTGATGCGCGGCCGCGAATTTCTGATGAAGGACGCCTATTCATTTGACCTGACCGAAGAGGACGCGCGCAGGAGCTATCAGAAGATGTTCTGCGCCTATCTCAACGCTTTCGACCGGATGGGGCTAACCGCCATTCCGATGCAGGCCGATACCGGCCCGATTGGCGGCGATCTCAGCCATGAGTTCATCATCCTTGCAGATACGGGCGAAAGCGCAGTCTTCTGTGACGGCGCACTGCTTGATGTGCCTGCGCCAGGTCTCGACCTCGACTTTGATGGCGAACTGTCGGACGTCATGGAGCGTCGCACGCAATACTATGCGGCGACCGAGGAGAAGCATGACGAGGCCGAGTTCGCCAAGGTACCGGAGGGCCGCCAGGTGTCGGCCCGCGGCATTGAGGTTGGCCATATCTTCTTCTTTGGCACAAAATATTCCGAGGCAATGAACGCCACGGTGCAAACCTCTGAGGGTGAGAACGTGCCCGTTCAGATGGGCAGCTATGGCATCGGCGTTTCCCGCCTTGTCGGCGGTATCATCGAAGCCTGTCATGATGAGAATGGTATTGTCTGGCCGAAGTCTGTCTCGCCGTTCGATGTGGGCCTGATCTCGATGAAGCCAAAGGACGAAACGGTCTCTGGCGTGGCCGATGACGCTTATGCGGCGCTGCAGGCTGCGGGGCTGGATGTGCTCTATGATGAGACCGATGAGCGTCCGGGTTCCAAGTTCAACCGGATGGATCTGATAGGTCTGCCCTGGCAGATCGTTATCGGCCCGCGCGGTGTCGAGGCCGGCATGGTCGAGGTTAAGAACCGCAAGACGGGTGAGAAGTCCGACATGAAGCTGGAACAGGCCGTTGAATTGGTGAAGGCCGACTGATGGCGAAAGCTGCGCCATTTGGTCAGGTCGAGCGCGCACTTGCCTGGCGCTACCTGCGTGCACGCCGCCAGCATGGCGGCGTCTCGCTGATCTCGATCATTTCCTTCTTCGGTATTATGCTGGCTGTCACGGCGCTTATCGTCATCATGTCCGTGATGGCGGGCTTTCGCTCGACGCTGCTGAACGCGCTTCTGGGCGGCCAGGGACATGTCTTCGTATCTGTTGGCGGTCTGCCTGAAAGTGATGTGGATATTCTGACGAATGAGGTCATTGAACTGGAAGGTGTCGAACACGCTTTCCCGATCATTGAGCAACAGGTTCTCGCGACATCGGAATATGGCCGGACAGGCGCCATCGTACGCGGCGTACGAAGCGAAGATATTGGTAATCTGCCTTATCTTGAAGGCGGCCAGTCGACGGCGGATGCAGCCCGCTTCGGTGAAGGGCGTAATGGCGGTGATGTCGTACTGATTGGCGCATTCCTGGCGCAGGATCTGGGGCTTCGTATCGGCGACAAGATCACGTTGATCGCGCCTGAGGGTGTCGCCGGACCGTTTGGTGTAACGCCGCGCTCTAAAGCCTATACGATCGGCGATACCTTTACGACGGGAAGTGTTGAGCTGGACAAGCTCTATGTCCTTATGCCGATGCAGCAGTCGCAGCTTTTCTTCAACAAACGCGGTGAATATCAGGCGATTGATGCGCGGCTTTATAATCCGATGCGGACCGAACCCGTCATGGCCGAAATTCGCTCGCTCTCTGGCGGGCTTCGGGTCGAAGACTGGAAGCTTCGTCGGGCGTCATACTTCAATGCCCTCAATGTCGAACGCGGCATGATGCGGGTCATCATGCTCATCCTCATCACGATTACGGCACTCAACATCATCACTGGCGTGGTGATGCTGGTGAAGAACAAGACGCGCGATATTGCAATTCTGCGGACTATTGGCACGCCGCGCGGCGCGATCATGCGGGTCTTCATCATGATTGGCGCAATCCTCGGTCTGACAGGCGCCTTGATCGGTCTCGCGCTGGGCGTGCTGATCGTGCTGAATATCGGTGTGGTCGAAGGCTTCCTGAGCTCCATTCTGGGACGGGATATCTTTGACGCAGAAGTCTATGGCCTCGACGGCTTGCCAGCGGAGCTCGACTGGGCGGAGGCTGTCTTCACGACCCTTTGGGCAATGAGTATGTCCATTCTCGTGACGATCTGGCCAGCCTGGAGCGCGGCACGTCTCGACCCTGTCGATGCTTTGAGGTTCGAGTGATGAGTGTTGCACCTGTTCTTGAGCTGCGCGGCATCGTGCGGGAGTACCGCTCCGGCCCAACCCTCCTTCAGGTACTGGATCATGCTGACCTGACGCTGAACCGGGGCGAACTCGTTGGACTGGTCGGCCCGTCGGGATCAGGTAAATCCACCCTGTTGCATACGGCCGGTTTGCTCGAGCGGGCTGAAGGCGGCGAGGTCCTTTTAGATGGGCAGGGTGTCCTGAACCTTTCAGACGCCATTCGCACGCGCCTTCGCCGTGAGAAACTCGGTTTCGTTTACCAGTTCCACCACTTGCTGCCTGAATTCAATGCGCTCGACAATGTGGCGATGCCGCTGATGGTAAATGGTGTGAAGCGGAGCCTCGCACGCGAAAAGGCGCGCGAATTGCTCGCCGAAATGGGCCTGTCCGAACGGGTGCAGCACCAGCCGGGCGCACTGTCAGGCGGTGAGCAACAACGCGTTGCGATCGCGCGCGCGCTGGTCAATGACCCCAAGCTGGTCATCGCTGATGAGCCGACTGGTAATCTCGATCCGGCAACCACTGAGCGGGTCTTTGCCAGCCTGATCAAGATTGCGCGCATGGAGGGAGCTGCCGTTCTGGTCGCGACCCACAACATGGCGCTCAACCAGCATATGGATCGCGTGCTGACCCTGAAGGCTGGAAAACTCACAGCCTTTGCAGGCTGAGCCCTTCGACTCACCGACAGAACGGGGCATAATCCTCGCCTGAGAGGAGCCCGCCTTGTCCGAGCCGCTTTTTATCCACCTTGCCGTGCGTACCAGCTTCTCGCTTCTCGAGAGCATGATTACGCCGAAGGATCTTAAGGCGTGGGCCGTTGGCAATGGCGTGCCGGCTGTCGCTGTTACCGACAGGAACAATCTGTTCGGTGCGCTGGAAATCTCCGAGACACTGTCTGGCGCAGGCGTGCAGCCGATCATGGCGTGCTGCTTTGATGTGACCGATGGTGGGCATCAGGAATGGCTGACACAGGTGTCGGTCTATGCGCAGAATGAGATTGGCTACAAGCGGCTCATGGAGCTGTCCTCCTATGCCTATCTCGAGGCGGCGGATGGCGTGCCGCGCCTGAAGAGAGAGCACCTGTTTGAAAAGACGGATGGCCTGATCCTTCTGACGGGCGGCATGCGAGGCGAGGCCGCGCAGTACATCCTGAAGAACAAGCAGGCCGATGCCGAAGCGACGCTGTCGAGTTTCGCCGAAGCCTATCCGGGGCGCTGCTATGTCGAGCTTACTCGCCACGGCCTACAGGAAGAGGCAGAAAGCGAGCCGGGCCTTCTGGAGGCGGCCTACAAGCTGGGTCTGCCGGTCGTAGCGACGCACGATGCGCGGTTCCTCAATCCAAAGCACGCCCACGCCCATGACGCGATGATGTGTATCGCGAATGGTGAGTATCTGGGTCAGGATGACCGCAAGAGGGTCTCGCCGGATCAGTATCTGAAAGCGCCGACCGACATGGTCGAGCTGTTCGCCGATTTGCCGGAAGCTGTGGCCTCGACGGTGGAGATCGCAAAACGTTGCGCGGTACGTGCGCGCACGCATGATCCGATCCTGCCAAACTTTGGTGACGGCTCACGTTCGGAGTTTGAAGAGTTGCGCGTTCAGGCGGAGGAGGGGCTCGAGCAGCGCCTTGCCGAAGCGCCGCAGCTCTACGCGCCCAAAGAAACCTATATTGAGCGGCTCAATTATGAGCTGGGCATCATCAAGAAGATGGGCTTTCCCGGCTACTTCCTGATTGTTGCCGACTTTATCAAGTGGGCCAAGGAGCAGGGGATCCCTGTCGGCCCGGGCCGCGGTTCTGGTGCGGGTTCGGTCGTGGCATGGGTCCTGACAATTACAGATCTCGATCCGCTTCGTTTCGACCTGCTCTTCGAACGCTTCCTGAACCCGGAACGTGTCTCGATGCCTGACTTCGACGTCGACTTCTGCCAGGAGCGGCGGGGCGAAGTTATCCGCTATGTGCGCGACAAGTATGGCGCAGACAGTGTCGCGGCGATCATCACCTTTGGTACGCTACAGGCAAAGGCCGTGGTCCGCGATGTCGGCCGTGTCATGCAGATGCCGTACGGCCAGGTCGACAGGCTGGCCAAGCTGATCCCCTTCAACCCGGCCAATCCGCCAAAGCTGCAGGAAGCGATCGACGACGAACCGAAGTTCGATGACGAGGTCGCTCAAGACCCGCGTGTTGGAGAGTTGTTGAAGACGGCGCTCGCGTTGGAAGGCCTTTACCGGAACGCTGGTACGCACGCCGCAGGCGTTGTCATCGGTGATCGTCCGCTCACGGAGCTTGTGCCGCTCTATAACGATCCGCGTTCAGATCTTCCGGCTACGCAATTCAACATGAAGTGGGCCGAGGCCGGTGGCCTGGTCAAATTCGACTTCCTCGGTCTCAAGACGCTCACGGTTATCGATCGCGCACTGAAATTCATTCGCCGCGATGGGCGCGATGTCGGTCCTGAATGGGAGTCGCTGGATGATGCGGCGACCTATGAGCTGATGGCAAGCGGCCAGACGCTGGGTGTGTTCCAGCTGGAAGGCCAGGGCATGCGCGACACGCTGCGCAAGGTACGCCCGCACAACCTCGAAGATGTGATTGCGATCATCTCTCTTTACCGGCCAGGCCCGATGGACAACATCCCGGTCTATGTGGCGGGCAAGGAAGACCCAAAGAACGTCCACTACCAGCATCCGGATCTCGAACCGATCCTGGAGGCGACCTATGGCGTGCCTGTCTATCAGGAACAAGTCATGCGTATGGCGCAGGAAATCGCTGGCTATTCGCTTGGTGAGGCCGATCTTCTGCGCCGCGCAATGGGTAAGAAGAAGGTCGAGGAAATGGTCGCCCAGCGCGCGCGTTTCCTCGATGGCGCCCAGAAGCTCAAAGGTATCGAGGCGCCGCTGGCGAATGAAATCTTCGATACGATGGAGAAGTTTGCCGGTTACGGTTTCAACAAGTCGCACGCCGCCGCCTATGCGCTCATCGGTTATCAGACAGCTTATCTGAAGCGTCACTTCCCTGTCGAGTTTCTCGCCGCGTCGATGAGCCTCGACCTCCAGAACACCGACAAGCTGGCCGCCTTCGTGCAGGAATGTCGACGCCTCGAGATTGAAATCATCCAGCCGGATGTGAACCGGTCGACAGCCGATTTCGATGTGGAGAATGGCGCGCTGGTCTATGCCCTCGGTGCGCTGAAGGGTGTGGGGCTTGAGGCCATGCGGCAGCTGGAGGCTGAGCGCGCCGTTCGTGGTCCTTTCAAGTCATTGCATGACTTTGCAGAGCGGGTTGATCCAAAATCGGTCAACAAGAAGTGTTTCGAGCAGCTGTCGCGCGCTGGCGGCTTCGATTCGATTGAGCCGAACCGGGCCACCTGTCTGGCGTCCGCGCACCTGTTGTCTGCAATGGCGGTGTCAGCCGCGGAAGATCGCGCCGGCGGGCAGGGCGGGCTGTTCGGCGATGCAGAGCCAGCCGTGAAAGCGACGCTCCAGGAAGTGTCTTCATGGAACGGACATCAAATTCTCGACGAAGAATTTGCCGCCGTCGGCTTCTATCTGAGTGGTCACCCGCTGGATGACGTCCTCGACAGCCTTGAAGACGGACGCATCACACTCTCAAACGAGATTGCCGATGTCGCGGTTGATGGACGGCCGCTGGAGTTGATCGGGGTGGTGCGCCGCCGCGTGGAAAAGCCAGCGCGGAACGGCGGCAAATTCGCCTTCCTGACCCTGTCTGACCCGACCGGCGAGGTCGAGCTCATGGTCATGCCCGAAGTGCTCGACAATTTCAGGGATCTGATGTCGCCGGCAAACAGTATCTGCGTCATGGTCAATGTGCGCCGCCAGGAAGAGGAAATTCGTCTTTCGGTGAAGCATGTAAAGCCCATCGAGAAGGCCCGGATTGGCAAGAAGGCGAAAGCGCTGGTCGTGCGACTTTCACGTGGCGCGAACTTTGATGAACTCGGTGCCGTGGCAGAAAGACTGGTCAATGCGCCGGGCGCGGACCGGGGAGAGATATTCCTCGAGCTGCCGCTGGCCGATGGCCGGATCGTTTCAATGAAGCTGCCAGCCGTCTATGCGACGGGGCTTGAAGCACTGCGAGCCCTCAAGATGGCGTCCGGTGTATCGCGCGTGGATACGCTCGCAGCCTGACAAAGCCTGGTTGCAATCAGGGCTGTTTTACGTATATGGCAGCGCTCTAAACCCCCGATGCGCGGATCATCCGGTGTCGAGCTCAGCGGTTTGAGCCCGATAGTGTCCGTGCCGGTCAACCGGAAGAGGAAAATATATCATGGCTCTGCCTGAATTCACGATGCGTCAGCTGCTCGAAGCAGGTGTTCACTTCGGTCACCAAACCCACCGCTGGAACCCAAAGATGAAGCCTTTCATCTATGGCGATCGCGCGGGTATTCACATTATGGACCTGTCCAAGACCGTGCCGCTTCTTCACCAGGCGCTGGTCCAGGTTCGCGATACCGTTGCAAAAGGCGGCCGCGTTCTTTTTGTTGGCACCAAGCGCCAGGCCGCGCAGCCGATCGCAGAAGCAGCAGAGCGTTCTGCACAATACTTCATGAACCATCGCTGGCTTGGCGGTACGCTGACCAACTGGACTACGGTTTCCAAATCGATCAAGCGTCTTCGCGAACTTGACGAAGTGCTTTCGGACCGTGACGCATCCGGCCTCACCAAGAAAGAGCTCCTCGTCGTCGAGCGTGAGCGTGACAAGCTGGAGCGCGCCCTTGGCGGTATCTCCAATATGGGCGGCCTGCCGAGCCTCATGTTCGTCATCGACACGAACAAGGAGCAGATCGCGATCAAGGAAGCCAAGAAGCTTGGTATTCCGGTCATTGCCGTGATCGACACCAATTGCGACCCGGACGATGTCGACTTCCCGTTCCCGGGCAATGACGACGCCGCCCGTTCGATCTCGCTGTACTGCAACCTGATTGCCGATGCTGTTCTCGATGGCCTCGCTGAATCTTCAGCCGGCCTCGGCATCGACCTCGGCGAGTCCGAAGACATTGATGCGATGGCCGAAGGCGATGTTGCCGCTGCTGATGCTGCCGCTGGCGAAGCTTCTGAGGCAGACGCCGGCGCAAGCGAAGAAGCCAAGGCCGAAAGCTAAACCCAACACTCAATCTGGAAGGATCTTAGAGATGGCACAGATCACCGCCGCTCTGGTCAAGGACCTGCGTGACCGCACTGGTGCGGGCATGATGGACGCAAAAAAAGCGCTCGTCGAAAATGATGGTGACACGGAAGCCGCCGTTGACTGGCTGCGTGCAAAAGGTCTCTCGAAGGCCGCCAAGAAAGCCGGCCGCGCTGCGGCTGACGGTCTCGTTGCTGCGCTACTGTCTTCCGATGGCACGTCCGGTACGCTGGTCGAGCTGAACGCGGAAACCGACTTCGTTGCTCGCAACGAGAAGTTCCAGTCCGCGCTCGCAGGCATCGCCAAGACCGCTCTCGAAACCGACGGTTCGCTTGAGGCGGTCCAGAACGCACCAGCGCCTCAGGGCGACGGTACAGTCAACGACATGATCACCGGCCTCGTGGCGACAATCGGTGAGAACATGGCGCTTCGCCGCGTTGCGAAAATGACTGCTGAAGGCGGCCAGGTCGCGGCCTATGTTCACAGCCCGGAAGCTGAGAACATGGGCAAGATCGGCGTTCTGGTTGCTGTTGAAGGCAGCGACAAGGCAAAGCTGTCGGACGCCGCCCGCAAGGTTGCGATGCACGTTGCTGCGACGAACCCGGCATCTGCGACGACGGCAGACCTCGATCCTGAGCTGGTCGAGCGTGAACGCCAGATCCTCACGGATCAGGCCCGCGAAAGCGGCAAGCCTGACAATGTCATCGAAAAGATGATCGAGGGCCGCCTCAACAAGTTCTACAAGGAAGTTGTCCTTGTCGAGCAGCCATTCGTCATGAATCCAGACCAGACGGTCGGTGCGTTCCTGGAAGAGCAGGGCGCAACGCTTAAGGGCTTCGCCCGCTTCGGTCTGGGTGAGGGCGTGGAGAAGGAAGAAGACGATTTCGCTGCTGAAGTCGCTTCAATGACTTCCGGCTCCTAAAGCCTGCAAAACTCATCTTAAAGTCTCCCGGCTGCTCATGACAGGCAGCCGGGAATCCTTTACGAGCTAAGCGGCCTTGGGAGACAGTCATGACAACAGAGACCGACCATAGTAGCGAGCTCGTTTATAAGCGCGTTCTCCTGAAGCTATCGGGAGAGGCCCTGATGGGGCCATCGGAATTCGGCATCCATATGCCGACCTGTCTACAGTTTGCCGAAGAAATCGCTGGTGCGATCCGCCAGACGAATGTCGAACTATGCCTGGTCATCGGCGGCGGGAATATTTTCCGCGGTCTTGCCGGTGCAACCAACGGCATGGACCGTTCCCAGGCTGATTCGATGGGCATGCTCGCAACCGTGATGAACGCGCTCGCCATGCAGAGTGCGCTGGAACAGATCGGCACGCCAGTCCGGGTTCAGTCTGCAATTCCCATGGATACCGTGTGCGAGCCCTACATCCGCCGTCGCGCGATCCGCCATATGGAAAAAGGCCGTGTCGTGATTTTTGCGGCCGGGACAGGCAATCCGTATTTCACCACGGATACCGGCGCGGCTCTTCGTGCGGCTGAGATGAACTGCGAAGCCATGTTCAAGGGCACGCAGGTTGATGGTGTCTATTCAGCTGATCCAAAGACGCATGCTGACGCCGAGCGCTATGAGACACTCGGCTATCAGGAAGTCCTCGCGCGCGACCTTCGCGTTATGGATGCTTCCGCAGTCAGCCTGATGCGCGATACAAGCATTCCAATCGTCGTGTTTTCACTCCACAAGAAGGGCGCGTTGCTTGACGTTCTGCGTGGTGTCGGAACATCGACGCTCATCTCTTAATGTGCGAGAACAAGTGCCATGAGTATAAACAAAAAAGATCTAGAGCGCCGGATGGAAGGCGCTGTCGCTTCGCTTCAATCCGATCTTGCTGGCCTGCGGACAGGCCGCGCATCGCCGAACCTGCTCGATACGGTGAACGTGCCAGCCTATGGTTCGACTGTTCCTCTTAACCAGGTCGGGTCGGTTTCGGTGCTCGATGCGCGTACGCTTGCGGTGAACATCTGGGACAAATCCGTTGTAGGTGCCGCAGACAAGGCGATCCGCGAATCTGGCCTGGGTCTCAACCCGGTGACGGACGGCACGACCCTTCGCATCCCGATCCCGGTACTCAATGAAGAGCGCCGCGCCGAGCTTTCCAAAATTGCAGGCAAGTATGCCGAGCAGGCCCGCGTAGCTGTGCGCAATGTGCGCCGCGACGGTATGGACCAGCTCAAGAAGGCCGAGAAAGACAATGAGATCAGCAAGGACGAGGCGCACGGCCTGTCCGATGATGTCCAGAAGATGACCGACACCTATATCGCCCGCATCGACGAGATCGTGAAGGCAAAAGAAGCGGAGATCATGCAGGTTTGATTGCGCAGCCGGCTTCTAACGGGATCCCCGAATATGCCGACCCGTCCAGCCTGCCAGCCCATGTCGGAATCATCATGGACGGGAATGGCCGCTGGGCGACCCGGAACGGCCTGCCGCGTTCTATGGGACATGAACGCGGCGTTGATGCCCTGCGCGAAACAGTCAGGGCGGCCCAGAAGCTCGGTCTGTCCTACCTAACGGTCTATTCCTTCTCGACGGAAAACTGGCGGCGGCCGATGGCCGAAGTGACGGCTCTATTCGCGCTGCTCCGGCATTTCATCAAGAAAGACCTGAAGCGGCTTAAAAGCGAGAACGTGAAAATCAGCGTATTCGGTACGCGTGCGGGTCTCCCGGAAGATGTCTGTTCACTGCTCGACATGGCCGTTGAGGAAACCGCCGGCAATTCGCGCTTCAATCTGGGCATCGCGTTCAATTACGGTGGCCGCGAGGAAATAGCCCGGGCGGCAAAGCAGGTGGCCGAGAAGGTTGCCACGGGTGAGATGGCTATCGAAGATTTTACCGAGGAAGCGATTTCGCGGCATCTTGATACGCACCCGTTTCCTGATCCGGACATGATTATCCGGACTGGGCAGGAGCACCGCCTAAGCAACTTTCTCACCTGGCAGGGCGCCTATGCAGAACTCGTTTTTATGGATGTTCTCTGGCCCGAATTCGGTGAACCGCAGTTAAGAGAAGCGCTTGAGAAATTCGGCGCGCGCGAGCGCCGTTTTGGCGGTCTGGGCAAGGAGGCGGGCTGAATGGTTGCGTCGAGGCCTGGTAGTCACAAGTCGAAAGAGCTGGCCCTCAGACTGGTGTCTGCTCTCGTGCTCATCCCGTTCGCATTGTTCGTTGTCGCCACGGGCGGGTTGGTCCTGGCGATTGCCTGCGCGATTTTCGCTGCCGTGATGGGCTATGAATGGGCGCGGATGACGGCTTCGCCGATCATGCCCGCAACGACTGTGCTTGCAGCGATTTGCGTGTTCGCGGCCTATTTTGGTGACTGGAGTGTCTCATTCATCGCGCTGCTCATCTCTGCCGGACTGATATTTCTTATTCATCCGTCACGCGTAAACGATCGCGCTGTGGCTGCCTTCGGTGTGTTCTATAGCGCCGGGCTGCCGCTCGGGCTGTTCTTCCTGCGTGAGGGGACCTGGTTCGGCCAGGCGGCCGCGCTCATCCTTATGGGGACGGTGTGGGCGTCGGACACAGGCGCTTATTTTGCTGGGCGTGGCTTCGGAGGGCCGCCACTCGCGCCCAAGGACTCGCCTTCCAAGACCTGGAGTGGGGCGATTGGCGCTATGGTCTGTAGCGGCCTCTGTGGTCTTATCGCAGCAGGATTGCTCGACGCTTCCCGAATTTCCTGGCTGTTTGCTGGCTTTGCGATTTCAATTGTTGCCCAGTGGGGCGACCTGTTTGAGTCGTCGCTCAAACGCCGCTATGGCGTGAAAGATACGAGCGGCTTCCTGCCGGGGCATGGTGGCGTCATGGACCGGGTTGACGGTCTGGGTATGGCGGCTGTGTTCTGCGCGTCCACGTTGGCGCTCGTCGCGCCCCTTCACGGATTGCTTGGACTACAGGCCAGTTAATGGCACGCCGGCTCAGCATTCTTGGCTCAACCGGATCGATAGGGCAGTCGTCCCTGTCGGTCGTTTCGCATGCGAACGCCGTTGCGTCTGAACCAGCCTTCGAAATCGAGGCGCTGACAGCGCATACAAATGTCGAGCTTCTGGCCTCGCAGGCGATCGAGTTTGGTGCGCGCACTGCTGTTATTGGCGAAGCGCGCTTTCATGGGGCGCTGAAATCCCGACTGGCGGGGACCGGAATCGAGGCTCGGGCGGGTGCTTCTGCTATTGAAGAGGTGGCGCGGGTTCCAGTTGATCGTGTTGTCGCCTCAATCGTCGGTATCGCAGGCCTCGCTTCGACCCACGCGGCGCTGGAGGCGGGCAACGATATCGCCTTGGCCAACAAGGAAAGCATGGTCTGTGCCGGCCCGCTTCTGAAACAGGTCGCTGCGAAGACGGGCGCGCGGATCGTGCCGACCGATTCCGAGCACAACGCCATGTTCCAGGTGATGGAGCGGGCCGAAGATGTGGACCGCCTCATTCTGACGGCGTCTGGTGGACCATTCCTGCGGACCCCGCTTGAGAAACTTGCGAAAGTGACACCGGAAGAGGCGTGCGCGCATCCCCGCTGGTCGATGGGACGCAAGATATCCGTCGATAGCGCAAGTTTCATGAACAAGGCACTCGAGCTGATCGAGGCGAGTTACCTGTTCGATGTGCCCGAGTCGCGTATCGATGTGCTGGTACACCCGCAGTCGATCATCCACTCGCTGGTCAGCTATGTCGATGGCTCGTTCCTTGCACAGCTCGGCTCACCAGATATGCAGACGCCGATTGCCCACGCTCTTTCATGGCCACATGGCCGCGTTCCGACCGCTGTCGAGCGGCTGGATCTCGCGGCCGTTTCTCGCCTGGAGTTCGAGCATGTTGATGATCAGCGCTTCCCCTCAATCAGACTCGCACGTGCCGCTCTCAACGAATCAGACGCTGCTGTGATCGTCCTGAACGCCTCCAATGAGGAGGCCGTAGACGCATTCCTCAGCGGGCGTTGCAAGTTCACCGATATTAACCGAGTGAATGAGGAGGCTGTTTCGAAGCTAAGCCATAGTTTCACTCACAGCGGCGACTGTCTAAGTCTTGAGGGAATCAGCGATATAGACAGGGAAGCGCGGAAGCTTGCGCGTGAGCTGGTTTCAGCAAGCATGGCCGGCGCGAAGGATTGATGATGTTCGATGGATTTTTAAGCCAGGGCCCTATTTTTATTGTCTGCCTCGTTTTCATGCTGGGCGTCGTGGTCGTTATTCATGAGCTCGGCCATTACTTTGCTGGACGCTATTTCGGCGCCGGTGTTGAGTCTTTTTCGGTTGGCTTCGGGAAACCCATCTTCGAGCGCAGTGACAAGCGTGGCACAAGGTGGCGTGTGAACTGGATCCCGCTCGGAGGGTTTGTGAAGTTTGTTGGCGAAAGCCAGCTACCTGGCGATGTCGGCAAGATAGAGCAGGGACCTGTCGGCAAACCGTTCCACGAGATCGGTGTCTGGCCGCGCATTGCGATAGCAGCGGCCGGGCCGGTGGCGAACTTCATACTCGCGGCGCTCATCTTTGCTGTCTTTTTTTACTTCAATGGCGCCTATCAGGCCCGCGTTGGCGTAACGAGTGTCGTTGAAGGCGGCGCGGCGGCAGAAGCTGGTATCGAGGCAGGTGATATCTTTGTGTCGATGGGCGGAGAAGCCGTCGATAATGCTGGCGCGTTGCAGACAATTGTTTCGATGTCGAGCAACAAGAAGCTTCGCACCATCGTCGAGCGCGATGGCGAGGAGGTTGAGCTGAATGTGACGCCGCAGCGCCAGATGCGTGAGAACGCTGTGGGACAGGTTCAGGCGCTCGGCACGATTGGTATCACGCTTCAGGAGCTTCGCGATACCGCGCAGCGTATCCACTACAATCCGGTAGAATCTCTCGCGATGGGCGGTGCGCAGACATGGGATACGGTTGCCAAGACCACTGACATGATTGGCCGCATGATCACGGGCAAGGAAGCGCTAAGCTCGCTAAGTGGGCCCGTGGCGATTGGAGATATCAGCCGCCGGGTCGTCAATCGTACGATGGCGAATAGTGAAGTACCGCTGACGACCCGCATCAATGCGCTGTTCTGGAGCATGATGACTATCTGCGCGGCGGTGTCTGTAGGAATTGGCTTCTTTAATTTACTTCCACTTCCTGTGCTTGACGGTGGCCACATTGTATTCAATTGCTATGAAGCGTTTGCGGGCAAACCCTTGCCGGCACGCATACAGGAGGGGGCCTTGATGGCCGGTATGTTCCTGCTTCTGGGAATGTTTGTATTCATTACCTGGGGCGATGTACTGGAAACAGGGCTGTTCAACGGCGCTTGAGGCTGATAGCCGAATTCCGTTGTAAATTGAGAGAGACGCCATGCGATCAGTCTTCGTTGCTTCCATGATTAGTGTTGCCGCGATGCTCGGCACGTCCACAGCGGTCGGTGCCTTGCTGTCTGCGAAGGCTCAGGCGCCTCAATCCGCCGAACGGATCCGTACGATCCAGGTCGAAGGTAATGAGCGCATCGAGGACCGCACGATCCAGTCTTACCTTCTGGTCGAACCTGGCGACCCATTTGACGCCGAGCGTATCGACCTTTCGCTGAAGACCCTCTTCGCGACAGGCCTGTTTGCTGACGCTTCGTTTGAGAAGTCTGGCAACGATCTGGTCGTCCGCGTGGTCGAGAACCCGATCATCAATCGCGTCATCTTCGAGGGGAACAGCTCCATCGACGACGACAAGATGCGCGAGGAGATCCAGGTTGCCCCGCGCGGTATCTTTACCGCAGCGCGTGTCCAGGCCGATGTCCAGCGTGTTCTGGAGCTTTACCGCCAGTCGGGCCGCTTCGCTGCAACAGTCGAGCCGCAGTACAAACCGCTTGAGCAGAACCGCGTCGATCTCGTCTTCGTCGTCAACGAGGGCCCGGTTACGGGTGTCCGCTCGATCAACTTTATCGGCAACGAAGAATATGCCGACCGACGTCTTCGCAGTGAAATCGCGACGCGCCAGTCGCGCTGGTGGCGTTTCTTCAGCTCGAACGACAACTATGATCCGGGCCGTCTGGAATACGACCGTGAGCTTCTGCGTCAGTTCTATCAGAACAATGGTTATTACGACTTCCGCGTCGTGTCGGCCGTGGCTGACCTGACGCCGGACCAGGAAGACTTCTACATCACCTATACGGTTGATGAGGGCGTCCAGTACAATTTCGGCACGGTCAACGTGTCGACCCAACTCGACAAGCTCAATAGCGATGCGTTGCGCAATACGCTCTCCATTCAGGAAGGCGATCTGTTCCGCGGTAACCGGATCGAGGATGCAATCGACACGCTGACCTATGCTGCTGGTATTGCCGGCTACGCATTTGTCGACATCACGCCGGACCTGCGTCCGAACCCTGAAACCAATACGGTCGACGTCACCTTTGCCATCGATGAAGGCCCGCGCGTCTACATTGAGCGGATCAACATCGTGGGGAACACCCGGACGCTGGACCGGGTTGTGCGCCGCGAGCTTCGCGTGTCCGAAGGCGACGCTTTCAACCGTGTCCTGCTTGACCGTTCGCGTAACCGCGTACGGGCACTCGGCTACTTCAAGGAAGTCGAAATTACCGAGAATCCAGGCTCTGAGTCAGATCGCACGGTTGTCGACGTGAAAGTTGAAGAGCAGCCAACCGGTGAGCTTTCATTCGCCGCGGGGTACTCCTCCGTGGACGCCTTCCTGTTCGATGTAAGCGTTTCCGAGCGCAACCTTCGTGGCCGTGGCCAGACAGCGATTGCGCGTATCTCCGCATCGCAGCGTCAACAATATGTGGACCTGCGCTTCCGCGAGCCGCGCTTCCTCGACCGCAACCTTGCAGCAGGTATCGATATCTTCTCGTCGCGGTCTGACTTCTCGAACATCGGTTTCGGTGGCTTTACCTCCGACACAATTGGTGCTGGCGTGAACCTCGGCTTCCCGCTGACGGAGAATACAAACCTCGGCCTGCGTTACCGGCTGCAGCAGGATGAGCTCGACATCAATCTCGGGAATGTCGTCATTGATGGGAGTGGTGACCTGCTGATTATCACGGATACGTTCGATGGTGGCACCCCGGACGACCCGAGTGATGACACCGCGTTCGACCGCCCCGCAACGGCTTCGGATGACCTGCCTGCTAGCGCGCTCGTCGTTGATGCGTGTTCGCCGCTCTACAATAATCGTAGCTTTTCGAACTGCCGGAATGAACGCGCCGAACTTTCTTCGATCATCGGTTATACGTTCAACTGGGACCGCCGGAACGATCCGATCCAGCCAACAGGCGGTTTCGACTTCTCGTTCAGCCAAGATCTGGCCGGTGTCGGCGGCGATGTTCAGTACATCCGGACCGAGTCGTCAGCCGCAGCCTATCAGGGCATCTTCAAAGGTGTTCGCGCCAGCGTTCGTCTTTCAGGCGGCTATATCGGGTCCTGGGGCGGTGACGAAGGCATCCGGATCAACAACCGCTTCTTCCGCGGTGGCAGTACGTTCCGTGGCTTCGACGTTGCGGGCCTTGGCCCACGTCGTATTGTTCGTGAAGTGGATGCCGACGGAAATACGCAACGTATCCGCAAGGGCCGCGCGCTTGGTGGTAAAGCCTATTATCAGGCGACCGCAGAGCTGACCTTCCCGAACTTCCTGCCAGAGGAATACGGCATTGATACCGCGCTCTTCCTTGAGGCAGGTTCTGTCGGTGAACTTGACGATATCGACACCGAACCAACAAACATTACGCAAATCGGGCCAGACCTGTTTGCGATTGAAGAATCCCAGACTTCCATGCCTCTTCGGGCATCGGCAGGTCTTTCGGTGGGCTGGGACTCGCCGTTCGGACCAATCCGGTTCGATTTCTCTCAAATCCTCAAGAAAGAAGAGTACGACCGGACCGAGACGTTCAGGTTCAGTACCTCAACACGCTTCTAGAAGTTCTCAGGAGGAACTCATGAAACTCATTAAAACCGCAGCGGCGTCAGTCGCTGTCATGATGTCGTCTGCAATTGTCGCTGCTCCGGTGGCGCAGGCGCAGAATTCCGAAGTCGTTGTTATCAACCAGCAGCGCGTCATGGCTGAAAGCACAGCTGGACAGGATATTGCACAAAAGCTCGAGCAGATCGGCACGTCGATCCAGAATGAACTGACGCCGGAAGCAAACGCTCTCCAGCAGCAGGCCCAATCGCTGGAGGCCCGCACGGCAAATATGTCGAGGGAAGCTATCGCAGCTGATCAGGCTCTTCGCACCGAGGTCCAAGCTTACGCGCAACGGGCTCAGCAGTTCAGCCTCGATCGCCAGTTCGCCGCCGCAGAACTCCAGGCAACCGAGCGGGCCGCATGGCAGCGTTTCTATCAGGCGCTGCAGCCCGTGCTGGAACAAGTTATCACTGAAAGCGGCGCAAACGTGATGCTGGATACATCTCAGACGGTATGGTCGTCAGAGGCCGTGGATGTCACCGGATCAGCGATCATGAAGATGAATGCTTCGCTGCCGACGGTTGAAGTCACACGTCAGCGTCTTTCGGCTGAAGATCGCCAGCGCTTGATCCAGCAGCAACAGCAGCAGCAGCAGTAGCGTTCCGCCGTGCCAGCAGACCCAAGGTTCTTCCGTTCTATCGGGCCCCTAAGCCTTGGGGAGTTGGCCGCCGCGACTGGCGCTGAGCTCAAGGGCGATCCGGGTACACTCGCGACCAATGTCGCTGCCTCTGCGCGTGCCCGCATTGGGGAGATCTGCTATTACGAGGGCAAGAAGCCGCCAGCGGCCGATGCAATAAGTGCGGAGGCGACGGCTTGTTTCATTCGTGAAGACTTTGCTGTGGCATTGCCGGACGGTGTCGCTGCTCTTGTTACGCCCCTGCCGCGGCATGCACACGCTGTGGCGGCGAAGAAGCTGATACAGTTTCGTGATTGGGGCGACGTCGAAGCGCCTCACGAAGCGACCAACATCCACCCAGGGGCTCGGATCGCGCCAACGGCGCATATTGGCGAAGGGGCCGCGATCGGAGATCGATCGATCATAGCGCCAAATGCCGTTATAGGGCCCGGCGTTCAGATAGGCCGAGACTGCGTCATTGGCGCGAACGTCAGCATCCAGTGCGCGCTGATCGGCAATCATGTTAAGGTCTATTCGGGTGCACGCATCGGTGAGGCGGGTTTCGGCGTGATGTCTGGGCCAGCAGGCGCAGAGGATGCACCGCAATTCGGCCGGGTCATCCTTCAGGATGGCGTAACCGTTGGTGCAAATAGCTGTGTCGATCGCGGGGCTTTCGATGACACGATTATCGGCGAGAATACCAAGATCGATAATCTTTGCCAGATCGCTCACAATGTCGTGCTGGGCCGCAACGTCCTGATGGCCTCCTTTGCCGGCATATCTGGCACCGTTACCATCGGTGACGGTGTGCAGCTTGGCGGGCGTGTCGGCATTGCTGATCACGTTGTTATCGGAGAGGGCGCACAGATAGCAGCGTCGGCTGGTGTATTCCGGGAGATCCCGGCCAGGGAAACCTGGGGTGGCACACCCGCCCGGCCTCTTCGTGACTGGATGCGGGAAATTGCCTGGGTACAGAAGCAAACATCGAGGGAAAGGCGCAAATCTTGACCACAAACATCCATCCGACGGCGATAGTCGAAGAGGGCGCAAGCCTGGGAGAAGATGTTAGCGTCGGTGCCTTTGCCTACATTGGCTCGGAGGTAACGCTTGGCAATGGCTGCCGCATTCATCAACGTGCAACTGTAACAGGGCGAACAGAACTTGGCGCGCATGTGGAAGTCTTTCCGGGCGCCGTTATCGGAACGCCGCCGCAGATTCTGAATTTCAAGGATGATGGAACTTCTCGTCTCGTTATCGGAGCGTCAACTGTTATTCGCGAGCACGTCACGATCCACAGTGGCTCCCCGGCGCACGGCGGCCTGACAAAGGTTGGAGCCAATTGCCTCCTCATGGTCGATGTGCACGTGGCGCATGACTGCATGGTGGGTGACAAATGCGTCCTGGCGAACAATGTCGCACTCGGCGGCCATATTATCGTTGAGGACCAGGTCTGGATGGGTGGCCTGGCTGCCGTGCACCAATTCTGTCGCATCGGCCAACATGCATTTGTCGGCGGCGGTGCCATCGTTGTCGCCGACGTAATCCCATACGGTTCAGTGATAGGTAATCATGCCCATCTCGCAGGTCTCAATATCGTTGGCATGAAGCGGCGCGGCTTTAGCCGCCAATCCATTCATGACCTCCGTGCGGCTTACCGTATGCTGTTTGCCAAGGAAGGCACATTCAGCGAACGGGTGAAAGACGCCGAAGAGACATATGGGGAATGCGCAGAGTTGATGGAAATCATCCGGTTCATACGCTCAAGCAAGAACCGGTCTCTCTGCCTACCGGAATAGGCCGCAACCATGAAGAAGCTCGCCATCATTGCCGGACTGGGAGACCTTCCGGTCTCTATCGCATTGGCCGCCCGGGAACGCGGGCAGGACCTCCACGTCTTCCGGCTTTCGGGCTTTGAAGAAAAGAGGCTGGAAGCCTTCGATCATGAGACGCTGGGTATTGGGCAGATCGGACATCTCATCAAGCGCCTGAAAAAAGTCGGGTGCGAACAGGTCGTTCTGGCGGGTATCGTAAAGCGCCCCAATTTTTCCGACATCAAACTCGATATACGCGGTGCCAAACTGCTGCCTCGAGTGCTGAAAGCTGCTCGTAGTGGCGACGACGCCTTGTTGCGGGTCATCGTTGCCGAGCTGGAGGCAGAAGGTTTCGATGTGATCGCAGCCGAAAGCGCAGCGCAAGAACTCACAGTCGGTGAAGGCTTGATTTTCGGGCAGGATCCTTCGGAGGCTGAGCTTGCCGATCTGAGAAAAGCGGCCCGTATTGCGAGCGAGCTGGGGCGTCTGGATATCGGGCAGGGGTGTGTCGTGTGCGATGGCTTGGTTTTAGCTGTAGAGGCGCAGGAAGGCACCGACCGAATGCTTGGGCGGATTAACGAGCTGGAGGATGAAATCAGGGGCGCATCAACAGCTCCTCGGGGTGTCCTGGTGAAAAGGCCGAAGCCCATTCAGGAACGTCGCATCGACCTTCCCACGATTGGTCCCATGACAATTCAGAAGGCAGCGGAGGCTGGCCTTGCCGGTATAGGTGTCGAAGCAAAAGGTGCACTCTTGCTGAATCGAGATGAGATCGGGAGACGCTGCGCCGATACGGGCGTGTTCCTGTTCGCTTTCCCGAAGAATTGGAGCTAGCAGCTCATGGCGCCCAGCATCTATTTCGTCGCCGCTGAAGCGTCAGGCGACCTTCTGGCCGCTGAGATTGTCGATGAGCTCCGCCAGGCCGAGCCTGCGGTAACACTCAACGCCATTGGCGGAGACCAGCTTGCTGCACGTGGTCTGATCTCACCGATCGATATCTCGCCGCTCTCGGTTGTCGGACTTCTGGAAGGTGTGAAGATTTATCGCGAAGTCGTGGCGCTGGCCGATGCGGCGGCGAGGGCCATCATCGACTCCGGAGCGGATACTGTCGCTCTTGTTGATTCCTGGGGGTTTACCTTACGGGTTGCGCAACGGGTTCGCGCCCTTGCGCCGCAAATTCGGCTCGTGAAAGTTGTAGGCCCGCAGGTCTGGGCAACGCGACCAGGTCGTGCCAAAACGCTTGCCCAAACCGTGGATCACCTTGTCTGTATCCACGGCATGGAGGCTCCATTCTATGAGCCTTTTGATCTTCCGGTCACGGTGATGGGAAATCCGGCGCTTTCACGCGGACACAAGGGGGATCCTGCCGCTGGTCGCGAAGCTCTGGAAGCTGGAAGAAACCCGGTACTTCTCGTACTGCCAGGCAGTCGGAGAAGTGAAATTGACGCCGTAGCGCCCGCGTTGCTCGAAGCAGCCCTTAAGGTCAAGGAAGCCCGACAGGAAGTTCGTGTCGTGTTTCATCCTGCTTCGAACATACGCGCCTACTTCGTTGAAAAATATGGAAATCGGTTCGAATGGGCCAGTTTAAGCCCTGAAGATGCCGATCGGTTTGATGTGATGTCAGCCGCTTCCTATGCGCTCGCCTGTTCAGGCACGGTCACGAGTGAGCTCGCGTTTCAGGACACACCGTTTCTTGTTGGTTATCAGACCGGCTGGGTTACATGGTCGCTTGCGCGCTTTTTCCTGTTCAAGCCGACCCATATCACGCTTCTTAATATTGCCGCAGATGATACCGAGGTCGTGCCGGAGTTCGTACAGACCAAGTTCAAGCCAGAGCTGATGGCAACAGAAGCACTTCGAATGCTTAGCAATGAAAGTGCGCGCCAGGCGCAGATCACAGCACAGAAAAACGCCCTCGCACGAATGGGCGAGGGCGGTCTTCAATCAGCTAAAATTGCTGCCAGCGTATTGTTGGCGCGGGATTAGCCGCGCTCTGATACCGGCTTGAAATCACGCAGCGGTGCGCCGGTGTAGATCTGGCGTGGACGGCCGATGCGCTGGGTCGGGTCTTCGATCATCTCGTTGAGTTGTGAGACCCAGCCAACGGTGCGGGCCAAGGCGAATAGCACGGTGAACATCTCGGTCGGGAAGCCCATCGCATCCAGGATGATACCCGAGTAGAAGTCGACATTCGGGTAAAGCTTCTTCTCGACGAAATACTCATCCTCGAGTGCGATTTTCTCGAGTTCCATTGCGACCTTGAGGATTGGCGTATCCTTGATGCCAAGCTCGTTGAGAACCTCGTGCGCCGTTTCCTGCATCACCTTGGCGCGTGGATCGTAATTCTTGTAGACGCGGTGCCCAAAGCCCATGAGGCGGAACGGATCTTCCTTGTCCTTCGCGCGTGCGATGAATTCTGGAATACGATCCACAGAACCGATTTCGTGAAGCATGTTGAGGCAGGCTTCGTTTGCGCCACCATGTGACGGCCCCCAGAGACAAGCCACGCCCGCTGCCACGGCTGCGTATGGGTGCGCGCCGGACGAACCAGCAAGGCGTACCGTAGATGTCGAGGCGTTCTGCTCATGGTCTGCGTGGAGGATGAAGAACCGGTCCATCGCCTTGGCTAGGGTCTGGCTGATCTTGTAATCCTCTGCCGGCACCGAGAAACACATGCGCAGGAAGTTCTCTGCATAGGAGAGGTCATTGCGCGGGTTCACGAATGGTTGGCCGATGGAGTATTTATAAACGCGTGCAGCCAGCGTTGGCATTTTCGCGAGCAGACGGATGGAGGCCAGACGGCGCTCTTCCGGATCGGCGCTATCCATCGAGCTTGGATAGAAAGCCGACATCGCACCAACCGTACCAGTCAGCATCGCCATCGGGTGGCTGTCACGACGGAAGCCTTCGAAGAAGCGATCCATCTGCGTGTGCAGCAGGGTGTGCTGCGTAATCTCGCGGGCAAAGCTCTTGAACTGGGTGCCAGTTGGCAGCTCTCCGTTTAGCAGCAGATAGCAGACTTCGAGATAGCCAGACTGTTCGGCGAGCTGGTCGATTGGGTAGCCGCGGTGAAGAAGAACGCCTTCCTCGCCATTGATGAAAGTGATCTGAGACTCACAGCTTGCGGTCGACGTGAAGCCCGGGTCCAGCGTAAAGACACCAGCATCGCCGTAGAGCTTCTTAACATCAACGACGTTCGGACCAAGCGTCCCACTCAGAACAGGCAGTTCGTGGGTTTTGCCGTCAATTTCAATGTTCGCCGTCCCGGCAGGTTTCGTCTTGTTGATCATATCAGCTCTCTCATCCGTGTCGGTCTATTCACTCTGCATGTCAGTGCGAGCGAGGTGAAAATCAATGCGTGCCAGGGTCTCAGTGCGGCCGAGCCATTCCATGACCGGCGCGAGGTCCGGTGCAGGAAGACCTCCAGTCAGGGCTGCGCGCACGGGAGGGCCAACCTGACCAAAGGACAATTCGTTTGCAGCGCAGTAAGACTGTAACGCCTGTTGCAGGGCGGTATCGCGCCATTCCGCTACATTGGCAATGGCCTGTCGCAATTCTGACAGGCGATTGAGATTGTCGCCAGACAGAGCCTTGCGCGCCTTCTTGTTGAGATTGTCAGTATTGGCGCTCCAGAGAAAACGGAACGCCTCTGCCAGTTCGGGCAGGGTCGCACCGCGGTCTTTCATGGAAGGAAGTGCTTCAGCGATTCGCTGCTGGATTGTTTCGTCCAGAGGTCCGCCTTTGGCTTCCTCAAGCCATGGCAGAAGAAGCGAAAGCAGTTTCGTGTCATCGCAAGCGCGGATGAAGTGCGCATTGACGTCATTCAGCTTGGCGATATCAAGCCGAGCAGGCGACCGATTGATCGCTTCGATGGAAAATACGTCGGCCGCCGACCCCAGTGTGAAAATCTCCTCGTCCCCATGGCTCCAGCCAAGACGCAAAAGGTAGGAGTTTATCGCTTCCGGTAGGTAGCCCATATCACGATAGGCGGTCGTGCTGAGAGCGCCGTGGCGTTTTGAAAGTTTCGCGCCATCGTCGCCGTGGATCATTGGTACGTGCGAGAAGTGCGGCACGTCCCAATCCATTGCCTGATAGATTGGTATCTGGCGAAAAGTATTCCGCAGGTGATCGTCTCCGCGAATTACGTGCGTGACACCCATATCATGGTCATCAACCACAACAGCCAGCATGTAGGTTGGCGATCCGTCCGCACGGAGCAGGATGAGGTCATCAATTTCACGCGCTGCGACCTTCACGTCTCCCTGCACGCCGTCCTTAACAAAAATCTGCCCATCATCGGGCGCGCGTAGACGGATCGTATACGGCGCATCCGGCGCAGGGGCTTCTCCACCATCCCTCCAGGGCGAACGGAATGGCGCGAGCAGGTCCTCCGCTTTGCGAAGCAGCGCCTGGCGCTCATCTTCGCCGACGCCTTCCTGTTTCGCGGCGGCGCGGGCAGCTTCGCCTTCATCGCGGCGAGCCTGAAGCTCTTCGGGAGTCGCATAGCAGCGAAAGGCGCGCCCCTTTGCGACCATTTCCTCAGCGCATTCGACATGCCGTCCGGCCTGCGCACTCTGGAACACAGGCGGCTCATCGGCGTTGAGGCCAAGCCAGCTCATACCGTCGAGAATCGCATCTACGGCTTCCTGGGTGGAACGGGCCTTGTCGGTATCTTCGATACGCAGCAAGAATTTTCCTTGGTTGCGACGTGCAAACAAGTAGTTGAAAAGAGCTGTGCGTGCGCCGCCAATGTGGAGCATGCCAGTCGGGGAGGGGGCAAATCGCGTTATCGTCGTCATCAGTCTGACAAACTGTCCGGTTCTGCTTCTGATCAGGTGTCTGGGCGCCATGAACACGCTGAAAGGGCATCAGGCAAGAGGCGCGCTGAATTCCCTCGCGGCGGCTCTACCGAGAGCCATATTTTACACCTCGTCCTGAACGGTCCGCTCTATTTTGCGCTTGGACTTTGTCTCGGTGCAATTGTATATTTTTCAGCGCCTTTCGAGCCGCCACTGCTGGGGCTCGTCATTCTTTCAGCCATAGGCGCTGCTGTCATCTTCGGACTTCGTCGCGTCGAAGCGTTTGCGCTGCGACTGGTTCTGATTCTGTGCATTGGTGCTATCGGCGGCGTCTTTGTCTCAAAAGTGCATACCCTGGTCCGGCCTGCGCCGCCCGTGCAGGAAATGATCGGGCCAACGATGATCGAAGGCTGGGTCAGCGCGGTCGAGCCGGGGGAGAAAGGTGTACGCCTCAGGATTGACGTTCACGCAATCGGCGGGCTTCCCCCCGGACGCCTCCCGGGTCGGATTCGGCTGACCCATTCACTTTCGCTGAACGTTGCGCCGGGCCGATTTGTTCGTTGCTGGGCAGTCCTGAGGCCGCCGCCTCAACCGGGAATGCCCGGAGACTATGCTTTCAACAGACAAGCCTTTTTCGATGGGCTGGACGGTGTTGGCTATGTGCAGGGTCGTTGCCGAGGCGGGGCGCTGGGCCCCGAGCGCGGCCTTCACAAGAAATTGCGCAGCACCATCAACGTCATGCGGCGATCTCTCGCTATTCATGTGCGCGATGCGGCTGGGGAACGCGCCGGGGGCTTTGCGGCTGCGCTCGGATCCGGCGACCGGAGTTTCATGGTGCAGGAAGATGTTGAAGCGCTTCGTCGTGCAGGACTCGCTCATCTGCTCGCCATATCCGGGCTCCATCTCGGGATCGTAGGCGGGCTCATCTATGTCAGCATCCGGCGGGGACTCTCACTTTGGGAGTGGTTTGCTCTGCGTGTTCCAGTGCAGAAGCCGGCGGCGGCCGTCGCGCTCATTATGACAGCGCTCTATCTCGTGCTTTCGGGCGCAAGCATATCGACCCAACGAGCCTTTATCATGGCGGCAGTCTTCTTCGGGGCCATCCTCCTGGACCGGTCCCCCCTCAGTTTCCGATCATTTGCGGTTGCCATGTTCGCCGTGATCTTGATCCAGCCCCACAGCGTAATGACGCCTGGCTTTCAGATGTCGTTTGCAGCAACAGGCGCGCTGATCGCCACGTATCTGGTGTGGCGCGAGAGGCGTCAGGCGATGGCGGCCGGGGCTTCAGGCAACGGCTTTGTCTTCACGCTGCAGTCGCTTGTAGTGACATCCATCGTTGGAGCGGGCGCAACAGCGCCATTCGCCCTTTATCACTTCGACCGCGTGGCCCCGGGTGGGCTGTGGGCAAACCTTCTTGCCATGCCGATCATCACATTTGTGAGTGCGCCATTCGCTGGACTTGCCTTGGCGACGGCGCCCCTCGGTTTGGACGAACCCTTCCTCAGAGCTTTCGGGTGGTCGCTCGAGCAGGTTCTGATGATCGCGCACTGGGTTTCGACCCAGCCGGGTAGTGACGTCATGATCACGGACCCCATGCCAGCAGGTGTGCTTCTTGTGCTGAGCGTGGGACTGATTGCGGTCTGTCTGGTGAAAGGTGTCCGGTATCGGATCCTGACGGGGGTGGGAACAGCCGTTACCGCGGCTATTGTTTGGCTGAGTCTACCGTCACTCGTACTTCACTGGTCGGCCTCCGGCGAAGTTCTGCTACGCGACGCCGAGAACGGTTGGAAGAAGCTGGCGATCGCGGACGGCGATGGCTTGTCGCCGCTTACCTTAAACGATCTTCCTGCTACCCATGAATGTCGTGGAAAGATGTGCGAGTTTGAAACGTCCGTCGGTATGGTCGCAATCGCGTACGAATTGCCGACATGCATCCCCGATGCGGCTCTAACCCTTCTCGTGGATGCAAGTCCGGGGCGTTGCTCGCCAGGAGGACGCGTCATCACCTGGAACGATGTTCAGAAAGCCGGCGGACTAAGTCTTGTGCGAGGTTGGGCAGGAGCAAGCCATATTCGCGCCGTGCCGTGCGGCAGACGCAAATGGCAACCCTGTATCGACAGAACTGAGAACTAACTAGTCGTACCGGCGTACGAGAGCGACGAGGCGCCCCTGAATGCGTACGCGATCCGGGCCAAAGATGCGTGTCTCATAAGCCGGGTTCGCTGCTTCAAGCGCAATGGATGCACCTTTTTTGCGGAGCCGCTTCAGCGTCGCCTCTTCCTCGTCGATAAGTGCCACGACGATGTCCCCACTATGCGCATCTTCCGTACGCTTCAGAATAACGAGGTCACCGTCATGGATACCCGCGTCGATCATCGAGTCGCCCTTCACTTCGAGCGCGAAATGCTCGTCTCCCTCTGGAAGGTCGGCTGGTGGATGAATACGACTGGTTTCGTGCTGGATGGCTTCGATCGGCACACCCGCGGCGATACGTCCGAGGACAGGAATGGTCCGGCCGGACATGGTTGGCGCCGGCATAGCATTGCCTACTACGCTAGGCCGGAAAACCTGGCGTCCGCGAGGGGGCGCCGATGGCGCTGCTGAATCCGGTAGCTTCAGGACTTCAAGCGCGCGTGCCCGATTGGCGAGGCGCTTGATAAAGCCGCGCTCTTCCAACGCGGTGATCAGGCGGTGAATGCCAGACTTTGACGCGAGATTGAGGGCTTCCTTCATCTCGTCAAAAGAAGGTGAGACCCCATCGCGTTTGATTCGCTCATGGATGAAGAGCAGCAGCTCTTTCTGTTTATTGGTCAGCACAGTCTGGCCTCCGGATCAAAACCTGTTTGTTCACATGTGTTCTACATGCGTTCCCGTTTCAGGTCAATCGTCAAGAGCCTTTCTGAGATCGTTGCAGGTGCTTGCCCGGTTTTGGGCTTTCATCAAGCTTTCGCCGATCAGGAATCGCCGCGCGCCACTCTTTGCCAAGCGGCGAATGTGATCAGGCGTGGAAATCCCGCTCTCCGAAATGAGGGTTTTCCCATCCGCCAGATGTGGGGCCAGACGTTCGGTCGTCGAAAGGTCCGTTACCATACGCTTGAGATCACGGTTATTGATACCGACGAGCGAGCATGGAAGCGCGTTAGCCCGTTCAAGTTCAACTTCGTCGTGGACTTCCACGATAGCGTCCATGCCCAGCGTTGTGGCAGCTGAAAGAAGTTCGCCGGCAAGCCCGTCATCGACGGCTGACAGGATGACGAGGATTGCGTCAGCGCCCGCAGAGCGAGCTTCCGCAACCTGTATCGGGTCTATCATGAATTCCTTGCGCAGCAGCGGAATGTCCACAGCGGCGCGAATGGCGCGGAGATCGTCAAGTGACCCACCAAAGCTGGGAAAGTCCGTCAATACTGAAAGGCAGGCAGCGCCTGAACTCTCGTACTCCTGTGCGATGGCAATGGGATCCGCGCCCGGAAGTATGTCGCCGGCCGACGGTGACTTGCGCTTCAACTCACAGATCAGCGCGGCGTCTCCGAGTGCGGATATCTCTGCGAGACGTCGCTCGAACCCGCGCGGAGATCGCGCATTTCTGCTTGCCTCGAGCAACGCATTCGTCGTTGTCACGCGCTTCAGCGCAGCGACTTCGTCCCGTTTGTATTCTATGATGCGGTCCAGGGCGGTCGCCATTATTGAGTCCTTCCGGAGCTGGTATCAGCCAGTAACGAGAGCGTATGGAGCGCGCGACCACTGTCGATGGCGTCGGAGGCGAGCGCCACGCCGTGGCGAATGTCATCTGCAAGCCCAAGCAGCAAGAGGCCAGCCGATGCGTTCAGAAGAACGACGTCACGGAATGGACCGGGCCTTCCTTCGAGCAGGTCCCGGATCGCGCCTGCATTGTCTTGAGGTGCACCGCCCTCAAGCGATGCGAGCGGGCTGGTGTCCAAGCCAGCGTCCGCTGGTGTGAGCGAGAACGAACTGATCTTGCCGTCAGCTACTTCCCGGATCCTGGTCTCCCCAGATATCGAGATTTCATCGATGCCGTCGACGCCGTGAACGACCCAGGCTTTTTCGATGCCGAGTTTCAGAAGCGTCTCAGCCATCGGATCGAGCCAACGCTCATCATAGACGCCAAGTATCTGGTGGGTCGCATTGGCTGGATTCGAAAGCGGGCCGAGAAGGTTGAAGATGGTCCGGATGCCGAGGCTGGCCCGGATGGGTGCAACATGCCGCATCGCTGAATGGTGGCTACGCGCAAACAGGAAACCTACGCCCGCTTTTTCTATGCAATTCTCGAAAGTCTGGGGGGTGATGTCGAGTTCGACCCCAAGCGCCTCCAACACGTCGGCAGAGCCAGTTTTGGGAGGGACAGACCGGTTGCCATGCTTTGCGACGCGGCCACCGGCGGCCGCAATGACGATTGCGCTGGCGGTCGACGTGTTAAGCGATTTCCATGGAAGACCGCCCGTCCCACAAGTATCGAGCAGAGGACCTGGCGCGCTCACTGTTCGAGCATGCCGGCGCATGGCTCTGGCGCCAGCGTAGAGCTCATTGGATGTCTCCCCGCGAACGGCCAGTCCCATGAGAAAGGCACCTACTTGCTCAGGCGTACTTTCGCCGGCAAGCAGCGTGTCGAAGGAAGCTTCGAGAACCTTAACCGGCAATTCCTCGGACCGGGCGAGTGCCTTGATGGCGTCATTGAGAGCTTGGGTCATTCGTCGGTCTTCCAGCACTTATTTTGGTGCGCGATAGAGGCGATGTGAGCGCCAATCAAGCGGGTGACGTCTCTAGTAACCCAGAAAAGCGCTAATCTGCGACAGGATGGCCGGATCGAGCGCGAGATCACGGTGGCTGAGATCGTCGACAATCAGTGTTTCAGCATTACCCAAGGACGCGCCGAGTGCTTCTATTTGCGGGGCTGGGCAACTCTCATCGGCCTGGGAGCCGATAAGCAGTATCTGCCCCTCAAAACGGGCCAGCAAGGCTGCTAGATCTGGCGGCGCCGTGTCCTCGGCCTTTCTCTCCAGAAGGAGTTCAGCTGCACGGGCGATCACGTCATCGGGCACGCCCTTACGGCGCTGGCGCTCGCTCCAGTGTTCGATAGGCGGGGCGATCATCACCAGATAATCAGCCTGTGCTCCTTCCGATATGGCTGCTGCTGCTGCCAGGGACCCGAACGAATGAGTGATGATCGCGTCTATGGGCTGTTGATCGGTGCAGACATCCAAAACCGATTGTCCCGCGAATTGCCAGGAGCAGGTCTCTGCGCTGGAGGCGCCGTGGGCTGGCAGGTCTATCAGCAGAGCAGGGCGGCCATTCTGAATGAAGTCCATGGCGAAACGTCGCCAGATACGGTGCGTGTCATCCCAGCCATGGACAAAAAGTGTTGGAGCACCGTCACCAGCCCTCCAGGCGGGCGTAGAAAGCGTTTCACCCTGCACGTCGAAGCGGGTTTGCGGCGGCAAGAGGTTCTGGCCGGGCGCAGCGCTCGGGGAGCGGGGCTTCAGCTCGTCCAGCAGTGCCTCGGCGTCTCTGGTCAGCTGGTCCATGGCATCCTCCGGTCGTCTGTGACTACCTATTTCGTAAGCGCGACGAAATTCTCGATCAATTCGTGACCGTATTCGGTACGGATTGACTCTGGGTGGAATTGAACACCGTAGACCGGCTTGTCGCTATGATGGACGGCCATGATCTCACCGTCCTCTGTCCACGCATCCGCAATAAGCGTCTCAGGGAGCCTGTCTCTCGGGATCGCCAGTGAATGGTAGCGAACAACGTCATACGTTTCGGGCAGACCCTTGAAGAGTCCGGTCTGCGTTGTACGGATTGTCGAAACCTTGCCATGCAGGATTGCGCCTGCCTGCACGACGGGTTCTCCATAGGCGTCGCCGATGGACTGATGGCCAAGGCAAACGCCAAGAATGGGAAGGTTATCTGGCGCCTGCTTGATGAAATTAACGCAGATGCCCGCTTCACGCGGCGAGCAAGGGCCTGGCGACAGGATCACGCCTGTGGGCTTCAGAGCCAAAGCTTCGTCAACGGTCAGCTCGTCATTTCGCACGACTTTCGTGGTCGCGCCTGCCTGCTCGACATAGTGGACCAGATTCCAGGTGAAGCTGTCATAATTGTCGATGACGAGAATCATTGGTCGAACTCATAGATGGCTGCGAGATCTGCAGCTCGCTTCAGGGCGCCAGCCTTGTGGACGGTTTCCTCGAACTCGTATTGCGGATCACTGTCCAGCACCACTCCGCCGCCTGCCTGCACATGGATCTGGCCGTCCTTCAGGACAGCAGTGCGCAGCGCAATGCAGGTATCCATGTCGCCATTCCAGCCGAAATAGCCGACGGCACCGCCATAGATACCGCGCCGGGACGTTTCGAGCTGATCGATAATTTGCATCGCACGAATTTTCGGGGCACCTGAAACGGTCCCCGCAGGCAGCCCAGCGAGAAGCGCATCGACGGCATCCAGTCCTTCGCGAAGGTTGCCTTCGACGTGGCTCACAATGTGCATGACGTGGCTGTAGCGTTCTACGATGAATTGTTCGCTGACTTCGACACTGCCATAGGCTGCGACACGGCCCACATCATTGCGGCCCAGATCGAGCAACATGAGATGCTCTGAGCATTCCTTCTGATCGGCGAGAAGGTCCGCAGCGCGGCGCGCATCTTCAACAGGGTCACCAGACCTTGGCCTGGTGCCTGCAATCGGCCGGATCGCAACTCGGCCATCACGAAGACGCACAAGAATCTCCGGGCTCGACCCGACAAGGCGAACGTCGCCCATGTTCATGTGAAACATGAAAGCTGACGGATTCAGCCTGCGAAGGGCCCTGTAGAGGCTGATAGACTGCCGTTTGAAGGGCGACGAAAAGCGTTGGCTCGGCACGATCTGGAATGTGTCGCCGGCCCGAGAATATTCGACCGCTTCGCGGACCATCTCGAAATAGCGTTCCTTGCTGGTGTTCGACGTGAATTCGAGCGCATCAGCAGCCTGACCGCGAGGAGAGATTGGCGCCGTCGCCTGAAGCTGTTGTTCGACACGGTCGAGCAGGGCGTTCGCGGAATTCTCATCACCTGACGCATGGCGCCCGATCAGAACAAGCTCCTGATAGAGATGGTCGAACACGATGACGACACCGGGGATGACCAGGACGCATTCAGCGACCTTCAGGTCGTCGCGCGCCTTGATCTCAACCGGCTCGACATACTGGATCATGTCATAGCCGATATAGCCAAAAGCGCCTGATGCCATTGGGGGCAGGCCGGGCTCGTCCGTTTCGGCTTTTGCCATCTCGACGAAGTGGCGCAGCGCGGCGACAGGCTCCATCTCCAACGTTTCGGGCGCGCTGAAGCTGGCATCGCTAGCCAGCTCTGCTTTGCCATCAAGAATGCGGAACCATTTTAGCGGTTCGACGCCGACGAAAGAATATCGCCCAAGGCGCTCTCCGCCATGGATTGATTCAAACAGAAATGAACCTGCTTGATCCGCACCAAGCTTCAGCATGGCTGAAACAGGCGTTTCGATATCGCCGATCCGCCGCCTTACAATCAGCTTGTCCCGGTTCATGTGTCCGGATTGACCCGGGCCTTGTAGGAGGCAATCGCGTTCTCGTTGACCTGCAGTTCTACGTCATCCTGGATGCCCGCAAGGAAAGCGCTGAACAGGTCATTGCCGATGGAGTCCTGAAGCTCCTGGGAAGCCGATATGGCGGCCTCGTCTGAAGCGAGGTCAATCCGATTGATCTCGACAAGCTGGATAAGCGCAACCGTATCACCAAGGCTAAGCGGCGCGTTGACGACATTACCTTCCTCGCGCAGCGAGAAGACTGCGCCCGCAAGCGCTGGCGGAATGCCGCTATCCGGCGACGGGTTGCGCGTAAAGAGAATATCTGGAGCCGAAAGCTGCGCTTCGTACTCAGTTGCGGCCTCTGCGAAGGTTGCTTCGCCGCTTTCGACGAGGTGTTTGACGGCATCTGCTGCCTCGGCCAGCGCGGTCGTGCGCCGTTGAGCTTCCAGGCCAGTGCGAAGGTCCTCACGAATGTCTTCAAGGTCCGGTGTAAACGGCTCGATGATCTCATCGACCCGAACGATGAAAGCACTTTCATCCTGTCCGAAACGGGACGTCTTGCCGCCTTCAGTAAGCTCAAATGCGCGCTGCAGAATTGCAGGGTCCTGTTGAAGAGCGCCGAGCTGGCGGCCCACACGGGTCGTGCCATTGCGCTCAACTGGCGCAAAACTCAGCACAGGCGTCCCCATATCCTCGCCGATTTCCTCAAGACCTGCACCGGTGCCAATCAGATTATCAAGGCGGGTAATCGAGTCGTAATAGAGGCCGACAGCCTGTTCGCGTGAAAGCGTATCGAAAATTTCCTGGCGCACGTCTTCAAATGGTTCAACCTCGCCCGGCGTGATGCTTTCAAGGCGAGCCACGGTATAGAAGCGACCGGATTCGACCGGTCCGAATATACCACCAATTGATGCGGTCGGGGCAAACAGCCGTTCTGCGAGCGACTCACTCGAAACGGACGTCTGAAGCCCTGATCGCTCGGTTGAGGAGACCAAGTCAGTAATCGTGGAAGCCTCCGCACCGCCGGCGATGCGGCCGAGTTGAGCTCTCGCAGCTTCTTCACTCGCGAACACAAATTCTGTCCAGGTACGCGTGTCAGGTCCAGCATATTCGCGGCTCTTGACGGACTCATAGTACGCGAGCAGCTCGTCCTCGGTGAATTCCGACTGGTTCAGAAAATCATCGACACTGAGTTGCAGCAGGCTGATGCGTCGGCGCTGCGGGTTTTCCAGTTCGTCACGCCGCTCGTCATAAAAGGCCGTGAGTTCCTCATCCGTGATGGGATCGGGGTCTGGGAGGTCGTCAAAGGTCAGGAAGAACCACTGCGCCTTGCGCTCTTCGTTCGCGAAGCCGGACTGCAAACGAACAATTGAATCCGGCGATTGCAGCGCAGCGCCAACAGAGCCCCTGATGCGACCAATGGAAAGGTCGCGCCGCAGGAAGCTTTCGAAGCTCGCTGGCGTGAAACCGCTCTGGCTCAGCAGCCCTCGGTATAGGACGGGGTCAAAGGACCCGGTATCGCTCTGAAACGCTTCGTCTTCACGAATGGTCTGAAGGACTGCCTCATCCGTTGCGCGAGCACCGATACTGTCGGCGTATGCGATCAGAGTGGTCTGGAAGAGCTCACGCTGGAAAATCTGGTCGACAATTCCACGTTCAGTAGCCTGCGCCTTGCTGATGGCGCGGCCGCGATCATCCGTGGCCGTGCGCAACTGGCGTTCAACTTCCCGATCAAATTGAGCTTCTGTCAGCTCGACATCACCCGCAGAGGCAAGGTTGTTGCCGATGCCACCTGAGAAGACATCTGTTACGCCCCACGCGCCCATGGCAACGATGATGAGGAGGAAGAGAAGCCCCGCCAGTTTGGAACGGAGCATGTTGCGGATCATGGTCAGCATATGCCGATAGCCTCGCCTATTACCTTGTAAGCAGCCGAACTGCTTGCTAGGCGAGCGCGCTGGGAGTTGCAAGAGATGGAGAGCGGCATGGTCAGGCCCTTGATTGCGGGTAACTGGAAAATGAATGGCCTGTCTGGGGACAGCGATACCATTTCGCAGATAGCGAGGGGCCTGGAAGGTCTGGATAACGTGGCTGATTGCCTCATCTGTCCGCCGGCGACCCTCATTTCGAAAGCCGCCGACACCGCATCGGGCACGCGCCTGACGGTCGGGGCACAGGATTGCCACGCCAACGTCTCCGGAGCGCATACAGGCGACGTCTCAGCGGAGATGATCGCTGACATCGGTGCGTCCCATGTCATCGTCGGACATTCCGAACGCCGCGCCGACCACGGCGAAAGCAATGAGGTCATCGCCGCCAAGGCGGAGGCAGCCTTTCGCGCCGGTCTTGTGCCGATTATCTGTATTGGCGAGACGCTTGATGAGCGTGAAGCGGGGCAGACGATCGAAGTCGTTTCATCTCAGCTGGCAGGGTCGATACCCGCGGGCGCTTTCGGCAAGGCCTTCGTTGTCGCCTATGAACCGGTCTGGGCAATTGGCACGGGCAAGGTCGCGTCAGTCGATCAGGTTGAGGAAGTGCACGACAAGATTCGCGAGATCCTTGGAGAGCGTTTTCCGGGTCAGGCGGATGAGACACCAATCCTCTATGGTGGTTCGATGAAACCCGGCAATGCTGCTGAACTTCTGGCTGCCAGCAATGTCGATGGGGGGCTCATTGGCGGAGCAAGCTTGAAAGCCGATGACTTTCTGGCCATCTACGGCGCTTGTGTCAGCGCAAAGTGAGCTTCAGGGCTTGGCCTTGGCGTCTGAAAAGCCTATCGGGCGCGATTGAGATATTCAAGGACGATCCATGACCGTTATTCTCGTCATTCACATTCTGGCAAGCCTCGTGCTGGTCGGTGTCGTACTCATGCAGCGCTCTGAAGGGGGCGCTCTTGGCGTAGGTGGTGGCGGCGGTGGCGCAGGCGGCGGCGGCCTGATGTCAGGACGCGGCGCAGCTGGCGCACTTGTTCGGACGACAATCATCTTTGGTGCGATATTCTTCATCACCAGTCTTGTGCTGACCACGATCACCACCCGTAATCTTGGTGACCAACGTACCGATGTCGAACGGGCGCTAGACGAGGAGTTTGGAGGTTCTGGAGCAGGCGGTTTCGACCTTGATGATCCGACGTCGCCGCTTCTGGATGATGATCCGGTTACCCTGCCGTCTCAGCAGGGCACTGATCCGGTTCTTACGGAAACGGAACAGGATACGAGCGATCCGCTCGCCGCTGACGTTCCGGCTGACATCACTGAGCCAAGTGGCGTCGAAACAGAGCAGGGCGAAGATACGGCTGACGCGCCGACGCAGCCCTAACGCAAAGCAACGTCATTGCGCGTGTGCGCCGTGACGCGAATCGGGCAAACTGACTTCCCATGATCCGCTACATTTTCATCACAGGCGGCGTGGTTTCCTCGCTGGGTAAAGGTATTGCTTCGGCGGCCATGGGCGCGCTGCTGCAGGCGCGCGGCTATAAGGTCCGGTTGCGAAAGCTTGATCCGTATCTGAACGTCGACCCTGGCACGATGTCGCCGCGCCAACACGGTGAAGTCTTCGTGACAGATGACGGCGCCGAAACTGATCTCGATCTTGGCCACTATGAACGCTTCACAGGCGTGTCAGCTCGCCAGTCGGACAACATCACGACCGGTCGAATCTACCAGTCCATCATTGAGAAAGAACGCCGCGGCGATTTTCTCGGCGCGACCATCCAAGTCATTCCCCACGTAACGGACGCCATCAAGGATTTCATCCTGTCCGATCCGGGCGAGGGCGTTGACTTCGTTCTCTGTGAGATTGGCGGCACGGTCGGGGACATTGAGGGCCTGCCATTTTTCGAAGCGATCCGTCAGGTTGGGCAGGAGCTCGGCCCCGAGCGCACCTGTTTCATTCACCTGACCTTGCTGCCTTACATTCCTGCGGCCGGCGAGATGAAGACAAAGCCGACGCAGCACTCGGTCAAGGAGCTGCGCTCCATCGGCATCCAGCCACAAATCCTGCTTTGCCGGTGTGACCGCCCGATTCCCGAAAACGAGAAGGGCAAGATCGCCAGCTTCTGTAATGTGCGCCCATCAAGCGTGATTGAAGCGCGCGATGTCGGCCATATCTATGACGTGCCGGCAGCTTACCACGCCGAAGGGCTCGATACTGAAGTCTTGTGGCACTTCAGGATCAATGACGCGCCTCTGCCGGATCTCTCCCGGTGGAACGGCATCGCCAACACCATCCACAATCCGGATGGAGAAGTCTGCATCGGCCTCGTCGGCAAATACACGGATGTACCTGACGCCTATAAATCGGTGTCAGAAGCGCTGGTCCACGGCGGTCTGGCAAACAAGGTGCGCGTCCAAGTCCGGATGATCGATTCCGAGCAGTTTGATGACGAGCATCACCCGCTTGATATCCTTGACGGCGTGCATGGCGTGCTGCTGCCCGGTGGGTTCGGCGAACGCGGCGCGCGCGGCAAGATGCGAGCGGCGCGGTTCGCGCGTGAGAAGAATATCCCATGCTTTGGCATTTGTTACGGGATGCAGCTATCCGTGGTTGAGGCTGCTCGTCATCTGGCTGAGATCAAGGAAGCCTCGACCACTGAATTCGGGCCGACTGATGAACCTGTCGTGGGCCTCATCGAAGAGTGGACGAAGGGTAACCAGAAGATCACGCGGGATGAAACGACCGATAAGGGCGGCACGATGCGACTTGGTGCCTATCCGGCCTTACTGGAGCCCGGAAGCAAGGTTGCTGAGATCTACGGCACGACCGAAATTTCAGAACGTCACCGTCACCGCTATGAGGTGAACCGTTCCTATATTGATCGCATGAAGGGGACGGGGGTTCGATTCTCCGGCATGTCGCCCGATGGGCTGTTGCCGGAGATTATCGAGCTGGATGATCATCCGTGGTTCATCGGGGTGCAATTCCACCCGGAACTGAAGTCGCGCCCGTTTGAGCCGCACCCGCTTTTCGCAAGCTTTATCGAGGCAGCCAAAGTGCAGTCGCGTCTTGTCTGACGGGTTGCATTTGGCGAGTCGCACGGATATACGCGCGGTTTGATTTTCACGCAGTGTTCGCACTGCACAGAAACTGGAACGACAAAATGGCAGTCCCTAAGCGAAAAACGACGCCGTCCAAGCGCAACATGCGCCGTGCGCACGACCGTCTGTCCGCCCCGACCTTCATCGAAGATGCTGATTCCGGCGAGCTTCGTCGTCCGCACCACATTGATCTGAAGACCGGTGTCTATCGCGGCCGCCAGATCCTTGAGCCAAAGGACTAACGCTACGCGCAGTCTTGCGCTGCGTGGTGACACAAAGTAACCGACATGGCGCCCCTGGGAGACCGGGGGCGTTGTCATATCTGCTGAAGACGTAAGAGAGAGTGCGCCCCAATGAGCGAAATCGTCGATATCTATGCCCGCCAGATCCTCGATAGCCGCGGCAACCCGACAGTCGAAGTCGATGTGACACTGGACGACGGCTCCACCGGCCGCGCCGCCGTTCCATCCGGCGCCTCAACCGGCGCCTATGAGGCTCATGAGCTTCGCGACGGCGGGAAGGATTATGGCGGCAAGGGCGTCAATCAGGCCGTCGATGCCGTCAATGGTGAGATCAATGACGAGCTTGTCGGCCTCGACGCGACAGAGCAGCGCCTGATCGACGGTCTGATGATCGAACTCGACGGCACGGACAACAAGAAGCGCCTCGGCGCGAATTCGATTCTCGGCGTCTCTATGGCTGTTGCCAAGGCCGCTGCAGAGAGCTGTGGCCTGCCACTCTACCGCTATATTGGCGGGTCGAACGCGCGTATCCTGCCAACCCCGATGATGAACATCATCAATGGCGGTGAGCACGCGAACAATCCGATCGATATCCAGGAATTCATGATCATGCCTGTCGCAGCTGACAGTATCGCTCATGCGGTGCAGGTAGGATCGGAAGTCTTCCAGTCGCTGAAGAAGCTGCTGCACGCGGACGGTTTCAACACCGCGGTTGGCGATGAGGGCGGTTTTGCGCCGGACATCTCCTCTACCGAAGCTGCCATCGACTACATCATGAAAGCCATTGAAAAGGCCGGCTATACGCCCGGTGATGAAGTTGCGCTTGCGCTCGATGCCGCCTCGACCGAGTTCTACAAGGACGGCAAGTACGTCCTGAAGGGCGAAAACAAGACGCTCGATGCGGCTGGGATGGCGCGCTACCTCGAGGATCTTGTTGATCGCTATCCGATCATCTCCATCGAAGACGGCATGGCCGAGGATGATTGGGAAGGCTGGGGCATCCTGACCGAAACCGTCGGCGACAAGTGCCAGCTCGTCGGTGATGACCTGTTCGTCACGAACCCCGAGCGCCTGGCCCAGGGTCTGGAGCGCGGCGCAGCTAACTCCATCCTCGTCAAAGTGAATCAGATCGGTACGCTGTCTGAAACCCTCGATGCTGTGGAACTCGCGCATCGCCATGCCTACACGGCCGTCATGTCCCACCGTTCCGGTGAGACGGAGGATTATACGATTGCGGACCTCGCGGTTGCGGTAAACTGTGGACAGATCAAGACCGGCTCACTGTCGCGTTCTGATCGCCTGGCCAAGTACAACCAGCTGATCCGTATTGAAGAAGAGCTTGGCGCGACAGCGCTCTATGCGGGCCGTACGCTCATCAACGCGTAGGTCGCTTAAGACTAAATTTACCCAAATGGATTCCTCTGCCGATTCGCTTGTTGGCAGAGGTTTTTCCCATGGCTCCCAAATACGCAGCTGCAGGCATCTCCGCGCTGATCGCTTATTTCGCCTATCACGCCTTCGCGGGCGAGCAGGGCCTTGGGCGCTGGACTGATTTGCAGCAGGAATTATCCGAGAAAGAGGCTGAACTCGACGCAATCACCGCGGCGAATGACGTGCTGCGCCGGGACATTGCGCGCCTGACACCGGGGCGGGTCGATCCGGATCTCGTTGAAATCATGGCGCGCGAAGACCTGAATCTGGTCTACGCCGATGAGATTATTATCATAAATGACAGCTCCGGGGCTGCATTTTGACATAGGTGCTAAAACTGGACGAAGACCTGCTTCGGGGTACATAAAGGTAGCTTGATCAAGGGAGGCCTCATGGCCAAATCGCCGTCCAGAAGCAAGACTTCCAAATCTCCACCAAAGCTGCAGCGCGACGAAGCGCTTAAATACTATCGCGACATGCTGTTGATCCGCCGGTTCGAAGAACGGGCTGGCCAGCTTTATGGCATGGGTAAGATTGCCGGGTTCTGTCACCTTTACATTGGGCAAGAAGCTGTCGTTACCGGCATGCAGGCCTGCCTGAAAGAAGGCGACCAGATCGTTACGGGTTACCGCGACCACGGACATATGCTCGCCTGCGACATGGACCCGAAAGGCGTCATGGCTGAGCTGACAGGCCGCAAGGACGGCTACTCGAAGGGCAAGGGCGGCTCGATGCACATGTTCTCGCGGGAGAAGAATTTCTTCGGCGGGCACGGCATTGTCGGCGCACAGGTGCCCATCGGTACGGGGCTTGGCTTCTCCAACAAGTATCGCGGCACGGACAATATCTGCGTGACCTATTTTGGCGACGGCGCGGCCAACCAGGGCCAGGTCTATGAGAGCTTCAATATGGCGTCCCTGTGGGACCTGCCCGTCGTGTATGTGATCGAAAACAACCAGTATGCCATGGGCACGAGCGTTGCGCGCGCATCGGCTGAAACCGAGCTGTTCAAACGCGGTATCTCGTTCGAGATCGAGGGCGAGGAAGTTGATGGCATGGACGTTTACGCCGTGAAGGCGGCAGGCGAGAAGGCCGTCAAATATGCGCGGTCCGGTAAGGGGCCGTACATCCTCGAAATGAAGACCTATCGCTATCGCGGCCACTCCATGTCGGACCCGGCAAAATACCGCAAGCGCGAAGAGGTCGACGATATTCGAACCCATCACGATCCGATTGATGGCCTGAAAGGGCGAATCCTGGAGCAGGAAATTGCGACCGAGGAAGAGCTCAAGGATCTCGACAAAAAGATCAGGGAACTCGTGAAGGAGGCGGCGGATTTCTCTCTGGATAGTCCTGTGCCGGACCCGGAAGAGCTCTGGACGGATGTGTTGCGTGAAGTGGAGTCAGCCTGATGGCTATTGATGTTCTGATGCCGGCTCTGTCGCCGACCATGGAAGAGGGCACGCTCGCGCGCTGGCTCAAAAAAGAAGGCGACGAGATTTCGTCTGGCGACGTTATCGCCGAGATTGAGACCGACAAGGCAACGATGGAAGTCGAAGCCGTTGATGAAGGCACACTTGCCAAGATCCTCGTTCCCGAAGGTTCTGAGAATGTGAAGGTCAATGCGGTCATCGCGCGTCTCGCTGAAGAAGGCGAAAGCGTCGACGACGTGGATGACACGCCTGCGGGCGACGAGGCCACGGAGTCAAAAGCGCAGACCGAAGCTAAAGATGCCCCGGCCACCGAAGGCGACGGTGCGTCGGCGCCGCCGCAGCCTGATGAAGACGCGCTGACCGATCCTGACGTTCCTGAAGGTACGAACTTCGTAGACACGAGCGTCCGCGATGCGTTGCGTGATGCTATGGCCGAGGAAATGCGCCGTGACGAAACAGTTTTCGTCATGGGCGAGGAAGTCGCAGAGTATCAGGGCGCCTACAAGGTGACACGCGAGCTCCTTCAGGAATTCGGTGACAAGCGCGTTGTCGATACACCGATTACCGAGCACGGCTTTGCCGGTCTTGGCGTCGGTGCGGCCTTTGGCGGTCTTCGCCCGATCGTTGAATTCATGACTTTTAATTTCGCCATGCAGGCGATTGACCAGATCATCAACTCGGCGGCTAAGACGCTATATATGTCCGGCGGACAGATGGGTTGCCCGATTGTGTTCCGTGGCCCGAATGGCGCTGCATCCCGCGTCGGCGCGCAGCACAGCCAGGACTACAGCAACTGGTATGCGCATGTGCCCGGCCTGAAAGTCGTCGCGCCCTACGACGCGGCTGACGCAAAAGGCCTTCTGAAAGCAGCTATCCGCGATCCAAACCCGGTTGTCTTCCTAGAGCATGAGCTGCTCTATGGCGAAAGTTTCCCGGTTCCGGATGTTGAGGATTATGTTCTGCCAATCGGCAAGGCGCGTGTGCGCCGGACGGGTAGCGACGTGACGCTTGTTGCCCATTCGCGGATGGTTGGATTTGCGCTTCAGGCGGCTGAAAAGCTGGCCGAGGAAGGCATCGACGCAGAGGTTGTCGACCTGCGTTCGCTTCGCCCGCTCGATACGGATACGGTTATCGAAAGCGTGAAGAAGACCAACCGGGTCGTCACATGCGAGGAGGGCTGGCGTTTCATGGGTGTCGGCGCTGAAATCTGCGCGACGGTGGTGAACGAAGCGTTCGATTACCTCGATGCGCCTCCAACTCGCGTGCATCAAAAAGATGTGCCGCTTCCGTACGCGGCAAACCTCGAAGCCATGAGCCTTCCGGGCACGGCGGATATCATCAAGGCGGCCAAGCAGGTGTGTTATGTCAAGTGATCACAAAGAACTCTCCAAGCCCGGCACGATCCAGCAGGACGCCTTTGCGCAGGAAATGATCCGGTTCTGGATTTCTAACAATCAGGACCATGTTAGCCTGAAAGTTGGAGCCACGGGCGATCCGGAGAAAGAGCCGCCTATGTGGGGCTTCATGCTCGCGGACATTGCCAAACATGTGACCCGCGTGCTGCGCGAAGAAAACCCTGACGGTCCATCCGCGCAGGAGATCATGGAGCAAATCCTTGGCGGCATCGGTGAACGGCTTCGTCATGCGCCGGATCTCACGGGTACGACGATCAAGGGCAGGAACTGATGGCCATCAATATTACTATGCCCGCACTTTCTCCGACCATGGAGGAAGGTACGCTGGCCCGCTGGATGGTGAAGCCGGGCGATACAATCTCTTCCGGCGATGTCATCGCAGAGATTGAAACCGACAAGGCAACGATGGAAGTCGAAGCCGTCGATGAAGGCACCATTGCTAAGATCGTCGTTGAAGCCGGCACGGAAGGCGTGAAGGTCAATTCGGTGATCGCCGTGCTCGCTGAAGAGGGCGAAGACCCGGACGATGTGGAAGAGCCCGAAGCGGAGGCCTCTGGCGGCGTAGATGAAGACGACGACGCTTCTGAAGGCGACAAGAACGAGGAGGCTGAAAAGCCTTCCAAGTCAAAAGAAAAAAAGGCGTCCGACGAAAAGCCCGAGGAGAGCGATGCCGAGCGCACGACCTCCAAGGGTGAAAGCGCCCAGAAGCCGCGCGAGGCAGAAGGCAAGGACCTGCGCAAGGAGCTGGAAGGCACCACGTCAAAGCTTGCCGATGTTGGCAGTGGCAAGGATCGCATAAAGGCAAGTCCGCTAGCTCGGCGGATCGCGGCGCTGCGCGATATCGACCTCTCCACGCTTCAGGGTTCCGGCCCACGCGGACGAATCGTGAAGGCTGACGTCGAAGGCGCAGAGCCTGGCAAGAAGCAGGCAGCTTCCGAAAAGAAGGCGGACGACGCGCCGGCCGAAACGCCGAAGGCAGCGCCTGATGGTCTCATACTGCCACAGGTTCTCGACGACCGCGTCTACGACCCTGAGAGCTATGAGCTGAAACCGCTCGACGGCATGCGCAAGACGGTCGCCAAGCGCCTGACGCAAAGCTTCATGCAGGTGCCGCACTTCCCGCTTAACGTCGACATCAAGCTCGATAAGCTTCTCGCTTCGCGTGCTGATATTAATGAGGCAGCGCCTGAAGGCGTGAAGATCTCGGTCAATGACATGCTGATCAAGGCTTCGGCCCTGGCCCTGATGTCAGAGCCAGATTGCAATGCAAGCTTCACCGACAAGGGCATCGCCTACCACAAGTCGGCTCATGTCTCGGTGGCAGTCGCCATTGATGGCGGCCTCATCACGCCGGTGATTCGAGATGCGCAGACTAAGGGGCTCGCGACCATCTCGCGCGAGATGAAAGACCTTGCTACGCGCGCACGGGAGCGGAAGTTGAAGCCGCAGGAATATTCCGGCGGCACCTTCTCCATCTCCAATCTCGGCATGTTCGGCATCAAGTCTTTCGGCTCGATCATCAATCAGCCAGAAGGCATGATCCTATCGGTGGGGGCTGGGGAAAAGCGTCCTGTCGTCGATGAAGCCGGTGAAATTGTGCCAGCGACCGTCATGACGGTCACGCTATCATGTGATCACCGCGTTATTGGTGGGGCTGAAGGCGCGAAATGGCTCGCCACCTTCAAGCGCTATGTCGAACACCCCCAAAGCATGCTGCTTTAGAACTGGAGGCCAAGAATGGCTGACTATGATCTCATCGTCATCGGCTCCGGCCCTGGCGGCTATGTTGCCGCGATCCGCGCAAGCCAGCTTGGCATGAAGACAGCGATCGTCGAGCGCGAAAGCCTGGGCGGTATCTGTCTCAACTGGGGCTGTATCCCGACCAAGGCACTGCTGCGCTCCGCGGAGGTCCTCCATTACGCGAACAATGCCAAGGATTTCGGCTTGAAAATCGACAAGGCGGATTTCGACCTAGAGGCTGTCGTGAAGCGGTCGCGCGGCGTTGCAAAGCAGCTTTCATCCGGCGTCAGCCATCTGATGAAGAAAAACAAGATCGACGTCATCATGGGCGAAGCCTCCCTCAAGAAGGGCAAGCCCGCGCCGACAGTTTCGGTGAAAGACAAGGACGGAAAGTCTAAGGAATACAAAGCGAAGAATGTCATTCTTGCGACGGGGGCTCGGGCCCGCGCCATTCCTCAGGCTGGGCTTGAGCCGGATGGCGACCTCATCTGGACCTATCGCGAAGCGATGGTGCCGAAGGAAACGCCGAAGAAGCTTCTCGTGATCGGCTCAGGTGCGATCGGGATCGAGTTCGCAAGCTTCTACAATGAGCTTGGAAGCGATGTGACTGTCGTTGAGGCCGTGGACCGGATCCTGCCAGTTGAAGACGAGGAGATATCTGGCCTCGCTCGCAAGCAGTTCGAAAAGCAGGGCATCAAGTTCCGCACGGGCGCGCAGGTCAAATCGCTGAAGAAGGCGAACGGCAAGGTAACGGCCGATATTTCGTCTGGCGATAAGACCGAGAAACTTGAGGTCGACCGGGTGATCCTGGCAATCGGCATAGTCGGTAATGTTGAAGGACTTGGGCTCGAAGAGCTCGGTGTGAAGATCGAGAAGACCCACGTTCTGGTCGACGGCTTTGGCCGCACGGGCGTCGATGGCCTCTATGCGATTGGTGACCTTACGGGCGCGCCATGGCTGGCGCACAAGGCCAGCCATGAAGGCGTCATGTGCGTTGAGGGCATAGCAGGCGCTGAGGATGCTCATGCTTTCGACGCCTGGAATGTGCCTGGCTGTACCTATTCGCACCCTCAGATTGCCAGCGTCGGCATGACTGAAGCCCAAGCAAAGGAAGCTGGCCATAAGGTCAAGGTCGGAAAGTTCCCGTTCATCGGGAATGGTAAGGCGATTGCGCTTGGTGCTGCTGAGGGGCTCGTCAAGACGATTTTCGATGCGGAGACTGGCGAACTGCTCGGCGCGCATATGATCGGCGCAGAGGTGACCGAGCTCATTCAGGGTTATGTCATCGCGCGCGAAGGCGAGCTTACCGAAGAAACACTGATGCATACCGTCTTCCCGCACCCGACCCTGTCAGAGATGATGCATGAGAGCGTGCTCGCTTCGCAGGGGCGCGTTCTGCACATGTAGCAAAGAAAGCCCGGCGTGCAGCCGGACGGTTCTTGGCAAATTGACCTTGGAGGCGGCGCCCGGCATGTTTCTGCACATGTCGGCACCCCTCAGAAACACCGCCTATACACTGCAGCTGCACCATCGCGGTGAGCTGATGACGCCGCTTGCACAGGGGGGCCTCTGGTGGGAAGCGCGCCGGACGCTGATCGTTTCTGACCTGCACTTCGAGAAGGGATCCAGCTTCGCAAGGCGCGGCCAGCTCCTGCCGCCTTACGACACCAGTGTGACGCTGAAAGTGGTCGAAGCGTTGGTCGACGAATTCGCGCCTGACTGTGTTGTTTCGCTCGGAGACAGCTTTCACGACCCGGCTGCAGAAGCGCGGCTTTCCCCCGCTGAACGCCTGCGTATACGCGCCCTGACCGCGCGGACAGACTGGGTCTGGGTTGAAGGAAACCACGATCCGGATCCTCCGGCGCATCTGGGCGGACGCGGTGCGAAGACGTTCCGGTTGGGCGACTGCGTCTTTCGCCACGAACCAACCGGGGAGACCGGCGAGATATCAGGACACCTCCACCCCGTCGCACGCGTGGCCGGACGGGGCAGGGCCATGCGCCGCAAATGCTTCATCACTGACGGGCACCGTCTGATAATGCCATCCATGGGCGCTTATACAGGCGGGCTGAACATCCTGGACGACGCGGTTACACGCCACTTCGCAGACGGCTGGATAGCCTTCGCGGCAGGGGAGAAGCAGGTTCACATGATTGACCGGAAGCTTCTTGCGCAAGATCACCCAGCTTCTGCTAATGGACGGCGCTGGCGTTTGTAATCTCAGGATTTTGTCCTAGCTGAGGCTGTGGCAAAAAGAGGTCTACATGGAACAGCTAGAGAATATCGATTTTAACGCGCTTATGGCTGAATATTGGCCGGTACTGGTTAGCGGAGCTCTTAAAGTGCTCGGCGCGCTGGTTGTCCTTGTTATTGGGCTGCGGATCGCAGGGTGGCTCTCAAACCTCGTCCGTAAGCAGACGACCAAGCGCGCCGGTGTAGATGAAACGCTGGGTGCGTTCTTCGGGTCTCTGGTCCGCTGGTTTGTCACAGCCGCGGTAATCATCGCCTCGCTGCAAGTCTTTGGCGTTCAGGCGACCAGCTTCGTTGCCGTCCTTGGTGCGCTCACCCTTGCTATCGGCCTGTCTCTGCAGGGCGCTCTGGGTAATATCGCATCGGGCGTAATGATCATGCTGTTCCGCCCGTACAAGAATGGTGACTTTGTCGAGATCGCCGGTCAGGTTGGTACGGTGAAGGAAATCAACCTGTTCCAAACCATCCTCGCGACGTTGGACAATGTGAAGATCATCATTCCGAACACCGAAGCCATCGATGGCGTGATCAAGAATTATTCCGGCTACGATACCCGCCGCTGCGATATCGTTTTCGGCATCGACTATGATGACGACATGGACAAGGCACTGGGCATAATCCAGACGCTTGTCGACGCTGATGAACGTGTCTTCCGTGATCCCGAGCCATTCGTGAAGGTAACCAATCTTGGCGATAGTTCTGTCGACATCACGTGCCGTCTGTGGTGCGCCGCGACGGACCTCTGGGACCTCAAATTCGCTATCACCAAGAAGGTGAAGGAAGAGTTCGATGCGCAGGGTATTTCCATTCCCTATCCGCATCGCACACTGGTCCAGAAAGTGGCGAGCTAGCCCCGCAATCAGGAAAGTATTGAGGCAATGGCAGACACAGGCCCGGTGGAAGCGCCGGTCGTCACCAAAATTGGAGAGCCGGGGGGCAACGGCCCCACAGCTTCCAAGCCTCGACGCTCGCTGCAAAGACGCCTGTTTTCCGTTGGCCCGATTCAGGTCGCTGGACTGGTCGCGGCGAGCGTACTCCTTGGCATGTTCTTGCTTTCGCTTGATCTTGACCCGACCAGCGACAATCTGAATTTCAGAGGCGCGGTCTGGGGCGTCATCCAGAGCCTGTACAATTGCATTCTTTGGCTGCTTAGTACGCTCTGGAAGCCATTCCTTGCCGGTGCGGCAATCGTGGTGCCGGCGTTTCTTTTGTGGCGCCTAGCGAGTTTGCCCTTTCGAAAATAGCTTCGCGAACTAAGCTCTCCTGAGACGATAAAGGGAGACTATTCGTGGATATAGACAAGCTGATGTTCAAGCCGGGCCTCATGGATGGCGAACGGGTGCTCGTAACCGGCGGCGGCACCGGTCTCGGCAAGGAAATGGCGGAAGGCTTTTTGAAGCTTGGCGCTGAAGTTCACATCTGTGGGCGCCGCGGCAAAGTTTGTGAGGACACAGCGGAAGAGCTGATGTCCAGCCATGGTGGAAAAGTCGTTCCGCACGCGTGCGATATCCGGGTGGCAGAAGCCATTACAGACATGAACGATGCTATCTGGTCAAAACACGGTTCGCTGACCGGTCTGGTGAACAACGCGGCTGGTAACTTCATTTCGCGGACAGAAGACCTCTCGATTCGCGGCTTCGACGCGATCTCGAACATCGTCTTTCGCGGCAGCTTTTACATGACCCACGATATCGGCAAACGCTGGATTACGCAGAAGCAGCGCGGGAATGTAACGTCCATCCTTACGACATGGGTCTGGAATGGCGGCCCATTCGTGGTCCCGTCTGCAATGTCCAAGGCTGCGGTAAACACCATGACGCAGAGCCTGGCCGTCGAATGGGGTCGCTATGGTCTTCGCTTCAATGCGATTGCGCCAGGCCCATTTCCGACCGAAGGCATGTCCAAGCGGCTTTCACCTGAGACAGAAGGTGGCGAGAGCCGCGATTCAAGCGCAGCGAACCCGATGGGCCGCGTTGGCGATATGCATGAACTTGTGAACCTGGCCGTCTTCCTAATGGCGCCTGGCGCAGAATATGTGAACGGCCAGACGATTGCGATTGATGGTGCGATGTACAACGCATCGGGCGGCAATTTCGCCCAGCTGACGCAATGGGGCGATGAGGAGTGGAAAGCTGCGCGCGACGCGATTGAAGCTCAAAATAACAAGGACAAGGCGGCGCGCACGGTTTAGTGGCGGCGCATCTCTTCACCTGGGGCGAGAAATCGCTCCAGGGATTCTCCGTTCCAGTTGGCGTGGGCGATCTCGATCCGCTGATGTACATCTTCCGGTACCGATGGGAGCTTGTGGATAGGTAGCAAAAGCGGGCGCAGGCCCCTGAGGTTAGCGGTCTGAATTGCGATACCCGGGCGGGCATTCAGTTCGAGGAGAGTTGGCCCTTTGTGCTCGCAGATTACGATATCCACACCGACATAGCCCAGGCCAATATGGTGGCCGAGGCGGCTGGCGAGATCGAGTATCTCCGGCCAGGATGGCACCTGAAAGTCACGGACTGGAGTTTCGAAATCAGGATGAACATCCACCGAGTCATTGTGCTGAACGCCGCGCGTCGTAATGCCGGTCACCAGGTCGATGCCTGCGCCGATGCCACCCTGATGAAGATTGGCTTTCCCGTCAGACTCGGCGGTTGGAAGACGCAGCATCGCCATAACCGGTATGCCACGAAAAACAATCACGCGAACGTCAGGCACGCCCCCAAAAGCGAGCTTCGAAAATGCCGAATGTGGAACGAGGCGTTCTTCGACCATCACCTGATCTGAACCGTCCCCCATCGAGAACATACCGCTCAGCATATTGTTGAGATGGTAGCGGATGTCGGACCACAACATGATCTGGCCATTCATGCGGCGAAGTCCTGTTTTCGCTACACCGTTGAACACCATGATACCGCCGCCGCCTGATCCATTGGACGGCTTCACAACAAACGAGCGATGCTTTTCTGCGATCTTTTCGAGCAGGTTCATCTCGCCGCCATAACGTATTACGCCATACAGCTCCGGCACTGTCACGCCTGCTTCGATGGCAAGCTTCTTGGTGATGACCTTGTCGTCTACGAGAGGGTAGAAGCGCCTCGGATTATAAGCCGCGATGAAGTCCAGGTTCCGGCTGTTCATACCGAGCACGCCGGACCGAGCCAATTTGGATATCGGACCGAAACCGATCATGAGGTCTTGTCGCCTGCATTCGCCAGGACCTTGAAGCGGTAATACTCCGTCACTTTGTAACCAGTGTACCGGCCGAGCAGCAGCACGACAGCGAGCACGATGAGCAGCAGCTCAGGGAAGACAATTGCAAAGTGTTCAATGTATTCGCTGGTGAGGATATAATACGCCGGAATGGCACCGGCGAGCGATCCTAGCGCCTTCTTCATTGCTTCTGTCGCTCCGTCTTCTTCCCAGGTCAGCGACATGCGCTCGATGGTCATTGTTATAATGACAAGCGGGAAGAGTGAGATGGAGAGGCCGGTCTGGATACCCATCGCTTCACCCGCAAGCGCGATGAACATCATGACAAAAGTCACGATGATCAGGACTGCTGCGAGACGCGGGACCAGAAGCAATTGGAGCTGATTGAAGTAAGCGCGGAGCAGAAGGCCGACCGCCACGATACCGGTGAAGAGGGCGATACCGGTAAACAGTTGTGTCTCGCGGAATGCGAGCGCTATCAGCACGGGCATGAAGGTGCCGAAAGCGGGCATGCCGATGACCTGCTTAAGAATGACGATGATCAAGGCGCCTAACGGGATCAGCAGAAGCACGCGGAAGACGAGTTGAAGGTCAATCGGCAGACTGAGCAGGGACGTCGCGTTCACCCAGGGCGCAAATTCAGAGCCGCGCTCCATGGCACGGGACAGCTGGCTCTCGAAGTTCCGTGCCACCGACCAGGATACGCCGACACGATTGAAGCCATCACCGGCCACAATTGGTTGTCTGTCGTAGACGATGGGAAGGGTACGGGCATCGTTCAGGGGTTCCGCAGTGGTACCGTTCGCACTGACCCAGGTTTCACCCAACCAGTACTCTACCCACGTCGTAAGTGGTGCCTGGCGAGTGTCCGTGTCGAGAATAATGCCCTGAACATGCCGGGCCGGCGTACCCGCTGCGTTTAGCAAAAAAACGAGCCTGTCGGATGCATTCGAAATTTCAGGGGGACCACCTTCGATGATCGTCGAGATACGGTCTTCATCCTCGTCGGCGCTCAGGCGGGCCAACTGTGTAATGAAACTTCGCTCACCTGCCGACTTCTCAAGCGCTTCGGTGAGGATCGAATCCAGTGCGACCAAGAGCGGTGTCGCGTTCTCCTCAATCGCGCGGCGGCGTTCGGATCGACGGTAGTCAGATACTGCTTCAGGCGTGGGGCGGGCGTCATCGGCATAACGCTGATCAACAGCTATCAGCTTGGCACTGTAAAAAAGCACAGCGCTTCCGTCTTGCGCCCGGCGTTCAAAAACCGCCTGACGGCCAATTTCAGTTGTATCGGTTTCAACGCCAAAGCCTGAGGCAACGAAAGTCTCGTCGACAACAGTGAACTGGCCTTCGGAGTTTGGAAGGGCGAGACGAAGGGTAACCGGGTCGCCCCGCCCGCGGAATGAAACTTTCGCCTCAATTGTCCATGTATCGGAATCGAGATTCGGCACGACCGGAAAACCGAGGCGCGTGACCTTGTACGAGAATATGCCGAGCGCGGCCGCGATAAGCGCGCCCACGATAATCAGCAATTGAGTGCGTTTCAAAAATCAGCTCCGAGTCGCCCTTAAACCCCAACGGCCCGACTACTTAGAACAACGTGCCCGCTTCGTATAGATTTCACTTGCGTCGACGACGATGTCTGCTTTTTCAAGCATATTACGGCCGATCAGCGTCTCGTAGTTGAAGTTGCCTCTATCGGCGAGCGTGACCTCATCTTCGATGAGAAGGCCACCGAGACAGAACTCAAGCTCGACAACCGGCCGATGGATCAGGCCGCCCCGCTTGGTCTTGATGGCAGCCCAGCGGACAATCTCTGTCTCGATCGTGCGCTCTTCGTCGTCCTCATTGATGACTTTAAAAACAATGTCGCGCGACTTGTCTTCGTCGTCCCAGTCCTTGCGGGAGGGCGCATTGAGGATGACGGCGTGAATGGACGAGGTCTTGGCGCCTGAATCAAGCTTGGCATCAAGCTGAATATCAAGATCAGCAATCCGCACGTGCTCAAGCCAGCCGAGGACGTTTTTGTCGGTATCTGCAGCGGCGCTGAACGTCGTTCCAGCTATAATGGAAGTAGCGATGAGAAGTTTGCGCAACATGGATTCTTGCCTGCCTTTGTTTGTCTGGCGCTTTGAACAGCAAGAATGTGATTTTCGCGTGGCGAAACTCGTATCTAACTTTGACGCTCAGGCATCGCTGAGTTTGCGAACCAGCTGGTTCACGGCGCCATAGTCAATCTTGCCGGTCCCAAGCACCGGTATGTCATCGACATGATAGACCTTTCGGGGGACGGAAAGTTCCGAAACGCCGTGCGATTGCGACCAGGCCAGTATCTCGCTTCGGTTCGCTTCTCCTGATGTCGTAAGAAGCACGACCTGTTCGCCCTTGCGCGGGTCAGGAATAGCGCCCGCCGCGTGCATGTCATCCGGCCAGATAGCGCTGGCACAGTTCTCAACAACAGCAAGCGAGACCATTTCGCCGCCAATCTTTGCAAAACGTTTTACGCGGCCCTGGATACGAATGCAGCGATCCTTGTCGATTGCCACGATGTCACCGGTGTCGTGCCACCCTTCGTCCAGCGGCTCCAGCACCCCCGGCTTGTCAGCCCGCATATAGCCCTGCATGATGTTCGGGCCGCGAATGCGTAGCTTGCCGCCATCCTCGATGCCCTCGACCGGCAAAAGTTCATATTCCATGTCGGCCATAAGGCGGCCAACAGTGCCAGGCTTGTTCATTTCAACGCTGTTTGCTGCGACGACAGGCGAAGCTTCTGTTGCGCCATAACCCTCGAGGATCTCGATCTGGAATTTGCGGCGAACGAGCTGGCGAGTTTCATCGCGCACGCGTTCAGCGCCGCATACAGCGAGACGGACGCTGCTCATGTCGCCTTCCTCGCCTGCACGAGCGTATTGGGAAATGAACGTGTCGGTCGCAAGCAAGATGGTTGAACCGGTCTGTCGGATACGTTTGGCAATTTCGCGCGGCTGAAGCGGGGTAGGGTGAAATACGGCTTTCACGCCCGCGATGAGTGGCAGCAACGCACCGACTGTCAGACCGAAGCAATGGAAAGTCGGCAGCGGATTGAACACCGAATCCTTCTCTGGCGAGAGACCGATATGGGCGCGCACCTGTTCCACATTCGCGACGATGTTCTGGTGGCTCAGGACGACACCCTTTGGCTCTCCCTCAGTTCCGGAAGTAAACAGGATGACGCCGGTCTTCTTATGATCTGGCCCTTGGTAGACGAGCGATGGAAACAGGGGACCAATGGCACCCCTTGCCTTGTCGGTGAGAGACAGGTTCTCGCGCACGTCTTCAAGGTAAATGAACTCTGCGTCTTCGCTCAGACTTTCGACAAGCGGCTCGAGGCTACCAAGTTCGATGAACTTGTTGGCCGTGATGATCTTCGACACCTCCGCCGCGCGCATGGCGGAGCGGATGTTTGCCGAGCCCGCCGTGAAGTTCAGCATCGCCGGAATACGACCGGCAGCAAGAACAGCAAGGAACGCGATCACGGCACCTGCGCCGGTCGGCAGCATGATGCCGAGTACTTCGTTTTTAGCCGTCTTGCCGCGAATCGCCGAACCAAGTGCGAAGGCGGCCCGGGCAATCTCTGTGTAGGTCAGTTCCCGCTCATCGCCATCGACAATGGCCACGGTTGAGCCGCCAAACTCTTTCCGGGCCCGCATAAAGGCAGAGAAGATGTCGGTCCGCGTTCGCTTCAGGTTGAATTGGATCGGTTCTGGAACTGATGTCATAGCAAGCTTCGGCATTGTGATTTCTAAACTCAGTGTCACAAAATGTCACAGAGAGTGATAAAGGCAACTCGCTCAGGGCAGTAGGTCATTGCGGCCTTGCGATATTGCAGCTTGATGACGGGGGCTCATCGGTCCATCTATGCCGCATGGTTACACTGATCGAGAGCAAGCAGAAATTCCGGCATCCGGAGAAGCGCAACAGGCCGGATACGCCTGTGCTGCGCAAGCCCGACTGGATACGTGTGAAGGCGCCGACGAGCCAAGGCTTCCGCGATACGCAGGAGATCGTGAAATCCAAAGGTCTCGTGACGGTGTGCCAGGAAGCTGGATGCCCGAACATTGGTGAGTGCTGGGACAAAAAGCACGCAACAATGATGATTCTGGGTGAAGTCTGTACCCGCGCCTGTTCATTCTGCAACGTATCGACTGGAAAGCCATCACCGGTTGACGAGGATGAGCCGCGCCGCGTTGCTGAAGCGGTCCAGGAAATGGGGCTTCAGCACGTCGTTATTACGTCGGTCGACCGCGATGACCTTGAAGATGGCGGTGCGCTGCATTTTGTGAACGTAATCAGCGCCATCCGTGAAGCTTCACCTGGCACGACGATCGAGATCCTGACACCCGACTTTCTTCGCAAGGATGGCTGGGAAAACGCGGTCATTGATGCGCAAGCCGACGTCTTCAACCACAATCTCGAAACAGTTCCCCGCCTTTATTTTTCAATCCGGCCGGGCGCGCGCTACTATCATTCGCTGCGTCTGCTTGAACGTGTGAAGATGCGCGATCCGAACCAGTTCACGAAGTCTGGTCTGATGGTTGGGCTCGGTGAGACCAAGGAAGAAGTCATGCAGGTGATGGACGATATGCGTTCCGCCGGCATCGATTTCCTGACTATTGGTCAATACCTGCAGCCGACACGCAAGCATGCCGCCGTTGATCGCTTTGTTCACCCAGATGAATTTAGCTCTTACGAGGAAATTGCCCGCTCCAAGGGCTTCCTCATGGTTTCCGCATCTCCACTGACCCGGTCGAGCTATCACGCCGATGAGGACTTCGCGAAGATGAAAGCGGCGAGACAGGCCGCCAATCAGTAGGAGCAGCCTTTGCCGCGCCTCTCAAAACAGCTGGTGATCGAACATCGCGCCGACGAGGTGTACGATCTGGTCGCTGACATCCAGCGCTATCCCGAATTCATCAAGTGGATTCGGACAATGAACGTAAGCGGGCAACGCGAAGAGGACGGCGTTCGCAAATATCGCGGTGAAGTCGATGTCGGCTTCAAGGGGTTTTCCGAACGTTTCGCGACTGATGTGGCAGCTAACGACGCCAACAGGACCGTTGAGGTTTCGCTAGCACGTGGCCCATTTAAGAAGCTTCAGAACAGATGGAAGATGTCACCTGACGGCGAGCTTGGGACGGTGGTCGACTTTTTTATTGATTATGAGTTTCGCAATCCGATTCTCGCGCTCCTCGCCAAGGCAAATACCTCTCTTGCGGTGAATAAGATCATGACGTCATTCATTGACGAGGCTGACCGCAGGTATGGCGCAAGACGCACATAGGCGCTCAGGGAATTTGCTGGCGTATCATGTTAAGCGCGGCTTCAATCGTCGCCATACGGACTTCATGGCGACCGATGTCTCCGAAATAGCAGGCTTCGTGAAGTACGGCCTTGTTCTCGCGTGCGCAGGCAATGTGAACCGTGCCAACTGGCTTCATAGGCGTGCCGCCACCGGGGCCGGCTACGCCTGTTACGGCAATTGCCAGGTTCGCGCGGCTGGCTTCCAGCGCACCTTCTGCCATTAGTCGGGCAACTGCTTCCGAGACTGCGCCATAATCGGCGATCAGATCGCCCGGCACGTTGAGCACTTCTTCCTTGGACCGGTTGGAATAGGTGACGAAGCCCCGCTCGAACACGTCCGAGGAGCCTGAAAACTCTGTGAACAACGCCGCGATGAGGCCACCTGTACACGACTCAGCGGAAGCGATCTTTACGCGGCGCTCTCGCGCTTCGTCCATTGTCAGGAGGCAAAGGTTGCGGAGGCGGTCTGGAAACATTGGATTCTCCTAACAGATCTTGCGAAGCGTCGCGGCAGCCTGCGCGGCAATGCCCTCCCGGCGCCCCGTGAAGCCGAGACCTTCAGTCGTGGTTGCCTTGATGCTCACGGCATTGAGCGCAAGCCCAACAACTTCCGCGGTCCGCCGCCTCATCTCTGCGCGGTGCGGTTTTATCTTCGGTGATTCACAGATGAGCGTGACATCGCAATGGGAGACTTCCCAGCCCTTTTCGCGAGCGAGCTCGATGGCATGGCGAAGAAACACGCCGGAATCGGCATCTTTCCATCGATGATCAGTCGGCGGAAAGTGATCGCCGATATCGCCGAGCGCGACAGCGCCCAGAATGGCATCTGTCAGAGCGTGCCAGCCGGCGTCGGCATCGGAATGGCCTTTCAGGCGCGCGTCGTGCTCGATAAACGTGCCGCAGAGCATGACACCGGGGCCGGGCTCAAACGCGTGAACGTCAAAGCCGGTGCCGAACCTGAATTCTGTCTTCTGGCGGTCCATCATTTCTCCCATCTTGTCGAAGTCGCTCGCAAACGTAATTTTGCTTAGTCGTTCGCTTCCTTCAATCAGGGCAGCAGATGCACCCTGTGCTTCTACCGCTTCGAGGTCATCAACGAAATTCCTGCCATTGTGCGACAGCGCTGAAGCGAGCACGCCCGCCCTGAAGGCCTGTGGCGTCTGAACCCGGTAAAGATCTGATCGATTCACAGTCTCGAGCGTGCTGCCAGATCGACGCTTCAACGCATCGATCATGGGTAGGGCAGGGGCCGCCGCACTATGTATTTCCATAGCTTTTAGCAGCGCAGTGATCGTATCGGTTTCGAGCCCGGGGCGCGCAGCGTCATGAACAAGAAGGATGTCGTCATCGGCTGGAGTCAGCGCCTGCACGGCACTCCGTACAGACTCCGACCTCTCCCCGCCGCCAGCAACCAGTGAAAGGCGGTGACCCCCCGGTGTTTCGGCCCGAATTTCATTCAGGTGACCGGCTGGCAGAACGAGGCAGACCGTATCAATCCGCTCATCAGCAAGGAATGTATCCAGCGACCAGCGATAGACGGGCTTGCCAGCAAGGCTCTCAAATTGCTTGGGCAGTTTTCGACCAGTCCGGCTCCCCGAACCGGCGGCAACGATGATCGCATGAATTCTCATAAGAGCAGGGACTTACTCCTGCTGATGCAGATTGGCCACATGATTTATTGCAGCGTCAGCGGCACTAATGCGCAACTATTGTGCAGAGCAAAAAAGTGTTCAAACTAATTCTATGGAAGAGATGCCCCAATCTTTGGCAGAGCGCGTCTGGTTGGCCCCTATGTCAGGGTCGACTGATGCAGCTTTTCGCAGACAGGCCGTACGCTTCGGTGCGGAGGCCGTAGTTTCAGAGATGGTTGCAGGCGAGACGCTGGCAGTCGCGCGCCCAGATGTTGTGCGGCGCACATGCAGGCATGAGGGCCGGGGGCGCTGGATCGTACAACTGGCCGCCCGCCGTCCCGATGATATGCGGCGCGGCGCAGAGTTACTCGCAGAGTCCGGTGTCGATCAGATCGACATCAATATGGGCTGTCCCTCGAGGCAGGTTACCGGCGGTCAGTCGGGGTCTGCGCTCATGAAAGAGCCGGACCTTGCAAAGGCCATTATCGATGCCGCCCTGGAAGGGGCACACGGCCTGCCTGTCTCCCTGAAGATGCGTCTTGGCTGGGATGATGAGATGCTCAATGCGCCCGAGCTGGGACAGTACGCGCAAGCGGCCGGACTATGCATGGTTGCGGTTCACGGGAGAACGCGCTGTCAGTTCTACAAGGGCACGGCTAATTGGAGGCGTGTGCATGATACGGTCGACGCCATCGATCTTCCGGTAATCGTCAATGGCGACATCGACGACTGTGAGACGGCCGATGCCGCACTAGAACAATCAGGTGCTCATGGTGTGATGATCGGACGCGCAGCGATGGGGCGTCCTTGGCTTCTTGGACAAGTCTCTGCTCACTTGGCAGAGAGAGATGACTGGCAAGAGCCGAATGAAGCGGAAAAGCTTGATAGTCTGGTCGAGCAGATCGAAGACAGCATGGCCCTTTACGGCAAAACGCTTGGTCTACGCATTGTGCGCAAGCATATCTCGGCGGCAGTGGACCACCTGAATGGCAACTGGAGCCTCGATGTGCGGCGGGAGTTGCGTGCGCGCGCGTGCGGCTTTGACGAACCCATGCCGCTCTACGCGTTCCTCAACGAGCTCTTTGCAGACAGTGCGCAGGTCGCAGCATGAACGAGAAGACCAACCTCTCGGATCTTATTCCCGTCGCTATTCTTCAGATCGACAACCGCCGGAACATCATATCGGCGAACACCGAAGCACAGATCATCCTTGGCCACTCGCTAGCAAGCTTGCAGGGACACAATCTCAGTGAGTTCGTGTATCATGACTCGCCTTTGTTTGAATTGCTCGACAGGGTGACGAGCGAAGAGGGCGATATCTCTTCACACGGCCTGACGATCGCCGGCCCATCGGCCGTTCGGAGTAAGCTATACGATATCCGTCTCAGACCCGGGCCAGAAGACACGATCATTCTCGCCATTGCCGAAGCCCTGGTGCGCGATCCGTCTGACAGCGCCGTGGGGATTTCAGGGTTCGGGCGTATCTTGGGGCACGAAGTCAAAAACCCGCTCGCAGGCATTTCGGGGGCTGCCCAACTCCTGCTGCGCAATGCCAAGGATGACGAAGTTCCGCTGCTTGAGATCATCAAGAGTGAGGCAAGCCGGATAGAGCGCCTGGTCAGTCGGCTTTCCGCGTTTGAGCTTTTCTCCGCGCCGCGGCGGGACCGCTTCAATATCCACCAATTGCTGGACAAGATCCTGATCGCAGAAGAGGCCGCGCATGGTGGAAAGATCATGCTGAAGCGTGCCTATGATCCATCGCTACCAGAGATACTTGGCGACGAGGATCACCTGCACGAAGCCTTCCAGAACATTGTGCGCAATGCAGCTGAAGCGGCAAGCGAAACGGCAGGCCAGGGGCAGGTAACTCTTCAGACAGCGTTTGAGACAGGCTTCGCCTTCTCCAGCAAACGCAATGCTAGACGCCTTCAGCGCGCAATTCGCATCACTATTGAAGACAATGGCAAGGGCATCAGCTCTGAAACGCGTGACCAGATGTTTGACATGTTCAGTTCCACCAAGGCGGGCGGACGAGGTCTTGGCCTGAGCGTCGTATCCGAGGTGGTCGCCGCTCACGAAGGTCGCATAAAAGTCGAGAGCAAACCCGGGCAGACCAAGTTCTCGGTCTTCCTGCCAATGAAACGGGATACCGTCCAATGACACAGAAAACCGTCCTGCTCGCTGAAGATGATGCGAGTATCAGGCTCGTCGTCAATCAGACGCTCGTGAGCGCCGGCTACCAGGTGCGCGCCACAAGTTCCGTGGACGCGCTGGAGCGCTGGGTGCGCAATGGTGAAGGCGACGTGGTCGTCACGGATGTCTATCTCGGCGATACCGCCATATTCGAAGTTCTGCCATCCATACGACTGGCGCGCCCAGACCTCCCCGTGATCGTGATGAGCGGTCAGAACACCATTCTCACGGCCGCTTCGGCTGCGCGTCACGGCGTATACGATTATCTTCCGAAGCCGTTTGATATCGACCAGCTGACGGGTCTTGTGGGCCGCGCCCTGAAAGCACCGCTCCGCAAGGATGCGGCCGCGACTGAGGCATTGAAAACAAACGGCGAGCAGAGCCTTCCGCTTATCGGACGTTCTGAACCGATGCAGGATGTCTACCGGATCATCTCGCGAGTGATGAACACCGACCTTACGGTGCTCATCGAGGGCGAGTCGGGAACCGGTAAGGAGCTGGCCGCTCAGGCCATTCATGAGCTTCAGAGCGACAAGAAAGGGCCGTTCAGGGCTTTGGACCTCGCGGCTATGCCGACCGACCGCATCAGCGAAGACCTGTTCGGGGCGCCGGATAATCCTGGCATTGCTTTCGATCCCGGCGCGACGCTTTATCTTGATGAAATTGGCGACCTTCCGGCCGAGGCCCAGACCCAGCTCGTGAAGCTTATGCGTGAGGCGGGGGGCGCCCGGATCATTGCTTCGACGCGCAAACCGTTAAGTGCTCTGGTGGAAGAGGGCCGCTTCCGGGAAGACCTGTTCTATCGCATAAATGTCGTTCGCGTGTTCATGCCGCCACTCAGACAGCGCAAGGAAGACGTTCCGGAACTCGTTAGAGCTTTTTTGATCCGTGCACAGCGTAAGGGCTTGCCCAACAAGCAGGTCGAACCAGCGGCGATGGACCTGATCATGGCGTATGACTGGCCGGGAAATGTACGTGAGCTTGAGAATCTCATCATGCGCCTTGCTGCACTCAGCCCAGACCCTGTCATTTCCCAGCGCGATGTCGAACGGGAGCTCCGGTCAGAGGCGTTGAAAGACATTTCGTCTTCCGGTAACTTCGAGAAGGAAGTCGAGACACTGCTGCACAAATACGTCATGGCCGACCTTCTGCAGGCAGACCCGGACGACAGCGACATTCATCGAAAGATCATGGAGCAGGTCGAGCGACCGTTGATAAAGCTCGCCCTGTCAGTGACTTCGGGTAACAAGCTCAGAACAGCGGCGCTGCTTGGAGTGAACCGGAACACGCTTCGGTCGCGGATCAACCAACTAGGTCTCGCAGACGATTAATTGACCATGGCACGAGTGTTGCTTTATGGCCTCAGTGTTGCGGTTTGAGCACAGCCGCACGAGCGAGGTACAGTTTGGTCGACACCACCGCACCCGGAAAGCCGCGATCAGGCTGGGCATTGTTTCAGTGGCTTTTCCTTGTGGCAGCATTCCTGGCCGCGGCCGTGACGTTCGTTGCCGTATCGGGCATGGATCCGATCGAACCCGTCAGCCGAGACGTTCAGGCGATGATCATCGCCAACACGCTCATCATCATCACGCTCGGCATTATCGTGGTGCAACGTTATCGTGCTTCGCGTACTCTTGAGAAAGGCGCAGAGGGTAACCGGCTGGCGCGCCGTTTTCTGCTGCTTTTCAGCCTCTCCGCCGTTATCCCGGCGCTCGTGGTGTCTGTTTTCCTCTGGGCCGCAATCTCCAGAGGGTTCGATACCTGGTTCGGCGAACGTGTCTTCACGCTGGTTGAACAAACCGCCACGGTCGCGCGCGAGAATGTCGACGAGTACAGCGATGCGCTAGAAGAGGATACGCGCTTGGCAGCGTCTGACATCAACAATGCGCTGGAGGGCCTGACACAAGAGCCGGAGGCTTTTTCCTCCTATCTCGGCATGCAGGCCCTCATCCGGAACATGCGGGTGGGGTATGTCATCGACCGTGAGGGTCGGCCGCTCGCGATTGGTGAGAATGCATCAAATGACAGCCTCTACAGGCGCCCGACGCCCGACATGTTTGATGAAGCTGACGCTGGAGAGGTTTACCTCTCACTGTTCGAGGCGGAAGGCTTCACCACTTCGCTTATAAAGCTGGGTGGGATGGAGAACGCTTATCTCTATCTCGCAAAACCACTGGACCGGGACGCCTTCGCGCGCCTTCGCCGAGCAGAGCAGGCGCTTGAGGAGTACCGTATTGCAGGGGATATGAGCTCACGATCCCAGGCGCTCTTTTTCGTTGCCTACGGGCAGATCGTAGCGCTCGTTCTGCTAATGGCCATTCGTCTGGCACTGGAGGCAGCCAGCCGCATCACAGGACCGATCGGCCGGCTCGCAAATGCAGCTCAGTCGGTGCGCGACGGCGACCTTGATATCCGCGTGCCGCTTCCACAGGGCGAAGATGAGGTGCGCGCGCTGACGCGTTCGTTCAATGTCATGACCGAACAGCTTGGTGCGCAGCGCTCCGCCCTGATCTATGCACGCGAGGAAGCGGAGGACAGGCGGCTATTCCTGGAAACGCTGCTCGAGGAAGTTAGTGCCGGCGTCATCCGTATTGATGAGAGCTTCGTTGTTACGCTGGCCAATCCATCGGCGCAGAAACTTCTTGAGGCCGAGCCGCCAATTGACGGCTGCCACTTGTCAGAAATTGCTCCGGCTTTCATGCCGCATGTCGAAGAGGCGATGGCAACGCGGCTACCCATTGATGCGTCGCTGGATATGAGAACGGCCGGTGGTGCGCGTCATTTCAGGTTGAAGGCGGCGAGAGATTCGACAGGTGGTCTTGTACTGACATTCGATGACGCCACGCGCCTCGTCACGGCGCAGCGCCAGCTTGCTTGGCGTGATGTCGCCCGACGAATTGCGCACGAAATTCGGAACCCGCTTACGCCGATACAACTCTCTGCCGAACGCATTCGCCGACGTTACAGTCAGTACATACCGGAAGACGATACGGTGTTCGACAAGTGTACGGATACTATCCTGAGGCAAGTGAGTGATATCGGGCGGATGGTCGAGGAGTTCTCGGGCTTTGCCAGAATGCCGAAGCCAACGCTTGAGAGCTTCGATCTCGCTCAGTTGATCGATGAAACCGGTTTCTCGCAACAGGTGGTCAGTCCGGACATTGATGTCGAAATTAAACACGTGCGCAAACCGCTGATCATTTCTGCAGATGAGAGACTTCTCGGTCAGGCAATTGGCAATATCGTAAAGAACGCGGCCGAAGCTATCGAGCGGCGCCCCGAGAATGACGAAGCCAAGGGCGGAATCGAGATCACGACTGAGGATACTGAGGACTTCATCACCATAATCATTGAAGACAACGGGCCAGGATTTCCGGAGGAGGCCCGTGAGCGCCTGCTCGAGCCCTATGTGACTACACGCGAAAAAGGCACTGGCCTTGGACTTGCTATCGTGAACCGGATCATTGTCGATCATGGCGGCGCGATTCAGCTTCAGGAGCGTGATGAGTCACGCAGTGGCGCAAAAGTGAGGATCACTTTGCCAAAACAAGCCAATCTCGATGAATTCGCCGAACCAGAGACCACGGAGGCTCTCTCATGACCACGGACATTCTTGTTGTCGACGACGAACCCGATATCAGAGACCTGATCTCCGGCGTTCTTGAAGATGAAGGTTACGCTGTGCGCAGCGCGGCGACAGCTGCGAAGGCGCTCGAGGAAGTGCGCAAACGTGCACCGGGCCTCATCATTCTCGACGTCTGGCTGCAGGGCAGCGACATGGACGGCCTGTCCGTGCTGAAATTCATCAAATCCATCGATCCGCTGATCCCCGTCATCGTGATCAGTGGCCACGGCAATATAGAGACAGCCGTCGCTGCCATCCGACGCGGTGCCTATGACTTCATCGAAAAACCTTTCAAGTCGGACCGACTGCTTCACCTTGTGGCACGCGCAATCGAGTCGACCTCATTGAAGCGCGAAAACGCTTCGCTTCGTAACATGGTTGTCAGTAGCGAAGACTGGATCGGGTCGAGCCAGGCCGCAGCAACGCTTCGCGCCTCTATCGACAAGGTCGGCCCGACTAATTCACGAGTCTTGGTCACCGGTCCTGCCGGCGCAGGCAAAGAGCTCGCTGCCCGCCTGATCCATGCACAATCCAACAGACAGAACGGCCCCTTCGTCGTAGTGAATGCAGCAAATATCGCGCCCGACCTGATGGAGCAGGAGCTATTTGGCGAGGAGGATCATGACGGACGCCCACGTCGGATCGGCTTCTTTGAGAAAGCGCACACGGGCACACTGCTGCTGGATGAAGTCGCGGACATGCCGCTGGGCACGCAGAACAAAATTCTGCGCGTACTGACAGAGCAACGTTTCCAACGGGTTGGTGGGAAATCCGACGTCCACGTCGACGTGCGGGTCATGTCGGCGTCGACCAAGGACCTGAAAGAAGAAATCGATGCGCAGCGCTTTCGCGAGGATCTTTTCTACAGACTGAGCGTGGTCCCCATCAGAGTACCATCGCTCGCTGAAAGGCGTGACGATATTCCTGCTTTGATCGGTCACTTTACAGGCCGGATTGCAGACAGCTCCGGTCTCAACGCACGGACCTTTTCAGCTGAGGCCATAGCCGTGCTCCAGTCTATGGACTGGCCTGGGAATGTGAGGCAGCTCAAAAACCTCGTAGAGCGCATCCTCATTCTGTCCCCACACGACGCCAAACGACCTGTGTCGGTTGATGAATTGCCACAGGAAAGAAGTGGCCTAGCAAAGGGCGCTAGCCCGACAGCATCGGCCGATCTGGTCGGTTTGTCGTTGCGCGATGCAAGAGAGCAGTTTGAACGGGAGTACCTCTCACTGCAGATTACCCGTTTTGATGGCAATATCTCACGTACGGCCGAGTTCATCGGCATGGAGCGGTCAGCCCTGCACAGAAAGCTTAAAGCGCTTGGTGTGAATGCGTCAGCTTCACGGACGGACATCTAGCTATGCGTGTCATCATCTGCGGCGCCGGGCGGGTCGGCCAAGGCATTGCGCGGCGTCTCGCTATTGAGAACCACGACATTGTGATGATCGATCAGGACACCAAGCTCATCGATGTCGTGCAGACTGAGCTCGATGTTCGCGGCGTGGTTGGCCACGCAGGACATCCGGAAGTCCTGGAAGCGGCGGGTGGCAACGATTGTGATATGATCATCGCAGTCACGTATTCGGACGAGATCAATATGGTCATCTGTCAGGTGGCCGACACGCTGTTTAATATTCCGAACAAAATCGCACGGATACGAGCCCAGCAGTATCTTCAATTCGGCTATCGCCAGCTCTTCTCTCGCGAAGGGCTTGGCATCGACCTCGTGATCTCTCCGGAAATCGAGGTCGGAGACGCAATCCTGCAGCGGTTCAGCACGCCGGGCGCAATCATGAGCGTAAATTTTGGGCGCGGCGACGTTCAACTCGTTGCCATTGAAGTTCTGGATGACAGTCCGGTGCTCGATACTGCGCTTGACCAGATTCAAGGACTCTTCCCGAGCTTGAGTGCCCGTATCGTTGGCATCAATAGGGCGGGCCATGTTTTCGCGCCGCGCGGGAACGACCAGTTAAAGACGGGTGACACCGCCTATGTCGCTGTTCTGAAGTCACACAGTCACAGGCTGAACAGCATCTTCAACAGGCCTGAGCCGGAAATGCGCCGGGTCGTCATCGTCGGTGGGGGCAATGTTGGTCTTTACGTTGCCAAGGGACTGGAAAAACAGACTGGCGTCCGGGTCCGCGTCATCGAGTCTGAAATCGAGCGCGCTGAACGCGCAGCAGCGGAGCTGTCACGAACGATCGTTATCCATGGCGATGGCCTGACCCGGTACATCCTTGAGGAATCAGACGCCCCGACAGCTGATCTCGTCATCGCAACAACACATGACGACAAGACCAACATCCTCATCTCCAAGCTCGCAAAGCAAATGGGAGCGAAGCGGGCTCTCGCACTAGTAAATGCACCAGAGCTGGCGGGACTTGCGCGCGAGATGAAGCTTGATGCCGTGCTCGACCCGCGGGCGCTGACAGTCTCGCGCGTTCTTATGAAGATGCGCCGTGGACGAATTCTGGCTCTCCAATCACTGGAAGACGGCGCCGCAGAGATCGCGGAAGGCGTAACGCTTGATACGTCGCCTCTGATCGGCAAGTCACTTGGCTATGACGACCTTCCCAAAGGCATTACAGCCGCCGCCGTCTTGCGCGATGGCGAGGTCATATTTGCTTCGAGCGAGGTCACCGTCAGGGCGAACGACCATGCGTTGCTCTTCTATGAAGGCTCCATGACTAGCAAGGTGGAACAATTCTTCCGCGTCAGCGCCGACTTCTTCTAGCATCGGCCCTATAGTCTACAGGGAGGACAAACGGCCCGCATGAATTATCCCGCCATCATCCGCATGCTCGCATTCAGCGGCTTCGGTCTCGTGATGGCCATGGTGCTATCTGCGGTATTTGCCGTCCTCGCAGGGGAGTGGGCCCAGTTCCGTGTCTTCCTGACAACCGGAACGCTTGTGGTGACCGTGTGCGCGGCTATTATCGTAATGATTGATCGACCACAACGGCGGGCTCAGCCATCTGATGGTCTCGCCTTCATGGTGTTCTTTTGGGTTTTTGCTGGGATTGCCTGCGCACCACCCTTCCTGATGGGGCTGCCGAATGAGAGTGCGGTCGCAGCGCTTCACGAGGCTGTATCCAGCCTTACGACGACCGGTCACTCGGTATTTGATCCACAGACGACGGTGCTGCCCGACTCGATTCTCTTCTGGCGCGCGCTTCTACATCTGGCGGGCGCTCTTGCAACCATTACCTTTGCAGCCACCGTGCTTGCTGCTCTCAGTCTTGATGGCCCTGGCATCCACAGGACGCTGCTTTTCAGCCATTCAGATGAGAGTTTCTTCGACTCGATGCCGCGCGTCATGCGGATCACAAGTGTTTACTTCGGAGTCTGCCTACTCATCGTTTTCGTGCTGGAGGTCGTCGGGGGGCTTCCTGTCGGCACCGCATTCCTGGACGCCGTCAGTGCGCTGACAACTGGCTTGGCGGATCCCCGCAGTGCGTCAACAGACATTGTAAACGGGGCACGGTCCTTTGCGCTATCGCTGGGTCTCATTCTAGGCACGCTTGGTCTCTTCTTCATGATACAAATCGCAAACCGCGATTGGCGCGCTGCCGCGTTTGATGCTGAAACGCTAGCTTTTGGTCTCGCCATCATCGTCTTCACGGCTATCGGCCTTGCGTGCGGTCTTGCGGGACTGAACGCGATTGGCTGGTCCCTCTCGAGCCTGTCCACCAGCGGCATTGCGCTCGTCGCGCGCGAAACCACACGGGACCTGCCGCTCCTCGTGCAAGTCGCGCCATGTATGGTCGGGGGGGCTGCGCTCTCAGCAGCTGGTGGGATGAAGCTCGCCCGCCTCTACGTTCTCTTCAGGAGGGTGGGACAGGAATTTCTGCGCATGGGATACCGTGAATCATTGGTGCACTTTCAATTCAGGGGGCGCATTCAGTCCGATAGAACACTGATGGGTATCTGGGTCTATCTCGTAGCCTACATCATAGCTGTGGTAATCGGTTTACTGCTGTTTTCCCTCGCGGGACTTGGATTCGAAGACGCGCTATCGACGACATTCGGTAGTCTGACGAATTCGGGGCAGTTAATCCCTCAGGCCCAGCTGGAAGACGCAACGTTCTATCAAGTGCTGGCGATATTTGGTATGATATTGGGCAGGCTGGAAGTTCTCGCGTTGATTCCACTCCTGACCATCTCATTTTGGCGTCGGTAGGCAGCCGGGACTTGCAATACTCGGGCAATCCGGATAGCGCCTGCGAAAACGCATAGCGAACAGCGCCAGCATACGGATAAAGACCATGTCGTCGGATAAAAAACAGAACCTGCAGGACACGTTCCTCAATGCGGTCAGGAAATCACGGACGCCCCTCACCATCTTCTTGGTGAACGGCGTAAAACTTCAAGGCGTGGTTACCTGGTTTGACAATTTCTGCGTTCTATTGCGCGGAGACGGACGTCCACCTCAACTTGTCTACAAGCATGCCATCTCGACGATTGCGCCTGGCGCCCCGGTGCAGCTGTTCGATGAGGAAACAAGCGCGGACAAGGATTGAGCAGCGAACTGATCGATAGAACGCCGGTACCGGATAGGGCCGGCGTCATCATTCCCTGGACTATGCCTGTCGACAGGCCCGACCGCGAAAGGCTGTCGGAAACCTCCGGTTTGGTCGAAGCTCTGGGCTGCAACCTCGCTTTTTTGCGCCCGGAGAATGTTCGCAAGCCAAGTGCGTCTCACCTTCTGTCCGGCGGTATCCTCGAACGCCTTCGTGAAGATATTGCCGCTTCTGCGTGCACTTTATGCGTCATTGATGCGGCCCTGACCCCGGTGCAGCAACGCAACCTTGAACGATCGCTCAGCTGCAAGGTCATCGACCGGACGGGACTCATTCTGGAAATCTTCGGACTTCGTGCCCGCACCAGGGAGGGCAAGTTGCAGGTTGAGCTGGCGCGCCTCTCCTATGAGCGCTCACGCCTCGTTCGCACCTGGACGCACCTTGAACGCCAACGCGGCGGCCAGGGCTTTTTGAGTGGCCCTGGCGAAACCCAGCTTGAGGCCGACCGCCGTATGCTGGATCGTCAACTCGCTTCGCTAAAGTCTGATCTAGAAGAAGTGCGCCGGACGCGTGGGCTTCAGCGTTCTGGCAGGCGCGATGCTGGCTTTCCGGTCATTGCTCTTGTCGGATATACCAATGCTGGCAAGTCGACGTTGTTCAACCGCATGACTGGCGCGAACGTCTTTGCTCGTGACATGCCTTTTGCAACGCTGGATCCGACTATACGTAGACTGGAACTTCCAGGTCTGGGCGACGCTGCGCTTGTCGATACAGTTGGTTTCATCACGGACCTGCCCACCCATCTTGTCGACAGCTTCAGCGCCACCCTGGAAGAGACGCTGGAAGCTGATCTTCTCATTCATGTACGCGACCGGTCCGAGGACTCTGATGAGGCCCGCAAACAGGATGTCTTGTCTGTTCTGCGCCGACTGGAAGAAGAAAGCGAGAGACCACTTCCGCCGATCATTGAGGCCTGGAACAAGATCGATCTACTGCCTGAGGACATTCAGGAAACGTTGCGCATATCCGCGCACACTGGCGTTCACGATACGCCAGCGGTGATCACCTCCGCATTAACTGGGGAGGGAATAGACGATCTGCTCGCACTCGTGCAGCACTCAATTCAGGATGAACTCAAGACATTTGCGGTGCGGCTTGCACCAAGTGAGGGGGCGGCCCGGGCCTGGCTTTTCGAGTATGGAGCCGTGTCTCAAGAACAGGTGCAGTCTGATGGCCGTACTGATCTTGTTGTGGGACTAAGCGAAAAGCATGAGGGCCGCTTCAGGTCTCAGTTCTCTGACATTGAACTAAAACTTAAAACCGGCCCCTAAATACTCAGAATGCTTTCAAGAGCGCATGGCGTTTCTTGCCCGCCGACAGTTTCACTGCATCGCCTTCGCCAAGATCCGCAGCGGTGAGCGTCGCGTTCTCATCGCTGACAAGATCGTCGTTTATGCGAACTGCACCCTGTTTGATGAGACGACGAGCTTCGCCATTCGATTTGGAGAGCCCAGCCAGAGCGAATGCGGCTGCAACCAGGATGCCGCCCTCTAGTTCACTGCGTGCGATATTTGTCGTTGGAAGCGCTTCGTCGCGGCTTCCAGCGCCAAAGACTGCCGACGCTGCGCGCTCGGCATCTTGCGCCGCATCAGCACCGTGCAGCAAGGTCGTGGTCGCATTCGCGAGCGCAATTTTGGCCTGATTGATCTCAGCCCCTTCGAGGCTTTCCAGCTTCGCAATCTCGTCGAGGGACAGACCGGTGAAGAGGCGAAGGAAGCGACCGACATCGGCGTCTTCCGTATTCCTCCAGAATTGCCAGTACTCATACGGTGACTTCCGGTCAGCGTTCAGCCAGACGGCACCATCGGCAGTCTTGCCCATCTTGCCCCCAGACGCTGTCGTGATGAGATGGGCCGTGAGACCGTAAGCGTCGCCGCCATCGGCCTTGTGAACAAGGTCGACACCACCAACGATATTGCCCCACTGGTCTGATCCACCGATCTGAAGGCGGCACTCATGCTGTCGGAACAGTTCAAGGAAGTCGTAGGACTGCATGATCAGGTAATTGAATTCGAGGAAGGTGTAGGGCTGCTCATTGTTCAGTCGGCGAGCCACCGTTTCCTGCTTGGTCATCGTATTGATCGTGAAGTGGACACCCACCTCGCGAAGAAGATCAACATAGCCAAGCTTGCTCAGCCAGTCGTCATTATTGACCATGACAGCGTCTGTCGGCCCGTCGCCGAAGGTCAGGAAGGGTTCGAAAGCCTTCTTGATTCCTGCGATATTCTCTTCGATCTGTTCATTGGTGAGTAGAGGCCGGGACTTTTCCTTATCGGTAGGGTCGCCAACCTTGGTCGTGCCGCCGCCCATGAGGACAATCGGCTTGCCACCTGCCTTCTGGAGGTGGCGCAGCATCATGATCTGCAGAAGTGACCCAACATGCAGGCTGTCTGCGGTCGCGTCGAAACCGATATAGGCGACAGGCACACCATTGGCGCAATACGCATCGAGCTCCACTGGATGCGTGACCTGCTTGATATAGCCGCGGGCCTCAAGCGTGTTCAGGAAGTCTGACCTGTATTGGCTCATGCCGGTTTCTCCATTATCGAAGGGCGCTGCTAGCACGGGTCGCGGGACAATTGGAACAGCCTACAAATCATTTTGAGCCAGTGTGGGCCGCAGGCTTCATGTCCGGCACCTCGATTGATGCCGTTGATGCGGCGCTAATCCTGACCGACGGTGAACGGGTTCTTGATTTCGGTCCGGTGGCTGAGCGCAAATATAGGCCTCAGGAGCGGTCAATAATTAGGACGGCAGTCGACGCCGCACGGGCATGGAACTGGAGCGGCCCGCGGCCGGAAACTGCTATCCGCGCGGCCAATGAAGTGCTGACCCAAACCCATGCGGACGCATGGCGTCAGCTTATCGAGGGATGGAATGGTCCGGTACCAGCCATCGCGGGCGTACACGGGCAGACCGTTCTGCACAGGCCACCAACAGCTGAGGTGTCAGGCCAGACGCTTCAGATACTCGACGCGAGCAGTTTGCGTTCGCAACTCGGTGTGCCGCTCGCATATGATTTCCGAAGTGCGGATGTTGGAGCTGGCGGTCAAGGCGCACCACTGGCGCCCGCTTTTCACGCCGCGCTATTGCAGGCGCTTGGAGACACCAGTTCCAAAGCGGTCTTGAACCTTGGCGGCGTCGCCAATGTTACTTATCGCGCGGCGGACGGAAAACTTGTCGCCTTCGACACAGGCCCTGCGAACGGTCCAATCGATGAATGGATGGAACAGCACGGTCTCGGCACACATGATGAGAACGGCAGAACAGCAGCCGCAGGTCGCGTCGATGAGATGTCCATAGACCTGTGGATGGACAAGCCGTGGTTTGATCTGCCCGGCCCGAAAAGCCTCGATAGGTTCGACTTCGACGCAACGCTTGCGCGCGGCATGAGTGTCGAAGATGGCGCGGCAACACTGACGGCGTTTTCGGCCGAATCCGTCGCGCATGCGATCCGGAGTTTCACAGATCGGCCGGACCAGCTGATTGTCTGTGGAGGCGGGCGGCGCAATCCTCAGCTCATGCAAGAGCTAAGAGTCCGCGCGCCATGTGCCGTAAAGAGCGCCGAGGATGTCGGTTGGCTTGGCGACTCAATAGAGGCTCAGGCCTTTGCTTTTCTTGCAGTGCGCACGCTTCGCGGCCTGCCGATCAGTTGGCCAGGAACGACAAGTGCGCCCGCGCCGATAACGGGCGGGCGCCTCATCGATTAATCGTTGTCGCTCTCGGCTTCTTCCGTGTCGTCAGATCGATCGGCAATGGCAGCAGCGCCGCGCTTTTTCGAAGTGTCCGCCTCAAGACGCATCTTCTGCTCATCTTCGACAAGGCGGCGATCAACATAGGCCTCGCACTTCGCAAGCAGTTCTTCGTGCTTGTCGACGAAGAAGTGGTTGGCGCCGGCGATTGTGTCCCGCTCAATGACCTCGCCTTTTTGAACGCGAACCTTCGTCAGTGAACGCTCCACGTCTTTCGGTCCGGAAATCTTGTCATTCTCCCCAGAGATGATGAGGCCTGAAGCCGGGCAGGGCGCAAGGAAGGAGAGATCGTAGTGATTGCATGGTGGCGCAATTGCCAGGAAGCCGTCGATTTCAGGCCGACGCATTAGTAACTGAAGCGTAATCCATGCACCGAAAGAGTAACCTGCACACCACACGAAGCGCGGGTTCTCGGTCAGGTTTTCCATATAATCGAGAACATATGCGGCATCTTCAAGTTCGCCGACACCCTGGTCGTACACGCCTTGCGAGCGGCCAACGCCGCGCGTGTTAAAGCGCAGAACGCCAAAGCCGCGCTTTTCAAACATCTGATAGAGGCGGATCGTGATCGGATCCTGCATGGTGCCGCCAGCGCGTGGGTGCGGGTGAAGTACCAGTGCGATCGGCGCGCCTTCCTGTGCCGGTTCGGTATAGCGGGCCTCGATACGGCCCGCCGGACCAGGAATAATGAGTTCTGCCATGCTGGGCGCCTCTTTCTGTCGCGTATAGCTGGGAAGTGAAGTGGGCGCTTTAGGCGAAAGCAACCGCGGAATGCAAGTTTTTGTGTAAGGACGCGCCGTGTTATCCTATGTGCAGCACCATGATCTACGCTGATTACAATGCCACGGCACCGCTCCGCCCGGAAGCGCGGGAAGCGATGATTGCCGCGCTGGAAGTGGGGGCAAACCCTTCAAGCGTCCATGGACCGGGCCGAAAGGCGCGCAAGATACTTGAAACCGCTCGCATGCAGGTCGCGTCAGCGATCTCCGCCATTCCGCAGGATATCGTTTTTACGTCCGGGGGCACTGAGGCCATAGCGCTTGCCATTCATGGCGTTGTGCGCCAGCTCGAAAACAGATGCACGCTGCTTGTCTCCTCGATCGAACACGAAGCAGCCGCCAAGAATGCAGGTTACTCGGGCGCAGCCGTGCAATCTGTCTACGTCACCAATACTGGGCAAGCTGATCTGAAAGACCTGTCCGAGCGGCTGGCAGGCTGGGATGCGGACAAGCACGGTACGCCTGTTCTGGTGTTGATGCTGGCCAATAACGAAACCGGCGTGATCCAGCCTGTTGCCGAGGCTGCTTCCATGGTGCGCGCGGCAGGCGGCCTCACAATTTGTGACGCGGTGCAGGGACTCGGTAAAATTCCACTGAACGTTTCGTTGCTCGGCGTCGATTACCTGGCATTGTCTGCCCATAAGGCAGGCGGTCCGCAGGGTGCTGGTGCGCTCTGGCTACGAAGTGGCGCACCGTTGAAAGCCAGCCTGTTCGGCGGCGGCCAGGAGCGGTCATTGCGTTCTGGAACAGAAAACCTCGCAGGATTGGCTGGGTTCGGTGCGGCAGCTGAAGCGAGCATCGCCGATCTGTCGAAGTTCGAGGAACTGGCAAAGCTCAGAGACAATATGGAAACCCGGCTCAAAGCGGAAGGCGACGTCACGGTATTTGGAGAAGGCGCGCCGCGCCTACCGAACACATCCAACTTTGCCTACGGTGGATTCAGGGCTGAAACTCAGGTCATGGCGATGGACCTCGCTGGCATCGCTGTCTCGTCCGGATCTGCATGCTCGAGCGGGAAGGTGAAAAGATCGCTTGTCCTATCGGCAATGGGCGCAGATGACGCTCTTGCAGAAAGCGCAATCCGCACCAGCTTTGGTTGGAGGAGCACACCTGAAGATTTCGACCGCACTGCGGACGTTTGGCTGAAGGCTCTGCACCAGAGGAAGACGAAGGAGACGGCTTGAATGCCCGATGATGTAAGGGTCAAGGATAGTATCGATAAAGGCACTGTGGCTGCCGCGAAGGCGCTCGAGTCCGAGAACTACTCCGCAGGCTTCAAGACCGATATCGAAACCGAATATGCCCCGAAGGGCCTCAATGAAGAGGTTATCCGCTTCATTTCCGAGAAGAAGGGCGAACCCAGCTGGATGCTCGATTGGCGTCTGCAGGCCTATGAACGCTGGCAGACCATGGATGAACCAGACTGGGCTAAAGTCGACTACGAAAAAGTCGACTATAACGACATCTACTACTACGCCGCGCCAAAGCAGGGCGCGAAGTATGAGTCCATCGACGACGTCCCAAAGGAAATTCTTGAGACGTATGAAAAGCTCGGCATTCCGCTGCGCGAAGCCGAAGTCCTTCTTGGTGTGGAGGGTGCTGCTGATACGGCGGCTGAAGCACGCGGCGGCGATCAGAAACCAAGAGTAGCCGTGGACGCCGTTTTTGACAGTGTTTCCGTCGCGACGACATTCCGGAAAGAACTCGAGAAAGCCGGCGTGATTTTCATGTCGATTTCAGAAGCTTTGCGCGAACACCCTGATCTTGTTCGCAAATATCTTGGCTCCGTTGTGCCGCAATCTGACAATTTCTTTGCGACGCTGAACAGCGCAGTCTTCTCTGATGGCACGTTTGTGTACGTGCCTGAAGGTGTCCGCTGTCCCATGGAACTCAGCACCTATTTCCGTATGAACGCGGAAAATACGGGTCAGTTTGAACGCACCCTGATTGTCGCCGACAAAGGGTCCTACGTCTCGTACTTGGAAGGTTGCACTGCGCCGATGCGCGATGAAAACCAGCTTCATGCGGCCGTTGTTGAGCTGGTTGCGCTAGAAGATGCAGAAATCAAATACTCCACCGTGCAGAACTGGTGGCCGGGCGACGAGAACGGCAAAGGTGGCATTTTCAATTTCGTAACGAAACGTGGCGATTGCCGCGGCGCACGCTCGAAGATCAGCTGGACGCAGGTGGAAACCGGCTCAGCCGTTACCTGGAAGTACCCGTCCTGTATCCTGCGTGGCGATGATAGCCAGGGCGAGTTCTACTCAATCGCAGTGACCAATGGACGGCAAATGGCCGATACCGGCACCAAGATGATCCATCTGGGCAAGAACACGCGCTCGCGGATCATTTCGAAAGGCATCTCGGCGGGTCGGTCCGATAACACCTATCGTGGGCTCGTTTCGATCAACAAAAAGGCTGAGAAAGCCCGTAACTTCACGCAATGCGACTCGCTCCTGATTGGCGGTGATTGCGGCGCTCATACGGTCCCCTATGTCGAGAATCGGCGCGCTGACGCACAGCTTGAGCATGAGGCGACGACCACGAAGCTTTCAGAAGATCAGCTGTTCTATGCCCGGCAACGTGGGCTTGGCGAAGAAGAGGCAGTAGCGCTGCTCGTAAACGGCTTCGTACGCGAGGTTATGCAGCACCTGCCCATGGAGTTCGCTGTCGAAGCCCAAAGCCTGCTGAAGGTGAGCCTTGAGGGTTCTGTGGGCTAGTAAGCAGTTATGATGCTGACTGAGACCTTCTTCTACGAGTGGCTCCAAGCGTTTGGTAAAGCCTGGTCTGATCTCGACATTGAAAACTTCTCCCAGCTTTTTGCTACGGATGTCGAGTTCTACCAAAGTCCTTTCGTGGCGCCGACCCAGGGGCGGGCGGCGCTGACTGAAGTGTTGACCGAGACGTTTGCCCGACAAAAAGAGCCGAGTTTCGGGTTCGAGATAATCAGCGCTTCAGACCAGACCGGATGGGCCCATTGGACCGCATTTTTCACGCGTGACGGAATTGATGATCCGGTTCGTATGAACGGTGTTCTCAAAGCGGAATTTCGCGATGGGGCATGCTGCAGCTATCGACAATGGCACCACCGCCTCGAACCCGGCCAAGGCGATCTTATGCGCGATTTCGACGCTTGAAGGACTTCTTGTTTATTTTGGTTTAGGCTTATTAACGGTCGGCACACGGATTGCTGTTATGGAACGGAGAGTATCTTTAGGTTGACGTGATTGGACCTTCATGGCCCGCCTTTGTTTCATTTTGGGATGTCTCGCGCTTGCTTCCTGCGCGTCACCGGCAAAGCCCACTCCGTATTACATCCCGTATGATGGTTATGGCGCATCAGCTTCCTTTTCGGGATTCTCTCGTGGTGAAGTCATCGGCCGCGACGATGGGCGTTATGCGGCCAGCCTATCAGTTGCTGACATCGGCCCCGGTCTCGACCGCTTCATGTCCCCGCAGGCCGATAGCCTCATTCTGCTGCCCAACCGTCTGGACCGGTCGAAGCTCAATTACTCGATCGAAAGCCTGAAAACGATCGATGAGTGGCTAAAAGACGTTCACACCGTTAACCGGCTTCAAGCCGCCGAAGGCAGGGCAGGGGAGTCGCTTATTGCAGACGGGCGTGGCGACAACACGGTTACCTTTGCCGGCCTCTATCTAGGCGAAGTCATTCGCGCAAATTCTCATCTCGATTGGCGCTGGGAACGTTTCGACAGGTTCATGGCCGCCAATCCTTACTTCACCGAGCATTATGGTTTCGATCCGGGCCTCGACAGTTTCGTACTTGTAGGCCCCCAAGGTGTTGCGACGCCGATCAATACGGCGTTGAAGCGAATTCTGAATGGTCAGGAGGAGAGCCTCCATTATATCGGCACGCTTCTGCTCGATCCGATCGACCTTGATGCCGCTGTTTCCGGACATGATTTCTACGGTCTGACAGATATAAGCTGACATTTGCTTGCAGGTGCGGCGAAACGGGCTTTGAAAACGGGTCCGACATCTCTACATCGGCAGCATGTTGAAGCTTGATAATCTGACCGCCGATGTGGGCGAAGGTGATGGTCGCAAGACGATCCTCAATGGCCTGTCGCTCGAGGTGCCTGCGGGCGAAGTTCATGCGATCATGGGGCCGAACGGTGCTGGCAAGTCCACCTTGTCCTACGTGCTCACGGGCCGAGATGGCTACGAAGCGACCAGCGGCGCCGCAACGCTCGACGGCGACGACCTTCTGGAAATGGAACCCGACGAACGGGCAGCCGCCGGCCTGTTCCTGTCCTTCCAGTACCCGGTTGAGATTCCGGGCGTCCCGGTAATGACGTTCGTTCGTGCCGCGATAAACGCCCAGCGCAAGACACGCGGCGAGGATGAAATCTCTGCCCCCGACTTCATCAAGAAGGCTCGCGAAATCGGCCAGAAGCTGAATATCGACGCGGATATGCTGAAGCGTCCAGTGAATGTCGGTTTCTCTGGTGGCGAGAAGAAGCGGCTCGAGATCTTCCAGATGATGATGATGGAGCCACGCTTTGCCATTCTCGACGAAACCGATTCGGGGCTCGACATCGACGCGTTGAAGACGGTTGCAGACGGTGTGAATGCACTTCGGAACGAAGATCGCGGCATGCTCGTCATCACGCACTATCAGCGCCTGCTTGACCATATCAAACCTGACCGTGTGCATGTGCTCGCAAAGGGCCGGATCATAAAGTCTGGCGGTCCAGAGCTTGCGCTACAACTCGAGAAAGAAGGCTATGACGGGATCCTCGGGGAGGTCGCTTGACTACGACCGCCCTCAAGAACCCAAGCGAGGCAGAGCGCCAGCTGACGGACCTCTTCTCGCAGCAAAAGCCTGAGGCGTCTCAAAAGGCCGCTTTCGAAGCGTTCACGCGATCAGGGCTTCCTCATCGCCGGATGGAGCAATGGAAGTGGACCGATGTTCGGCAAGCGGTGTCTAGGCTCGCAACCGTTGACACAGCAGCGGACACATCAATCGAGCTTCCTTCTGACGCTATCGAACTACGTTTCGACGGCTCCGCCTGGACTATTCCTGACAAGCTATCTGAAGGTCTGAAAATTTTCGCGAAGTCGGGCGGACACGATTTCGCGCAGGCCGACGCGCTACCGCTAGGGGCGCTTGCTTCGTCGATGACCGGTCACTCCGGTGAAGACATGCTGATGATTGAAGTCTCAGCGAAAGTCGATCAGCCACTGGTCCTCACTTATCATGGCGGCGGCGCTGCAGCATTTTCACGTGTCGTCTTCGTCGTGCGCAAGGACTGTCATCTGGATTTGTTTGAGCATTATAGCGGCGGTGCGGGTTTTTCCGCCTTCCTGGCCGAATTTGGCCTGGCCGAAAATGCCAGTGTTGACCGGACGGTGTTGCAGGAATCCAGCCGTGAAGAGGTGACTGCAATCACCACCACAGCTCACCTGGATGCCAAGGCGACATTCAAACAGACGGCGCTGTCCTTTGGCGGCAAGCTTTGTCGCATGGAAACGCGTCTTGAGCATCAGGGCGAAGGCGCAGAGGCAACGCTCAACGGTGCTTACCTAGTCGCTTCAGGCTTTCATACAGATTTTACGACGCATGTAACGCACGGCGCGGAATCCTGTGTGACGTCACAGCTTACAAAAGGCGCGGTTGCCGATGGCGGACGCGGCGTCTTTCAAGGCAAGTTCCTGGTCCCGCGCACGGTCGGTCAGTTTACCGACGCCGAGATGCAGCATCAGGCGCTCCTGCTCGAAAACGGGGCCGAAATATTCGCTAAGCCCGAGCTTGAAATCTATGCCGACGACGTCGAGTGCGAGCACGGCAATACGTCTGGTCAGCTAGACGATGACGCCCTGTTCTATATGCAACAGCGAGGCATTCCTAAACCGGAAGCACGCGCTCTACTTACAGAGGCCTTCATCGCAGAGGCTCTCGGAGACGCGCTAAAGGGCGTGCGCGACCAACTCATCGAAGCAACCCGCCGTTTCCTCCGGAACCAGGGAAGCAATTAATGGCACGCGCTTTAGACCTCAACGCAGTCCGGAGCGAATTTCCGATTCTCGGCCGCGAAGTAAACGGCAAGCCGCTTGTCTATCTCGACAATGCAGCAAGCGCTCAGACCCCTGATGCTGTGCTAGACAGCATGTCGAACCAGGCGCAGACAGCTTACGCCAACGTGCACCGGGGGCTTCATACGCTCGCCAATGAGACCACAGAGGCCTATGAAGGCGCGCGCGGAAAAATCCGACAATTTCTGAACGCTGAAAGCGACGAGAACATCATCTTCACGAAAGGTGGTACCGAAGCGATGAACCTCGTCGCGAACGGTATCGTCGACATGATCGAACCGGGCGACGAGATTGTCCTATCGGTCATGGAGCACCATTCGAACATCGTTCCTTGGCATTTTCTGCGAGAGCGACACGGCGCGGTGCTGAAATGGGTCCCGGTACTCGATGACGGCTCGCTAGACATGGAAGCGCTGCAAGCAGCGGTCGGGCCCAAAACGAAACTCGTGTCACTGACGCATATGTCTAACGTGCTCGGCACGAAGGTAGACGCGAAACGCGCTACTGAGATTGCCCATGCTGTCGACGCCTATATTCTCATCGATGGCTGCCAGTCGGGTGTCCACCTCGATATCGATGTTCAGGACATCGGCTGTGACTTCTACGTCCTTACCGGACACAAGATCTATGGGCCGACCGGTATTGGTGCGCTCTACGGCCGTGTAGCGGCTCTTGAAGCTTTGCGCCCGTACCAGGGCGGCGGGGAAATGATCGAGATCGTCGAACAGGACCGCGTGACCTACAACGTCCCACCGCACAAATTCGAAGCCGGCACGCCGCCAATCCTGCAAGCCATAGGTTTCGGTGCTGCGATCGACTGGCTGTCTGCGTTCGATATGGACGCAGTCCGTGCCCACGAAACCAAGCTTCTGGAGAAGGCAACGGCTGAGCTTTCTGCGGTCAACGGCATACGTCTTCACGGCACTGCGACAGGCAAGGGCCCGGTCATATCCTTCAGTGTTGAAGGCGTTCATCCGCACGATATCGCGCAGCTCCTGGACCGCTACGGTGTCGCCATACGTGCAGGCCACCATTGCGCTCAGCCTTTGATGACCCACCTAGGTGTTAGTGCAACCGCACGCGCAAGCTTTGCGCTCTATAACACCGAGGAAGAAGTAGACGTGTTCATTGAGGCGCTAAACAAAGCGCGCGGAATGCTGTTATAAGGTCCTGTAATGCCAGACGATATGAGCCTTTCAGAAACGCCAAGAGCTAGCGACGAAACCAGCGGGTCTCAGATCCCGCAGGAGGAGCTTGACCGGCTCACTGATGAGCTGATCATGGCGTTCAAGTCCGTATTTGACCCGGAAATCCCGGTCGACATTTACGAGCTTGGCCTGATCTACAAGGTCGATATTGATGATGACCGCAAGGTCGACATCGATATGACACTTACCGCGCCAGGCTGTCCTGTTGCGGGCGATATGCCAGGCTGGGTCGAGAATGCTGCTCGCACAGTAGAAGGGGTTAAGGATGTCGAAGTCCGCCTCACATTCGATCCGCCCTGGGACCCTTCGCGCATGTCGGATGAGGCGCGTCTCGCGCTGAACATGTTGTAGTTGAAACACGAACTGACAGGTCACATCTAACCATCATGGCCAGAAGACCACGCCCACAACTTGTTACCCTGACAGACGCCGCTGCAGAGCGCGTCGGACAGATCATGACTGAAAAAGGCGCAGGCTATTTGCGCGTCGGCGTCAAGAATGGCGGCTGCGCGGGCATGGAATACGTCATGGATTACGTTGAAGCCCCCGCAGACCTCGATGAAGTTGTCGAGGACAAGGGCGTCAAGATTGTTGTCGATGCGAAAGCTGTGCTGTTCCTGCTCGGCTGCACCGTCGATTATGAAACGACGATGCTCCACGAGAAGTTCGTGTTCCGTAACCCGAACCAGACAGATGCCTGCGGCTGTGGGGAAAGCGTGACAATCGCGCCCGCTGAAGCCTGAATATCTTAGTCTGCGGCAGCCCTGGAAGCTGTCGCGGCCTTTACCTCGTCGGCAATCTCCGACGCTTTCTCACAATTTTCAACAAAAGCCATCACTTCCTCATCAAGCGGGGGGAGGGGAAGTGTCACGTCGAAATAGCCACCCGATTTGATGCGGATAGGCAAGCCTTGCAGAATTGCCCCCATGGCGATCGCCGACTGAATTGGCTTCTGGTTAGCAAGGACCTTGTCGGAGCGACGGACCATGTAATAGGCCGAGTCGTTCCTGTAATTGCCCGTCCAGACCCACATTGGAATAGACCGCAGACGCCGTGACTGTTGTGGCTCAGTGAACAAAGACAGCAGGTCAACAGCGTCGAAACTATATAGCACGTTCATGCCATATTCTTCGCTACAGGAGAACATCAGCCCCGGTTTGTCCGTCGCCGTTGTGTGCAACGTGTACAAGTCATAGGTCAGGTCTCTCGCTTTGCCGCCATTGTAGGTGATCTGACGCTTCCAGGAGTTGGCCTGCCAGCCTTCTTCGGCTGTCTCCTGAGCAATTGCCGCTCCTGAGCCCGCAATGATCATAACACTAGCTGCAAATAGCGCGATCTTCATAGCTCGCCCCTCAATCAATTCTGGATAGGATTGGCCCATCCCCACGGTCGGGTCAATCGAGCCCGTGTGAAACAGCAAGTAATACTAGCGGTCGAGGTTACGCGACCAGCGCTGCTCGCCCCCGACCACCAGATTTACTCAATCAATTGGCGCTCAGCCCATCTGGTGAGACTACTCTCCGGCAGGTGGCGAGCAGGTTGTCGCAAAAGCGCGGAAAACATCGTCCACAGCTGGGAGCACGAGCGCGACGTCGCCTTCCCGCTGAATGCTCACGGTCACGTCTTCGCCGAGAATTGTGGCGTTATAAATCTTGCCCGCGTCACCATGGGATTTGGTGTGTATCAGGTCCACCGCTGGAATGATTGTCCACGGAGATTCGGCGCTGTCGGAACCGTCGCGGACGATGCCGACATCTACCGTGCGTCGAAATGGGGCATTGGCCTTCATCTTTCGGGTGAGGTCGCCTCCCTCATAGGAGATCATTACGGATAGGTCGCCCTTCGCGTCGCACGAAAGAAGCGTCGCAACGCCGTCATTTTCCTGTGCGTAGATTGAACGAGGCGCATCAGCGCTGTGCTGCCCGTACGGTTGCCAACTTGCAGCAAAGGCTGCGGGTATAGACGTCGTACAAAGGATTGCGATTGCAGCTATCTTTATCTTCTTCATTTTGATGTTCCTAATTGGCCTGCCCTGCCTGAACGTCACATCGTTTATCATAAAAGCCATATCGAATAAAGATATATATTGTGAATGACCGATGCGCGCTTATGTTTTCAGGGGGCGCGCGGGCTTGCCCGGTCTCCCATTCGACGGTTTCCGCCAACAGACTGGAAACGACGAGTGGCCGTTTTTACTTTACGGGCCACGCGAGCCGGAAAACAGACTTGGTAAGTCTCGGCTCGATAGCTTGGAGGAACAGAAGCACTTGTCTGTTGCAGGGCGGTGTTTGCCCCGTACTGCAATCGCGCATTGATTGGTCTTGTTTGCAATGTAAGCCCTCCACAGATATAGCGACGAGCCTGAAATCCGCGGAGAAACAAAGATGAATTCAAGACTGGTCCTGGCTGCCCTGACAGCAGCAAGCCTCGCACCACTGGCATCGGCACAGGAAGCAGGTGGGGCAACCGGCGGAATTATCGGTCAGCTCATCTTCTTCGTGCCGCTGATCCTGATCTTTTACTTCCTGCTTATCCGCCCGGCGAACCAGCGTCAGAAGAAGCATCGTCAGATGATCGAAGCGGTCGTTCGCGGTGACACGGTGATTACGTCAGGCGGCCTGATCGGCAAGGTTGTGAAAGTTACCGAGCAAGAGCTTTCCGTAGAGCTTGCCGACGGCGTACGCGTTCGGGTCGTCCGTTCCATGATTGCCGACGTGCGCAGCAAGAACGATCCGGCACCGGCCGCGAACGACACCAAATCGTCCTGATCGCTCTGAGGGGGAGAGGGCCATGCTGAATTTTCCGGCCTGGAAAGTATCTCTGATCCTGATCGTGCTCGTCTGGGGCGCGCTCATGGCTATTCCGAACGCATTTACTGATGGGTTTCTTGGTGTTGAGCCGCGCGAACCACAATCGGATGCGCCGCAGGATATTGCTGCATTCCAGGATCAGATGGATGCGGCAGAGGAATCCTGGTGGCCCGGCTTCCTGCCGACTAGCAAGGTCAATCTTGGCCTCGACCTTCAGGGCGGTGTCTATTTGCTGACCCAGATCGATCCGGCTGAGGTCGCGGCAAACCGCCTCGAAACGCTGCAGACTGATATCGTGCAGGCGCTGAACAGGGACCCGCTCATTCAGCGAGACGTTCCGGAACAGCAGGGAACGACACTTCCGATCCAGCTGCGCAACCCGGAAGACATGGAAGAAGCGCTTCGTCGTCTGCGTCGTATCAATCCAACGATTGGCGCAACCGGCAGCGACCGCGTTCTGTCAATCGAGCGGGCGGGCCCGCAGCGTATCATGGTGAGCGTCAGCGAAGGTGCACAGCAGGCGCTTGCAGCCGATGCGCAAGGCACGATGATCACGATCATTCGTCGCCGCCTCGACCCTGATGGTGTCAGTGAAGTTTCTATCACCCCACAAGGCGATACGCGGATCGTTATTGAGGCGCCTGGTGAAGCCGACCCGCGCCGCATCAAGAACATTCTCAGCCAGGCAGGTCGTCTGACCTTTAACATGGCGAACATGGACCAGTCAGCCGTGAACGCTGCCCAGGCCACACGCCCGCCTCCGGGTTTTGAACTGCTCGTGGATGAGTTTGGTCGCCCGATGCTGGTCAACCGGACGCCTGTCGTTACCGGAAGCGACATTGCAAGTGCCAGCCAGGGGCGAAACCCAGATGACAACTCGCCTGCCGTCGACTTTCGCCTGAACGGCACCGGCGCCGAGCGTTTCGGTCAGACGACCGCAAACAATCGCGGGCAGATCTTCGCGATTGTACTGGACGGCACGGTCATGTCTGCCCCGCGTATCAATGAGCCGATCTGGGGCGGCAACGTCCAGATCACCGGACAATTCACGCTTGAGGAAGCTCAGGACCTCGCCGACATTATCGAAGCCGGTGAGTTGCCAGCAAAGCTGAACTTCATCGAAGAGCGTACAGTCGGCCCGGGTCTCGGCGCAGACTCGATTGCAGCCGGTACAAATGCGAGCCTTATCGGCCTCGCACTCGTCGGTGTGTTCATGATCATCGCCTATGGCCTGATCGGCAGTTTCGCAGTCGGCTCACTACTTGCCAATATCGTGCTGATCCTCGGCGCATTGTCTGGCCTCGGTGCGACACTGACCCTGCCGGGTATCGCAGGTATCGTTCTCACCATCGGTATGGCGGTGGACGCGAACGTCATCGTCTTTGAACGGATCCGTGAAGAACAGCGCAATGGCCGCTCTCCAACCACCGCCGTCATAGCGGGCTATGAGCGCGCGCTCTCGACCATTCTTGACGCCAATATCACGACCTTTATCGCCGCATCGATCCTCTATCTCCTCGGCTCTGGCCCGGTGAAAGGCTTCGCCGTGACGCTGGCTATTGGTATCGTGACCTCCGTCTTCACAGCATTCGTGGTGACCCGCTGGTTTACTTCGATGTGGCTGCGCCTTGCGCGTCCGCGCAAGCTTTCGATTTAGGGGACCGCTATGCTTCTCCAGTACTGGCCTAAAAGCACCAATGTCCGCTTCATGTCGTTCAGGCTGCCGGCGCTGCTATTCTCAGCGATCCTGATCGCGGCATCCTTTGCCCTGATTTTCACCAAGGGCATGAACTTCGGCATCGACTTTGCTGGCGGCTCCGTCATCGAGATCGAGCAGCCTGAAGGTGTTCAGGAAGAGGATGTCCGCGAAGTCATGGGAGGTCTTGGCCTTGGCGAGGTCGGCGTCAACGCCGCACGTGGCACAGGCGTCGAGGCTATCGAAGTTATCGTCATCCGATTTGCCACCCAGCCAGCTGAGCCGGGCACGGACCAGGATACAGCACAGCAGCAGGCGAATGACCGCGTGCGCGCGGCCCTGAACGAAGCGTTCCCCGGCCTTAATGTCCGAAGCAGTGCCGCCGTCGGGCCGAAGGTATCTGGTGAACTTCTGCGCAGTGGTTTGATGGCGCTGGCCGTCGCGCTTGCACTAATGATGGCCTACATATCGGTGCGCTTCCAATGGAAGTATGCGCTTGGTGCCGTCGCTGCGCTTTTCCACGATGTCATCATCACGATGGGCATGTTCTCGCTAACCCAGTTTGAGTTCAATTTGTCGACCATCGCCGCGCTCCTGACCATCGTCGGCTACTCTATGAACGACACCGTGATCGTCTTCGACCGCGTCCGTGAGGAAGCGCGTAAGTACAAGAAGATGGAGCCGGACAAGGTGATCGACCTTGCCGTAAACCAGACACTGTCGCGAACCTTGCTGACCTCTGGCACTACGCTTCTGGCGCTGTTCAGCATCTATCTCTTCGGCGGTACTGTGCTCAGCGGAATGAGCTTCGCACTCATCTTTGGTGTAATCATCGGTACATATTCGTCGGTTTTCGTCGCGTCTTCAGTGCTACTCCTGCTCGGCCTCGATCAGGGCGAGAAGCAGCGCCGCGAAGTTGAAGGCTTCCAGGGCGTCTGACGCTAGAAGGAAAACTGTTCGCGAAGGATGCGCTCATCCAGGGCGTGCCCCGGGTCGAACAGCATGGTAAGCGGCTTGCTTCGGTCTTCAGTGACCGTGACTTTGGCAATGTCGCGCACTTCCTGATTGTCTGCGGCCGCAGAAACCGGGCGCCGATTCGGTTCGACAATCTCGAACTCGACCCGCGCATCGTGGCGCAACAACGCGCCGCGCCAACGCCGAGGTCGGAATGCGCTGACAGGCGTCAGGGCGAGCAAGTTTGCTCCGATAGGTAGGATCGGGCCGTGTGCCGAAAGGTTGTAGGCGGTTGAGCCGGCCGGTGTGGCCACCATGATACCGTCGCAAGTCAGCTCAGTCATACGTTCATTGCCGTCGACACGAATGCGCAGTTTGGCGCTCTGGGCCGTCTCCCGGAAAAGCGACACCTCATTTATGGCGAGGCGCTCGAAGTGTTCTCCATGCACATCAGTCGCTACCATGCGCAGCGGCACCAGCATGGCTTTTTCGGCCTTGTTAAGTCTTTCGACCAGCTTGTCCTCGACATAGTCATTCATCAAGAAACCGACCGTGCCGCGGTTCATGCCATAGACCGGTTTGCGGTCATCGAAGCGCCGCCGCATCGCGTTCAGCATTGATCCATCGCCGCCGAGCGCCACGATGACCTCTGCTTCCTCTTCGGAGTATTGGCCATACTGACGGCTCAGACGTTGCAGGGCTTCCTGCGCTTCTGGCCTCTGCGACGCGGTGAAAGAGATCTTGATACTCATTTGCGTGGTGTCGCTGTGCTTGGAGCGAAGGTCAAGCTTGCGTAGGGGGATAGTGCAAACGGGGTCAATTGCTGTATGTTCGCGCAAAGACTTGGAGGACGAACATGCCGGACGATATGAAATCAGTTGATGTGAAGAATGCTGTTTCCGCAGAGGAATGGCAGGCACGTGTCGATTGCGCGATGCTTTACCGCCTCACAGCCCTGCATGGCTGGGACGACATGATCTTCACGCACATCTCGCATCGCGTCCCGGGCCCCGAGCATCATTTCCTGATTAATCCATACGGGATGCTCTTCGACGAAATCACGGCAAGCTCCTTGGTCAAGGTCGACCTTGAAGGCAACATCGTGATGGACACGCCGTACTTCATCAATCCGGCAGGTTTCACCATTCATTCCGCCATCCATGCGAATCGCGATGATGCGAATGTAGTAATGCACCTGCATACCGATCAGGGCGTCGCGGTCTCCTCGCAGAAGGAAGGCCTGCTTCCGATTTCGCAAACAGCGATGATCGTCCGTGCGGACGTCGCCTATCACGACTATGAAGGCGTAGCGCTCGATCTTGATGAGCGCGATCGACTTGTCGCCGATCTTGGACCGGAAAAGCATTCCATGTTGCTGCGCAATCACGGCACGCTGACTTGCGGTGAAACCGCGGCGATGACTTTTACCCGCATGTTCTTCCTGGAGCGTGCCTGTTCCATGCAGGTCATGGCACTATCGGCAGGCCGAGACGGCGTTCTTGAATGCGATGATGACCTGCAGGGCAAAGTGGCCGGGCAGGGCGGCATGACAGGTCACAGTTCGGGTATGGGTTCGCTCACCGAAAAGCTGGTCTGGCCAGCGATGAAGCGCAAGCTGGACCGCCAGTCGCCGGGCTACGATACCTGATTTCTAGCTGCTGCGACAAAAGCGGTATAGCGGAAAACACCTATGGATACCGGCTGTTGGCTTTGCCATATAGCCGGAAAGTCATTCACGAGCCCCAAGTACGGGAAAGGTGAAAAGCCGATGAAACATCTCAAGGCGTTCGAAGATGCGCTGACTGATATTCGCGATGAGGGCCGTTACCGGGTCTTTGTCGACCTTCAGCGTCACCGCGGCAATTTTCCGAAAGCGACCGCCAAGTTTGAAGATGGCGAGCGCGAGATAACCGTCTGGTGTTCGAATGACTATCTTGGCATGGGCCAGGATGATGATGTCCTGAACTCAATGCATGAGGCGATCGACAGCTTCGGCGCTGGTTCCGGCGGGACGCGCAACATTTCTGGCACCACGCGATATCACGTCGAACTGGAACGTGAACTGGCTGACCTCCACGGCAAGACCGGCGCGCTTCTGTTTACCTCGGGTTACGTCGCTAATGACGCGACCCTGTCGACGCTGGGCAAGATTCTGCCGGGCCTCATCATTTATTCTGACGCACTGAACCATGCCTCCATGATTGAGGGCATTCGCCGTTCAGGCGCAGACCGGCGTATTTTCCGTCACAATGATATTGAGCACCTGCGCGCTCTGATGGAAAATGACGATCCAGAGCGTCCAAAGCTTATCGCTTTCGAAAGCGTCTATTCCATGGACGGCGATGTCGGCCCGCTGAAAGAGCTGTGTGACCTCGCAGATGAATTCAATGCCCTTACCTATCTCGACGAAGTCCATGCGGTTGGCATGTATGGCGAGGAAGGTGCGGGCGTGGCGCAGCGTGAGAAGTTGATGGACCGCATCGACATTATCGAAGGAACGCTCGGAAAGGCTTATGGCGTCATGGGAGGCTACATTGCTGCACACGACACCATAATCGACGCGATCCGTTCAATGGCGTCGGGTTTTATCTTCACGACCTCGACCTGTCCGGTCATGGCGGCAGGCGCACTTGCCAGTGTTCGCAAGCTACGCACCGAAGATGGCCGCGCCCTTCGCGCCGACCACCAGGCGAAGGCAGCGCTCCTGAAGGAAAAGTTCCGGCAAGCTGGCCTCCCGGTCATGGATAGCGTTACACATATCGTCCCACTGCTCGTCGGTGACCCGGAGAAGTGCAAAGCACTGTCTGACACGCTTTTGTTTGATTTCGGCATCTATGTTCAGCCGATCAATTATCCGACGGTACCACGCGGCACGGAGCGCCTACGTTTCACGCCAGGGCCAGTACATGACGAAGTTATGATGGATGAGCTGGTTGCAGCGATCCTCGCCGTCTGGAAACAGCTCGGGCTCGAAGAAGCCGCCTGATTACAAGTCGCCATCAACAAGCCAAATGATGGCCAATTGCAAGCGCGCATCCAGCATGGGTGGTCGCGGGCATTGGTGCATTCGTCGCACACGCTCCTGTCTTGCTCCGGGACGTGAGGCCTCTTAGACAGTTCGAAACTCAAGATGAGGAATTGACCATGCCCGACACGTCTTCTTCGGCAAGCTTTGACCGCACGCATTTCTTCTCGGCCGGTGTGACTGATACCGACAAGGAACTCGCTGATGCGATCGCCAAGGAACTTGATCGCCAGCAGCATGAAATCGAACTGATTGCTTCGGAGAATATCGTTTCGAAGGCCGTCCTTGACGCGCAAGGCTCGGTTCTCACCAACAAGTACGCAGAAGGCTATCCGGGTAAGCGCTATTATGGCGGCTGCCAATTCGTTGACCTTGCCGAAAACCTCGCGATCGAACGCGCAACGAAGCTCTTCAACTGCACTTATGCAAACGTCCAACCAAACTCTGGTAGCCAGGCCAATCAGGCCGTCTTCCAAGCTCTTATCAAGCCGGGTGACACCATTCTTGGCATGAGTCTCGATGCTGGTGGCCACCTCACGCACGGCGCAAAGCCTAACCAGTCGGGCAAATGGTTTAATGCCGTGCAATATGGCGTTCGTGAGGACACACACCTCATCGACTTTGATGAGGTCCGTTCGCTGGCCAGGGAACACCAGCCAAAGCTGATCATCGCTGGTGGCTCTGCCTATCCACGCCAGATCGATTTCGCCAAATTCCGCGAAATCGCTGACGAGGTCGGCGCGTGGTTTCTGGTCGATATGGCGCACTTTGCGGGCCTGGTGGCCGGCGGCGCACATCCGAACCCACTCGATTATTGTCACGTCGCAACTACAACGACACACAAGACGCTTCGCGGCCCGCGCGGCGGCATGGTCCTGACCAATGACGAAACCATCTCCAAGAAGGTAAACTCGGCTGTCTTCCCGGGTATCCAGGGCGGTCCCCTCATGCATGTAATCGCCGCGAAAGCCGTAGCGTTCGGTGAAGCGCTCACCGACGATTTCCGTGCTTATGCCGCGCAGGTTGTAAAGAATGCACGCGCCATGTCAGACGCGGCAAAGGCGTCCGGTCTGGACCTCGTCTCCGATGGTACCGATACGCACGTTGCGCTGATCGACCTTCGGCCGAAGAAGGTTACCGGCAAGGATGCCGAGGCGGCCCTTGGCCGAGCCTATATCACCTGTAACAAGAACGGCGTTCCGTTTGACCCTGAAAAACCGGCCATCACCAGCGGCATCCGCGTTGGCTCGCCCGCTGGCACGACACGGGGCTTCGGCGAGGCTGAATTCCGTCAGATCGGCGAATGGATCGGCGAAATCGTAGATGCTGTGGCCAGCGGCGACTCGGCTGCGGCTGAAGCCCGCATCGCCGAGGACGTGAAAGCGCTGACCGCACGCTTCCCGATCTATCACACGCTGGGATAGACAGAAGGTGAAGTGTCCGTTCTGCACCGCTGAGAACACCGCCGTGAAGGACTCGCGTCCGGCTGAGGACAATACGGCAGTCCGCCGACGCCGTGCGTGCGAGGTCTGCGGCGGTCGTTTCACAACATTTGAGCGTGTTCAGCTTCGAGAAATCATCGTTGTCAAACGCGATGGCAAGCGCGCATTGTTCGATCGCGAGAAGGTCGCCAAATCGGTTACCATCGCACTGCGCAAGCGTGCCGTAGGCGATGAGAGTGTAGAGCAGCTCGTCTCGGGCATCGTTCGCAAGCTCGAGAGCAGCGGCGAAACCGAGGTCCGATCGGAAGATATCGGCGAGCTAGTGATGGACGCTCTGAAAACCGTGGATCCTGTCGGCTATGTTCGCTATGCGAGCGTCTATAAGGATTTTCGCGACCCAACCGATTTTGCGAAATTCATCGATTCCTCTTCGCTGGACGAATCTGGTTCAGACGAGTGAGCAGCAACGTTTCTGTCACACTGAAGCTCGCAACTTCGCTTGATGGCCGTATTGCGCTGTCGAACGGCCTCAGTCAGTGGATCACAAACAGTAAATCACGTGCGCGCGTTCATGAAATGAGGGCGCGCCACGATGCGGTGCTCGTTGGCGTCGGCACCGTGCTCGCCGACGACCCCTTGCTAACGGCGCGCACTGTTCCCGCGCCGGCAAAACAGCCCGCCCGGATTGTTGCCGACAGCCGCCTGCGCACACCGGCCCACTCACGGCTCGTGGAGTCTGCCGGGCTCGGCCGCGTCATCCTTGCACACGCCGACGATGCAGAGAGCGATCGCTTCGCGAATACAGGCGCTGAGACCTGGCCTGTTGGGACGGTAACCGAGCGACTTGACCTCGAACAGCTATTGCGTCGCTGCGAAGCTGAAGGTTTTCAGCGAATCTTTCTCGAAGGCGGCGGCACGCTTGCGGCCAGCTTCCTGTCCGCGGGGCTCGTCGATGTGTTGGCCTGGTTTCGTGCACCGATCCTGATCGGTGGTGATGGCATCCCGGCGGTCAATGCGCTGGGGCACGAACAGATGGATCAGGCTCGCCGGTGGGAGTTGCAGTCGCGTGAATCCTTTGACGCCGACTGTCTAGAAATCTGGACGCCAGCTTAGACGCACCGCGCCCGCGCGTCAGATTGACCCGAGGAAAGTGATTGGTACGTCTCCATCACACGCCTATATGCCGGTTGAGGAAGAGGAATTGCCATGTTTACTGGGCTCGTCACCGACATCGGCCAAGTTAAGAACGTCGACGACCAAAATGGCCTACGCAGGCTGCGCGTCGTCTCTCGCTATGCCGCCGATAGCATCACCATGGGCGCGTCAATCATGCATGAGGGCGTGTGTCTTACGGTTGTGGACTTTGGCGCAGAAGGGCAGGGCAGCTGGTTCGAAGTTGAGGCAGTCCCTGAGACTTTGTCACTCACCACTTTGGGCGAGCTTTCAACTGGCTCTAACGTCAATCTGGAACTTTCGCTCAAGCTTGGCGACGAACTTGGCGGCCATCTCGTTTATGGACATGTCGATGGTCTCGGCGAAATCGTCTCTATTGAAGCCGAAGGCGAGAGCTTTCGGGTCAGGATCCGCCCGCCTTCTGAAATCGCTCGATACTTCGCTACAAAGGGCTCGGTCACTGTAAGCGGCGTATCCCTAACCGTTGCCAAGGCGCACGACGACGGCGACTTCGATGTCGCGATCATTCCTCACACCTGGCAGGTTACGACGCTCGGCGCATTACAGCCGGGCAGCAAAGTAAATCTTGAGGTCGACATGCTCGCGCGGTACGTCGCCCGGATGATCGGTGCCGACGCACCGGAGACCAAGGGCACAACATGAGCGGCGATCTCCATTACGCAATCTCATCCATCGATGAAATCATTGAGGATGCACGCAACGGGCGCATGTTCATTCTGGTCGATGCGGAGGATCGCGAGAACGAAGGCGACCTCGTCGTCCCGGCAAGCTTTGCAACGCCGGAAGCAGTAAACTTCATGGCGAAGTATGGCCGCGGCCTCATCTGCCTTTCCATGACGAGGGAGCGTGCCCGCACGCTGAATCTCGACATGATGGCCCGTGACAATCGCGAAAGCATGCAAACCGCATTCACTGTGTCGATCGAAGCCAAGGATGGCGTGACGACGGGCATTTCAGCGGCTGATCGTGCAAAGACCGTCGCCGTTGCGATCGATCCCACGAAAGATCACCACGATATCGTGTCGCCAGGCCACGTCTTTCCGCTCGTCGCCCGTGACGGCGGAACGCTTGTACGTGCCGGTCATACCGAAGCGGCCGTCGATATTTCGCGGATGGCAGGGCTCTATCCAGCCGGCGTCATTTGCGAAATCATGAATGATGACGGGACGATGGCCCGGCTTCCTGAGCTCGTTTCTTTCGCGCAGCTTCACGGCCTAAAGATCGGCACGATTGCCGACCTCATCGCCTGGCGCCGCAAGAATGACCGGTATCTGGAGCGCCGCGTCGAAGCCCCGCTCGATAGCGAATATGGCGACGGCTTCAAGACGGTCGTTTTCCGCAATACGCTCGACAATTGCGAACACATCGCTGTTGTGCACGGCAAGATCACGCCAGATGAAACAGTCCTGGTTCGCGTCCATCGAACCGACGTCCTCTCTGACATACTCGGTCAGAAGGGACCGCGCGCCAACCTCGTTGAACGCGCCATGAAGATCATCGCGAATGCCGAAGAGCCGGGCGTTGTCATCTTCGTGAATACAATGCGCCCCAACTCAATTGCCGAGCGCCTTGGTCTCAAGACGTCCGAAGGCGACGATGGGCATATGCCGCTTCGCGAATATGGCGTCGGCGCACAGATCCTGCGCGAACTTGGTGTCCGCAAGATGATCTTCCTTTCTGATACCAAGCCGACGCGCGTGGCAGGCCTCGAAGGCTATGGCATGCAGATCGAAGGCTGGCGAACCCTCAATGATGGAAACAGCTGATGGCCCACCGCATCCTGATCGCGACCTCGCGCTACTATGAACATATTTCCCTAGAGCTTGAAGCAGGCGTTGCTGAAGCCCTCGCAGACGAAGACGTTACACTTGAAACGATCAAGGTGCCCGGCGCATTCGAAGTGCCTGGCATAATCGCCATGGCCGCTGATAGCGGTCGCTATGACGGCTTTATCGCTCTTGGTTGTGTAATCCGCGGTGAAACGAGCCATTATGACTATGTTTGTGGTGAAAGCGCTCGTGGCCTGATGGCGCTTGCTGTCGAACGTCGTCTCGCAATCGGTTACGGCATTCTCACCGTCGAGAATGAAGAACAGGCGCTGGCGCGCGCTGATCGAAAGCGCAAGAATAAGGGCCGCGACGCAGCTGTCGCCTGTCTGGAAATGCTGAAACTCCGCAAGAAGTTCGTGGGATGAGCGAAGCCCAGAAACTCCCGTTTGAAGTGATCCGTGCCCGCAGGGCAGGGGCACGCCTTGCTGCCGTTCAGGCACTCTACCAGATGGAGCAAACCGGGCGGGGCGCTCGCGCGGTCATCCGTGAATTCATGGAAGACAGGCTCGGCTTCGGCCCTGACGAGGAACCTGTTGAAGAGGCGGACCCGGATCTCTTCAAGGAAGTTCTGCGCGCAACTGTTGAACATCAGGCTGAAATCGACAAGGCCATCCTGAAACGCCTCAGCAAGGGCTGGAAGCTTTCGCGCCTTGATTCCACCACTCGTGCCATCCTGCGCGCGGCGACCGCCGAATTCATTGCTCATCCGGAGCTTACCCGGCCCGTCATTATCGATGAATATGTCTCGCTCGCCCACGACTTCTTCGAAAAGACGGAAGCAAATTTCGTGAACGCGGTGCTCGATAATATTGGCAAGGATATTCGCCCCGGAGAGTAGGGCCTGGATGAACGAGTTCGAATGGATCGATCGCTATCTGCGTCCCCTCGCCAAATCGCCGGGCGCAGACCGCCTGAAAAACGATGTGGGCGTCCTGCGCTCTGCAGGTTCGCCCCTCATCGCGACGCTCGATACGCTGGTTGAAGGCGTCCACTTCCTTAACACCGACCCGCTTTCGTCGGTGGCTCAAAAGCTTCTGCGAGTGAATATCTCTGACGTCCTCTGCAAAGGCGGTGTGCCTCGCGATGCGCTGCTGTCTATTGCGATGCCAACGAGCTTCACAGAATCTGACTTCGCGTCGCTTTGCGAAGGGCTAAGAACCGACCTTGATGATTGGAATATCGCTCTGATTGGCGGCGATACCGTTAGAACACCTGGACCGCTCACTCTCAGTCTTACACTCACAGGCGCATGTTTGACTGAAAGCGTCGTCCAGAGAAGCGGGGCCATCGTTGGGGATACCGTGTACGTAACCGGCGTTATTGGCCGTGGCGGACTTGGCCTCAGTGATGCGCTTAGAGGCGAAGAAAGCGATCACACCGATCATTATCGCATCCCTGAGCTCCCACCCGCAGCTATCGCTGACTTGATTGCCGCATTTGCGACCGCCTCGATCGATGTGTCGGACGGTCTCATCTCTGATAGCGGCCACATCGCTGGGGAAAGCGGCGTCAGTATCCAGTTGGACTTAAGCAAAGTCCCCTTCGCAGAACAGGTTCACGACGCTGAGGGGGCTCTAACGCTCGCAACAGCAGGCGATGACTACCAGACGCTCTTCACCGCCGCCGCGGAGGATGAGCACCGTCTTCTCGCGACGGCTGCAACACTGGGTATCCGTATCTCCTTCATCGGAACAGTAGGACAGGGCGACGGCGTCAAACTGAGCTTCAACGGTGAGGACGTGTCGTTGCCGGCGCTCACTGGCTACCGCCACTAGCGAGCCAGGCGCCAATCCTACCCAATCGAAGTTTCTTGCTAATCGCCCCACGGTTTGGCAGTCCTGAATCCACACAACGAGCAGAGCTGATTCACTTCGAATACAGCTCAGCCACAAAAGGGAGGAAGGGCACTAATGACCCTATGGTACTGGATCGCACTGGCGGCGGGCTTCGCCGCAGTGCTGTATGGCTGGCTACAGTCGCGCTCGATTATGAGCGCCGATGCTGGCACAGAGAGAATGAAGGAAATTGCAGGCGCAATCCAGGAAGGCGCGAACGCCTATCTGAAGCGCCAGTATACCACGATCGCCATGGTCGGTGTCGGGGTAATAGTCGTTCTTTTCATTGCCTTCAGAAGTTGGGAAGTCCCTGTCGGCTTCATCATCGGTGCCGTCCTTTCGGGCGCCGCCGGCTTCATAGGAATGAAAGTGTCGGTCCAGGCAAACGTCCGCACCACGCAGGCCGCGAGCAAGAGCCTGCAGGGCGGCCTCGATATGGCGTTCAAATCTGGAGCGGTAACGGGGCTTCTCGTCGTCGGTCTCGCTCTGCTGGGGGTTGTAGGTTATTATGGCCTGCTAACCGGGGTCGTCGGCTACGCTGATAGCGACCGTGCCGTCATCGATGGTCTCGTCGCCTTGGGCTTTGGTGCGTCTCTCATCTCGATCTTTGCACGCCTGGGCGGCGGCATCTTCACCAAAGGCGCTGACGTCGGCGGTGATATGGTTGGCAAGGTCGAAGCCGGGATTCCTGAGGATGACCCGCGCAACGCAGCAACGATTGCTGACAATGTCGGCGACAATGTCGGTGACTGTGCCGGCATGGCCGCAGACCTGTTCGAAACCTTTGCTGTTACAATCGTGGCGACGATGGTCCTCGGCGCGATCTACTTCAGTGGCCTCGGTTATCTTGGTTCGATCATGCTGTTGCCTCTGGCAATCTGTGCGGTCTGTATCGTGGCATCGATTGCGGGCACCTGGTTCGTGAAGCTCGGGAAGGGCTCCACCAACATCATGGGCGCTCTTTATAAGGGCCTGATCGCTACCGGCCTGTTCTCGCTTATTGGTCTTGCCATTGCGATCAATTACGGCCTGCCGAATGGCTTTGGTGAGCTTGAGGGTGCTGGCGCAGCGCTTCGTCTACTTTCCGGCGAAGGCGGTGAAGCCGCCACGGTTACAGGTCTCGACATCTTCTTCTGCGGCGTCGCTGGCCTGGTCGTAACGGCGCTGATCGTCGTCATCACTGAATACTATACCGGCACGGCCTACCGTCCGGTGCGTTCGGTGGCGAAGTCATCAGAGTCTGGCCATGGTACCAACGTGATCCAGGGTTTGGCTGTTTCGCTCGAGGCGACTGCACTTCCGGCGATCGTCATCATTGCGGGCATCATCCTGACATTTAACCTCGCTGGCCTCTACGGTATTGCGATCGCAACAACGACGATGCTTGCACTGGCCGGAATGATCGTCGCGCTCGACGCCTTCGGGCCGGTCACCGACAATGCCGGTGGCATTGCTGAAATGTCTGACCTTCCAAGCGAAGTGCGTGACACCACTGATGCGCTCGACGCTGTCGGCAACACGACCAAGGCCGTGACGAAGGGCTATGCCATCGGGTCTGCGGGCCTTGGTGCGCTCGTTCTTTTCGCCGCCTATTCGGAGGATCTCAGTTACTTTGCGACCAATGCAGCAGAGGGCAGCGTTCTTCTTGGAACTTCGGTAAACTTTTCTATTGCCAACCCTTATGTGGTGGTCGGCCTGCTGTTCGGGGGTCTCTTGCCATTCCTGTTCAGCGGTATGTCGATGATGGCTGTTGGCCGGGCCGCCCAGTCTGTGGTCGAAGAGGTTCGCCGTCAGTTCCGCGAAATGCCCGGCATCATGAAAGGCGAAGTCAAACCGGATTATAGCCGTGCGGTCGACATCCTGACCCGCGCAGCTATCAAGGAGATGATCGTTCCGTCCTTGCTGCCAGTCCTGTCTCCAATCGTCCTGCTGCTGGTCATCTGGCCAATCGGTGGCATCTCAGCGGCGCTTGCAGCCGTAGGTGCCATGTTGCTCGGCGTGATCGTAACAGGTCTTTTCGTGGCTATCTCAATGACGTCAGGTGGCGGCGCCTGGGACAACGCCAAGAAGTATATCGAAGACGGAAATCATGGCGGTAAGGGCTCCGAAGCTCACAAGGCTGCCGTGACGGGTGACACCGTCGGTGACCCTTACAAGGACACCGCAGGCCCCGCCGTGAACCCGATGATCAAGATCACGAACATCGTCGCGCTTCTGATGCTGGCCGTTCTTGCCCACTAGGCAGGACTGATACTTCCAAAAGAAAAGCCCCGGTCCTGAGCGGCCGGGGCTTTTTCGTATATGGTCTGACTTGTAGGCTTGAAGAGCCCGGACAAATGTCTGTCCGTTTTAGTTGCGGCGTCCCGTTGGATTGCCGGGTGTCGCTTCGTTCGTCTGTGGCAGTACGGAGCGCCCCACATTGCCGAAGATCTGCTCCCAAAGCCCAAGCTCACGGCCACGGGTCGGCGTTTCGCGCGACGCGTAGTTCAGGACGCGACCGTCATTCTGATCATACTCAAGAACTTCTTCGACCACGTCCTCATCACTAAACCGGATGGCGGTCACGGTACGCGTAGAGATGTCCGGACGGTAGAACGCAAAGCGTTCCTGGATGGTCGTGATGTACATCCATGTATTGTCGTCAAATATGGAACGCGTCGAGGGAGAGCCAAGCTGCGCCAGAACGCTCGATCGGGTGTCGACGCCCGGCGTTATTTGATTGGGCGCGACCTCGTCGGGTGCATAGCCGTGATATTCCTGCATGGGCGAGATGCAGCCAGCCGTAAGGCAGGCCAATGCCAGGCTAGCGAGAATGGTCCGATGTGCCATGAACAATTCCTTTCACTGCCAAATCGCTTACATGGCGGTACAGGCGATTGGCAAGTTATAGAGCGCAGATATGAATTGGCTCCGCAAACTTCTTCCAGGCAATACCGCAAGGGCGGACAGGGCGGCCGTCTCAAACCTCTATGCGGCCATTCTGAAAAGGGCACGCAATCCGGACATTTTCGGCGACCTTGGATTCGCTGACACGATGGACGGGCGAACTGGAGCGCTTGCAATCTATTCCAGCCTGGTGACCACGCGTCTATCTGCCATCTCTCAGCCCGGTCGCGCACTTTCTTCCCGGCTAACCGACAGGGTATTTGATGACATTGATGCTGGACTTCGGGAGACAGGGGTCGGGGACGCCTCCATCGCTCGTAAGGTAAGGACGATTGGTGAACGTTTTGTAGGTCTGGGGATCGCGGTGAACGAAGCGTTCCTGACGTCCGATCCTCATGTCAGTGTCAGCGATATTCTGGACAGGAATGGACTTACAGGCGGTACAGGCACGTCAAACGTGGCTGACGATATCATCGACGCTCGCCGAGATCTGGAGGCCCAATCTGACGATTCGCTGCTGTCAGGGCAGCTTGACTGGTAGCTTTATTGATTTCATCGCCAGTTGCGTTCAGTGAGTTGCACTGATCTGGCCGCGTGCGTACTGTCCGGCCAATTCAAGATTGGACCTGTTTTTATCCAATGAGTGACCTCACCCTTTCCATCGACGCAATGGGCGGCGATTCGGCACCAGAAGTGGTGCTGGACGGACTCAAGCTTTTCCGCGGGATGTCGCCGGGCGTGCGTTACCTCCTCCATGGTCGTCAGAGCGAACTCGTGGCGGGTGTTGCCTCACGCGGTCTGACCGACATCTGCGAGATCTGCAACCAGCCCGAAGTTGTCAGCATGAACGCCAAGCCGTCCTCTGCACTGCGCAAGGCAAAAGGTACCAGCATGTGGAGCACGGTTGAGGCCGTGAAAGATGGACGCGCAGCCGCGGGCGTTTCTGCCGGAAATACCGGCGCGCTGATGGCGATGTCCATGCTCGCTCTTCGCAAGATGGAGGGGGTACACAGACCTGCAATGACGGCTGTCTGGCCAACGCTCAAAGGGCGCGCCGTCGTGCTTGATGTCGGCGCTAACCTTGATGCTGATGCTGAGCAACTCGTTGAGTTCGCCGTTATGGGCGAATCGTATGCCCGCGCGGTTTTCGGCATTGAAAAACCAACGGTGGGTCTGCTCAACATCGGGGCTGAAGACGAAAAGGGCCCTGACGCCGTCAAGCTAGCGAGCGAGATACTCCGAACGCGCGATCTTGGCATCGAATTCAAGGGTTTCGTGGAAGGCAACGACATTTCCATGGGCGAGGTCGATGTTGTCGTCACAGATGGTTTCACCGGTAACGTCGCCTTGAAAACAGCCGAGGGCACGGCACGGCTTGTGTCGACCTATGTGCGTCAGGCACTCACATCGAGTCCGCTTTCAAAAGTCGGCGCGCTACTTGCGAAACGCGGTCTCATGGACCTGCGCACCAAGATGAATCCATCCAGCGTTAATGGCGGCGTACTGCTCGGCCTCAATGGCGTGGTCGTCAAGAGCCATGGCGGCACGGACGCGGAGGGCTTCGCGACGGCTGTCGGTCTCGCCGCGAATCTGGCACGCAGCAACTACATGCAGGAAGTTGCCACGGGGCTGACCCGTGTGGGACGTCAGGACATTGCAGCAGAATCGGTCAGCAAATGAGCATGCAGCGTAGCTTTATTCGCGGATCCGGTTCGTATCTGCCCAAGCGTATCCTTACCAATGCCGATCTATCGAAGATGGTCGACACGTCTGACGAGTGGATTCGCGAACGGACCGGGATCGAGCAGCGCTATATCGCGGCTGACGGAGAACTCACGTCAGATCTTGCAACAGGCGCCGCCAGGGACGCGTTAGTCAATGCAGGCATTGATGCCGGTCAGGTCGACCTCATTGTGCTGGCGACGACGACGCCAGACCAGACATTTCCGGCAACGGCTACCACGGTTCAGGACAAGCTTGGCATAAGGCAGGGCGCAGCTTTCGATGTCCAGGCGGTATGTTCCGGGTTTCTGTTTGCACTGGCAACGGCGGACTCAATGCTGCGTCAGAACCTTTTCAAGACAGCGCTCGTCATAGGCGCGGAGACGTTTACCCGCATCCTCGACTGGTCGGACCGCTCGACCTGCGTGCTGTTCGGTGACGGGGCAGGGGCGGTTGTCCTGCAGACCGGTACAGGTGCTGAAGATGAAGGTGTAATCGCCCACCATGTGCGCACTGACGGCTCGAAAAAAGACCTTCTCTACGTAGATGGCGGGGTATCCTCGACCGGCACCATCGGCCACGTGCGTATGCAAGGGAATCAAGTTTTCCGCCACGCCATTGCGAACATTTCCAGCGCGGTCGCGTCGGTTCTCGATGACACAGGCTACACGATCGATGACATTGACTGGTTCGTGCCGCACCAGGCCAACCAGCGTATCCTCAACGGGGTTGCCAAGAGACTTGGCCTCGACGAGGAAAAGGTCATATCTACTGTTGCGAAGCACGGGAACACGTCTGCCGCTTCCATCCCGCTCGCCCTTCACACGGCGGTTTCGGATGGTCGCATCAAGAAGGGCGATCTTGTGCTAAGTGAGGCAATGGGCGGTGGCTTTTCCTGGGGCGCTTCCCTCTTCCGGCTGTAATCTTTTCGTTAAGAACTCAGCCATATCTGTTAACCAGAGGAGCTGAATTCGTGAGCAATAAGACCGTTACCCGCGTAGAGATTTCCGACGCCATCGTGCGCGAGGTGGGTCTCACCCGTCAGGAATCAGGCGACATTCTCGACCGAGTGCTCGATCTAATCGGCAAGAGCCTCGAGCATGAGAATGAAGTTAAGCTCTCACGGTTTGGAAACTTTGTGGTTCGCAAGAAAGCGGCCCGGGCGGGGCGCAATCCGAAGACTGGCGTTGAGGCCAAGATTTCGGCACGCCGCGTCGTGACCTTCAAGCCGTCTCCGCTCCTCAAATCTGCCGTGGAAACAGATAAAGACTAGAGGGAAATTCATGGGAAATGCCGCAAAGCGGATCAAGAAGTCCGCAGCCGCCTATCGATCAATTGGTGAAGCCGCTGAAGAACTGGGTCTTCAGCCCCACGTGCTTCGCTATTGGGAGGGCAAGTTTAAGCGGCACCTTAAACCCATGAAGCGGCCCGACGGCCGTCGCATGTATCGGCCAGAAGACATTCGCGCTCTGCAAGCGATCAAGATCCTCGTCCATGAGAAGGGCTTCACTCTCAAGGGTGCAGGTCAACTTCTCAACGAGCAAGGGTTGGACGCCGTACTTGATGGTGCCGCTGTGCTTGGGTCGCATACGACACGCGCCAATGCCTCGACCGAAGGCCCGGCCCGAAAGCTTCAGGAAGCGGTTCGGGACGCTTTCTCATACGAAGACTCAGCAGAAGCTAACGGACCGAAAGGCAGTGAACGGCTCGAAACCATGCTGAGCGACCTGATGGATATCAAGGCTCGGCTTGATGCAGCGCGTCTGCGAAAAGCTGCCTGAGAGCTGCAGCAACAGTGATTGCAATCAAGAGGCGCGGCGATTAAGCAAGCGCCTAGTCGGAGCGTAGCGCAGCCCGGTAGCGCACTTGTCTGGGGGACAAGGGGTCGTGGGTTCGAATCCCGCCGCTCCGACCATTTCACTCGCGGTCGAGTTGAGCCCTGTAAAGCGTTGTCTTTACAGCCTTCTGCCATCCTGTAACGAGCACCTTGCGTTCAGCATCGTGCATCGACGGCCTGAACACGGTCTCGCTCTGCCAAAGCTTCTCAAGTGTGTCGACACTATCGAAGACGCCAGATTGGAGTCCCGAGAGAAAAGCCGCGCCACGTGCTGTGCTTTCGATCATGTCCGGCCGATCAATTGTCGTCGCCGTCACGTCTGCCAGAAATTGCAGGAACCAGCTATTGGCGACCATGCCGCCGTCAACGCGAATGCGACCCGCATCAAAGCCATCAGCGTTCAGCGCCGTAAGTAGGTCGAGCGTCTGGTACGCTACCGATTCCAGTGCTGCGCGCGCGATATCGGCTTTGTTGGTGCCTCGCGTAAGACCGTACATTGCACCTCTCGCGTCAGCGTCCCAATGCGGCGCGCCAAGCCCGGTAAAAGCGGGCACGAAGTAGACGCCCTCATTGCCACCAGCTTGCTGGGCCAGAAGTTCAGTTTCACTCGCACTCTTGATGATCTGGAGGCTGTCGCGGAGCCATTGCGAGACGGCACCCGCGATGAATATCGATCCCTCAACGGCGAATTGTGGCGCCGCGCCGGTACGGCAGGCAATTGTAGACAATAGGCGGTTTGTCGAGGTCAGACACTCATCTCCGCAATTGGCGAGCAGGAAGCAGCCCGTGCCGTAAGTGCTTTTTACCATGCCGGGGTGGAAGCAGGCCTGGCCGAATGCGGCAGACTGCTGGTCGCCCGCAACACCTGTCACGGGCAGCACGCGTCCAAACCATTCCGGCACCGCATCACAGAATGCTGCTGCACTGGTTTTCACGTCGGGGAGAACAGAGCGCGGCACTTTCAGGAGTCTGAGCAAGTCTTCGTCCCAACGTCCCTCTCGAATATTGTAGAGGAGGGTCCGACTGGCATTCGTTTCGTCCGTTACGTGCGCCTGACCACCACTCAGGCGGTACATCAGAAAGCTGTCGACCGTGCCAAAGGCTAGTTTCCCGGCATCGGCAAGGCTGGCAGCGTCAGGGACATTCTCCAGTATCCAGCGAAGCTTTGTGCCAGAAAAATAGGGGTCGATGGTCAAGCCGCTTCGTTCATTGACCATGTCTTCGTGTCCGCCGGCCTTTAGCGCCTCACACATCGAAGCGGTGCGCCTATCCTGCCAGACGATTGCCCGACTGACAGGTTTTCCGGTTTCTCGATTCCATACGATGACGGTCTCTCGCTGGTTGGCGATGCCAATCGAGACGACTTTTCCACCCGTCTCGGCCTCGGCGGCCACCATCGCACGCCGCGCTGTATCGAGCGTGGTTTGCCAGATGTCTTCCGGGTCGTGCTCAACCCAGCCAGGCTTGGGGAAGTGCTGGGCGAACTCTTCCTGAGCAACTGCGACGACAGCGCCGCTGGCATCGAAAACCATCGCCCGGCTGGACGTCGTTCCCTGGTCGAGCGTCAGGATGAGCGCATCAGATTGCATCGCGAAGACTCCTGTTTGACCAGAACACTCTCACCCAATCGATCAAATTTCAAAGATTGGTCTTGAGAGGATGTTCACATCTTCTCTCTAAGAGACGTCCCATAATTGCGCAAAGAGGAATGGTGATGGGCGATGCATCGCACCCGGCGGAGCCACCAAAACTGAAATCAGCCAACATTCTTGGCTCGATCGATATTCCGGATGAACAGCTTGGCGCAATTCGCGAAAAGCAGGTTGCTGCCGTCGGCTCGCTGTTGCCTGTGATTGGGCTCGCAAATCTCATAAATGCAGCCGTGGTGATGATCTCATTCGCCAACACACCCGCTAACCGATTGCTTGGCATCTGGTCGATGACGATGGTCATCGCGACATCTATCATGTTGGTCGGATTTTTCATCATGCGCCGGCGTGCCGAAAATCCGAGTGACTCACCTTTGGCGGACGGTGGTAAGAACAGCATTGATCGATTTGCGCGTTTCGCCTCGGTACTTGGCATGCTATGGGGAATACTGCCGCTTTTGATCCTCCCGCTCACGGATCATACCAACCAGCTTGCCGTAAGTTCGATCGTGGCGGGCGTCATGTTCGCCGGGGTCCTGCTCATCGGCCGGATACCGGAAGCCGCGATGGGTTTCCTGATCCCGACCGTGATCGGTTACATCGTGGGTCTCCAGCTCGGACAGGATCCGCGCAACGATTTCCTGTCGGTTCTGGCGTTTGTTTACGCTGTCGTATTGTGGACGTCTTCGAAGTGGTCATTCAACCAGTTCGTCGAACAACATCTCAACGGCTCCGCAGTCAAACAACAGGCCCAGCTTATCGGACTGCTTCTGCGAGACTTTGAAGAAAGTACGTCAGACTGGCTGTGGCAGACGGATGAAACCAATGCGTTGATCGATATTCCGCTTCCGACGGTATCAGAGCAAAACAATTTTGAACTGATGGCGGTTGGTGTCAGCCTAGGCTCGCTTTTCAAAGAGAACGAGGACGCAAGGACGCTGGCGCGGTGCCTCGACCGTCAGCAAAGCTTTCGCGACCTGAATCTGGAAGTCGAAGGCGAGGATGAGACCTGGTGGTCTCTGACCGGCAAGCCGATCTTCGATGGAGCAGGCAAGTTTCAGGGATTTCGTGGCGTTGCCTCTGACATTACCCAGTCGAAAGCCATTGAAGACCGCATTGCCTTCATGGCCCACTTCGATCCTCTGACGTCTCTGCCAAACAGGGCGAATTTGCATGAGTATCTTGAGAAAGCGTCGACCCGCCCGGTTCCTGGCGGTCGCTGCCGAGCTCTTCTCTGGCTCGATCTGGATAACTTTAAATGGGTCAATGACACGCTCGGCCACCCTGCGGGGGATGAACTTCTTTGCCAGGTCGCAAAGCGCCTGAAGGATGCCGCGCCTGATGCAGACGTTATCGCGCGTCTCGGCGGTGATGAGTTTGCAATGCTGCTCGAGTGTGATTCGCAGGATGAGCTCATCGAGACAGTGAAAGCGATGAGTGAACGTCTGAACCGGCCATACGATATCTGGAGTTCAATCGTTCATTGCGGCGCGAGTATTGGTGTGCGGATCATTGAGCAACACAATATGGAAATTCAGACGCTGCTCAAACATGCCGACCTTGCTCTCTATCAGGCCAAAGAGGCGGGGAAGCGCACTTGGTGTGTTTTCAGCCAGAACCTCGAAGACCGGGCCAGAGCGCGTCAGAGCATTGAGCTGGACCTCAACAAGGCGCTTGAGAACAACGAATTACGCCTGTTCTTCCAGCCCCAGCTCAACGCCCAGACTAATGAAATCATTGGTGCTGAAACCCTCATTCGCTGGCAGCACCCGACCCGCGGCCTGATCGGACCGGGTCATTTTATCCAGCACGCCGAAGATAGCGGCATCATCACCCGACTTGGCGACTGGGCGCTACGCGAAGCACTCAGCGCGGCCCGCCGCATGCCGGACAATATGCGCGTCGCGGTGAATATCTCTCCGCTGCAGATTCATAGCTCAAGCCTCGTGACGACGATCATCAACGCAATTGCGGTGAATCAGATTGATCCAGCCCGGCTTGAACTGGAAATCACCGAGTCGGTTCTGATGACAGATACCGAATTCACGCTGAAGCGTCTAAATCAGCTGAAGGAAATCGGCCTGCGTATCTCGCTAGACGATTTCGGCACCGGCTTTTCATCGCTGAGCTACCTGCGCCGGTTCCCGTTCGACAAACTCAAGATCGACAAAAGCTTCGTAGAAGATATCGACCACAATCATGAGAGCCGGGCCATCACAAAGGCGACGCTCCAGATTGCCAAGGCCCTTAATATGAGCTGCACCGCTGAGGGCGTCGAAACCGAAACCCAAAAGCAGTACCTCACCGAAATCGGCTGCGACGAACTGCAGGGCTATTTGATCAGCCGGCCGCAGCCGCTAGAGAAACTTGGCCATCTTTTCCCTGTGCGCTCTGAAGAAGAAGCGGACAGACTGCTCGCGAATTCAACCTCGGGCATTTCAATGTCAGGCGATGTCATCCGCCTCGAAGGCACGCCGCGCAACCGACAGACCGCCACGGGCTGACCCTGGTCACCAGCGAAATTCACTGTGCGAAGGGTGCAGCTGCAACTCGTCTGCATACAGGCACACTTCACGCTTGACCGGTGCGCGTGGCTTGTCTAATCAGGCGCCTCACCGCCAAACGCGGTGGACGATCTGCGCGGGTGTAGCTCAGTTGGTTAGAGTGCCGGCCTGTCACGCCGGAGGTCGCGGGTTCGAGCCCCGTCACTCGCGCCACTTCGTTTGAAGTGGAAAAACAGATCAAGAAAAAAGGCGACCGCCTCAAACGGTCGCCTTTCTTTTTGGACGAAATGTATTTGTCCTTAGCTATCCGCAAAGACAGCAGGGCGCTTCTGCAGCTCGGCCATAATTGCTTCGATCTGGTTCTTGCTTCCGATCAGTTTGTCCTGCAGCACCGATTCCTGAAGCAGGGCTTCTGCAGCCGTCATGTCCGGGAGATTGTTGAAGATCTCCTTGTTCGCGCGGATGGCGTCCGGGTTCTTTCCGGCAATCTGTACCGCAAGCTCCATGGCGCGCTCATACGGTGTCTCGCTGACTTCGGTGGCAAAGCCATATTCAGCCGCGTCAGCGCCCGAAAAGATACGTCCGGTATAGGTCAGCTCGCGCAGGCGATCATCGCGGCAGAGCGAACCCATGATCGCTGTACCCGCCATGTCTGGTACGAGGCCCCACTTGATCTCCATGATGGACAGCTTGGTCTCGGGATGAATAATCCGCATGTCGGCGCCCAGCATGACCTGGAAGCCGCCACCTAAAGCGACACCATGCACAGCGGCGATGACAGGCACGGGCAGGGCACGCCAGCCCCAGACAGCCTGCTGAGCCCGGTTCGTAATACCGTGTGTGCGTGGGGTGAGTCCCTGACGCCCGCTAGGCGAACCGCCCTCCTTGTTGCCTTCGGCCATCTTGCCGAAATTGCCCATATCCAGGCCTGCACAGAAGGCACGTCCGTCGCCGGACAGGACCACGCAGCGGACAGACTTGTCCCTCGCCAACTCTTCTGTGGTTGCCAGTAGCGCTTCGAACATCGCATCGTCCAGCGCATTCATCTTGTCGGCGCGAACGAGTTTGACGTCAGCGACGCCGTCTTTCTTCGTGACCTGAATCCTGTCGGACATGTGCGGTCTCCTCATGCTTGGAAATCTCGAAATAATCTGCCCAACGAAAAACGCCGGGACAAGTAATGTCCCGGCGTCATGGTCTATCGTGTCGCGGCGCGTTCTAGAGGAAGAGCTTTGCGAACTCTCGCTTCTTGCGGTTTTTCCAGGCCCCCTTATGCCAGGCAGCAGAGGCAAGCAGAGGCACGACGGAGCCGGCTTCGGCAAACACCATCTGCTCATGCACGGTCTGCACCTTGCCCCAGCTTGCGGCTTCTTTCAGCGTCGAGGATGAGCAGGCCCCATCGCGCGTGTCGGCCACAGTGATTTGCACGGCGTATTTGTGCATTTCGCATTCCTTGCCGAGAATTTCAGCGCAAACCACTGTGTCCTGCACGAAGTTCTTCGGCACACCGCCGCCAACCATAAGGAGTCCTGTCGTACCGGCTGCGATCTTCACATCGGTGAGCTCGCGGAAGTCAGCAACGCTGTCGATCGACATGTAATTTCCGGGATTTTCGACCTGGTGCTTCACGAGACCAAACCCTGCCGAACAGTCCGAAAAGGCCGGAACGAAGATCGGAACATTGTGGTCATAGCAGGTCTCGATCAGCGAGCCCTTCTTGACGGCATTATCCTTCAGCCACTTGCCCATTTCCCAGATGAATTCACGGGAAGAGTAGGGGCGCGGCTCCAGCTTGTTTGCGATGTCGTAAATGACATGGTCACAGGCCTGCAGCTCTTCTTCATCGATGAATGTATCATAGATGCGGTCGATGTAGAGATCGCGAAGGATGTTGTCGTCGACCGACTCTGGCGCCTGATAGTGCTTGTATCCGAGCGCTTCGAAGAAATCCATGTCGATGATCGACGCTCCGGTGGCGACGATACAGTCGATCAGGCCGTCCTTCACAAGGTCACGGTAGACATGCATGCAGCCGCCTGCCGACGTGGACCCTGCCAGCGTCAGGATGGTCGAGCAGTCCTCGTCCTCAAGCGCCATGTTGAAGATGTCGGTTGCCCGCGCGAGATCGCGAGAGGTGAAGGACATCTTGCCCATCGATTCCACGATTGGGCGGGCATCGAACTTGGTGATGTCGATATGCTCGACCGGATTGCTTAGAAGCTCGGCCTTACGGTTGGAATTGTCAGACATTTGGGTCTCCAATGACTTGGAAGGCGTTGTAACGATGTGGGGTGACGGGGTCCAGCAGGCAGGCAGCCCTCGCCCATGCAGGCGAAGGCTGCTGCCAGACTTGATTGAAGGGGTGACTACGCCATAACGGCGACGGTCGTCTCGCTGTAAAAGCCATTAAACCGCGAGGAAAGGGCCTGACCATAGGCACCAAGATGGCAGATTTCGACCCAGTCGCCTTCCTGCACGTCGGAAGGCAGATCGAAGGGGCCATTCATGACATCCAGGCTATCGCAGGTTGGGCCAAAGAAGCGGAACGCTTCGGTTTCAGCTTCGTCGCGCGGTTCGACCGTGTGGAGCTTTACAGGAAACTTCCAAGCGCACTGGGCCGCATCAAACAACGAGCCGTAGCTACCGTCATTGAGGTAAAGGTCGCCGCCTTTGCGAAGTTCAACACGGGCGAGCGTCGAACCACCCTGCGCGCAGAGGGCACGGCCCGGCTCGCCAAGGACTTGCAGGCCCGTAAAGCCATGAGCCGACAGCGATGAGCGAATTGCACTGAAATACTCACTCATCGGGCGGGGCGACATGCCGGGATAAGGCACCGGAAAACCGCCGCCGCAATCGATGGAATCGATCTCGACGCCGGACGCCTCCACGATGGAGCGGACATAGGCCAGAGCTGTGTCGTAGTCGCCAATCTCAAGGCACTGCGACCCCACATGGAAAGTAACGCCCAGCTTGAATGCGTGCCGCCTTACGTCAGCGAGCAGTTCAATCGCCTGATCGCGATCTGCGCCAAACTTGCCTGACAAAGGCATCGCAGCCCCGCCCTTTGGCAGCGCGACTCGCAGGTGCAGGTTCAGATCACTCGCATACCCTGTCACTTCAAGCATCTTTTGAAGCTCGTCAGCGGTGTCGAAGGAGAAATCACGTACGCCGCACTCATAGGCGTGACGGATCGCGGTACGCGACTTTACAGGGTGCATGAAAAACAGTTTCGCGCCTGGCACGACACTCTGAACAAGGTCTACCTCTCGGGTCGAGGCCACGTCAAAATTGCGGACACCGCTGGTCCAGAGCGTCTTCAGGACGGCTGGGTGCGGGTTCGCCTTCACGGCATAGAGAACCTTGCCGGGAAACCCATTCAGGAAGGTACGCGCAGCTGCAGCGATCTTCTTCGGGTAGAGTACGAAGATCGCATCATCGCCCTCATAGGCGCGCAGCACGTCACCCACACTCGCAAAAGCCGGAAGCCCAGTGCGGGTGGTGGTGTCGGGAAGAATAGCAGGGCGCGCCAGCGGCGCAGAACCAGATTTGAACATGGCAAGAATTCGGATTTTGGCTGGCACGAAGCCAGTGAACTTATTGACTGCACCAGAACAAACGTCTGATGCGCACGACAGTTCGGCGGGCGAACCCGCTACGGCCTTATAAGTTCAGCGACCGCAGCCGCATAATCTCCGAATTTCTTGTCGTAATAGTTGTAGAGCCCGGTGTCCCAGGCCACATCCAAACGGCTGTACGCTGCCGCCAAAGCGATCATGTTCGGTGCCATCCAAGTATCCTCGTCCAGCATTACCGGGCTCAGCACCCGATGATGAAAGTGAAGACATCTGGGCTCACCCGTACTGACGCCCTTTCGGGACCGTCGTAGCTCGCTTGCGTGTCGGCGGTCGAGATATTGAATCGCAATTCAAAGATCAAGTATTTTTTACGTTATCTAAGACGCTGAATGCTCGGGCCAGATCGTCGATAAGATCTGCGGTATCTTCGAGGCCTGCATGAAGGCGGATCAGCCGACCGTTGCGGGCTTGCGACCAATCTTCCGGCAGGCGGGTAAGCTGCTCATCAGAAGGAATGATCAAGCTCTCGAATCCGCCCCAGGAAAAGCCCATCTTGAACAGTTTGAGCGCTGACAGAAACGCATCAATGTGGACTTCATCGGGCGCATCGAGCAGAAACCCGAAAAGACCACAACTACCCGAAAAATCGCGCTTCCAGACTTCATGATCGGGATGATTGGGCAGGGCAGGGTGAATAACCAGGCTGACGTCTTCCTGCTTGCCAAGCCATTCAGCAATTTCGAGCGCACTGGCTTCGTGCGCTTTCAAACGGGTGTTGAGCGTACGCGTGCCGCGCAACGCTGCATAGGCATCGTCCGGTCCAAGGGAAATACCCCAGTCTTCGGTCAGGCTTTCAACTGACGCTGCTAGTTTCCGGTTTTTAGTTACGACAGCACCACCGAACGCATCAGCATGGCCGACGATATATTTTGTGAGTGCCTGAACAGAGATATCAACGCCGAGGTCCAACGGCCGGTGAAACACGCCAGCGCCCCAGGTATTGTCCATTACGGTCGTAATTCCTGCCCGGCCGGCAATGGCGACAATCGCGGGCGTGTCAGAAATCTCAAAGGTCAACGATCCGGGAGATTCTAGCACAATCAGCTTCGTGGAGGGCGTAATGGCGGCTTCAAGCGCCGCCGGGTCCCTCGGATTGAAGCGGGCAGCACTAATGCCCATGGTTGGCAGGCGCTTTTCACAAAAACGCCGGGTGGGGCCGTAAACTGAATCTGAAAGCAGCACGTGGTCGCCCGCCTCGACAGCTGAGGCGATTGCTACGGCGCATGCACTAAGCCCCGAAGGCGTCAGACGCGCATGCGTGCCGCCCTCGAGATCACACAGCGCCGCCTCCAGCTCCCTGTGAACCGAGAGCCCCATGCGGCCATACCCGGTACCGCCGCCATAAAGTGATTGCCGGTCAGGCAGGAGTACAGTCGATGCGCGCTCGACAGGGGGGTTCACCGTTCGCCGCTCCGGGTTTCCCTTGCGGTTATGGATGAGCCGGGTCGGGAGTTTCATACCGATGCTGTCGCGATCTTGCTTTCTGGATGTGAGGCCCATTCAGACCATGAGCCATCATACACCGCGCCATCCCAGTTGCCGATTTCTGCCAGCGCCAGCGCGATAACCGCGGCCGACACGCCAGAACCACAACTCGTAATCACCGGTCTCTCAGCATAGTCACCGAGAAGGGACTGGAGCTGTTCTCTCGCGGCGAGTTTGCCGTCCGCGCCGACCAGCTTGCCTGATGGGACATTGAAACTTCCCGGAATGTGCCCGGATGGGAGATCTGGGCGAGGCTCTTTCTCAGCACCAGAAAAACGGCCCGTGGGGCGGGCATCAAGTATCGAAAACTCGCCCGAGGCGGAAGCAGCCGCCACCTGTTTGCGCGACTTGATCAGGTCCGAGCGCACGCGCGGCGTGAAGTGCCGCCCGCCAGTAATCACAGGCGGCAGGTCTTCCAGTTCGCCGCCTTCTGTCTGCCAGGCCCGTAAGCCGCCATTCAGTACGTAGACCTCCTTGTGCCCCATGACGCGGAACATCCACCACACGCGCGCAGAGGCGAAAAAGTCATTCGCATCGTAAACAACGACCCGGTTGCCGTCCCCGATGCCGAGCTTGCGCACACGCGAAGAGAACTTCACGGAATCTGGCATCATGTGGGGCAGATCGCTTTCGCTGTCGCTGATCTCGTCGATATCGAAATAGACCGCGCCCGGAATATGCCCCCGGTCATAAGACTGGCGACCGGCACCGGCACTCGACGTCCAGCTCGGAAACCAGCTTGCATCGACGACGCGAAGGTCGGGCGCCTTCAGATTATCCTTCAACCAGCTGGCAGAAACGAGCGGCGATGCATGTGCCATCAGGACTCCTCCATCCATGGCGGAACAGGCAGATCCTTACTGCGTAGGAATTCCGGATTGTAGAGCTTGGATTGATAGCGATTGCCGTAATCGCAAAGTATCGTCACGATCGTGTGACCGGGTCCAAGATCCTTTGCCAGGCGGACAGCCCCGGCAATGTTGATACCGGCAGATCCGCCGAGGCAGAGCCCTTCATGAAGGATCAGATCGTAGAGAATCTTCAGCGCCTCATCGTCCTGACACCTGTAGGCGTAGTCAACTTTCAGCTCTTCAATGTTCTTTGTGATCCGGCCCTGACCAATACCTTCGGTAATCGAAGTACCTTCGGACTTCAGCTCGCCATTCTTGAAATACTCATAGAGTGCCGCGCCGCCCGGATCGGCGATCCCGACCTTCACGTCCTTGCTCTGCTCCTGAAGGTACTTCGCGACGCCAGCGAGCGTGCCGCCTGATCCCACCGCGCAGATAAATCCGTCGACCTTGCCTTTGGTCTGCTCCCATATCTCGGGACCGGTCGTGTCGTAATGCGCTTCGAGATTGGCAGTATTGTCGAACTGGTTCGCCCAGATCGCGCCATTTGGCTCTGTCTTGGCAAGCTCTCCGGCGAGCTTGCCAGAATATCGGGCGTAATGGTTCGGGTTGGAGTAGGGGACCGCATCCACTTCAATGAGCTCTGCGCCCAGGAGCTTCACGGCCAGTTTCTTTTCCTGGCTTTGCGTGCGCGGCATGACGATCACAACGCGATAGCCAAGCGCGCTACCAACCAGAGCAAGGCCAATGCCGGTATTACCGGCTGTACCTTCAACAATCGTGCCGCCAGGCTTCAGGGCTCCAGAGCGCTCTGCGTCTCGGACAATGCCAAGAGCCGCCCGATCCTTTACAGACTGTCCTGGATTGAGGAATTCGGCCTTGCCGAGGATGGTGCATCCGGTTTCCTCAGAAACACGCTGCAGCTTGATGAGGGGTGTATTCCCGATAGCGTCGAGAACCGAGTTGAGGATCATTCAGACTACTCCGTTTGCAGTTTCGATGTAGCTATCAGCCACCGCAGTGACAACACCGGGACCGGCTGATCCAGTCTGGCTCTCTGCGCGTATAGATTTCGAACCTAATCTGTTTGAGCGCACACAAATGTCCAACCCCGATACCTATCACGCCTTTATGCTGGATTACGCGACCGGAAATTTGTCGGCCAGCATGAGCCTCGCCGCAACACTGCACCGTCTCATGACCGAAGAAGGAGATGAGATAGCACGCACCTGGGAAGCGGTTCGGGACAACATCAAACCGGCAGGCGAAGATCACCTTGAAGCGCTGTTTCGGATGGAAGATATCGCGACCGAGATAATAAACACCGATTATGACGATGTTCCTTGGCGCAAAGGCCTCTCGGGGGCCCATTTCTGCAAGTTACCAGAAACGAGTGGGTCGCTGATGCGCCTGCAGCCCGGTGACCGGGTTTTTGCTCATGGCCATAGTGCACTCGAGGCAATGATTGTTCTTGATGGACGACTGGAAGATGGCCGCGACACCTTCGACGCCGGCGATCTTGTCCTGGCAGCACCAGGAGAGCGTCACCGCCCGGCCGCAGCGGGGAACAAGGCTTGTACCTGCTTCGTTGCTCGAGCTGATACACCATTCTGGAGATTTACGTGAAAACCACGATCAGCACACTCGCACTGGCTACCGCTCTCACCGCTTTGCCTGCTTTCGCAGACACTGCCGAAACAGACACCATGAGCGCACCAGTGTCACAGGAAGCGCCGGCCGCCTGGCAGCCCGAAGATGGCGACCAGATCGTCTTCAACGTACTGCGTAAAGGCAAGGAGTTCGGGACCCACAAGATTTCTTTCGACGTCGAGTCTGATGACACGTTTACTGCGCGGTCTGATGTCGAACTGAAGGCCGGTCTCGGCCCGATCACCGTTTTCAAATATGAACTCGACGCCACTGAAACCTGGGAAAACGGCAAGCTTGTTGGCTTGAAGGGACAGACGAATGACGACGGCGACGACGAATACGTAGAAGCGAGTGTCGACGGCGACAGCCTCGTGATTGATGGCTCGGCTTATTCGGGCGACGCACCAATCGGCATCATTCCGTCGAGCCACTGGAACATCCAGCAGGCTTTCAGCAGTCAGATCCTTTCGACTGAGACTGGTGAGCTGCTGGATACGAATGTTGAGAAAATAGGGCGTGAAACTCTCACGATCGGCGGTGAGGAAGTGGAAACAACCCACTACCGTCTTCAGTCAGACCTCACGGTAGACCTCTGGTACGATGATAAATCGCGCTGGGTGAAGCTCGGCTTCGAAGCGCGCGGTCAGCAGATCGATTATGTCCTCACACAGCTTTACTAGAAAAAAGCCACGATCAAGAAATGAAGGCGGGCAGCGATGCCCGCCTTTTTTATGCCCGAGACAGCTGGAACTGGCCGACATTGATCCGGCCGTTGCCGAACCCAGCTTCGCAATAGCTGAGATAGAAGCGCCAAAGTCTGCGAAAACGTTCATCGAAGCCAAACGTCTGGATCCTGTCCCACGCCTCTTCGAAACGCTCAGCCCAGAGCTTCAGCGTGCGGGCGTAGTCCTGCCCGAAATAATGCACAGCATCGAAACGAAGGCCTGCGTTGGCCAGTGATTCTCGTAGCGCTTTTTCGCTCGGCAACATCCCGCCAGGGAAGATGTAACGCTGGATGAAATCAGTGCGTTTGCGATAGCGCCGGAACAGGCCGTCATCAATTGTGATGATCTGGAGCGCTGCCTTGGCGTTTTCATTGAGGCTTTCGCGGACTTTCTCGAAATAGCTGGGCCAGTAGGCCTCTCCGACCGCTTCGAACATCTCGATAGACGCGACACCATCATACCTGCCTTGATGGTCGCGATAATCCTCCAGACGTATATCCACCCGGTCCGACAGTCCTGCGCGCTGCATGCGAGCCGCCGCGTAGTCGCGTTGCGCTTCTGAGATTGTCAGGCAGGTGACCTTTGAGCCGCGTGCTTTCGCCGCATATTCAGCAAACCCGCCCCAACCACAACCGATCTCAAGCAAATGGCTATCAGGGCCAGCGGCCAGCTGGTCTGCAATGCCCTTGTATTTGGCTGTCTGCGCCTGCTCCAATGACAGGTTTGGCTTGTCGTACAGGGCCGACGAATAAGTCATCGTTTCATCCAGCCAGGCAGAGTAGAAGTCGTTGCCGAGGTCATAGTGCGCCATGATGTTGCGGCGCGCGCCCGCACGGCTGTTGCGATTGAAGAAGTGGCGCATCTTGTTGATGGCCTTTACCATCGATCCGCCCACCGCAAGCTTGCCAGCTGCCTCGAAGTTCTCGGAGAAGTATTCCAGCACAGACGTTAGATCTGGCGTTGACCACTCGCCGTCCATGTAGCTCTCGGCGAAACCGATATCGCCGCCTGCCAGCGCACGTTTCGCAAAACCAAATTCGTGGACATCGACGACCGCGTGCGGCCCCGGCCTACCCTGATCGAACAGGACCGACCGGCCATCAGGCAGATTGAAGCGAAGCGAGCCATTTTCCGTCCGGAGGAGGAAAAGCCCAGCCAGCCTGAACCCTGCCGGAACACCTGACAATTGCCTTAGCGATGAGACCGTCGCGCGAATTTCGCCTGTGTGCTGGTTCATTGATGTGTCTCCTCCGAAAGGCGGCCAGAGGCCGTAGCAACCGACACCTTCCGCTGCGCCTGATGCGGTTTTGGATGATAGTTTGCGCCCTTCAGCCATAGCTTCAAGGCTTCCCAGTGAATGGCAAGAGTGACCCCGAGGGTCGAAAACGGCATTGAAACCGCCTTGCGGATCAGCGCACTGTCCGTAGCTGCAGCCGCTTTTGTCGACAGGGTCGCCATATGTTTCACGCCGCCTTCAGAGACAGTGCTCACCCCCAGGCGCAGCGTCGTCTCGTCTCGCTGAAGTGAAAACTCATACTTTCCGGACACGTCAAAGAACGGCGAGACGTGGAAGACCTTGTCCGCAGCATGCCGGCTCCACCCGCCGTCGGCCGCTGCCACATAAACGTGGCGCTCACCAAACGTGTTGCGCACTTCGTAAATGACCCCCGCAGGTCGTGCATCCTCATCCTCCGCAATCCAGACGGATATGGGTGCAAACTTGTAGAACAGGTGGCGGGGAAAGGTGATCAGCTTCAGCCTAAGCGACGACGCGTCGATACCGGCTTCCAGCAACCGTTCTTCCGCCCACCCTCGCAGAGACTGCTCACCCTGGGCACCGTGCTCATCAGTTTGAAAGCTGAAAAGCGCGCCCTCATCAATGCCGAAAAGGCGGCATTGCTCGCGCGCGTCTGGCAATCGGTCGATATCGACTTCAAGCATGAAGATGCGATAGCTGAAATCAGATACGAACGGCGTGAACCGGCGATGTACGGTGTCGCCTTCGTGTAGCCGAAGTGCAGGGCTGGCGCTGCTCACTGCGCTGCCGTCCCGGCTGCTCTAACATCGGCGGCCACCACCCGGTCCGCTGAGGGAACGACGCGTTCTACACCTTCAGCATCCCATGGGACTTGCCCGCCTAGCGACAGCGCGGCTCGAAGCCCGCTCTTGAGGCCATCTTCGTGAAAGCCGGAGCCTAGCCATGCCCCAGCCATCCACAGCCCCCGGTCGCCCTGAATGCGTTCCAGTGATCTGCAAGCAGCAGCGGCAGGCGCATCGAACTGGGGATGATCGAACGTCACTTCGTGGAATACGTTCTCAGGCGCTGGTGGAACTGACGGGTTCAGCGTCACGAAGAGAGGGCGGTCGTTCGGCAGGTTCTGCAGCCGGTTCATCCAGTAAGTGAGGCAAATGTTCTCGCCGTCAGAATACTTCTGAATCACGTTCCAGCTTGCCCAGGCAGCCTTTCGGCTCGGCATGTAAGCGGGATCGCGATGCAGAAAAATGCGGTTTGGCCTGTATCCGACCGAATTGAGCAGGAAGCGTTGATCTTCATAGGCCGGAGCCAGCATCTGCTGCGCCGTGTCTGAATGAACAGCCAGAATGACATCATCGAAAAGATGTTCGCGGCCATCCTCAGTCGTTACACGCACATGCTGGCCGAACGGGCTGACCTGTTTGACCGGCGCGTTGAGGCGCAGGCGCGATCCAAGGGCGCGGCACGCCTTGTCGACATAGCGCTTTGAGCCACCCGTCACCGTGCGCCATTTCGGGCGCTCTGCATGCATAAGGCGATGGTTTTCGAAAAAGCGGAAGAAGCTGAGCGCGGGATAATCCATCATTTCCGCGGGCGGCGTCGACCAGATCGCGCCCCCCATGGGCAGAATGTAGTTCTGCTTGAAGTCTTCGCTGAAAGCCTTCTGGTCCAGCCAGACGCCAAGCGTCTCATTTCCAATGCAACCGGCGGCGAGCTCCTCGCGCGCAATGTCATTGAACTTCAGGATCGTTCGCCAGAATTTGTGGAACCGCGGGCGAAGGAGGTTTCGCTTCCGCGCGAACATGCCCTTGACGGTCGAAGCCCATTCAAACCCGTCCTCGTTTGACACAGCAAAGCTCATATCGCTTTGCTCCGTTTCCACCCCCAGCGCCTCGAAAAATCCCGTCAGGTTTGGATAGTTGCGACCATTATAGACGATAAAGCCGACATCGACATTCAGCTCTTTCCCGTCATAGTCGATGGTTCTGGTGTGCGCATGGCCGCCGGCGCGCTCACGCGCTTCAAATACAGTGACGTCAGCGGTATCTTTCAACGCAAAGGCAGCACCGAGACCGGTAATTCCTGAGCCAATGACAGCTATCTTTTTCATGCTCAGTCCTGCTTTCCCTTAAGCGTTTCCCAGGCGTCCAGCGCACGCTGGCGGCCTTGCCTGTGTTCGATGATCGGTCGCGGATATGTTTTCCCGAGTTCGATCCCTGCTTTCTCCAGTACGTGGCGTCCTGCTTCCCAGGGTGCATGGAGATGTTTGTTGGGCAGCTTTTTCAGCTCCGGGCACCATCTGCGAACATAAGCGCCAGTCTGGTCGAACTTCTGGCCTTGTGTGATCGGGTTAAAGACACGGAAGTAGGGCGATGCGTCAGCGCCCGAACCAGCCGTCCATTGCCAACCCGCAGCGTTAGATGCCGGGTCAGCATCCACGAGCGTATCCCAGAACCAGTCTTCGCCTTCTGTCCAGTTCAGTAGCAGATGCTTGGTCAGAAGCGAGGCGACGATCATACGGACGCGATTATGCATCCAGCCGGTGGCCCACAGCTGGCGCATGCCAGCATCCACGATCGGGTAGCCGGTCTTTCCCTTTTGCCAGAGCTCAAGATCCTTTTTATTAGACCTCCACTCCATCTTGTTGAATTTGCTGTCGTAATTTTCCCGTCCCATCTTCGGATTATGATAGATCAGAACGTACGAAAACTCACGCCAGACAATTTCGGAGAGGAATGACCAAGCGCTTTCTTCTTCTTGCAAGCCGCGATTGATACGACCCATCACGGCGCGCCAGACAGTGGCCGGACTGATCTCGCCATGATGCAGGTGAGGAGAAAGCCCGGACGTCCCATCTTGATCTGGGCGGTTGCGCATCTCTTCATATTCGCGGACCGGGCCATCGAGGAAGCTCTGCAATCTCTCTTGCGCGCCTTCCTCACCCGGGGTCCACATGTCGTCGAACCCCTTGGACCAGTCGGGCTTGCTTGGATGCAGCTCCCAGCTCTCAATCTCATCGCCATTGATCCCGATACCGGCAAATGTCTCCGGCGCCTGCACCGGGTCCGGCGCTTCGAAGCTGCTGCGGACCGCCCGCCAATAGGGAGTAAATACCTTGTAATAGCCGCCAGACGTCGTCTGATAAGACCAGGGCTCGGTCAGAAGGCATGTGTTGAAGCTTTCGGCCTCTATGCCTTCATCCTGAAGCGCTTTCTTGATATCGGCATCACGATCCATTTCAGGCTGGGTATATCTGCGTCCCCAAAAGACCGCGTCAGCACCTGTCTCGCTGACGAGATCATGCAGGACCTTCTCAGCATCTCCCTTCCGGCAGATAAGCTTGCCGCCGCGCTGCGAGATAGCAGAGCGAAGCGATTTAAGAGACTTGTCCAGCCACCATTTCGAGGCGCCCCCAAGCTTACGTCCCCCGGCGACGGTATCCTCGAGTATGTAGACCGGAAAGATCTTCGCATCCGCTTTGACCGCGGCGGCGAGGGCTGCATGGTCTGCGAGCCGAAGATCGTTCCTGAACCAGACGATCACTGAGGTTGGATTTTCCTGTCCCAGCTTTTTCTCCTGTGTGCGCAATGTCGTAGGCGTCTACGCGGCAAACTGTGGCTCGGATCAGTCTTGTCCACATTGTATGTGTCTGGCGCCAAAGGAAATATTTGTTTAGTCAGGCGTGGCGCGACCAAAAACAGAGGCTGGCACGGGGAATTGCGGCTTGAGACAGCAAATATCTGACATTCTGCACAAGGCCAGCGGCAAGCAGATCATCTGCGTCGGCGATTTGATGCTGGACCGGTATGTTTATGGCAGCGTTGGCAGGGTCTCGCCAGAAGCACCTGTTCCGGTTTTGCGCAAATCGAACTCAACTGAAGTGCCCGGCGGCGCAGGAAACGTTGCCCGCAACCTCAGCGCCCTTGGCCTGCACACCATCATGATTGGCTGTATCGGCGATGATGATGCCGGCACGCATCTTACAGAACTTCTCGAAGCCGACCCGCTGATCAGCTGTCAGCTTGTCCGCACGAGCAGTATGCCGACGGTGATAAAGACCCGCTTCATTGCTGGCACACAGCAATTGCTACGCGTCGATACCGAGGACGATTGCCCAGACCTTGCTGACGCCTCATCAGAGATCGGCAAACTGGTCACAGACGCTGCAAGAACGGCCGCACTGATCATTGTGTCAGATTATGCCAAAGGTGCGGTCAATCCGATTGTTTTCGACGCCTGCATCAGAGCTGCCCGGGACAATGGCATACCCGTTCTGGTCGACCCGAAATCAAAGGATTTCAGCGTCTACACGGGTGCAAACCTGATCAAGCCGAATGCGAGTGAGCTTGCGGCTGCCAGCGGCCTGCCCACCACAAGCGATAGCGATGTCAAGGCAGCACTTGGCACCATGGCCGATAGCCTGCCTGACACCAGCTTTGTTGTGACTCGCGCTGGAAAGGGTATGTCCTGGTTTGAGGGAACGAAAACCTTTCATATGAAGGGCGAGGCCCGGCAGGTTTTCGACGTCTCGGGCGCTGGGGATACCAGCATGGCGGCGCTTGCAGCGGCCATCGCGGCAGGCGCAGAGCTCAAGGACGCGGTCGAACTCGCTATCGCAGCTTCCGGCATCGTCGTTGGCAAAGTCGGCACAGCAACGGTCAGCGCAGACGAGCTTCAACGTGCGCTCTCCGCGGGTGAGGCACCGCAATCGGCAGGATTGCTGACCCGCGCGGATATCGTTGAACTTGCAACGCGCTGGCGAGCGTCTGGACTACGCGTCGGATTTACCAATGGGTGCTTCGACATTCTGCATCCCGGCCATTTGAGGGTTTTGCGTCAGGCCCGGGCTCAGTGCGACCGCCTGATCGTCGCGGTCAACACCGACGCCTCGGTCAAGCGCCTCAAAGGCGAAAGCCGCCCGGTAAACACTGAACAGGACCGCGCCGAGCTGCTATCAGGCATTGCTGCCGTCGACGCTGTTACCAGCTTCGACGAAGATACACCTGCCGAACTGATCGAAGCCCTGCAGCCAGATGTTCTGGTAAAGGGCGGCGACTATAAAGCCGATGAAATCGTGGGCGCCGACACGGTCAGGGCCCGCGGCGGTGAAGTGATTATCGTGCCGCTGCTGGAAGGCCGGTCGACGACGAATATCATTGAGCGCTCGCGTAGCTAGTTCCCACGCTCGCCCGAAATATCGCGTTCCGAATTCGGGCGTCGGATGGGGGCTACATCCACCACTTCCTCTGCAGCCCAGGTGTCGAAGGGCTCTGCTGGTTTAGGCAGATTTTCTTCCAGCCATACTGACAGCGTATCCGCCCGCTCGTCGATCGTGTTGGCGAGAGTGCCGTCATCGCTATAGACTAGACGTGGACGCGGAAGGCTTGGCAGTAAGAAGCGCCTGAAAGGTTTGCTGGCGTCGAGACCTGTTGAGACCACGCAAGCATCCACGCCATCGCTGCAGGGGCCAGCAACTTCCATCCACTCGGCAACATCCATATCCGCTGGCAGCATCACGCCGCCAAACCTTTGACGGAAATCTTCATCAGCGGGCAGGGCGCTTAGCGCCCCTTCAAGAAGCGCCTCAGTGCCAGGTGCAGCCACAATCAGGACACCGCGCTTGCGGTTGTCGGCGGATGCATAACGGGACACGGCGGCAGCAACATCGGCGGCTGCCAGCGCGCTCGCCTCGTCGCGCATGCGCTTACCTAAAGCAGGCGAAGGCGCACGATAGGAGGGGGCATAGACGACCGAACTGAGCTCCGATGAGAGACCGGCCTCATCCATGAAACCGTCAAAATCGTTCTTGATGACATCGCTGGACGCTGTGAGCAGGCCTGCAGGCTGCGGCGTCGTTGGAAACGGAGCCAGTATGACGACATCTATGCCCCACGGGCTCGCCCATCCACCCGGCGGGGCCTCTGCCGGGCGCTCAAGCCAGTCGTCCTCCAGCGCATAGTCAGGCTCTACCGCTTCTCGCTCTCCCTGACCAAGCCAGGATGCGTAGATACCATCCTTGAACGCAACCCAACCAACAGCCAGCGCAGCGACAATGCCAAGCGCGATCAGGATAGGGCGCATATTCAGTCCTCTAGAGCGGTTGCCAGTCCGGAGTATTTCGGTTGATCGACTTTCAACTGCGCAATTGCGGTCTTTTTGAGGTGTTCCATCAGCGCCGCCGACGCGATCGTCAGCTCACCAGACCGGATCCTACCTTGAAGCTCCTCATTGAGAGCCTGTCTGGTTTTGCCGTCACTATCGGGCAGCAACGCCTTCAGCCGCTCATACTCGGCCCCATCATTGGCTTCGCGGGCGTCCAGATCCCGCAGGATCGTGGCCAGAACGTTGGAGGCGACGCGCGCATGGAAGGCGGCACGACCTTTCAGTTCCGGCATTGCTGAATGGTCGACGAAATTCTTCACCGCCTGTACGAGTTCACTGACGCTTGGCTGATCATGCATGACGCTGGCCCTCCAGAAGGTTCACAAGGTCCATTTCCGTCTCGGAAACGCGGCGGCCAATGGCGGCGCGCTCGACACTGGCATCAGCGCCTGAGCGGAACGTCTCGTACATTCCCATGCACATAATGCCCCATTTCATGCTGCCCAGCATGTCCCACCAATCAATATCTCGCGGTGTGAACTCTGCGCCGCCAGCTTCAGCATAAGCCTCCAGCAGCGGCTCAACGTCGCCGAAGCCGCCGAGGCGTTTCTCAGACTGTCCAAAGCGCCATGAATTGGTGCACATCCAGCCAATATCCTCACGCGGGTCGCCGTAATGGGCGAGCTCCCAGTCCAGCACCGCTGCGAGACCCTGTTCGTCCACCATGATATTGCCGAGCCGGAAGTCACCATGCACCAGCAACGGCGCGAGCGGCTTTGGGGCATTTTCCTTCAACCAGACAATTGCGAGGTCAAAGATCGGACGGCAAACGCCGATCTCCTGATAGGTCTGCTCATACTGTTCGACCTGGGCGAGGCCGGTACTCTCGCGAATGCGCGGGACGTCAGACCCGTCGATGCGGTGAATGCCCGCCAGCGCGCGGCCACACTGCGCAGGCAGGTGCTCCCTCGCTTTCGCATACTCGTCGTCTCGCAGGATGCGGCGGGCAATTGTTTCACCTTCAACACGCGACATGATGAAGCCTTCGCCGACACCTTCATCCGGTTCTAGAACATGGACAACTTCAGGGACGGCGACGCCCGTGGCCGCTGCCTTCCGGATAAGCCGTGCCTCATTCGGCAGGCCGATGGCGCGCGAATCATCGGTCGCTTCCATCCCCTCAGGCGCGCGGCGCAGAATAAGCGTGTCCGGCGCCCCGGTACCGCTGAGCGTAAGCAGCCAGGTTTCCTGGCTTGCGCCACCTGACAGCCTGTTTGCAGAGGCCAGCGCTATCTGCTCGCCATACACGCGTCTAAGGACCGCCTGCAGCCTGCTATCGAATTCTTGTTTCTCACTCATCTTCGCCACAATTAACGGAAATCATATGATCTCCAAGCCATACTCAACGTAAACCCAGACCACTTTTCAGGAGCGCTTTTATGGCGGACAAATCCGGTCACTCTGACCATGGATTGATGGCACCCGAGCCCAAACGGCCCAGTCTGTGGGCATGGCTGCGGGGCAGATTCCTTGCAGGCATAGTCATCGCCGCCCCAATTGCGATTACGTTTTTCGTCCTGCAATTCCTGATCAATTTCATCGACAACAGGGTCAAACCCCTGCTGCCGCCGATCATCCAGCCCGAAACATATACGAATATCGCGATACCCGGATTTGGCGTGATCGTAATGATCGTTGCGCTCACGATACTGGGCGCGGTCACGACAAACCTGCTTGGCCGCTCAATCGTGCGGGGGGCAGACCGGCTTCTGTCCAGCGTGCCAATTGTTCGCAACGTTTATGCAGCTTTCAAACAGCTGATCGAAGTTCTCACCAACAATCAGCAGGCCTCTTATGACCGCGTGGTCTTGGTAGAGTACCCAAAGGTCGGCTCATGGTGCATCGGATTCGTATCATCCAGCGCAAAGGGTGAGATCGCGCATAAGCTAGGCGATGATTTCATCGGTGTTTTCGTGCCGACGACCCCGAACCCGACATCCGGCTTCCTCATCTATGTACGCGAATCGGAGTGCATTGAGATGAACATGTCGATCGAGGAGGGTGCGAAGATGATCCTGTCGGCTGGTCTCGTCGTGCCGGAACATGGGGACGAAGCGCCGGAACAGCGTTCACTCCCGCTGACGGACGAGGGGACTGAGAAGCTCTCTGAGGATGCTTAGAGCCTGGCCCCGGTCGCTCGTAAGGCCGGGATCTGTCTCGATTGCATAACGCGCATCCTTGCGGGCAATCTCGATCAGGTCAGCGTCGGCTTGCAGATCGACAATACGGTAATCGACGGCGCCGGACTGGCGAACGCCCAACACATCGCCAGGTCCGCGAAGCTTGAAGTCAGCTTCCGCAATCGCAAAGCCGTCCTCCGTCTCGCGAAGCGTTTCCAGCCGTTTGTGTGCGATTTCACCGAGAGGCGGGCGATAAAGCAGGATGCAATAGGATTTTCGGTCACCGCGCCCGACACGTCCACGAAGCTGGTGCAGCTGCGCCAGGCCGAAGCCTTCGGCGCGCTCGATCACCATGACCGTGGCGTCGGGCACATCCACGCCGACCTCGATTACCGTCGTTGCAACCAGCACTTTCGTATCGCCGCGCCGGAATGCCTCAAGCGCCTCATCCTTCTGGTCCCCGCGAAGCCGGCCATGGACGAGCCCGACCTTCTGCCCCAGCCAGTCCTCTAGCGCGGCGGCGCGGGCAACGGCGGAACTATCGTCCTCGTCCGAATCGACGCGCGGACAGACCCAGAAGACGCGCTCACCCCTGTCGATGGCCCGCCCGATGGCTTCGACCACATCTTCAATGCGCGTATCGGGAATAGCCCGCGTCTCGATTGGCTGACGCCCGGCAGGTTTCTCATCAAGGACCGAGATATCGAGGTCACCATGAACTGCCTGTGCAAGGGTTCTGGGAATAGGCGTCGCGCTCATCACCAGCATATGCGGCGCCGATGCCTTTTCGATGAGGCGCATCCGGTCGGCGACGCCAAAGCGGTGCTGTTCATCCACCACAATAAGGCCAAGATTCCTGAACGAGACACTTTCCTGAAAAAGCGCCTGCGTGCCGACAGCGACATGAATGCTGCCATCGGCGAGCCCCATCAGCGTTGATTCGCGCTTGGGGCCTTTCTCCCGACCCGTGAGGATCGCGACTTCGTGCCCCAAGGGCGCAAGCAGGCCGGCCACCGTCTCAAACTGCTGCCGCGCCAGCACTTCGGTCGGTGCCATGAAAGCTGCCTGATAACCGGATGAAACAGCCTTCAGTGCCGCCATGACTGCGACTAGCGTCTTACCGGCGCCGACGTCGCCCTGCAGCATCCGTCGCATGGGATGGGGTCTCGCGACATCATCGGCAATTTCGCGGACAGCGCGCCTTTGCGCGGAGGTCAGCTTGTAAGGCAGGCGCGCCGAGAGCGCGTTCAGCGGATCATTCGGACCTTCGAGTGGCGGTGCAGTTCGCCGCGTCCGGCTCTCCCGGGCAAATGCAAATATGATTTCGCGCGCCAATGCTTCGTCATAGGAGAGGCGCCGGCGTGCGAGTTCGAACGCATCCGGGTCGTAGGCGTCCGGTGTGTGCAGACCGCTCAGCGCGGCCTTGAAGCCAGGCCATTGCTGCGCGGCAACCAGATCGCTCCCGAGCCACTCCGGCAGATCCTCTGGAACAAGTTCCAGGGCGGCGGTCATTGCCGAATGAACCCGCTTGTTCGTCAGGCCCGCGGTCAAACGATAGATCGGCTCAACGGGCGGCGGCGGTTCACCTCGTGTCGGATCTACGACATGGTCCGGGTGCGACATCTGCCGTTCACCCTGAAACTCACTGACAAGGCCGGACACGATCCGTTCCTTCCCGATTGGAAACTGGCCCTGAAGCCAGCGTGGGTCGGCGCGGAAATAAGTCAGCGTGAGGAAGCCGCTGCCATCGAATAACTGGATGCGGTGCGGCGCCCGGTCGGAATAGGGCGCCTTGTACGACATCACCTCGCCGCGAACCGTCGACACTTCGCCAGAGACCAAGTCCTGAAAACTGTCACGCACCCGGCGGTCCAGCCATTTTTCCGGCAGGTGTAATAGCAGGTCCCATACCGTTTCACCGTCGACCAGCCGCTCGAAAACCGGCTTCAACTTCGGACCAATCCCCGGGAGCTTGTCGACGGGCTGGAACAGGGGAAAGAGTCGTTCATCACGCATGGGTCGGCTGACAATATCGAAAGCGTCGCAGGCTTCAATTGAAGAGGTTGGTGGGCAATTGGTAAAGCTTCACCTATGTGACGGTTTCACGCTCAAACAGAGGTATCTCTCGTGGAAGAACGTAAACGCAAACTCCAGTTCCGCGCCTCGCGTCGCGGCTTCCGGGAAATGGACCTGATCATGGGCCAGTTCGCCCAGCAGAAGATTGACGCCATGTCCGAGACAGATCTGGATGAGTTCGAGCGCCTGCTCGCAACGCCGGACTGGGAAGTCTATGCCTGGATCATCGGCAACAAGCCTGTGCCGCCAAATTATGCAGGCCCTGTGCTGGACCAGCTGCTCGGCTTTAGATACGACGCGCGCGCTCTCTAAAAACACGGCGAACGCGCTGAAGGCGCGCTCCTGTCTATCCCGCCAGGTGATCGACCAATGCCCAGCCTTTCGCGCCTTTCCAGCCTGTCTGCGCCAACAAACGTAACTGGCGCCCCGTTCGGGGTGGACCTCAAGGCTTTCCAGGATTCCCTGCTGAACAAGGGCGGCATCGCGCTTTATGTAGCACGGGACGACAAGACCGCCGCTACGGCGCTCAAACTGGCAGAGTTTTTCCACCCGACGATGGACAGGGTGCTTCTGCCCGGCTGGGACATGCTTCCCTATGACCGGGTCAGCCCCAGTGCCGCGGTCGCCTCCCAGCGTTGCGCAGCACTTGCCCGCATTGCCCAGCAGCGCGACGGCAGCAAGCCGCTCCTGGTGATTACGACTGGCTCATCCCTGATCCAGCGCCTGCCACCTCGCGAGACGATGCACGCAGCCAGCTTCTCGATGAGCGTGGGGGAAGAACTCGCTGAAGACGCGCTCACCGACTACCTTTCGGTCAATGGCTATATCCGCTCCTCCACCGTCAGTGAGCGCGGCGAGTATGCCATTCGCGGCGGTATTATCGACATCTACCCGCCGACCAGCGATGAGCCGATCCGCCTCGACCTGTTTGGCGACACGCTGGATCAATTGAAAGCCTTTAACCCCGAAACCCAGATTTCGACGCGCGAACTGCCATCGATCACGCTTGCGCCGGTGTCCGAGATTCTCTTCTCCAGCGACACACTCAGCCTGTTTCGTGAAAAGTACCTCGATGCCTTCGGTGCGCCGGGCGGCGACACGATGTATGAAGCTGCACGGGCCCAGATCAGGCGCCAGGGCCTCGAAAACTGGCTGCCGCTCTTCCACGACCACCTTGATAGCCTGTTCGATTATATCGACAGCGATGCGCTGGTGGGTTTTGGCTATCTGGCTGGCGAAGCGTCCAGCGAGCGCCGTTCGCAGGCAGAAGACTATCACGCCGCGCGCCTCGAAGCGGCGACGGATGACCGGCCGGCGCGCGTCCTGCCGCCGGACGCGCTTTACCTCAATGCAAAGGATCTCGACGAAGAGCTCTCCTCGCGCGGAATTGCGCGGTTCACTGCGACCGGTGCCGAAACTGGCATCGACCTGGGCGGCAAGCATGGCCGCGATTTCGCGCCAGAACGCGCACAGCCCGAGACGAACGTCTTCAAATCTGCCGCAGCCCATGCAGAGGCGCTGCGCGAAAAAGGTCTCACCGTTATCTTCGGCGCATGGACATCCGGCTCGGCAGACCGGCTCGTCAATGTCATGGAAGACCACGGGCTCGGCGCGCTTCCACGAGTCTACTCGCTGGATGCAGCAGCCACTGCAGGTCTCAGCATCTGCGAACTGCCGCTAGAGCAGGGCGTCGAGACCGAGAACCTCGCCATCATCTCTGAACCGGACGTACTTGGCGACCGGCTCGCGGCCCCGCGCCGCAAGCGCAAGGCTGCCAACTTTATTTCCGAGGCTGCGTCTCTCAATACCGGTGACCTTGTCGTCCACGTCGATCATGGCGTCGGTCGCTACGAAGGCCTCAAGACGCTTGAGCTGACGGGCGCGCCACACGACTGCCTCGAGCTTGAATACTCAGGCGGAGACAAGATTTATCTGCCGGTTGAGAACGTCGATCTGATCAGCCGCTATGGCAGCGACGACGCTGAAAGTGCCGTCGACAAGCTGGGCGGTGTCGGCTGGCAGACCCGCAAGGCCAAGGCCAAGAAACGCATTCTGGAGATGGCCGCCGAACTGCTGGAGATCGCGGCAGCCCGGGAGCTCAGGAAAGCCGAACCGACGACGACAGGGCAGGGGCTTTACGAGGAGTTCGCCGCCCGCTTCCCTTATGAAGAGACAGACGACCAGCTCAACGCCATTGAGGACACGCTGGAAGACCTTGCCAGCGGCAAGCCAATGGACCGGCTCGTCTGCGGCGATGTCGGCTTCGGCAAGACAGAGGTTGCACTGCGCGCTGCTTTCGTCGCCGCGATGAGCGGTATGCAGGTCGCAGTCATCGCGCCAACCACGCTGCTTGCCCGCCAGCACTTCAAATCCTTTGCTGAGCGGTTTGCAAACTGGCCAGTGAAAGTCCGGCACCTTTCCCGGATGGTCACGCAAAAGGAGGCGAATGACGCCCGCGACGGTCTGACCAGCGGTGATGTTGATATCGTCGTCGGCACGCATGCGCTTCTGTCAAAGTCCATCGAGTTCAAACGCCTCGGCCTTCTGATTGTCGATGAGGAGCAGCGTTTCGGTGTGAAGCACAAGGAACGTCTGAAAGAGCTGAAATCGGATGTCCATGTCCTGACGCTTTCGGCAACGCCCATTCCGCGCACCCTTCAGATGGCGCTCACAGGCATTCGCGATCTTTCCATCATCGCGACACCGCCTGTCGACCGTCTCTCCGTGCGTACCTATGTGGCCGAGTTCGACACCGTCACGATCCGTGAGGCCCTGCTGCGCGAGAAATATCGCGGCGGCCAGGCCTTCTTCGTAGCCCCCCGGATTTCCGATCTCGATTTCCTAGAAACCTTCATGCGCGACAATGTGCCGGAAGTGAGTTTCATCGTCGCGCACGGCCAGATGCCACCGACCGAACTCGAGGACATCATGACCGCCTTCTATGAGGGTGAGTATGACGTATTGCTCTCGACCACTATCGTTGAAAGCGGCCTCGACATTCCGCGCGCAAACACGCTCGTCATCTATCGGTCCGACATGTTTGGCCTGGCCCAGCTCTACCAGCTTCGCGGACGTGTCGGCCGCTCGAAGCTTCGCGCCTATGCCTATCTCACCACGCCGCGCGAACACGTCATGACGCCCGGCGCCGAACGCCGTCTTCGCATTCTCCAGTCGCTCGACAGTCTCGGCGCGGGCTTCCAGCTCGCCAGCCACGACCTCGACATGCGCGGCTCCGGCAACCTCCTCGGCGACCAGCAATCGGGCCATGTCAAAGAGGTTGGGGTCGAGCTCTACCAGTCCATGCTGGAAGATGCCGTCGCCGCCCTAAAATCCGGCAGCGACCTTGAGGAAGAAGTCGCCGACGACTGGTCGCCGCAGATCAATCTTGGCGTCGCCGTCCTCATTCCGGAAGACTATGTTGAAGACCTCGGTGTCCGGCTCGCCCTCTATCGACGACTGGCTGAAATCGACACTGACGAAGGCCGTGAGCGTTTCGCCGCTGAGCTCATCGATCGCTTCGGCCCGCTGCCGGAGGAAACCAGGCAGCTACTCGACATCACGGCTATCAAGGCGGCCTGCAAAAAGCTTGGGATCGGCAAGCTCGATTCCGGTCCGAAAGGCATTGTGATGGCGTTCCGCGAAGACACACCGGTAGAGCCGCGCGAGCTGATGACCATTGTTCAATCTCGTCCGAACTCCATGAAGCTTCGCCCTGATGGCAAGCTTGTCGTGACCCGCGCACCGGATGAGAAACACAAACGCATCCAGCTCATCCGCAACCTGCTGCGAGAGCTTGGCGGCCTCGTGCCTGCCTGACGCCGCCCCACCGGTGCAAACCAGCGTCTGGCACGACGCGACGGCAAGTCTTGGCAGCAAGACCGGCTCTTATATGGTCTCGCCATTGCGAAATCATGGAGGAGCGAGGCAATGGCCAGCGGACCACTTACAGGCGTCAGGATTGTTGAATTTCAGGGCATTGGGCCAGGGCCGTTCTGCGGCATGCTCCTGTCGGATCTGGGGGCCGATGTTGTGCGGATCGACAGGGCAGGGAAGGGCGGCCGCGCCGCAACCCCAGCCAATGTCGAATCACGTGGGCGCCGCTCCATCGCGCTCGACCTCAAGAACCCCGACGATGTCGAAACCGCACTCAAGCTGATCGAGAAGGCAGATGGCCTGATCGAGGGTTTCCGCCCAGGTGTCATGGAACGCCTCGGCCTCGGCCCTGACGTCGTTCTCGCCCGCAATCCAAAGCTTGCCTATGGCCGCATGACCGGTTGGGGCCAGTTCGGCCCGCTGGCACAGGCCGCCGGCCACGACCTCAACTATATCGCCCTGACTGGCGCTCTCGGCGCAATGGGCCGCAAGGATGAACGCCCATACCCGCCGCTCAATCTGATTGGCGACTATGGCGGCGGCGCACTCTATCTCGCTTTCGGCCTCCTTGCGGCAATTCTGAATGCTCGAGGCGGCGGAGAGGGCCAGGTCATCGACGTTGCCATGACCGATGGCGCAGCCTCTCTCAGCTCCATGTTCTTCGGCATGCGCGCCATGGGCGTCTGGAACGATGAGCGCGAAAACAATCTTCTTGATGGGGGCGCGCACTTCTACGACACCTATGAAACCAAGGATGGCGGCTACGTCGCCATCGGCTCGATTGAACCGCAATTCTACGCGCTCCTGCTCGAGAAAGCCGGGCTCACCGATCCTGACTTCCAGCACCAGATGGACCGCTCCAAATGGCCGGAGCTTAAGGCAAAGATCATTGATGTCTTCAAGACGAAGACCCGCGATGAGTGGTGTGAGATCATGGAGGGCACAGATGTCTGCTTCGCGCCGGTTCTGTCCATGGCAGAGGCGCCTGAACATCCGCATAACAAGGAACGCCAGACCTTCGTGAATTATGAAGGTGTGACCCAACCGGCTCCTGCGCCGCGCTTCTCCAGAACGCCAGGCAAAATTCAGCGTCCGCCGGCAAGCCCGGGCGCGCATACCGACGAAGTCCTGAAGGACTGGGATATCGGCTGACCTCGGCCAGCCTAGCTGAACACGGCACAACGAGCCGTATGCGAAGGTGTTCAGCTGGGCTTTGCTATCAAAGGGACGTCGGCTGCAGCGACAGGAGAAAAGTTCTCCTGAAGTTTTGCGGTCCGGCGTCCTTCTTGCTTGAACTGGGCTGCCTTAGGGCGGCCCTTTTTTTTCAATTTTATATTATTGAAAACTTTCTCTAAACTCGAAGATGTATTTGTGTTTCATTTTCTTTATGAACGCCCCAATTGATGTAACGGGTAAAGCTAGGCGATAATGTAGATCGGAATATGTCAGTTAGAGTTGCAATTCACGAGGGGTTCCAATGAGTACTGTTTTGACTGCTTCGCCGCGCAAGGTAAGTGACGCTGATCGCGGAATTGGACAACTCGTAAGGCAGGCGCGCCGCCGTGTGGGTATGACCCTCGACGATCTCGCCAAGCAGCTTGGCCTGTCATACCAACAGGTTCACAAGTATGAGAACGGCACCAACCGCATCAGTGCAGGTACGCTTGCAGCCATCGCCAACCTTCTGGCGGTACCAATCGACCATCTCTTCCCGGACGAAGTTTTGCTCGGCGGCACGGACGGCGGTGACAGTGAGATTGATCGTATGCGCTCGGAGGTTAGCCGCGTGACCCGAACCATCGATGACCCCAAAAAACTTGAGGCCATCATCACCATTCTAAAGACGTTCTAAAGTATAGAGGCCTATTTTCCTCGCTCCGCGTACTTATCGAACTGGTTAGGATGCACGAACGTGTCCTGAAACCAGGGCGATTTCTCGCTGGAGAATTGCTTTCTCGTCCAGTCGATAAACTGGCGTCCCCGTGAAAGGCGCTGGATCCGGGGCGTATAGGTCAGCCAGAACTGGATCGGTGCAACTTCCGGCAGCTCCAGCGCGATCAGACGCGGATCAAGTTCCACCACATAGGATGGCATGACGGCGATCCCGCCGCCATTCGCGCAAACTTCGCGCAGGACAGTTCCTGAATTCGTCGTCAGTTTGAATCGGATTGCTTTCTTCAGATCGACTGCCCGGCTCGACCAGCTCTCGATCTGGTAGGAATAGGCGTCGTGCATCAGCACATCGTGACCAATCAGGTCATAAAGGCTTGCCGGCGCCGTACGCCCCGCAAGATAGTCTTTCGTCGTGAAAAACATGTAGTGAAGCACGCCAAGCCGGATTGAGAGAATATCCCTCAGGCGCGGCTCATTGAACGTGATGCTCAGATCCGCATCGCCTCCTGCGAGATCTGCTTCACGATCGGCGATCTGGAAGTCGAGATCTACCCCCGGTCTTTCTTCCTGGAATTGCGGGATGAGGCGGGCAAGCCAATGCGACGCCACGCCATCCTGTCCTGAAAAACGAAGGCTTCCGCTTCCCTCCAGATCAAAGTCGCTGACCGTGTTGACGATGTCGTTGGCGCTGTCAGACATGGTGCGGGTTCGTCTCTGGACTTCCCGGCCGGCCTCCGTCAGCTCCACGCCCTTCGTGGTGCGATTAAACAAGTCGCACCCGAGCATTTTCTCAAGCTCGTCTATTTTACGACTGACAGTTGGCGTGGACTCTCCGAGCCGTTTGCCTGCTGCGGTCAGGCTTTTCAGTTCAGCGACGACGCCAAAAACGCGCAGCTTGTCCCAGTCGAGGGATGTCTTTTTCATTCAGAAGCCTTCCGGACCAGGGTGACAGCAATGCCCTGACCGCGAATTCGAAAAAAGTAAATCACACAACTTGACAACCCTTGCGCGAAATCCGAAGAATCTCGCGTAAAGGGAGTTTTTCATGACCATTCACCGCACAGTTGTATCTCAAACCGCCCGGCCATACTGCAGCACATCACCCGGCCACGTCGCTGGGATCATGAGAAAGTACGCCATCCGCCGCGCTGAGCCTAGCGAAATCATCGAGACTTTAACGCTCGGCGAAACTCTCATCGGCGGCGCCCTCGCTCGGCCGGAAGTCGTCGCAACCATTGACGCAATCACGCAGATGACTGTCTGGAACACGGGTAATCCGATAGCAGGCATCTTCCTCTTGGTTCCGGTAACTGAAGAGGGGAGGGCCGCTGTCGAGAATGGTAGCTTCAACCCTGCAGACCCGGCCATTCGGCATATCGCGCCGGCTGATACACCGATCTTTGGGGTCTATTGTGGCATCTATGCTGGCGCCACGCGGGAGGCGCGAAAATCAGTGCTCATGGCAGCGGGAGATCTGCGTCTCAACGCCTTTGCGCCTGTTCCCACTTATGCCCGCGGCGCAACCGAAGATGGCGCACGATCCATGCTGACGCTGGGCTACCGTCGCGTATCTGGCGGACTAAGAGACCTTTTCGTTTCTGATCCTGTGAGCGCCACCTGATGTCCTATCCGCTTTCTTACCCGGCCATAGGCTGCAAGGCACTGCGCCGCGCGCCCTCGCCAGACAGTTTTCGCGCGCTGCGTGTGCGCCCCGTACAGTCACTGGATGACCTCCAGCGTGTCTTTGCCATCCGCGCCGCCGTCTTCATGGCAGAGCAGCGCTGCCCCTATGATGAAGAATATGACGGCAATGATCTTGCCGCGCTTCATCTCATTGCCTTCATGGGCAGGGAGCCTGTCGGCACACTTCGCCTCAGATGGTTTGCTGAGTTCGGAAAGATCGAACGCGTCTGTATTCTGCCTTCAATGCGAGGCCGCCACATTGAACGTATTCTGCTCGCCCACGCGATCGAGATTGCATCACGCAAAGGCTACCGCCTGATGATCGGTCAGATACAGGCACGCCTCTGGCCACTCTGGTCGCGCGTGCTCCACTGCGAGCTTCAGGATGGCAGGGAAAGCTTCAGCTTCTCGGACTTCGAGTATCTTGAGATCGACATTCCCGTTCCACGCCATCCGAACCCGATCACATCCGGAAGCGATCCCTTCATCCTGATACGTCCCGAAGGCGACTGGGACCGGCAGGGCATACTCGAGGAATCAGCCCAGCGTTCCACTGACCGGGACTGCGAGGAGGCTGCCTGAGCAGATTCCGAGGACAGACCTCCAAAAAACACCGTCACTACACCGGCACAAACACCATTCCTGCACCAGAGTTTCCGACACGTTCGTGGCCCGATTACGTTGGCTTCCATGATCGCCCGCGACTGGATCCTTGATGTGTTGGCAGAGCTGGAGCTCTGGTACTGGCCTATATTCCTCTGGGAACTCTACTGGCTGGACCGCTACCTCATAGCGAGACGTGCCGAAAATCGTTCTGGTCTTGTCGGCTACTCGGTCTGCAGAAAGGGCCGTATCTATATCACGCTGCAGGCTTTCGGGGACCAGCCAGATCCGAACGACTGGACCGCTTTTGCGCCCCGCCAACCGTGGGACAGACTGCCGCTCGATGCTTCAGGCCCTTGGCAAGGCATAAGAGACGCCGAATTCAAAGCACCCCCGCTACGGGTCCCGCAGGCAATGTATGACGCCTCGGGACACACACTTGCCGCACCCTTCGAACTCGTACCGCCTTAGTGACATGCGCCTCCGTGCCAAAGATACCTGCACAGGCAGGCATCCATAGCCCCGCACATATACAGGCGCGCTCACTGCTTAAGTCTCACCCTAGACACCTGACCCTCATCCGGAGCCCGTCAAAAAGAACGCAGGTGGCAGCAGCCGTCGCACCACCGATCACCGCAGCCCCAACGGGCCTGCGGCCGCAAGTGCTGGCCAGCCCCCAAGGTATTGGAGAGAAAGCCATACATTGATTTTAGAAATTTTCCGATGGTGCCAGGAGAGGACTGGAGGGCATCTGAGTGATTGAATTATTCCGTTTCTATACAAGAGGTTACAGAAGCGGTCAAGCAGGGGTACAAACCGCAATATGGAGTTTTTTGTACTCGAACCTTGCCGCCGCTTTGTACCGCTCATGCCGACTTTCAGTTACGCGGAACCAGCGACTCCAACGCGCGTTCATACCGTCCTGCCAAACAGCAGATACTTTCCTTTCCACCTCATCTCCACTCCGAGAGTCTCATGACAACAAAACGCTTGCGGCGCCAGACTAAAGTGCCGTCTCCCTTCCGTGCTGAAGACCATGCAAGAGCTGCTCGTCTTCCGACGATCCAACTCGGTCCAGATCTTCGCATTGAGTACAGCTTGAGCGCACCCGAGCCGGTTGGGCTCTATGACGTTCCTTTGGACGAGTTAATGTCGGTTATCCGGCGGCAGGTCTGTGACGCCTGGATCTTCTTGGGCTCTGACATAGTCGGCGGCGTTCAGCTCATGCGCTACAGTATACCCGCGTTTATGGACGCCGAAGAAGTGCTCTACGTAATGGATATGGATGAGCAGGAGGAAAGCGATCTTGCTTGCGCATTGGAAGCTGAGTTCGGCGACATTGGAGAAGAGGTCGGCGCCTATGGTGATATCGTTGAGATCCGTCGGGTCTGGATGAAACCCATCTCGTCCTTGGCTGGCCGGAGCTCGGATGCCGTGAACTCATTGGTAGGCGCCTTCTGTCCTGACTTCGCGTTGATCGTCCTCAAAGCGTTCCCGCTAGAGTATGAACATGCTTTCAACTCCCCAGATGAGTCCTTCGCTGATTTGGCGTTCAACAGACGGCGGGCTGCCATGATGCGGCTCTACACCAAGACCTACAGCGTCCAGCCGATGCAAGGATCTCACGGGGAGCAAGGTTGGATGTATCGACGCCGAGCAGAATAAGCGGCAAGGCGTGAAGAGATCGCTGTTGCCTTTGTTGGGCAGGCCAAGGAGCTTAACATTATTCCTATGCATCCTCGAAGAGATCACCGCCTGCAGACATCTCACCACGAACCGCTTCAGCCCCACCAGTCATCACAACCATGGCCTCACCCCCGCAAATGTCTTTGAAGGCTGTTCTCATGATCTCCTCTGCCAACTTCGTTTTGGAGTAGGGAACGTAGAGTGCATCATGAACTGGTAACGCCACGAAGCCGCTCTCCAGCGCTAACCTTGTGGCGCGGCTTATGATGTCACTCTCATAACGTTGAAGCTCTAGGCCTCGACCACACTGCAACCAGGGCTGTACGGCTTGATGATGGTCCAAGACCAATGCAGAGGCAAATCGTCCGGTCATAGGTCTGAAGGCAGGCGCTGTGCCTCGTGGAAGCCTTGTGCGCGGCTTCTCGTCCCAGATCATGGCATTGACGAGCTTCTTCACGTCGTCTCTTTGCGCCGCCTCTAAACCGGGAATGGCATAAACGTCTGAGCGCGGCGGAGCGGTCTTTTCAAGTGCGTAGGCGATGCGCAGCATAATACCAGAGTAGTCGAGCTCTACAGGGCGTTCCCCCTGAAGGCAAAGATAGTCAAAGCGGCTTTGTTTGCTCATCTGAAACCAGAAGCCACCAGCCATACGCCCGCCCAGCGTGCAAGCTTCGTCTCGAAAGCTTCGGTGTAACGTACGCTGTGAAAGGTCGACGCCATCAAGGGGGGACGTCCATCGGATATCAGCATTAATCAACCGCTTATTGATGTCGACCATCTCGGCCTGCACATGAGTAACTCGAGGCGAGTTGAACGAAGCAGCATCATGGGAGCGGCCTTGAGCAATGACCGGCGAACGAAGCAGTCGCTCGACAACATCAGTATCCTCGACGCTCCAAAGAGCGATCCGCCGCTGCAGCATTTCCCCGGCGCGTAGAACCGTCTGACGGCGCCCTTGGCTTGCCGATCGGCGGCCCCATTCGACGTTGAGCCATCCCTTCGATTCCAGTTCTTTGACGCGCTTTGGCAATCCAGAACTCTCTGCCAACGGCTTTAATAAGTCCTGGCGCCCGAGAAGCGCGACGTCCAAAGAGAGATAGACCCCAAATCCGCCGCCAAGCAGGTATTCTTGAGTGCAATTGCAGACCAGCATCGAGACTGCAGCCTCGAATGGATCTCGAAAGGCGGGCCGTAACGCTCTTGCCTGCTTCCCACTTTGTGTGGACCGCTCACGTCGAGCATCGTCGGCATCTTTAGTCGCCTCGGACACCAGGCAGCGCATCCTGTCTGAAGCGGGTACTCTGTTCCAGTTGATCGGCTTGTCGTTGAAGGGCTTTCTCGCCTCTGTCATCGCTATGTGTGTGACGCCAATTTCTGCGCCTGAAGAAGCTTCTTGGTGACTGCCTTCAACCTCGCCAGCTCCTCTCGTTCGGCATCTCCAGATGGGTGTTTAGCGTCGACTGTATGCACAGAAAGCCGCGCATAGATCCTCTGCCAGAGGTCGGCATTGCTAACCTCTTTTCCTTTCGCTGTCTTGAAGCCCTTGGAGACCCAGACCGGCAAGTCGCTCATGATAGATTTGACGATGTAGTCCTGATCGGAAATCACATGCAGAGTCGCTGGGTCCTCAACTTTTTCGAGGACATCACAAAGAGCCAAGAGGGCAGCTCTTGGACCAGTGGCCTCGCTAATCAATGCCCTATTAGTTTTGTCCTCCCTGTGGTGGCGGCGCCAGCATAGCGCCCACGCCGCATCTGGGCCTGAGGCTGTAGAGACGATGAAGACAGTCGCTTCGTGCTTCGTGATATTCAAACACGTATCTCCCGAGGGGTGATCAAAGATTGGATTGCGAAGGAACTGGGCCGGTGCCCGGGGAACTCGACAGTGCTTATCTTGAAGCCGTTATCCTCACAATGATCTCAATCAGGCAGATCTGTGGGTTTCGAGCTCGTCTTCAAAGGCTAGGGGGAGCGCATTGAGCTCCGCCCGGCGCTGGCGCCAGTTTGGCATGTGGTGATCCAGAAGCGCGACGAAGCGCTCATCATGCGTTGGCGAGAGGAAGTGCGCCATCTCGTGGAGGATCACATAGTCAATGCAGGGCTTCGGCTTCTTAGCAAGTTCGAGGTTCAGCCAGACTAGGCCGTTGTCTGGATTGCAGCTCCCCCACATCGTCTTCATTCGGCGAATGCCAAATCTTGGTACTTCAACGCCCAGGCGTTTAGCCCAGTCCTCGAGTTTCGGCTCTGCGTAAGCTTTCAGCCTCGCTCTGTAGAAGACTTGCAGCGCCCTTGCTCGGTCTTCGCGCATTGCGCTGTTGCTGACTTCCAGGGTCAATCGATCTGGCGAGGTTTGCGAGACGTTTACTCGCCGCCCTTTCGGCCTGACTTGAAGTTTCAATGGCGCACCGAAGAGATAATGTGTCTCGCCGGAAACGTAGTGCCGTTCCGTCTCTCTTGCCTGCTGCCGGAAGTCTCGCTGCATACGCCTGATCCAGTGGAGGCGGTTCAGGACGGAGAGTCTGATGGCCTCTTCGGCGATGAAGCCAGGCGCCGCCACCCTCACATGACCTTCCGGTGGGTAGACGCCGATGTGAAGGTTTTTGATGGGCTTGCGGACGACTTCGATCGGCAGGCCTGCAACTTCAAGGATGGTGCTAGCGTCAGTACTCGCCATTGGCTCTCGCAATCTCAAGGATGTTCTCAGGATCTGCGGCATCACCAAGTACCGGCTTGAGACTTTGCAGGATGCGGCGCTGCTTCATCATATGGTCGCGCCAACCAGCTTCTGCACTTGACCTGATCGCCTCGTCTGCCCGTCTGGCCAACTCTTCATCACTGCCGAGATTATCATAGAGCGCCTTTCGCCCCGGCGTATCCATGGAGGAAGGATAGGAGCGGCCATGCCCTGCGCGCGCCTGTCGGACAAGCTCGGCGATTTCCTTGAGGTACTCTGCATATTCAATGGCATCTTCGCGCCGCCGTTGTACGAGATCTGTCAAGAGCTCCGACATGTTCTCATAGAAACGCGGATTGACCGGCATTTCCTCGATGATCAGACGGCGGACATTATTGGCTATCGCTTCGGCTGAGTTTTCGCGATTTCGTATAAGCTCATCCGGCAGGCCCTTATCCAGGTCAGAGCCCTTGGCCTCGACCAGATCAATGAGGCTGACATCGTCAAGGTGAGAGATAACCTCTGGAGCGTCTGCCTTGATGTAGTTGTCGATGAGATGCCGCATGGCGGGCTCATAGAGCTTCATGTCGACGGCGTCCCCACTATGCAGGCGGACAGCGTCCCGAATGGCGATAGCCCGTTCAACCTCCTGACGGCACGTTTCGAGAAAGGTGCCCGGAAGTTCTGACGCATCCGGGTCTTCAGCCACTGCGCCATAGGCACGCGCATAGCGCCCGGCAAGATTGTAGAGCGTTTCTCGGCGCCGGGCTTTGTCGTCCTGAGACACGTCGCCTTCAACACCGTCGAGTGTCGAGAAGTACGAGTAGATCTCGGTGTCTCCAGCGGGCGGCGCCACGCGTTGCATCAGAGCAAGCCAGGCTTCCCGCGCGACTTCGAGGTCCTCATCCGCACGCTCTGCACGATCAGAGATCAGGCCCTCGACATCTTCCGCGTCAAAGCCGTCGAACGCTTCCGATGTGTAATCCTCGACCGCGTTTTCGATGCTCTTGAAGAGGTCCTTGTAGTCGACGATGTAGCCATACTGTTTGTCGTCCGTATCGAGACGGTTCACTCGGCAGATGGCCTGGAAGAGGCCGTGATCGCGCATCTGCTTGTCGATGTAGATATAGGTCGCGGTGGGCGCATCAAACCCGGTAAGCAAGCGGCTCACCACAATCAGAAGCTTCATCTGTCCCGGCTCCCTGCGGAACTTACGGAGCGCTTCCTTCTCATACTCTTCTTCGTCTTCGTCGCCGAGAAGATCATCGTAGACCCGGTAGACGTATTGGCGCTCAGTCTCACCGAGTCCTGTTTCCTCGCCTGTCAGTTCGCCTGCCGTGCGCTTGTAGGAAGTCACGATGGCGCACTTGTTCGCCAGCATCGAGCCGGACTTCTTGAAAATCTCCAGGAACTTGCAGGCCTCAGGGATCGAACCGGCCACTAGCATTGCGTTGCCGCGCCCGGACTCAAGGCGGGACTTGGTCTCCATATCGAAGATGATGTCGCTTGCGATCTGGTCCAGCCGGTCACGACTTGAGAGCACGCGCTGCAGCGTTCCCCAGCGCTGGCGCAAGGAAGCCTTTGCGACGGGCGTAAGCCCCTTGGTCTTCGCCTCGAACCATTCGTCAATTTTGCCCGGCGCGCTGATGCGTTGATCGATGTCGCGAGCCTCATAGCGCAGGTCTAGAACCACCTCATCTTCCACAGCCTGGTCAAAGCGATAGGGCTTGCCGATATAGGGGCCAAACACTTCAAGCGAGGTCTGCTTGTCTGAGCGCAGGAGCGGCGTGCCTGTGAAGCCGATAAACATCGCATCCGGTAGGATGGACCGCATGGCCTTTGCAAGCTTGCCCGATTGCGTCCTGTGGCATTCGTCGACGAAGACGAAAAATTCGCCTTGCGGCACGCCAATGCCTGAACTCTGGATCTTGGAGACGAGCGCCTGCATCTCCTCTTCCTCACTCTTGCCGAACTTGTGAACAAGGGAGCTCACAACACGGTCTGCGGGGTTGGCGAGGGCCGCCATGAGATCGGCGCCGCTCTTGGCTTGTCGGACCTTGTCACCCGTGCCCCCGAAGACGTCTTCCACGATTTGGCGGTCAAGCTCCTTGCGGTCCGTGATGACGAGGACCCGCCCATCCGGATAGGCTTCCCGGATCCAGCGCGCCAGCATGACCATGATGAGGCTCTTGCCTGACCCCTGGGTCTGCCAGATGATACCGCTAGAGCGCTCCCTTATGCGCGCCTGGGCAGCCTTCACGGCGAAGTATTGGTTGGGCCGTGCGATCTTCTTGGTGCCCGCATCGAAGAGCGTGAAGTCGTGGATAAGCTCCAGGAAGCGAGCGGGCGCCAGCATCTGTGTGACATCGCGGTCCAGGCGTTCGGCGATCTCGCTTTCTTCCTTCCAGGCGAGCCAGTAGGATTGCGGCGTGTCGATCGCCCCGTAGCGCAGTCCCTCGCTGTCATTGCCTGCGAGGGTCAGCTGAACGGTCGTGAAGAAGTGACGAATGAACTCCGCGCGCTGATTGTCTAGCGTCTGGCGAATGCCCTTGCCGACGCTCTGGGTCGACTTCTTGAGTTCGATGACGCCAAACGCGATGCCGTTCACATAGAGGACGAGATCCGGGCGCTTGTTGTAGGCCTTGGAGGACTTGCCGTTGATTGAGACTTCCTCCGCGACGCCGAGATCGTTTACGGCTGGATTTGACCAATCGACGAACGTCACGGTCACTGGGGCTTCACCCGGTCCCGGCGAGACCGAAATGCCGTAGCGCAGGGCTTCGTAGAAGGCTTTGTTGGCCTCATAGAGCTTGTCGCCCTCAAGGCGCGCCTCACGCTTCAGGAGGTTGATTGCCTGAGCGACAAGATCCCGCGCATAGCCTCGAGACAGAAGCCAGGGACGAAGCAGACCTTCTTCGATGTTGGCGTTGCCGTCTTGCTTCTGCCAGTCGCCGAGATAGCGCCAGCCGAGACCGCCCACTGAGCCAGATTTTCCGCCGCAGAGAAGATCTATGGTGCGGTTTTGCGCCTTGCGCTCTGCTTCGCCGATTGTGCTCATGCTCTGGCCCCGCGGTCTGGGTGGTCTCTGCGTGTCATAGCCTCAGACCAGCCTGATCCGTCCGGTCAGAAGGTTCTGCATCATGCCTTCCTTCACCTGCCGCGCCTTGTCGAGGCGAGTTTCGAGGGCTTGGATTTCGGTGTCCATATCAGCGAAGACACAGGAAATAGCTGCTTGTTCCTCGATGGTTTCGGGTACGAAGACCTCTGCTGCTTCAATGATCGCCGTGTTGATATTCATTTGTGAGCCTGTTTGGCCGTGCTGAGACCACTCAGGTTCCATTGTTTTGAGAAGATAATAAAGAAACAGCTGATCGACCTTGAGATCCGAGAACACGACAAATCCGTCGTGTATGCACGTGTCGATAGTAGTGATCGCAGGTTTTCCGACGGTCGCCGCGATGCTCATTATCAGACTGCCGATCGGAACGCGCCTGCTCCGGTCAATACCGTCTTGAGAGAGACGCTGAGTTGTTTGTGTGAGGAAACGCCCGGATTGAGGAAGATCTGAGATCCGAACCCATCCGGTTGACGAGGAATTATCAAACCATCTGGCACTGGCGATTGGTCGGGGTGAGGCTCCGCGGCTAACCTTGCATAGTGTTCTAAGCCGACGCTCTCCCCACTCTCCCGAGAACCCCGGGAGGCGGCGCTTGGCGGTCAGGAGGTCCTGCATCGCGCCCTGCTTGATGAGCCGCTTCTTGGCGATCAGCCGATCCAGCCCCTCGATCAGCGCATCCGCATCCGAGAGCACCTCGGCGATGGCTTCCTGCTCCGACCGGCAGGTCGGGACATAGAACGGATGATCTAATATATCGTCCTTTCCGAGGTTCCCCTGCGCACCTCCGGTCGCTTTTCCCGCCATGGCTTCAACGAAGGTCGGCTGCAGAAGAAGTTGAAATAGGAAACTCCGGGAGACGCGTCTCGGAGAAAGCTTTCCGACTCTCTGATTTAGTAAGCAATTGTCCTCGTTGACAAGACAAACGCGACCAACGTTTCCTGTCATGGAGATCAGTATGTCCCCATGGGAAAGGAGCTGATGACTTTGCAAATCTTTCGGAGCAGAAACGATACGACTGCATTGCCTCAAGTCCATTCGCCCCTGCTGAACGTTCGCGATAGTCACAATTCGATATTGGCCCAGGACATTGTAGGTAGAGCTAGCAAAGGCATACCCATTCTTTAGATCTGCAAGGTCGCCGAGCGAGACCTCGACCCAAGGTTCGCTGCCCTCTCCAGCTCGTACAAAACTTGGGCTATTAACCGCATCGTTCATTGTGCAAAGCCCATAGATGCGAGGTGCTTCTCCACCTTACATGTGAATTTCGACAGTCTTTCAGCTAACTCCGGCAACGTTTGCCCATACCGTTCCGTCAACACTCGCACCCTGGCCGTTAGCTGCTTTGTTCGAGCCTCGATTTCGGCCTCAACGAGTTTGGCAATATCTGACAACCACTTGTCTTCCATAACCAGCGCGCGGATCTCATCCTCTGTCAGCTTAGGATATTTCTTTAAAGTGGCCTCGGTCAGAGCCTCATCGGCCACTTTCACCGCCTTCTTCGCTGCCGTATCAGCGTCCATCAGTTTCTTAGCCTGCTTGAGCATTGCCAATTCTCCGGCGTCAGCTTTGCCCGATCCAATGCGGTCCTTGAGTGTGCCTTTTGTGAGCTTACCGGCATCCGAAAGCGCATCTGAGAGCAGCCCCTCGTCGCCGCCATGTTCTTCCACGAGCTCGTCGATCTCCGCCGCAATCGCATCGGCCTTCATCTGAGCCTCGTCCAAGGCCTTATGCAATTCCGGAAAGAAGCGGGCGACGATCAAGGTTGGCGGGATGACATCCGCGACCAGGCGCACCTTGTTGACGGTAAGGTCGGCCTCTTCCAACCACTTCGTTTTGTTGCCGTCGACTTCCTTGCGCGCCTCCCGAAGCTCCTTCGCCGCTTCCCAGCCCGCATCGGCGATGATGAAGGCGTCATCCTGCATGGTCTCCTGCCAGTAGGACATCAGCCGCTGATAGGCTTCATACTGATCAATGAGCGGAGCTTCGGCGAAGCGGGCCAGCATGTCCTCGGCGATCGTGTGGATGAACTCTGAGGGCTTCGCACCTTGACCAAAGGCCTGCATAAGTAGCCGATTGGCGTCGATCCAGCCCTGAAGGATGGCGCGAACCCGGTCGCGATAGGCCACAAAGTCTGCGTGATTGCGGATCGCCGCGCGGACGTCTTCCGGCTCGACCAGAGGGTCCGAGTAGCCCGGCCTCTCGTTCGGCCCGAAGAGCGTCACGCGTATACCAGGCATGACGGTCCAGAAGTCCTGCAACAGGTCAATGTCGCGGTTCGGCACGCCGCCCTTGAGGTGGGCTTCGATGTCCTGAAGGTCTTCCGGCTCCGAGCCATCGATGTAACGCGGGAGGTTGAGATTGAAGTCGTTGCGCTGGATCTCGTCGAAAGGGACGAGCCGCGAATAGCTGGGAATCTCGGCCTGGCGCGCGAAGGCGTCGGTAATCTTGTGGATGTCACGTTCCCGCAGGCGGTTCTTGTTGCCGTCCTTGATGAACCCCCGCGAGGCATCAATCATGAAGATAGGGCGCTCGGCTGTGGCTGCCGACTTGTCCAGAACGACGACGGACGCCGGGATGCCTGTGCCGTAGAAAAGGTTGGCGGGCAGGCCGATGATGGCCTTGATGTAGCCGCGCTTCAGCACCTTTTCGCGAAGCTCAGCCTCCTTGTTGCCCCTGAAGAGCACGCCATGAGGCAGGATGACCGCGCCGGAGCCTGTCGCCTTCATCGAGGCGAGGATATGCAGGAGATAAGCGAAGTCACCATTCTTGGCGGGCGGCACACCATCGGCGAAGCGATCGAAGCGATCGGCCTCTGCATTCATGCCGTCGCCCCAGGCCTTGTCCGAGAAAGGCGGATTGGCGACGACAAAGTCAAAGGTCTGCAGGCTGCCGTCCGTATTGGTGAATTCCGGATCCGAGAGCGTGTCCCCCTGGCGGATGTCTGCTGTCTCCTTGCCGTGGAGGATCATGTTCATAACGGCGAGGCCGCGCGTCGTGATGTCCTTCTCCTGACCGAACACCGTTAGCGACACAGGAGCCTGATCTGCTGCTTTCAGCAGGAGTGAACCAGAGCCACAGGTTGGATCATAGACGGATTGGCTGACGCGTTCTGCCCGCTCTACTCCTGCGACGGAAGCTACTACGCGGGAGACCTCTGCAGGCGTGTAGAACTGGCCTTTGCTCTTGCCGGACTCCGTCGCAAAGTTCCGCATGAGGTATTCGTAGGCGTCGCCCAGGATGTCATCGCCGCCCGCGCGGTTGCGGCTAAAGTCGAGCTCTTGGCGGCTGAAGATGTTGATAAGCGCGGTAAGTGTGCGCACCATCTTCTCGCCCTTGCCGAACTTTTCAGTATCATTGAAGAAGGCGCGATCGATGACGCCGCTCAGGTCATTTGCTTCGGCGATCTGGGCGATGATCTTGTCGATCTCTTCGCCAATGCTCTTGCGACCACGCAGCTTGCGCATGTCGTCGAAGGTGCAGCCCTCAGGGACGTGGATAAGCGAGTCCGCCTGGCCTGCCCGGTCAGAGACATATTTCACGAAGAGGAGGGTTAGGATGTAGTCCTTGTAGAGGGAGGCATCCATGCCGCCCCGGAGCTGGTCACAGCTGTCCCAGAGGGAGCGGTAGATGTCTGTCTTCTTGATTGCCATGGGGCCTCGCGTGCCAAGAATGAGTCGTCAATCGGTACGCTAATGCTGGATAGCGCATGAGTTCAACGTTGGGTGAATGCGCCGGGGCAACGGATGCCATCTTGTCCACTAGTTTTGGAAAAACGATAGAGGGTCACAGGGAGACACTCGAAAGCGGGGCTGCTCTAGAATGTCTCGCAGCTGCCTACCGCCATGAAAGACCCTGTGTAGCCGATTGAGTTCTCCCACTGATCCTTCGTGAAGGTTGACGACGTTGCGGTGTAGGGGTGCGTAACCAAGCCCAATCGCTCGCCGCGATAGATGAACGTATTGTTCTCTGTGTTGAAGGCGAAACCGGCACCCAAGGTCTGGCAGTCTATGTGATCAGACACCTCAAGTGGATTGCCCTTCTCGGCGAGCTGTCGGCGGAGATCGCCGCTTTCAGTCATATCTAGATAGCAAGGCAATTCGTCGCTGCGCGTGCTCAATTTGGCGGCAACAAGGCTTGGTTCATCCGAGCTTTCGACGAACGCAACTGTGAAACGGCGCTCAAGCTCGCTGGTCCGCCTTGCATCCGATGCAAACTCTCCATCCACAAGCCCCAAGTAAGAAACTTCGTCGGGGATGCAGTAGAAGACCTGTTCTGCAACCGCGAGCGACTGGGTTGAGAAGAATGCGATTGCGCCTACAAGCACACTAGAGCTCTTCATGTCGGCGTTCCCTCTGTTCTATTTACTACAGAGCTCATCTATACGCAGCGTCGCGGTCCGATCCATCCGACGGATCGTAAAACTCGTCAATCACATTGCTTGGCGCGATCTCCGAATACGATGCCCTACTCAGGACTCCTCCATATACGGCAACTTTTGATTGCCTGGCTTTCACTCGAGGACGTGAAGGCGAGGAAAGTCTGCCGCCGGAGATTGCATTGGCTACAGGGCAAGCAGCCCCCCCCGAGGGGGTAAACTGAGGCGAGTTGCTGCGATTAATACCCCTGAGAATTTTGTGCCAGATTTCGATTTGCCCTGGCATCCACAGCTTTCTAGGTCAGAGCTACTAGCGGAACTTGTTCCCAGTTCGTTCACGTGCTTCTTCTTCATGGGAGATCTTCGAACATCGCTTTACGTCGCAATCAGAACGGCACCCAAGCACGTGAGACTTGGTCTGACTGATCGCAATGCCCTGAAGGGGGACGCTGCTGCCAGCGCGCTTACAGAGATCCTTCTGAGCAGTGTGCAAACTTGGATTGAGAATGAATGTCGGCTCCACAGGGAGCCTGCACCAAGCGCTAGACAGCGCCAGTCGAGCAAAGAGTAGTCGAGAGGATTACTCGAATGCCCGGTGAGCGCTTACAGAACAATCAGGGTCAAACCCTTGGAGGGCCTCAAGGCACTTCCAATGTTCCCTAAGCCGCTGTGGAGCAATGAACCCTATCAGTTACCCATAGGAATAATGCTAAGGATGAAGGCAGGTTGATGTCTCAAGAGCTACTCTGAGAGCGCCCAGAGTAGCTTCTTTATCCCTAATACGCGGGGTTTTGATAAGGCTTTGTAATTGCTGCGTTTATATCTGTTCCGCTTGCAGCCGATTTATCCCTTATCAGATCTCGAAACCTTCAACATCTCAGGCTTGTACAAAACCGCGTCTGACTTGCCGAGATACGCCAACGCACCACTCAGCGCGTTATGGCTCTCCACCAATGGCTGCTCCTTCGCACCATACTGAGCGCGTCGTCGCCCCAAGACCCGCTCTCTGACAACGTGAGCGATATCGGGAGTTTGATCTAACGCAGCGGCCATTGTGTGTCTGAAGCTATAACAGACTAACTGTGGCGTATCGAAAATACCCGCATTCCGGATGACCGCATTTATGCGCGCAGATATCCTGTTGTTGTCATTCAGGTCCCCCGAAGATGGAGCCAACGAAGGGAAGAGCCAGCCCTCAGGTGTTCGAGCTTTGGCCGCACGCGCCGCCTCAAGAGCTCCGGCGAGCAATGGCACTCGACGTTCGCTATCGTTAGTCTTCAGACGTCTATCCTCGCTCCATCGAACCAGAGCAAAGGGGAGGTCGCCATCTAATGACAGGTCCTCTGCCATGAGACCTCCGATCTCACTTGGTCTACAGCCAGTGTACTTCAGGAGCTGAACAACCCACGCTGTTTCCTCAAGCACTGAACCCCGCGCCAGGTACTTATCAAGCGCCGCGAGATGGACCTCGTGAAAAGGCAACCGATCAAGAGTTGCTTTGGCATGGTCCGGTGGCTGATGACCCACGAACGGATTGTCGCCCACGAAAGCGCCACGCTTCTTTGCGAAGTTGACCATCGCCTTCATGGCGCCAAGGCGTTTCTTGACGGTCTCGTAGCCTTGTTTGCGATTGTCCACCAGATGGTCGAGCCAATCCATGACCAAGGGGCTGCGGATGTCCGACACGGACATATTGCCATGAAACTCCATGAACTGCCGAAGGGCGTTCTGTGCCTGTCTGTCTACACGACCAGCTTTCTTCTTCTGAGTGTAGAGCTCGAAGGCCTCCTGAACTGTAATTGCCGTAGCGGACACAGAGCCTTTGTTGATCGCTTCGATCTTCATACGATCCTCCAAGCTTAGCTTGGCAGGGCCACCCTCAAGCGACGAACCGTATCGCTTTTCAGCTGCTTCCAGAATGCGATCGATCTCCATACTACCAGCTGTTTCTTCGATTGTGACTGGGTTGCCGTGATTGTCGAAGCCGAGCCGCTCGAGCAACACTGACGCGAGCTCCACACTATTCTCAGCGTGCCACTTACGAACTTTAGCAGCAGTTTCCCACGCAGGCGCTTCGCCGCCATTCTCGCGGATCGATCTTAGCGTACGATCAAACTCACGGTTCAGTGTAACAGCTGTCAGGATAGCTTCATCCTGTCCGCCCGGGGCGAGGAACGACTTTTTAAGTTCGCGTGGCAGGTCGGGCAGTGCGTCACGCACGTCCTGAGGCCAGATCCTTCGATATTGATATTTGCCGTTGGGAAGCAGCTTCAGGTGTTTCAAGACTACACGCATGGTTTGGCTTTTGTACCTCGATTTGTACTCGAGATGCTGTCAGCCAAGGCTAAGACCATTGAAATTGAAAGATTTTTCCGAATTCCGATGGTGCCCAGGAGAGGACTCGAACCTCCACGTCGTGAGACACACGGACCTGAACCGTGCGCGTCTACCAATTCCGCCACCTGGGCAATCCGGCTTCGGAAGGCGGGTTGATACGGTGGGCACGCGTCAACGTCAACGGGCAAATCCAGCGAAATATCGGCGCATATGATGCCGAATTCTCCCGATGTTTTGCCAGAGCGAATTTTCGACCCAGCCTATCAGGCCGCGGAGCAAAATACCTCTACAGCTAGTGATTTCATTGGGTTCGAGAACCTGACTGAACTTTATTCGTTTTTGCTGACCAGCAATGTCGAGCCCCACGCGAGACGCGCGGCTTCGAGAGGGTCACTGAAACAAATAAAGCCTGGCGGTGTTGTCAGACTAATGCAAACTCGTCTCTGTTTTCGGGGAAGCAAACGCGGTTAGGTCGCCAGAAGCAGGCGCCATTCGAGGAGGGCGGCGTCACGGTTCAGCTTGAAGCGGGATCTTGAGTTGCGATGGCGATCCAAATTGAAGTGATTGTGAAACGAGGCGTGGGTTGAGGCGAACTTTTGTAGATTGCCCATCCTTCGAAATCGCGACATCGCTCGCTCCCGTCGCCGGAAGGGCAGGTGACTATTCTCAGCCCGATTGTTGAGATGTCGACCGACCTCCTGACGGTCGATGTTGCCGATTTCTTTCATGGCTGCACCATAAGAACGAAGTCGGTCAGTCACCACTTCATGCGGCGTGCCGTACCGCTTCTTGGCTTTCTTTAGGAAACGCAAAGCCGCTGATTTATCTCGAGTGTTCGTAACGTAGCTCTCGAGCACTTCACCTTCGTGACGGCGCGCCATAGGTAATGCGTCTTGCCATTAATCTTCACATAGACTTCGTCGAGGTGCCATCGCCATTGTGCGATTTGGCGAAGTTGCTGAGATCTGCGCATTCGAATCTCGCCTGCGAACAGCGGCCCAAATCGGTTCCACCAATATCGCACCGTCTCATGGCTTACCTCGATCCCGCGTTCATGTAGGAGGTCTTCTACATTGCGGAGCGATAGCGGGAAGCGGACATTCATCATTACGGCGAGGCGTATGATTACCGGCGACGTCTTGAAGTAGCGGAATGGAGATTTGGTCATGTCGCAAAGAATAGGGCGGGCGGCAACCGCCGTTCAAGCGAAGTTCTTCTGACAATACCTTCTGTTTCGCTCCCAGGCTGACCCGAAAGCTGGCTTGTGCTCACTCTGGCTACAAGGGCAAATTGGCGTGGGGGTGACCTGCTGTTGAGGCAGTCTTACGAATGCAAAGGAGGCGGCCGGCAGGCCGCCTCGATCTGTTGTAAGTTCTCACTTATTACCAATGAAGTTTCTCGTTTGATTTTGTTGAGGCTCTACTTTAAATTGAACGCTTTGACGAAGGAAACTAGCGGATCGATCAAGCTTGGGTGGTGTCGATTGTTCGACATAGCACCGGCATTGTGCGGCCGTTATTCTACCGGTTTCGATTCGAGGTTCCTGTGGCTTGAAAAAGAGCTGCGATCAGGACCGATGCATAGCGAAGCTTGGCTTTTATGAATTATTCAAAATGCCGATCGAAGAAATCGACGAGTTCTTCGGGGTATTTGTTGAAGTAGCCATAACCATCGAAGCGCTGGCCCGTGCCGTGCGGTTTATCGCCGGTCTCTCGAACCCAGATTAACTCTTTTTCGGTGGGGGCAGCATCAAAGATCATCTGGACATCATTGGTGCCGGTTTCGTCGTCGAATGTGTATTGATCAGCCTCAGACTGTAGGAACAGAACTGGCACTGTGAGGCTCTTTATATCGTTGAGATTATCCGCAAAGCCGAAGCCATAATTTTCGATCTGCGCGTCGAGCACTTCATCGACGAGGTCCATTCCGGCCTTGGCGATGATGAAGCGTTCATTCATCTTGTAGGCGATGGGCGGCTGTATGGCGACGACCGAGCGGATCTTTGGATCGGAGAAGGTTTTAGGTTTTTGCGACCAGGCCTTGAAGGTGGCGCTTGCGCCCATGCACTGACTGAGGAATGCAATCTGATCGTCGCGAAATTGCGGATGGTTTTGGACATACTCAAGCGATCCGATCACATCCTGCCATTCAGTTGCGCCGACACCCACGGGGGCTTCGGTTCCGATTCTCGTCTTTCCTGTGCCGCCGTCGCTTTCGCCCTGGCCTCGATGATCGTACATGACGACATTGTAGCCGGCGTCATGAAGGTGTTTCACCATTGGGAGATGCTCTACGGACACGCCATCGAGTCCCTCGACCGCACCATACCGAGTAGTGCCGAGAGCGTGGTTCATGATGATCGTTTTATCCGAGCCATCGGGGGCGGGAATTTCCCAGGCGCTTAAGCGTACACCGTCCGGCGTCATTATGTCAGTCTCAGTGAACGCCATCCCGTAGTCTTGCGGTGTCTTTGGATTCGTCAGACGCTCGGGCGAGACACGCATCTTTACGATTTGATTGACGAAGATGCGCTCTTTAATTCCGCCAAGATTTGCAAACCAGATCAGCCCCGCGAGCATCGCGAGCGTTCCGATCACGCCGATTATTATTTTGAGTGCCATTCCGGACTTCCTTCCCAAAGGTTTCGCTTGTCCCTCGTCAAGAGGAGGGATTCGTGCTCTAGCCTATGGGGTTAACCCCACAGTCAAGCGTTACAGGACAAGAAATGCTGATCGGAGAAGTCTCTAAGCGGGCGGGCGTTACGAAAGAAGCTGTCAGACACTACGTCGACCTTGACCTTTTGAGGCCGACACCCAAACAGGCCGGTACACGGGTCTATCAAGATTTCTCCGAACGCGATCTTGAACGGCTAAAGTGGGTCGTTGTCGGAAAGTCGCTGGGCTTCTCCCTCTCGGAGATCGAGCATTATCTGACCCTGTTCATGGACGAGCGGCTGTCGCGCGAGAAGGCTGCCCAGATGTTTCGCGACAAGCTCAAGGATGTCGACGAAAAGATCGGCCAGCTTCAGGTAATAAAGCATCGCTTGGAAGAGAAGCTGAAGACGACCTATTCGTGATGGTGTTGTGAAAAGGGTGAGAAGGATGTTGTCAGACATGCAAACTCGCCTCTGATAGCCGACGAATAGGCTGGTTTAGGCAGCCATAAGCTAACGCCATTCAGCAAGGGCGGCATCACGTTGAGATTTGAATATCTGTCCTCGGTTGAAGTGGCGGTCGAGGTTGAAATGATTATGGAATGATTATGGAATGTGACCCAGCCCCGTAATTTCCGGCCATGAATTTGCAGAGTCCTCGACACGAAGAGGATGACAGATGCGCAAATCACGATTTTCCGAAGAACAGATCATTGGGATGATCCGGGAGCACGAAGCTGGTGTGAAGACGGCCGATATCTGCCGCAAGTACGGCATCTCGGATGCGACCTTCTACAAGTACAAGGCGAAGTTCGGCGGCATGACGGTGTCGGACGCCCGGCGGTTGAAGACGCTGGAGGAGGAGAACTCGAAGCTGAAGCGCCTCCTGGCCGATGCCATGCTGGACAATGCCGCCCTGAAGGACCTGGCGACAAAAAACTTCTGACGCCCGATGCGAAGCGGAAGGCCGTGCACCACGTGATGGAAACGCATGGCCTGTCGGAGCGTCGGGCCTGCCTGCTGGCCGATCTCGATCGGTCCACCTTCCAGTATGAGAAACGCGATGGCGGTGACGAGAAGCTGCGCCAGAGGCTACGGGAGCTGGCTGGTGAACGCCGCCGGTTCGGCTATCGCAGGCTCGGCATCCTGCTGGACCGCGAGGGCCTCAGTGCCAATCACAAGAAGATCTACCGCATCTATGCCGAGGAGGGGTTGGCCGTGAAACGACGACGCGGGCGAAAGCGGGCGACAGGCACGCGTTCGCCCATGCTCCTGCCGGAACAGGCGAATGAGCGATGGAGCCTGGACTTCGTGTCGGATGCCCTCAGCGATGGCCGCCGGTTCCGCACGCTCTGTGTTGTCGACGACTTCTCCCGGGAAGCCCTGGCTGTGGTCGTCGATGTCTCCTTGTCCGGCGTGCGGGTCGCGAGGGAGCTGTCCCGCCTCATCGCCCAGCGGGGCGCTCCGAAGATGATCGTCTCCGACAATGGCACTGAGCTCACCAGTCATGCGATCCTGAAATGGGTCCGCGAGGTCGGCATCGAGTGGCATTACATCGCGCCGGGAAAGCCGACACAGAATGCCTTCGTCGAAAGCTTCAACGGCCGGCTGCGCGACGAGTGCCTGAACGAGCATCTCTTCGACAGTCTCGGTGACGCCCGGCGCATCATCGAAGCCTGGCGGATCGATTACAACACGACACGGCCGCACACCGCACTCGGCGGACTTGCTCCGTTGACCTATGCCGCTCAGCACCGCAGACACCGGCCCGGCTCGCTTGAGCGTCGCGGTGGCTCCGCTCGCCGGGCCTTGACCTCAAACCAACCAACAGAAAGAAAGGCGAACAGACTCTCCGAATGAACGGCCCGGATCACGGGGCTGGGTCA
>NZ_QWGB01000002.1 GCF_003576345.1 Henriciella barbarensis | reverse complement strand
ATGGCCAAAGAGAAGTTTGCGCGGAACAAGCCGCACGTAAACATCGGCACGATCGGCCATGTTGACCATGGCAAGACAACGCTGACGGCAGCGATCACGATGACGCTTGCAGAAGTTTATGGCGGTGCAGCGAAGTCCTATGCGGACATCGACAACGCGCCGGAAGAAAAAGCACGCGGCATCACCATCAACACCGCGCACGTCGAGTATGAGACGGACGACCGTCACTATGCGCACGTCGATTGCCCGGGCCACGCTGACTATGTGAAGAACATGATCACCGGTGCTGCCCAGATGGACGGCGCGATCCTGGTTGTGAACGCAGCTGACGGCCCGATGCCGCAGACCCGCGAGCACATCCTGCTGGCCCGCCAGGTTGGCGTGCCTGCCCTTGTCGTGTTCCTCAACAAGGTTGACCAGGTCGACGACGAAGAGCTCCTCGAGCTCGTCGAGATGGAAGTCCGTGAGCTTCTGTCCTCCTACGACTTCCCGGGCGACGACATTCCGATCGTTTCCGGTTCTGCGCTCGCAGCTGTCGAAGGCCGCGACGAGAACATCGGCAAGGAGAAGATCCTCGAGCTGATGAAGGCTGTCGACGAGTACATCCCGACCCCTGACCGTCCACTGGACAAGCCGTTCCTGATGCCGGTCGAGGACGTGTTCTCGATCTCCGGCCGTGGTACGGTTGTGACCGGCCGCGTCGAGACGGGCATCGTCAAGGTTGGCGAGGAAGTCGAGATTGTCGGTATCCGCGACACGCAGAAGACGACCGTTACGGGCGTTGAGATGTTCCGCAAGCTGCTCGACCAGGGCCAGGCAGGCGACAACATTGGCGCACTGATCCGCGGCATCGACCGTGAAGGCGTTGAGCGTGGCCAGGTTCTCTGTAAGCCAGGTTCGATCACCCCGCACACCACGTTCGAGGCAGAAGCCTACATCCTGACCAAGGAAGAGGGTGGCCGTCACACGCCATTCTTCACCAACTACCGTCCACAGTTTTACTTCCGTACGACTGATGTCACCGGTGTTGTGAAGCTTCCAGCGGACAAGGAAATGGTCCTGCCGGGCGACAACGTCAAAATGGAAGTCGAGCTCATCGCACCGATCGCCATGGACCAGGGTCTTCGCTTCGCGATCCGCGAAGGCGGCCGCACCGTCGGTGCAGGCGTCGTCTCCAGCGTCTCCAACTAAGACCTCTAGCCTCTCAGAAGAGGCTGGAAAACAGACAAGAAGGGCCGTCTCGGAAGAGGCGGCCCTTTTTCTATGCGCGATGTCCGGGTTCGCTGGTATTCGCCTGATCGTCAGCGCCGCTGAATTCTCGCTTTGTGGACAGGGAAAGCTTGCCGCGACTGAGTTAGCTGGGCATATGTGCATCATTCGCTGCACACAAACCAAGAACCCGATGTCGTTGAATCAACGCTATTTCGAGATGCTCGGCGCAGCGTACGAAGTGCCGACTTCAACGAACCAGTTCGACGGCTTCCTCGATGCCGCAATGGCGTATTTCTTCGACGGAGAGGAGACCGGCGCAATTGCGCCGGATGTACCTCGATACAGCGACATTGACGATACCCTCGACGCTCACGCAGAAAGGATCGCGGCCCTGGTCAGCGCGGCAGCTGCCCGAGAGGGAGCAGCCAGCACCATGTTTCACGCGATCCTCGAAATCTCACCGGGTGGTGAGCAGGTAGATGGCAACAAAGCCGCAGCGCAGCTCATGGCACGGGCGTTCCCGTGCTCATTGGATGAGCTTCCTCTTGATCGCCCCGCGCTTGTCGACATCCGTCGGTTCATGCTGCAAGCACCGCAAGTTGCGCAGGATCGGATCATCCTCACAAGTGTCGAGACGGGAGTAGAACTGCGTGCCTGCCTCGCTTTGATCCAGAGGCCAGGCGGTCATAAGGGCAGTGTGGTCGTATCGCTTTCATATATAGACTGGTCCGAGACGTTGATTGAACGACTTGGTGGCGCGTTCGGTCTAACCGCCAGTGAGACCGAGGTACTGGAAGGGTATCTGGTCAATCTCAAGCCGAAAGACATAGCCGCCCGTAGAATGAGAGCCCTGGAAACGGTAAAGGTTCAGTCCAAAAGTATACTGAGGAAGACAGGGTGTTCGCGAATAAGCGACGTCGTCCAGCTTTGCGCAAGTATCGCCTTTCTGCTCAGGCAATTACCAGAGGAGGAAAGCGCTCCTCAGTCAGAGGCGTGGGTCACGCCAAGCGCCGGGCTCCACACATTGAATGTTGCTGAAGGTCGACAGCTCGCCTGGTACCGGGTCGGAGCAGGGCGTCGACCGGTGCTGTTCATCCATGGTTATTTGCAGGGGCCGTTCTTCACTACAGATTTTGAAAGGCAGTTGACTGCTGCCGATATAAGTCTGATCGCGCCATCCAGACCGGGTTTTGGATATACGTGCCCGAGCCGAAGCCGGAAAGGTTTCGAGAAGACCGTGATCAAGGACGCGCTAGCGCTGGTCGATTCGCTCAAGCTGGACTCGGTAAGCCTTTGTGTTCATCAGGGCGGTGCTTCGCACGCTTTCCGGATCGCCACAGCTCTCGGAGATCGTGCCCGGCGTATGTTGCTGGTCGGTGGTGGCATTCCGATAGACGAGGACCGCCACCTGCCACATATGGATCGACAGACCCGATTCGCAGCGATCGCCTCGCGTCACGCCCCCTCGGTCATGAGAATGGTGATGTCTGTTGGTCTACCAGTTTACCGCAAGAGGGGGCCGAGAGCTTTCCTGGAAACCCAGTTTGCAAATGCGCCAACGGACTTTGCGACGCTGTCAGATCCGAGATTGTTTGAGGTTCAGGCGTTGGGACTATACCACGCCGTCGAGCAGGGCGGCGAAGCATGGGTTCGTGACGGCGCGTCTGCCATGGCTGACTGGAGCGATGATCTCGATTCGGTGTCAGTTCCGCAGATTTGGCTTAATGCCGGCGAAGATCCAGTGATTTCGGCCGAGCAGGTGACGCAGCATCTCGAAGACAGGCCAAACGCGGCGTGTCGAACTTTGCCGGGACATGGGGCGAATATCTTGCACACCGCAGCTGATGAAATACTGGCAGAGCTCGTCAGGCTGGTTTGAACAGGAATGCGGCAGGAAGAAGCTCGTCCATCTTCATCGTCGCTGTGATACCGTCTGGCCCGGCCATAGTAACCTTTACGTCCGGACCCGCGAACTCGGACAGTTTCTGGCGGCAGCCACCGCAAGGCGCCACGAGCGAATCGGATTCGGCATAGACGAGTACTTCGAGAATCTCCTTGTCGCCCGCAGCCACCATAGAGGTAATGGCGCCGCCTTCAGCGCAGATCCCATCCGGGAGCGCTGCGTTTTCGACGTTACAGCCGACATGGATACCGTTGCGGGAACGGATCGCGGCGCCGACCTTGAATTTTGAGTAGGGTGCATGCGCGTTCTCGCGCACTGCCCGAGCCATATGGTATAGGTCATCAGTCACGGGGAGTTGGTCCTTTCCAAGCCTTGCGAACAAGCCAGACGATGACCTTCGACGAGGCCTGTCCGCATTGCAATATTGCAGCTGACTGAACGGGGCTGATCGTGGCTGCAAAGATTCCGTCATGAACTGTTGACGGCTATCTGCAAATCCCATACACCGCGCCCTTCGAAGGGTCGGCAGTGCCAGTTTCAGGCAAACGCTTCCCACCGAAACGAAACAATTCGAGCCGATTGCGTCCGGGCGCTTCTAAAGCGTGCGCCTTGGCGCAACATTCATGTTGACGGGATACCGTACGATGGAAAAACAGAATATCCGGATCCGGCTGAAAGCCTTCGATCACCGCGCCCTCGACATGTCGGCGAAGGAGATCGTGTCCACCGCAAAGCGCACCGGCGCCGATGTGCGTGGCCCGATCCCACTGCCGACACGTATCGAGCGCTTCACGGTGAACCGCTCGCCGCACATCGACAAGAAGTCCCGCGACCAGTTCGAGATCCGCACGCACAAACGTATTCTCGACATTGTCGACCCGACCCCGCAGACCGTCGATGCGCTTATGAAGCTCGACCTCTCTGCCGGCGTTGGCATCGAGATCAAACTTGAGGGAGCTCGCTAAGATGGCACTTCCGGCGTCACGTACCGGGGTTGTTGCCCAGAAGTTGGGTATGACCCGAATCTTCAACGACGAGGGACGTCACGTTCCTGTCACCGTTCTGTCGCTAGACGGCTGTCAGGTTGTCGGTCACCGCACCGATGCCGACCGCGACGTCAGCGTCAATCGCGGCAAGAAGAAAGAGAAAGTCAACGTCACCCGGAATGATGGCTACAGTGCCGTTGTCATGGGTGTTGGCGAAGCGAAGGCCAAGCGGACGGCGAAAGCCCAGCGCGAAGCATTTGCCAAGGCCGGTGTTGCGCCCAAGCGTAAGCTGGTTGAGTTCCGTGTGACCTCCAATGAGCTTCCAGAACTTGGTGCGGAAGTGGTTGCTGACCATTTCGTCGCTGGCCAGCGTGTTGACATTGCGGGCATCACGCTCGGTAAGGGTTTCTCTGGCGCCATGAAGCGCTGGAACTTTGGTGGTCTTCGCGCGACACACGGTGTCTCCATCTCTCACCGTGCTCACGGTTCGACTGGTCAGTGCCAGGATCCGGGTAAGGTGTTCAAGGGTAAGAAGATGGCTGGTCACTACGGCACCGAGCGTGTGACCATTCAGAATCTCGAAATCATCCGCACCGACGCTGAGCGCGGCCTGATCCTCGTCAAGGGTTCGATCCCGGGTCACGATGGATCTTACGTCGAAGTTCGCGATGCGGTGAAAAAGGCGATCCATGAAGATGCGCCTGCTCAAGGTTCTTTCCGTGGCAAAGGCGCTGCAGCCCAATCTGCTGAAGCGGATAATGCGGAGGCTGGTGAATAATGGAACTCGACGTCAAAAATCTCGACGGCAAGTCGGCTGGTAAGGCAAGTGTTGATGAGGCCGTCTTCGGCCTGACCGATATTCGCGCCGATCTGTTGCACCGTACCGTCCGCTGGCAGCTCGCGAAGCGCCAGGCCGGCACGCACAAGACCCAGGAGCGTGGTGAAGTCTCGGTTACGACCAAGAAGTTCATCCGCCAAAAGGGGTCTGGCGGCGCTCGTCACGGCTCGCGCAACGCGAACATCTTCGTCGGTGGTGCTGTCGCGCACGGCCCGCGCGTTCGCAGCCACGCGCATGATCTTCCAAAGAAGGTGCGCAAGCTGGCACTCGCACATGCTCTGTCTTCCAAGGTGAAGGGCGGTTCGCTCATCGTGCTCGACGAGGCGAAACTGTCTGAAGCGAAGACAAAAGAGCTCTCGGCAAAGTTCAAGGCGCTCGGCGTCGAGAACGCACTGATTATCGGTGGCGCCGAAGTTGACCAGAACTTCGCAAAAGCGGCTCGCAACATTCCGAATATCGACGTTCTGCCGGTCGCCGGTCTTAACGTCTATGACGTGATGCGCCGTCGCCAGCTGGTTGTAACCAAGGATGCGCTCGATGCGATCGGCGCGCGTTTCGAGGGGAAATAGATCATGGCCGACGTAAAAGCACACCACTACGACGCGCTGCTCGCTCCGCACATCACGGAGAAGGCAACGCTGCTCGCTGAAGAAAACAAGATCGTCTTCCAGGTTCCGGTCACGGCCAACAAGGCCGAGATCAAGGAAGCCGTGGAAAACCTTTTCAAGGTCGACGTGACCAAGGTCAACGTGATCGTTCAGAAGGGCAAGACCAAGCGTTTCCGCGGAAAGCTCGGTCAGCGTTCTGACACGAAAAAGGCGATCGTCACGCTGAAAGACGGCCAGTCCGTCGATATCACGACCGGACTGTAGGAGAGCGATATGGCACTCAAGACATTCAATCCAACGTCGCCCGGTCAGCGTCAGCTTGTCATTGTCGACAAGTCGGGGCTGCACAAGGGTCGTCCAGTGAAATCGCTGACCGAAGGTCTGTCGAAGTCCGGTGGTCGTAACAACCGCGGGCGCGTGACCGTTCGCGGTATCGGTGGCGGCGCAAAGCGTCTTTATCGCAAAATCGACTTCAAGCGTCAGCGCTGGGACATCGAGGCAACTGTCGAGCGTCTTGAATACGATCCGAACCGGACCGCATTCATCGCGCTCATCCGCTATTCCGATGGCGAACAGTCCTACATCATCGCGCCGCAGCGTCTGGCTGCTGGTGATAAGGTGATGACGTCCAAGACTGCGGACATCAAGCCAGGTAATGTTCTTCCTTTGAAGAACATCCCGGTCGGTACCATTGTGCACAATGTCGAGATGAAGCCGCTTAAGGGCGCTCAGATTGCACGTTCCGCTGGTACCTATGTCCAGATTGTCGGCCGTGACGCAGGTTATGCCCAGATCAAGCTTTCCTCTGGCGAGCTTCGCATGGTTCCCGATAGCTGCCTTGCTGCAATCGGCGCTGTGTCCAACCCGGACAACATGAACACCGTGCTGTCGAAAGCCGGTCGCGCTCGCCACTTCGGCAGGCGTCCGAAGGTCCGCGGCGTCGCAATGAACCCGGTCGACCACCCGCACGGCGGTGGTGAAGGCAAGTCTTCGGGCGGCCGTCACCCGGTGACCCCGTGGGGTAAGAAAACCCGCGGTCCTAAAACCCGTAAGACACAGGCTTCGGATCGTCTGATCATCCGTCGCCGTAACGCGAAACGCTAGGGAGCGAGAGAGATATGCCACGTTCCGTATGGAAAGGTCCGTTTGTCGACGGCTATCTGCTCAAGAAGGCAGAGTCCGCGCAAGCTTCAGAGCGCCGCGAAGTCATCAAGACCTGGTCGCGCCGCTCGACCATCATGCCGCAATTCGTGGGCCTGAACTTTCAGGTTCACAACGGCAACAAGTTCGTTCCCGTTCTCGTCACCGAGGAGATGGTGGGTCACAAGTTCGGCGAGTTTGCGCCGTCCCGCACCTACTATGGCCACGGCGCCGACAAGAAAGCCAAGAGGAAGTAAGCCATGGGTAAGGCAAAGAATCCTCCGAAGCAGGCCTCCAACGAGTCGCGCGCAGTTCTGCGCATGTACCGTTCGAGCCCGCAGAAGCTGAACCTTCTGGCTCAGCAGATCCGCGGTCTCCCGGTGCAGAAGGCGATGGACCAGATGCAGTTCTCGCGCAAGCGCGCTGCTAAGGACGTCTACAAGGTCCTGTATTCGGCGATGTCGAACGCTGAGAACAATCACGGTCTCGATATCGATAGTCTCGTCGTTGCTGAAGCGCATGTTGGCAAAAACCTGGTCATGAAGCGCATTCGTGCCCGCGCCCGTGGCCGTGCCGCGCGTATCGTGAAACCTTTCTCGCAGCTCACCGTGGTGCTGCGCGATACATCAGCTGAAGCGGAGGCCGCGTAATGGGTCAGAAGATCAATCCCGTCGGGTTTCGTCTAGGTGTCAATCGGACCTGGGACAGCCGCTGGTATGCCGACACGGCAGACTATGGCCGTCTGGTTCATGAAGACCTGAAAATCCGCAACACGATCAAGCGAGAGCTCAAGCAGGCGGGCATCTCCCGCATTGTGATTGAGCGTCCTCACAAGAAATGCATCGTCACGATCCACACGGCCCGTCCGGGTCTGGTGATCGGCAAGAAGGGTGCTGACATCGAAGTGCTTCGCAAGAAGCTGTCTAAGATGACCGAAGACGAAGTTCGCGTGAACCTCGTCGAGATCCGCAAGCCGGAGATCGACGCCACGCTCGTCGCCGAGGACATTGCGCGTCAGCTTGAGCGCCGTGGCTCGTTCCGCCGTGCGATGAAGCGTTCGATCCAGAATTCGATGCGTCTTGGTGCGCTCGGTGTGCGTATCATGGTTGCCGGCCGTCTCGGCGGTGCGGAAATCGCGCGGACCGAGCAGTATGCAGAAGGTTCCGTGCCGCTGCACACGCTCCGCGCCGACATCGACTATGGCACTGCCGAAGCAGAGACGACCTACGGTATCATTGGTATCAAGGTCTGGATCTACAAAGGCGAGATCATGGAACACGATCCGATGGCGCAAGACCGCAAGGCCGAAGATTCAGGCCAGGCGCGTGCGCGTTCGACCAATCAGCGTGGCCCGGCTTCCGGTCCGCAAGGCGCAGGAGCGTAAAACATGCTGCAGCCAAAACGTACGAAATACCGCAAGGCGTTCAAAGGCCGTATCAGCGGGACTGCGAAGGGGGGCTACAGCCTCAACTTCGGCTCGTTCGGTCTGAAGGCGCTTGAGCCAGAGCGGGTGACCGCCCGTCAGATTGAGGCGACCCGCCGTGCAGTGACGCGTGAAATGAAGCGTCAGGGCAAGGTATGGATTCGCATTTTCCCGGACACCCCAGTTTCGGCGAAACCGATCGAGGTTCGCATGGGTAAGGGTAAGGGTTCGATCGACCGTTGGGTTGCTCGGGTGGCTCCTGGCCGTATCCTGTTCGAGATCGATGGTGTTCCAGACGACGTTGCGATCCAGGCTCTGAAGCTCGGCGCGGCAAAGCTGCCGATCAAGACCAAGATCATCAAACGCATTGAGGGGATCTAGTCATGAAAACCGGTGATTTGCGTTCCAAGAGTGCCGAGCAGCTACAAGCGCAGCTTGTTCAGCTGAAGAAGGAACAGTTCAACCTCCGCTTTCAGCAGGCCACTGGCCAGCTGGAAAAGACGGCCCGGGTGAAGGAAGTCCGCCGCGATATCGCGCGTGTGAAGACCCTTCTCGCCGAACAGGCCAAAGCGGAAGCAGAGGCGTAGGAGAAGAGACATGCCAAAGCGCGTAATGGAAGGCGTTGTGGTGTCCACGAAACAGGACAAGACGGCTGTGGTTCGCATCGACCGCACCTTTCTTCATCCTGTTCTGAAGAAGATCGTGCGCCGCTCAAAAAAGTATCACGCCCATGATGAGGGCAACGTCGCTGTCGAGGGCGAGCGCATCACGATCCGTGAATGCCCGCCGCGTTCGAAGCTGAAGACGTGGGAAGTTGTTGCTAGCGAAGGAGCTGACTCATGATTCAGATGCAGTCCAACCTTCGCGTGGCTGACAATTCCGGCGCCCGCCGTGTCCAGTGCATCAAGGTGCTGGGTGGCGCAGGTCGTCGTTATGCGTCTGTCGGTGACATCATCGTGGTGTCGATCAAGGAAGCAATTCCGACCGGCCGCGTGAAGAAGGGTGACGTTCGCCGCGCTGTCGTGGTCCGCGTTGCCAAGGACATCAAACGCCGTGACGGCTCGGTCATCCGGTTTGACACGAATGCCGCGGTGCTTGTGAACAATAATGGCGAACCAATCGGGACACGTATCTTCGGCCCGGTTCCGCGCGAGCTTCGCGCAAAGAACCACATGAAGATCGTCTCGCTGGCTCCGGAGGTGCTGTAGTCATGGCTGCCAAAGTGAAAAAAGGTGATCGCGTCATCATCACGGCAGGCCGTAACAAGGGTGCCAAGGGCGAAGTGCTCAAGGTGATCCCGGCTGAGAACCGTGTCGTTGTCCAGGGCGTGAACGTTGTAAAGCGTCACCAGCGCCCGTCGCAAATGGACCCGGGTGGCATCAAGACGTTTGAAGCGCCGATCCATATCTCCAATGTGGCGATTGTGGACCCGCGCGACGGCAAGGCTACCCGTGTTGGCTTCAAGACTGACGAGCATGGGCGCAAGACGCGCTATGCCAAGCGTTCAGGGGAATCGATCGATGTCTGATAAATACGAACCCCGTCTCAAGACGAAGTATCGTGACCAGATTCGCGAGAAGCTTCTCGAGGAGTTCAAGTACTCCAACGAGATGATGGTACCGAAACTCGACAAGGTTGTGATCAATATGGGTGTTGGCGAAGCTGTCGCTGATTCCAAAAAGATCAAGACAGCCCTTGCTGAGCTTGAGAAGATCTCTGGCCAGAAGCCAGTCCCAACGAAGGCTCGTAAGTCGATTGCCGGCTTTAAGCTTCGTGAAGGCATGATCATCGGTGCAAAGGTCACGCTTCGCCGCGACCGTATGTACGAGTTTCTGGACCGTCTGACCAATATGGCTCTTCCACGCGTGAAGGACTTCCGTGGTCTGAACGGCAAGAGCTTCGATGGCCGCGGCAACTATGCCATGGGTCTCAAGGAACAGATCGTGTTCCCCGAGATCAACTATGACGACATCGAGGACATTCGCGGTATGGACATCATTGTCTGCACCACCGCCAAGACGAACGATGAAGCCAAGGCGCTGCTCGCGCATTGTGGCTTCCCGTTCCGTAACTAGCGCTTGAGGACGAAACGATATGGCTAAGAAAAGCGCAATCGAGAAGAACGAGAAGCGTCGCAAGATGGTCGCCCAGTATGCGGCCCGTCGCGCGAAGCTCAAAGCAATGGCGATGGATGAGGATCTGCCGCTTGAAGACCGCTTCAAAGCTCGCCTGAAGCTGGCGGAACTTCCACGCAACTCGGCACCGAACCGCGTTCGTAACCGTTGCCAGGTCACAGGCCGTCCGCGCGGTTATTATCGCAAGATGAAAATGTCCCGTATCGCGCTGCGTGAGCTTGGCTCGCTCGGCATGGTGCCGGGCCTGGTCAAGTCAAGCTGGTAGGAAAGGAGGAACCAAGATGAATATTTCCGATCCCCTTGGCGATCTCCTGACCCGCATCCGCAATGCGCAGATGCGTGGCATGACGAAGGTTGTCTCTCCGTCCTCGAAACTCCGTCTGCGCGTCCTCGACGTGCTGCAGAGCGAAGGTTACATCCGTGGCTACACGGAAGTCGAGAAAGACGGTCATCGTAATGTCGAGATCGAGCTTAAGTATTTCGATGGCGCACCAGTCATCTCCGAGATCCGTCGGGTCTCGAAGCCTGGTCGTCGCGTCTATTCTTCGGTGAATGATCTGCCGCTGGTCCGCAACGGACTGGGCATCTCCATTCTCTCCACGTCGAAGGGTGTCATCTCCGACGCCGTCGCACGTAATGAGAATGTTGGTGGCGAGATCCTTTGCCGGGTCTTCTAGGACGAGGATGAACTGATATGTCCCGTATTGGAAAACTCCCAATTCCCGTCCCGAACGGTACGACCGTTACGGTTGACGGAAACAAGATCGAAGCCAAGGGCCCGAAGGGTCACCTTGCGTTCACGGTTTCCGAACTGGTTTCTGCAGAGCTGAAAGACGGTGAGCTGTCGATCATGCCGCGTGAAGATTATGTCGCTGAAGCAAATGAGCGTATCGAGGCAAACGATGCCAAGGGTCGCAAGAAGATGACCTTTGCTGAGGCCCTAGACCCCAAGGTTCGCACCCAGTGGGGCACGGCACGCGCAAATGCTGCGAACGTCGTCCACGGCGCAGCCGAAGGCTTCACCAAGTCGCTTGAACTCGTCGGCGTTGGTTATCGTGCACAGATGCAGGGCAACGACCTGAAGCTGTCGCTTGGCTATTCCCACGATGTGATCTTCAAGGCACCAGACGGCATCAAGCTTGAAGCGCCGAAACCGACCGAGGTTATCGTGTCGGGTGCAGACAAGCAGGCCGTCGGCCAGGCCGCCGCTGAGATCCGCCAGTTCCGCAAGCCAGAGCCGTTCAAGGGCAAGGGCGTGCGCTATGCCGGCGAATACGTCCGCCGCAAGGAAGGCAAGAAGAAGTAACGCCATGAAGACGACACGCGAAAAGACACTCCGCCGCGCCCAGCGCGTTCGTGCCAAGCTCCGCAAGGTTGCAGAAGGCAAGCCGCGTCTGTCGGTTGCCCGCTCGCACAAGAACATCTCTGCCCAGATCATCGATGATGAGAAGGGTCTGACTGTTGCGGCAGCATCGACGCTTGAGAAAGATCTGCGTGAGCAGCTCAAAGCGACGAGCGACGTTGCAGCGGCACAGAAAATCGGCGAGCTCATCGCAGAGCGCGCCAAGCAGGCCGGTGTAGAAGACGTCGTCTTCGACCGCGGCGGCTATATGTTCCACGGCCGGGTGAAAGCCTTGGCAGATGCCGCCCGTGAGGGCGGCCTGAAGTTCTAGGAGGCCAGTATGGCAGAAGAACGAGGACGCGGCCGCGGACGCGGGCGCAGAGACGACCGCCAGGACGAGCAGAGCGAGCTTACCGACAAGCTCGTCGGCATTAACCGTGTCGCAAAAACGGTTAAAGGCGGTAAGAATTTTGGCTTCGCAGCTCTGGTCGTTGTAGGCGACCAGAAGGGCCGTGCCGGTTTCGGCAAGGGCAAGGCTCGCGAAGTTCCAGAAGCGATCCGCAAGGCAACCGAGGATGCGAAACGCAACCTCGTTCGCATTCCGCTTCGTGAAGGCCGCACCCTGCACCATGACGGCAAGGGCCGCTGGGGCGCAGGCAAGGTGATCCTTCGCGCAGCGCCTCCAGGTACCGGGGTGATCGCAGGTGGCCCGATGCGCGCTGTTATGGAAGTGCTCGGCATCCAGGACGTCGTTGCAAAGTCGAACGGTTCGTCGAACCCGTACAACATGGTCCGTGCAACCTTCCAGGCGCTCAAGGAACAGGCTAGCCCACGTTCCGTCGCTTCGAAGCGCGGTCTGAAGGTTCAGGACATTGTTGGCCGTCGCACCGATGGTGCGTCCGAGGCCGGCATTTCCGAAACCGCCTGATTTAGAGAAGGAATCTGATGATGGCCAAAAAGCAAGCAGACACGATCAAAGTCCGCCAGGTTGGTAGCCCGATCCGCCGCAAGCCAGAGCAGCGCGCGACGCTGATCGGCCTCGGTCTTAACAAGATCGGCCGCGAGCGTGAGCTCGTAAATACACCAGCCGTTCAGGGCATGATCACCAAGGTGTCACACCTTATTGAAGTCGTAGAAGAGTAGGCGTATAGGGGCGACCCTTTCAAACGCCAGTCAGGAATAGAGCGATGAAACTCAACGAACTCTCTCCAAATGCGGGCTCCACCCACAGCCGCCATCGCGTTGGCCGCGGCGTCGGCTCCGGCAAGGGCAAGACTGGCGGACGTGGCGTCAAAGGTCAGAAGGCACGCTCCGGCGTCGCCCTCAACGGCTTTGAAGGCGGCCAGATGCCGATCTATATGCGTCTGCCAAAGCGTGGCTTTACGGCTCGCAACTCCAAGACGCATGCCTGGGTCAACCTCGGTCGTCTGACCAAGGCGATCGAAGCCGGCAAGATCAAGGCGAACGATATTACCGAAGAGACGCTGGTTGCGTCCGGTGTTGTCCGTCGCACGAAAGATGGTATCCGTCTTCTTGCAAAGGGTGACGCACCCAAGAACGCGAAGATCACCGTCACGGGCGCCAGCAAGGCAGCGATCGAAGCGATCGAAAAAGCGGGCGGCTCCGTAACGGTAACTGGAGCGGTAGCTGCTGAAAAAGCTGAGTAAGGCGGGTCTTTTTCGTCTATACACCTTCACAAACACGATCTCGCCGCCAATGTTGGCGGCGATTTCATTTCGGGTAGGAGGGTCCTTTGGCCACAGCCGCAGAGCAAATGGCGCGCAATATGAACTTCGGTACCTTTGCTAAGGCAAAGGACCTCCAGGCGCGCATCCTGTTCACGCTTTTCATCCTGGTCCTCTATCGTCTCGGTACATACATCCCCGTGCCAGGCGTCGACCCTACCCAGTTTGAGCAACTCTTTCAGAGACAGTCGGGCGGTATGCTCGGCTCCCTCAACATGTTTGCGGGCGGAGCAGTTGAGCGGATGAGCGTGTTCGCGCTCAACGTGATGCCCTACATTACAGCATCGATCATCGTTCAGATGATGACTTCGGCTATTCCTTCGCTCGAAAAGCTGAAGAAGGAAGGCGAGTCGGGCCGCAAGCAGATCAACCAGTACACCCGCTATCTGACCGTTGGTTTTGCTTTTTTCCAAGGCTTCGGCATCGCGATGGGGCTCTCCAGCGTTGCCTATGAAGGTATTGCCCAGTGGTTCTTTGTTCTGACAGCTGTTTCGACCTTTGTGGGCGGGACGATGTTCCTGATGTGGATGGGTGAACAGATTACGGCACGCGGCATCGGTAACGGTATTTCGCTGATCATTTTTGCCGGTATCATTGCTGAAATGCCGAAGGCCATCTTCAACTTGTTCTCAGGCGGCCGCGAGCAGGGAATTAACGTCGTCTTCGTGCTCGGCATTCTGGTCCTTGTTATCGCACTCGTCCTGTTCATTGTTTTCATCGAGCGTTCGCAGCGCCGGATCCTGATCCAGTATCCGAAGCGCCAGCAGGGTAACCAGATGAGCCAGGGCCAGTCGTCCTTCATGCCGCTGAAGCTCAACACATCCGGTGTTATCCCTCCGATCTTCGCCATCGCGATCCTGATGCTCCCAATGACCGCAGTCGGTCTTGTTGGTGGCAACACCGGTGTAGGGCCGGATGGTCAGATGGTTGCTGCGGGGGATCCGGGCATCCTCCAGTGGCTGGCGATCAATTTTTCGCCGGGCAGCTGGACCTACATCATCACCTACGGCGTGCTGGTGGCATTCTTCTGCTTCTTCTACACGTCGATCATGTTCAATCCGCAGGAGACGGCGGACAATCTGAGAAAGTATGGCGGTTTCGTTCCCGGGATTCGCCCGGGCAAGAACACGGCAGCCTATTTTGACTATGTGCTGACCCGTCTGACGACGATCGGTGCGATCTATCTCGTCTTTGTCTGTCTGCTGCCTGAAGTGCTTCGCCGATATATGCCGGAAATTCCTTTCTACATCGGTGGCACGTCGCTACTGATCGTTGTATCGGTGACGATGGATACAGTGACACAGATACAGTCGCACCTGATCGCGCACCAATATGAGGGGCTGATCAAGAAATCGCGGCTGGGAGGCAAACGCAGACGATGAATCTCATTCTTTTCGGACCACCCGCTGCGGGCAAGGGTACCCAGGCCAAGCGCCTCGTCGAGGAACATGGCTATGTACAACTTTCCACTGGCGACATGCTGCGCGCCGCTCGCGCCTCGGGTTCAGAGCTCGGCAACCGGGTTGCGAAGATCATGGACGAGGGCGGGCTGGTTTCCGATGAGATCGTCATCGACCTGATTGATGATCAGCTTAGCCAGAACAGGGATGCTGCGGGCTTCATCTTCGATGGGTTCCCGCGGACCCTCGGGCAGGCCAGGGCTCTCGATCAGCTTCTTGATTCGCGCGGCACGCAGCTTGATCGTGTGATCCGTCTTGTGGTCGATGAGGACCAGCTGACGGCCCGTGTAACCAAGCGGTTCGAAGAACAGGGCCGCAAGGACGATAACCCGGCGACGTTTGCTGCCAGGCTCGAGAAATACAATGAAGATACGGCCCCGCTTCTGCCTTTCTATGCAGAGCGCGGAATCCTTCGGGAAGTCGATGGAATGGCCAGTATAGAGACGGTTACGGAAGGCGTAGAAAAGGCGCTGAAAGAGACCGCATAAAGCCGCAATTCCCCAGTTGACGCGGGGAATTGCACGTCTATAACGACGCACTTCGTTAAGAGGTCGGGTTCGCGCGCGCGGAGCGTTGTTTTCGTTTCGCGCCGGACCCGCTTTCGGCAGTTCAGGAGAGAGGCCCAATGGCCCGTATTGCAGGCGTAAACATTCCGACGAATAAGCGTGTCGAAATCGCGCTTCGTTACATTCACGGCATCGGTCCGGCGAAGGCACGCGAAATTACCGACAAGATCGGTATCGAATCGCATCGCCGTGTCGCTGACCTGACTGACGCAGAAGTCATCCAGATTCGTGAGGCAATCGACGGCGATTATATCGTTGAAGGTGATCTGCGTCGTGAAGTTTCGATGAACATCAAACGCCTGATGGATCTCGGCTGCTACCGTGGCCTGCGCCACCGCAAACGCCTTCCGGTCCGCGGCCAGCGCACCCATACCAATGCCCGCACCCGCAAGGGCCCGGCAAAGCCGATTGCCGGCAAGAAGAAATAGGACAGGACCGATATGGCTCGTGATACGACCCGCGTTCGCCGCCGCGCCCGTAAGAACATTTCTTCGGGCGTCGTGCATGTGAACTCCAGCTTCAACAACACGATGGTCACCATCAGCGATGCTCAGGGAAACACGATTTCCTGGTCTTCAGCAGGTACGATGGGCTTTAAGGGTTCGCGTAAGTCGACCCCTTATGCTGCTCAGGTTGCCGCTGAAGATGCTGCCAAGAAGGCGCAGGAACACGGTCTCCAGACTGTTGAAGTCAACGTTCGTGGCCCAGGTTCTGGCCGTGAGAGCGCGCTCCGTGCGCTGCAGGCTGCAGGCCTGACCATTACGTCCATCCGCGATACGACTCCAATTCCGCACAATGGCTGCCGCCCGCCTAAACGCCGCCGCGTCTAGGCCTTTAGCGACCGTCCTGTAGCAAGACCAAGGAGGCCATGAATGGCCGATACTGCGACCAGTGTGAACGACCGTAACTGGAAAGAACTAATTCGCCCGAACCGCCCGAAGGTCGAGGCAGGCCGCGACCCGCGCCGCCACGGCAAGCTGGTGATCGAGCCTCTCGAGCGCGGCTTCGGCACGACGCTCGGTAACGCGCTTCGCCGCGTTCTTCTTTCGTCGCTCCAGGGCGCCGCAATCACCGGTGTCCAGATCGATGGTGTCGTTCATGAGTTTTCGTCCATTCCGGGCGTGCGCGAAGACGTCACGACGATCGTTCTTAACCTGAAGCAAATCGCCATCGACATGGTTTCGGATACGCCGAAGCGCATGATCCTGAAGGCCGACGGCAAGGGTGAAGTGAAGGCCGGCCAGATTGAAACGTCGGGTGACGTGAAGATCCTAAACCCGGATCTCGTTATCTGTACGCTCGACGACGGTGCTTCTGTTCGCATGGAATTCACGGTTGCGACCGGCAAAGGCTATGTGCCTGCCGATCAGAGCCGTCCTGAAGACGCCCCGATCGGTTTCATCCCGGTTGACGCGATCTATTCGCCGGTTCGCCGCGTTGGCTATAGCGTCGAAGACACGCGTGAAGGCACCGTGCTCGACTATGACAAGCTCTCGCTTTCAGTTGAAACAGATGGCGCGATTACTCCGGAAGACGCAGTGGCCTATGCCGCCCGCATCCTTCAGGATCAGCTCCAGCTCTTCATCACTTTTGATGAGCCTGAGACCGAGAGCACGTCTTCGAGCGAAGAAACCGACCTTGGTTTCAACCCGGTCCTTCTCAAGAAGGTCGATGAGCTCGAGCTGTCTGTTCGTTCGGCAAACTGCCTGAAGAACGATAATATTGTTTACATTGGCGACCTCATCCAGAAGTCGGAAGCCGAAATGCTTCGCACGCCGAACTTCGGCCGCAAGTCGCTGAACGAAATCAAGGAAGTCCTCGCTGGTATGGGGCTACATCTCGGCATGGAAGTGCCGGATTGGCCACCAGAAGACATTGAGGCACTTGCCAAGAAATACGACGATCACCTCTAAACGTCCGCCCGGGAGGGCGCGCAGGAGACCAATTGAATGGCCCACGCAATTGCACACCGCAAGCTGAACCGCACCAGCGCGCATCGTAAGGCGATGTTCGCGAACATGGCGGCTTCGCTGATCCAGCATGAGCAGATTGTGACGACGCTCCCCAAGGCTAAGGAGCTGAAGCCGATCATGGACAAGCTCGTGACGCTTGCCAAGAAAGGCGACCTTGCTTCGCGCCGGCGGGCGATTGCCCAGGTTCGCAGCAAGGATGCTGTCGCAAAGCTCTTCGAAGTTTTCGGTGAGCGCTACAAAGACCGCAATGGCGGCTACACGCGCGTGCTTAAAGCCGGCTTCCGCCACGGCGACAATGCACCGGTTGCCGTAATCGAACTGGTTGATCGCGACGAGGAAGCCAAGGGCAAGGAAGACCGCGCCCGCCACGAGGCTGAGCTTGAGGCGATGGAAGACTACGAGTAGGTCTTTCGTTCACCTGGAATACGAAAACCCCGCCGGTTCGCCAGCGGGGTTTTTCTTTGGCGGATTGTATCTCCGTGGTTAGAGGCCAAGCAGTCCCTTGGAGAGGATGTTTCTCTGGATCTCGTTTGAGCCGGCATAGATAGAGCCAGCCCGGTCGTTGAGGTATTTCGCAGACACAGTGACAAGACCTTCGGGTCCGACCAGCCCCTGATTCGAGGGAGCTGACGTAACAACAGGCCCTCCAGTCTCTGTGTGTTCTGGCTGGAATGGCTGAACATGTAGGCCGCTGAGGTCGAGGCCAATCTCTGTCAGGCGCTGGCTAAGCTCGGTGCCGCGCACTTTCATCATTGAGGCCTTCAGACCCGGTGTCCCGCCGCCTGCGAGATCCGCCATCATCATCAGTTCGGCCGCCTCAAGTGTGGATGCATCTATCTCAGCCTGGGTCAGGTGCGCATCGAGGTCCGGTGTCATTCGTTCTAGAGCGTGCGCTGTCCGTCTTAGTCCGGAGATTCGCTGGAGAAGGCGCGGGCCATAGGAAGAGCCGCCCCGTTCGAACTCGAGCAGATATTTTGCGACGGTCCAACCCTTGTCGATCTCGCCGACCACATTGGCCTTCGGAACACGCACATTGTCGAAGAAGACGGCGTTCTGAATATGCTCGCCGGACAGCATGATGATCAGATCAACAGTGACACCCGGCGCGTTCATGTCAATCAGCACGAAGGTGATACCGGTCTGCGGTTTGCCCGTCGCATCTGTACGCACCAGGCAAAACATCATGTTCGCTTCGTGGGCATGCGTGGTCCAGATTTTCGACCCCGAACAGATGAAGGCGTCGCCATCATCCTCTGCACTCATGGTGAGCGCGGCCAGGTCAGAACCGGCATGGGGTTCTGAATAACCCTGGCACCAGAAATCTTCGCCGGAAAGGATGCGAGGAAGGTAGTCGTCCTTCTGCTCTTTCGAACCATGGCCAATCAGGGCAGGGCCGCACATACCAATACCCATGGGCGAGAGGGGCGGTGCCCCTGCACGTGCCATCTCTACGTCGAAGATATAATGCTGGGCGACACTCCAGTCGCAACCGCCATATTCGACAGGCCAGGATGGGGCAGCCCAACCCTGCTCGACCAGGATCGCTTGCCATGCGAGCGCTGTTTCCTTGTCGGCATAGACACTGGTCATGCGTGAGGCGTATCGACGGAGGTCCGGCGTCAGCTTGTTAGCGAGGAAGTCGCGGACTTCCTGGCGAAACGCTTCCTCTTCAGGGCTGAATGTTAGCTGCATCTGGGCCTCCGCTCATGGATGGCATTCATCATCGCAAAGCGGCCCCGGGGTGCAAGCCGTGACCGCGCGTCAGTCTTTCCAGTGAGCCTTGAGAAGCTTAGCGAATGCCGCAGCCTTTTCCACAACAGACCAATGGCCGGTATTCGCATTCCTATGAAGGGGTATTCCGGTGGTCGCGCAAAAGCGCTGAGCCGTCTCGACAGGAACGAAAGGGTCGTCATCACCCCAGAAGACAAGTCCTCTTTCCGGCAACTTGTCCAGATCAGGGGTCCACTCTTCGGCAATGTTCTTCGCCGAGCGATAGAGGCGGAGGATGGACTTGCGCATATGCGGCGACCAGTGATCGGCTTCATGCCTGGCGAGCGCTTGGGGCATCCCGGCAGCCTCGAGAGACCTTGCCAGTCTATCCTTACCTGTAAGCGCCATGAATAGCTCACCCAGTACAGGCGTTTGCCAGATGCGGGCGGTTTGATGCCATTCGTAATCGCGCTCCGGCAGGGCGTTCGCGACCGCCCAGCTAGAAACCATGTCCGGGCGCAGAGAAGCCGCACGAACGACCAGAAGGGCACCCCAGTCATGCCCAACAAGGTTCACCGGGTCACCGGCACCTTCTATCTCGGAGATGAGCCAGCTGACATAGGCCTCCTTGCTGCAATCGAATCCGGAGGGCGGAGTAGATGTGAAGCCGGGGAGGGCAGGGGCTGACAGATTTGTGTGACCATCCTCCGCAAGCGCTTCGATCAATGGCTGCCACATCTGCGGCGTGTCAGGCACGCCGTGCACGAGAATCGTTTTCATGGTTCTGTACCCTCGCCTTGGCGGCGTTTTGCTCAATCAGTATCTCCGCCAGTCGGAGTGGACAATACGCGTTCTCCTGGTTCGAAGTCTCTCTTTACGCCTAGCGAAGACGTGGTCGGGGAGGGGGCTGCAGTTAATAGCAGTCTCTTGCCGCTTTCCCCTTCGGCAGGCTTGCCGCGGCCCGTGCTTATTTGGCAGGTTGCAAGGACCAGTTTTTGCCGGAGGTATACACCCATGAAAACAGCCATCACCGAAATGTTCGGCATCGAGCATCCCATCATCCAGGGCGGGATGCACTATGTCGGTTTCGCCGAGATGGCGGCAGCCGTTTCCAATGCCGGTGGGCTCGGCATCATCACTGCGCTGACGCAGAAGACGCCTGCCGACCTCGCCAATGAGATCGCGCGCTGCAGGGACATGACCGACAAGCCGTTCGGCGTGAACCTCACCTTCCTTCCATCGGTCAATCCGCCCGATTATCCGGGTTATATAAAGGCTATCATCGAGGGCGGCGTCAAAGCGGTTGAGACGGCAGGCAATAACCCTGCCCAGGTCCTGCCGATCCTCAAGGACAATGGCATCAAGGTCATCCATAAATGCACGGCAGTCCGCCACGCGCTGAAGGCGCAGTCGATTGGCTGCGATGCTGTCAGCGTTGACGGCTTCGAGTGCGGCGGCCACCCCGGCGAAGACGATGTGCCCAACATGATCCTCCTGCCGCGCGCCGCAGATGAGCTGGAAATCCCGTTCGTCTCGTCCGGTGGTCAGGCTGATGGCCGTTCGCTGGTTGCCTCGCTCGCCATGGGCGCGCAGGGCATGAATATGGGGACCCGCTTCATCGCGACGAAAGAAGCGCCTGTGCATGAGAATGTGAAGCAGGCCATCGTCGCTGCAACCGAGCTCGACACCCGCCTCGTCATGCGCCCGCTGCGCAACACAGAGCGCGTGCTGAACAATGCTGGCGTTGAGCGCCTCCTTGAGAAGGAAAAGCGCCTCGGCTCCGACATCAAGTTCGAAGACATCATCGAGGAAGTCGCTGGCGTCTATCCGAAGATCATGAAGGAAGGCGACATGGATGCCGGCGCGTGGTCATGCGGCATGGTTGCGGGCCTGATCTACGACATCCCGACCTGTAAGGAACTGATCGACCGGATCATGCAGGAGGCCCACGATATCATCGAAGACCGCCTGCGCGGTTACCTTGGCAGGAAAGCGTCTGCGAACGCCTGATCGCCCTGAGCGCCAACAGATTTGAGGCGGTGCCGACGCTCGGCGCCGCCTCTCTTTTTTTAGGCCTTAGAACGCTGTGGCGTCTTTCTTCTGGCGTGCGGCGAGGCGGGCCAGCTCATCGGCGCGCTCATTGCCCTCGTCACCTGCATGACCCTTCACCCAGATCCACTCGATGTCGTGGGGTCTACAGGCTGTCTCAAGAGCCTGCCAGAGGTCCTTGTTCTTGACCGGCTTTTTCGAAGCCGTTTTCCAGCCATTTCGTTTCCAGCCATGGATCCATTTGGTCAGGCCGTCTTTTACATAGGTCGAATCAGTGTGCAGGCGGACCTTGGACGGACGTTTCAGCGCCTTGAGCCCTTCAATCGCGGCCATGAGCTCCATCCGGTTATTGGTGGTCTCATATTCGCCGCCCATCAGCTCTTTTTCATGGTCGCCAGATTTAAGCAGAGCGCCCCAACCGCCAGGGCCGGGATTGCCGCTACAGGCACCGTCTGTCCAGATTTCGATGAGCTTTGACATGGGGCAGGCGGTACTCTCAACGGTGCATGTCCGTCAAGACGATGCCGCAACCCCATGCCAATCCTAATATTCAGAACGCTTTGGTGTTGTTCCGCCCCTCCTTAACTTACAGGGCAATTCAACAACGAGGCGGGACTAATACATTGGATTTCCCGCTGACGCATCGCATCAGCGCAATTGATCCTCGATTGAGAAATTCCTGGGTCCTCGCTGGGTGTCGGCACACCGTGTGTATTTCGGCAAATTCCAAGATCATCCAGGTAAGCTTGTTTGCAGTCTTCCACACACTGCTCTCGTGTTTGAAACGACGTGGTTTGCGTAAGCGACCATTGTATCTGCGCTTGATACAAATCCATGGGCCAATAATCGCGGTAAGTCTCGAAGAACCCCTCTCCACCTGGTCCATCTGATTCAGAAGGCGGGCATGCAGGCCCAAAACAAGCTGCTTGAGCATTAGCATGCGTGCCGGCAGATACTAAAATTCCTGCCAAACCAACGAAACAAAATTTCAACATTCTTCCACCCTCAACTATCGGTTTATAAACTTAGCTAACCTAGGGCGGCGCGGCTATCAGCCAAAGGTAAACTTCATGTCGAAAAGTCGTAACTCGCTTGTTTGCCGCTAGTGGCGCTAGAACACATCCGCTGTGCTGTCGGCCAACTGCCGTGCGGGCCGGACGATTGCAATAAACAACCACCCGCAGATGATACCGGCGAGTGCTCCAACGCTACCTCCGGTGATCAATGCGCCTAGCCAGGCAGTGAGCGAAATGTTGAGCGTGAACAGGCTCGAGACGCCGCCCGCCAGTGCAGCGCCCCAGATGGCGCTCCATCGCACATAGGCGGCGGGCCGCCCAATCCCGCGTCTCGGAAACCGGCCTATGGAGAAAGCGAGCAGGATCCACGTCACCGGGACGACGATGTAGAAAACGAACCAGTTGAGGCTACAGAATGCGAGGCTAAGGAATGCGCCGGCAAGAAAGCCGTCTCCTGAAGACATGCCATAGGTCGTCGATCCAGCAATCTCGGTGGTGATGGTGATCCCGAAGAGAGCGATACCTGCAATAAGGGCAACGAGAAGGCTCGCGGCGATCCCGCAAAGAAAGACACCAAGGAGCACGCGCTTGATCTTGGTCGGCGCCGCGGTGCCATAATCGCGAGTCGTCGCTTCATTCGTTTCGCGGAGCACTGCGCCATTTGAACCAAAACTCGGCATCCCACCGTCCCTCGCGACCGTCTCACTTCACCTCATGTCGTGCTTAGCACAAAGCATGGCGAAATCAGGCCGATGGCTGGGCGATTTGCCTAACCACCATAATCGGCAGCCGATTTCGCCTGGCGATGAAACGCCAGACGGTCAGCATACTCCAGCGGGTTCTTTGGGCGCACCAGGGCGTCGGCGGGTGTGTCGGTCCAGTCTACAAGCCGGGTCATGAAGAAACGCAGCGCTGCGCCCCGGCAAAGAAGCGGCAGAACGGCGCGCTCTGCTTCCTCTAGCGGGCGGACGCTTTCATAGCCTGCGATCATCGCGGCGCCCTTGGAGTAGTTATACTCGCGTCCATCCTCGAACGCCCATGAGTTGAGACAGACCGCCAGATCATAAGCGAGGGCATCCGTGCACGCGAAATAGAAGTCGATCGCGCCGGAGAATTTGTCATCGAGAAAAAAGGCATTGTCCGGGAAGAGATCGGCATGGATCGTTCCGCGCGGTAGATGCGGGCTCTGCGGCCGGGCCTTTGCGGTCTCTGCCAGGTCGTCCTCAATAAGTGCCGCGAGACCGGGCTGAAGCTCTTCGGCGGTCTGGCTGCGGCCTTCCCAGAGAAGCGGCCAGCTTGCAGGCCCGAGCGCGTTCTCGCGCACCTGAACGAAATCAGAGAGGGCAGCATGCATGCGGGCAAGCGCCTCGCCCATGGACCGGCATTGCGCCGCATTGGGACGCTTGGGCGACAGGCCGTCAAGGAAGGTAACGACAAGGGCAGGGCGCCCTTCAAGCGTCTGAAGCGGCGCGCCATCTCGGGCTGGCACCGGCGCCGGGCAGGGAAATCCGCGGGCCGCAAGGTGCTGCTTCAGGGCAATGAAATAGGGCAGATCCTTTGGATCTGCCCTTCTTTCGAACAGGGTCAGGATAAACCGCCCCTGACCTGTCTCGAGATAGTAATTCGAGTTCTCTACCCCTTCCGCGATACCCTTGAAGCTTCTTGGGCGGCCAATGTCATAGCCGTCCAGGAAAGCCTCAAGTGCATCGTCGGAGACCTGGGTGTATACCGCCATGGCAAGCTGGCTAGAGCTCCTTCGCCATCATGTCACGCACGAGCGTCTTGCCTGCCAGCAGATAGTGGATCGCTGCCCACCCATAGAGCGAACAGAACGCTATGATTGACCAGCGCAGGCCTTCGCTGTTTGCGTAGGCACAGGCCGCGACTGCATCAGCAGAGAGCTCTGTGACAACTTTGCAGGTCTCGAGTGTCATGCCGAGGTCGTTACCGGACAGGAAAATGCTCTTGAGGAATGTCGACAGGATGCCGATCAGCGGCGGTCCGAGACCATAGCCAAGCAGGTTGACGATGAAGAGTGTGACCGCAACGGACGTCGCCCGCATCCGGCTATCCACGACGCCGCCGACAATGGCGTACATTGGACCGAGATAGAAATAATGGAGCGTGGCGGCAGCCATAAGCGGAGGCAGTGCGAGCCAGACCGTGGGGGCGAGATACCCCATCGCATAGAGCGGCACCGAAAGCCCCATGCCAAGCGCGGGCATCCAGCAGAGCGCGCGCGGGTGGCGCACAGCCATCTGGTCAGCGAGATAGCCTGACAGGAAGACGCCGATCGCCGCCATCAGGCCAATGATCACGCCGAATAGAATCGCTGCCGTTTCGAGGCTCAACCCATGGGTCCGCACGAGGAAGGACGTGGTGAACTGAGCCACGCCATAGCCGACGAATGAGGCGATCGTTGCTCCGGCAACGATGTGCCAGAAGGTCGGCTTCTCAGACAGGATCTTGAAGACATCCTTCATGCTGGCTTTTTCGAGCGTCTGCACGCTTGCCGGATCCGTATAGCCGCGCGGTGGCTCCTTGATTGTCAACTTCACCACGAAGGCAAGGATGATCCCGGGAATGCCGACCAGAATGAACGCCACGCGCCAGCCTTCAACTGATTGCCAGTCGAGAAGACCAAGCATCCAGTTCCAGCCCCACGCTTCAAACAGGGCAGCAAGTGACGGACCGTCCAGATTGCCGACGATGAAGCCCGCGAAGACGGCGGCGAACATGCCGCCAAGTGGAACGCCCAGCGCATAGATCGACACGGCTGTCGCCCGGCTCTTGGGCACGAAATAATCGGCGATGAGCGACTGCGCAGGCGGCGTACAGCCAGCCTCGCCGACGCTGACCCCGACGCGGAATAGGAAAAGCACCAGGAATGATGTCGCCACGCCGCAAAGCGCCGTCATCAGGCTCCAGATGAAGACCGCGACCGCGATGATCCAGACCCGGTGAAAGCGCTCAGCAAAGCGTGCAATTGGAATACCCAGCATGGTGTACAAGATTGCAAAGGCTGGCCCGCCGAGAAGGCCCATCTGCCAGTCCTCAACGCCGAAGGACGCCTTGATCGGCTCGGTCAGGATGTTGATAATTGAGCGGTCGATGAAGTTGAAAACATAGACAAGCAGCAACGCACCAAGAACGAAGGATCGGTAACCCTTTGTCCCATAACCGGAATTAGGCACGTCCACGGCGCCGGCCGCCTGGTCAACTGTCGACATTGTTTTCTCCCTCATCGCTGATCGCTGCCCTCATTTTCAGACGGACAGGCCTGCTCTCGATTCGCGCCACAAAAGCAAAATGGGCGTCCGGATTCCAGAAGATTCGGAGAAGTCGCTGAAGAAATTTCACAGGTGAAGCATTTTTCGGGCCGCCAGCATGCCGGCCGGCGGCCCGAATCTGGATAGCCAGCTTCAGGTATGCATACCGGCAGCAGGTACAGCAGGATTGTATCGGTCGCCTCCGAAGTAACGCGCGGCCATGAAGTAGCAGAGCGCCGCCAGGGCCATGAAACAGGCCGTGGCAGCCATCGAGTAGCGAAGACCGTCCGCATAGGCCTGACAAAGCGCCGGGCCATTCTCCCCCAGAGCGGTAGGGTCGGTTCCGCAAAGGCGCGGATTGAAGGTAGCTGCCATATCGCTGAGACCTGCCGCTGCGATCTGACCCGACATGAAGAAGTCAGACATCAAGCCCACAAAAAGCGGCCCGATGCCGTTACCGATAAGGCTGACGATGAGCAGCAGGACAGCGATCGTGGTTGCGCGCGATTTCGGGCTCACAATACCTGTACCCACCGTGTATTGCGCGCCGAGATAGGCGTAGTGAGCAATGGCGGCGACAATCCAGAGCATGAAAGCCAGGCCAATTGTCGGGGCGAAGAAAGCGCCAACGTAGGTTGGCACAGAGATCAGCAGCCCAACGCCGGGCACCCATGCTGCGGCGCTTGGAAAACGACCCTCCAGTTTTTCGGAAAGGAAACCGCCAAAAAAGGTGCCACCTGCGGCAACAGCTGCGAGCGGGGCGCCATAGAGGACGGCCGCGTCCCGAACACCAATGCCATGGACCCGCTGGAAGAATGGGGCCTGGAAGCTGATCAGACCGTAGCCGACAAAAGCGACGAGTGCGGCCCCCATGGAAAGCCACCAGAAGGTGGGTTTCACGCCGAATTCGCGAAAGGCATCGAAGAAGCCGACCTTTTTCGTCGTGTCCACTTCAGCAGGTGGGTCTGAATAGCCACGAGGCGGCTCTTTAATGGTGAAAAGCAGGATCAGCGCGATGAGGACGCCTGGCAAACCAACGACGACAAAGGCGATGCGCCAGCCGCCGACCGTGCTCCAGTCGATGCCGGAAAAGAGACCGCCGACGCCAAGCGATCCAAGCCAGGCGCCAAAGTCCTCACCGGAGATGCCCGCGATCGTGCCGCCAAAAAGCTGGGCCAGCACACCGCCAATTGTGACGCCCATGGAATAAATGCCAAGCGCGCCGGCACGGCTTTTGGGCGGAAAATAGTCTGTGATGATCGAGTTGGCCGGAGGCGTACAGCCTGCCTCGCCGACTGCGACACCCACCCGGAAGATGAGCAGCCAGATGAATCCGCTTGCCACACCGCAAAGCGCCGTCATCAGCGACCAGATGACGATGCACATGACGATGATCATGACCCGGTTGGACCGGTCGGCCCACATCGCAATGGGAATACCCATCAAGGCATAGAAGAAAGCGAATGGAGGCCCCGCAAGAAGACCCCACTGGGTATCCGACAGATTGAACTCGTTGATGATCGGCTGCGCGACAACGGTGATCAGCGTGCGGTCGATAAAGTTCAGCGTATAGACCAGCATCAGCGAGATCAGGACGAAGGACCTGTAACCCTTTGTGCCAAAACCCGTAATGTGGCCCTGGCCAGCCGTTGCTGTCGTATCGCTCATATAGACCTCCCGTATCGCCTCTGTGCGGACGCTTCATTCGTGTTGTCGTGCAGTTATACCGTGCATGCAAGTGCCGCCGGACCATGAGCCGAAGTCATGGCCGTAGCAGCAGGCATTGCAAATGGACATTATCTATCGAATAGCGACCGGGTTGATTATGGCCTGTACGGTGCCGTTGAGGCGCGGAATACCGAGCGAGAAGAAGAACTCGGTCACGCCATCAACCGCCAGCTCGGTTGTGACCATATTCTCCAGGATATAGACGCCCCGCTTGGCCAGTAGCGTCTGGTGGACCTCGAACGGACGCGCCGGATTCTCGAACGGAATGGCTTCAAGCGCGGTCGAGTCAGCGCCGATGGCCACAACTCCAAGGTCAGCGAGATAGTTGGCGCCTTCTACGCCGAGGCCGGGATGTGTTGCCATCAGCTCGGTTGAATCACCATGCGCTTCCATGGCGCCTGTGTGGAACAGTACGACATCGCCTTTTTCGATGGTCACGCCCGCGCGCTCAGCGGCCTGCTCGATTTCGGCGCGGTTGAACGCTGTGCCGTCCGGCACAGGGCTTTCCCCGAAGATGGCGGTCATGTCGAGCAGCACACCGCGAGTTGCAATCGGTGGAATATCCTGCGTGCCCATCTGGGTCAGACCAGCCGGCGTCACGAACTCAGATACGTGCACACCATTATAGTAGAGATGGTCAATGCCCATATGGCCTAATCCGTCGATCTGGCTGCCAATGCCGACAAAGGTCTGGACGAGGTCGTCATTGCCGACCGCCTTGTTCTCGCCCATTGGCACGCCCGATCCGTCCGATGGCTGCATGACATAGACATCGTAGCGGCGCGGCGCATAGGCGGGGGTCTCGCGGCTTGTGATCTGGCCGAGCGCATAGGTCTTGCCGGTCTCGATCAGCCGGGCGGCGCGGGCGGTCTTTTCCGCGCTTAGATTTGCGACTGCGCCAAGCCGGTCATCCGCCCCATATTCTGAGGGATACCAGTCGGCATCTGATTGAGCCTCCTGAGCAAATGCAGGGTGAGCTGACAGGGCGACGGCGCCAAGCGCCAGGCAGATAGATTTCATGAGAACCTCCCGGAAGACTGTTTTATATGGCGGGAAGTGTGGCGAGTGACCTTCCACCTGTCCAGCACAACGCAGGGTCAGCCGCGTCCGTGAGGCGCCTCCCAATCGATGTCCGGACCGACAGGTACGACCTGCGTCGGGTTCACCATGTCATGGCTCTCATAATAATGGCGCTGAGCATGCATCGGGTTCACCGTCTCTGCGATGCCAGGCCACTGATAGAGGTCACGCGCATAAGGCCAGAGATTGGGGTAGTCGACGAGCCGCCGGATATTGCACTTGAAATGCCCATGATAGACGAGGTCGAAACGGTAGAGTGTTGTCCAGAGGCGCCAGTCCGCTTCGGTCGGCGTGTCACCGGTCAGGAAGCGCGACGTGCCCAGCTTGTCTTCGAGCCAGTCGAGCGACTCGAAAAGAGGAATAACTGCCTCTTCATAGGCGTCTTGCGACGTCGCAAAGCCGGCCTTGTAAACACCATTATTCACAGTGTGATAGACGCGCTCATTTACGTCGTCGATCTCCGCTTGTTTGTCGGCGGGATAATAGTCGCCCTTGGCCGCCCCAACACCATCAAAGGCTGAATTGAACATGCGGATGATATCGGCCGACTCATTGCTGACGATCGTATTCTGCTCCTTGTCCCACAGCGTCGGCACCGTCACGCGGCCGGTATAGTGCAAGTCTGCCTTCAGATAGACCTCGTACATGAAATCGGAGCCGAACAGTTTGTCGCCGACAATGCCGTCCGGGTCGTCTTTGAAGGTCCAGCCATTCTCGCCCATGAACCAGTGCGTGCAGGAGACATCGATCATGTCCTCCAGGCCCTTGAGCTTGCGGAAGATCAGTGCGCGGTGGGCCCACGGGCAGGCATAGGCGACATATAGGTGATAGCGGCCCGGCTCAGCCTTGAAGCCTGCCTTGCCATTCGGACCGGCCGATCCGTCCGCTGTGATCCAGTTGCGGAACTGGCTCTCATGACGCTCAAAGCGTCCGCCCGTGCTGTCGGTGTCATACCATTTGTCTTGCCAGATGCCGTTATTCAGCAGGCCCATTCGTGTCTCCTGTCATCGATATGGCGCGCTATTCTGCGCGTCTCGTACAGAATACTATGGGGTCAGAATCGGTTTTCCAGCGTGGCGTCAGATTTGAACACCCTTTAACCTGCGGATCTCCGCATCGAGGCCGAACAGCCAGGCGCTGACCTGCCAGAGAACGGCAAACACGGCGCTTGCGATCAGAATATCCCACGGCCAGGCGGCACCCGCCTGACCCCAGCGGAGTATCACCGCCGACGCAGCGATAAAGACATGGGCCAGGGCCAACACGCTCAAAAAGCGTGACAGCCAGCTGGATCGGAACCGCATGAGTAGACCGCCGAGCCAGGCGGCACCGAGGGCGGTGAAATAAAGCATGTTCGCATCATTATGCGATCCGCCGATGACGCCGACTGCGCCGTTTGCGATGATGAGGAACACGCTGGTGACGATGAACAGGAATAACCCGGCGCGATAGGCGCGGCTACGCTTTAGTCGCAAGAGCAGAACGACCGCGAGGCCCAGGGTCGCCAGAAGAATGCCAGCAAATACAAAGTCGAACAACGTCCAGTTCATGTGCCCAGTCCTGCTTTCCTGTCAGTCCCGACTATGAGCCCGTTCGTTTCTCACTGCCAACAGAAAGGCGGCGCCGCCCAATCGGGCAGCGGGATCCCGTCAGTCGCCCTGTTTTGGCTTGCGGCGTTTCGGGGGCTTTTCAGCCGTCGGATCAAAGCGGCGGGCTTTCGGCTTGCCGGGCTTTTTCGATTTTGGCCGTTCAGGCGCGCGGTCTTCGAGTTGCGACGGCGGGACGGGCCGCGGTTTGCGAGGCGGCTTGCCTTCAGCGCGAGGCTTTCCGTCAGTGCGTGGTTTACCTACAAACTTTCCGCCGGGGCGTTTGTCTGAGCGCGGACCGGATGGCGGGCCAGAGCGCTTTTTTGCCGGTCGGTCTGAATCGTCACGGCGTTCCCTGCGAGCAGGGGCAGAGCCTTCAGTCCAGCCGGCTGGCTTGTCGCCTTCGCGCCAGGCAGAGATCGATTTTTCAAGACGGCCATCAGGGCCAACTCGTTCGAGGAAGCCTTGCGCGCTTTCTGCCTTCAGCTCGACGCGTGTATGGGCATCCTCAATCCGGATTGCGCCGACATCGGTGCGGTGAAGGCCGCCAGCCTTGCAGAGCATTGGCAGCAGCCAGCGCGGGTCTGCGCCTGATTTGCGACCGACGGAAAGATTGACCCAGACGCTGTCCTGAAAATCGCTGCGTTCGGCCCGCGGTTCACGGCGTTCGGTACGCTCGCGGCGTGGTCCTTCACCGCGTGGCGGGCGGTCGCGCTTGTCAGTAGGGCGGTATTCGGGAACGGCCATCAGCTCTTCCGGGGCAGACCGGCGAGCGCGATGATGCGCGACAAAGGCGGCGGCAATCTGTTCGGCGCCGTGAATGTCGATCAACATACGCGCCATCTCATGGTCGCTGGCGCTAGCTGTTTCGGTTAGCGACGGGTGATTGAGCAGACGCTCATCATCGCGCTTGCGGATATCGTCGGCGCCCGGCGCATCTGTCCAGCTCGCATCAACGCGTGCGTCCTGCAAGAGGCGCTCAATGCGGCGGCGGGCCTTGAACGGGACGATCAGGACGCTGACGCCCTTGCGGCCCGCGCGTCCGGTTCGGCCAGAACGGTGCAGAAGAGCTTCGCGATTGGTTGGAAGGTCTGCATGGATGACGAGGTCGAGGTCTGGCAGGTCCAGGCCACGTGCGGCCACATCGGTCGCGACACAGACATTGGCGCGGCCGTCGCGAAGTGCCTGCAGGGCATGCGTACGCTCGCTCTGGCTCAGCTCACCGGACAGGGCAACGACGCTCAGACCCCGGTTATGAAAGCGCGCGAGAAGATGGTTCACATTTGCGCGGGTCTTGCAGAAGACGAGCGCGTTCTTGGCTTCGTGAAAGCGCAGCACATTGATGATCGCATTCTCGACATCGGATGGCGCGATGGCATGCGCGCGGTAATCGATGTCGGCGTGCTGGTCTGAATCTGAAATGGTATTGATGCGGATCGCGTCGCGCTGGAACGTCGCTGCGAGGCGCGCGATCGGCTTTGAAACGGTAGCCGAAAAAAGAAGCGTGCGGCGATCTTCCGGCGCGGCGCTCAGAAGGGTTTCCAGCTCCTCGCGAAAACCAAGATCCAGCATCTCGTCAGCTTCATCCATCGCAACGACGCGAATGTCGTCGAGCACGAGACTGCCGCGATTGAGATGGTCGACGAGGCGACCAGGCGTGCCAACAACGATATGGGCGCCCTTTGACAGGTCAGAACGCTCTTCGCGCGGATCCATACCACCCACGCAGGACACGACACGCGCGCCTGCCTCTGCATATAGCCAGTTCAGTTCCCGGTGAACCTGAACGGCGAGTTCGCGTGTCGGCGCAACGACCAGTGCGAGCGGGGACCCGGGACGTTGAAGCTTCTCGGCGCCCATCAGCAGGGATGGGGCCATGGCAATACCGAAAGCCACCGTTTTGCCAGAACCTGTCTGTGCGGAGACGAGTAGGTCTGCCGCCGCGATCTCCGGATCGAGCATGGCAGATTGCACAGGGGTCAGCTGGTCATATCCACGCGCAGCAAGAGCCTGGCCCAGCGCAGGGACAATGGCAGTTTGGTCGGTCATTTAGGGGGGCTTTCGGTCAATATCGTCGGCCGCAACCAAATTGCGGCCCGGCCGCAGTCGAAAGTACCTTATGCACATGACGGGCCGATGGGCACTCATAGCGGATTTTGGCAACAACAGCCATCCCTTGCAGCAGCATGGATGCAAGCGCTCTAGATTAGACCCTGCGCCTTGAAGCTGGTAACGCCGCCCCTGGCGGCGATGAGATGGTCATGAACGGTGATTTCCAGCGCGTCGAGCGCATCGATGATTGCACGGGTCATGTCGATATCTGCGCGCGATGGCGTCGGGTCGCCTGACGGGTGATTGTGGACAAGTATCAGGCTTGAAGCCTGCATCTCCAGCGCCCGCCGCGCAATCTCGCGCGGGTAGACAGGGGCGTGATCGACCGTTCCGTGCCCCATGATCTCATCGACGATCAGCTGGTTCTTTCGGTCGAGGAAGAGGACACGGAATTGCTCCCGGCCTTCATGCTGGAGCTCGCGCTTCACATAGTCGGTCAAGGCGGACCAGCTCGAAATTATGGTTCGTGAAGCCAGCGTCTCCCGCGAAGCGCGCGCGCCAATCTCTGCAGTAGCTTTGAGATAGGCAGCGACGGTTTCGCCGACACCCGAAACCTTGATGAGGTCCGCTGGCCTGGCGGACAGCACTGCGCTCAGCGACCCGAAACGCGCCAGCAGTGCTTTCGATATCGGTTTGACGTCCCGCCGAGGGATGAAAGCGAAAAGAAGCGTTTCCAGAAGCTCATAATCCTCCAGCGCAATCGCGCCGCGCTCAATCAGCTTTGTCCGCAGCCGGTCACGATGGCCTTGCCAGTGCGGCTTGTCGGAAACGAAAGGTCGGGCTGGCGCCGTCAGTCCGAATAGCGGGGCTTCCTCAACGCGTTTCATCTCGCCACCTCTGGCGTGTCACCCCAGCCGCCATGGGCCCCAGCTTTCGCTGGGGCGGCGGTTATGGTTTTGGATTGAGTGTTAGATTGGCCGCCCTTCTGACGAAAGTCAGGATCCATGGCGGCTGGGTGATAAGGCATTCGATAGTGACGCGCGCCCAATGGGTGCCAATCGTCAGCCAGATTCCGCCAGCCCGGGTTATCTTTCTCGATCAGGGAAATCTTCCAGTCGCGGCGCCAGGCCTTCATCTGCCGCTCACGTGTCAGCGCGGCGTCCCTCGTATCGAATGTGTCGTACCAGACAAGGCGCCTGCAGCCATATTTGCTCGCAAAGCCGCGCAAAACGCCATTTCGATGTTCATGCGCACGGCGTTCGATATCGTCGGTATGGCCGATATAGAGCGTGCCGTTCCGCTGGTTCGTGACGATGTAGACGTAGAAAGCCATCTGCCCGCTCTTCTGGTTTGTTCTTATAATGTTCCCATCGCACCAACTCGTCAAGCTTGTCTGGTTTTGGAAGCCGGATAAAACCGAGCGCACTATAAAAAAACAGGGGGGAGTTATGTTCAGGATCATTCTAGGCTGTGTGCTTACGCTTGGGGCCACCATGTCCGCAGCAGCGCAGGACCATAGCGCGCATGCTCAGCACCAGCCGCAAGGCGCGCATAGCCAGCATGCCGAGCACAGTGAACATGAAGGGCACGCGGCCCATCATCAGCATCACCACACGGACAAGCTCGTGCTGGCGGAAACCGGTGCGGCGGTAGAGAACCCGTTTCACCCAGTGCGTCTGCTGCTATCGTCTGAAGAAAGCATGGGCGAAGTGACGATTTATGAGTTCATCCTGCCACCCCAAAGTCCTGGGTCTCCGCCGCACACGCATTCTCAGGAAGATGAGTACTTCTATGTGCTTGAAGGTACGCTGGATATTCTCTCTGACGGCTCTGTCAAACGCATCTCTGACGGTGACTTTGCGGCTTTGAAGCGCGGCAACGCTCACATGTTCTGGAACGGCTCTGACACTGAGACCCAGCTCCTCATGATCACCACCGGGGCCTCATTCGAGCAGTTTCTGCAAAGTGTGAGCCCGCGCCTCGCTGAAGAAAAGCCGACATCGCCTGAGGCGGCGGGAGCCGTGATCGGACAGCTGGCCGCTGAACACGGGATTGAGATTTCAATGGACATGATGCCAGCGGCCGCAGCGCCTTATTACGCCCCGCCCGAACCGGAGTAGGTTTCTAAAGCTCTACGGTATGCGGAGTGTGCCAACCCTTTGGTGAGCTCGTGAAGATTTCAACGCCGTTTTCAGTGACACCAACAGAGTGTTCAAATTGAGCCGAAAGCTGACGGTCGCGTGTCACCGCGGTCCAGCCATCAGGCAGGATTGCTGCATCCTTACGGCCTAGATTGAGCATCGGTTCAATCGTGAAGAACATGCCGGGCTTCAGCTCCGGGCCTGTGCCTGCGCGGGCTGAATGGACCACGTTTGGTTCATCATGGAAGAGCTGGCCGAGGCCATGGCCGCAGAAGTCCTCAACAACGGACAGGCGATTTTTGGCAGCAACTTTTGAAATGGCTGCGCCGATGTCACCAAACCGATTGCCAGGCTTTACGGCAGCGATGCCAGCCATGAGCGACTCATAGGTTACATCCATCAGACGCTCAGCTTTGCGCTTCGGCGCGCCAGCGGCGTACATGCGTGAATGGTCGCCATGCCAGCCGTCTACGATGACCGTTACGTCGATATTGGCGATGTCGCCATCCTTCAGCGGGCGGTCGCCCGGGATGCCGTGACAGATGACGTGGTTGAGCGAGATGCATGAGGCGTGACGGTAGCCGCGATAACCAATCGTTGCCGACTGCGCGCCGTTGTCATAGACGAACTCCTGGATGAGATCGTCAAGCCGGGCCGTCGAAACACCCGGTCTGACCTCTGGCACCAGCATGTCGAGACACTCGGCGACCAGTCTCCCCGCCTTGCGCATGCCTTCAAAGCCCGCCTCATCATGGATGCGGATTTCGCCGTTGCGCACGGGTGTGATCAGGTCTGCTTCGGACATGGTACGGCCTCAAAACTAACTAGGCCCGCAATATGGCAGTGTTCCGCGCGAGTTTCCACCTCGCCGGGTTGCCAGACTGCAGCGTCTACGTAGCCGTTATCTGCGTGCTTCTTTCTCTGCCTGCTCGGCTTTTGCGGCGAGCTTGTCCCGGTCCTTTTCGAATTGTTCCGGATTGTTGTACTCTTCGCGAGCGGCCTCTTCGCGAATTGCACGCGCCTTTGGTGATTTGAGCCTGGACCGCGTGACGGCCCAGATCAGGACGACGAACAGAATGATCGCGCCAATGAAATACAGAATTTCGATACCCATTTTTGGTCTCCAGTATGTGTCAGGAAACAATGCTGGCGGGGCTTTCGCGTTCCGCTCGTTTCCGCTTTCGCCGCTTTGAGCGTAGACTGGCTGAAACAAAAAAACCGGGAGGACGCGGAATGAATATACATGTTGGAGCGGAGGCGTTTGCGCGTTTCGAGGCGCGGCGCCTGTCGCCCGCGATTGGCGCGGAGCTGCACGGCGTGGACCTGACCAAGCCAATGGACGATGCGCTGGTGGCCGATATCCGCAAGGCGCTGCTACGCTACAAGGTGATCTTTTTCCGCGATCAGAATATCTCGCGCGAGCAGCATATCGCTTTTGCCCGGAAGTTCGGAGAGCTCGAAATCCACCCGGCGACGCCGAAGGGCCAGGACAATCCAGAGGTCCTTCGCATCACTCATAACGCTAGTAACAAAGGCCAGGAAAACGCCTGGCATTCTGACGTCACCTGGCGGACAGAGCCTTCGCTTGGCTCGGTTCTGCGGGCCGTCGAGCTTCCACAGGTCGGCGGTGACACGCTGTTTTCTGACATGGTGCTGGCCTATGAGGGATTGTCAGAAAAGATGAAGGATTTCTGCTGTGGCCTGACGGCCGTTCATGACATTGCGCGCGTCTTCGCAAAGCGTCTCGGCAAAGACCCGAAAGAGCTGCACGCCAAGTTCCCACCGCAAGAGCACCCGGTGATCCGTACGCATCCTGAAACGGGTGAGCGCCTGATCTATGTGAACACGGCTTTTACCAGTCACATCAAGGACTTGTCCGAGAAGGAGAGCGACTGGCTCCTTCAGCACCTCTACAGCCAGGCCGCGGTGCCTGAGTATCAATGCCGCTTTCGCTGGGAAGTCGGCTCCATCGCTTTCTGGGATAACCGGGCCTGCCAGCACTATGCGGCGAGCGACTATTTCCCGGACGTGCGCGTCATGGAGCGCGTGACGATTGCGGGCGACCGGCCATACTTCGAGACATAAGAAAACGGGGCGCAAAGAGCCCCGCTTTCCGCTGTACTATCCCTGGAAAAGGATCAGGCGAGCTTGGCGTCCAGCGTAACTTCAATGGCACCAAGGGCCTTGGACAGTGGGCATTCTTCCTTGGCCTTGTTTGCAAGCTCCTGGAATTTTGCCTCCTCGATCCCCGGCACCTTGCCGGTGAGGGTCAGGGCGGACGACTTTACTTCAAAGCCGCCATCGACCTCTTCAACCGTGACGACGGATTTAGCTTCGAGGTCTTCGGCCGGCGTGTCGTTCATGGCGAGGAAAGCCGAAAGTTGCATGGCGAAACAGCCTGCATGGGCTGCACCCAATAGCTCTTCCGGGTTGGTGCCGGCCTTGCCGCTGTCGTCCTCAAAGCGTGCCTTGAAGGAATAACCATGGCTTGAGAGCGCGCCGCTCTGGGTGTCGATGCTGCCTTTGCCATCCTTGAGGGGGCCTGACCAATGGGCTGTAGCGTGACGTTTCATTCTGAAATCCTTTCCTTTGGGGAAGCTGTTGATACCTCTCACCTTGAGCGGCGAGGTGTCGGATCAAGTCTGAAACGTTGGGCCGACCGAAGAGGTTGCCTGCAGGCGGAAACTAGCGCTTGGTACAGTCGGAAAATCCTTGGGAGGAATTCGTCGTGAAGAACGAAATCATGGTGCAGTCACGGTGCATGGGCGGTGTACTGGCGGTGTTTCTAGCTGCGGCCTGCACAAATGCAGCTGATCCTGCTGAAAACACAGTTGCCAGCTCGCCGACAAGCGCAGAAGCGGGCGTTTCGTTTAGCCAAGAGGGGCTCGCCGCGCTCGATGAGCTTCTCGCAGGCTATGTTGAGGCAGGGCAGGTGGCTGGCATCGAAGCCCTGTTCGTTCAGGATGGCGAGGTCGTCTATTCCGCTGCCCATGGTCTGCGCGATGTCGAAGAGCAGACCCCTCTCGGAGAGGACACGATCTGGCGTATCTATTCCATGACGAAGCCGGTCACCAGCGTGGCTCTGATGCAGCTTTATGAAGACGGCAAGTTCGAACTCGACGACCCGTTGAGCGATTACATCCCCGAGTTCGAGAACCTGCAGGTGCTTGCCGGTGAGAATGAGGATGGCACGCCTGTCCTCGAGCCGCTCAAGCGTGAGCCGACTATTCGCGATGCTATGCGCCATACGGCAGGGTTCGCCTATGGCCTGTTTGGGCAGGACTATGCGAACCGGCAGTTCCGCGAGACCGGCATCCTTCGATCGCAGGATCTCGATATGCTGGTCGACAAGGTCGCCGACGTGCCACTCCTGTTTCAGCCTGGTGAGCAATGGTCGTACTCGGTCAGCGTCGATATTCAGGGATACCTGATCGAGCAATTCTCGGGCATGGGCCTTGGCGAGTATCTCGACGCCAAGATCTTTTCCCCGCTGGGAATGAATGACACCGGCTTCTTTGTTCCGGACAGTGATTATGAGCGCTTTGCAGATTTGATGGTCTGGTCGGCTGAAGCGGGTCGGTTCGTGCCCGTGCCCGAAGACGGTGATAGCCAGGGGGCACTGCCATACCTCTATCGCGAGGAGACCGTACCGTTCGAGTCCGGTGGGCACGGACTTGTCTCGACAATCGATGACTATGCCCGCTTCAGCCAGATGATGCTGAATGGAGGGAGCCTCGATGGCGCAGAGATCATTTCGCCAGAGACAGTCGACCTGATGACGAGGGATCAGTTGCCCAAAGATCTCGGCATTGGTTTCAACGGTACGGCGCGGGCGACCATGACGGCGGAGCCGCACAAGTTTGGTCTGGGCTGGGGCGTTATCTCAGACCCTGACGCTATGGCGAGCCCTGCAGGGGCTGGCACCTACTATTGGGGCGGGGCCGCCGGAACATGGTTCTGGATCGACCCGGTGAACGATCTGTACTTTATTGGCATGATCCAGCGGTTCGGTGATAATCCCGGCATGCCGTTCGAGCCGCGTGCCCAGTCGATGGCGCTGGTCTACCAGACTTTGCAGGAATAGTATTACAATCCAGCTGGTTCTCTCGCCGTGATGCATCAGAGAGAAACAGCAGCCTTTGCAGGACATATCCATGAAAGCACCTACCGCCGCTATCTGTCTCATCGGGGACGAGCTTCTTTCAGGACGCACGCGAGACATAAACGTCCAGCAGATTGCTGGATATCTGCGCCCGCTCGGCATTCCGGTCGAAGAAGTACGGATCGTACCTGATGTTCAGGCGCGCATCGTCGAGGCAGTTAATGCGCTTCGGGAACGCTATGCTTATGTCTTCACGACGGGCGGTATCGGGCCGACGCATGACGATATTACGGCGGATGCGATTGCTGCTGCCTTTGGCGTCGGGATCGACAAGCATCCCGACGTGATGGCGATGTTACAGGATCGCTATGACGAGATCGGCACCGAGTTCACCGAGGCACGCCAGCGCATGGCACGCATTCCCGACGGCGCAAGCCTGATCAAGAACCCGGTATCGGGGGCGCCAGGCTTTCAGACCGGGAATGTCTTCACCTTGGCGGGTGTACCGTCCATCGTTCAGGGCATGCTCCAGGATGTCGGTCACAGGCTTGAGCATGGCAGGGTGGTCCATGCGCGAACGGTCCGTGTGCCGGGCCCGCGCGAAGGCGATATCGCCGAGGCGCTCAGCGACCTCGACAAGTCTTATGAAGAGGTGAGCTTCGGGTCCTATCCCTGGTTCAGGTCAGTGAACGATCATGGTGTGTCGCTGATCGCTCGCTCTACTGATGAAGCCGCGCTGACCACTGCTGCGCGAAAGCTTGTCGAACTTGCCGCCTCGGTTGGCGGCGACGGCGAAATCATAGAAGGAGAAGCAAGTTGAGCAGGCCCACTCTCTCAAGGACGCCGGTGATCATCCTGTCGGGGATCGCCATGGTCGCCATCGGTTTTTGTTTCAGCCTTGTCGCGCCGGCTGTCGATGGTGAGCTTCTCGACATGATCTGGTCTGGCCCGGCGGCAGAAGCCCGCCTTGCCGAAATGGACGCAGATGCCCGAACGGCGCATTTCTGGACGACGCTGATCATCGATACGGCGTATCCGCTTGCCTATGGCGCATTTCTGGCCGGGCTGGCAGCGCGTTTCGCACCGCTGCGGTTTTCGAGGCTCGCCATGATTCCGGCTTTCCTGATCGTGCTTCTGGATCTTGCTGAAAACACGGTCCAGATGGTCGCGCTACAGGAGGCAGGCAATTACCTTTGGCTGAAGACTTACCTTACGCCAGCGAAGTTTGGCATGTTCGCCTTTGCAGCCCTTCTTGCCGGTGTCCTTGGCCTTGTTGCGCTTGCGCGGTTCGCACTCAGGAACCGCTAGGCGGGGTAGCTTCGGCAAGAGCTTTGTGAATGTCGCTGACAACGACAGAGCCTTCACCGACCCCCGAAGCGACCCGTTTGACCGATCCGATCCGAACATCGCCGACGGCGTAGACGCGCGGCCATGAGGTTTCATAGCGGGTCGGCATCCGGTCGAGCGTCCAGCCTGCGCGCACAAGGTCGAGATTGGAGAGGTCCGGACCCGTCTTCACGAACCCTTTTTCATCGCAGCTCATATGCTGGGGTAGCCAGTCGGTGAAAGGCTGGGCGCCGATGAAGAGGAAGACAAAGCCGATATCGTGCTCGCTCACATTCTTTGTCGCGCGGTGACGAAGGCTAAGACGAGTGAGCCGGTCATTGAGTTGATCTTCACTGCCCGTGCCGTGAAGTGTATCGATTTCTGTTTCCGCGTGGAGGTGGATGTTGGGGGTCTCTTCCAGTCGGCGGACGAGATATTCCGACATGGTGTCGCGAATATTGGGTCGTCTGAAAAGGACGTGCACATTACGGGCGGCCTGGCTGAGAAAGACTGCGCCCTGACCAGCCGAATTGCCTGCACCGACGATGCAGACATCCTGGCCGCCGCAGAGTTGCGCCTCCATTGGCGTTGCGCCGTAATAGATGCCGCGCCCTTCAAAGCGTTCGAGGTTTTCGATCGGCAGGCGGCTGTACTGCGCGCCGGTCGCTATAACGACAGCGCGGGCCTTCAGGCGGCGGCCGTCCTTCATGGACAGGCAGTAATTGTCGCCGTCGCGGGCCAGGTCGACAGCCGTAGCAGGCGAGGCGATGCGTGCGCCAAATTTCTGCGCCTGGATGGAGGCGCGCGAAGCAAGCTCGCGGCCCGACACGCCCATCGGGAAACCGAGATAGTTCTCGATCTTGGAGGATGTGCCCGCCTGTCCGCCGGGGCCGTCACTGTCGAGCGTGACGACGGTCAGGCCTTCAGAGGCAGCGTAGACAGATGCGGCAAGTCCGGCGGGGCCGGCGCCAACAACGACGAGGTCTGTGCAGCTATTATCGGGCACCAGGTCGAGGCCGAAAGCTTCGGACAGTTCACTGACGCCGGGACGCGACATGATACGCGAACGCCCCCGGATCACGACAGGCAGGTCGGCCGCCTCGATGTCCCGCGCCTCCATGATGCGTTTTGCCAGCGGGTCCTTGTCCGGGTCCAGCCAGCGATGCGCAATCATGTGTTTGGAAAGGGTATCGCGGGCAACGAACACATCGCGGTCATGCGCATCTCCAATCACGATGACGGCGCCATGGGCGGCATTGTGCGAGAAGATCCGCCGCGCCGTCAGCGTACGTACAAAAATATCAGAAAAGTGCGAGTTCTCGACCAGCAGACGCTGAAAGCTGTCATGCGTGATGTGCAGGACCTCCCCATCCTTTCCCATGACGACGCGCGACAGCGAGGCCTGACCGGTCAGAATCGAAATGTCGCCAGCGAACTGACCGCGTTCCATCCAGCCGAGACGCTTCTCGCCGTCTGGCGTTTCGACGAGGATGTCGGTGTGACCTGAGAGGGTAATGAGGCAATCCACATTTGCATCGCCCTCGTCCACCAGAGGCGTGCCTGCTGCATGTTTGCGCACGTCGCCAAAAGGCTTCAGCGCTTCGAGTTCCTCGTCCGAAAAGGTGAAGTTAATGTCGGCAGGGGGCTTACCCATGGTCTGGCCTTGGCGTTTGTCGGTGGGGCAGTTTAAGTCTCTAGCGACGAAGCAGAACAAAGACCATGGAGAGGAAACGAGATGTCCGAGAATATCGTGCGCGTGGAGAGAGACGGCCCAGTGGCCATTGTAACGATGAACCGGCCGGATGCACTGAATGCGCTGAGCCGCGCGCTGCGCGCCGAGCTCGTGAAAGTGTTCACGGAGCTGGCCCAGGACGACACCGTCCGCGCGGCCGTGCTGACGGGGGAGGGCCGCGCCTTCACCGCTGGCGTCGATCTCAAGGAAGCGGGCCAGACCGGCTTCGCGCTGGGTGCTGATGGCGGCGACATCGACCTTTCAAAAGGTCTTGCCGCCTTCCCGTGGCCGATCATTGGCGCGATCAACGGGTTTGCAATTACCGGTGGCTTTGAGCTCGCCTTGATGTGTGACGTCCTACTGGCATCAGAGAATGCAAAGTTTGCCGACACGCATGCGCGCGTTGGCATCGTCCCAGGCTGGGGGCTTAGCCAGAAACTGCCGCGCATGATCGGCATGAGCCGCGCCAAGGAACTGTCATTCACCGGCAACTTCCTCGATGCAGAGACCGCGGAGCGCTGGGGGCTGGTCAACCGCGTCTACAAGGCTGACGCGCTGCTGCCTGCGGCGATCAAGATGGGCCACGAGATGGCGAGCTGTGATGCCGTACTGCTGCGCAAGTACAAAGCGCTGATTGATGACGGGTTCGCCTCGACGTTTGGCGACGCCATGAAGATGGAAGTCAAACGCTCTGCTGAGCATGCACAGTCGGTCACAGCTGACAGTGTCGAGCAGGCACGCAAGGCGGTGACCGAACGCGGCCGCGGGCAGAACGGCTAGGCCACAAACGGGCGGGCAGGGCAAAATTGCTGGCTTTGTCTTGGAAAATGCTGCAAATGCTCCAGTTCCTGCGTGAAGGTTCTTTTTCGGAGTTACAGATGCTCGCCCGTATTTTTGTTCTTGCTTCACTTCCGCTCGCCCTGTCTTTGGCGGCGACCGGTCAGATTGCGACCAGCAACGAGAATGGGGCGACGGGCGCGTATTCGAACGATATCGACTCGTCCTTTACGTCCGAGAGCCGCTTCGGCCCGCGCAGTGCGCTTGATGATCTGCGCGCCAATGTTGACCGCGACCGCGAAGCCGAAGAGCGCCTGCGCCAACGTCAGCAGCGCATGCGCGACACTGAAAGCGCCGAGGAAACCGGCACGCTGATCGATACCGGTCTACCGGATCCGATCACTGAAGAAGACCTCGCTGATAGCGACGTCGAGCGCGGCGAAGACTAAAGGGAACCCTGGCGACCAGCATGCCGTTGTTCGGGCATGTCTGTTCCGCGTTTCCGTCTCACTAAAATCACGCTGGCCTTCATTGCCGGTTTCGCTGTTACCACCCCGGTTCTGGCGCAGAATGCGCAGACCTATGTCGCGAATGGGCGCTATGCGAGCGACTATGAAGTTGGCACCTGGGCCGATAGCGACCGCGCACGCCAGACGAACTATCTCGAACAACAATACATGGCGTCCGACGAGCTGCTCGGCGGGCCTGTGGCGAAGCCGGGCGAGCCGCGCTTCGGCGGGGCAGCGGTAGCGGAGGCCGGAACGATCCGCCCTGCGCTGCGGCTTGCAAATGCGGGAACTGATGCGGAAAGGGTCGGCGTTGCCGCCCCTGTCAAGGCAACTGGACCGAAGGCAGGAATGCGCGTCGAGAACACCTATGGCGATGACATGGGTTCAGTGGCAATGATCCAATCGGACGACGGCAAGATCGACGCCGTTTGGGTGCGTATCACGACCGGCACAGCGACGGACCTTGTCCAGCTAACGCGCGACCGGTTCCAGGTCGAAGGCGGACGTGTGGTCGTCACTGGCTAGCGACGCGCAGCCTCAATCTCGCATTTCTCCACGGCATGGGTTGCACGCAGAGCCGAGATTGGCTGTATGGCGGAACCAGTTTCGGGAGGAAATACCATGCGTGATGTCGTCATCTGTTCACCCCTTCGCCTGCCTGTCGGCGGCTTTGGCGGCAGCCTGAAATCAGAACAGGCGCACGACCTTGCGTCCTTTCTCGTCCGCGAACTGATGAGCCGCAATGACGTGCCGGCTGAAGCGGTCGACGATTGTGTTTTCGCGCAGTGCTATCCTTCAATGGAAGCGCCTGCGCTTGGCCGCGTGGTTGCGCTGGACGCTGGCCTCACCACAGGGACTGGCGGCATCCAGATCGACCGTCGTTGTGGCTCGGGCCTGCAGGGCGTCATCTACGCGATCATGCAGATTGCGACGGGCGCAAGCGATGTGATGATCGCGGGCGGCGCAGAGAGCATGTCGAATGCGCCGTTCTTCTCCACCCATATGCGCTGGCAGATCAAGGGCGATGGGCTGATGCTGCATGATGGCCTGACACGCGGGCGCTATACGGCGGGCGGCAAGTTCTACCCGGTTGAAGGCGGGATGATCGAGACGGCCGAGAATCTGCGCCGCGACTATGGCATCACGCGCGAAGCGCAGGATGAGTTTGCCTACAACTCTCACATGAAGGCGGCGGCGGCGCAGAAATCTGGCAAGTTCGACCAGGAAATCGTGCCGTTCACCGTCAAGGGTCGCAAGGGCGACACGGTCGTCGAGAAGGATGAGCATATTCGCGCCGACTCCTCGATTGAGAAGCTCTCCACGCTGCGCGCGCTACGCGGCAAGGTCGACCCGGATGCGACCGTGACGGCGGGCAATGCTTCTGGTCAGAATGATGGCGCGGCGGCCTGCATCGTGTGTACGCGAGAGGCGGCTGAGAAGTATGGCTTGAAGCCGCTGGCGCGCCTTACCTCATGGTCGGTGGCTGGTGTTGGTCCGGAAGTTATGGGTATCGGCCCTGTGCCATCAACCCAGAAGGCGCTGGACCGTGCGGGCCTGAAAATCTCTGATCTCGATGTGATCGAACTCAATGAAGCGTTTGCCTCGCAGGTCCTCGCCTGCACCAAGGCACTTGGCTTTGAGAAAGAAGACTATGAGCGCCTCAACCCGAACGGATCCGGCATCTCGCTGGGTCACCCGGTTGGCGCGACAGGCGTGCGCATTCTCACCACGATGCTGTATGAGATGGAGCGCCGTGAAGCGCGCTATGGTCTTGAAACAATGTGTATTGGCGGCGGGCAGGGGCTTGCTGCCATCTTTGAGCGCGTCACTGACTAGAGTGTAGCTGACGGGCAAGCGTGCTTGCCTCAAGCTGCCGGTGCAAACTAAACAGCTGAGACGCGCCTCGCGGGCGTGGCGAAATTGGTAAACGCAAGGGACTTAAAATCCCTCGACCGTATGGTCTTGCCGGTTCAAGCCCGGCCGCCCGCACCATATTCCTTACTGCGAAGTCTAGGAGAGCGCCGTGTGGCGCGTCGGGCGCTCTGGCAGGAAGTCAGCCTGCTCGACACGTGCGCGGCATTCGGGAAGCGCGTCGAGAGTTTCTTCGTCGAGGATGAGCGCAGAATTGAATTCGCCGCCTTCGCCTTTCAGCGGAAGCGCATACTGGCCGGTCTCCACCCCCGAATCGACTTCAACCGGAATGATAGGCAAACCTGAACGGCATGCTGTCTCCGCATCAGACATTTCTCCGGCAGTCAGATGCACGCGGTCTGCAATTGCAGGTGCGGCGAAGAGCGCGGTTGCTGCGACGATTGCCAGTGATCTGATGGGTGTGCGCATGATGTGTCCGCTTTCCTCTAATGAGAGAAAAACGCCGCCGCGCGAGAGCGGTTCCGCACCGGCTGCCGAACAGGCCATAGGAAGTGTAGATTTGCTGTTCGGCTAACCCGTATTCACCAGGATGAAGACGAATAACGAGTAGAGTGCGGACAGGATCGCGAACTTGCCAACCGCCGCCAGTACGAAGGGGCGGAGATCCTGCCAGCTTGTCTGGCGGGCAATATCAGCGACTTCGGACGCGATTTCGCGGGTCACGCTGTCCATCTTGTGCCCTGACAGGGACAGGATGATCTTTGTCGTACGTTTGGCATCGAAAGAGTCGGCTTCTTCAAGAACTTGTTCAAAGACAAGGGCGGCCACGGTCTCCCCCAGCGCCCGTTTCGGGCGCCAGTGGTGTTCGTGCAACTTGCTGAGCACCAGCTTGGCGGTCGGGAAAATGACGATCGCATCGCGAACAATGAAGACCATCAACAGCAGGACCGTCGCGACCGACATGAACGTGTGGGAATAGAGACCAACACGGAAGCCGAGCCATGTCAGAACGAGCAGCAGGGCCTTGATGAACACCGATTGCACGAAGTGGATCAGGTTCTCCTGAAAGAACGCAACTGCATGGCTCCTGATCCGCTCGCGCGCTTCGATGGCAGTTTGGCGAATAAGCTTCTGCTTCTTGCGGCTGACAGCATCGCCAATCGCCTTGCGGCCCAGACTTACGCCTGTCGTAAGTGCCGACACGACAAGAAAGGCCGTCCTCAACATGTGAGGGCGGACCTGAATTGCGGCCTGATTTTAATTCGAAAGGGACGGGCCATAGGCCGCTAGATCAGTTGATCGAACAGTTTTTGCAAGCTTTTCGACGCGTTGTCGGGGCTCGATATAAGAAAGTACCCTGCTGCGAGCGCTACAGTGGCTGCCACAACCGGGCGCTTCTCGACCAACGCCTCAATAGCGTCGAAAGGCAGATCAGCCAGCATGTCGGCGGTCGCTGACTCGAACTGGTCGAGCTCCTCTTCTGTCGATTTGCCAGGTTTAAGGAATACGACTGTGCAAATACAGGCGATGAATAGAAATAGGCTAGCGACGCACACAGTCGCCCATAGGATTCCTATGACCGACATAAGGGCGATGACGGCGGCAACCGTCAACGTAGTGACGCCGGCGAAGCCGAAAAAGACTGCGCCAGCGCCTGCGATTATTCTAAGTTTTGCAACATCCATGAAGGTAAGGTGTTACTTACGCTTAAGCATGGCAAGCAGCACGCCGCTACCAAATGCAATGCCGATTGAGGCCAGCGGATTTGCGCGGACTTTTTCTTCGATATAGTCGCGCGCCTTTTCTGCCTCTCCACCAGCTTTGTCGGCGTATTCTTTCGACACTTGCACGCCGCGGTCATATTCTTTGGATGTGCGTTCGCGGATATATTTGCCTGAATTCGTAGCAAGCGATTGAATGTCTGAGCGCAGCTTCGACACATCTTCCTTGAGGGATTCGAAGTCAGATTCTGCCGCTTTGGCGGCAGCGTCCGCGGTTGCGTCTTTTACGCCATTTGCCTTAGTTGCAGTTCGTCCAGCCATTGGTAACTCCCGGCATTTTTAATTAATCTCATTTATTCAACGCCAAGTCCTTGCAAACGTTCCGAGACCCATGGATTTTGCCTGTTTGAGTTTCTGGGCTTCAAGACTGTTAGGGAGAAAGCTGTTTTCATGAGCGTTTTCAAGAAGCGGCTGGGACAGTACGTGACCCTCGACGATGGGGAGTGGGGGCCGTTCGATGCGCTCGAGCAGAAGGAACAAGTCTTTCTGGCGGGTGACGATATCGTGCGAGCAGGGGATGCAATCCGCCACGTGTTCATCGTCATGGAAGGCTGGGCGATCCGTTACAGGCTGCTTGAGGACGGTCGCCGGCAGATTGTCAATTTCATGTTGCCAGGCGATGTGTTCGACCTGCAGTCACTGGCCGATCTGAAGGCCGACCATTCGCTAACAGCTATCACTGAATGCAAGGTACTCGTGTGCGCGTCAGACGTCTTTGTCGACATGCTTCAGTGTTCTGCGCGTCTTGCTTCTGCCTTCTGGTGGTCGGCAGTGCAGGAAGAATCTATTCTCCGCGAACAGATTGTCAGGATCGGTCGGCGATCGGCACGTGAACGTATTGGGCATCTTCTTCTCGAGTTGCAGCGCCGGTTCGTAGGTGCCACGGGAATAGACGCCGAGCGGCTCACCGTACCCCTCACTCGGGCCGACATTGCAGATGCGCTTGGCCTGACGCCAGTACATGTTTCGCGAACGATGTCCGCAATGCGACGGGCAGACCTCATAACGGAAGGAAAGGGCGGCGAAATCACGATCGTTGATCGTAACAAGCTCGCCCGTCTGTCACATTTCGACACTGACTATCTTCACCTCAAAAAGTTGCGGATCGGTGCTGGTCGGCGGTTATTGGAAGTAGGCGAAGCCCAGAGAGGGCTGGCGGACTAACTGGTCGGCAAAGTCTCAAGTCTTCAACGGGCCTCGCCGCTCGCTAAAGAGTTGAGATCTGGCAGGGCTTATTGCACAGCTGCGTCGCGCCCGTTTTCTTCGCATTCCTGAATTGGAAATACCATCGAGCCGGCAGCGACAGACAGACGGTCCTGCCGCAAAGTGTTGATGTCGCTTGTCTTCGCCGCCTTTGCGGTGAGCGAGCTGTTCGAGGTTCGAGGCGGTCAGGCCCGTCTAAAGTCCGTCTCGCCGTTGAACCGGCTGATGGCGGGCTTGAGGTGAACGAGTTCAGCTGAAAATTGAAGGAGCCGACAGATGTCTGTCAGCTCCTTACCAATTCTTGTGACACGGTCCAGTCGGTGGACCGCGTACTCAAGCAAGCCAGTCATATGTCACCCTTGCTGGAGCGACTGAACTCGTCTGGCGACAGATGCTATTCTGCGGCCACAGATTCCGAAGATGGGTGGAAGAACAGAGCCTGCCCAATTGCCGCCTTCACCGTATTTTCCTGGAACGGTTTCGGGATGAGGTACGTCGGTTCAGGACGCTCACCTGTCAGCAGCCGCTCAGGGAAGGCGGTGATGAAGATGATCGGCACATCGAGTTCTTCGAGGATCTCGTGCGCGGCTTCAATACCTGAAGAATTATCGGCCAGCTGAATATCGCAAAGGATCAGCCCAGGTGGGTTGGCACGAGCCATGGCGACCGCTTCAGTATGCGTGGTCGCATTGCCGGTCACTTCGTGGCCGAGTTCTTCGACAAGGCTCTCAAGATCGGCTGCAATGACAGGTTCGTCTTCGATGATCAGCACCTTGGTCGAGAGCGTATCTTCGATGTCGGTGTGAGCTTTGGCGATCAGCTCCTCGACCTGCTGGACTGTCTTTCCGAGGATCGTCGCAGCTTCACTGACCTGAAATCCCTCCAGTGCTGTGAGAAGGAAAGCCTGTCGCTCAATTGGCGCGAGCGCCTGCAGACGTGTTTCTGGCGTCATCGCGCCGCCTGGACGTTCCAGTCGTGCGCCAGTAGAGCCCCAGATGACGTGGAAGAAGCGGTAAAGCGCCTGACGTGCTGGCAGCTCGTCACTGACCTGACTTGGATCCTCGGCCAACGCCGTCAAAGAGGCGCGGATATACGAATCGCCACTTTCCTGACTACCAGTGAGTGCGCGCGCATAGCGGCGCAAAAACGGTAGGTGTGGACCAAATTGTTCAACAAGACTCATGCTAACCCTCGCGCATTATGTTCGGTCTATAACTTATGCTCAGCAAGAAAGTTGCAACCCAATGAAAAAAAGTTTGTGTTGAATGGAACTTTGCGTTTCCGAAGGCTTTACTGCTGTTCAGATAAGCGCCGGGGACTTATGAGCGAAAAAGCGAGTCATACACCGATGGACCACCAGACAGGAGGGAGCGCAGACGACGACCGTGCACGTAAGTTGCGTCAGAAACGGATCGGCGATCAGCTCCGCCGCCTCTACGATGAGGTCACCGAAGAATCTGTTCCTGAGGAATTCTTGAATCTTCTCGAGCAGGCTGACAATTCCAAGAACAAGCAATAGAGACTGTTTTGACCCAGCCGACACTCGATGATGAGGCGTTCAAAGCAGAGCTCGCCGGACTTATTCCACATTTGCGTGCATTTGCGCGCAGTCTTTGCGGGAATGCCACTGCAGCTGATGATCTTGCGCAAGAGGCCATGCTTAAGGCGTGGAAAGCGCGCGCAAGCTATCAAAGCGGTACGAATCTGAAAGCGTGGACTTTCACGATTCTTCGCAACCTCTTCTATTCCGAGAAACGCAGAAGCTGGCGCCGTCAGCAACTCGACCCGGAAGTTGCAGAGGCAACGCTAATCGCGAACGATGATCCATCTTCCGCGATGGACCTGCTTGCGTTGCGGACAGGGCTTACATTCCTGCCCGAAGATCAGCGCGAAGCCCTGATCCTGGTGGGTGCAGGCGGTCTTTCCTATGAAGAGACCGCTGAGATCTGTGGATGTGCTGTAGGCACGATCAAGAGCCGGGTCAGCCGGGCTCGAAAGGCGCTCGCCGAAATTATCGACAATACCCAAGGCGGGTTTTCCGGTGATGGCAAGCTGCGCGCTTCGGAAGCATTCGACGATATCATGAAACAGGCTGACGAGCTTTCCAGTGGATCAACCGCAGACGCCACAAACTAGTAGAGCGCCCTCCAAACGGGGCTCACTTAGGCTGCGATTGTTGATCACAATCGCAGCCGCTTTGACTCCCATTCTGATCTTTGCTGGTTTTCGGTCCTATCTGAACGCACAGGATGCTCGCGCGGAGAGGCGAAACAACCTTGTTGAAATCTCGGACCGGGCAATCGATGAAGTTGAGCAGATCCTCTCAACTGTTGATACGTTGCAGCAGATTTATGAGGCAGATATTCTGAACGGCGACTGCAGGGGCGTATTTGCCACCCTCTCGCCGCGCGTACCGCAGCTCTCCAATATCATATTCTTCAATTCAGACGCCGGCGCAGAATGCTCTGCCTTGCAGGCGACCGGGGCGCGTCTCGTTCAGGTGGAAGCCTTTGAGCTCTTGCGTCAGGGGCAAACAAAAGTGCGTACGGACGCCTTTTTCGGACCACTGAGCCAAGCATGGTTGTTCTCAGTGATGCGCCGCGTGGAGGGGCCCGATGGAGCCTTCCGCGGTGCGATCGCGTTTCCTCTTCGTACCGATGAACTCATCCGAACGATCCGGCTGACGAATTTGCCCGAGGATGTCGAACTGGCTCTTTCAGATAGCAGCGGGCAGGTTTTCGGTAGCGCACGTATCGCTAATGTCGATCCCGACTGGATTTCAAGCGCGACCGGCGATGATGATGGTGAACTGTTCGTGCTGAACCTCGATGATCAGGGCTCTGTCGATGTTGTCGTGCGGGCGATTGTCGACAATCGGATCTATGCAGTCATTTCAAGGCCTTCGCCGGGCCTCTTTAGTGAGTTCACACTGCGGCCTCTGGAATCAATCGGCATTCCGCTTCTTTCATTTACGCTGGCGCTCATCGCGGCGTGGCTTGCCGTAGATGGTCTCGTGCTGAAGTGGCTGGCAAGGTTGCGCCGGCTCGCGCTCATTTACGGCGAGGGGCACTACAATTTTCGCATTGGCAATGAGTTCGATAACGCGCCTGATGAAATTCAATCCTTCGCGCGGACGTTCGACCGGATGGCGAACCGGATCGCGGAGCGCGACAGCTCCCTTCGCACCGCTATTGCGACGCGCGATTCTGCGGTCAAAGAAATTCATCACCGGGTCAAAAACAATCTTCAGATCGTCGCGAGCTTCCTGAATTTGCAGCGACGCCAGGTGTCAGACCCGGCCGCGCGAAATGTCATTTCGGCAGCGCGCCACAGGATCGATGCGCTCTCGATCGTCCACCAGACACTCTACCAGCACGAGCGACTGGAAACGGTGCATATGCATCCATTTCTCGATGCACTCTTGTCGCACCTCTCGGGGGCGCTCGGCATGGATGAGATCCGCGTGACGATTGAGCAGGATATCGCCGACATTGACAGGCCTGCCGATGACGCAATTCCGATTGCACTATTCCTCCTCGAAGCTGTTACCAATGCGATGAAGTACGCTTTCGATGAGAATGGCGGAACAATACTGGTGAAGCTGCAGGAAGATGGCGAGGATATCGTCCTCTCCGTCATCGATGATGGTGTCGGCGAGCAAGAGCAGGAGGATGCGCCGAAGTCGACAGGGCTTGGCGCGAGGTTGATGACCGCTTTTGCCAAGCAGTTGCGCGCCGAGATGAGCTCACATTCGGAACCCGGGGAAGGGTATACGGTAGAGCTGAGAATGCCGCGGTCTGAGCGTGAGATGAAGGCGACCGACTTCTAGTCTGCGCTGAGATGCGTTTCTTTCAGCTCGAAGTCAGGTGTCAGCACATGCGGCTTCTGCGGTACGAACCGGTCACCATGAAGATTGAATATCGTCACCGCGCAGTTCTCACCTGAGATATCAATCAGGTTAAAGCTCGCCGGGCTGGCACGCAGGCGGGTCGACAGCGTACCCGCGGATACGGCGATATACGCGTCCTGCTCATGGTCCACGACTGTGACGGATGGCACGTGTACGTGTCCCGTCAGCAGATAGCGAAAACCGCTTTGCGCGAGACGCCGGCTCGCCCGCCGGCCGCGGCGCGTGGATGTCCGCATGGGGGCATCGGGCGGCGACAGGAAAGGGTGGTGGCAGATCAGGAACGCGGTCTTCCTTCCCACACCATCGCCAGTAGCAATCGCGTTATCGAGATCCTCAAGATTGACCGATCCTTCAGCCCAGTTCTTGCGGGTCTGCCAGCCACGGGCCGTGTTAATGCCTGCAAGGACTGCATTATCGAGTTCGACAGGCGCGCTGAATTCGTCGAAGTAATCGTCATGTCGCTCAAACGGCGACACAACGCGCTCGTACAGATTTAGAAGCGGTGTGTCGTGATTTCCGGCGACAACGAGCTTCGGGATTGTAAAAGTGTCCAGCCATTTGCGGGCTGCTTCGAATTCTTCATGTTTCCCGCGCTGGGTAAGGTCACCGCACACGGCGAGTGCATCGGCTTCGAGTGCGTCTACCGTGGCCTTGAACGCCGAAATGGCGCGCGGGTTTTCCGTCCCGAAATGGACGTCTGCAACTTGAATTATCTTTGACATTACAAATTCGCGCTAAGGGCGCGTCCCGCTTTTGCGATCCTCGTAATTTTCGTGCCTGACTTGAGACGAACCGGTTCGCCATCGAGTGTTATCCTCAGGTCGAGCCCGCGATCATGCTCGAGCTTTCCAGATCGTATGTCTTCGCAATTGACACCAGAGGCATTGCGCCAGTCGTCGAAAAGGGCGCCGAAGCCGGCCGCGGCAAGCTCAAGAGGATTGTCTGGGTCGATATAGGCAAACTCAAGCGTGTCGTCCTGCTGTGTGCCGACGAAAATGGACGCCGCTGTCGCGAAACCGGACACCGGTTTGCCGTCGCTTTTCTCGATCTGAAAGGTCATGTTGGTTCGCAGGTCGAGAACATCGCTACCTGAAAGGGTCTCGAGTGCCTTGAATACATGACCTTTGCGGATGGCCTCTCGCGGGCCGGTAAGATCAGTGAGGTTGCCAGCCATTGCGGCGACATAGAAAGTCCGTTCACCGGCCTTGCCGGCGGGAACATCAATCACCTTTCCGTCCGTGAGAGCGCGATTGAGACAATCCTGCCAGTCGCAGGCGCCGCCATGTATCTGTTTGTGAAACAGATTCATGGTGCCCCCGGGCAAGGGCAGTATTAGCGGGCCATCGGGGCCGGCATTTTCAAAAGCGCAGGCAATCGTCCCATCCCCACTCCAGACGATCAGAATGTCGGGCGCGTCCGCGATCGCATTTTTGATCTGATCGACCAGATTGTCGATCTCGATTTCTACGATGTCGGCAGTGTGGCCGCTCTCCTCGAGCGCGACGCGCAGGACTTCAGCGCCGTCTTCCGGTACGCTACCCGAGTGTGGATTGACCAGCGCAGAGATCCTGCTCATCGGCTCTCCCAGAGCGCCTTGATCAGCTCGTCCTTGTTCATGTCTGAGCGACCTTCAATATCGAGTTCCTGAGCACGGTCATACAGCTCGTCCTTACTCCATTTTTCATATGCAGGTGATTGCCCACCTTTCTTGGACGGCTCTTGATCAGAGTTCGCCTTCGCATTGGCGATCCGCGCCGCTGTGGACTTCGAATAGCCATCGTCCCGAAGCGCTTCATAGGTTTCATCATCCTTGATGGATGATCCGTGGTCTTTTGCCATTTTGCCCTCGAAGTCATTTATAACTGCGTAAATTTCGAACGTTAGCGGGGGAATTTCGTTCCCGCCGGGAACCGACTTCGGCCCATAGCGTAGAGTGAGAATGGAAAACGCAGCCGTTCAAAAACCAGCAGCAACAACACCCTATGATCCGGCGATCGGGCCTCTTGGTGATGTCGCTTATGTATTTCGCCGCCTGGGCGGGATCTCCAGACTCGATGTGGTCTGCTCGATGATCGGGGTCGCGTGTGTTGCCTTCTGGTCGTGCCTTCGGACGGGGAAGACGAAAGCAATGAATGCGACCATCCGTCCGACAGTATACTTGCTGGCCCACATGCCAGCAGAGAAACAAATGACCGAAGCTGCTTGAGCACAAATCATCTGCTGTTAGAAAAAGCCCGGCCAATTGCGATTGGCCGGGCTTCAAATTTCTTGTTTCAGGGTTGACTAGGCGCCGGCTTCGTTCGCCGTTTCTTCAATCTCTTCGCCAGTCGCTTCCACGTCTTCGCCTGCGCCTTCGACAGTGTTGCAACCTGCCGCCAGAAGCGCCACCAGGCTGATCCCTGCGATCATGATTGGGTTCTTTTTCATTACAGTATCCTTTCTTGTCGCGGACTTGATTCAACGAGGTCTATCGGCCGGGGTTCCAAAATTTATTTGCGGAACCGGTTCGGCCCAATGCCCGTTTTCCCCACAACGGCATCGGGCCGTAACACGTAACTAAGGAGATCAATCATGCTTGGTTGGGCACTTACATTTTTCGTTCTGGCGATTATCGCCGCAGTTTTCGGTTTCGGTGGTATTGCCGGTGCATCCGCTGGTATCGCGCAGATACTTTTCTTCGTTTTCCTCGCACTGCTGGTGATTAGCTTTATCGCCCGCGCAGTCCGTGGCCGAAGTGTGATGTAGACGGTCAGAGAGACATGACATTCAATGAGAGGCGGCGCTTTAACAGGTGCCGCTTTTCTTTTGCGCGCTGCAGAAATCGAGGGAGTGGCTTTTGTAACGTCACAAACGCAGCTACAGCCGACGCATGAAGCCTGCTGATCCGCAATGCGTTGCCCCCACAAGCTGCCTTCTCGGCCAGAGCCCAATCTGGAGCGCCAGTGAAGGGCTGCTCTTTTGGGTCGACCCGAACCGGGCCAAGCTCCACCGTTTCAAGCCAAAAACGGGCAATACACGCCGCTATGACCTGCCGCTGAAGGCTAGTGCCCTTGCGCTGGCTGGTGGACAGCTGCTCATGGCAGGCGGGCTTGAGGTCGGCTTCTTCGACATCGAGACCGAAGAGTATCGTCAGATTACCAAGCTTGATGGCGCCGTCTCAGACCTGCGAATAAATTGCGGTGGTTGTGGGCCGGATGGCAGCTTCTGGTTCGCTGTCATGGATAGCGGCGAACAGCAGGCAAAGTCTTGCTGGTACAGGCTTCGCGGCAGTCGCGAGCTGGAAAAGCTGGACGCGAGACCTGTCGTCATACCCTCGACTGGGTGTTTCTCTCCCGATGGCGGCGTCTTCTACACCGCGGACACGACGGAGCAGGAAATCCTCGCCTTTGATGTACGCGCTGATGGGGCGCTTGCGGGGCGCAGGGTGTTCGCGACGACGAGTACAGGGGGGTATCCTGACGGCTGCGCTGTCGATGCGGAAGGCTTTGTCTGGAACGCAGAATGGGACGGGGCTCGCATCGTCCGATACAGGCCGGATGGCGCAATCGACAGGGTAGTCACGCTTCCCACCGTGCGCCCGACGGGCCTCTGTTTCGGCGATAGCGACCTCAAGACACTTTACATTACGACGGCCCGTACAGGGCTCACAGGCTTTCAGATGGACACCCAACCCTTTGCGGGCGGACTGTTCGCCATGCGATCGGACTGCCCGGGCCTGAACACCCCCAATTGGCGTGGAGAATAGATTGTCGGCGGGCCTTGTGGACTTGTCCGCAGAACTTCCTGCACCCACATGCCTTCACAATCAGCGCAAGGAAGAGTATGGCGGTGCATCGATACGGTCGAGACCGTAACAATTCCCCGGACTTTCAGGACGTATTTGATGGCCGATAAGGACAAGAAAAAAAGCGTGGACCCTGTGACCTTCGCCCGCCAGGTTGAGGCGGAAGGCCGCAAGGTGACGTGGACTTCGCCGCAGGAAACGGTGCAGGCGACCATCATGGTCGTGATCATGTCGATCATCGTGGCATTGTTTCTGTTCCTGTCAGACCAGGTCATCGCTATCCTGATCGGCCTCATTACCGGTCTCGGCGCCTAACAGTTTTCAAGGAGTGCCCCGCCCATGGCCGAGGCCAAATGGTATATCGTTCACGCTTACTCGAATTTTGAGAAGAAGGTCGCCCAGACCATTCGCGACCAGGCGAACCTCAAGAACCTGTCCGAGCTGATCGAAGAAATCGAAGTTCCAACCGAGGAAGTCGTCGAAGTTGTTCGCGGCAAGAAGAAGACCGTCGAGAAGCGCTACTTCCCGGGCTACGTCCTGCTCAAAGCGAACCTGACGGATGATGTCTATCACCTCGTTCGCGACACGCCGAAGGTTTCAGGCTTTCTTGGTGCGGAAGGCGGCAAACGTCCGCTTCCTGTTCCACAGCGCGAAGTCGACCGTATTCTCGGCACGGCAGATGAGCCGGCTGCTGAACGTCCGCGTCCGCAAATCTCATTCGAGATCGGCGAACAGGTCCGCGTCAACGAAGGCGCGTTCCAGGGTTTTGAAGGCGGTGTGGAAGAAGTCGACGAAGCAGCTGGCCGCCTGAAAGTGTCGGTCTCGATCTTCGGGCGCGCGACGCCGGTCGACCTTGAATACTCGCAGGTCGACAAGATCAACTAACGGACTTCTCCGTACAACTAGCTCTATGAACGGATTGCGGCGATCAGCTTCGCCGTGATGGCGTCACTTGCCTGACGTTCACCCCGCAGGGCTGGTTTCAGCCGTCCGGCCATCGTCTTGCCGCGCTCCACGCCCCACTGGTCGAAGCTGTTGAGGCCCCAGAGCTTGCCCGCCAGATAGGTGCGGTGCTCGAACAGGGCGATCAGGCTGCCCAGACGATACGGGTTCAGGCGCGGTGCGTGCAGAATGGTCGATGGACGCCCGCCTGCGTGCACCTTCTGCGCAGCGATCTCCAACGGCAGGTCCGGCTCGTCAGCCTGTACATCAGCCAGCGACCGGCCATTGGCCAGCACTTCAGCCTGGGCAAGCGCGTGCGCGGTGAGACCCGTGACGCCATCCGAATCAGACGTCTCGCCGGGAGCGAGGATAAACTCTGCAGGCACCATGGACGGGCTCTGGTGTAGCCACTGGTGATAGGAATGCTGGCCGATCGTGCCTTCGCCGCCCCAGAGGAGTGGGGCGGTCGGACCAGCAACAGGGCGGCCATCAGGTCGAACGGATTTTCCGTTCGATTCCATTTCGAGTTGCTGCAGATAGGCAGGCAGGAGTCGTAAGCGGCGCGAATAGGCGAGCAGCGCACGTGCGCCAAAGCCGAGGATTGTCGCGTTCCAGTAGTCGAGCAGGGCAAGCCGGATTGCCAGATTGTCGGCCACCTCGGCAGTGGCAACGTGCTGATCCATGGCTTCTGCGCCTGCACGGAAATCTTCCATGACGTCGGACTGCAGCGCGATGGAGCAGGCGAGCGAACCCGCTGACCAGATCGAGAAGCGCCCGCCGATCGTTTCGGGCAGGTGAAGGATGAGGCCGTCCGCCCCGTCCAGCCAATCAATGGCACGTTCGCGATTTGCGGTAATGAGCGCGAAGTGTTTGCTCCAACCCTTTGGAACTGATGTCTTTACCCAGGCGCGGGCGCGGCTGAGATTGTAGAGGGTTTCTTCGGTGCCGAAGGATTTGGAAACGCCGACAATGAGCGTGTGCGCCGGATCGAGACCCTTTAGCGCGAGGTCGAGGTCGAGCGGATCGAGATTGGCGCAATAGCGAAGCTCGATATCGTCGCGGCGCCGGTCCTCGAACGCGTCCGCGATGAGACGGGGGCCGAAGTCAGAGCCGCCTATACCGATATGGACGACCGCCTTGAAGCGCTCTCCGGTGGCGCCCTTGCGACTGGACCAGGCGATTTCCTGTGCGAGGGTTTCTGCGTCGATGACACTCTGGCGAACTTCGCGCACTGTCTCGTCTTGCGGCTCGCTTGCGCGCAAGGCCCAGTGAAGCGCAGCGCGGCCTTCAGACGGGTTAACCATGTCGCCTTCGAAAAGCTGATCGATGGCTGTTTTCAACTTCATGTCATCAGCGAAGGCGAAGAGCGCAGCGTTAGCGTCAGTGTCGAGATAATGGCGCGACAGATCGACGTTCCAGCCTGCCGCAGCAAGCGGTTTGGTGGCGGCCCTGACGCTCAATATCGTGCGGAAGGGCAGGGCCCTCAGCCGTTCGGCGTGGTCATGCAGTGTCATTGGTCAGCCTCGGGTCAGGAGCAGGAAAAGATAGTCAGCGCATCGCCTGCGGCCCTGCGCATCTGGGTGACGGGATGAGCGCTGTTGTGACGTTCGAAAACGGTGCGCTTCTTGTCTCCGCTCATCAAGAGCAGAACGTAGCGGGCACGCGCCACAACCGGCAAGGTCAGAGTCATGCGCAGAGTGTGATCGCCGGTCGTCTTGGATTTCGGGGCCTCGATTGCGGCCACATTGCGGCTGGTATCAGGCGACATCGCCTCGTCGAGACCTTTTGCGTCGGCAAACCATGAAAGTGTGTGGCCGTCGGTGCCCATGCCGAGCACCATGATGTCCACAGGTGAGGTGATCGGGCGGTACAGCGTATCGACGTCGTCGACAGCATCGAAAGGCGAAGGAGCGTCGGTCTTCATCGGAATAAAAGTCGCGTCCGCCGCTTTGTTCTGGATCAATGTTTCGCGGATCAGTTTCTCGTTGGAGGCCTCATGAGAGGCGTCTACCCAGCGCTCATCGGCCAGCCCAATGCTGACCCTGGACCAGTCAAGGTCAATCTCCGAGAGTTCGCGATAGACCGGCCCCGGCGTTGACCCGCCTGAACAGATGAGACTGGCCTTGCCGCGCCGGGTAAGCGCGTCTGCAAGCCGGGTTTCGATCCAGTGCGCCGCATCGACGTGAAGCGTCTCTGCCGTGCCGAATGTGTGAAAGGCTGTTGTCTGGCTCATATGCGGGAAGGGAGACTGCCTGAGCCGCTGGCTGTCAAGACCAAAGCCAGGCTCCTGCGCTTGAATTGTCATGGGTGCTTGAAAGCGCGCGCGCGCATGTGTATGTCGCCCGCTTCAACGGGAATCAAAGGCCCGCTGGCAAAAGGAAGCATCACCCCCGTCCGGCGGGCCGGACAGTAGCGAGAGGAGGCCGTGTTATGGCCAAAGAGAAGTTTGCGCGGAACAAGCCGCACGTAAACATCGGCACGATCGGCCATGTTGACCATGGCAAGACAACGCTGACGGCAGCGATCACGATGACGCTTGCAGAAGTTTATGGCGGTGCAGCGAAGTCCTATGCGGACATCGACAACGCGCCGGAAGAAAAAGCACGCGGCATCACCATCAACACCGCGCACGTCGAGTATGAGACGGACGACCGTCACTATGCGCACGTCGATTGCCCGGGCCACGCTGACTATGTGAAGAACATGATCACCGGTGCTGCCCAGATGGACGGCGCGATCCTGGTTGTGAACGCAGCTGACGGCCCGATGCCGCAGACCCGCGAGCACATCCTGCTGGCCCGCCAGGTTGGCGTGCCTGCCCTTGTCGTGTTCCTCAACAAGGTTGACCAGGTCGACGACGAAGAGCTCCTCGAGCTCGTCGAGATGGAAGTCCGTGAGCTTCTGTCCTCCTACGACTTCCCGGGCGACGACATTCCGATCGTTTCCGGTTCTGCGCTCGCAGCTGTCGAAGGCCGCGACGAGAACATCGGCAAGGAGAAGATCCTCGAGCTGATGAAGGCTGTCGACGAGTACATCCCGACCCCTGACCGTCCACTGGACAAGCCGTTCCTGATGCCGGTCGAGGACGTGTTCTCGATCTCCGGCCGTGGTACGGTTGTGACCGGCCGCGTCGAGACGGGCATCGTCAAGGTTGGCGAGGAAGTCGAGATTGTCGGTATCCGCGACACGCAGAAGACGACCGTTACGGGCGTTGAGATGTTCCGCAAGCTGCTCGACCAGGGCCAGGCAGGCGACAACATTGGCGCACTGATCCGCGGCATCGACCGTGAAGGCGTTGAGCGTGGCCAGGTTCTCTGTAAGCCAGGTTCGATCACCCCGCACACCACGTTCGAGGCAGAAGCCTACATCCTGACCAAGGAAGAGGGTGGCCGTCACACGCCATTCTTCACCAACTACCGTCCACAGTTTTACTTCCGTACGACTGATGTCACCGGTGTTGTGAAGCTTCCAGCGGACAAGGAAATGGTCCTGCCGGGCGACAACGTCAAAATGGAAGTCGAGCTCATCGCACCGATCGCCATGGACCAGGGTCTTCGCTTCGCGATCCGCGAAGGCGGCCGCACCGTCGGTGCAGGCGTCGTCTCCAGCGTCTCCAACTAAGACCTCTAGCCTCTCAGAAGAGGCTGGAAAACAGACAAGAAGGGCCGTCTCGGAAGAGGCGGCCCTTTTT
>NZ_QWGB01000014.1:230846-405807 GCF_003576345.1 Henriciella barbarensis | reverse complement strand
GCGAGTGCGGCAATGGCGGCAAGCAGCCGGCCACCCGCAAGGCGGTGCATCAAATTGATCATTTTGCGGGTCTCCTAGTGTGCGTGGCCGTCGCCGAAAGCGTCTTTTTCAAGCTGCGCTTTCAGGGTGAAGGCGCCCTCGGCAACGAATGCTTCGTCGGCCTCGACCCCGGAAATGATCTCGGTGTAGCCCCTCGCGCTGTTCCCTGTGCGGACCTCGCGCGGTTCGAACCCGTCATCGGTCGGGACGAAGACGGACATCCTGTCCTCGACGCTGACAATCGCATCGGAGGGAACGCGCACGACGGGGCGCCCCTCTCCCGTGTCGATCCGCGCCGTTACGAACTGACCGGGCTTCAGCCTGTGTTCGGCATTGTCGACAATGACGCGCGCTGTTGCTGTCCGGGACGCCTCGTTAATGACAGGCAGAACATTTGAAATTGTCCCTTCGGCCAGGACGCGGCCATCCTCCTGCTGGAATGTCACGGTCTGGCCTTCGCTGACCTTGCCGAGATCTTCCTTGTAGACCGCGATATCGGCCCACACGACGCTATCATCAATGATGACAAAGATGGGCGCGCCGCCAGCGGATACGGTTTCTCCAAGCGAAACGCTTCGCTGGATCACTTCTCCGGCCAGGGGCGCCGTGACATAGGCTTGCGCAAGCGACCCGTCCGCAGCCTCATCCAGCATGTCCAGCGTGCCATGACCGATGCCGATGGCATGCAGTCTGTTTTCGGCAGCTTCCCGGCCGGCATTGGCTGCGGCGAATGCCGCACGCGCCGACTGCAGATCGGCCTCGGCGGTGATTTTCTGCTCCCAGAGATTTTCCTCACGCTCAAGCTCGGCTTGCGCGAGGCGCTCGGCGCTCAGGGCATTCAGATAATCGGCCTTTAGGCCGGCAAGTTCACGACTGGTCAGCCGGGCAAGCGTGGCGCCGGCTTTCACGATGTCGCCTTCGCCTGCATAGAGCTGAGCAACGGTGCCCTCGACCTGTGGCGAGACCCTTGCGACACGGTCCGCATCGAAACGGATCTCGGCCGGCAGTTCCAGCTGGCCCGAAACCGCTCCTGTTTGGGCTGGCCCGGTCCGGATACCGGCAGCTTCCGCCTCCTCGGCGGTCAGCTCGACATGATCATTGCCGTCTTCTGCATGGCTCTCATGGTCGCCCTCGCCCTCCGGGGCCGTCTGGTCTGCAGGTGGTGAAGCGGGAGCGTCATTGCCACAGGCGCCAAGATATAGAAGCGCCGAAGAAAGCAGCGCCGCATAGAACAAATTCAGTTTCATTGGATCTCTCCGTCGAAGGGCGCTGCGCCAATCAGCGCACGCAGCCGCAGGGTTTGTGTAAGGAGCGCCAGCCGGGCATCGATCACGGCGGCGCGGGTTTCAATTAGGCTGCGTCTTGCATCGAGCGTGGCGGTGAGATCGAACTTGCCAACCCGGTAGCCTTCGGCGGCTGAAGCGTAGGCATCTTCGGCGAAGGGCAGGGCCTCTTCCTCAAGACGCTGCAATCGGGATTCTGCGCCCCGGATTTGCGCGGCGCGGCTCGCCTGCTCGGCTCTCAGCCTCGCTTCGATGGCCCTGGCATTCAGTTCGGCCCCTTCGGTGCGGAATTTGGCTGCCCTTGTAGCATCCTGGTTACGGTCAAAGACCGGCAATGGCAGGCTTACCCCCACGAGGAATGCACTGTCTCCGGTGTCCTCAAAGCGCCGGATGCCAGTAGAGACGGTAATATCCGGCCAGGCGCCGGCCCGCGCGCGGTCTGTCGCTGCCACCTTGGCTTCCGCACCGGCTTGAGCCGCTTGCAATTTTGGATGTTTAGCACCGTCAGGATCCGGTTCCGTACCGTAGAGCGCCAAGTGTGAAGCCTCTGCTCTCGGCAGGATGAAATCTACCTTGGCGCTGCCCCAGACCGAGGCGAGCGCCAGTGCACGGGCTTCCGCCTCGCCTTGGGCCGCATCGGCGGTGGCCTGAAGGATCGCTGCTTCGGCTTTTGCACGGGACAGCTCGGGCGGGGCTGTGGCTCCTGCGTCGACGCGACGCTCAACAATATATGCAAACTCCTCGGCCAGTTTGGCCGATGCATCTGCCACTGCGGCCATTTCGATTGCTGCCTGCAAGTCAAGAAAGAGTTCACCCGCAAGCCGCTGGACTTCCAATCGCTGGACGTTGCACTTTGCGCTTGCAAGCGCGGCCTCGGCCCTTGCAGCTCTCTCGGACAAGCGACGTTTGCCTCCGAGTTGGAAGGTCTGTTCCAGCGCCAGCGTCGTCTCATAGGCATTAAAGCCTTCGAGACCGCCGGTGCCCGCAAAGTTCTCGGTCTCCAGGGAAACCGCCGGGTTGAGCCGCCGCCCGGCCTGGTCGGCATCGGCCGAAGCGGCTCTCGCTTCCAAGGCGGCAATCAGGATTTCGGGCGCGGTATTGCCGGCTCGCGCAACAGCCTGTTCCAGCGTGAGCGGAGGCGTCTGATCATACTCGATCGCCCGGAGCGGGGTAGCACTGCACCCCTCGGCATAGGCTGCGCCGACCATGGCAGGCAGGCCTATTGCGGCAACAGCGCCACATAGCAGAATTTTCATTTTGGATGGTTTCCTCGTCCAGATTCAACGACAGTGCAGCCGGAGCAGCACAAAGTTTTGGTGTCGTCGGTCTAGGCGCGGGGAGGTCGGTATAGGCCATCCGGAACGAGGCTCGCGTGGAATGCCAAGCCCGGACGAAGCCGCTTAGTCTGAATCTCAGGCTGAATGGCGGCGCCGAAATAGCTCCCGCCGATCATGTGGACATGACAGCTGCCGCAATGATGGGCCTTATGTTCGTGTCCGTCATGCGAGGGCTCCTCGGGGGCCCCGTCCTGCGAAAGCTCGGCGCCGGCGCACATCGCTGCGCTCTGATCGCCTGTATGCATCGTATCTACCGCCGCACTCATGGGCGCAATCACGAAAGCGACCGTCATCATCATGACGATCAACGTTCGCAAGTGCTTTGTCATCGGGGGTAGGCTCATACTGTAAGCTTAGATGCGAGTGAGTTGATGCGAGTGAATTATTTCAAGCCCATTACCATAGCACCTCTAGTAACTAGAGGGTCAAGCCCCGTATTGAAGGGGCACTTTCAGACCTTTTGCCCGCATGCTTTTCACCCAGACATCGCTCATGATGGCGAGAGGCAGATACAAAGCTGCTGATCTGTTTCCCAGAAAGCGCATTATGTGATCCAGGCCGCAGGCGATCGCTTTCAACGATAAGCTAATCAGACGGCTTCTTTGCCCTCGTTCAGAGCCGACCGGGGCACAGATGCTGAATAGAGCGAGTGAAGAGGGCTGTCGGCTTACGGAGAAAAAAGTCAGACAAATTCATTTTATTGCGGAAATTTAATGAAAAATTCTTCGTCTCGCCAAAAGTAACGAGAACAGGAGTGGCGCATAAGGCGATCATACAAAGAACAAATTCTGTTGACTCTTCAAGTGCTTATGCAGTTTGCAATCGCGAAATTATAAGAAATCGCGAAATTTCGCGCTTTCTTTCAAGGGCTTGATAGAATTCACCATCTTCGCAGACACGAGATAGTCATGAGTTTCCAAGGAAAGGAGAAATCTCATGACAGAAAGACATATCGAATATCTCGATCCGCGAAGTCTGACGCCCTGGAAAAACAACGCTAGGACGCATTCTCGCAAACAGCACCAGCAGCTTGAATCGAGCATACTGCAGTTTGGATTTACCAACCCGGTCCTTGTCGATGATGATAATAGGATCCTTGCCGGTCATGGACGGGTGGAGGCTGCGAAGTCTCTCGGCATGGACACGGTACCTTGTATTCGCATCGAGCATCTGAGCGAGGCCGAGTGCCGCGCCTATGTCATCGCCGATAACAAGCTTGCCCTGAATGCGGGCTGGGATGAAGACCTTCTGCGCCTGGAACTAGGCGCTCTAAGCGAGCTTGATCTCGATTTCGACCTGGAGATCACGGGCTTCGACACCCATGAGCTCGACTTCATCATCGAAGGCGCCGACCAGGCGCCCGCGACCGATCCAAAGGAAGAAGCGATTCCTGCACTAGACAGCGTCCCTAGACGCTGCGAGCCTGGAGACATCTGGCAGCTCGGCCGGCATCGCCTCATGTGCACTGATGCCCGCAATCCGATGACGATCCGTCTGCTTATGGCTGGCAAGAAGGCCGAGATGGTTTTCACCGATCCGCCTTATAATGTCGCGATCGACGGCAATGTCTGCGGCTCAGGCTCCGTCAAGCACCGCGAGTTTGCGATGGCGTCCGGCGAGATGAGCAAGGCGGAGTTCACCGGCTTCCTGCGCGATACATTCGAAGTCCAGAGGCGTTACACCACGGATGGCTCCATTCACTTCGTCTGTATGGATTGGCGCCATATGGGCGAGATTCTTGCGGCGGGTGAGGCCGTCTATTCTGAGCTCAAGAACGTCATCGCCTGGGTCAAGGATAATGGCGGCATGGGGACGTTCTATCGCTCCCCTCATGAGCTGATCTTCGCCTTCAAGAACGGGACTGGTGCCCACATCAACAATTTCGAACTCGGTCAGCATGGGCGCTACCGCACGAATGTCTGGCACTATCGGGGCATGAACTCGGCTGGTGCTAACCGCACCGAAGAGCTCGCAATGCACCCGACCGTCAAACCGGTCGAGATGATCGCAGACGCCATTCGCGATGTCTCGACCCGCAATGGCATTGTTCTGGACCTCTTTGGGGGATCCGGCAGCACTTTGCTGGCAGCCGAGACGACGGGGCGATGCGCTTATCTCGCTGAGATCGATCCGCTCTACTGCGATGTAATACTTCACCGGTGGGAGACCTACGCCAAAGACGAGGCTGAGCGGGTTCGCTCGGACGCCGTTCTCGAGGAGGGCGTGGCATGAGCAAGGAGAAGAAGCAGAAACGGCAACCCAAGGGACCAAAGACCGGGAAAGGTGGGTTTGCGGACCCACCGGTGGCAAGCCAGTTCAAGAAGGGAGGCCCCAGCCCCAACCCAAACGGACGCCCGCGTAAAAAGTCGAAGTCGTCGTCACCGAAATCACATGGGAGCGCCTTGATGGGATCACTCGAAGAGCTGCTTAAGAGCAAGGTCACCATCACGGAAAACGGCAAGACCAGAGAAATCACGCTTGAAGAAGCCCTGCCACGCCGGATCGTCAAAGATGCTCTGGATGGAAAGCCTCATGCTCAGAAACGGGTTTTCGATTGGGCAGCTCAGGAGATGGAAAGGCGCCGCGCAGCGGCTGAGGACCTTTTTGAGACCGCTATAAAAATAAAAGCGGCGATCACGAAATACGAAAATGATCGCTCGAAATACGGCGACAATTATGTCTTCCCGATCCTTTCCGCCGAGCAGATCAAGATCGACTATGAGGCCGGAACCGTTGAGGTAAACGGCCCGCTAAATGCCGAGCAGTTTCAAACATGGCTTGGAATGATCGCGCAGATGGTGAGATGTGAGGTCGATATCCAGGAGGCTGAGTTCGAAGGTCTTGATGATGAGGACAGCGACATTGCCGATCAAAGATGGTTTCTTGCAAAACTCAGGGAGCTCATACCGACGACTGACCCCATGTGGCGGGAGTTTGCGCCAAAATATCGCCAGGTCATAATTGATGAGCGCTTTTACTACGCGGAGGACGGTGACCTGCCGACAGCGCTTGTTGATCTAACGGAAAAGCAACTCAAAGCGATTTTCGAGAACCGCCCTCGACCAACACGAGGGTCGCTACGGGAGCTTAGCCGTCGGAAGGCGGAGAACAAAAAGTTCAGGGCTTTCATGCGCACGAAGCTCAAAAAACAGATGGGCAAAAAATGGGAAACGCGGCTCGACAAAGAGGTTCACGAACCACGCGATGTTGAGCTCGACTTCATCCGCTACAAGAATGAGATCGGCCAGTTCGACGCGGACGATTATGAGTTTTCAGACGAGGAGAAAGAGGCACTGAAGGACCCTGAATTCTTCAAGGCCTATATGAGCTGGGACAAAGCCGCGTGATGAATCCTGTTGCGAAAGCGAGGCGGGCTGCGTGTCAGTCCGCCTTTGTTTTATGGAGGGACAGGCTGTGCTTCCGCTACCGGCTCGCTGGTGTGCTAAGCTGGCTCTTTAAAGAACTCGCCTGGTGAGGCGCCTAGCGCCTTCGCCAGCTCCGCCAGCACCGTTACGGTCGGGTTACGTACGCCTCTCTCCACGCCGGAAACGTAGGTCCGGTGCAAACCAGACTGGTGCGCAAGCTCTTCCTGCGACCAGCCTTTGAGCCTGCGAAGTCGCTTTGTGTTTGCGCCGACGAGAACCCGTACATCCATACCCTGGACAGGAGCGCGGCGTAGACGATGAGACTACAGCCTATAAGTATCATTTTCTCCTTGAACTCTCGGCCGAAACGAGTGGTAGTGAGACTCATAAGCATCTAAGGAGAGTTTCATGACACACCGACTTCTGACCACTATCGCGGCAGGTGCACTGGCAGCCTCACTCGGCGCCTGCGCTACAAATGTCTCGACGCCGGAAAGTGTGCGGGGAAGCGGTAATGCGGCAGCGGCGTCTGAGAGCGCGACGAGTTTCGAAGCTGTACGAGCTGCGGTGACGTTCGAAGATGATCCACACATGGGCACACGAACGGCGACAGGCCCGGAGATCCGCTATCTCGACCCTGAACGAAACAAATGGACTGACGGCTATAACATTTATCACGTGCGCGCCTTCGATATCGGCCGCTCGGGCTCAGACGTGACCGACTTCAGCGACGTCCAGATCCGGGTGCGTCAATCGACGCAAGGCGATTGGCCCGGTTATCGCGCAGCCTATAGCCAAGGTGAGGCATTTGAAGTCACGCGGATCGACAGCGATGTGGATTGCATCGGCCTGAATTGCCTGAAGACGGAACTCGTCGGGATCGATATGACTATGCCCCAGCTTCGTGAGCTCGCAGAGCGCCCCGTGCTCACGTTCAAGATTGTAGGCCAGCGTAATGACATGATTGTCGAGATACCGCAGTCCTATCTGCGCGGGTTTTTGGCGGCGGTAGATGAGAAGTCATCGGCCGACTCTTCACAATGATAATGATGCAATCGGCGGGTCCGCTAAATCCCGAAAGCGGAGATTTGCCACCAGATGCTGTCTGGCCTAAGCAAACCGTCGAGGGGGACGGAAACTATGAAACGGTTTGCTATCGGACTCGCGGCAACATTTCTTGCTGGTGCATCACACTCGACATCTCCAGCATACTCACATGGCGCGTCAGTTGAGAAACTCGAAGCTTCAAGAGTCGCGGCGATGCGTCAGGCCACCAGCGCCTTTCTTAAGACGCTTGAGAGCGAACAGAGAGAGGCAGTCGTAGCCGCGCTGGACGACAAAGACGTGCGCACCAATTGGTCGAACCTGCCAGTTAGCATGGCCCCGCGCTCTGGACTGGCGGTTTCCGACATGAATGCCGAACAGCGACGAGCGCTTCATGCAATGATGGCAGCGGCATTTTCGAGCCAAGGGTATCTGAAGACGACAACGATTATGTGGCACGAGGACGTGCTGAACGACAGCTTTACCGCTTTCATTGCATCGATGCGGGATGACGATCCTCGAAAGCCAGAAGCATTCGCTTTCGCGGAAAACTACGATTCCGAGAAATTCTTCGTATCCGTTTTTGGGGATATGAATGATGACAACTGGGGATGGATGGTGAGCGGGCATCACTATGCAGCCAATTTTACTGTTGCGGATGGCCGGATTGCGTTCACACCCCTCTTTCTAGGCGCGAGTCCGCAGATCGTCCAGAAGGGGCGATACGCCGGATGGCGCATCCTGCAACATGAAGCCGATCGTGCCTTCGCATTGCTAGCATCGCTTTCGCCGACACAACTCGAAGATGCGATCATCTCGGAAGAGGTCGATGATGAAGTCTTCATGGGAAAAGGACGCGAAATGGCTTTCGGCCAACCCGCAGGCCTTCGCGCGTCTGACCTGGACCCGGTTCAGGAAAGCCTGCTGGATGCCCTGATCGATGAATACCTGGATGATGCCTCTCACGAAGCATCTGCGCGCCAGCGTTCTGCGATCGAAGCAGATGGCCCGGAGACTCTTCATTTCGAGTGGTGGGGCCCGACCGATGATCCGGCAGCCCGCTACATGTACCGTGTTCGAGGCCCGTCGATCCTTATTGACTATGTGCGAGAGAGGTCGGCCGACGGTGGGTTTAATCACGTCCATTCAATCGTGCGGGACCCGTCCAATGACTACGGTTCGAAGTGGCTGGAGTTGCACTATGAGGAGGCACACCAAGACTAATCATAGGCGGTGTGTTGTCTGCTCTTGCGCTCAGAGTGGACGTGACCAAAAGTGGAAATACGGGAAAGTCGGCTGCGATGTGCGTCGACGAACTTCCCATACTGGCCCTTATGCAATCTGGACCGCTTAGCGGCTGCTCAGGGCGCATAACCAGACATTCTCACGTTAATTTGCTTCTTTCCTGAGTTATGCATGTGTACCGTTCGATGGGCCGCACCAAGAGTCCTCGCACCAGACCACCCGTCCCCGCTTAATCCAGTAATGAGCTCTGCAGGCGTTCTTCTGATGCACAGACGGTGTCGCCGTCGCACGGCCCAGCCAGTCTGCTGTCACTGACCATCTCGGCGAGGCACGATCCCTTAGAGGAAGACGCATGATATTGCCGCATCCACCGGGGCATTTCAGGACCGCCCATTTTAGCTGTGTCTTTTCGCCAACGATGACAATTTCACCGCCCACAAGGTCTTTGCTGGCGGGCTGTTCAACGGCTCGGCGCACGGTCAAGTCCGGGCGTGAAACCAGTCTCAGACTGACAAGAATAGATCGAAAAACAGGTGTGAACTTCATGATCAGGCCACCCGGTCCAAAAACGGTGTTGTGTCGCCCACGCCCCAATCGTCAGATTGCGCGCATAGCGGACAATCTGGGTTTGGATTACCTCCTGAAATGCGATCTTCAGGAATTTGGAAACGTCGCAATCGTTGCCTGACATTACCGCTGTCGCCGCGATACCCGCTCAGCATCTGCGTAAATTCTTCAAGAGCCATACAGGCGACCGAGGTGGTCATGGCGATAAAGGCAGGTTCCGGATCACCGCCGCCAATTATATAGCCTTCCTGAACCTGTCGCCCGTAATTTTCGGGGTCACGCCGTTTCAATTCCTCTTCGCGGGCGCGCCGGGGATCGACAATGTTTCGGCACAGGAGGCACGGTGCTCCAGGATAAAGCAATGAAACACGGCCGGTCATGTCGCGCACCCGGCGGGGGCCGTCTTTCGAGATGGCAAGTCCAAGATCGATGACCGGAGTATCGTAAAAATAGGCGAAACGGTTCAACAGCATGCGGCCGGCGTGATCGTCTGTTGCACAGAAGACTATATCCGCAGATTTAAGCAGGTCCCGATGCTGAGGGTCGATGATATTGCCATGGACGCCGACAATATGAGTACCGAGACCAAGGGAGCGAATGTGTCCGGCAAGCGCCAAGGATTTTGCGGCGCCAATCGCTGGGGCGCCAACGCCGTGAAGGCGATGCAGATTGGTATCTTCTATGGTGTCCGGATCGATCGTAACGAGATGTTTTACGCCTGCGCGCGCAAGCATAATTGTCAATGGCGATCCGGTGCCGCCGGCACCAACGACCAGGACACGTAGAGATCGCAACACCTGATTGAAGGTTTCACCAAAGACCCGGGATTGCCGGTCGAGAGTCTTGTCGATGCTTTTGGGTGTGTGGTCGAAGCGCTCCACGGCTTTTCCGCTGACAGTCACAGGACATGAAACGACCTCATTATGCCCCCGCCATAACCGAGCGCGAATGGGACCGTCGGGGAGGCAGAGCAGGCTGACGAGGTGCGCTGTGGATCCCACACGGTTTTTCGCGGCCTGTAGCAAGGCGCGTTCATTCTGATCATCTGTATCGGAAAATCCGTCATACCCGCTCGGATGACCATGCAGGAATCCGGGCATCAGATCTTGTTGGGCTGCTTCTTTCAAAACGTGCATGAACGCGGCAGTGCGAACCGTAAGATGGACAGGCGAAGCGGAGTCGATGTCGTGCGGACCAAGGGGGCGCAAGTGGCGCAGGATGAGTTTTTCTCGCGGCTTACGGGACCAGGGATCGCACGAAATCTGTGATTTTGATAATAGCGCCCACGCACCACACTCATTTTCACCATCGAAGCTCGCATAGCGCAGGGCTGCGGCCAGCCGCTCCGGAATAACAATATTAGTGGTCATCAATGTGCGGCCTCACGGATGGCGCATTCGATGCGTTTAAGCATGGTCCAGATACCATCCTTGCCAGGACGCCAGTTATTGTTGTGCCGTGACCAGCGCTGCCAAGAGACGCCGTCAAACTGGTGGGCGTAATCGGCGCATTTCGGATACCGCCCGGATCCAGCCAGCCGCAGCCATGGATTGCAGTAGAACATGTCGGGCGACGTATCGGGATAACCAGGCGGAAGCACGATCAAAATGTCCGCAGCGTCGGCGTCAAAAACGCCGCTGGGCAATGAGTGTTTGAGCAGCATGAGGCCTGTCTGATCGCCGCTCACCCGAACCTCGTGAGCGAGATCATGGTCGGCCAAATAGGTAGCGTCGCGGCGGGGCAGAACTCCGCCGCTGGCGAAATCGCCCGCTGTCGTTTTTTCTATAACGGTGAAGAAACGCTCCAGACCGTCTTCACCGAGATCGATGATCTGATCGTCATTGATCGGCTCGTCCTCCCCGCCCCGGACTTCGCGCCAGAGCGCGTAGCAGGCGGGATCGACGCCAGCCAGATGTTTAAGTTTCAACCCCGTGATCAGTTTTGCGCCCCATTCAAACCGCTCGCCATCAAGTTCGAGCCTGAATGATGCTGCACTATTGAAGCTGAGGAAGCGTTCTGCGCCCGGACGCGTCAGATCGACCGTTTCGTCCAGCTGGATTTCCTCAAGACCGCCTCCGCGGAGTAAGAGGAACAGCAGGTGTTCTTCGACTGGCGTTTTGCTGGCCAGTTTCAGGAGCTGCCGTCCGGTCGGCTTGGGATCATCAATCTTATGACGGGCGTCATCGACGCGCACCCGGAAATGGGTCGCGCCAGTGGCGGATGCGCCGCTGCGGGCGCAGTCTTCAAGATCAACATAAAGGTTTTCGTCTGTCATGGCGGCAATGCCTTTCCTGGTTGCTGTGGCGAGGTGTGCTCACAACAACAGAGGCTTGCGGGACATGAGGACTCGGACACGAAAATTTATTTCTCAATTCTGTCCGAATTGGCGTGATTGGCGCGCCTACCCATATGGAGCTGTATCAAGGAGGGCGATCCGTTGAGCGTAGCCGAGCCAAAACAGAGAAAGGAGCCTCAGGAGCTTCTCGATGAACTCGACGCGCTGAGCGATGTCGACAAACAAAAGTTGCGCATGATCGCCCGCAAATACGCTGCCGTCGCCGGCGATATGGATGCAGACGATTTGCTGCAGGAAGCCATCATGAAGGTTCACGAAACCGACGGGAAACACAGGCGGACCTGCCCCGCAGATGTGGATGCTCTGGTCTTCATGAAGAATGTAATGCGGTCGCTTGCAAGCAACCGCACGGAATGGCGCAAACGGCGGCACGAAGCGCATGCGCTCGAAGTGACGAGCGCCAAATACGATTTGTTTGCAGCGAATGTCGAAGACCCGAATATCGCATCCCCTGAGGACATATTGATTGGCGCTGAACGCGACGCCGCCTTCCAGGTATTTCTCAGCGAACAGTGCAACGAGTGCGAGAAAACGGAGCTCGTCCTGCTGGGTTCAATGGATGGTCTTCGGGGTCAGGAGCTGTGCGATCTCGCGGGCGTCACAAAGAAGGAGCTTGCGACGATCCACAAGCGCATCTCGCGCATGATGGATCGCTTTGGAAAACAACGGAGGGACTCATGACAGCCAAATCGAAACGCGATCAATTGTTGGATCTTGCGGACACTGTCGCTGATGCGATCCTCAATATGAGTGATGAGGAGGTTTTGGCGGAGCTGGAGTCCGAAGGGGTGCGGCCGGAAGATGCCGGCAAGGCGTTTGACAGCCTGGCTGACAGCGCACGCATGAAGGCCGGGCAGAAGGATCTGGCCAAGGTCAGAGCTGAAATGAAAGCCCAGCAACGCATATCAGCGCAAAGGTCATCATTGAGCGCGGAGGAAGCGCGCGCACTCGTCGAGCGCGCCGCAAAAGAACTGCCCGAGCTGACGCAGGCGGCGCGCAACGCCAAGTCAGGCGCGATGCCTGACAGCGAAGTTATCGATTACGCGAACGACTTATTGGAGCTTGGTTATGAGCTTGCCGGAGATAATGACGCATGACGCGTATGTCGCCATCGGAAGAATTGCTGCAACGCTATGGCATTACTGATCCTGGCGACATCGATCTTGAAGTTCTGGCCTTCGCCGTGGGTGCGAAGGTAAAGTACAAGCGCATGGAGTCGTGCGAAGCTCGGGTCACGGGCATTCGCGATCGCGCAGTCATTACAATCGACGATCGCTATGGCGAAAAGCGCGCTCGATTTTCTCTCAGTCATGAATTGGGGCATTGGCACCATCACCGCAATCAGCGTCTTTATTGCGCCAAACAGGATATCGGCGCGGTCAATGGACGGGCAAAGTCGAAGGAAAGACAAGCCGATCAGTATGCGGCTGAACTTTTGATGCCGCGCTACATGTTCGAACCACGCCTGCGCGCGTTTTCCAAACCGTCGTTCAAATCGATTGGAGAGCTTTCAGAAGCGTTCGATGCGAGCCGGAAGGCGACGGCTCTGCGCTACGTCAATCTCGATCCTGGATTGTCGATGTTGATCTGCTGGGGACAGAATGGCCGCAAATGGTATCGGGGATCTCGCCTCTGGCCGGATAGCTGGGCGCCCAAAAAGGACCACGATCCCGACACGGACGTTCTTGATCTCCTGTTTGGAAAAGCGGAAGAAGCGCGGGGACGCGCACTTTGCCCGGCTAGCGCCTTCTTCGGTCGGTACGACGCCGAACAGCACGGTGTTTACGCTCATTCGGTGATATCAGGATCGTCAGCCGCCCCCCTCTCTCGCGAAGTGCTGACGATGATCTGGCCACAATCGGAGGCGATGTTCGACTCGAATCGTTGCTAGTCCAACGTTTCTGTTGCTGAGAATATAGGTCTGGACGGGATGCCTAATGACCGCTTCCGGGATCTAGCAGTCTTACAGTGTCTGGACTGACACGCCATTTAGAGCATTCGTCGGGTCATGGCTCGAAACGACCTCCCGCAAAAGCTCATGGCAGATGTGACGACGGTACTGGAAGACGCGCATGAAGCGGCTGTCCAGGCTCAATCGCCGAAACTTTGCGGTTTGATGTTCGAGCAGCTGGCGGCGCTTTCAATCGCAAATGCCCGCAAGGCGGTAGAGCTTGCAGAGAGCGCGCTGGACGCTCATCGGAAAAATCGACCGGACAGCTGATTTTCGACTGGACTTCGGCGCGCAACAGAGCGTCATTGTGCAAGCGCCAGAACAGAAAGAGCGCGCTGCCCGAACCTTCGGAAAGGTCGGGCCTTCAGTCGGTGGGAGCGAAGTGACGCTCTCAGCGAAACTGAAGGAGGGCCAAATGGCCAAAACAACCAAGACCCAATCGAAGAAGAAACCTCTCACCAAGCGCGAGCAGTTGATCCAGCTGCTCGACAAAGCGGAGGGCGCCACCGTCAACGAGATGTCGGAAGCCCTTTACTGGCTGCCTCACACAGTACGGGCGGCACTGACGCGTGTTCGCGCCGGCGATAGAAAGTTGGAAAAGCTGCCACCAGAGGAGGGCGGGCGGTATGCCCGCTACCGGCTGGAGAAGGCCTGATGGCGATTTCAATACCAAGTGAACTGGAAGCCCTGCGGGATCTGACCCGCGGGGACCTCCTCGCCTTGTGGGCAGAGGTCAGTTCGAATGAGCTTCCAAAAAAGACGAGAATGGCGACCGACTGACGCCGACCTATGCCAGTTCGAAAGGACGCCGGTGGCGCTATTATGTCTCGCGAAGTTTGATGGCGCAAAAGAGTGAGGGATCCTATGGATGGCGGTTGCCGGCTGCAAAACTGGAGAAGGCGGTCGCTAAGGCTTTCAACAACTGGGCGACATCTGCGCCGGACAAGCTGCTCCGCAACCCGAGCGCAAATAGCTACTCCAAAGTGTCTGCAGCGCTTGGGCAACTTGAGCCGCCAAGCTCTTCGACCTGGAAACACTGCTTTGGTTTGCTCGATAGGATTGAGGTCAGGGCAGGTCAGTTGGAGCTCAAGATAGATGCCCAAGCTCTCTCGAAGAACATAGGCATTGATGCAAGCGAGCTGTTGAACGAGGCGCTGGTCCACACCGAAGCGTTCGTGATGAAGAGGCGCGGCGTTGAGACCGTGCTCCTGCTGGGTGCTGCAGCGCCGCAGCGGGATACAACGCTCATCAATGCCATCGCTAAGGCGCATGTCTGGATGAAGGCATGGCGTGACGGCTCTTCGCTATCCGACATCGCAAAAAGTATAGGTTGGACACCGTCGCCGCTTCGGCAGCGTTTGAAGCTCGCCTTCCTGTCGCCGGCGATCACCAAAGCTATTCTTGATGGCCGGCAGCCTGCGGATCTGAGCCTGGAGAGAATCCTGCGATCTGACCTTCCGCTGGACTGGGATCGCCAGGCTGAAAAGTTCGGCTTTGAGGTTCCCTGATCCGCTCGCCGATATTCCCTGTTATTGATAACGATTTTCCCTGTTACGGGTCGAAAAATTCCCTGTTATTCCGCGCAGGGAATTTGGCTGTAGAGCGCTGTAAACACGCGGCTTTCCAGCCCTAAGTGTCTACGTTTCCCTGTAAACATGAGCAATTTCGCTGTAAATTGGGCGATAACAGCGAAAATGCCCGCTAAGAGATCTGGCGAAATTGCCGGGTAGAGACTTCGGAGAGTATTCCGCGGCTGATCAGGGATTTCTCGGAAAGTAGAGACCGCAAGGCATGAAAAAGCCCGCCAGTGGCGGGCTTTTCGTGAATTTGCCAGATCTAGTCTTCAAATTCGAATGTGTGTGGCGGAGGGACGGGGATTCGAACCCCGGGAACGCTTGCACGCTCGCTAGTTTTCAAGACTAGTGCATTCAACCACTCTGCCATCCCTCCGCGGCGGGCGTCTGTTTCGGGCATCACGGCGCAAAATGCAATAGCAGTGCTGAACCTCATTTCCGCCGTAATCTGAAGCGACCTGACTGCTCAGGATCCTGATCAAAGAAACACTTTGTTTGGAATTTGCACCGTAATTTGAACCACTGGGGAGGCTAGTTGAGCCGATGTTTGCGCAAGCATGCTTCGGCCAGAGCTTAACCCGCGCATCAAACGAGGTCCTAGAGTGACATCGATTCCTGTGTCAGCCCGCCTTTTTACAAGTGCCATCACCCTTTGTATGGCCGCGCTGCCATCTTCAGCAGACGCCGTAGATTTTGATATATCGCAGCGGGGCAGTGCGCTGGACCTTTCGGCGCCGCTCCTCAACCCGGCAAGTACGAAATCGTCTTTCGTCGCTGCCAAGGAGAGCGGCAAGGCGTCGTGGTATGGACGTGCCTTCAATGGCAGGCCAACGGCGAGCGGCGAGATATTTGATGCGGCGCAGCTGACAGCGGCTCACCCAAGCCTCCCATTGCCAAGCCTCGTAAAGGTTACAAACCAGTCAAATGGCAGGGAGATTGTCGTTCGCGTCAATGATCGTGGTCCGTTTACAGGCGGACGCATCATTGATCTGTCGCGCCGCGCTGCAGAAACACTCGGCATGCTGGAGCAGGGGGTAGCGACCGTCACACTTGACTATCTCGGTCCGGCGCCAACGAAACAGACCGTACAGTACGACGCACCCGATCAATACGCAGCCCACGCCGCGACCCGCAGCTGGCCTGAGCCGGAGGGCAGGGGAAACCAGCCCACGCTCTACGACGACACACTCCTTGGCGGGGTTGAGCCGTCACTGGGCGTTCCTGATCCCGGCAAATCAGCTCCGACGCCGGCTAATCTCAGCAATCCGGCCCCAGCGTCTGCTCCAGCGCCCGCCACGCCGCCAACTAGCGCTGCACCAGACCAGTTCGCCAGCTACCAGCCTCAACCAAGCGATCTGCGCCCGGTTCAGGCGAGCGATCTCGCCGCCATTCCCGAGCCGTCGCCATCAGCGCCGATACAAGCCTCGGAGCCGATGCCTGCAAGCGGGCCGCAGCTTTATGTGCAAGTTGGCTCGTTCACTCGGATCAATAATGCCCAGGATGTCTCGCAGCGTATCGCATCAAGTTTCGAGACCGATATTGAAGCTGTCCGGATCAACAATGCCGATTATTTCCGTGTCTTCGCGGGCCCATTCGCAACGCGCGAAGCAGGCGAGCTGGCGAGGCAGAACCTGAAATCGCTCGGGCTCGGTGAAGGCTTCATCGTCAGCCGATAGAGCAGGGGCCATTTCGTAATCAAAACCCTACCGCAAAAGGCCAGAACTTTCAGTTAGGCTTCAAGAGATTTCTACCTTGCTGGGCTAGCTTCATCCATGACCGAATAAATCGGTCCGTGCGTCGGCAGAATGTCGGACACGAAAATATGACTTCAGAACGAGGTTGCCATGGCTTTGAACGCCAATACTGGTCTGCGTGCGCTCGCAGCGACAACACTTCTAGTGTCCATACTTCCGCTTTCTGCCCAGGCCGGACCACGGGACGCCGCACCGATAGACTTTGTCCGCATCAGCTCTGTCGAACAGGCAAGACCGACGCGGAACATTGCCAGGGTCGGGACCACCACACCTCGACTGAACCCGAAAGCCGTTCAAGATACTTGGCGCGGCCCTGTCACGCACACCGGGTCTGGCGCCTTGCCCGCAGTCCGTCGCAGAATTCATTTCTCCTACCCGGGAAGCGTACGCACGCCAGTTACTGCACAGCCCATTCAGGTAAGTGGAACGGCTTTGCCCGACCTGAACGGCGCAATCCTGAATAATGTCGCGATTTCTTCTGCGCTCTCTAGCTCTGATGGGCGCATGGTTGCCGGTCATCCGACCTTACCGCTCAACAGTCTTGCCCATGTTCGCAACCCGGAAACCAACGCCGAACTCGTGGTGCAGATCACGAGCCGGACCGCCGCACGGCGCGAGGAGACGCTGACGCTTTCTTCGGACGCAGCCGACCTGCTCGGGATATTGAGGCCATTCGGCGCGCAGGTCGCGGTCGAGTATCTAGGCGTCAGTTCCTCGGCGCCGATAGAGGCTGAGCCAGCGCCTCAGCTTTTTGAGGCTGACTTCGAACGGCCAGCCCCAGTGGAACGACCAGGCCCAGTCGAGCGGCAAGCCACCCCAACACCCGCAACAGGCTCTCTATATGTGCAGGTTGGTTCGTTCACGGAGCCGAGCAAAGCCAGCAGTGTCGCAGGCGGTATAGGCGGCGGACTATCGAGCGGTGTCCAGGCTGCGAATGTGAGAGGTCAGACCTACCACCGGGTGATGGTCGGCCCGTTCCAGTCGCGCGACGCAGCAGACAGGGCCCGCGCGAGCCTTCGCCAGCTTGGCTTTGCAGATGGCTTTGTAACGTCGGGCTGATACAGACACCTGCATTGACCCGGGTTTCAAAACGCCGTCTGTGGTCTAGGTTATCGCTTCACCGCGTTACCTATTCCCGGAGACCCGAAAATGCTTCGTCAGAACCTGCTTGCAACCCTTTCAGTCCTGGCAGCCGCGGTGCTGCCGGCGTCCGCACAGTATATCGACACTGAAGCGGAATATGCCGTCATCATGGATTATGAGACAGGCGACATCCTGTTCTCGAAGCGCGGCAGTGAAGCCATGATACCGGCGTCCATGACCAAGATCATGACTGCCCATGTCGTCTATGACGCCATCGAGCGCGGCGAAATCTCGCTAGATGATGAGCTTGTGGTCAGCGAACGGGCCTGGCGCGAGGGCGGCTGGGCCACGGGCGGCTCGACAATGGGCCTCAAGATCGGCGAAACGCCGACTGTCGAGCAATTGCTTCGCGGCGTGATCGTTCTTTCTGGCAATGACGCCTGCATCGTGCTGGCGGAGGGTCTTGCAGGTTCAGAAGAAGCCTTCGCCGACCGCATGACAGATCTCGCACATGAGCTTGGCCTCACTTCAGCAAATTTCGAGAATGCGAGCGGCCTTCCCGCCGATGGCCATGTCATTTCTGCTGCCGACCTTGCCAAGCTGGCGGCGCTTGAGATCCGTAAATACCCTCAGTATTACAAATATTATTCCGAACTCGAGATGACCTGGAATGGCATCACACAAGGCAACCGCAATCCGCTTCTCTATTCCATGGACGGGGCTGATGGCCTGAAAACCGGCCACCTCGAAGTATCGGGATACGGACTTACAGCTTCGGCTGAGCGCGATGGCCAGAGAATGGTCATGGTGCTGAACGGTCTTCCAAGCTCGCAAGCCCGGGCCGAAGAATCAGAGCGTCTGATGCGTCTGGCCTTCACGGCGTTCGACACCCGCACTGTCGAACCGACGGAAGAGGCATTTGCCGAGCTTCCGGTCTGGAATGGTGAGGCCAGTACGGTCGGTGTTCGTCTCGAAGAACCACTTCGCGTTGCCGGCCATAAGCGCGCTTTCGACCAATCCTCGACAGAGATTGTCTATGACGGTCCGATATCGGCACCGATAGAAGAGGGTCAACAGCTTGCGACTCTCGTCATCACGATGGAGGGGCGCGATGAGCCGATCACCGCACCGCTCATTGCGACCTCATCAGTGGAGAAGCTCGGCTTCATGGGCAAGGCAGTTGCGGGTCTCAGCCTTAAAATGGGGGCTGGCGGTGACCAATGAGCCGTCGCGGGCGGTTCATAACGATTGAAGGCGGCGAGGGGACTGGAAAGTCTACGCTGATTGCGGGCCTCGAAAACCACTTTCTGGATCATGGGCAGCGTGTGACCGTCACGCGCGAGCCTGGTGGCACACCGCTGGCCGAGGCGCTCCGCGGACTTGTTCTGTCGCCACCTTCCGACGAACGCTGGAGCGCGATGAGCGAAGCGCTTCTCGTGTATGCGGCGCGGCGGGATCATCTTGAGAAGCTGATTGAGCCCGCACTCGCAGAGGGCCAGAACGTGATTTGCGACAGGTTCGCCGATTCAACGAGGGTCTATCAGCGCCTTGGCGGTCTTGCCCCAGCTATTATCGAGATGCTGGACGATCTCGTAGTGGCCGACCACCAGCCGGACCTAACACTTGTCCTCGACGGCCCCGTTGAGGACTTGATGGCGCGGCGCAAGGCGCGTGGTGGCTCAGACGTTTTCGAGGCCATGCCGCTGGAATTTCACAAAGACGTCCGACAGGGCTTTCTGGACCTGGCCGCGACTCATCCCGACCGATGCACGATCATAGACGCGACCCAGCCTCCAGGTATCGTGCTGGCAGATGCACTCAATGCAATTGAAGATATGATATGAGTGAGGAGATCGCGCTTCCACTATTCGGTCACAAGGCGCCTCAGGAGAAATTCCTGAAGGCAATGGATGGTGGGCGGCTTCATCACGCCTGGATCATCGAAGGGCCATCCGGCATCGGCAAGGCGCGCTTTGCACTTCGCCTGGCCGCCATGCTGCTCGGCGCGCGACCTGCAAATGATGATGACAGGGCGGCCGCGAGCGAGAGCGATCCTGTCATCCAGAAAGTGCTGTCATCGGGCCATCCGGACCTGAAGCACGTGCAGCGTGCGGTCGGGGACAAGGGCAAGCTGAAGCAGGACATCGCCGTTGATCAGATCCGGGAGCTGAACCAGTTCTTTTCCCTGAAACCCGCCCTTGGCGGATGGCGTATCGGCATCCTCGATTCACTTGATGAGATGAATGCCAACGGCCGCAACGCGGTGCTGAAAACGCTCGAAGAACCGCCGCCACGTGCGATCCTGTTCCTGATCTCGCATGCAACCGTTCCCGTACTCGCGACGATCCGCTCGCGTTGCCAGACGCTTCGTCTGACCAGTCTTTCAAAGGACGAAACGCTCGCCGCTTTAAAGGCGCAAGCCGTGGAGGCGCCCGAACAAGTCGCTGACCTGGTCGCCGGTCGGCCCGGCCGCGCGGAAGCGCTGACCGGACAGAAAGTGCTGGCCGCGTCTCATGCCGCGCGAAGTTTCCTCAAAGCTCTTCCGAAGCCTGCTGACGCTGTACTTTCAACGACAATCCAGGCGGCCGCAGAGGATCAGGCCTCCTTCGGCGTTTTCGCCGAAGAGCTGATGGGTTGGGTCAGCGAAAAGGCCGAGCAGTCACCAGCATGGGCAGATATCTGGTTCCAGCTTCACAATATCGTGGCATCGCAACGCAATTTGCACATGACCCCCATTCAGGCCGCGTCGAAGCTGGTTTCGACCCTTCAAACCAGCGCCGGGAAGGTTTAAGTCGCAACCCATGTTCGACACCCACGTAAACCTGCATGCAGAGGCGTTCGAGGACGACCTGGAGGAGGTGCTCACGCGTGCCCGCGAGGCGGGGATTCGGCGGTTTCTCGCGATTTGCGACCGCTTCGACAGTTATCAGAAAGTGAGAGCTATCGCGGACGCGAACAGCGACATCTGGAACACGGTTGGCGTCCACCCGCATCACGCAAAGGATTTTCCCGATCTGAAAGTCGACGACCTGTTACACGCGGCAAGGGACCCTCGCACGGTTGCGATTGGTGAGACCGGACTGGACTTCCATTACGGCTACTCTGCTGAAGCCGAGCAGGTGGCCAATTTCCGTCGCCATATCGAAGCGGCTCGGCGGTCGGGACTTCCGCTCGTGGTTCATACACGTGAAGCTGACGACCTGACCGCGCGTATCCTTGAAGAAGAATACCAGAACGGACCGTTCGGTATATTGCTCCATTGCTACACAGGCGGTCAGGAGCTTGCAGATCGCGGTTTGGCGCTTGGGGCGTATTTTTCAGTTTCCGGCATTCTGTCCTTCAAGAATGCGAGAGATGTGCGTGCCGTCATCTCCACAATCCCACTGAACCGGGTAATTCTCGAAACCGACTGTCCGTATCTCGCGCCCGTGCCATACCGTGGCCGCAGGAATGAACCAGCATATCTGCCACATGTCGCTGATGCGCTGGCAAGGCTCCATGGGAAAACTCGCGAAGACATCACTTCAATATGCGAAGATAACGCATTGACTTTATTCAATAAAGTAGGTATATGATCGCAACAGCACGCTTTACGTTTCTCGGCACCGGCTCATCGGGTGGTGTGCCGCGCGTCGGTAATGACTGGGGCGCTTGCGACCCGAATGAGCCGAGAAACAGGCGCAGACGATGCTGCGTGCTTGTCGATGCAGGCCCCCTGGATAGACCTGACGACTGTACGCGCATCCTGATCGACTCGTCGCCAGAGCTGAGAGACCAGCTACTCGATGCCGAGGTCCGTCATCTGGACGCGCTCGTCTACACCCACGACCATGCAGACCAATCCCACGGCATTGACGATGTCCGGGCGCTGGCACTGCGCATGCGCCGCCGCGTGCCGACCTATCTCGATGCTCGCACCGCTGAGACGCTGACAAAGCGCTTCGGCTATTGTTTTGAGGGGCATGGCGGCTATCCACCCATTCTCGACCGTCAGGACGATATCGTTCCGCTTGAGCCGTTCAGTATTGATGGAGAGGGAGGGACGGTAAGTCTTCTGCCCGTCGAACAGATGCACGGGCGGATCATGAGCCTCGGCTTTCGCATCGGAAATCTAGCTTACTGCAATGACCTTCATGATTTCCCGCCCGAGACCCTCGAGGCGATTGCTGGCGTCGATATCCTTATCCTCGACGCGCTACGCTACACCGAACATCCAAGCCACGCGCATCTTGACCGGGCGCTGGGTTGGATCGAACAGCTCGCGCCGAAGAAAGCATGGCTTACCAATCTTCATATCGATCTCGACTACCAGACGCTATGCAACGAACTACCAGCGCATGTGCGGCCCGCCTATGACGGCCTCACCGTAGATTTCGAGCTATGACCGCAGCGCATTATTTCCCATAATATTGATTATGCGACTTTTGTTATGAGCGGCGGGGCCACACCCCCGGCTAGTCTTTGCTGCTAGTTGAGCCAGATTGTCAGCGACACTCATGCAGACGCCGCCAGCGTCTCTGACAGTTACGATTTGCGCGTGCGGCTCTGCCCCGTCTCATGTAGAAACCGCCCTATCGGGCTTTGAATCGACTGGTCCGACGGGGCCAGTTAACGTCTCGGATATTCGTACGAACCGCCAATCATCAAACCGGAGCGCCTGCTTTTCATGACAAAACCCTCCGACAGCGAGTTTGAACGTCTCAGATCCATCATGCAGCAATTGCGCAATCCCGATGGTGGCTGCCCGTGGGATCTGGAACAGACTTTCGAGACGATCGCACCTTACACGATTGAGGAAGCCTATGAGGTTGCCGACGCGATCGAGCGCGGCGATTTTGTTGATCTGAAGGATGAACTGGGCGACCTTCTGCTTCAGGTCGTATTCCACAGCCAGATCGCGCAGGATTCCGGTCTATTCGATGTTGAGGACGTTGCACGTAGCATCAATGACAAGATGGTCCGGCGTCATCCACATGTGTTCGGCGACGATGAAGAACGCGATGCCGACACGCAAACCGAAGCCTGGGAAGCAATCAAGGCGCGTGAACGTACCGCCAAGGGTACGGTCACTGATGACACGTCCGCGCTCGCCGGCGTCGCGAAAGCGCTCCCTGCACTTATGCGCGCAGAGAAAATCCAGAAGCGCGCAGCGCGCACCGGTTTCGACTGGACTGAGCCGCGCGATATCCTGATGAAACTGGATGAGGAATGCGACGAGGTTCGAGAAGCGATCGACAGCGGCGACCTCGACGCCATAGAGGATGAAATTGGCGATCTTCTTTTCGTTGCAGCCAATCTCGCCCGGCGCTTCAAGCTTGACCCTGAAATCGCGCTACGCCGTTCGAATGCCAAATTCGAACGCCGGTTTCGCACCATGGAGGAACTTGCAGCCGCTCAGGGGCAAAGCTTCAATGAGCTGTCGCTTGATGATCAGGGCGATCTCTGGGACGAGGTCAAACGCCTGGAAAAAGGCTGACAGCTCGGCTGCCTAGTTGGCCTCCGTTCCCGGTGCGGGCTCGATGAATTCGGCATCGGGCATAGGCGGTGCCGGTGGCATCTTGTTGGGGTCGACAGGAATACCCTCAGGGATCGACGTATCGGCTGGATTCTCGAAAATGCGGCGCAGGATCCCTGGCGTAACGGCTGACAGCGGATTTACAGTCACCTGAGCACGATCAGTCGTACCGCGCACCGAATAGGTCAACGAGAAGATCCCTTCCCCTTCGCGGCCGACGAAAAGGTCGCCGATTACAGGCACGCCGCCCAACATTGAGTTCATTCCGAAACTCGGCACGAGGACACCGCTGAGACGGATCTCATCGCTCTCCTGTTCAAACCAGCCATTGAGTGTGAGGCCCAATGCGGGGCCGTTGGCGCGCGCACCTTCAATTACAAACCGTCCCGACTGAACGGCGACAGGGACGCTGATATCGGTGAACAGCACCCCCTCCCCACTCAGCGTGTCAGCCAGTCCCCGCAGGGATGCCAGCGACAGCACTTGCGTCAGGAACGGCGCGTCGCGCATGCGGACGTCCGAAAGCTCAAGCCGCAGACGCGCTGGGTCCGAGCCACGCGCAAGATCACCGTTCAGGCTGAGAGAACCACCGGTCAAGAAGTCCTGTTGCAGCAAGGCGCGCATGAAGAAGCCGGCATTATCGCTGTCCAGGCTGATACGCGCAGGTTCTTCGGCCGTCGGCCCTGTATAGACGGCGCTCATCTCGCCACCTGTTTCGATTGTGCCATCTGCGCGAACCTCGCGAACGCCTGTTTCCGAGCTGATGAAGCTCAAGGACGCGTCCTCAAGATCCAGACCGCTGCGCAGACGAAGCGTATCAAGGTTCGCCGAAAGCACGATCGGCAGGCTGATACCCGATGCATTGCCGCCCATGGATGCGAAGTCGCCAAAGAACGCACTCGCATCTAGGAACGCGCCGTTCAGTTCGCTGACAAGCTTGCCATTCTGTTCGCGGCGAACGCTACCGCTCACATCCATGAAGCCGTCATGGAACGCCTCGCGAACGTCCAGTGACTGAAGCCTTCCGGCCTTGGTCAGGATGACGTCCCCGTCAAAGCGCGCCTTTTCGCTCAGAAAGCGAAAGGTCGATGCGTTCGTTTCCGATTTCGCGTCATAGGAGAGCGTCGCGCGGGCGGACTCTCCGACCGGCTTGATGTAGCCAATCTCGGAAATATCCACGCGTGACTGCTGGAGCTCGAAACCGACCTCGACACCCGCAATGCCGTCTGCAGCGACTTGCGCCTGCAACTCTACCGGAATGTCCTCAGACACGTAGGCCCGCCCGACAATTCCGAAACGGTTCAGGAAGTCAGGCGACACGAACGCGCTTGCCGATAGATCAGCTGTATCGCCGCCATCATTGAATTCGTCGCGCCACGTAAATTGTACGGGCGCAGGGCCAAGATCCCCGAAGCCGGTTATAACGAGGCGCATATTCTCCAGCGATACGTCTACTCTCATATCGGTGAGGTCGAGCCCCGGCAGCGCCTCGGCGAGCATCCCATCGGTGACCTGCGCCTTGACGGAAATCTGCATGTCCTCAACCGGAACGTCGTCAAGCGCCGGACGCAACAGCTCAATTGTCGCTACCGCATCGCCGGAGAAACGTTCGGGATCGAGCGCGTCGGGATTATCTCGCATCAGGCGCGAACCCGCGATATTTCGCATGACGTTGACGAGAGGCCCCTGCCCCTTCGCCGATACGCGGAACAGCTCCCCCTTCGGATTAAACCTTGGAAAGTGAACGCTGCCTTCGTTCAGTACCCAGCCGTCATAATTCCCTTCGCTCAACTGCACCTGAAGGCCATTCCCGGTCAGCCTACCGCTACCGATGGCGTCCGTGACAGGTGGCAGATCTTCAAGGAACTTCACAGCCGCATCTTCGATGAAAAACCGAACCGTGAGGTCTTCATCCCGCAGAAAGCCCTCGGCGAAACTGTCCCGCTGCAACTCAAGCCTGTAATTCGCTGCTGTCACGCGCCCTTCAAGGACTCGATTCTGCGCGAAAACACGTGCGCCTGCACCGAGCGTTTCAGGCCAGAAAGCCAGCACCTGGTCCTTGGTGATTGTCCCGACTGCCTCGCCCTGTGAGGCGATCTCAAAAGGCAGCTCCCCCTCTTCCGCATCATTTACAGGCGCTATGTCCGCCGCACCGGCGAATTCAATGCCGAGCGTTTCTACCGCATAGGAAGAAAGCGCGACCGCTGTGGTCCCCAAATCGAGCGTGCCTTGCAGGGCAACGCCATCAAGATCCCAGACATCAGGAAAATATGGCGTGAAATCGAGTGATGTACGCTCAGAGGAAAGATCAAACGCAATCGTTCCATCCTGGCGCACCAGGCCATCGACCCAACCGCTGAATATGCCTTCGGCCCGTTCGGTCTCTATTGCCAGATCGCTGAAAGTCAGCCGGTCTTCGGATGGTGAATAGGCGGCGTCGAAACGCAAGGTTTCAAATTCGAAATCACGCCCAGCAAGCGTAACTCTGCCTTCATCTGCGTCCGCGGCAAGGCCGAGACCTGCAATACCGGCCTCTTCCTCATAGGTCAGGCCAATGGTGATATCTGCCGGAAAACCCGCGACAAGAGACCCCCCCGCGCCAATCCGGGTTGCGAGGTCCCCTATGCTCCAATTGGTAATACCGACCTCGAAATCGAGCGCGGTGTAGCCTTCTGGGACGCTAAGCGATGTCGTCACATCCCCGGGAAGCCCCATCCCCTCCCCGCTTCCGGACAAGGTCGCTTCAAGGCCGCTGCCGGTCTGATCATACCGGCCGTTTGCTTCGTCCATGACCGCCATGATGCCGCCGGCCTGATCAAAAAAGCGCAGCTCCATATTCTCGAATGCGGCAACTTCCAGCGTATTTGACGACCGGCTATCCTTCAGCGCATCCAGAAGGTTGGCGAGAGTCGAATTGGAAAGCGCGAGCCACCCTTCCGGCGTGTTCGGCAAAGTGCGCGCTTCGAATTCCGGTAGCGGCTCGCCCGCAAACGTCCATTCAGTTGGTGAAATATTGCGCACATCTGCCCAACCATTACGCAACTGCGTTTCGGTCACTTCAACGCGCCCAAAAATCAGGGAGCCCGCGTCCAGTGTGATGACGGCCTGCTCTGCTTCGCCGGCCAGCTGGCCGTCATTATCGGCGAGTTTCAGGCCGTTGGCTGCGAAGATGACACGCCGGTCTGCCGGCGACCATTGCAGCGCCAGCCGATCGATGTTGACGTCCCGGCCGTCGCGCGCGGCGACGAGAGCATCTTCGACTTCACCTTTGAAAAGACTGAGTTCTACAGGCCCGCGCGATAGCATGTAGGCAAGCGCCACGGCGCCCGCGATCGCCAGCAACAGGATGCCGCCAATGATCTCTAGCGTAACAATAGCTGCAGTCTGTCGCACCAAGGCCTGATTGTCTCCTCTACGCCAGCCGATAGGCTCGGCTTAATCTTTCAATACAGCAGAAATAGGACAATCCAGCGATGTCATCAGTAATATCTGCAGGCGATCCCGCTCCGCACATTCAGCTTGAGACAACCAGCGGCACCGTTTCCATTCCCTCTGACAGAGGCCGGGGCCTCATCCTTTTCTTCTATCCAAAGGACAACACGCCGGGATGCACGAACGAGGCCAAGGATTTTTCGGCGCTGAAATCTGACTTCGACGCAAAAGGTTTCGATGTCGTCGGCATCTCTCGTGACAGCCTTCAGTCCCATGAAAAGTTCATTGAAAAGCAGGCGCTTACCATACCACTCGCCGCAGATGAGGAAGGGTCTGTCTGCGAGGCGTTCGGGGTCTGGAAGGAAAAGAACATGTATGGACGCAAGTTCATGGGTATTGAACGCTCTACTTTCGCGATCAGCGCTGATGGCATGATTATTGAAGGTTGGCGAAAGGTACGCGTTAAAGGACATGCAGACAAAGTGCTGTCTGTACTTTAACTAATTCTGCATCGACACAGTCAAAACTCAGGCGAAATTAGTAAAATTTTTTATCGATTGTGAGAAAAATGCGGCAACTTTCTGGATTCGCCCTTTTCCGAAGCGAACAAATTGCGTTAAACATTACCGCGAGGGTGAGCTGTGGATAAATTCACAGCGCGTGTAAGAGTAAAAGCAGAGGCGGGGCCGTCTATGAAGCGAAAGACGATGAAAATCGGGGAGCTTTTCAGTCGCCTTTTTCCCGAACGGCAAATTTACCATCGAAGCGGTGGTACCGTCCGCTATTTCACTGTCTCTCCTCTTCAGCAGTCCGTTCTCTCCATAGCGATCGCGGCCGTCGTCGGCTGGACGCTCTACGCTACGGCCAGCCTCGTCTTCATCCCGAACAGCACGCTTTCTGCGCAAGGTCAGCAACAGATCGACAAATATGAGCGATGGGTTCAGGAACTGCGCGCGCGAGATGCTTTGTCTCGCTCCCAGCTCGTCGAACGCACCGAAGCCTTCCAGGAAGCCACGGTCAGTTTTGAACAGCGTCACCGCACGCTTGAGGTGATGCTCGATTCGCTTCGCAATGGTGGTGAGCTAGAAGTCGCCGCGCTACGCGGCGATGGCAGCGCCCTTCTCGTCAACGCATCTATTGAGGAAGCTGACCGGCGCCAGGCCCGAACGGATGCACAATATCAGGAAGCCAGCGCGACCAGTCCCGGTGTCCGCGGCCAGATCGCCGAACTCCAGCGCGAACAACAGGCCTTTCTCGACGAAGTCGAAGATATCGCAATCGAACGCGCCGAAGCCGCACGCGGCGTCCTCCGCCTGACAGCTGTCGGCACCAATCGTATTGCCGAAACCCGCGAAATGGGTGGTCCTCTCGTCCCGTTTGCAAATCTTGCATCCGGTAACTTCGACACGCCCGAAGAAGCCATGTTCGCTGAGCGCGTCTCGCAGGTTGCCGCTCGCATGGAAGAAGCCCGCTTCTATCAGTCAGTCGTTTCCACACTGCCACTCGCGGACCCGGTCGGCGTGCCGTCGCGCCTGACCTCCGATTATGGCCTTCGGGTTGACCCATTCAATCAGCGCCCTGGCTGGCACAATGGTGTAGATGTCGGCGCCTACTGGAACGCCCCGATCACGGCAACCGGTCCAGGTACGGTCAGCTTCGCCGGCACCAAATCCGGCTATGGTCGCATCGTGGAGATCGACCACGGGCATGGCTTCAAGTCTCGTTACGCACACTTAAGACGCATTAATGTCGATAAAGGTGATACAGTCGCGATTGGCGACGTTGTGGGCGCTATGGGCTCCACCGGCCGGAGCACCGGCCCACACCTTCACTACGAAGTCTGGTTTAATAACAAACCATACGATCCAGTTGAGTTTCTGAGGGCAGGTAAACATGTTTACGAAGAATAAGGACGGCGCATCCGCACAGAGCTATGTGCCGCCAGCTGACGCAAGCAAATCGGCTGCAAGCCGGACCGGAGCCCGCTCGACCGGCGTTGCTTCCATCATCTGCAACGACATGGAAATCAAAGGGTCGATCAATTCAGAAGGCGCCCTTCACATTGACGGTGTTGTCGATGGCGACGTAACAGCGGGTGACATCACAATTGGCGCAACCGGTAAAGTTATCGGCGAAGTCAAAGGCGAGGCAGTGAAGGTCAAGGGCGAAGTCCTTGGTTCCATTCGTGGCCGCCGCGTTGAGCTCGAGACCGGCGCACGCGTCGAGGGCGACATCCTGCACGCCTCTCTCAGCATTCAACCGAACGCAATTTTCGAAGGCCAGGTCAAACACGCCGAAGACCCGCTAAAGACCTCTGCTCCAAAAGCCGCACGTCCCGCCAGCGGCGACGCGGCTTCATCCGCAGCCAAGCCAGCCGCGACGGACAACAAGTCGGCCAGCACAAGCGCCAGCAGTGCGCATGGCTCTGCTCTCTCCTGATCAGGCGCTGAACTAATCAAATTAGACGGCCGCGCAATTGCGCGGCCGTTTTCTTATGCGTCTTCGTCGTTTCCAGCAGAAACATTGTGCGCGAGTGAGGCGCTCAGGAAGCCGTCGAGATCTCCATCAAGCACACCGCCCGTATCAGACGTTTCGTGACCGGTCCGCAGATCCTTGATCAGCTGATAAGGCTGCAGCACATAGGAACGGATCTGATGTCCCCAACCGATTTCGGACTTGGAATCGTGGCTGTCCTGCACGGCTTCGCGGCGCCTCTGAAGCTCAAGCTCGTAAAGCTTCGAACGAAGCATCTCCCAGGCTTTGGCCCTGTTCTGATGCTGCGATCGGCCGGCCTGACACGCCACAACAATGCCCGTCGGGTCATGCGTCAGCCGGACGGCGGAGTCGGTCTTGTTGACGTGCTGACCACCTGCACCGGAGGCCCGATAAGTGTCGGTCCGCACATCGGACGGGTCGATATCGACTTCGATCGTCTCATCGATCACCGGTGACACCGTTACTGAGGCGAAGGATGTATGACGTCGGGCCGATGAATCGTAAGGTGAGATGCGCACCAACCGGTGGACCCCCGATTCCGACTTCAGCCAACCATAGGCATTAAGGCCAGAGATCAGCAGCGTTGCTGACTTGATACCCGCCTCGTCGCCCTCATGGGCATCGACTTCCTCAACCTTATAGCCGCTGCTTTCTGACCAACGCACATACATGCGACGCAGCATCGAAGCCCAATCCTGGCTTTCGGTGCCCCCTGCCCCGGCGTTGATCTGAAGGTAACAGTCATTGGAATCAGCTTCGCCGGACAGCAGCGCCTGAAGCTCTGCCTTGGCAGCGCGCTCGCGCGCTCGTTTCATATTGGCCGAGATATCCTGGATCAGGTCATCATCTCCGTCCGCAAGCTCGAGCAGTTCGCGGCCGTCAGCTGCTTCCTGCTCCAGCTCCTGAACGGTATTGATTCCGGTCTCCAGCTGCTGGCGCTCGGCCATCAGCTTTCGGGCCTTTTCAGGATCGTTCCAGAAGTCTGGTTGTTCTGAGAGGGCGTTGAGCTCGTCTAGGCGTTTCTGGGCAACGTCCCAGTCAAAGACGCCTCCTCAGCAGCGCGGAGGACTGCTCAATTTCATCAATAAGCGAGAGAATTTCTGTCGACATAAGATCTTCTATGTTTTCAGTTGGTTACAGGCTGGCCCGAATGCACAAATCTGAGCGCCCGGTCAATAAATCCCACCCAGGTTTTCATCGGCAATATCGTCGCGGTCTTCAGCCTCCGAAATGCCGTTCTGGCCGAAGCCTTCAGATGACGGATCGGCAAGGTCACCAAACATTCCGCTTGTTGCGCCCTGATTGCCAGAGATAGAGAAGTCGTCCTCTTCATCGAACACCGCGCCCGGTTCCGTACCAGGACGGAAGGCTTCGACGATGATTTCGCCGGAACTGGCCGTCGGCAGGCCGCCCGTATCGTGGTCCACGGACACAAGCCTCACGCCTGGTGGAATACGGAATGGCATTGCCGGGGCATCTTCGAGCACTTCTTCCATGAAGCTGACGAAGACAGGCAGAGCGACAGAGCCACCCGCCTCACCATTACCGAGGGTCTGCGGCTGGTCGAAGCCGACCCACACGCCGACAACGAGGTCAGGCGAAAAGCCATAGAAGAGTGCATCGAAATAGTCGTTCGTCGTACCGGTCTTCCCAGCAAGTGGCTTGTTGAGGCGCGCGGCACGGCGTGCGGTGCCGCGCTCGACGACACCTTCCAGCATATGCGTGACCTGATACGCGATGACAGGGTCAATCAACTGCTCACGATTGTCTTCCAGTTGCGGCGGCTCCTGGCCCTCCCAGCTCTCCGCAAGGCAGTCCTCGCAGGCGCGCTGGTCGTTGCGATATAGCGTCTCGCCATAACGATCCTGAACGCGGTCGAGCATGGTAGGTGTAACGTCCTTGCCGCCATTCACGAAAGAGGCATACCCGGTCGCCATGCGCCAGGGGGTGGTTTCGCCAGAACCCAGTGCCATGGCCGGGAAACGCGGCAGGTGGTCGTAAAGACCGAACCGTTCCGCGAGACCGGAAACATCTTCCATGCCGATATCAACCGCGATGCGTGCCGTCACCTGGTTGAACGAACGCTCAAGTGCGGTGCGCATGGTCACTTCGCCATAACTACGTCCAGCCGAATAGTTTTGCGGCTTCCAGGTCGTCCCCGACCCTTCATCATAATAGACGAATGGCGAATCCAGCATCTGCGTTGAAGGCGTATACCCGTTCTCGAGAGCGGCCGCATAGACAAACGGTTTGAAGGCAGAACCCGGCTGGCGCATGCCCTGCGTCACACGATTGAACGGGCTCTTGAAGAATGAATATCCGCCCACCATCGCCAGGACGCGGCCGGTATGCGGGTCAAGCGCAATAATCGCGCCTTCGACTTCGGGCACCTGTTTCAGTCGCGCACTTTCGGACGGCACGGAAATCCAGTCATCCTCATTGCGGCGCTCGCCTTCTGCGGCAGGCTCTGCGCCATCGCGAAGCGTTTCGGTACGCTCCACATCGACGAGGATTACATCGCCGCGCGCGAGCCCTTCCCCGCCTTCCGGACGGTCCCAACCGCTCGCCCAGCGAACGTCCTCTTCCGGCATGCGTGTCGTACGGCCGTCATTCAGAACAATGGTAGCGGCATCGCTTGCCACGTCGCGCACCATGCCGGCTTCCCAGTCGCCATAGCCTGCCGGGCGCTCCACTTCCTGAAGCTGCGCCGGAACATCACCTGATGCATCAATTGACGTAAAAGGGCCGCGATAGGAATGACGGCGGTCATAGGCTTCAAGACCGGACTGCAGGGCCGTCTGTGCTGCAAGCTGCATCTTGGAGTCCAGCGTCGTGCGGATTGATAGACCGCCACGCTCGAGCGCTTCTTCGCCATACTCCTTTATCAGGTCACGGCGAAGTTCCTGCACGAAATAGGTTGCGGCAGCGTATTCAGGCCCACGCAAGCGTTCGACCACTTCAAGCGGCTCGGCTTTCGCTTCTTCAGCCTGCTCTTCGGTGATGTAACCGTCTTCGAGCATGCGGTTGAGAACATAATCTCTACGGGCAAGCAGGCGCTGCGGGCGTCGATAGGGATTCACCGTGGATGGCGCCTTGGCTAGCGAGGCGAGAATCGCCGCCTCTGACAAATTCAGCTCTGGCAGCGACTTGTTAAAGTAGATCAGCGCGGCAGAACCGACCCCATAGGCCCGCACGCCAAGATAGATTTCGTTCAGGTAAAGCTCGAGTATCTCATCCTTGGTGAAGGTGTTCTCCATGCGGCGCGCAATGATCGCCTCTTTCACCTTGCGTTCGATACGCTGGTCGCGGGTGAGTAGCATGTTCTTGGCGACCTGCTGGGTTATGGTCGACCCGCCCTGAAGATTTCCATCGCTGCCCGACAGCTTGATCTGCGCGGAATTGATCGCGCCACGCATGATGCCGACATAATCGAGGCCGCCATGCTCGAAGAACTTCTTGTCTTCTGCCGCGACGAAGGCCTGTTTCACATGGTCCGGGATGGATTCAATCGGCACGAAGACGCGGTGTTCGTCCGCAAACTCGGCGATGAGCGTGCCGTCACCGGCGTGAACGCGTGACGTGATGGGCGGCTCATAATCGGCGAGACGCTCGTGCGATGGAAGGTCTCGCGCGAGCGATGCCACCCAGATCATGACGGCGATAAAGACTAGCGCGCCTATAATGACGAGACCGATGGCGACACGGCGCGCCAGCTTCCAGGTCAGATAGCGTCTCCAGACCGGCTGTTCACTCATTCAGATTTCCGTCCCTGCCCAGATTTGCGTTCGCGATAGCGTCGCCTCGCATCATTCCATGACGAGAGTAAGGCGTGCCGGCGGCAGACGAAAGTCGAAAGACGCTAATTTACTGCAGTGTGCGCCGCCGAACGGTCGAAATAGGCGTCGATCGCACGTGCAATCGCTTTCGCCGAGCGCTCCCGTCCATCAGCGGATGCCAGTCTCGCCGCATCGGCGCGGTTTGTCAGGAAGCCCACCTCGATCAGCACGGCCGGCACATCAGGCGCCAAAAGGACGAAGAAGTTTTCCTGCCGGTGACTGTTTCGGACGATCGGCCCGGCAGAAGCCAGCTCAGGAATAAGAATTTCGGCAAAGATGGCCGAATTGGTCTTGGTTTCGCGCTTGGTGAGGTCGGTCAGGATGCTTGCAACCTCGTTCGATGTCCCATCCTCGACCGGCAGGTGCCACCCATACTTGTTCGCCACCGGATCAACACGGTTCTGCCCCCGGGAATTGAGCGTATAGACCGTCGCCCCGGCGACAGAGCGATTGGCCGCTGCGTCGGCATGTATCGAAATAAAGAGATCGGCGCCCCAGTTGCGGGCCATCGTCACCCGGTCTTCATGTTCGACATAGGTATCGTCATCGCGCGTAAGGTGGATGGTATAGCGCCCACTCGCCTCAAGTGCACTCTTGAGCGAAAGCGCTGTTTTCAGGACCACATCTTTTTCGCGGGTCGAATCAGTAGCCAGTGCGCCGGGGTCGCGGCCGCCATGACCCGGATCGATCACGATTACCTGTTTCACTGGCGAAAGCGATGCCAGCGTCGTCTCTTCGGCGCCGGGCACTTGCCCGCCGCTGAAGGCGGCTCTGCGGTCCAGGTCGATGGCCGCGTCCCTGTCGAAGCGGTCTGGAGAGACCCGCACGAGGTCAATCACAAGCCGATGACGCGGATCTGACACGGTCGGGCCGATATTCAGGGCGCGCGACACGGTGACAGCATGAGAAAGATGAAAAGCGATACCACGCGGCGACACCTCGTAGGTGGTCACAGCGCCCGCTGGAGGCGGCGTTTCAGCCATTTCATCGAGACGGAAGTCACGGAGATCAACAGCGATGGACCGCATTCCTGTATCACTGAGCGAAAAAATACCGTGCGCCAGCTCGCCATCGGCTGCGAGAGTGATTCGGATATACTCCCCTGCCCCCTCGACCCGTATCTCATTGATTTCGGTTGCATAGGCATGACTGATCATGCCCGCCAGGAACCCGATGAGTAGAAAAAACGCTCGAAACATCTCGCCCACAGCCTGCTGGAAATTGACTTTATTGCGTGACGGGAAATGTGCACACCCTTCATTAATCAAGCGTTTACTGTCGCTGCTGGCACTGCCTATTTTGCTATTCTCTGATTTTATAGCTTTTCTTTAGGCTCAGCTTTCGGCATGGTCGGACAGACCTCTATTTGGAGGCCAAGACCATTTCCCAGATGGTATGCGAACGGATCAATAGTCCGTGCATGGCCTGATCGGACACGGAACAACTTGTAATGTATCTTTCGCCACTGAAAGCATCGTCGAGACTAGCGCCTACTGGCGCGCAGACGCGCTGGCGCAGGATATCCCGTCACAACTTAACTGGCGTTCGCTGCAGCACGGTCAATTACCGCGCCGCGCCGCCAGATCACAAGGCGATAAGCTATGAGCAAATTGATGCTGATCGATGCGGTCCACCCGGAAGAGACCCGGGTGGCGCTCGTTTCGGACGGACGCGTAGACGACTTTGACTTCGAAACCGCAGGCAAGGAACAGCTAAGGGGCAACATCTATCTCGCGAAAGTCACGCGCGTAGAGCCATCCCTTCAGGCCTGTTTCGTCGAGTATGGCGGCAACCGCCACGGTTTCCTCGCCTTCAGCGAAATCCATCCCGACTACTACCAGCTTCCTCAGGAAGACCGCGAAGCGCTGCTTCAGGATGCGGCCCGCGCCGCCGCTGAGGAAGATGAAGACGATGTCGACGACGAACGCGACATCGATGATGAAGACAATGACGGCGAAGAAGATTCAGATGCCGATGAAGCGGCCGCCGAAGCAGCAGCTGCCAAGCCAAGGCCTCAATCGAGCTCGAAGCGCTACAAGATCCAGGAAGTAATCCGCCGCCGGCAGGTCATGCTGGTTCAGGTCGTCAAGGAAGAGCGCGGCAACAAGGGCGCCGCCCTCACCACCTTCCTGTCACTCGCGGGTCGCTACAGCGTCCTCATGCCGAACACCCCACGTGGCGGCGGCATCTCCCGCAAGATCACAAACGGTGCAGACCGCAAGCGCCTGAAGGAAATCATGTCCAGCCTCGACGTGCCCAACGGCATGGGGCTGATCGTACGGACGGCTGGCGCCAAACGTACCAAGACCGACATTCGCCGCGACTATGAGTATCTCCAGAAGCTCTGGGACAATATCCGTCACCGGACCATGGAATCGATTGCGCCCTGCATCATCCATGAAGAAGGCGGCCTCGTTCACCGCGCCATGCGTGACATGTTCGACAAGGACATCGAGGAAGTCATCATTCAGGGCCAATCGGCCTATCGCGAGGCAAAAGACCTCTCGAAGATGATCATGCCGACGCAGGCGCGTAAGGTGAAACAGTGGAAGTCCGCTGCCCCGCTTTTCGTCTCTGAATCGGTCGAGGACCAGCTTGATTCCATCTTCTCCCCCACGGTGCAGATGAAGTCCGGCGGCTACCTCGTCATCAACCAGACCGAGGCGCTCGTTGCTATCGACGTGAACTCCGGCAAGGCGACCAAGGAACGCAATATCGAGCAGACCGCTCTGCGTACCAACCTGGAAGCGGCCGAGGAAGCCTGTCGCCAGATGCGCCTGCGTGACCTTGCAGGCCTCGTTGTCATCGACTTCATCGATATGGAGGAGAACAAGAACAACCGGGCTGTCGAGAAGAAGCTCAAGGATTGCCTAAAGATCGACCGCGCGCGCGTTCAGTGCGGAAAGATCTCGCAGTTCGGGCTTATGGAAATCTCGCGCCAGCGCCGCCGCGCAGGTGTGCTCCAGGCGACATCCGACCCATGCGAAGCTTGCAACGGTACTGGCCGTCGCCGTTCCGTCCCGTCAGCAGCACTGCAGCTCCTGCGCGCGCTCGAAGCACGCGCGGCTGGTGGTGGTCTTTCATCCATCACCGTTCACGCACCGACTGACGTCGCGCTCTACCTGCTGAACAACAAGCGTGAAGCTGTTACCGACATTGAGGAGGTCGCCGGTTTTGCGATCTCGATCAGCTCGTCTGACGAACTTCTGCCGGGCGACTTCCGCATTGATGCGGAAAAAGACCCGAACCAGAAGTCGCGCCGCAATCGTAAACAGGATCGCAGCCGCCACATCATCGGTGATGAGGATGACGACCAACTGCCAGATGAGGCAGAAGATGCCAGCGCTGAGGACGACACCCAAGAGGCTGACGCGTCCGATATTGACGGCGAAGAAGATGCCGACAATGAAGCCGCCGCTGACGATCAGTCGGATAATGACGACCAGTCTGGCGGATCGCGCAAGCGCAGACGCCGTGGCCGCCGCGGCGGTCGCCGCAGACGCCGTGAGCCAAACCCGATCGTTCCTCTCGATGGCGGCGCGCTTCTCGATGGCCTTGCCCATAGCGCCCCGGCCATGCTGGACGAAACACCGCCTGCCCTGCCCGACCCGGACGAGGCGAGCCGCGCCACGGCATCCCAGCCGCAGCTAGCAAAGACCGTGGCACTTGATGCGGTCAAGCAGGACGCAGCCGATAGCAATGGTTCGTCAGACGATAATGGCAATGACGCGGAAAGTTCTGACGACAAACAGGATGAGAAGCCTCGTTCGCGTCGGTCACGTTCACGCCGCAGAGGCGGCAAGCGCAACGGGAAGCCGAAGAACACCGAAGCAGAAGCCGAGACCACAGCCGAAACATCTAACGGCGATGAGCAGGCTGCAGAGACGAAGGCTACGCCGGACGTAGCGCCAGCTCCGGTCGAAGCGAAGCCTGAGCCGAAGGAAGAAACGCCTGAAGCTGTGGCCGCAGAGCCTGCCACCGAAGAAAAAGCTGAAGAGCCCGCGCCTGCGAAAACATCAGCCGTCTTTGAAGAAGATAAGCCGATCGCAAGCGAACCTGTCCTGGTGACCGACGAGAAGCCGGCAGACCAACAGAAAGAAGAAGCGTCCAAAAAGGACGAAAAGCCCAAGCGACGCGGCTGGTGGTCCCTTCGCCGCTAATGCCGGTAAGTAACCGATAGCCCGGCCAGAGCATTACGGTACGGGCCATACGACAAAAAAGCGTCAGTCCGCGGACTGACGCTTTTATTTGTTCGGCATTTAACTGAATGGATTAATCAGGCTGACTTTGCGTTCGCGATCCGTGTACGTGCAATCTGCTCAGCCACTTCATTGATCGGCGCATTCTGCTTTAGCGCTTCGTCCAGCACTTCTTCCAGCGTCTCGATCAGCACGTTCAGCTTGCCCATCACCCAGTTACGCGAATACGCGCCTGAAATTTCGGCCGCCACATTGATGATGCCGCCGCCATTGATGACATAGTCAGGCGCATAGAGAATGCCGCGGTCACGCAGCGCCACATCCATCTCCGCAATGGACAGCTGATTGTTTGCACCGCCTGCAACGACACGCGCCTTCAGGCGCGGCAGCGTTTCCGGATTGATGACGGCGCCAAGCGCGTTCGGAGAGAAAATGTCGACGTGCTGGTCATAGATTTCGTCGGTCGCAACGATCTTAGCGCCAGTACGCTCAGACACCTCTTTCAGAAGCGCCTCATCAATATCTGCGATGATCAACTCTGCGCCTTCCTCGGCGAGGTGGTCGCAGAGATAGCCGCCGACATGGCCCACACCCTGTACCGCGATCCGGCGGCCCGACAGGTCATCACTGCCAAAGGCGCGCTTGGCACTGGCTTTGATACCGCGATAGACGCCGAGTGCCGTGATCGGCGATGGATCGCCGCTGGCGGCTTCGCCCTGATCGAGACCCGCGACATACTTCGTCTGCGTCGCGACGATCTCCATGTCCCTGGTACTGATCCCGACATCTTCGGCGGTATAGTATTTTCCGTTCAGAGACTGGATCGCGCGGCCAAAAGCTTCAAACAGAGCCGGCGACTTGTCGGTCTTTGAATTACCCCAGATGACGGACTTGCCGCCACCAAGCGGAAGCCCCGCCATGGCATTCTTGAAGCTCATGCCCTTTGAGAGACGCAAGGCGTCGCGCAGCGCTTCCTCGCCGGTCGCGTAATTCCACATCCGGCAACCACCCGCAGCCGGGCCAAGCGCCGTCGAATGAACAGCGATAATGGCCTTCAGACCGCTCGCCTTGTCCTCGAACATATGGACACTCTCATGGCCGTCGAAGGAAGGATGGTCGAACATGGATATTCTCCTGACTGTCACGCCCCGGCCTTAGCGCTCTTGATTGCGCGGTCAACTGCTTCGTTCACTTCGTGGGTATGCTTGCAACGCCGGACGGCAAAGGCGCAGAAGGATCTTGCATGAACGCCCACATATCCGCGTAAACTGTTTCCGCCTGAAGGTCTCTCAGCAGCATATGATACCCATTGGGGTAGTACGCCGTACGCACGTGGGGTGGTAAGGTCTTAATCGTGCGTCTCACGCCTGCAGGCGGGATCACAATGTCCCTGGCTCCATAGGTTAGCAAGGTCGGCATGTCGGCCGGGAGCCCCGGCGCGGCAAGGTGCGCCTCCTCCATAAGCGCCACCACGCCATAGACCTGGTCGATCCGATTATCTGTCATGCGCAGAGGGTCTTCCAACATTCGGCGTAGCATCTCGATATTGTCCGACGGCTCAATCTTCACGCCGCGCGGCGGGCGTACGACCCAGCCAGGTCGGCTATGGGCAGATACCCAGAGCGCACCGCGATAGAGCCAGTTCATGGCCCCCCAGCCGCGAAGGCCCGGCCCCGACAGGATAAGCCGGTCAACGCCAACCGGCGGATTGTGCCCTGCAAACGCAGTCATCGACATCGCGCCGCCCATGGAGACGCCCACAAGGGTCAAAGTTGCGTCTGGATGACGCTCTCGCACCAGTCGGATGGCCTGACGCAGATCCTCACGCATCAGCTCTGGCTCTGGCCAGACTCCCCGCTGTGGCGACCGGCCAAAACCACGCTGGTCATAGGCATAGGTCGTCACGCCCCGCTCTGCGAACCAGGGCGCGGCCATATGGAACGCTTCGGCATAATCATTCATACCGTGTACGCCGATGATGACATGCGCGGGCTTCTCGGACGCAGCTTCGGCCGGCCAGACTGTAAGCCCGAGCTCAGCGCCATCTGAGCTGATGAAGGTGGATTTGTCCAGAATGAGTTTCGCCTCAATTGGCTGATCAGACATTAGCGCACCCTGCATCTTCGGCGTGGCGCAGGCGCAAAGTCCAAGCAGGAAAAGATAAGTCAGCCATCTCAAAGCAGATCTCTCACTCTCTGACGGAGGACAGGCAGAATGTCCGTCTCGAACCACGGGTTTTTCTTCAGCCACGCATTGTTGCGCCAGCTTGGATGAGGTGTTGGGAGAATACCGGTCTCTAGATGAGTGCGCCAGTTCCGAACCGTTTCAGTGAGCGTCTTCGAGGCGTTTGCCCCAAGATGCCACCTTTGAGCATAGCCGCCGATCGCTAACACCAGTTCAAGGTCAGGCAGACGTTCCAGCAAACCGGGTCGCCAGGTCGGTGCGCAGACCTTCATCGGCGGCAGATCACCACCATTCCTGTCGTAACCGGGGAAGCAGAAGCCCATCGGCGCAATAACGATTCGAGACTCGTCGTAAAATTCGGCCTCGCTCACCCCCATCCAGTTGCGCAGGCGTACGCCCGAGGGGTCTGCGAATGGCTTTGACGAACGGTCAGCCAGATTGCCGGGCGCCTGGCTTGCAATCAGAATGCGCGCACCCGGCGCGGCCCGGACGATCGGGTTGGGAAAGCGCTGCATCTGACCCGCGCAAATGCGACAGGCCCTCAATTCTTCGAGATAGGTATTCAGGTCAGCGGTCACTTGCGCCAAGATGGAGACCTGACGCCGCAAGACAAGGATGTACGCGCATGATTGATCCCGTGGACCTTGTAATTGAAGCGCGAGCGCGTGACCTGGGCGGCGGATTCAAGGTCAGGCGCGTTCTGCCCTTTCACAAACGCCGTATGGTCGGCCCGTTCATCTTCTTCGATCACTTTGGTCCGATAGAATATCCGCCGGGCAAGGGCTTTGACGTCCGCTCGCATCCACATATTGGTCTTGCCACCGTCACCTACCTCTTCGAAGGCGCCATCGCGCACAAGGATACCGTCGGTTCTGACATCACTATTCGGCCCGGCGCGGTAAACTGGATGGTTGCTGGCCGCGGTATCGTCCACTCAGAGCGCACGCCTGATAAAGAGCGCGCCTCGGGCATGCGCATGCACGGCATACAGACCTGGGTCGCCTTGCCGAAAACGCATGAGGACTGCCCGCCTTCCTTCGCGCATCACCCCAAGGAGACGCTACCTGAATTCGACCTGGGCGGCGCGCGTGCACAGCTCCTTGCTGGCGAAGCCTGGGGGCATCGTTCTCCTGTCGAGTTTCCGTGGGGCATTTGGTATCTAGGCCTGACCGCGACCGACGGCGCTGACTTCGAAATACCGGCCGATGCTGCCGACGAACGCGCGGTGTATGTCGCTGGCGGATCGGTAGACATCGCGGGCAAGAACTATAGCGACGGCTCCATGATTATCCTGAGACCCGGCCAGACTGTTCAGGTCGCCGTTGCTCCCAATAGCCAACTCATGTTGGCCGGTGGCCAGACCATGGACGGCCCGCGAATAATTGACTGGAACCTTGTCGCTAGCCGGCAGGACATGATCGATGAAGCGCGTGCAGGATGGACCGACTCCATTGCGCGTAACTGGCGAGACACGCGCTTCTCGCTCCCCGACGGAGAAGATGAGTATATCCCCCTGCCGGGCGCAGACCGACACAAGCGCAGCAGCCTCCACGCCGTTTCTTGTGGGGCTCGCGCGCCTGTGTCACAACACCGCCATATACTGAATCAGGAGATTTTCATGATGCGTACATTCTGGCCTGCCGTTTCGCTTCTCGCCCTTGCGGCGTGCGCCGACCCGGCCACTCCTGCGGACGAGACAGACACCAACCAGGCTGACGCAAACGTCGAAGCGGAAGCTGAAGGTATGGGTCAGTCAGCGTCTTTCGAGGACTCCGAGCTCATCCTTCCACTTCCGGAAAACACCTCTACAGAGATCACCGCTGAAGATATCGGCACGCGTGTCGCAACGCTTGCAGACGACGCCTATGAAGGCCGCGGCCCTGGCAGCGAAGCCGGTGAAAACTCCGCCCTCTGGATCGCCCGCGAAATGGAACGCGTCGGTCTTGAGCCAGGCGGTGAGGATGGCGGCTGGTTCCAGACTGTCGGCATGGTCGAGCAAACGCTCGACGAATCTGTTTCCGGCATGACAATTAACGGCCTCTCTTCGGGTGAGCCGATGGAACTCACCCTGAAAGAAGACGCCGTCCTCTGGACCAAGCGCCAGAACGGGACCGAATTCGCTTTTGATGACTCCGAACTGGTCTTTGTCGGCTATGGCGTTGTCGCCCCCGAATATGACTGGAACGACTATGAAGACCTCGATGTCGAGGGCAAGACGGTCGTAATGCTGGTCAACGATCCGGGCTTCGCGCGTGACACCGATGATCTCTTCAACGGCAAGGCGATGACCTATTATGGCCGCTGGACCTACAAATTCGAGGAAGCGGCACGCCAGGGTGCGACCGGCGCCATCGTGATCCATGAAACCGAGCCAGCTTCCTATCCTTGGGAAGTCGTCCGCAACTCCTGGTCCGGCGCACAGGCAGATCTTGTTCGCGGCGATGGCGGCGCCAGCCGCACGACCTTCGAATCCTGGATCACACGCGACGTTGCCGAGACCCTTTTCACCGACGCCGGTCTCGACTTTGAAGAAATGAAATCCGCCGCGAAAGAGCCAGGTTTTGAGGCCGTCGACATGGGCGACCTCACTGTCACCGGCAATATCGTGCAGACCGTCGATACGATGGATTCGCGCAATGTGGTCGGCGTTCTGCCGGGTACCGAGCGCCCCGATGAGTATGTCCTCTTCACCGCGCACTGGGATCACCTCGGCAAGAAGACCGAGGAGCGCACGGGCGCACCAACCGAGGACTTCTACCAAGACGACATCTTCAACGGCGCTGTCGACAATGCGACTGGTTCTGCCGCGCTTCTCGAAATCGCGGAAGCCATGGCGGCTGAAGAACATCCGCGCTCTGGACTGTTCGTTGCCGTAACCCTCGAGGAATCGGGCCTGCTCGGCTCTGCCTACTATGCTGACAACCCGACCGTTCCGCTGAACAAGGTCGTCGCCGGCATCAACATGGATGGCATGCTGCCAGTCGGTCGCACCAGGGAAATGGTCGTGGTCGGGTACGGCGCATCAGAGCTTGAGGATATCCTCGAAGCCAAGCTGGAAGCCCAGGACCGCGTCGTCGAGCCGGATCCGCGTCCCGAAGCTGGCTCTTTCTACCGCTCTGACCACATTTCCTTCGCCAAGAAGGGCGTGCCAATGCTCTACGCTGATGGCGGGATCGACAAGCGCGATGGCGGCATCGCTGCTGGACGGGCCGCTGCCGATACCTACACCGCGCAGCGCTACCACAAGCCGATGGATGAGTATTCCGAAGACTGGAACCTCGAAGGCATGGTTGAAGACGTGACCGCGCTCTACGAAGTCGGGCTCGAAATCATCAACTCCGATGACTGGCCGACCTGGTATGAAGGCAATGAGTTCGAGGCCGCCCGCGAGGCGTCCCTCTCAGAAGCAGACGGCGAGTAAGCCTTGCTCTCCTATCAGCATGGCTATCATGCCGGAAACAGGGCTGACGTGTTCAAGCACGCAGTCCTGTTTTCAATTCTGAACATCGCTCGGCAAGCGACCCATCCATGGCTTTACATGGAAACCCATTCGGCTGCCGGCACTTATGATCTCTCTGACAAGCTCTCTCGCAAGACGGCTGAGGCAGATGAAGGCGTGTTGCGTCTTCTGGCCGACAAGAACCCGCCTGCCCTGTTGAGGCCATGGCTCGATCATGTGCGCAAAGCGACCCCGGCAGCCTATCCCGGCTCCCCAGAGATTGCGCGCCACTGCCTTCGCGACAATGACCGCATGATCTTTTTTGAACGCCACCCGGCAGAATACGATAAGCTTGTGAAAAGCCTTGGTGACGAGAAGCGTGCGCGTGCAATCAAGGATGACGGCTATAATGGTGCTCTGAAGCTGCAGCCGCGTAGCCACGAGCGCGCATTCGTCTTTCTCGACCCAAGTTACGAGACCGAGCGCGACATGGAAGAACTGGCAGCCTGGATACCACGCGCCATGAAGCGCTGGCCCAAGGCTGTCTTCCTCGTCTGGCTACCACTCTTCAAGGATGAGCGCGAACTTGAGTTCGGTCAGTTCCTGTCCAGCCTGGATTTCGGATTCGTGGCGGGCACACGCTGGCATGAGGATAGCGGCAAGGATTCAGCGCTGGATGGGTCCGCCATGATTGGACTTAGGACGTCTCCAGCAATGGGCCGGCCTGCCTTCGAGATTGCTGAACAGCTGGACGCCTACTGGTAGGTAGTTGAAAATCAGGCGACGTCGCGCTCGATCGGTCCAATCCACTCGTCATCCTCGCTTGGCGCAGCACGTGACGAGTTCTTGCCAATTGCCGATGGCGGCAGGGTCAGGATGGCCGTCGTACCAACACCAATACGGGACTTGAGCACAACATCACCGGACATCAGACGCGCCAGGTGACGGCAAAGCGTAAGACCAAGACCGGTCCCGCCATGGTCGCGGTCGAGATGGCTGTCGGCCTGATAGAACGCGTCAAACACTTTCTCCAGCTTGCCTTCCGGAATGCCCTGACCGAAATCGCGTACGGCAATAAACGGCGCCCCATCTGGGTCTACACCGGCCCGGATCACAATCTTCTTGCCCGGCTCGTTAAACCGGATGGCATTCGTCACCAGATTGATGAGGACCCGCTTCGTTGCCGTCTCATCTGCGTACAGCATACTCAGCTTGGCTGAGACACTGACATCGAATTCATCCGTAGAAGCCTTGCCCTCAAAGCCCGCTGCGAGAGTGATGGCTTCAGAGAGCAGCGCCCGCGTATCAAGCTCCACCGAGTGAACCGGCATCCGCTCCAGACCAACCTTTGAGTAATCGATGATGTCGTTGATGAGCTTCAGAAGGTGCGTGCCGCTTGCATGAATATTGTCCGAATATTCGCGCACATCTTCCGGTGACAGCGATATCTTCGACTCCCCCTTCATCAGCTTGGAGAAGCCGAGAATGATGTTCATCGGCGTGCGCAGCTCATGGCTCATCGTGGAGAGGAACCGGCTCTTGGCTTCATCCGCCTCAACAGCCTCACGTTGCGCTTCGATCAGTTCTCGTTCGCGGGTCTTCAATGCCGTGATATCAGTATGGACGACAACCGCCCCGCCCTTGCTGGTCTTGCGCGTCGAACGCATCAACCAGCGCCCGCTGTCGAGAAGAACAGGAACGCTGTCCTCGCCCTCCTTTGAATAGTCGGGCGTTTCACCGGCAAACCAGTCGCGGTGTCGCGCATTCGCGATCAGGAGATCGTTTTCGGCATCGTAGAACGCAAAGGCGTCATTCGACGACTCGATCGCATCAGCAAGCCGCTCGCGCGCACCGTTGCTTTCGTGAACTGTCGAAACGAGAGACTTTAGCTGTCGATAGCTATTGATGCTTCCATGCACCAGAACCGCCATGAAGATAGTCCCCAGGACAGCGATCGTGAGAGCATAATCTCCCCCGCGCACGAAATTCATTACGGTCACAGGGAACAGACAGGCGAAAACGAAGCGGGACGTTATTCGTGGTGCGGGGCCGAGAATGCTCGTTAGACCCGCGGCCATGCCTGCCTGCATCATCCATACAAAGAGGAGGTGCGCATCGCTCTCATTGCTTGCGAGCATCAGAGATGCCGCGCCCCAGATCGTGCCAATCGCCAAGGCAGCCAGTTCGGCCTTGCGCAGATAGCTACCACTCACCGTTTCTGGTTTTGGCCTTTTTCTGAAGCTCAGCCAGGAAAAGACCTGAACGATCCCCATAAGCATGATCGGCAAATACCAGATCAGAATGCTGCGCAATGGAGCATGCGACGCGGCACCGACCGCGACCAGAAGGCCGTTCACAATGTTGATCAGACCCATAGCAAGCTGGTTCTTGATGACCATGGCCTGCTGTTGCGCATAGATCTGCTGTTGCAGCCCCTCAGTCCCCTTTGGTAGGCGACCAAATAGTGCCATTACGGTCTCAGACGGATCTTGGGATCTGTGCATCACACAGCGGTCGTAACGGTATTTAGTTAATCGCTCCCAAAACTGTGGCAAAAATTCCGCTAAGACCCGTATCTTGAAATGAATTTGTAGTTCTACCCTTGCGCGCGTCCAAGACTTGCTTTCCGCTATGGGTATAGCTTCTGTAAGAGTGGGCCAGTAAGCGTGAGTAGTTTGAAGAGCGTCGGCATTATTGGAGGCGGTCCGGCCGGCCTTAGCATTGCGCGAATGCTGAAAGAGACAGGCGCATTTGAGCCCGTTGTCTTCGAAGCGCTCAGTGAGCCGGGCGGCAAATCCTTTACCTATTATCACGGCCAGAACGTCGTCGAGATGGGAACTTGCTACGCCACGTTCTCGCATCGAATCACAAATCGCTGGATGAAAGAACTTCGGATGCCGATGTCTCCACTTGGAGACCAGCGGTTCGAAGGCGATGATTTCATGAAATTCGTGAAGTCCGGCGCTGGCCCCGCTCTCACCCTTCAGGTCATGCGGTACTGGCGGGACAAGCAGAAACTCGAAGCAGCCCTTGATGTAGAAGAGCCAACGCAAGCTGCCCTCGACGAGGCTGCGATGCCTATACAGGAATGGCTGCGCGCACGAAAGCTCGGGAAAATCGAGAACTTCATGCTGCGTTCCACGACGAACATTGCCTACGGCTTCATTGACGAGGTTCCAACCGTGCAGGCCCTGCGCTGGAACGACATGAACCTGATTTTCACGGGGCTGTTGAAACAGCTCAAGATGCCCATAGAAGGGTGGACAGAATTTTGGCGGCGGATTGCGCGCGACCTTGACGTTCGACTGAACTCCAGGATCAGCGCTATAGACCGGTCAGGTTCCCGGCCAGCTCTCACCGTTGAGGATGGGACAACACATGATTTCGATTTGATTGTCTGTGCAATTCCACTCGATGAGTTCAGCCGCATGACAACCGCGACTGAGCTCGAAATCAAAATCGCACAGTCGGTCGACTGGAACGGGTACACGACAACGCTGCTTGCGGCAGACGACTGGTTCACCGACGTTCATGTCGAGGCGTTCAAGGATTCTGTCGTGCCGGGCGCAGCGCGCGGCCAACTCCTTTCAGCGAGACACGACGGGTTTGAGCCAGAACTCGGTGGAGACCTCTACCTCGCAGGACAATTGACAGGCGACTATACTTCTTCTGAACTTCAGGAATTGCTTCGCGCCGGCGTGCAGAAACGCGGTGCCAACGTAACGAACGTTATCCTGCAGAAAATGTGGAAGTATTTCGCCCAGTACCGTCCCGAGGCGATCTCTGGCGGCCTGCTAACCGACATGCGCGCCATCCAGGGGCAAAATTCAACGTGGTATACCGGCGCAATTTTCTCACACGAAGCGGTCTCTCACATCGTCAATTTCAACGCAGATCTGGTTCAAAAAATGCATAGACGCCTGTAATAACTTTTGCAGGTTGTGCCATGAACCTTTTCTTTCGATTGCTTTCCGTTTTTCTACGCGCCAATTTCGCCCGGCCGCGCGTCAGCCTGTTCGATACGACACGCCTGCGGTCACGCGTGATGCTGACCGATCAGGACATGTTCGCGCACATGACCAATAGCCGGTACTTCTCCTTCAGCGATCTTGCCGTCATCAACTATATCGTCCGGACAGGCACGTGGCCAAAGCTCAGGAAGCGCGGATGGTTTCCCGTCGTCTGCGCTGAATCTGTTACATTTTCCAGGATGCTGAGCTGGCGCGACCGCTTTGAGATTGAGACACGTCTCATCGGCTGGACGGATACCTATATGTGTCTGCAGCACGACTTCATCCGTGACGGAAAACCCACCGCGATGGTGCGGATCATCGCACGATTTGCCAGCCGCAAACGCGACCGCGTGACCATGGACGACGTTGTCGCCTATCTCGGTGTAGAGAGGACCTCGCCTGCCCTGCCGGCAGAGTTTGAAAATATGGTAGCAGACGTCGAGTCGGCGCGTCAGCGCCACAATGGCGACAGCGCTGCTGCCTGATAGTGCGGTTGCGGCACAATTCGCCAAGGCAAAGCGCCGCTCCTCGTTCTATATTGGTGCTTTGAAGCCTTCGTCCGGAGATCAGACATGCACTTTCTCGCCCTCGCCGCACTCGGACTTGGCATTGCCTGCCTGATCGCAGCTTACCGCGCCTGGCGACGCCAGAAGTGACAGGAGAAAATGGTGGGCGGTAACGGGCTCGAACCGCTGACCCTCTCGGTGTAAACGAGATGCTCTACCAACTGAGCTAACCGCCCCTCTTGCGCCTTTTGCTTCACCCTTGCCCGAAATGCAAGACGGCCCCTGTAGCATCTCTGCAGGGGCCGTCTCATTAGGTGCTATCCGGGGCGTTTCTGCCTAGTGGCGGACCGTCGCCTCGCCGTCGCCCGGCTTGCCGGAAAGCGAAGCCTGCAGCGCCGCTTCATCGGCATCCGACCACTCGATTTCTGCCAGAGGCTGAACGAGGGCGTGTGAGAACACCTCATTGATGTCCGTCACCGGAACGATCTCGAGGCCTTCCTTCACCACATCAGGGATCTCATCGAGGTCCTTCTCGTTTTCCTGTGGGATCAGCACCTTCTTGATGCCACCGCGCAGGGCTGCGAGAAGTTTTTCCTTGAGGCCACCAATCGGCAGAACTCGTCCACGCAAGGACACCTCACCCGTCATCGCCACATCGCGCCGTACCGGGTTGCCGGTCAGCAACGATACGATCGCCGTCGTCATTGCGATACCGGCAGAGGGGCCATCCTTTGGCGTGGCGCCATCCGGAACGTGCACGTGGATGTCGGTCGTGTTGAACTGGCTCGGCTTGATACCGACCATGACCGCCCGCGAACGCACCAGCGAGCTCGCCGCCTGAATGGACTCCTTCATCACATCGCGGAGGTTACCGGTGACCTTCATGGTTCCACGTCCCGGCATCTTGACCGCTTCGATGGTAAGCAGGTCGCCGCCAGCTTCGGTCCAGGCAAGGCCCGTCACCGCTCCAATCTGGTCCTCATCGTCTGCGAGGCCATAGCGGTGTTTGCGCACACCGGAGAAGTCGTGGAGGTTTTCCGACGTGATGCTGATCACCGTCTTGTCGCTCTGCGCGATTTGCCTCACCGCCTTACGGGCAAGCTTGGCCAGCTCGCGTTCAAGGCTTCGGACACCGGCTTCACGCGTATAGTAGCGAATGAGGTCGCGGATCGCGCCGTCGTCCACCTGCCACTCGCTGTCTGCGAGGCCGTGATCCTTGCGGATCTTCGTGAAGAGGTGACGCTTTGCGATCTCCAGCTTCTCGTCCTCGGTGTAACCCGCGATACGGATCACTTCCATACGGTCGAGAAGTGGCTGCGGCATGTTCAGCGAGTTCGCCGTCGTCACGAACATGACGTCTGAAAGATCATAATCGACCTCCAGATAGTGGTCGTTGAACGTCGAGTTCTGCGCCGGGTCGAGCACTTCGAGAAGCGCAGAGGCCGGATCGCCGCGATGGTCCATCCCCATCTTGTCTATCTCATCCAGCAGGAAGAGCGGATTGCCGGTCTTGGCCTTTTTCATCGACTGGATGATCCGGCCCGGCATGGAGCCGATATAGGTTCGGCGGTGACCGCGGATCTCGCTCTCGTCACGCACGCCGCCAAGCGACACACGAACAAATTCGCGGCCCGTCGCCTCAGCGATCGACTTGCCGAGCGAGGTCTTACCAACACCTGGAGGGCCGACGAGGCAAAGGATCGGACCCTTGAGCTTCTTGGTCCGCTTCTGGACGGCAAGATACTCAATGATGCGTTCCTTGACCTTCTCGAGACCATAATGGTCCTCGTCAAGTTGGGTCTCGGCCTTGTCGAGATCGGTTGAGATATCCGTGCGCTTGCCCCATGGCAGCGAAACCATCCAGTCGAGATAGTTACGCACAACTGTGGACTCAGCCGACATCGGACTCATCTGACGAAGCTTCTTCAGCTCCTGATCAACCTTGGTGCGGGCTTCCTCGCTGAGCGGGGCTTCCCGCAGCTTGTCCTCGAGCTCTGAAACCTCGTCGCGCTCGCCCTCTGGCGCATCGCCAAGCTCGCGCTGAATGGCCTTCATCTGCTCATTCAGGTAATACTCGCGCTGGGTCTTCTCCATCTGACGCTTGACGCGGTTCTTGATCTTCCGCTCCATCTGCATCATGCCCATTTCGCCCTCCATGAGAGCGAAGACCTTTTCGAGGCGCTCGCGCGCATTCGAAAGTTCGAGCAGTTCCTGCTTGTCGGAGAGTTTGACCTGGAGCTGTGAGGCAACCGCATCGGCCAGCTTGCCGGCTTCCGTGATCTGGGAAACCGTCGCAACCGACTCCGGTGGGATCTTGCGGTTCAGCTTCGCATAGTTCTCGAACTGGTCGATCACAGCGCGCGACAGAGCCTGCACTTCACCCGTATCGCCTTCTTCCGGCTCAACGAGCTCAACGTCAGCGTCGAAATAGGTGTCGCGATCATTGAACGAAACGATGCGCGCACGTGAAGAGCCTTCGACGAGCACTTTGACCGTGCCGTCTGGCAGTTTCAGGAGCTGCAGAATTGTCGCGACCGTACCAAGCGCGTGAACGTCGTCGCCGGTCGGCTCATCGGTGGAGGGGTCTTTCTGCGCAACGAGCATGATCTCGTTCTCGCCTTCATCGACCATTTCCAGCGCAGCAACAGACTTGTCCCTGCCGACAAAAAGCGGGGCGACCATGTCTGGGAAGACCACGATATCCCGGAGCGGCAGTACTGGGAGGGTTTTCTTGGGCATTTATGCCTCCTCTAAGGAAAATGGATCCTGCTCAGCAGCGATCCGGCCGGGCGTCACATATAGTTCGACGATTCCGGCCTTCTGAGAATGATGTGGCAACAAAAACGGCCTGTTCAAGCAGTGTTGAACAGGCCGTCGTGTCGCATTTCCTGTAATTCTGACGTCAGGAAGCTTCGTTCGGCTTGGCCTGCTTGGCGTGGACGTAAAGTGGCGCGGCGTGTCCTTCTACGACTTCACCATTAACAACGACCTCGTCGACACCGCGCAGCGTCGGCAGGTCGAACATCGTGTCGAGCAGAATGCCCTCCATGATGGACCGCAGACCGCGTGCGCCGGTCTTGCGGGCAATCGCCTTGCGGGCAACCGCCGTGAGGGCTTCCTCGGTAAAGGTCAGCTCGACGTCTTCCATGTCGAAAAGGCGCTGATACTGCTTCAGCAGCGCGTTCTTCGGCTGGGTCAGAATCTCGATCAGCGCTGGCTCGTCCAGGTCTTCCAGCGTCGCGATGACGGGAAGGCGGCCGATGAACTCAGGTATGAGGCCGTAACGCTGAAGGTCTTCAGGCTCGGTATCGCGGAGCACTTCGCCCACGCCGCGCGCATCCGGATCTTTCACATCGGCGCCAAAGCCGATGCGTGTACCTTCACCGCGCGAGGAGATGATCTTGTCGAGACCGGCAAATGCACCGCCAACGATGAACAGGATGTTCGTCGTGTCGACCTGAAGGAATTCCTGCTGCGGATGCTTGCGTCCGCCCTGCGGCGGCACAGCGGCAACCGTGCCTTCCATGATCTTCAGAAGCGCCTGCTGGACACCCTCACCCGACACGTCGCGCGTTATCGACGGATTGTCGGACTTACGTGAAATCTTGTCGATCTCATCGATATAGACGATGCCGCGCTGGGCCCGCTCGACATTATAGTCGGCAGACTGGAGCAACTTAAGCACGATGTTCTCGACATCCTCGCCAACATAGCCGGCTTCGGTCAGCGTTGTTGCGTCCGCCATGGTGAATGGCACATCCAGGATGCGCGCCAGCGTCTGCGCCAGCAGCGTCTTGCCGCAACCCGTGGGTCCGACAAGCAGGATGTTCGATTTCGCCAGCTCCACCCCGTCAGAGGAGGAGGCGTGCGAGAGACGCTTGTAATGGTTGTGTACGGCGACCGAGAGAATGCGCTTTGCGTACTTCTGACCGATCACATAATCGTCCAGCACGTCGCAGATTTCACGCGGGCTCGGAACGCCCTCTTTCGATTTGAAGCCTGCTGCCTTGCTCTCTTCACGGATGATATCCATGCAGAGCTCCACGCATTCATCGCAGATGAACACGGTGGGGCCAGCGATCAGTTTTTTGACTTCGTGCTGGCTCTTTCCACAGAAAGAGCAATAGAGCGTATTCTTTGAATCGCCGGAGCCGTTTTGCTTTGTCATGGCTACCTCTTAGCTTGGGAGCCTTTAACGCACGATTTATGCCGCGCGAGAAATCCCTCTAGACAATAATCTTATTTGGTGAACCCGGTTGCGCAAGTGCAGATGCACAGGCCGCCTGTCCTATGCCGTGTCTTCATCCTTGCGGCGTTCATAGACCTGATCGATCAGCCCGAATTCCTTGGCTTCCTCAGCCGTCATGAACGTGTCGCGGTCCAGCTTGCGCTCGATCGTGTCATAGTCCTGGCCGGTATGTTTCACATAGATGTTGTTGAGACGGCGCTTGAGCTCGAGGATCTCCTCGGCGTGACGCTCAATGTCGGTTGCAACACCGCGATAGCCGCCGGACGGCTGATGCACCATGACTCGCGCATTCGGCAGCGCGTAACGCATGCCCTTTTCGCCTGCAGCAAGCAGGAGCGAACCCATGCTGGCGGCCTGACCAATGCACATGGTGGAGATCGGGCAGCGGACGTACTGCATGGTGTCATAGATCGCCAGACCAGAGGAGACGTATCCGCCCGGGCTGTTGATATACATCGAGATGTCTTTTTTCGGGCTCTCGGACTCGAGGAACAGAAGCTGCGAGGTGATCAGCGCGGCCATGCCATCGTCGATACCGCCCGTCACGAAGATGATCCGCTCTTTCAGCAGCCTCGAGAAAATGTCGAAAGCACGCTCGCCGCGGCTTGTCTGTTCGACAACCATGGGGACGAGATTGAGAGCGGTGTTGTAAGGGTCGATGTTCATATATCGCGTTCCAGCCTGGCTTTAGTCTGTCGAATTTTCCGGACTCTGTGGTCGCAGAGAGTCCCATATTTGTCCATTGCACTCTACACACAAGTGCTTTGCGAGACTGTAAACAGCTCGCTCGGCAGAAAAGAAAATGCCGGGACATTTCTGCCCCGGCATGATCGCGTCGCTACAAGTTCGTCTTATACCTTGTAGTACATGTCAAATTCGACCGGGTGCGGGTGAAGCTGAAGGCGCTCCACATCTTCCATTTTCAGCGTGATGTAGGCGTCTAGCTGATCGTCGTCGAAGACATTGCCCTTTTTCAGGAAGTCGCGGTCTGCATCGAGGCATTCAAGCGCCTCACGCAGCGAACCACACACCTGCGGGATGGATTTCGCCTCTTCTGGCGGCAGGTCGTAAAGGTCCTTGTCCATCGCATCGCCCGGATGGATCTTGTTCTCGATGCCGTCGAGACCAGCCATAAGCAGGGCTGCGAAAGCGAGGTACGGGTTCGCCGTCGGATCCGGGAAGCGGGTTTCGATGCGCTTTGCTTTCGGGTTGGAGCCGAAGGGAATACGGATCGAAGCAGACCGGTTGCGGGCCGAATAGGCCAGCATCACTGGTGCTTCATAGCCCGGGACCAGTCGCTTGTAGGAGTTTGTCGACGGGTTGGTCAGCGCGTTCAGCGCCTTTGCGTGCTTGATGATACCGCCAATATAGAACAGGCAGTTCTCAGACAGGCCTGCATAGCCGTCGCCTGCAAATGTCGGCTTGTCGCCGTCCCAGATCGACTGGTGCACGTGCATGCCCGAGCCATTGTCCTGGAAGTAAGGCTTCGGCATGAAGGTCGCCGACTTGCCATACTGGTGCGCCACATTGTGGATGACATACTTATAGAGCTGCAGGCGGTCAGCCATCTGGGTCAGCGTGGAGAACTTCATGCCGAGCTCGTGCTGGGCAGGCGCCACTTCGTGGTGGTGCTTCTCCGGCTCAAGGCCGATCTCACCCATGACTGCCAACATTTCTGAACGCATGTCCTGCTCGGAGTCGATCGGCGGGACAGGGAAGTAGCCACCCTTCGTGTGCGGGCGGTGCCCCATATTGCCGGTCGGGTATTCCTTGCCGGTGTTGAAAGGCAGTTCGGTCGAATCGAAGGAATAGCCGGTCTTGTTCGGTGCCGTATCCCAGCGAACGTCGTCAAAAACGAAAAACTCCGCTTCCGGACCGAAATACGCCGTCGTGCCAACGCCAGCCTGCTTCAGATAGGCCTCTGCCTTCTTCGCCGTGGTCCGTGGGTCGCGGCCATAAGCTTGCATCGAGACCGGATCGAGAATGTCACAGAACACTGCCAGCGTTGTCTGCTGGAAGAATGGGTCGATGATCGCGGTGCTGGTGTCCGGCATGAGAAGCATGTCGGACTCGTTGATCGTCTTCCAGCCAGCAACCGAAGAGCCATCGAACATCTGGCCCTCTTCAAAGAAGTCCTCGTCGACCATGCCCTTGTCGAAGGTGACGTGTTGCATTTTGCCGCGCGGATCGGTGAAACGGAGATCGACGAACTCGACGTCCTTTTCCTTCATCATTTTAACGAGATTGTCGGCCATTAAGCCCTCCTGTTGATTTGTTTGTCTTGTGCGTTGAAACGAGCGCCTGGCTAGAGAGCGCCGTCGCCTGTTTCACCCGTACGAATGCGCACTGCTTCTGTCACCTCAGAAACGAAAATCTTTCCGTCGCCGATCTTTCCTGTCTGCGCCGCCTTTGTGATCGCCTCGATGGCATTTGCGACGCTGGAATCCGATACGACGAGTTCGAGCTTAAGTTTGGGAAGGAAATCGACGACGTACTCTGCGCCCCGGTAAAGCTCAGTGTGTCCACGCTGGCGCCCAAAACCCTTGGCTTCGGTAACCGTCATCCCCTGCATGCCGACACCGTGGAGCGCTTCTTTTACGTCATCGAGCTTGAACGGCTTGATGATCGCTTCGATCTTTTTCATCGCCTTGCCTTATCCTTCCTGTCAGGTGGTTGCGTCACACCTATCAGTGTCGTCGCCAAGGTCGATTGCCTGTGCGCGCGCAAGCAGCCTCCCCAGCCTTGGTTGCCCAATTCTGCGGCACGGGTGCACAAAAATCGATCTTGCCCGAGATCAATAAAAGTGACGCCTGCGTCATTGTTTTTGGCGGCCTCCCATAGTATGAAGGGCTTCCATTCATTAGCGACCTATCCTGATCCATGACCACGACCAGCGTTTATATCGATCCGGCCCGAGAGATCCCACGCCTGCAGCCTCTCAAGGCCTGGCGTCACATGAAGAAGCTCATCGCGGACAAGGAAGACACCGAACAGGTTTTCGAGATTATCGAAGCCCTGAACGGCAAGGCCACCCATCGTGACTTCGAACGATTCATGGCCACACCTGCAGGTCAGGCTGAATACGCCAAGCGTCTTCACCTCCCGCCAATCCTTGATAATCACGAGCCACTTCATGAACTTCCCGAAGGAAGCGTCGGGCGCACCTATGTCGAATTTATGGAGCGCGAGGGCCTCTCTGCTGCCGGCCTCGTCGCCGAGAGCGAAAAGCGCCCAGGAAAGCTGCGCGGTTATAAAGACGATCTGCTCTGGTACGGCAATCGCCTTCGCGACACGCATGACATGTACCATATCCTGACGGGCTATGGCCCGTGATGCGCTTGGCGAAGCAGCATTGCTTGGCTTCACCCACAGCCAGCATGGCGGACTTGGCGTGAGCTTCATTTGTTTCATGGGTGGACGCCAGGTCGCAAAACATGCGCCGCGAGACGCCGACATACCAAGCGTGATCAAGGAAGGCAGGCGGAACGGCAAGACCGCCAAGCGCCTGATTGAACAGGACATCATCGCCCTCCTGCCCCGTCCGCTGGCCGAGGTTCGCGAAGAGCTGAACATCAAGCCACCTGTCGCTTACCAACGCGCCCATGAAGTGATGCGCACGCACGGTCTCGACCCCTATTCCGACGGTCTTTAGACCAGAGCCCTGACTGCCCGGTTGTTCTGGAACTGATTTCATTGGATGCTTGTTGCCATAGCTGGCGACCAGCCAGCCCAGACAATCAGTTCGAGGCAATACATGATCTATTTCGTCAGGCACGGTGAAGCAGAAGCAGGCTGGGGCACCGCGCCGGATCCGGGTCTCTCTGCACTCGGACTGAAGCAGGCCAAAGCGGTCGCCGCAGAACTGGGCAAGCAATCGGCCAGCCAGATCATTGCGAGCCCGATGCGCCGATGTCAGGAAACCTCTCGCCCGTTTGCAAGCACGTCCGGACTTCAGGTCGCCACCGACCCCGCTGTCAGTGAAATCCCGACACTTGAAGGCCTCAGCGACCGGGTCGAATGGCTTCGCGGTTTCATGAGCGGCAACTGGGACGCAGCCCCGACCGTGGTAGCCGACTGGCGCAGCGATCTCATTTCACGCCTAGCCACGATCGAAAACGACACAGTCGTCTTTTCTCACTTCATCGCGATCAACACGATTGTCGGTCACCTCGAAGGAAGCGACCTCGTCACCAGCTTCCGTCCAGGTCATTGCTCGGTCACCGTCCTCAAGCGCGAGGGCGACAAGCTCAGCGTTGAACGGCGCGGAAGCGAAGCGGCGACCAGGGTGCTCTGAAAAGCACTCTCAGAAACACCGCCAGTACACCGTCACTGCACCATGATTTTCCGGAACAAGCGCTACACTTTCCCCCGGCAAGGTATCCAAGAAGGGCCGAGATGACGTCCTCCACCGCTGAGACCAACCACCCTGACCTCTGGCTACCGCTCTGGCCCTGGCCGGAACCCGATGGCCACAAGCACAAACGCGGCGCGCTAGGCGTCGTGACCGGGCCCGCCGCCTCAACCGGTGCCGCTCGGCTTGCTGCCCGCGCAGGCCTTCGCATCGGCGCTGGACTCGCCACTCTCTTCTGCCCGCCATCGGCGACACTTGTGAACGCCGCCCATGAGACGGCTGTGATGATCAAGCCGTTCAGCACACCAGACGCGCTGGCAGAACTCGCCGAAGGCACCAGAGGCGTCCTGATCGGACCCGCCGCCGGGGTGAACTCCGAAACCCGTGAAAACACATTAGCGGTGCTCAGACATGCAGGCACCAGCGTCCTCGACGCTGATGCACTGACTGTGTTCAAGGACCGCACGGACGACCTTTTCAACGCCATTACCCGCCCGTCAGTCCTGACGCCGCATGATGGCGAATTCGAACGGGTGTTTCCCGGCCTGCTGGACCAGTACACCCGCCCCGAAGCCACCGTCATCGCGGCCGCCCGTTCCGGTTCAATTGTCCTTCTGAAGGGTAGCGAGACCCTGATTGCAGCACCCGACGGCCGCCTCACCGCAAACAGGCACGCCTCGCCATTCCTCGCAACTGCAGGCAGCGGCGACGTTCTGGCTGGCATGATTGCAGGCCTCATGGCGCAAGGCATGGACGCTTACCGCGCCGCCTGCGCCGGTGCCTGGTGCCATGGAGAACTCGCCCGCCGGATCGGACCGGGGCTCATTTCGGAAGACCTCGCCGACGCGCTGCCTGCCCTGCTGAGCGAATTTTATGCAAGACGCGCTTGATAGGCCGAGGGCACGCCAGTAGGAGACCATCTCTGGGTTAACCCCACATGCGGATGTGGCGAAATTGGTAGACGCACCAGATTTAGGTTCTGGCGCCGCGAGGCGTGGGGGTTCAAGTCCCTCCATCCGCACCACTTCACAGCAAGCGCGAAGCCGCCTCCGAGGCAGCTTCAGCGCATGTGAAATTGCTTCAGCGCCATGCATGGACAGTCCAGACACGCTGTGACATACACCGCCGCTTCTAGGAAAAACCAACGCCAAAGCCTGAAGCCACAGGGCTAGACGGCATAAGGAATGACAAAATGGAATGCACCGAAACGTCTGATGGCCTGAGCCGCATGTACAAGGTCAAGGTGCCTGCCAGCGAGCTCAAGGCACGCCTGGAAGCGCGGATCGAGGAAATCCGGCCGCAGATGCGCCTCAAGGGCTTCCGCCCAGGCAAGGTGCCTGCCTCCCACGTGCGCAAGATGTTCGGCCAGTCCCTGATGGGCGAAGTCGTTGAAGCCGTGATGAAGGAAACGAGCGAGAAGGCGATTACGGACGCCGAGATCCGCCCTGCTTCACAGCCAGACATGCACATGGAAAGCGACATGGAAAAGGTTATCGAGGGCTCAGAAGACCTCGCCTACCACATGCATGTCGACATCATGCCGGACTTCGAACCGGCTGACATGTCCGGTATCACCATCAAGAAGCCAGTTGCCGAAGTTGACGATGCGCAACTTGAAGAGACACTTGGTCAGGTTGCCGAGAACAACATGAAGTATGAGCCGCGCGGCAAGACCGCGAAGGCAAAAGACGGCGACGCTGTCGTCATCGACTTTGTGGGCAAGATCGACGGTGAGCCGTTTGAAGGCGGCGCCGCTGAAGGGCACACGCTCGTGCTCGGTTCCGGTAGCTTCATTCCGGGCTTTGAGGAACAGCTGGTCGGTCTGAAGACCGGCGAAGAAAAAGACGTCGAAGTCACCTTCCCGGAAGAGTACCAGGCAGAGCATCTTGCTGGTAAAGCGGCGGTCTTCGAAGTGAAGGTCAACGAAGTTCGCGCCCCCAAGAAGCCGGACGTCGATGAAGAGTTCGCCAAAGGCCTCGGCATTGAGTCGCTCGAAGAGCTGAAGACCATGCTTAAAACGCAGCTTCAGCAGGAGCTCGACAATGCGGCCCGCGCCAAGGCGAAGCGTCACCTCCTTGATGTCCTTGATGAGAAGCATGATTTTGAGCTTCCACCAAAGATGGTCGACATGGAGTTCGACCAGATCTGGCAGCAGCTTCAGTCCGAAATGGACGCCGGCCGTGTCAGTGATGAGGACAAGGAAAAGTCAGAAGACGAGCTGAAAGACGAGTACCGCAAGATCGCTGAGCGTCGCGTGCGCCTCGGCCTCGTGCTCGCCGAAATCGGCCGTATTCAGGAGATCAAGATCTCCGAGCAAGAGGTCCAGCAGGCCCTCATCCGCGAAGCCCAGCGCTATCCGGGTCAGGAGCGTCAGGTGATTGAATTCTTCCAGAAGAATGAGAACGCCATGGCACAGCTGCGCGCCCCTATCTACGAAGACAAGGTGGTCGATCACCTGCTCGAGACGGTCAAGATTGACGAGGAGAAAGTCTCACGCGACGAGCTGATGAGCGACGACGAGGAATAGACCTCACTCGAGAATAATTTCTGGAAAAGCCCGGCCCTGCAAGGTCGGGCTTTTTGTTTGCGGCCGCTATCCTTCGGCCTCGATACCGCCAGCCAACGCGATGCCAATGGGGTCCGGCCAGGCGATCTCTGGTGGCACGGCAATGTCGATCCGTTGCCCCAAGCTTCCCTGCTCGATCTTTACGGGGACCGAAACGTCCTCCCAACCTATCGAAACAGACAGAAGGTAGGCGCCGGGTTTCACACCCTCGAAGGCGTACTGGCCAAAGGATACTGAGCGATGCACCAAACGTGGCACGTCAGGCTGTAGCGGCGTAAGGTATATTGCCTGCCCCTCAAGACGGGTGTCACCCCTGCCCGGCTGGCCGTCACCGTCTCCATCAATAAAAACGCTGCCGACAATCTGCCCGGCCACGCTCATTGCTTCGCCCGGCCCTTCCCCGTCTGGCGCGGCAGAAACCGGGCTGACAGGTGCTATCATTTCGACGGCGCGCACCTCGACCGCCGAAGCGCTGACGCGCACCAATGCTTTGTCCTTCTGAGCCGCTGCATCGGAGGAGGTCAACTCTGGTGAATGCACCATCCTGGCGACCGGCCGGCTATCCTCTTGCCTTATATTCCTTGGTGCTCCATGCCCGGGCGAAGCCGATCTGTGAGACTGCATGGAGCGCGATGCAAGCTGGAGCTCTATGGTCTCTACATCCTGAGCGTGGCCACTGCCGGAGGCCCGTTGGCGGGCTTCAACCAGGAAACCGCCCCATGCATCGCGACTACGCCAGTCCGAGGGCTCAAGCGCATTCGTCATACTTGCCTGGCTCTTTGGACGCATCGTCGCGGGGTCGCTATGCCGTAGCGCGAGGGCTCCACCAAAGAGCTGAGCCATCGCGGTGTCTATCAATGCGGTTTTCGAAGGCGAGGCCTTGCTGACCATGAGCGACGACAAACCGGATTCTTCGATCACAATCGTAGAGCCGTCGTCTCGATCTGGCTGAAACTGCGAGCGTGTATCCGGCAGCGACGGATAGGCCATAGCTGGCAGCAACCCTGTCGAGAGGCAAAGCGTCAAAAGTATAAGGACACTGGATAGCTGCCGAAAATGCATGTTCGCCCACGCGCAAATCACTGGCGGCAAGAGGTGTTCGCGCATACGCGCACATGCCTCAATCTGTCCCATTTCAAAGAGACACAGCCGCCTGTTATCTGCTTATAATAAGCAAGGAAGATTAAGGCTGCGCTCCGGGAACGATGAAATTTGACAGGCTTAGCCTGAATTTTCTTCGGAAACGCTTTTTCGTGCTTTCGCACGATAGGGCGGCGCTCTTCTAAGAATAAGGCCTCAACTCTATGGTTTTAAGAATATTTCTGGCGTGCGCTGCTTGCGCTGTGTTCGCATCGTGCGATCGCACGACCGCGGACGGGCCCGGCGCGGCACCTTTTACCGAGCAAGAGTCGGCGTCGATCGCAAACACTTCCACCACGAGCTTGCAGTCATCATTCGACGCGCTGCCCGCGCCATATTCGCAAGCGGACTACAATCTCGGCCGACGGACGTTCAAAAACTGCCAGTCCTGCCACACGATTACCGAGAGAGGCCGCAACCTAGTCGGCCCTAACCTGCACGGCGTATTCGGTCGTACCGTCGGCACAGCAGATGGGTTCCAGTATTCAAGAGCACTGGAAGCAGAAAGTTTCGAATGGACGCCAGAGCGGCTGGAGGAATGGCTTGCCAACCCGCGTGACTACCTCCCGGGCAACCGAATGACATTTGCCGGCGTGCGGCGGCCCGCCGACCGCCATGCGGTGATCGCCTACCTCATGGTCGAGAGTGGTTACAGTTCCGGGCAGAACGCAGACCAGAAGGCCGCAACGGACGAGAACCAAGGCACTCCTGGCTCAGAACCGGTGGGCGAGCGAAACGAATAGCCCCACTTCTTCAAACTCGCCGCCGAGTTCGACCAAAGAGCCTGCCGAAACATCATACGCACCGCGGCGCAGGACATATTCAAACTGATGTTTGAGCGAGCGCGCATTCTCCGAGCCCTGATCGAGCCAGAACTGGTGCACGAGCCAGATATTTCGCGCAATCTCTCGCCCATACCCCGCCTCAAGCCGATAACGCTGACAACCATCTGAATGAGCGCGTACGGCGGCTTCTGCGAACCAGAAGCCATAGCGCTGAACCTTCTTGGTCTTTCGAGAGAAAGAATGTGCGAGACCGGCGCGCGCTTCGCCGCCAGTTGACTGGCACCCGGACGCGCCACCGATCGCCTCCCCTTCCAGGACGCCCGCCTCAGCGGAGACAACCCAGGCCTCAGACAGAGCAAAGCTTCGGCGCAATGTCGTGCGCCAGCCGCTCGCTTCGAATTCAGCGAAATCATCAAAGGTGACGCGCTCATACTTGGCGGTCACCGTCCATCGGTCCGTCAGACCATATTCGGTGTAAAGATCGGTGCGCCAGCCCTGCAGCCCCTCAACCTCGGTGCGGTTGAGCGCCGCGCGGACGAAGGCGGCCTCCTCAGCCTGCCCCCAGGGAGCGGCTTCGGCGTCCATCGCGAAGATGAACGCCGCAAGACAAAGCGTAGATCGAACCATTCGCGGAGAGCTATAACGCTCTCCGCCAAAGGTTGAAGCTTTTTCTAGAGACGGAAGCGGATCTGGTCGGACCAGAAGCGCTCGAGACGCGAAACCGTCTTGTTGAGTTGGGTCAGGTCCATTGGACGTACGCTTGCGGTCGGCTCAAGGGCGTCAGCCTGCTTAGCGAAGAGACCCTCGACACGCTTGCGGACCTTGTGGCCACGCTCAGTCAGGCGCAGGTGCACAGTGCGTTTGTCAGCTTCCGAGCGTGACTGGACGAGGTATCCACCTTCCTGAAGTTTCTTGATATTGTAAGAGAGGCTCGTGCCCGCAAAGGCACCGCGAGCACGCAGCACCGACGCCGGGGTCTCGTTCTCGCCAATCTCATAAAGAAGAAGGGCCTGAACACCTGTCAGGTGACGCTCACCTCCCCGCTCAAGGTCGTCCTTGACGACATCGTGCAGACGACGATGCGCCTGCTCGAGAAGCGAAAGGGATTTCAGGAAAGATTCTGCGACCGTATCTTCACCGGCCACTGCTTGTGCAGCGTTGTTCATTGTAACCACCATCATCACTCAACTTTTGTTGTAGTTTGAATAGAGTTACGCCCTTCATCCTGATATTTCGTTAATCATGCCCTCCCAGGAGGGTGTATTCGTTAACAAAATGCGGCAATATGGTTAATGTTTAGAGATGCAAGCAATCCGACATCTGCCTTCAATGATTGGTAAACTCTTATAAAGGAAGCTTTTCTCTTACCTACGCATGGTATGCGAGGGTGAATGCAGGAGAAGTACAGAGTATAGATTGATTTAGAGACACGATGATGCACTCGAACGTCGAAATGCCTATGTCGGAACATTCAGATAAACGCGACTTTCCACGCTTTGAGGTGAATACCTCAGGCACACTTATTCTGCAGACGGGTTTCAAGATGAACTTCGTCGTAAAGGACATGTCGCAACGCGGCGCGAAGATCCTGCTTAACAAGACCTCCATCCTACCGGAAGCTTTCACAGTCGAGTTCGTTAGCCCTGACCGCACCAAGGTCAAACGCTGCGAAGCCAGACGCCAATGGCAACGAGGGCCCCTCGTGGGTATCCGTCTGTTGAGCGCGAAGACGATCAGGCTTTAGTTTTCGCAGCGTTTCGAGGTAGAAGCTGACAACTCAATGACAGCTTCTTGTGCCCTGAATATCAGATCTGCCAATGCTGGCGACGTCGATGCCGTCATTCGCGTCGACATTGCCGCCTCGACGCTGTTTGTGCCGACTGGCTTACTGTCACCAGAAGCTCTCGATGATCATGTTGAAAAGGACGATCTGCTCGCCTCGATCGAGGCGGACCAACTTGATGTTGCCGAACTGTCTGTCGACGGCGTCGTTGGGTTCAGCCAGTTCACCAAGGTGGACAGCGATATCTATCTTCAGCAGATCTCCGTTCACCCTGACTTTGGCAAACGCGGCATTGGTCGCAGGCTTATGGCCCGACTCGACAGCAGGGCCGCCGATGCAGGGGCGTCGCAGATCACGCTTTCGACATTTCGCGACCTCGCATGGAATGCGCCGTTCTATGCATCTCTAGGTTTTATCGAGCTGCCGCGCAGAGAGTACGCCCCCTATATGACGGCCATTGAAACCTCGCAGGCCCCTTTCATGGACATTTCGAAACGTGTTTTCATGAGAAAACCCGTTCGCAAACACACAAAGCGCGTTAAGTAGCGACCCATGACTTCGCCATTTCCGCAAAGCTACCCGTCCACCCGGCTCCGCAGGCTTCGTCAATCGGCCTGGGTCCGAAACCTTTCGTCTGAAAACTATCTGACGCCCGATGACCTTATCTGGTCGATGGTCGTGCATGATGGCGATGAGCCGACCATTCCAGTCGGCTCCATGCCCGGCCTGTTCCGGCTGAATGTCGCGGAAGCCGCCAAGGCGGCCAGGCGCGCAAGCGAGCTTGGCATCCCCGCGATCGCGATTTTCCCGCATATCAATCCGGGCCGTAAGGATGATGCAGGATCAGAGGCGCTCAATCCTGACGGTCTTGTGCCAACCGTGATCAAGGCCATGAAAGACGCCGCCCCCGACGTTGGCATTATCTGCGACGTGGCACTCGACCCTTTCACGGCGCATGGACATGACGGCGTTATAGATGCGGACGGCTATGTCCTGAATGACCAGACGGTTGAACTGCTTCGCCGTCAGGCTGTCATGCAGGCAGAGGCAGGCGCAGACATCGTGGCCCCTTCTGACATGATGGATGGCCGCGTTGGCGCAATCCGCGATGCCCTGGAATCGGCGGGCAAGGTCAACACGATGATCATGTCCTACGCCGCAAAATATGCGAGCGGCTTTTACGGTCCCTATCGCGATGCCATCGGCTCGGCCTCTGCGCTTAAAGGCGACAAGAAGACCTATCAGCAGAACCCGGCAAATAGCGACGAAGCCCTGCGCGAGGTCGCCATGGACATTGATGAAGGCGCTGACCTTGTCATGGTAAAGCCTGGGCTGCCCTATCTCGATATTATACGGCGCGTATCGGACACGTTCGCGGTTCCGACAATCGCGTTCCAGGTGTCAGGAGAGTATGCCCAGATCAAGGCCGCAGGTGAGCGCGGCTGGATTGATGAGGAGCGCGTGATAATGGAGACCCTGCTTTGTTTCAAGCGGGCGGGCGCCTGTGGCGTCATCACCTACTTCGCCGAAGCGGCGGCTCAGATCCTGAATGCGTGAACGTGTCGCCGGCCTGACCACTCTTTGCCGTTCCGTCGCTGCTGGCGCCGGTATGCTGGCTGCTATGTGCCTCGTCGTTCCTGCGGCTGCGCAGCAGATTGTTGCCGAAGACGTCGAGTTGCCAGACCTTGAAGGTGGAAGATGGGGCGTATCGGTTGTCTCGCTCGATGGCGGGGAAGTGTACGCTGTCGCCACTGACCAGAGATTTGCGCCTGCATCTACCCTGAAACTTGTCACGTCGGCTGCCGCTTTCCGGCTGCTCGGCGATTTTGAGGGCGGACGCTGGCCCAGTGGCACGTCTGCCCGGCTGGAAGCGACCGCAGACTCGGTTCACCCGAACATTGTCCTCATTGGCGCTGGCGACCCAACACTTTCAGCCTCCTCGCGGTGCTATTCGAACTGTTTGCAGGCGCTGGCCGACGCAGTCGTTGAAAGTGGCGTAACGCAGCTCAATGCGGTTGATGTCGACGACTCGCTATTTCAGCCACCTCATTGGCCGTCCGGCTGGACGCATGAGGACTTCCGCTTTGGCTACGCAACCTCGATTTCTGCGCTGAGCGTTGACAGCGGCGTGGCACGCGCACGGCTGACGCCCGGCAGTCGCCGCGGCTTGCCACCGGAAGTGACCTGGAACTGGGTGCCGTTCTTCGAGATCAATACCGATGAGGCGGAAACCGTCTCGACCCGTCAGTTCAGTGTCGACCTTATTCGTCGTCCCGGCGCGGAGGAGGCCTATTTGCTTGGGCGCCTGCCGCTTGCCTCACCGCCCGTCCATCTTCAATTCGGGCTCGACGACCCCTCGCTCTATGCTGGCGAGGTGCTCAAGGCCATGCTGGAGGAGCGCGGCGTGACCGTCCACGGCCAGGTCTTTCGCGGCACGACCGTTCATGAACCAGTAGCCGACAGCGACCCGACAGGCCCCCTGCCCGACTTTGTTTTGCCCGGGCCAGACCCTGCCCTGCTGCTTGAGGAAGTCCTTCACGAGAGCAATAATTTCTATACCGAAGTGCTGCTTCATCATATTTCGCTGACGGCACGAGACCGATCGCAGGATGCAGGCCTTGAACTGATGGGCGATATGCTGGTCGATGCGGGTGCCGCGAGAAGCGAGTTCAGCCTCGCCGACGGTTCGGGGCTCTCTGTGTATAACCGTCTGACGCCATCTGCGATGACCGACTTGCTCGTCTGGGCCAGCCGCCAGAGCTGGTTCGACACCTGGTATGGACACCTGTCACAGGCGGGCGTCGACGGCACGCTTCGATATCGGTTTACCGAGATGGGGCGTGACGATCGTTTTCGCGCCAAAACAGGCAGCCTGACCGGGACCGGCTCTCTGGCAGGTTACTTCGAAACACGTGACGGGAGACGTTTCGCCTTTGCGGTGTTCGCAAACGACTCGTCGCTGCGTTCATCGGCTACGCGCAGACGGATCGACGAATTGCTTCAGGATGTGATCGACCAGCTCGATTGATGAACTTCGCCGGTATCAAACCCTTGCAGACTACTCTTCCCAGGTTTCATATTTGCCGCGCATGTACTGAAGGCCGAAGTCGATAATCTCGGCAAGCACGGCTTCGTCAATGTCGGCCAGCTTGTTGATGTAGAGGCAGGACTTGCCGATCTTGTGCTTTCCAAGCCGGGCGAGCTTTTCCTCAAGGTCCAGATATCCAGGCATGACGTAGATGACCAGGTTCGCCTTGCGCGGCGAGAAACCCGTCATGAAGAACTCACCCTCACGCCCGCTCTCATATTTATAGGCATAACGACCGTAACCAATCAGCGATGGGCCCCACATGCGCGGCGCGAGGTTGGTTGTCGTCTGAAATATTTCGAGCAGACGTTCGGCGTCTGCCCTGCGAACAGGGTGCTCGACAGAGGCGACAAATTCCTGCGGCGATTGCGCGGTCTGTCTGGTCTTGTTCTCAGCCCTGGCCATCGTCCATCCCCTTCGATATCGCAGCAAACACACTAGAAGGGACGAGCGTCGCCGGCAAACTCAATCGCCGAGCGTGACTTTTTCGCCAAGGTCCAGCACGACAATGAGCACCATCAAGGCAACGAGTAGCGCGCCTGAAAGCGAAACATTGATCCAGAAAGCGCGCGTTGCGTTCTGTTGATCGACCCATCCGCGGGGTCTGATGCCCTTGAGGCGGAAGACCGCCAGCGCCGAGACAAGCAGGCAGACAATATTCAGGAAAAGCAACATTCCGGACCTGGCAGCAAGCGTCCATTCCTGAGATCCCATAAACAGCCCGAAGGCAGCCCCGGGTGGCAGGAGCGCCGCAGCGACCATGACGCCGACCAGCACAGCGGATTTGCCTTGAGCCATGGACAGCGCGGCAGCGCCACCTGCTGCAAGGGCCAGCGCGACGCTGTCGAGCCGTACCTGCGTACGCGCCATGAGTTCTTCGCTCTCGAGGTTGAGCGGCAAGGCGAAGGAGATGAGGAAGGCGACGAGCAAGGCCACGCCCAGTCCGGCTGCAAGGGTGCCACCCGATTGGCGAATGAGCCCCATATTACCAAGACCGGCGCCAAGGGCGAAACCGAGTATTGGCCCCAGCAAGGGCGCGATGACCATCGCACCGATCACCGCCGCAACGCCGTCAGAATTCAGGCCAATGGCAGCAACAATCGTCGAAAGCCCTGACAGAATGAGAAAGTCACGCGTGAGCGTCGCATCCTTGACCACATCGTCGAGAAGCTCCTCGCGCAGGACACGAAGATTGCTGGCCGCCTCATCCTTCTCAAGCTCACGCGGTTCCGGCAGGCTCGCTTCAACCGGGATCATTGTGACCCGCCAGTCACGGCAGTCCTCAAGCGCCTCGGACACCGCGTCGATCAGAAGCTGGCAACGGCCGTCATGTGTGAGCACGCGGATCATCTTTCTATCGGCCTGCTCAATGTCGAACTGGATCCAGTCGATGGGTTCAAATGCCTTGATCGCACGGACGATGATGTCGCTGTCACGCTTCTTGAGGTGAATTTCGACCTGTTTCAATTCACGACTTTCTCTGGGGGTCGAAGCGGATAATCAGGCTCGACGTGTCCCAACGACTGCCGCCATTGGTCTGCACGTCGCCGTAAAACTGGTCGACCAACGCTGTGACTGGCAGACGCGCGCCGCTTTCGTCGGCCGCAGTCAGGGCAATTCGAAGATCCTTGCGCATCCAGTCGACGGCAAAACCGTGATCAAATTTACGCTCTGCCATCGTCTGCCAGCGGTTTTCCATCTGCCAGCTTTGTGCCGCACCACCAGAAATGGCTTCCATGACCTTTGCCACGTCGAGGCCATTGCTTTCAGCGAAATGAATGCCTTCTGAGAGCCCCTGAACGATACCCGCGATGCATATCTGGTTCACTGATTTCGCAAGCTGTCCGGCACCGCTCTCGCCGATATGCGTGATACGCGCACCATATGCCTCCATGATCGGCCGTGCCTTCGACATAGCGTCGTCATCGCCGCCGCACATGATGGTAAGCCGCCCAGCCTCGGCGCCAGCCTGGCCGCCTGATATTGGGGCGTCGACGAATTGAGCGCCCCTTGCCTTGCAACGCTCATACAGCTTTCGGGCGAGACCCGCGCTGGCTGTCGTGTGGTCGATTACAATTGCGCCTTTGGCGAGCGCTCCCTCGATCTGGTCGAAAACTGCTTCGACGTCGGGGTCATCTCCGACGCAGAGACAGATATATTCTGCGTCTGAAACAGCTTCTTCCGGCGTCGCAGCCGCCTCGCCGTCATGCTTTGCGGCCCAGTCATCCGCCTTGGACTGGGTCCGGTTCCAGACGGTGACGTCATGGCCTTTCGAAACGAGATGGCCTGCCATTGGAAAGCCCATGACACCCAGACCCAGAAATGCACACTTGCTCATAATTACCTCGTCATTGCCGCTTCGCGCCAGATAACCCGTTTGCCGCGGCCGCCAACCAGAACGGCATCCGGACTCTGGCCAGATTTGATTAAAATTCAAAGGTTACGCCAAACTCCACCCTAAGGACGTTCGTGTAGGCAGAGTGTACGGATCAGAAAGATCGGACACTATGGCTAATGTTCACGCCTTGTCGCGTGCCGGAGGCAGAATGCCTCTGGCGCCGATCCGCCAGACTGGCGGATGGAAGCTCGCCTATGCGGACTTCCTCACAGCTCTTTGCGCCCTCTTTCTCGTTCTTTGGCTGGTCCATGGCGCAACGCCAGAGCAGAAAGAGAACGTGGCAGAGCAATTCGGCGCACCTGGATTGACGACAGCGCAGGCTTTCAAGCCGCTCTCCCTGACGCCCGCACAAACCGGAGTCTCAGCGCTCGCCGAAACTCTACGCAATTCCGCTCTGCTCACAGAACCGGCGGGCCACGTCGCGATCAGCGAAATCGAGAACGGCGTGCGGATTGATCTTCTCGATCCCGAGTTAGCGCCGCTATTTGAGAAAGGTGCTGCGTCGCTGAATGCACGCGGTGATGATCTGATCGCGCTGACCGCCGGCGCCCTCGCACTAATCGATATGCCTTTTAGCATCGAAGGCCACACAGACAGTGACCCGATCCACCGGACCAACTATTCCAACTGGGATCTGTCTGCCGACCGGGCAAACGCGGCCCGTCGTGCCCTGTTGGCCCACGGAATAAAACCAGCACGCGTCCGCAGCGTTGCCGGTCTGGCCGACACCAGGCCGCTCAACGCCAACTCTACCAACTTGCCTCAGAACCGCCGGTTGAGCATAGTCGTCCACCTAGACTGATTTACTGGAAGGACCTTTCGGTTCCTTTCGCGGCCGGGAGACTTCATGGCAACAGACCTCGTTGCAAACTGGCCCATGTGGGCCAGCCTGTTCGTCATCCTCTGTGCGATCATCGCCTATGTGATGGATCGCTGGTCGATGGAAGCCGTTTCCATCGGCGTCGTCGCGGCCCTTCTTCTGTTGTTCACAATCCCCGGCGCGACAGCCTTTGACGGGACGGCAATAACCTCGGCGGACCTGCTTTCAGGGTTCGGCAACCCGGCGCTGATCACGATCATGGCGCTCCTTGTTGTCGGCCAGGGCCTGTTCCAGACGGGCGCCATCGAAGGCCCCACGAAAGCGCTCCTGCGCTCTTATGGCAGACGCCCGATCTATACGCTTTGCGTAACGTTCTTCGCTGTCTTCGCCATCAGCGCTTTCACGAACAATACACCCGTCGTCATCATGTTTCTTCCGATCATGAGCGCGATTGCGATGCGGATGAATGCGTCTCCCTCTCGCCTGATGATGCCGCTCAGTTTCGTCTCGATACTAGCTGGCATGACGACGCTGATCGGCACATCAACCAACCTGCTGGCCGCAGACGCCTATCGGCGCACCGAAGGGATATCCCTCGACTTCTTCGAGCAGACGCCAATGGGACTCATGCTTGCCGGGGTCGGCCTTGCCTATATTGCGATCTTCTCGCGGTATCTTCTGCCGAACCGGGATACGTTCGCGCAGGAGATCGTGCCTAGCGGGAAACAGTTCGTGGCACAGATAGAAGTCACGCACGGGCACTTCCTGATCGGCCAGTCCCCTTTGGCAGGCATGTTCCCGGATCTCAAGGATATGACCGTCCGCCTTATCCAGCGCGGCGAGAAAGCAATGCTTCCCCCGTTCGAGGATGTCGAACTACGCGCTGGCGATCTGGTCATTGTTGCGGCGACGCGGAAAGCCATTAGTGACCTCCTCGCTTCAAAGCCTGGGCTGCTGCAACAGATCTGGCAGGGAAATGAGAACGAAGCGGTCGATACAAGTGTACCGCAGCTCAGCCTGATCGAGGCCGTTATCGCACCGGGTTCGCGCATGGCGGGCCGGACCGTAGAAATGCTTGGTTTCCGCCGCCTGACCTCGGCGGTCGTGCTGGGCATTCAGCGACGCTCGCGGATGATCCGAACCAAGCTTGGTGAAATCAGGCTTGAAGCTGGCGATACGCTCCTCCTCTGTGCACCGCCGACCGTCTTCCAGGAGTTGCGAACAAGCCGGGACATCCTGCTGCTGGAGTGGTCGCAGAAGGAAATCCCGGTGACGGCGCATAGCCTTGCGGCCCGCCTTATCGCACTTGGCATGGTCGTTCTGGCAGCGACCGGCATTGTCAGCATTCTCGTGGCGTCCGTTCTCGCAGCTCTCGCCATGATCGTTACGCAGTGCCTCAACACCCGGCAGGCGAGCCGGGCACTTGATCTCAAGATATTCCTAGTCATCGCCGCCGCTCTCGCCATGGGCACGGCACTGGAGAAAACTGGCGCAGCGACGCTGATCGCAGATGGTGTTGTTACACTCGCCTCGCCATTTGGCCCCGTCGTTATCCTCTCGACCATCTTTATCTGCGTTGCCGTACTTACGAATATTCTCAGCAATGCCGCGACCGCCGTACTGTTTGCCCCTGTTGCCCTGGAGGCGGCCCATTCGGCGGGCGCTGACCCGCTTCCTTACATCCTTGCAGTCATTTACGCGTCGAACTGCAGTTTCGCCTCGCCGATCGCCTATCAGACCAACATGTTGATCATGGCCCCCGGCCATTACCGATTTTCAGACTTCATAAAGTTTGGTGGGCCACTTTTGATTGTGATGTGGGTCGCATTCACCATAATGGCCCCTTGGCGTTTTGATCTATGAGTGCCTTAATCGATGACTATGAAACTGGATGAGTCTCTATTTACCGTACCGGGTGTCGGACGCGGACTACGTTTCTATGTCACCGGTGCAACGCCTTGCCCCTATCTGGACGGCCAGATGGAGCGCAAAGCCTTTACCCATCTCAACCAGTCGGCCCCTGACACGCTTCACAACCAGCTGAGCGAGGCAGGCTTTCGTCGCAGCCAGTCGGTTGCCTACCGTCCGGCCTGCCCATCCTGCAATGCCTGTCGCAGTGTGCGCGTCGACGCCTCTCGGTTTTCGCCAAGCCGGAACCAAGCCCGGATCCTTAAGCGCAATGCGGATCTGGTACGCCGCCCGGTCGCGCCGAAAGCGACACGTGAACAGTTCAGGCTGCTGAAGCGCTACCTGGTTTCGCGTCATGAAGGCGGCGGCATGTCGGATATGGGTTTTCGAGAATTCGCCGGCATGGTGAATGAAACGCCCGTACAGACCCTGATGTTCGAGTACCGCGAAGGACCTGAAGAGGATGCGCCGCTGGTCGCAGTATCCCTGACAGATGTGCTGCGCGACGGTTTCTCGATGGTCTACACTTTCTTCGACACGCGCCAGCCCAAGCGCAGCCTTGGCACGTATCTAATCCTTGATCATATCCGGAGCGCCGACGACTATGGCTTGCCCCACGTCTATCTAGGTTACTGGATCAAGCAGAGCCCGAAGATGGACTATAAACGCCGCTTCCAACCGCTCGAAGTCCTTGACGGGGCCGTCTGGCGTCCGCTTGAAGAGGAAGACTAGAACCCGACCTGTCAGAGGGGCAAGGCCGGGCGATCCCTAGAGGATCCGGGGGAGGACATGATACGAAGACGTAACCTGCTTGGCGCAGGTCTTCTTGGCATAGGCGGTGCTGCCGCATCCTTTGGCAGCCCGGACCACGCGGCAAACCTTGCCGCGCCTGCGATCAGCCGCAACCGGCGACGCCTCAACATGGTGACCACCTGGCCGAAAGGCCTGCCCGGCCTTGGCCGCGCGGCCGAACGCGTAGCTGAACGCATTCTCGCAATGTCCGAAGGCCTGATCGAAGTGAAGGTCTATGCCGCGGGCGAGCTGGTCCCTGCTTTCGAAAGCTTCGACGCGGTCGCGAATGGCTCTGCCGACATGTATCACGGCGCCGAATATTACTGGACGGCCAAGTCTACAGCCTATCCGTTCTTCACCGCCGTGCCATTCGGCATGACGGCGCAGGAAATCATGGGCTGGATCGATTTTGGCGGTGGTCAGGAGCTCTGGGATGAGCTGTCGGCCGGCTTTGGTATCAAGCCGCTACAGGGCGCGAATACCGGTCACCAGATGGGCGGCTGGTTCCGTCGTGAGATCAACAGTCTCGACGACCTTGTCGGCCTTCAGATGCGTATCCCGGGCCAAGGCGGCGACGTCCTGCGCGCGCTAGGCGGATCAGCCAAATCCCTGCCCGGCGGCGAAATCTATCAGGCGCTCCAGACCGGCAATATCGACGCAACCGAATGGGTCGGCCCCTGGAATGACTACTCCCTCGGTTTCTACCGTGAAGCGCCATACTATTACGGCCCCGGCTTCCATGAACCGGGCGCGAGCCTAGCTGTCGGCATCAATCTCAAGCTCTGGGAAAGCCTTACGGCAGGTGAGCAGGCGCTGATCAAGGCGGCCTGCGAGTCCGTCAATCATCTCTCGCTCGGCGAGTTTACCTATCAGAACTCGGTCTATCTCGACCTTCTGGTACGCGAGCACGGCGTGCAGCTGCGGTCATTCCCGGATGAGGTTGTTGCCCGGATGGCAGAGGCGGCCCGGGACGTGCGCGCCGCATCCGGCCGCGATGGTCTCGAGAAGCGTATCTATGAGAGTTTCGAAAAGTCGCTCAACAAGATGGCAGGCTGGGCGGCGGTCTCTGACGGGCCATACTATGCAGCCCGCGAGCTTGGCCGGAAAGCCGGAGGCTAGGCGCCCGTCATGGACCCGCAAGTCTTCCTGACCCTTGGCAGCTTCCTGAAATGGATCGGGATAGTTGCCTCGCCACTCCTTCTTCTACCGCTGCTTATTCTAGTGATCCCGGGGCCACTTTTCAAAGCCGGGCAGACGCTTGCAGACGGGCTTGACCGTTCGCTCGACTGGGTCCTGCGCGCGGCCATGCTGGCGGCGGTGCTGCTCTTCATGCTTCAGCTCGTCGTCGTAATCTGCAGCTACGCCCTCGCCCTGACGGCGACCTGGCTGTCGGAGTCGGTCATATATGCCTTTGCCGCCATGTTCATGCTGGGCGCGTCGACGGCGCTTCGTGATGATGCGCATGTACGGGTCGACATCTTGCGCCCCCGCTTTGGCGAGAATGGCCGCAACTGGATTGAACTTGCGGGCACCTATCTCCTCCTCTTCCCGATTTGCATCCGCCTCCTTATGGCTGGCGAACAGGGGCTAACACGCAGCTGGACGCTGTTCGAAGGCTCGCGCGAGAGCGACGGGCTCCCGATCCTGTTCCTGTTCAAGACGCTGGTGCCGATCTTTGCCATTCTCCTGATACTCGCTGGTCTGTCAGTAGCCTTGAAAGCGGCGCTCAGACTGACCGGGTTTGCCTCTGAAGTCGAAGAAGTCAAACCGCAGGAGCGTCATTATGGAGCTTGAACTCCTGCTCGCGCTCCTGATGTTCCTGACGGCCATCGGCGCCTTGCTTGCAGGCTATCCCGTTGCGCTGACGCTGGGCGGAGTCGCCCTGCTCTTTGCCCTGTTCGGCATTACGCTGGGCGTCTTTCCTGAACCTCTTCTCCTCTCCCTTCCGAGCCGCATTCAGGGCGGGTCGATCATGCAGAATGAAACGCTGATCGCTGTTCCACTCTTCGTGCTTATGGGTGTCATCCTTGAACGCTCACGCGTGGCAGAAGACCTGCTTCATATTGCTGGGCGGCTTCTCGGACGTATGCGCGGCGGTCTTGGCTATGCCGTCGTCCTTGTCGGTGCCCTGCTTGCGGCCTCAACCGGCATTGTTGGCGCGACTGTCATCACGATGACGCTGATCGCCCTGCCGACCATGCTGGCCCACAAGTATGATCCCAAACTAGCCACCGGCACGATTGCTGCCTCAGGCACGCTCGGTCAGATCATTCCGCCGAGCATCGTCCTCATCCTGCTTGCCGACGCTGTGTCCAACGCTGCAAGCCAGGCCGCCAATGAAATGGGTATTGGCAGCTTTGTGGTGTCGGTAGGTGACCTGTTCGCCGGCGCGCTTATTCCCGGCCTGCTTCTGGTCGGGCTTTACATTGGCTGGATCGCCATCATGGCCATCCTGAAACCAGACTCCTGCCCGCCCGTCATCGACGATGACAGCCCGCCGTTGACAGGCAAGGAAGTCGCTTTCGGCCTTGGTGCACCGCTCTTCCTGATCATCGCTGTGCTTGGCGCCATCCTGTCCGGTATCGCAACCCCAACAGAAGCTGCCTCTATCGGCGTGGCCGGTGCTCTGTTGCTAGCGGGCCTTCGCCTTTCGGAAACAAAGGATGCGCTTCTGGTGAGGGTCATCGCGGCGGCCTTCGTTTCCCTCATTCTGATTCTGATTATCCGAAACGTGATGGACCTGCGCCTCGGCGTTGCAACCACTGACGCAATCACGCTTGCCGGTATCGCCATCATCGCAATATCAGCATTCATTCTCCTGGCTGGCACAGCTGCCGGCATGTTGATCCTGCATCGGCGCGGCTTTCTTTCGCTTGCTCTGAAAAGCGGCGTTCACATTACATCGATGGTTTTCCTGATCCTGATCGGGGCGTCGCTGTTCTCGCTCGTCTTCCGGGGATTTGGCGGCGATGACATGGTCGCTGACCTTCTTGAGGCCGTGCCCGGCGGTCGATGGGGCGCGCTGATCGGCGCCATGCTGGTCATGTTCGTGCTCGGCTTCTTTCTCGACTTCATCGAGATCGTCTTCGTGGTTGTGCCGCTGGTGACGCCGCCGCTGATTATCATGGGGTTCGACCCGGTCTGGCTGGCCATTCTGATGGCGCTGAACCTGCAGACCAGCTTCCTGACCCCGCCATTTGGATTTGCACTTTTCTATCTACGGGGTGCAGCACCGGACAGTGTTCAGACGATCGAGATCTGGCGTGGTGCCCTGCCCTTTATCGGGTTGCAGCTTCTGATGATCCTGGCGGTCGCTTTCCTGCCTCAGCTTGCCACCTGGCTGCCATCGTTGCAGGCGAACTGATCGTTCCTTCACAAAAAAAGTCCCGGACTTTCAGCAAGAAAGACCGGGACATTCATGTGATACACAAGAAAACTTGAAGGCTAGAACTTCACTTCCGGGGCGTTCGACAGAGCGGTACGGTCGCCGCCGAGGTCGAAGAATTCGCGCTCTTCGAAGTTGAACATGCCTGCCACGATGGAGTTCGGGAACTGCTCGCGGGACGTGTTGTAGTCCTGAACGGCCGCATTGTAGAAACGGCGAGCCGCAGCAAGCTTGTCCTCAATTACAGACAGCTCGTCCTGCAGATCCTTGAAATTCTCGTTCGCCTTCAGGTCTGGATAGGCTTCGGAAAGTGCGAACAGGCGGCCGAGAGCCCCCGTAAGCAAGCCTTCTGCCTGCGCCATCTCACCCGGCGATTGCGCCGCCACGGCCGAGTTGCGCGCCTGAACGACCGCATCGAGCGTTTCACGCTCATGGCTGGCATAGCCCTTCACCGTCTCAACCAGATTGGGGATGAGGTTCTGGCGCTGCTTCAGCTGTACATCGATATCGGCGAACGCCTGATTGCAGCGCTGACGCTTGGCGACGAGCGAGTTGTAGATGCCGATCAGGAAAACGACCAGAATGGCCAGCGCACCGATCAGTACGTAAAGAAAAGTCATGGAGGTCCCTCCACCTTGAAGTTTGTCCCGGCTGACTCAGTAGACCCGCCCCTGCGGGAAGACAAGCTAACCCGTGAATGTGCCCGACTTTGGAAAGCCACGTGGCGCCGCTTTGCCAGCCTGCGCGCGTTTGCCGATCCACTCTTCCCACTCCGGGAAGGTGCGGGAGCGACCAGCAGCATCGGTCACCGCAAAGCCCTCCTCGGCTTTGAACGCCATCGCATCAGCCAGCTTGTCCTTGCCTCGATAGGCTTGCAGCTTCACGCCCTTGCCGCGCGCCATTTCCGGCAGTTCATCGAGCGGAAAGATCAGAAGCTTCCTGTTCGTACCGATAACCGCGATCTGGTCACCATCGACAATCCGGCTGACGAGCAGGGTGCCGCCACCCGTATTGACGACCGACTTGCCCGCCTTGCGGTTCGATTCAAGCTCACCTTCCGGGACGATGAAGCCGTAACCGGCATCGGAGGCCATCAGGCGTTTACGATCAGGGTTCAGCCGGAACATGGCGACAATCTCGATATTGTCTTCCAGATCGATGGACAGCCGGATGGGTTCACCATGGCCGCGACCACCCGGCAGCTTATCGCATGTCAGCGTGAAAGCGCGCCCATCGCTCGCCAGCAGGACGATCTTGTCAGTGGTCTGCACTTCTTCGCTGAGATAGAGACTGTCGCCTTCTTTGAACTTGGTGGTCTCAAGGTCGAGTCCGTGCCCCTTCATGCCGCGAATCCAGCCCATGGAAGACAGCACGACCGTGATCGGCTCTTTCGGTGTGGACGCTTCCAGTGCCGCTGAGAGGTCGATTTCTGGCGCATCCTCGAATGTGGCGCGGCGGCGACCGAGCTCGGTTTCCGGATCAAAAACCTTCCGTGCCTCTTTCAGCTGTTTGCCAACCTTGGTCCACTGACGGCGTGTCGAGCCGAGCAGGGATTCAATATCAGCGCGCTCTTCCTGAAGCGCGTCATTCTCCTTGCGGATCTCCATTTCCTCGAGCTTGCGCAGCGCACGCAGGCGGAGGTTGAGGACAGCTTCAGCCTGAATATCTGTCAGTTCGAAACGTTTGATGAGCTCCTGTTTCGGCTCATCCTCCTCACGGATTATGCGGATCACTTCATCGATATTGAGGAAGGCCTTGAGGTAGCCCTCGAGCAGGTGCAGGCGCTTCTCGATCTTGTCTAGACGGAAGCGGGCCCGGCGCACCACCACCTCGCGGCGGTGATCGAGATAGGCGATGATCACTTCGCGCAGGCTCATCACCTTCGGTGCGCCGCGATCAAGCACGTTCATATTCATGGAGAAGCGAGATTCCAGATCGCACAGCTTGAACAGGCTCTCCATCAGGACGTCTGGATCAACCGTTTTTGCCCTCGGCTCCAGCACAATCCGAATATCTTCGGCGCTCTCATCGCGCACATCGCTGAGCAGCGGTGCTTTCTTGGTCTCGATCAGCTCTGCAAGCTTTTCGATGAGGCGTGACTTCTGGACCTGGTACGGGATTTCGGTGACGATGATCTGCCAGGTGCCCCGGCCAAGATCCTCGACGGCCCAGCGTGCGCGGATCCTGAAACCGCCCCGTCCCGTCTCATACGCTTCGCGGATGGCGCTGCGAGGCTCAACAATAACGCCGCCAGTTGGGAAGTCCGGGCCCGGCATCACGTTCATGAGTTCAGTAATCGGCGTGTCGCGGTCCTCGATCAGCAGGAGGGCCGCGTCGATGACTTCGGCGACATTGTGCGGCGGAATGGAGGTCGCCATGCCCACAGCGATGCCTGTTGCGCCATTTGCCAGCAGGTTCGGATATCCGGCAGGCAGGACGACCGGCTCGCGCTCGGTTTCGGAATAGTTGTCCTTGAAGTCGACGGCGTCTTCATTGAGCCCGTCCAGAAGCAGCTTTGCCGCTTCGGTCATTCGGGCTTCAGTATAGCGGTACGCGGCCGCATTATCGCCATCGATATTACCGAAGTTGCCCTGGCCATCCACCAGCGGATAACGGACGGAGAAATTCTGGGCGAGCCGGACAAGCGTATCGTAGATCGCGCTATCCCCGTGCGGGTGGAAGTTACCCATCACGTCGCCGACGATTTTTGCACATTTGCGGTAGCCGGACTCCGGATCGAGTTTAAGCTCCCGCATGCCATAAAGGATGCGGCGCTGGACCGGCTTCAGGCCGTCGCGCACATCCGGCAGGGCGCGGGATGTGATGGTCGACAAGGCATAGGCGAGGTAGCGCTTGGTGAGGGCCTCACTCAGCGGCTCGTTGATGATGTTGCCATCTTCGGGGTCCAGAAGGTCGGACATGGTGGCTCCTTCGGGCTCTGCCTTCTCAGGAATCGGGCGTGGCCCCGACTCTATCAGAATGACGGATGAATATAAGAAATGATCAGCACGCTTGAGCGGGGAATTAAACAGGTTGGTGTCGTTGCGGCACTGCTTCTAGCTGCAATTGCCTTCAATGCATTCGTTCCTGTGCAGCACAATCCGCTCCGACCACTCAGCCTGACCGATCCCATCGGTTTTGCGACGCCCATCAAGCTAGCGCGGCTCAAGGGTGACTTCGACCAGTGTTACGCCCTGCTCGACCGCGCGGATGTCGGCTACACGGCCCTGCCGGAAGGCAGCGGCACGGAACGATGCCCGCTTGAACGACCCCTGACACTGGATCAGTCGGCATACCCCTACTCTGTTGCCCCGCTGAAGATGACTTGCGCCCAGACCGCATCCCTATTCGTCTGGGAGCGCGAGATCGTAGCACCTGCGGCTGAAGAGATCCTCGGCGAAGAGGTGGACCGCATTCTCTCCTATGGCTCCTTTTCTTGCCGCAATATCGCTGGCTCAAGCAATTTGAGTGAGCATGGACGGGCGAACGCCATTGATATTCGCGGGTTTCGCCTGACAGACGGCCGCGTCATCGACGTACGCCAGCATTGGCGCGAGGATAGTGAATTCGGGACGTTCCTTGAGGAGGTGCATGGCGGCGCGTGTCAGCTCTTCTCTGTCGTGCTTGGACCGGACTATAACGCCGCCCATGCAGATCATTTCCATTTCGACATGGGCCGCTCGAGCATCTGCCGCTAGAGCGCGAGCGGACGCGCCAGCTTCGCAACAAGGCGGCGCCTAGGTTCGGGCATGTCTCGATTCATCGTGTTGAACAGACGTCGTTCGATAAAATGGCCCGTCAGCTCCAGCCCATGAGCGATATCCTGGTCGGTCGCCGGAGAACGTGCATCGATGAGAAAGTTCGGCAGCATGAATAGCCGATCAATATATTCTGCGGCCTCTGATCCCTTAACGGCCCGCCCCGTTCGCGGAGAGACATGGGTGAGGCCGTCATTCGAGCCACTCACTGCACAGGCTTCGAGATCAAGCCCGAAACCGAGCGCTGCAAGGAGGCCAAGCTCCCAACGCACGTAGAGGGCCGGCCAGACCTCGTCGCTATCGAGCTGATCCAGCAGCATCTCAGTCGCCGCGAACAGTGAAGAGCCGGCATGGTCGCCCTCATTCAGGGCGCCGCGCAGAAGCGCGCATATAGATGCGACGGCATTCAGAGCCAATGGCAGGTCAATCAGGCGCGAAGCGCGCTGGCGGGAACTTTCCGCAACCTCAAAGCGCCCAAGCTGTTCTTCGAGACGGCCCGACCAGGACAGGTCGACCGTGTTGCCAGGCTCATATTGAGCGCGCTTCTTGCGCGAGGCGCCGCCATAAACGAGGCCAGAGCGGCGCCCGCGTTCACGTGTCAGCACGTCGAGGATCAGTCCACTTTCGCCGAACTTGCGGCCGCCGAGGACAAGGCCCTCATCGCGCCACTGCATCAGCTATCGAACTCCAGTCCGAGATGGGCGTAGCTTTCGCGCTTTTCCTGCCACTTCTCGTCCACCTTCACGAAGAGGAAGAGGTGCACGCGCGTATCCAGCAGCTTGCCCAGCTCCTCGCGCGCGGCGCGGCTGACCCATTTGATCGTTTGGCCATTCTTGCCGAGGACCATGGACTTGTGGTTGTCACGTCCGACAATGACGGCCTGCTCAATGCGCACGTCGCCATTCTTGAAGTCTTCCCAGGTCTCGGTCTCGACTGTCAGCTGGTATGGGAGCTCCTCGTGCAGGCGCAGCATCAGCTTTTCGCGGGTGATCTCAGCGGCCAGCAGGCGCATCGGAATGTCTGCTGACTGTTCTGGCGGGAACATGGCCGGGCCTTCCGGCATCTTCGCGGCGAGATTATCCATCAGCAGGTCCAGCCCGTCCCCATTCTCGGCAGAGATCATGAAGATGTCGCTATAAGCCCCTTCTTCATTGAACTCTGCAATGAGCGGCAGGACTTCATCGTGCGGAAACAGGTCAATCTTGTTGAGCGCGAGGATGACTTTGCGGTCGTTGCGCTTCAGCGTGCGGATCACATCGCGGTCGTCCTCGACGGATTTGGTCTGCGCTGGTGCAGACTTGCCTTTGCGCTCTGCGATCCATGCTGCGGCGTCGATCAGGTGAATGACAGCATCCGCATCCTCGGCCCCTGTCCAGGCCGATTTTACCATAGCCCGGTCAAGGCGTTTCTTAGCCCCGAATATCCCGGGTGTATCGACGATAACGAGTTGGGCATCGCCGGTATGCGCGACGCCGCGTACCGGAAAGCGGGTCGTCTGGACCTTATGGGTCACGATCGCGACCTTGGTGCCGACCATGGCATTGGTCAGCGTGGACTTGCCCGCATTCGGCGCCCCGATAATGGCGACAAAGCCCGCGCGTTTGATGTCGTCAGCCTGCATTCCGGATCAGATCCCTTAAAAGTCGGTCGGCCGCAGCCATTTCAGCTTCCTGCCTCGAACGGCCCTTGTCTCGTGCGGCCCCATGCCCTTCCACCTTGGCTTCGACCAGGAAAACCGGTTCGTGATCCGGGCCGGACCGCTCTATTATATCATAGGTCGCATAGGGCGCGCGATTGGCGCCGCACCAGTCACTCAGCCTTGTTTTCGGGTTCTGCTGCGAGATTTCCCGATCCACAAGCTCCATGATCCAGTGTCGGCTGATAAAGGCACGCGCCGCTTCCAGTCCCCCATCGCGGTAGATAGCCGCCACGATGGCCTCGACGGCATCGGCCACTGATTTGTCGTAGCTGCCACGCTTATTGTTCTCCATGGACGCATCTAGGAACAGGAAGGGTCGAAGTTTCATGGCTTCGCCAACCTCTGCGCAGGCTTCGCCGCTGACAAGCTGGTGGAAAATACGTGTCAGATAGCCTTCACGCTCGGACGGAAACTTGGCGATGAGCAACTCGGCCATGATGAGGCCCAGTACCCGGTCACCAAGGAATTCAAGACGCTGGTTCGAGAACTGCGCGTCGCCGTCATAATTGTCGATGAGACTTGGATGGGTTAGCGCCCGGTTCAGCCACTCAACCGTCCTGAATGTATATCCCAGCCGGGCTTCAAGCTCCATACGGTCGTCGGCAGACAGCTCGGGGCGCTTGCGTTTCACCGTCCGTCCGGAGGCGCGCAATCTTGTACGTTTTGGCCGGGCGGGTTTCATGAGCGCGCTTGTACAGGCAGCGCCTCAATAATGACAACAGCCGATGCCCATGGATGATCATCAGTAATCGTGAGATGGATCACCGCCTCATGTCCGTCTGGCAGCATTTCAGCCAACCGCTTTGCCGCGCCGCCGGTCAGAGCCATGGTCGGCTTACCGGTTGGCAGGTTTACGACACCCATATGTTTCCAGTGCACACCGCGGCGCGGCACCCCTGTGCCCAGCGCCTTTGCGCAGGCCTCCTTGGCCGCGAACCGCTTCGCATAAGTCTCAGCCGAGCGGCGTCGACGTTCGGCCAGCGCGATTTCGGTTTCAGTGAAGCAGCGCTGTTTGAACCTCTCACCGAAGCGTTCGATCGACTTCTCGATCCGCTCAATGTTGCAGAGGTCATTGCCCATACCAATGATCATGAGCGATCACTCCTTCAGGCAAGCCCGCGGCTACCGGGTTTGACCGGCGGAATCGCTTTCAGGTGGTCCGGCAGGTTGCCAGGATCATAGTCCGGAAAGTCGACCTGGGCGAGTGAAACGAGCTTGCAGCCGACATCGGCGCGGCCATTCGACCGATCAATAACGCATGAACCGCCGACGACTTCGCCGGGCAGTTTGCCGAGCGCGATTACAGTTTCACGGAATGACAGACCTGTCGTCACGATATCTTCGGCGATCAGGATCTTCTCACCTTCGGTAATGGAAAAGCCGCGCCGGAACTGAAGCTCACCATCGACGCGTTCTGCAAAGATGGAGCGGCACCCAAGCTGACGCGCGAGCTCATATCCCGGAATGATGCCGCCAACAGCTGGTCCGGCCACGACGTCGATCTTGCCGAATGTCTCGGTGACTTTCTTCGCGAGCGCCTTGCAGAGACGCTCCGCCAGTTCGGGCTGGGAGAAGACGAGCGCCTTCTGCAGGAAGACGGGGCTGCGGCGTCCGGAGGAGAGAATGAAATGACCTTCAAGCAACGCACCAGCTTCGCGAAAACAGTCCAGCACCTCGTCATTGGTCAATTTGTCGTCTCCTCGATCCGCTCAACACTCTCCACGACGGCGAGCGCCCGCAATGCGGCCCTTATGTGCTCGAGATGACGCAAGTCCTCAACCTCGATATCGAAGACAAGCTGAAGAAAGTCAGAGGCGCGTTCGCCGGTCTCGACACGCGTGATATTGCCGCCAGCCTGTGCGACCGCCGAGCACTGTAGCGCCATGACGCCAGGCTTGTTCACCGCCTGAACGCTAATCCGACCAACGGCAACGACGCCCTGTTTGGCAAGCTCATTCCAGCGCAAATCAACCCAGAGATCTGGTCTGTCCTCGAACGCGGCAACCTGACGGCAAAAAATCGTATGGACGACGAGGCCCTTCTCGGGTTCCCGCAGACCGATGATGCGGTCACCGGGGATCGGGTGACAGCATTCGCCGAGATGCAATGTAACACCCGGCGTCAGGTCTTCGCCGGCGATCATCTGGCTGGCGTGCTGGTCATCGATCAAGGTGCGATCATTGGCATTCGCGTGTACCGGCTCATGACCGGGGAATGCGGCGCGAATGAAGTCCCCCGTGTCATAGCGACCGCGCCCGACCGCCTCGGCAAGATCCTCGGCGGTTTCGAACTCCGCGCGCCGGGCCACACGCACCATGTCAATTTCGAGCGGCTCGATGCCTGCACGTCTGAGGTCCCTGTCCATCAACGCCCGGCCCAGGCGGACAAACTCAATCTGTTCCCGCCCCCTGATCAGCCTGCGGATAGCAGATCGCGCACGCCCGGTTACCGTAAGCGCCTCCCAGCCGACCGTGGGCCGGGAGTCAGAACGCCGAAGGATTTCTACAACGTCGCCATTCTTGAGTTGCGTACGAAGCGTACGGTCGACACCATTGATCTTTGCGCCGTCGCAAGTGTCTCCGACGGCCGTATGAACTGCATACGCAAAGTCGAGCGGCATCGCGCCCTTCGGCAAAATGATGAGCCGGCCCTTGGGCGTGAAGACGAACACATGCTCGCGGTACATTTCGAGCTTGGCGTGCTCGAGGAATTCATCGGGTTCTGCGCCATCGGCCAGAAGCTCACCGAATGCGCGCAAGTTCACGCCGGGGTCGAGGCCTGCAGCCTTTGACGATTCAATATCGAAGCCGTATTCGCTATTCTTGTATGTCCAGTGCGCGGCAACGCCATGCTCGGCGGTCCGGTCCATTTCCTCAGTACGGATTTGCAACTCAACGAGGCGGTTGCCAGAGGCGCGGACGGTGGTGTGGATAGATGCGTAACCGTTCGGCTTCGGAACAGAAATGAAGTCCCTGAACCGATCAGACAGACAGGCCCAGACCGTGTGAAATGCGCCCAATAGCTGATAGCACTCGCCGGTTTCGCGAACGATTACGCGGAAGCCGAAAATGTCTGCGACGTCGCGAAATGAAATCGACTTGCGCTCCAGCTTGCGCCAGATCGAATAGGGTTGCTTGCGGCGGCCCTTCACGCGTGCAGTAAGCCCTTGCTCAACGACGACCTGCTTGATGGCAAAGCGAATGCGTTCAAGGTCGTCGGCGTTCTCCGACATTAGCTCTTCGAGCTTTGCAACGATACTGGCGCGCGCTTCCGGATTTACGTGATGAAAGCCGAGATCTTCCAGTTCGGAGGCAACCTGGTAAAGACCCACGCGGCGGGCCAGCGGCGCATAGATTTCCAGCGTTTCGCCCGCAATCCGCCGCCGTGATTCTTCCTTCGGGATGAAGTGAAGCGTGCGCATATTATGAAGCCGGTCGGCCAGCTTCACGAGCAAGACGCGGATGTCATTTACCGTCGCAAGAATGAACTTCTGGAAGTTCTCTGCCTGCTTGGACTGCTCGGACTTGTAGTCGAGCTTGCCGAGTTTCGTGACGCCATCGACCAGTTCAGCAACATCGCTGCCGAACCGGGTCTCGATCTCGTCCAGCAAAACTTCACAGTCTTCGACCGTGTCGTGCAGAAGCCCGGCCATGATTGTGCACTGGTCGAGCTGGATGCCGGCAATAAGCATCGCGACCTGCACTGGATGGGAATAGTATGGGTCGCCTGACTTACGCAGCTGTTCGCCGTGCTTTTCCTTGGCAAAGTCATAAGCCTCACCAAGGCGCTTCGAGTCTACTTCAGGATAGTAGGCCCGGACCGCGTCGATCAGATCTTCGCGGGTTGGAATAACGGCGCGCGCACCAGCGTCGCGCCGCTCCATATTTGGGGGCGACCGATCAATGTGAGTGGCGGCCGCGCTGCTCATTGCAGTATCAGAAACGGTCGTCGCGGCCCGACTCCAGTTCGGCCTGGTAGGCGCGCATCACGTCTTCTTCAGTAGCTGCAGGCGCCGTCTCAAGCGCTGCGCGGTCTGCCTCACGCTCTTCTTCCTCGCCAGGACGGACTTCCTGGAGGTTGGCGATAAGGCCTTCGCGCACCACATCGAGACTGACGGAGCGATCAGCGATTTCACGAAGAGAGACGACTGGATCCTTGTCATTGTCGCGCTCGACAGTGATCGGCGAACCTTCGCGGATCATGCGTGCGCGCTGCGCAGCCAGAAGGATCAGGTCAAACCGGTTCGGGACCTGCTCGATGCAATCTTCGACAGTTACTCGTGCCATATGGGAAATCTCCTGATAGCTGCTCTTTATATGCGTTGCAGCACACCGATACAACCCGTCACTTGCGGTCGCTGCAGTCCAGCGCTAGCCTCGCAATTATTTCCTTATGACTTTGATTTCTGGTTTAAAAATGGCATTCTATAAAGACGAACGACTGATGTTGTTCATTGATGGCGCAAGCCTCTACACCACCGCGCGATCGCTCGAGATCGAAATTGACTTCCGTAAACTACTTGCAGAGTTCCGTAATCGCGGACGGCTGCTTCGTGCCAATTATTATACGACTATCGTTGATGGCGAAGACTACAGTCCTGTCAGGCCGCTCGTCGACTGGCTTAGCTACAATGGCTACAATGTCATTCACAAGGCGGCGCGTGAGTTCACGGACCGCGAAGGGCGTCGCCGGGTTCGTGGCAACATGAATGTCGAGATCGCCGTCGATATGATGGCGGCCGCCAGCACGGTCGACCATATCGTTCTCTTTGCCGGAGACAGTGATTTTCGAAGGCTTGTCGAAATGGCCAAGGCACAGGGATGCCGCATCACTGTAGTCTCGTCCGCCAAGACACAACCCCAGACCATCGGGGATGAACTCCGCCGCGAAGCCGACGTTTTCATCGACCTTGAAGACCTGTCAGACCTGATTGGCCGGCCGCGCTCTGGAACGTCTGAGCGCTCGGTGGCTTATTCAGATGATGCCGATGACTGATCAGACCGCCGTTCTGCCTGAAGCCCCACCCAATTGCGAACTTTGCCCGCGCCTTGTGGCCTATCGTTCACAGAACCGGCTCAACCATCCCGGCTGGTTCAATGCACCCGTGCCGTCATTCGGGGATGAGAATGCGAGTCTTCTCGTTATTGGTCTCGCCCCCGGCGTGACCGGCGCCAACAAGACGGGGCGCCCATTCACTGGCGACTGGGCTGGAGACCTCCTCTACGCGACGCTCGACAAGTTCGGCTTCAGCGAAGGCGAGTATCAGGCCCGTCCAGATGATGGACTGGTCCTGAAAGGTGCGATGATCACCAATGCTGTGAGGTGCGTACCGCCGCAGAACAAACCCGTCGGCGCTGAAATCAATACCTGCCGTAATTATCTGACGTCGCGCATCGACGCGCTGCCAAACGCGCAGGTCCTGCTCTGCCTCGGCAAGATTTCGCACGACTCAACACTGCGCGCCTTTGATCTGAAGCTGAAAGATCATCCGTTCGGCCATGGCAGCGAGTATCGGCTTCCCGACAATCGCATTATTCTGTCGAGCTACCACTGCTCCCGCTACAACACGAATACCGGACGGTTGACGACAGAGATGTTTGAAGCCGTCTTTGCGCGGGCGAATGAGCTTCTCGCCCGCTAAGTGGCAATCCTTCAACAGCTAATCGCTGCGCAGGACTAGGAGAGCTGATGTTCGCCCTCGTATGATCGGCCTGATTCGGTCTAGACGAGGTGGTCATGACAGGCTCCAATCAAGCACAACTGTTCGACGACGTTCCAGCAGACACATCCGGCTACTCAGCCAAGGATATCGAAGTCCTTGAGGGGCTCGAACCTGTCCGCAAACGTCCGGGCATGTACATAGGCGGCACGGATGAGCGCGCCTACCACCATCTCTTTGCCGAAGTTCTCGACAATTCGATGGACGAGGCCGTGGCCGGCCACGCCAACCGGATCGAGGTACGCCTCGATGCGGACGGCTTCCTGACGGTCACCGACAATGGTCGCGGCATCCCGATCGATCCGCATCCGAAGTTCCCCGAGAAGTCGGCTCTTGAGGTCATCATGTGTACGCTTCATGCGGGCGGCAAGTTCTCTGACAAGGCCTATGCGACGGCTGGCGGCCTGCACGGGGTCGGCATCTCGGTCGTGAACGCCCTCTCGGAGCGGGTCGAGGTCGAGGTCGCCCGTGACCGCAAGCTCTACGTTCAGGTCTTTGAGCGTGGGCAGGTCATGTCTCCGGTCGAGCTGAAAGGTGCTGCACCGAACCGTCGCGGCACAAGTGTGCGCTTCCGCCCTGACGTCGAAATCTTCGGCGACAAGCTCCGCTTCCGCCCGTCCCGCCTGTTCCAGATGGCCCGGTCCAAGGCATATCTCTATCGCGGTGTCGAAGTGCGCTGGTCCTGCGACCCGTCGCTCCTGCCTGAGGACTCCAAGATCCCGGCCGAAGCCACCCTCACCTATCCGAATGGTCTCGCTGACCAGCTGGAGGAGGTCTTCAAGGGCAAGGCGACCATTACGAATGAAGCCTTCTCGGGCCTTGTTGAGACCGATGAAGGCAAGGTCGAATGGGCGATCGCCTGGACGGCTGCCGGCTTTGGCGAAGCCGACGGCTTCTCGCGCTCCTACTGCAATACCATCCCGACACCGGATGGCGGCACGCATGAAGCGGGCCTTCGCTCAGCTATTACAAAGGGCCTGCGCAATTACGGGGAACTGACGGGCCAGAAGAAGGCGACTGCGATCACCGCCGATGATGTCATGTCCTATGCTGGCATCCTGTTATCGGTGTTTATTCGCGGGCCCGAATTCGTCGGCCAGACCAAGGACAAACTATCGACCGCAGCGGCCTTCCGACTGGTCGAGAACGCCGTGCGCGACCGGTTCGATCACTGGCTTGCAGGCAGCCCGAAAGAGGCGGACAAGCTTCTTAACTGGGCAATGGAGCGCGCCGATGAGCGCGCCAAGCGCCGCAAGGACAAGGAAGTCGCCCGCAAGTCAGCGACCCGCAGGCTTCGCCTTCCGGGCAAGCTCGCCGACTGTTCAGCAAATTCGGGCGATACAGAGCTCTTCATCGTCGAAGGCGATTCTGCTGGGGGCACGGCAAAGACGGCGCGCGACCGGAAGATGCAGGCCATTCTTCCGCTGCGCGGCAAGATCCTCAACGTCGCGTCCGCGTCCGTCGACAAACTGGAAAAGAACCAAGAGCTCGCAGACCTGATGCTGGCGCTCGGCACGGGGCTCAAGACGCGCTTCAGTCTCGATGACCTTCGCTATGAGCGCGTCATCATCATGACCGATGCTGATGTCGACGGGGCGCACATTGCCTCGCTGCTCATCACCTTCTTCTATCAGATGACGCCGGGCCTCATCGAAAGCGGTCGTCTCTATATGGCGATGCCGCCGCTCTACCGCCTCAGCCATAAGGGCAAGTCCGTCTATGCGATGGACGACGCGCAGAAGGCAGAGCTCATCGCCTCGGAATTCAAGAATAGCGAAAAGGTCGAAATCGGTCGCTTCAAGGGTCTTGGTGAGATGAATGCCTCACAGCTTAAAGAGACCACCATGGATCCGAAATCACGCACACTCGCGCGGATCACCCTGCCAGATTCCATGGACGAATTGACAGAGATGAGGCCCGCGGAACTCATCGACACTCTGATGGGACGCAAGGCCGAGCACCGCTTCAAGTTCATTCAGGACAATGCCCAGTTCGCCTCTGAACTCGATATCTGACGTGTCCAGCGCCCGACTGGCGTAAATCTTGCGGGCCGGACAAGGGTTTCTTCACGACCCTCCGGTATAGGCCGGACCGATGGGTGACCCTGGTTTGGACGCAGGCAAATGAGTATTCACTGGCAGTATGTCCGGCACGACAAGCTGGACGCGAACCTTCTGGAGGCTGAACACAGCCTGCATCAGTCGCCGCTGTTCTGCGACGCATCACTTGCGGCGCTACTCGACGCCTATCCGCGTGACAAGCTCGGCATCTGGACTTTTGGAGAGCATGCGGAAGGCGATCAAAAGCCCATATCCGGCACTGCGAATGATCTTGGCGGCGAAGACATTCTCGAGGCCGTGAAGAAAGGGCGCATCTGGCTCAATCTTCGCGCCACCAACGAACTTGTCACCGACTATACTGACACCGCGCAGAATATCTTCGACAGCCTGCAATCGCGTATGGGCCAGCGTATCATCAAGCGCGATATGAGCGTTCTGATCTCGTCACCCGAAATCCACGTTCATTATCATCTGGATATTCCGCTGGTTGCGCTGCTTCAGGTGCGTGGCTCGAAGACACTTCATCTCTATCCCGAAACAGAGAGTTTCGCGCCGACAGAACGCCTGGAAGCAATTGCGCTCGGCGATGGCGACGAAAGCCTCTACTTCGAAAACAGTTTTGATCAGCACGGCCAGCCATTTGAGTTAAAACCCGGCCAAGGCATCTCGTGGCCTCAGAATGCGCCGCACCGGGTCCAGAATGGCGACATGATGAATGTTTCACTTTCGTGTGAATTCATGACATGGCCGGCCCTGTTCCGGGCCAACGCTCTTTACGCCAATGGGCGTTTGCGCCGCGCGTTCGGGGCAAAGCCAGGTCGTCCGCAGGGCGTCGTTCCGGCGACGTTCGGAAAGGTGGCGCTCGCCCGCGTTCTCAAGAAGTTTGAACGCACCGAAGCGGTGTCCCTGCCGCGTCGTCCTGCTTTTGCGCTTGATCCCAATTGTCCGGGCGCTGTCCGCCCGATCTGATCAGGATGCCATCCCCAATGGGGCGAATTTCCAGATCAATGTTTTCGCCAGCATTGAAAGAACATGCAAACAGGTCACAATAGTCTCCAGATACGGAAATTCCGGCTGAGGGGCTGATATGAAAATTGCGATGCGTCTGGCAGTGGCTCTGTCCGCTGCGACCTTCCTTACCGCGTGTGGCGGCGGAGAGAGCAGCGAGAATGACACCACCGGCGAAAAGGCTGAAGCCTTCAACCGCGACCCTTACCCATCTACCTACTCTCCCTACCCGTCCGGTGCAGTGCTTCTTCAGAACGCAACTGTCTATGACGGGGTCGGGAACGTCTTTGAGAACTACGACGTCCTGCTGGAAGGCGGCAATATTGCTGGCTTGGGCGAGGATCTGGACGCTGGCGACGATGTTGAAGTAATCGACGCGTCGGGCAAGTTCGTGACCCCAGGCATCATCGACAACCATTCCCACCTCGGCGTCTATCCGTCGCCAGGCGTTAGCGCCCATCAGGACGGCAACGAAATATCGGGCCCTGTGACTGCAGAAGTCTGGGCCGAGCATGGCGTCTGGCCGCAAGATCCGGGCTTTACCCGCGCGCTTGCTGGCGGCGTCACCTCCATGCAGATCCTGCCCGGTTCAGCGAACCTGTTTGGCGGTCGGGGTGTTACCCTGAAGAATGTACTGTCCCGCACGGTACAGGGGATGAAATTCCCGGACGCGCCCTACACGCTCAAAATGGCCTGCGGCGAGAACCCCAAGCGCGTCTATGGTTATGGCGGCGGCCGCTTTCCGGGCGGGGCCCCTTACTCGCGTATGGGTAATGTTGCCGGCTATCGAAACTCATGGATCGAGGCCAAGGCCTATCAGGAAAAGTGGAACGCGTGGGAAGCAGATGGCGGCGACATGCCAACCCGTAACCTTGAGCTTGATACGCTTTCGGGCGTGCTAGAAGGCGATATCCTCGTCCACATGCATTGCTACCGCGCCGACGAAATGGCGCAGGTCATCGATATGTCCGAGGAATTTGGCTACGACGTCACCTCCTTCCACCACGCGGTGGAAAGTTACAAGATTGCCGACCTGCTAGCCGAGAAGAACATCTGCTCTTCCATGTGGGCCGACTGGTGGGGCTTCAAGATGGAAGCCTATGACGGCATCCGCGAGAACATCCCGCTCGTTCATCAGGCCGGCGCTTGCGCGATCGTTCACTCTGACAGCGATATCGGCATCCAGCGGCTGAATCAGGAAGCCGCCAAGGCGCTCGCAGACGGCCGTCGCGCAGGTATCGAGATTTCTGACGCTGATGCGTGGACATGGCTCTCCGCCAATCCGGCCAAGTCGCTCGGTATCTTCGATCAGACTGGCTCTCTTGAGATTGGCAAGGATGCAGACGTCGTTCTGTGGAATGGCGACCCGTTCAGCTCCTATTCGAATGCCGAGCGTGTCTATATCGACGGCGCGCTCATGTTTGACCTAGAGAAGCCAGACTTCACCCCCGTTACCGATTTCGAGCTTGGCCAACCCGGCGAAGGAGACCTGAAATGATCTTCAAGTTTGCAGCGATTGCCGCTTCCACTTCGCTCCTCTGCGCTAGTGCGCTTGCGCAGAACCTCGCCATTCAGAACGCCACTCTTTTCGATGGTGAGACGGTTCGCGAGAATGCGACCCTCGTCATCCGGGACGGGACGGTCGTTGCCTGGGCCGATGCAGACCAGCTTCCATCGGGCCTTGAGACCATCGACGCAGAAGGTGCGTGGGTTACGCCCGGTATCTTTTCTGCCTTTTCGCAGATTGGCATCGTCGAGGTTGGCGCAGAAGATTCAACGAACGATACCTCAGCAGGTCAGTCGGGCTTCGGCGCTGCCCTTGATCTCAGCGACGGCTTCAATCCCCGTGCGACAAGTATCGACATTACCCGTATCGAAGGCGTCACGCGAATGGCTGTCGCACCGAGTCTTGGCGCCTCTCTCTTCGGTGGCCAGGGCTTCATTGCGACGACAACCGGTGAGCCCGGCTCAGTAATAGACCGCCGCGCTTTCACGTTCATCAATCTCGGTGAGGCCGGTGCCAGCGTGTCTGGCGGCTCACGGCCTGCAGCGTGGGCGACACTCCGCGCGGCCTTCGGTGACGCCAGAGCCTTTCCGACACGCTATCTCGCGCATAGCGAAGGCGACGCGCTCGGCCGTATGGATGCCGAGGCCTTCACACGGGCGGCCCGCGGCGATCAGCTGATGCTGATTGCAGTCAGCCGTGAGAGCGACATCCGCGAAGTCATTTCGCTCAAAAAAACGATGTCCAATCTTCAGATCGTGCTGGTCGGTGCTCAGGAAGGCTGGATGGCGGCTGACGAGTTGGCCGAAGCAAACATCCCGGTTATCATTGATCCCTATGACAACCTGCCCAGCAGCTTCGCCCAGCTGGGCGCGACGCAACAGAACGCTGCACGGCTTATTGATGCAGGCGTCACGACAGCCTTCGCCCATCTGGACAGCAGCAGCCATCAGGCACGCCTCGTGCTGCAAAGTGCCGGCAACGCCGTCGGCAGCGGTGTTGATCACACCGACGCCCTGCGCGCGATCACATCCGTGCCGGCTGAAATATTCGGCATTGATGGCGCTGGTCGTCTGACCGCAGGCGGCCTCGGCGACCTCGTCATCTGGGACGGCGATCCGCTTGAAGTCAGAAGTGCGCCCGTCCGGATCTTCATTGATGGCGTCGAACAGCCGCTCGAGAGCCGGCAGACAAAGCTGCGCGACCGCTACCTCACTATCGACGAGAGCGAACGGCCTTCGGCCTACAAACGCTGATCAGCGTTTGGCGACATTCTCCACCTTTTCGAGTGGTTCAATCGTCTGCAGATAGCCTGCTTCAGCCGGGATATGCAGACAAGGTTTGCCATTCTGATCCTTGCCCACAACTGGCAGGACCGTGACGACATTTCCGTCTCTGAAACGGTTGATGGCGGTCGGCACACTTTGCGCTTCAGCGAGCTTTCCAAGGTTCATCTTGGTCGGGAAGATGATTGTAGCTTCGCCCGAAGCTTCCATGTCGAGGGCCAGTTGTGGCGACAGCCAGACAGCATCCGTTGTCTCGCGCCCGTCATGGGTCGCAAGCTGCTGCGGCGGGGTCGGCGCCAGATAGAAATGCGTGTCGAAGCGCTTCGGCATCATGTCGGGCGTGATCCAGTGTCCGAAATGCACAAGCGTATCGAGCGCCAGAACAAGATCATGCTCCTTCACCAGTTCGACGAAGCTCTTTTCACGACGATCGACGGCTTCCCGGAACGGGGCTAGTCTGTCGGCGATATCGACGCCAACCAGCGCGGCGCCCTCACCCCGCGCGCTAGCTGGGCGCGCCAGAATAATACCCGACTCTTCAAAGGCTTCCCGAAGCGCGGCAACCCGTGCAATCCGCGCCTTGCCTTCGTAATCACCATCGCTGAGCGCGTCCCATGCGTCGGACGCATCTTCCTCATTGGTCTTGCCGCCTGGGAAAACCAGCGCGCCAGCAGCGAAGTCGATCTGGTAATGGCGCTTCACCATCAAAACCTGCAGGTCCGGTGCATCGCGCAGCAGGAGAACGGTAGCGGAAAGTCTTGGCGCGGCATCGGTCATAACGAATTCTCCCTCAGATCCAGCAAATTTGCTGCAAATCCACTCGTTCCAATCCGCGTGATCTCAACGAGCGTCTGTCATTGTTTTTGTATCGGTACATTCACAGACAGGAATGCGGCATGCAACAGGTACGGACACGCACATCGGCTCAGCCATCAATTATTCCAGGCGAAGGTGAGCTGCGGCTATCCCCTGTCATCCATCTGGTCACTGGCGATATCGTCAATCAGGTTGCCGAAACACAGTTTGCGTTTGACGACCGCGTGTCCTTTGGTGCCGGCAGCCTGTTCGTGAACCGCATCAGCCCTGCTCTCTGGCTTGCACATCAGGTCGAGAGCGTTGCCCGCCTCGCCAACGAAATGCCGCAAGCCACAGCGCGCCCGATCATCATCGAAGCGCCCATCGCAGCCCTGATGCATCCCGACACGCCAATCGCCTGTGAGGCCGCAGCCGCCCGCAGCCGTATCTGCCCGCAGGAAATCTGCATCGAGGTCGACGATGCGACGCTGTCTCAATCCCGGTCTGACATCCTGAAGAGCATCGAAGCGCTTCGCCGCCGCGGCTTCCGCGTGGGCGTGAATGCGACCCGTTCGTGGTGCACCCCGCTCGACACGCATCTCCGCCTGCTGCTGGATTCGGTTCGCATCGACGCGTTGAAAGTCTGGAGCGAAGCAGACCTTCTGAATCGCATCGAAGCGGCGAGCGCCTGCGGCATGGCCGTCATCGCTGAAAATGCACGCTACCGCGATGGTGAAAAGCTGGCCGCAGTGGGCATTGAACTTGCCCGTGCCCCCCGAGTCGACGGCTAGCCGAAACGGCGCGCCGCCTCTTCAGACGGCGGCGTTTCCATGGCGCGCGCCTGCTCTGAATAGAAATCCAGCTTCTCTAGCAGATAGTCGAGGTCGCCCTTCGGGATGGCCTGGAACTGCGTCAGCACGCGCTCAATCATCCGCATCCGGAACCGCGCCTTGTCGTTCGGCCCGCCATCGACTTCGGTTTCGTGGAAGACATTCACGGCAGCCTTGAAGGCTGGCAGCAGCTTGCGCGGCAGGCCGGCCCGGTCGAAGATCGCTGCCAGACCGCGCGGGCCCGCATCATGGATCATCAGCCAAGCCTTGCCATGGGTGACCCCGGCCAGCTCTGCCACAGCATGCTCGACAAACTTCATTTGCCCAAGGCAGAGCGCGCGCATGATGAGAGAGTTGGTCAGGCGGCCGTTAAGGTCCAGCTGGTGCACGAAGTAGCCCATGTCCTGGCTGCGGTCCGCCTGCTCTACCAGATCCACAGTCGCGCGTTCCCGGGCGCCTGAGGCAAGGTCGATGGCCAGTTGAGCTGGTAGCTCATGCCGGTTCACCAGCATGTCGAAAGCCTGCCCTGAGACGAGAGAGACAAGCTTCTCTGCCACATGGACCGGGATGTGTTCGCGCGCGATGAGCGCGGTCTTCACGCCTTCATTTTCTGCAAACCGGTCGATGGAGCGGTCGAAGGCCTTATTGGTCCAGCTTGCGCCGCGATTGCGCGCCAGCGCGGCAACAGCGTCAGCGATGCCTTCGCCAGCGATGGTTTCGCAGAGCTCAGCGGCAATCCGGTCGCGAGAGGCAATCGCAATCTGCTTGGCGCCTTCCACGGCGCGGACCAGTTCGATCAGGTCCTGGTCCGTCAACGATGGCGAATACTGAAGCACAGGCAGGGCGACTGTCTCGACATCTCTTGCAAGTTTCAGTGCCACATCGCGCGGCAGGCGCGGCGAATTGCGCAGCGCGACAGCCAATGTCTTACGCACAAGCTCAGCAGCATCCTGAGCGAGGATGGCGATAATCTCTTCTGCATGGCGGCGTTCGGTGTCGGTCAGCGGATCAGTCGCAATGCGGCGGCAGAGCTTGTGCGCAATGCCAGCCCGTTCGTCCGGTGTCTCACCTTTCATGAGCCGCTCAATGTCCCCTTCGGACAATTGCGGCCGCATGCTTGAAATACCCATCGATAGCGCCTTCCCTCAGCCGAGGAATCAATTTGCTGAGAATTGTATTGTGCCGGTTAATGTCCGGTTTACCAATGGGTCCGGCAGCAGACCTGAAATAAATCTGGGAGTAGATATGCTCGAAGGCATTCGCGTCATCGAATACGCAACTTATATGGCCGCCCCTGGCGCAGGCAGTATCCTGAGTGACTGGGGCGCCGAAGTGATCAAGGTCGAACCGCCCGGCGGCGACCCGATCCGCAAATTCTTTGCAACTATCGGCACGGATATTCAGGACAATCCGGTCTTTGATTTCGACAATCGCGGCAAGAAGTCCATCGCGCTCGACACCACGACCGATGAAGGCCGCAAAATTCTCCGCGAACTCGCCGAAAGCGCCGACGTCTTCCTGACCAATGTTCGCCCCGGCGGCCTCGCGCGTTCTGGTCTCGACTATGAAGGTCTGAAATCGGTCAATCCGAAGCTCGTCTATTGCAGCCTGACCGGATACGGCCTCGATGGCCCAGATGCGGACAAGCCCGGCTTCGACGTGGCTAGCTTCTGGGCACGCTCCGGCGCAGCCCGTACCACGATCCCGAAAGGCGGAGAGCCATTCCCCTGCCGGACTGCCTTTGGCGACCATACGACCAGTATTGCTGCAGCCGCCGGCATCTGCGCCGCACTCGTCGAAGCCACCAAGACTGGCAAGGGACGCCTTGTAGAGGCCTCGCTCCTTCGCACCGCCCTCTTCACGCTCGGCTCCGACTTCGCGATCCAGCTCTTTTTCGGGCGGCTTGGCTCTACCAAGCAGCGCCATGAGCAGACCGTGCCGATCATGAACTTCTTCCGCACCAGCGATGACCACTGGCTTTGCATCGTTGCACGACAGGGTAATTCCGACTGGGCACCGATCTGCCGGGTTATTGGCCGCGAAGACCTTATCGAAGATGAGCGCTTCTCTTCACCAAAGGCGCGTCGCAAGAACAGCGTCGAATGTGTTGGTATTCTCGACGCAGGCTTCGGCGAGATGAAGAAAGACGAAGCTGCAAAACGTCTAGATGAGCAGTCCATCGCCTGGGCGCCGGTTCAGACGATGGCCGAAGCAGCTGCCGACCCGCAGGTTCAGGCAGCTGGCGGCATCGTCGATGTTCCATCGGCCGCTGGCGATGGCACATCATTCAAGTCACCCGCCTCGCCGGTCCGGTTCCCGGGCGCCAATGATGGCCCGAAAGGCCCGTCACCGCAATTTGGCCAGCACAGCCGCGAAGTCCTCGCATCGCTTGGGCGCAGCGAGGACGAAATTGCTCAATTGCTGTCGTCGGGCGCCGTCTCGGACGGTGCGAAACCAGCGAAATAGCTGCGGATATCATCACCCCGTTCGGCTTCAAGCGCGACGCAAAGTCCAATGCTTTCGCGCGCTTCAGCCAAGGCACGTTCGTAGCCGGGGGCCAGTTCACCATATTCAGCGAACAGGTCTTCGAGCTCGGCCTCGGCCTTCGGAGAACAGAGATTCCCTGCCAGGCGCGGCGTTGAGCGCGGGCGCTGTCCGGGGATGCGGAGCACGAATTCCGGGTAATTAGCCTGTAGCCACGTCCAGGCATCCTGCATGGTCTCGCTCTGGCGCATCTGGCCGGACATGATGGAATAGGTCTCACGGGTGCCGAGCTGGCCAGACATGGACAGATCCATGATTACCGGCAGAAGCTCAGGATCATTGTTCTGGCCGATGGCATAAGCTACGGCCTGCTCGAAGGTGGGGTCGTCAATGTCCGAAAGCGAAGCCATCATGGCGTTGAGGAACGGCTCACCGCCCTCCTGCATGCCGATTGCAAGCGCTGTTGAGAAGTCATCACTCGTCAGCCCGCGCACGTCGCCGCTCACGGGAAGACCGACATAGGCATTCGCCGCGCGTGCGAATTCACTGCGAAGCGCAGCATCATTCCCGGTCCGGGCGAGGAAGGATTCAAGTCTCGAGGTCAGAATAAGATCGCTCTCTCGCTCTGACGCTCGCGCCTGTTCAAGGCGAGGCCCGAACACGCGGGCAATCTCCGCTTCCATGCCAGCTTTTGCTGCAGCGCTACCGGATACCGTCCGGTAGAGCGCAGAATAAGAACGCACCGCGCCATTGACCACTTGTCGTTCCTCATGTCGGGCAGCGGCGTTCGCAATCGCCATTAAGGTCGGCAGGGCCAGCTCGCCTGCTTCGAAGCCTGCTCGCGCGCTGTCGACGGCTGTCATCGCTTCGCCCGGCTCCAGCGAACCGAAATTAATGGCCAGTAGCGCCCATTGCGCATCTGGCAGTGTGAACCGCCAGTATCCGGCACCACGCGCATTCGGCATGATCCAGTCAGGACAGGTCTCGAACTGGTCGAGCACAAGCGTAGCTGTCTGCTCACTCATCATGGTGCAGACGCGCTCACGATTGTCCCCGCTCGCAGCAACGAGACAATAGGGAATTGTCCAGCGACGGCCTTCTTCGATCGGACTTCCCAGCGGCTGGTAGCGGCTCTGCGAAAGCAACACTTCCGGCGTGCGGCCTTCACGGCACTGCAAATCTGCGCTCACAAGCGGCAGACCTGATTGCTCTACGAAACTGCGGAACGCTGTGGTCAGATCTGGCTCGTCTGTCTCATCGGCGATGACCTCGAAGAAGTCAGGGCTGTCAGCTACGGAGTCTTCGAAGCGCGAAATATAACGCCCCAGCGCAGGGCGGAATGTCTCGGCGCCGAAATAGGAATCGACCATCGCGATAACGGCGAGGCCCTTGTCATACGTGATGGAGTCGTAGGCGTTGCGAATGTCCTCATTGAGCGTGATTGGCTCTCGCACCGCCCGGGCGCTGCGCAGGCTGTCGAGCGACATGGCGCTGATACTGTCGGCGACAGCGTCCAGCTCATAACCGCCTTCAGGTTCCATTTCGGAAAGTACAATCCCGGTGGCCCAGCTAGAGAACGCTTCTTTCAGCCAGAGGTCATCCCACCATGGCGGCGTTACCAGATCGCCAAACCACATATGCGCGATCTCATGGCTGTGAATGTTAAGAAGCGCGCGGCGCATCGCCGGCCCGCTTGAGGGACCATAAAGAATACGGCTCTCACGGTATGTGATCGCAGCGGCGAGTTCCGTTGCACCGCTTGGCCATTGCGGCGCGGCAATGATGTCCAGCTTTTCGTATGGATATGGAACGCCAAGTTCCTTCTCGAAAAAGGCCACCATCGGCTCGGTCATCGTCAACGCATAAGAAATTTCATCTGACTTGCCCGCGCGCGTGTAACCCGTGAGCGGCACTGAAAAATCCCTGACCTCGTTTGGCGAAAGCGATGGACCGTCCAGCCGGTCGAAAGGTCCAACTGCCAACGACAGGAGATAAGTCGGGAGTGGACGGGTCTGCTTAAAGCTGATCCGCTTGAGACCCTCTTCCTCCAGATATTCTTCGATCGCAATGGACGTGTTCGCTATCGCGGTGTCGGTTCCCGGCACGGTCAGCGTCAAATCAAACGGGGTCTTGAAGCGCGGCTCGTCAAAACCGGGCATGAACCGGCGCGCCTGAATGCTTTCTGATTTGGCAAGCGCGTAAGCGTTACCCTGCTCATCGACTTTGAACAGGCCTGTGAGGTTGGCATCGAACGGTGCCGTGTAATCAATCGCGACCCTGACATTCCCTGCGCCGGTGCGGCGTGGAAAATGTATCCAGGCCACGCCTGAGCTTAGGACATCGCGCCAAGTCGCTGTTTCATCCTGCATATTGTCACTGGTGACGGTGACCTCACGAATTTCCAGCCCCTGCCCGTGCAACCAGAAGCCTTGTGCTGGTTGATCGAACTCGACATCGATCATCACAGTGCCGCCAAACCGGCTCCGGCGCGGGTCGATTTCCAGATCCATCGTATAAGCGGTCGGCCGCACCCCATCGGGCAGCGGCCCGCGAGGTGCGCGCTCATAGAGGTCGGCAAGTTCGGGTTGCTCCTGGCGCGGCGTGGGCCCGCAGGCAGCAAGCCCGACGACGAGTGCACAAACAAGAATAAGACGTTGCATGGAGAACCCTGAATTACGTGTAACAATCCATATGAGCCAGCCGCCTTGGGCGTCACCCTGAAATTGGACTGCCAGCTGTATTTCGAGCCGCGCCGATCTCTGACTGCGCATGGCGCACGGCCTGAATCGACCCTATAAGGACGCCATGAAAATCGCGACCTGGAATGTGAACTCCATCAAGGCCCGCATGGCGACGGTTCTTGATGTCCTGAAAACCATCGATGCAGACGTCATCTGCCTTCAGGAAATCAAATGCGAGACCGAGAACTTCCCTTATATGGAGATAGAAGAGCTCGGCTATAATTGCGCTGTTCACGGGCAGAAGAGCTATAACGGCGTGGCGCTCCTCTCGCGGTATCCGCTTGAAGACATTGTAACCGGCCTGCCCGGCAACGAAGACGATGATCAGGCCCGCTATATTGAAGCGCTCGTCCTTGCTGACAGGCCCGTACGTGTGGGCGGCCTGTACCTGCCCAATGGCAATCCGGCGCCAGGACCAAAATACGACTACAAGCTTGGCTGGATGAAACACCTCAAGGCCCATGCCGAGGCGCAGCTGAGGCTGGAAGAATCCTTCGTGCTGGCGGGCGATTACAACGTCATCCCACGCGACGAGGATTGCTGGGATATCGCTGTCTGGCGCGACGATGCGCTGGCGCTGCCGACAACGCGCGCGGCCTTCCGCGAGCTAAAGTGGCTGGGCCTGACAGAAGCTTATGAGGCCGCTGATGGCCGCGCACATGAGTACAGCTTTTGGGACTATCAGGCCGGCGCCTGGCAGAAGGGTCACGGCATCCGTATCGATCACCTTCTGCTGTCGCCCCAGGCTGCAGACCGGCTCACTGGTGTCGAGATATACAAGAAGGCGCGCGGGCTGGAAAAACCGTCAGACCATGTACCGGTAATCGCAACCCTGTCGGACTAATCCGGCCTAGTCTTTCGGGACGCAGTGGGTGTTATAGGCGTTGACGCGTGCATTAGCGCTTGCTGCCTTCTCTTGTAGGTCAGCCTCGACCGCCCGCAATCGTGCTTTCAGGTCTTCATAGGCCGTCCTGGACCTGTCAGCTTGCTGGGCCTGCTCGGCACTGAAATTGCGCAGGGCCTGATCATTCTGCCAGCTATCACCCGCATCCTCGACCTTCGGCACGAGCGCGTCGCGCTCGGCTTTCAACTCAAGAACAGTTTGTTGAGCTGTTCGGATGCTCTTGGCTTGCTGAACGCAGCTTTCAGAGGCGGCCGCGAAAGGCGCCGCCACGACAGCGGTCAGTGACAGGGCAGCGACAGTCAGGGAGTGGGTCATCTTGATCATCCTCTGAGACTAAAGGTGCGAGCCTGAAGCCTCGGTGAACGGCGTGACCATTCCATGGCCGCAATCTGCAGCTTTTACGACGATTTAGAGATCTGCGTAAACATGGCGCTCGGCCTTGAAGCCTTCGTGGGTGACAGCCCCCTGATAGGCCGGGCCGACCAACTTCGCGAACTTGGCCAGTGCGCCTGACGCATACTTCGTCTCCCGCGGAGCCCAGCTTTTGCGGCGCTCTGCGAGCTCTGCTTCGCTGACTTCGAGATCGATTGTGCCTTTGGCCGCATCAATGGAGATCATGTCGCCATCCTTGATGAGACCGATCGGCCCGCCTTCCTGCGCTTCCGGGCCGACATGGCCAATACAGAAGCCGCGCGTCGCGCCAGAGAAGCGGCCATCGGTGATCAGCGCAACCTTGTCGCCCATGCCCTGCCCGTAGATCGCAGCTGTGGTCGACAGCATCTCACGCATGCCGGGGCCGCCCTTGGCACCTTCATAGCGGATGATCAGCACGTCGCCTTCCTTGTAATCCCTCGACTCGACGGCCTTGAAGCAGGCTTCTTCGCCATCGAAGACGCGCGCCGGGCCGCGGAACTGGAGCGAATGGAGACCTGCAACCTTCACGATCGCGCCATCCGGGGCGAGCGAGCCCCATAGGCCGACTACACCACCCGTCTTGGTGATCGGCTTGCTGGCAGGTGAGATGACTTTCTGCTCCGGGTTCCAGGTCACTTCTTCGAGGTTCTCCGCCCAGGTCTTACCCGTGACCGTGATACAGTCCCCATGGACAAGGCCTTCTTCCAGAAGGGTTTTCATCAACATCGGTACACCGCCAGCCTCGCCAAAATCCTTGGCGACGTATTCACCGCCCGGCTTGAGCGAGGCGATGTATGGCGTCTTCTCGAAGATTCGGGCGACGTCCTTCAACTCGAAATCGACGCCGCACTCATTCGCCATGGCTGGAAGGTGAAGGGCTGCATTGGTCGAACCGCCAGTTGCCGCCACCACAACGGCTGCGTTCTCAAACGCCTCGCGCGTGCAGATATCGCGCGGGCGGAGATTGCTCTCGATGAGGCGCATGACAGCCTCACCAGAGGCAACGGCGTACTCATCGCGGTTGGCATAAGGCGCTGGCAGGGCCGATGACAGCGGCAGCGCGAGACCAATCGCCTCGGACACGCAAGCCATTGTATTTGCGGTAAATTGACCGCCGCAGGCGCCATCACCCGGACAGGCAATCTTCTCCAGCGCGTGGAGCTTCTCCTCGGTCATGTCATTATTTCCAGCCGCATGGGCGCCAACAGCTTCGAAAACGTCAAGAACCGTGACGTCCTTGCCCTCGAACCGGCCCGGCAGGATCGAGCCGCCATAGAGAAAAACAGATGGAACATTGAGGCGCAGCATAGCCATCATCATGCCAGGCAGAGACTTGTCGCAGCCAGCCACGCCGACCAGCGCGTCGTAGCCATGACCGCGCATGGTGAGCTCGACGGAATCTGCAATAACCTCGCGCGAAACCAGCGATGAGCGCATGCCTTCATGGCCCATGGCGATGCCGTCTGTGACGGTGATCGTACAGAATTCGCGAGGGGTGCCGTCGCCGGCCTTTACGCCTTCGGACACTGCATGCGCCTGGCGCATCAGGGCGGTGTTACAGGGGGCCGCTTCATTCCAGCAGGAGGCGACCCCGACGAAGGGCTTTTTGACGTCCTTGGTCGAGAGGCCCATCGCGTAATAATAGCTGCGGTGCGGGGCGCGGGCCGGGCCTTCGGTCACATGGCGCGACGGCAGGCGTGACTTGTCCCAGGTCTTGCTCATTTCGCTGGCTCCTAAAGCTTGATCTTCGCTGATCTGATAGAAGCCCGGCCGGGTTGAGGCTAGGGGGCGACGACGAATTTCCGCCGGAAAGTGTGCGAAAAATTCTGCCCCTTAGCCCTCAAAACACAGTGCAGTGACGGTGTACTGACGGTGTTTTTGCCGATGCAGCGCATACCCTGCGCAATTTTATTCCAATTTCAGGCGCATCAGGAATTCAAGATCGAGGTGATTCCCGACAGGGAAGTCGAACTCTCCCACTTTCTCGAAGCCATGCCGCTCATACAGCCTGCGCGCATCTTCGTTTTCGGAAAAGACGCTCAGATAGAGTTCCGGCGCTCTAGAGATCTTCGCCCAGTCCACGGCCTCGCCAATAAAGTGCGAACCGAGCCCCCTGCCCTGCAACGGCGTATCAACATAGAGCCGCATCAGCTCCACCGCCCCCTCCTTCGCATCATCTGCGGGCAACTCCAGCGGCGAGCAGACGAGATAGGCCCCAAGCGCACCATCTGGCAGAGCGGCGAGCCGGACGAGGTAGTCCGGGCTGTCGATCATATGAGCGTAGAACGTCTGGGCATGAGCCTCTTCGAGATAGGTGTCGAGATCGGCCTTGGCATAAAGATGACCAAACTTTTCAAGAAAGGTGCGCTGGCCAAGTTCTTCCAGCGCGGCGGCGTCACCCGGCACAGCAGCGCGGATGGTAACGCCTGTGAGATCAGCTGCCATTCCTACGGTCCCCTCCTTACAGGCTGCGTTGCAAAGCTGCGGCGCTGACTGGCGGACAGCTCATCCCGGCAGCGTAATTACTCGTCAGCCTCGAAGATAGCCGTTTCCAGTGTGCCGTCGGCGTCCATCATGCCGCGATACATGCCGGCGGAATTGAAGACGTAGGCATACTCACCTTCGCCGCCCATAACGATCACGCCGCCATCGCCGCCAAGATCAGCAACCTGGCCGAGCGTGTTTTCTGAAGCTGATTGAATGTCTTCGCCTGCCAGTTCGACGCGCGAACAGATTGTCTTGGCGACGCCCACCCGAATGAAGTATTCGCCGTGACCGGTGGCGGAAACGGCGCACACGCCGTTCTGGGCATAGGTCGCCGCGCCGATGAGAGGCGAGTCGCCGATGCGGCCGTGCATCTTGGCGGTCATGCCGCCTGTTGTCGTGGCCGAAGCGAGATTACCATTCTGATCAATAGCTACGGCGCCGACCGTGCCGTGGCGATCCGCGTCGGTGCGCTGCTGTGTGTCGAGGACGCGCTCAAGCGCTTCGCGGCGGCGGTCCGTGGTGAAATGGGAATTCTCGACCATGTCGAGGCCAACCGATTCAGCAAAGCTGTCGGCGCCGTCGCCTGCAAACATGACGTGTTCCGACTGATCCATCACAGCGCGGGCGGCGAGGATCGGGTTCTTGACCCGGGTTACGCCCGCGACAGAGCCGGCATCACGCTGGCTGCCTTCCATGATGGAGGCATCAAGCTCATGCATGCGGTCGGCGGTCATCACCGCGCCGAAACCCGCATTGAAGAGCGGATCGTCTTCCATTGTGAGGACGGCAGCCTGGACAGCATCAAGCGAGCTGCCACCGTTTGAGAGCACGTCGGCGCCAGCACGGAGCGAGGTTTCGAGGGCGGCGGTATAGGCTGCTTCCTGCTCATCGGAGAGGTTCTCTCGCAGGATGACCCCTGCCCCGCCATGGATCACGATCCGCCAGTCTGGGCGCTCAGCTGCCGCCATTTCGGTCTCCGTATCCGCTGACGGGGTGGCCTCCGTCGCCGCTTCGGAATCTGCTTCTACAGCGGCATTCAGCTCTGACTGTTCTGGCGCTTCGGGCGCACAGGCGACAAGTGTGAGACCAAGACAAAAGCTGGCGGCGGCGCGGTACATGGCAATTCCTCGCTGAAACTGGGGGCGTTCTCTGGTCGCCAATGTGCAAGCTTCGGGTGGCCATTGGCAAGGGCAGCCCCCAAGGGCTCGACCTATTCGCGCGGCCCAGGACCGGACCGGCCGTGGAGGCCGCCCGGCCGGTTCGCCTTGCGAAGCAGGTAAAAGAGAATGCCGATGTCAAAGATTACGAAGGCGGCGATGCCAACGAAAATCAACCAGTTCATCCTCTTACCTCACCTTCTGGCCTCAAGCTCAGGCCTCATGCTCAAGAAAGATCAGCGAGCTGATCGCGGGCCGACCGGAGCTTTGCAAGCGTCGCCGTCCACTCAGTAATCCGTTCGCGGTTTTCTTCGACGACCTCTGGCGGGGCCTTCGAGACGAAGTTCTGATTAGAGAGTTTCTTTTCGGTACCCTCAATGTCCTTGGAGAGTTTCGCCATCTCCTTGTCGAGACGCGCAACCTCATCAGACAGGGTGATGAACTCCTGCACTTCAAGCGCGATCGTTTCTTCGCCAGACGCGATGGTGACGGCGCCGGCGGGCTTTTCAGCAGCGATAACGAAGGCAGACAGGCGAGCGAGTTGCCGGATCGGCGTCTCGTTCTCCTTGGCCCAGCCCTTCACCTTGTCGGAGGCGCCGATGAGCGAGGCAGCGACCTGCGCGCCAGCCGGCACGTTGAGGACGGCCCGCGTGGAGCGAATCTCTGACACGGTATCGAGCACCCATTGAAGCTCTGCCTCGGCATCGCTGTCGGCCCACGCGTCCGCAAAGGCCGGCCAGTCCTGAACCATGAGGAAGTCAGGGCGCTTGCGGCCTTCCTGCTCGGTCTGGCTCCAGAGAGCTTCGGTGACGAAAGGCGTGAACGGGTGGAGCAGCTTCAGCGTCTGGTCGATGACCCAGCCGCAGGCCTTGCGGGTCTCGGCCTTGGCGGCTTCATCCTCGCCATTCATGACCGGTTTGATGAGTTCGATGTACCAGTCGCAGAGCACGTTCCAGATGAACTGGTAGAGTGCTTCGGCGGCTTCATTGAACTTGTAGGCTTCAAGCGCCGTGGTGACCGCCGCCGCCGCCTTGCCTAGCTCTGCCGCGATCCAGCGATTGAGCGGCAGTTTGAGATCGCCCGGCTCGAGGTCGTGGCCGAACTCGCACTGGTTCATCTCTGCGAAACGGGCCGCGTTCCAAAGCTTGGTCGTGAAGTTGCGATAGCCTTCGACCGCCTGCGGCGAGAGGCGGATATTGCGCCCCTGTGCGGCCTGACGGGCAAAGGTGAAGCGGAGCGCGTCGGCGCCGTACTGGTCGATCAGCTCCAGCGGGTCCATGGCATTGCCCTTGGACTTCGACATCTTCTGGCCCTTCTCGTCGAGGACGAGGGCGTGGATATAGACATCGTGGAACGGGATTTCGCCGTCCATGAACTGAATGCCCATCATCATCATCCGGGCGACCCAGAAGAAGATGATGTCATGCGCGGTGATCAGCACGCTGGTCGGGTAATAGGTTTGCAGGTCGTCTGCCTTCTCCGGCCAGCCCTGTGTGGAGAATGGCCAGAGCGCGGACGAGAACCAGGTGTCGAGGACGTCTTCGTCCTGCCACACCGGGTACACAAGCGTTGGATCAGCCTCAGTTCTCACTTTTGAAACCTGCTGCTCAAAGATCTCTTCGGCTTCCTTACGACTAGAAACTAAAACAACGCTTTCGAAGCCGGCGTGCATTGACTTCGCAGCATTTAAAGCAGCATCGACGGCTTCTGCCTCGGTCAACTTCACGAAGTAAGACAGCGCCGGTCGAGTTGAAGTCTTGCCTTCTTCGTCAATATATTCCTCAGCCCAACCAACGGCACCCACTGAGCCTTCGCCACCGACAATTTTCCGATCAATGCCGTACCACACCGGAATCCGGTGCCCCCACCAGAGCTGGCGGGAGATGCACCATGGCTGGATGTTGTCCATCCAGTTGTAATAGGTCTTGGTCCAGTTTTCGGGCACGAATTTGGTGCGGCCTTCGCGGACAGCCGCGATCGCAGGTTTGGCCAGTTCTTCGGCATTCACATACCATTGGTCCGTCAGCCACGGCTCAATGACGACGCCGGAGCGGTCGCCGAAGGGCTGCTCGACTTTTTTCTTCTCGATCTCGACCAAAAGGCCGAGCGCGTCGAAATCTTCCTCGATTTTCTTGCGCGCCTCATAACGGTCGAGACCGCGATAGGCGTCGGGGACGCCGGCCGCATCGGCTTCGCCACCATCGACGATGGCCGCGATGTTAGTCAGGATATTGAGGCGCGGCAGGCCCGCGCGCTCGCCGACCTGGAAGTCGTTGAAGTCGTGGGCTGGCGTGATCTTCACAGCGCCCGAGCCCTTTTCAGGGTCGGCGTGTTCATCAGCAACAATCGGGATGCGGCGGTTGACGATGGGCAGGTCGACGAACTTGCCGATGAGGCCTTTATAGCGCTCATCATCGGGATGAACGGCAACGCCTGTATCACCGAGCATCGTCTCGGGCCGCGTTGTCGCAACGACGATATAATCACGCGTCTCGGTGCCAGCCGGATTGCCGTCTTCGTCCTTGACCGGGTGTTCATAGGTGACGCCATCCGCGAGCGGATAGCGAAGGTGCCAGAAAGCGCCCTGCACTTCTTTCTGCTCGACTTCGAGATCTGAGATGGCTGTCTGGAAATGCGGATCCCAGTTTACGAGGCGCTTGTCGCGGTAAATGAGCTTCTGATTGTAGAGGTCGACGAAGACCTTGCGGACCGCTTCCTGCATCTGGTCGTCGGGATTGTCCCGGTCGCCCATGGTGAAGCGTTCATTCTCCCAGTCGCAGGACGCGCCAAGACGCTTCAGCTGCTGGATGATCTGGCCGCCGGATTTCTCTTTCCATTCCCAGACGCGGTCGACAAACGCTTCGCGGCCAAGGCTGGCACGGCTTTCATTGCCGGCTTCTGCAAGCTGGCGCTCAACCACCATCTGTGTCGCGATACCGGCATGGTCGGTGCCCGGCTGCCAGCGGACATTCTTGCCGCGCATGCGCTCAAACCGGATCAGGATGTCCTGAAGCGTATTGTTGAGCGCGTGGCCCATATGCAGGACGCCGGTGACGTTTGGCGGCGGGATGACGACCGAATAGGCCTGAGCACTCGTATCGCCGGAAGGGCGGAAGCAGCCCGCCTCTTCCCAGCGCTCATAGATGCGCCCTTCGGCGCTCTTGGGATCGAAGCGTTGGTCAAGCATGTCGTCGGTCCATCATCAGGTCAGTTTACAAAAGAAAAGGCGCGCCGGTTCAGGGCGCGCCTCGTCTCTATATCAGGGTAAGAACGAGGGTCTAGCGCGCCATGCGGGCGATGCGCTGTACTTCTTCCTCGACCTTGCGCTCAACGATCGTTGGCAGGTTGGCGTCGAGCCATTCCTTGATCATCGGGCGCAGAAGTTCGCGCATCAGGCCATCGAGCGTGTTCGGGTTGGCCTCTTCCTCAGCGGAGCGCTTGACCATGAGCTTGCCGAGCGCCGTCGCGGCCGCTCCAGCGATACGCTCATCGGTAAGCGCGTCGCCGCCCGTTGGGTCTGACGAAGTTGTCTGTTCGGTCATCTGAGGCTCCGGCTCTGGTTGTGGCGGGCTGAAATCAGCAATGGATGGCTCAGTCTCCGGCTCCACCTCGACGGGTGGCGCGGCATCGAAGCTGGCGGTGAATTCGGCGGCCTGCGGCTCTGGCGTCAAGCCCTGCTCGGTCGGTTCCGGCTGTGGCGCGACACCTTCGAGTGGTGCGACAGGCTCAAACGAGTTGTCTTCAAAGCTTTCTTCCGTCGACCAGTCGCCGTCATCCTCGCTCGATACCTCATGACCGCTTTCTTCACGGGCATATGTCGAGCTATCGGCTTCTGTCCGCGGCGCCGCCAGTTCCTGTGGCGACCAGGTGGCGCCGGGCGACCTTGCGGCTTCCTCGAAGGCGGGCGCATCGACAGTTGGCTTTTCGTCGAACGTCTCAAGACCGAAATCTTCCAGGTCGTCGTGTTCGGCTTCGAAAGGCTGCGGCGCTTCCGGCGCGAATTCGGGCTCGCTCGATGTGCCGACTTCCGCCGTCAGGTCTTCGAACATGTCGTCATCAGCGTCTGAAAGAAGGCTGCCCGACGCGTCCTGACCTTCCATCAGGTCGAAGTCAGCATCGCCGTGGGCTTTCTCCTGCTGGGCGAAAAAATCGTCCTCAGGATTGTTGACTTCATCCGATTCGGTTTCGGCCACGACGTCGTCCAGCGAAAGGTCACCGAAATCATCATCATCTGAAACGTTTACATCAACCGAGCGGGCGGCCTGCGGCGCGTCCCCATCACCTGTCGACGAAGAAGGACCATCGTCGGCAATAATCTTGCGGATAGACGCAAGAATTTCCTCCATCGTCGGCTCGGATTGCGCTTTGTCAGCCATTTTCAGCTCCCGCAGAAAAGAATTTATGCCCTGATCCGGCTATACCGCGCCAGTTAACATGATGTTATGACGGATTCGAACGTGATTACACCGGTCAGGCGAACTTTCGTATCAGCTCTTAACCATGCTGGAGGCCAAGACGGGTGGGTGTCAAATCCCCCATCGCGGCGAGAAGCGCATGCGCGGCGACATAGCGGTCGCGTTCTGCTGTCACGCGTGACAGCCGCGCCTCCAGAAGTTGCTGTTCCTGATCGAGCACATCGAGCGTTGTGCGCACGCCGACGCTGAGTTCTTCCTGCGCGCCTTCATAGGCCAGTTCCGCCGCCTCGACCTGACGAGCGGACGCGTCGACGGCGCGGTCGGCCGCCTGAAAACTGTACCAGGCGCGGGCGACCTGTGTACGAACGATTCGTTCACTGAGCGCGATCTGGCTGTTTGCCTGACGGCGCGCGATCTGGGCTTCACGGACGAGCGATGTGTTCAGCCCACCGGTGAATAGTGGCACGCTGGCCTGGGCCCCGGCGACGATACTCGAATCGGTGAAGCCGTCCGTGTGGTATTCCTGAACGCCGGCCTGCGCGATGACAGAGACTTCGGGCTTTAGCGCGCCACGGGCAACCTCAATGCCCTGCCTGGCGGCCTGTTCGCCAAGGCGAGCGGCTTCGATATCGGGATTGGCGTCGAGTGCGCGGGCGAGCGCGGCTTCGAATGTGTCCGGCAGCTCTGGCAGCGGCGGGACCGGTGCGAGCATCTCCGACGCCTCCAGTCCGGTCAGCAGCGCGTACTGGGCAAGCGCGCCTTCGAGGTCTGCTTCTGCCGATGCGAGTGCGGCCCGGCCACCCTCCAGCCGCGCGCGGGCGAGCGACACATCGGTCCGGGTGGTGTCACCGACTTCGAACCGGTCAGATGCAGCGGTGAACTGACCTTCCAGAAGGCGGATACTGTTCAGCCGGATCGCGATGACTTCCCGCGCCCTTATGATGTCGACATAGGCGATCAGCGTATCGAGAAGGATGGACTGACTGGCGGATTCAAGCTGCGCGACGGCGGCGAGCGCGCCGGTCTCGGCCTGCGCGATCCCGGCGCTGAGGCGGCCGCCTGTATAGACTGGCAGCCGCGCCTCAAGCTGCGCCGAGGCGACGGGGCGGTCTCCGAGATTCAAAGCGAATGGCCTGTTGGAATCGATCGATTCGTAGACATAGCTGCCGAAGAGCGTGACGCGCGGCTTTCTCTGTGCACGCGCCTGCTCGATCCGCTCACTCGCGATTTCGGTGGAGTCGCGCTCGGCCTCCAGCGCCGGATTGTTCAGCCAGGCCGCTGACAAGGCGTCCTGCAGTGTTTCTGCGCCAGCCGGCAAGGCGGCGATCGCCAGTCCGGATACCAGTAGTGACGCCGTTTTTCTTATGCGACGCATCGGTCGTGCCCTCCCTCGGCAGGGATGACCCTATACGTCTTTTCAGAAAAAGTGAACAGTGTTCACTTCCTGAGCGACGTTCGCCCAAGGGAAGCCGAGCACTGGTCGGATCCGTGTTTTCGGGGCGCTAGAAAACGAAGCTTTGCGGCTTTTCGAAACCCGGAAGGCGCGGCGGGCAGCAGTCAAAGACCTCGCGGAAAGAGACGGTTTCACCTGCCTTCGTCCAGATGCGCGCGCGGCCAAGGTCACGGCCAGCCAGGACCGGCGCGCCGAGACGGCCACCTTCTGCGAGCTGGTTGAACCAGGCTTCCGGGGCCTGCTCGATCAGGCCGCAGACGAGGATGATGTCGAAAGGTGCCTGGTCTGCAAGACCGTCACGAAGATCGCCCTGAACCGCGACGGCGCGGTCATAATCAAGGCTGGCGAGCCGCGATGTCAGCTCATCAACAAGAGCCTCGTCTTCTTCAAGCGCGATCACGGTCTCGCAAAGATGGGAGAGAATGGCCGTTTCATAGCCTGCACCTGCACCAATCACGAGCGCGATGTCGTTCGGCTGAGGGTCGAGCGAGCGGATCATCTTGCCGATGTCACGCGGGGTCCAGAGCGAGCGGCCTTCGCTCGTCTCGATCTCATACTCGGCATAGGCAATTGCCTGCTCACTCTTGGGTACGAAGGCTTCGCGCGGGGTACGCAGAAAGGCAGAGACGACCTCGGGGTCGGTCACATCATTCGGGCGGATCTGTGAATCCACCATGATCCGGCGCATCTTCGCAAAGTCCATTGGCGCAACCTTTCAGGCAATAAGTGCTGCTTGCAGTCGCCTTATCTTAGCCCGCTTGAAGGTGCAACGGCGGGCCTATGTGCGAAACGCCGCAATCGCACATTGCATGCTGCCCGGAGCACTGCTATTCGACGCTCCTTCTCTCGGCACGGCCCTGTGGCGGAGTGGTGACGCAGCGGATTGCAAATCCGTGTACGCCGGTTCGATTCCGGCCGGGGCCTCCAGAGTTTTCCGTTTCAATCGATCCAGCGCAGCGCCCGCCTCAGCAGCCTGATTGTGCTGGCATGAAGTGCGTCGCCAATTTCTTTCGGCGCCTTTCCTGCGCATGCCCGTGCGTACGTTCCTTCCAGAATGATACCCAGCTTGTAACATGCCAGCACGCCATACCAATGGATGTTAGAGAGGTCGCGATCTGATTGCGCCTCATAATGGGCGATGAGTTCGTTTGCTGTTGGAAAGCCGTCCCAAGGCCGGACAGTGACAGTGCCACCTTCTTCGAGGTCGGTTTCATCTGGCCAGGTCGCCATCAACCAGCCAAGGTCAAGAAGCGGATCGCCAATCGTGGTCAGTTCCCAGTCGACGATGGCGGCGAGCTCTGGGCGGTCATAGCGGTACATGACATTGTTGAGGTGGTAGTCACCGTGGATAATACCGGGCTGGAACGTGCCTGGCCGGTTCGCCTCCAGCCAGTCGCCGACGCGGTTCACGCCCTCTATGTCCTTGCGCCCGTCCCATTCGGGGACCTCAGCATAACTCTCGAGTTGAGACTTCCAGCGGCTGACCTGACGCTCAAGATAATTGTCCGGTTTGCCAAGGCCGGTAAGGCCGACCGCTTCATAGTCGATTGCGCCGAGCGCCGCGATGCCATCGACAAGAGAGAGCCCCATCTGGTGGCGAAGGTCTGGTGAGCTGACGAATGGCTCTGGCAGGCCTTGTGATGGGGCGTACCCATCGACGGGCTCCATCAGGTAGAACGCCGCGCCAAGCACATTATCATCGCCGCAAGCCGCAATGAGACCGGGATGTGGAACATCGGAATTGGCTATTGCCGCAAGTACGCGCGCTTCTCGCCGCATCGTCTCATTGGAGTTACCACGCAGTGACAGCGGCGGACGGCGGAGGACATAGGTGCGCCCTGCCCTGTCGAACTTCAGGAGGATGTTCTGCGTACCTCCCGCGAGGCGCACGGCGTTCTCGATTGGGCCGGTTCCAAGCGATTGCTCATTCATCCAGGATTCGAGCCGCTCGAGGTCTACACCTGTGTCCATGCTTCCTCTCCCTAAACCGTTTGCCTCCTAGCGCTGACGGTCAGAAACCCGAATGACAAGCCTTCCCCACGGGAGGCTTGAAGCTCACCGCGCCCCGTAACGTGGCGGCATGATTGACTGACCCGGCCGCATGGCCCTCATTTCCGTCCATAATCAAATCAGCGTGCGCCAAAGCCGCGGCCAGAAAGGGACGGACAACACCGATGAATCTCGATTTTTCAGATGAACAGAAACAGTTGCGCGATCAGGTGCGACGCTTCCTGAAGGAGAATTGCCCACCGGCAGCGGTTCGCGCGATCCTGGAAGGCGATGACCAGTATGACGCCAAACTGTATCAGGGGCTGGCTGACCTTGGTGTGCTGGGCGCGGCAATCCCGGAAGAATATGGTGGTGTTGGCCTTGGCCATCTAGAGCTTTGCGTCGTCGCAGAAGAACTCGGCCGCGTCCTTGCGCCGGTGCCCGTCGCATCGACGGTCTATCTTGGCGCTGAATGCCTGATGCAGGCCGGCAGCGAAGACCAGAAGCAGGAATGGCTGCCGAAGATCTCTGCCGGTGAAGCAATTGGTTGCTGGGCCATCAGTGAAGGCACTGGCAGGATGAAACCTGCGAAAGTCGCCCTGACTTTTGACGGTAAGACGGTGTCTGGCACCAAGGCCCCGATTACCGATGGCGGAATTGCAGACTTCGCTATCGTTCTGGCCAACGAAGGCAGCGACCTGTCGCTCTGCCTCGTCGACCTGTCCGGTAGTGGTGTCAGCCGCGAAACGCTCGATTCGATTGACCCGACCCGCGGACAGGTAAAGCTCACTTTCGAAGGTACGCCTGCGACCCGTATCGGCAGCGCCGGTGATGGCTGGCATATTGCGACGCAAGTCATGGACCGCGCGGCTATCCTGATTGGTTTTGAACAGCTGGGCGGCGCAGACCGCGCGCTTGAGATCGGCCGCGACTATGCGCTGGAGCGTATGGCCTTTGGTCGACAGATCGGCTCATTCCAAGCGATCAAACACATGCTGGCAGATATGTACGTGTCGGCCACGCTGGCGCGTTCAAATTGCTACTATGGTGCCTGGGCGCTGTCCTCCAGCGCGGCAGAGCTACCGATTGCGGCGGCGACCGCTCGTGTTTCGGCGACGAATGCCTTCCAACACTGCGCCAAGAACAACATCCAGGTCCATGGCGGCATGGGCTTCACCTGGGCGTTCGACTGCCACCTCTATTACCGCCGCTCCAATGCATTGGCCCTGACAATCGGCTCGCTTTCCACCTGGGAGAGCCTGCTCATCGAACGGATGAGCGCCGGCAACGTCGAAGCGGCCGCCTAGAAGGGAAGGGAAAACATCATGGATTTCAACGATACACCGCAAGAAGCTGAATTTCGCAAAGAGGTCCGCAGCTGGCTGGACGCGAATGCGCCGAAACACCTCGAAGCCGAACTGAAGCGTGCGAGCTTCGGCTCGAATGGCCTCGAAAGCGAAGACCCGATCAAGGCGTCCAAGGCATGGCAGAAGAAGAAAGCCGAAGCCGGCTGGGCCTGTCTTCATTGGCCAAAGGAATATGGCGGCGGCGCACGCTCTGCCATGGAGCGCGTGATCTGGAGCCAGGAAGAAGGCCCCTATTCTGTGCTTTCGGGCCTCTTCACGATCGGTCACGGCATGTGCGGCCCGACTGTTATGGAGTGGGCCAATGAAGAATGGAAAGAGCGCCTGCTGCCCCCACTCGCAAGCGGCGAGGAAGTCTGGTGTCAGCTCTTCTCTGAGCCTGCCAGCGGCTCTGACCTTGCTGGCCTACGCACCAAGGCGGTGAAGGCCGACGACGGCTCCGGCGACTGGATCATCAATGGCCAGAAGATCTGGACCAGCGGCGCACAGAACTCCGACTGGGGTCTGTTGATCACCCGCACAGACCCGGACGTGCCGAAGCATAAGGGCCTCACCATGTTCTTCCTGCGCATGGACAGCCCCGGCGTGAAAGTCGTGCCGATCAAACAGGCCAACGGCGCATCGGGCTTCAATGAGGTCTATTTCGATGATGTCCGCATCCCTGATGACCAGCGCCTTGGCGATGTCGGGAATGGCTGGAAAGTCTCGCTCACAACGCTGATGAATGAGCGCCTGTCCATTGGCTCTGGCATGTCGACCGGCTTTCCAGAGCTGTTCAAGTTCTGCATGGACATGGAAATCGACGGCGAAGCGGCGACGGCCGATTCTGGCGTGCGCTCCAAGCTCGCCCAGTTTGCTGTCAAGCAAAGCGGCCTGAAATATACCGGCATGCGCGCAATCTCGGCACTTTCGAAAGGTGAGACGCCGGGACCGGAGAACTCCATCGGCAAGCTGGTCGCTGGCGCAACGATGCAGGAACTCGCCATGTATGCGCTCGACCTGCAAGGCGAGGCTGGCGTCGTCTGGGATGAGGACAGCCCACAGAATGGCCGCTTCCAGGCCATGCTGATGCGCTCTCCTGCTACCCGGATCGAGGGCGGCTCTGACGAAATCCTGCGCAACATCATTGGCGAGCGCGTGCTTGGCCTGCCGGGCGATATCCGCGTCGACAAAGACGTGCCATTCAAGGAAATCCCGACAAGCGGAAAGGCGAAAGCATGAGCTATCCCCTACCCAACAATTCGACTGACCTTTCCGGACAAGTCGCGCTGGTCACCGGCGCATCGTCCGGGCTTGGTCTTCGCTTCGCCAAGGTTCTGGCCAGTCAGGGCGCCAAGGTCGCCATCGCGGCCCGGCGCCTGGACCGGTTGGAAACACTGGCGAAGGAAATCAAGGACGCTGGCGGCACCGCCCTGCCCGTGCAGATGGATGCGACAGACGCCGACCAGATGGTTGCCGCAATTGCAAAGGCTGAAGAGGCCCTCGGCACTGTTACGATCCTCGTCAACAATGCCGGTATCCCCGACGCCCAGCGCGCCCACAAGATGGATATCGAGCTGATCGACCGCGTGCTGGACATCAATGTCCGCGCCCCGTTCGTGCTCAGCTGTGAAGTGGCTCGCCGCCTCATGGCTGCGGACAAGCCCGGTCGGATCGTCAATATCGCATCCGCGGCAGCCTATCACTATGCTGGCAACGGTGCCGCGCTCTATTCGGTGTCAAAATCCGCTGTCGTGCGGATTACAGAGACGCTGTCGGTGGAGTGGAGCCGCAATCACATCAACGTCAACGCCATCGCCCCAGGTGCCTTCGAGTCCGAGATGATGGACGGCATGCTGGAGCGGATGGGCGACATTGCCCAGCACTTCCCGCGCAAGCGAATCGGCAACCCGGCTCAGCTCGACGCCGCGCTCCTGTTCCTGGTCGGCCCGTCTTCGGATGCCGTCACGGGCACCTGCATCCGCGTCGATGACGGCCAGGGTTCACGCTAGGGCCAAAGGGAGAAACTCCATGCACGATTACAAGACGATCAGCGTCGAGGTGCGCGGCGGCGTCCATTACCTGACGCTCAACCGCCCGGACATGCTGAACGCCATCAACACAGAGATGGTGGGTGAGCTGTCTGATTATTTCGGCGGCCTGTTCCACAACCGCGATTGCCGGATCGTGGTGATGAAGGGCGCTGGGCGCGCATTCTGCGCCGGTCTCGACATCAAGGCGCGCGGCGAAAACGAGACGCCCTTCGGGGGCGGGTTCGGCTTCCAGGGATATCTGGCGGACGTCTACATCAAGATGCGCCGTTGTCCGCAGCCGATTATCTCGCTGGTCCAGGGCGCAGCCTGCGGCGGTGGATTTGCGTTCGCGCTCGCCTCCGACATCCGCATTGGCGGTGAAAGCATGAAAATGAACGCCGCTTTCATCAAACTCGGTCTCTCGGCCTGCGATATGGGTGTGAGCTATTTCCTGCCGCGCCTTGTCGGGGTGACGATTGCGTCAGAGCTGATGATGACCGGCCGGTTCATCCATGCAGACCGCGCGCTGGCCGTTGGCCTTGTGAACCAGATTGTGCCGGACGCCGAACTTGATTCGGCGGGCGAGGTCTTTGTCGAAGAGATGCTGGCCACTTCCCCTATGGGCCTCCGCCTCACCAAGGAAGGGCTCAACATGGCCGTCGATGCTGCCAGCCTTGAGGCGGCGATGGCGATCGAGAACCGGAATCAGGTGCTCTGCGCCGGCACTGAAGACGTCAAGGAAGGCATGCAGGCCTTCATCGAGAAGCGGAAGCCTGTCTACAAGGACGCCTAGACCAATTCCGCTTTCAGCGGGATCGGTCGTCGGTGTGTTTGCGCTCACGCCAGCCCGCTGATGCGGGCGGCTCCGCGGGGGCGGCGCATTCGCGCCGGGCTCGCCTTGCTCGCTTCCGCGTTTCCGTCGAAGTCGGAAACGCTCTTGCGAAAACCCACTGCAGACAGGGTTTGGCGATAGTCACTGGTCTATTGTGAATCCCAGCGGGATTTTCGTTAATCCTTTTACGGCGCATTAACCATTCCGACTCATATCTACACTCGTCTTCTTTGGAGACACCCACCATCACCCAACGCCTCGGCGGGAGATTTTCAGTCTCCCGCCCTTTTTTTGTCAGACGCTGCAGCAGGGTGTTTGACACGCGCGTTTGCTCTGGTATTGGAGCCGTCTCGCAAGTGATCCGCGATAGCTCAGTTGGTAGAGCAGGCGACTGTTAATCGCCCGGTCGTAGGTTCGAGTCCTACTCGCGGAGCCACTTCCCCCCAGACAATCAAGTTGATGTTGTTGCAGCGCCCTTCAGGGCTTGCAGGCGCTTACGCCGAGCACTGGAATGACCGTGCGCCAGCCTTCTTCGGCCGTGATGGTCAGGCGCCCATTATCGATGCGTTGGCCGCCCTGCAGCTCTTCGCCGGGCTCGAAACTGACAAGCACTTGCTGGCCTGACGGCGTGAGAAAGACCTGCTTGGTCATGAACTGTCCGAAAATGCCACCGCGATTCGCTGTCTGCACCGCATCGATGGTTTCATTGGCGATGATCATGCGTGCCTGACCGCTCGCGGCGCGCTGGAAGAAGATGAGCCGGTCTGGCTGGGTCTTGCTCCACAGGAAGAGGCCACACTCATTGCTTGCGAGCGTCTGCGCCTGAAGACCGGACTGGGGGATAACGCTGACAGCAGGGGCGAGCCCCTGCGCGGCGAGCGCCTGGTCAGCAGCGGAGCGCTCCGCTCGAGGCGTTTCTGGTACCTTGGTACTGTCCGCGGCGCCGACGCTTTCGCATGCGGCAAGCGCTGCCAGAGCTACGATGGAGGATACGATTCGTTTCATTATGTCCCCTGCCCCGATGCGCTCGTTTCGCGAATAAAGGTCCAGACGCCATCGCGGCGATTGAAGCCTGCACTCGCGAGCAGCGATTCGATCTCATCATCATTGGTGTTCGCGACGATCCTGATTTCAGACCGTCCGTAGAGCGTTGCCTCCGCAGCGACAGCCACAGTATCGCCGGTTGGCGCAGAGCCATTCAGGTCGATGCTGAACGCGCCGTCGACACAATCCAGCGTGCCTGACAGGTCGGAGAACTCACGGCCGAACTGCTCGGCTGCAATGGATAGCGTATCAGAACTCAATCGCCCGGTCGCCGAGATGCATTGGTTGCCTTCGATACGCAGAGCGCCCTGGGAGAGTCGGAAAACACCGCCGGCCGCACGCACTTCCGGAGACAGGCTCTCCATCGCTGAAATGCGTTGCTCGATGCGTAGGTCGGAGGCGCTGATCGTATCACCGCTCATGCCGACGGTACCGGCACCGCGCCCGCCTGCGCCGCCCCACTGAAAGTCGACCTTCGGATGAAGGGTAACAAGGGACATCGGCTGGAGCGCGACATCTATATCGCCGACTGGCTGGCCGTTGAGATAGACCCCCATGATCCGGCCATTCCAGATGGTGCCTTCAGACTGGGTCCAGTTCACGCCCATCGCGTTCAACGGAAGCTGGCGAAGCGCAAAGCCGAGCGGAATTTGAGACACGCCAGCCCAGATGAGCGCGATGAGTGCAGCAACGATAAGAAATACCCGCATATGTGTTCAGCCTCCTGACACCACATCGATTGTCGCGCGCACGCGATCATCTGAAGACTGCTCAATACTCATACGATCTATCCGTCCGCCGAGGCGGTTTTCCACTTCATTCATCCAGTAATATAGCTGGCGCGCATCAGCTTGCTCGAAGACAAGAGAGAAACGTCCGGCCTCGCCGCCCTGAAGCCGCGAAATCGCCAGGCCAGCGCCCTGGGCCGCGCGCGTGACTTCGGTCTTGAAAGCGTCGCCGGTGTAAGGTGCGCGCCCGGCTGACGTGACACCAGCTGATAGTGGCATTTGCGCGCGCTGGACGGCGAGCAGGCGTTCTATCTGAGCCAAGTCAAATGCGGCCCGCTCACGGTCGAGGCGCGCATCTGCGCGCGCCGTCAGGAGCGGCGAGACAATTCCATACCAGATGATCAGGATCGCAAGCAGCGCACCTGCTGCGCCGATGGGAAGTTGTTCGCGAAGCGTGAGCCCAGTCCACCAGGTCCTCATGACCCTGCTCCTTCAATCGTTAGTTCCGCCAGAACCTGATCTCCCGTCTGGCGGGCTTGCCCAAGCGTGACGCCAAGCCCTGCTGCCTCCAGCTGCGCGGCAATGGCATCGGCCTCCGCATAATTACCGATCAGCACGAGCGCGGTGAGCTGGCCGGCAGACGCGTCGTAGCGCAGCGTACGGATCTCGGCGCCGTCTGCAGCTGCCAGCGCCTGGTAGAGCGCAGCCGACGCGATGGTCGGGCGCACGGCTGACGTGCCGATGCGCTGCGTCTGACGAAGCTGGGTGAGCGCCGCGTCCACATTTCCATTGGCGGATGGCACAGCTGTTGAAATCAGGTCCACGGTTTGCGTGCGTAGGCTATCTGCCTGATTCTGATAAGCGGCCGTTTCGAGGCCGACGCTGGCAAGCCAGAGAATTGCCGCTGCAGCCGCAAGCAGCCCAGCGAAGCGCCAGCGACCAGCGCCGTCCAGCCCCATATTCCGACGCCGGGCATAGACGCCCTGGCGAAGCGAAATGATGGAGCCGGGCTCCGCGTTTTCATAAACGCCAGCCAGCGTCTTGATGTAATCTTCGCCCGAAAGCGCGCCTTCTCCGGCTGGCGGAATGCCAAGCCGCCGCGCGAGCGATGCGCCGTACACACTGTCCGGTGCCGGATGGATCAGGCGCAGAACATCATCTGGTATCGCCGCATCAACCGCAAAGCCTCGGCCCTCGCGGCGAAGAAGTATCTCTGCTGGCCCTTCGAAGGCGTCGGCATCGTCCGGCATGAGGCTATGCGTACAAACAAGGTCGCAATTGCCGAGCTGATGAGCCGACAGCCAGGCCATCCAGCGGGCCATGTCGGCCGCAGACGTGACGAGCACCTCGCGCGCGCCTTCCGCGTCAGGACGACCAAGCGCAATGTGAAGCCGGTCCACAGGCTCTGCCACATCGTCCTCGACAGCGAAAAGGGCTGCCTGACGCACTTCAGCGGGGCGGGTGGCGGCAATCTGCACTGCGTGACGCGTGGCCGCGGTGCCCGGCACTATGGCGACCGGGAAGAAGTCGTCGGTACCTTCTGGCATCGTCTCGGCAAATCGCCAGATTCCGTTCGTATGCCACCCGAAAATCGGCGTACCGGCCTCAGAGGCGGGAATGAGGATATAGAGATTGGCCACGGTCTATCCTTTACGCTCCCGCCATACCGTTTCGATGCGCTGCGCGCCATTGCGGCGATACATGATCTCCACTGTGCGGCGTGTGCCCGCAAAATCGATGGCGGCTTGCACCCGGACATATTCACTCTGAACGGACAGTAATTCGCTTCGGCGCAGGTCGGGTGAAATCTGGCGGATTGCAGGCTCCGTGAGAAATGTCTCGACATCTGGCCACCCACCGACCGGCCGCTGAAATATGAGGTCGCCCGCAGCCTCGACACTGAGGGCACCAGAGAAGGCAAGCGAGAGAAGCGGCGCCTGTGCAGCTGTCAGCGTGTTTATGTTGAGCGTTTGCTCCTCGGATTCATGCAGGGCGCAGACCAGCGGCTCAAGCGCATCCATGACGTCCGGCGTGTAGTAGCGAACAGCGCGCAGCTCTGAGGCATCAATCATCGGCAGGCCTGGCGTGCGATACTGGAGACCAGACGAGGCGTAATAAGCGTTCTCTGCTCCATTCAGCCCAGGCGATTGGTCGGTATCAATCCAGTCCGCCGCACTATAGACGAGGCCCATCAGATTCTGATCGCCAACTTCCGCGAGCTTTAGCAAACTCTCATAGTCCTCGGCCGCATTCGGTCCTGATACGCCAACGGCGTTTTCGTCTGACCGGGCAGGCGTTATTCTGAGGCGGTTCACGTTGAAGCAATTACCGCCATCATTGGCGCGCATCATGATTTCACCGCCCTCTATCGGAAAGCGGACAGGTTCGGCAAAGCCCGGCATATCTGCGGACAGGCGCCCTTCGCTGGCGGCGAACATCTCCTTGATGAGCGCACGCCCGACCTCTTCGGAGGCGAGCGCCAGCCAGTCAGCCTGGCTTGCTGCGTCGACCGTTCGCGCCCTGGCGGTTGCGGACATGACGGCTGCGCTCAGTGTCACAGCGACGGCGGACATGGCCGCGACAATCATCAGCACGGTGACGAGGGCGACACCCTCTTCAGATTTCTGCGCGTGTGGCCTCATCTACCCACCCCGCCCGCGAGGCTGGAAATGAGAAGAGAGCGCTGGTCGTCGAAACGGATGTCCATATCAATCCGATCCGGTAGACCTGTGGGAGCACCATTTGCGGTGCCTTCCCAATAGAGCGACATTTCATTCCCGCGCCAGAAGGTGAGGTTCACACTCTCTACGCCGCTCAGAAGGACCTGGCTGACTGTCGGAGTTGCCTCAATCGGGTCGGGACGTAACGCGGCGATCCGGACAAGATCGCCATCTGGGGTCAGCTCATAGCGGATATACTGAAGGCCAGAGCGCGCCTCTGCCTGTTCGGGATTGATCCAGCCATTGCGGACAAAGCTGATCAGGGCGTCAGTTTGCGAGGTGTCGCCGCCCGTAAGACCCATGGGCCCGCCACGACCGCTCGCGGTTTCGGCGGCGCGCGGTGTCGCCGCCTCAAGGTCGCCGCGGATATAGGCCTGCGCCAGATCGAGGGAGCGAATGTAGGCTTCGCGCTCGCGCACCTGTTTTCCCGCGCTCGTCGCGCCAAGAAGCATGCTCCCGCCCGCCACCGCCATGATGGACAGGATCAGGAGCGCCACAAGCGTCTCGACCAGTGTGAAGCCAGCCTGGAAAGGCGTGCGCATCATTCGACGCCCTCCGCTTCGCTTGCGGTGTCGCTTGCCGTGCTCGGTGCAGGAACCCCCTTCAGCGTCATGAGACGGGCGAGGATCTGATCGCGCCCTTCTTCCCTGACATTGACCTCAAAACGGAATAGTGTCGGGCGATCGGTTGGGTAGACGGTGAGGTCCCATTCAAAGGGCCGTCCCATCTGGATCTCACTTCCTTCAAAGAGTCCGAGCTCAATCGGCTCACGGCTGGATACTGCCCGCGTCAGGGCGTTCTCTGCGGTGGTTCGGGCGAGCAAGCGTACTTCCAGACGGCCTGTGTTCTGCACAGCGTTTGTCGCAAGCTGCATTAACGGGATGGCCGCGAGCGACAGGATGCCGAGGGCAGCCACGGTCTCCACGAGGCTGAAGCCCCGTTGTCGCTCTGATCGGCTGCTAGAGGTCTGCATTGTCAGCGACCTCTCTATCGGAATTGAGCGAAATACGCTCCGACCAGCCCCGCCGGCTGACCGATAGGGTAATCGGTTCGGCACGCCCTAGCGGATTGAAAACGATGCGTTCGGGGGCTTCCCTGGCCCTTCGGCGCTGGTCCTCAGGGGGCAGGATTTCGACCTCCACATCAGCTGGCAGGCGAAGCAGACCGCCCTGAAGAGGAAGCCACTCTTCACCGGTCCAACTGAGCAGCTCGAACCCTGCTTCGGTCTGCTGCAGCCCGATGACCTCTCCCGTCAGTACGGCGCGGTCCTGGGCCTGTCCGAGGGCGGTTTCCACCTGCCGAAGAATACGCGCTTCAGCCGTCTCACGTGGGGGGAGCGTGATCACGGCAACCGTTGTCGCAAGGCCGATGATGAAGATAACCATCATCACCTCGACCAGCGTCATCCCGGCGTCGCGCCGGGTCAGGTGATAGCGCGCTGCCGGCAAGCGCTAGCTCCAGTTTCCAATATCTGCGTTCTCGTCCTCGCCGCCTTCCTGACCGTCAGCGCCGAGCGAATAAAGATCGTAGGCGCGGCCAGATTTCTCGCCCGGACGCTCATAGATGAAGGGGCGGCCCCACGGGTCGAGTGGGACAGAGTTGATGTAACCGCCAGAGCGGTAAGTACCCGCCGTGCTTGCGCCATCCGGCTCATTCACGAGAGCATCCAAACCCTGCTGCTGCGTCGGGTAATCATACATATCGAGGCTGTACTGCTCGAGCGCATTGGTGAGCGCGGTGACATTCGTGCGCGCGGTCTTCACCTGCGCATCGGTACGCGCGCCCAGAACGTTGAACAGCACAACTGACGACAGAAGGCCGATGATGAAGACGACGACCATGATTTCGGTCAGCGTAAAGCCTGCTTCTTTCGACTGTGGCCTATGGTGTGCCTGACGGTGTTTTCTCGCGAACATGAGTTTCGTCTCCGTTGGCGCTAGCCGATGGCCAGCTGGTTGATCTGAAGAATGGGCAACATAATGGACAGCACGATCAGCGCGACGATGCCGGCGAGGATCACGATCATGATCGGCTCCAGCAGGCCGAGCGCGACAGTCGACGCATTGTCGAACTCGTCTTCGAGGTAGTCGGCAGCCCGCTCCATCATGCCGGCAAGATCGCCGCCGCGCTCGCCGCTCGCGACCATGTGCAGAAGAATGGGCGGGAATACGCGTTCGGCGCGCATGGCACGGGCAAGGCCGGTGCCTTCTTCCACCCGGCGTCTCACGGACAGAGTGGCTTTCCGGAACACGGCGTTCGACATCGCGCCGCGCGCCGCACTGAGACAGTCAGGCACCGGAGAACCAGATGCCGAAAGCGTTGCGAAAGTGCGGGCGAAGGCGGCCGCCGACACACCGCGCGAGAGCCGCCCGACGACAGGCAGCGAAAGAATGAATCGGTCACGCGCTTCAGCAATACCGGGCTGGCGAAACAGGCGACGCAGCCCCCAGACGCCTGCAATGAGCAGCAATAGGACGACGATGCCCCACTGGCGCAGGAAATTCGAAACCGCGATCACAGCCTCGGTGAGCCACGGAAGATCCTGCCCCAGCGTGTCGAACTGCTCGACGATCGCCGGCACAACGAAGACCATGAGCAGCGTCACAACGATCAGTGCAATGACGCCGAGAACAATTGGGTAGATCAGCGCCGACAGGATCTTGTTGCGCATTTTGCGCGATTTCTCGAGGTGAACGGCAAGGCGCTCAAGCACTTCATCAAGACGGCCTGAGGCCTGCCCGGCAGAGACAACAGCCCGGTAGAAATTCGGGAAAGCCTTTGGCGCCGTGTTAAGCGCTTCGGACACGGAATGACCGTCGGTGATTGAGGATCGCACACCGACAAACACCTTGCGGGTGGCGGGCTTCTCAGCCTCTGCGGCGACCGATCCGATAGCTTCCTCTACCGGCGTCCCCGCTTTGACCAAAAGCGCAAGCTGCCGGGTCGCTACGACGAGGTCACTACCAGCCAATTTCTGGTCGTGCCCTGTGGCTGACGTGCCCTCGCGGACCTTCCGGCTCTCAGCAATGGAGAGGGGCGAAAGCTGGCGCAGGCGCAGCTCCTTGCGGGCGGCGCGGGCGGAATCTGCGGTGATGACGCCGCGCGTCTTTTTCCCGTCCGTTCCGATGGCCTGATAGTCGAAGACAGCCATGATCAGGCGTCCTCATCCTTGCGGCAGACGCGAAGGACTTCTTCGACGCTGGTCTGACCGCTCGTGACATAGCGCGCAGCATTCCGGAACAGCGTATCGTGATCGGCAAATGCACGCGCTTCCAGCTCATCCTCGGACACGTCTTCGCGGATAAGGCGTCTCATCTCCTGATCGACCAGCAGCAGTTCATAAACACCGAGGCGCCCCTGATAGCCAGTCTGGGCGCAAGCCATGCAGCCGTTCGGCCGATAGAAGGTGTGCACTTCGCCTTCGGGGATCGCGAACATCGCTTTTTCTTCAGGTGTCGCTTCGTGCGGCGTCTTGCAGGTATCGCAGAGCTTGCGCACGAGACGCTGGGCCAGCACAGCCCGCATGGTGGCGGCAAGGACGTAGGGCTCAATGCCCATATCGCGCAGGCGCTGGATCGCACCGACTGACGAGTTGGTGTGCACGGTCGAGAGGACCGGGCGGCCCGTCGACGAGAACTCGAACGCGACTTTTGCCGTCTCAAGGTCACGCACCTCACCGACCATAACAACGTCCGGATCGTGGCGAAGGATCGCGCGCAAAGTGGCCGCAAAGGTAAGGCCGACCTTGTGGTGCATCTGTGTCTGGCTGATGCCGTCCAGACCATACTCGATCGGGTCTTCCAGCGTCATCACATTGCGCTGGCCATTGTTCAGCACTGACAGCGCCGAATAAAGCGTGCTCGTCTTGCCGGACCCGGTCGGCCCGGTGACGAGCGTGATGCCGTTCGGCTGGGCGAGGACAGTCCGAAAACGAGCGAGCGTTTCCGGGTCCATGCCAAGCTCATCAAGGCCGAGGAGCGCATTGCGCGTATCGAGAAGGCGCATCGTGACCCGCTCACCATAGCGCGATGGCAGCGTGGAAACGCGCACGTCAATGGAGCGGCCGCCAATGGACAGCGAGATACGGCCATCCTGCGGGATACGTTTCTCTGCAATGTCGAGACGCGCCATCACCTTGACCCGGCTTGTCAGCGGCGCGGCGAGCTTGCGCGACGGGGTCAGCACTTCCTGCAGGACGCCATCGATCCGGTAGCGGACCGAGAGATTATCCTCATGCGGCTCAATATGTACGTCGGAAGCGCGGCGTTTGACGGCTTCGTAAATGAGACCATTGATGAGCCGCACGACAGGCGCGTCATCATCGCCGTCGAGCAAATCAGCTGTCTGCGGGATGTCGTCGACCAGGGAATGGAGGTCGCCATGACTGTCCATGGCGTCGGCTTCTTCGGTCTCGATTGCGCTGCGGGCATAGGCCTCTGACAGCTCACGCTCGAAACGGCCGGCATCGAGGGAAGTAAAGCGTAGCGGACGACCGAGCGCACGGCGCGCTTCAATGATCGCCATAGGGTCAGCGCCCGCGCGCACACCAAGGCTGATCGCGCCGTCTTCTTCGCCCATGACCACGAGGCCTTTGTCTTTTGCAAAGGCATAGGTGAGGCTTCGGATTTCGGTCGCAGTCTCGCTCATCTCTACTCAATCTGCAGGCTGCAGCCTGCGGTCTATTCGCTGGTCGCCGGTGGGCCGAGCACTTCGTCGAGGAAGGTATCGAGGGTGATTTCGCCTTCCTGCGCACGCAGGAGCTCCTGCGCGCGGATATAGTTGTAGTTTCGGGCGGTCACGTTCTGGGCATCACCGCGGCTGCGCACGATGGTCGGCTTGATGAAGATCATCAGATTGGTGCGGGTATTGGACCGGCCTTCGGACTTGAAGAGATTTCCGGCGACCGGAATGTCGCCCAGGAACGGCACCTTGGAATTGACTGTCGAGTCTGTCTGCTCAATCAGGCCGCCGAGCACGATGATCTCGCCATCATCAGCCAGAAGGCTGGTGCGGAATTCCCGCGTATTCAGGATGATATCGGGCGAGAAGCCGCCGCCGATAAAGTCATCGACGCTGGAGACTTCCTGATAGATATCGAGGCGGATCGTACTGTCGGAAGAGATACGGGGCGTGACTTCGAGCTTAACGCCGACCTGCTCACGCTCTACCGTGCGGAACGGGTTGGAGTTGTCGTTTCCGAGGACTTCGCCTGACGTCAGCGGTACATCCTGACCGACCAGAAGAGACGATGTTCCATTGTCGAGCGTCATGTTGAACGGCTTGGAAAGAACACGGGAATTCGTGTCCTGCTCGACTGCGTTGATGATCGCGCCAAACAGTGTGTCGCCATCCTGACCGCCGATGCCAAGGACGCTGCCATTCACGCCAAGCAGTGAGTTGATCGCCGCATTGGTGAACTGGTTGCCGCCCTCACCGCCGCCGATATCGGGGTCGATGATCGCGCCAGCAAGCGCCAGCAGGTTCGGCGCGGAACGGGAAAAATTCGTCGATGCAAAAGGTGTGGTGCTGTCGCCCGTACCCGATAGCAGGAACTGAACACCAAGCTCGCGCGCCGTATCGTCGGACATCTCCACGATGATCGCTTCGACAAGCACCTGCGCACGGCGCTGGTCCAGCGCATCGATAACGCGCTCCATCGCCAGGAGTGTGTCCGGCGTCGCGCTTATCACAAGAGAGTTCGACTCTACATGCGCGGCGATGGTCGCGGGCGGCGCAGCATTCTCGGCGGGGCCACGCTGATCCGCCATGGTCGCAGCAAGCGATTCCAGAACCGGCGCGATCTCTTCCGCCGTCGCATTGTTGAGAGAGATGACACGGATATTGTCACGCGTCGGCTCCGCGGCGTCGAGTTCAGTCGCGACCTGAACGGCCCGCGCGACGGTCGGCGCATCCCCGCGAATGATCACGGAATTGCTGGTCTGCGAGGCAGTTACCTCGAAGTTTTCGCGCACATTGCCATCCTGCGTGCCGAGGAGGTTGACGAGGATTGTCTCCATCTCACGCGCCGGAACGCTCTTGAGCGATATTGTGCGAAGCTCTGAGCGGTCTGCAGAATCGAGTGACTGAATAACTTCGCGGATGCGCGGCATGTTGGAAGCATAATCGACAACGACCACTGAGTTGGAGCGCGCATTCGCAACGACCTGCCCCTGCGCATCAATGATCGGCTTCAACATCTGAGCCGCTTCAACAGCCCCGAAACTGTCGAGCGCGAAAACCTGAGTTACGAACGCGTTTGGCCCACTTGCCGGTCCGCCGGCCTCGCCGACTGCGAGAACTTCCGGCACAACGCGGTAGACACCGCGGCCTGCGGGAATGGCTGCAAAACCGTTCACACGAAGGGTCGAAAGAAAGACTTCGAACACTTCATTCGTGGTCATCGGTGTTTGCGAAAGCACAGTTACACGCGTGCGGCCGACATCGGGATGCAGGATGAACGTATAGCCGGTGATCGTCGCGACGTCATCGATCAGGGCAGTGATCTCGACATCGTCGAGGCTGAGTACGTGGCGCCCACCCTGCGCTTCAGCAGGCATCGGCTGCACTCCAAGGCCGAGCATCGCAATAGCCGCGAGGAGTTTCTTCATCATGTCATCTCTCCTCGAAACGAATGTCGAGATTTTGTGTCTCCCCGGCACGCATGACTGTCACGCTGACAGTCTGCGCCGAACTCAATTCCGCAGCGAGCGCTGCGGGGTCGAGGTCACGGACAGGTTTTTGGTTGATACGGATCAGGCGGTCGCCTGCCTGGAGACCGGCCCGTTGCATGATCGCCGGGTTGCTACGCGGTTGAAGCACGAACGCGTCAACAACGCCGTTCGACATATCGGCGGCAGGGTTGAGACTGGCGAGAAGCGTTCTGGCGCTGACGCCCGCTTCAAACAGTGGCGTAGGCTGCATTTCTGCCGTGGAAGGGTCTTCAGCCAAATCACCGGCATCTCCGATAACCGAAAGTCCTGACTCACGGCCGCCGCGCATGAGCGTCTCGTCGGCGCCATTTCGCGATATGATGACCCGGTCGCCCAGCACCCGGACAAGCTCTGTGCCCGGAATGATCTCATCACCGGGCTGGAACCGCTGTGAACGGTTGTCGGGCGTCACGATCGTCGCCGAGTCAGCAGCCGGATCTGTCGACATGAAGATCGCTGCCAGTTTTAGGTTCAGCGTCGTTTCTGGCGCGTCGGGGACAGCGCTTGGCGCCCGGCCCGAGGAAACGAACGGGTTGGTCGTCATTAACAGGGAGAGATCACCGCGGGCACTGGATCTGGTGACCTGCTGTATCGGTGACGGCAACGGACTCACCCTCAGCGATGAGACCGCGTCTGATGGCGCAACAAGCAGCCATCCTATGCGTGCGAGGAGCATGGCGATGACGACAACAAGAACGAATTGCAGGACTGTCCGCACGCCATCGAGCAGGCGCCCGGCATTGTCCGGCAGCGATATTCGTCCCTGAAAATTCATACCATCCCTCAATGGTCCGGGGACAGGATCAACCTGCCCCCGTTCCGGTATATCTTAACTGATACGCGTTGAAAGCCTGCCGAGGTGCGGCGCAGCTGCCACACGCAGTCTAGAAGCGACGCTTCAGGCCAAAGCCGATGGACGTGCCGAGGTCATAGACATCAACATCCACGCGGTCGCCGCCGGCGGTCTGATAGGCTTCATACGAGTCGCCGAACAGGTTCTCGACCTTGAGCGAGAACTCATATTCGCCGCCCCAGGCCATGAAGCCCTGGTTCCAGACGATGTCGACGGTGACCGGCGGCTCTTCAATGATAGCCGGGATGTTCAGGGCCAGCGCCTCACCCGAACGGATCCGCTCACTTGCATAGTTCATCAGAAGGCTGACTTCGCGCATCGCGTCGACGTCTTCATAGATGAGCTGGAAGTTGGCGAGATGCTCTGATTGACCCTGAAGCTGACGACCATCATCGATGAGGCCGGCACCCGGCAGCAGGAACGGCTCCGGGTCAAGCGGCTGCTGGTTGGTGACGACGCACTCGTCTTCGAACCGAGCACAGAATTCTGCGCTGGTCAGGCCGAGATCATTCGGATCGCGGCCTGCCGACACTTCAGATTCCGACCAGGTATAGTTGGCCTTCATCGTCAGGTCGCGGTCGCGGAAGAAGTCCCAGCCGAACTTGTCGAACAGCGGCAGGCGTTGTTCGTATTCGATCTCGACACCGTAAAGCTCTGCACTTGGCACGTTGATGAACGTCGTTTTCGGCGTGTCACCGGTACGCTGGTTGATCTCTTCGATCGGGCGCGTCATGTCCTTGTAGAACGCGCCAAGCGTGATGAACTGATCGCGACCAAAATAGTACTCGCCGCGGATGTCGTAATTCTTGATCTCAGCGTTCACGAGGAACGGGTTACCGAGGAAGTTCACATCGGTTTCGGTGTTGAGGAATTCCGTTGGTGCCAGTTCGCGAAATTGGGGGCGGGTCAAAGTCTCGGAATAGCCAGCACGCACCTGAAGCTCGTCAAACGGGTTCCATGTGATCGTCGCTGCCGGCAGCACATCTTCAGTGTGCTCACAACTTCCATCAGGCTGACGTTCAATGCAGGCCTCAACGAAGTTGGTCGATGGATCTGCGCCAATGACCAGCGTGTCGACGACTTCGATTGCGCGCTCATAGCGGGCACCAATCGCGCCGCGAATATATGGCGTAATCTGCGTGTCGAGACCGACATAGCCAGCATCCACTTCAAGCGTAGCCTGATAACGTTCCGGGAAAGCCGAACCGCCGATGGAACTGACGCCGAGTTCGCCAGTGCCTGCGAGTGCATTGAACAGGTAATCGATGCGCGTGCTGGAGGTTGGCAGGCCCTCGATCGCAAAGAGGCGCGAGGTCGCCGTCCGGTCATTCTCCGTATAGGCGTAACCGGCCCGAAGATCGGTTTCGCAGAAGAAGTTGCAATCGCTGCCGCCAAGCGTCAGCGGAAGCTCCAAGTCGATACCGAGATCACGCGAGCTGTCATCGATGCGGCTAAAGCCAAACGTGGTGTCCGCTGCATTCGAAAGCGTCTGCAGGCCGTTACCGGAGTCCTGATACAGGATGTTGAACTGATACGGCGCATCGCGAAGCGCTTCGGAATAGGAAGCGCGCCACTCGACCTTGAGGTCCATCAGGCCGGGGAAGAAATGCTCACCGGCGAGCTGCGTGGTCCAGAGCTGGCGCTCGAACCATTCAACCGCGTCATCACGTTCAAAATTGTCGTCAAAATCGACACCCTGAACCGTGCGCGCTTCCTTGTCGGAAGAACGCACAATAAGCGCCGTGCCCTTGACCTCATGATTGTCATAGAGGTCGAAGCCAATCGTCGCGAAGCCGTTCACATCAACGGAGTTTTCCGTTGAGTAGAAGTCGTAATTGAAACGCTCGGAAAGACCGGTGCCCGCGCTGTCTGCAAAGCCGCGCGTGCCTTGGCGGGTGCGCCAGGCATTCGAGTACGATGCGGCAACGAGAACACCCATGGAGATGTCCTGGTTCAGCTCATAGAGATTCCCACCGGACAGGCTAAAGCCGACATCAGCCGGAACCGTGCCTTCCTGGATAATGAGCAGGCTGGAATTGTCCGTAAGCGCACGGGCAAAATCCGAATCGACGCCCGTTTCGGGGATGGTCGGCATGTCGCGGTCAGAGCCGGAGATACCGAGGAAGTCCTGATCGGTGCCGTCATAGAGAAGGCCATCCTGGAACGTCGTTTCCGTGTCCCCCGACACAGAGGCTGAAATTTCGAAGAAGGCTTCATCCGGCACCGCCTTGGTGCGGATGTCGACCAGACCGCCGCCGAACTCACCCGGAAGCTGCGGGGAGAAAGTCTTCTGAACCAGAATGCTTTCCAGAACCGAAGTCGGGAAAAGATCGAGCGGCGCAACCCGGCGCAGTGGCTCAGGGCTTGGCAGCGGGGAACCGTTCAGCGTAGCGCTGGAATAGCGCTCATTGAGACCGCGAACATAGACAAAACGGTCCTGAGCGGTGGAGATACCTGCGACACGCGCAAGCGCAGCCGCTGCATCGCTGTCTCCGGTCACCTGAAAATCGCCAGCGTCGATAAGGCTTGAAACCTCAGACGTGGAACGCTTCTCGTCTGGAATGAACTGGCCGCGGACAACAACGCTTTGCTGGCGCAACTCTTCAGCCGCCTCTTCGTTTGCAGTTGTATCCTGGGCGGTGGTGTCCTGCGCAACCGATGCGGAAGCGAGACATGCTGCGGAGGCACCAGCGAGCAATGCGAAGCGCAGGTAATTAGAGGGTTTTTTCATGACTTCCCCATCGGGCTGAGAGGTTTCCCTCTCGAATGAGCGATTGAATGTGATGAGGCAGGGCAGTCTCTCCTGAGAGAAAACCGCCCTGCCCCGATCTTTTCGAAAGGCCTATTTGCTGGTTTCCGCGCCTGCGACGTCGACGGTCCAGCCGAGGAACCAGTCGTCGTTGCTGTCTGCAACCGCGCCGACGTAGGAGGTCGACTGGAGGTTGCCGATGCCGCCGACTGCGAATGGCGTCACGCCAAGCTCGGTACCACCCGGAACCACACCCGCTGCACCTGGTACGAAGGTGAAGCCAGTGAGCGAGTTGGCACCGGTGACGATGTTGTCACCGCCAGCGAAGGCTGGCGTGCCCTCGCCTGAACCGCCTGGGCGGTCGCCGTCAGTCGCGAAGTTCTCCGTATTGTCGAGGAAGAGCGATTTGATCTGCAGCGTGCCATCACCGACGTTGGTGTAGGTTTGGTCGCTATCGACATCGAGACCGACTGACCAGTCAGCGATGATGCCGTTAGCGATGACGCCGCGCGTACCCCGGCGAAGGAGGACACCCTGCTGGGTGGCCGAGTCGCCCGAGTTGATCAGGGTGAAGTTCGAAAGGTTTGGCGCCGAGATAGGCGTCTTGTCATTATCACCGTCGCGGTTGTCAGCTTCGATGCCGCGTGGGTCGCCCGACATGTCTGGCGAAACGCCTGGATAGGCAATCGCGTACTGAAGCGAGCCCGTCCATCCATCGGTCCAGTCGAGGGAGTCGTCGCCGACGCCGGTGACGACCACGTGGTCTGCAGAGACCGTGCCGCCGAACCATTCGATGCCGTCATCGAGATTGTTCGCAACCTGGACGTAGCTGACTTCCGTACCGCTACCGACACCCTGGAAGGCGATGCCGTTCAGCTCGTCTTCATTGGTGAGGCGGGTACCAGCATACTGAACGCGGGTGTAACGCAGACGACCGCTGTCATCCGTAGAGGTCGCGCCACCGAAGAGGCCAGAAGCACCTTCACCGGACTTCTCACAGCTGACCGTACCGCCGGTCGCACCTGCGTCGATACAGGCGTTGATCGGCGCGCGCCCATTGATGACGATACCGCCCCAGATGCCTTTGGTTGAAGCTTCGATCGACGAAGGATTTTCGATCGCGCTGCGTGCGGTGAAGACGACAGGCGCGTTCGCCGTTCCGTTGGTCACGAGGCGCGAGCCGCGGCGAACGATGAGGTAAGCGTCGGCGTCGGCACCAACGACCGTGACGCCCGGCTCGATGGTGAGCGTTGCAGAGACGCCGCCCGGCAGGGGTGAGGATGGATCCGGACCAAGGTCCACACCCACAGCAACGACACCGTCCAATTCGTAAATCAGCTGGTCGCCGTTTGAGAGGGTGAGGTTGGAGGTCAGGTTGCCACCGGGAACGAGACAGAGCGTCTTGCCGTCCAGCGTGCCGCCCTCCGTAGTACCCATTGGGCAACCAACAGGAGCAAAGAGCGTGCCGGTCTGAGCAAAGTTTGCCCAGTTGTTGGCAAGCGTCTCGCTCGCAGAGAAGGCACCAACGAAGCTCACATCATCAAAGAAGGAGTTGCCGTCGAGGATGTTGGAAGCCGTAACGTTAAGCTCCTGTGTGCCCGGGAAGAAACGGTTCTGCAGGGAGTTTTCACCGCCGATGATGTTGTTCGTTGCAGCATAGGCAGGCAGCGGGCCGTCATCGCTATCGGTTGCGAGCGTCTGTGCCGCGTCGATGAAGAGCGATTCAACGTTCAGCGTGTCGTCGTTGAGGTTGGCGTAGGTCTGATCGCTATCGATATCGAGGCCCGGCGTGTAACCACCAGCGACGATACCGTTCACGATATTACCGCGCGTACCACGGCGCAGCAGGATGCCCTGCTGGTTGCCGGACGTGCCAATCAGCGTGAAGTTGGCGAGGTTCGGGCGCGAGAATGGCGCCTTGTCATTGTCGCCGTCGCGGTTGTCAGCCTCAATTCCGCGTGGATCGCCGGAGGACGGGACGTCAGAGTAGACAACGGCGTACTGCACATTGCCCTGCCAGCCGTCAGTCCAGTCGAGCGAGTCATCGCCAGCGCCAGTGACGACGACGTAGCGGGCATTCACGGTGCCACCGAACCATTCGATACCATCATCGAGGTTGTTGTGGACCTGAACGTGAGAAACTTCGGTTGCGCTGCCGACACCCTGGAAGGCGATGCCGTTCAGTTCGTCTTCGTTGGTAAGACGGGCGCCGGCATACTCAACGCTGAGATAGTTGATTTCACCGGAGTCGTCAGCTGCATCCGCGCCGCCGAAGAGGCCCGAAGCACCTTCGCCGGATTTCTCACAGCTCGCCGTGCCGCCGGTTGCCGTTGAGTCGATACAGGCGTTGATCGGTGCGGAACCGTTGATGATCAGACCGCCCCACTGGGCGTTGGTCGAGTTGTCGATGAGGCTGGAACCAGCCTCTTCGTCGTTGACAGCAGCACGCGCGGTCATGCGAACGACGCCGGTCGCAGTGCCGTTCACATCGATCTGTGAACCGCGGCTGATAACGATGTAATCGTCCGAGCCATCGCCGGTGCCGTCGACTGCTGCACCGAACAGACGTGCGCCTTCGCCCAGGGTCAGGGTCGCCGACGTACCGCCGTCCTCCCCGATGAAGACGGCGCCGCGGATGGCGACCGAAACACCCGCCGGGATCGTGACATCCTGGGTGATGGTCGTTTCGCCGCCGGATGTGTCGCCGATGGCGCAGACGTCAACACTGGCAAGGCCTTCAGAAGCGATTGCAGGCAGCGTGATCTCGGTCGTGCCAGACGGGCAACCCGCAGATGGGATGAGCTGGATCGAGGAAGAAGATGGAGGTGGTGGGGGCGGCGAAGTTGGCGGTGGCGGCGGCGGAGGAACAGCCGGCGCGCCTGGTGAAGAAATGCTGGTGTCCGAACAGGCCGCAACGGCGAGCGCGAGAACGCTCGTCGTGAAAGCCAGACGCATGGTGTTCGCCTTTGTCATAGAGAAGCCCCCTTCAGGGATAACTGAGTCCAAATCACACGGATCGGGGAAAACAGCCCCTGCCTACTCCCGATCTCGAGGGCGCTATGACACAGCCCGAAGACAGTAATACGACATCATGAAAGCTTCACATGACTGTCACGGATATGACATGTGTGAATTAATACATATAACCATAGTATTGAGACTGCATTTCTGCGCATGTTGCAAATGACGGTCTATTAGCCGTGCAACACTTGCCCTATAAAAGCACGCGAAGACATGGAGATTCGCCTCGGGAAGACCATCAGGACTTGTAGCGCAAGTGATCCATATTGAAAAATGCTGCACAAGGCGGTCGCTTTTCGAGTGTCCACAAGTTTGGTTTTGTAGCGTGAAAGGCCCTTAGCGTGAGCTTAGTCTGCGGCACCCACCGACGGATCGATGCCGTCCACCGACCCGACGCCTGCAAGCGCCGCATCGAGCGAGATCATCATCAGCTCCCCGTCGCGCGAGAAAAACAGGATTGATCCGTCCCCGGAGATTCCCGCGCCGAAGTCGATCCCGGATGTGTTGACCGGCTCACCGAGATTCCGGGGCTCACCCCAGGTCCCATCCGGGCCACGCTCCGCGGTCCAGATGTCAACGCTCCCAAGTTTGGGCGTCCGCGCGCTGTAGAAAAAGATCCGTCCGCCATCCGGCGCAACTGCAACATGTGCTTCAGCCCGGAAGGTGTTGAACGCGTCGGGCATGGCCGAGACAGTCCAATCGCCGGCCGCTTCGTCCATGCTGGCTTCGAAGATGTCGTGACTGCCCGCGCTATCGTAACCATTATCGGTGAAGTAGAGACGCCCCTGCGCATCCATCGCGGGATTCAGCTGGTCCGCGCCTGAATTGATTGAGGCCGGTAGAGGCTCTGGCGTTCCCCAGCCATCGCCTTCAGCTGTTACACGCCAGATATTCGCATCGCGCTGCCCGCGCTCATAAATGTCCGCATCGGAGGAATAATAGAGCGCGCCGTCAGCGTGACTGAAGGATGGGGTCGTCAGCTTGATCCGTGTTGGAAATTCGAGCCTGGAGGGCTCTGACCAGGAACCGTCTTTCTGCTTCCGCATCTCGTAAATATGAGTGTAATCGCGCGCTTCTTTCGCAAACACACGAATCGTCCCGTCAGGAGATTCTGTCAGGCTATAAGCGCGGCTGAACACGGTCGGCGCTTCCGCGTCCGGCAATACGGGCGTAGGAGAATCGATCTCTGGCACTTTTGCACCGCAACCCGCCAGCAGAACCAGGCCAAGCACTACTCCAAACCGCATAAGAATCTCCGGACGCAACGCTATCAAAGACCGAGAATACTAGACGAACCAGATGACGGTTTCGCAACAAACGCTGCAGTCGGTGCAAATTACGTATAATTTGAATGGTGCCGGCAGAGGGCGACCAGCGGAAAGCCTCATGGACTGCAATCGCCCGTGAATACTGGGATTTGGCGTCTTCGAAGTATGACTAAGTGTGCCGATGGTCAAGCTCCCGTGTATCGATTTGTGGTGAGCAAGTTGCTCTTCAGCTGACATTCGACAACTATCTAATCAAGGCGATGAATGGAGGCTGTCAGCATGCATGAGATACAAAGTCTGAGGGGGCTCATTGAGAACCATGAGAAGCTTCTTAACGAACTCTCAGCCGAACATCTAAAGCATTATGTTTACCTTCTACGTGACCCGAGGGACAACAAGGTGTTCTACGTTGGGGAAGGCGTTGGCGCCCGCGCTGTATCCCATCTGAATGAAGCGCTGAAGGCGGAGGACCCCGGCGACCCGAAGGAACATACCAGCAAGACGCGGCGCATTGCAGAGATCTGGCATGCAGACGAGTACGTTGATTGGCAAATCGTCAGCCGCGGATACGCCTCACAGAGAGAGGCCGAGATCGCTGAGGCTGCAGTGATGAGCGGCATCAATGCGTCTCAGAACGGGCAGCTACTGAACGCTCGGGCGGGCAATCATGCTGCAGTTCATGGCGCTGTTTTGCCCACCGAGCTAGAGACTCTGAGAGCTAGACCGGTAGATCCTGCTAACGCGATTTCCTCAGTGTATGTCTTTCCAATTCAAAACGCATTGCAAGAAGTGGCGGACAACGACGTCTACGCTGCCACACGAGGCGATTGGGGCATCGGTGAGACTTGGCGAAACCGCTCAGACGCCGTGGCCGTTGGCCTAGATCGAGGGCTTAGCAAAGGAGTCTTCAAGATTGAAAGGTGGATGCCCGCCGATCAAAACAAGTGGAAATTTGATGGTCAGCCCATCGCCAATAGCGGGCTTAACAATGCTAGGTGGTCGCACATAATTGATGCTGCACGTGGATACTGGCAACGCGGCAACTGGATTGCTGTCGAGTTCGACGGCGAGCATCTCTTTCGCATAATTCGGGGCTCGGCGAATGGTGAGTGGCAAGAAATAAGCTGACTCACCTCAGCCTAGAAAGTTAAAACCTGTAATGATACGGGTTGATCGAGGGCGATAGGGAGCTGGGCCTACAGGCATGGAGAGCGTCAACTTTGCATTCCTGGAGGGGCATGAACCCCTGCTCTATCGGCTGACTTCTCTGGCGGAGGCTCTGTTCACGCAGGACCCGAACACGTCGCTGCTAAAGTCACGCCAGTTCGGTGAGTCCGTTGCCAAGCAGATCGCAGCCCACTCCAACCGGACGCAGGACTTCCCAAGCAAGCAGGTCGACCTGCTCAACGCGCTTCAGAACAACGGGCTTTTGCCGAAGTCGATCGCGGATATGCTTCACTTCATCCGCAAGCGGGGCAACGAGGCGAACCACGAGCTGAAGTCGACAGCTAATGATGCCCTGGCCTGCCTGCGCTTCGCCCAGAAGGTTTCGCTGTGGTACGTACGCGCCTACCGCAAGATCACCGTCGACCCGTCACTGCGGTTTATCCCGCCCCCGACCGAAGACCCTGCCGAGGACCTCAGGGCGCAGCTGGGAGAGCTCACAGAGGAACTCAGCGCTGCCCAGAAGGCACAAGCCGTCAGCTCTGTCCGCCTTGATGCCATCAAACGGGATCGTGAGCGTCTCCTTGAAGCGGCAAAGAACCAGACTGTAGAGCTCGAAGAGCTTCAGGCAGAACTCGCAAGACTACGCACTGAGGCCCTATCTGAGGGTGCGCCGACGGAGGCTCAGCTAAGTCAGGCGGCGAGCCAGGCGGCTGACCAGGTAGAGCTCAATGAGGCTGACACAAGAGACCTCATCGACTCTGCCCTGGAGGACGCTGGGTGGCGCGCGGACCATAGGAACTTGCGTTACAGCCGAGGGACCCGACCCCAGCCCGGTCAGAGCATGGCCATAGCTGAATGGCCCACAAAGTCCGGACCCGTCGACTATGCCCTCTTCGTTGGCGAGACCTGCGTTGGCGTGATCGAGGCAAAACGAAAGAGCAAAGACGTCCCCGGCGTGCTGGCGCAGGCTGAGCGGTACGCGCGCGATCTTGATTATCCACACCTTGTCGACGGTGCCCCATATGAGGGCGCGCCGCGTGACCCGAAGGGTGACTTCTCGCCAACCTTCAAGGTGCCCTTCGCCTTCGCCACCAATGGGCGGTCACACGTCAAGCAGCTCAAGGAAAAGTCCGGCATCTGGTACCGGGACCTTCGCTCCTCAATGAACCATCCACGCGATCTTCCTGCGTGGCATTCCCCGGGAGATTTGCTCAGCAAGCTCGAGCAGGAACCCCAGATGAGCGAGAAGGCGCTCGCTGAAGAGCCGTTCGACTATGCGAACCTTCGCTACTATCAGCGCGACGCAATCGCCGCGATCGAAGAGGCCATAGGAAAGGGTCTCGATACCGCCCTGATCAGTATGGCAACTGGCACGGGGAAGACCCGTATGGCGATCGCGCTCATGTACCGAGCGCTCAAGCACCGCCGCTTCAGGCGCATCCTCTTCCTTGTCGACCGCAACGCCCTCGCTGAGCAGACCAAGGACGGCCTAGCGAACACGGAGCTTGAAGGCCTCCTCAAGTTCACTGACACCTACAGTGTCATTGGACCGGACGATGGCATGCCAGACGAGGATACACGCGTTCACGTTGCGACTGTGCAGTCCATGGTGGCGAGGGTCTTCAGAAGCTCTGAGGGTAGACCAACACCCGGCATGTATGACCTGGTGATCGTCGATGAAGCCCACCGGGGCTACGCACTGGATGGGGAGCTCAGCGATGAAGATATCGAGTTCAGATCCACCGAGGACTATCTCTCGAAGTATCGCCGCGTGCTCGACTACTTCGACGCCGTCAAAGTGGGTCTGACTGCGACCCCCGCTCTACAGACGACAGAAATCTTCGGCGCACCTGTCTATCGCTACAGCTACCGTCAGGCCGTGGTCGACGGCTACCTGACTGATCACCTGCCCCCGAAACGGATTGTCACGGCGCTCAACACTGCTGGCATCACGTTCAAGGGCGGCGAAGAGGTCTCTATCCTCGACCCTTCGACGGGCGTGATCGACACCGCGACACTACCTGACGACATGGGCTTCGAGGTGCAGCAGTTTAACAAGCGCGTCTACACGGAACCGTTCAACAGAGTGGTTGCCCAAACGATTGCATCAGAGGTGCCCCCAGATGAAGACGGCAAGACGCTGATCTTCGCGGCACGAGACGACCATGCCGATCTTCTGGTCCGCTTGTTGAACGAGGAGCTAAAGGCAGAGTATGGCGAGGATGCCGTCCCAAACGACCTGGTCATGAAGATCACCGGGCAGACTGACCGTGCTGGAGACGCGATCCGGCGCTATCGCAGCGACGCGCGCCCCAAATACGTTGTCACCGTCGATATGCTCAGCACTGGCGTCGACATCCCGAAAATCACGAACCTCGTCTTCGTGCGCCGCGTGAACAGCCGCATCCTCTACGATCAGATGATCGGGCGTGCGACGAGGCTCTGCCCAGAGATCAACAAGACCGAGTTCCGCATCTTCGACGCAGTCGACCTCTACGACAACCTGCAGTCCATGACGGACATGCGGCCCGTCGTGACCAACCCCCACCTCAGCTTCACGCAGCTCGCAGCCGACCTGGCCAACGCGCCCGATGAGGCAAGCCGCAAGCGCGTCCAGGAGCAGATCGTGGCGAAGGTACGCCGCAGGGTGCCAAGGCTCACAGACAAGCAGGCAGAAACGCTTGAGGACGTCACTGGCGAGAACGCGGCAGCACTCGCCGACAAGCTCCAGAAGAAGTCATCGGCAGAGCTGGCAGCCTATCTTGAGGCGCACCCGAGGATCATCGCCACCCTGGATGAGCCGCCCGCCAAAGGCCGACGCCCCGGCGTACCCATCTCCGAGCATGAGGATGAGCTCATCGCGATTGAGGACATCTTCAAAAACGATTTGACGCCAGAGGACTATATCGAAGCCTTCGAGCGCTACATCCGCGACAATCTCAATGCTTCTGCGGGCATGATAGCCGCAACGCAGAGACCTAGAGAGTTGACTCGTCAAAGCCTCAAGGAGCTTGCCCTGGCGTTGGATGAGGAGAACTTCTCCTATCCCATGCTGCGGGCCGCCTATGGCCGTGCGCGCAATGCCGATATCGCCGCACATATTCTGGGCTTCGTCCGTCAAGCCGCTCTGGGCGACCCTCTGGTGCCTTATGAGACGCGGGTGGAGAATGCCATCCAGCGCTTGACCCAGTCGCGATCATGGACATCAGAGCAGCGCCAATGGCTAAGGCGCATCGGAAACGCGCTCAAGGAACACCCCGTGGCAGACCGCGAGACGCTGTCAGCGCCTGCTTTCCAGCATTTCGGCGGCTGGAACCGCAGCAATCAGGCCTTTGACGGTGACCTCGAGTCTGTTCTTGGTGACATCAACGAAGCTGTCTGGTCTGCCCAGGATACAGGCTAGCATTGCCCGCTAAGGATACCCCATGAACCCCTCCTCCGATCTCGTGAACAAGCTGTGGCGGCTCTGTGCGATCCTCCGCAAGGACGGCATCACCTATCAGCAATACGTCACAGAGCTCACCTATCTACTCTTCCTCAAGATGATGCATGAGCAGGGCCGCGAAGATGACTTTCTGCCTGAGAAATATCGCTGGAGCACCATTACAGCGCGCGAAGGCATCGACCAGCTCACGCACTACCGCCGCCTGCTGACGGAGCTTGGCGACCCTGAAAACAAGCTTCCTCGCCGTGTCTCTGCGATCTTTGACAATGCGTCCACCTTCCTACGCGAACCTGTGAACCTCGCCAAACTTGTCTCCTCTATCGACGCGCTGGACTGGTACTCTGCCGACCGCGACAGCTTCGGGGACCTCTATGAAGGCCTCCTCCAGAAGAACGCAGAAGAGACCAAGAAAGGCGCGGGTCAGTACTTCACGCCGCGCGTGCTGATCGAGGCTATGGTTGAGCTGATGGACCCGCAGCCCGGTGAGGTCATCCAAGACCCCGCCCTCGGCACAGGCGGCTTCATCATCGCTGCTGATACGCACATTCGCAGGAAGACCGACGACTATCTGGACCTCACAGAGAAGCAACAGGTCTTCCAGACGCGCAACGCCTATCACGGCATCGAAAACGTGCCAGGCACCTACCGCCTTCTCCTGATGAACCTGCACCTGCACGGCGTCGACTCTGACCATGTCCTACTGGCTGACTCCCTGTCTCCTGCGGGCGCTTCGCTGTCCAAGGCAGACCTCATCCTCACCAATCCGCCCTTTGGCCCCGCGGGCGGGCGGCCTACGCGCGATGACCTGACCATCACTCACTCAGTGAGCTCTTACCAGCTTCCCTTCGTAGAGCACTGCCTGCGCTCTCTGAAGCCGGGCGGGCGCGCCGCCATCGTTGTGCCGGACAATGTCCTTTTCGAAGATGGCAAGGGCAAACAGCTTCGCCAGAAGATCATGGATGAAGCCAACCTCCATACCATTCTTCGCCTGCCGACTGGCATCTTCTATGCGCAGGGCGTGAAGACCAATGTTATCTTCCTTGAGAAAGCCGATGAGGGCGCATCGAAGACCACGCAGGAAGTCTGGGTCTATGACATGCGCGCCAACATGCCCGCCTTCGGCAAGACAGCGCCGCTGACGCCAGAGCACCTGAAGCCCTTCGTGGAAGCCTACGCCGCAGAGGCTCGCCAAGATGAAGGCGAAGAAGGCCGTTTCCGTTGCTTTACCCGCGAGGCGATTGAGGCGCGTGGGGACAATCTCGACATCACCTGGCTACGCGACGAGAGCGAAACCGAAGAGATCGGCGAGCCCGAAGACATCGCAGCTGCCATCATGAGCGAGTTGCAGATAGCCATGGCGGCAATCGAGACGCTGACGGCAGAGCTTGAAGGGGAGGACGAGGACGCGCTCGTCGCAGCGGAATGAGTGGGCTGCCAAGCAATTGGAGTGAAACGGACTTAGCAAACTGCTGTGAGGGCGATGCGCCGATTATTTATGGCATCCTTCAGCCAAAAGACAACGTATCGGACGGCGTTCCCTATGTCCGGCCTACGGAGATAGATCAAACGGGCAGAATTGACCGCGCCAGCATAAGACGAACCTCACCAGAAATCGCAGACAGATACCGGCGATCGACGCTCCAGACAGGTGACATAATCCTCTCAATCGTCGGGACCATCGGAAAGATTGCACGAGTACCAGAGTGGCTGTCGGGTGGAAACATCACTCAGTCTTCATGCCGTATTCGTTTTGATAAACAACTGCTGGACGCCGACTTCGCCACGCACTTTCTGAAGTCGCCTCTCGCTACCGATCAATACGGCGGGTCCAGACTCGGCACTGCCGTCCCAAGATTGAACTTGGCAGACGTTAGGAAATTCCGTGTACCCCTCCCCCCACTCGCCGAGCAGAAGCGGATCGTGGAGAAGCTGGACAGCCTGACCACCGCCTCCACCGAAGCCCGCACCGCCCTCACCCGCGTCGAAACCCTGGTCGAGCAGTATCGGCAGGCTGTGCTCTTGGCGGGCGCTCGTGGAAAACTCACAACCGACTGGCGCACAAACAATCATCCTTTGTCAGTGCCTGAGCTTTTGCAAACCTACACTCCGCCCGAACAGCCACGCGGCGGGCGCGTCGCGTCAGACAGCGTGGTCGACGGTATCGGGGGTTTGGCGCTCAACGCACCTGAGAGAGAACTACCCGAAGGCTGGCAATGGGCCGCTTTGAACCACCTGGCACGCCAGGAAACTGGGCACACTCCCAGCCGCTCGAAGCCCGAGTACTGGCATGGCGGCATCAAATGGATCGGCATCAAAGACGCCCGGCTCCATCATGGGCAGACAATCTACGAGACGCTGCAGACGGTGAGTCAGGCCGGATTGGATAACTCCGCGTCCCGACTGCTGCCCGCTGGCACTGTCTGCCTCTCTCGCACCGCTTCAGTAGGATACGTCTTCATCATGGGTGAAGAGATGGCCACGAGCCAGGACTTCGTGACCTGGACATGCGGCGAACTCCTCGTTCCCAAGTACTTGATGTACGTGCTGATGGCCGAGGGCGACGCTATCCGGCGGTTCGGCAAGGGAACAACACACACCACTATCTACTTCCCTGAAGTTCGTGCCATGCACATCGCTCTGCCTCCGCCTGAGGAACAAGAAGTGATCGTGCGCCGGGTCGAGGAGGCTCTAACCCAAATCGACACACTGGCGAATGCCGCACGCTCCTCCCGTGGGCGTCTCGACAAACTGGACCGCGCCGTCCTCGCCAAGGCCTTTCGCGGCGAGCTGGTCCCGCAGGACCCAAAGGATGAACCCGCTAGCGAGCTCCTGAAGCGCCTCCATAAGGAACCGGCATGATGCCAAGATACACCCTAAGCCAGCTCACGTCAGACGGCCTTCCCCATACAATGGCCTACTTGGTCGCCGCAGCTCAGGAACACGCGACCATCACTTACGGACAGATCGCTGAGAAATTGGAGCACGATCTCAAAATTGAGGGCCGCATCTTCTCTACCCAGATCGGTCATCCGGTTGGAGCCTTGATGGAACGCATTCTGGAGAGCTTTCCAGATGCGCCGCTGCTGAACCTGCTCGCAGTGAACCAGAGTTCCGGAATAGCAAGCGGGGGTGCCGATCAGTTCCTGGCTGCTCGCTACAACAAGCGATTGAGCCAAATCCAAAGAAGCGAGAGCCTTAGGCAAGACCTAATCAATCGCGCCCTTGCAGAGGTTTACGCCTTCGAGGAATGGGACGCGATCGCAGAGACTCTATTTGGTACGTCGCTGCCTGACACAGCCCGGACGGCACCTGAGACAGGGACTGAGATCGACCGATCAACTTCGCCTGGTCAGCCCCGAGGCGGAGACGCAGAGAGCCCCGAGCACAAGGCTCTGAAAGAGCGAATTATCGCTAATCCCGCGCTCGTCGACGCCAAGCCGAGTTGGCTCAAACCTGAGCCGGAGGTTTCGCTGAAGTCCGGCGATGTGGTCGATGTGTGCATCATAGGCAAAGCAGAAATACGCCTTGTTGAAGTGAAATCACGTCGCTCAAATGAACACGACTTGGAGCGCGGCATCTATCAATGCGTCAAGTACCGCGCGGTGTATGAGGCGATGAGGGAAGCTAACGGCATTGAAACGAATGTCGTAGTCGTGCTCGCCATAGAGCAACCGCTCCCATCGCGCCTGAAGCCGCTCGCGCGGAAACTGGGCGTCACAGTGAAAATCGTGCAGTAGCGCACGACGCGACCTCAGGGAGAATAAATGGTACAGGCAAAGACCTACGACGCGAAAGTGATTGAAGTGACCGGCGGCAACATCCGTAACAATCACTTATATCTGCGCAGCGCTCTTAGTCTCATCCCGGATGACGCTATAGGCGGAACGAACGCCGCCTCTCCTGGCCGTGAGATTAGCGTAACCTTCATACCAGGCGGCACGGTCCAGACTGACCTACCCGAAGACAAGCTCTTCCTGCGTTGCCGCAGCGAGGTGGGTGCGTTCTTTGCCGCAGCAAAAGTACACGAGGGCGACTTCGTGCTTTTCACGTGGCTGGTTGAGCGCGAATACGAGATCCGGAAGCTAAGCTGATACACGAGGATTGCACAGACTTATGGCAACACCGCTTGATGATGTGCTTAACCAAGATGACCCGCCTGCCCTTCTACTTGGCAATGGCATCAATCAGTATGCAGACTCTGGGAACGCTAGTTGGGAGGATCTTCTCAACCGGCTTGCAAAGCGCCGAAATCTGATCCTCTCAACTTCTGAGCTTAGAGAAATGTCGAACACGGAGCGGTACGACATTCTCGACCTTGCTGCCCCAAACGAAAGTCGAGAAGACCTGAAGGGCGAAGTCCGGTCGATGATGGAGCTGTGGCATCCCTCAGAGGTGCACGCTCGCGTCATCAAGTGGGCATCGTCGAACCAAACCCCGATACTCTCCATGAACTTCGATGCACTTCTTGGAGAGGCAAGCGGTCTTGAGTTCTTTGGAGTAGACGAGAATGTCTATGTCTATCCCTTCCGGGCGCATTTCGCATACAATCAGGTCAAGAATGTCCGCCGCAACTTCGCGGTTTGGCATCCGCATGGTTTCATCCGGTACAAGCAAAGCATCAGGCTTGGCCTGGTCGACTATATGGGATCGGTCAGCCGGATTGAGAGCTGGATCAAGAACAGACGGGCCTTGCACAACTACGTTGAAGGCAAGTCAGAGACCTGGCCTGGGCAAAGGTCGTGGCTGGAGGCTTTCTTCTTCAATCCGATGGCCGTGATCGGCTTTGGCTTTCACAAGGACGAGACCTTTATGCGCTGGCTATTCCTAGAACGTGCCAGACTGCATCGAAAGTATCCTGATATTAAACGCCCCCTCTGGTATGTAGCGCGGGACAGCGAGCGACTCCGACACCGCTTCCCGTTTTTGAAGGCACTCGGAATGGCGGTCGTTCGCGTCGGCAGCCATCGAGACATCTATGAGAGCACTGCGTGGGAAGCGTAGTCAGACAGCACCTGTGCACCCAGTGCCCACCACAACCAGGAGACGAAACTAGATGGCATCCAAATTGGTCACTGAGGCCGAACTACAGGAGTACGAGGAAGCGATTGGAGCTGCCCAAAGTGTCGCCGATGCTTCAGGCTTGCCCGACGTGGACGGCATATGCATCCGATTTTCCAGCGAGAAGACCAACCGCTTGCTGGACATCGAAAAGCGCCTCAATCACCGCGCCAGCGAAGAAGGGCGATGAGCCTCGTGAGTAGCCCCTAGAACCGCTCTATCGTCACCTCAGGAGTTTTCCTCATCCGGTCGACGAAGGCTGCCTGCAGGATTTCCTTGGCATGCTCAGCGGCACTCGCGGGAACCAAAAGAGCATCGTGCAGCGGCAGCGCGTGGATGCCCGCTGTGTAACACCGAAGCGTCGCCTCCATGATGATCTCACTCTCAAACCACATCAGCTTGGCACCTAAGGGGTCCGAGCGCCCCAACAACGAAGCGATGGGTGCGTTACGCTCTCGGATCCGGCTGTAGACATGCTTCGCTGTATAGGCGTCTGGTATCATCAGACGGGCTTCGTCGGGTAGACGCGATCTGGAGCTAATCTCCGACCAGAACATCTGCATCATGACTTTCTTTACGGCGTCGCGAGGTATGTCCGGGGCTTGCGGGAGAGCATAAGGGTCGCCGTCGGGAGACTGCCCCACATAGGCGTACGCTATAGCGGGGACTGCCGCCCGGATGTCGACTTCGGCGATTGGTTCACCGGAGATGCGTAGGTTAGCTCGACGTTGCTCCTTGGGTAGGCAGAGCCAGAATGCAGAACCATTCAGACGCCCACCTCTTTCCAGAGAGCCGTCAAGAAAGCTTCGGGAAACCACCCGGCAACTTGTGTGGATGCGGAAGTTACCAGACCCTGCTTCTGTCAGTTTTGCGCTGTTCAGATGGGCCTGAAGCTCCGCAAGCTGCCTTAGGTAAGCGTCGACACGGGCTGACTTTGGCAGAGGGAGAGTTTCTCTCCTAGCACCGATCTTCGGGCCTTTCAGCTCGATGATTGGGAGAGCGCTTTCGTATCCAATATCGTTCAGCTGCAAGCCAACGGCCTCTGAAGCCTCGATGAGCCTTGGACCGGCCTGAAGCCGCGTCATGTAGCAGTTGTTGAAACGGAACGACCTATTGCATAGGAGCCATCCTGCCTCCTCCAGGTCTCTTACTCGGTCGCCCACCGCGCGATTGCGAGCTAGCTGCTCCTCAGGGCCTCGGGAGAGCCAAGTTTTGTTAAGTTTGAAGATGAAGGGGACGCGGTCACCACTTTGGTGATGGGCCAGCACATCCAGCGTAATCGCTGCCACAGACGCACGCTCCTTCGTGGCGGTGAGACCCTTGCTGCGTCGGGCAACCTTTCCTTGATCAGCCTGACGAGACCGTCGAGCTTGGAACTGTTCTTCTAGAGCTAAGTCTACGAGCTGCTCGGCTGCGATGCTCATAGGTACGGTATCCGGGCACCATGGCCTGGTCTTCATTCGGTTTGTCATTGGGTAAGTCCTGTGGCGTTGGCCAAAGCAAGCCGCCTCTACGTCGAGGAGCGCAGTGAGGCAGGGCCAGCTAATTGCGGGAGTTCAGCTAAGAGAGGCACAAGGCGCTCTCTGAGCATTGGGGGTTGGATGTATCCCCCTATCCATGGTCTTCACTCAGAGACTGGCTCAGTGAAGGCCTTGGGGGATGCCTTTGGGTGGGTCCTTACAAGGCGGTTAAGCGTTCAGAAGCCTTGCTTTCGCCGACCGAACGAAACGATAGTGGGTCTCTCACGCGCATCAACGAGCAAACAGTCGAGCGTTCCAGTCCCATGCGTAGGTGCCGTGTTCAGGCGTCTCCTAATACGAGGGATTACGGCTGCGGAGCCCCACACTCACTAAGTTTGGGAATGGGGTCCGTCCTACGAGGAAGATGGGTAACCCTAAAGTGATACACAGGCGTTACATGACGTTACTCGAAGAAGTCCTCATCGACCTTCTTGAGGTAAAGTACCTCTTCGTCGCGGCAGCCGATATTGTAGGTCCTCTGCAGGCTCTCATTGATGAGCCGGTGAGCGCGTTGCAGGGTCTCATCGAGCGTTCCTGCCAACGGCTCAGCAGTCTGTTCTGCGACGTCCTCTTCTGATCTGGATCGAGACTGGAAATCTTGAAACTCAGCGAACTGCTTCAGACAGTGACGGTTGGTAAGTTGAGCAGACTGATCCAAAGCCTCGCGGCCCCGATCAGTTAGCTCATAGTGTGCACGACGGGTCGCACGAACCAGCCCTGCCTGCTTCAGGTATGTCTTCGCCCATTGCGTCCGATTGTAGATGACGGTCTGCCTTCCACTGGGAAGCAATTCCTCGCGTTCTTCAGGAGAGAGTTCAAACTCATCCGCTATCTTGTCGACCGCGTCATTGATGCGGACCTCTCCCTCTCGGGCATAGTGCAACACAGGACGCATTAGGGTCTGGTAGTCAGGCATCGTGGGAAAGTGGTAGCAGAACGTCGCCGAACAAGCACCTACCCCAGGGGGGGAAAGCGACACGATCACGAGATCTAGACGGCGCTCAGATTTTTGCGCTAGAAATCGATGCCGCTGCCGCTTTCTCTTTTACGCGGGGTTCTCGGCAACCACCGAGGTAACCCAGCTGGTTTCTCCTATACGACAACTTTTGGTCGCGCTCCTTCAATCAGCGCAGGTTTTCCTAGATGGGCGTAGCGTCTACATCGAGCAGCTCTTCAGCTTCATAAATGTGGAGTGGCACCTTACCAAGGTGAGCTTGGGCCATCTGTAAGCTACGCGCGAGATCTGAAACGTCGACACCGCCAGCACCGTACCGCGCGGTCGTGGTTGCATCGGCGTGCCCGAGTATGGCCTTCATGTGATGATCAGGTGCACCCGCGACGCGCAGCGCTTCAGTAACCGAGTGACGAATGGAGTAAGCTGTCAGTCGTGAGGATTGAGGAATACCTGCCTTTCGGATGGCATGGTTCAGCCTCGCGCTGAGATTTGAGGTTCCGTGCAAAGTTTCAGGGAAGAGCGATCCTGTTTCACCCAGACGTCTCTCAATAACCGATACGGCTTGTGGGTCGACCAAGGGTACCAAGCGATCGCTTTCGCGGTTCTTGATGCGCCTGAACTCATTCTTGCGGATACGCAGACACGTTAGGCCGTCCATCCTCACGACGTCGTCTACAGCCAGTCCAGCAATCTCCAGTGGGCGGCATCCCGTAAACTTTAGGAGGAGAAGAACATCTCTGATGTCGCCCGAAGCCTGCATGAGGAGGGTATCGATCTTGTCCCAATGCGCCGCATTAAATGGCAGGCGCTCTTCAACGGGCTTCAGCTCCGTAGCCACAGGCACCTCCAAGCGCGCCCACGGGTTCGCAAAGGTCAGCTCATAGTGGTCGATCGAGAAGCTCCACAGCGCCCTCAGAGAGTTCAATCGACGCCGTATGGTCCCTGCTCGCTGCTGCCGGGCATTCGCTAGATGTCCCAGAAACTCTCGCGCCATTGAGCGGCTCAACTCAGAAAGGTAGCGAGTCGAAGATTTTCCTAGCCATTCGCGAAGCTGGCTGAACGCGGCGCTTTCTGCCTTTGGAAGCTCGCCCGCGTGCCTCATGGTAGCGTAAGTCTCAATGGCGGTCTCGATTGTGAGAGGCGCTGTGACGCGCTTACCGGACTTCACCGTTTCAATGCGATACTGATCCTCAAGGCTCAGGTCCGACAGATCCAGTTCGCGCTCTGTGCCGATCTTCTGTTCAGCTGCGTGAATAGTTCCGTCCAGCCAAGTATCATAATTGGATGGCCCCTTGGGATCGTAGGGGTTCTCCAAACCAGACCTGTCAACGCCTAGAAACTTGTTAGCAATCGCCCATTCCTCGGCAAGCTTTGCCAAGACAGCAGGATCCTCTTTACGATGAGCAGCTCTCGCCGCCTCGAGGAACTGAACCGAGATATCGCGGTCAATTCGCTTGATTAGCGCAATGGCTTTTGCTTCGTCCCCGGCATTGAGCCCTAGCGATTGAACAATCTCAGCCCGTCCGCCGAAGTAGGGCCTGATGTCCTCGGGGATGCGGCGGCGATACCGAAGCTTGCCTCCACGGCGCTGAAGGTAGTCTATCTTCATGAGCATGTCCGAATACCCTCCGCACATACGTCAACCGTCTTCAAAGTTGCCTTGAGGCAGACTTCGAGGAACCGACCAAGATGTCTTTGAAGGGGTGAGCTGCTAGTCCTGAGCTTTGTGAAATAGCAGCAGGCGACCTCGCCTGAAACGCTGAATGTCATATCGCTGTGTACCCATTAGTGTATCAAAAGGATTTGCCAAACCCCAATAAACACAGCGATTTCAGCGTCGTGAGAGCGTCATAATGGTGCCGGCAGAGGGACTTGAACCCCCGACCCCCTGATTACAAATCAGGTGCTCTACCAGCTGAGCTATACCGGCAACACTTGCCCTTTACGCCGTGCAGGATGGCGGGGCAAGTTCCCTTTGCAAGCTCATTGCAGCGCCGGATATTAACGTTTTTCGGCACCATTTTGCGGGAAGTGCGTTCTGTCTTCAGTGTGTCAGCAAGGAGCACTGAGATGAAACGCTATATCCTGCCCTGCATGATGGGCCTCGCGCTGGCGGGTGGCCCTGCTTTCGCAGACGAGACGCGTACGCCTCCACCGACAGAGCCTTATTACGCCCCGCAGCCCTCAGGCTGTGACCTTGTCCGGCTGAAAATCTATTTTGAGCCCGGCACAGCGACACTCACCCCGTTTGCGCGCGATGCCATCAGCGAGGTGAGCGAACAACTGGCAGGCTGCTCAGTACAGCGCCTTAACACGACGGCGATCGCTGGCGACAGTTCCACTGAAGCGCCCGTCATTGGGCTCGCCGAAGATCGTCGGGCAAGCGTCATGAAGGAACTGCTTGCCCAAGGCATTCGCGCATCGGACGTGGCGATGAACACTGATCTTGGCAATTCCGTCATGTCCAGAACCGTGGACATCGAGCTGCAGACTGTTCCGGCCAGGATAAGCTAGGCGCAGATAGCATTTACCACGGCCATAGGCCCCGGCATTACAGAACATGCCGGGGCTTCTTGCGGTCTTCAGTCCAGTTTTGAAAGCACTGCGCACCCAACGACGAATGTCACGACGGTATGAGACAGGTCGACCAGGAGGCCGCCAGCTGAATGCCACGGCGTATAGAAAAAATCATACGCCATTAAGGGAACGCCGATCAGGAGCGACAGCGTCAGACCGAACGACACGGCTGCACCGAGACCTGCCACGCCGCTTTTGCGCATCAGCCACGCGAAGCCGAACGACAGAATGACGGGCACAAGAAATCCGCCCAGCATCCACATCGGATTGGCGTCCTCCTGGCCCTCAGTCGCGACACCGCCCGAGGTCAGGAAGCTTATCGCGTCTCCAGCGTCATTGATGAAGATGCCATGGGCGCTCATGTACACTTCGGAAAAGAGCAATCCGTACCAGAGAAAGCCGATAAAATAGATGAGGATGGCTGAGACCAGCACACCCACCAGATTGATGCCTGCAAGACGTGGCATTGTTTCCTCCTAAACCCGTTTCATTTTTTGTCTGCCACGCCTAAGAGTGCCCCCTTACAGCTTGGCGCCGAGGATGATGCGCCCAAATCGAGATTGACGGAAGCTATAATGACGAAGTCCGCCCCCCGCCGAATTCTGGTCACCTCTGCCCTGCCCTACATCAACGGGGTCAAGCACCTGGGCAATCTCGCGGGATCGATGCTGCCAGCAGACGTCTATTCACGGTTTCAGCGGCTTCGCGGCCATGACGTTCTTTACATCTGCGCGACTGATGAGCACGGCACGCCAGCAGAGCTCGCCGCGCAAGCCGCCAATGTCCCGGTCCGCCAATATGTTGATGAGCAGCACGATATCCAGAAGAAGGCAGGCGAGGATTTTCTACTTTCCTATGATCACTTCGGCCGCTCGTGTAGCGACGAGAACGCAGCGCTCACCCAGCATTTCGCGCATGTGCTTGAAGCCAACGGCCTGATCGAAGAGCGCACCATGCGCCAGGTCTATTCGATCGAAGATCAACGCTTCTTGCCAGACCGCTATGTCGAGGGCACCTGTCCACATTGCGAGTTCGAGAAAGCGCGCGGCGACCAGTGCGACAATTGCGGACGCCTGCTCGACCCGGTGGACCTGATCGATCCGTATTCAGCCGTTTCAGGCTCAAAAAATGTCGAAGTGCGCGAGACGCGCCACCTCTTCCTGCTCCAGTCGCAGATGCAGGACCGCATCCGTGACTGGATTGAGGCGGCGACAGACTGGCCACCGCTCGCGCGCTCCATAGCGCTGAAATGGCTTGACGAAGGTCTGCGCGACCGCGCGATCACGCGCGACCTTGCTTGGGGCGTACCGGTCACCAAATCCGACGGGTCGATCCGCGAGGGTTTTGAGACCAAGGTTTTCTATGTCTGGTTCGATGCACCGATCGAATACATTGCCGCAACTGAGGAATGGTCGAAGGCCGAGGGCGAACCGGAAGCCTGGCGCCGTTGGTGGCGCACGGATGAGGGCGCTGATGAAGTCGATTATGTCCAGTTCATGGGCAAGGATAATGTCGCCTTCCACACGGTAGGCTTCCCGGTAACGATCCTTGGCTCGCAGGAGCCTTGGAAGCTGGTTGACCGGCTGAAAGCCTTCAACTGGGTCACCTGGTATGGCGGGAAATTCTCGACCTCCAACAAGCGCGGCGTTTTCATGGACCAGGCGCTGGACCTGCTGCCAGCCGATTACTGGCGCTGGTATCTGACGGCGAATGCGCCTGAAGGCTCGGACGCGGCGTTTACGTGGGAAGGCTTCCAGTCCGCGATCAATTCAGACCTTGCCAATGTGCTCGGCAATTTCGTCAACCGGATCACGAAATACTGCGCGTCCAAATTTGACGGCAAGGTGCCGGAGGGCGGCGAAGCCGGCGACGCGGAAAGCTGGATGGTCGCAGAGCTTCAGACCCGCCTGCCACAGCTCGTTCTGCACTACGAGAATATGGACTTCCGTAAGGCGGCTGCAGAAACACGCGCCATCTGGGCGGCAGGCAACGAATACCTCACCAAGGCTGAGCCGTGGGTGAAGTACAAGAATGATGTCGATGCAGCTGCAATTGGCGTGCGCGCTGGCCTGAACCTGGCTGCCCTGTTCGGTATCATTGCGCAGCCCATCATCCCCGAAGCGGCCGCGATGATCCTCAATGCGCTGGGCGTGCCAGAAGACCGGCGCACGCTGAGCGAAGAGGCCTTTGCCGATATTCCCGCGCTACTTGATGCCCTGCCGCGCGGCCACGAAATCTCGCCGCCAGACGTTCTCTTCCGAAAGATCGAAGATGAGCAGGTCGCTGAGTGGACAGAGCGGTTCGGCGGCGAAAGCTGACATGCCGCTGCAGAACCGCGTCGATCCGTATGCCGCGATCCATGCAGACCCAGCGCGTGGAACGTTCATGGGAAACCGTGGCGGCTGCTTTCACACCACAGACCGGACGCTGAAGCGTACGCACTGGAAGAGCAGGCAGTGGATTATCTGCCGCCTCGACTTCAAGGGCCGCAAACGCGAACTGATGGCGCCCGGCAAGTATACTGAGCTCTTCTTTCTTGACGAGGCAACGGCGCTCGCAGCTGGACACAGGCCTTGCTTTGAGTGTCGGCGTGAGGAGGCACGCGCCTTCAAGGACGCGCTCGTCCAGGCGGGCGTCCTGGACAAATCCGCCAGCGTTGCAGACATCGACGGCCTGATCGCTGGCGAAGTACAGGAACGACTGCGCGGCAAGGCGATGGCAGAGTTCGCACAAGCCGACGCACTTCCAGATGGCGCCATTTTCGATTGGGATGGAGGAGCATGGCTGAAGCTAGGTGATCGTTGCCTGCCATGGAGCTTTGAGGGTTATCGACGTCCCGTGACCGCGCCAACAGTTTCGGTCAAGGTGCTTACGCCGCATGCGACCCTTGGGGCGCTCGCGGCAGGCTATGAGCCGGACATCCACCTCTCGGCGGACCGGAACTGATATTCGGCCCCGTCTCTGGCCGCACTGCGAAAGTCTGATAGTGTTCCCCCTAACAAAAACGAAAAGGGACAAGACCATGGTTTCCAGACTGAAACTGACCGCCTGCGCCTCCGCTCTCTGCATGATGCTGTCGACGCCAGCCTTTGCGCAGCAATCAGTCCCGGAACCAGGTACCGACCTTGTTGAACTCTATACCTGGCTGCACGCCAACCCAGAGCTGTCTTTCAAGGAATCGACCTCGGCCTCGATCATGGCAGCCGAGCTCAAAGCGCTTGGCTTTACTGTCACCACGGGACTTGGCGATGAATGGACGCGCGTGAAGTCGCAGCGCGACGAAGGCACGATCCGCGAAGGCGTGGGCGGTTATGGCGTCGTCGGCGTGCTCGAAAACGGCGAAGGCCCGACCGTCCTGATCCGGGCAGACATGGACGCCCTGCCAGTCCCCGAACAGACCGGTCTCGACTATGCTTCAGAAGTCGTCAGCACGACCTGGACTGGCGTGGAAAGCCCGGTCATGCACGCATGTGGTCACGACATTCACATGACCAGCTGGGTCGGTACCGCACGTGAGTTGATCGAGAACAAGGACGACTGGTCCGGCACGCTGGTGATGCTTGCTCAGCCTGCGGAAGAATTGGGCCTTGGCGCGAAAGCTCTGCTTGAGGAAGGTCTGTATCAGGATTTTCCGCTACCTGATTATAATCTGGCGCTTCATGTCAGCGCTGGGACGCCCGCAGGCACGGTCTCCTATTCGTCTGGCTATGCCCTAGCCAATGTCGACAGTGTAGATATCCTGGTCAAAGGCGTCGGCGGTCATGGTGCCTATCCGCACACGACGAAGGACCCGATCGTCATCGGCTCATCCATCGTCATGGCATTGCAGACGCTTGTGTCCCGTAACGTCGACCCGCAAACGCCTGCGGTTGTCACAGTCGGCTCGTTCACGGCCGGCGCTAAGCACAACATCATTTCGGATGGTGCGGAGCTTTTGCTGACCGTCCGCTCCTATGACGATGCCACACGCCAGCTTCTGCTCGATGGCATCACGCGGATCGCCAAAGCACAGGCTGAAGCCTTCGGTGCGCCGGAACCTGAAATTTCCATCGATAATGACTACACGCCGTCGACCTACAACACGCCTGCCCTCACGGACAAAGCGATGACAGCCATCCGCGCCGCCATAGGGGAAGACAATGTCAGCGAGGTGACACCCGTCATGGGCGGCGAGGATTTCTCTCAGTATGGCCGTACCGAAGAAGATGTGCCGGGCCTCATCTTCTGGCTCGGCGCCGTGAACCCCGAAAAGTTCGAAAGCGCACAGGGCGGCCCACTGCCACTTCCCTCGCTCCATTCACCCTTCTTTGCGCCGGACGCACCGCCAACCATTGAAACCGGCGTCACGTCGATGACGGCCGCGGCGCTCGCCCTCTTCAACGAGACGGCGTCAGAGTGATTTCAACCAGTCCAGCAGGATCGCGTTCACTTCATCCGGACGCTCCTGCTGGGTCCAGTGGCCGCAACCCTCTAGCAGGTGCGCGGCTTTCAGGTTTGGCAAATTAGGCTTCATCGCCTCCACCGGATCGCCTGGAAACATCTTCAGAACCAGATCGCGCGTACCGCCAATGAACAGGCTGGGCTGGTAGATCTTGCTGTCATCCCGTGCCGTCAGAAAGGCATGATCGCGCTCATGATTTCTGTATCGGTTGAGTGGGCCGCGAAAGCCTGACTGCCTGAACTGTGAGTCGTAATAGGCGACGTCTTCCTCGTTCAGCCAAGGCAGCGGCATGTCTGGCTCAGGCAGCCGGTGGAGAAGCGTATCGCCATGCTTCTTGTCGATCGGCCATGTGCCGTCGGGCGCATCGCCTGATATGGCGTAGTAGAATTTCCGAATGGTCGCGGCGGGATCAGCTTCCAGTTCCGCCTCCGGCGGGCCCTGATCCTGGAAATAGACCTGGTAGAAGAACATGCCACGCGCGGTAAAGAACTCGCGAAAGACCTGAATGGCTGGCTTGTCCCCGAGCGGAACATACGGGACCGAAAGGCCGGCCACAGCCCGGAACTGGTCTGGATAGAGAAGCGCTGCATTCCAGGCGATGGGCGCGCCCCAGTCGTGACCAACGACCACAGCCGGCCCATCAGGCTGAAGCGCTTTCGCGACCCCTGCGATGTCAGCCGTGATCGTTTCCATGTCATAGGCTTCGACAGGCTCTGGCTTATCAGAGCCCCCATAGCCGCGCACATCGACAGCAACCGCGCGATATCCAGCATCACCAAGCGCGGTCAGCTGATGGCGCCAGGAATACCAGCTTTCCGGAAAACCGTGCACGAAGAGGACAAGCGACCCATCCGCTGGGCCCTCTGCGGCGACCCGCAATTTGATGCCGTTCGTCTCTACATTAAAAAATTCGGGCATGTCGCGCATCCTGCTTTGCGGGCCGCACCATTCATGCGTCGGCCTCTCATCAGGGCAAACTCTGGCATTCAATGAAAAGTCCCGCAATGATCGCGTCACGGAAGCTAGAATTGGTGGCGATTATTGCCCGGACGCTTCGGCGCGCTGGCTCTGATTTATAGCGATAACCGTCTCAGGATGGGTGAAGAACCGATAGCCGACATCCTGACCATGGTCCTCGATGGCCTGAAGGAAGGTCGCAAACTCAATCGGGATGATATTGACCGGGTCGTTCGCCGTTTCGTCGCTGCCAGCCAGTTTTTCAGAAAGCGCCTGCGCGTCCGAGTAGCTCGTCATGACCGGGGTGACCGGCCCCTCGGCCGTCTGCAGCTGAACCTCAAGACTGCCGCTCGTGACAAAGAAAACCGGTGCCATGAAGTCGCCGACTTCAGGGGTCAGTTCACGCGCATTGGCAATTTCGCCCTGCGACCCCTGAAAGATGATCGCCCCCTTCCAGTCAAGGAGAAGCCTGCCAAGATCGACAATACGGATCTTCATCGACTGGTCTTCAAGCGGTGCGAGCTGGGCCTGCGCCGCGCCGGGCGTCAGAAACACCACGATGGCTGGGTCGCCCTCTTCCGACTGCACGGATGCGATACCGCCGTCAGGATTGGAGAGAACGGCGACCTGCAGCCCCTGCAGCGCGACGATCATGGGGTTCGGCGCAGCGGCCTGGGCGCGCTGCGGCTGGGTGGCCTCCTGCGCCTGAACCAAGGGAGTACCGACAGCGAGCGCGGCAGCGGCACAGGTCAGTAGACGTTTCATGAAAACTCCCCAAAAGAACGCGTAACGGGCGCAGGCTTAACACCTGCGCCCGCATTCGCAAGGAGAGACCTGACTAGCCCTGTTTCAATTCGTCAAAGGGCACTTTCTTGTCCACGCGGACATCCTGGGGCAGGCCCAGAACGCGCTCGGCGATAATATTTTTCAGGATCTCGTCGGTACCGCCGGCAATGCGAAGGCCCGGCGCCCACATGAAGCTCTGCTGGAACAGCGCATTCGCAGGCATCGTGTCGGTATCATTCATGATGCCGTAATGATCCTGCATCTCGATGGCCGAGTTACAGATATCCTGAAGCTGGTTTGCGGTGATGATCTTGCCGATGGAGTTTTCAGGCCCCGGCGTACCACCGCGCGACAGAGCGGTCTGGGTGCGGAACTTGGTCAGGCTGTAGCCCTGCGCTGCAACATACCAGTCTGCAAGTTTTTCACGGAAAGCCTGATCGCTCAGGGAACCCGTATCGCGGGCATATTCCATGATCTCCTTCCAGTCCGGGCCCGGCGAACCGCCAACAGCCAGACGCTCATTCATCAGCGTGACCAACGCGACCTTCCAGCCGTCGCCAACCTCGCCCAGACGATCAGAATCCGGGATCCGGACATCCGTGAAGTAGACTTCGTTGAATTCACGCCCGCCGGATGCTTGGTGGATCGGCTTCGCTTCAACGCCCTGCTGGTGCATGTCCACGATGAACATGGTCAGGCCCTTATGCTTTGGAGCCTTTGGGTCGGTGCGGGTCAGCACGATACCGTAGTCCGAGAAGTGCGCGCCGGTGGTCCACACCTTCTGGCCATTGATGACCCACTCATCGCCATCCTTGATGGCGCGCGTCTTCACACCCGCAACGTCAGAACCTGCAGCCGGCTCAGAGAAGAGCTGGCACCAGATTTCCTCGCCGCGCAGGGCCTTTTCGACATAGCGCTTCTTATGTTCGTCAGAGCCGAACGCGATGACGGTCGGCACACACATGCCAAGGCCGATGGTGAATGGGCCGGTTGGCGCGTCGAACTTGCTCTCTTCCTGGTTCCAGATGACCTGCTGCATGGACGAACCACCACGGCCGCCCCATTCCTTGGGCCAGGTAATCTGCGCAAAGCCGCCTTCGGCTTTGGTTTTCTGCCATTCCTTGGCGCGCTTCAGGAAGTCCTCACCTGACGGGCGGCGCGGGGAATTGGCGTCTTTTGGTTTCAGGTGTTTCTCAAGGAAGCTGCGTGCTTCGACGCGGAATTCGGCTTCTTCTTTTGTGTCGTTGAAGTCCATTTAAAGTCCTCCTAGGCGGCGTTCTTGCGCTCAAGTGCGCTAACGAGTTTCTCTTTCCAGACCTTGGGCGACCCAGCCTGAACCGCAAGCAGCTTGGCCCGGCGATAGAAGAGGTGACAGTCGACTTCCCAGGTGAAGCCCATGCCACCATGCGTCTGGATATTCTCCTTCGAAGCAAACCAGTAGGCTTCACTGGCCGCAAGGCGGGATGATGCCGCAGCCTCTGGAAGCTCTGACGCATCGGTCGAAAGCGCCCACGCGCCATAGTAGCAGTTCGAACGGGCGACCTGGTTCTTTACGTACATGTCAGCGAGCTTGTGCTTGATCGCCTGGTTGCCGCCAATCGGGCGGCCAAAGGCGTAGCGATCCTTTGCAAACTCGGTCGCCATTTCGAGGCACCGGTCTGCGCCGCCAAGCTGTTCAAACGCCAGCAGCACCGCTGCATGATCGAGCACGCGATTGTGGTAGTCTTCACCCTCGCCAGCCTTCCCGAGACGCTGAGCCGGGGCACCGTCAAATGTGATTTCCGCGTGGCTCCGCGTAGGCTCAAGCGTACTGACCTTCTTGCGGCTGACGCCCTCACCGGTGAGGTCGACCAGCACGAGGCTCGCACCAGAGCCTTCCTTGGCAAGCACGACAGCATGGGTCGCAATGTCGCCGTCAGTTACCGGGATCTTCGTGCCAGTCAGCTTCGAGCCATCGAATGTGGTTTTCAGCTTGGATGGCTCCGGATTACCCGGCCCTTCGCTGGCCGCGTAACAGCCGACAACTTCGCCGCTAACGACCTTCTCGAGGACGTCCTTTTTCTGGTCTTCGGAGCCAGCTGCCTTGAGCGCTTCTGCGAAGAAATACGTGGTCGATGCGAACGGCACCGGCGCCAGCGCGCGACCCATTTCTTCAGCGATCACGCAAAGCTCCAGCATGCCGAGACCAAGCCCGCCATACTCTTCCGGAATGGCCGTACCGATCCAGCCCATCTCGACGACCTTGTTCCAGACACCTTCATGGTGGCTCTTGTCGTCATCGTTCAGCACCTCACGGACATGCGCGGTGGTGCACTGTGCATTGAGAAATTTGCGCGCCTCGCCCGCGAGAAATTTCTGGTCCTCTGAAAAGTCGAAATTCATACGACCTCATCTCCCTTTGTAAGCCTCTAGAACCGAACCATAGCGCGGTCTGGGCGGCCGAAAAGCGGTATCGCAGGGTAAGGAAGCTGCGGCGAATTGGGTCAAATTTTATCGACCTGTTTCACCGCGTCTCAAAACTGCTGTGCGATAGCAACGCGCAGACGGGAGTATGCGAATGGCCAAGGCACTGTTTCACAAGTCGCAGCGGGTTTTCATCAAGCCCGTGGGCACATGGGGAATCATCGAAAAAGTCATCCCGCACTGGGTAAAGGACGTCGAAGAGCCCCTGCGCGTGACCTATGATGTAGGGCTCGGCCGTGAGTTTTCCGCTCCAGAGCTCGTCTCTGAAGAAGTGATGCACGGGCGCTCCAAGTCGCGGATGGAAGAAGATCCGACGACCGAACACTGGCGCATCCAGCGTGCTAAGAATCGCTGGCAGGAAAGCGATGACGTCTCTGGCCACCCTTTTCCGGGCACCTTTCCGGTCGTCATGACCGATGAAAATGACTGGGGCGGCTGGCGCGTGCCAGGGTCGGAGTATGACCGCGACCCTCAAAAAATCGAATACCAGGCCCGGCTTATCGTGAATTCGCCGCAACTACTGTCCATGGTGCGCAAGCTAGCAGAATATACTGCCCGCCACCCGGACCAGGTGCCTGACGAGATGAAGGCGCTGCTGAAACCCGCCAAGGACGCCCTGCGCCACATCTATGATGTCGCAAGTGCGCCAAGACAGGCTGCAGAGTAAACTCAGCCCGGCCCACCACAGGTGATTGAGAGCCCCCAGAAGACATCCTATCTGTCATGCAGGACGATGACAGAGGATAAACCATGTTGCGCACAGACACGCCCGTTTCGGTAAAGCTGGAAGAGTACACACCCTATCCATTCGAGATCGATCAGGTCTCGCTGGACTTCTCTCTCGAACCGGCGGCGACACGGGTGAAGGCGCGCATGAATGTACGCCGCACGCAGCCCGGCCCGTTTGTTCTGGACGGCGTCAAACTCAAGCTCAACGACATTCGCCTCGACGGCAAGCCACTCGGTCCGGACGCCTATGAGCTGACGGACGAAACGCTGACGATCAAAGAAGTCCCGGACGCGTTTGTTCTCGAAACCGACGTCACAATCAATCCATCTGCCAATACGGCGCTCTCAGGTCTGTATATCTCCGGTGGGCGTTTCTGTAGCCAGTGCGAGGCGACCGGCTTTCGCCACATTACCTACTGGCCTGACCGTCCCGACGTGATGAGCCGCTTCCATGTGCGTATGGATGCGGACAAATCGAAATACCCCATCCTCCTCTCCAATGGCACACCGGGCGAAAGCGGCGACCATTCAGATGGGCGCCACTTTGCCGAATGGGACGACCCGCACCCAAAGCCATCCTATCTCTTCGCCCTCTGCGCAGGCGATTATGACGTCTGGCGTGACACCTTCACCACGATGAATGGCGACCATGTCGACCTCGGTGTCTATGTCGACAAAGGTCAAGCCAAGAGCGCCGAATGGGCGATGGAAAGCCTCAAGGCTTCCATGAAATGGGATGAGGAGCGTTTCGGCCGCGCCTACGATCTTGGCGTCTTCAACATCGTCGCCGTCCGAGACTTCAATTTCGGCGCCATGGAGAACAAAGGCCTCAACATCTTCAACTCGGCCTATGTGCTTGCCAGTCAGGAAAGCGCGACCGATGCTGACTTCGAAGCGATCGAAAGCATTGTTGGCCACGAATATTTTCACAACTGGACCGGCAACCGCATCACCTGCCGAGACTGGTTCCAGCTTTGCCTGAAGGAGGGCCTCACCGTCTTCCGTGATCAGGAGTTTTCGTCTGATCTGCGCTCTCGCCCTGTCCAGCGCATCAAGGACGTCATGCGTCTGCGTGCGCGTCAGTTCGCTGAAGATGCCGGCCCACTGGCGCATCCGGTTCGCCCAGACAAGTATGCCTCCATCGACAATCTCTACACGGCAACCGTGTATGAAAAGGGCTCAGAACTAATCCGCGCACTGACCGTCTTTATCGGGATGGACGCGTTCGACAGGGGCATGCAAATCTACTTCGATGAGTATGACGGCACGGCTTCAACGATTGAGGACTTCTACAGCTGCTTTGAGAAAGCCTCGGGCAAGGACCTTAGCCAGTTCCGCCGCTGGTACGCCCAGGCAGGCACGCCTGAAGTGAAGGTCGAGGAAAGCTGGGACGCCGCCAATAGCACGCTGACCCTCACTCTTTCACAGAAGACGCCAGCAACGCCCGGTCAGCCGACCAAAGAGCCTGTGCCGATCCCGCTTCGCACCGCCCTGCTCGACGGCAAGGGCGCGCATCTCAGCGTCGAAGGTTGGGAGAATGGCGAAGGCGTCATCGTTCTCGAAGACGAGAAAATGACCGTCGACCTCAAACTGACGGGCACCAGCGACAAGCCACTTCTCTCCATCAATCGCCAGTTCAGCGCACCGGTCCGCATCGACCGCGAGCTTTCCAATGAGGCGCTACTGGAGCTTGCAGCCGCCGAGACTGACCCGTTCAACATATGGGATAATTTCCAGACCCTGGCACGCACGGAAATCTTCCGCCTTCTCGACAACCCGCAATCGCCGCCTGAAGAAGCGCTCGTTGGCGCGCTTGGCGATGCGGTGCGTTCAAACGAGAGTGACCCAGCCTTTGCGGCGTTGCTGACTGCGCTGCCCGATATCGGTGAACTCTTCCAGCACCGCGAACCTGTGGACCCGGCCGGCCTTAATGATGCGCGCAAACGCCTGCGCAAGGCCCTCGGCGAGAATTTGAAAGCCGACGCTGAACGCATTCTTGCCGCGCCGTCCCCTGCCCCATTTGAGCCAAATGCCGAGCAGGCTGGCATCCGCGCCCTGCGCTCTGCGATGATCGGACTGACAGGTGCACTCGACACTGCCGATGCCTCGCGCAAACTGAAAAGCCTGTTCGATGCGGCGCCTAACATGACCGAAAGCCTTGCCTGTCTGCGCACTCTCGTGCCTTTCCAGACGCAAGAGCGCGACGAAGCGATCCAGACCTTCTACGAAACCTGGAAAGAGAACCCGCTGGTCATCGACAAATGGTTTGCCGTTCAGGCGGGTCAGGGCACGGCTGACGATGCCCGCCGCCTGTCGCAACATACCGACTTCGACCTTTCCAACCCGAACCGGGTGCGGTCGGTCGCGGCGGCCTTCTCGATGACGAACCTGGCCGCCTTCCATGCCCGCGACGGTGAGGGCCACAAGGTTATTGGGGACATCATCCTTGATGCCGACAAGCGAAACCCGGCCCTCGCCGCCCGCCTGCTCACCAGCTTTGAGCAGTGGCGCAAGCTGGAGCCGGTCGCGAAGGCCAGCGCGGAGAAAGTGCTGAAAGACCTCCAGTCTCAGTCGCTATCGAAGAACGCCTCCGACATTCTCGCCCGCGCCCTCGGTTAGGGCGGCAAGCCCCTATTAACCCTAACGAAAAGCTTTTCTGGTCATGCAGGAAGGTGGACTGGGTTATTAAGGGGCACGCTCTTGGCGAAGCGGACAGACAGCGAGAAGCGTCCCAAGCGGAGCGCTGAAGGCCGCGCGGCCTCTCCTGCGGTTCTGGTCGTCACATTCGCGATCTTGGCGGCCTCTATCGCAATGGTCGCCTGGAACGCCCAGACAACCCGTGATGCCAATGCCCTTCGCCTGGCTGAGCGCGATGCGCTTCTGACCGCCCATGCCCTGAATGCCGCGGCTGACCGGACGGCCGAGCAGTTCAATCAATTAAGAGGGGCCGGGCGCAGTGTCGGTAGTATCGACGCAAGCGATATTGGCGTCGACAGCGTGATCTCCATTCAGGCTGCCGGGAGGTCTAACGATCAGCGGAACCGCGAGCTTGCAAACCGCGCGCGCGACATGATCGCTTCTGGCCTACGCATGCGCGTCACGCCGAATAATGAAATCATGCTGGTGCACGCGCTGAACGATGGGTCCGGCATCATCTCCAGGGCGTCGTTCGACAAATGGCTGACGGGCGCAAACGCATCCCAGCGGATCATTCTCAGCGGTGACCGCACTGTCTCTATAGGCGGTGAGAACGTTCTGCCTCCAAATGCGGCCGTCCTCAACGGTCAGGGCAACTACCGCTGGCAGGGCCTGACCAATCGCTCGCTGACGGCCTGCTCTGATGTCGCAGGTGCGAACTTCCGGCTGTGTCTCAACCGCTCAGGCCCGCTCCTCACGCAGGCCAACGCCCTTCAGTTTCTCCTGTACGCCATCCTGCTCGGAGCACCTGCCCTTGCTGTCTTTGGTCTTTACCGGACAGCTCGTGGTGCCAGACCTGAGACGGAAGAGGCCCAGCGCGAAGCTCCTGGCGTTGTGCGCGTCGCAACCGCGGCGGAGAACAGTCAGGTTGGCGCCTGGCAGATCACACCTGAGGCAGGCAAGGTCTGGATCAATGATCAGACGGCCCGGCTCTTCGGGCTCCAGCTCGCCGGCGAGCTTCACCTGTCCGAATTTATGGATCAGGTATTTCCCGAGCATCGCGAAAACTTCCAGCGCGCGATTGATGCGTGCAGGAGCGGCAAGCCCATGTCCGTCGATGTGGCCACCAAGATGTCGCGCGGCGAAACCTGGGTTGAGTTTCGTGGCAGCATGGACCGGCTGGACCATAGCGCCCAGCCAACCATGAGCGGCGTTGTTTTCGACGTTACCGAAGTTGTGCGGCAAAGAGAGCGCCAGCGCTCTTCCGAAGCGCGCCTGCGTCTTGCCATTGAGAGCTTTCCCTGCCCGTTCGCCCTGTGGGACAATCGGCGCAGGCTCACGTTCTGGAACAAGGCTTTCGCGCAGCTTTTCCAGCTGGAGGATGTCGTCCGGGTCGGCGTCGCATACGAAACCATCATGCTGGCTCGCACCGCGAACACGGTCAGTGAGCGTGGTTCGGAAGAAGACCCGAACACGACCATTGTCGGCCTCTCGACAGGGCAATGGATCAAGGTCGTCGAGCGGCGCTCACCCGCTGGCGGGGTCATCACATTCGGGCTGGACGTCACGCAGGACGTAAAGAGTGAAGACGAACTCATCCGCCAGAAAAAGAAACTCAGCGCCGCCGTTCAGGAACTCGCCCGCTCTGAAGGTCACAACGCAGAGCTTGCGCATAAATATAATGAAGAGAAGGCCAAAGCCGAACGCTCAGCTGATTCCAAAAGCGCATTTCTCGCCAATATGAGCCACGAGTTGCGCACGCCGCTAAACGCGATCAACGGCTTCTCCGAAATCCTCGTCAACGAGATGTATGGCGCCCTCGGTGATGAACGTTACCGTGACTATGCGCGCGATATCCTGACGTCTGGCCAGCATCTTCTCGACATGATCAATGACATTCTCGACATCGCCAAGATCGAGGCGGGCAAGATGACGATCGATCCGAAACCGATCGACCTTGTGGACCCCGTCGATGCAGCCGTGCGCATGATACGGCGCAAGGCAGAGGAAAAGAGCGTCGATCTTTCGCTACAGGCACCTGATAACCTGCCAGAAGTTGACGCAGACCACCGCGCCGTTCGCCAGATGGTCCTCAACCTGCTCTCGAACGCGATCAAGTTCACAGATGAAGGCGGCAAAGTAATAGTTGCTGTTCAGGACAAGGGCGACTTCGTGAGGGTCGCGGTGCGCGACACAGGTGTCGGCATACCGAAAGAACATCTGCCACGGCTCGCACAGCCTTTTGAGCAGGTCCATGAAACGCGCGAGCGCAATTATGAGGGCACCGGTCTCGGCCTTGCCCTCACCAAATCCTTCGCCGAAATGCATGGCGGCCGGTTATCGATCGCCAGTGAAGTCGGCAAGGGCACCATGGTCAGCTTCTACCTGCCAGTCAGCAAGACAACGGCTCGCCCCAGCGTCGCAATTGCCTGATTAATCCGCGGGACTGTCGTCCGCGTCGGTTCCGGCAGGCACGGCCCGCTCTGCGATGAAACCCGCCGCTTTCTCGACGCATAGCCGCCCTGCATCCGAGAGCGCCCGTGCGCGGGCAAGGTCACCCTTCGATGTCGCTTGAGCGCGCGCAGACACAGACGTCTGGGCCACAGGCACACGGCTTCGCCCATCCAGCAGTGTAAGCTGAAGCCCACACACGCCTTGTGTTCCTTCGAGAGAGAATTCTGAGACGCGCCAGTACAGCTCATACTCGCCGCTGACGCCGGTTACATCATCAACCGCAAGGCCCGGACCATCGCCCTTGAAGGCATCGAGCATCGTCACCTGGAACATGCGTGTGGCCCGGTCGGCCCAGGCCACTCCAGCGACAACTTTAAGTCCGCCATCAGGGCTTTGCGAGGTGATCGTACGCGACGCAAAAAGGCGCGGCGCATCGGGCTCGTGGATCACCACATGTGTACGCAGTTCCGCAAGCGCCTCCGGCTCAGCCAGCCGGTAAACGGCTTCAGGCTTGGGTTGCTCGGGCAGGACGGACACACAGCCGCCAGCGACCATCACGATGGCGATCGCGCTCGCGGGCCAGAAGCTTTTCTTGGAGGTCATTCTCCATCCTTCTCATATGGCAGTGGATCACTCCGCAAGAGGCCTTGCGGGTTCTGCTCGATTTCCCGTGTCAGTCGGTCAAGCCGGGCGATGAGGACACGCAGATCCTGCGCAACGATACGGAAGTCGACCACAGCATCGGTGCCCGGTCCTTCAATGACAGTGGCCGCCGAGTCGACAGCTCCCTCTACGCGTTCGATTGCAGACTGGGCAGAGGTCGTCACGCCTTCGAGGTCTTCGGTGATGGCAGAGATTTCCTCGCCGAGCCGTTTGACCTCGACACTTGCATCCCGGCCGAGCTGGCCAAGATCGCGCGAAGCCTGATCAAAGCTCCGGGCGGCCGTGTTAGCGTTCTGGAGAAGGTCATTCACATCCGTAAAGATCTCGCCATTACCGCTCAGCGCCGAAGTAATCGCTTCGACGTTCTGCACGGTGTTGGAAACGGCATCGATATTATCCTGGCTCAGAAGTTCATCGATCCGCTCAAGTGCCAACGTTGCCCGGCCCATGACTTCAGTGCCGCTGGAGACGAGCGCGCTCAGCGGGTTGGACTCGGTTTTGATCTCCGGAATGTTCTCGTTCGATGCGCGCTTCAGCCATTCAGCCTCCGGCTCTCCCGCATTGATCTGAATGAAGGTCACGCCCGTGATACCCGCGAATTCGATAGAGGCGGTTGAGTCGGTCTTCACCGGGGTCTCATTATCGATGCGCAGGCGCGCGCGGACCTTGGACGCGTCATTGCGATCAATACCGATAGAACTGACTTCGCCGACCTTGATGCCGATATACCGGACCGACGCGCCCTCTTCGAGCGTGACCGGACCTTCAAAGACGGCGTCGTAGACATCATAGTCGCGGTTGAATTGCGACTGGCCGAGCCACAGGACAAAACCGAGGGCCGCCAGCGCAGCGATGATGACGAATGCGCCAATCAGCGCATAGTTTGCGCGTGTTTCCATCAGCTCTCTCCAGCCTGTGCTGCCCGCCCACGCGGGCCGCAGAAATAGTCCTGTATCCAGGGGTCGTCATTACGGCGCAGCTCTTCAATGGGCCCTGTCGCGATGACCTTCTTACGGCCAAGTACCGCGATCCGGTCACACGTCGCAACCAGCGTGTCGACATCATGCGTCACAAGAAACACCGTCAGTGACAGCGCGCTTTGTAGTTCGCGCACCAGCGTATCAAAACCTGCTGCGGTGATCGGGTCGAGCCCGGCCGTCGGCTCGTCGAGGAAAAGGATAGGCGGATCAAGGGCAAGAGCGCGCGCCAGCGCCGCCCGTTTGCGCATGCCGCCCGAAAGGTCAGACGGGAATTTAGGCCCTGCGCTATCATCGAGACCGGACATGCGAAGCTTCTGATCGGCGAGCTGCTTCATCAACGGCTCTGGAAGGTCTGTGTGCTCGCGCATGGGGACCATAACGTTCTCACGCACGGTCAGGTTCGAAAACAGCGCACCGTCCTGGAACATGATACCCCAGAGGTTCTGCACCTCCCTGAGATCATCGCCCTCAAGGTCGGTGACATTTCTGTCGAAGACTTCGACCGTGCCGGTTTCTGGCCGCTTGAGCCCGACAATCGCGCGCAGCAGAACGGACTTGCCAGTACCTGAAGGGCCGATCACACCGAGGATCTCTCCCCGCTTAACGTCCAGATCGAGCTCGTCATGCACAACATGTGTGCCGTAGGCTGTGGTCAGTCCGCGGACCTTGATCGCGATGTCCTCGCTCATATGCCAAGCTCCAGATAGAAGACGGCAAACAGCGCATCGATGACGATGATCGAAAACAGCGCCTGGACAACCGACTTCGTGGTCGACTGGCCGAGCGACTGAACGCTGCCACCCACCATCAAGCCCTGGCGACAGCCGATCAGCGCCACGACCAGCCCGAAGACGGGCGCCTTCGACATACCGACCCAGAAATTCTCAATCGGAACATAGCTCTGCAAGCGGTTCATGAACACGGTTGGATTGATATCGAGCGCCAGCCAGCTGACGAACGCGCCACCGCCGACACCGAACAGGATGGCAATCAATGTCAGGACCGGCGTCATGATGAGCATCGCAAAGGCCCGTGGCACGACGAGCACATCCATGGGGTTGAGGCCCAGCGTTGTCATCGCATCGACCTCCTGGCGCATTCGCATCGCGCCGATCTGGGCGGTAAATGCGGAATTTGTACGGCCGGCGAGGATGATGGCTGTCAGGATGACGCCAAACTCGCGCAGGATTGCGATCCCGACCAGCTCGACCGTGAAGATCGTGGCACCGAACTCCGACAGTGTCGTCGCGCCGATAAAGGCAACCACCATGCCAACGAAGAATGAGAGAAAGGCGACGATCGGTACCGCGTCGAGGCCCGAATCCTCCATGACAGATACAAGCGCCGTCCACCGCATCTTTGAAGGACGGGTTACGATGTGCGCCATCGCCATGATGGTTTCGCCCAGAAAGGACAGGGTTTCGACGGTTTCGTCGATAAAATGCATCGTGGCGCGGCCGGTCCGCTCCAGCAGGTCAACGACACCGAACTCTTTCTTGTTCAGTTCGTCATCGGCCTCCGGTCGCAACTCGGCAGCCTGTTTCAAAAGAGCCGTAGCCTGCTCGCTCGCATTGACGGGTTTGACTGTGCCGCCACCTGACCTGCAGGCAAAACGGTCGATGATGAAGGCACCTGCGGTATCGAGCTTTCCAAGCTGCGAACAATCCACCTCAAGGCCTTCGAAACCCGAAGTGTCCTCCGCCGCGAGCGGCTCTGAAATCTTTCCGATCGTGTGGACCGTCCAGTCGCCGGACACGCTGAGCCTGCCGCGCGAGGCGTCGGTGCTCAGCTCATATTCGGGCCTGTCTGGCATGCCGGTTCCTGTACCTCGCTCTAGGCGTATGCGCGCGCGGACCTTGAGCATGACAGCAAGCTGCTTACAACATCCGGCAATAGAGCTAGAGCTTATTGCATATGATTACGCTTTCAATTGAGCACGTTTCGTCCCCGCTGGCGCGGGCGTTTTCCATCTCACGTGGTGCAAAGACAGCAGCCGAATCAGTGCTGGTGACGCTGCAACAGGACGGCTTTACCGGCCGCGGTGAAAGCGTGCCTTACGGCCGCTACGGCGAAACAGTCGAAAGCGTCATCGCCGCCATTGAAAAGCACCGCGCGGAAATCGAGGGTGGCCTCAGCCGTATAGACCTCCAAACCCTCATGCCGCCGGGCGCAGCGCGCTGCGCCGTCGACTGCGCAATGTGGGATCTTGAGGCCAAGCGAACCGGCAAGCCTGTCTGGCAACTTGCCGGGCTGCCGGAACCAGTCCCGCTCGAAACTGCCGTGACGGTCGTTCTCGCCAGCGCAGATGAAATGGCGAACGCGGCGCGTGAGGCGCAGGGCAAACTGCTCAAGGTCAAACTAGGCGGCGATGGTGACATAGACCGCGTGCGCGCCGTGCATGAGGCTCGCCCGGACGCCAGGTTGATCCTTGATGCGAACGAGCAGCTCGAAGCAGGCGCCCTGCCCGGCCTTGCCAGAGAAGCTGCCCGTCTCGGTGTCGTCCTGATCGAACAGCCTTTCGCGGCGGGTAAGGACGCAGCCCTGCTGAAACGTCCTCCAGAGGTGGCGATCTGCGCCGATGAAAGCGCCCATACGCGCGAACAGGTCCAAGACCTTGCCCGCCTTTATGACGCCGTCAACGTCAAGCTCGACAAGACGGGTGGCCTGACCGAAGCCCTCGCCATGGTGCGTGAGGCCAAAGCATGCGGCCTCGGCGTCATGGTCGGCTGTATGGTGGCAGGCTCCGTCAGCATGGCGCCAGCCGTCCTGCTTGGCACGCTTGCCGACGCCATCGATCTCGATGGCCCGCTCTGGCTCTCAAAGGATGTCGAGCATGGCCTGAAATATGAGGGCGGAACCGTATTTCCGCCCTCAAGAGACCTCTGGGGCTAGGCGTCCAGCACGTCCTTCCAGCCGGATGGCGCATGAGGCCCGATAAAGAGCTGCTCCAGCGCGCCGATCCCCTCTGACGATTTTCCGTCCGGTCCCTCATGGGTGACCTTCGAGATCGCCTGGATATGAAGGTTGGTCGGCTCTTTCCAGGTCATGACGCCAGGTTTGAAGTCTTCTCGCTCGATCGCATATTCGCCTTTATAGACGCCGTGCCCCCAGTTTGGATGGCCATAGCCGAGCCCTTTCATCTGGAAGATTGACTGCGGCTCATAGTGAACCTTGTGCAGGCGGCCCTGAGTGTCGGTTACCTCAAGGAGGCCCTTGCTGATCCGCCGCGTGCCAGCCTCATATTCTGCAGTGAACTTCGGGCTATCGAGATGCATCAGCCCCTCTGCGTCCGCGCCGTCCATGCCCAGCACGGAACGGGTGTTCCAGCTGTCACCCTTCTCGTCCTCATTGACGTGGAAATAGACAGCGAGATTCTCGAAATTGAGCGGCGTCCAGACCCAGTAGAACTGGAATGGCTTTTCCGGGACGACCGGCTGCGGGTCCTGCGCCCCGATAGGCCGGATACCCCAGCTGCGGTCGCGCGTGCCGTAATAGCTGGACACGTCTATGCGCTCGCCGTCGATTTCGATCCAGCCATTCCAGTGACCGTTCTGCGTCATGCGGGTGACATCCATCACCGTGCGCGATCCTGACCGGCGCTGGAAACGCGGCTCCTCGACCGGGAAGTGGCGCCCCTCAAAGGTCAGCTCGCCAGAAATTCCTTCAGCACCTTCCAGCGTGATCTTCACTGACTGAAGTGGCTGGAGCACGTCGATCTTCATCGGCCCGACGCGCGTATCCATACGCTCATGGTGCATGACGCGCGACAGGTGGACCGAATGCTGCACACCGTCTTTCAGAACAGAGAATGCCCCGTCCATGATATTCAGATGCGGATAAACCCCATAGGCTGCGCCGAAGAAGACAGAGCCGTCCTTCGAATATCCATTGAAGAAATATCGATCGTAAAAGTTACGGTCGGACCCTGCGACCCAGACAGGTTCAGGTGTCTGGTGGATCGGGTATTCGTCGCCCCAAGTGAGCATATTGGCTAGCCTTTCTTTTCGATACTTGCGCCGAACCCGATAAGGTTTCCGGCAGGGTCCCAGAGGTGAAATTCGCGCATGCCGTGGCCGGGCTGATCCTTCGGTTCAGCCTCAATGCGCCCCGGCACGAAATCGCCATAGGTCGACGCCTCCAGCCATTCGGCATGAAGCAGGTCGAGATGCTCGACACAGGCGATTTCCGTGTAGCAGGCCGTGTTTTCTGCGATCGCCCGGTCAGCGCATTTCCACAGATGAAGCGCCAGCTTGCCGCGCCGGACGATCGCGTAATTCCCATCGTCGAAGACGGCGGTACGAAAGCCCAGATGCTTTTCATACCAGGCGGCAGCATCACCCGGGTCGGGCGCAGCAAATTTCGGTGCCGTGTGTGACCCCTCCAGCGGATCGTACATCCGGTTTCCTTCCCTGTCGTGACCTCTTGGCGGGTCCTTCCTCTTGCCTACACTGTCGAAACCGGAGACCGGGATCAATCACTGACGCGGGGACAGATATGACGACGAAAGTAACCGTAGAGGAAGCAAACGCCTTTCTCGCCAAGGCCTTCAACAGCTCCCAGAATCGCTCGGAAGTTATCCTGATGGAGGATGGCCACGCCATCATGCGCCTCAAGGCGGGGCCGGAACACTTGCGCCCCGGCGGCTACATCTCCGGCCCGACGCAGATGACCATGGCCGACAGCGTGACCTATATGGCCATATTCACACGTCTCGGCATCACGCCGATGACGGTGACGAGCAATCTCAACATCAACTTTTTGCGCCCGTGTATCGGGGAGGCGGTCATCGCCGAAGCACAGCTCATGAAAATGGGAAAAACCCTCGCTGTCGCGGAGGTAGAGATTCGCGCTGAAGGCTCCGACAAGGTCGCCAGCCACGGTATTGTGACCTATTCCATCCCCGCGGCGAATTAGCCGCCTCCCGCTACGTCATACGCATAGCTCCCTATTCGGCCGCCCTCCCGCAGTGCTAGTCTGACTTCATAAAAGTCCAAGGGAGGACAGGTATGAGCGAACAGATTCTCGATGTGCTCATTGTCGGTGCCGGCATTTCCGGCGTCGGGGCTGCCCGGCATATCAAGGCCCGCTGCCCGGGCAAGAAACTGGCCGTCTTCGAAGCACTAGACGGCTTTGGCGGCACATGGAAAGTCCACACCTATCCCGGCATTCGCTCTGACAGTGATCTCTACACCTTCGGCTACCGCGACAAGCCCTGGACAGGCCCACCCATTGCGACTGCCCAAGAGATCCTCACCTATATGGAAGAGTTCATCGAAGAGAACGATCTTGCCCCGCTCATCCATTACAATCACAAGATCACGAAGGCCGAATGGTCCTCGGCGGAAAAGCTCTACACCGTCACCTATGAAACGCCCGATGGCGAGCACACCATAAAGGCGCGCTTCCTCTGGATGTGCCAGGGCTACTACGACCTAGACAAGGGCTACACGCCTGACTGGGACGGGATGGACAGCTTCAAGGGAGAGATCGTCCACCCGCAGGACTGGCCGGACGATATCGACCTTTCAGGCAAGAAAGTCGTTGTCATTGGTTCTGGCGCAACCGCGGCGACACTCGTGCCGAACATCGCGAAGGCCTGCGAACACGTCACCATGCTCCAGAGGTCACCCACCTATTTCTCGACCGGGCGTAACGCGAACGACCTTGCCGACGAACTCCGCCGCCTGGAAATCGATGAGGAGTGGATCCACGCCATCATTCGCAAGAAGGCGCTGACCGATCAACGCGACTTCACAGCCGCCGCACGGTCTGACCCGGATGCCGTGAAAAAAATGCTGTTCGACAACATCAAGGCCGTCATGGGCGAAGATTGCGACATGGCGCCGTTCACGCCGGACTACCGGCCATGGCGCCAGCGTATCGCCTTCGTGCCCGACGGCGACTTCTTCCACGCAGTGCGCGAAGGCCAGGCCAGCGTCGTGACCGACCATATCGACCGGTTTGTCCCAGAAGGCATCAAGCTGAAATCCGGCGAAGTGCTCGAAGCCGACATCATCATCACGGCGACGGGCTTCAATCTGAAATTCCTCGGCAACATCCCCTTTGTCCTCGATGGCGAGGCAGTGGACTTCAATGAACGCCTCACCTGGCGCGGCATGATGGTGGAGGATGTGCCAAACATGCTCTTCGTCTTCGGATATTTCCGCGCCAGCTGGACCTTGCGCGTCGACCTGCTCGGTGACTTCATGGTCCGCCTGCTGGAGCATATGGAGAAGACCGGCGCCTCTGAAGTGCGCCCGGAAATCCCAGCCAGCGAGCGCTCGCTCGAGCGGATCAGCTGGATGGACGCGGTCGACTTCAATCCCGGCTATCTCCAGCGCGGAGAGCATCTGATGCCCAAGCGGATCGATCATCCGGAATGGCAGCACACGCAGGACTACTGGCACGAAAAGGACGCCCTGCCGGAGGTTGACCTCGATGAGGCTTCACTCGTCTATGAGGACGCCTCTGGCCAGCTTGTCCGCAAATCGGAAGCCAACGCCGCCTGAGGCCGAATGAGCCGTTGAAGGCGTGTATCTACCTGCCTTAAGAGTAGGGGGCGGAGGCCCAGAATGGCGTTGACCCTTATCGCTTCAGTCCTTGGTTTTGCCGGTGTCGCCCTTGGCGCATTCGGCGCCCATGGCATGTCTGGCCGGTTCACACCGGAGAGCCGTGGCTGGTGGGAAACCGCCACGCTCTATCTACTCGTACACGCAGTGGCGGTCTTTGCAGCAAGCCTGTCCGGACGCACAGGGCTTTTCTCGACCGGCGGCTGGGCGATATGATCATCGGCGCCGTAATCTTCTCCGGAACGCTCTACGCCATGGCACTCGGCGCACCGCGCTGGTTTGGCGCGATCACCCCGATTGGCGGTCTCGGCCTGCTTGCAGGCTGGGCCCTTTTCGCGGTCGCAGCCCTTCGTTCATGATTACGAACCCAAGTCCCGTCTTTCGCAGAAATCTACTGATTGCCTCGTTTGTGTTGGGGCTCGCTCTAATGCTTTCCGCATATTGGTTTTTCGAACTTCCAAGATTTGAGGATCAGTTTGGCAACCACTGCAACATGTTTGAACTGCGGGAAGACGAGTGCGTCGAGAGCACGCGCGCTTCGACCGGTTACAAGTATGGCGGACTATTCACGATCGGCTCCCTCATGCCCACAGCGCTTCTCGTCGTGTTTCGGGTTTTGCCTATTTCGGCTCTGAAGCATTTTTCGTTTTCCGACCTCTATGTGGATAACAACACTGTCGGCAAACCGAAGAAGAAATAGCAGGCTAACCAATGTGTCCTTGCCTTCAGCATCGGGGATTGGCAGCGCGCGCGATTTGAATATGGTGCGGCGCCAGATACTGCACATGTGAAATAAATGGAGGAAACCATGGCCAGTCTTTTCGATCTCACCGGCAAGGTCGCGCTTATCACCGGGTCGTCGCGCGGCATCGGCAAGTCCATCGCCGAACAGATGGCCGAGCAAGGCGCGAAAGTCGTCATCTCCTCCCGCAAGCCTGGCCCTTGCCAGGAAGTTGCCGAAGCCCTGAACGATAAGCACGGCACTGGCACGGCGATCTCGGTGCCCGCCAACATCTCCTCCAAGGAAGAACTTCAGCACCTTGTCGAAGAAACGCGTGCCTCCTTTGGCAAGATTGACATCCTGGTCTGTAACGCCGCCTCCAACCCGTATTACGGCCCAATGGAAGAGATCGGCGATGAGCAGTTTGAGAAGATCCTGTCGAACAACATCATCTCCAATCACTGGCTGATCCAGATGGTCGCGCCGGAGATGAAAGAACGCAAGGACGGCGCCATCGTGATCATCTCGTCGATTGGCGGCCTGAAAGGTTCGCCTGTTATCGGCGCCTACAACATCTCCAAGGCGGCTGATTTCCAGCTTGCCCGCAACTATGCCATCGAGCTTGGCCCGCACAATATCCGCGTCAACTGCGTCGCCCCCGGGCTCATCAAGACCGACTTTGCCAAGGCGCTCTGGGAGAATCCGGAAAACGCCGCCCGCATCGAGAAAGGTACGCCAATGCGCCGCATTGGCGACCCGGTCGACATTGCAGGCGCAGCCATCTTCCTCGCGTCTGACGCAGGCAAATACATGGCCGGCCAGATGATCGTCGTCGATGGCGGCTCGGTCATCGTCTAGGAAAGTCCAGACTATGCATAAAGTAGACCTGCCGGGCGATGGCCCGGCAGACCCGACCGATTTCGACACGTTCCGCCAGATCGATGTCCGCATCGGCACCGTGCTGGAAGCAGCGCCGCTCGAAGGCGCGCGCAAGCCTGCGATCCGGCTGCTGATCGATTTCGGCCCTGGCGTGGGCGAGAAGAAATCGTCAGCGCAGATCACTGAACACTACACCCCCGAACAGCTTGTCGGTCGACAGGTCATGGCGGTGGTCAACTTCCCGCCGCGCCAGATCGGCAAGTTCATGTCCGAAGTTTTGACCCTTGGCTTCCCCGACGACGGCGGCGCCATTGTGCTGGCCGCACCAGACACGCCAGTCCCGAACGGAGCCCGCCTCGCATGAGCCTTGCCTACAATCCCGAAGACTATTCGCCGATGTTTCAGGGCTTCCTGAAAGGGATCAGCTCTGGTGACTGGCCGAGCAAGCCGAAAGGCATCGCCAAGCTCGGCATCATGCCCGAAGACTGGCTGAAGGAAATCGAGCCGGGCCGCGTCCATTATGTCTGGCCGAATGATGGCAGCCATGACATCCAGCCAGGTCGTGCCTTTGGCGGCTGGGTCGGCGCGCTTTCAGATCACGTCGTCTCAATCTGTATGTTCTCTGCCCTTACCGATGGCGAGGCGTTCACGACGCAGGACCTGCAAATCAAGCTCTTCCGCCCGGTCAGCCACGGCGACATCACCATCACCGCCCACGTTGTAAATCGCTCGAAATCGACCGGCTATATCGAGGCCGAATGGCGCAACGCCGAAGGCAAGCTGCTGGTCAAGGTCCTCGCTTGGAAAGCCATCCGCACGGTGGAAGCCATCCACGGTCGACGGGACTAGGCAATCTAGCGGCACCTGAGGTCTCAAGCATTTCGTTGGGCCTCGCATCTCCGAATTCCCCTGCGTAGGCGGGGATCCAAGGTGCCTTGCCTGAACCGGCAGCTACCATTTCAATTTTACACAATGGGTACCAGCCTGTGCAGGTATCGCCGGAACGTAACGCGTATTTGAAACCGAACCCTCAAAGCACGCGTCGCCCTCGACGGGCGAAAGCCCGTCTGAGGGTCCAGCTCCTGCCATCAGAATTCGTCTCAGCGCCATCAACTCTATCGTTATCCCGGCCTTGAGCCGGGACCCAGAGGAAGCGCGACGCAGCGGCGGGGTCCCGGTCTTGCGCAAGAGCGCAAACCGGGATGACGGCGAGGCAGGGCTGTCGGACAAAACAAATCCATCCCCACCCCCTAAAGCCCGATCCATACTACACGCCTCCCATCACCAGACAGGGCGGTCCGGACCGACCGGGTGGAGATGGTTCTCGCGGCGTAGGTGCCTGCCGGAAAGACCCCGGCAGATGCCTGGCAAAGCGGGAGGGCTCATGGATGGCAATTGCCGCCTATGAGCGGAGTGCGAAGGAGACGAGTGCTGCCGGTATGGGACTAACGGCCCTGCCACAAGGCGGTCCGC
>NZ_QWGB01000014.1:0-230790 GCF_003576345.1 Henriciella barbarensis | reverse complement strand
CACCCTGGACGCGCCCGGCCCTGTCACTGCAGGGCGAGACGACAAGCGTACCGCCAGCGGGAAACCCCGTATGGCGATACTGGTGTTTGCGCGCTCTTGCAGGGCGCCACCGCAAGGGCCACCTCCCCCCAAAATACGCGCCTGCACCTGGCGCGGAACCTTTTGCATTTTTTCGCAAAACTCCCTGTTGACGTCTCTTCAAAGCGCTCCTACCTCAGCGGCGTTAGCAGTCACTACCGGTGAGTGCTAACGAGAGAACACATTGCCCCGTGGGGCGAAACCAAAGGTAACTGAGCAAATGAAATTCCGTCCTCTGCATGACCGCGTTCTCGTGAAGCGCGTTGAAGAAGAAGCCAAAACCGCTGGCGGGATCATCATTCCTGACACCGCAAAGGAAAAGCCACAGGAAGGCGAAATCGTCGCTGTTGGTTCCGGCGCGCGCGGTGACGACAATGAGATCATCCCACTGGAAGTCAAAGCTGGCGACCGCGTCCTGTTCGGCAAATGGTCGGGCACGGAAGTAAAAGTCGACGGCCAGGACCTTCTTATTATGAAGGAAAGCGACATCCTCGGCATCGTCGAGTAAGCGCTCCCCCCTTTTTCCCAAACACGAACTTCGAACTGAATTTCAGGAAGGAATACAGCTATGGCTGCTAAACACGTAAAGTTCGGCGCTGATGCGCGCGAGCGTATGCTCAAGGGCGTCGACACGCTCGCAAACGCAGTAAAAGTCACCCTCGGCCCAAAAGGCCGTAACGTCGTCATCGAGAAGTCCTTCGGTGCCCCACGCACCACCAAGGACGGCGTCACCGTCGCCAAGGAAATCGAACTTGAGGATAAGTTCGAGAACATGGGCGCACAGATGCTGCGCGAAGTTGCTTCCAAGGCAAACGACGTTGCTGGCGACGGCACCACCACCGCTACTGTTCTCGCTCAGTCCATCGTTCGCGAAGGCATGAAGCGCGTTGCCGCAGGCATGAACCCGATGGACCTGAAGCGCGGCATCGACAAGGCCGTTCTCGAAGTGACCGCTGACCTCGCGCATCATTCGCGCAAGGTGAAAGAGAACTCCGAGATTTCGCAAGTCGGTTCGATTTCCGCCAATGGCGACAAGGAAATTGGCGACATGATCGCGCATGCGATGGAAAAAGTCGGCAATGAAGGCGTCATCACCGTCGAGGAAGCCAAATCCCTCGAAACCGAACTCGACGTCGTCGAAGGCATGCAGTTCGACCGCGGTTACCTGTCCCCGTACTTCGTGACCAACCCTGACAAGATGACCGTCGAGCTAGAAGACCCATACATTCTTCTGCACGAGAAGAAGCTGTCTTCCCTTCAGCCGATGCTGCCAATCCTCGAGCAGGTCGTTCAGTCCCAGCGCCCGCTTCTGATCATCAGCGAAGATGTCGACGGCGAAGCGCTTGCGACACTGGTCGTCAACAAGCTGCGCGGTGGCCTCAAGGTTGCTGCGGTCAAGGCACCTGGCTTCGGTGATCGCCGCAAGGCCATGCTGCAGGACATCGCTGTCCTCACCGGCGGCCAGGTCATCTCCGAAGACCTCGGCATCAAGCTTGAGAACATCTCGCTCGACATGCTCGGCACGGCCAAGAAAGTCGAGATCGACAAGGACAACACCACGATTGTTGATGGTGCCGGTTCCGCCGATGAGATCGAAGCCCGCGTCGGCCAGATCAAGAAGCAGATCGAAGACACGTCTTCCGACTATGACAAGGAGAAGCTCCAGGAGCGCCTTGCCAAGCTCGCTGGCGGTGTTGCCGTGATCAAGGTCGGCGGCGCAACCGAAGTCGAAGTGAAAGAGCGCAAGGACCGCGTCGATGATGCGCTGAACGCAACGCGCGCAGCTGTCGAAGAAGGCGTGATCCCGGGCGGCGGTGTTGCCTTGCTCCGTGCAGCTCGCAACATCTCGGTTGATAGCCTGAATGCTGATGAGCAAGCTGGTATCGACATCGTTCGCAAGGCGCTGGAAGCTCCGATCCGTCAGATCGTCAACAATGCTGGCCTTGAAGGCTCTGTCATCGTGGCGAACATTCTCGCCAATGAAGATCAGGCCTATGGCTTCAACGCCCAGACCGAAGAGTATGGCGACATGTACAAGATGGGCATCATCGACCCGGCAAAGGTCGTGCGCTCTGCCCTGCAGAACGCTGCTTCTGTCGCAGCCCTTCTGATCACCACCGAGGCTGGTATCGCCGAAGCACCGAAAAAAGAAGGTGAAGCCGGCGGCGGCATGCCCGATATGGGCGGCATGGGCGGCATGGGTGGTATGGGCGGCATGGGCTTCTAGGCTCACCCCCGTCTCACCAGACGCAAAAAACAAAAGCCCGGCGCACCACGCGCCGGGCTTTTTCTTTCCCCGGAAGGTCGCACCGAGACATAATCTCCCCTGATGTGTGTTGAGCGAAACTGTTCACCTTTCGTGACGTGAACTGTCCCTTGAAAGCCCCCCGTCGCAGGCGTAAGCATCTGACCTATGAGCAAGATTTACGACAGCGCCGCAGCCGCCCTTGATGGCGTGCTTTTCGACGGCATGACCATCGCTGCGGGCGGCTTTGGCCTCTGCGGGATTCCAGAGCTTTCCATCGCTGCCCTCCGCGATGCGGGCACCAAGGACCTCACCATCTACTCCAACAATGCAGGCGTCGACGGCTTCGGTCTCGGTGTCCTTCTGGAGAGCAAGCAGGTGAAGAAGATGGGCTCGTCCTATGTCGGCGAGAACAAGGAATTCATGCGCCAGTATCTCGGCGGAGAGCTGGAGCTGGAATTCAACCCGCAAGGCACGCTGGCAGAGCGCATGCGCGCGGGCGGCGCCGGCATCGCTGGTTTCTACACGAAAACCGGCTACGGCACGCAAATCGGCGACGGCAAGGAAGTGAAGGAATTCCACGGCGAGAAATACATTCTCGAAGAGGGCATCTTCGCAGACCTCGCTATCGTCAAAGCCTGGAAAGCCGACAAGACCGGCAACGCTATCTTCCGCAAGACAGCCCGCAACTTCAACGAACCGGCGGCCATGTGCGGCAAGATCTGCGTCATGGAAGTCGAGGAAATCGTCGAGCCGGGTGAGCTCGACCCGAACCACATCCACCTGCCGGGCGTATTCGTGCACCGGCTGGTACAGGGCCAGCACGAAAAGCGCATCGAACAGCGCACGACCCGGAAGAAGGAGACCGCCTGATGCCCTGGACACGTGACGACATGGCCAAACGCGCCGCTCAGGAGCTGGAAGACGGGATGTATGTCAATCTCGGCATCGGCATCCCGACGCTGGTCGCAAACTATATTCCGGACGGCGTCTCTGTGACGCTGCAGTCTGAAAACGGCATGCTGGGCATGGGCCCGTTCCCTTATGAGGGCGAGGAAGACGCCGACCTCATCAATGCCGGCAAGCAGACCATCACCGAACTGCCGCACACCGCCTTCTTCGACAGCTCCATGAGCTTTGCGATGATCCGCGGCGGCAAGATCAACATGGCTATCCTTGGCGCCATGGAAGTCGCCGAAAACGGTGACCTCGCCAACTGGATGATCCCCGGCAAGCTGGTCAAAGGCATGGGCGGGGCAATGGACCTCGTTGCCGGCGTGAAGCGCATTGTCGTCATCACGGACCACACCTCGAAATCGGGGGAGCCAAAGCTGATCAAGGAATGCACTCTGCCGCTTACCGGTAAAGGCGTGGTCAATCGCATCATCACCGACCTTGGCGTCTTCGACGTGGTCGATGGCGGTCTCGAAATCATCGAGCTTGCCCCCGGCGTTGAGCGCGATGAGGTCTATGAGAAGACCGCTGCGAAGATCGTGAATTGAGCACGCTTCCGCCCTGTCCGGCTTGCAGTTCTGCCTTCACCTATGAGGATGGCGAGCTGCTTGTCTGCCCGGAATGCGCGCATGAATGGTCCGCCAATGCGGCCCTCAACCCGGACCACAAGGTCTGGCGGGACGCAAACGGCACAGAACTTCAGGACGGTGACACCGTCACCGTCATCAAGGACCTCAAGGTGAAGGGGTCTTCCTCGGTCGTGAAAGTCGGAACCAAGGTGAAGAACATCCGCCTTGTCGACGGCGATCACGACATCGATTGCAAGATCGACGGCATCGGCCAGATGGGGCTGAAAACCGAGTTCGTCAAAAAGGCCTGAGACTCAGTCTTCCTCAAGCACCGCGAACAGCCTGCGCTCATCCTTGCGCAGGCGAACCGGCCCGGCCTCAGCATCTGGCATCTCGCCATTGCGGGCCATCTCGACCAGCTTTGGGTGGATATACGAATTGCGGGCGATGGTCGGCGTATTGCCAAGGCGCTCTGCGGCGGCTTCGGAAATGTCCTTGATGCTGCTTGCGCCTTTGCGCAGGGCCTCAACGGCCGCGACAGATCCAGCCCAGGTGCGAAAATCCTTCGCCGTAAATCCCCCATCCCCTGTGTCCCGGATAAAACGGTTCACACGGGTCGAGTCGACATGCCCATCTGGCGTGCCGAAAAGTGACTGACCCGGCAGGCACTGGAGCTCGTAAACGGCATGGGCAAGGGTTTCATCACAAATGGAGACTTCCTGCTCCTTGCCGCCCTTGCCTTTGAACTTGAGACGGATCGTGTCTTCGTCAGTCTGACGGATGTGCCGCTTGTACAGCGTCGAAGCACCGAACGTGCCGTTCATGGCGTGCCGTTTGGAGCCGACGCGTATGGCGCCCTTGTCCAACAGGCGCACGATGGCCGCTGTGGCGAGTTCGACATGGTCGGCCGGGTCCTCGAGAATCGATTTCACCCGCTTGCGAATGCGCGGCAAGGCACTGCCAAAAGCGAGCATGTCAGAGAACTTCACGCCCTCACAATGGGCGCGCCAGTCCTCGTGATAGCGATACTGTGTACGTCCGACCTCATCCTTGCCGGTCGCCTGCAGATGGCCCTTCGGCTGTTTGCAGATCCAGACATCCGCCCAGGCTGGCGGCAGAACCAGCGCTTCAGCTCGGTCGCGGTCATCGCCTTTGAGGACCTCTCCATTCTCATCGAGATAGGTGAATCCGCGCCCATGCGGGCGGCGCGTCCAGCCGGGCTCCGAGCTGCAGACATAGACCAAACCTGCATCAGCAGGGTCGAGAGATTCGCGGGCGAGTGAAAAAGGCATGAAGTCAAAACCTGCCAGAGCCCCGCCGGTTCCTACACTATTTGGCGCAGCGTCATGGCTTGCAAGCCGGTCGACTAAACCGGACAGTGCGCAGAGATATTTCAGGGAGTTTTCAGATGGCTAAAGGGTCAATGCCGGTACTGGTCGGCGTCGGACAATCGATGAGCGAATGGGACGGCAGCAAGGGCCCGGATGGCGCGCCATCGCCGCTCAGCCTCGCCGTTACGGCCTCGAAGGCCGCCATCGAGGACGCAGGCATCGAAGCCTCTGCCATCGACACGCTGACTTTCGTGCGGATCTTCGAAGACTCCGTGCGCGGCGCGAAGCACCCACACGGTCACAATACCAATCTGCCCGGTACGCTGGCGCGCGACATTGGCGCGAAGCCTGCCCGCCTCATCTATTCGGATGTAGGCGGCCAGAGCCCGCAGGCGCTTGCGAACGAAATGGCAAACCGTATTCACGCAGGCGAGCTTGATGTCGCGCTGGTCGCTGGCTCAGAGGCCAACCGCGCCTCCAAGGGCGCGCTGAAGAACAAGGTCGAGATCAACTGGGCAGATAGCGATGACGCCGACTATGAAGATCGCGGTCTTGGCGGTGAGATGCTGTCACGACGCGAAATCAAGCACGGTCTGATCGCGCCAGCTTTCTTCTATGCCCTGTTCGAAAATGCGATCGCCGCCCGCGAAGGCCGCACCCGGTCTGGTCAGCGCGAAGCCATGGCAAAACTCTTTCATCCTTTCTCGAAGGTCGCTTCGAAAAACGAGTACTCCCAGTTCCCAGTTGAGCGTTCGGAAGAATTTCTCGCGACGCCGTCGCCTAAGAATTACGAGTTCGCTGACCCCTTCCTCAAATGGCACATCGCACAGGATGCGGTGAACCAGGGCGCCGCCATCTTGATCATGTCGGAAGAGAAAGCCGACGAGTTGGGCGTCGCCAAGGACAAGCGCGTCTACCTTCATGGCGGCGGTGAAGCGAGCGACGACCTTCTCTCACTCCGTCCGAAAGTCGACGGCTCCTGGGCGATGGAAACGGCCATTTCCCGCGCGCTTGAGCAAGCCGGCCGCACATCTGGCGGCATCGCCTATTTCGACCTCTATTCCTGTTTCCCTTGTGCGGTTTTCTCCTCGACAGCGGCGATGGGGATTGATCCACTCACCGATGAGCGCCCACTGACCCTGACTGGGGGCCTCCCCTTCTTCGGCGGGCCGGGAAACAACTACTCCATGCATGGCCTTGCAGAGATGGCGCACAAACTGCGCGATGAGGCCGGCGCATTTGGTCTCGTCTTCGCCAATGGCGGCTGGATGACCAAGGAGGCTGTTGGCGTCTGGTCAACGACCCGGCCGGGTGCCTACAAGCCTGTGGCACCTTCCGCCAAGCCGACAGAACAGGTTGAGCTCGATCCGCAACCGGATGGCGGCACTGTCGAAACCTACACGGTGGTACATGGTCGCGAAGGCCCGCAGCACGGCGTCATTTTTGGTCGCACGGATGAAGGCAAGCGCTTCCTCGCAATTGCGGACCCGGCCGCGCTGGACCGCTTGCGTGAAGAAGAAAGCCCCGTCGGCGCGCGCGTCACGACCCGGACCGAAGGAGAGGTCACACATTTCAGCTTTGCCTGACCTCGCTGTGCGATATGTCTGAAGGATGACATCCAGACGCATATTCACCCGCCTCGCCGGTGTCGCAGTTGCGGCAGCCATGCTGACCGCCTGCGTCACGCAGCCAGACCCCTGCACACCTGAATGGATCGAATGGAAAACCGATCAGGTCCTTGAACGCTTTGCCTATTCGAACATGGATACCATTCGGGCGCTGCGGCGCGTGTCCGGCGACATTGATAATCCGGGCCCGCTCCTGGCGATCCAGCTTGCGACGCTGGCGGATGACTTTTCCGACCTTGCCAGCGACTTCGACAGGATCGTCCTGCCAGAAATCAACGAAGCGGCGGCCCTTTGTTCCCGTTCGCAGGAATTTATGCCAGCGTTTGCCGCCTTCCTGCGCGATGAAGGCGTCGGCGAGGACGTCATCGTCTGGGTAGAAGCGCTTGGCTACGTCGCCATGGAACAAGGCCGCAGATGAGCGAACCGTCCGCCACGTCTCTCATACATGGCTTTGAATTCGACAGCGATGGTGGGGCAAAGCGCCTGAGCTGGGAGGACGTGAAGTCGGCCCCGGCCGAGCGGCCCGGCGTCTATCGCTGGCTCCATCTCAACCGGTTGTCGCCTGAGGTGCGCGGCTGGCTCACAGAGCAGAGCGGCATAGAGAATGTGATCGACGCATCACTCCTGCAGGAGGATACCCGCCCGCGCTGCATCCGTCATGGCTCGGGCTTGCTCGTCAATTTGCGCGGCGTGAACCTGAATGAAGGCGCCGAGCCCGAAGACATGATCGCTATCCGCATCTGGATGACCGAAAATGTCGTCGTCTCTCTCCGCGCCTTCCACATTCGCGCAGCGCAGGATCTTCGCGACCAGATCATGTCGGGTGACGTTCCGCAATCAACCGGCGAAATTATTACGTTCATCGCCGCCCGCCTTACCGACCGGATCGAACCCGTCGTCTCGGACCTTGATGGTCAGGCCGATGATTTTGAGGAGCTGTTGCTGCAACCGGGAGCCAGCCTGCCAAAGACAGCGCTCGCCAATTTCAGGCGCAAGGTGCTAGCACTACGGCGTTACATCATCCCTCAGCGCGAAGCACTTTCCCATCTGGCTCGCGAGGGGGAGGGTATCCTTTCGCAGGGCGACATCCTGCACCTGCGCGAAATCGGAGACCGGGTGACTCGCATTGGCGAAGAGCTCGATTCCATACGTGAGCGCTCTCTCGTCCTGCAGGAGCAGGTCGTCGAGGAACGAAGCGAACGGATGAACCAGCGTCTTTTCGTTCTAGCGATTATCTCTGCCGTTTTCCTGCCGCTCGGTTTCGTAACCGGCCTGTTCGGCGTGAACCTTGGCGGTATGCCCGGTGCGGCCAGCCCGATCGCTTTCACGGCACTTTGTATCGGCATGACAGTGGTCACGCTTGGCTTGTTGCTCCTGTTCCGACGCATGCGCTGGCTTTGAAACCAGCAGCCTATGTCTTGCGGAAAATGACGCTCAGATTGTTAGCCGGCATGTCCACAATGCGTTCGAGCGTCAGGCCGGCCCGGACTGCCAATGGCAGGACTTCCTGCACGAGGTCACGCACGCCCCAGCTCTCGTCGCGGCGCTTCAGGTCTTCGCTGAACGCGGAGTTGGATGGTGCGATCTCACCATCCTGCGCGAACGGTCCGTAGAGCATCAGCTTGCCGCCCGGCTTCAGAAGGCGCCCTGCCCCTTTGATGAGACCTTCAGCGGCTTCGAACGGCGCGATGTGCACCATGTTGGCGCAGTACATGCCGTCGAAGCTCTCCGGGCGCTCTGCGTCGCCCCAGTCCGAGCGGGTGGCATCAATGCGCAGTGGTCCTGCCAGACGGTCGCCTGCATCTGCTTGCGCGATCCAGGCGGCCTGGCTCGACAGGCTGATCTCATCGAGATCGGAATACGTCCAGCGAAGGTCCGGAAAACGCTCAACAAACCTCGCGCCGTGTTCACCCGTCCCCGACGCGATTTCGAGAATGTGTCCGGCGACGGGCATGTGTTCGGCCAACACATCCGCAATGGCCTCACTATTGCGGGCGGCCGACGGCGAATAGCGCCGCCCATCTTCACCCGTGTTGCGGGCCTCAAGCGCGACCGACTTGCCCCTGGAGCCGATATCGTCCTGATCGTCCGACATTCAGGCCTCGCCCTGTTCAAAATCGAACTGTTCAGTATCCACCGTGGCCTGCATTTTCGGCGCATAACGCGGCCCCACCGCTGATTGCGGTGCGAAGTGCGCATCAAGTTGCTCGACGATATGTGCTGGCAGTGTGATGCGGCCTGCTTCAATATTGTCTTTCAGGTGGTCTGTACGTGTCGTACCCGGAATCGGGAGGACGTGATCGCCTTTCACCAACAGCCAGGCGAGCGCCAGCTGCGCTACTGTGCAGCCTACATCTGAGGCAAGGTGGCGTGCCTTCTCAAGCAAAGCGAGATTGCCGGGATAATTCTCCGCTGAGAAGCGCGGAAAAAGCCGGCGCATATCGCCGTCATGCATATTCGCGGGGTCATGGGGCGGGTCAGCGAGGAAGCCGCGACCGACAGGAGAAAAGGCGACGAATGCTATTCCAAGCTCCTTGCAGAGCTCAAGCACCGCGATCTCCGGGTTACGGACCCAGAGCGAATACTCAGTCTGCAGTGCAGCAATCGGGTGGACGGCATGGGCCCTGCGTACGAGCCCTGCGCCCATCTCACTCAAGCCGATGAAGCGGATCTTCCCGGCATCGACCAGATCAGCCAGCGCCCCGACCGAGTCCTCGATCGGCACGTTCGGGTCAGGCCGGTGCATGTAGTAGAGGTCGATCACATCGGTATTGAGACGCTTCAGGCTTGCGTCACAGGCTGCCTTTATCGATTCCGGACGGGCATCTAGAACGCGCTTTCCATTCTTGACACCAAGCACGCACTTACTCGCCAGGAAATACTCATTCCGCCGATGCCCGATTGACGAAGCAATAAGCTCCTCATTCGTGCCAGCACCATAGATCGTCGCCGTATCGAGGAAGTTACAGCCCTGATCAAGCGCGCTGTTGAGCAAGGCCGAAGCTTCGTCGGGCGGTGTTGGCGGCCCATAGGCGTGGCTGAGGTTCATACAGCCAAGCCCGATGGGCCATACCATCGTGTCACCGATCTTGCGATCCGTCATGACGCTCCTTTCTGCCTAGCTGCGCGGTGCGAACTGCTCACGCAGGGCCGGTTTCAGGATCTTGCCGTTGGCATTGCGCGGCAGAGGCTCATCCTGGAAGCGGATTTCGACCGGCACCTTGAACGCAGCGAGCTGGCTGGCGACGTGAGCGCGAAGTTCGTCCTGTGTCACCGACTTACCAGGCTTCAGCTGGACCACCGCGCCAACTTCCTCACCGAGCACTTTGTGCGGAATGCCGACCACAGAAGCATCCATCACAGCCGGGTGATCGTACAGGGCGTTCTCGACCTCGATACAATAAATGTTCTCACCGCCGCGGATCAGCATATCCTTGGCGCGGTCGACGAGGAAAAGGAAGCCGTCTTCGTCGAGGCGTGCGAGGTCACCCGTAATAACCCACCCATCCTTGAAGGTTTCAGCAGTCGCATCAGGGCGATTCCAGTACCCCTTGCAGTTTGCGGGGCTTTTGCACCAGAGTTCTCCAACCTCGCCGGGCGGAAGCGTCTCGCCTTCAGGGCTCACCACCTTTAGCTCCACAGCTTTTGGAGGGGCGCCAGCGCTTGTCGGACGATGGACATAGTCTTCGCCGATATTGAGCGTCGCCGTCGCGCACGTCTCAGTCATGCCCCAGCCATTACCAGGCATCGCTTCAGGAAAGCGCTTCTTGATCGTCGCGACGAGCTCAGGCGCAGACGGCGCGCCGCCATAGGAGACGGCGATGATCGACGAGAGATCATACTTGTCGCGGTCAGGATGCTCCAGCACCTGCCAAGCGATGGCTGGCACGCCGCCAATCGTCGAAATCTTCTCAGCTTCAATGATCGGAAGTGCCTTGCCGGCATCCCATTTGTACATGCTGACAATCTTATCACCGCGCAGAAGCGTCGGAATAAGAACGGCGAATGAGCCTGTCGCATGGAAGAAAGGAATGGAAAGGAGCGTCGCACGCTGTTCGTTCGGATCCGGCTCCGGCGGCTGCTCACCGCGGCGCAGGAACATGCGCGCCTGGCAGGTCATGGAGTTGAGGAAGTTCGAGATGACGGCACGGTGCGTCGCCAGCGCGCCCTTCGGCTTTCCTGTCGTACCGGACGTGTACATGATGGTCGCATCGTCATCCGGGCCGAGGTCAATTTCGGGCAGACCTTTATTCTCCAGCTCAGCCCAGGTGTTCGGTTCGCCGATAAAGCTCTCGAAATTGTGGACACGCGGATTGTTGCGCTCTTCTTCGGTTTCGCGCGCAATGATTACCGCTTCCAGATCAGACAGGCCCGACATGTGTTCGCGCATCCGCTCAAAGATCTGCGGGTCCACGACCGCGACTTTGACGCCAGCATTCTGCAGCCCGTATTCCAGTTCCTCGCCGGTCCACCAGGAATTCATCGGCGTAGCGATCGCGCCAATGCTCAGCGCCGCGAAGAACGCGACCGGCCACTGGGGATAATTGCGCATGATAATGGCGACACGGTCGCCCTTCTGCACATTAAATTCAGACTTCAAGACGTGGGCAAAATGGCTAACGGCGCGCCAGTGAGCATCGAACGTCACGCGCTCATTCTCGTAGACGAGGAAGGTGCGGTCTCCGTGCGCCCGTGACGCCTCTACAAGGAAGCGAAGCGTCGGTGGCGCTTCGGGGTAATAGCGCATGGTCACGCCATTAATCTCGCCTTCTGCGACGGCAAGCGGCGTTCCTGGCTGGGCAAGCATTTCATTCGCCTGCGCAATGGACATTGCAGGCCAGGCGGGTGCGGCATCAGCGGCCATGACGTGACTCCCTCATAGTTCTAATTAGTCGGGCGCACTCAATCACGAGCGCGCCGAGCATGGAAGTGCGACCTGTCGCAAGCAGGCCAAAATCAATCAGAAAGCTGGACCAGCGTCCCTCAGGATGAGGCGACAGGCGTCGAAGATGCAGGCGACGCAACCGGACACCAGTCGAGATCAGACAGGTGGCTGGTATTCTCACCGAGTTGCCATTTTCCGACCCCGGCAGAGGTGCTGCGACAAAGGTAACCGCCTGCCTCCAGCAAACCTGCATCGAAGGGATCGGGTGCGAGCCCGGAGTTGCGATAGCGGTCTGCCGCCTCGGCGACTTCCGACACCGCAACCTTGTCATCAAACCATTGCGGCAGGGTCTGAAGACCTGCGAGGCGCGCCCGTGAAAGCTGAAGCTTTGCCTCAGCAATGCGGATCATTGAGGAGGTATCAGGAATCGAACGCACGGTCGTCATCCCTTCTTCCGGCACGACGGTTGCCTGTAGCGCCGCGGCCTGCTGGAGGTCCTGGATTGCGTTCGGAAGCTCGATTGCGTTTTCAGTGCGTAGACGGCCCCGCTCATACAGGACCCGAGCACGCTGTGCTGACGACAGGGTCTGCGTTTCAAGCATCGTGCTGAGATCCTGAATGCCCGCATAAGGATGCCAGGCTGCGGTCGCGCGCGACACAGCCGTCTGGAACGCCATTGGCTGCATGTTCACTTCCTGGGGGACTGTTTCACAGCCAACCAGCATGAAAGCGCCGATTGCGGCAAGCACTAGTGATCTCATTGTCGTCCTCATGGAAAGCCGAATTGCGGCGACCATATCCCCAGCCGCCATTATGGCAAACGGGCTAACCAAAAAGTTAGGCAGAAAATCGACTGCGCCTCAGGCGCTTGCGAAACGCTCGATTTCGCGCATGTCGCCGCGCCCAAGCGCATCAATGGCCCGCGTCGCGATGCTTTGCGCATCGAGGCCCGCCTGCGCGTACATGATCTCTGGCTTGTCCTGATCCTGGAAAATATCCGGCAGGTGAAGCGTGCGAACCTTGAGACCGCGATCGAAAGCGTTCGTTTCAGCGAGGTGATGCAGCACGAACGCGCCAAAACCGCCGCGTGAGCCTTCTTCGACCGTCAGCAGAACCTCGTGCTCGCTGGCGAGGCGGTTCACAAGTTCTTCGTCCAGTGGTTTGGCGAAACGCGCATCTGCCACGGTGCAGGAAAGCCCCTGGGCCGCGAGCATCTCTGCCGCTTTCAGACATTCCTGGAGCCGAGCCCCATAGGAAAGCAAGGCAATGGTAGAGCCTTCGCGCACGATCCGGCCCTTGCCGATTTCGAGAGCGGTCGGCTGGGCCGGCAGATCAATACCGACGCCATTGCCGCGCGGATAGCGGAAGGCGCTCGGCCGGTCGTCAATCTCGACAGCCGTGCGGACCATGTTCACCAGTTCGGCTTCATCGGCAGCAGCCATGCAGACCATGCCCGGAAGCGCACCAAGAAAACCGACATCAAAGCTGCCAGCATGGGTCGGGCCATCAGCCCCGACAAGGCCGGCACGGTCGATCGCAAAACGAACAGGAAGGCGCTGGATCGCCACATCATGGACGACCTGATCATACCCACGCTGCAGGAATGTCGAATAGATCGCTGCGAACGGCTTCATGCCGTCCGCCGCAAGACCGGCAGCGAACGTCACTGCGTGCTGTTCGGCAATACCAACATCGAACATCCGCTCAGGGAATTCCTGTTCGAACAGGTCCATTCCTGTGCCACCCGGCATGGCAGCCGTAATACCGACAATCTTGTCGTCGCGGCGGGCTTCTTCGATGAGGGCCTTGGCAAAGACCTTCGTGTAGGCAGGCGGACCGCCAGCTGATTTCTGCTGCTCGCCGGTGACCACGTTGAACTTTGCGACGCCGTGATACTTGTCGGCAGAGTTCTCGGCCGGCTCGTATCCTTTGCCCTTCTGCGTCACGACGTGCAGCAGGACCGGACCGGTTTCCATCGCCTTGCAGTTTTCAAGGACCGGAAGGAGTACGTCGAGGTCATGGCCGTCAATCGGGCCGACATAATAGAAGCCAAGTTCCTCGAACATGGTGCCGCCCATGGCGAAACCGCGAAGATATTCTTCGGCCTTGCGGGCCTGGCTTTCCAGACCGATCGGCTTGGCGATGGATTTGGCGAACTTGCGCAGCCCCCGATAGGAGCGCGAGGAAACAAGCTTGGACAGATAGTGGCTCATCGCACCGACAGGCGGCGCAATCGACATGTCATTGTCGTTCAGGATCACGAGCATGTCGCTGAGATCAGAGCCCGCATTGTTCATCGCCTCATAGGCCATGCCAGCTGACATCGCGCCATCGCCAATGACGCAGACAACCTTGTTATCCTTTTCCTGCAGATCGCGCGATTTCGCAAAACCAAGACCCGCCGAGATCGAGGTCGAGGCGTGGGCCGCGCCGAATGGGTCGTACTCACTCTCGTCGCGCTTGGTGAATCCCGAAAGACCGCCGCCCTGACGAAGCGTGCGGATACGATCCTTGCGCCCGGTCAGGATCTTGTGCGGATAACACTGGTGACCAACATCGAATATGAGCTTGTCCGACGGCGTGTCGAAAATGGCATGGATCGCCAGCGTCAGTTCAACCACACCAAGGCCCGCACCAAGGTGGCCACCCGTGCCAGACACCGCGTCGATCACTTCTGCACGCAGTTCCTCGGCGAGCTGTTCGAGGTCTTCGCGCGAGCGGGACTTCAGATCAGCCGGAGAATTAATCGTATCGAGAAGGCGGGTTTTCGCAGGCAAGCTCATGCGGCCGGGTCCTTTCAAGGGACAGTCTTGTTTGCGTTCAGACAGTCCTTAACGTGTCCTGTCCAGAACATAATCAACCGAATGCAGCAGGATATTGGCGCGACCACGGAAAAAATCGAGGTGCTGACGAGCCTGTGCTGCAAGAAGATTGATACGTTCGCGCGCACCCTCAATCCCCAAAATGGTCACAAAGTTCGCCTTCCCGGCCGCTTCATCGCTGCGCAGCGTTTTGCCAACGACATTCTGATCGCCGGTCGCATCAAGGAGGTCGTCTGCAATCTGGTAGGCCAGGCCAAGGTCCTGCGCGAACCCGGCAAGCGCGTGTTTTGCATTGGCGCTCGCGCCGCCCACAATGGCGCCCGCTTCGACCGAATAGGAGATGAGTGCGCCAGTCTTGAGACGCTGCATGCGGGTGATGGTATTGAGGTCGCGTGGGCTGGCTTCCTGCAACATGTCGATCATCTGTCCGCCAACCATCCCGGTCGCGCCGGAGGCATCCGCGAGCCTCTCGATGAGTCTCAGGCGCACAGCCGGATCATTATGGGTTTCATCGCTTGCGAGGATCTTGAAGGCCAGCGTCAGCAGAGCGTCGCCAGCGAGGACGGCTGTCGCCTCGTCGAAGGCCTTATGCACCGTCGGCTGGCCGCGACGCAGATCATCATCGTCCATGCAGGGAAGATCGTCATGGACCAGCGAATAGGTGTGGACACATTCAAGTGCTGCAGCTGTCCGCAGAAGGGCTTTGTGGTCAGCGTCGAAGAGCGCGCCCGTCTCGATGACGTAGAAGGGACGCATCCGCTTGCCATTCGCGAGGGCAGCATGACGCATCGCCCGCATCAGGTCAGCCTCAGGCCCCTGCGCGGGCGGGATGAGCTGATCCAGCGCGACCGTTACCTTGTCGGCGATTTCGGTCAGGCGCGTCTCGAACTCCATGAAGCGGTTCCTTACTCGAAGCTTGCGCTCTCGGTTGTGGGTTTGCCGTCAGGCCCCTGAACAATCTGCTCAATCTTGAGCTCAGCCGCTTTCAGCCGGGCCTCGCAATGCGATTTCAGTTTCGAGCCACGCTCATAGATTTCAATGGATTTCTCAAGCTCAACTTCGCCGCCTTCAAGCTGACGGACGATCGTCTCGAGCTCCCGAAGGGCTTGTTCGAAGCTCATTTTTTCGATGTCAGTCACTGTCTGATCGCTCATGAGAGCTATTCCTCATACGTGTTGAGCAGCCGCACCCTAAGCAGGCGCTGGCTGCATCACAATGGTCCGGGATCAAGATTTCCCGCGATATTCGTAGATGCGGTAGCTCCAGTATTTGTCGCCACCATCGCGCACGCAGACCCAGCCGATTCGCGCCATTGCCGGTCTCAGCATGCGATTGAACCAGCCATGAGCGGCCAGGTAGACCTTCCCGTCGGCTGCCGCCTCATGCAGGTGCTGGGCGGCCTTGTTCGCGCGGTCGCGGGCCTGACGGTTACTCTCACCATCAAGGCTGTGACCATAAAGCCAGGCGGTACGCGCGATTATGTTCCATGTCTTGGGAAGGTATTTGCGATTGCGCAGGCGCGGCGGTGGAAGCGGCGCTTCGACAAAGACAGGGAAAGTCTCTGGCTCGCGGCCCGTCGCCAGCATGGCCGTTTCAACTGCGCGCGGCGCCGTCGAGCTGAGGATGATGTCGGCGTCGGCGACGGCTTCCTTGAGGTTCTCTGGCGCTTGCTGACCTTCGGCGAGACTGCCGATTTCGTAGCGATCCCACCAGTCACGATATTCCCGCCAGTCCAGTCGAGGTCCCGCCGTCCTGTCCAAGGCCGGACGGCCGTGACGGGAAACGATAATCGGCCCGCGCGCTGTCTTGTCTTTTTCGCGCCTGGCTGCACTCATTATACTTCATCCCAAATCAAAAGCGGACGCGAGCCTTCCATGACTCGCGCTACCAGCTCAACAGATGAAGCGCTTAACGGGACGCAGTACCGTCGGCAAGATCAAGAGCTGCCGCTGTCCGTCGAAGGGAGTTTCCGATCCCGATGAGACGTCCCGTAGGTTTGATCTCACTGATGCAGACCTGATCGAGACGGCGGCGCGCAGATTTCATGACATCAGACAGCCGGCCATCCAGCGTTTGCTCACCTGTCCGCCAGGCGTAGCCAAGAACGCGGTCCGGTCGGATAGCGAGCGCCTTGCTGCGCACGACGCCCGACCCAACAGGCAGCTGGAAGTTGGAGTAATGGCGTTTGTAGTGATCAAGGCCCGGCCCGGCATCATAGATTTTCGGGCCATCGCGGTTCGCCATCCCTTCCAGCATGTGCTGAACAACGAAGTTGCCGGGTGAATACTGCGCATAGTCGGCTTCGTAGGCCGTGATCCAGCCATGCACCACGTTGCGCGACTGAAGAACCAGCTCACTGGCCGCGTGCTTCCCATCAAGATGAAGGCTGACAAGCCTCAAGCGGAATCTCTCATCCTTCTGGTGGCGAAGGGCATCGAGTAATTGCTGGGCCCAGCGCGTGCCGAGCACATCGTGGCGGCCGGTTCGGCGGAACTGCTCTCGTTTCAGGAAAATGAGCCTGCTGAACGTGTCATCGCACTGATCGTCAAAGCGGAATTCTACTTCGGAGAAGTCCCGCTCCATATTGCGTGCAAGACGGCGCATCTTCTTGAAATGCTTTGGCCAACGTTCGCCCTGGTTCCCCATGAAGCCGTCCCAGCCAGCGCTCACGTCACTCATATTAGCGCCGGCGACGGTGAGCCTGCTCTCGCTTTCAGCGTCCTGCGGGAGCCAGCCGAAGCTCGACATTCCGAGTACGCCGATCCCGCGAAGGAAAGCGTGCGCGTTAAGGTCCGTGCCTGCTGACAGGACGGGCCCGTGCCAGTCGGAAAACGGCCCGCCGATTGGACGCGCCCAGGCGCCAGGGCGCCGGTGAATTGGCCAGACACCGACCAGCTCATCACCTTCAAGTGCGAGCCCTAGACGGGCATCTGGACGAACGCGCGCAACGAGCCGTGCATAGTCCGGGTCGAAGAATGGATCATCATAGCGAGAGCGCGCATCGCGCAGCGCGTGGAATTGCGACCAGATGTCTTCGGTCACACTCTCAAAACGCAAGAGACGAAAGCGAGTCTTTTCCATGCCGTACCTTCAAGCAGATACGGATTAGGATTTTGCAAACATTGCGCCAGAATTCGCGCGTAAGGAGTAAGGTCTAGAGCCCTCTCCAGAGGCGCTTTTTCATACACGGGTCCGCATCTGCACGTGCGCAGGAATAGGTCGACAGGAGGACAGTGTCCGCGCGGCCGATCAGGTTTTCAGCTGGCACAAAGCCGACCGATGCCCGCTCTGCAGACACGCCGGGCGCAAGTTCACATCCAGCTTGATCGATAACCCCATCGTCGCCAACCGGGCAGTGACCGGTGATGGAGCGGCCATCCTCGGAATTGTCACGATTATCACCAATGAAGAGGTAGTGCCCCTCTGGAATGTCAAAAACGGGTGTGTTGTCGAGGCTGCGAACCTGGCTCGGCCCCTGTTGCCACTGGTGGCTCAGCCAGGACTTGTCGCCAATCGTTTCGCGGTATTCACGGGCCGTTTCGGTGCCCCGAAAATCATGCGGACGGTAAGTTACGCTGCGCATGAACTCACGATCGATCGGCACACCATTCAGGTAAAGCTGCTCATTGATCATCTGCACCCGGTCGCCCGGGAGGCCGATGATACGTTTAATCATCACGCGGTCGGTATGCGGATGCATGAAGACGGCAACGTCGCCGCGGTCTGGCTTGCCGCCCAGCACCCTGCCTTCGCCCTGCGGGATCAGCCGCCAGGCGCCCCATGGAAGACTGTAGCGGCTATAGCCATACGCGAACTTGTTAACAGCTACGCGGTCACCGACCTGCAGGTTAGGCACCATGCTTTCCGACGGAATGACGCGCTGTTCGTAGATCAGGAATGAGAAGACATAGAACGCCGGAATGAAGATGAGCAGCGTGACTGCCCATTCGCGAAGTTCGTGCAGCACTTTCTGCTTGAGCGTCCGGTTGTCCTCGGGCTCTGATTCAGACATGTCGGATGAAGTGCTCATGACAGGCTGATAGAGCCCCCTTGCAGCGGGCGCGGTGAACGTCCGGCTTCGAAAACAATTACTGGTCGGGCACCGCAAAGGTTCCGAACGGTCATGGCTTTGAGCACAGACGGGGCCGCGGTCAAGTAGATCATTGACCACTTCTGCGATTCGTCATGGGTTGTGACCGGTCTGCTTCGCAGTGAGATTACATTGCGCGATACCAGTCTACGCCGTCCCCATCGCGTTCAACGACAGCCTTTCCTGCCGCTATGAGATAGTTAAGGTGAGCCAGCGCTTCACCCGTCGCGAGGGAGAGCGATTCCTCCCCGATCTTGCGTCCAAAAAGTGCAGGAAAGGTATCGACGACACGCCGAGGGTTCTCGCCAAGTCGCTGAGCGAGACGCTTCAGCCCCACTTCGTGACCACGGATGAGATGGTCCAGCCTTTTATGGGCGCCGCGGAAGGGTGTATTGTGGGCAGGCAGAACCAGAACGTCGTCACTGACTGCCGTCTTCAACTTGTTGCAGCTCTGCAGCCAGTCCTTGAGTGGATTGGCTTTCGGCTCAGTCGGATGAACGGAGACATTGGACGAAATTCGCGGCAGCAACTGATCGCCGGAAATTATCACATTTTCGCTCTTGCAGAATAGGCAGACATGTTCTGGCGAGTGACCATTGCCCGTCACAATTTGCCAATCGCGCCCACCCAATCGTATCGTTTCACCATCGACAAGACGGCGATAGGCGTCCGGCATCTGACTGACACCTTTGCCGAACCGCCCGAACCGGCTGCGATAGGTCTCGACTTGCGCTTCGTTCCAGCCCGCGGCGACGTAAAAGTCAGTTCCGGCGGCTGGCGCTTCGCGGCCTGTATCAGCGACGAGCATCCGGCACGAAATGTACTCCAGCTGGCTCATCCAGAGCTCAGCGCCGGGGAATTTGCGTGTCAGCCAGCCCGCATTGCCGACATGGTCGGGATGCATGTGGGTGACAATCACGCGCCAGACCGGCCTGCCGCCAAGACATGTCTCGAAGATGGTGCGCCAGGCCTCTTTGGTTTCAGGCAGCGGCATACCTGTGTCGACAATGGTCCAGCCGCGCTCACCGTCGTCAATGAGCCAGAGATTGATCCACTCCAGCGCAAATGGCAGGCGCATGCGGACCCAGTGCAGACCGGGCATAATCTCCGTCGTTTCGCCCTGCGCGGGGACCTGTTCATCGAAAGGGTAAGTCAGGCCGGGCCTTGCCGGCGTTTTCGTTTCTAAGCCATCCATACCGCCAAGGGTGACACGTGAGTCACCCTTCACCAATCCATGACCGCGCGGAAGATCCTATCATTTCTGCTAGCAGGCGATGACATTCACAGCGAGACCACCAGTACTGGTTTCCTTATACTTGTTCGACATGTCGTTCCCGGTCTGACGCATCGTCTCAATCACCTGATCAAGGCTCACCTTGTGATGTCCGGTCCCCTGAAGGGCCAGGCGCGCCGCGTTAGCCGCTTTTACAGCGCCAAAAGCGTTGCGTTCGATGCAGGGGATCTGAACCAGGCCGCCAACCGGGTCACATGTCAGGCCCAGATTATGCTCCATGCCAATTTCAGCAGCTACACAGACAGTTTCAGCATCGGCGCCCCAGACAGCGGCAAGTCCGCCAGCCGCCATTGAGCAGGCAACGCCCACCTCCCCCTGGCAGCCCATCTCCGCGCCAGAGATCGAGGCACGCTGTTTATAAAGGAGACCAATACCGCCCGCCGTCAGCAGGAAACGGCGCGCCTTTGAAAGATCGAGCTTGTCATCATCGCAGCAATAATGGCGCATCACCGATGGAAGAATGCCGGCTGCCCCATTCGTCGGCGACGTCACGACACGTCCGCCCGCAGCGTTCTCTTCGTTCACGGCCATGGCATAGACATTGAGCCAGTCGAACAACTGCTCGCGCTCATTCGAGCCCGGATTATCGACCAGGCGGCGATAAAGGTCCGGCGCACGGCGCTTTACGTCGAGCCCGCCGGGAAGCGTACCTTCGGACGTCAGACCGCTCCGGATGCACTCCATCATGGTATGTGCGATTTTATCCAGTCGTTTCTGCGTCTTGTCGCGTGATCTTCGCGCGTCTTCATTATGAACGACAAGCTCATCGACCCGCCAGCCATGCGTTTTACAGAGTCCGATCATCTCTTCGGCGGACTGGAACGGATATGGCGCGCCGCGCGCACTGGCGACCATATCGCCGCTGGTTGGCTTCGCCAGCTGTTTTCGAGATGCGATAAAGCCACCGCCGGTTGAGTAGTACTCACGCGAATAGGGCTCCGTGTCCTCAGCGCCGAACAATGTGAGGACCATGCCGTTGGGGTGCAGGTCCGGGACGATATCCGTGCAGAATTTGAGATCTTTTAGCGGACTGAAATCGATCTGCGGGCCACCTTCGAGGCGGATGGTCTTGGCCTGGACGATCTCCCGGAAGCGCGATTCGGCTTCAACGGGGTCCGCCGTTTCTGGCTGCATGCCCTCAAGCCCGAGCATCACGGCCTTGTCGGTCCCATGCCCGACGCCTGTAAGCGCCAGGGAGCCTTGAAGCGATACCTCGACCCGCACCGCGCCGTCCAGCCGCCCTGCCCTGTCGGCCTCCTGCAGGAAGCGGCGCGCAATGCGCATCGGACCTACAGTGTGTGAGCTCGATGGGCCGAGCCCGATACGAAAAAGGTCAAGAACTGACAGCATGAAGAAAACGTCCGATACGCGAAAAAACGAAACGCCTACCGGGCTATATCCTGCTTGCCTTTGCGGCAAGACCAACGCACGCTAGCGCAGATATGGCCCGACAGAGGCCGACCCCGGGAGGAAAACGATGACCACGATGACACGCCGCCGCCTTCTAGCAGGCGGTACAACGCTCGCTGCCTTTCTGCCTTTCGCAAAAGCCTGTGCCCCCGCGACCGTTATGGCAGCCGGCACCGGCTCAGCTGATCTCGACGGTGTTGCCATGGCGCAGATGATTGCGCGCGGTGAGACTACCTCCCTCCAGTTGACCGAGGCGGCAATTTCCCGCGCCGAGGCGGTGAACCCGTCCATCAATGCTCTTGCGACAAAGACGTATGATCTCGCCCGCTCGCGTGCTGCAGCGGCGCCTGAAGGCTCGTTTGGCGGCGTACCGACAGCTATCAAGGACCTGGTGAACTGGAAGGGCGCGCCGACCATGTATGGCAGCCGTGCCTTTCGCGGAAACCTGGCTGAAGAAGATTCGGTTTTCGCCGCGCGCTGGCGCGAAGCGGGTGTGGTCTCGATCGGAAAATCTACCACACCTGAAATGGGCCTGATCTCATCAACTGAGCCCCTCGTGACTGGTCCGACACGCAACCCATGGGATCTCTCCCGCATTCCGGGCGGTTCATCAGGTGGTGCAGCTGCCCTGACAGCGGCACGCGTCGTTCCGTTTGCTCATGCCAGCGATGGCGGCGGCTCTATCCGGATCCCGGCCGCCTGTTGCGGCCTGTTCGGCCTGAAACCCTCTCGCGGTGCCCTAGCGTCTCCTCAGAGCAATGCGCCTGTCGACCTCAGCGTCAATCATGCCGTGACGCTTACCGTACGCGATAGCGCAGCGCTATTTGCTGCAACCGAAACGGGCGAGACCTTGCCGAAGATCGGTGACATCAAGGGGCCGTCGGCCCGCCGATTGAAGATCGCCTTTGCGCCCGAGCCGGGAACCGATGCATCACTAGACCCTGAAGTGCGCGCCGCGACCGAACAGGCTGCCACGCTTTGCCGGGAGCTTGGTCACGAAGTCATCGAATGGGACATGCCAATTGATGCGCCCAAGTTCCAGGACCAGTTTATCCTGTTCTGGGCAGCTGGCGCTGCGCAATTCATGCAGGATGCTACCGCCATGCTGGGCGCCCCGCCTTCACCCGATACAATCGAGCCGTGGACGCTGGGGCTCGCCAAAATGTTCAGTGAGCGCCAGGGCGAGTTCGCTGACGCGGTTGCAGATCTTCAGGCCTTTTCTGGCTTATATGCGAGCTGGTTTGACGAGTTCGACGTGCTGCTCTCGCCAACTGTCACCAAGCTGCCGCCGAAAATAGGCGAGCAGGCCCCCGATGGTGACTTCGATACAGTCATGAAGTCTGTCACAGATTATGTCGCCTACACACCGTATATGAATGTCTCTGGTGCCGCCTCCATGAGCGTGCCGCTTTTCTGGTCGGAGGGCGGCCTTCCGATTGGCACCATGTTCTCTGCCCGGCAGGGAGATGACGGTCTGCTTCTGGCCCTCGCCTATGAGCTCGAAGAAGCCAAGCCTTGGATTTACAGGCGTCCGGAGTTGATCTCGACTTGACGGCACACGTGTAAGCTGAAAGCGGTGGCCAATGTCCACATCGGAAAAACGCCCCGTATTTCTAGCAGGCTCAGGCAGCGTTGCGGAAATCGTCATTAATGCGCCATCTCGGCGTAATGCGCTTGGCATGTCCATGTGGTCTGCCTTGCCAGTCCTTGTAAGAACGGTAGACGCTGATAGCGCGGCGAAGGCGTTGGTCATTCACGGCGGATCGGTAGGCCATTTCGCCGCCGGTGTGGATATCTCCGAGTTCGAGACGATCTACGCAGACGAAGCGAGCACGCGCGAGACTACCGGCATTATCTCAGACGCGATGAGTGCGATCGAAAATTGCAGCAAGCCCGTGATCGCCGCCATCGAGGGCAGCTGTTTTGGAGCGGGGATCGCACTGGCGGTCGCCTGCGATATTCGGATTTCGTCGGCCAATGCAGCTTTCGGACTACCTCCGGCGAAGCTGGGCATTGTCTACCCGCCGGCCGATCTGAGAAGGCTTGTGAAGCTGGTAGGCCCCTCGAATGCCAAGCATATGCTGTTCTCCGCGCGCCGGTTTTCGTCAGCTCAGGCGCTGTCTCTAGGATTGGTGAACGAAATCGCTGGCGAGGGCGGCGCGCTCGCGGCAGCTCGACAGACAGTTCAGGACATCGCCGCTAACTCCTCCTGGTCGGTGAAAGCGTTGAAAAAAAATGGTCAGCGAAATCGCAAGTAATGCGAGCGACGATGAACTTCTTGGCTACATGGTTGAAGGTGCTGCCGGTGCCGACTTTCGCGAAGGTTACAGCGCGTTTCTCGAGAAACGCACAGCGAAATTCCCCTCAGGCTAGAATTTTTGCCCGCGAACCTATGCTGCAATGCATTTTTTGACGTCTATGCTTCCCCAAAGTGATGCAACAAAACATCACTAGTGAAGTATTTTTGCATAACGCTGAATTCTGCCATTGAGAATTTGCCGCAGCGCGCTTTATGCCGTGCTGCGGTGCGATCTCCAATGCCTGTTGGAGTTATCGCCTCGCAAATCAGAAAAATAATGATCTGGGAGTCTAAACTTAATGCAACGCAGCAAATTCCTCCTCGCGACCGCGGCTTCTACCGCAATACTCGCGCAACTTCCTGCCATCGCCCAGGAAGCGCCTGAAGCAGAGCGCGAGTCGGCTGTCGACCGCGTCCTTCAGACGGTCACTGTCTCAGCGACGAAAAAACAGAACGTCGAGAACGTCCAGGACGTTCCAGTGTCTGTCACCGCGTTTAACGAAGACACGCTCGACGCACTTAACGTCGCAAACCTCGAAGACCTATCCTACTCCACGCCCAACGTCTCGCTTGATGATGTCGGAACGGCGCGCGGCACGGCGAACTTCGCGATCCGCGGTCTTGGCGTGAACTCCTCGATCCCTTCGATTGACCCTGCTGTTGGCGTATTCATCGACGGCGTCTATCTCGGCGTGAACAGCGGCGTTGTTGTCGATCTGTTCGACCTCGACAGCGTTGAAGTCCTGCGCGGCCCGCAAGGCCTCCTGTTCGGTCGTAACACCACCGGCGGTGCGCTGGTCGTCAACACGGGCAACCCGACCGACGAGTTCAGCTACAAGGCACAAGCAACCTTTGATGGCCCGATCGACGATGATCGCGGCGGCCTCAACTCCACCATCCAGGGCACGGTTTCCGGTCCGCTGATCGACGGCGTCCTGAACGGCAAGATCGGTGCTTACTACAACACCGACGCTGGCTACTTCAAAAACCTGAATGACGGCGACAACCACGGCGAGGCTCAGGTCGCGATCTATCGCGGCGCGCTCGAGTGGTTTGCAAATGACCGTCTCACCTTCCTCGCGAAGGCTGAGTATACTGACAGCCGCGTCGACGGCCCGTCAGGACAGAACCGTTCATACTTTGATCGCGACAGCTTTGACTTCTCGATCAACAGCCCGGGCACCGGCGAAGCAGAGACCGTCTTCGCATCGCTCCGCGCTGACTATGATGTCGACTTCGGCAACGGTACGATCACCAACATCCTCGGCTACCGCGAATATGACTCGCTGAGCCAAGGCAGCGACATCGACGCAACGCCGTTCACCCTCTTCCACTCAAACGCGGAATTCCTGCAGGAGCAGATCTCCAACGAGCTGCGCTATGCTGGCACCTTCGGCGACGTGGACCTCACCACGGGCGTCTACTACTTCAACCAGACGCTCGACTATACCGAAGTCCGCAACCTGCCGACCACGCGTCCGGCACCTCTTCCAGCGTCCATTCCGTGGATCTTCTACGGTGGCGGCTCGCAGGACCACACGGTGTATGGTGCGTTCGCAAACGTCGACTACTCGATCACGCCTGACCTGATCGCGACGGTCGGCCTTCGCTACTCGAAGGAAGAAAAAGACGCCGACGTGACCTTCATCCGTCCGCGATTTGAATGCTCTGTCGTTGAAGGCAGCTGCCCGACCACGGGCTTCAACACCCTTCTCGGCGCCCTTGGCGCACAGGAGCCTAACGGCTTCTCCGACGGCGATGAGTGGTCGAACTGGACCCCAAAGCTTGGTCTCCAGTACTTCTGGTCCGACAACTTCCAGACCTATGGCTACTACACCAAGGGCTTCCGTTCGGGCGGCTACAACTTCCGCATCACGGACGTTGGCGTATTCCTGAACCAGATCGTTCCGGCAACGGGCGGCAATTTCGGCTTTGACGAAGAAGAAGTCGACGCCTTCGAACTCGGCTTCAAGTCGAGCAGCGAAGACGGCCGCATCCAGCTAAATGGTGCAGCCTTCCTGACCGAAATCGCTGACATGCAGCGCGAAGTGAATACTGCTGGCCCATCGGGCGTCGTTCAGAACATCCTGAACACGGCTGATGCGACCATCATCGGTGTCGAAGTCGAAGGCCGCGTTGCCGTAACCGACAACTTCCTGGTGAACTTCAATGCTGGCCTGATCGATGCAAGCTATGACGATGTCCGCTTCGACATCTCTGGCGACACGCAGGTCAACATTCTCGACCAGCGTCTCGACCTGCCGCGCGTGCCTCCGATCACCTACGGTGTCGGCGCAATCTACGATGTGGACCTCGGTGACATGGGTGCCCTGATCTCCCGCGCGAACTATCAGTACCGCGACCGTATCGCGTACACCGATAGCAACTATGGCTGGATCCAGGACTCCCATCAGCTGTCGGCGAACCTCAGCTGGGAAACGCCATATGATGGCTTCACCGTGTCGCTTTTCGGTCAGAACCTGCTCGACAGCGTTCAGGCCGGTAACGACACGCAGCTGCCATTCCCTGGCCCGCTGTCGAACGGTGTGCAGACGCCTTACCAGCCACTCCCAGGTGGCGGCACATTCTCGCCACTCAAGAAGGGTCGCCTGGTCGGCGTCGAGTTCACGCTCCGCCGCTAGTCCGGTAGAACTATCGAATCAGAAGGGCGGCAGAGCGATCTGCCGCCCTTTTTATTTGCGCGTAGGCGACTGCGACCGCCAGCGCCGTTGTTCTGAAACATGCGCCGTGGCGTCACCTTCACGGCTTTTCGCTTGGCTTTCGCAGGGGCAGCGATGCTTTGGCTTGCCCAAATCAAGCGATGACAAGGGAGAGCCTAAATGAAAGTTGCAAGCCTGAAGAAACCGGGCGGTCTGCAGAACATCCAGATCGAAACCCGCGATGACCCGAAACCCAAAGCCGGCGAAGTGCTAATGCGGGTAAAGGCGAGCTCACTGAACTATCATGATTTCGTTGTCGCGCAGGGCGGAATACCGACGCCTGATGGCCGGGTCCTGATGTCTGATGGCGCCGGCGAAGTGGTCGAAGTTGGCGAAGGCGTCACGCGCTTCAAAAAAGGCGACAAGGTCCTCTCTACCTTCTTCCCGGGCTGGCGCGATGGCCCGCCGGAGCTCGACAAGATGCTCGCCGTTCCGGGAGACAGGATTGACGGCTTTTCCGCTGAACTCGTCGCGGCACCTGCGGAGGGCCTGACCCGTATGCCTGAAGGCTGGAGCTTTGCTGAAGCTGCCACCCTGCCTTGCGCCGCGCTGACAGCTTGGCGCGGTCTGATGGTTGAGAACTCGATCCAGCCCGGCGATTGGGTCCTGACGCAGGGTACCGGCGGCGTCTCGATCTTCGCGCTTCAGTTTGCCAAGGCGGCAGGCGCTCGCGTGATCTCGACATCCTCCTCGAATGAGAAGCTCGAAAAGCTGAAAGAGCTCGGCGCCGATCACGTCATCAACTACAAGGAAACCCCAGAGTGGGGCGCCAAAGCCAAGGAATTAACCGGCGGGCGCGGCGTCGATGAAGTCATTGAAATTGGCGGCCCGGGCACGATGGCCCAGTCGATCGCTGCTTGCCGCATCGGCGGCCACATTTCGCTCATTGGCGTGCTGACGGGTATCTCCGGCGAAGTGCCGACAGCAGCGCTGTTCAGCTCTAATATCACCGTCTCCGGGATCACGGTGGGGTCGCGTCAGTCACAGGAAGACATGATCGCCGCGATCGAATCATCCGGCATCAAGCCTGTGATCAGCGATCACTTCCCGCTAGAAAAGCTGGCAGACGCATTCGCGCACCAGGCGAGTCAGAAACACTTCGGCAAGATTGTTGTGGACATCTGATCCGAGACAAAATTTGCAGTATCAGGAGACAGGCCGGCACCCCCGGCCTGTCTTGCTTTGGGCTCACCTATTGATTTTACCAATAGTTACTTATCGCCGTTTTGATTTGTTCGATGCTGCTTGATGAGGTACTGTTCAGCATCAATTCTACGCACAGGTTAGAAGGAAGGATCCAACCATGGCTGACGACGCCAAGTGTCCAGTAATTCACGGTGAAGAGCGCCACTGGCTCTTCAAGGGCCGCTCCAACAAGGAGTGGTGGCCGAAACTCCTCAACCTCGACATTCTACATCAGAGACACCCGGCAGGTGATCCGATGGGTGAGGACTTCGACTATGCCGAAGCTTTCAAGAAGCTCGACCTCAAGCAGGTCAAGCAAGACATCGCGGTCGCACTGAAGGATTCCAAGGATTGGTGGCCAGCTGACTATGGTCACTACGGTCCATTCATGATCCGCATGGCCTGGCACTCAGCAGGCACCTATCGCGTCGGCGACGGCCGCGGTGGTTCAGGCACGGGCCAGCAGCGCTTCGCGCCGCTCAATTCCTGGCCGGACAATGGTAACCTCGACAAGGCACGCCGCCTGCTCTGGCCAATCAAGCAGAAGTATGGTGCCAGCCTGTCCTGGGCTGACCTCATGATCCTCGCCGGCAACGTCGCGCTTGAGGATATGGGCTTCAAGACCTTTGGCTTTGCTGGCGGCCGCAAGGACGTCTTCGAGCCAGAGAAAGATGTCTACTGGGGCACAGAAGAAGAATGGCTTGCCCCTTCTGACAACCCGAACAGCCGCTACGCTGAAGGCCGTGCGCTAGAAAACCCGCTCGCAGCCGTCCAGATGGGTCTCATCTATGTGAACCCTGAAGGCCCAGACGGTGAGCCAGACCCGATGAAGTCGGCCTTCGACATCCGCGATACATTCGCGCGCATGGCGATGAATGACGAGGAAACCGTCGCGCTGATCGCCGGTGGCCACACATTTGGTAAGTGTCACGGTGCAGGCGATGCGAGCCTGGTCGGTTCTGAGCCTGAAGGCTCGGATATCGCAGCTCAAGGCTTTGGCTGGGCGAGCGAACACGAAAGCGGTGTTGGCGGTCATGCCATCACATCCGGTCTGGAAGGCGCATGGACGCCAACCCCGACCGAGTGGAGCATGAACTATTTCCGCATGCTGTTCGAGTATGACTACGAGCTCACCAAGAGCCCGGCTGGTGCCTATCAGTGGGAGCCGAAAAATGTGAAGGAAAGCGACCTCGCACCGGCAGCTGATGACGGCTCGAAGAAGGTCAGCACCATCATGCTGACGACCGACCTCGCGCTGAAGACAGACCCATCCTACGAGAAAATCTCTCGCCGGTTCTATGAGAACCCGAAAGAGTTCGAGGATGCGTTCGCCCGCGCCTGGTTCAAGCTGACCCACCGCGATATGGGTCCGAAGACCCGCTATCTCGGCGAAGAAGCCCCGCAGGAAGACCTCCTCTGGCAGGATCCGATCCCGCCGGTCGATCACGACCTCGTCGATGCATCCGACATCAAGTCGCTGAAGGAAAAAATTCTTTCTTCCGGGCTCTCGGTTTCAGAGCTTGTGTCAGCGGCATGGGCATCCGCGGCCTCCTTCCGCGGTTCGGACATGCGCGGCGGTGCCAATGGTGCACGCGTGCGCCTCGACCCGGCAAAGAACTGGGAAGCAAATAACCCAGAGCAGCTCGCCAAGGTCCTCTCCAAACTGGAAGAGATCAAGTCTGGCTTCGACTCCGGTTCGAAGAAAGTCTCCATGGCTGACTTGATCGTGCTCGGCGGTTGCGCCGCTGTCGAGAAGGCAGCCAAGGATGCAGGCCATGACGTCGACGTGCCGTTCACCCCGGGCCGCACGGATGCGACCCAGGAAATGACGGATGTTGAATCTTATGCCTGGCTCGAGCCGAAAGCGGACGGCTTCCGCAACTTCGTGAAGCCTGACTATCTTGTGCCAGCCGAGGAACTCCTCGTCGACCGGGCCCAGCTTCTGACGCTGAGTGCGCCAGAAATGACGGTCCTCGTTGGCGGCATGCGTGTCCTCGGCACCAATTCCGATGGCAAGCCACATGGCGTGTTGACCAAGCGCGTCGGCCAGTTGACGAATGACTTCTTCGTCAACCTGCTCCAGATGGAGACGGCCTGGAAGGCATCGGAAGAGAACGAGCACCTCTATGAAGGTCATGACCGCGCCAGCGGCGACCTGAAGTGGACGGCAAGCCGGGCTGACCTGGTCTTCGGTTCAAACTCGCAGCTGCGTGCCCTTTCGGAAGTGTACGCTGAGAATGGCCACGAGAAGAAGTTCGTGAATGACTTCGTGAAGGCCTGGAACAAGGTGATGATGCTCGACCGCTTCGACGTCAACTAAGTCAGCTTTGACAGACCCGACATGGAAAGCGCCCCGGTTCGTCCGGGGCGCTTTTTCGTTGGGGAAACCAATAAAAACTTCTGGAATGGCTCGCCTAAGTCCCAGCCCCAGACTAGCATGAAGAATAGAAACGCTAGCGTGGAGGGAACATGGCGCTTCGGATATCCCTGAACATAAATGGCACCGAACACGGTGTGGATCTTGAAGATCCGCGCCCGACACTGCTTGACGTGCTGCGCGAACGCATTGGACTTACGGGGACAAAAAAAGGCTGCGACCGCGGCCAGTGCGGCGCCTGCACAGTGCTGGTTGATGGGAGGCGGGTAAATAGTTGCCTCACTCTCGCTGTCAGCCTTGAGGGAGCGAAAATTACGACTGTGGAGGGGCTCGCCAATGGCGATGCTCTTCATCCCGTCCAGACTGCCTTCATCGAGCATGACGGCTTCCAATGTGGGTATTGCACGCCCGGCCAGATCATGAGCGCGATCGGCCTGCTGAGCGAGACAGAAGGCAAGGCATCTGCCGAAGCCGTGCGCGAAGGCATGAGCGGCAACCTCTGCAGGTGCGGCGCCTATGCCGGCATCCAGGACGCTGTCATGGACGCTCAGGCGCGCATCGCGAAGGGAGCCAAGTCATGAAGTCGTTTGAGTATCAGCGCCCTGAAACCGTCGCAGAGGCGATCAAGGCCGCGAGTAAGCCCGGCGCGTCTTTTTATGCCGGTGGCACCAATCTTCTCGATCTGATGAAGGCTGGCGTGCGCACGCCCGATAGCCTTGTCGACATTACGCGGCTTGATGGCCTCAAACGGATTGAGCCACAGAAAGACGGGTCGCTGCGCATCGGTGCGCTGGTGCGAAATTCGGACCTTGCCCGCAACGCCGATATCGTGAGCGACTATCCAGCGATTGCCGAAGCACTGCTCTCAGGGGCGTCCGGTCAGCTTCGCAATTCGGCGACAGTTGGCGGTAATCTGATGCAACAGCCGCGTTGCGCCTATTTCTACGACCCAAATAGCGCGTGCAATCTGCACGAAGTTGGTGAGGGCTGTGACGCGCTCGAAGGAGAGAACGGCAAGCATGCTGTGCTTGGCTGGACGAAAACTTGTATCGCGGTTCACCCGTCTGATTTCTGTGTGCCGCTGGCAGCGCTCGGCGCGCGTGTCGTGGTGGACGGTGCGGATGGGGCGCGTGAGATTTCCATCGATGATTTCTACAGCCTGCCCGGCAGCGTCCAGCCGCCCGGAAGCGCCCTGAAAAAGGGCGAGATCATCACTGAGATCATCCTGCCATCGGACGCCAAGCGGTTTGCGCCGTGGGCCCGCTATATCAAGCTGCGTGACCGGACATCCTTTGCGTTCGCCATCGTTTCGGCAGCCGCGATGCTCCACGTCGGAGATGGCCGCATCAAGGATGCGCGGATTGCGCTTGGCGGTGTCGCCGCAAAACCATGGCGGGCGCGCGAAGCAGAAGACGCCCTGAATGGCGCCGAAGCAAATGAGGCCTCCTTCAGAAAGGCTGCCGATGCGGCGCTGGCAGGTGCCAGACCGTCGGGCGACAATGCGCACAAGATCGAACTGGCAAAACGCATCCTGGTGCGCGCACTAAAAGCTGCCGCAGATGGCACGCCGCCGAAGATGCCGGACCTGCCCGGGTCTGTGTTTGCCGTTGGAAAGGAGGCCCGCTAATGGCTGACACACCTATGGTCGCCGCCCATCATGTCCGGCTAGGCTCCAATTCAGGCCAGTCAATGACACGCCGAGATGGCATCGCGAAAGTCACCGGGACCGCAACCTATGCCGCGGACAATCATCCGGAGAACCTTCTCCACGCCGTGTTTGCAGGCGCAAGTATCGCCCGCGGTCGGGTGACATCACTGGATATTGAGGCTGCCCTTGCACATCCGGGCGTTGTGCATGTCATGACGCCAGACAATACCCCTGCCCTGTCGCAGGATCCCGATCAGAAGACCACACCTTTCACCGCCCGCATCGACGTACTGCAGAATGACAAGGTCCGCTATGCCGGCCAGCCGATCGCGGTTATTCTCGCAGAAACGCTCGAAGCCGCTGTCGAAGGCGCCCGTCTGGTAAAGGCGACGTACGATAGCGATCAGGCGCGGATCGGCTTTGATGATGGCGAAGCGTTCGACCCGGAAGCGGTCGGCATCTCCACGCCGCCAAAATTCTCGACGGGGGATTTTGAGGGCAATCGTAAGAAGGCGGCCCTATCGGCCAGCGTCGAAATGGAGACGCCGCTCCAGTATCACAATGCAATGGAGCCCCATGCGGTCGTCGCCGAGTGGGATGGCGACCACGTGACCGTCGACATGCCAAATCAGGCCATCGGCCTCGCCAAGCCGGGTATCGCCAATTATTTCGGCATCCCGCCTGAAAATGTGACGCTTCGTTCGCCGTATCTTGGCGGCGGGTTCGGCTCAAAGGCCGTGCTGTTCGGGCCGCAGATGCTGGGTATCCTCGCGGCCCGTGAAATGAAGCGGCCCGTGAAGCTTGCGCTGAAACGCGACCAGATGTTCGGACCGGTCCAGCACCGGAGCGCAACGCGCCAGAGCGTTCGCTATGACATGGACGCAGACAACAACCTCCTCGCCTTCGAGCATAAGGCGAACGTCTCCACCAGCAGCTTCGACAATTGGCTGGATGGCGCCGCAAATGCTGGCCTTAGCCTCTATGCCACACCATCAATCAGCGTCAGCCATACCGGTACGCGCTTTGACACCGGCACGCCGGGTGCGATGCGGGCACCGGGTATTGCTACCGGCTCTGCGGTCATCGAATGCGCGATCGACGTGGCCGCGGAGAAGGCAGGCATGGACCCGCTTGAATTCCGGCTTCTCAATTATGCAGAAAAAGACCCGTCAAACGGAAAACCTTATTCTGCCAAGGCTTTGCGCGAATGTTATAAGGCAGCAGCTGACAGTTTCGGCTGGAAGGATCGGCCGCTAAAGCCTCGCCAGATGCGCGACGAGAACGGCCTCCTGACAGGCTGGGGCATGGGCACGAGCATCTTCCATGCGCCCTTTTTCCCCGCAAAGGCGCGGGCGGTCCTTCGCAAGGATGGCAGCGCACGGGCCGAAACCTCCGGCGCTGACATGGGTCAGGGCGCCTGGACGGCGCTCTGGCAGATGGCTGCTGACGGACTTGGCATGGCGGCTGACGATATCGAGTTCGACATCGGCCATTCCGACTTGCCTGATGGCAGTGTCGCCGGCGGCTCGGCACATACAGCATCGGCAGGCGGCGCGCTCTTTGCGGCGGGTAATGATGTCATCCGCCAGCTTGCCGAGATCGCAACGCAGGACAAGGATTCGCCGCTCTTTGGCGCGGGCAATGAACGCGTGCTGGGAGAGAATGGCCGCCTCTTCAAGGCCGAGGATCCGAACGTCGGTGAGAGCTACATCGACATCCTGCAGAGGGCCGGTATCGAAGAGATCGAAGGCAGAGGCCGCGGCAACCGCGACAAGGCAAGTACCGAAACATATGCCATGTTCTCACACGGCGCGGTCTACGCCGAGGTGAAGGTCGATCCCGACCTCTTCCAGGTGCGCGTCACCCGGCTGGTCGGCGCGTTTGCTGCAGGGCGGATCATCAATCCGCGCCTCGCGCAAAGCCAGCTCACTGGCGGTATGATCTGGGGCGTTAGTTTTGCCCTTCACGAAGAAGGCATGCACGACAAGCGTACTGGCAGGCCGCTCAACAATGATTTTGCGGGTTATCACATTCCGGTGCTGGCTGACGTGCCGCACCTTGAAGCACTACTGGTCGATGAAGATGATCCGCACGTGAATGACCTTGGTGTAAAAGGTGTCGGCGAGCTTGGCATTACGGGTACGGTTGGCGCGATTGCCAACGCGGTCTGGCATGCAACGGGCATTCGGACGGCCCGCTACCCGATCAAGATCGAGGATCTATTGAAGGGCGCGCAGGCGCTTGGGGCTTAATCGTCTGCGAGTACGCTTAGTACACTCTTCGAAATTGACTGCCTGACATCATCATAGCCCTCCCACGGGTCTGAATTGAGAGAGCTTAGACGCCGCCTGATATTGGATAGCGTATAGTCGTGTCCGGATGAGATGCCCGATAGCTCATCCCAGCGGACAGGCGTCGCAACCGGGGCACCGGGGCGGGCGCGGAGCGAATACGGGCAGACCGCCGTCGCGCCGCGCTCATTGCGCAGCCAGTCGATAAAGATACGTCCTTTGCGCTTGGCCTTCGATGCTTCGGCGACATAGGTATCCGGCGCAGCCTCCGCTAGCTTTCTGGCGAGGCCCCGCGAGGCGGCCTTAACCTCGTCCCAGCCCTGTCGGCGCTCAAGCGGCGCAATCATATGCAAACCCTTGCCGCCAGTCAGCAGCACAAATGTCGTCAGACCCGCCGCGCGTAGCACGTCGCGCACTTCGTAGGCGGCTGACTTCACGTCCTCGAAATCAAGCCCCTCATCAGGATCGAGATCCAGTACGAGACGGTCCGGCTTCTCGAGCTCGTCCGTTCGCGAGCCCCATATGTGTAGCTCAAGCGCGCCGATCTGCGCTGCAGAAACAAGTGCCTCCGCGGTGTTCAGCACGAGATAGCTCGATGTGTCGCCATCTTTCTCCTTGATCTTCGTTTCGCCGATCGCTTCGGGCACTGAGTCAGTGTGGTGTTTCTGGTAGAAGCACTTGCCCCCTGCCCCTGATGGGCACCGTACCAGGCTTACCGGATGGTCCTTGATATGTGGGATCATGCGCGGCGCAATCTCTGCCAGATATTCGGCGATTTCGCGCTTGGTCGCGCCCTGCTCTTCATAGACCACACGGTCCGGGTGGCTGATGCGGATACCCAGCACCTCGCCATCGTCTCCGTCTACAGCCTCTACCTGCTTTGCTGCTGTCGTCTTGACATCCTCTGGCGCCTTGTCTTCTCGCAGGCCCTGAAAGCTTGGATGACGCAGCAAGCCGTCGGGCGTGCGCTCTGTGTAGGCGATCTCACCGACAAGCTTCGGCGTCAGCCAGACCGCGCCGCGTTTCGCGTCCGATGGAAGTTCCTCAAAAGCGGGCGTCTTACGCTCCAGCTTTGCCATTGCATCGGCCAGCTCATCCATGAGCGCTTCATCAAAGCCTGTGCCGACGCGGCCGCGATAGAGCAGCTTTCCATTCTCGAACTCACCGAGCAGCAGCGAAGCAAACGGCCGACCTCGCTTGTCGGACTTGCGATACCCGCCGATCACAAATTCATCGCGCCCCACGCATTTCGATTTGATCCAGCCGGAGCCACGCCCCGACACATATTTCGCGGCGCCCTTCTTGGAGATAATTCCTTCGAGCCCCATGCCGCAGGCCTTGCCGATGACATCCTCGCCCTTGCCTTCGATGTGATCGGAGAAGCGGACGATCTCTTCATCTTTCGGGATGATGTTCTTGAGCGCAGCTTTGCGTGCGGTGAGCGGGTTCTTGCGATAATCCTTGCCGCTAAGGGACAAGAGATCGAACGCGTAATAGGCCAGCGCCGCGTTGCCCTCACCCTTTGTGGCCGCTTGCAGTGACGCAAAATGACTGTGGCCGCGATCATCCAGCGCAACGAGTTCGCCATCGATCGCTGCGCTCTCGACATCCAGCTCTGCAAGCGCTTTGGCGACGCTCGGATAGCGGTCGGTCCAGTCCTTGCCGTTCCGCGTGATCAGGCGAACCTGATGTCCTGCGATCAGTGCCTGAATGCGGTAGCCATCGAATTTCAGCTCATGCAGCCATTCTTCGCCCGATGGCGGATCATCGCGCAGTTTTGCAAGCTGAGGCTCAACGAAGTCCGGGAAATCGGGCGCCTCATCCTCGCCCAGAATGTTAGCCTCCCCACCTGCCGCAGCGACGGCGATCTCAACGAAATCACGATTTGTGGTGACGCTGGTCTGCCAGGTCTCGCGCGGGTCGGAGTTGCGGTCGGCTTCGTCATCCTTTTCCTTGATGAGAAGCCAGTTCTCCCTGCCCTTGCTTGAGTTGTTCTTCATCAGGACGAGCGCCCAGCCCCCTTTCATCCGCTGACCTTTGAGGTCGAACTTCAAGGAGCCTTTTTTCAGGCCCTCTGCAGGGTCCTCACGCGGGACCCATTCTCCTTGGTCCCAGAGCATGACCGTCCCGGCACCATAGCCATCCGGGATGACCCCTTCGAAGTCGCCATAATCGAGGGGATGATCCTCCGTGCGCACTGCAAGGCGCTTGTCAGCGGGGTCGAGGCTCGGCCCCTTCGTGACCGCCCAGCTTTTCAGAACGCCGTTCAGCTCCAGCCGGAAGTCATAATGCAAGCGGCTCGCATCATGCTTCTGAACGACGAAACTGAGCTTGCCCCTCGACTTTGATTTGCGCTTTGAGGAGCCGTCAGGTTCGGGCGTTCGTGAAAAGTCGCGTTTCTCGCGATAGGTCTTGAGGGTATCGGAGCTGGATTGCGCCATGCCTGATTACGCCGCCTTTCCAGACTTCGACTTTGAAGACCTGGACGAGGTTTTTGAGGCGGTTTTCTTCTTTGCACCGCTCTTGTCCTTGTCGACGCTCTTTTTGAGTGCCTCCATGAGGTCGACCACTTTGCCCTTGCTGCGGGAGGTATCGCCGTCGCCGCTGTCATCATGGCTGACGGCCCCGTCCTCCCTTTTTTCCTTGATGAGCTCCATGAGCGCATCGGCATAGCTGGACTTGAAGGCTTCAGGCTTGAATGGTTTGGTCTTGCGCGCGATCAGCTCGCTCGCAAGGTCCAGCATCTCCTTGTCGGGTTTGACCTCGGGTATCTCGTCGAAGATCTTGTCGCTCTCGCGGATCTCGTCGGCGAAACGTAGCGTCTCGAGAAGGAGGCCATCCCCGCAAGGCTTGATCGCGACCACATAGTCGCGCCCGCGTACCGCCATCTGCCCCAAGCCAACCATCTTGTTTTTGCGCAGCGCGTCGCGGATGACTGTAAAGCCTTCGGCGGCAACCTCATCATCACGGGGGACGACATAGTATGGCTTCTCGAAATAGCGCGGATCAATCTCGCACGACTCTACAAACTGGACGAGGTCTATGGTCCGCTTGCTTTCCAGCTTGATCTCATCAAGCTCCTCAGGCTCCAGAATGACATATTCATCCTTGCTGGTCTCAAACCCTTTGACGATTTCATCGGTATCCACCGGACCGACGCCCTCGGCGATTTTCTGGTAGCGGATCCGCTTGCCGGTCGGCTTGTGGATCTGGCGCAAGGAAACGCGGTTCGAGGACGAGGTCGCTGAATAGAGCTCTATTCCAATGTTGACGAGAGAAAGGCGCAAATAGCCCTTCCAGTAAGCACGCATAGCCATTGTGGGGCCTCCAATGGCGAATCAATGCCGTATCGACGAATCAGTTCCGGCGACGAGCGTCTGGATAGCGCGATATGACGGTCGCAGGTTCAACGGCCCCTGCGCGATGACGAGATGCCTCAAGCTGTGTAGAGCTATTCGCCTTCTACAGCGGCCGGGACGATCCCTTCCTCCAGCAGCTCGTGAAGCTCGCGAATGTGGCTACTGCCGCGCTCGCTGCCTGTGTCGGACGTCATCACAACGGTGAGGGCGAGATCTGGCAGGACATAGATCATCTGGCCGCCATAGCCCCATGCATAGCGCACCGGATAGCCAGCGGCGTTGCTGATGAACCAGCCATAACCATATTGCTCCCCGCTCCACGGCGAAACGGTCCGCGGCGTCCAGCTTTCCTCGATCCAGTCTTCCGAGAGCACACGCTGGCCGTCGACGACGCCGCCGAGCCGATAGAGCTCTCCAAAGGCGGCCATATCGAGCGGGCTCATCGACATGTTGTTGCCGCCGAAATAGATGCCCTGCGGATCGGTCTGCCAGCTAGGGATGCTGATGCCGAGCGGATCGGTCAGCCAGTCCTCTGCCAATTGATAGGTATCGCTGCCTGAGGCGCCCGTCAGCATGGCCGAAAGCAGGTGCGTGTTCCCCGTTGAATAGAGCATGCGTCCGCCAGGTTCATCGACGAAGGGCCGGGATAGCGCGTGGCGCACCCAGTTATCGCTGACGACCCAGCGGCCGTAATTGCCGCCAGAGGTACGCTCCAGACCGGACTGCATCGACAGGAGGTTGCCAACGGTCACCTCTGACAGCATCGGTTCCGGATCGGCAGGCGCATCAGCTTCGAGAACGGAGAGTACCGTTTGATCGACACCGGTCAGCACGCCTTTATCGATCGCGATGCCCACCAGAGCAGAAATGACGGATTTGGAAGCCGACTTGATGTTCACGCCCCGGTCCAGAGGCGGGCCGCCATTGAACCGCTCTTCGACAAGGACCTCGCCATCACGCATCACAATCAATGATCGCAATTGCGGTAGGCCCTCGGCTGCCTCCAGCATCTCCTCGATCAGCTGTTCGTTGAGACCGGAAGTCGCTGGCACCGCTGGCGACGCCTGGCTGAAGTTGGACGCCGTCTGCGCGTTCGACGTCGATGGCTCTGAAGGAGCGCCGCATCCTGCAAAGATGACGGCAATGATCGCTGGCAAGATTCTCATGAAACCGATGTAGAGCGCCCGCCTTCAGCTCCAATCCTGCATGTGCGCCTAATACCGACCACCCAGCGAGACATAGACATTGATCGCCGACGTCAGGCGGTCGAGACGGACCTGAACCAGATTGCTCGATGCGTCGAAATAAGTCTGCTGGGCATTGAGCAGGCTGGTGAGGTCATCTGAACCGGCGCGGTAGCGCAGCTCTGCTGCCTCTAGCGCATCGGCGGCAGCGGCTTCGGCAATCTCCAGCTGCGCCTCGCGCGCGGCATTGGTGTCTGAGGCCTGCAGGCTGACATCCACATCGCGAAGCGCGCTCAATATGGACTGGCGATAGGCCGCTAGCTGGGCGTCGCGCCGTGCAACTGACGCCTCAAGCTGGCCGTCGAGCCGCCCGCCGGAGAATACGGTCTGAGCAAGCCCAGCCGATAGCGACCCTGTCAGACTTGAGCCGCCGGTCAGCAGCGCGCTGAGACCTGCGCCAAGGTCCACCGTCGGGAAGAAGGCCGCGCGCGCGGCCGCGATATTGGCATTGGCCCCGCGAAGGCTGGCTTCAGACTGTAGAAGGTCGGGGCGCCGCAGTAGAAGGTCAGACGGCAGACCAGCAGGTATCTGCGGCAAGGACACGTCGAGGATGTCATCGCCCGGCGCCCTAAAGCCTTGAGGGACCTGGCCGTTCAGGATCGCAAGCGCGGTTTCAAACCCTGTGATCTGCGCCTCTATCTGAGGGATACGAGCGCGCGCATTTGCCAGCTGGGCGCGCTGCGCCGACACATCGAAGCCAGATATCGCGCCGGCCTCATAACGTACTTCGACGATATCGAAGATGCGTTCGGAGATTTCGAGGTTCTGACGCGCGACCGACAGCTGGTCCCGCACGGCCAGCAAGGAAAAGTAGTTATTCGCCACATCGGCCTGTACGGTGAGTTCCAGTGCGCGCTGGTTAAAGATGGCCGCATCAAGACTTGCCAGCGCCGCTTCGCGGTTCGCGGCATTCGCGCCGAACAGATCAAGCTGGTAGGAGGCAGAGAGGCGGCCGCTTGCGTCTATGTCATCGAGACCATCGCCTGCGGTACTGCTAGAGGCGGACAACCCGGCGCTCGCCTGCGGCAGGAAGGCCGCATCAGCGATCTGCAGCGCAGCGCGTGAGGCGCGGATATTGGCGATACCCTGCGCCAGCGTCTGGTTCGCTTCGAGCGCGTCAGCCACCAGAGCTTCAAGCTCTGCGGTCTCGAAACTTTCCCACCAGGAATCATCGGTCTGCGCCAGCGTCTCAACCTCTGCCGCGTAATCATAGGTAGCTGGCATGGCGATCGCGGCATCGCTGACGGGCGGTTGTGGAGCAAAGCTCGTTGTGCATGCAGAGAGCGTGATCACGCTGGCCGAGATGAGAAATGAACGCAGCATTGGGTTACTCCGAAGCAAGCGCGGTGACAGGGTCGAGACGTGCGGCTTTGCGGGCCGGCAGGAGACCAAAAACCAGGCCGGTGCCGAGCGCCGATGTGAAAGCGAGAATGGCGGGCATTGCGGTGACCGCTATGGTCATGCCGCTCTTTGCCAGGATGAAACAGACGCTAAGGCCGAAGAGGACGCCGACGATCCCGCCGAGGCCCCCAACGACAAGCGCTTCGACCACGAACTGGATCATGATGTCGGATCGCCTTGCGCCGGTCGCCATACGTACACCGATCTCTCGCGTCCGTTCCGAGACGCTGACCAGCATGATGTTCATGACGCCAATCCCGCCAACGAGGAGCGAGATGGAGGCGACAGATCCCAGCAGGATCGAGAAAGAGCTTTGCGCTTCCTGCATGGATTCCAGAAACGATGCTGTGTTGCGCAGCTGGAAATCCTCAGTGCCGTGCCGCGCGAGGAGTAGCGAGCGTGCCGCCTCTTCGGTCTCGGCGATCCGGTCGGTATTGTCGACGGCCAAAGTGATAGAGGAAAGATAGGCCTGCCCAAAGATGCGCATCATGCCGGTGGTAATCGGCACAAGGGCGACATCGTCCTGATCCTGACCCCATGCGGTCGCACCCTTCTCTTCGAGGATACCTGAAACCTCAAAAGGTGCGCCCCCCAGGAAGACGTACTGGCCGACAGCGCTTTGAACGTCATCAAAGAGGTTCCTAGCCGTGGTGGTACCAAGGACAACGACGCCTATCCGGCGGTCCATATCATCTTCCGTGAAGAACGTACCGTACTTCATGCCTCTGTTCTGGACGAGTGGCCAATCCTCTGACACGCCCTCGATCTGGCCGCGCGCATCATTCGATCCAACGCGCAACGTGGCGCTGCTGGACCGCGAAGGAACGGCGGCAATAATATTGTCGAGTTCTCCTAAAGCATCGGCATCCTGCAACGTGAGGGTGGCGATCGCGTTGCCACGCTGGCGCTGGTCGGGCGCGCCTGGCCGGACAAAGAGAAGGTTCGGGCCCAGCGATTCAAATCGCGCCATGACCTCCTGCTGACTGCCCTGCCCGATCGCCAGCATGGCGACGACGGCTGACACGCCGATCACGACCCCCAACAAGGTCAGCGCCGTGCGAAACAAATTCGCGCGAAGCGATCGGAAAGCCATTTTCACCGCTTCGAATACCTGCCCGATGGGCGACGGTCCCTTGCGTGTATAGCGATAGGGCTCACGGGCCTCCTGATGGCCCTGCTGATCGCCGCTATCTGAAACAATACGCCCATCCTTGATCGTCACGACCCGTTTGGCACGCGCCGCCACCTTCTCATCATGGGTAATGAGAATGATCGTCCGCCCGCTCTCATGCAGGCCTTCCAGCAGCGTCAGCAACTCCGCGCTCGATCCGGAATCGAGCGCGCCGGTCGGCTCATCGGCGAGGATGACCTCAGCATCATTCACGAGAGCCCGGGCAACGGCCACACGCTGTTGCTGGCCGCCGGACAGTTCGCCGGGCTTGTGACCAGTCCTGTCGCCAAGGCCAAGCCGGGCAAGCAACTCTTTCGCCTTTGCCCGGCGCTCTTCCTGACCAAGGCCGGCATAGACGGCCGGGATCTCGACATTCTCGGAGGCTGTCACACTGGCGAGCAGATTATATCGCTGGAAGATAAAACCGAATGTCTCGCGCCTCAGCGCGGCGAGCTCGTCTGCATCTAGCCGCGAAATAGACTCCCCACGCACCGTGTATGTACCGTCCGTGGGCCGGTCCAGACAGCCTAGAATGTTCATCAATGTCGATTTCCCGGAGCCCGATTGACCGACAATGGCAACGAACTCGCCAGGATTGATCGTCAGCGACACACCATCAAGCGCGCGGACTTCCGTGTCGCCCGCACCGTAATAGCGGCGGACATTTTCAAGCTGGATAAGCGGATTTGACATCTTATCTGCCCCTATCCGCGCATGAAGCGGCGACCGCCGCTACGCTGGCCACCGCGCTCACCGCCGCTCTGCCGTTGTATTGAGACACTGCCCGCAACAACCGTCTCTCCGGTATCGATGCCATAAATAATTTCAGCCATTGTGCGCGTCTTCAGGCCGACAAGAACCCGGCGTGGCTGGGGCGTCCCGTCGCTGGACAGCACAAGGACCGTGGCCGCTTCGGTCTCCGGATTTGCGTCACGCGCGCGTCGGAAGTCTTCCCGACGCTGCGAACCTGCTCCGACTTCATCGGCAGGCGATGCTGCGTCGGCCTGCATGAAGCCGCGGCGTCGGCCATCATTGCTCGCGACAGGCTGGCCACCGCCCTGCCCTTGTGGGCGCTCTGAGCGCGCAGGGCGTGACTGAAGGGCCGTCACAGGTACGAGAACCGCATTGGATGCGCGCCCTGTGACGAAGAAAACCTGCGCGGTCATCTGAGGCTTCAGCCGTCCTTGCGGATTCTCAACGTCGACTAGCGCCTTGTAGAGCACAACGTCATTGAGAACCTCCGGCGTCGGCAAGACCTGGCGAACTGTCGTTTCCCAACGACGGGTCGCATCACCAAGCGTCGTGAAATAAGCCTCCTGGCCTTCATCGATCCGTAGCACGTCTGCCTCGGACACATCGGTTTCGACCGTCATGACGCCAAGGTCCGCGATGGTCAGGATGATCGGCGCGGTCTGATTGGCGTTGAGCGTCTGGCCCTCGACAGCGGATGACGACACGACAGTGCCAGAGATCGGCGCATAGATGCGGGTGAATTCGAGATTGGCGAGTTCTGACTGCAAAGACGATGACTGGCGCTGGATCTGGGCCTCGATTGCCTCGAGGCGGCCCTGCGCGATTGTCAGCTCAGCCTCAGCGCTTTCAAATTCGGCGCGGGCAATGGCATCAGCCTCGTGAAGCATTTCGGCGCGGTCTGCTTCGGCGCGCGCAAGTTCAAGGGTCGCCTGCTGCTGTTTACGGCTCGCCTGAAGTTCGGATAGCTGTGCGCGATTGGCCTCGACGCTGGTCTGGGCAAGTGTCGGGTCGATCCGGGCAAGAAGATCACCCTTCTCGACCTCATCCCCGATCTCAACGAGAAGCTCCTGAAGCTGACCGGACACCTGCGCACCCACATCGACGGATACTTTCGGCGTGATCTTGCCCGCCGCAGATATGGTCACATCAATATCGCCGCGGGTCGCCTGCGCGGTCTGATAGTCCGGGGTCTCGGCGCCCGAGAGCACAGTGGCCTTAAGCCCGAACCACCCCGTCACGGCTAGAACGATTATCCCGAGAACGAGCGCCGAGCGCGACTTGAAGAGGCGTGAAATCATGAGCTTGCAGGCTTTCTATTGGCATTACCTGAAGGCTTAGACGCCCGGCCCGGCGCGATCCGTCGGCCCGTGCTGCACATTTTTTCGTTTTTTTGGAAAGTGGTGCGCCCACGAGGATTCGAACCTCGGACCCGCTGATTAAGAGTCAGCTGCTCTACCAACTGAGCTATAGGCGCCCGCCACTTGGGAAAACGCGATGTAATGCATCGGTTTGAGAAATCAATCACTCAAAACTGTCGAGCGAAGCATAGTGGCGATGGCGTCCGCATTTTGCTTGCTGCGGAGCCTCGACGCTGCGGCAAGCCTAATGCGGGCAGTCTGTATTCGAAGCTAAAGGGGGCGTTCGGTATGGGGCGTCCGCCCGCCTCTCAGTTATGCGGTCGTGTTCTGCTCCGACTGAGCGCCTTCATGGACGGGTTCATAGCCCCAGGCGCTTGCTGCCTCTCCGGTTTCTTCCCAGATTGCAGCGGCTTCTTCGTCAGTGATAACCGTCTTCCAGCCATCATTGCCGAGGCCGGGGTTTCGCTCCGGGTTCAAAGCCTTGCTTGCGGCAATCGGAAGATCTCGGACGACTTCGAGCTCGGGAAGCCCAAGCAGCTCCGCGCAGGGACGCACGACCACTTCCGGTTTGCCAACGACGTCTTCATAGCGAACGCTGACCCGCGGCATCGGCGAGTCGTGCCAGAGCCGGTGGAAGTCACTCCAGTGGCCCCCGATATAGTCACCGCGGGCCGTCTTCATCACGTCCTTGGTGACGAGCAGCTTCCTGCGGGAGGCAACTGCCCGCACCGGGTGCCGAACCATGCAGACGAAGGCCTCACCATCGACAGGATCTTCAGGCGGCATTTCGTGGGTCTTCACGAGGAAGGTTTCACTCATGGCAGCGAGTTCGCGGCGCAAGTCCGGCTTGTCGTTCAAAAGATCGAGCGCGCCATGTTGAAGCGCGAGCCGCGGAGGCTGCCCCTCATCCTGGTACTTGATGAAGTCTGAGAAATATTCGGCATTCAGCCGCTCTGGCCATGGTGCCTTGCTCGGATAGCCATCGGCGGTGATCACCCTGTAATTGAGATAGATAAGATTGCGGACAAAGGCGTTCCCGCAACGTGGCCAGGTGGCGATATAGACAATCATTCGAGCAGCCCCATCGGTTTGTATCAATTCGACCGAGTCTGGTAACCATGGCCGCATTCTAAGGTTGGTTTGTAAAGCTGATCGCCTGATACTCAAGTAGCGAATTTGCGACCCTGAGTGCCTTGTAAAACCAGAATACGCCTCATTAATCGGATCCGCATCCCGGATTTTCGCCAGTTTAGCCTCTAGCTTTTCTTCCAAGCTGAACTCTAGAGCCTGTACTGTGGCAGAGAGGCAAAAGTGGTCTTCAGCGCTTCGCCCCAATTGTCTGAAATGAGCGAGTAGTACGGGTCGTCTTCCTCGATCCGGGTCTGCTTCAGGATATCGAGGCTGTCGGTCTCGTAGAGCAAAAGATCGAGCGGGAGGCCGACAGAGAGGTTCGCCTTCAACGTGGAGTCAAAAGACACCATGAGCAGCTTTACAGCCTCGGCGAAGGACATGGCGGGATCATGAGCGCGCACGAGGATCGGGCGGCCATATTTGGTTTCGCCAATTTGGAAGAAGGGTGTCTCCTTGCTGGCTTCGACGAAATTGCCTTCCGGGTAGATCATGAAGAGGCGCGGCTCGCTGCCAGCGATCTGGCCCCCAAGGATGAGCGTCGCGCGGAATGGCGACTCGGCATCCGGGCCGGCGGCTGGCGCGCTTTCCTTGATTACGTCCCGAAGGGTCTTGCCGACGAGGCGCGCCGCCTGAAACATGGAGGGCACTTCAAGGATAGACGGGTTGCGCTCCTCTGGTGCCTTGGTGCGCTCTTCGAGCATGCTGACCACCGCCTGGGTGGTCGCAAGATTGCCTGCCGTCATCAGGACGAAGGTCCGCTCGCCCGGCACGTTCCAGGTGAACATCTTGCGATACTTTGAAATGTTGTCGACGCCCGCATTAGTGCGGGTGTCGGACATGAAGACGAGCCCCTTATCGAGGCATAGACCCACGCAGTATGTCATATTTGCTTATTGCTGCTGCTGTTGCTGCTGCACCTGAACCGACACTTCCAACCCCTGCTGAGCACTCCCGAAGCTCAGCCCCGAAACTGGTGCGGCGTCCAAGTAATCCAGCCCCGTCGCCACGGCGACGTAGCGCGCGTCCGGCGAAATGGCGTTGGAAACATCGAATCCGACCCAGCCAAGGCCCTCAACATACGCTTCTGCCCAAGCATGGGAAGCGTCCTGTTGCACACGGTCGTCCATCATGAGGTAGCCACTGACATAGCGTGCCGGAAAACCTATAACCCGTGCGCAGGTGACGAATATCTGCGTGTGGTCTTGGCAAACGCCGCGGCCGGACACGGCCGCCTCTTCGGCAGTTGTGGCCACACCTGTCGTGCCGGTTTCATAGCTGACCGTTTCCGCGATCACGCCCATCAGCGCGTGGAGGCGCGCAACATCATTCTCGTACCCGGTCCCTACCCGGTCGCAGATCGCCTGAATGGCGCTACCGGGCCGGGTAAGATCGGTCTTGCGACGATAAAGCCAGAGTGGCGTCCAGCCACCATGCTGTCCCACAATACCGTTCTCATCCTGCGTGAGAACCGTACCTTCTGCACGGATGACAAGTTCGCTGGTGCCTTCCTCTAGCCCGATAAGAAGCGTGTGATTGTTGAACTGGTCAATGAAATGGACCTGCTCGAACCCGCCCTCAAAGGTCACATTCCAGTCCTCGACGCTTTGACCTCGCCTCGTCTTCGGAACCAGCCGTATTTGCTGCAGACCGTAAATGGCAGGCTCAGCAAACCGGTAGTGTGTGAGGTGGGCGATCTTGAGGCGCAAAACTCTTCCTTATGCGTAGAAGCGGTAATCTTTCTCGATCTGCTGACCAAGCGCGTTATTGGACCGCAGGATGGACTGGATGAATTCGTGCAGGCCGCCATCAAAAATGGTCTCGACATCAGTACTCGTCAGTCGGCCTAAGGTTGCTTCGCACATCTCCCGGCTTGGAAGGGTTTCGCCATATTCCTCTTCGAGATAGGCGAGATTACGTGCGAGATTTGTGTAGCAGAACGCAATCGAACGTGGCAGCCGCCGGTCAAGAATGAGAAACTCCGCAATCGCCCTCGGCCCGCTTTCCTTGTTGAGCCAGGCAAAGCTACGCTCTGCTGCAGCTGAACGGAGGATCGCTTCCCACTGGAAATTGTCGATGGTCGATCCAACCATCGAGACCGAAGGCAGCAGAACGAAGTATTTTACGTCCAGAATGCGCGCGACATTGTCGGCCCGCTCCGCAAACGTTCCGATACCACAGAAATTGAAGATATCGTTGCGAAGCATGGTGCCTTGCAGAGCGCCGCGCACTTGCGCACTCTGTTGGCGAATAAGCTCAAGCACTTTTGGAAGGTCTGCATCAGCGACTGGCCGCGCGAGCGCTTCCTTCAATCTCATCCATGTATCATTGACCGCTTCCCAGACTTCTCGCGTCAAGGCGACGCGCACCATACGAGCGTTATTGCGCGCAGACTCCACGACCGACATGACGCTCGATGGATTAAACCGGTCGCGAAGGATATAATCGATAACGTCAGCGCGCTTTACGTGGTCGTGCTTCTGGAGGAACAGCTCCTTCACATTGGCGGTAGAAAGCACAGATTCCCATTCTGCATCATCTGCCATAGAACGGGTCATCGTCATGCGAGAGCCCGCCTCGATGAGACGCGCATTGTTGGCGCTGCGCTCAAGGTAACGGCACATCCAGAAGAGACCGCCCGCTGTCTTGCCAAGCATCATGATTCAAGCACCCACGTATCCTTGGTGCCGCCACCCTGACTCGAATTGACGACGAGTGAGCCCTTCTTCAGCGCCACACGCGTTAGGCCGCCCGGAGTAATATCGATGCCGTTTGGCGAGACGAGCACGAAGGGCCGAAGATCAACATGGCGCGGGGCAAGGCCCTTATTGGTGAAGATCGGCACGGTCGAGAGCGCTAATGTGGGCTGGGCAATGTAGCCATCTGGCTTTGCTTTCAGCTTCGCCCGAAACTCAGCAATTTCCTTCCGGCTGGCAGCTGGTCCAACAAGCATGCCGTAGCCGCCCGACCCGTGCACTTCCTTCACTACCAATTCTGATAAATTGTCGAGAACATAGGCGAGCGAGTCTGGCTCTGAACACCGCCAGGTCGGCACGTTCGGCAGCTTCGCCTTCTCGCCCGTATAGAACTCGACGATATCCGGCATGTAGGAATAGATCGCCTTGTCGTCCGAAATCCCCGTGCCCGGTGCATTCGCAATCGTAATGCCCCCTGCCCGGTAGACATCGAGGATACCCGGCACACCAAGCATCGAGTCCGGGTTGAAGTTCAACGGATCAAGGAATGCGTCGTCTACGCGGCGATAAAGGACATCAACAGGTGTGTAGCCCTGCGTCGTACGCATCGCGACGCGGCCATTTACGACGCGAAGGTCATGCCCTTCAACAAGCTCTGCGCCCATCTCATCGGCCAGGAAGGCATGTTCAAAATAGGCGGAGTTGTGAATACCCGGCGTCAGAACGGCGATGACCGGCTTGCCGTCACACGCTGGCGGCGCGCATGCGGCCAGCGAGCGGCGAAGGCGTTTGGGATAGGTCGAAACGGAACAGACACGGTTCTGGATGAAGAGCTCAGGAAACATCTCGAACATCGTCTCGCGGTTTTCGAGCATGTAGGAGACACCAGACGGCGTTCGGGCATTGTCTTCGAGCACGAAGAACTCGTCCTCGCCCGTACGGACGATATCAGTGCCCACGATATGAGTGTAGATGCTGCCGGGCGGCTCTACGCCGATCATCTCCGGCAGGTAAGCCTCATTGTTGCTGATCATGTGCGCGGGGATACGCCCGGCCTTCAGTATCTCTTGCCGGTGATAAATGTCGTGAAGAAACGCGTTCAGCGCGCGAACCCGTTGCTCGATACCTTCGGACAGCTTTTGCCATTCGCGGTTTGAGAGGATGTGAGGAACGATATCGAACGGGATCAGCCGTTCATTTGCTTCTTCGCGCCCATATACATTGAAAGTGATGCCTGTGCGCCGGAACGCCTGCTCGGCCTCGTGGGCTTTCTTGCGGAGGCGCGCATTTTGCTCCCCCTCAAACCATTTATGATACGATTTGTACGGTTCACGCGGCTCTTCGCCTGTTCCGAACATCTCATCGAATGGCTGTTTGTCTTTCGACATGCGTCTCGCTCGTACCTTTCCACAGCTATACATCACACCTAGCTGCCGGAAAATTTGGAGGCAATGGCGCGCGGGCTGACCAGACCGAATTAGATTGCGTGTGCCGCAAAACCAGTCACAAAACCAAGACTTTAAGCTTCAAACCTCAAAATCGCGAACTTCTACTGAAGGCGCGTTCGGTGAGCGGTTCTGTGGTCGGAAAACAACACCCATTCCTACCATCTGCAAACATGAATGCAACCGTTAACCGCATTTTACGTTTCGGTCTGCATGAGACAGATGCAACACACCAATCCGATCGCGCCGGTTGAGGGGCCGGAAGAGAACCCACCCCTTGAGGTCGCGCTGCTGACATGGGAGTATCCGCCCATTCCGACGGCAAAAGGCCGCGTAGCCTGCGAGGTCGCGCATGGTCTTGCGCGACATGGCGTGAACGTTCGCGTTTTTACGATGGACCGCGACGATGTTGTCCGCACTGATCATGAGCGCATTGAAGTCATCGGCTGCGCCGGCCGCATCACCGGCCTTCGCCGTCTGATGCGCAAGATCCCGGGTCTTGAGTTTGCCGCAACCGCTGCAGCATTCCGTGAATGCGTGCATGAAGAGCATGAGCGCCGCCCATTCGATCTGATCGAAGCTTCAAACTGGGGCGCACCCGCTGCCATGCTCATGGATTGTGGTCTGCCGGTCGTTATTCGTAACTCGGCGCCGCACGGAATTGATGAAGCTAATGCTAGCACTCTTGGTCGTCGTATTTCCAACCGCATCGTCAGCGGCATGGAAGCGCGGTGCAACCACAGCGCCGATGCCATCATCTCCAACAGCCGCAGCCACGCGAACGCGATCCGCGACTGGTACGATATCACGCCAGGCCTCATTCACATGGTCACCCCACTGTCGGTGGATCCGGTGATCCGCAAAGCCGGCATCTCTGCCCAGTTCCCACCTGCCCACGCCAGGCTCCGTCTCGCCTATATCGGCGACGATAGCGACCGGAAGGGTTTCGACGAAATGCTTCTGGCCTTCCAGAAAGTCAGCGAGCAGCTTCGAGATCAGGGTGAGCCCCTGCCTGAGCTTCACCTGATAGGCCTGAAGAGCGGCGCCCTCGACGCCCGCGCGTCACAGCTTGGCGTGTCGACGAGCCTACTTGAGCAGGTGTTCGATTATGGCCGCGTCACCGATGAATCGATGACGCACATTCTGGCACGCTGCCAAGCTGTGCTCGCGCCATCGCGCTATCAGTCTTTCGGATCGGTGTATCACGAGGCCGCCGCATTCGGCCGCCCGCTCGTCGCTTGCGCCGAAGATCCAGCAGCTGTCGAGCATATCCACCGCTACGATTGCGGCCGACTGGCAGAAGTCTGTACATCGGACGCGATCGCGGAGACCGTACTCGACCTCTTTAACGATCGCCACGCCATGCTCGAAATGCGCAAGGCTGGCCTCGAAGCAGCCAAATCCTGGACCCGCGAGGAGCTCGGCGCCCGCACCCTCCAGATCTATCGCCGCGCCATGCGCCTCGAAGCCATCGACATCCCCGGCAGCCAGCATTCTCGCGGCTACCAAAGCGCTCTGGAGCAAGTTCGGATCTGACGGTCCAAAATTTTAGCATCTGTAGCCCCGTTTCCACTTAGGATGCGGGGCTTTTTCTTTGCACTTAGCATTCTTGGCGCTTTCGATTTGGCACGGGAATTGCTCAACACTACCAGAACCAAGCGATTGTTAATGCACCGAGACGCGAATCGCCCAGTTGCGCCAGAGCAAGTAGACTGTAGAAGTTAACTCGCCTTAGCTTTTGAGAGGGACAAACAGATGAAACCATTTCTCTCGTGGCTCGCCGTAGCTGTATCGATCGCAGCTGCCGGCTGCGGTGGCAACCAGCCCGCAGCGAATTCAGGTCAGATACTGCCGGCGCCCGACAGGACAATCGTGGCTGAGATTGGTGAACTTGAGATTGCGCCCGGCGATAGCGTCCAAGTGAAGGTCTTCGGCGTCAACGAGCTTAATGGCACATATGAAGTCGATCATCGCGGGCGCATCAAAATGCCCCTGATCGGAGAGGTGGACGCGCTGGGTAATACGGCCCTCCAACTCGCCGGGGTTTTGGAAGCCAAGCTTGAAGACGACTACCTGCAAGATGCCGATGTAACAGTAACTCTGCAGCAGAGCCGCATAGAACGGGTTACCGTTGATGGTTCGATCAAAAATCCCGGGATGGTTCAGGTCACCGGTGAAATGGGACTCTTACAGGTCGTAGCGATGGCTGGAGGCCCTACTGAAGGGGCAAACCCCAAAAATGTAGTCGTATTTCGCCAAGTGGGCGGCGAGCAAGTTGCTGCAAGCTACAACCTCACGGCAATTCGCAACGGCAAAGCAGAGAACCCACGAGTGTTCGGAAACGACATCATCGTGGTCGATGGCTCAGAAGCTCGGCGAGCCCGAACTGAGCTTCTACGAACAATCCCACTGCTGAGCTTTTTTCTTATTTTTTAGTCTCAGAACCGGTATCGGATCATGAATTACGACAGGTTTGAAAATCTCCCAAAGAGGCAATCGCGAAACGCGCCTGTCGGCGAACGGGAATCTAATTTTCGGGAACGATTCGAGGCTATAGATCGCGACGCTAGTGGTTCTGGAAGCGGCGATGAAGCGATAAATGTCTGGGATTTGCTCCAAGTATTTCTCCGTCGGAAATGGATGATCCTTGCTATCACCCTTCTGAGTGTCTCAATCGCCGCAGTACTAACTTTGCGTGTCACGCCAATGTACCGTGCCAACGCAACTGTCGAGGTTCAGCGCCAAGAGACGCAAATTATTGAGGGAGCGTCGGTAGACCCTGCAATCGTTGCAGACGGGCAGTATATGGAAACGCAGTATGCACTGCTGCGCAGCCGTTCTCTCGCGGAACGAGTTTCTGAAGTGTTAAATCTGCCTTCGGATCCGCGTTATGCAAATCAGTCGCTGCCACGTGAAGAACGTCTACAACAAGCTGCAACCAAAGTAGTGAATGGCGTGAGAGTAAGCCCGCAGGGCCGCAGTCGTGTTATCAATGTTCAGTTTGTCAGCCCCTACCCCCGCGAAGCGGCCCGGATAGCAAATGCTTTAGTCGAGAACTTCATTCAGACGAACCTTGAAAGAAAGTACAATACGACCGCTTACGCCCGCCAGTTTGTTGAGGATCGGTTGCAGACGACTCGGAAGGCGCTGGAGGAATCCGAACGACGGCTTGTCGAGTACGCTTCCAGCCAGGATATTCTTGAATTGGACTCCGGGGGCGGTGGTTCGCTGGACGCTACCTCGATCGTTTCACTCAATTCTGAACTTGCTGCCGCCGAAAGTGAGCGTATCGCAGCAGAACAGCGTTTTCGCGAAGCGCAGAATAATCCAACGACCCGTGGCATGTTGGAAAGCGAAGAGCTCCGACGCCTTCGCATGAGACGTTCAGAGCTTAATGCTGAGTACCAAGAGAAGCTCGGGACTTTCAAACCTGGCTATCCAGAGATGCAGCAGCTACAGGCGCGCGTCGAATCGCTTAACGAAGAAATTGAGGTCGAGCGGGCGGCAATCGTCGATGCGCTGGAGGCTGAATATCGAGCTACGGAAGCGCGGGAAGCTTCTTTGAGTGAACGTGTTAACGAGCTACGCGGCGAACTTCAGGATCTTCGTGATCGACGCATTGATTATACCATTATTCAACGCGAAGTAGACACCAACCGCACGCAATACGAAGCCCTTCTTCAGCGCATGAAGGAAATCTCGATTGCAAGTGGTGTAGGATCCAGCCAAGTGTCTGTGATTGACCAGGCTAAAGTACCGGCTCATCCGTATGAGCCCAACCTGCGCCGCGCGATCTTGATGGCACTCGTATTGGGCCTTGCTGGCGGCATGGGCCTAGCTTTCGCCCTCAACTTTATAGATGACACGATTAAGACACCTGACGACGTAAAGAATAAACTCGGTCTGGCGGCTGTGGGTGTCGTTCCGAAAGTGAAGAAAAATAAAGATATCGTTTCAAGCGAGCTTTCAGATCCAAAATCCGCTGTGTCTGAGGCTTTCTTCTCGACCCGCACAGCGCTTCAGTTTACCACTTCCAGCGGTGCGCCGCGCAGTCTGCTTGTGACCTCGACCCGTCCTAGCGAAGGCAAGACGAGTTCGACAGTGGCGCTCGCCATGGCATTTGCGAAAATTGGTCAGCGAGTGCTTATCATTGACGCGGACATGCGCAAACCTTCATTTGTTGCAGAATCGGGTGCATCAATAGGTCTGTCCGGTATGCTGACGCGCGAGGCTGAACTTGAGAATAATATCGTGACGTCACGTCATGACGGCCTCTATCTCCTGCCCGCAGGCGTCATCCCGCCAAACCCGGCTGAGTTGCTCTCAAACCCGCGCCTGAAATCGATCATTGAAGAGGCTGAGCAGATGTTCGACCTGGTTCTGGTCGATTCTCCGCCTGTTCTAAGTTTCACAGATGCGCCGCTCCTTGGGTCCATATGTGAGGGCACAGTTGTCATTATTCAGTCTAGTGCCATCCGCACGCCCCAAGTTGTCCGTACAATCGGTCGACTGATGGAAAGCCGTACGAATGTTCTGGGCGTCATTCTCACGAAGTTCGACGCGAAGAAAGTCGGTTACAATTCCGACTACTACTACTACCACTATGGCAAAGGCGCCTACGCTTACGATCAGAAGCAGCTTTCGGCCAAAGAAAGCCGTCAGCGCAAAATCCACCTTTTCTCAGGTCCAGAAGATCCGGCAGATATCCGCGACGCAGGCTAGTTATGCGCTGGCTCGCGACCCTAATCTGCTTGCTTGTTCTGATCTGGCTCGGCACCGGCGCTCTAATCCGACTATCCGAAGACTTAGGAGATAGCGCCGAGTTATCCGACCCGAAACTCTTGAACGAGGGTGCGTCGCCCAGCGACCGCACCCTCGACACCAACGAAGAGCCAATCCCTGCATTGCGGGAACAGTTCCTCGCAGCCCCTCTTGCAGGTGAGCTTTTCGCCGAATTTCTCGCCGCATCACCCTCGGCCCGCCAAGGGTTCTCGTCCGACCGACGCCGCGTAGCAAATCACTTGCTGAAGGTTGCTCCTCGCAGCACGTTTGCGCGAATTTCGCTTGCAGAACTCGATTTCCTATCAAAAGACTATGCTGCTGCTACGCAACATATATCGAAGGCCTTGGCACTAGGCGGCCCCAGTTCAAGTACCTTGCTAGACGCTTTGGCTGAGATGGCAAGAAACTCACAAACAAGACCGTTCGTTGCTAGCCTAATAGCGGACCAACCCCGATGGTCCTCAACTCTGATTGTACGGCTCGCGTCTACGTCTGCTCAGGAGAAATATCTTTGGAGCTGGGCTGATGGCGATAAGCGCGGTGAAGCGGCGGTCGTGAGCGCGCTGCTTCGACAAAATCGCTTGGACCTAGCTTACTCCGCATTTTTGACATTTCTTGAACCAGAGGCGGCAACCTCAATCACGGTGCCGTATGATGCGAACTTTGAGGGTCTACGAGGTGCCGGGCCGTTCAGTTGGACCGTCGACAACAAAGCAGCCAGTTTCGAACCAAATGGCGGCCTTGCCGCCAGCTCTTACGGGCCAAGCCGCAAGTCCATCGCACGTCAGGCAACAAAAATTCCAGCGGGATTGAATCAAGCCAGCATTGTAATGTCTGGTAGCGTCACCGACAGAGGGAACGCTTTTGAATGGGCCATTTACTGTTATCATTCTAGAACACCAATCTGGACGATGCGGGCCACAAATCTTCCATCCGAACCAACTGCGATGACCGAAACCTTCACTGTTCCAGAAAGCGATTGTGAGTTTCAGCGGATTGAACTCGCAGGCATACCAGGAGATTTTCCACGGACCGGGCGGGCGGTCATTCAAAGGTTCGAAATAGATCTACTAGAGCGGGCACTAACGGAATGAGTTTCCGTTCTTTCTTGCGCCGCGCGCGCTATCTTTCTCTTCCGGCATGCCTTTTCGCTACCCTTGGCTTAGGCGGTGCGGCTAATCCTGAATTGTCGCCGCGCATCTGGCTGTCCGTGCTGTCGATCGTTACGGTCATTCCATTGCTCCCATTTGCCCTCAGGCAATCCGAGACACCTAAGGCCAAGTTTCTGCTCCTGATTATCTTCGTCTGGTCGGCATGGAGTATTCTTCAATTGGTGCCTCTACCGGAGGCGATCTGGAGCAAGCTCGGTGACCGATCAGTGATTGAAGAAGGACTGACGATTTTAAGTCTCCCAGCCAACCACCCCATGCCGATTTCATTAGCGCCAGAAAGCGGGAGGATTTCGCTATCCGGGGCCACCCCGTTTCTAGCTGTTTACTGTCTGGTTCTCGTGCTCGGACGTCGATCAGCGTCTACTTTGAACTGGATCATTCCCGCCATGGGTGCAGCGACGGCATTGTTGGGGTTCGCGCAGATCCTATCGAACAATGACCAGCGACTATACTTCTACGAAGTCACTAACCCGAATTCACCCGTCGGCATCTTTGCGAACGCAAATCACCAAGCCTGCTTTCTGGCGCTGTCTCTGCCATTCACGGCGGCCCTGCTTCGCGATATGAAGCGCCGCTGGCTGTCACGCGATGTCGATATCGCCAAGGCCATCAGCGTCCTTGCGATGGCGCTTCCTATTTTGCTGTGCCTGCTCGCTGCGGGCTCTGTTGCAGGATATCTACTACTCCTGCCCGCGCTCGCCGGTAGCTTTTTCATTTTCAATGGAAGAGCCTCGCTCAGCCCATCCATGATCAGATTCTCACTCTTGGCAGGCGTACTGGTTATGATGGCCGGCCTGCTCGTTTTCTCAAGTCCGGTGCTTGGGGGGCTCAGCTTAATGTCTCTCAGCGGTTCTGAGATGTCCCGGCCACACATCTGGAGCACAACCCTCCAGATCATCCGCGACCATTGGCTCTTCGGCACAGGCCTCGGGTCGTTCGAGGATGTCTTCAGGATATATGAAGATCCCGGCTCAGTTACTCGCACCTACGCTAACAATGCGCACAACGATGTGCTCCAGTTCGTCATGGAAACCGGCCTGGTTGGTGCGATATTGATTATCGTAGGCCTGCGTCTCTATTGGCAGCTTTTTAAAAAGGCATGGAAACAGGAAAGCGATGAAATTAGGCACACAAGTCGTGCTGCTACGATAGCCTTGCTTATCATCATGCTCCACAGTCTGGTTGATTACCCGGCCCGCACACCGATCATCGCCTGCGTCGCGGCCGCCTGCCTCGCTGTCCTGGTTCAGGACCAAGCACGCAAAAAACGTTCTAGCCGAGGGCGTGATCAATCCGAAGACGATGATCGAAGCCTTGTGATCTAAAGCTAGAAGTCTGAAGCTTCGGGTCTGTGCCGGCTTTGCTAGCGACGAAAGTCTTTGTGCTATGGTACAATCAGTTCGGTGAGCGTTTCAGAAATGACGGGCCCGACTAGCTGGAAGCCCTAGCCGCACTTAGCCATAGCCACAAACTCTTCCTCAATCCCGCAAACTTCTACTGAGTCTCACACGCAGGAGAGGCCCAACCTTTAAACCCTATTTTGCTCCGTGCCCCGTCAGCATTACTCGTACCGTCTGAATGCCAATAAAAAGATCCGTCCACATTGAAAAGTGTTTCACGTAATAGAAGTCAAACTCGAGCTTGCGACGAACGTCGTCGACACTGGTCACATGGCCCTGGTTGACCTGGGCCCAGCCCGTGATGCCCGGACGAACGATATGGCGGTATCGATAAAAGGGAATTTCCTGCTCGTACCATGCAGACAGTCTGAGGGTCTCTGGGCGAGGCCCGATCCAGCTCATTTCTCCGATAAAAATGTTCCAGAGCTGCGGCAGCTCATCAATTCTTGTCTTTCGGATAAAGCGTCCAGACCGAGTGATACGTGTATCGTCACTCTGCGTCATATCTCCATCACGAGTATTCTTTTCGTCATGTGCCTGGACTGTCATCGACCGAAATTTGAACATCGTGAATCTTTTGCCACGATAGCCTATTCGTTCCTGGCGAAAAATTACCGGCCCCGGGGTGTCGAGCTTGATCCAAAGCGCGACCAGAAGAAGAAATGGAGACAGGATGAAAAGTGCGACAGCAGCTGTTGCCGCATCAATGTAGCGTTTGGCTGGAGCATAGATCGAGTCGGGCGCGAGGTGTCCGAATGAGTTCTCGGATAGATGATCGACCCGGACGCGACCTTCGAGCGACTCGACGATTTGCTTTGTGTTATAGATTACGCGCCCTGCGATCGCCTCTTCAGCCAGATAGCGCTCCCACTCAGGGCTTAGCTTCGGATCCCGAAGATTCACGACGAGAGGCAGGTGACGTTGACGCGACGCTGCTTCTGGCGTTGCAAAATTGACCCAGCTGACCCCGGGAAGGGAGGCGAGGTCCTGCACTCTTTCAGAGGAGACAAGTCCGAGTGTCGCCTGCCTGAAACGGGCCACATAATAAGATAAGGCGATAAACCAACACGTGGTTAGGACGAAACTTGCAAGGAATTGATAGCGGCTGTACTCCAACCTCAGTACAAAAAAGATGGCGATGATGATGCCGTATGAAGACAGGAATGCGGGCGTAATACTGGTAAACGCGTTGGATCCCGGCAACGCCGTGACTTTGCGGAACACCATATAACCGATCAGGACAGCGCATAGCGTTCCGAAAAGCGAATTGTCGTAGCTGGCGATTTGATCGGGCAGGCGCTCAAACTGCCCTCTCAAGATAACGGGTGCCAAGACGCCCAGTAGGATCGCGCCAGTCAGCTGGTAACGGATGCGAAAAAGCGCGTCAGCTAAACGGCGAGAAAACTTTTCACGCTGTTCGGTGCCTACCGCAAGATGACTGAGAGTGTTCATGCGTTAAGTCCTCGCGCTAGACGGCTCTAGCCAAGTGATGCTTCGGCAGCGTTACTTCGACCTGCCGGGTCATCATGCCGAAAAGAACTTTCACCCGATCAGCATCGGCCATCTCAATGACTCGTCCCAGCCAATCAGAAAAGGCACCGGACATAACGCGAATTTGGTCACCCTCACGCAGGTTGTGGTCAAACGTGACAGCACCATCATCGCCAATGCTTGTCTGAAGATTTTGGATCAGGTCTTCCGGCAGCGCAGCTGGCTTTTCGCCGAAGCGAATGAGTTTCGAGACCCCTACAGTGCTGTCTATAGCGCGCCATCTCATGCGCTGCATATCAATTTTCACGAATACGTAACCTGGGAACATTGGCTTCAGCACATTCACAGATTTTCGCGACCGACGGACAGACCGCCAGAGCTGGGGCAAAAGAGTTTCAAAGCCCTGCCGGTTTAGATGCGAGACAGCTAATTGCTCCTTCGCTGCCTGGGTCTGAACAGCAAACCAGGAACCCTCAATTGCCATCTACCTGCCCCCAACATCTACGCCTCGACCAATTTCAAGTGTGTACAGATCAAACATGCCAGCCTCGCAAGCGCAACAGATATTAGTATTTTGTTTACCCTGCAGGGTTGACTGTTTAATGACTCATCAAACCCGGAGCAAAATACGTGCCGAGCAGATGCTTTGTCGCCAGATCGACTATCGTTGTTGCAAGTTTCGCTTTGCAGAACTAAGTTGAGGGCGCTCAACAGAGCACGAAAACCCACGCGATCTGCTGCCCGAGGAAATGAAAAGAAGGCATCATGCTCGGCTTCTTGTCGAAATCTGTGGAAAATCCGCCTTTACCTCGCCGTGCTTCAGCGCCGCCAAAAAAGCGTGCTTACGCAATCGGAGATGTGCACGGCCGACTAGATTTGCTGGAAGACCTTCTCCAGCAGATCGAACGGGACATTGGCGAGCGTCCGACCAAGTCGAACCACATTATTTTTTTAGGCGACCTTATAGATCGGGGCCCCTCTTCGCGAGGCGTGATCGAGAAACTGATGGACTACAAGCCCGCCCATGCCAAATGCCACTTTATAATGGGCAATCATGAGGAAGCACTTGTCCGCGGGCTTCGCGGCGAGCCGGATCAACTTGATGGTTGGCTCAAGCATGGCGGAGATGCAACTGCAGAAAGCTATGGGATCGATCAAGCCTATCTTCGTCGGCAAGGCAACGAGGCCTTGGAGCACGCGCTTATTTCAGCCATCCCAGATCGCCACGTCGAATTCATGGCCGGCTTTCTCGATCGAATACAGTTTGGCGACTACCTGATGGTGCATGCCGGCATTCGTCCGGGGATCCCAATAGAAGACCAGCATCCTTCAGATTTGCGTTGGATCCGACGCGAATTCCTGGACAGCCAAAAAGACCATGGGTTTGTAATTGTGCACGGTCACACCGTCGAGCCGGAGATATCCAACCAATTAAACCGGATCGGCATAGACACTGGCGCGTATGACACGGGAGTCCTGACGGCAGTTCGCCTAGAAGGAGAAGACGTTTGCTTTCTCCAGGCGCGTCAATACTGTGAGGCTGATTAGCTTAAGCTTAATGTTAATTTTTTACGAAGATTGAGCGCAGGCATATATACAATCATGCGTTGTCAGCATATGACTGGGTCAAGTTTAAGGAGAACAGATATGCGTCTCGCACTCAAAGCAACAATAGCGGCAACCGCACTTGCTGCTTCAGCACCTCTCGCAATCGCTCAGTCAGAAACGGCAGCGGTGGAGACCGTCAATCAGATGGGTTCGGTCGCCAATCTATCTACTGAGGTTGGTTCAGTCATTGTTGTGCGCGACGGAGAGCTTTACTCGCTTGCTGAAGGAGATGTTCTGATTGAGGGCGACATCATCCAGACCCTCCCAGAGTCTGCCGCCACACCTGGCACCGTAACCTTGATAGTCGGGGGCTGCGAGCAAGTACTACAGCCTGGCCAGCAGGTCGTCGTGAATGCAGCCTTCTGTAATACAACGCCCGTAGCGCTCACTGGGGAACAGATCACTGCGCTAGGCGGCCTACCAGCGGCACCTCCGGCAATTGGCGCGGCTGGCATCATAGGCGGCGCTGTTGCAGCGGCGGGCGCGGCTGTTGCGGCGACCGGCGACGATGATGATGGCGCTCCGGCAAGCCCATAATCTCTTTTCTAAGCGATGGAATCTATAAAGCGTGCCGATCTGGCACGCTTTTTTTGTTTCTTCCCAGCCCCTGAGCACGCAGAAACCGACCCTCCTATTAACCAGTGCTTTTTATACTGGCATGTTTTCTAATACTAATTTCTGAAGAAGATTAAGGCTCCAGTCGGTTTGCGGCCGACAATTAACAAAACAAATACAAGAAGACCTGAATTCGCTGACCGGTTGAAAACGGCCGTTATCGCACAGTCTGTAGATGTGCCGTCACCAACTCAAAGAAGTGGGATGATGGACATGACAAATAAGTTTTCAAAACGCCTCTCAATGATGAGCTCGCTGTGCGTCTCGTCGCTATTGGCAGGATGCATGACTGTCGCCCCCTTGGAGCCGGTCAAAAATGCACCGCTCGAATATCGCGGCGACAACACAGTTGCCGTTGAATTCGTCTCTCCAATGCTTGTTGGCGCAAGATGCGCACAGCGAGGTGCGCACGTTTTTGGGGTACCACAGATCAACTCGATGGGCTGCGGCGATGGCCGCATGATTACGATGCCAAACCCTTGCCAGACAATCACGTCCGGCTGGTATGCACGCCTGCTTTGTCATGAACTCGCCCATGCAAACGGTTGGAGCCGCACCCATGAAGGCGGAAGCTTCCTGCCTGATGAAATGGCAGGTATCGATCCACAGGCAGTCGCATTGTCGGAGACGACCATCGACCATTTCCGACGGGGTGGCGCACTCAAGCCGGCGAGCCAATCGCCTCAAGCACTGGCGGTCGCCGCACAACGCGAGAAGCAAAACGAAAGCGTATCGGCAGAACAGAGCCCGTTAGAAGTTGCACAAGTCTCAAGCGACTCTGCAACAAGTAACGAAGGCATCGAAAAAATGGACGCCGAAACACTTGTTCAGCTCGCAAGCATGTCGGACGAGATTGAAGCTGTTGTGGCGCCCAAAACCCCCGGGAACCAACTGGAAACCACGAGCACACCCCAGCAAGATGAAGCAGTCGTCGACGACATCCCATCTACGCCTCAGCCGGACGGCCCCTCAGCATCCGACGCGCTCCGTTCGCGTGTAATAGTGGCCGCTGCAGACGCGCCGCTGTTCAAGTCGATCAGTTTTCAGCAACTTCCGCCAAATGCGAGCTTTGTCATTTCACCAGACAACCGTAGCTAACTGATTATAAGACTAAACTGGACTGGCGGACCTTGTTTAAGGTCCGCCTACTTCCATTATGGTCGCGCACTTGCCTCAACGGCGCCTGCCGCTTTTCTCTTTGTTCGACTTGCGCCCATCCAAGCTCAAAACGTAGAAGTGGAATGGGGTGAGGGACAAATCATGCGCATTCTGATGACGGTGAACGCCGCCTGGAACATTTGGAATTTCAGAAAGCCCGTGGTCGAGGCGTTGCTTGCGGATGGGCATTTGATCACGATTGCTGCCCCGACAGATGATAGCGTCCCAGACCTGCAAGCCCTTGGATGCGATTTCATACCGCTTCAGATGGACGCAAAAGGCCTCAATCCGCTCGATGGTGCCTCCCTGATCAGCCAGTTCAGGCGTATAATCTGCGCAGCGGAATCAGATCTCGTCCTGAGCTATACGATCAAGAACAATCTCTTCGGCGCAATTGCGGCCAAGTCACTTCGGATCCCATTCGTTCCCAATGTTACGGGATTAGGCACCGCCTTTCTGTCAGGGAGAGTTCTGCAAACGATCGCTGAGCAGCTTTACCGCACAGCATTCAGATCGCTGCCGGTTGTTTTCTTTCAGAACGCAGACGACCTTGCGCTTTTTCTGGAAGGAGGCTTGGTGCGCTCCGATCAGGCAAAGCTATTGCCCGGTTCGGGAATAGATCTTGATCGCTTTCCGGCGACACCTTTTCCGATCGGTGCTAAGCCCAAAACATTTCTTATGATATCGCGCCTGCTTCGCGACAAGGGTGTCGTCGAGTACGTAGATGCCGCGCGCCTGATACGCCAGAAACACCCCGGCGCTAAATTCCAACTGCTGGGGGCCATTGGAAGCGAGAATCGCACGTCCGTAGGCGCAAGTGAGGTAGCAGCTTGGGTCGCAGAGGACGTGGTAGATTATCTCGGCACGACCAAAGACGTGCGACCCTTTATTGAAGGCGCGTCATGTATCGTGCTGCCCTCTTACCGGGAAGGGGCGCCGCGCACGCTGATAGAAGCAGCCGCCATGGCACGCCCGGTCATCACAACTGATGTGCCAGGGTGCCGTTCTGTTCTCGACCCAACGGTTTCGGGCTATCTTTGCGAGCCTAGAAGCGCCCCCAGCCTGGCAAGATCGATAGAGCAATTTCTCAGCCTGTCTGACAGCGCGCAGGCTGAGATGGGGCTCGCCGGCCGGCACAAGATGGCGAGGGAGTTTGACCAGGCCATTGTCGTGGAAGCCTATCGATCAGCAATCGCCTCAATTTTCTGAGTGCGCTCCCCTACCGTCTTTGGGCCGGCCGATCAGCCAAGACTTGGATACATTTCTGGACCGCGACTTGCATCCCTTTCGCTGACATAAGAGCGTAACTTGGTTCGGCTATGTAATGGTTCGGATTTTAGTTGCCCCAAGGCGACAAGTTCGATATCGCTCACAATTGAGCGAACATGATTTGTCTGCTTTTCATCGAAGGTTTTTATCCACCAGGATGCCCTGAAGCGAGCTCCTGTGCGGTAGCTTTTTACAGGCTGGTCGCGCAATGACCTCCCAGCGAGACATATTGCGCGAAGACGTCCACTTCAGACTTTTGAGACTACTCGAGACCAACCCCGAACTCAGCCAACGCGACTTGGCTAAAGCCTTAGGCGTGAGCACTGGCGGCGTGCACTATGTCCTGAGCGCCTTTGTCAAAAAGGGATTGGTCAAACTCGGAAACTTCCGCGCCGCGCCTGATAAACGACGCTATTCTTATGTACTGACCCCAAAAGGCATTGCGGCCAAGACGGATCTCACTAAGCGCTTCTTGTCCCGCAAGCTGTCTGAATACGAGATCCTGAAAACCGAGATTGAGGATATTGGTCAGGACCTGCCTGAAAGCGAACTCGCGGCCATGAAAGCCAAATATCGCTCCGCAAGGTCTTCTTGAACAGGTGCAGCTTGCAACATCCGAAAACTAGATATGACTGATCCGGCAGAGAAGAAACGAGTTCTCGTTACAGGTACTGCAGGCTTTATCGGCTTTCATCTCGCGAAGCTGCTTCTCGCGAACGGCCACGCGGTGCACGGCTATGACGGCCTGACGGACTATTATGACGTCACGCTTAAAGAGCGGCGTCATTCCATGCTGTTTGAACACGGTAATTTCTCCGCAACGATCGGGATGCTTGAAGATCAGGACAAAGTCGAAGCCGCAATGTTCGACTTCAAGCCGCAGATTATCGTGCACCTCGCTGCGCAGGCCGGCGTACGCTACAGCTTCGAAAATCCGCGCGCCTATATCAGCTCGAATGTCACCGGCACATTCAACGTGATGGATGTTGCGCAACGCCTTGGTGTCGACCATCTCCTCATGGCCTCAACGTCTTCGGTGTACGGCGCCAATGACGAGATGCCATTCCACGAGACCGAGAAGGCCGACACACAGCTGACCATGTACGCGGCCACGAAGAAGGCCAATGAGAGCATGGCGCACGCCTACGCTCACTTACATGATCTACCGATTACAATGTTTCGTTTCTTTTCGGTTTACGGAACTTGGGGGCGACCCGACCTGGCACTCTACAAGTTTGTGGATGCCATGCTCGATGGCCGGGCAATTGACATCTACAATCACGGCGAAATGTATCGCGATTTCACCTACGTGGACGATCTGGTTCGCGCCATCTTCCTTTTGACGGAAGCGGTACCGGAGCGCCCTGAAGACGGAATAGTTGAAGAGGGCGATAGCCTTTCGCCAGTGGCGCCGTTCCGCATAGTGAACATCGGAAATTCAGAAAAGATCCGGCTTCTCGATTTTATCGACGCTATCGAGAAGTGCCTCGGCCTCAAGGCGACAAGGAACATGATGGGTATGCAGCTCGGAGATGTACCCGCGACATGGGCGGACACATCCTTGCTCCGCCGACTGACAGGTTACCAACCCCAAACTGATTTCAATGACGGCATCGCTCGGTTCGTCGCATGGTTTCGAGAATACTATAATAAGTAGGCAAACATGATCGGATCGGATTCAAAATTAGCAATTGTTGGCCTTGGCTATGTTGGACTTCCGCTAGCGGTCGAGTTTGGCAGGAAGCGCTCCACGATCGGTTTCGATATCAACCAGAAACGTATCGACGAGCTTGCTAGCGGCTATGACCGGACCCGCGAAGTGGAAGCCGACCATCTGGAAGAAGCGACCAAGCTCAGCTTCACAAATTCGCTCGACGAAATAGCCAGTGCCACGGTTTTTATCGTCACGGTTCCAACACCAATCGACGCCCACAAGCGCCCCGACCTTTCCCCACTTCTCAAGGCATCTGAAACCGTCGGCAAAGTGCTGAAAAAGGGCGACATCGTTATTTATGAAAGCACGGTCTATCCAGGCGCGACTGAAGACGACTGCGTTCCTGTTCTGGAGCAGCACTCGGGCCTCAAGTTCAATGAGGACTTCTTCTGCGGCTACAGCCCGGAACGGATAAACCCCGGCGACAAGGAACACCGACTGACGACGATCACGAAAGTCACCTCCGGCTCCACGCCGGAAGTAGCTGACGCGGTTGACGCACTTTATGCATCCATCGTCACAGCTGGTACACACAAGGCTGAATCCATTCGGGTCGCCGAGGCAGCCAAAGTTATCGAGAACACGCAACGGGACCTCAACATCGCGCTCGTCAACGAGCTCGCGATGATTTTCAACCGTATGAACATCGATACGGAGGCGGTGCTTGAGGCGGCAGGCACCAAATGGAACTTTCTTCCCTTCCGCCCCGGACTCGTCGGAGGCCACTGCATCGGCGTTGACCCCTACTACCTGACCCACAAAGCCGAAGCTCTCGGGCATCATCCGCAGATCATCTTGGCCGGCCGGCGTATCAATGACGGGATGGGTGCCTACGTCGCTAGTCAGATGGTGAAAGCGATGATCCGCAAGGGAATCGCCATCAAAGGCGGTCGCGTGCTGGTTCTCGGCCTCACTTTCAAGGAAAACTGCCCCGACCTGCGTAATACGCGCGTCGTCGATGTGATCGCAGAACTAGAAAAATATGGGATCGTGGTCGACGTATACGACCCTTGGGTCGAAAGCTCCGAAGCTAAGCTTGAATACGGCATCAACCCGATCAGCCAACTCGATAATGACGCATATGACGGCATCGTCCTTGCCGTGGCGCACAGCCAATTCAGTGAAATGGGAGAGATTCGCCTGCGTCGCTTAGGGAATTCCGAACATGTTCTTTACGATTTAAAGCGCGTCCTGCCCAGCGACCAAAGCGATCTGCAACTCTAATTGGAGTATTTGGATGAGACGATTCGCATTGATCGGAGCCGCAGGCTACATCGCCCCCCGCCACATGGCCGCCATGCGTGATACCGGCAACGACCTGGTGGCTGTTCTGGATCCCAACGACTCGGTTGGTATCATCGATAGTTACTTTCCCAACGCCGACTTTTTCACCGAGTTCGAACGCTTCGATCGTCATATCGACAAACAGCATCGGGCCGGCAAAGGCATCGATTTTGTCTCGATCTGCTCGCCCAACTACTTGCATGACAGCCATGTGCGCTTCGCACTGCGTTCGGCTGCAGATGCAATCTGCGAAAAGCCACTGGTTTTGAACCCATGGAACATCGACGGTCTGCAAGAGATCGAGCGTGACACCGGACAGAAAGTCAACACGATCCTGCAATTGCGTTTGCATCCCGCGATCACTGAATTGCGTGAACGCATCTTACGCGCCCCCAAGGACACCAAGCATGAGGTCAATCTGACTTATATCACTTCGCGCGGCAACTGGTACCTGCAAAGCTGGAAAGGCAACGAAAAGAAGTCTGGGGGAATTGCTACAAATATAGGCGTGCATTTCTTCGATATGCTGCACTTCGTCTTTGGCCAGTTGAAGGAAAACAAGACGCATCTTTGTGAAGATACTCGCGCGGCCGGATACCTTGAGTACGAACATGCACGTGTGCGTTGGTTTCTTTCGATCGACCTCAACGACATCCCAAATTCAGTCCTGGATCAGGGGCAACGCACGTTCCGGTCTATATCGGTCGATGGACAGCAAATTGAATTCTCAGGTGGCTTTACCGACCTTCATACACGCAGCTACGAGGAAATCCTTGCTGGTCGAGGGTTCGGATTGGAAGAAAATCGTGTGGCGATCGAAACAGTTTCACAAATTCGCAATGCAACTCCCGAATCCGGCGGCGAACGACACCCGTTCGTATCGTTGGTGAGCGTATAAGGACGATGTCGGAAAGCCGGTCCAAACAAGCATCTTATAAGATGCTCTCGTGTGAACCGAACATTGCGGCTGAAAGATTGTCGTGGTTTGAGACGGCCCCTACCTTCAAGACTCAGAGGAAACGAAATTCATCCGTTCGTGGAGGCTAAATGCGGTCTGATCCGACTCTGAAGAAAGTTGTTACTGTAGTGGGTGCTCGCCCACAATTCGTTAAGTCGAGCGTGGTCAGCCGCGCATTGCAACGAGAAGAAGGCGTGCAAGAGGTGTTGCTGCATACCGGGCAACATTTTGATACGTCGATGTCCGATGTATTCTTCCAGCAGCTAGATATTCCTGCGCCGAAATACATGCTAAATCTTGGGGGCGGAACGCACGGTCTAATGACTGGTCGAATGCTGGAACAAATCGAAGCGGTACTTCTAAAGGAACAGCCCAATCGCGTTCTTGTGTACGGCGATACGAATAGTACGCTTGCGGCAGCGCTCGCGGCGGTCAAGTTGCATATACCAGTGGCGCATGTCGAAGCAGGCCTGAGAAGTTTCGATCGAAAAATGCCGGAGGAAATCAACCGAATTCTCACTGACCAAGTGTCAGACATTCTTTTCTGCCCTACTGAGTCGGCCGTGCGGAATCTATCAAACGAGGAAATTTACAGGAAACACCCGGCCCAAATAGTACGCATCGGCGACGTAATGGAAGACGCGACGCGCCTGTTCGGTGACAAATCACGACGCCCGCAGAATTGCGAGTTGGAACGCGGTTTTATTCTCGCGACCGCGCATAGGGCCGAAAATACAAACTGTCAGATGCGCTTGAAAGGTATCGTAAAGGGGCTGAATGCTCTCAATCAAGTACGCCCGGTTGTTCTTCCACTGCACCCGCGCACGCGTCATGCACTCGCGCGATTGGACGTGGCGCTCGAGTTCAAGACCATCGCACCAGTCGGGTATTTGGAGATGCTTTGGCTCCTACAACATTGTGGGCTTGTGGCAACCGACTCCGGCGGGGTGCAAAAAGAAGCGTTCTTCCATGGTAAGCACTGCATCACATTACGCGACTCAACAGAATGGGTGGAACTACTTGACGAAGATGTGAACGTTCTTGTCGGGACAGATGCGCGAACTATCGAAAGGGAAGGCATCAGGCGGCTCGATATGGTTGCTGAAAATGACGGCTCGCTCTACGGGGGCGGGCATGCGGGACCTAAAATCGCCAGTTTGATTGCGAAAGCCTAATATGGACTATTTCTGTCACGAGAGCGCCATCATTGACGATGGAGCAACCATAGGGCCCGAAACACGGGTTTGGCATTGGGTTCATATCTGTTCGGGCGCCAGCATTGGAGCAAGATGCTCGCTGGGGCAAAACGTCTTTGTGGGTAATCGCGTTGTCATCGGCAACGATGTCAAGATCCAGAATAACGTGTCCGTCTATGACAATGTTATCCTAGAAGATGGGGTATTTTGCGGGCCATCTATGGTCTTCACGAACGTTTATAACCCGCGCGCTCGGGTCGAGAGAAAGAGCGAATATCGCGATACGCTTGTCCGCGAAGGCGCTACGCTTGGGGCCAACTGTACCGTCGTCTGCGGGGTCAAGATCGGCGCGTTTGCGTTTGTTGCTGCCGGTGCAGTGGTCCGAAAGGATGTTGCGGATTTTGCCCTCGTCGCCGGCGTCCCAGCCCGGCAGATCGGCTGGATGAGCGCGTTTGGTGAGCGACTTGATTTGCCCTTGACCGGCGAAGGATATGCCGACTGTCCACACAGCGGAGAGCGGTACGCATTGACGGGCGATTGCGTGGTTAGAGAGGTACCGTCATGATTGCGTTCGTTGATCTTGCGGCCCAGCAAGAACGCATCCGTGCCGATTTAAATCGCCGCATCGCGGATGTACTGTCCCATGGGCGCTATATTCTCGGCCCCGAAGTCGCCGAACTTGAGGAAAGGCTCGCCGCCTATGTCGGCGTGAGGAATTGTCTGACCTGCGCCAACGGCACCGATGCGTTACAGATTGCTCTGATGGCCATCGGCGTGGGACCGGGGGACGAGGTGATTACGCCCTCATTCAGCTATTTCGCGACAGCTGAAACCGTCGCCGTTCTGGGCGCAAAGCCCGTGTTTGCCGATGTCGACCCTGAGACTTGTCTGGTCAATGTCAAGGATATCGAGGCTCGCATTACCGAACGCACACGGGCCATTATTCCCGTCTCTCTATACGGGCAATGTGCGGACATGTCAGCGATTAACTCCATCGCGGAACGGCACCGGCTCACGGTCATTGAGGACGCGGCCCAGAGCTTCGGCGCTACGCAAAATGGTCAGAAGTCCTGTTCCCTGTCCCGGATCGCCTGCACGAGCTTCTTTCCGTCCAAGCCACTCGGCTGCTACGGCGATGGCGGTGCCGTCTTCACAAACGACGATTCCCTAGCCCCGATATTACGCCAGATCGCGCGCCATGGGCAGGAGCGCCGTTATCACCATGTTCGCATCGGCATCAATAGTCGGCTGGACACAATCCAGGCCGCGATCTTGCTGGCCAAGCTCGATGTTTTTGACGACGAGGTAGTGCGGCGCGACAAGGCCGCCCGACTATATGATGAGCATCTCTCCGGGCTGGATCTTCAACTCCCGGCTGTTCATCCCGGCAACACGAGCGTCTGGGCCCAGTACACCGTGCAATGCGACAACCGAAATAGCCTGGCCGAGCAATTAAAACGGGCCGGTATTCCGACGACAGTCCATTACCCACTGCCGCTACACCGCCAACCCGCATTCGCCGTCGACGCAGTGTACCTAGACAGCGAGCGCTTGGCGAACCAGGTCCTTAGCTTGCCGATGCATGCAGACCTTGAACCTTCCGATATCGCTATGATCGCTGATGCGGTACGTACGTCTCTGCAGCAACAGCATGTTTGATCAAGGAGCCGGAAAGCGCGCACTGCTCATGTGTCTTGGCGATGCGAGCTGGAGTCCGCGCACGATACGCTTTTCACAGCACCTGAGGGAGCAAGGCTATCACATCACGATTGCCTCCAAGCCCCTCACCCGCGATATGGCCTGCGACGCCCATATCCCTCTCGGTCCCGAGCCCAAGCCAAAGGGGCTACTGACACGCCGCCTTCCGGGCTACGCCTATTTTGCGGCCTTCTTGCCAACACACTTTCTGAAAGACATTGCGAATACCCATCGGCATGGCCTCCACGGGTTGGGAAATGCGTTGAAGGCGCACACCTTCGACGTGATCATGGTTCAAGACCTTGCGCTGCTCCCGATCGCGTTACGCCAAAAAAAGAGTGCGCGTATCATTTTCGATGCCCGTGAATATTATCCGGCCCAAAACGAAGAAGATCGGCGCTTCCGGATTTTTGAGCAGCCTGAACGGATACGCTTGTGCGCACGCGACCTGCCCCGCTGTGATGGCGTCATAACGGTCTCGCAAGGATTGGCTGATGCTTACACTCGCAATTTCGGGGTCTCACCAACAGTCATTCACAGCGCAGCAGCCTACCACGACATCGCTCCGACCCCTGTCGATCCGTCTCCTATTCGCCTCGTCTATCACGGAGTGGCAAACCGCAATCGCGGGCTCCAGAACTACTTCGCGCTGATGGATCAATTGGGCCAAAACTTCACTCTCGATCTCTACATTGTGACCAACGACGAAAAGCGCCTTGCCGAGATGAAAAGAAAAGCCGAGGCCGATGGTCGGATTTCGCTGCATCCCCCAGTCCCCTACGATCGAATCGTCAAGGAGATGAACCAATATGACATTGGTCTAATTTACTATGAGCCAACAAGTTTCAATCTAAAACACTGCATGCCGAACAAGATATTCGAGTATATCCAGGCGCGCCTCGCTGTGGCGATAGGCCCCTCGCCGGACATGGCAGCATTTCTGTCGGAACATGAATGCGGCGTTATATCTGAGGAATTTACGGTCGAAAGCCTGGCCGAGGCATTGAATGAACTGTCCGTGGAGCACGTTACAGAACTCAAGAGCCGAAGCGAGCGAGCTGCACTAGCTGCCTCAATGGAGCGGGAACTAGAGCGTTTTGGAGAAATCCTCTAGCTTCAGGTTAAATATGAACCTGTTACCACGCGCCTCTAAGACTTTCCTGAACTGAAAACTGAACCGGCTCACGATTTGTCATTTAGGAAATGATCCCGGTTCACCGCGAAGTTGGGATCCGATCTAAGCGGGTTTCAATCAATACATCGTCTGCCCATCCAACAATCTACACCCATCTATTTAGAAGACTTCGCTTCAAGATTTTTATGCCAATTTTGCACGCAAGAGAAACAAGCAAAGCCCCTCGCGCAAGGACGGTACTCATCACATTACTCACCCCAAGTGAGCGACGTCGGGCACTCGCGGTTTTGGCGCTAGTTGTGTTGATGGCAACATTTGAAACCGTCGGCATCGCGTCGACAATGCCTTTCTTGGCGGTGCTGGGCAATCCTTCGCTTATTGAGACAAATCCGCTTCTGAGTCAGACCTATGAAATCATCGGAACGCCTGGCATTGACCGGTTCCTCTTTCTCCTTGGATCTGGTGCGTTCATTCTATTGGTTATCACCGCAGCGGTTCGGATAGTCACAAATTACGCCATTAACCGCTACACACAAATGAGATCCTATAGTGTATCCGAACGACTATTAAATGGTTACTTCAGACAAGCATATCCATTCTTTCTTGACCGACATAGTGGTGACCTTGCCGCACGAACTATTGTAGAGTCGAGTCAGGCAGTCAGCGCCACAATCAAACCCTTCATGACTTTAGTGGCGAGCATCATCACGATGGCCATGATCATAACCCTACTAGTCGTTGTCGACCCTGTGACCGCTCTAGTGGCTGGCAGCATACTTGGTGGGGCCTATGGATTGATTTTTGCGGTTACCAAAGGGTTTCTGTCGCGGATCGGACAGGAACGGGTTGTAGCAAACCGGGAACGTTTCGCCTCCGTCAGTGACGCTTTGAACGGCATAAAGGTAATTAAGGTTCTTGGTCGCGAGCAAACCTATCTCAAGCGGTTTCGCATGGCAGCCATTAAAGTTGCTCGTTCTCAGGCGGCAAGTATGACACTCGGCCAATTGCCAAAATTCGCCATTGAGGCGGTCGCATTTGGGGGCATTATCCTTCTTTGCCTGGTCCTGATGGCACGCCAGGGAGGTGCGGATGGAGAAGCGCTTGGGGAGGTGCTTCCGATTCTGGGGCTCTACGCGTTTGCCGGCTACCGCCTGCTCCCGACATTTCAGTCGGCCTATCAGTCTATCTCAGCGATGCGCTTTGGCGCTGCTGCCATTGATTCAGTTTATGAAGACTTGGTTCTGCGCGAAGATCTGCACCCTTTGCCGCGCGGAACAGTAGAGCCATTGGGTCTGCATGACAGCATCGAATTCAGGGCCCTTTCATTTAGCTATCCGGGTTCAGACGGCGTGGGCCTCAAAGAAGTCTCAGTCACCATCCCTATCGGCAGCCGCGTAGGCGTCGTGGGCAGTACCGGTGCTGGAAAAACGACATTGATGGATGTGCTGTTGGGCCTGTTGGAGGCAACCTCTGGAGAAATGTTGATCGATGGTAAGCCTATCACATCGGACAATGTGCGCTCCTGGCAACAGACTATCGGTTATGTACCCCAAGAAATATTTTTGGTTGATGCCTCTATCGCTGAAAACATAGCGCTCGGTATGCCGTCCGAACAAATTGATCGTGTTCGCGTTGCCGAATGCGCGCGTATGGCGCAAGTTCACGAATTTATTATCGAGGATCTACCCGAGGGCTACGACACAAAGGTTGGTGAACGCGGTGTTCGATTGTCAGGCGGTCAGCGTCAACGCCTGGGGATAGCTCGTGCGCTTTATCACGATCCCGATCTCATCGTATTCGACGAAGCCACGAGCGCACTCGACAATCTGACTGAAAAAGAGGTCATGGCCGCAGTTGATAAGCTTAGTCGGCAGAAAACAATTATCATGGTAGCTCACCGCATCAGCACGGTTCGCGAATGCGATATGATTCTCGTGTTAGAGAAAGGCAAACTGGTCGCTCAGGGCCCATACACTGAATTGATGATTGATAGCGAAGCTTTTCAAGCCATTGTTGGCGGAGCTTAAGGTGAAGCAATGACGACGGAACCCTCCGACAAGCCCAGTTCTGAGGATCATGTTCTGCGGGGTGAAGACTACGCTCGCATTGGCGACCGCCCTCTGACCTTTTTGGTCATTACATCGACCTTTCCGCCGCGCGGAGGCTCAAGCGTGCAACGCGTGGCAAAATTTTGCAAGTACGCCAAACGCATGGGCGCTGAGCCAATCGTTGTCACAGCGAAGTTTGACGGAGGTCTGCTGGACGAGACGCTGCTTGATGATTTGCCCGAGGATCTTGAGGTTCACAGGGTGGCCGACTCAGTTCTCTCAAAAAACAAAACACTGACTAAGATTACCCGAAAACTATCGAAGGCTTTTTTTCTTGATGAAAACGCAGAATGGCGCACCGCAGCCATCGTAGAAGGTATCAAGATCACCCGTTCGCGCCAGATCGACGCTATATTTGTAAGTTATGGAAGTATTTCGGCTCTGCTAGCTGGAGCGAAAATTTCATATATTGCAAAGAAACCTTTATTTATTGACATTCGAGACCTCAAAAATAAAAATCGATTTAACCGAAAACGTATAACATCGCCACGCCCGTTTTCAAGTTTTCGAATCGATGGTATTGAGAAACGTATCTTTAATTCCGCGAATGCCTTTAGCGTCGTATCCAAAGGTTATCATAGCATATTGAAGAATTACTACAATATTAATGGGAAGCAAATTAGTCTCATTTACAATGGATACGACACAGAAGATTTCTTTACATTGAGAGATAATGTCGAGACGTCATCTGACGAGAAGGTCATCAGGTACATTGGTTTCATTACACATCCAGACAGCCTCCATAAGCTTATTGAGGCAACCGCTATCATTAATCAGCGTCGACGGGATGAGGGACTAAAAGACGTTCACCTCGAAATTGTTGGATCAAATAATCCTTCTGAGTACCAACGTATAATTGATCGGTGCTCTGGCAAAAACTGGTGTAGTTTTTTGGATTATGTAGATCATTCAAAAGCAATAAAATTGATGAAGTCTGCATCAGCACTTGTGCTGCTTCAGCATGCCGAGGCAGGTGTTTTGACTGGTAAACTATTCGAATATATCGGGTCAGGATCTCCAATACTTCTATTGAATAATAACAATATAGAGCTTTCGAAGGTTGTTAATGAATATGATCTGGGCGAAGTGGCTTCGTATCAGAACGTTGCCGGCATTTCTAAAGCAATTGACAAGCTGATGGCGCACTCCAGTCCGTATCGGTCGGCTGCAGATGTTCAGATGTTCAGAAGGGACTATCAAGCAACACAGTTCCTCAACGCACTCTATCAAATGTGTAAACTTCAAAAATCATGATCATCAGTGACAAATTTCAATTTGCATTTATTCACATCCCAAAATGTGCAGGAACAAGCATAAGGAATCATCTTGACCACCTTAATGAATATTCAGAGTTCTCTGCCGGAAGAATAAATAGCCATCCGATGTGTGGATTTATGGACTATACACACATACCACTAGCAAAATTGAACGAATACTTTTTTTATGCTTTTGAAAAGGTTTGTGCGTACGAGAGCTTTGCGCTCATACGAAATCCGTACGAGAGATTTTTTTCATCTTTGTCCCAGCACTCTCGTGTTTACCTAAACACAAACATCGCGTCTATGAGTAAAAAACAAGTTATTGAGAGTGCAAACAGTGTTTGTGATCAGATTTCTCAGAAAGACTTGATCGATGATTACCGTTTCATTCACTTCGAGAAACAATCGAATTTTCTCGAAATAGACGGAACTCGGGTCGTTAAAACTGTTATTGATGTTAGCGAAGCACAACGACTGCTAGATATCATAGCGCAGATTACTGATGAGCCCTCAAGTGAAGTGGGAGAGAAAAATGCGGCCCGAGTTTTTCAAAGTTCCGCCCATCGAAAATTAACTCAGCTTGCAAAGCAAATTAATCTTGTTCGTTCGCTCGGTCAAAAGCTTCCAATGGTATCTCATTTGGCAAGAGAGATAATGTATAAGCCCGCTAAAACTAGTTTGAGCAGGACTTATATGACTAAATGGCTTCGGGACTTCATAGATAACTATTATGCAAGGGATTTTGAAATTTGGAGAGAGTTAAAGGCGAGAGGAAGGTCGGCTGATTGAGTAACGTGTTTTTATCTGTTGCCATGACGACTTTCAACGGTGAAAGGTTTTTAACTGAGCAACTTGATAGCCTCTTGGCACAAAAAAGATTGCCCGATGAGCTTGTTGTTGGTGACGATCTATCTGAAGATAGCACGATCCATATTTTGAATGCTTTTCGCTCAAAAGCACCGTTCGACGTGAAGATACATCAGAACCGTGCAAGGCTCGGTTTTGCTGAAAACTTTCTCAACACGGCCAGACGATGTTCAGGGCAATGGGTGGCTTTTTGCGATCAAGATGATGTGTGGCTTCCAGATCGGCTCATCGAGGTCGAAGCAACAGCTCTAGAGCGCCCGGGACTGAGCCTCATTTTACACCGGGCCGAGCTGTGTGATGAGCATCTTAATGTGTTGCGCGGTACTTTTCCGCCACATCCAGGTAAAGGTTATTTCGGAGCAAATAGGCGACCAGGCTTTTGGGTTTGGCCAGGGTTTCTAATGGCCGTGAATTCTGATCTGATACGTCAATTAGATGATTCTGTTAGACCAATCAGTTACTATCGTCCGGACGGTCAGCAACCTCACGATAAGTGGTTTTCTATGATCGGGAATGCTCTGGGCGGAGTATATATCATTGATCGAAAGTCGGTATTGTATCGTCGTCACGGCGGAACAGTCACGGGGAAGTACGATAGGAAAACCTTTGTTGAGCGTACGCTTGAAGCGGGTCGAGTAGGAGCTGCTAACTACAATCATCTCGCTGCCGCAGCCCGGTCTTGTGTGTCAGCCTTAGAAAGAACAGCGCAGCAAGTGGTAAACAAGGACAAAGCTGAAAAATTTTTGATTTCAGCAAGTCATTTTGAAGGACTGCGTCGGACTTATGAATTGCGAGAAAAATTATATTCGCACTCATCTTTCTTAGAACGCTCTGGGGCTTTTTACTCATTGCTCATGTCACACGGATACATTGGTAACCCGTTTCGAAGTTTAGGATTGCGGGCCTTGGCAAAAGACTTCCTGCGATTACTCGTTGGTAGCAGAATATGGAATTCAAAACCAAGGTAGCCTTTCAAGTTTGTTCAATAGTTCTAAGCAAGCAGGGTTCAACGCTTAACGTCTCGCTTGCGAGCAGGGTGTTCTAACTAGTTGAAGCTTTGGGGCCGTGCGAAAGCAGTCGTTTGAGTTTTGTCATTATCCACGTCATCGAAACACTAGGCCGCGGTGGTGCGGAGACGCTTCTGACCATTGTTCTGCCGGAGCTAAAACGTCGAGGCCATGACGTCTCAGTTTTCGTGCTTAAACCGCCATTTGACCTGAAACCTCAGCTTGAGGCCGCTGGCATCCCGGTCCACGTGCTGCCCCCCCACCGCAAATGGAATGTTGTCGCTGGTGCGCGTAACATTGCGTCCAAAGCTGAAGAGCTTGATTGCGATATTATTCATGCGCATCTCTACTTTCCCACTGTTTATACAGCGCTCTCTAGGCTCCGAGGGATGACCCGAGCGCGAACCTGCGTGACGTTTCACAACCTTGCCTATGCACCTGGGGCTAACAAGGCTGGCGTAGGCTTGTGGGCGAGGCGTCAATTATTAGCACGTCTTGTTCCTCCCGGTTTTGATTATAAGCTAGCTATCAGCGGTCCTGTTGCCAGCCATTATCAAGATGCGCTCAGGCTCGCCGACACCTCAATCTCAGTCTTGCACAACCCGGTCGATCTAAACGCGGTTGATCGTGTGTCAAGCGCACTATCGGGCGGCGATACCGACAATCGCTCGTCAGTTCATCTGGTTCTTCCCGGACGGCTCGTCCACGAAAAGGGGCATTGTGACTTTCTGGATGCTCTTTGCAGCCTCCGAACCGCAGGGCTCCCTTTCAAGGCGACCTTAGCTGGGGATGGGCCTATGCGTGGTGAGATTGAGGCGAGAATTACCGCCAATAGGCTCGAAGACCGTACATCCATCACGGGATGGCTCACGCACCGCGAGCTCCTCACCACCGTCGCGACCGCGGATATCGTTGTAATTCCTTCCCGGTTTGAGGGTTTCGGACTGACCGCGCTCGAAGCCATGAGTTTGTCGAAGCCGGTGATAGCATCAAAGGCTGGCGGGTTGCCCGAACTTATGGGAGATACGGGGCGGCTAGTGCCGATTGGTGACAAGGGTGCGCTGACGGATGCCATTTTAGAGATCGCTGATGATCCCGTGTTGCGCGGGGCAATGGGAAGGGCAGCACGCTCGCGGGCAGAGGCACATTTCAGTCTACCAACGATTGCTTCTGAACTAATTGAGATTTACGAAAGCCTGACGTCTGAGCATTAGCCAGGCGCGCGCTGACGAGGCCACAGATTCTATGACGTCAGTTCTCTACATTTCTTATACAGGTCTGATGGATCCTTTGGGTCAAAGCCAGGTTCTGCAATACATCCTGGCCCTTGGGCGCGCGGGATATCGCATGACGGTACTCAGTTTTGAGAAACCCGATGCTCTATCGGATACCACTCGCGTCGCCCTCGTGCGCGCGCAGTGCAAGGCAGCCGGCGTTGCGTGGCGTCCACGCATCTGGCACAACAGGCCTAGTGGTACTTTGGCGACATTGTACGATCTTATCGCAGGCCGGCAGCAAGCGATCCGGTTGGCCCGAGAAATAAACGCTGATATCGTGCACTGCCGTAGCTATATTGCCGGGCTGATGGGCCTAGCGGTCAAACGCGCGACCGGAGCGCGTTATATTTTCGACATGCGCGGCTTTTGGCCAGACGAGCGTGTTGATGGCGGGATCTGGTCAAAAAACAGTTTGCCATACCGCGTCTTCAAACTGGTCGAGCGGCAGCTTTTCTTGGGCGCCGATCACGTAGTTTCGTTAACGCGTGCGGGCATTCGAGAATTCGAGGCCTTCGAATATCTAAGGGGACGCACGCCCCCCTCTTCCGTTATCCCGACCTGCACCAACCTTGAAATGTTTCCACTCTCGCCTTCCGAAACCTCCGCTAACGACGCGCCGGACTTCACTTTGGGGTATGTGGGCTCGGTCGGCAGTTGGTATCTGTTCGACGCGGTGGCCCAGACTGTGGCCCGCGCCTTTGAGATGCGTCCGGACGCGCGTTTTCTTGTAATCACGAAGGGAAATCATGAATATGTGCGCGAAACACTTCTAGCAGCGGGCGTAGATTTGGCTCGCGTCGAAATCCACGGCGCGGCGTTTGACGAGGTCGGCGCCCATATCGGGCGGATGGATGCGGGTTTGTTCTTCATCCGTCCGGCCTGGTCGAAACGCGCCTCCTGCCCAACGCGCATGGGAGAGTTCCTAGCCTGCGGCAAACCGTGCCTGACAAATGGCGGTGTGGGGGACGTGGCCGAGGATATCAATGAAACCGGCACGGGAATTGCGTTGCCGCCGCTAGGGTTAGATGGGGTGGTTCTGGACAATCTCGACGCCGGCCTGCAACAATTGTTTGAAATGGCCGCAGATCCCGAGATGCCTCAGCGCTGCCGTGCGGCCGCCGAGGCGCGGTTTTCCTTATCGGGCGGCGTGAGAGACTACGCAGCAATATACACTTGGCTGAAGCAGTTGCACCCATGACAGAGCGAGCAATTCGCGTCTTGTTTCTTACGCGCTACCCGGTTGAGGGGGCCTCTAGTCGTTATCGGGTCTTCCAGTATATTCCGTATCTCGCAAGCCATGGGGTCGAGGCCACGGTTCAGAGCTTTATGAACACGCCGATGTACCACCTATCGCTCGGCTCTGGCAATACTATAGCAAAAATCCTCGCCACCCTTAGAGCGACAGTCCATCGACTCTGGGCCCTGCGAAAATGGCGCCACTACGACGCGCTATATCTACAACGCGAACTGCTGCCTTTCGGACGCCCCGTGATCGAAGGTTGGCTGAAGACACGCGGTGCCGTGTTGTTCTTCGACTATGACGATGCGCTCTTCATCAAAAAGCCGTCACGCTACAACTGGATAGCCACCGCACTCCGCTCAGGAGACAAGACGCGCAAACTGTTTAGACTGGTGCATTGCGTAGTCGCCGGAAACAACTGGCTGCGCGATGCGGCCGTCGAGGCTGGGGCGCTGCGGGCGGTGACGCTGGAAGTGGCCGAAGACACTGCACGCATCCCCATGCATACCCCGCATTCAAATGATGCGCCGGTGACGATCGGCTGGCTGGGTTCTCCGTCTACAGTAAAGTATTTGAATTTTATTGAGCCAGCACTGCAGGCGATCGCCCAGAAGAATCCCCATGTTAGATGGGAGATCATGGGTGGGAAAGAATTCACGATGGACGGGATTAATTGGACGCTTACCGACTGGTCGCTAGATCACGAGCTAGCTGCGCTCGCCCGCTTCGATATTGGCCTCATGCCCCTGCCGCCAGAAGATTGGGCGAGAGGTAAATCGGGCGGCAAAGCAAGAACTTATATGGCTGCAGGCGTCGTGCCTGTGGTAGCGGACATCGGCTATAACAGAGAACTCATCCGTCACGGAGAAACCGGTTTTCTGTGCGAGACACTCGACGACTGGGAGAGCCATCTAAGCAAGCTCATAGAAAGTGCAGAGCTGCGTCAGCGTATCGCTCATGCGGCCAGAAACGAAGTTGAACAGCGTTTTGCCCCGGCTACGATTGCTCATGATTTGGCGTTGCTGCTGAAACAGGTGATAGATGACGTCAAAACCCATTGATGTGATCGTGCTTGGCCTATCTCCAACAGGCCTTTATGCAGTGAGGGAGGCCGCGCAGGCTGGGTACACCGTCCTGGGAGTAGGCGCACCGGGCTCACCAGGTCTGCGGTCCCGCTTCCTCACTGATCACATTGCTGAGAAAAGCGCCGAAGCCCGTGTCGCAGCCGTTATCAAGCGCGGCTCCTCCTATCAAAGCAAGAAGCCGGAATTGATCGTTACATCAGATCAAGATTTAGCAGCGGTCTCCGCAAACGCTAGCGCCCTGTCGAAGGTCGTTGAATTACCTAAGTCCTACAAAGATGGACTGGCAATTCGTCTGATGGATAAGGGACAGCTCTACTCTATCTGCGATACTTTCGGCGTGAGCTATCCAAAAATTTGGAGGTCGACGTTGAGTGAGGCGAAATCGCTCAAAGACAGCATTGCTTATCCCTGTATGATCAAACCTGCACGCATACATGAAGTGAAACATCTTATGAAAGGCCAAAAGGGCTGGGTAGTAAAAGAGGCAGGTGATTTTGAAGCGACCATCCGCAGTATACCTGATGAAATCGACCTGATCCTAGTACAAGAAATTGTGGCAGGTCCCGAAAGCGAGATCATGCTTTGGGCGGGACATATCGACGAGAATGGTCGAGTTCGGCAACGTTTCACCGCCAGAAAGCTCAGGCAGTATCCGCCAGGTTTCGGGTCAGCCTCACTTGTTCAGAGTGAAGTTTGTGGCGAAACCGCATCAATTGCTGAACAGCTCTTGTTGGGCCTAGGCTATGAGGGCGTCGCAGCTGCTGAATTCAAAAGGGAACCAGCGACTGGAAAACTTAGTCTGATAGAGATCAATCCTCGGCCATCTCTCTGGTTCTCAGTCAGCACATATTCCAACTCAAAAATAGTGGAAAGCTATCTGAACAGTGATCGGGACACCGAAACTTCTTCATCGGCGCGTCAGTTAGACGGCGTCCGATGGCGCTATTGGCTGAAAGACGTGGCGTCCCGGCTCTTTTACGCGACCCACCGCGACTTTATCTTGGGCGCTCCAAATTCTGAACGCTCTGGCCCTGCCCGCGCGCACACATCGGCTGTTTTCTCCATAACCGACCCACGACCCGCACTTAGCGAAATCGCCTCTTACGCAGCGAAAGGGTTTAACCGTATCAGTCGGCGCCGATAAATATGTTCAAATTATGTGCCTGCAAAGAGCTCAGTGAAAGCTTAAAATGCTAACCTACCTTGGTATCTACTCCATGCTAACCTTCGCGGGATTATCTTCCGGCGTCAGGAAAATCGGCATTTATATATTTTTTGTATCCCTCTTTCTGATTTGGTTCATGGGATTCAGATACTATACCGGATGCGATTATACAGGCTACCTGAATAGGTGGAACAATTACGCTCTACCAAACGACCTAAGCAATGTTTTCAAGGGCGAGGAAATAGGATTTTCGCTCCTAGTTTACTCCGTAAAGTCTATAAATCTAGACTATACTTGGCTGAATGTTTTTGCCTCCGTTATACTCGTTTTTTGTTATTCTATTTTTGCAAAAGCGCATCGCTGGTCCGGCATTATTTTAGCATTACTATTTCCAGTCGTGATTGTTCAACTTGGAATGTCCGGCATTCGACAAGCATTGGCTGGCGCATTTTTAATGCTCGCCTTTAATGCATTTATATCTGAGAAAAAAATTCGTACGGCTATGCTAATTCTTGTCGGCATGCAGTTTCATACCTCAGTTGTGATGTTCCTACCGATTGCACTATTGGCTGGCGAGAAAGTCGATACGATTAGGCTTGCAGTAGCCGTTGCAGTTATTGGACCCGCCGCGTCATTGCTGCTTGCTGATCGTTTTGACACCTACGCAGATCGATATATCGACCAAATTTATGGATCTGTCTCATCCGGGGGAGCAATTATTCGATATGCCTTAATCGCGCTTCCTGTTCCGTTTTTTCTCTATTATCACAGGCGCATTAGAATAGATTTTCCACGTGTCTATCCTTTTTTGAAACTGATCGCATTAATTATACTCTCTTTATCGCCACTTATAATACTTTCCTCTATCGCTTTGCACCGCATTAACTATTATGTTATGCCAGGGTCTATATTACTATGTGTATATGTCGGCGCGGTGTTGGCGCGGCGCACCCAGACCGGGCATCTACTCTTTCTCGCTTCTTATGGGATTTACTCTTTGCTTTGGTTTCTTTCATCACGACACGCCCAGTTGTGTTACGTTCCTTACGAAAATACTTGGACGTTATAGCGCAGCGAATGGCCGTGTGGACTTGTCGCTTTAAGCTGGGCGTATCTTAACTCCGCTCCTTACATGGCAAGACGCATCGCCCTTATAACTGATAGTCTGCAATACGGCGCTTGGCAGACCGAAGCGCTGCGACAGGGTTCGCATAAAAGCAAGATTGTGCTCATTATTGCGCTAAGGAAGACGCAGCATGGGGAAAAGATAGCAGCTCGTCAGTTCGTCATTGAAGCTGTTAGATCAATATGGCTACGGGTACCGAAACAGAATAAGGGCTCCAAGCAACTAGAACAGTCTTCTGTTGATTATCGATTCATCTGTCCGACAACTGACCAACACATATGCGAAGATGCCTTGGAAGCTCACCAAATCGACACGATAGTTGATAGCAGTTTGGATCAATTCGCCAGTGGCCTAACGAAGTTTCATGGGACGACGATTTTTTCGTATTCCGAAAGCGCAGCTCAGAAACTAGTGCTGTCCAGCTTTGTCAGGGAGCAATCCAAAACTCCGATAGGCCAACTATCGTACTCGCATCAGCCAGGACATCCCGGAGATGGAGTTAGTCGGTTATTGCCCGTATGGGCTAAAGTATATCCGTATTCGCTTCGAAGGTCATACCAAGAATTCCAGCGGATGGCTAATGCTACTCTTATCACTTCATTCAATCAATCCGAGCAGGCCCCCATCTTCTCACCTTCGAGCTTAGAGACGATACAGGATGAGCTTTCTGGCCCTGCAGTCTTGAGTGTCGTGCTCCAAACGTTCCTCAAAAGCTTTAAGAGACTTGTCTACGGAGCTTTCTTTGAGAAAAACTGGAGTGTTGGGACCAGTAAAGTTGATTTTAGTCCCTTAGATCAAACGAAGCTCACAAAAGCTGATATCGTCGAGATACCGACCCACTCTGCTTATCGCTTTTTCGCAGACCCTTTTTTTTCTTCGGACGGCAAAGCAATACGGTTGGAGGGGCTCAATAAGGCGACGGGCCTCGGCGAAATACTAGAAATAACATCAGATGGAAGCATCTCCCCAAACCCAATTAAAAAGGGAAAACACTATTCATATCCTCAGTCTTTTGTGTACAACGGCGACGAATTTCTGCTTCCTGAAGTTGGCAGTCATTCTGCACAATACATCGAAAAAATCGGTGATCAATCGGAGAAATTTTCTCTAAAAGGTTTGGAGAGTAGCCGTATCGTGGACGCAACGATGCATTGCGAAGATGGATACTGGTACTTGTTTTTTGGCTTTGCGGATACCGCACATGCGATCTTGAATCTTTGGATCGCTAGCGATCTTTTTTCAGAGTTTAGACCCCATCCCTCTAGCCCTATATGCTTGGATCCCGCCGGCGCGCGAATGGGAGGCGCTATTTTCCGGAAAGACAAAAATCTGTACCGATTGGGGCAAGACAACCAACGCGGATACGGCGAAGCAGTCAACGTTTATAGGATCAAAGAACTTAACCCGAACCGATACGTTGAGACTGTCTGCGGAAACGTTTCTGTAGACGGCGCTTTCGGACCTCATTGCCTCAATAAGAGCCCAGACCAAAAAACTCTTGTCCTAGATTATTACAAGGACGTTTTTTCATTCGCAGCAGGTTGGCGGCGGTTACTAGCGAAATTCGCCAAGGGCGCAGCATAGGCGAGTGAGTATCGGGAATGCATTAAACCCCTCTCAAAAGCCGTTGCTATCCTGCTCAAGAAGCCACAGTCCCACTTATCAGACGCAGAATGTCCTTTTGTTTCTCCATCTCGAACAGGCACTGCGCTAAAAGAAGTGAGAAGAACCTGGGCGCGGGTCTTGAACGAAGCAGGGATCGAAGGTTTCAGGCTTCATGACCTCCGCCACACATTTGCGAGCCTAGCTGTATCCAAGGGAAATAGTTTGCCGGTTATCGGTGCCCTGCTCGGTCACACGCAGACTCAAACGACCGCAAGATACGCCCATCTATACGATGCGCCGCTGTTGGAAGCGGCTGAGCAGGTCTCGCAGGCAATAACTCAGCGCACTCGAGACGCTGCGCCACGAAGAAAGCCAATGCCTGTTCGAAAAGCCCAGCGGCCCGCGAAGGTGAAGCTTCGCACACCAAAAGCAAAAATACGCTAGTTTCTGAAGCCGAAGAGGGCGTCGAAGCACGCCTGAGTACTTCGCCACAAACATCTGAATTTACGGAGAATATGGTACGCCCAACAGGATTCGAACCTGTGACCTACTGATTAAAAGTCAGTTGCTCTACCAACTGAGCTATGGGCGCGCCGAAGCGTGGTAACTAGTCGACTGCGGTCCGGAGGTCAACGCGCTGCAACGTCCTAATTGCAGATGAAATTGCGCCACTTTTCTGCCGACTTACTGTTGTCTTCTATGCGGCATGAAACAGGTCGCTTTCTTTGTCCTTTTTTCCACGTCTCTGGCGCTGGCCGCCTGCGCCAGTAAGCCAGCTGGCCAGGCTGTATCGCAAACGCGCTCGGGTTTTACCGACGCGGCCCTTTCGCCGCTTGAGGACCTCAATTTGCGCAAGGATGAGGTGCCGGAAGTCCTTGCTGCGATCTCAAACCCATACAAGGTGAATACCGCCGCAACCTGCAGCGAACTTGCCGCAGAGATCGAGACCCTGGATGCCGTTCTTCCACCAGACTGGGATGAAGTGACGGAAGAAGAACAAGCCACCCTTTCAGAGCGCGCCGCAGACACAGCTTCGGATGGGGTGCTCGGCGTAGTGGCGTCCGAGGCGCGTGGCCTCATCCCCTATCGCGGTTGGGTGAGACGTCTCAGCGGTGCCAATAGCCACGATAGAAAAGTGCGTGCAGCCTTCGATCGCGGACGCGCACGCCGGACCTATCTGAAAGCGATTGGCCGTACCAAGAATTGCGAGGGGATCGCGGCGCCCGTCTTTGCTGAGGAAAATGAGCCAGCGGTGGTCTACCGTGGTGACAAACCGCTGAAGACCGAGGCGCCTGCCACATCGTCACCTGCACCGACGCCAACCGCGACAGAGGCCCGAACACCGCCGCAGCAGGAGGGCCCAGTTGACCTCAGGCACTCTTCGGCGCGCGTGCAGACGACTTCGTCGCTGCCCAACGATGACTGAGCTCTGCGCGTAAAGCCTCAAACCTGTTTTCGACTATTGAGAGCCGTATCTCCGCCATCAACGCCTGGAAGAAGGCGGTGTTATGCCATGAGAGGATCATGGCGCCGAGATACTCACCGGACTTTATCAGGTGATGCAAATAAGCTCTTGTATAATCTTGGCTTGCCGGTGATGGAACAGCTTCATCGACAGGCGACATATCCTCGGAAAAGCGCGCATTTTTGAGGTTGATAGGCCCCTCCCATGTCCATGCCTGACCGTGCCGTCCGGCGCGGGTCGGCAGAACGCAGTCAAACATGTCGATGCCACGCGCGACGCTCTCGACGAGGTCGATTGGCTTTCCCACCCCCATCACATAACGCGGCTTCGCCTCTGGAAGGTGTGGTACCGTCATATCGATGGTCGCGCACATCTGATCATGGCCCTCGCCGACGGCGAGACCGCCAAGTGCGATGCCGCCAAAGCCCTGCGAAACGACGCCTTTGGCCGACTTTTCGCGAAGATCCGGAAAGTTTGATCCTTGAACGATGCCGAACAGCGTTTGTGCGTCACGGTCTCCGAAAGCCTCCAGGCTCCGCGCGCCCCAGTCCAGCGATAGATCGAGCGAGCGCTCGGCCTCTTCATGGGTGCAGGGAAAATCGGTGCATTCGTCGAGCTGCATGGAGATGTCGGCGCCCAGCAGATCTGCCTGGATCTCGATACTCCGTGCTGGCGTCAGACGATGTTCGGAGCCATCAATATGACTCCTGAAGGTTACGCCGTCCGCATCCATCTTGCGAAGCTGTGACAAAGACCACACCTGAAAACCACCGCTATCTGTCAGCATCGGCCCCTTCCACCCCGAAAATGCGTGCAGGCCGCCGAGGCGTTCTACCCGCTCGGCACCCGGGCGCAGCATCAAGTGGTAGGTATTGCCAAGGATGATGTCGGCCCCGGCCTGTTCAACCTGGTCCATATACATCGCCTTCACCGTCGCTGCGGTCCCGACTGGCATGAAAGCAGGTGTGCGAATATCGCCGCGCGGCGTTTTCAGAACGCCGGTGCGGGCTTTGCCCTCGCGGGCCTTTATCTCAAACGGGAATGTCGCCATGGCCGCGGCTCTAGCGATTATCGCTCGCAAGGCAAGTCCAGGCAGTCAGGGAAGCAGCAGGCAAGCATCGCCATAGGAATAGAAGCGGTACTTCTCCTTGACCGCATGCGCATAGGCTGCCTGCATTACCTCAGTCCCCATCAGCGCGCATACCAGCATGAAGAGCGAGCTTTCCGGCAAGTGAAAATTTGTCACCAGCGCATCGGTCGCTTGCAGCCTGTCTCCGGGCTTCAGGAAGATATCGGTCGGCCCTAGCGTCGGCACGATCTTCCCATCCTCGACAGAGCTTTCCAGCGTGCGCAGCGCCGTCGTGCCGACCGGGACGACCCGCCTGCCCGCTGCACGAACTTTGTTCAGCCGGTCGGCAACCTCAGGGCTCACCCGACGCCATTCTTCATGCAGGCGTCCGCTTTCCAGCTGGCTTTCTTGCAGGGGAGAGAATGTCCCCAGACCGACATGCAGGCGCACCCACTCGCTCGCGATACCTGAAGCCGTGATTTCGTCACGAAGGCGTGGCGTGAAATGCAGGCCCGCGGTCGGCGCGGCCACAGATTGGGCCTCCTCGCCAGCAAAGCTCGTCTGGTAGGTCTCACGGTCTTTTGCATCGGCCGACCTGCGCCGCGCGATATAGGGCGGCAATGGCATCGCCCCGAACGCGTCCAGCGCCTCGTCCAGCGCCTCTCCCGCCCGATTGAACTGCAGCAACAGATCCGCGCCTTGACCTTTTTCCGTGATGATTGCTTCGAAGTTTTCGCCGAACGCGATCGCATCGCCCAAGCGCAGACGCTTGCCGGGCCGCGCCAGCGCTCTCCAGGTGTCGGGGCTTACACGCTCAACGAGATTGGCATCAATGTTCACATCTGTGCCTGCCGCGTCTCGCGCCGGGCGTACGCCCTTCAGCGCGGCCGGAATGACACGCGTATCGTTGAAAACCAGCGTGTCGCCAGATGTGAGATAGCGCGGCAGGTGACGTATGCCAGCATCCTCCAGCCGGCCATCGCCGTGCACAACGAGCAGGCGCGCGGAATCCTGCGGCTCTACAGGCCGCAGTGCGATCAGCTCGTCAGGAAGCTCAAAAGCAAAGGCGGATAGGTCCACCCTGCCCTCCTAGTCTGCGACGACGGCAGGTACGCGCATCACGTCGCAGATATCGGTATCGGTCTGGTCAGCTTCGGCAAGGCGCGCGGTCCACTCTTCGGTGTCGGTGCGCTGCACGAAAACCTGCGGCTGTTCACCCTCAGGGAGGTCGCTCACCATATAGGCACGGGTCAGCTGGTCAGGATTATTGATCGGCACACCCGTACCCGCTGGACCATGCTTGATCGAGCGCACGACGTCGAAACCGTCCACAACGCGGCCCCATGCCGTGTATTGCTTATCGAGGTGATCGCCCTGGTGACGCATCAGAAAGAACTGGCTGTTCGCAGAATTCGGATCACCGGTCCGCGCGGTCGACACCACACCAGCGCAATGCGGAATCCAGCGTTCCACGGCCGCGTCGCCTGTCAGTTCAGCCAGGAACTGCGCTTGCGTGCCCATCGGAAAGCCCATGTAGAGACCTTGCGTCGCTGAATCCCTCGGCCCGATGACGTTCATCGGCATCTCGCCCGGATTGGCGCGGAAGGTAAACTCACCATTGATACTGGGAAGACCGGAGCCTTCGCCATTCATGGCCATGATGTCGCCGCCCTGAGCCATGAAGTCGTCGATGACACGATGAAACTTCGTACCGTCCCATTTGCCCTCACTGGCGATTGTGCGGAACTGCTGGGCGTGCGCGGGCGCCACCTCTGGCAGCATTTCGATAATGATACGTCCCTTGGTGGTCTCCATGACCATCAGGTTCGCGGGATCGGCTTGTCGCCAGGCATCCGGCGACGCCTCGACGTCCTCCACTGTGAAGACCGGTGGCTCCGGCGCCTCAGATGTCCCCTGCGCACACGCGGTTGCGCCCGCCATGCCTGCAAGAACCAGCGTGCTCACCGCAAATGTCGAAAATCTCACTTATACTTCTCCAGAAGCTTGGCCCGCACGCTTGGCGTGACGAACGATGAAATATCGCCCCCGAACTTCGCAATTTCCTTCACGAGACGCGAAGCAACAGCCTGATGCTGAACATCCGCCATAAGGAAGACGGTTTCAATCTCGCGGTTCAGCTGCTCGTTCATCGCGGTCATCTGGAATTCGTATTCAAAGTCCGAAACAGCACGTAGCCCGCGAATGATAACGTGCGCGCCGCAGGTTTCAGCAAAATGCATAAGCAGATTGTCGAACGAGCGGACTTCGATCTCGACGTTGCGAGGATTATGCAGCTTTGCCGTCTCTTCCTCGACGATGGCGGTGCGCTCATCTAGCGAGAAGAGCGGCTTCTTCGCATCATTCACGGCAACGCCGACGATCAGCTTGTCGACCAGTTTCAGCCCGCGGCCGATAATGTCGAGATGTCCCGCAGTAATGGGGTCGAACGTCCCCGGATAAAGCCCGACACGTTGCATGGACACTCTCCTCGCATAGTCATCATTCTGGCGTCGCCCCAGAGCAGGGCTGACTTATTCTTCCTCTGTATCGTCTTCGCCGTCTTCTACAAGGCGTGCTACGGAGACAACCCGCTCACCCTCATTTGTGCGAAGCACCCAGACGCCCGACGTCGCACGGCCTGCAATACGGATCTGGTCGACCCGTGTGCGGATCAATTGCCCCGCATTCGTCACCAGCATCACCTGGTCATTGTCGTCGACGGTGAAGGACTGAGCGATCTGTTTGACCGGCCCCTTCTTCTTGTCAGAGCCCCAGATGTTATGCGCGACAAGGCCTTTACCGCCGCGGCCCGTGACCCGGTAGTCATAGGAAGACGAACGCTTGCCCATGCCATCGTCGGCAACCGTCAAGATGAACTCTTCGGCTGCGCCCATCTCTGCGATACGCTCCGGGCTCAGCGAGACGTCGTCCTCACCGCCATCGTCCTCGTCGTCTGCAATGGCTTCGTCCTCATCTACCTCTTCACCGGAGATCGCGCGCATCTTCGCAATCTCGTGTTTGCGATAGGCGCGGGACTCTCCAGACGTGAAATCGATATGGTGCAGGATACCGAGTGAGATGACTTCATCGCCCTTGTCCAGACGGATACCGCGCACCCCGGTAGAATTACGGCCCGCAAAGACACGAACATCATCGACACGGAAACGGATACACTTGCCCAGAACCGTGGTCAGCATGACGTCATTCATGTCGGAACAGATCTTCACCGACACGATGCCATCGCCGTCGTCGAGCTTCATGGCAATCTTGCCGTTGCGATTTACCCGCGTGAAATCGGACAACTTGTTACGTCGTACATTGCCGGATCGCGTCGCAAACATGAGGTCAAGTTGCTCGCGCGCCGCCTCGTCATCCGGCAGAGGCATAACACTCTCGATACGCTCATCCTTTGACAACGGGAAGATGTTTACCAGCGCCTTGCCCCGCGCTTGCGGAGACCCGATTGGCAAGCGCCAGACCTTCTCCTTGTAGACCATGCCTTCAGAGCTGAAGAACAGGATCTCGGTGTGCGTATTGGCCGTAAACAGCCGCGTGACGAAATCCTCATCCTTCATCGACATGCCAGAGCGGCCTTTGCCGCCGCGATGCTGGGTGCGGTAGGTGGAAAGCGGCACGCGCTTCACATAACCGCCATGCGTCACGGTCACGACCATGTCTTCCCGCTCGATCAGATCTTCATCGTCGAGATCGGCATCGACAAAGGTGAACTCCGACCGGCGCGGCACAGCGAACTTCTCTTTCACTTCGCGCAGCTCGGCGCGGATAATGTCGAGGATACGCGGGCGCGAACGCAGGATGTCCAGAAAATCGGCGATCTTGTCGGACAAGCCCTTGGCTTCATTGCCGATTTCGTCGCGGCCAAGTCCAGTAAGGCGCGACAGTTGAAGGGCGAGGATAGAGCGTGCCTGCTCATCAGACAGATAGATCGTATCGCCTTCGGCCCGGCGTGTCCGCTTGTCAGCGATAAGGTCGATCAGCGGCCCCATGTCCATCATCGGCCAGGCCTTGGCGAGCAACTGCTCGCGCGCCGCGTTCGGGTCCGGCGCGTTCCGGATGATGCGGATGACTTCGTCGATATTCGCAACGGCCAGCGCAAGACCGACGAGAACGTGGGCACGGTCACGCGCCTTGTTCAGCTCGAACTTGGTACGCCGGGCAACCACTTCCTCGCGGAACTGGATGAAGGCTTGCAGGACAGCACGCAGGTTCAGCTGCTCAGGGCGCCCGCCATTCAGCGCCAGCATGTTGACCGGGAAGGAGGTCTGCAGCGGCGAGAAGCGGAAGAGCTGGTTCAGCACGACATCTGCGCTCGCATCCTTCTTGATCTCAATGACCACGCGAATGCCGTGGCGGTCGGATTCATCGCGCAGGTCGGCAATGCCTTCGATACGTTTGTCACGCACCAGTTCGGCAATCTTCTGGACCATCGATGCCTTGTTCACCTGGTACGGGATCTCGGAAACAATGATCGCCTGGCGGCCGGACTTGACCTCTTCAATCTCCGTCCGCGCCCGCATCAGCACTGAGCCGCGCCCTTCGAGGAGAGCTTTGCGCGAGCCTGCATAGCCAAGGATCAGGCCGCCTGTCGGGAAATCGGGGCCCGGCACGATTTCGAGCAGCGCCTCATCATCGATGCCCGGCTCGTCTATCATGGCCAGCGTCGCATCGACGACCTCGCCCAGATTGTGCGGCGGGATATTGGTCGCCATACCGACAGCGATACCACCGCCGCCATTGACGAGAAGGTTCGGATACTGCGCTGGCAGAACCATCGGCTCCTGCTGGACACCGTCATAGGTGTCCTGGAACTGGACCGTGTCCTTGTCGATGTCCGCAAGCAGGTATTGCGCCGCCTTGGTCATCCGCGATTCCGTGTAACGCATCGCGGCTGGAGGATCGTTGTCGATCGAGCCGAAATTACCCTGCCCGTCGACCAGCGTCAGACCCATTGAGAAAGGCTGCGCCATCCGCACGAGCGCGTCATAGATCGCGCTGTCGCCATGCGGGTGGAAGTTACCCATCACGGCACCGACAATGTTGGCGGACTTCTTGTACGCCTTGTCCGGTGTATTGCCGTTGACCTGCATCGCATAGAGAATGCGCCGGTGCACCGGCTTCAGGCCATCACGAACATCGGGCAGAGCGCGGCTGACGATCACGCTCATGGCGTAATCGAGATAAGACCGTTTTAGTTCATCCTCGATATCGACCGGATCGATACCGTCTTCATGCGGGGTTTCTGGCGTTTCCGGCTCGTCCGGCGGAGTGGTCTCGTCGCTCACGGGCTTTAGCCTCTTTGTCTGCTTTGCGCGCGGCGTCGAATCGCCCGCGATCACTAGCTTTCAGACTAGCAAACGCAGCCACCCGACACAAACTGGAGCGCCGCTTTTCAGCAGCGCTCCCCTGTGGCGCGAAACCGGCTACAAAGCCTTGTAATTACAGCAGGTCGCCGCCCGCCGCGGCCGCCGTCGTGCCGTCCTTCTTGAAGGCGCGGATAACGTTCTTGCCGGTAATCCATTTGTGGACCTCATCCGGGCCATCGACGAGGCGTTGTGAGCGAATATGCGTATACCAGGCCGCCAGCGGTGTATCGAGCGAATAGCCAAGCGCGCCGTGTAGCTGGATCGCCGTATCGACCACCTTGTGGACCATGTTCGCGAGGAAGACTTTGGCGATGCCATTCTCCTGGCGAAGGTCCATGCCGTTCTCGGCCTTGTAGGCGATATGCATCAGCATGAGGCGGGCAATGTAGAGCTGGCTCGCGCACTCAGCAAGCATGAACTGGACGCCCTGACGGTCCTCGAGGCCCTTGCCAAACGTGGTGCGGCTGGTGACTCGCTCGGTCGCAAGGTCCAGCGCCCGCTGCGCCATGGCGACATTGTGCATGCCGTGGCGCAGGCGCCCATAGGCAAGCCTGTGCTGGCCCATGGCAAAGCCCTTGCCCTCGCCCCCGAGCAGATTCTCCTGCGGGACGCGAAGGTTCTCGATCTTCACCTCGGCATGACCGCCGCCCATGATCTCATAGAGCGGGCCATGCACGGCCATGGTTGGGATATCGCGGACAATATTATAGCCTTCATTCGGCAACTCGACGATGAAGGTCGAGAACTGCTCATGGCGCGGCGCTTCCGGATTGGTCTTCGCCATGACCACGGCGATGTCGGCCACACTGGCGGCAGAAGAATACCACTTCTCGCCATTCAGCACGTAGTGGCTGTTGCCGTCCTTTTCGGCGCGCGTCTGCATGCCGGTCGCGTCAGCGCCAGCCGCTTTCTCCGTCATCGAATAGCAGACGCGTTTCTCGCCATTCAGGATCGGCTTGAGGAATTTCTCTTTCTGGTGATCGGTACCATGCGCGAGCAGCGTCAGCATGGTCGCGTCATCCGGCCCTTGCGAGTTCATCGACAGCGCGCCGAGATGGCTCTGGCCGAGTTCCATCTGGACGAGAGCATTGGCGAGCGGGCCAAGCCCCATGCCACCATGTTCTTCAGGGATAAATGGCAGCCACAGTCCTTGGGCGCGGGCCTTGCCGCGCAAGTCGTTCAGGACCGTCTTGTAGTCCTCGCCGTCGGTAAGCCGCTTTTCGGCCGGAATACACTCGTCCTGCACCCACTGGCGCACCTTCTCGCGGACCTTTTTTGCGTCTTCCGGAATTGTGAAATCAATCGCCATGTCTCTCTCCCTGGTCGTTCTTTCGCGCTAGGCTAGGCAGGAATCGCGATACTGCACAGGCCTCACGCCGCGTCGCTGTCCAACGGAAAGATCAAGAATTCTTCTCTTGCTGGCCTCGTCTTTGCCAATGACGACAGCCAGCCTATTGTCAGGGCGCAGGATTGAGAGGAATTCGTAGATGGCAACGACACCAACACGCCGCCAGTCTCTTCAATGGTTCGCGGCCGGTCTTGCTGCCGCATCGATTGCGCGCCCCGCCAGCAGCGAACGGCGAGCAAGATTGTCAGGCTGGCGCGATGGTCCCTCGCTGCCGTTCCCCGTGCAGGAGATCTATCCATGTCTTCATGCTGGACGCATTCACCAGGCCGGCGGCTTTATTGCAGAAGATGGCCGTATCACAGGCCCCACCAGTGCCCACCACGCACTCGACTTTGAAACCGGAGAATGGACACCGCTCGCTAACCTGCCCGTCGCCAGGCACCACCCCCAACTCGTCAGCCTGAACAACGTGCTCTACTGCATTGGTGGCTTTGAATCCGGGCCGGAGGGCGGCTGGCAAATGCAGAATACGGCCTGGCGCTATGATGCCACCGGCGATGCCTGGCGCCCTGCCCCGCCTCTGCCAGTCGTGAATGGTGAGAGTAGCGGCGGCATTATCCGCGGGAAGCTCTACCTTGCCGGGGGTCGCCAGCCTTCTGGCACCCGTAATCTCGACTGGAACGACCACACTGATGTCGGCACGCTGCTTTGTTTTGATGGCGCACGCTGGGAAGTGCTTGCGTCGATGCCGACCGCCCGCAACAGCGCCGTCGCTGGCGTTATCGATGGACGTCTTCATGTCGTGGCTGGCCGCACTGTAGATGGCGGCAACACTGCTGTTCACGAAGTCTATGATCCGGGGACCGATCGCTGGGAAACCCTCGCCCCCATGCCGCGCGCCCAGGGTGGCCTCGCCAGCGGCGTGGTTGATGGCAAGCTCTACACTTTCGGCGGCGAATGGTTCGACAATGGTGGCGGCGTATACGAAGACGCATGGGTTTACGATGCCCGGACAGATCACTGGTCGGCAATTGAGGATATGCCAAAGCCTCGCCACGGCCTGGGCGGCGTAACCGTCGGCGATGACATCTATCTTATCGGTGGTGCGCTGGAGCGTGGCGGCAGTCGAACGAGCGCGGCAGTAGAAATTTACACGCCTTGACGCGGCGTTCGCCTCGCGCAATGAGCGCCCATGTCCGATACACCTGAAACCGAAGCTGAAGCCGCCGTCGTTCCCCACAAATGGTACGAAGACGTACAGGCACTGATCCTCGGCACTTTGCTGCTGAGCTTCGGCGTGATCCTCTATAGCGAAGCCATGCTGATCACTGGCGGCGTTGCAGGCACCAGCCTCCTCGTCGAGTTCGGTACATCTCTAACTTTCGGCCCGGTTTTCTTCGTCCTCAACCTGCCCTTCTTCGCCCTTTCCATCCTTCGTATGGGATGGGGTTTCACGCTTCGCACGTTCGCGTCAGTGGCGCTTGTATCGGTCCAGACGCGTTTGCTTCCGCTCTGGGTGGATTTCAGCTTTCTGGCGCCAGCGTTCGCTGCCGTCTCTGGCGCTGCCATGATGGGGGTCGGCCTTGTCGTCCTGCTGCGCCACCGCGCCGGCATTGGCGGCGTGACAATCCTCTCCCAGTTCCTTCAGGACAGGGGCATCATTCGCGCTGGTCTATTTCAGCTCATCGTCGACCTGCTCATCCTGGTCGTCGCGCTCTTTATGCTGCCGCTGAAGCTCGTGGCGCTGTCTATCGTCGGCGCATTCGTTCTGAACCTCACCGTCGCGATCAACCACCGCCCCGGCCGCTATCGCGGGATGAGCTGAGCCTGCCTAAGTCTGGAATTCGCTCAAATGGACGAAATAGAGATCGCCGAGCACAATCCCGATTGGCCCGCGGCGTTCCAGCGCGAGCGCGAACGGATCCTTTCTGCACTTGCGGACTTCCCTATCATCGACATTGTGCATTTCGGAAGCACTGCGATCAAAGGGATGCCCGCCAAACCCATCATCGACATGCTGTTCATCGTGCCGGACCTCAATTCAGCAAAAGCGGCGTTACCCGCAAAACTGGATAGACTTGGCTACGACTATTGGGCCGACAATCCAAAGACAGACCGCCTCTTCTTCGTGCGGGGCATGCCGCCCCGAGGCGAGAAGCGAACTCATCACATACATGTCAGCGAACCCGGCAGCGACCTCCATGGTCGCTTGGCATTCGTCGACTATCTGTACACACACCCCGAAGAGGCCGAAGCCTACGCCCGTCTCAAGCGAAAGCTTGCTGAAACCTATGGCAATGACAGGGAAGCCTATACGCAGGCAAAAAGCGACTTCATCGATCGCGTCATGATGATCGCCAGACCGGACAAGCCCCAGTAGCGCCTATCGAATGCTGCCGGTTTCTTTGTCCACACGCCTGGGTCGCAAATCACTCATCTCGATATGCCATTTGCGCTCTTCGGTGGACGCACCCGGGACATCGTTCACGCGGCTAAGCAGGAGTGGGCCTTCCATCCGGTAGGCATTACCATTCTCAAGTTCGCCCGCCATGGTCACAGGTACTTCGTAATACAGCGTTCCAGCCGTGTCCTCCTGCCGGGCTTCGCCAAAGCTGATATTGATCGTACGGTATTTACTGAAAGCGACCTCAAACTCTTCGGCGTCGAGGCCGCTCGCCATACCGCTTTCGCCCCAGGACAGACGGGCCGTTTCCCAATCGCGCGCTTCAAGTGCGCTGGCCCAACGTTGCGCGATATCTGCAGGGTCTCCAGCATCAACCGGAGGCATCGACGCATCGACAGGCTGGTCACGCCGAGCCTCCGCGCTGTCATCCTCGATAGCGTTATCGACGAGCGAACTCGCATCGCTTCCCATGCGCGCTTCTTCTCGCGGAACGTCGGCCGCACCCGTACCCTGCCCATCGAGACCACAGCCAGTCACTGCCATGCAGACAAAAGGTAATAGCGCGTATTTCATCATGGCCTGAAAGCTCCAAACAGATCGGTTGGAAACGGCCCGCTCACGAAGGCGTTCCCGCCCCCTCGCATACGCCGTCGTCAGACGCGCTCGCTCATGAGGGCCTAGAAATTGGGAATAGGCGTTCCCTGCGCCTCAAGGCCTTCAAACAGGTTCGCCTGCGTCCGCTCGACATCGTGCTGTGCTGCCGCCCGGCGAAGGCCCTGAAGTCGCTCCGGCCCCAGCCATTCGCCAGCCCGCACAACGCCGGACACCGACGCGGCGCAATCAATATCGGCCAAAGGGTCGCAGCTGTAGACTGCCAGGTCAGCGGCGCAGCCCGCTTCAATACATCCATTATCATCGCTTTCACCCAGCACCACCGCAGCGTTCCAGGTGGCAGCCTGCAACGCCTGATAAGGCGTGAGCCCGGCCACCACGAGAAGACGGAGCTCGTCACCCAGCGACTGGCCCGGTGCATTGATGAAAATGCCTGCGTCGCTGCCCGCCACCAGCATCACGCCTTCCTCCGCGAGGATCTTCGTCATTCGCGCCTGAAGCGCATCTTCTTCCGCAATCGGCCTTGCATCGGCTGCCGCCCAATAGGTTTTCACGTCTGCTTCGAGCGCCTGCACGAAGGGGTTTAGCAAATTCATACCATCCCGATCGGCTGCCGCGCCGCCCGTCTCAGCCATACGAAGCAAATTATGGTGCGCCACACGCGTCGGTGTCACGGCAACACCGGCCTCCGCCAGCCGACGCGCAAGCGTCCTGGCCGCAGCCTCGTCCTTTCGCCCACGCAGGCCATGCCAGACCATCGTCTCGACATGTTCCAGCGTCTCGAAGCCATCGTCGATGATTTCACCGAACGCAATATCGAAGGGTTCGCTCTCTGGCACGCCCGGGCCGCGTACGCCCTCCGGGCTGTGGCCGGTCACAGCCATACCGAGAAGACGCGCTTCATCCAGTGCCGCTTCATAGGCGTCGCGCGAGAGGTTCGAATACACTTTCAGGCGCGTGAACCCGGCATCCGCCTGCCAGGCAACCGCGGCGCGGGCCTCGTCAGCCGTTTCGACAAGTTGGTGGTTCGGCTGCTGGTTCGCTCCGGCGCTATTGAGGATAGGCCCCGATGTCAGCAGCCGGGGCCCAAGACGCTCGCCGCGCGCGATTTCATCCTGAAGCTTCAAATGGAACGGCATGCCGGAGAGGTTCCGTACCGTCGTCACGCCATAGGAAAGATAGGCGTTGAGTTCAGCCTCATCCCAGACATGAACATGCATGTCCACGAGGCCTGGCGTTACCGTACGGCCTTCGAGGTCAATGATTTCATCTGCGGTGAAGTTCGAAGTGGCATCGCCGATGGCGGCAATCTCGCCACCGCGAACCAGCAAGAAGGCTGGCTCCTCGATCCGGGGCGCTTCACCTGAAAGGTCGATCAGCCGGGCATTGGTAAGAAGCAGCGCGCCTGTATCGCCTGGCTCTTGCTCAGCCACAGGGCTGCCGGCGCAAGCCGACAGGAGAAGCATCGCCAGCGCCAGGCCCGGCGCCCTGCCCCGGTTTGGCGTCACCCTAGAACGGAATCTCGTCTTCAAAGTCCTGATTGAAGTCCTGCGGCGGACCATCGAGCTGACGTGGACCACCACCGCCGCCGCCATAGCTGCCACCGCCCGAGCGGCCACCGCCACCGCCGCCCTGGCCGCCGCCAGCGCTGTCCAGCATGGTCAGCGTACCATCAAAGCCCTGAAGCACGACCTCGGTCGAGTAACGATCTGCGCCGCTTTGATCCTGCCATTTGCGGGTCTGCAGCTTGCCTTCGATGTAAACCTTCGAGCCTTTTTTAAGGTATTGCTGTGCGATCCGCACCAGCCCCTCGGAAAAGATGGCCACCTGGTGCCACTCGGTCTTCTCGCGGCGTTCACCTGTATTCTTGTCTTTCCAGGTCTCCGACGTCGCAATACGCAGATTACAGACCTGTCCGCCATTCTGGAACTGACGCACTTCCGGGTCTGCTCCCAGATTGCCGATGAGAATGACCTTGTTCACTGAGCCTGCCATATCGCGCTCCATTCATTTCCGGTTCGAATCCAGCTTCCGGGTGTAATACGACACTTGGCGCATGTCGCCCTCACACCCCATATTTCCACAATCGGCAGCTTAAATGGCTGCAGACGGCACAATGTTCATCTTTTGTTCTGGTCGTCAAGCTGGACTCCAGTTACACATGATACTTCAACGCAAGACGAGGCGCGGTCCCGAAAGGCTATGTCGATGACGTCACCTGATCTTCGCATGATCCGCGTGCGCGGCGCGAAAGAACACAATCTGAAGAATGTCGATGTCGACATTCCCCGCGACAAGCTTGTCGTGCTGACAGGGCTATCCGGCTCGGGCAAATCCTCGCTCGCCTTCGACACGATCTACGCTGAAGGCCAACGGCGCTATGTCGAGAGCCTGTCAGCCTATGCGCGCCAGTTCCTTGAGCTGATGCAGAAGCCCGATGTCGAGAGCATTGAAGGTCTGTCGCCTGCGATCTCGATCGAGCAGAAGACCACCTCGAAGAATCCGCGCTCGACTGTCGGTACCGTGACCGAAATCTATGACTATATGCGCCTCCTCTGGGCGCGTGTCGGTATCCCCTATTCGCCCGCCACCGGCCTTCCCATCCAGAGCCAGACGGTGTCCGAAATGGTCGACCGGACGATGGACCTGCCAGAGAAGACACGCCTCTATCTGCTCGCGCCAATGATCCGCGGCCGCAAGGGTGAGTACAGGAAAGAGTTCGCAGAGCTCCTCAAGAACGGCTTCCAGCGCGTGAAGGTCGACGGCGAATTCCACGACCTTGAAAGCCCACCGACGCTCGACAAGAAATTCAAGCACGACATCGATGTCGTCGTTGACCGCGTTGTCATCCGCGAAGGCATGGAGCAGCGGCTCGCAGAAAGCTTCGAGACCGCTCTCGGCCTCGCGAATGGCATCGCTGTTCTCGAATATGCCGACCTCGAAGAAGGCGAGACGGAAGCCAAGCGCATCACCTATTCAGCGAACTTCGCCTGCCCTGTCTCCGGCTTCACCATCCCGGAGATCGAGCCGCGCCTCTTCTCATTCAACAATCCGTTCGGCGCCTGCCCGGCTTGCGATGGCCTCGGCGAACAGTCCAAGGTCGACCCAGAACTGGTCGTCCCCGACAAGGACCTGTCGCTCGCCAAAGGCGCCATCGCGCCATGGGCCCGCGCCGCCTCTCCATACCAAACGCAGACGCTGCAGGCGCTTGCGGATCATTACGACTTTGATCTCGATACCGCCTGGAACAAGCTGAAGCAGAATGTCCGCGACGTCGTCCTGCACGGCACGGGGGATGAAGAAATCCACTTCGTCTATGATGACGGTCTGCGCCGCTATGAGGTGAAGAAGACCTTTGAAGGCGTCATCCCGAACCTCAACCGCCGCTACCGTGAGACCGACAGCCAGTGGGCGCGCGACGAGATTTCAAAATTCCAGTCCGCCGCTCCCTGCCCATCCTGTAACGGCAAGCGCCTGAAGCCCGAAGCGCTCGCGGTGAAGATTGATGGCCTCGATATTTCCGACAGCGCCGAATTCTCGATCAAGCAAGCCGGCGACTGGTTCGGCCAGGTGGTCGACACGCTAAACGACCAGCAGAAAGAGATCGCCTCGCGTATCCTGAAAGAAATCAATGACAGGCTGATCTTCCTCAACGCCGTCGGCCTCGAATACCTCTCGCTATCAAGGGCCTCCGGCACGCTGTCGGGCGGTGAAAGCCAGCGTATCCGTCTTGCGAGCCAGATCGGGTCCGGCCTGCAGGGCGTACTCTACGTCCTCGATGAGCCGAGCATCGGCCTTCACCAGCGCGACAATGAGCGCCTGCTGGAAACGCTGAAGCGTCTGCGCGACCTCGGAAACTCCGTCCTCGTGGTCGAGCATGATGAGGACGCGATCCTGACCGCTGACCATGTCATCGACATGGGTCCTCGCGCCGGCGTCCATGGCGGCCAGATCATCGCCGAAGGCACGCCCGAGGAAGTGATCTCCCACCCTGACAGCCTGACGGGCGCATTCCTGTCAGGCAAGGAAGAGATCGCGGTTCCGCCCAAGCGGCGCCTCAAGAAGAAGTCCCGCTCGCTGACTGTCAAAGGCGCGACCGGTAACAACCTCAAGAATGTCGACGCGACGATCCCGCTCGGCACGTTCACCGCCATTACCGGCGTGTCCGGCGGCGGCAAGTCGACGCTGATCATCGAGACGCTCTACAAGGCGCTCGCCCGTAAGCTGAACGGCGCCTCGCAGGCCCCATCGCCTTATGAGAGTCTCGAAGGTCTCAACCATCTCGACAAGGTCATCGACATTGACCAGTCGCCCATCGGGCGGACGCCGCGCTCCAACCCGGCGACCTATACGGGTGCCTTCGGGCCGATCCGCGACTGGTTTGCTGGCCTGCCGGAAGCCAAGGCGCGCGGCTACAAGCCGGGCCGCTTCTCGTTCAACGTTAAAGGTGGGCGCTGCGAAGCCTGTCAGGGCGACGGCGTCATCAAGATCGAGATGCACTTCCTGCCAGACGTCTATGTCACCTGCGAGACCTGCGACGGCAAGCGCTACAACCGTGAGACGCTGGAAGTCCTCTATAAGGGCAAGTCGATCGCGGACGTCCTCGACATGACGGTCGAGGAAGCGGAGAAATTCTTCCACGCCGTCCCCAGTATTCAGTCCAAGATGGAAACCCTGAGCCGGGTGGGCCTCACCTATATCAAGGTGGGGCAGCAGGCGACGACTCTGTCGGGCGGTGAAGCGCAACGTGTCAAACTCGCGAAAGAGCTGTCCAAACGCGCGACTGGCCGGACCCTCTATATCCTCGATGAGCCGACGACCGGCCTCCACTTCGAAGATGTTCGCAAGCTTCTCGAAGTGCTTCACGAGCTCGTCGATGCTGGCAATACCGTGGTAGTGATTGAGCACAATCTCGATGTCATCAAGACGGCCGATCATCTGATCGATATCGGGCCTGAAGGCGGCGATGGCGGTGGGCGCGTGGTCGCCGTCGGCACCCCTGAAGAGGTGGCAGCTATCGAGGAAAGCTGGACGGGCCGTTTCCTCGCAGAGACGTTCCGCCGTCAGGATGAGCGGCGCGCAGCCTATGCCAGACAGCTGAAATCAAAACAGGCGGCCGAATAGCGCCGCCTGTTCTCAGGCAAAGACGTCTGGGGCCTGTGCGATACCGCCGCCGCGCGGATCGGTCTTCGCGGCAAGCGATGCCGGCCCGGCCCAGACATAGGCAAGCAATCCGTTGATCGTCAGAAGCACGGCATAGATGCCGACCAAACTGGCGATGAAGCGTCCTTGAAGGACGAAGAAGATCAGCTCTGCCGGATTCGCTTCGATTTGCTCGATGCTGCCAAAATTCGCCATGAAGATAGAGAAGGTTGCTGCAGCCCCGCCCGAATAGAGCACCGTGAAAATGATCCAGAAAATGATGCCAAGAAACACATAGGCAAAGAACAGTGGTAGGAACCGGCCTCTACTTGCACCCCACGCATTCAGGAATTGAAGCCGACTGTCACGTATCGTCAGGCCAGCCGCTGGCGCCAGGCGAACTGTACAGTACAGCCATCCAAATGCTGCAAGCAGGAAGACGATGGGAAAGCTGAAACCAAGCGCGAAGTTCTCACCCCCGCCAAGACCCATGATCACTGCACCGAGAATGGCCGCAATGATTGCGCTGGCGAGATAGCCGACAATGTTGAACAACAACCACATGAACGCCACGAGCAGGAGCCGGAATTCATCGGCACCAATGCCGATGCTGAACCCCTCTTCACGGACATAGCGCCGCTGGATCGCCGCTTCGAACATCGACCAGACCAGCGCCGTCAAAAGCAGCAGTCCGATATATGAGAAGACGATCCGGCCGGCCATGCCGGAAATTTCGCGCGTCATCACGACTTCAATGTCGTCACCCGACATCGCCTCCTGAGCGACCTGAAGCAGGACATTGGTGAAAAGACCAATCAATGGCTGGAACAGGACATAGGCCAGCCCGCCCATGAGGAGCACGGCAAGCAGGTAAGCTAGCGCATACTTCCAGATAAAACCGCCAGGCCCGCGCGCCTGGGCAAAATGCAGCATGGCATTTGCGAAACTGAACCTGTGCTCCACCATGCCCTCCCCGGACGTGATACAGCTTCAGCACTCAGCCGAAAGTCGTCTCGGCGTCAACTCGGGTTGGCGCGAGCCGCTGATAAAGCGCGACAGCGAGACCATGCCCGAGCCAGTAGAACGGTGCGAGGATGAGAAAGGCAAGCGCTGCAAGTCCGGCGAACTCCAGATCGCCGAGCGCTTCAGCGGAGGCGGCAGGCGGCGCATAAACGCTGATCACCGTCATGATCCCGCCAGCATGAAGCACGAGTGATGCAATCAGGGACAGGATCAGCCATGGCACGAGTTGCAGGCCTACCCAGACAAGGGCGAGCCTGGACACGTGCCGCGCTGTCCACGGCCAGCTGCGAAAAATAGTGACATGACGCTCCGCGATCGTCGCGGCGCCAAACAGGAACAGCCGAAGCCCCAGCCAGATCAGTGCCGCTGCCGAGGCAACCAGCAGCAGGTAGAGAATGATCGCCGCTCCGGATCCTGAAAGCGCATCAATCGACCGCCACACTTCGTCAGCGGCCTGACCGCTCGCAGACGGGTCATATCCGGACGCGTCGATCAGCACGCCTGCAAAGATCGAGAAGAACAGTGTCATCAGGAAAATCAGGATGAAATAGAGGCCGTATACGGCAAGGTTCGCGAGAAACAGCCGGCACGCATCCCCAAGAATACCAGTCGTGCCCGCCTCTGGAAGAAGTTGACGATACATGGTCGCCGACCAGAAGCTGCCGACAAAGATTACGAGCAGCCCCATTGCGAACCAGTAGAACACTGGCTCACCGCCTTCGCTTGCCAAGCGGTTCACATAGCTTTGCGCGAAGACGGCCGAAGCCATGAGCAACAGTCCTGGCAGCGTCGGTAGCGCCACCTCGCGCGCATGGCGAAAAGCGTCTCTCGAAATGGAGGCGGTGTGTAAGGCCAAGGCCGCTACCCTGCTTGCGAGAATACTGAGATCACGCCACTAGGCTAAGCATGCAGGCCGGGGGAAAGTCGACAGAAAATGGCCGTGGCAGGACATCGTGTCCCACCACGCCATCAAATCCAGACCTGGCGTCGACTAGCTATCGCTTCGCGCGTCCGGCAGGCGGTCATTGATATCGTCGCGGATATCGAGAACGGCGACGATCAGGCCGCAGACCACGCTCGCAATAATCCAGCCTGCAATGGTGAACCCTGCGATCTCGGCGACGCGCGCCATATCACCCGTCAGGCCATACTCAGCCGCGAACAGGCCGTCCTGATAGATACCCAGCAGCACGCCGCATACGATGATCGCCAGATAGGCAACATAAACCATTGCCCGAAAACTGTTGATAATAAAGAATTTCACGTCACACCCCCAAAAGATTCCATGGCCTTTGGATTATTCCTGGCCAAATGCGCAGCGCGGTGCTGCCTCGAAGATGAAAGCGAAGATCTGTTCCTGCTCCCTCGCAGAATTTCCCGGTATTGAGATCTCCTCCTCGCCGCCATTCCTGGCGATGTCGGCAAACTTGGCAAAAAGCTCATCATCGAGCGTTTCTTCAGCCGCATCGGTCAGGCACTCGCATTCTGCTGCTTCCATGCCGACTTCCGTCTCGCAGAACTTCATGATGGCCCTACGGTCACCTGAACTTCCGTCGCAGGCTGCCAGTATGAAGCCGGCGAGCAGGACTGAGACTGGAAATTTCATTTTCACTTCCTTCTTAGGCTTCCTAGGCAAGAGGATTCTGACGAACCCGGTAGAGATTCCAGGGAAAAACCGATCTTATTCCCGACGGAGAATACGGTCGAAGCTTATCCGGCCTCGCCGCTTCCGAAGGAAATCAGCCTTCACTGCATCACGATCATAGTCTTCCTTAACCCACGCCATAAAGTCTTTTCCCGTCTCGCGCGAGCTGTCCAGATAGGCTTCGAAGAACGCGTCCAGCATCCCGGTCTTTCCGGATTTGACGTGCAGATAGCGACCAGAGAGCTGTTTGAGCGCCTTTTCCACCGGCATGTCCTGCCGGAATATCATGTAGAAGGCACTCATCAGACCGGCTCGGTCCGCGCCGGACTTGCAGTGCATCAGCGCCGGATACTCGATCGTTTCGAACAGATCGCGCGCCGCCTCGATGCGCTCCACCGTCGGCGTGTCGCGTGAGAAGACCTGAAAATCCACCAGCTTTATGCCGACCGCTTCGCAGGCTTCCTTCTCCAGGAGATAATACCCCTTGGTGCTCTCACCGCGCAGATTGATGATTGTCCTGATGCCTCGTGCGCGCGCATGCTCTGCCACCTGCCGCGGGTTTGGCTGGTTGGAGCGCCACATTTCGGGGCTGATCTGGTGCAGGTTCTGAAAGCCTTCCCGCAGAAAGCCATGGTCGCTTAGCACCATCTCTAGCTGAGCACGGCGCCGCCCCTCTGCCGTCGCCAGGTCCGCCGCGATATGTGGCGGCTTCTTGCGCTTCTTCTTTTTCTTCGGCGCGGCTTTGCGCTCAGGCTCTTGATCAGGCTGGGTCATCGCTGTTTTGGCTAACCAAGCCCGGCGTCTGGCGCAAGCTTGGCACGCACGACGCGCCTCTAAACCCCCCGGTAACCGCCCGCCCATAGGTTTGCCCCAGCGCATGCCTACGCGCTGGACCAGCTGGGACAGGACATGAAGCTCACCCGCTCAATTCGTGCAGGCCTCCTCCTGATCGCCTGTCTGGCCGGGACGACAATCCCTGCTCATGGCAGGCAGATCTCTCTGGAGCCGACATCGCTGGAGCTGAGCGCCGCCCCCGGTTCTCGAGAGCGCGCGATGTTCACCCTGCGCAACGATAGTGCGGCCGACACTATGGAACTCACGATCGGTCTCGCCGACTGGGCCATAGACACAGACGGCGGGCTGGACCTCATTCCGCCCGGAAATGCTTCGGACACTATGGTAGATTGGGTCCGCTTCAGCCCAGCCTACGTCTCCCTCGCGCCCGGTGAAGCGCGCGACGTTCTAGTGGATATAAACATCCCCGACACGGTGAGCCCAGCCGCCTCAAACAGGACCGCGCTGCTTGCCTCAACCATCACGCCGGTAAACACCTCAGACGGCCGCACTCTTCTGCAAAAGACTGAAGTGACGGGTCTGGTTTATCTGTCGGGTCCCGCAGCCGATAGCCTGCCCGTCTTAGACAACATCAGCCGGATAAGGCTGCCGGACGGGTCTGACGCGCTACGCCTTGATGTTTCGAATGGTGGAACCGCCCACGCCCGCCTTCAGGGCTCAATCGAGATCGACGCGATTGACGAGAGAATGTCCCTGCCCCTCGCAAGTCTCATCGTGCTGCCGGAAAGCCGCCGGAATTTCCAGATACCGCTGGGCCGAACCGTACCCGCAAATGCGACGGTGTCGGCCAGCCTGACCAACACCCATGTTCCGCAGCATGAAAGCGGGCGGGCGGACCTTGGGCGCTATTCCGCGCCGCTCGGAGAGGTTGCGCCGCTTCGATAGCCGAGCCCCGTTAGCATGGAAACAGCCTCATAGAGCGGCAGGCCAACGATAGCTGTGTAGGATCCGTTGATCCGGCGCACGAAAGGCGCCGCCTGCCCCTGTATCGCATAGCCGCCGGCCTTGCCGACTCCGTCCCCCGCATGGGCATAGTGCTCGATCTCACTGTTGGTGAGCCGCTTGAACAGGGCCCGGGAGCGGACAGTCCGCACCGAATTACGTCCATCCGGCGCGCAAACCGCCAGACCGGAAAGCACCTGATGCGCGCGACCAGATAGCAGTTTCAGGCAATCGCTGACGTCTGTCGCATCACCTGCCTTGGGAAGGATCCGACGGCCCATCGCGACCACCGTGTCACCCGCCAGGGTAAAGCTACCAGCTTTGTGAACGTGCAACGCCTTTTCGCGCGCGAGGCGTTCGGCCAGCGCAGCGGGCGTCTCATCTTTTAGCGGGGTTTCATCAATATCGGCGGGCCGGACCTCGTCTGGCACAATTCCGGCCTGCGCCAGCAAGTCTAGCCGCCTTGGACTCGCGCTCGCCAGGATCAGGGGCGCGCGCGTCGCAGGCGTCATCACTATTTGAAGCGATAGGTGATCCGGCCCTTGGTCAGATCATAAGGCGTCATTTCAACGAGGACCTTGTCGCCCGTCAGGATCCGGATGCGGTTCTTGCGCATCTTGCCAGCCGTATAGCCGATGATTTCGTGATCATTCTCTAGCTTCACACGGAAAGTCGCGTTCGGCAGCAACTCCATGATCGTTCCGTTGAACTCAATCAGTTCTTCTTTTGACATTGGCACTCCTTGTTCAGCCGCAGCGACTGTCAACCATCCCTGCGGGCCAGATATGGCGCGGTTCGTAACTTTCGTCACCTGTAAGGGCAAGCCGTAAAAGACAACGCGGCGAAACCGGCGCCTTGCGCCTGGTAACGGCTTGGAGAGGAATTTGGTGTCAGATCAGGGAAATTCAATTCCTGGTGTGAATGATGCCGCATCGTCTTGCGACCCATAATGCCTTGCCAGCTGGCTCGGCCCTCTTGAATTTCCGCCATCTCGTTGACGGCATGCTGACCCCATACATGATCATGGATCGCAGCCTTACGATCATATACGCGAACCAGGCCTATCTCGACTCGGTTGAGCGCAAGCTGGCTGACATCGTCGGCAAGAATATCTTCCACGCCTTCCCCGAGACGGATGACCGGACCGCGCCAGTCCGCGAGAAATTTATCCGGACACTGAACGGTGAGACGACGCGGCTGGACCGGACCCATTACCATTTCCGTCATGCCGACGGGACGGTCAGCACAAAGTGCTGGCAATGTGTACAGACGCCCTATTACGGCATTGACGGTAAAGTCGCCTATATCGTCCAGCAAGCCGAAGACATTACCGAATCCGAGAAGCTGCAGCAGAGAAACGAGATCATCCAGCAGGAACTCGACCACCGGGTAAAGAACATCTTTTCGGTGGTACAGGCCGTTGCGATGCTGTCAGGCAACCAGGCTGAAAGTATTGAGGAATTCCGCAATCAGTTCGCTTCACGTCTTGTTGCCATGGGGCGCACCCATGACCAGCTTCGCGACAGTGAATGGGACGGCCTTGGCCTTCACGCCATCTTGAGGGATGGGCTGGATCAATTCTGCGGCCGTAATTGCGACCGCGTCACCATTTGCGGGCCTGATTTGCAGCTCGGCCCACGCGGCGCACAGCATGCGTCGCTTCTGGTGCATGAGATGGCAACCAACGCCGCGAAGTATGGCTGCTTCTCCATACCGGACGGCAAGCTACATATTGAAACAGCCCGAGGCGACGACGCCCACTGTTTCAAAGTGCGCTGGAAGGAAAGCGGCCTTTCTGGCGTATCGCCTCCGGAGACAACAGGCTTCGGCTCTCAACTGTTCAGCTTCATGCCGAATGTGAACTTTGAGCGTGTGTTTGAAGAAGACGGCCTTCGGCTGGAGCTGACAGCACGGCTCCTTCACCCTCTGAAACAGCCTGAAGAAATCGAATTCCCGAAGCCCTAGGTCGGCGCCCGCGTCTGTCCGGCATGCAGCGCGCAAATCAGCGTGAACAGCCGCCGCGATGTATCGAAATCGACGTCGATCTTGTTCTCCAGACGCTCGGCCAGCAGCGAAGAACCCTCATTGTGGATCCCCCGGCGCGCCATATCGATGGCCTCGATCTGGTGAGGAGACTGCGTCTTGATCGCCGAATAATAGTTCTCGCAGATCATGAAATAGTCGCGAATGATCCCACGGAACGGCGACACTGACAGGATAAACATGTGGACCTTGGTCTGGTCCTCCAGCCGGATATCGAAGACCAGCTTGCGTTCCATCATGGAGAGATGAAGCACATAGGGCCCGCGCTCATCGTCTCTTACACCGAACGAGTTTTCCTCGATCAGGTCAAAGATGGCCACCCGCCGCTCATGCTCAGCATCAGGGCCGCTCGATGACAGCGTCTCTTCATCAATCTCGACGGCAACAAGGCGCTTATCTGCCATCGCTCCCACCGCTATTGGTCCGAATGGAGACAGAGCGCGCATGCGCCGGGAGGCCCTCGGCCTCTGCAAGGCGTAGTACAGACGGCGCCAGGGCGGCAAACCCGTCAGGGCCTGCCCGCTGGACACTCATCCGTTTCATGAAATCAGTAAGACCAAGGCCAGAACTGAAGCGCGCCGCCCGGCTGGTCGGCAGGACGTGGTTCGATCCGGTGACATAGTCGCCGAGCGCTTCTGGCGTGTGGTGGCCGAGGAAGACCGCACCTGCATGCCGGATCTGGGGAAGCAGGATGTCCGGATCATCAATCGCGAGCTCCAGATGCTCGGCCGCGATCTCGTTCGCAATGTCTGCCGCCTGGTCCAGATCCTTCGCCAGGATGATCGCGCCATGCGTTTCCCACGACGTGCGCGCACGCACTTCTGTGGAGAGAGATTTCAACTGCTTTTCCACAGCTTCTTCCACAGACTTACCCACAGGCTTTTCCACAGTGATCAGGATCGACTGCGATGACGTGTCGTGCTCGCACTGGCTAAGCAGGTCAGCGGCAATCCAGTCAGGGTTCGCACTCTCATCTGCGATGACCAGAATCTCTGACGGGCCGGCAATCGTATCGATGCCGACACGTCCGAACACCTGCCGCTTGGCTTCGGCAACATAGGCATTGCCCGGTCCGACAATCTTGTCGACCGGCGTGAGATGGCCCGCACCGAAGGTCAGCGCGGCAACAGCCTGCGCACCGCCGATCGGATAGTATTCATCGACCCCAGCCTTCAACGCGGCATAGGCGACAGCATTGGAAAGCTGTCCACCTGGCGCGGGCGCGGTCATCACGATGCGCTTCACCCCTGCCAACTTTGCCGGCACCGCATTCATCAGCACAGAGCTTGGATAGGAGGCGAGGCCACCCGGCACATACACGCCAACGCTGTCTAGCGGCGTCCAGCGCCAGCCTAGCTCTATCCCCTCTGCGTCCTTGAAGAAATTGTCCGAAGGCCGCTGGCGCTCATGATATGCCGTGATCCGCTCGGCGGCATAATCGATGGCCTCGCGGAGGTCCGCCGGACATCCGGCGGCCAGCGCGTGAAGGTCAACATTGTCCGACTGCAGCGTGACTGGGTCTAGCGTTAGCCGGTCAAACTTCGCGGTATAACGGGCCACGGCTTCGCCGCCTTTTGCGCGCACGTCTGCCAGCACATCGGTCACGGTCTGCGCAACGTCCTCGACCTCTCCGCGCGGCTCAGCGAGGAAGGCTGCGAGCTCGTCTGCGAAATTGCCTTTCGTGCCGTCCAGCCACCTGGCCATACTAGCGTCTCCTGCGGTCGTGTTGCGGCGTGTGCCGCGTTGTCCATTCATAGTCGCTGTCGAGCAGCGTCACATCGAGCACTTCGACCGCCAGCTCAACCTCGCCATCGCCAGCAAAGTGCAGCCGCACAATACCACCCGGCGGATCTTGATCTGGTTCGAATTCAACCGCGAGCAAAGAATAGACCATGTCAGGGTCGGAACGCGTCACACCGCGGGTCTTCACTGACAGGACGCCGTCGATCGCCAGCAGCGAACGCACGCGCGTTTTAGGTGCCCGTTTCCCTTTCTTTGCCGCGTCTTCCCAGCGAAAGCGATTTACCTCCAGGGCGAAGCGCCGCTGGCTGCGCTCAAACCGGATATTCTCCGCCTTGATGACGCAATCCTGCACAGCGGCCGAAATGATTTTCAGGTCTTCGCTGTCTTCAGCGATCAGGCGCAGCGGTGTATTGGTTGCCATGGCGTCTTCGGCCCCTAGCCTTCATCTTCTTCGCTCGTCCGGCGGATATTCGCCCCGACAGCGCTCAGCTTCTCTTCCAGCCGCTCAAACCCACGGTCGAGGTGGTAAATACGGCTAACGGTCGTCTCACCTTGGGCAGCAAGGCCGGCAATGACAAGAGAGACAGAGGCGCGCAGATCGGTCGCCATGACAGGTGCGCCTTTCAGCTTCTCAACGCCAGTCACAATTGCCTCTGATCCGCGCACAGCGATATTGGCGCCCAGACGTGACAGTTCAGGTGCGTGCATGAACCGGTTCTCGAAGATGTTCTCGCGAATGACCGACGTACCCCGCGCAACTGACATGAGCGCCATGAACTGGGCCTGCAGGTCCGTGGGAAAACCCGGATGCGGCGCGGTATCGACATTTACTGGTGCCAGCGGCTGGCCAGTGGTCTCGATCTCGATCGTGCCGGCATCCTTGTCCGCCTCGACCTTCACACCCGCATTGCGCAGGGCATGGTTGATCGCGCTCAGCGCACCAACAGGCGCATTGGTCAGCGTGACATGTCCGCCAGCGGCCGCAACGGCCATGGCATAGGTGCCCGCCTCGATACGGTCCGACATGACCTTGTGGTTCGTCCCGTGCAACTCGTCGACGCCCTGGATGGTGATCGTCGAGGAGCCAGCGCCCTCTATTTTCGCCCCCATGGAGATCAGACAGTCTGCAAGGTCAGCGATTTCAGGCTCGCGCGCGGCATTCTCCAGCACCGTCTCCCCCTTGGCCAGCGTCGCCGCCAGCATGGCGTGCTCAGTTGCACCGACGGAGACAAATGGAAAGACAATCTGCGCGCCTTTCAGGCCGTGTATCGCGGCAGCCTTCACATAGCCCTGCTCGACCAGGAGGTCGGCGCCCATCGCCTCGAAGGCCTGCAGGTGCAGGTCGACAGGACGCGCGCCAATTGCACATCCTCCCGGCAACGACACGGTGGCATGCCCATAGCGCGCCAGCATCGGCCCAAGCACGTTGAAGCTCGCGCGCATCTTGCGCACCTGTTCGTACGGCGCGATCGTCGATGTCAGCTTTTCGGCATTCAGCCGGCACTCCGAATCGCCCTTCGGCCAATAGACTTCCACGCCCAGCGTCTGCAGCAATTGCGACAGGAAGCGCGTATCTGCCAGATTCGGCATATTGGTGAGCGTCACCGGCTCCGCCGTCAGCAGGCACGCCGCCATCAGCTTCAGCGCAGAGTTCTTCGCGCCCGAAATCGGTATTTCGCCGGAAAGCGGTTGTCCGCCAATGATTTTAAGACTGTCCATGCGCTGGACTTATAAGGCGGTTCTAGGCGCCGGAAAGGCGCGAATGAGCAGATTTCTGTACACAGCGCAGCCGCACGTCCTCACGCAACCCTCACCTGCCGTCCTCATCCCCGCCCGTGTCGACAGATCTCTCACTATCCTTCGCCTTGCGCGCCGCCTGCTTGCGTCTCTTCAGATTGTCCCTCAAAGCCGCCTTGAGACGGGCATCACGCTCGGCTGCGGTTTCCTTTGCTGCCATTTCTTCAGCTCCATGTCTGAAACGGTCTTTTCTTCACTGCCAGCTTAAGCTAAGGCCACCGCTCGCAAGCATCAATTGCCGCGGTAGCTCAGTGGTAGAGCGCGTCATTGGTAATGACGAGGTCGACAGTTCAATTCTGTCTCGCGGCACCATCCTCCCCCATTCCACCAGATATTGAAACACCCTGCCCCGACGGGCGGAGGCGGCTAAGCCATGCGCGCGACCGGGATTTGATTAGTCCCATCACGCGCCGCTCCCCCTCCTTCGCGGAGTAAAAAAGGGCCGCACCATATGGCGCGGCCCTTTCCTGTCATTCTGGCGTCAGCCTTAGCCGAAGCAGTTGTCGCTCTTCAGCCAGTCATCGATCGCCTTCAGCGACTGACGGTGGTGGTCAGGCCACCAAGGCAAGCTGTGTGGCATATCCTTGATCTCGACGAACTTGGCATTCACGCGACCTTTAACCGCGTTGTAGAAGCCGCGTCCTTCCTCGATCGGCACGCGCACGTCGCGGTCACCGTGATAGACGAGGATCGGGATGTTCGCCTTTGCAGTGTTCTTGCTCGGGTCCATCCCGGCAAGTGTATTGCCTTGCAGGGCTCGCTGGACGCGGTTGGAGCTCCATAGGCGATTGAACAGCGAAAGGTTCGACACGCCAGCACCAGAGATCGCACACTGATACGGGCTGTTCTCGCGGACAGTCGCTGCGAAGGCTGCGAAGCCACCATAGGAATAACCGAAGATCGCCAGCTTGTCCGGGTCGGCAATGCCCTGATCCACCAGGTATTGCGCGCCGTCATCCTTGTCGTCCTGCATCGCCTGGCCCCACTCCTTGTCGCCAGCAAACCACAGCTCACGGCCGAAGCCGGTCGAGCCGCGATACTGAGGCTGGAGCACGGCATAGCCGCGCGAGGTCAGGAAAGGCACCCAGCCGGAAATGTCCCAGCCCGCATAATCGCGTGCCCAAGGACCGCCATGCGGCAGGATGATCGTCGGGATGCGGCCATCGGTGTCCTTGTTGTAGCTGTCTGGCAAGGACAGAAGGCCAGGAATGCTGAGGCCATCGCGCGCCGGATAGTAGATCAGCTCGGTCGTGCCGATGTCTGATTCGTCGATCCATGGACGGCTATCGCCAATCATCACCACCTTGTTCTTGTTAAGCAGCATATAATATGCTGGCGGCTGGTCGGAAGCTTCTGTCGAGAACAGGATGCGATTTCCGTCTTTTGCACCATCAATGATCTCAATCATCTGGCCAGGGAAAGCCTGCTCCAGACCTTCCTGGATAGAGCGACGCTCCGGATCGAGCCAGTAGGTCTCGATGGTTGCCGCTGCATAGCGGAAGCCGAGCGGCTCATTCCAGTTTTCCTTGTCCGTGCCGAGCACGACGCCCGTCGCCGAGAAGTCCGGGTGCGCAAAGACCGGCTCATTGCTGAACTGGTTGGTCTTCGGATCATAGAAATAGACCGCCGCCTTATCCGAGAATTTATCGGTGATCATGTAGTAGCGGCCCGACGCTTCGTCATAGCCAGCCACATCCATCTGGTAGCGATTTGAAATGAGGTAATCGAGCGGCTCTTCGCGCTCCATCGCACCCGTTTCTTCGTTGAGCATGTAGGTCTCAACGCGCTGGTCGCCCCCACCCGCAGGCTCAAGGCCCTGACGGACAAGGATGCGGCCATTGCGCGGATCGGTGAAGCTGATGTCCTGACGGCCGGAGCCATTATAAAGGAACGTCTTGCTATTGGTGCGCATGTTGACGCGATAATACTCGGTCTCACCGCTCGCGATGTTGTTATAGGTGACGATCACATTGTCTTCTTCCAGCGGAAGCGTGTTCGAGATGCCGGTCGTATTGTTGATGTCGCGGCATTGCTCCAGCTGCTTGTCGCGAAGCCGCTCGGTCCCGAGACCGGCGATGCCCTCGTCAAGATCGTCAAGGTCCTTGGACCCGACATAGAATTTCGTCACGAAGGTCTTCGTGGCGCCAAAGCCACCGCCTTCGGTACAGAAGGTCTGACCCGTCCAGGCCTGACGGCCCACAACGAACACCTTATCGCCCGGCAACGCCTGGATGGCTGCGAAGCGCATCTTGTTATTCGGCGGCGTGATGCGCGTTGGCACCAATGGCTTCGAGGTGTCGATCGTATCTGGCAGCTCCCAGCTGGCCAGTGACAAAGTTTCATTGTCATCGCCCGGGGTCGCAATGAGACCGACCATATAGGTGCCATCATCCGACATCGACAGGCTGCTGATATTTGGCTCTTTGGCAAAGGACTCAATCGAGACCGGGTCCGCCTGAGCTCCGAATGCCAGCCCAGCAAGGCCGGCCGCCGCAATAATTTGCCGCTTCATAGATGCTCCCTTCCATCACGCATGAATTAGGACAGTTGCCGAATGTACGGCGTTGGTCAACTTCGCCTTGCAGGCGCATAATTGTCCCTCCAAACGCGAATTAGGGGCAGGACATGCCCGTTCCCGTTACCGAAATGTCACACAATCTCCCAACGTCCGAAATCCGTGCAACTAGGGTTTGCGGAATTGTAATGATGGGTGCATTCGTTTGACCATCCCGGCACTCAGGGCGGGACTCAGGGAATTTATTCCGATTTTTGAAGGGGTATCCATGTCGATTAAAAACGATCTGAGGTATCTTGCGCTTGGCTCTGTAGCCTACAGCGTTTTCGCCTTTACCGGCGTTGCATATGCGCAAGAAACCGAAACTGACGAACCGGTCATCACGACCGAAACTCAGGACAACGAAGACGAAGCAGAATCGCGTCAGGAACGCGTTGTTGTCACCGGCTCGCTTCTGCGCCGTGACGAGTACAGCTCTTCTTCTCCGATCCAGGTGATCACCGCTGAAACCGCAACGGCTGAAGGTCTCATCGACGCGACCGATATCATCCAGTCGCAGTCGGTTGCTTCCGGTTCGACCCAGATCAACGGTAACTTCGGTGGCTTCGTTGTCGAAGGCGGTACCGGCGTTAACACGATTTCGCTGCGCGGCCTCGGCGCACAGCGTACGCTGGTTATCTTCAACGGCCGTCGTCTCGGCCCATCCGGTGTTCAGGGCCAGGTTGGCGCGGTTGACCTCAACGTCATCCCGACTTCCGCTGTCCAGCGCGTTGAAATCCTGAAGGACGGCGCTTCGTCCATCTACGGTTCCGACGCTGTTGCCGGTGTGGTCAACGTCATCACCCGTCGTTCGATCGACGCGCCAGAGATCAACGTCTCTTTCAACGTTCCTTACGAGGGCGGTGGTGAGCAGTGGTCTGTCGACGGTGCCTACGGCTTCAACTTCGATCGCGGTAACGCAGTTATCTCTGCTTCCTACCAGAAGCTTGAGCAGCTTTCGTTCCGTGACCGCGACTATTTCGACTGCCCGCAAGAGTATGTCTACGACAAGCAGGGTGGCAACCGCGTCGACACGATCGACCCGAACACCGGCCGTCCGATCTGTCTTCTGTCCATCACGGACGCGATCGACATCAACGCAGGCCCACGTCTCATCTATGACGAAGCGATCGGCGATTTCCGCCCGTCCGCTTTCGAAGAGCGTGAGTACTACAACGAGAAGTACCGCGACACAGCTGTGATTCCGGAAACGGAACGTGCCAGCATCTTTGCAACCGCCGACTACAATTTCGGCTGGGCAGAGTTCTTCGGCGACGCGCTCTACACCAACCGTAAGACTGAGCAGGAATACTTCCGTCAGTTCTTCCCATGGTCCTCGCCAGCTGACCCGCAGAACCCGTACGGCAACTTTGCGCGTCCGATCACGATCGCTCCGTTCAGCACCGGCGTAGACGTAGACTACTACTCCGTGACCGCTGGTCTTCGCGGCGACTTCGGCAACATGCTTCAGGACTGGACGTGGGAAACCTCGGCTGTCTACTCGAAGTCCGAAGGCGACTACACCCGTGAAACCTTCCCGCTCAACCGCGTCGTTGACCCGGTCCGCGGCGGTGGTGCGACCAATGTTGGCACGCCTGGCAACTATCAGTGTTTCTACATTGAAGATCAGGACTTCGCGAACAACGGCCTGAACGGCACTTATGTGCCTTGCCCTGTCACCTACGACTACTTCTCCCGTGATTTCGTCGAAGGTAACATTGCACCAGACGTTCTGGACTTCCTCATTCAGGACGATAGCGGTTCGACCTCCTATGAGCAGCTGACGCTTTCCGGCCTCGTGACCGGTTCGCTCTTCACGCTGCCAGCTGGTGATGTCGGCGTGGCTCTCGGTGTTGAGTATCGTGACTACGAACTCGACGACCAGCCAGGCTTCTACTCGCGCAACAACATGCAGTGGGGTCTCTCCTCTGCAGGTGTGACCGCTGGTAGCGACAACGTCATCGAAGCTTTCGGCGAAGTCGAAATCCCGATCCTCGCAGGCATGCCGTTTGCGGAAGAGCTCACGCTCAACCTCTCCGGCCGTGTATTCGAGTATGACTCCTACGGCTCTGACTCGGTCTACAAGGCTGGTCTGAACTATCAGATCACCCCGTCGGTCCGCGTCCGCGGTACCTATGGCACGTCGTACCGTACCCCGGCCCTCTACGAGCTCTTCCTGGGCAACCAGACCTCGTTCCTCGGCCAGGCTTCGATCGACCCGTGTGACTTCTCCGATCCGGCAAACCCACCAGCCAACCCGAACATCCGTCAGAACTGTCTGACGCAGGTTCCGGCTGACTATGATCCGTTCGGCTCGTCCGCTCTGATCACCACGGGCGGCGGCGCAGGCATCCTCGATGCTGAAACCTCCGAAGCCATCACGGTCGGTGCGATCTACACGCCAACCTTCGCGAACCTGTCGGTCGCCGTCGACTACTTCGAAATCGAAGTGAACGACCAGATCGCTCAGCTCGGTGCCGGTTCGATTGTTTCGGGTTGCTATGCATCCGACTCGTTCCCGAACGACGCACTCTGCCAGCTGTTCAACCGTGACCTTGATCCTGCAAGCCCAACCTACCTGCAGATCACGGACGTCAACGACAGCTACGTGAACATCAACAGCCAGACCAACCGCGGTCTCGACCTCACCGCTCGCTACGAGCACGAGTTCGACCTCGGTGACCTTATCGTCGACCTCCAGGGTACCTGGACGTTCGAAGATAATGTCGAGCTGTTCGGTGGCATCGACTCCGACGTCGACGAGAACAACGGCACGATTGGTGATCCGGACTTCACGGCCAACAGCCGTATCCAGTTCGTCACCGGCGACGTGACCCTCAACTGGTTCACCGACTTCGTCAGCCGTACATCGAACGACGAGATCTTCGGTGGTTCGCTGTTCCCATACCGTGACGGTCAGGTTCGTTACTACAAGCAGTACACCGAGCCTTACTTCCTGCACTCGGTGTCGGCTCAGTACCGTGCTGACGACTGGCGCGTGACCTTCGGTGTGACGAACGTCTTCGACGAAGCTCCACCGATCGTTTCGACCGGTGCTGCAACCCGCCGCGGCTCTGTGGCCCTGGTTGGTACGCAGTACGACTATCGCGGCCGCAGCGTCTTCGCTCGCCTGCAGAAGTCGTTCTAAGCCACACGGCTTGAAACCAAATCAAGGAAGGCGGGCCGTTTATCGGCCCGCCTTTTTTCTTGCCTGCTACCCAGCTGATCCACGACGCGGCCCACGGTCACCAAACCACCAGAGCGTTGCGGCCGTCGCCGCGAACGTCGCCGTTTCGATAATCGAGGCGCGCCCTGCCCCGTCAGCGCCGATCCAGATCAGCCCTGCGATCAGCCAGAGAAGCAGAGTCAGCGCTGGCCGCGTCACGCCGCGTACCGCGCTTACCCATTTATAGCTCTCTCCGATTGCCGCATCAGCCGCCATGGAGGCCGACAACCCAGCCCACCGGCCACTCGCCTCCGCCAGCGCCAGTTCGCCTTCGGTTTCCTCCGCGCGCGCATGCCGCTGAAGCTCAAGCAGCTTTGTCTCATGCGCCCAGCGCTCTGTTTCGTGCTGCAGGCGCTGGCGCGTCTCGAAATAGCCTGCCACCCGCCCAAGGGCTGTACCGATAAGGCCAAACAGCCCGCCGCCTGCCGCACTCGCGGCAAGGCCCGTTATTGGATCCATAGTCTCTCGCTTCCTGGATAATACCAGCGCGCTGGCCGCGCCCGCCTGTCGACATGAAGGAAGCTTCGCCCAAGGCCGAGCCCGGTGAAGCCCGCCCCGACGGCCGCATCAAGCAACGCCTCTCGGCTATGCCCCGCGATCTGGATATCGGCCGCGATCTGCTTGTGGCGCGAGAGCGGCGCCCCGCCCACCGCCGCGTTCCATCCGGCACACCTGTGTCCCGATGTCAGCACAAGCGGCCTGTCCACCCTCGCCCGCATATCTTCAAGCGCGTCCAGAAAATCAGGATCGTGCCAATACTGCCCGCTGCAGAACCGGTCCCCGCATCGGCACGAAAGTTCCCGCACACTAAAATGCGGCCAGCGCCACTGCGCTGACAGCGCGCGGCTGGCGGCGGCAAGATTGGGATAAAGCAAGCGCGAGCTCCTCCTTCGACAGAGATGAGGATCGCTCCAAACAAAGCCCCGTCTGACCAATCAGTCAGACGGGGCGATTAGTGCCACATTATCAATGGACTACAACCTGTTCCGCATGCGGAACAAAGGAACTTATCCAGCAGAAGCGAACGCCCGGCCCGTCGACAGGGCCGCGATGGCTTCATTGTATTCGCGCTCCAGCTTGTCAACGAACTTCGCCGTCGACATCCGCTCCTCAATGGCCCCAATGCCCTGGCCGCAGCCCCAGATATCTTTCCAGGCCTTGGACTTCTGGTTGCCGCCTGAGCCGAAATTCATCGCGCTCGGATCGCTCTCCGGCAGGTCGTTCGGGTCAAGGCCAGCTGCCGAGATGGACGGGGCGAGATAGTTGCCGTGCACGCCGGTGAACAGGTTCGAATAAATGATGTCCTTCGACGCGCTGTCGACGATCATGTCCTTGTAGCCGTCCGCTGCGCGCGCTTCATCGCAAGAGATAAAGGCAGAGCCGATATAGGCGAAGTCAGCGCCCATGGCCTGCGCCGCAGCGATCGATCCGCCATGCGCGATAGAGCCTGAGAGCGCCAGCGGTCCGTCAAAGAACTGGCGGATCTCCTGGATCAGGGCAAATGGCGAGAGTGTGCCTGCATGGCCGCCTGCCCCCGAGCAGACGGCGATCAGGCCGTCGGCGCCCTTTTCCAGCGCCTTGTGCGCGAAGACGGTGTTGATGACGTCATGCATGACGATGCCACCATAGGACTGGATGGCGTCATTCACTTCGGTGCGCGCGCCCAGCGACGTAATCACGAATGGCACCTTGTACTTCACGCAAAGCTCAAGGTCCTCTTCGAGGCGGTTATTCGTCTTGTGGACGATCTGGTTCACCGCGAACGGCGCAGCCGGACGGTCCGGATTGGCCTTGTTATAGGCGTCCAGTTCAGAGGTGATCTGATCAAGCCACTCATCGAGCTGGCTGATCGGGCGGGCATTCAGCGATGGAAACGAGCCGACAACACCGGCCTTGCACTGGGCAATGACAAGCTCTGGGCCGGAGATAATGAAAAGCGGCGAACCGATGACCGGCAGGCGCAGGTTTGAAAAAATGGATGGCACGGACATTGGACGCTTCCCTCTAAAGCAAATTCCTCACTGGCGCAGACCTAACTTCGCCCGCGCGCGCGGCAAGACATGACGTTGCGAAAATCTTCTTTCGCTCAGCTGCGCGCAGCAAGCCAGTCGAGGTCCGCCTGGAACCGCTCGGCGAGTATTCGCCCCACCGCGGGCTGCGCAGACTGCCAACGCTCCCAGGTGTACAGATCCTTGATCAAGGCATTATCGGCGCACGCGATGGAGACGGGCACTGCCAGTTGCAGCATCCGGTTCACACGGGAAAAGTCCTGCCCGAAATAGGTCGTCTGAACGGTGACCGGCTTTCCGACACTAATCAACGCATTGTCCTGGAGGCGTTTCTCCAGCGGTATGATTTCGATAAAGCCCGCCTCCCGCGAATACACGTCGACGATGTGCGCGGTATCGCTCAGGCGCCGTCTCTCATCGTCTGCCTTCAGCGCCAGCAAGCGCGGCGATGTGGTGAGCTCGCGCAGGGCGCTATCACGTACCGATATGCCGAACGTGCCCAAGGCGAGGTTGATTGACCGGTTTACTGCGTCAGTCGCCTCTTCGCTATCCTCGCAAGATTGCAAAGCGTCGATGCCGTCCCTCACCACCTCAAGCCCGAGCATGATATTGGCGTTCTCGGTCTCCAGCGTCTCGAGATTGATCGCGAGCTCTGCGCGGTAGCGCTCGAGCGCATCTTCATAGGCCGCCCTGTCAGCAAGCGCGCTGTTCCAGTTGCCTAGCTGCACACCAATGAACACACCCAGGACGACAATGAAGAAATCCAGCACCACGGCGAGCCAGTTCTGCTCGCCGATATGTCGACTTAACCGACGAAGTAACATGGTTTCGATTGCCCCCTCGCACCAAGGCCTGCATCCTTGCCCAAAGCATCTCGAAAATCGAGCGTGAATACGGGGGAAGCGCAACATGGCCACCAATATGAAAAACAGGACAGTCGTGATCACAGGTGGCGCGACCGGCATCGGCTTTGCGCTGGCCAGGCAATTTGGCGCAGACGGCGCGCGGATCATGCTGGCTGAACCGCGAGAGCATCGGCTTCAGGAAGCATGCGAGGCGCTGAAACAGATGGGCGCAGAAGCCAGCTACAATGTCTGTGACGTCACTGATCTGGATCAGGTCGAGGCGCTGGCTGACCATGTCTGGCAAACTTATGGCGGCTGCGATGTGCTGATCAACAATGCTGGCGTCGGGAGCCGCGAGAAGCGCCTGCCTGACGTGCCGATGGAAGACGCGCACCACATCATGAACGTGAACTTCTGGGGTGTCTGGCATGGCTGCCGGGTTTTCGGCGAGCGCATGAAAGATCAGGGGACGCCCGCCATGATCTATAATACCGGCTCAGAGAACTCCTTTTTCTGCGCCACCAATGCTGCCGCCTACATCGCCTCCAAACACGCCGTCCTCGGCCTGACAGAAACGTTCCGTGAGCAGATGCCAGACTTCATCACCGTCGGCCTCATCATCCCCGGCTGGGTCTCGACCGAGCTAACACCCGGCTTCGAAGACGTCGCCATGCATGCCGATGAGTTCGCCGGGATCATTTATCCTCAAATCCTCGAAGGCGAACGCTTCGTGGTCTCGCACGCCTACAATACCGTCCGGATCGATGAACGCATGGATGCCCTGAAAGACGCCTATGCCCGCTACGCCCCCCGCCATGAGGGCGACGAGCAATACGATGTCCGCCACTACATCCAGCGCATCCGCGAGCGCGGCAGTATCTAATCGAGAAGGACCACCAATAGCCGCTTACCCTTCGCCTTCGCTCAGGATGAGCGGCTCTGGAAAGCGCTCCAAAAGGCTCATCCTGAGCGAAGCGGAGAATACAACCATTTGCGGCTCGTTGGATTGAACACATGTTTTATGTAAAAAACCTGGTCAACACCACGATAATGGTATTGCTGGCAGCGGCTATTCTGGCGTTTGCGCCAGAGGAGGTGCAACGCTATGTATTGCCTATCTGTGGTTTTGTGGGGATCTTAGTTCACACACTCTGGCAACCACTTCGATTTTACCACAATCTCACACTCAAAGAAGCTAAAGTAAAATTCCCGTCTTTGTACGTCATGTATTGGACAGGGTACATATTTTCCATAGTCATATTGGCGCTTATGTCGCTGATTATTTACCAAAACGGCTAGCAGTATCCGTACAATCAGCCGCTCCAGACCACGCCAGAATGGCTCATCCTGAGCGAAGTCGAAGGTCGAGCCGAGCAAGATAACCAACCCCGCTCAACTAACGCTGCAGAGCCTTGGCCTGCTTTTGCTGGCGCGCCTGATGCTTTGTGAAGCTCGACAGCAGCCCCTTGCCCTTCGGTGGCTGCCGCCCCTCGGCCATCGCCTCGATCGCAAGGTAGTTCCATGCCATCTGCCCCAGCGCGTTGACCATCTTGATCATGCCGATGCCGCTATTGGGGCCGAGAAAACCGGGGCCGAGGCGCATCTTCTTGGCGTGATTTTCCAGTCGCTCGCTCTCCCCGGACAGTAAGCGCGCAGGCCCGTGCGGGTCCCCGCAAAGTGGCGCACCGAGCCCGATCATGTCTGCCATGCCAGAAGACACCGTCTCCTCCATCGCCACTTTGGAGCGGAACCCGCCCGTCGCCATGACCGGCATCTTCGCGCGCTCGCGCACCATGGCGGCATAGTCGACGAAATAGGCCTCACGCGCCTTGGTGCTGGCGCGTACGGCCTGCTCCTCGCGCGCCTGCATACCCTCAATGCCGAGCAGCGCCGGTTGCTCATAATTGCCACCTGAAATCTCAAGCAGGTCGATGGACTTCTCGTTCAGCCACTCGACCACCTGGATGCAGTCTTCGAAGCTGAAACCACCCTGCTGGAAATCCGCCGAGTTGAGCTTCACGCCCACGCCAAAATCCGGCCCTACCGCCGCGCGCACCGCGTCCACCGTCTCGAGCAGGAAGCGCGCCCGGTTCTCCAGCGAGCCGCCATATTCATCATTGCGGATGTTGGAGCGCGGCGAGAGGAACTGGCTGATCAGATAGCCATGCGCGCCATGCACCTGCACCCCGTCAAAGCCCGTCTCCCTCGCGACCTTTGCCGTATGCGCAAAGGCTGCAATCGTGTCCTGTATCTCCTGCACCGTCATCGGGCGCGGCTTGCCGAACTGGTTGCCAGGCAGCGCCAGCTGGACGTCGGAGGCGGACACAGGCGTCTTGTTGACGATGGTCGGCGTCTGGCGCCCGGCATGGCTGATCTGCATCCAGACGGCCGCGCCCTGCGATTTCGCCGCCGCGCTCCACGCCTTCAGGGCCGTAATGTGTTCAGGCGGCTGATCGCCCACAATCGCGACATTGCCGGGGCTTTCCAGATGCATCCGGTCGACCAGCACATTGCCCGTCAGGAGCAGGCCGCAGCCACTGCCCGCCCATGTCTCATAAAGCTTCACATGACGTCCATCGGCGCGGTTCAACGGCCCGGCCAGCTGCTCGGTCATCGCCGCCTTGCACAGCCGGTTCGGCAGGCGCGCGCCGCATGGCAGGTCCAGGGGTTGTTCAAGAATGCTGGTCATGGCGTGCCCTTCCGTGGCTTCAGCGCAGCATGGCCTAGCCCGCGCGGGGCGTCCACGGCTTTTCCTTGCGCCCCGCGCCACTGGCGCCTATCTTCGCAACCCAAGAGGCTGAAAGGAAACAAGAGACATGGATCAAGCACGCATCCCGTTCGCGCTGCCTGTTTGCCTGACCCGAGAGGTCCCTCATGTCTTCCTTCCTCACAATCGATTCGCTGTCCCTCGCCACGCCTGAAGGCGACACACTTTTCGACCACCTGACCCTGTCACTCGGACGCGAGGCTGTCGGCCTCGTTGGACGCAATGGCTGTGGCAAGTCCACGCTGCTCAAAGCAATCGCGGGCGATCTCACCCCCGCACGCGGCCAGATCAGCGTGCACGACCGCGCCGCCATGCTCCAGCAGCGTTTTGATGAGGCGGACACGGTCGTCGAAGCCTTGGGCGTCCAAACAGACCTTGCCCGCCTCGCCATCATCACCGCTGGCGACGGCACGGAGGAGGATTTCGACGCCGCCGACTGGACGCTGGAGGTGCGCCTCGAAAAGGCGCTCGCCGACACGGGCCTCGCTGGCGTCGACACCACCCGCCTGATCGCGAGCTTTTCCGGCGGTGAGCGCACGCGCATCGGCCTCGCCCGCCTGCTGCTGGCAGAGCCTGACCTCATCCTCCTTGATGAGCCGACTAACAATCTCGACGCCGAAGGCCGCGCCAGTGTCATGTCGCTCATCGACAACTGGTCCGGAGGGCTGCTGGTCGCCAGCCATGACCGTGCCTTGCTGGAACGGATGGACCGGATCGTGGAGCTGACCCCCGTTGGCTGCACCGTCTTCGGCGGCGGCTGGTCAGAGTTTGAAGCGGCGCGCAATGCTGCCCGCGCCCGCGCAAGGGCAGAAGCGCAAACCGCCGCAAACCGCCTCAAAGCCACCGAACGCAAGAGCCAGCAGGCGAAGGAACGTCAGGACCGGTCAGACGCGCGAGGCCGGGCCGTGCGCGCGCGCGGCGACCAGCCAAAGCTCGTCCTCGACGCCCGCGCGCAGCGCGCCGAGGCGACCAGTGGGCGCGGCAACATGCTCGCCAGCCGCCAGCTTGGTGAGGCGCAGGCCGCCCTGAGCGACGCAGACGCCCAGCTCGAACGCGTCACTCCGCTGACCATTGAGCTTCCCGCCTGCAACCTTCCCGCTTCGCGTCAGCTGCTCAGCGTTGAGGACGCCGAAATGCGCTTTGGTGAGCGCCAGCTTTTCGGCCCCCTCTCGTTTGAGGTTCGCGGGCCCCAGCGTCTCGCCATCAAGGGGCCGAACGGCTCCGGCAAATCGACGCTTCTCAAGCTCATCACCGGAGAGCTCTCCCCAACCTCCGGCGGCATCAGTCTGCATACTGATCGTATCGCCCTGCTCGACCAGCACAGCTCATCGCTCGACCCCGCAAGCTCGCTCATCGAAAATATGAGACGCCTCGCCCCGGCCCTCAGTGAGAATGAAGCGCGCGCCCAGCTTGCCCGCTTCGCCTTCCGTTCGGGCGATGCCCTGCAACTCGCCGGCACGCTATCTGGCGGAGAGCGCCTTCGCGCCGCCCTGGCCGCCGCCTTCGCCGCGCCCCAGCCGCCCGAACTCCTCCTTCTCGATGAGCCAACCAACCATCTCGACATGGAAGCTGTCAGCCTGCTTGAGTCCGCCCTCCAATCCTATAACGGCGCCATCCTCGCCATCAGCCATGATAAGCGGTTTCTGGAAGCGATCGGAATTGAAAGACAGGTGGATCTCGGCAAGCGGGTTGAAGTCAGGGCCGGACACCAATATTTCAACGATCATTGAAATAAAGCAGGCCTAACCCGCATGTCCCAAGACGACCTACCCGCTCTCGACGCCAGCGAACTTCGCGCCATCGACCCTGAGGCGCTTTTTCCGTCCGGGCGCAGCACGCACAAACCGCGCATCCTGCTGCTTCATGGTTCGCTTCGCGCGCGCTCCTTTAGCCGTCTCGCCAATGAGGAAGCCGCCCGTATTCTTGAAGCGCTAGGCTGTGAAACAAAAGTCTTTGATCCGCACGGCCTGCCACAGGTCGACACGGTCGAAGCCGATCACCCCAAGGTGAAAGAGCTTCGCGACCTCGTCATCTGGTCCGAAGGCATGGTTTGGTGCTTGCCAGAGCGGCACGGCTCGATAACCAGCATCATGAAGAGCCAGATCGACTGGATCCCGCTCGCCCTCGGCGGTGTCCGCCCCACGCAGGGAAAGACACTTGCGGTGATGCAGGTGTCCGGCGGCTCCCAATCCTTCAACACGGTCAACCAGCTGCGCATCCTCGGCCGCTGGATGCGCCTCCTGACCATCCCGAACCAGTCCTCGGTCGCCAAGGCCTGGCTGGAGTTCGACGACGATGGCCGGATGAAGCCCTCCGCATTCTACGACCGGATCGTCGATGTGATGGAGGAGTTGGTAAAATTCACGCTCCTGACGCGCGACATTTCTCCCTACCTCACCGACCGCTACAGCGAACGCCGCGAGAGTGCAGCTGAGGTTTCAAAGCGCGTCAGCCAGCGGTCGATGTGATCTGCGTTCAGCGCCGCCCATCCAGATCAGGATCGAGATTCAGCCCTTCATCCAGCTGCACACCGAATGAGTTCAGCATCATGGAAACCTGCGTGTACTGACCAACCGTCATCACAAGGTCCATCTTCTGCTTGTCGGTAAGGTCCGACAGCCGCGACCAGGTCGCATCGGTGATGAAGGCGTCGGAGGTCAGCTCATCAGTCGCCTGCAGCATGGCGGCATCGATTGCGCTCCAGCCATTGGCGTCCGGCCCGGCCTTGATCCGCTCGACCTCTTCATCGGTAAGGCCCGCTTCCTTGCCGATCACGACATGCTGGGCCCATTCATATCCGGCTTTCCAGTTATAGCCCGCCCGCAGGACGACGAGCTCCCGATCGCGCGCTGAAAGGTCATTGCGGTCAGACAGGATATACCCGCCCCAGCGCATGAACTGCTTATAGGCCTTTGGCGCATGCGCGAGCGTGCGGAAAATATTGAAAACCTTTCCGCGATCAAACCGCTCACCCAGCATCGCTTTCATCTCATCGCTCATCTCTTCATTGCTGAGCGGATTGATCCTCGCCTTCTTCAGTCGCATTGCGGTCCTCGAGTCCTGTTCTGTTTTGCTTGTCGAATAGAGACACCAGACAATGCTTGTGCAAGTGCCGCCGAAATTTGACGCCGCGTTCTCAGCCTCGCACTCTGGCACTTTGAGCCCGCTAGCTCTACATGCACAGTCCAAGCAGAGCCTATCGGAGCGGCCATGACCGACCTCTCAGTCAACCTCAATGCTGTTGCCTTTCTGCGCAATCGCCGCGGCCTGCCCTGGCCGAGCGTGGTGGACCTTGGCCGCATCGCGCTTGAGGTAGGCGCGGCTGGCCTCACCGTTCACCCTCGCCCCGATGAGCGCCACATCACCCGCGCCGACGTGCCGGACCTGATGAACCTCATCACGAGTGAGTTTCCGGACCGCGAGTTCAATATCGAAGGCTATCCGAACGAGGCTTTCATGGCGCTGGTCGAGAAGATCAGGCCGCACCAGATCACGCTCGTGCCCGACGCGCCGTCACAGCCAACCTCCGATCATGGATGGGATTTCAAGACCCACGCGGTCAAGCTCCAGTCGATTGTCAGCCGGCTGAAACAAACCGGTGCGCGCCTCTCCCTCTTTGCTGATCCCGATCCCGACCCGCAGCAACTCGAAGCGGCTGTCAGCACCGGCACCGACCGGGTCGAGCTTTATACCGGTCCCTATGGCGGGGCCTTTAATGACGCCGTCACCACGGCGGCCGAACTCGAGAAACTTGGCCAGACCGCCGACGCCGCGCGCCAGCATGGCCTCGGCATCAATGCCGGCCATGACCTCACCGTGGACAATCTCCCCGCCTTGGTCGCACGCATTCCTGATCTCGCCGAGGTGTCCATCGGTCACAATTTGACCGCCGACGCGCTCACTTATGGCATGGCCGAAACCGTCCGCCGCTTCCGCCGCGCCTGCGGCCAGGTCGTCTAGACCGCCAGACGCGACCTTCGTCCTGAGCCCGGAAGATCAGTCTTTCAGCTCTGTCTCACAAAAGCGCCAGCGCGCGTCCAACCTCCACCTCCCATTCTGCACCATCGACCACCGCCCACGGGTCACAGGGCAGCCAATCCGGTGTCGCAGGTAACTCGCCTTTCGGCGGGCCTTTTACCCAGCGCGCCTGCCCGTCACCGAGCAAGGTGGCCCCAAGCGCTCGAAGCCCGCGATAGTAATCGGCTATATGTCTGAAGACGTCGTCCACTTCCGCCTGGGGGCCGAGTGCCACGCGAACCCTCTCAACGAAGACAAGCGCGGGTTCCAGTGGGTCAGGCCGTTCCGGATCTTTCGCCGCCCGCTTGGATAGGCGGGACAGCAGCGCTTCGAGCTTGCGCGCCTCCGCCTCATAGCCTGCTGCCTCATCCTGGCGGCCAAGGTCTGACAGTGCCAGAGCCCAACTCGCATGGCGCGCCGCCTGCTCATCTGCCGTTTCCGTATCGAGGTCGCATTTGCGAAAGCCGAATTCGCGCGCCCAGACCTTGGAAGAGCCGAGGCTGATGCCGAGCCGTTTCGCTAACGCTTCATAGGTGTCGCCGCGCCGCAGGCCAGTCTCCAGCTTGAGCAGGGTCAGCATGCGCCCGGTCGGCAGACGGGCAAAGTCAGGCAGGCGTTTTCTCATCGCCGCCGACTATCGACGTAGAGGTCCGATGTCGGATGAAATTCTGCAATCGCCCGTCGCTATTGGGCATGGATCGCTGAAAGTGTTCCGCAGCGTCATTCGAGGGCTCTGAGTGCACCGCTCAGAAACACCGCCATTACACCGTCACTGCACCATGGATTTGCAGGGAAAGACGCGCTTTATCCTACAGTGCATCCCTCACACTTTCCGACCGTACCCAACCTCAGTTTCCAGCAAGCCGCGAACGCATCATGTCCAGCCAGGCCGCCTGCCGGTGGATCAGGCTGATCATGTCGTCAGGGTCACCCTCTGCGATGAGTTGGTCCAGCCAGATACGGGTAACCTTCGCCTGGCTGTCGATCCAGTCCAGAAGCCTGCCCTGCCCGTTGCCAGACGTCGCAGCCGCCGAAACCGGTCTCAGCGAATAATGGTCGCTGTCGAGATTATACATGGGCGAAGCCTCCTTATTGCGATTCATTCTCATTTGCACATGTTCTCTCAGCTGAGTCAAATGAGGGAAAATACATATTCGCAGGCCCGTCAGTGCAGTTATGCCGCGATGGAAACTCTTGACCTTCAAAGCGGCGCAAACCCTATACAGCGGTGCAGGTAATTGGGTACGACTGAGATATGGCAGACGGATTTCTGAAACTGAGCGGCGCTTTCGAAGAAGCGAACGAGGCAGACTGGCTGGACGCGGTCTCCAAGGCCCTGAAAGGCGGCGGGGTCGAACGGCTCCAGCGCCAGACAGATGACGGCCTGACCATACATCCGCTCTATCGCGAGAGCGACTTCGCGAGCGCCTCCGATCCGCGCGGCGCACCAGGCCAAGCGCCATTCCTTCGCGGCGCGAGCGCAGAGCCGGATGCCTTCCTGCCCTGGGACATTCGTCAGGCCTTCGCCCATCCCGATCCGGAAGTGACCAATGCCGAGATCCTGAGAGACCTTGAGCGCGGTGTATCTTCCATTGAACTTTCTATCGACTGCACGGGCACTGACGGGGTTGCCGTCAAGGATGCAGAGACGCTTTCCACGGCCCTGAAGGGCGTGCGCGCTGACATGGCCACCATCGCGCTCGACCATCGCGGACAGGGCTCGGGCACCTCGGTCGCCGGTCTTCTCGCGCTCTGGGGAGAGCAGCAAGGCGGCTCGGACAATCTAAAATTCGCGTTCAATATCGACCCGGTCGGCCTGCTTCTGCGCACCGGCGAAATCGCGGGCGGCATCGATGCTGCCTTCGTGCGCACCGCTGAGCTCTCGCGCCTTCTCTGTCTTCGCTATCCGAAAGCGACCACGCTCCGCGCCGATGCCCGCCCGGTCCATGAGGCTGGCGGCTCTGAAGCCCAGGAGCTCGGCGCGCTCATGGCGCATGCCGTCGACACAATGCGCCGCCTCGCTGCGGCGGGCTATGATATCAACGCCTACCCCTCGCAGACTGTCTTCACGCTGGCAGCTGGCGCCAATTATGGCCTTGAAATCGCGAAGCTTCGCGCCGCCCGCCGTCTCTGGGCCCGTATCCTTGAAGCGATGGACCTCGAGATTGAGCCGATGACGCTGCAGTCGGTCAGCTCTGCCCGGATGCTGACCCGCTACGACCCGTGGGTGAACATGCTCCGCAATACGGCGGCCTGTTTTGCAGGTGCGGTCGGCGGCGCCGATATCGTCACCGTGCGCGCCTTCAACGAAGCGCTCGGCGTGCCTGAAGAGCTTGGCCGCCGCACGGCCCGCAACACGCAGATCATCGCCATGGAAGAGTCAGGCCTTGGCAAGATTGCCGACCCGGCTGGCGGCGCCTGGTTTGAGGAAACGCTGGCCGATGAGCTGGCAGAAGCGGCGTGGTCCGTCTTCCAGCAAATCGAGGCCGAAGGCGGTCTCGTCCAGAGCCTTGTTGATGGCAAGCTGCAGGCCCGGATCGCCGAAACGCGCGATGCGCGCTTTGCCGCCATAGCGAAACGCAAACAACCGCTGACCGGGGTCAGCGAATTCCCCCTCCTCGATGGCGAGGCCGCGCCTGTCGCGGAAATCAAGTTCGAGAGCAGCGCGACATCTGTCTCTGGCGAAGGCCTTCACAGCTTCCTGAAAGACCTGCCGGACAAGTCTGGCGCAGCGACGAAAGCCGAGCCGCTCGCGCCAATCCGCCTCGCCCGTGATTTCGAAACGCTGCGCGACCGCGCGAGCGCCCATGCAGACCGCAAAGGCAAGCCGCCAGCCATCTTCATCGCCACGCTGGGACCGCTCGCCGAGCACAATGCCCGCGCCGATTTTGCCCGCAACCTCTTCGCCGCTGGCGGTGTGATGGGCATCGACGCCGACAAGACGCCAGAAACGCCAGAGGTTCTGGCCGATGCATTCAAGGCGTCTGGCTGCCGGATCGCCGTCATCTGCGGCGCCGACAAACGCTATGAGGACGAAGCCGAGGCCGCCGCGAAGGCGCTCAAGGATGCAGGCGCCAGCCGCATCTTCCTCGCTGGCAAGTTCGAAGCGCCAGGCATCGACAACAATATCTTCATGGGCTGCGACGCGGTCGATATGCTGCAAATCGCCCAAGCTGAACTGGGAGTCGAGAAAGCGTAGCGCCATGGACTACGACTACGATCACCTTCCGAGAGAGGAGCGACAGCGCTTTATCGCTATCGAAGAACGGCTGCGCGGTGCTTCTGGCAGGATGCCTCCAGTTTGGGAGATGCAGCGGCGCAAAGAGCACCTGACAAACATCAGGCCTCGCGTGGCGAGGCGTCTAAAAGTGCTTTCGTACGTTGCCATCCCAACGTTGATTGCAGTTGTTCTGGCGATCTTCGCATACCGTTTCGGCGGGCTGCACTTCGAATCGGAATTGGTATTGGCGTCCGCCTTGGGCACCATTCTAGCACCCGTCCTGATAGTAGATACATGGGCTCGCTGGCCATTTTTTAAAATGCCAGGGAGCGTAGAAGACCTCGACCGGGAGCTCAGCATCCTGGCCACCTACATCGAGAGAAAGACCTAAGACGTATGACCACCTTTCCCGATTTTACTAAGCTCGACCTTGGCACGCCGGGTGCGAAAGCGCCTGCGAAGCCGCACAAGCCGTCGCTTGAAACGCCTGAGGGTATCGACCTCGCCAAAACCTATTCGGCGGCGGACACCAAGGGTCTCGACTTCCTTGATGACTATCCAGGTCTCGCGCCATTCGGCCGTGGCCCCTACCCGACCATGTACACCCAGCGGCCCTGGACGGTTCGCCAATATGCCGGTTTCTCGACGGCGGAGGACTCCAACGCTTTCTATCGCCGCAACCTCGCCGCCGGTCAGAAAGGCCTGTCGGTTGCCTTCGACCTCGCGACCCACCGGGGCTACGATTCCGACCATGTGCGCGTGACGGGCGATGTCGGCATGGCCGGTGTGGCCATCGACTCGATCTATGACATGCGCACCCTCTTTTCGGGCATCCCGCTCGACCAGATGTCGGTGTCGATGACCATGAATGGCGCGGTCCTGCCGATCCTCGCGCTCTATATCGCAGCCGCGCAGGAACAGGGCGTTTCGCCGGACAAGCTCGCCGGGACGATCCAGAACGACATCCTGAAAGAGTTCATGGTGCGGAACACCTATATCTATCCGCCCAAGCCATCGATGCGCATTATTTCGGACATCTTCGCCTACACGTCTGAAAACATGCCGAAATATAACTCCATCTCCATCTCCGGCTATCACATGCAGGAGGCTGGTGCGACGGCAGACCTTGAGCTTGCCTACACGCTGGCAGACGGCATTGAATATATCCGGGCCGGGGTCGATGCTGGCCTCGACGTGGACAAGTTTGCGCCGCGCCTCTCCTTCTTCTGGGCGATCGGCATGAACACCTTCATGGAAGTCGCCAAGATGCGCGCCGCACGCCTGCTCTGGGCAAAGCTGGTGAAGGAAAACTTCAATCCGAAGAACCCGAAATCACTGAGCCTTCGCACGCACAGCCAGACCTCCGGCTGGTCGCTGACCGCGCAGGACGTCTACAACAACGTCATCCGCACCTGCCTTGAAGCCATCGCGGCTGTCGGCGGCCAGACCCAGTCCCTGCACACCAACAGCTTCGACGAAGCGCTTGCCCTGCCGACCGATTTCTCGGCCCGCATCTCGCGCAACACGCAGCTCTTCCTGCAACAGGAAGGCGGCGCCTGCCAGACCATCGACCCCTGGGGCGGCTCTTACTATGTCGAGCGCCTTACGCATGATCTCGCCGCCAAGGCGCTCACCCATATCGAGGAAGTCGAGAGGCTCGGCGGCATGCGCAAGGCGATCGAGGAAGGCGTGCCGAAGCTGCGCATCGAGGAAGCGGCCGCCCGCACGCAGGCGCGCATTGATAGCGGCGAGCAGACCGTGGTCGGCGTCAACAAGTTCCTGCTCGACCAGGATGAGGACGTGCCGGTTCTGAAGGTCGACAATGCCACCGTGCGCCGCATGCAGCTCGACAAGCTGAAACGCCTCAAGGCTGACCGCGACCAGGCCGAAGTTGATGCCAAGCTCGACGCCATTGCGCTCGCGGCCGAAAACGGCAAGGGCAACCTTCTCGCGCTCGCCGTCGAAGCGGCCAGTGCAAAGGCAACCGTTGGCGAAATTTCCGAAGCTGTCGAACGCAGTCAGGGACGTCACCAGGCCGTGATCCGCTCGATCAAGGGCGTCTATGGCGGCTCTATCGGCAAGGATGACAAGGCCGAGGAGGCACGTAATCTAGCGGAGGCGTTCGCCTCAAGCAAAGGCCGCAAGCCCCGGATTTATATCGCGAAAATGGGTCAGGATGGACACGATCGCGGCCAGAAGGTCGTCGCGTCCGCGCTCATGGACCTTGGTTGGGATGTCGAGATCGGCCCCCTTTTCCAGACGCCGGAAGAAGCCGCCCGTGACGCCCGCGCCGCCAATGTCGATATCGTCGCCGCCTCTTCGCTGGCTGCCGGCCATCTGACGCTCATCCCGGAGCTTCGACGTGCCCTCGGCAATGAAGGCGCCGTCAGCACACAGATCATTGCAGGCGGTGTGATCCCGCCTGGTGACTATGATGCGCTGAAGGCGGCTGGTGCGTCGGCCATCTTCCCGCCCGGCACGGTGATAGCGGATGCCGCGCGCGCCATGCTGGAGTCGCTGGAAGACAATCCAGCCCCGGCGGCGGCCGAATAGGTTGAAACCGGAGCAGCCGGCATGAGACGTTTGGCGGGCCTGCTGACAGGGCTCAGCGCGATTGTCGTTGCTGGCTGCATCCTTGTGGTCCTGAGCGGCCGTTATTCATCGCTTCACTGGATACTGGACTTTGTCGGCCAGTTTCAGCTGCCCGCGCTCTGGCTCATGATGACTGCCGCTATCGTGCTGGTCGCGACGATGCCCTTCAGCAAGGGTCACCTGGTCAATCTGATTTGCGCCAATGCCGCCGTTATTGTGGCAGCGTTTGGCTGGTACTGGCTCCTGCCGACAGCGCCGGATGTCGAGGCCGATCAGGGCGTCAGCGTCTACCAGCACAATATGTGGGGAAATCACCCCGATCCCGCCCGCACAGTAGAAGGCGCCATCAAAGCCGACCGGGATATTACCGTGCTCATCGAAGCCTATGGCGACAGGCTGGGCCCGGTGGAGGAAAAGCTGGAAGCGCATTGGCCTTATTATTCGCTCAACAAGATCGAAGGTAGCGGACCATCGGGCCTGCGCGTCTATTCACGCTATGAGATACTGAGCGCAGTCGGCCAGAACCCTGCCGGGTCGCCAGCGACGCTCGCTGTGCGCCTGCAGACGCCAGAGGGCATCCTGACTGTGCTCGTGATTCATTTCACCCGCCCCTGGCCCTTCGAGGAGCCAGAGGCCCAGATCCGCCAGCTGGACGGCCTTCTTGATGTCGTTGCTGACATTGACGGTCCGATGATCATGCTTGGCGATGTAAACTCGGCGGCCTGGGGCCGGATCGCGTCACCGCTCACGAAGGAGCATGGCTTCACGCTCGTCAACGACCCCCGCGCGGGGACCTGGCCATCGCGTTTGCCGCTCAAATTCAACGTTCCGAGCACCAGCCTTGCCCCCACATTCGCGATCCCCATCGACCTTGCGTTCTGTCGCGGGGAGATTGCCTGCGGAGGGCACAAGGTCGGGCAGCATCTCGGCTCCGATCATCGCTCGACGAGCTTCCGCGTGAGCCTTGGAACCGGCAACGGCCAATAGGAGCAACCCCTGCCCCAGGAACCGGACCTCGACCGCTTTCAGGAGATGGCAGAAGCTGCCTATCTGGGCTTGCCTGAAAACTTTCGGCGCGCAGCGGGGCGTATCGATATCCATGTGCGCGACTTTGCTGAAGCGGACGTGCTGGCAGATCTTGGCATTCGCGACCGCTGGGAGCTAACAGGCCTCTATCAGGGGATCCCGCTTATTCATGACAGCGTGACGTTTCCGAGCCCCGACAGCCCGCGCATCTTCCTCTACCGCCAGCCCCTGCTGGCTGAGATCAAGACGCGCCCGGATGTGACGCTGGAGGAACTGATCGAACATGTCGTGATCCATGAGCTTGGTCATCATTTCGGTTGGTCCGACGAGGAAATGCACCAGCTTCTGGAGGAAGACTGAGCGCGCCAGTGGCCAGCCTGTCATCGCATTTTCAAAGCGGGCCGGGAAACCGGGCTGCGTGCCCGTAGCTCACGGCCAACGAAAACGCGAATGAGCCAGAAAACCATGAGAGACAGCACCAGAAGCTCTGGCAGAGAGAGAAGACCAGTGTCGCGAATTGATTGAGGGAAGATACTGGAACCAGGCCCCGTGAAGAGCGACCCAACCGCAATGAATAGCGCCAGCGACATGCGCCAGAGGTGGCGCGCGGTACGTTGTCGGCCACGAATGCCTTTGCGCACAATAACTGAAAGGTCGCCAAGACCTGCAAGACCGACAATCGCTGCGAAAACCAAGTAAGGTTCGGCGCTATAGCCGGTCTTGAGCCCGTCCGGAGACGCCAGCGCTTCTGTCCCCCAAATGCCGCCAACAGTTGCGATGAGGACTGCCGGCACAAGGCAACCCCCTGCAACCACGCCGCCCCCCTGCCCCCAGCCCTGCATGGTCATCCAGGAGCTCAATACGAGATAGATCGTGAAAAAACCTGCCAGGAGGGTGATGAACTCTGGTTTCAGGCCCGCGAGAATTGTCCCGGCAAGCGCCGAAATGACCATCGAGACGACAAAGCCGAGACCGCTTGCCCGGTGCAGGGGGCTTCCCTTTCGCAGAGCGAGGGCCGGGCCACCCGCTGCAACGGCCGCGGTCCCAGCGATGATGTGCAGCAGCATAAGAATGGTCATCATGGTGGCCTCTGGTGAGCTCTAATGGGCCGAATTACCATGTTGTTTATTGTTTTTCAATATGGTTTTATCGTTTTTCAAAACGCTTTATCTTTACTGATGCGCGCAATGCTACGTCTTGCTCTGTAAGGTCTTCCCCCCGACGCCTCCATCCGACAGAGTGGCGAGAGAACAGGTATTGGAGGGAATCGAGAGTGAAGGAACTTGGACACTGCGACGCGACTGAGCTGGCATCCATGGTACGCGAGAAAGAAGTCTCACCAACTGAGTTACTGGATCTCGCGCTCGAGAGCGCGCAGGAAGCCCAGGGTGAGCTCAACTGCTTCTCATCCTTCTTCGAGGATGCCGCCCGCAAGCAGATCAAGGACGGCCTGCCGGAAGGCCCGTTCACGGGCGTTCCCTTTGCCGTAAAAGACCTTGGCGCGCGGCTGAAAGGCCAGCCGATCACTAGCGGATCGCGTGCATTCAAAGGCACGATTGCCGACATGGACGCCGAGCTCGTCAAGCGCCAGCGCGAAGCGGGGCTTGTGATCTTTGGCCAGACGACCAGCCCCGAATTCGGTCTCACCACATCCACTGAAAGCGCGCTCTACGGCCAGACGCGCAACCCCTGGAACACTGAGCATACATCTGGCGGTTCCTCCGGCGGGGCGTCGGCCTGCGTCGCGTCTGGCGTGATCCCGATGGCGCATGCAAGCGATGGCGGCGGCTCTATCCGGATCCCGGCGGCCTGTACCGGTCTTGTCGGCCTCAAACCCTCTCGTGGACGCGTGCCCATGGGTCCGCCCCTGTCCGAGAACTGGTTTGGTCTATCGACCAATCACTGCGTTGCGCGGTCAGTGCGCGATAGCGCGACGCTGCTGGATGTCACGCACGGACAGGAACCGGGTGCACGCTATATCGCCCCGCCGCCTGAAAACAGCTTCCTCTCAGCAGTCGAACGCGAGCCCGGACCGTTGAAGATCGCCGTCTGGAATACGGCCCCGAATGGCGTGAAGCCGGATAAGGACGCTAAGGCAGGCCTTGATGCGACGATGAAGTTACTCGGCGCGTTAGGCCATCATGTCGAGGAGGCCGGACCGGTTCTTGATGGAGAGGCGCTTGGCAAGGGCATGATGATCATGGTCTCGTCCTTCATGGCGTCGGTCGCAGACGAACGGGCTGCTCACTTTGGCCGACAGGTGGGCGAAGAGGATTTCGAGCCCGTCTCGCTGCGCTTCATCGAACTTGGCCGCCAGATCCCGATGTCTGAACTGGTGAAAACCAACAACGCCTTCATGGAAGCAGCCTGGCAGATGGAGACCTTCATGGATGAGGGCGGCTATGACCTTATCCTGGCGCCCACCCTCTCGCGTGCGCCTGTGAAGCTGGGCGTACTTGGACTCGATCCGCCTGATTTCGATCAGTATGGCGTCGACATTTCGAGCTTCGCAGCCTGGTGTCCCGTCTTCAACCAGACCGGCTGGCCAGCCATCTCGCTGCCGCTTCACTGGACCGATGACGGCCTGCCGCTCGGCATGATGTTCGGCGCGCGTCTCGGCAAGGAAGAGCTCCTCTACTCGATCGCAGGCCAGATCGAGCGCGCCCAGCCTTGGGCTGACAAGCGCCCGCCTGTCTGGGTGGGTTAGGCAAGGCATGGCTTTGACGACGCATCAGGGCGGCTGCCACTGCGGCGCCGTCCGCTTTGAAGTCGCGCTGGCGGCCCAGGTCGAGGTGGAAGATTGCAACTGCTCGATCTGCGCGATGAGCGGCAATGATCATATCATCGTACCCGCCAGCCGCTTTCGCCTGCTTCAGGGTGAAAGCGCACTGACCGAATACCGCTTCAATACAGGCGCGGCGCGTCATCTCTTCTGCAAGGTCTGCGGCATCAAGAGTTTCTATGTGCCGCGTTCCAACCCCGACGGCTATGCAGTGACGTGGCGCTGCCTTGATGACTGGCAGTCCATCGATGCTGCGATCGAGGAATTTGACGGCCAGAACTGGGAAGCCAACGCCGCAACCCTGGCGCATAAGTCCAAAGACTAGCGCGGCGGCGGGGGCCCCGGTCTCTCACCATTGCCCTCGGATCGGCCGCGTCTGTCAGACCTGCCACGCCGCTCAGCCCGGCGTGCCTCGACTTCTTCCAGCCATTCAACAAGTTCGCGGCGTTGGGCGTCATCAAGCGCGGCGAGCTGGTCTGTCAGCGTGGTCTGGAAGTTCTCATTAAGCGAGACGTCGGCTGCGCGTATGTCAGCAAAAGCCTGATCGACGGCCGCACGGTCAAACGGTGTCTGGCGAAGTGCCTCGACCAGCCGGTCCCGCGCCGTGCGCTTTTCCTGCCACTGCCCGCGCGCAGAACGGAAAGCATCGCGAAAAGCGCTACGAATCTCGCCCCGCTCTGTTTCTGGCACGATGGACTCGATCCCGCGCGCGATCATGTGCTCCGTGCCGCCACGCGGTCCACGGCGCTCCCTCTCCTGTTCGCCCAGCTGGCCGCCGATAAGGAAGCCGATGAGCAAAGTGTTCGCCACCAGTGAGACGATAAGCGCAATCGAGGTTTTGGACAGTCGGCTGCGGTCACTCATCTAGCGGCGCCTCTTCAAGATAGGTGTCGTACTGATCATAGCCGAGCGCAGCATAGACGACAGCTTCAGCTTCGGTCTCATAGCTGACAGGCACGCTGGAGGCCGATGCAGTGTAGCCCGCGAACAGCCCCATGCCGAGACTGGCAAGCGCGGCGCCCGCTGGCCAGCGGCGCCCATTCGGCATCAGGATACGGGAAAGCCGGGTTCCGAGACTGTCTCGCGAAGTGCGCGGCTGTGGCGCGTCGGCAAGAATACGTGCAGCAAGCGATGGGTCCGGCTCGGGCATCGGCTCTGCTTCGAAAGCCGAATCCAGAAGCCGGGCATCGGCCAGTGCGTCCGCAAAGCGCTCCGGATACGCGGCAAGATGCGCCTCGGCAGCCTCACGCTCATGCTCTGGCCAGGCCATTGGCCAGGCTCCATAGGCTTGCAGCAATTGAAGGACGCGCGCGTCAGTCATTCCTGTCTTTGTCATTCTTCCTGTCCTTCTGCCAAGGCCTGCCGGAGCGTTCTGCGCGCTCTCGATAACAGGCTTTCCAGTGCCTCTACGCTGACCTGCATGGCTGCGGCCGCTTCCTTGTTTCCCAGTCCCTCCAGGGCAGAGAGGGTAAGGGCTTCTTTCTGGCGTTCCGGCAACGCGTCTATCATCGTCGCTATCCGAGCGCCTGCCTGTTTCTGATGGAGGGCCTGCTCTGGCGGCAGGTCACCTGCTTCACGCTCAGGCAGCGTCTCCATCAGCACGGGCGTTTTCTTCTTCATCCGGTCCCGGCAGAGATTGATGGCTACAGTGCAGGCCCAGGTCGAGAATTTGGCCCTGCCTTCCCATTCGGGAAGCATTTTCCATGCCCGCAGAAATGTCTCCTGCGTCACGTCTTCGGCCTCCTGACGATCGCGAAGCATGCGAAAGGCCACACGCCAGACAACCGGCATGTGACGATTGACCAGCGCGGACTGGGCCATCCGGTCTCCGGCAGCTGCCCGCGCGATCTGATCTCTCTCAGAAGAATCTGACACGTTTTGAGCATAGCGGCGGCCATGCGAGTTGCGAGGGAGGAAATCGTCAAACCTCGCTATGGCCGCCGCATCGCTCATTCCTGGCTAGTCCTAGCGGACTATTCCTGGACCTGGCGTTCACCGCGGCGATGACCGCCGCCGCGACGATGACCGCGATGACCTTTCATCTCGGAAAGTTCAGCTTCGGTGATCTCACCGTCGCCATTGGCATCGACACGATCGAACATCGGCATGCCGCGCGTTTCGAACTCATCAATCGAGATCACGCCGTCGCCATTATCGTCCTGACGGTCGAACATGCGCTGCTTGCGCTTTTCCATACGGCGCTCGCGCTCGGCCTTACGGAAGGCTTCAATCTCGTCAAGGCTCAGGCCACCATCGCCATTGGTATCGGCTGCGGCGAAACGTTCGGCTTTCAGCGCGTCGACTTCTGCGGTCGAGATCACGCCATCGGAGTTGGTGTCGAACCGCTCGAGCATACGCTCCGTGCGCATTTCGCGGCGGTCAGAGCGATCGCCATCCTTGTGATGGTCAGCGAAAGCAAGGCCAGCTGCGGCCACGGACAGGATGCCGGTCATTGTTGCGGCAAGTGCAAGTTTCTTCATATCGGGTCCTCTTTTTTTGCGTTACCCGACAGGTGAGACGAAGAGCTGTCAGGAATCCGTCGCAAGAGGCCCGATTTTCTTGCAGCGAATGTCAGCGACCGCACGGCGTACCTCGCTGTAGCGGTGCTCAAGTACCTGAAAACCCGGGCAATCTGCAGCTAGTGCAAGGCGCTCCTTGAGCGCTCTCGAGAAGTCCTGTGAGGAGACCTCGCTGCCAACAGCGACGCGCTGAACCTGCTGCAATGATTGCAGGAGGCTGAAAGCATGGTTTAGCGATTGCGCTTCGTCCCCGGACAGGAATCCATCATCGCGAAGTGTCTCGACCGCTTCGCCGGTACTGGCGCGAATAACCTCCGGGTTACGGCTGAGAAGCATGCCCTGCTGCAGGACGAATTCGAGATCGACCAGCCCGCCTTCCGTCAGCTTGATATCCCATTCCCCGCGCGGCGGCTTCTCACGCCAGAGGCGCTGGCGCATGTCCAGAATATCGGCCTTGCGCTCTTCATCAGTCTTCCCGGACACGATGGCGTCACAGGCAATATTTTCCATTCGCCGGGCGAGCGTTTCATTGCCAGCGATACTGCGAAGCCGTGTCAGCGCCATCAGCTCCCACGTCCAGGCCTCGTTGTGCTGGTATTTGTCGAAGGCAGACAGCGAGACGGCAACGGGACCTGATCGCCCCGATGGGCGAAGGCGCATGTCGGTCTCATAGAGATTGCCTTCGGCCGTATCGGCTGAAATTGCGGTGATCAGCCGCTGCGCAAACCGGGTAAACCAGCCGCCTGCTTCGAGCGCGCTTTCTTCGCTCGGTTCGAAAACGATGAGAAGGTCAAGATCAGACCCGGCTGTCAGTTCTCGCCCCCCTAGCTTGCCAAGCGCTGCGACAACCCAGTGCCCGGGCTGGGGGCCATATTTGCGGGCTGTCTCAATCGCCGCCGCATCCGCCATCAGACGTACACAGGTGTCAGCCAGATCACTCCAAGCGAGCGCCGCCTGAGAGGCCGGGAGCCGCGAATGAAGCAGTCTGTGGCCGATCAGGAAGGCGCGTTCATTCTTCCAGCGCCGGACCTCGTCCATCCGGCTCTCGAAATCCATCGCCTTATCGAATGATGGCGGAAATTCGGGGGCGTTCTGCGACACGAGCGTTTCGAGCAAAACCGGGCGGCGCGCCAGCGTCTGGGACAGGCGCGGCGCAATGGCGAGCGTCGTGACGAGGTCTTCCAGCAGGTCTTCCTCGGCGACGAGCATGGAAAGCGTCTGGATGCCCGCGCGAAGCCCTTCAAAGAACTGGGTAAAACGCAGGAATGCCGTGTCCGGCTCGCCCGTCCTGCTCATGTTCAGCAAGAGGTCTGGCAGGAGCGCGGTCAGCAGCCCCCTGCCCCGCTCTGTACGAGTCGCCGGCGTCCTGCCCCGATGCCAGTTCTGGATGGTTGAGATCACGCGGGACGGATCAGAGAAACCAAGAGAGGAGAGCGTCGCGACCGTGCCCGGGTCATCGTCAACGCCGGTGAAGACGAGATTCCCCTCTGCCGCCGAACGGGTCTTGCGCTCTTGTTCTGCAAACAGGTTGCTGTAGTGGCGTGACACCAGGGTGCGTGTGGCCTGCAGGTCATCATCGAACGCTGCGAGATCATCATAGCCGCAGAGACGAGCCACCAGCGTGCGGCGCTCCTCGTCCTTCGGCATACGGTGGGTCTGCTCGTCCTGCAGCATCTGGATACGGTGCTCGGCTGCGCGAAGCACGACGTAGGCTTCTGAAAGCTCTTGCGCTACCGGAGCTTCGACCGCCTTGGCCGCCACAAGTGCTTGAAGGCCGGAAAGGGTCTGGCGCCCGCGCAGGTATTCATCACGTCCACCGAGAATGATCTGCTGCGTCTGAACGAAGAACTCGATCTCACGAATACCGCCCGGCCCGAGTTTCACATCTGGCGCTTCATCTGCCAGCGCGACCCCCGCCTTGGAGTTGATCATCCGTTTCACCGCCTGAACATCGGCGATGGCCCAATAGTCCATATGCCGGCGCCAGACGAAAGGCGCGAGCGTTTGAAGAAACTCTTCGGCACAGCCGGGATCACCCGCCACCGTGCGCGCCTTGATCCAGACCATCCGTTCCCAGTTCTGGCCGACACTTTCATAGTAGAGGCTCGCCATGCGTGTTGAGACCGCTGGCGGGGTGGATGACGGATCAGGCCGCAGACGGAGATCCGTCCGGAAGACGTATCCATCGCCGGTCTGATCTTCCAGGATACGCATTGTATCCTGGATGACCCGGTTCGCCTTGTCCTGCGCCTCGGCGGAGCCGCCATCGAAGACCTGAGCATCGAAGAAGGCCGCGACATCAATATCCGAAGAGTAGTTAAGCTCAAACGCCCCCATCTTGCCGAGCGCGAAGATGAAAAGGCCATCAGGCTTGAGCCCCTTGGCATTCAGCGCAGCCTGAAGCGCGGCCCTCAAGGCAACGTCTGCAAACGCAGTCAGCTTTGCGACGACATCTTCCAAGGGCCATTCACCAGCAAGATCGCCAGCAGCGACGGCCATATGATGCGCAAGTTTGGCACGGCGGAGGGCAGCCATTGTCTCGTCAATGGAAGACGCGTCTGCCGCGGCTTCAGCTTGCCGGATCGCCTCGTCGTGGAGCGCGCCGGCGCCCTTACTCTTCAGAAGTTCCAGCGCTTCGGGCACGCGCCGTGCGAGTCGGGCCAGGTAAGGCGCAATGTCTGAACCGGTCTGGAAAGCGTCGGCTGCGGTGTCGGCAAGGGGGCGGATATTCAACATCCCCGGGTTCTAGCGTTCGCGCGGCAGAGAAAAAACCGTTTTCAGACCGAAAGGCTCTGGTTCTTCATGCGCCCAGAGAAGTTCGATCTCGCCCTTGTGCAGATCCGCGACAGAATCCACCAGCGCAAGGCCGAGGCCGGAGCCACTTTGCGTGCGGGCTTCGTCGAGGCGGAAGAACCGTTCTTTGGCGCGCTCGCGCATATCCTCGGAGATGCCGGGGCCGGTGTCGCTCACCTCAATGATAATCTCATCAGGGGTCCGCATGGCCTCGAGCGAGATGCTACCATTCTCCGGTGTGTACTTGATGGCATTGTCGAGAAGGTTGGAAATGGCCTGTGCCAGAAGCTCACGGTCGCCCAGCACGAACAGGTTGTGGCCAATCTCGCTCTCGAATTTAAGGCCCGCATCCTCACAGGCTGGTTCATAGAGATCGGCGAGCTCCAGCAGCATTTCCCGCATATCGAAGCGGACCAGCCGGCCTTCGGCGCCCGCGTCAAGGCGCGAGAGGCGCAGGATCGCATTGAAGGTCGCGAGGACGCGGTCGACTTCCTCGACCGTATGGGCGAGTGTTTCGCGGGCGGTTTCTGTGTTCATTTCACCCAGCAGTGCCGTCTCAAGCCGGTTGCGAAGGCGCGATAGCGGTGAACGGAGGTCATGCGCGATTGAATCGCCCGTGTGGCGACTGGACGCCATGAGGCGTTCCAGCTTTTCGAGCATGGTGTTGAGGTGGGTGGCAAGCCGGTCGAACTCGTCGCCGGACCCCTGAACCGGGGCGCGAACGTAGAGGTTGCCCGCAACGACGGCCTCAGTCGTGCGGGTCAACTGTTCAGCGCGGCGGGCCGCATAGCGCGAGATGAAGATGCCGCCGATCAGGGCAAGGAGGACACCGATCGGAGCTGCGGTCGTCACGGCCTGCGTGATACGGCGGACGATACGCCCACGCTCACCGGTTTCGATCGCGACCAGAAGAACGTTGCCATTCGGCAGGCGGACAATACGGCCTTCAGCTTCCGTCAGGCCGGGTTCTGCGCCCGGCCGCGGGATCTCTATGGTGAGGCTGACATTGCTGACATCGCCAACCGTTGCAGGCGGTGTCACGGGCAAGTTCGGGAAATCACCGATGAGGCGCTCGCCGTCCGGCGTTTCAAGCTGATAGCGGAAAGGCGCGCCCGGGACGAGCGCGCGCTCAATCAGGGACTGCTCGAGCCGCTCCATGCCGCCGGTATAATAGGCAAGCTCAAGCGCGCCCATTTCGGCTTCGAGGCGTTGGTCCGCCTCTGCACGCAGAGAGCCGACCGTCGCCTGGAACAGATAGGACAGGAGAAGAAAGGAAAAGAGGCCGAACAGGACTGAATAGACCAGCGCAAGCCGGAACGTTGTCGTCCGGACAAATGCGAAACGGCCCGATTTCATCCTTGCAGGCAGTAACCTGCGCCGCGAACGGTCTGCAGGAGCTGCTCGTCGAAATCCTTGTCGATCTTGGCGCGAAGGCGCGAAACGTGGACGTCGATCACATTGGTCTGGGGGTCAAAATGATAATCCCAGACCTTCTCAAGAAGCATGGTGCGCGTCACGACCTGGCCGGCATGGCGCATCAGGAATTCCAGCAGGCGGAATTCTCTGGGTTGCAGGTCGATCTTCTGGCCCTGCCGCCAGACCTTGCGGGCGAGCAGGTCCATTTCGAGATCAGCGACCTTGAGCTTGGTGACCGGCGGTTCACCGGTGGTCTGACGCCTACCAAGCGCCTCGACGCGCGCAGCCAGTTCCTGCGGGGCGAAAGGCTTGGCGAGATAGTCATCAGCGCCAGCTTTCAGGCCTTCAACGCGGTTGTCGACATCCGACAGGGCGGAGAGGAAGAGGGCCGGCGTCTGCCCGCCCCCATTCCGGTATTCCTCGACGAGTTTGAGCCCGTCCTTCTCAGGAAGCATCCGGTCCACAACCAGTGCATCGAACTCGCCTTCCCGGGCCTGGACGAGGCCGTCCGCGCCGTTTTCGGCGATTGCGACCTCATGACCAGCCTCTGAAAGGACCTGATTGATGAATTTCGCATGCTCGCGATCATCTTCGATGACTAGAATCCGCATGAACCGGATCTCCTCTCTGAGCGTCAGTCCGACGCTGCCTCACTGATGTCGGCAGTAACGAACAGTGTCCGCTGACCGTTCCGCACGGCGAGAAGCAGCTTGTCACGGCCCTTCTCCTTCATGTCGGCAATGGCCGTCTCAAGATCACTGACCGAGCGCAGCGGCGCACCGGCAGCACTCAGGATCGCCATGCCTGCACGAAGGTCGTACTGGGCAAGCGGGCTATCGCTGTCGACGCCGGAAATCATAAGGCCGGCTTCATCAGCATTGAGGCCAAGCGTGCGACGGTCGGTATCCGTGAACGGGCGGAGCGACAGGCCGAGGGGGCCGTCTTTCGCCGAATCCGACGTGCTCTTGTCAGTCGAGTCCGAGTTGGAGGACGCGATCTCGTTCGGGTTCTCTGGTCGTTCACCAACCGTGACGTTGACAGTCTGCTGCTCACCGCCGCGCAGGACAGTGAACGTGTTGTCAGACCCCGCCATAAGGCCACCGACCAGACGCGTCACAGACGTTGCGTCTGTCGTGTTCGTGCCATTGACCGAAAGGATGATGTCGCCGCGCTGGAGACCGCCGGACTGGGCCGGGCTGTCTGGATTGACGTCTGCGATGATCGCGCCGCGGGCCTCTTCGAGACCCTGAGCGTCCGCCATGTCCTCGGTGACATCCTGAATGGTAACACCGAGCCAGCCGCGCGAGACACGGCCATCCTGGATCAGCGCATCAGTAACGGTCACTGCGAGCTGCGCCGGAATGGCAAAGCCGATCCCGACCGAACCGCCCGTTGGCGAGAAGATCGCGGTGTTCACACCAACGACGCGGCCTTGAAGGTCAAAGGTCGGGCCGCCGGAATTACCGCGGTTTATAGCTGCGTCGATCTGCAGGAAGTCCGTGTACGGGTTGTTGCCGCCAAGCTCGCGGCCATCGGCAGAGAGAATGCCGGCGGTTGCCGTTCCGCCGAGGCCGAACGGGTTGCCCAGCGCCACGACCCAGTCGCCGCGGCGTAGCTGCGTATCTGTTTCAAACTCCACGAAGGGGAACGGACCGCTTTCGGTTACGCGGATGACGGCGAGGTCCGTCTGCGTATCGGTACCGACCAGTTCGGCGGCAAGCTCACGTCCATCTTCAAGGACGACTTCAATCTCGGTCGCGTCCTGGACGACGTGATTATTGGTGACGATGTAGCCTTCTTCGGAAATGAAGAAGCCAGAACCGAGCGAGCGCGCCTCACGGGTCTGTGGCTCATCCTCGAGCTCTTCCTCACGCTCGCGCATATAGTCATCGAAGCCTGGAAGGCCGCGGAAGCGCTCGAAGAACTCTTCCATATTGCCCATGTTACCGACTTCACGTTCGGAAACGACGTTCACGCTGACAACAGCGGGGCTTACCTTCTCGATAAGGTCTGCAAAACTCATCGGCGCGCCAGCTGGCGGCTCGATCGAAATCGGCTGTCTGGCATCAGCCTGCTGATAGAGAGCCGGGGCATAGACCAGAGCGCCTGCGCCAGCAGCACCAAAGACAGCGGCGACGAGGGCCTGTTTCGACATAGAGATCGCTTTCATATTCCTCACATACTCCTCAGAATTTATTGACTCGAATATTGTGCCTAATCCTCAGTGTGTACCAGTCCACAGACTGATTAAACATCGGTTAGACTTGAATTTTTCGGTTTTCCGGAAACCTTGTTTGCTCGCGACTTTCGCTCGATTGAACTGCGCACCCTGCTGCCAGACTCCAGTGTTCGGTGCACGGGACACTTGTCTGCGATTTCAAGCAAGCGTGCGAGCTGGTCTTCATCCACATCGCCTTCGATCGATACGGTGCGCGTAAATGTGTCGATCTTGTCGGCTTCGCCGCAGTCGGTGCAGTCTTCAGCGTGCTCGCGTTTGTGAGCAACGGCAACGCCGATATGGTCTACAGGCCAGCCTTTGCGGTCGGCATACATGCGCAGCGTGATCGAGGTGCAGCCTCCCAGCGCTGCAGAGAGCATGGAATAAGGGTCTGGACCGGTGTCGCTGCCGCCAAGCTTGCGCGGCTCATCAATGATCTGGCGAAATCCCCGGCTCAAGACTTCGTTCTGATAGGGGCCTGGGCCTTGCGTTTCGCGAACGAGCACACCTTCACCGCTGTAGGTATCGTCATTGTCGTCCTCGGGTGTCACGTACCGTTCAGCCCAACCGGCGATCACGCTGGCGGCGAAGTCGGTGTCGGTATCACGGTCGAGAAAATGCGTCGCGTCATCAAGGCTGACAAAGCTCTTGGGGTGGCGCGCCGCCATGAAGAGCGCGGTTGCGTGATTCACGCTGACTTCCTGGTCGCCTGGCGCGTGAAGCAAAAGGACCGGCAGACGTAAGCTGGAAATCGCCTGCCCGACCCGCGCTTCACGAAGATCTTCGATCAGCTCTCGTGTAATCGTGAAAGGACGGCCACCGAGTTTGACCTGCGCAGAACCATCGGCTTCGGCCTTGCCGCTGCCGTCCCCGAACTGGCTGATGACGTGCGCGGCCTCAGAGGGTGCCGCGATGCTCACCAGCGCTTTCAATGTTTCAATGCCGGTGGCCGCAACTATCGAGGCTGTCCCACCGAGCGAATGACCAACCAGAAGCGAGACCGGGCGCCCCTGCCCTGCCATCCATGCAGCGGCGGTATGGATATCAGCGACATTGCTGGAGAAATCCGTGTCGGCGAATTCGCCCTCCGATTCCCCGATCCCCGTGAAATCAAAACGCAGGACGCCTATGCCGTGTTGAGCGAGTGCCCGCGACAGGGCGACGGCCGCACGGGACTGCTTTGAACAGGTGAAACAGTGGGCGAAAATCGCCCATCCGCCAAAACGGCCCACCGGATGCTCAAGTCTGCCTGAGATGGTCTGGCCGAGACTGCCTTCGAAGCTCACCTTTTCGCTGTACATGTCGTCTCCCTCAAGACCCGTGCGCCTTGAACCGACATAGGCCCGCCGGACATGAGTTGCCAGCAATCAGGTCGAATGCCTTATTCGCTGTCTTCAGGCGCGACAGCTTCGACCCGTCCCGACGGCTGGCGGTTGCGGCTGATCATGAACGCAAGAAGGCCGCCCGCGAGAAGAAAGATGAAAGGGGCACCCCAGAGCAGGAAGCCGCCGATACCCCGTGATGGCGGGCGAAAAAGGACAAAGTCGCCATAACGCTCTGCAAACCATGTTCGGATTTCCTGATCGCTCTGGCCTTCTGCAACCATGGCCCGCACGCGCTCGCGCATGTCGGCGGCGATGTCCGAACCAGAATTGGAGATCGGCTCATTCTCACAAGCTACGCAGCGGATCTCCCGCATGAGGTCTTGCGCTCGCGCCTCTTCCTTCGGATCGGCAAGTGGCCCTTCAGCGGCAAACAACAGAATGATCGACGCCAGAACCGCCTTCATGCCTCCGCCTCCTTCACCCTCGTCTTGCGCCCGAACATGCTAAGCAGGGCGCCGAGCCCGATCAGTATTGTCCCGAGGTAGATGAGATCAATGAACGGATTGAGGAAGACCTCGAACGTCCAGCGCGTCTCACCCTGCGTATTCCTGCGCCCATCACCAAGCGCGACATAGAGGTCGGCAAGTCCCGTCTTGTGGATGGCGGTTTCCGTGGTCGGCATCTGGGCTGCCGGATAGAAGCGCTTGTGCGGTTGCAGCTCAGCAACCGTGCCGCCGCGGCGTGCGGTGAGGGTTGCACGTTCGGCGTACCAGTTCGGGCCTTCAATGCTCTCCACGTCATCAAGTGTGAGCTGCCAGCCCGCCACACTGGTCGCCTGACCTTCCTGCAAGGCTATCGTGGTGTGCGCGCGCCCTGACGTTTCGAGAACGGCGCCCAGCACGAAGAAGCCAAGTCCCGCATGGGCGAGGGTCATGCCCCATACGCGTGCAGGCATTTTGCCGAGACGCTTTGCCGTCTTGGCGCGGCGCCAGATCTCCATTGCAGCGCCCGCAATCAGCCAGACCGCGATGGCGAGGCCAATTCCTGCCAGAAGCGGAATGTCGAACGGGCCGATTCCCGCAAGCCAGAAGACGGCGACGATACCGGCAAAGGCAGCGCCCCATTTCCAGAGAGAGGATAGGTCCGCCTTTCCCCAGCTCCATGCTTGCACGACTGGCAGTGCGATGAGGGCAAGCGACATGATCGGCGTGAAAGTCAGATTGAAGTAAGGCTCGCCAACCGACATGGTCTGGCCCGCAGCTTCGGCGATGAGCGGGAATAGCGTGCCCAGCAGAACGGTCGCGGTGGCAACGATGAGGACGAGATTGTTGCCCATGAGCGCGCCTTCGCGGCTGCCTGTTGTCCAGCCCGGACCTGCTTCTAGCTTGCCAGCACGCAGTGCGAAAAGGATGAGCGCCGCGCCGCCAAAGACGAGAAGCCCCGCTAGCAGGAGCGAGCCGCGCAGTGGATCAACGGCAAAGGCGTGAACGGAGGTCAGTACGCCCGAGCGGACAAGAAACGCGCCGAGCATCGAAAAGCAGAAGGCCAGAACCGCAAGGAGCGCCGTCCAGACGCCGAAACTGCCACGCTTTTCAGTCACGATCACGGAATGGAGGAGTGCTGCCCCGATCAGCCAGGGCATAAGACTCGCATTCTCAACCGGGTCCCAGAACCACCAGCCGCCCCAGCCAAGTTCGTAATACGCCCAGTAACTGCCGAGCGCGATGCCGAGGGTCAGAGGCACAAAAGCGGCGAGCGCCCACACACGCGCGGTGCGTGCCCAGACCCTGTCGATGCGTCCCTCGATCAACCCTGCCGCAGCAAGCGCGAACACGAAGGAATATCCGACATAACCAAGATACAGCATCGGTGGATGAGCCGCGAGCGCCGGGTCCTGCAGCAACGGGTTCAGCCCTGCGCCCTGAAGCGGTGCCGGATCGAGACGTGTGAAAGGCGATGATGCCAGCAGGAGATAGAGAAGCGCGCCACCATTGAGCAGCCCCTGGACACCGAGGGCACGCGCTTCGAATTTCGGCCTGCCCGTGGCGAGCAGCTTCGCAGCGACCGCGCCAAAGCCAATTCCGACGAGACACCAGAGCGCCATGGAGCCCTCATGGTTTCCCCATGTTCCGGCAATCTTGTACACAAACGGCTTTAACGTGTGGGAGTTTGCCGCGACGAGCTGCACCGAGAAGTCGGAGGTTGCGAACGCAACGATGAGCGTGACAAACGAGAACGTCATCGCGCCGAACGCGACGATTGCCGAGAGCCCCGCCGCGCGGCGTTGGCCCATCAGCCCCTGCCCGGCCTGAAAAAAGCTCAGGATCAGAGCAAGGAAAGCCGCAAAGTGGCCTGCTTCAATCATGAAGTCGCCTGCCGGGCATTCTTGAGTTCGCGCGGCTGATAGTTCTCATCATGCTTGGCGAGGATGTTTTCGGCAGTGAAGGCACCTGTCTCATCGAATCGGCCTGTTGCAACGACGCCCTCGCCTTCGCGGAAAAGATCCGGAACAACACCTGTATAGCTGACCTCAAGCGTCTGGCCCGAGCCGTCCTCGATCAGGAAGATCATGTCTGCGCCTTCGCCATATTTGATCGAATCAATCTGGACCCACCCGCCGATGCGAACGCGTTTTCCGGCCTCAGGCTGTCCCTGTTCGGCCAGCAGTTGCGGCGTATAGAAGAGGTCGGCATGCTGTTTCAGCGCCACAGCTGACAGCGTCACCGCGCTCACCAGAAGCACGCCAGCAATGGCCACGCCCCAAAGTCTTTTAGATCTCGCTCTCATAGTCCGCGAGTTTTAATCGAAACTGCAGGATTTGACACTGCGACCGAAACATCCAGACTGCTCGCGGGTTATCGCAAGCCTTGTGGAGTTCATGCGCTAAGAGGTTCGTCATGCCGAAATTTCCTCAACTCTGGGAAGTCGAGAAGCAGCTCTGGACCGGTCCAGCCGAAAATTACGACAAGCTGATGGCGCGAGATTGCGTGATGGTGTTCCCCTTGCCCGCAGGCATCCTGTCGCGCGATGCGATTATCGAAACAGTCAGAATGGCGCCGCGCTGGGACGATGTCGAACTCGACAGCGTCAGCGAAACCCAGTCGAATGATACGACTGTCACGCTCGCCTATGTTGGCCGCGGGCTGAAAGGCAGTGACACTTACGAGGCCTATTGCAGCTCGACCTATATCCTTGTCGATGGCGACTGGCGCATCATCCAGCACCAGCAAACCCCTGCCTGATCAGTCAGCCGGTTCCTGAGCCGCCCTTGCCGCATCGGCCTCGGCGCGCATCGCGTTCAGCATCGCACGCCTCGGATCGTCTTCCGGCAAGTCCGCGAAGACACGTTCCCAGTGTGCCTGCGCAGCTTCGAGGTCGCCGGCAAGGTAGGCCGGCATGGCTGCGAGGATCCCCGCACGGGTCTGGGAATTGTCCAGCCGCCAGGCGCGATCGTACAGGCGTGCGGCGGGTTCGGTAATCGTGCCACCGTCGCGGGTCACCACAGCGTCTGCGAGCGCGATCAGCGCTGGAATATGCTCGGAGTCGCGCCGGAGCGCTGACTGAAACGCCCGAAGAGCATCATCTGTGCGTCCCTGCGCGCGCAGAAGGACGCCGATATAGTATTGCGGCTCTGCCTCATCCGGGCGTTCACGCGCGGTGCGTTGCAGGCGCGCCAGCATTTCCCCCGGAGACAGGTCTTCGGCTGGCCGTGACGCAATCTCAGCCTCCCGCTCGGCATAGGGCTGGTCCGCAAGCAGCGGCTGGCCTTTCAACAAATAGGCCCCGCCTGCGAGCAGGACTGCCACGCCCATCCATATCAAGGTTGCGTGTTTCATTGGCCGCGCAGCGTTATTGTAGCGCGAAGTCCGCCAAGAGGACTTTCGGACAGGTCCAGCCGTCCACCATTCATCTCGGAAATGTCCGCCACGATCGACAGGCCGAGCCCGGTCCCCGGCGCGGTTTCGTCGAGGCGCACGCCTCGCTGGAGCGCTGCTTCGCGGGCCTCAGGCGCAAGACCTTTGCCGTCATCATCAATGTGAATGTGCATGAAGCCGTTCTGGCCGCGGCTGCAGGAAACTTCAACGCGCGAATTGGCCCACTTGCAGGCATTCTCCATCAGATTGCCCAGCATCTCTTCAAGATCCTGCTGTTCGATACGCGCGACCCGGTCTGCACTTATTTCTGTGCTGACACTGATACCCTGCGCCTCGAACAGGCGGTTCAGGAGACGCGCAAGCCCGGCAGCGACGGGCGCGATCTCCGTGCGAACGCCAAGCGCTTCAGACCGTGCCGCCGCCTGCGCCCGCTTCAGATAATGCTCGACATTGGCGCGCATCGACTCAGTCTGGCGCCGGACGACATCGTCCAACCCGGTTTCGCCAGTAGCTTCATTGCGCAGCACCGCCAGCGGCGTCTTTAAAGCATGAGCGAGATTGCCGACATGGGTCTGGGAACGCTCGACAATCTTGCGATTACTGTCGAGCAGCTTGTTGAGCTCATCAGTGAGCGGCAGGACTTCTGCCGGGTATTCGCCATCGAGCCGTGCCCGCTGTCCCTCGCTAATCTCTGCGATGTGCGCCTGTACACGATCAAATGGGCGAAGCGCCATGCGAAGGCCGATCCAGAGGGCGAGAAGCGTGCCCCCAGCCAGTGTCGCCATCGCTGTCAGCAGGATAAGTCGAAGCTGGTTTGCACCTTCATCCGTCACAGCGCGGTCTGCAGCGGCCATCAACAGGATCGGGTTTTCGCGATTCGGCACCGTGATAGAGCGAACAGCTACGCGCAGGCGCTCATCATTCGGGCCATCTGTGTTGCCATACTGGGTCACACCCGGCGCGGCGAGTGCAGCACTTGCGAGCTCACGCGGCAACGGCAAGGGGCCGTCCCAGACGCTCTGTGAGCGGATATCATTGCCGAAACTGCCATCTTCCTGGACAGCAATCATCGCCCAGTACCGGCCCGACAGCGGAAGCTGGAAGCGCGAATCGCTTGGGAGTCGTTCGGGAATGTCCACGACCCGGCCGTCAGGCAGAATTTCGAGAGCACGCGGCAAGGTGACGAGTGTCGAGTCGAGTTCCTGCTGCAGGATGCGGACCGTCTGCGTGCGATACGCCGCCGTCATGGCGATCACGCCACCAACTACGACGATCAGGCTCCAGACGATCGCGCCAAGAAACAGCCGACGCGACAGCGACAGGCTCGGCTTGGCGGACTGCGCGGCATCAACCCGCCCGGCATCGCCAGTCATCTCCTGATCAGGCAAGACCCGCTGTCTCACCTTCCGGCACGACCAGTCGATAGCCAAGTCCGCGTTCGGTCTGGATCCGGTCGGTCCCTATCTTCTTGCGAAGCCGTCCAATGAAGACCTCGATCGTATTGGAGTCACGGTCAAAGTCCTGATCGTAGATATGCTCGACCAGCTCCGTGCGCGGCACGACCCGGCCCTGATGGTGCATCAGATAGGACAGAACGCGATATTCATGCGCGGTCAGCTTGACCGGCCGGCCATTGACCGTGGCGCGGGCAGCGCGGGTATCGACACGCAGGCTTCCGGCTTCAATCGCGGCGGCAGAGTGGCCGGTTGCCCGGCGCAGGAGCGCGCGGAGGCGGGCGAGAAGCTCTTCGGTGTAGAAAGGCTTGGTGAGGTAATCATCAGCGCCTGCATCGAAGCCAGCCACCTTTTCGCTCCAGCGGTCACGTGCCGTGAGGATCATCACGGGGAAGTCCTTACCGTCATCGCGCCAGCGCTCGAGAATCGTCACGCCGTCCATCTTGGGCAGGCCGAGATCGAGGATAACAGCATCATAAGGCTCGGTATCACCAAGAAAGTGCCCGTCTTCGCCATCCGCAGCCAGATCGACCGCATAACCCGATTGGGTCAGCGCATCGGCAAGCTGCCGGCGAAGATCTGCATCGTCTTCAACAACAAGAATTCGCATAAATATTTACCTAGCTAACGCTTATGATCCGACCGGTCTGCGCGTTGATCGTGAACTGCACGAGTTCACCCTGACGCGTTGTCCAGTCAATGACATAGACTTTTTGTCCGTTCCTATCAAAGAGGCCGACGAAACGGCGCATCTCGCCTCCGTAGCGCGACTCAATAGGACGTAGGATATCCTTCAACGGAAGTATCTCTCCGCGCTCACGCGCATTGCGTGCATCATCTGCGGTAAAGGAATTGCTCCACTGGCCCTGTGCCGTGGCACATGGCGAAATGGCGGCAAGGCCAACGCAGAGAGAAAGAATGATCCGTTTCATGTGACGGTTTATGCACCCCTCGCCCTGAATACATGCTGAATGACAAGACGGGAGTTTAGTCAGGTTTCAAGACTGCTCAATGCTGGCGAGCCCATTCGCGGAGGCCTTCATCCTTTGGATCTTCCAGCGTAACTTCCAGACGGACATATAGATGCCCCGGCGTATCTTTGAACTGGACGCCCTTGTTGCGCAGGCGCAGGACCATTCCGGTATTTGAGCCTTCTGGCACTTTGAGCGTGACTGAGCCTGCGGGGGTCGCAACATCGACATTTCCGCCGAGCACCGCTTTCTTCAGCGGCAGGGGCAGCGACATGCGAAGATCGGCACCCTCGCGTGTCCAGGTCTTGTTCGGCCGGACATGCAGTTCGAGCAGCGCATCACCCGGGGGACCGCCAGTATGCGACGGCTCGCCCTGGCTTTTCAGGCGTAGCACTTGCCCTGTCGTGACGCCGGGCGGGATCGATACGTTCAGGCTCTTATTGTCCGCCATGGTCATCTGACGCTTCGCGCCAAGCACCGAGTCTTCGAACGAAATGTCGACCCGGTAGCGAATATCCGCGCCCTTTCGCGGCCCGGCGCGGCGTCTTTGCCCGCCGAACATGCCCGACAGGATGTCCTCGAACGGATCTCCCTGGAACGAGCCACCCTGGTTGCGGAACCCGCCAAAGCCGCCGCCATAACCCCCGCCTGCACCGGCAAAGCCGGTCGGGTTGCCATCTGCATCTATCTCACCGCGGTCGAACTGCGCGCGCTTGGTCTCGTCGCTCAGGATCTCGAAGGCGGCGGACGCTTCCTTGAAGGCGTTGGCCTTCTCCTCATCATTGGGGTGAAGATCGGGGTGAAACTCCTTGGCCTTCTTGCGATAGGCTTTCCTGATCTCCTCGGTCGAGGCAGATTTGGTCACACCGAGTGTCTGATAGGGATCGCGGGTCAAGGACGTCTTTCTCTTTCTTCACGCTGAAATTCCAATGCCTAGTTAGAGTGCGCCCGCGCCGATTGAAACCCATCGTCCTAATCGACCGTCAGCTGCGACCTCGGCGACACGCACCTCATCCACCAGAACCTCAACCGTGACGGCGGATTCCGCCGTTCGGCAATTCACCATTTCTGTGCCTTCGAATAGACCGCTGACTTCAAACAATCGCGGCGTCGTCGGGTCCGGCAGATCCCAGCCATCTGGGATATCCGGCCCGCAGGCGAGCCAGCTCACTTGCGTGCCGACAGCCTTTCTCTTAACCCGCAGCTGGGCAACCTGCCAGGGCAGGCCCGCCTTGTCCTCGTGCCTGAAGACTTGCGGGTCTGCGCTGCCGGTGCGCCAGGACAAATCGACATCAATTTCATCGCGCGTGAGGACCGACTGCTCAAGACTGTCATCAACAAGTACGACGGTCGCCCCTCGCAGGGCTGGCGCGGGCTGAGTGCCATAGAGGCCGCGAAGCAGTACCGAGAGGTGCCATCGTCCGGCTTCCTGAAGGTCAGCCCGCGCAAAGGATAGAGCCTCCCAACCGCCGTTGCCCTGCACCATCAGGCGATTTGCGCCGGCCAGTACTCTCTCAGGTGACGCGCTTGCGATCTCTCCGCCGAATAGTTCGACCGAAACTTGTGATGCCCCGTCCCATCGGTGCGTTGGCCCAGCCGACAATGGCGCGAGCAGTCTACCCATGACTGCTGGCGCAGAAACGTTTGCGCGTATCGACAGATCAGCCAGACCGCGTCCGGCTTTCACGCTGACGGGCCCAGTCCATGGCGATGCCGCGGCTGCGGTCAGCGGACCCGCGCTCGAAAAGCCGGGCAAGGCAGGCGCATCTATCAGGATAAGTTCAGGCGAAGCTGGAAGCACGGCTGCCTTCCCCGCCTCTGGCACGCTGCCAGCGATCACCGATATCACCTCTATTGGACGCGACAGCTCCAGAATGCGGGCGATCCCGTCATCCGTAATGTCGTCAATCATCCACGCCCCGGAAAGCGTCGCAACCGATATCCGGTCACCGGGCTGGAGGCTCAGGAAATGAGGCGGTAGTTTTACAGAGGCTCGCTCGCTTTCCACCGCCGCCTTGAGGAGATCGTTCGCGACGCGGTTTGCTTCCGCCTCTGACATTAGCAATGGCAGGCTCGCTTCGATCCGGTAGCCCTCATCGCCATCCGTTCTGCGTGCCCGCGCCATAGCTGATCCATAGGCGTTGTCTGAGCTGATATAGGTGAGCGTGAGATGGCCCGGACGCTTGTCGAGCAGAACGTGCGTCATGGATGTGCCATCGCCTGCAATGTCGCCGGCCGCAACTTCCCGCACGGAACGGTCCGGTACTGGCTGCAATGATAGCCCTGCCTCGTCTTCATGGCAGCTAAACCGGTGTAACGCTTGCAGGGGTTCGAGCACTGATCGAAGCGTGGACGGCGTCGGTATGACCAAGCCCTCGACCAGCCCTTCAAGACCGTCAGACACCATTTCGACACCTGTTAGCGATGATAGATCCTCGATCACGGCAGATAGCGGAACAAGCCCTGAGCGCCCGTTCAGCCAGTGACCAAGCGACCAGTTTGGTCCATCACTCCAGACCTCCTCGCGGACTGGGAAATCCGGCCAGGGCCGCGCATCCCAGGCCCAGGCAAAGGTGGCTTCGACGAAGGGCTGCGACCGCCAATAGGAAAGGGAAACCTCCAGGGCACGCCGCTGCAGCGCGTCATTTCGCGTCCCGTCCGAGAAATGAGGTAACGCGCTTTCAGAACTCTTCGGATCGTAAAATACGTTCGGCGCGTTCGTGCCCCGATCGACGGCCGGAAAGCCGATCTCCATCAGGCGGATGGGTTTCAGGCCCGGCGTCCAGCTGGTCGGCGTCGAAGACCGGGTGCCACCCGGCCTTGGATAGTGCGCATTCTTCCACCAGTTCTCGATATCCTTCTGCCGGAAGACCCAGGGCTCACCATAAGCGCTATCGAGGATCGGCGATCGGTCCTGCGCCGCGCGTGCCTCCGGTGAGGCATAGCACCAGTCATAGGCTTCACCGCCCTGCAGATTGGCGGCGAGATACGCCGCGTCTGAAGACCCTCTGAAACCTGCAAGGACGTCGAGATGGTTCGCGTCGCCGCGCCAGTCTCCAAGCGGTGGGTACCAGTCGATGCCCACAAAATCGACATCAGGCGAAGCCCAGAGCGCGTCGAGTGGGAAAAGGACATCCCCAGACCCACCCTCCGGCACGTGAGCGCCATACTCGGTCCAGTCTGCAGCATAGGAAATGGCCGTACCGGGACCAACGATTTCGCGAACTTCGCCCGCCAGTGCGACCAGCGCCTCGACAAATGGGAACGCGCCTGCGTCATCGCGCAGTCGAGTCAGGGCAACCATCTCACTGCCTAACAGGAAAGCATCGACACCACTGGCCGCGACTGCGAGGCGCGCATGGTGAAGTATGAAATGACGATATCCGAACCCGCCATCTTCACCCATGAATGCGTCGATCTCGGTTCGGGCCGCCGCTGTACCGTCGCTTGATGTTTTGATGCGTCCGCGCCAGGGAAACGCCCCCTGCTCTTCGCTGCCATAAAGGTCCAGCAATCCGTTTCCGGGCGGAATATCCATCAGCAGGAAGGGCGACAGCGTCACCTCGAGCCCGTCTGACTTCATTAGCGCAATCGCCTCTAGCACTGACCTGTCCGCAGGTGTCCCGCCAAAATTCGCTTTGCCGTCAGACTGGCTGACCAGACGCGCTTCGGCACGTGACAGGCCGGCCACCTCCCAGCCGAAGGGAACACTAATACGCTCACGCGTTTCGACGCCGGGCCGGATGCGGCACGTGCCTGCGCGAAGGTCATCCCCGAACCATGCAACCGTCAGGGCGGCGCGCTGAAGCTGGCGAAAGTCATCCTGTGCCTGCGTTAGCGACTGTACGAAGTTCGCAGCACCGGTCGAATTGTCCATGTTGAGGGGCGTTTCGACACCGGGAAAGCTCCGCTCTCGGACGATATCCGTTGCATAGGCAAACTCACCGGTGGCGGGAATGATGTTCACTCCCTCAACGACGCGGCGCAGGCTGCCTTCATCCTCAAGCGCACGAAACACTTCAAAGCTGAGCTGTGGCAGCCGATTACCAAAGCGGTCCAGCGGCAAGTCTTCGAAGACGATATAGGACGTTCCCCGATAGGCTGGCGCACTGCCGGTGCCTTCGATGACTTCGATAAGGGGGTCGGGCAGCTGGCTCTCATCACCGCGATAGAAACGGTAATTCAGATCTGAGAGCGCCAGCACTTCGCCATTCGCCCAGACGCGGCCGAGGCGGCTTACGGTTCCCTGAGCGATCGCGACCGCAAAGCTGACTGAATAGCTATAGTCGTTGATCTTCGGCCCGCCCTTTCCAGCAGATCGCTCGCGGCGCTTCTCCTTGAAACGGGCGGCCCAGATCACCTGCCCACCGACACGCGCGCGTCCGTAGATGAGCGGCAGACCCGCCCCTTCGCGGCTCTCCATCAGATGAAGCGAGCTTATTCGCGGGCCGTGAACGTCGCCGGCGAAAGCGCCGTCTATGGTGCGGCCCGCAAGCCCGCCCAGCGCACCGCCCAATGCCGCGCCAGAGACATCCGCGCCCAGCACGCTTAGCCCGCCCGGCAGCAGTGCATTGCCAAGCGCCTGACCGGCCTGCGATAAAATGATCTGTCCCATCTGTGTCAGTCCTCCAGACCGGGAAATGAAAAAGCCCCTGCAACGCGCCGTCGCCACCACGGCACCAGCCGCGTCGCGCAGACGCTGCGCCCCCAATAGGCGTGGATGATTGTGTCGGGCCCGGTTGCGATAGCGCAGTGTTTGGCCGCGCAGCCTGCGCCCATCCGAAACATCAGTACGTCGCCGGCATCAGCCGCCCCGAGAGGGATCTCGCGCAGCCAGGTTCGCCCTGCCAGCAAAAGCATGTCTTCATCGCTGAGGTCCGCCCAGTCGGGAGTGTATGGCGGTACGGGTTCTGGCTCCTCGCCAATCAGCTCGCGCCAGACGCCGCGCACGAGGCCAAGACAATCAGTTCCGGCCCCCCGTCGGCTCGCCTGGTGCTGGTACGGCGTGCCAAGCCAGCCGCGCGCAGCCTTTACGATATCGGCGCGCCTCATCGATGGCCCCCATCATTACCCGCGGCTGCAGGCCCTGAGAGTACAACGTCCTGTCCGGGTAGATGCGGAAAACCTCGAAAGTTCTCTGCATTCGAGAAGACATCGCGGCAGGTCTCGAACCGCTTGTCACAGCTTTGCCCCCCAACATCAGACAGCCCACATCTGGCATCTCCCAACGCTGCATCGCAATGGCGCGAGACAAGGCGCCCAACGGGCCGCTCAAGCTCTGCCTTGAGAGAGATCAACTCAGCTTCGAACTGATCTCCGCGTTTGGTGACTTCACTCAGAAAGCCTGTCCAGGTCAGGATGCGATTGTCGGTCTCTTGCCAGTCGACGCGGTAGACATAAACCCGCGCCCGCGTCCACAGCCCTGCAGCAAGGTCCTCCTCTGTCAGCGCGTCGGCAATAAGCGCGCCATCCGCGCTCGCCCGGCCGGGCCGAAGACCGCCTGCTGTTTCGAACCTCGCCGACGTCAACGCAGCCCCCGGCGTGTAGCTCACCTCATCGAAAGTCAGCACATGTTCATGATCGGTAATGCCGACTGTCAGCCCATCCTGGCGTTCCAGACGCCAGCAAAGACAGGTCGTGACCGCACCGCTCAAGAGCTTCTCCTGAAATGATTCATCTATCTGCTTCATCGCTGATCGCCCCCTAGAAAATTTCGATCAGAGGAAGGCTCACGACCCGGCCAGCCCCGGCTGTGTCGAAGCTCACTTCAAGCGCATCGGTGTCGAAACGGACTGGCCAGTCATACTCAAAACCGGCCGTCAGGACCGCACCCGGCTCGGGGGCAACGTCAAAAGTGAGCTCGCCTGTCGTCGTATCGACTGACCAACCGCCGGTGAGCTCCGCCCCGTCCACGGCGATGCTCACAGTCCCTGCGACGGGCTTCAGGACAGGGCGCTCAATGCCGCCATCAGCGAACACGAGTTGAAACTCGGCGCGCATACCGTCGCCGGTGCCAAGCACCTGATCCAGAGGCGCAACAATCATACCTGGCGCCGCGCTCGAAAATGCTGAGGGGTCGTGAAAGCGGAACCCGTTCAAGCGGCCAAGGCGCGCATTGTAAAAGCTGACCAGCTGCTCGAACGCCTCTGCACTTAGCGGCGGCGTCACGATATCCCAGCGGTGCTGCGGGCGAGACCATCGGGCATTCCGCACCTCCTTACCGCTCGACAGGACAAGTGTTTCGGTCTGCCAGACCGGACCGCTCGTAGACCCAAAGCCGGAAGGCACCGGCAGGCGTTCTTCATGGAATCCAACAAGGCTCATGCGAACCTCCGGCCGATTGCGGCGGCTTTCGCGACAGCCTTGGAAAGTTCGCGCGCCGTGGCAGTCTTCGGGGTGCCTTCAGCGGCCTGCGGCAGGTTGAAGGTCAAAGATGTTCCCGCCGCGCCAATACCGGCCCGCGCGAGCACAGCCTCTGCCGCCATGCTTGCCAGGTCAGCGAAAATCGCTCGCGTCATCTGCGAGAAGTCGAGTTCGCCAGAACGTGCCGCGCGTGACAGCGCGGCCTCAATACTGGCGCCGGCCTCGCTGAACGCCGCTTCCAGCGAAGCGGCCGCATCTCGTCCCGGCCCATCTACGAGTGCGGTAAGCGCGTCGCCCGCGTGGTCCAGCTCTTTGGTAAAATCATCCATCCGCATCAGCCCTTTCATCTGGCTGTTTCTTCATCATCAGGTCGAATTCCTTGCGCGGCAGGGACCGACCGGCCTGCGCCGTCAGCGCCCGCCATTCGCGCAAGCTCAACTTCCAGAATTGTTCGGGTGGGATGCCGATCAGGGCGGCAGCCCTCAGCATCTCAGCCCAGGCCAGCATGGAACGTCTCCGCGACAGCGGCTGCCGCAGCTGCAGGTCGAATATTCAACCGCTGAAGCTCGCCTGGCTCGACGCCCTCGCCGCCACCTTTCATCAGTATACCCACTACTCGTAGGAGCTCGCTGGCGGACAGCCCCCTCATCCGAGCTTGAAGCTCCGCCAGTGAGGCGCATCCGAACACACTTTCGATCTCCGCCAGAGCGCCAAGCGTGAGGCAGAGAACACGCCTCTTTCCGCCAATTTCGAGTGCGACCTCTCCACGCGCGCCATTCATGCGCTTTCCTCGAACGTGACCTGGCCTGCACTCCGAAGGTCGATCGAGAATGTCGCCTCGCCATCAAACGTACCCGCCCAGCCAAGCTGAGCGATCTGGAACGGCCCTGTGAAGTCACCGAAATCCGGCACACAAAGCTTGAAGCCGCATAGCTCTCCCGACAGGAAAACCGCGCGCAGCCGGGCATCGCTTGCAGCATCCTTGAACAGCCCGCGACCGCGCACCCTCATGGACCGCAGCCCTGCCCCGCCTAGCAATTCACGCCATCCACCCGGACTGTCCATGCTGGTGGCGTCGACGCTCTTCTGCTTAAGATCGAAACTACTCGTGCGGATACCGGCGACTGTAGTGAAAGCTTCAGGTGCCCCGCCATCAGAAATCTTGATCAGGACATCGCGCCCTTTCTGACCGCTCATGCCACCACCTCATCCAGGATAATACGTGCACGAATGACGCCTCGAAATTCGCGCAGGTCCGGAGTTCGCATGACATCGCAATAAACGGTCTGGGAGAGCACAGATCGCAGCCCCTCAGAGCTGAACGCAAATGCGTCGATGACCCGGCGCAACTCACCAAGGATACGCATGGCTTCGGCACGCCCACCTGCCCTGGCGCGCAGGCCAAATGTCAGCGTATGGGTGCTGCCCGCATGACCTGCACTGCCATTAGGGCGCACATCGTGGCGTTCTAGTTCAACGCAAGGGAAGATCGGCTGATCGCTTTCACCATCAAAGATGCGCGCCGGATTGCCGAGAAAGGCCTGGATATTCGGGTCGCTGCGAAGTGCGTTGAGCAAGGAAAGCTGAAGAGCCTTCTCCGCACCAGCTTGCATGGGCGCGGTAGTCATAGCCGCACCTCCCGGCGCGCCGCGATCAGCGTCTCGGCAGTCTCAGGCAAGCCACCATTCACACCGCCGCGGCTATAGGCTGCATCGACCATGGCCAGTAGTGCAAGCGAGAGATCCTCGGGCACATCCTCTGCGCCGCCAAAGCCCGCGGTGAAGTCGACCTCGACTCGCGCTCCGGTCTCGATTGCCGACAGCCAGCTACCTGTGCGCAGACACAACCGTTGGCCGTCCAACACGAAACGGCTGGTAAGCCCGGTCACCACCTCCCCCGCAATGCTTCGGACAGACACAAGCCCGCTGACAGGCCCCGCAGGCAGCCTGATCCGCAACCTCTCCACGAGATCACGCGGCCAGACCGAGAGGCTCCACCGCAGCGTGCGGCGCACCAGGCACAGCCCGGCTTGCGTTTCCAGCGCAGCCCGCGCCCCCGCGATGAGGGCGGCGACCAGCTCGTCTTCGCCGTCATGCCCGATGCGCAGATATGATTTCGCCGTTGAAAGAGACACAGGCTCTTCGTCTGGCGGTGTGAGAACCGTCAGCGTCATGTTCGTTATCCGTTTGTTAAATACTGCCTGACCGTTTAGCGACGCGGAGGTCGCTTCGCGGGGCGGTATCAGCCTGCGATCACTCGCAGGCTGAGAGGTTTCACCGCGCTAGAAGACCATGGCCTTGATGGCATCGAAATTCTGTACGCCACCGCCAACGCGCTTGGTCGTGTAGAACAGAACATAGGGCTTGGCAGAGTATGGATCGCGCAATACCTGCGCGCCCTGGCGGTCGATGATCAGGTAGCCGCGTCGGAAATCACCAAACGCAATCGCCGCATTGCCCACGCCGATATCCGGCATGTCTTCGAGCTCGGTGACTGGATAACCAAAGATCGACTGAGCCTCGCCATTCATGCCGGGACGCCAGAGATATCGGCCATCTCCATCCTTCAGCTTACGGACGGCTGCGACGGTCTTGCGGTTCATTACGAAGCGGCCATTGGACCGGTACTGGCTCTTCGGCGTCTGGATAAGGTCGATGATCTGGTCGCCCGCATCATCCGCTGTAAAGTCGCCCGCGACCGAACCGATCTTGCCCCAGACATGGCTGGCCTCAGTCAAGACATCATAGTCGAGGAAGCCCCGAGGTTTGCCGTCACCGTCGCCCGTTACGAAGGCTGCGCTCTCCTGAATTGAGAAGGCCGCCTCAACCTCATCGGCCAGCCAGGCATCGACATCGGCATAGCTGTCGTTGAGGAGGGTCTGCGTTGCTGCCGGCATGGCATATAGCTCACCCGCCGGGAATTCGAGCAGGCTGAGCCCCGCCGTCGTCGTCTGCGCCCGCGCCCCCGTTTCAGCGACCCAGGCTGCCCCAACACCAAGACTGACAGGCTTGCGATAAACGCCAGCATTCGTCTGGCGCACGCTTGCGATCTGACGCATCGGCGAGGCCTGCGTCAGCCTTGCCTCGATCAAGCGGTCGAGCTCTGGCGGCGAGGTATAGCCGCCCTGATCGTCCGTGCCTGCGGACAGCGATTTGACGTCGAGCCGCGCAAGCCCGCTTTCGTCGCCGCTGCGCAGATAGCGCGACCAGGCCTCGCGCTGCTCCGTGCCCGATGGTGCCGAGGAGGCCTCTTCCGGGCGCGCAGCTTTCAGGCTGATCTCATCGAGGCGGCGGTCAAGTTTCCTCAGCTTTGCATCCAGCAGCGGATCATGCGTGCCCTTCGCCTCGATCTCTGCAAGGCGCTCATCATTGGCCTGCTTATAGGCCTCGAACGCCGCCATCACTTCGGCCGTCGCAGCAGTGCCTGCATCGGCTGCCATTTTTGTTTCCTTGGTCATTTTTCTCCTTCCTCAGGCCGCACGTGCGGCCCCTCCAATCTGCGTGAACCGGGCGAGTGGCTGCATTGGCGCCGCCACCAGCGAAATCTCGACAAGGTCGATGTCGATCAGATCGCGGCCACCTTCTGGCCGCGGCTTCCAGAGACGCGCGCGAAACCCGATCGACAGCCCGCAAAGACCTGCCGTGACAGCACGCATAGTGACCTCACCATCAATCAGCCCACGGACGAACAACCCCCGCCCGTCTTCCATCATGCGTGTCCAGTGTCCGGCGACTGCACCGGACCGGTGCTGCAACAGCATCGGCACAGCGCCCGCCCGCAGGCTGCGCGCAAAGGCACCGGCCCTCACCACGTCGCCAGACAGGTCAGGCGCCCCAAACAAGGCGGCATAGCCTTCGACAAGAAACGGCGCGGACCTCACGGCTTGGCCTCCAGCCGCGCTTCAATGCGGTCCAGCTGGTTCTCGATGGCCTCGAGGTGCGCTTCCACCCGCGCCAGTCTCTCTGCGACCGGACGTGCGATATCAGCGCGCTGCTCCAGCATGGAAATCCGCTCTGCTGCGGCCCCTGCCCAGACGAGCGCGCCACCCGTCTGTAGCGCGAGCGCCAGTACAAAACCGGCCGTTATCTTGCGCTCGATCATTGGCTTAGCCCTGCCAGGGCGCGTTTCTCTTCACTGGTCAGGAAGCTTGCCGCCTCAAGCCGCGCCCACAGGCCATCACGCTCGCCTGAAAAGGCGGGCACGTCCTCAAGGTCGGGGCGCACCTCGACATCGTCGAACCGTCCGGACAGCCAGACACTGAGGGCATCCGCCACTTTCTGGACCAGCGGCAGAATCGTCAGGCGCCAGAAAGCAAGGTTTGCTTCCTTGTAGGTCGCATAAGTATTGTCGCCCGGGATGCCGAGCAGCATCGGCGGCACGCCAAAGGCAAGCGCGAGCTCCCGCGCGGCCGCATGGCGTGTGCCTGCAAAATCCATCTCTGCGGGCGACAGCGACATAGGCTTCCAGTCGAGACCGCCGTCCAGCAGCAGAGGGCGACCGGCATTTGCCGCGCCGGAATGCGCGCTTTCCAACTCTTCTTTCAGACGGTCGAATTGCGAGGGCGTCAGCCCCGCCCCCTCACCGTCATAGACCAGTGCGCCGGAGGGCCGCGCCGCATTCTCGATCAGCGCCTTTGCCCAGGCTGCTGCGCCATTGTGCAGGTCGAGCGCCTTGCGGGCGGCCGCTAGCGGCGAAAGCCCCATTACGCTGTCCGATGGATGATAGAGTTTTAGGTGCAGCACGGGGCTCCAGCCATCGGCTTCGCGGTAGATGATCCGCTCGCCGCGCCGCTTGCGCACGGCCCAGCCTATCAGGCCGCCTTCGCTATTTGTTTGTGGACGGACTGCATCCGCACGTAACGTGAATAGCCCCTTTGGGGCCGCCTCGCCCGCAAGCGTCACGGCCTCTGCCCAGGCGTTGCCGGTAATCTGCAGGTCGCCATAGAGCCGCTCGAGCAGCACCCTGCCCGCTTCATCGGGTGACGGCCGCGACAGCAGCGCGCCGACATCCGCAACATTCGTGTTCAGCGGAATGGACGCGGCTGCCTCGGCAATCATCCGCACACACCGGTAGGCGATTGCGTTTCCGGCATAGCCGTCGCGCATCAGCGCACTCGCATCATGACTGCCCCATCCCGCGCCCGGCAGGCTTGCCAGCGCGATGAAGGAGGTCTGCGCCGAACGCGTTTCGACTGTCTGCCAGGGCCATCTCATATCTCACCGCTCTCCTTCGCTCGGGGCGCGCCGCTGGGGCGCTCTCCCTGTTTCTCAGCGTTGAGGAAGTCCTAGACGGGAGAGGCATCCGGTCGGACCGAGCGCGTATTCGCCAACAGTGACGGTACTTTCGCACGGGACACGGCGCCGTCCGTCCGCCTATCATGACTAAAGCGAGCGGATACTCGGCTGGCGCCCGGTTGCAGCGTCCAGGGTGGTAACCGCCCAGACCAGCGCATCGACCCGGTCGGGAGAGCCTTGCATGGCGCCACTTCCAAACTCCAGCATCTCTTCTTCCAGCTCGGAAAACTGACCGGCATGGGACACACGTCCACGTTCATAAAGCGCGATGACGGGTGCAGCTCGCGCCGTCTTCGACAGGCGCGCATGGACGAGCTGGATGGGTATGTCGCACCCACCCGACCGAAGTACTGAGCGGACCAGTTCACCGCCTTGATTGGCCTCCGCAACAATCCGGCTTGCGCCGATACGCTGGGCCAGAGACACCGCGGCTTCGGCCCATACCGCGGGCGACCGTCCCTGTAGCGTGGCATCCTCAAGGACCCAGAACTGGACACCGCCACCCGGGGCATTCGCCGTAGCTGCCGCGACCAGGCCGCATGCATCTGCTCCCCTCCCCGACGCTCACAGGCGGGTCTACCGATACAATAACGTCTCTAAGTTTCGCGGGCGGCCTGCCTGCGCGCGCGGCCAGCAGCATGGCACGCGTCCAGAAAACACCGTCTTCGGCCTCAAGGAACTGGCCTTCCAGCTCCTGTCTGCCAAGCCGTGTGCCGCCCATGCGCGCTTCAATATGGGTGATGAAGGCAGGCGACAGGAAGCCGGCATTGTCCCGCGTCGCACTTCTGGAAACGGCGACCCCACCCTCGCTCATAAGCTGCCGGATGAGCGGCGTTCGCCGCGGCGTCGTCGTGATGACCGTGCGCGGATGCCGACCCAGCCGCAGGCCGAGTTGAAGCATCTCGAACGTGTCCTTGTCCCGCGTCCAGGCCGCCACCTCGTCACACCAGGCGCCATCGAATTGCGGACCGCGCAGACTGTCTGGATCCTCGGAAGAAAAAGCCTGCGCTACCGCGCCATTCGGCCAGACGAGCCGCCGGCGCGAGCTTTCATAAACGGGCGGCGTTTCGCCTAGCCGTGCGATCTGGCAAAGACCGGAAACCCCATCGATCATCGTTTCGCGCACATCATGCAATGTCGGCCCGACCAGAGCGATGGAGCGGAGCCCACCGAACAGCGCGCCGAAGCGCACCCATTCGGCCCCTGCTCTTGTCTTACCAGCGCCGCGCCCACCAAGCGCCAGCCAGCTATTCCAGTCACCCTCTGGCGCACACTGCGTCGCACGCGCCGTCAGCACGAATGGCAGCGCGGTATCGCTTGCCATTGAAATTGTCGTATCTGTCATGCTTGGCAGACTAATCGTGCGAGCAACACGGTCGGAGAGATTGCCGCCCCGCCCTATCCTGCTAAGGTCGCACGCGTGGGGAGAAAGTCATCATGTTCCTGTTTTTGCTTTGGTGGTGCGTAGACGATCATCTGGCTGCCGCGCTGGAAACACCAGGGCTCGGCACGCTGCCGATCTGGGTCCCCCTCATCCTCTCGCTTGCTTTCAGTTTCACGCTGCAAGGTGCGGTGAAGAAGCGCAAAGACTGACGGTGGCAGCCACCTCGACACTTTCGCGCAAGCGGCCGGCCCCCTTGGGCGGTTCGTCAGCCGTCTCATGGGTCTGGCGGCAGATCTGTGCCCTCATTCTTTGGGCCGGACGCTGGAAGGTTGATGGCGACTGGCCACAGGAAGACAAGGTGGTCCTCGTCGCAGCCCCGCACACGTCGAACTGGGACGGCTTCTGGATGCTTATGGCGGCCGGCTATTATCGGGTAAAGCTGCGCTGGATGGGAAAGAAATCTCTCGTCGATCACCCGCTTGGCGGCTTTATCCGCTGGCTCGGCTGCGTGCCTGTAGACCGGGATGCCGCGGGCGAGTTCGTCGACCAGATGGCCGATGCATTCGAAACCGCCGACAGGCTTATCCTTGCCGTTGCACCGGAAGGCACACGCGCAGGCACCCTTGTCTGGAAGAGCGGTTTCTACCGTATTGCCCTTCGCGCAAGGGTCCCCCTGCTCATCACGGTTCTGGACTATGGCTCACGCACCGTTGAGGTGCGCGGTCTCTTTCACACAACCGGCGACTATGAAGCAGACCTGCCGGCCATCCGCGAAAAATACGCCAACGCCAAAGGCAAGCATCGCGCAAAATTCTCGATTGCGGATGACGAAAGCGCCTAGTCCGGTTTCGAAACTTCGACCACCAGCTTGCCGAGGTTCTTGCCCGTAAAAAGCCGATCCAGTGAAGACGGCGCGTTCTCAAGACCTTCGACCACATCGGTCTCGAATTTCAGCTTGCCTTCCATCAGCCATCCGGCCATCGCCTGCATCCCTTCCGGAAAGCGTTCGATATAGTCGGTCACAATGAAGCCTTTCAGCGTGACATGGCGCATGAGCAGCATGGAGAAGTTGTAGGGTCCCGGCACCGGCTCGGTCGCATTATAGGACGAGATGAGGCCGCAAAGCGCCATCCGTGCAAAGTCATTCAGGCGCATCAGGATCGCGTCCATGATCTCGCCGCCGACATTCTCGAAATTGATGTCGATGCCGTTCGGGCAATGACGGTCCAGCGCTTCGCCAACATCTTCCGTCTTGTAGTTGATCGCGGCGTCGAACCCAGCCGTCTCTGTCAGCCATTTGCACTTCTCATCAGAGCCCGCGATGCCAACAACGCGGCACCCCTGTATCTTGGCGATCTGCCCGACCATGGAGCCGACAGCGCCAGCAGCGGCGGACACCACAACTGTTTCACCCGGCTTTGGCTTACCGATATCCATCAAGCCGAAATAAGCCGTCATCCCCGTCATGCCGATCGGCCCCATGAAGGCCGTCAGCGGCACTCCCGGCAGTTCCGGCAGCTTGTTGACTTCAGCCCCCGGCTTCACCTGGTAGAGCGACCATTGGCCGAGACCGGTATTGACGATATCGCCAGCTTTGAGGCCGTCGAACTTGCTCTCCTCAACCACGGAGATACCACCGCCCCGCATAGGATCGCCGATCTGTACGGGCGGCATGTACTGCTCGCGGTCCGACATCCAGATGCGGTTGGTCGGGTCCAGTGAGAGATAGATCGTGCGCAGGCAGACCTCGCCATCCTTTAACTCGGGAACAGGGCTTTCAACGAGATCAAGGTCGCCCTCGCCGACATCGCCAACGGGTCGCTTCTTCAGGATCCAGGTCTTGTTCACTCGTGCCACGGTAAGCTCCTCGCGCTTCATGCATGATACCGGCTACGCCAGAGGCGCAGTCTCGCTCACCCGTTTGAAGCGCAGAACCCGCGTCCTGATCAACATTGACCTCACGGGAAGCAGCTGGGCGCCGCCTGCGGCCGTGTATCAGGACTCTAGTTCGCAGCGCCGGTCACTGCCTCCACGGGAATATCGTAATGGCGCGCGCAGAACTGGCAGTCGACGCCAAGCATGCCATCGTCTTCAGCCATTTCGCGCAGTGACTCGTCCGGCATACCGGCAAGCGTGTGGCGAAGTCTTTCCTCATTACAGGTACAATTGTCGTCCAGCGGTTCTGGCGACTGCATCCGCACGCCGCCCTCATGGAAAAGGCGGTAGAGCAGATCCTGCGCGGGCAGTTCTTCAGAGCACAGCTCCTCGGGGTCCAGCGTGTTGAACAACGCCATCGCTTCGCGCCAGCCCTCATCGGTGTCGCCGCGTGCATCGTCGCCGGCCATCTTCTGGATCATCATACCGCCGGCATGCCACTCACCGGCCGCATCGCGTTTTACGGAGAGCGCCAGGCAGGTCTGTACCTGCTGTGACTGATGGAAATAGTCTTCCGCACAGTCTGCCAACGACCCTTTTACAAGCGGAACGATACCCTGATAGGGCTGAACATTGCGATCATCCTGAATAATGATAAGCGCAAGCGCACCTTGTGGGCCGAAGAGCTGGGGCATGTGCGGTTTCTCTCCGCGGTTTACCTTTTCCAGATAGGCCCAGCGTTCGGCCTCATAGCGCGAATAGGCCCGCACACTGCCATCTGTATTGTACTCGCCGACCAGCATGGAGACAGGCCCGTCGCCTTCTGCCTGCGCCAGAATACGGCCCTGAAACTTCATCGCCGACCCGATCAGCGTGGACAGCAAAACGGCTTCACCAAGGATTTCACCCAGATGGTCTGGATAGGCGTGGCGCTGTAGTATTGGCGACAGCGACCGCGGCCCCATCCGTACGACACGCCCCGAAATAGGTAGTGTCTCGGAGGTGAATGCCGCCACGAAATCGTCTTGCGCTGGTGATACTGAGCTCAATTTCAGTCCTCGCTCTTTCTCGTCTTCGCGCGCTATGTGGCGGCAGGCGTGTCCACAGACAAGAAGGCGGTTGCAGGCCTTGGAAACTGGCCGAATGCCTGCATCTTACCGAATTAGTTGAAATCGAACATAAGCCTGAAAGCGCAAATTAGGCTCAATTACCTAAGCAGGAGTCCCAGTAGATCAAAGAGGACGTCGCTGTGCTTTTGAACCTGCGTTCATTTCTAACACTTGATCCAGAAGACGTCGAAGTCAACCGCGCCCGGTATGTGGCTCTCAGCAAACAGATACCGCTGATGTATTCCATCCTTGGTATCAACCTGCTTGGCCTGTCGCTGACCCATATTGGCGCCGCGCCGAGTTTCATGACGATCTACCTGCCTGCTGTGATGCTCAGCTTCATGGTGCTGCGAACCATCAAATACCTGCGCAATCGAGACAAGTCGCTGACGGACGCCCAGATTTTCGCCAGCCTCCGCAACACCAACCTTCTCGTCGTTCCGATCGGTGCGATTTTTGGCGTCTGGGGCATTTTCTTTCTGCCCTATGGTGACACTGGCCAGAATGCCCAGGCGATCTTCTTCAACGCTGTCTCCGTTTCCGCCTGCGCCTTCTGCCTCGTGCACCTTCGCCAGGCGTCGGTCCTCGTGCTGGCAACGGTCACGCCGCTGACATGTATCCTCCTCTTCTCTCAGGGCTCGTTCGCCTATTCGTCAGTGGCCTTCAACCTGCTCCTGGTCTCGATCGTGCTCGGCTATATGCTGATCAATCTTGAGCGCGACTTCGTTCAGATGGTTGAGCAGGAGATCGAGCATGGCCGCCAGAACACGAAGCTACAGACGCTCTCCGAAGAAAACTATCGCCTCGCCAATACCGACAGTCTCACCTCGCTGCCAAACCGCCGCCAGTTCCTCTATGAGATCGATGAACTTGTTGAGGCCTGCCAGGGCAAAGACTGCACCTTCGTCGTCGCGCTGCTCGACCTTGATGGCTTCAAGGCCGTCAACGATGTCTTCGGGCACCCCGCCGGCGACGCCGTGCTTATCGAAACCGCAAAACGGCTCAGCACGGTCTTTGCCGACTATAACGCGACAGTTGCCCGACTGGCTGGCGACGAATTCGGCCTGCTCATCCGCAGCAAATTGAGCGATGACGAAGTGACCGAGATTGCACGCCAGGCGTGCGAAGCGCTTCGGCACCCCTTCGATTTTGGAGACGGCTCGGCAAACCTGTCAGCTACGGTTGGCCTGGCGCGCTTCCCACACAGCGCCGAGACGCGTAGCCATCTCTTCGACCGGGCCGATTATGCGCTTTACTTCGCCAAACATCACAACAAGTCTGAACCGGTTTTCTTCTCCCAGGAACATGAGCGCCTCGTCTTCGAGAACAGCGCCATTGAGCAGGGGCTGCGCCATGCGGACCTGGAAAAGGAAATGTCGGTTGAGTTCCAGCCTGTCCTCGACCTGCACGCGGGTCACACTTCCGGGCTCGAAGCCCTCGCGCGCTGGTACTCGCCAACGCTCGGCAATGTGCGTCCGGATCGTTTTATCCAGATCGCCGAAAACACTGGCATCATTGGCCGGCTGAGCGAAGTCCTGTTCCGCAAGGCGGTCACCGAAGCCTGCCAGTGGCCGGGGAAGCTGACGCTCAGCTTCAACCTCTCCGCCGTCAGCCTCAACACGCCGGGGGCCGTCTCACGCCTTCTCTCAATCGCCCGGAGAGCCGGCTTTCCCTTGTCCCGGCTGGTTTTCGAGATCACGGAATCTGCGGTTCTCAAGGACTTCGAAACAGCGCTCGAGGTTCTGGAAGAAATCAAGACTGCGGGTGCCCGCATTGCCATCGACGATTTCGGCACCGGATTTTCCAGCCTCGCCTATGTCCATCGCCTGCCAATTGACGCGCTGAAAGTCGACCGCAGCTTCGTCAGGGACGTGGTCCATAATGAGAAGAGCGCGAACGTCCTGCGCTCAATCCTCGACCTGTGCGAAAACATGAGCCTTTCCTGCGTCGTTGAAGGCGTGGAAACCCAGGAACAATTCGACCTGATCAGCGACCTCGGCGCCGGCCAGATACAGGGTTTCTATTACTCTAAACCGCTATCTGGCGGCGACACTCACATGGTCCTGCAGATCGAGTTTCACGATCAGCTCATGTCGCTCGCCAGCTGATCTATCTAACCCAGGCACCGGGCGCATTCGACCGATAGCCCAAGGCACGATACGCCGCGTCAATCAGGGACTGACCGCGATCGTTCATCAGAAGGCCGAGGCCCATCTGTGACATCGTATAGCTGAAGGCGAGGCCGCATTCCGGGTCGGCAAAACCGATATGACCGCCCGCGCCGACATGACCGAATGCTTCCTTGCCGATAATCGCAGACTGTGCCTGCGCCCCCGGCAGGGCGCGATTGTCCATCGACTTCATGAAGCCGGACGCAAAGCGTGTCGGTACCAAAAGCGTCGCGTCCCGCTGCGTCGCCGTCGACACCATCGACATCGCCGAGAGACGATCCTTCGACACAAGCGAGCCGTCATTCACCGCCAGCGGTGTGTACATCGCAACCTGTCCGCGCGCATTGGAGATACCGCCCGCGCCGCCGATTTCTGCCTTGTGCGCATCCTTGTCATTGGCGCCCCAACCGCCATTGTTCATGAAGGACAGCGCCTGGATCGATGTCGGGTCCCCCATCAGTAACCCAGCGAAATCGGATACGGGATCTCCCTTTTGCGGAATGTAAGGCAGAATGTCTGCCATGTGTGGATCGACGCCATCAGGCAGGCCGATCCAGAACTTGGCGCCGGTCGGCCCGGCCACCTCATCGGCAAAAAACTGCCCCAGAGACTTGCCGGACACGCGGCGCACCAGCTCGCCAACTGTCCAGCCAAAGTTGACCATGTGATAGCCGTTCCGTGTGCCCGGTTCCCACCAGGCTGGCTCGTCTTCCATGCGCTTGATCATATAGTCCCAGTCGAGGAACCCCTTCTCCTTCACGGGCTCACGCAGTGCTGGGATGGCGCTCTCATGGTTCAGCATCATCTGAACGGTAGTCTTTTCCTTCCCGGCCTTTGCAAACTCCGGCCAGTACTTGGATACGGGCGCCTGCAACTCCAGTTCGCCACGGTCGATCAGGATGTGCGCGCAGATCGCCGTCGCCGCCTTGGTGCAGGAGAAAACAATGGAGACGGTATCTTCGCGCCAGGCGTCGCCCGTCTTCACATCGGCAACACCGCCCCAGAGGTCGACCAGTGTCTCGCCGCCAACGCTAAGGCACACCGACGCGCCTTGCTCACCGCGTTCAGCAAAATTGCGCTCAAACTCTTCGCGGACTTCAGCGAACTTCGGATCGCAATGTCCGTGGACCTGATCTGACATGATGCTTTCTTCTCCCTCGTCTTTTGACGCGGATAAGAGCCGAGCGTTCTTGCGATATCAAGCCAAGAGATTTCTGACCCAGCGTCAGCTGAAGAAGAGGAGATAGGTTGCAAAGCCGACAAAGAGCAAAAGACCGCCGATGAAGATTTCGACATCATACTTCTTCAGAAGCTTCTCGGCGCTCTGGCCGACAATCATCACAAGGATTGCTATGACCAGAAACCGGATTGAGCGTGATGTCGCGACCGCAACGACAAAAAGGAGCACGGAAAAGCCAGCTGCCCCCGCTGCCGCCACACCTAGCTGAAACGGGAACGGCGTCACGCCGATCATGAACAGCGTGGTGAAGCCATCATCTCTTAGCTTCTGCAGCGTGGCATCATAGGTTTCCTGCGCTCCAAACATGGAAATCATGGGCTGCAACAGGTCATCCGCCAGCACCGCGCCCAGCCAGTAGATCACGAGGCCGCCGATCACATTGCCAAGCAGTAGCGCCAGCGCGACCAGCCAGGCCTGTTTTCGCCTCATCACCATCATTGGAATAAAGACGGGCTCCATCGGGACGACGACAAAGCTGCCTTCCAGAAAGCCCACCAGCACGGCGATGGGATAAAAGAGCGGCCCCTTGGCCCAGGACACAATTCTGGCTCGTACTGATTGGTCGGGCTGCTCTGTCAGGGTCTCCGTCATGCATCGCAAACGATAGGGCGACCGCGATGTTCCCTCATTCGCCGGTAAACCCGCACCCCGCCGATGCCCCCTTATTGACGCGCGATGACCTTGCCCTAATTGCGCTGAAGCCCGGGGCGGCAGGAGGGATCTGAAGGGATGTCCGACACGACACTCGACAAGGCATACCGAATGCTGACGTCAGAAGATGAGGGACGGGTCTGTAAGGACATCCCCGAAAGCGCCTGCAACGACCAACCACGCAACTTTGTCACCCATATTGCGTCACTCGGCGCTACGAAGACAGCCGACGGCCTGATCGACCCGAAACTCGTCCTGTCATGGCTGCTGACCCAGCTTGGCGCGCCTGCCGTCTTTATCGGCCTGCTTGTGCCAGTTCGCGAGTCCGGCGCGCTCCTGCCCCAGCTTCTCACCGCGGCCAGCTTGCGGCGGCTTTCAAAACGCAAATGGGCGTGGAGTGTCGGCAGTGCCGTGCAGGGGCTGAGCGCCGCGTCCATCGCGCTCGCTGCCATATTTCTCAAAGGGTCCGCAGCAGGTCTCGCCATCGTTTGCGCGCTAGGGGTCCTCGCACTCGCGCGGAGTGTCTGTTCGGTGACCTATAAGGACGTGCTGGGAAAGACCGTTTCCAAGGCAAGGCGCGGCACGGCGACGGGCACGGCAAGCTCGCTGGCGGCCGTCTTCGTCATCATCTTCGGCGCCCTCCTCGCTACGGGCGCCGTGCCGCGAATGCCGGTCGTTCTTGCTGGGCTGTTGGTGGCCGCCGGACTCTGGCTTCTCGCCGCCATACTTTTCTCTACGCTGCAGGAAGAAGCAGGCGCGACCGAGGGCGGCGCGAATCCTCTGAACGCAGCCCTTGAAAACTTTGGGCTGCTGGCAAAGGACGCGCAGCTACGCCGCTTCATCGCTGCGCGAGGCCTTCTCATATCCACCGCGCTTGCGCCGCCCTTCATGGTGGCGCTCGGCTCTGAAGGCGACACCGAAAACGCATTCGGCGGGCTCGGCCTGCTCGTCATCGCGTCAGCGGGTGCCTCGCTCCTGAGCTCCTATGTCTGGGGACGCCTTGCAGACCGCTCCAGCCGGAAGGTTCTGATCTTCTCTGCAGTCGCAGCGACGATCGCCCTGGTCGCAACGCTCAGCCTGAACGCGGCTGGACTTCTGAGTGCTATTTGGGGCCTGCCCGCGGTCATCTTTGCCCTGATGCTTGCGTATCAAGGCGTACGTCTCGGCCGCTCCACCCATCTCGTTGATATGGCGACACAGGACACGCGCGCAGCCTACACAGCGCTGTCAAATACGATCATCGGCCTGTTACTTGCCGCTGGCGGCGCATTCAGCCTGATCGCAGAGTATGCTGGCGTCCCCGTCGTCATCGGCGTGCTGGCCGCGATGAGCGCACTTTCCGTTCTGGCCAGTCTCGGTCTCAAGGAAGTGCAGGAAAGCGAAGACTAGGTAATGGCAGGGGCCAGCCGGTCATCCTCATCATCATCCGGCACATCGTCGCCAGACTGCTCTTCATTATCGGCCAGCTCATCCTGTGGAATGGCGTCCGGCGCGTCGCAGACATCCGCGCCCTCATCGTCCAGTGCCTCACTTACGATAGCATTGTCTTCCGGGTCGCACTCGGTACGGCCCTGCAGGAAGGTATCAAGCCAGGACAGCTCTGGCGTGCGCTCGGTGAAGGCTTTCAGCGCGATGAGCATCGGCGTGGACAGGAACATGCCGACGAAAGACCAGAGCCAGGCCCAGAAGGCGAGCGACAGGAAAACGGCCACCGCGTTCAGCTTGAGGCGGCGTCCGACGGCGACTGGTGTGATGAACTGACCTTCAGCCGTATTGATCAACCAGTAAACAAAGGGCGGCGCGAGCGTCATGAACAGGCTGTCAAAGGTCACCAGCGCCATGACGAACGCAAAGCCGATCCCGGCGAGCGAGCCGACATAGGGAATGAAGTTCAGCGCGAAAGCGATCACGCCGAAGAAAACGGGGTCGGGCATTCCCAGCGCCCACATTGCCAGGGCAACGACGACGCCAAGGATCAGGTTGATCGCAAAAATGGTCAGGAAATAGGTGGAGAGCTGGTTTTCCACCTCGCGGGCGATACCCACGGATGTGCGCTTGCGCGATGCGGTCGGCATGACGCGCACAAGCTTCTCGTAGAACATGTCGCCTGACCCGATCAGGAAAGTGGCAAGAACAATAGCCAGCGCGGCTTGCCCTAACACGTAAGGCGTCGTCTCTGCCCAGAGGCTGAATATCCCTTCCTCTCGCACGACAACGCGTTCCGGGCCTTCATTGTTCGCCTGCATCTCTTCGATCTGCTTGCCAGCCTCACGGACAGGCTCAAGCACGCCTGAAATCTCCTGCAGGCGCTCCTGTATCCGGTTCATGATCTGGGGCTCATCGCTCAGGATCGTCGCGAGTGAGTTGGAAATGACATAAAGCGTTATGAAAGCAGCAAGACAGAAGACCGTCATGATGATGGCGCCCGCCAATGCGGGGCCAATTCCGGCCCTGCCCAGCCAACGGCGGACAGGGCTGAAAATCAGCGCGAGGAAGACAGCAAAGACAACGGGAATAAAGAACGACTGAGCGAAAGAAAGCGCGCCGACCGACATCAGAACAAACAGTCCAATAATCGCCCAGTGTGTGGCCGGTTCGACCTTGCCTGACAGAATACCGCTTTTCAAATCGCCCTACCCGAATTGCCCTTCTCCAGGCAGAGGCGCCAGGAGCTCAGGTCGATAACGGGCTAATGCGGGGAGCGTTCCCGGCGCTAGCTGAGCGCGCTCGCCAGATCACTGCGTAAAGACATGGACCACGGATGTTTTTGCACCGTACCTTTCTCGCACCCTTCCTGCCATGCCTCGGACTACCCAAGCTGACACAGAAGTGTCATGCTGAAATTCTCCACACGTCTTCTCTGTATGGATCCTCAAATGAGTGTCGCCCTGAACGCCAATATCCGATCACTGCTTGCTTTGGCATCGCTCCTGATCTGCGCGCAGCAGGTTGCTGAAGCGCAGAACACCTCCTCTGTATCAGGCCCAACCGTGTCAGCCGGCGAAAGGGAAGCCGAATATCGCCTTGGTTGGGTGCCGGGCACTGACGGCCGCGACGATGATTTTCGCCATCGGTTTGATCTTGGACTCTCACTCAGTGAGCGAACTGCCATCAAGATCTTCGCCAATTTCGATGACAATCCCGGCGGCGATTTCAGCTTCGGCAATCTCAATGCCGAATACCTGATCGAGCTTTCGCCCGAGGATGCGCCCTTCTGGCAAACAGGCATTCGTTTTGATGGCAGGCTCTCCGATGGCCCCAATCCTGACAGGCTGGGTCTGAACTGGCTGAACCAGTGGAAGTTTCCGGCACGCCTTCGTGCCCGCGCCCAGTTTATCGCAACGCGTGAAATCGGAAGCAATGCCGGCGAAACGATCGACTTTGAACTCCGCTCGAGCCTCATCTGGAAAGCCAGCGATCAATACAGCCTGTCACTGCTGAGCTTCACCGACCTTGGCAACACAGATGACTTCGGCGCCAATGGTCGAGGGCATCAGCTTGGGCCTGCGGTCGATGGCAGTTTCGGGAATGGCGTGGGCTGGACGCTTGGCGCGCTTTTCGGTGTGACCGACCGTGCTCCTGATCACGATATTCGCTTCTGGATCACCAAAAGCTTCTGATGCCCGCCGCTCTGGCGCACAGTCGCCATCTCCACAGCGCGTGAGTTTCTCTCTATCTCGCGCCGGATGAGCGCAAACAAGGCGTTGGACCCGCCATCGTCTCAGCCGGCGAAAGTCAGAAATCAGCTAGTCGAACGTCACGACCTGGCGGGCAACCGTGCCCTTATTGTCCTTGAGGTTCTGTAGCGCCCCGGTGATCCCATCGAGGCCAATCCGGTCAGACACGAGATCATCAAGATGGAGCCTGCCCTGCTTATAGAGCTCGATCAGGCGCGGGAAATCGACCCGGAACCGGTTCGAGCCCATGACAGCGCCCTGCAGCCGCTTCTCGGTCACCAGAAGCTCGATGCCCGGCACCTCGATATTCACGCCGGGCGGGATCATGCCGATAATCGTCGAGACGCCGCGCGGTCGCAGCATCAGATAGGACTGCTCGGCCGTCAGCTTCAGGCCAATACACTCGAACGAGTAATGCACGCCGCCGCCGGTCAGCTCTTTGACCTGCTCGACCGGATCGCCATTCTTGGGATTGACGAAATCTGTCGCGCCGAACTTTTTCGCCATCTCCAGCTTTTCGTCAGAAAGGTCGACCGCGATGATCCGCGAAGCGCCAGCAATCGCCGCGCCATTGATCGCCGACAGACCAACCCCGCCGCAGCCGACAACCGCCACAGTCGAGCCTGGCTCGACTTTCGCCGCGTGAAACACCGACCCGACACCGGTAATGACACCGCAGCCGATCAAGGCCGCCTGCGCCATCGGCATTTCCGGATCGATGGCGCACAGCGTGTTCTCATGCACCAGGATCTGTTCAGCAAAGGAGGAAAGGTTCAGGAACTGGTTGAGCGTTTCCTTGCCTGCATAAAGCCGCGGCGCATCATCAGGCGCGCGGTTGAACAGCGGCCGGTTCACCGTGTGGCAGACCGACATATGCCCAGTCAGGCAGAACTCGCACGTTCCGCAAAATGGTGAGAGGATCGAGACCACATGATCGCCCGGCTTCACCGCCGACACCATGCTGCCCACCTGCTCGACGACGCCCGCGCTCTCATGACCAAGGATCGTCGGCAGCTCATGCGGGAAAGCCCCATCCCAGAAGTGCACGTCGGAATGGCAGACACCAACCGCCTTCAGGCGCACCAGCACCTCACGGGGCCCCGGCTTGGAAATCGAGACCTCTTCAATCGACAGCGGCTTGTTCGGCTCGCGCAGTACGGCAGCTTTCATGGGGTTTCCTCCTGTTTGCGGGCTGCTTTGGCGCAGCCTCTTCAAGCTGGAGAGTGGCCCAGACGTCTTGGACTGCAAAGGGGCACCGCAAGGGAAAGCACCTTTCAACCTGCACGCAAGCTGGGCTAAGGTGCGGATGGCGGGTTCGGCAGCGGGGAACACATCATGGCAGGCGGCGTAGACGGTATCAGCCAGGAATGGTGGGACCGCTGGTGGAAAGAAGACTGGTCCTGGGAGGGGCTGGCGAAGAAGCCTTGGGAGGGTTGGGTCGTGCCGAAACCGGGCGCGGAGCCGGTGCCGGATGAGGAATATGATCGGCGCACGGGGCACCCCGATGCAATAACGCGTTTCGGACCCGAAGCGCGGAAAGCCACCCTGCAGGACTACTGGCGCGATCAAGCTGATCATCTTATCAATTGGTCGGATGCAGAAGGCCATACATACCTGTTCACACGGCTTCATCTGCCTCTTCACTGGCCCGATGGATCGCGGACACCAAAGCTCGACTGGTCTTCAGACGCATTAAATCATTTGATCGAAACGCGCCTCAATCAAGTCAATGAGCGCGCTTTCGAAGAAACTCATCGATCTGAAGTTGATTGGCGAGCTCAATTTCAAGGCGTTATCTTCGCTGACTTTTCGATTGATCGTTTTACGCCACGCCTTCTTCCGGAGGCAGAGGAAGGCAAACAGCTAGCAGTTAGTTTTAGGAGCTGTTGCTTTACCGGGTATACTAGGTTTGCCTTTTCAACCTTTGCTAGGGACGTCGAGTTTCGAGACGCCGCTTTTGCCAACGATACCGGGTTCTACGAGACTTCGTTTAACGGAGGAGCTATTTTTGAGCAGGCCTCATTTAGCAAAGACGCGCTGTTCAAGATGTCTACCTTTCATCAGATTACTTCTTTTCATCAAACGACTTTCAACGGTTATACGTCCTTCGAGGAGGCGCTCTTTTCCGGCTCCGTTAGCTTCGATGGAGTCTCATTCCGTGGAAAAAGCTTATTTGGGCAGACACGGTTTGCGAGCGGAGCTAATTTTGCGAACGCCGTCTTTACGCGTGGCTCAGACTTTAGGGATGCCAATTTCGCCGGAGATGCTCGTTTCACAGGCGCTATTTTTCTAGAAAATGTTAGCTTCATTGATGCCAAGTTCGACGGCGACGCTCGGTTCAATGGTTCTAACTTCGCGGGGCAAGCCAATTTCAGCTGCGCCACCTTTGCCGGTTCCTCTCGGTTTCACAATGTCTTTTTTGCCGGCTATGCGCTCTTCCCTGGTGCCGTATTCGCCGGTACTGCTTGGTTCGATGAAACTGCCTTTGCTGCCTCGGCAATTTTCAGCAAAGCCTCCTTTGCGATCTTCGCCAGCTTCGACAAAACCGTATTCGCCGATAGAGCCGTGTTCACCGGTAAAGGGGCAAGCGTTGCAACGGATAGCATCGCTGGTACGCTGACATCGGATTCTGACTTTGGCAGACTCAATCTCGATATCCCTCAGCATGCGACTTGGGTCGCACAGCGGTCCTTTCCGGATGCTAGTTTCGCATGCACCCTGTTTCTAGGAGACGCTAATTTCGCCAATCGCGATTTTCATTCGCAAACGTCTTTCGAAAACAGCGTATTTCTGCGTCCTGCCGCTTTCCACGACAGCAAGCTGCATCGCGGAATCACATTCCGAAACACGTGGTTTCAAGATGGGCTCACGCGCGACAAGATGGTGAAGGTTGTGCCTACGAAATATAAGAGGACATGGAATGAAGGGCTGAACCGCCTGTTCAATGCCGAGAACAGTGCGAGGCGAGCAAAAGGCGAAAACGAAATTGAGTATGGAACCTGGCTGGAGGTCTTCAACGAAAAGCGACAAGCAGACGAGGACGAGTTCTGCAAGCTGAAATCTGAGGGCGACGTCGGAAAGTCCGAACGCGCGAAATACTTCGGCAAACTGGAAGACTGCTACCGCACACTGAAACACCTCATGGAAGATCGCCGGGATCGCCATGAGGAAGGCCGGTTCCACAAGTTGGAACTGCGCGCCCGCCGCAAGCGGCGCCGCCCCGCCATCAACATCTCAGAGCAATGGTTGTCCCATCTTTATGGGTGGAGCGCCGATTATGGCAATTCGGTCCTCTTGCCCATTGGCTGGTTGCTCGTGGGTAGCTTTGTACTGGCGGGTGTCTACACGCTGATGGGTACCACGGGACCTGCCCATTTCGGACACGACCTCTTCGCGCCCTATAGCGCGGTCGACTGGGGCGAAACGCTGTCTTATTCCTTCAGCAGGGTCTTTCCGTTCGGCGGCTGGGGTGATCCCGATCAATGCTCCATGATCGGCCAGATGCTGGCAGCCGATGGCGTCGGGCTGGAGGCTCCCTGCGGCCAGGTCGAGGGCCGGGTGGACCGCGATTTTGTGGGCGGCACACCCCTCGCCCTCAAAGCACTCACCACGTTTCAGTCGATCTCAGCGATTATCCTGATCTTCCTCGCGGGCCTAGCAGCCCGTCGGAAATTCCAGATCAACTGACGCCGCTACCACCTACTGGCGGATCTCGTAGACGAGGCAGGCTTCGGCGCTGACGCCCATCCGGTCCGGCGTGTTCGGCAGCTGCGCGCGCTCTCGCGCATCGACAATTGCGGCCCGATAGGCGGCCTGAAGGATGTCGGTATCGCGCTGAAGGCTATTGCTGAAATAGCTGGAGGTTTCCGGCCCGACAGCTAGCGCCGCCGCGCGCGTCCGGCTCGCCTTGGAGAGGTCTTTCACCCCGACGGAATAAAGAACGCTCGCCTCATAGCCGCGGATATTGTCGGCCGAATAATCGGTGACCAGATTGCCCTCATCATCTTCGACCTGATTGTAGATGGCCGAAACGCTGACGCGGCTCTCAATCGTCAAGTCATCGCCCGCAACGCCCAGCATTGCGTCATAGGCGCGCTTGGCCCGCGCCGTTGCAAGCCGAGTTGCTTCGGCTGAGGTGCGGGCCGTATTCTTGAAGCCGACAGAGAAATTGGATCGGTTGGGATCGACCTGAAGCTCTGCGCGCCCGATGGCCTCGATGACCGGGCTCTCGATCCAGTATGGCTGGCTGAAATTCGCCGCCTCCTGACCGAAAGCTGGCGCGGCGAGCGCGAAGATTGCGAGTGCAGGAATAGTCTGACGCATTGGATGTCCCCCTCTGAACGCCAACAGGGTTTGCATAAAGCAAAGTGGCTCGCCAGAGGATTCTTCGCGGCGATTTAGCGATTTGTCGGCTCAGGCGAATGGGGCGTCGATCGACTTCGAGAACGGGCTGAACAGCTTTGGCCCGTCGTCCGTCATGTAGAGGCAATCCTCCAGACGCACGCCAAACTCTCCGAAAATATAGATGCCCGGCTCGTTGGAAAAGCACATGCCGGGGGCGAGCGGGGTGTCTTCGCCTTCGACGAAATTCACCGGCTCGTGCCCATCAAGGCCGATGCCGTGACCCAGCCTGTGAGAAAGGCCCGGCGTTCTGTAGCGAGGTCCGTACCCCTTCTGCTCATAAAAGGCCCGTACCGTCTCATCTACGAGGCCTGCCCGCACGCCGAGCTGCGCGGTTTCCAGCGCCAGCTCCTGCCCTTCCTTCACCGTGTTCCAGACTTCGCGCTGCTTCGCGGTCGGCTCACCGAACACCCAGGTGCGCGAAATATCGGACTCGTAGTCATGCACTCCGCAGCCGCAATCCATCAGGATGACAGTGCCCTCACGCACGGTCTGCGGACTGCGTGTACCGTGCGGATAGGCGCTCGCCTCGTTCAGCAGCACCATGGAAAACTCGACTGCACCGCCGAGCTGGCGCGTGGCCTCGCTCATCATGGCGGAGATGTCGCCCTGGCTCATACCGAGCTCAACGCGCGGATAGATGTACTTATAGGCAGCCAGCGTGATGTCGTTCGCGGTCTGCATCAGGGCGATCTCGGCAGAGGATTTGTACATGCGCACACCGCGCGTGACGCTCATGCCGGACACGAGGTCAAATGCAGGCGCGGCCTCAGCGATGCCGTTCGAGACAAAGTGCCGGACCGTTTCCTCAATCGCGACCTTGCCATCCTCATAACCCCAATCGCCAAGCGTCGCCGCAACCAGCGCGAACGGGTTCTCATTCTCGTGCCAGGTCCGCACCTCGACGTCGGCCTTCACCGTCTCGCGGACGGACGGCTCTTCGAAGTAAGGCGTGATGACGACCGGCATGCCTTCTTGCGGAATGACAACGCCGGTAAAGCGCTCCGAGCGCCACCATTGCAGCCCCGTGAAGTAGACCAGCCCCGACCCAGCCTCGATGACCAGCGCCTTGATGTCCTGCGCCTGCATGAGAGCTTGGACTTTGTCGATGCGGGCTTCGTGTTCTGCCTTACCGATCGGCTCTGCGCCGTCAGCCATGCTTTGGAGCGCATCGTCCGCCGGGGCCTGCGCGCGGGCTGCACCACTGCCCGCCGCCAGAATCAGTCCGGCCGCGCCGCCTCTCTTCAACAGATCGCGTTTCGTCAGCATGCCTCATCCTCCCGGCGTCGATTCACCGGGCAGCACTCTGACGGCGCGAACCTATTTGTCCAGACACCACCGCATGATCGCCTTTTGCGCGTGCAGGCGGTTTTCGGCCTCCTCGAAGACCAGCGAGTTCGGCCCGTCGATCACTTCGCTGTCGACCTCTTCGCCGCGATGCGCAGGCAGACAGTGCAGGAACTTCGCGCCCGGCTGGGCCAAATCCATAAGCTCCTCAGTGACGGCAAACGGCTCGAGCTCTTCGAGACGCTCATCGGCATCGGTGTCGCCCATGGAAACGAAGGTGTCGGCAATCACGACGTCAGCGCCAGCGACGGCATCTTCGGCATTGCTGTAAAGCTCCACCCGGCCCTGCATTTCTCGCGCGAGCTCGATATCATCGTCATCCGGCACATAGCGGTCCGGCGTACCAACAGCGAGGGTAAAGCCAAACTTCGGCGCGGCATGGATAAAGGATGAGCAGACATTATTGCCATCACCCACCCAGGCAAGACGCGCGCCCTTCAGGTCCAGCCCATTCTCCTCGAGTGTCAGCAGGTCCGCCATGATCTGACAGGGGTGCGAGCGGTTGGTCAGCCCGTTGATGACTGGCACACTGGCGGCATCCGCGAAGTCTTCGACATCGCCATGATCATTTGCGCGGATCATCACCATGTCGACATAGCGTGACAGGACGCGGGCCGTGTCGCCAATGCTCTCACCGCGGCCGAGCTGCATGTCGGCTGAGTTCACAACGATGGACGTGCCACCAAGTTGGCGAATGCCCACATCAAAGCTGGTGCGTGTACGGGTGGAGGACTTTTCGAAGATCATCGCCAGGATGTGGCCATCCAGCGGGGCACCTTCGTCGACACGGCCTTTCGGCCAGCCTTTACGGGCCGCCTTCATCGAATGCGCCAGATTAAGTATCTCGCGAAGCTCGCTGGCTTCAAGCTGCCAGATATCGAGGAAATGCCTGATCGCCATGGCCTGTCTGCCTTCCACTTTGCGCCTGATGCGCCTAAATTCGAAGCGCGCGCTGTAGAGCAAAACAGCACGGGATGCAAAAACTACCATTTTTCAGCTCGTCTTCTGGAACGAATTCGCACACCAGACGATTTCATACGTTTGGCGCCGCACACTTCTGGCTTGTGACGTAGTGATACATTGAATATGTGCCGGAATGCCGCGACGACTGGGACAGGGGGCCAGCGGACAGATGATGAGCTTGAGGCGACGCCTTCGAGAACAAACCCGCGATGCTCATATGTCCGTCGACGCCCTGTTCGGACAGCATGAAATCGCGACCCGCGAAGGCCTGTCCATCACCCTTCAGGCCCACGCGGTCGCCTTGCGCCGCAGCCTCGCCGCACTGCCCAGCTGCCAGACATTCAGTCATGAACGCACATTGCGTGTGATGCTCGCCGCGATTGAAGCTGACCTCGCGACCCTTGGAGTTGCTGCGCCAAGCGTCGATCAGGTAGAGGTGAATGACAATGACATTCACCCACTCGGGCTGATGTATGTAATTGCAGGTTCACGCCTTGGTGCCCGAATACTCCTCTCCGATATAAAGGCATCCAGCGATCCAGTTGTCGTCTTCGCGACCCGCTATTTTTCCTGCCCCGAGAGTGACGAGATGTGGAAGAACGTCAGCACGACGCTCAAGCTGTGGACAGGCAGCGAAGATGAAGAAAACAAGATAATCGCTTCGGCTCAAACGGCTTTCCTGTGGTTTGAGACAGCGCATCGTTCAGTTCAGAAAGCCCGTATTCCCGCATGACTAAGAATACCGTGTCGCCCGACACGAAGATTGACCTCACCAATTGCGATCGTGAGCCTATCCATATTCTGGGCCACGTGCAGCAATTCGGCTGCCTGATTGCCGTCAATTCTGACTGGCTGATCCAGCATGTCTCTCTGAACGTCGCCGACTTTCTGTCGAAAGACCCCGAGGCGCTCATCGGTGAGCCGCTGAAAGACATAATCGCCCCCGCTGCCCTGCAGGATATACGCAGCCGCGTGCAGCGCCTCGAAGGCGATGACGCCGTGGAGCGCCTGTTTGGCCTCAACCTGCTGACCGGGTCGGATGAGAAGTTCAACGCGGCGGTCCATATTTCAGGACAATCAGTCCTGATCGAGATCGAACCCCAGCGCGCCGAGATAACCTCGGACTACACCTCCTATGTGCGCCCGATGGTCGACCGCGTGCGCAAGGCGAAGACGGTGCGTGAGCTTTGCAAGATTGCGGCGCGCCAGATGAAGGCGCTGACCGGCTTTGACCGTGTGATGGTGTACCGCTTTGGCGCTGACCAGTCCGGCGAGGTCATCGCAGAAGCCGTCAGCCCGAATGTCGATTCCTTCCTCGGCCTTCATTACCCGGCCACCGACATCCCCCAGCAGGCTCGCGAGCTCTATCGCCGCAATTTGCTTCGCATCATCTCGAATGTGCGCGAAAGCGTCTCGCCAATCATTCCCGAGCGCAGTCCTGAAGGCCAGCCGCTCGACCTGTCCATGAGCGGCCTGCGGGCGGTTTCGCCGATCCATATCGAGTATCTGAAGAATATGGGCGTGGACGCGTCCCTGTCAGTGTCGATCCTGCACCGCGAAAACCTCTGGGGCCTCTTTGCGTGCCACCACTATGAGCCGCGCGTCCTCTCCTACGAAATCCGATCGGCTGCAGAGCTGTTCGCCCAGCTCTTCAGCTTCGTACTGGGCCAACTTCTTGCAGACGAAGCGAGTGAACACACACGCCGTGTGCAGGTGCTTCACGACAGGCTTATGGCCCAGCTTGCCGGTGGCCAGTCGGTGCGCGAGCACTTTCAGACGATTGCCGAAGCATTGAGTTCTGTCATTCCGAATGACGGCGTGGCGGCCTATGTCGATGGGGAGTTCGTCACGCTTGGCACCACGCCCACACGCGACGAAGTCATGGGTATTATCCGCTTCCTGAACACGACGGCTGGCGGGCGCGCCTATGCCACCGATGAGCTTGGCGCAGTTCATCCACCCGCGCAGGACTATGTCGCACGCGCCGCGGGCCTGCTCGCGGTGCCCGTATCACGCCGCCCGCGCGATTACGTCGTCCTCTTCCGGCAGGAGTTTACTCGCAAGGTGAACTGGGCCGGCAACCCGGAAAAGCCTGTAACGCTTGGTCCGAATGGCGCGCGCCTGACGCCGCGAAAGAGTTTTGAGACCTGGCAGCAGACCGTCACGGGCCAATCCATGCCCTGGCTGAAGTCTGAGATCGCGGCGGCCGAGCAGCTGCGCGTGACCCTGCTCGAAGTTGTCCTACGCATGTCTGATGAAGCCAATCAGGAACGCATGCGCGCGAACGAGCGCCAGGAACTCCTCATTGCAGAGCTCAATCACCGTGTCCGCAATATCCTGAACCTGATCCGCGGCCTCGTTGGCCAGAGTTCGCGTGAAGCAGGCTCTGTCGAAGAACTGAGCAACATTATTGGCAATCGCGTGCATGCACTCGCGCGTGCCCACGACCAGCTCACCGAAGACAATTGGGGGCCCGCTTCCCTGCAGGGGCTGATCCGCACGGAAACGGAAGCCTATCTTGGAAACAAGGCCTCTCGCGTTCGTGTCAAAGGTCCCGACGTCCTCCTCATGCCGAACGCCTTCAGCACAATGTCCCTCGTCCTGCACGAACTTACGACGAATTCGGCCAAGTATGGCGCACTGGCCGATTCCGAAGGCGAAATCATCATGGAAGTAAAGCCCGGCGCCGAGAACGAACTTGTTCTTGAGTGGCGCGAGCGCGGCGGGCCGGCGGTTCAGGCACCGACCCGTCAGGGCTTTGGCACGACAATCATCACCCGGTCGATTCCGCATGAGCTCGGTGGCACCGCCGATGTCCGCTACGCTTTCACGGGTCTCGAGGCTGACTTCGTCATTCCCGCAAAGCACGTTTCGGAATTTGTCGACGCAGCTTACGCTTCGACGATGAGCATGCCTCTGTCAGCCGCCCGGCAGGACCCGCAATCCGGGCTCGACGGGCCGGTCCTTCTGGTCGAGGACAATATGATCATTGCGCTCGACGCCGAAGACATTCTCATGGAAGCTGGCGCCGACAATGTTGCCGTCTGCTCGTCCGTGCGTGAAGCGCGTCAGGCCATGGCAACGACAGAGTTCCGGATTGCGCTTCTGGACGTCAATCTCGGGAATGAGACCAGCGAACCGGTGGCGCATGATCTTCAAGAAGCTGGCACGCCGTTCATATTTGCGACCGGCTATGGCGACTCCAGCGTGCTCTCGTCTAAGTTCCCAAACGTTCCAGTGCTCAAGAAACCATACAATCAGGCAGACCTGCTGCAGGCTATGAGCACAGCTCTTTCGAAAGACTGAGCTGGATTGCGCATTCTTGCCTTTGGGCGTGCCAGACGTACAGTCTGAACGATGACAACTGCACTCGTTCCAACAGATGCGCCGGTACTGCCCGACAAGCCCGCTGATGGGCCCATGCTTATCGGCTGCATTCTGGATGGCCGGGGCGGCGCAACAGAAATCGACTGGCAGACTGCCCGAAACTGGGCGCCATCAAGGTCTGGTGAGGTCCTCTGGCTTCACCTCGACCGGATGTATGAGGATCTCGACGACTGGCTGATTAAGTCCCTTAACCTGTGCGAAGCGACGGCCGAGCTTCTCCTCTCGAACGAAACTCGCCCACGCGCCTTCCGGGAAAGAGACAATCTCATCGCTGTTCTGCGCGGCATCAATTTCAATCCGGGCGCAGAACCTGAAGACATGATCGCCATGCAGATCTGGAGTGATGGCCAGCGGCTGATCACGCTGCGACGCAGGCGCCTTCAGACCCCGCGCGATGTCCATCAGGAATTGCTCGCTGGTCGCGGACCCTGCTCGGCTGGCGATCTTTTTACGACGCTTGCCGAACAGCTCGTCATCAAGATGAATTACTCCATCGTCGATATGAATGATCGTATCGATGAGATGGAGGAAGATGAAGACACCGATGTCGAGGAACTTCTCTCGGAGATCGCGACCATCCGGCGTAACTGCCTCGCGCTGAAACGCTATATGTCACCGCAACATGAGGCGATGCTGGCGATCCAGAAATCGCCGCCGCCCTGGCTATCGGAAGACAGTCTTACAGATATCAGGGAGAGCGGCGAACGCCTCAAACGGTATCTAGAAGACCTTGATGTTTCAAAGGAAAGCGCCATCGTGCTGCAGGATGATCTTAACAACCGCGCACAGGCCAAAATGAACCAGACGATGTACATGCTGTCCATCGTTGCGGCGATTTTCCTGCCGCTCGGCTTTCTGACCGGCCTCCTCGGCATCAATGTGGGCGGCATGCCCGGCGTCGATTCTACCAATGCCTTCTGGATCACCTGCAGTGCGCTGGTCATCCTTATGGGCTTTCAGTTCTTCATTTTCAGGAAACTCAAATGGCTCTGATGACGATTGCCTCGTTCCTCGCTCGACAGGCTATGCCGGGTGCACAGTCCGCGCAGGATGGTTCCGGCGATCAGGCCGGCGAAGAAAGCAACAGCTTCGTTGAAGCCAATATCGAATGGGAAGAGATAAGCGAAGGCGCCATGTCGACCTTCAAGTCTTTTCAGGACAGCTTCATCTCAATGGGCTCGCTCTGGCAGCTTCTGGCCGTGCTGGCAGCACTGGGGCTCGGCTATGTGGGCTCCCGCTATCCCGCCAGACGGCTTCGCGCCTGGGCCGACGAACGTGAAACCCGTGATGTCCTGACGCGTCTCGCCAACTCGGTCGCCAAGATTGTCTGGCCTGCCTTCACCGTCGTCGGCCTCTGGATCGCGACGGCCGTTTTTGAGTCTCTAGGCTTTCCCAACGAAGGGCTGCGCGTTGCGGCCAGCCTGATGAATGCCTGGATCGTGGTTCGCTTTGTTACGGCCAATATGCAGCCTGGCTTCTGGCAGACCGCCATTGCCGTCATCGCCTGGACTGTCGCCGCGCTCTATATCCTCCACCTCCTCGACCCCGTCGTGGATGCGCTGAACGCAGCTGCCTTCACCGTAGCCGGCGTCAAGGTGACCTTGCTGCGCGTCATAACGAGTATTTTCATTGCGGTTGTCGCGCTCTGGCTTGGACGCATCGCTGGCGATGCCGCGCAGTCTCAGCTGAAATCCAACAAGTCGCTCAACCCATCGATGGCCGGACTTCTCGGGCAGGTCCTGAAAGTGGGCTTCATGGCTGCGGCGATCATCGTCGCCATGTCGACGCTGGGCATCAATCTGACCGCACTGACCGTCTTTGGCGGTGCTCTCGGTGTTGGTATCGGTTTTGGCCTTCAGTCGATTTTTTCGAACTTCATCTCCGGCATCATCATCCTCTTCGAGCGCTCTGTTAAGGTTGGCGATTTTATTGAGCTGCAGTCCGGCGTGACGGGCCTCGTCAAGGAGATCAACATCCGCTCGACACTCGTCACGACGAATGACAATGTCGATATCCTCGTCCCCAATGAAGAGTTCATCAAGGCGCAGGTCATCAACTGGACCCTGCGCGATGCGCGCCGGCGTATGCGGATCGGTTTCGGTGTCGCTTATGGCACCGACAAGGAACTGGTAAAGACAGCAGCGCTCGAAGCTGCCGAAGCCGTGCCATGGACGTTCAGCGGCATCCCGGGCCGCGAGCCGCAGGTCTGGCTTGTCGGTTTTGGCGATTCCAGCCTCGATTTCGAGCTCGTCGTCTGGCTCACCGAAGAGGCGGTGAAGAAGCCGTCCCGCGTGAAAGCCGACTATAATTGGGAGCTGCACACAGCCCTCTACAAATACGAGATCGAGATCCCCTTCCCGCAGCGCGATATCAATTTCCGCAATGTCGGTGAGTTTGCCTTGCTCAAGGACGGCGCAAAGGTCTCCGACAGCGGGCCTAAACCTGCCCCGGCATCGGCGAGCCCTGCGTCTCCAACCAAGGAAGAACAGACGGGTGGCTCGTCTTCCCTGTCAGACAGCGACGATGGTGATGGGGATGCTGGCGACTAGCGGTTGAGCCAGTCCTTTGCGGCCTGCAGCGCGACGTCCGGACCTGCGCCATTGTCTGCAATCACAGCGTATGGCGGGTGCCAGACATGCCGCTCCATGCCCTTCATATGATAGAGGTTATAGCTCGGCAGGCGCACCGACCAGCCGCTGGCAGGTAGTTCAAAACCTTCAACTCCGCCTGCCAGTGCCGCCATCGGTGACCCGAAGACCCGTGCCCGGCGAAGCCCGTCAAAACCGATCGCCAGCCCCTCGCCCATACTGCCTGTCCAACGCCCGGCGAGCACGGCCACCCGGCCTTTGACACGCCAAGGCCCCCTCGACGCAACATGTCGGACGGCTTCGCCTTCCCAGCGGGGACCCGCCTTCTGATAGGGCTTTACGCCGCGAATGAAGCGGCCGAGCATGGGTTCGGCCACGCTAGTATTGCCGCCGCCCGGCGTATTTCGAAGGTCGATCACCCAGCCTGAAGCGCCTTCCAGCTTTTCAAGCGCCGCATCAAACGCGGCCACCGCAGCGTCATCGCCAAGCGAGTCATCGATCCTGATATAGCCAATATTGCCTTTAAGGCGCTGATAGGTGACCAGTTCGCCAGACGGCTCAGGCATCGGCTCATCGAGAAAGAGGTCCAGCTCCGTCCCGCCTCGTTCGACGGTCACACCGCGCATCTGGCCGCGATATCCAGCCGCCTGCGCATTCAGGGCCCAGACAAGCCGCGCTTCGCTGACGGCGTTTCGGCCATGTCTGATGCGGTCGCTGGCCGCGCTCAACACAGGCATGCCATTCATCGCGACCACGCGGTCACCCACCTTCAGACCCGCTTTGGCCGCGCCAGAGCTTGGCCGCACCGCGGTCACGACGGCATTTCCACCTGTAAAATCAATCCAGTAGTCGCTTCCGGACGGCACCAGCCGCGGTGAGGTCGGCGAGTTGACGTTGAGCGATACGTGGTTGTCCCAGAGCTGGTCGAGCATGTGTTCGAGCAGTTTGAGGTGACCCGCAGGGGTGGCGGCAGCTTCGGTTCGGGCCTCCTGTTTCGCGCTTTCGCACGTCGCGTCCCAGACATCCTCGCGCGGCGCGAAATAGACATAGTGCTCACGCACGAGCGCGCAGAGCGCGTCGACATCGCGTTCAGCGTCGCTTCTCTCTACCGTCGGAAAGTCTTGCACCTGTCCTGCAGAAGATTGAGCGTATCCATGGTGCACTGACGGTGCAGCCACGGTGCATAGGCAGGCCATCAGAGCGGCTCGAAAAATACCTGCGAAATTCCTCACCTGTCCGTTCTGGCGCAAACTGGCTGCACCCCTCTATCAGCTCAACTGCGTTTGAAGCGGATGCTCTTGCCCAGCACAAAACCTATCACGACGCAGAAGAAGATCAGAAGCACCCGGCGCGTCTCGAAACCAAAGCCCAGAAAGTTGACGCTAATGAGCTCCATGTTCTGAAGCGCGAAGATGATGATCAGCGCGACCAGAATAATGGCGAGCCAGTTTTTCGGGTTCTTCAGCATGTCACGTCCCTCCAGAATTCAGCTTCATCCGATACTGACGCTGGGGCGTCCTGCGTCAAGGGGACGCCGGAACGGGCCTTTGTCGCCGGAGTTGTTAGGCTGATGATTGGTTCGGAAATACTCTACAAGATCAGGAACGCCCCGCTCTACAAACGGTGGGGCTATCCTGTTGTGAACGTTGTGACGCGCACATTCGGGCGCATTGGCGACGATGATGTGGCCCTGGTGTCTGGCGGCGTGGCCTTTTACGCCTTCCTGTCAGTTTTCCCGGCCGTTGCTTGTGCGCTGATGGTCTGGGGCCTGTTCACAAGCTCCGCCGACCTTCGCGACTATTTTGAGATCATGCAGACCTTTCTGCCTGAAGAGGCGTACAGGCTCATCACTGCGCAGATGATCCGCATCGCAGAGTCGCAGTCGTCAGGCCTGTCATGGGGCGCGCTTCTCTCACTCATCATCGCCCTCTGGTCGGCATCGCGCGGCGCGAATGCCCTCCTCCTTGCGATCGCGGTGACTTATGACCGGCCCGCCAAGCGTGGTTTCCTTAAACAGAACCTTCTGGCCCTCGGATTTACCGCTGGCGCTATTGTGTTTGCGATTATATCGCTCGCGGCGATTGGCGCGGTGCCACCGATCATCAAAGCGCTTCAGCTTGGCGCTTTCGTAGATGCCCTGCTGCGCATCATTCGCTGGCTCGGCCTGGTCAGCCTGTTCCTGCTTGGCATCTATGCCTTCATGCGAACAGCCCGTCCGCACACCGTGCGTTCACATGAAAGCCGCTCGCGGCCAATTCTGCCGGGCGCAATTGTTGCTGGCGTCATCTGGCTGCTCGCCTCGGTCGCCTTCTCTTTCTATCTCAGCGCCTTCGCCGATTATAATGAGACGTTCGGGTCCCTGGGCGCCGTTGCAGCGCTTCTCATGTGGCTCTGGCTCTCATCATTTGCGATCTGCGCTGGCGCTGAAGTAAATGGCGTCATCAGCCGTCGCGAGCGCGGCCTGACGACCAGAACGGCCAGGCAGAAGGCCGAAAAAACAGATAAGTCGAAGCGTTTCGAGCGTTCGAAGAAGTCTCGCTGAACCCTGCGTCATGGCTTGCCGCACTGGTTAGCGCCGATAGTCTCGGGTGTCTGAGAAGACAAACACGCCTGAGGAGACGCGCCATGAAACTCTATAATTCCGTCGGACCAAACCCGCACGTCGTACGCATGTTCATGGCAGAGCGCGGGGTCGATATTCCAAAAGAAGAGATCGACATCATGGCCGGCGCGAACCGGCAACCCGACTATCTGGAAAAGAACCCGCACGGTCAGTCACCAGCGCTGGTGCTCGATGACGGCGCGCTCATTACCGAAATCACGGCGATCTGCGAGTATCTGGACGAAACCAGCCCCGGCGACAGCCTGATCGGCGCGACGCCGGAAGAGCGCGCCCAGACCCGCCGCTGGACCCGCTGGGTCGACCTCAAGATCGTCGAGCCCATGACGACCGCCTTTCGCGGGGCCGAGGGCCTGCCAATGTTCAAGGACCGTGTGCGCTGCCTGCCAGAAGCGGCCGATGGTCTGAAAGCCTTCACGCAGGACAATGTCGCGTTTCTCGACAAGCAGATGGCGAACCGCGACTATGTCGCCGGTGACAAGTTCACCCTCGCCGACATCCTGCTGTTCTGCTTCCTCGCTTTCGGTGAACAAGTCGGCCAACCGCTGAACCGCGACTTCAAGAATATCGCTGCCTGGTTCGACCGCGTTGCGAAGCGCGAAAGCGCGGCGGCTTAAGGCCGCGAAGCCCATCTGGAAGACCATCTACTGAACTTCCACGTGGCGATCATGGCGAAGGCAGGAGATGGGCCCTCAGACCGCTAGCGCGGTCGAGGGTGACGCCTAACACTGATGGCAGGCAAAGATGGCAAGCTGGGATAAGGTGACCGCCGTCTACATGCTGGCCAATCGTCGCAATGGTACGCTTTATACCGGCGTCACATCGGATCTAGTAAGACGCGTGGGCGAACACCGCGAGGGTCACATTCCGGGATTTACGAAGCGATATGGTTGCAAGCACCTCGTCTGGTACGAGGTCCACGACCTCGTCTCGCAGGCCATCTATCGTGAGAAATCTATCAAGTCCTACCGACGACAAAACAAGATCAATCTGATTGAAGCACAGAACCCTGACTGGCGTGATCTCTGGTTCGAGCTGGTGCGTTGACCTGCCTATCTGGCGTCACCCTCGACCGCGCTAGCGGTCTGAGGGTCCAGCTTCTGACGCCTCTATATGATCGCAACGGTAGTTGGGCCTCCAATTCTCGGAGAATTGGACACCCTTCGACCTGTGCGGCCGAACTCAGAGACAGGAGATGCCCCCCAGATGGCTGCGCCATCCAGGGTGACGCCAATCCGAAGAGTCGGCTCTGACCTACTTCTACCCTTCAGCCTCGACCATGGATTCCTCGTCGCAGAGGGCGATGATGCGGTTCAGCTTTTCGGTGAATTGCAGTAGCGCCTCTGCGCCGAATTCCTCTTCGATGCGGCGATTGATGGCGATGGGCTGGTTGACCGCGCGGTCGATCGCCGCCTGACCCTGCTCGGTCAGCTTCAGGACGAAGGCGCGGCTGTCGCTCTCGCTTCGCGTCTTTTCCAGCATTCCCATACCGATAAGACGGCGTACCATGGCCGTAATGGCGGAGTCATTCAGGCGGAGATCGCGCGCGAGGCTCGTCTGGTTGAGCGCCTTTGCCGAGGCGACCCGCGTCAGCACGCCAAGTTGCGGCGCGGTCAGGCCTGCCGTCTCGACCAACTGGCGATCTGCGACCTTGCGATAGAGCTGGGCAGCAATCTGAAGGCGCGAGTAGATTCGCGGGTTTCGTGTGTCGTGCGTCATTCCTGCCCCTTGCGAGTCCTCGTCCTGGAGGATATACTTCACTAGTGAAACAATCAACTGTTCGGGCCAGCCGGGCAGCCAGCCACCACCAACACGCGATCTTCGGGAGGATCACCAAATGGATACCGCAACACTCGGTACAGTAAATGTACGCGACGATCTCAATGACCTGCGCATGTCTGAAAAGTCGGTGCCGCTCTATGAGCACGTCAAACGCTTCATCAAGGAAGAAGTCGAGCCGATGAGCGTCAAGTTCCACGAACTTGGCGAAGGCCGCGCAGACCGCTTTTCCTATGTTCCCGGCCAGCTTGAGCTGCTCGACGCGGTCAAGCAGAAAGCCAAGGATCAGGGCCTCTGGAACTTCTTCCTGCCGGACGCTGAAACCGGCGAAGGCCTGCCAAACCTCGACTATGCGTATATCGCCGCCGAGCTTGGCAAGAACTCACTCGCATCAGAGTGCATGAACTGCGCTGCGCCTGACACCGGCAATATGGAAGTGCTCGAACGCGTCGGCACGAAGGCACAGAAGGAACAGTGGCTGAAGCCTCTGCTCGCCGGCGAAATCCGCTCTGCCTTCGCAATGACAGAGCCCCACACGGCCTGTTCGGACGCGCGTAATGTCCGCACGGAAGCCGTCCTGAAAAATGGCGAGTGGGTCATCAATGGCGAGAAGTACTATGCCTCTGGTGCCGGCGACCCGCGCTGCAAGATCATGATCGTCATGGTGCAGACCGATCCTGACGGCCAGAGCCACGAGCAGCAGTCGCAGATCCTCGTCCCGATTGACACGCCAGGCGTCGAAGTTCTCGGCCCGATGCATGTCTTCGGCAAGGATGACGCGCCGCACGGCCACATGCATATCCGCTTCACGGATGTGAAAGTGCCGGAAGAGAACATCCTGCTCGGCGTTGGTCGCGGCTTCGAGATCTCCCAGCTGCGCCTCGGCCCAGGCCGCATCCACCACTGCATGCGCTCCATCGGCGCGGCAGAAAAGGCGCTCGACCTGATGCTGGAACGCGGCATGAGCCGTGATGCCTTCGGTCAGCCACTCATCAAGCTCGGCGGCAATCAGGAGAAAGTCTCCCGCGCCCGCATCGAGATCGAGGCTTGCCGCCTGATGGTGCTGAAAGCTGCCAAGGCGATGGACGTCCTCGGCAACAAGGAAGCCCGCGTCTGGATTTCCATGGTGAAGGCGATGGTGCCGGAGAAGGTCTGCAAGATCATCGACGATGCCATCCAGATGCACGGCGCAACCGGCGTATCCCAGTGGACGCCGCTGGCCGACATGTACACCAGCCAGCGTACGCTGCGCCTCGCGGACGGCCCGGACGAAGTGCACCACATGGTCGTCGGCCGCAACGAGATCGGCCGCATGGGCATGAAGGGCATGACCAAGAAGTAGGTCTTGGCTTTAGCCAGACATGAGAAAGCCGGCCTTTCGGGGCCGGCTTTTTTAATTCAGTGCGAAGAACCTGGCTGGCTGCGTTTACAGTTCGAAGTCTATGGGACCGCCGCGTCGTGTCAGATACCAGATAAACGGGAAAACAATCACGGCGGCGCCCAACGGAATGAGCAGGAGAACGCCGAGGTCCTCAAGAAGCATTCGCCAGTTCAGCGCGATAAAGAGACCGACAAAGGGCAAAAGTAGTAGGTTCCAGATCACGACGAATTTGCGCGCCGTCGTGTAATTCTCGAACCAGCTCACCCCTCCATTTCCCACTCGCTCAGCGCCTCATCCATAACGCTGACGGCTTTGCGGACGTCTTCGTCCTTGATGATGAGCGGCGGCGCGAGGCGCAGGACATTATTACCGGCGACGCCGACAAGAAGGCCCTTTTCGCGGCAGGCATTCTGGACAGGCTTTGGCGCTGATTTCAGCTTGAGGCCGGTCAGGAGGCCCTTGCCCGTGACGCCTTCGACCTTGTCGGCATGACTGTCTGCGAGGGATTTGAGGCCTTGGGCAACCGTACCAGCGACCCGGCGCACTTCGGCGAGGAACTCCTCGTCCGAAATAATGTCCCAGACAGCATTGCCGACGGCCATGGCAAGCGGGTTGCCGCCATAGGTCGAGCCGTGGGAGCCGGGCTGCATGGGTAGGCCAACCTCTTCGGTCATCAGGCAGGCGCCGAACGGGAAGCCGCCGCCGACACCCTTTGCGACGCACATGATGTCCGGTTCAGCGTGCTCGGCCCATTCATGCGCGAAGAGCTTGCCCGTCCGGCCCATGCCGCATTGGACTTCGTCATAGATAAGCAGCGTGCCGGTCTCGTCGCAGAGCTTGCGAAGGCCGGTCAGGCATTCTTCTGGCATGGCGCGCACGCCGCCTTCGCCCTGCACAGGCTCAACGAAGACCGCGCAGGTCTTGTCTGTCACCGCTTCGTTCAGGGCGTCATGATCGCCCCACTCAAGCTGGCGGAAGCCGGGAATTTCCGGGCCGAAGCCTTCGAGGTATTTCGGGTTACCGCCAGCATTGATCGCGCCTAGCGAGCGGCCATGGAAAGCGCCGGTGAAGGTGATGAACTCGATGCGGTCCTCATTACCCTTCGACCAGTGATACTTGCGGGCGGCTTTCAGCGCGCACTCAACCGCTTCGGTGCCGGAATTGGTGAAGAAGACACGATCCGCAAAGGTGCGGGCGCACATCTTGTCGGCCAGCTCCTCGCCCGCGCGGACGCGGAACATGTTGGAGAGGTGCCAGAGATTTCCGGCCTGTTCCTGAAGGACTTCGACCAGCTGTGGGTGCGAGTGGCCGAGCGAGCTGACCGCGATACCGGCCACGAAGTCAAGATAGCTGTCACCTTCCTCTGTGATGAGGTTCACACCCTCGCCTCGCACGAACACCTCCGATGGCGGGGCGTAGACGGGCATGATGTGGGCGCGCGGATCTGACATTTTTCTCAAGCTCCTAGAGGGTTCAGGACTGCGTTAGTCTTGGGGATGGCTGGCGCTGATTTCAAAGTCAACACATGGGCCTTTGCGGCGCTGAAGGCGAGCCTGAAGCTGGCGAACACAGAAAGTTGCAATTGCAACTCTGCATGCAAGCCATGTCGCTTGCGCTGTGGTCAATCAAGGCGCGCCCCATTAAATGCGCCGCTTCCGCTCTCCGAATGGGCTGGATTACGAATATTTCATTATGTTTTTCGATAAGCGCTTGACGTTTATCGATAAGTCATATATTGAAAAACAATAATAACTAAACCCGGCTGGTAGCAAACCCTGACGCCCTGACCCTGAGCCGCCAGCCGGGCCCTTCAAAAATCGGAAGTGACTTATAAAGGCCCCACCGGGGCCTTTTTCTTTCGGGAGTTAACAGGGGAGTGCAGCGACACTTGAACGGCGCATAAAAAAAGGCGCGGCTTGTGGCCGCGCCCGTAAAAAGTATTGCAGCGTTTCCTCCCAGAAACTTGCCTTATCTGAATGCTAATTTTCTGTCACAGAGTCAAGCACGTGTCGAAAATTGGGCAATGAATGCCTCATAGGAGGGCGTCGCCTGGGAGAAAATGAAGTCCGATTTGAGGATAGAGACCGAATTCACTCCAGATTCAGTAAGTTTTCGGGCATTTTCCACCGCTTTCCCGGATGGGCTGAGGAAGGAATTGGCGGAGACTTTGGCAAGGCCAAGCGAATCGCGAAGTGATTCCTCGACCTTCCCGCCAACGACCAGAAGGCTGGTCGCATCCGCCGATTCCACGGCTTCGATCGAGGCGAGGAGTTTCTGGAGCACGTCTTTCGCCCCGCCCGACCAGTCGGCACGGAGCGACCCCGCCAGGGCGGCGCGGCTTTTCAGGATCACGCCGTCATCGAGAACCTTGAGGCTGTTGGCGCGCAGTGTCGTACCGGTCGAGGTGATATCGACAATGACTTCAGCTTGACCGGAGGCCGGAGCCGCCTCTGTCGCGCCGGCGCTTTCGACGAGACGGTACTCACCCACAGACTTTTCAGAGAAATAGTTACGGGTGAGACGGAGGTATTTCGTGGCGACTTTCATGCGCCGGCCATGGCGCTGGCGGAAGCCCGCCCCGGCAGCTTCAAGGTCAGCCATCGTGTTCACGTCGAGCCAGGCCGCAGGCACGGCGACGACCACATCGGCCCCGCCAAATTCCAGCCGCTTGATGACGGATGCGTCGCGGGCAAGGTCTGCCGAAAGGTCGTTGAGAAGGTCCTCACCGGTCACGCCGATATGGAATGCACCGTCGATCAGGCCCTGCGCAATCTCTCGTGCGGAGAGGAGCAGCACATCGGCATCCGGCAGGCCTTTCAGCTCTGCGGTATAGCCGCGGTCACCGCCGGACTGGCGCAGTTTGAAGCCAGCGCGGGCGAGCCAGTTCTCTGCATTGTCTTTCAGGCGACCCTTGGACGGGATGGCGAGTTTGAGCCGGGTCATGCGGTGGCTCCTTTTGTCAGACGGTCAGGGCGGACGACGCCGCCGATGCCGGTCGCTTCGACCTTGCCGCCGGAGAGACGTGCCAGAAGCGTGTCATAGCGCCCGCCTGCCCCGAATGGGCGGCGGCCGTCGGCTTCGCCGGGGTTAAACAGCTCAAACAGGAAGCCATCATAATAGTTGAAGCGGCGACCGAATGGCGTGCCGAAGCGCGCATCGGTCATGAAGGCGGGCGCGAGCTCTGTCATACGGTCGGTACGGGTCTGAAGCCGGTCCAGGACCGGGTCGAGGCCTTCAAGGCCTGCCTGACGGGAGGTGGCGAGCAGCTTGTCAGCCGCCTGCGCGGGCGGGCAGTTCACGGCCATGACAGCTTCAAGCGTCTGGCGCGCGGTATCGGGCGCGGCGCCATGTTCGGCGTCGGCAGCCTGCGCCAGAAGGCCTTCGACAATCTCGTCGAGGGTGCGGTGACCCTGTGGCTGGATACCGGCAAGTGCAAAGATGTCAGCGACGATAGCCTTCGCCTCCTCCGGGCGCGCGCCCTTGAGGCGGGCGGCAAGGCCGTGGACGGGCTCAGAGCCGCCGGAGTTAAGCAGCGCAGAGACACCGCCTGCCTGACGGAAGGCCCGCTTCAGCGCATCGGCGAGCCCCGGCGCGAGACCGAGTGCATCCACGAAGGCCGGGAAGACGGCAAGGTCACCCATCCGCGCTTCGCAATCAGCGACGCCAGCGGTGCCAGCTGCTTCACAAACGAGCGCGAAGGTTTCGGCATCGGTTTCCGCATTGGATGGCGCACCGTAGCGTTCGAAACCGACCTGCGTAAATTCAAGCGCATCGCCAGACACGACGGGCAGGCGGAACGCGCGAGCGGCATAGCGTTTCACTGTCTCGCCGTTGATGCCCTCTTCGGCTTGCGCCAATGCGACAGGCAGGGTGAGGTCGGGGCGGAGCGCGCATTCCTCGCCGAGTTCATTCACGAAAACGCAGAGGCGTGCGCGGACGGCTTCGCCCGAAAGCTCCAGCGGCTGGCTGGCGGGCATGACGATTGGCGGATCGACGATGTCGCCACCAAGGCGGGAGAAGATGTCAGCTGGTGTGCTCATTCCGACGCCTCCACGATTTCGCGGATGCGGGCCACCATTTCGCTGCGCGGAGCTTCGAACTGGCCGGGGCGGGCTTCACGGTACTCCTCATTGGACTTGATTGCGGCTGCCTGCTTGGCGCCCTCTTTCAGATCCTTGATGGTGACAACGCCTTTGGCGATCTCATCCTCACCGACCATGACAGCGACGGGCGCGCCGCGCCGGTCTGCATACTTCATCTGAGGGCGCATGCCGGAGCTGCCCATATAGGCCTCGGCGCGGATACCAGCGGCGCGAAGTTCAGTCGCGAGTTTGAGCGCTTCGGTCGGGTCATCGCGGTTCATGTTGAGAATGACGACCGGGCCGTTCAGCGTCTCGATATCACCGGATATGGCGAAAGCCGTCGCCAATCGGGAAATACCGACAGAGAAGCCGGTCGCGGGGACTTTCTCGCCTGTGAAGCGGGCGACGAGATCATCATAACGCCCGCCGCCACCAACAGAGCCGATGCGGACGGTGTTGCCATCCTCGTCGACCGTCTCACGCAGTAGCTCAGCCTCAAAGACAGGGCCGGTATAGTATTCAAGCCCACGCACAACGGACGGGTCGAACAGAACGTCCGTGTCCGGACAATTGAAGGCTTCGAGGCCGCGCGCGATGGCAGTGAGTTCGGCAAGGCCAGCCTCAGCCTCTTCACCTGTGCCGACCGCGCGGCCGAGCGCCTCAAGCGTTTCGCCGCGTGTCGGTCGGCCCGCTTTCGCGAACGCCATCACGCGGTCAATCTCTGACGTTCCGAGCCCTGCTCCCTTGGTGAAGTCGCCGCTTTCATCTTCTCGGCCCGGGCCGAGCAGGAGTTTGACGCCTTCTTCGCCAAGCCGGTCCAGCTTGTCGAGCGCACGGAGGATTGTTAGGCGCGCGGTGTCACTATTCGCCCCTACGCCTTCAAGCACTGCGTTGAGCAGGCGGCGCGTATTCACGCGGACGGCAAACTCTCCATCTCCAGCGCCGGCGGCCCGCATGGCTTCGGCGGCCATGGCGACCATTTCGGCATCGGCATGCGCGCCCGCCGCGCCGACCGTATCAGCGTCACATTGCAGGAATTCACGGAAACGGCCCGGGCCCGGCTTTTCATTGCGCCAGACAGGCCCGGCGGCATAGCGGCGGAAGGGCTTTGGCAGGGTTTGCCAGTTCTCGGCTGCGAAACGGGCGAGCGGCGCTGTCAGGTCATAGCGCAGCGATACCCACTGCTCGTCATCATCCTGCATGGAGAAGACACCGGCATTCGGGCGGTCATCGTCTGGCAAGAACTTTCCGAGCGCGTCTGCATATTCCCAGGCGCCGGTATCAAGTGCCTCAAAACCCCAACGGCGGTAGACGGAGGTGACCCGGTCGATCATCTCGGCCTGGGCATGGATCAGCGCTTCGCGGCGATCTGGAAAGCCGCGCGGCTTTCGCGCGAGGTCCTTGCCACTTTTCGGGGCGTCCGGGTCCTGTTTCTTCTTGGCCATATTGGAGGTCCTGTCTGGTCAGTCGCGCTTCGCTTAGACGAAGCCGGGAAAGGTGTGAAGCAGACACGCTGGACAAGACGCGAAACCCATTGTCGCGGCTTTGGCCTCTGGCGGTTCAAAAAGATGGTATGAACACTTGAAAGAGAGGCGCAGCCGGACTGGGTCGCGCCTCATGCGGCGCGTCACGCGTGGTGATGATGGTGATGCAGCTCTGTGTTCATTACCGGGGTGGATATGGAGCGCGTTGTGGGAAGTCAAGGCGAGGCCGGCCCACGCCTCCCCTCAGGCGACTGGCATCTGGCTTGCTTCGCGTCTCAGGAGAATTATGAAAGTTGTGTCCTGATGAAACGTCTGATCGCCTCTCTTGTCTTCGTCGTCCTGCCCTTCTCAGCGGCAGCGTCGCCGGACCTCGCCCGCGACTGGGGGACGAAAGCAAGCGCGCTTTATGAGGACACAATCGATCTTCTGGAAAGCGATGCCAGCATCCCGGCCAGCTATGAGACCGAGATCGGCCGCTTTGCGCTGACCGCCGGCCGGCTTGGCAGCTGGATTGATGGCTCAGGCGGGCCGTCAGATCTTGGGTGCATCTTTCGAGGCATGGCTGAAGAAGGCGAAACACAGCTCATGGCGCTGGAGAGCGCCGAAACACCGGCTGCGCGCGAAGAAAGCCTGAAGCGTCTCGCGACCATGTTTTCGGACGCTGAGGCCATTGCTGCGGCCGCTGCGCTATCGGCCGACAAACGCCGTCCCATAGAAGTTCATGGCGCGCAGAACAGCTGCGCAGCCAATTCAGACGCGACGCACGCCGCCCTGCAATAGCCATTGCAGTTGCCCCAATCTGGCACATTACGTTTTTCTGCAGAAACATGGGAACGGTCCGGGCCGCTCACGCATAGTCTAGGTCAGGAAGCCAGAATGGCCATCCAATGACAGATCAGCTGCAGGCAGAAAGCCTGCAGCCTGTCCTATCCCCCGCACGGCCAGAATGGCTGCGTCCCCAAAAAGCCGGACATGGTGACAGAATGCACCCCGGCACTTTTGCGGCGCGTTCTGGCGGCGCCTCTTCTCCGAAAAATCAGGACTTTTCGAACCGCGCCTTGAACGCTTCCGGGTCGAAGAAGCGGATGATGCCGGACTGGCTGCCCGTGGCCATCAGCGTCCCGTCATCTGCGAACATGGCGACACGGCCATGCACGAAGCCATTATGAACGCCTTCGATCTGGATATCGCAACAGACCCACTCAGTCTCGACGATATTATGGATGCGCAGCGTATTATCGAGCGAGTTTGCGCCGGCCGGCAGGCCGAGCGCATGGCTGGTTCCCGACGGCACGAAGTCATTGATGATGGCGAGCATGGCCGAATCGATCGGGTGGCCTGTCTTGGACCGCCCCCAAAGCACGACGCGACCATCCTTGCTGCTGCCGCCCTCGATCGCGCGGTCTGGCGAATAGCGCCCCTGCGCGACACGCATGTCGAGATAGTGGTGCAGGTCGACATTGTGCTTGTCGAAGCGCGGCATGGGCGGGCAATCCTCTGGCCGCGCGACATCCGGTTTTGTCTGCCATTGCTTCGAGTGTTCGGACTCGCGCTCGCCGACAGCCGCATTCACCGTGAAGATCTCGCGGTCCTTGATATGGCCAAGGACGCGCGCCTGGGTGATATTCTTGCCGACAACGGGTGAACGGACATCGACGTCCAGCACATCCGGCGGATTGGCAAAGGAAAGATATTGCGCCGTGGCCCAGATGCAGGGCCGGCCTGTCGTACGCTCCAGCGCTGTAATCGCCGTGCCAAGGCCGACGCCGCCAAACAGGAATTTCTTGCCCGGCGGGCCAACGCAATAGCGTTCCTCTACCGGCAGGTACCAGCGATAGGGATTATGGGTCGATTTCAGGTCGATGAAGGGCGCGTCTGTCATGGCGTTGGGCTTTAGCGTAAAATTTGCGGCCATGAAAAGCCGCCTTGAACGTGACGCAGCGTCTAGCGCTCTTTCGGGTCGAGCGCGTCGCGCAGGCCATCGCCGATGAAGTTGAGGCAGAGCAGCGTCACCGCCATCAGGATCGCCGGCGCCATAAGTAGCCACGGCTTGTCCTGCATTTCCTTCGCACCGTTTGAAATCAGCACGCCGAGCGAGGTCAGCGGCTCATTCACGCCGAGCCCCAGGAAGGAGAGGAAGCTTTCCGCCATGATAACGACCGGGATCGTGAGTGTAACGTAGACGGCCACCGGGCCGACCACGTTGGGCAGGATGTGACGGCGGATAATGGCCGGGCCGGATACGCCCGCGGCGCGGGCGGCCTCAATGAATTCCTTGCCTTTGATGGCAAGGGTCTGGCCACGCACGATCCGGCTCATGGTCAGCCACTCGACCGCGCCAATGGCGGCGAAGATCAGGATGATGTTGCGGCCGAAAACGGTCAGCAGCAGGATTACGAAAAAGATGAACGGCATGGCGTAGAGCACGTCCACGAACCGCATCATGAAATTGTCTGTGCGCCCGCCGACATAGCCTGCGATCGCACCCCATGTGACGCCGATGACAAGCGAGACAAGCGTCGCCACCATGCCGACAGCCAGCGAAATGCGAAGCCCGAGCAGGTTGCGCGCGACGAGGTCGCGGCCCTGCTCATCCGTGCCCAACAGGTGCCAGTTGTCGAAGGTTGGCGCGAGCTCCGTCTGTGCAGAGATCTGGCTGTAGTCATGTACCCAGAGGAACGGTCCGAAAGCGGCGAGGAAGATCATCACACCGAGCACCCACATGGAGATCACGGCCGCCTTGTTGTTAAACAGGCGCCGCTTGGCATCGTCCCAGAGCGAGCGGCCGCCAGCGAGAGCCTGTTCGACCGGATCCTTCCGGCCTGTCATGTCCAGCGTATCAACCATCAGTCGTACTTCACTTTCGGGTCGAGCAAGGCGTAGAGGATGTCGGCGATCAGGTTGAACAGCACGATCAGCGTTGCGTAGATGATCAGCGCGCCCATCACGAGGGTATAGTCACGGTTGATCGCGCCATCGACGAAGTAGGACCCCATCCCTGGCAGGCCGAAGATCCGTTCGATGACGAGTGAGCCCGTCATCACGCGGGCCATGGCCGGCCCGGCATAGGAGACCAGCGGCAGGATCGCCGATGGCAGGACGTGCCGCATGATGACCGTGCGCTCTGGCAGGCCCTTGGCACGCGCCGTACGCACATGCGGTGAGCGCATCGTCTCAATCGTGGAGGCGCGCATGAGGCGTGAGATGATGGCGATCTGCGGCAAGGCAAGCGTCAGGACCGGCAGGGTCATGTTGTTGAATGTCATGCCGATGTTCGGATACTCACCCAGCCCGCCAACGGCGAACCAGCCTGCACCAAGCGCAAAGGCGAGGATCAGGAGCGGGCCTGTCACAAAGGTCGGGATCGAAATACCCGCCATGGCGAAACCCATGACGGTATAGTCACCGGTCGTGTTCTGGCGAAGGCCCGCGAAAATACCAAGGCTCGTGCCGACAATCAGCGCGACGAGCATGGCGAGTGAGCCAATTGCCAGGCTGACCGGAAGGCCGTCAGCGATCAGGTCGTTCACGCTCTTGCCGAGCGTTTTCATCGATGGACCAAAATCGCCCTGCAAGACGCCGAGCACATAGTCGACGAACTGTTTCCAGAGCGGCTGGTCCATGCCGAACTTTGCCGCGATGGCCGCCTCGGTTGCTGCATTCAACTTGCGCTCGCCGTCAAACGGGCCGCCGGGCGCGAGCCGCATCATGAAGAATGCGACGGCGATGATGACCAGAAGTGTCGGGATCGCGAAAAGCAGCCGCCGGATTACGTAGGCCCATGGGATGCGGGAAAGACTTCGCTGCAGCGCTGACACGTAGGGAAACTCTCAGGCGATCTTCAAGTATAGGCGAAAGGCGGACTTGGCAGCCCGCTGCTGGCTTCCTAGGTTCACGCCAGACGAATGCTTGTCAACGCTACATGACACTGAGGTACCAGATGGCAGATATCCGAACCGTAACAGACAGTTTTTCTGTTGCGCCACAAATTTCCGAAGACGATGTCGACGCCATCGCCAAGGCCGGTTTCAAGACCATCATCGCCAACCGGCCAGATGGTGAAGGCGGCGTTGACCAGCCGCGCATGGGTTCGATCCGGGCCCGTACCGAAGAGCTTGGCCTGACCTTTGTCGCCCTGCCCTTTTCCGGTGCGCCTACCCCTGAAATCATCGAGCGCATGAACTCGATCCTTGCCGAAGCCCCCGCCCCTGCGCTGGCCTATTGCCGGACGGGTACGCGCTCCATCACCGCTTGGGCACTCAGCCATGGCGGCCAGGGGCAGTCGGACGAGATCATCGAAGCTGGCGCTGCAGCGGGCTATGATCTCTCCGGCCTGAAGCCTCTGCTCTAGGTCTCGCGCGTTTCAGCGCAGCGGCAGTAAAAGTTTGATCACGAAACTTCAGGGCTTTATGAATTGAAGCCTTGAGGAAGACGTGCGATTCCGGCGCCGGTAATTCGTTCACCACCGCCCGCACGCAGGGGATACTGAATGTCCAGAAACTGGCTGGCAGATTTCAAATACGAAGACGGTGCCTGGCTCGTGAAGAAAACGGGTCACCGGGTGCCTGCGAACCGCCAGCTGGCCAACGATATCTTCACCTGGCTGACCTTTTACACGATGGCGCAATCCTGGCGCACCTGGCGCCGTATTACCGGGCACAAACGCCCGACCATCGCGTTCCATCCCGACAAGCCGCGCCCCTGGTATTTCATCTGGCCCGTGATGCACGCGTCGGGGTCCAAGCTGATTTCCGACGTCTCACAGGCCGATATCGTCTTCCAGTTCGACGACTCAACCCATGTCGATTCCAGCACGCCGAAGACGAAGCCGGGCGCTCGTCTCGTCAATTTCGGTTGCAATGATATCTCGAAGACCTGCGTCGCGGAGAGCTTTGGACGCGCGGCAGGCTACAGCCTGAAGGTCGATCCGCTCAGCTATGAAGGGCCGATGGTCGAGAAGTCCGAAAAGAATGCGTGCCATGATGGGCGTATCATCGAAGGCCCCATCGAGCCGCTCGAGAACAAGACCTATCAGCGCCTGATCGACAATGAGATCGAAGGCGGCCTGGTTGAAGACCTGCGCTGCTGTATCGTGGGCGGCACGCCAACTGTTGTTTTCCGCAAGCGCCGTCCGATTGCGCGCCGCTTTCTCAATGAGAATGTCGACGTCATCCTGGACGAGCCGCGCAAGTGCTACTCAGCGGAGGAAATCGACGTCATTTCGGCTTTCGCCAAGGAGATCGGTCTTGAGTGGGGCGGCGTGGATGTTCTGCGCGACCGCAAATCCGGCAAGATCTTCATCGTCGATGCCAACAAGACAGATATGGGGCCGCCTGTAGCCCTGAATCTTGGTGACAAGCTGAAGGCGACACGTCGCATGGCCCGGGCCTTTGTCCGCGCCTTCGCGCCAAAGCGCAGTGCCTAGGGCAGATAATCCAGAGTTTCACAATCCAGGGTGAGGGAGTTCACTTGGGAATTCCATACATCAAAGAAATCGATTTCGAATATGGCAAGGTTGAGCAGGTCTCCCCGCTCATCCGCCGGGTGGTTGCGAACAATCCCGGCCCGTTCACCTTTGTGGGCACCGGCGTCTATATCATCGGTCATGGCAAGGTTGCCGTGATCGACCCCGGCCCTGAACTGTCAGAGCACTTCGACGCGCTGAAAGAAATCCTGAAGAACGAGACAATTACGCACGTCCTCGTCACGCATGGTCACTCGGACCACTCCCCGCTGGCACAACCGCTCGCAAACTGGGCAGGCTGCGCGACCTATGCGAAGAATTCCGGCGTGCCGACGGCAAAAGGCGAGCTCGGCTCCGCCGACGACCTCGGCTTCATGCCAGACGTTCAGATCGGTGATGGCGACGTCATCTCCGGGCCCGGCTGGACGCTCGACGTCATTGAGACGCCCGGTCACACCTGCAACCACCTCTGCTTTGGCCTGCGCGAAGAGAATGCCTGCCTGACCGGCGATCATATCATGGGCTGGTCCACGACGATCGTTGCCCCGCCGGATGGCAATATGGGCGACTATATGCGCTCGCTCGACAAGATCGAGGAACGCTATTTCGACATCCTATGGCCGACGCACGGCTCACCGATCCGCGAAGATGTGAACGGCTTCATCCAGTCCTATCGCAATCACCGGCTGGATCGGGAATCGGCTATAATCAAGCATCTCGAAGCGGGTGAGACCAACATCCCGAAAATGGTCGAGACCATGTATGCCGACGTCGACAAGCGCCTGCATCCGGCCGCCGCCCTGTCCGTCCTCGGCCACATGCTGAAGCTCGTCGAGGAAGGCCACGTCGAGACCGCCGACGCTAATCCGACGGTGCGGTCAGAGTTCCGCTGGAAGGCGCCGCAGCAGACGTCGTAGACATGGAATTTCATGCGTGGCTTAACTCTAGGCATGAAACCTAGAGTGACTGTTAGTATAAATCGGGACGGCCAGTTCGAGCTATATCTGAACGAGAGCGGCCGTGATCTGCTGGTGGCTGAGCTACAGAAGCTGGACAGGAAATGGGAACATTTCCACCTTGATAATTTCGGCGATCCCGCAATTGAGTTCGCCACCGATGTTCCGCTCTCGGTCGTCCCCTATGGCGAAGAAGACAAGGTCTTCAAGCACGGCAAAGTGCTTCTGCGCCCGGACGAGTGGGACGAGGAATACTACCCACACGTCATGAAGACAGAGGATTAAACTGACCGCCAGGGCCCCCTTCCTGTGCACTATGGAGAGACCTCGGCGGAAAGAGGGGCTAGAAACCAAGCCCTTTCGCTATCGCTTTCACTTTGGCGGCACGTCCGGGTGCAGACTTGTTCATCAGCCCCCAATAACGCTCCGGGGCCACCGCATCAGCCTTGGCCGGTGAGCCGCTGTCGAAAGGCGGCTGCGGGTCATACTCGATGGACAGCTGGATGAATTTGGCGTGGTCTTCGCCTCTGATCTTTGCCGCGAGCGCGAGACCGAAGCCAATGCCAGCCGTTACCCCGCCGCCGGTCACACGGTTTCGGTCGGAGACGACACGCTGCTTCACCGGTGCGGCGCCGAAGAATTCAAGCTGCTCATGCGACGCCCAGTGCGTCGTGGCGCGGTAGCCTTTGAGGAGGCCTGCTGCGCCGAGCACGATGGAGCCGGTACAGACGCTGGTAACCCAACTTGCTTCAGCGCCCGCCTTCCGTACCCAGCCCAGCGCCTCCTCGTCCTGGATAACATCCATGGTGCCAAAGCCGCCCGGCACGCAAAGAATGTCGGCGCTTTCAATATCGGCGAATGTTTTCGTCGGCAGCAATGAAAAACCCGCATCCGTCGGCACAGGGGCTTTGGTCTTCCAGAGTAGATCGACGGTTGTGTTGCCGAGCCGCGAGAGCACCTGCGCCGGGCCTGTCAGGTCAAGCTGGGTGACGTTCGGAAAGACGAGAAACGCAACAGAGATTGGTGAAAGCTCAGGCATGGGCAGCCCTCCTTTGAAAGGTGAGGTTCATGCCCAGGCGCACGGCGTGTCAGCACCGCGCTCCCCGGTGGTGAACCACCCAAGCGCCAGTCACGCGGCTTGACCAGGATATAGTGGTTTTACGTCATCGTCGATTGGTGAAGATGCCCCCTTCGACTCGCATTCGCGAGCCACTTCCCCCGCAGGCGGGGGAAGAAAGACAACCAGCCGCCTAGTGCCATCCTCCCCCGTGCACGGGGGAGGTGCTGGGTCCTTCGACAGGCTCAGGGTGAGGGGCGGAGGGGGCGTTCTCATGCATTGAAGGCGAAACGCAAACCTACCTTCCCCCGCCCTCCCAGCAAAAGCTGGGACCCATGGCGGTTGAAAGGCGACGGCCCAGCCGCCATGGACCCCACCTTTCGGTGGGGCGGCGGTAGTCTTTAGGGCTGAGCTAGAACTCTCAAATTTAAGGCTGGCGGCGGCCGTTTGCGCGGGCTTCGAGTTCGTCCATGAAGGAAGAGACACGCCGCGCATTCATGCCGAGGTCCGAAAGACCGACGCGGCTGATGGAGCGCATGTCGACGCGGGTTGCGCCTTCCACGGCGCGGATGCGGATGGCCACGTCATCCTTGAAGCCGAACCAGGTCGAGGTTTCGGTCGCTTCCAGCACAGTGCGCTCGACATCCTGACCGGTTTCGGGGCGCGAGAAGATGTCCCAGCCGCGATCCTCTGCAATCTGGAGTGCGTAGGACGCAATCTCACCCGGCGACTGGTCGAAATAGACCGGTTCAATCGGGCGGTCATAGGCAGGCTCTACCGTCTCACCGTCCACAGTGCGTTCGCGCTCAGCCTCTTCCTGAACTTCGGCAACGCGGCGGCCACCCATGCCCGGCCAGCGGCCGTCCGCGCCTTCTGTAATCGTCGGGTCGTCCTGGACCTCATTAAGCGCACCATCGCTGCGGCGTTGGGCGATAAGCGACTCCGACAATGCAATCGGCTCTGACCAATCAGTCTGAACATCATGGATCGGCGGCAGTGAAGCGGCCTGTGCGCCAAACCCTGCAATTCGGAAGAACACCATGAGCGCGATGAGAAGTGCGGCGAGTGCAAGCAGTGTAGGTTGGAAACGTGGCGCCTTTATCAGAGCAATGATAATCGCGATCACAGCGAGGCCGAGCGCGAAGAAAGTAAGGCCCGGCCCCCAGCCGAGAATCATGGTGCCAAGACCGAACTGCCAGCCCCAGAGCCCAAACTTCGAACCGAGTGCGGCTGCTGCAAACCAGAGCACGGTGAAGATCGACACGCCGAGCGCGACACCCGCCACGGTCAGACGCCATCCAGCCTTTTTCGTCGTATCGCTCATTTCAGCCTCCCCGACTGTAACCTGTTAGATTGCGCCGAGATCTATCCCGGCAACCTGCTTTGACAAACCTTCCCCTTGAGGAAGCGGCGGCTATCGCGTCTGGCCGCCATCGACCGGGACGATAGCCCCGGTGACGAAACTCGCCCGCTCACTGAGCAGATAGGCGGCCGTCGACCCGATCTCTTCCGGCTTGCCAAAACGTTGCAGCGGGACTTCACGCCGGATCCACTTCTTCCAGGCGTCGCCCCGTTCCCCTTCGCTACGTTCTTCCCAGGCGCCGCCCGGGAAGATGATGTTGCCAGGCGAGATCGCGTTGATGCGAACGCCGGACGGGCCTGTGATCCGTGCCAGTTCCTTGACCATATGGTTCATCGCCGCCTTGGCGGTGCCATAGGTAAGCGGCGTGCCAAGCGCGCCCATGCCCGCGATGGAGGAAATCGCAACAATCGACCCTTCGCCGCGAGGCTCCATCTTGCGCAGGCAGGTGCGGGCAAGGCGGAAAGCGCTGTCGAGGTTCTGCTGCATGCCGGCCGTCCAGGTGTCGTCATCGACATCGAAGCCCGGTGGACATGGATGAAGACCGACATTAGCGACCGCGCCCCATAGCGGACCAAACTCGCTCTCGATGGCCTGGACCATCTCTTCGAGCGTTTTCGTCTCACGCAGGTCGCCAGCACGCGCCCAGAGGCGGTCCTCGCCATACTGGCTGGCGAGGCGGGCGCGTTCTTCCTCAAGCTTCTCGGCGCCGCGTGCCGCGATGGCAACACGGGCACCTTCTTCCAGAAGCGTCTCAACAATACCGAGCCCGATGCCGCGGCTCGCGCCCGCGACAAAGACCACTTTATCCTTCAGGTTCAGATCCATCAGATCAGGCCGTCGGCAGCTTGTAGTCCGAGAACATCTCGCGGAGTCTGAGCTTGTTGATCTTGCCGGTCGCGCCCAGTGGAATTTCATCGACGAATTGGACATCATCCGGCGTCCACCATTTGGCGATCTTGCCTTCGAGCTGTTTCAGCACGTCTTCCTTGCTTGGCGTTTCGCCGGGCGCTGGCTGTACGACGAGCAGCGGGCGCTCATCCCATTTCGGGTGATAGATGCCAATGGCGGCGGCGTTCGCGACCTTTGGATGGCCGACAGCGAAGTTTTCGATGTCGATGGAGCTGATCCACTCACCGCCGGACTTGATGACATCCTTGGCACGGTCGGTGATCTGCATGGTCGAATGACGGTCCAGCGTGGCGACGTCGCCTGTATCGAACCAGCCATCTTCGTCCACTGCCAGCTCTTCAGCCTTGAAGTAGGATTTGGAGATAGCAGGCCCGCGGCACATCAGGCGGCCGGATGTTTCGCCGTCTCGTGGGAGCTCATTGCCTTCATCATCGACAATCTTGAGCTCGACACCAAATGGCGGACGGCCCTGCTTCAGCTTGAAAGCGATCTGCTCTTCATGCGGCGCATCGATGAGCGCAGCCGGAAGCGCGCCGAGCGTGCCCATTGGCGAAAGCTCTGTCATGCCCCAGGCGTGGAAGACCTGAACGTCATAATTCTCTTCGAAGGCGCGCAGGATCCGCTCCGGCACGGCAGAGCCACCGATAATGACCTTGCGCAGATGAGGCAGCTTCAGATTGTTCTCTTCAAGATAAGTGAGCAGCAGCAGCCAGACCGTCGGCACAGCGGCGGTGATCGTCACTTTCTCCTTGTCGAGCAGCTCATAGATGGCCTGGCCGGACATATCGGCGCCCGGCATGACCAGCTTTGCGCCGGTGGCTGGGCAGGCGAAGGCAAGCCCCCAGGCATTGGCGTGGAACATAGGGACGACGGGAAGAACGACGTCAGCGGCGCCCATGCCAAGCGTATCGACGCCCATCGTCGTGTAGGTGTGCAGCACATTGGAGCGGTGAGAATAGAGCACGCCCTTCGGATTGCCGGTCGTGCCCGACGTGTAACAGAGGCCGCAGGCGGTCTGCTCGTCGAAATCACCCCAGACCACATCGGTCGATTTGCCCTTGATCCAGTCTTCATAGGATACCGCACCAAGAGAATTGTCCGGCATGTTGTCTGGCGATGTCAGGACGACGAACTTCTCGATCGTTTTGAACTGGCTCTTGGCCGCTTCAACGATTGGCAGGAAGGTCGTATCAAAGAGCAGGATGCGGTCTTCGGCGTGGTTGGCGATCCAGGCAACCTGGTCCGGGTGAAGGCGCGGATTGATTGTGTGCAGCACCGCGCCAATCCCCATTGTGCCATACCAGGCCTCCATGTGGCGGGCCGTATTCCAGGCCAGCGTTGCGACGCGGTCGCCAAGTTTGATGCCTTCTTCCTTCAGCGCGGAGGAGACCATCTTGGCGCGCTCATGCAGGGCCTTGTAAGTCGTACGGGTGACGTTGCCTTCGACTTCGCGTGTAACGATCTCGCGGTCGCCATGATTGTGGGCGGCGTGGTCGAGCACCTTGTCGACGGTCAGCTGCCAGTTTTGCATCAAGCCGTGCATGTTCTTTCCTCCAGAATTGTTTTCACGGGTTTCCGTGGCGTTCGGTTTCTTCTATGTCCCAGCTACTTCTACGGCAAGCGATGGCGAGCGAGGTCATATGTCCCAGACCCATTTTCTGGCAGGCGCCCTGTTGCTGGGCGCAGTTCTGACCGGCTGCAATGAGGCGGCGACAGCACCGGCGGAGACCTCTGATGCTGCGGCAACAGAATCACCTGTCGAGCAGGAACAGGCTGTCGCCGAGGTCCCAACTGATCGCGACCTGCCCCGACTATTTGATTGTGTGCGCGAGGAAGGCGGTGTGCTGATCGCGGCTCATCGCGGCGGGCCTGCCCCGGGCTTTCCTGAAAATGCCGTCGAGACATTTCAGCATGCACTCGATGCCGGCATCCCCATGATGGAGATCGACGTGGCCGAAAGCCGCGACGGCGTTCTCTTCCTCATGCACGACCGCTCCCTCACCCGCACGACGACTGGCAGAGGCGCAGTCGCCGACACAGCCTGGCAGAACATCTCGCGGCTGCGCCTGGTCGACAGTGAAGGACGGGTCACAGCGTTCAATCCGCCAACACTTGCAGAAGCGCTGGACTGGGCGGTTGAGACGGGTGCGATTCTCGAACTGGACCGCAAGGAAACAACGAGCTTCCGTAATATCATCGGAGAGGTTCGTGCGGCCGGCGCCGAAAATAATGTCATTATCATCACCTATTCAGACGAACAGGCCTGGCAGGTCGCAGAGATTGCGCCAGACCTGATGATGACCGCCGGTGTCGGCAACCGCGACCATGAAGCCGCCCTTCTCGAAGGCGGTGTCGATCCTGACAAGCTCGTCGCCTGGACCGGCACACGAGAGCCAAGCTTCGGCAAATGGCGCGGGCTTGCCAGCAAGGATATAGAGAGCGCCTTTGGCACGCTTGGCCGTCCGGGCGAGCGGCTTGACGATCAATACTGGGCTGATGGTGACCCGTCCGAGTACGTATCACTGATAGAAAACGGGCTTGTTCTCCTCGCGACGGACACGCCTTACCGGCTCGTGAGCGAGAGCGGCCTTCCAGCGCGTTTCATTCACGCGACTGAAACCTGTTTGCGCTAGGCATGAATTGGCTTCTAGCCGCGAAGAATCTTGCCAGAAAGCCTCAAAATTTTATCTTTAGAAAGATAATATTCACCATTTTCGGCGATTAATCCTCAGTAGAAGAACCGGCTGGCCGCTGGGAACGCATTTCCTGGCGCCCGTCAGAGTTCCGCAAATTGGGGGACAATCCGACCATGCAGAAAGTCGTGCTACGTCGATTATACAAGCTTAGTCCGATGATTTTCGGCCTCGGCTTCCTGACGCCGCTGGCTGCACAGATCCTGCAGTCGTCTAAAGTCACGTTGCCGTTTGGCATGCCGCCGCTTCTTGCTGGTTTGCTGATCGCCATGGCGTTCACCATTCCAGCGCAGCTACGGGGACGTTGGGTCTGATGTCGAACCGTGACCTTTCCATGCTGACACCGAAAGAGCTGGCGCGGATCGAGCGCGATATCGCCCGCAAACATATCGGAAAGTTTCCATGGCTGTCGGTGACGGCCGGCATCGGTGTCTTTCTTTGCTGGCTGGCCCTCTGGCCGCTCGTATTCATGGATGTCATCCCGGTCTGGGCAGGGTTTGTTGCCGCAACCGTGCTGGCAATCATCGGCTACCTTCCTTCGCATGAGGCCCAGCACGACATTATCGCCCGGCCCGGCTCCCGGCTAAGGTGGCTAAACGAAGTGGTCGGACATGTTTCTACGGTGCCGCTCGCCCTTCCCTTCGATCTCGCGCGGGCGACACATAGAGAGCACCACCTCCATACAAACCACCCGGAGCTGGACCCGGACTATGGCTCTAGCGCCGCAGGGCCTCTGAAGGCGATCTGGAAAGCGATACAGAACATTCAGCCAAGGTCGAAGGGCGGTCACAACGCCTATAGCCGCACGCTGCTACGGCTTGGCCGAAAAGATGTCCTGAAAGGCGCTGCGCTCTATCGGGTGACATGGTTTCTGACCCTGTTCACCATGGCCTGGACCGGGCACGCAATCGAAGCCGCAGCGCTCTGGTGGCTGCCGCACCATGTCGGCTATGTCTACATCCAGTATTATCTGAGCTGGGCGCCGCACCATCCGGCCAAAGAAACGGCCCGCTATCGCAATACGCGCAGCTTCCGCGCCGCCCTGGGCAATATCGGCTCACTCGGCATGCAGTATCATGTTGTGCACCACCTGCACCCACGCATTCCCTTCCTGCGTACGCCGCAAGCCTATTGGGAAATGAAGCCTGTGCTTGAGGCGCAAGGCGCGCGGGTCGAAGACCTCTGAACTCACGTCAAAGCTGCCTCATTGCCAAAAGTTGACGCATGTGTCATTTTCCTCTTCGGAGGAAACATATGGCAACCGCATTACGCACCCTGTTCAGGTTCGGACCGCTCATTTTTGCCTTTGGGTTCCTGGCGCCGCTGATCGCGCAAATCATTCAAGCGTTTGAAGTTACACCTCCATTTGGTCTCGGTCCGCTGGCAGTCGGGCTCGTTCTTGCCGGTCTGCTGGGGTTGGCCGCGCAAGTGAGGGGGCGCTGGGTATGAGTGAGCTCGCTTCGAAAAGCCACGCTGAGCTGATGCGGATCGAGCGCGACATCGCACGCAGACACATCGGCAAATTCCCCTGGCTCGCGGTCACATGGGCCCTGACGAACCTTGCGGTCTGGCTCAGCCTCTGGCCGCTGGTATTGTCAGGAATCATGCCCCTCTGGACGGGCTTTGTCGTCGCGACGCTGAACGTGATGCTCAGCTATCTGCCTTCGCATGAGGCCCAGCATGATATAATCGCCCTCCCCGGCGCGCGGCTGCGCTGGCTGAATGAACTGGTCGGCCATCTGTCGACGATACCGCTTGTATTGCCTTACCGGGTCGCGAAACTGACCCATCTTGAGCATCACAAGCATGCCAATGATCCTGCGCTGGACCCCGACCACGGCACCAGCGCCCGCAGCCCGCTCTATGCAATCTGGAAAAGCATCCAGAACCGGCAGCCGGGTCAGAAAAATGCGTATGGCGACACGCTTGTCCGCATTGGCCGGGCAGATGTCGCGCTCGATTTCATTGCCTATGAACTGATCTTCTACGGAACGCTGTTCACACTTGCCTGGACTGGTTTTGCGCTGGAGGCAGCGTTGCTCTGGTGGCTGCCACGTCACATCGCGCTCACCTATATCCAGTATTATCTCAGCTGGGCGCCGCATCATCCTGCCACCGAGCAGGGCCGCTACCGCAACACACGCAGCTTCCGCTCCATTCTCGGCAATATCGGATCGATGGGCATGCAGTATCATGTGATCCATCATCTTCATCCGCGTATTCCGCTCTACCGAACGCCAAAAGCCTACTGGGAGATGAAGCCCGTTCTTGAAGCGCGCGGCGCACGGGTGGATGAGCTGTAGGCGCCCCTACCTCGTTTCAAAGCGGTAGAGTTGACGTTTTCCGCGATCAGGCGTATCTGCCCGCCCCAAGGTGAGAGACGCCTGCCGTTCGCCGGACGAAAAGTCCGATGGTGAAGATCTCCGGGGCGAAAGCCTCGTCCTCCCGGAACTGTCCTTCCCATCAGGGGACCGGTCCAGCGGCAAGGCGAACACCCGCATCATGCGCCCGGTCTATCGATGTGAAAGACGAACGGAAGATGTCACTCAACATTACGACAAGAGCGCAGGCGAAAGCCCATGCGCGAGAATTACGCGCCGAAGCGGCGCAGCGCGGCGAAAGCCTAAGCCATGCCCGCGCGCTGGAGACGGTTGCCCATGAGCTGGGCTATCGCGACTGGAACACAGCATCCGCACGCCTGTCGAACCAGGCCGACATCCCTATTCAGGTCGGTGAGCGCGTGTCCGGCCGTTACCTCAAGCAGCCTTTCGAAGGCCGCGTCCATGGCGTGCGAGAGCTCGCAGGCGGGATGGGGTACGAGATCATACTCCACTTTGATAACCCGGTGGATGTTGTTGAATTCGATAGCTTTTCAGGAATCCGGCAGCGCGTAAGCGCGTTGATTTCCGAGGAAGGTATCTCGTGGAACAAGACGAGCGATGGCGTACCGCACCTCATCGTTCAGCGCGAAAGCGCCGGACTTGTCTGACCGTGTAGCCCGGGCGGCCACCCCTAGGGGTAGAGCCGCTCGGGCGCCCAGACGCCGTTCTTCATGGTGAATTTCAGCCGGTCATGCATGCGGAAAGCCTGGTCCTGCCAGAACTCGATGCTTTCCGGCACGACGCGATAACCGCCCCAATTGTCAGGACGCGGAATATCGTCCCGGTCTGCATACTTGTCCTGCAGGGCTTCGATACGCTCAGCAAACACATCTCGTGATGGCAGAGGCCGCGACTGATCCGAAGCGATGGCACTGATGCGGCTGGCCTTGGCGCGCGAGGCGAAATACTCATCCGCTTCTGCGTCCGGCACAGAGATGACGCTACCGCGCACGCGGACCTGCCGGCGTAGCGACTTCCAGTGAAAGCCAAGCGCTGCTTGGAGGCTCGCCTTCAGCTGTTCGCCCTTGGCGCTCTCAAAGTTGGTGTAGAAGGTGAAGCCCTCCTCACCGACAGACTTCAGAAGCACCACCCGCACATCCGGGCGCCCATAACCATCCACAGTCGCAAGCGACATGGCGTTGGAGTCGTTGAGCTCCTTCTCGCGCGCTATCGCCATCCAGTCCCTGAACAGGGCCAGCGGATCAGCCACGTCCGGGATCAGCGGATTGCCTTCGCTGTCGCGCTTATAGTCCGCCTCTGTCGGCGTTGGCGGGATGACACTCTTGTCGCTCATCTTCTACTCTTTCGGTCCTGATCAGGCGAGGATGCCGCCATCTACGCGCAGCACCTGGCCGGTAATATAGTCTGCCTTGTCCGAGGCGAGGAATGCGACAGCATCAGCAATATTCTGCGCGCTGCCCCAACGCCCTTCCAGCGGAATGACCTTGGCCATACCGGCCATGGTTTTCTCGCGGTCGACACGCCCGCTCTCGAAGGCTGTCGTCCACATGCCGTCATCGATTACGCCAGGGGCGACGGCATTCACGCGCACGCCTGCCCGGCCAAGGTCGATCGACATGTTACGCGTCATGGAGTTTACCGCGCCCTTGGAGGCTGAATAGGCGATCTGCCCGATGCTGCCCGTGCTGGCCGAAACGGACGAAATGTTGACGACATTCCCCTTGCGCGACTTCAGGCTGTCGGTCAGCGCGTCGGTGAGCAGGATCAGATTGCGGACGTTTACGTTAAGGGTGTTATCGAGCCCCTCTTCCGTGACGCGGCCAGCCGGCTCATGAACACTGACGCCAGCATTATTCACGAGAATATCGACGGGCCCCAGCTGCTCCATGATAGCTTCAGCCGTTGGCTTCCAGCCATCGGAAGACCCAAGGTCGGCATGAATGACGACTGGCTCGCCTGGGAGCTCTTTGGCAAGCTCTTCCAGTGCTTCGACGCTACGCGCCACAAGCGCGAGACGCGCACCGCCCTCTGCCAGCGTCTTCGCAATTGCGCGTCCTATGCCACGGCTCGCACCGGTCACAACCGCATTCTTGCCTTTGAAGTCATAAGTCATCGTCTGATCCTCCTCGTCTTTTCTTTTCAGGCATGAGCGTATTGCGTTCGCGCGCGGCGGCAAATGGCAAACTGGCGCAGGAGAGCGCGCTGCGGTCATGTCCGGCGCTTGCCCTTGCTCTCCAAATTCGCCATTGATGCGCGCAATAGACAGAACGCCAATGCTGGAAGGAAACCTCCCATGAAAAAGCCCGTCAAAGTTGCCGTTACAGGTGCCGCTGGTCAGATCGGTTACGCCCTGCTCTTCCGTATCGCCGCTGGCGACATGCTGGGCCCCGACCAGCCCGTCGACCTTCACCTGCTCGAAATCACCCCGGCCCTCGGCGCGCTCGAAGGCGTGACGATGGAGCTCAATGACTGCGCCTTCCCGCTGCTCAACAAGATTGTCCAGACTGACGACCCGAACGTTGCCTTCAAGGATTGCGACTATGCGCTTCTGGTCGGCGCCATGCCGCGCAAGCAGGGCATGGAGCGCAAGGACCTGCTGTCAGCCAATGGCGGCATCTTTGGCCCGCAAGGAAAGGCGATCAACGATCACGCCTCGCGCGATGTGAAAGTCCTCGTCGTCGGCAACCCGGCCAACACAAACGCGCTCATCGCACAGCAGAACGCACCGGACCTCGACCCGAAATGCTTCACCGCCATGGTCCGTCTCGACCATAATCGCGCGATGAGCCAGCTCGCCGAGAAGACCGGCGCACACAATACCGACATCAAGAACGTCATCATCTGGGGCAACCACTCGGCGACCCAGTATCCGGACATTCACCACGCGACGGTCAAAGGCAAAGACGCCAAGCCGCAGGTCGATGACGCCTGGTACACCGACACCTTCATCCCCGACGTGCAGCAACGCGGCGCGGCGATAATCAAGGCGCGCGGTGCTTCCTCTGCCGCTTCGGCTGCGTCGGCCGCCATCGACCATATGCGCAGCTGGGCCCTCGGCACGCCCGAGGGTGAGTGGGTCTCGATGGGCATTCCGTCAGAGGGCTCCTACGGCATCGAGCCGGGCGTCATCTATGGCTATCCATGCACCTGCAAGGACGGCAAGTATGAGATTGTCCAGGGCCTCGAGATCAATGAGTTCTCGCGCGGCAAGATGGATGCAACCGATGCGGAGCTGCGCGAAGAGCGCGCCGCCGTCGAGCATCTGTTCAGCTAAGGCCGCAGGCTTACTGAAAAAGACGGGCAGCCATGTCGCATAATACGTTCGGCCACCTCTTCCGCGTGACCACTTGGGGCGAAAGCCACGGGGCGGCCATCGGATGCGTGGTGGATGGCTGCCCGCCAAACCTGCCGCTGGATGAGGCTTATGTGCAGGGCTTCCTCGACAAGAGAAAGCCCGGCACAAGCCGCTTCGTGACCCAGCGCAAGGAGCCGGACGAGGTGCGCATCCTCTCCGGCGTCTTCGCTGACGACCGCACCGATGGCCAGGTCACCACCGGCACGCCTATCTCGATGATGATCGAGAATGTCGACCAGCGCTCCAAGGACTATTCGGAGATCCGCGACCGTTACCGCCCCGGACATGCCGACTATGCCTATGACCAGAAATACGGCATCCGCGACTATCGCGGCGGGGGGCGCAGCTCTGCGCGCGAAACCGCCATGCGGGTTGCCGCAGGCGCCGTGGCGCGCCGTGTTCTCGGTGATGGCATCACCATTCGCGGCGCCGTCATCCAGATTGGCCCGCACATGATCGACCCGGAGAACTGGGACTGGGACGAGACCGGCAACAACCCATTCTGGTGCCCGGACGCCAAGACCGCCGCGCAGTGGGAAGACTTTCTGGACGAGACCCGCAAGGCAGGCTCCAGCGCAGGTGCCATTGTCGAGGTCCACGCTTCAGGCGTGCCTGCCGGATGGGGCGCGCCCATCTATGGCAAGCTCGACAGCGAGCTTGCGAGCGCCATGATGAGTATCAATGCCGCCAAGGGCGTCGAGATTGGCGCGGGTTTTGCCGCCGCCTCCTACTCTGGCGAAGAGAATGCCGACGAGATGCGCATGGGCAATGAAGGCGTGCGCTTCCTGTCGAACAACAATGGCGGCGTCGCAGGCGGTATTTCCACGGGTCAGGACGTTGTGGTCCGCGTCGCGATCAAGCCGACCTCTTCTATTCTGTCGCAAACGCGCTCTGTGACCCGCGACGGTGACGAAGTCGATGTGCGTACCAAAGGCCGCCACGACCCCTGCGTCGGCATCCGCGCCGTCCCTGTCGCTGAAGCGATGATGGCCTGCGTGCTGGCGGACGCAAAGCTGCGTCATCGCGGGCAGATGGGCTAAGCCCAACCTATTCGCTCCACAACTGGATTGCCGCCTCCCTGACGAAAGTCAGGGTCCATGGCGGCTGGGTGGTCAGCTATCAACCGCCATGGGTCCCAGCTTTCGCTGGGAAGACGGTAATCGAGCACTTCACCTAAGAGGTGGGGCTACCCCACAAACGCCTTCTCGATGACAAACTCGGCCGGGGCGGCATTCGAGCCCTCAGTCAGACCGGCTTCCTGCATGAGGTCTTTCATCTCCAGCGTCATTGGCATGGAGCCGCAGATCATCACGCGGTCCGTTGACGGATCGAGCGGTGGCAGGTCCAGCTGCTTGAAGAGTTCGCCAGAGCGGATGAGGTCTGTCGGGCGCCCCATACGCTCGGATTGCTCCTGCGTGCAGGAGGTGAACAGCTTGAGCTTGCCGTGCACCATCTCACCGACGAGCGGATCATTGACGAGGTCCTCGACCAGTTTGGTGGAGTATTGCAGCTCCCCATTCTGGCGGCAGGTATGAGTGACGATCACGTCCTCGAACTTCTCATAGGTCTCCGGGTCGCGCACCAGGCTGGCGAAAGGCGCAAAGCCCGTCCCTGTGGAGAACATGTAGAGCCGCTTGCCCGGCGTCAGCGCGTCGAGCACCAGCGTACCTGTCGGTTTTTTGCCGAGCAGAACCTTGTCGCCCGGCTGGATCTTCTGAAGCCGCGAGGTGAGCGGGCCGTCCGGCACCTTGATCGAATAGAATTCCAGCGAGTCATCCCAGGATGGCGAGGCCACCGAATAGGCGCGCAGGAGCGGTTTGCCGTTCTCGCGCGGCAGGCCGATCATGACGAACTCGCCCGAGCGGAAGCGGAAGCTTTGCGGGCGGCTGATGCGGAAAGAGAAAAGCCGGTCGGTGTAATGTTCTACCGAGAGGACAGTCTCTTCGGTTGGTGCGTTCGGATTGACGCGTGGCGCGGCAGTTTGCTGGCTGGCAGTCGTCATGGTGTCGTCCCAATATTCAATGGTCGATGGGTGACATGACGGCGAAAGCGCCGATGTGCAAGCGGCGTAACGGTCGCATTAGCAGAACTAAATAAGGAAAGGCAGGCACGGCGAGGGGAAGCCGGCCTGCCTTTCGCCGGCGGTACGCAGGTGAGGTTCAGGGCATTTGCGGCGAACTCACCCAGTTCACATCCGGATCATCCGTGCTGACGAGCTCTCCCAGCTCATAGACATTGGTGTAGCCATAGCCGTGCAGGTTGATGAAAGTCGGGATGTTCAGCGCGAGCGGGGCCCGCTTCAGCATCACTGGCGCGATATCGTCAGTGAAATTATTGTTGCAATAGATGAGAATGCGCGTGCCTCGATGTGCGATCAGGTCGGCCAGCTTCTCATCTGTGAAGTCGGCGAAATTGACATTGATGGCACCATCGATGTGCCCCATCGCGAAAGCCTCGGCGCTTCGCGCATCAAGGATGATGGTATCGGGCTCGCTGGCCATTTCATTGAAGTCGGTGAGGCTGACGAGGCGCGTGGAGCGCAGCGCCATGACGTCCCCGCCTGTCTGCATGAAGCCGGCATAATCAATCTGCGGCGAGCCAGAAGTCTCCGCGTCAGCTTTCACACTTACGCCTGCAATGACGAATAAAAGCAGCGCAGTCAGCGCAAATTCTGTGTTTCGGCGAACGCCCATGACTTGTCCTCCTCATCAGATGCGATGGAGGGACACTCGCCGGCGAATTGGGCCGCAATCGGGTCGGGTGTGGGCGATAGGAAGGTTTCACGAAAAAGCGGCGCCACATTCGCAGCGCCGCTTCTCCTGAAATGTAGGGCCGTTTAGTCCGCGCCGACCACCCAGTAGCGCTCGACCTTGTAGTAGTCGAAGGCCGCGTCGCGCGCGGCAGCGCCGTCATCCTTGGTCAGCTCTTTCAGCGTGTGCGAAGGGGCCTGCTTTAGCTGCTCTTCGCTGAACGGGACAATGTAGCCGCCCTTGTCCTTCTCATAGTCCAGAGACGACCATGGGATAGCGTGAAACTTCTCACCGAAGCCCAGGAACCCGCCAAAGCCGACGACAGCAAACATGATCTGGTTGTCGAGCTTGTTCAGCATGACGTCCTCGATCTCACCGATCTTGTCGCCGCTGGTGGAATAGACGTCCGTCCCGATGACGCGGGAGGCTCGGATGGCTGTCGTGTGTCCGTCTGGAGTAGGCATTTTCAAAATCCTTTCTGGTTTGCGCTGTGAGCGTTCTGCTCCTGCCTCAATCAACCAGATGACAGCCCACTTGTTCCGGTCAGTCGGCTTGCAATCCAGTAACGTCTTTCCAGTGCTGGCGGCAGAGAGAAAGGTAATGATCCTTGTCGATGTCGACCTGCTGGCCTTCCGTCTGAGGCTGGCCTGCCTCATCCACCCGGGCTGTCATCGTCGCCTTCCTGCCACAGTGACAGATGGTGCGGATTTCGCGAAGGCTGTCCGCAATCCCGAGCAGCTCTGCCGAGCCCTCGAAAAGCTTGCCCTGGAAGTCTGTGCGAAGGCCATAACAGAGGACGGGGATCCCCAGCTCGTCTGCGACCCGTGACAGCTGCCAGACCTGCCCGCGGCTGAGGAATTGCGCCTCGTCCAGCAGGACCGCGCTCAGCGGCGTGCCTGCATTCGCTGTCTCAATCGCGGAGAAGAGGTCAACGTCGCCATTGAACCGGTGCGCATCGGAGGCGAGGCCAATGCGAGAAGATATACGCGCATCCTCCGCGTCATCGGCCCTGGTGAAATGAGATGTCCAGAGCATGACGGTCATGCCGCGCTCACGGTAGTTGTGCGCCGATTGCAGGAGGATCGTCGATTTGCCGGCATTCATTGCCGAATAGGTGAAATAGAGCTTCGCCACGGTCTCTCCCTTTCGCAGTCAGGATCCGCCTTTCCAATGATGAATGGCTTGGCCTGATTCCGTCGCCGGCCGGACACTCAATCGGCAGGCGCTTCGATGTCTTCTGTCAGAAAGTGGCGCGCCTCGCGATCTTCAATCTCGATCACCCAAAGGTCGCTGTCGCGATTACGGGCGCGGCTGACATACTCATCAGCCTCTCTTTCGCTTTCGCCCACGCCCTGCAAGCGGACATCGGAGAAGATGCGCGTACCTTCCATACTGGTGCGCGGCACATAGACCCGCGCGCTACCCTGAAGGTCCGCGACTTTCACGATCACATCGCCGCGCTCCCTGTCGCCCTTCTGCAAGACGAAACAGCTTGCCCCGGCGATCTGTACGCGGCGCATCAGGGCATCGACCCAGACCCAGCTCGGCAGGCGTTCATCAAACAAGGCAGCACGCTCCTCTCTCTCACGGCACAATGCTTGCAAGTTGCGCAAGCGTTAACAGTTTACTAATACGCCGTCAGGGAGTGGGCCATGTTCAGCACAATCATTCAAACAGGCGCAGCCATCAAAGCTGCAACTGAAGCGTCCAGCGTGAATGCCCTGTCGCTCGGCGGCAAGGATTTCCTGTCTGCGCGTGCTGTCGAAGTCACCGGCTCGCCCGTCCTGCCCCTCGAAGTCGTCATCGTCATGATCGGCGCGCTGCTGGTCAGTGGCTTTGCGCTACTCTTGCGCGAAACTCGGATCGAGCGGCGCAAATTCAAATCCTGATCGCATCCGGCTTTCAACACCAAATTAGACGCTGGTCGTTTCCAATATCGCGCCTTCAGTCTCTTCAAGCTCCGCCTTCGGCAGAATGACGCGAACCCGCGTGCCTTCTCCGGGCGCGGTGTCGATGATGACCTTGCCCTGCATCAAGTCCGCAAACGTCTTCACGACGGCAAGGCCGAGGCCAGTGCCCGCCCTGCCCTTGGAATTACTGCCCTGCTGGAAGGGACGCGCAACCTGTTCAAGGTCGCTGGCGCTCATTCCGGCGCCCATATCCCGAACCGAAAGCGCGACCGTGGAAGAGCCCGCACGCGCATCAATGCTGACCATCGCCCCTCTAGGAGAGTACTTGATTGCATTGGAGAGAAGGTTCTGCCAGATCTGGCGCACTGCGCGCGCATCGGCCAGCGCCCAGACTTCATTGCCCGCTTTCTGACGGATGGATACACCTGCCCGATCAGCAAAGGCCGATAGCTGGGCAATGACGGACTCGCTGCTGGCGACGAGATCAACCGGTTCCAGGTCGAGCCGGATATGGCCGGACTCAGCCTTGGCGTAATCCAGAATGTCCTCGACCGTAAGAAGCAGGTCCTGGCCGCTTTCATGGATAAGCTCGACATATTCGCGGTAAGCTTCTGGCAGGTCGCCGCGCAGTTCATTGCGCATCAGGTCGGAGAAGCCGAGGATGGCATTGAGCGGGGTCTTGAGCTCATGACCGAGGCTAGCAAAGAAGGCCGTCCGTTCTGCAAGCGCTTCTTCGGCCGCACTTGCCCGATCGACCGGGGCTTCGTCGGGCGCGCCCTCCTCCCCCTCTTCTGCGTCAGCCTCCTCCATCAGGCTCATGAAGACCCGCATGCCGGCGGCGTGCGGGTCAAAGATCAGCTCAAGCGGAGAACGCCCGATATCGACATCAAGACGCGTGCCGTCGGATGAGAGGGCTGCTTCGATCCTTGGACGATACGGGGTATCGAACGCGTCGACGAAAGGCTCCTTCTGGCGCGGTTTGACCGGCGCATCGATCTCGCCCGACACCATGCGCACGCGGCCATCATCGGCAACATCGACGATCATGACGGGGCCTGTTCGTGCAGGTTTGTCCTCGTCGATCTCCGGACCGGCGCGGACCGGCTCCAGCGCAGCTGCTGCGGCGACATCGGCGGACTGGCGCTGAAGAATGGCGACCAGCAGCAGAGCGCCAGCGAGGATGGCATTAAGGGACAGTACGCCGCTGAACATATTCAGCGCCGGGTCATCCAGCGCGCCGTTGAGAAACGCTGCAGCCACCAGGCTGCCTGCAAGTCCGAGGAACGCAAACACGCAGACTTCGATCACATGCGAGCGCCAGCCAAAGGCCAGTACGAGAAGCGGCGCAAGCGCGCCTGTTGCAATCGCAGGTGAGTAGAAACCACCGGTAACGAAAACGAGACCGGATGCGAGCGCAATCCATGGCAGGATCGCGAGCACGGACTTTCGTGCGACCGGCCAACGACGCCCCCGCAAGGCGACAAGTATGGTCAGAACAGCTGGAAGCGCTGCGCAGGCACACACCGCCACCGCGACCAAACCCTGCATGCCCTCACGCGCCGCCAGCACAGCCGCAGCGACGGCACCCGCCAGCCAGATCAGGGAGGCAGATATTACCGCGATTTTAGACGAGCTGTTCATCTGTCGGTTAGAAATGCCACGCATCCTTGCGGGTGAAGAATTCAAGTTGAGTCGGTTGCCTATTATGCCCTAGATTATGGCGAGTTGCGCCAGAATGATAGAGCGAGGCATGCCTTCGCGTCTCAGGGGAAACAGAATGAAACTCGGAAGAATTCACGCAGCAGTGACCGCCGGCACGCTTTTGGCACTTACCGCCACGGCCCAGGACAACACGTCTGAACAGGCCTCTGAGCCTGCCTCCACGGCGGCCATTCCGACAGTTCAGCCCTACAGCATCGCGCCCGCACCAGACCCGCTCGCGACGGCCGCAGCGGTATATGCCACCTATCAGAATGACGTGACCCGACTTGAACAGAAAAGGTTCGAGGACGTCGCGTCGATCCAGTCGGCGCTCAACGATCTAGGCAGCCAGAACCATAACCAACTCTCTCGTGGCTGGATCGCCTATTCGGCGCTGATCGCCTCGCAGGACCCTGAATTCCGCGCCGCCGTCCGCGATGGCGAAGCCTATTATGGCCGCGACTTCCTCGTTCGTGGCCTGCAGAATGATGTGCGCTATGCCCGCACACTTCATGGCGGCTCTGCTGCTGTCAGCGCAGCCCTCAATGCAGGCGCAGCTGATGCACAGCGACTCCAGGCTACCGCGCAAACGGTCAAGCAGCAGGCCTACAGCCTTCAGTCCTATGGCTGGGCCAAGGGCAAGCTCGGCGACTCCGGCGCACTGGCGACCCGCCTTCGCGCCGAATCGCTGATTGGCCGTACCGCCAGCAATGACATGACGACCGCTTTCCGCGCGCCCGATATCGGCAATGTCCTTTCGACGGCCGGCCGGGTCGGTGCCCCATCGATCTGGCGCAACATCAACGGTGCTTCGGATCGCGTCCGTGTCGCAAATGTACGCACCATTACGGGCGGCACCCGCCGCAGCGTCGCCCCAGGCAGTGAGCAGGTCGCCGACAAGATCGCCACGCTTGCAGCCTACCGCGTGCTTGGCAGTGAACAGACCGGCCCTGCACCGATTCAGGGCGCTATGACCGAAAGTCAGACCTCCGGCTGCATGAATATGGCCAACCTCAACCTTCAGCAGTGCATCGCGGCGACGCACCAGCATTTCGAGGTGCCATTCTGCCTTGGGGAGCATGCACTTGCTGAGATTGGAAGTTGCATCGCCAAGGTCAGCAACTAGGATCACACGTATTCAATCTCTCGCCCCGACCCTCAGCTGGGGGCCGGGGTTTTCTTTTACCTGTTTCTGCCCCAAATGAGCGGCATGACAGTTACAGAACGCGCCCAGGACATTTCTGCAGAGTTTGAGTTTCTCGACGATTGGGAGACCCGCTACGCCCACATCATTGATATGGGCAAGGCGAACCCGCCACTCGACTCCAGCGAACGGAGCGAAGACACTCGGGTTCGCGGCTGCGCCTCCCAAGTATGGATGGTGATTGAGCCAGAGAATAGCGATCAACTGAAGATCCGCGCTGAGTCCGATGCACTCATTGTGTCGGGCCTGATTGCCATCCTCATCCGGCTCTATTCCGGTGCAAAGGCGTCGGAAATTTCAGCCTTCGATGCGATGTCCTTTTTCGATGAGATTGGTGTCAGCGAAGCGCTGTCGGCGCAGCGCTCCAATGGTCTTGCTTCCATGCTGGAACGGATCAAGTCGGTCGCCGGCACCGAAGCGGCCGCTGGCTAAACCCCTGCCCGCCGCCAGATAGGCCGACATCCGCAGCCTCGCGCAGCTTGTTCTCCATCAGGTCCAGCCAGGCATCGATGTCCGGGTCGTCGCGCATATCCTCGATCCTGTGGCAACCATGCGCGACGGTAGAGCGGTCCCGCTCCAACGCTGTTGCGACGCGCGCAAGGCTCATCCCCAGCCCGACATGCGAGAGATACATTGCAACCTGACGGGCCCGCACCACCTGATGGTCGCGCGCGGATGAAGACAGGATCGCCTCAGAAGGGATTTGCAGCGCATATCCTGTCAGCCCGACTGCGAGGCGGACGCTGTGCTCGTCATGGAGCCTGTTTTTGGTAGAGTTCATTTCCTACTCCTGTTGTCTCGTGCGTCCCACCTTAAGGTGCGCGAGACAGGTGTAGGATATTTTTCCTAATTATATACTTGACAAAGCAGGCTCCCGATTCGCCCGCCATTGTTGAGTATCTGGAAGGATACCTATGAAGGATGGGAATGAAGACGCGATGTGGGGGCGCAGCCTTCCAGACCGCATGACACCAGATATGGCGGTCAAGGCGACTGAGATAATCGCGCAATGGGAAAACACTGCTGACGCATCGCTATTCGACCTAGCGGCGGAGCTATTCGAATATTATGTCGCCGCGCTGCATGCGCCGTCTCAATAGTGCGGCTGGGTTTGTGTGGAAGTAAAAGTCTTGAGCTAGAAAGGCGCTTCGGAGTGGCTCAGACATGGCGCTAGCAATCTCTAACTGTAGGTGGCGACCACAGGCCGATTCATACCCAAGTATGTCGGAGATTAGCTGGCCTCTGTTTTTGGCCCTCACCTTTCGAGGTTCATCTTCGTTCACGGGGACGCCGTTCATTTGCATGGGACTGGTGCCAACCACCTGCATCGACCCAAAAGCGCGAGACGGTAGCGTGCAAAGACTATAGTGGATGCACACAAACCAATTTCTGAAGCGAAGCGCTGTCATGGTGTGCCCGTCTGGAATGGCGGCGGTATCAACTGCGTTGGTTATGACGACAGAAAAAGCGAAAGACGCTCGGTCTCGCAACGAGAACGACATTAGCTCTACGGTTTCATCTCGTCTGCCCGCTCGAAGGGTGTAGGTTTCGTCAAGCTCGGGACAGATTTTTGAGAACAGAACGTTGCACACGGATGTTTTCCCGTCCTCTACGAATTGAGCGACGGTGCTTCTGCGCCCGTCGCCTAATTCCTGGGAAAACTTGAAAAGAACACCGTCGCTTCGCGGTGAGTTGTGAACTGAGAAGTACGTTCCTGTTATCCGTGGCGGCGGTGTAAGGATGGTCGCGGATAGTGGGTGGCTAGTGCTAAACCGCTCGACGCGCGGCATAATGCGAAGCTCACCTTTTGGCGACTCTCGTATTGTGAGGATTTCGCGCAAGAATCCATCGCACCTGACCCCGACGCGAACTTTAGGCTTACGTTTAGGCATGACAGACTCAAAAGACGAAAAGAAATTCAATGACACCCTGAAGCGGCTGATGGATCAGAAGCCAAAGCCGCAGGGTGACGTAAAGGACGAGGCTAAAGCTAAGCGCGAGTCCGAGCGACGGCACAAGATGGGGCCGATTGATCCGCTGAGGCGTCGCCGCAAGGGCGAATGACTAGCTCATCCCCCTCTTATCGCGGATACGGATTGGCGGGAGATCCCAAACCTCGTACTCGTGTTCTTGCGGTAACGGGGTCTGCGTGTCGAAAAGAAATGTGGGTAGTGAGTAGCTTACCACTATACGGGGATCATTCCCCTGAAGAATCTTATGATCGACCCCGCGCAGCCCAACTAATCGCGCTGGGGATGACCATCCTTCTGATGGGGTGTCGAGCCATTCTGCAACAAGCCAATACTCGTCGTCGTGATAGATGACATCACAGCGGCATAAGTTGCTGCCGACAACAACACGTGCTGAGTAAATCTCCATGCGCCCCTCCTCTGCGGACTAGGCGTACAGGATTCTTCAAAGTCGAGTCTTTTTGCGTTTTCGATGACGCTTGAAGGCGCGCGCCAGCTGCTTAGGCGAGCGCGGCTTCACCAGTCCGCCGATAGGTCAGGCGCTTGCCTGCCACGGCTTTGAGAAGCTGGTTGTGACGGTCCTCGTCATTCACGCCTAGCGCCTGACGGCGGTTATAGCGGAAGTCAAACTCTGAGAGGTAGCGGTGAAGATGGGCTTCGCCGCAATGCTGGTACACGCCAGTCATGCCACGCTTGAAGACAGAAAAGACGTTCTCAATCGTGTTGGTGTGAACCTCGCCGCGCGCATACTCCTTGGCGGAGTGATTGACGGTCTTGTGGTCTGCGTACTCTTGGCCGGTCGTGGTGTAGAGGCGCGACTCGTCAGTGAACAGGCGGGACTTGCGGTCTGCATTGCGGACCAGAATGTCACGCACCTGCGCCTTGTTGGCGATACGGACATGGAAGGAACGGACACGGCCACCGCGCTCCACGAGGGAGACGACAGGGCGCTTCTGGTTGCCACCCGACTTGAGGAACGGGCGACCTTCCTTGATGCGGCGCGGGGAGACGTAAGGCACGTCACGCTTGCCGATATAGGTTTCGTCGGCTTCGACAATCTTGCCCTCGCCACCGAGCGGGCCAGACGTGGAGTTGTCTTCCTTCATGGCTTCGCGGATGCGGTGAAACATGAACCAAGCGGTCTTGTAGGTAACGCCAAGCATACGGTGCAGCTGGTGGGCTGACATGCCCTTCTTTGAAGACGCCAGAAGGTAGGTAGCGGCCAGCCATTTGTTGAGCGGTACCTTGGAGCGTTCGAACACGGTTTTAACGGTGACGGTGAACTGCTTGCGGCAGCCGTTGCATTGATAGAGGCCCTTGCGCTCCTTGCCCTCTGGATGGGCTTTGGATGGACGCGCACGGGCACCCTTGATCGGAGTTACGTGATCCTCGCCTACGCAACCGCAGTGTGGGCACACCGCGCCGTCAGGCCAGCGCTGCGCCTCAAGATGCTCGCGCGCTGCGTCCTCGTCGGTGAAGATCGGATCTGTAAGAGCGATAGACATTGGCTGTTCTCCTTGGCTGCTAAGGTAGCCAAAGGGCCTGCTTTGTCAAGTATATAATTAGGATATTTTTCCTAATATCATACAAAGCGTACCCAAGCGCTTTGAGTTTGGATATATCCTATGAAACTTGAGATCGAATCGCCTTGCGGGCGCATCCCGCTGGCTGGAGAAATTTGGAGCTTTGCGAGACTTATGAAGGATCTAAACGCTCAACGCTTCATCCAGACTGTGACGCTCGTTTCAAACATTCGGGCACAGATTGAGCAGTGGTCAATTGAGGCGAAGGGCGAATTGCTGACCCCGGAGTTTCGTACCTTTATGGCGAACCAATTTAAGGACCTTTCGGCGGCAACTGGTTTCGTGGGCGCTGAGCTGGCCCATATGGCTGCCGAGAGATATCGAAACGAATTGGACAATAACTCTAGCGTATTGAGCGTCGATGACATGCGGGTCGCTATTAAGGACGTTGAAACTCGCCTTACGGACGAGGTCGGCCTTATGGGGTTTATGGTACTGGACCGCGCTCAATACGGTTTGTTGCAGCCCGCCGCGAAGCTGGTCGATTGGGACATTGAGCGCATTTTCCCTGATGCGGCACGAGAACTTTCAGAAGCATCCAAATGCTTGGCATTGCAGCGTTCTACTGCAGCGGTTTTTCACGCCATGCGCATGTTGGAAGTGGGCATTCAGAAGTTTTCGGAGCTGCTGAATATTCCCGATCCGGTAAAACCTGCGGAGCGCAACTGGGCAATCATCCTGAGCCGTATCAAAGGCGAAATTGACACCAAGTACCCGCAGAAGGATCGTCTGCCTAGTTCTAAGGGGGCCGCATTTGCAGAAATCTACGCCTCGCTCGATGCGATCTGACCCAGCCCCGTAATTTCCGGCCATGAATTTGCAGAGTCCTCGACACGAAGAGGATGACAGATGCGCAAATCACGATTTTCCGAAGAACAGATCATTGGGATGATCCGGGAGCACGAAGCTGGTGTGAAGACGGCCGATATCTGCCGCAAGTACGGCATCTCGGATGCGACCTTCTACAAGTACAAGGCGAAGTTCGGCGGCATGACGGTGTCGGACGCCCGGCGGTTGAAGACGCTGGAGGAGGAGAACTCGAAGCTGAAGCGCCTCCTGGCCGATGCCATGCTGGACAATGCCGCCCTGAAGGACCTGGCGACAAAAAACTTCTGACGCCCGATGCGAAGCGGAAGGCCGTGCACCACGTGATGGAAACGCATGGCCTGTCGGAGCGTCGGGCCTGCCTGCTGGCCGATCTCGATCGGTCCACCTTCCAGTATGAGAAACGCGATGGCGGTGACGAGAAGCTGCGCCAGAGGCTACGGGAGCTGGCTGGTGAACGCCGCCGGTTCGGCTATCGCAGGCTCGGCATCCTGCTGGACCGCGAGGGCCTCAGTGCCAATCACAAGAAGATCTACCGCATCTATGCCGAGGAGGGGTTGGCCGTGAAACGACGACGCGGGCGAAAGCGGGCGACAGGCACGCGTTCGCCCATGCTCCTGCCGGAACAGGCGAATGAGCGATGGAGCCTGGACTTCGTGTCGGATGCCCTCAGCGATGGCCGCCGGTTCCGCACGCTCTGTGTTGTCGACGACTTCTCCCGGGAAGCCCTGGCTGTGGTCGTCGATGTCTCCTTGTCCGGCGTGCGGGTCGCGAGGGAGCTGTCCCGCCTCATCGCCCAGCGGGGCGCTCCGAAGATGATCGTCTCCGACAATGGCACTGAGCTCACCAGTCATGCGATCCTGAAATGGGTCCGCGAGGTCGGCATCGAGTGGCATTACATCGCGCCGGGAAAGCCGACACAGAATGCCTTCGTCGAAAGCTTCAACGGCCGGCTGCGCGACGAGTGCCTGAACGAGCATCTCTTCGACAGTCTCGGTGACGCCCGGCGCATCATCGAAGCCTGGCGGATCGATTACAACACGACACGGCCGCACACCGCACTCGGCGGACTTGCTCCGTTGACCTATGCCGCTCAGCACCGCAGACACCGGCCCGGCTCGCTTGAGCGTCGCGGTGGCTCCGCTCGCCGGGCCTTGACCTCAAACCAACCAACAGAAAGAAAGGCGAACAGACTCTCCGAATGAACGGCCCGGATCACGGGGCTGGGTCA
>NZ_QWGB01000013.1 GCF_003576345.1 Henriciella barbarensis | reverse complement strand
AACATAAGGCCCATCATTGCGGCAGCTGTCATGTCCACATGATCGGCGGGAGCTATTTCGGCGCCGCCATTCAGCCTGAGATTCAGACTAAGCGGCTTCGTCCGGGCTTGGCATTCCACGCGAGCCTCGTTCCGGATGGCCTATACCGACCTCCCCGCGCCTAGACCGACGACACCAAAACTTTGTGCTGCTCCGGCTGCACTGTCGTTGAATCTGGACGAGGAAACCATCCAAAATGAAAATTCTGCTATGTGGCGCTGTTGCCGCAATAGGCCTGCCTGCCATGGTCGGCGCAGCCTATGCCGAGGGGTGCAGTGCTACCCCGCTCCGGGCGATCGAGTATGATCAGACGCCTCCGCTCACGCTGGAACAGGCTGTTGCGCGAGCCGGCAATACCGCGCCCGAAATCCTGATTGCCGCCTTGGAAGCGAGAGCCGCTTCGGCCGATGCCGACCAGGCCGGGCGGCGGCTCAACCCGGCGGTTTCCCTGGAGACCGAGAACTTTGCGGGCACCGGCGGTCTCGAAGGCTTTAATGCCTATGAGACGACGCTGGCGCTGGAACAGACCTTCCAACTCGGAGGCAAACGTCGCTTGTCCGAGAGAGCTGCAAGGGCCGAGGCCGCGCTTGCAAGCGCAAAGTGCAACGTCCAGCGATTGGAAGTCCAGCGGCTTGCGGGTGAACTCTTTCTTGACTTGCAGGCAGCAATCGAAATGGCCGCAGTGGCAGATGCATCGGCCAAACTGGCCGAGGAGTTTGCATATATTGTTGAGCGTCGCGTCGACGCAGGAGCCACAGCCCCGCCCGAGCTGTCCCGTGCAAAAGCCGAAGCAGCGATCCTTCAGGCCACCGCCGATGCGGCCCAAGGCGAGGCGGAAGCCCGTGCACTGGCGCTCGCCTCGGTCTGGGGCAGCGCCAAGGTAGATTTCATCCTGCCGAGAGCAGAGGCTTCACACTTGGCGCTCTACGGTACGGAACCGGATCCTGACGGTGCTAAACATCCAAAATTGCAAGCGGCTCAAGCCGGTGCGGAAGCCAAGGTGGCAGCGACAGACCGCGCGCGGGCCGGCGCCTGGCCGGATATTACCGTCTCTACTGGCATCCGGCGCTTTGAGGACACCGGAGACAGTGCATTCCTCGTGGGGGTAAGCCTGCCATTGCCGGTCTTTGACCGTAACCAGGATGCTACAAGGGCAGCCAAATTCCGCACCGAAGGGGCCGAACTGAATGCCAGGGCCATCGAAGCGAGGCTGAGAGCCGAGCAGGCGAGCCGCGCCGCGCAAATCCGGGGCGCAGAATCCCGATTGCAGCGTCTTGAGGAAGAGGCCCTGCCCTTCGCCGAAGATGCCTACGCTTCAGCCGCCGAAGGCTACCGGGTTGGCAAGTTCGATCTCACCGCCACGCTCGATGCAAGACGCAGCCTAATTGAAACCCGCGCCGCCGTGATCGATGCCCGGCTGGCGCTCCTTACACAAACCCTGCGGCTGCGTGCGCTGATTGGCGCAGCGCCCTTCGACGGAGAGATCCAATGAAACTGAATTTGTTCTATGCGGCGCTGCTTTCTTCGGCGCTTCTATATCTTGGCGCCTGTGGCAATGACGCTCCCGCTTCACCACCTGCAGACCAGACGGCCCCGGAGGGCGAGGGCGACCATGAGAGCCATGCAGAAGACGGCAATGATCATGTCGAGCTGACCGCCGAGGAGGCGGAAGCTGCCGGTATCCGGACCGGGCCAGCCCAAACAGGAGCGGTTTCGGGCCAGCTGGAACTGCCGGCCGAGATCCGTTTCGATGCGGACCGTGTCGCAAGGGTCTCGCCACAGGTCGAGGGCACCGTTGCTCAGCTCTATGCAGGCGAAGGCGACATCGTGAAAGCCGGCGCCACGCTTGCCCGGCTGACCAGTCGTGAACTTGCCGGCCTAAAGGCCGATTATCTGAATGCCCTGAGCGCCGAGCGCCTCGCGCAAGCCGAGCTTGAGCGTGAGGAAAATCTCTGGGAGCAGAAAATCACCGCCGAGGCCGATCTGCAGTCGGCGCGTGCGGCATTCGCCGCAGCCAATGCCGGCCGGGAAGCTGCCGAAAACAGACTGCATGCCATCGGCATCGGTCATGGCACGCTGGACATGCTGGATGAGGCTGCGGACGGGTCGCTTGCGCAAGCCTATGTCACGGCGCCCCTGGCCGGAGAAGTGATCCAGCGAAGCGTTTCGCTTGGAGAAACCGTATCCGCTGGCGGCGCGCCCATCTTTGTCATCATTGATGATAGCGTCGTGTGGGCCGATATCGCGGTCTACAAGGAAGATCTCGGCAAGGTCAGCGAAGGCCAGACCGTGACATTCCAGCAGGAGGATGGCCGCGTCCTGGCCGAAGGGACAATTTCAAATGTTCTGCCTGTCATTAACGAGGCGTCCCGGACAGCAACAGCGCGCGTCATTGTCGACAATGCCGAACACAGGCTGAAGCCCGGTCAGTTCGTAACGGCGCGGATCGACACGGGAGAGGGGCGCCCCGTCGTGCGCGTTCCCTCCGATGCGATTGTCAGCGTCGAGGACAGGATGTCCGTCTTCGTCCCGACCGATGACGGGTTCGAACCGCGCGAGGTCCGCACAGGGAACAGCGCGAGGGGCTACACCGAGATCATTTCCGGGGTCGAGGCCGACGAAGCATTCGTTGCCGAGGGCGCCTTCACCCTGAAAGCGCAGCTTGAAAAAGACGCTTTCGGCGACGGCCACGCACACTAGGAGACCCGCAAAATGATCAATTTGATGCACCGCCTTGCGGGTGGCCGGCTGCTTGCCGCCATTGCCGCACTCGCTTTGTCGATCGGGGGGCTGTTTGCCTTTCGCAGCCTGCCTGTCGACGCTTTTCCCGATCCCTCACCTTCTCTGGTCCAAGTCTTCACCGAAACTGAAGGTCTGTCGCCCGAAGAGGTCGAACGCTATGTCACCTATCCGATCGAGACGGCCATGTCCGGCCTGCCCAAGGTCGACGAAATCCGCTCGACATCGAATTTCGGTCTGTCCGTCATCAATATCTATTTCGAGGATGGCACGGACGTCTATTTTGCCCGTCAGGTCGTAGGCGAACGCCTCGGCGAAGCCAGCGAAGCGATACCCGAGGGTTTTGGCACTCCGAAGATGGGGCCGATTTCGACCGGCCTCGGCATTATCATGTATTACCGTCTTGTGGATGAGACAGGCGAGCGATCGCTGGTCGAGCTGCGTGAGATCGCCGACTGGATGATCAAGTATCCGCTCCAATCCGTCGAGGGCGTGACAGAGGTGCTGTCGCTGGGCGGGTTTGAAAAACAGTACCAGGTCCGTCTCGATCCTGATCAACTGACCTCCTACGATCTCAGCGTCAGCGAGGTCATCGCTGCCCTGGAAAGCGCCAACCGAACAGCCGGCGCCCAATTCATCGAAATTGGTGCCGAACAGTACACGGTGCGCGGGGTCGGGCTCGCTCGAACCCTCAATGATCTCCGTGAAACGCCGGTCAAAACGGTGGATGGGCGAACGGTCCGCGTCAGCGACCTCGGTGATGTCGCGATTGGCGGCGGCGTGCGGCAGGGGCTCGCGACCGCAAATGGCGAAGGTGAGACCGTCGCCGGTCTCGTCCTGAAACTTTATGGCACCAACACATCGGAGGTGATCGAGAACGCACAGGCGCGTTTCGCTGAGATCAACCGATCGCTTCCTGACGGTGTGAAAGCCGTTCCGTATTATGATCAGGGTACGCTGGTGAAAAAGGCGGCCACAACGGTGACGACCGCGCTCTGGCAGGGCGCCCTTCTAGTCGCCGTGATCGTCTTCCTGTTTCTTGGCGGCTGGCGGCCAAGCCTGGTCGTCGTCATGGCCATCCCCTTCTCCGTCGGCTTTGCTTTCATTGCCATGAACATCCTTGGTATCGGGGCCAATCTGATGACACTGGGCGGGGTCGCGATTGCCATCGGTATGATGGTCGACGGCGCCATCGTCATCGCCGAGAACGTTGATCGCGGACTCCGCGAACGACGCGAGGATGAAGATAGCCGCACGACTGTCGCGCGAGCGAGCGCCGAAGTAATCGCGCCGCTGACTGCTGCCGTTGCCGTGGTGATCATCGTCTTCCTTCCGCTCTTCTCGCTACAGGGCACAGAGGGCAAGACGTTCCGGCCGCTCGCCGCTTCGGCCGCACTCGCGATGACAGGGTCGCTGATCTATGCGGCGCTCATCGCTCCGGCCATGGCGCTCGGCCTCATGCGTCCGCCCACGAGCAATAGCCAGGAGAGCGACAGTCGGCTTGTTTCACAGATCAAGCCGCTTGCGGCCTTCTTCGTCCGGCGTCGTCTTGCGGCGGTCGGGCTCGCGGGCATCCTGCTGCTGGTCGGGGGATTGTCGGCCACACGTCTCGGCTCGGAGTTCACTCCGGCGCTGGAGGAAGGCGACATAATTTTGAGAGTGACTATGGCGCCTTCCATCTCACTCACCGAGGCAAAGGAAACCTCGACGCGGATCGAGCAAAGAGTGCTAGATTCTTTCCCAGAGGTCAGTTCGATCGTCAGCCGGATCGGGCGCGGGGAAGTCGGCGCGCATGCCGACCCGGTCAACAGTATCGAGGCCTTCGTGGCGCTCAAACCCCGAAGCGAATGGCGCGATGGCATCAGCCCGGACGAACTTCGTGCGTCGATCTCCGAAAATCTCGGCAGCTTTCCAGGTGTCAGGGTTAATGTCGGCCAGCCGATCGCCATGTCGGTTGATGAACTCCTGACCGGCACAAAGGCGCAGCTGGCGGTCAAGATCTTCGGGCCGGATACGGAGGTTCTTCTGGAAGGCTCGCAGGATTTGCAGGCGGTCCTGCAGGAGATTCCGGGAGCCACAGACGTCCAGGCCGATCAGATCACCGGCGCGCCTCAGCTTGTGGTCTCGCTCGACCGTCCGGCGCTCGGCCGATACGGCCTGAGTGTCGAGGAGGCGCTTGACGCCTTGCGTTCAGGTGTTGGCGGGGCAGAGGCTGGCGCCGTTTTCCAGGGGGTACGCCAGTTCCCCGTCATCGTGCGCTATGCCGAAGAAGACCGCGACACGCCCGCGGCCATCGGACGGATCATTCTGGAATCATCCAGCGGCGCACGGGTTCCACTCGAAAGCGTGGCAGACATCAGGGAGATCGTCGGGCCGCGCCAGATCACGCGCGAGAATGGCGAGCGCTTCATCACCGTCCAGCTCAATGTGAGAGGACGCGACATCGGCAGCTATGTCGCCGATGCGCAGGCGGCGGTCGCCGGCCAGCTTGACTTACCGGCCGGTTACCGCGTCGAATGGGGCGGGCAGTTCGAACTCCAGCAAGAAGCGAATGCGCGGTTTGCGGTCGTGATCCCGATCACGCTGGGCATCGTGTTCCTGATCCTGCTATTAACCTTCGGGCGCATGAAATCAGCCATCCTGATCCTGCTCAACATTCCGCTGGCGCTGACCGGCGGCGCGATGGCGCTCTGGGTTGCGAGCCTGCCGATCTCGGTGCCCGCGACGGTCGGCTTTATTGCCCTGTTTGGCATCGCGCTCGGCAATGGCATGGTGCTGGTCAGCTTCATGGATGATTTTGCCAGGGAAGGCCGGGGCCGCGATGAACTTGCCGTCGAGGCGGCAGGCTTGCGGGCACGTCCTGTTCTGATGACCGCCCTTACGACGGCGCTCGGCCTTGCGCCACTGCTCTTCGCGAGTGGTGTCGGTGCTGAAGTGCAGCGGCCACTGGCCACGGTCGTCATGGGCGGGCTGGTCTCATCGACCGTGTTGACCTTGCTTGTCCTGCCAGCCCTTCACCGCTGGTTCGCACCGAAGCCCGACGCGCACCATTCCTTGTTGGAGGCCGAGCATGTTCATCCATCGTGAACTTCGCGTTGCGGTCATGTCGATTTCTCTCGCAGCCCTGGCGGGCTGCGGGAATCTCGGCAACGCGATGGTGTCCCTTTCAAGTGAGCAGGCGGCCAAGGTGCAGGAAGAATGCGGCCTGATACCATCAAAGAGCCGTGTCAAAAACGCGGTACACGCGCGGCGACGCGCGTATCTCGAATGCAAGCGCAAGGTGCTGGAAGAGGAGGCCGATCATGAGCCACGCACATGAACATGACAGCCTTGATCCCAAAAGCGGTGATCGCCGGGTCTCCATTGCTATCTGGGCAAACGCACTACTAACCGTTGGGCAGGTTGTCGGGGGGATTCTCTCCGGCAGCCTCGCGCTCATCGCCGATGCTCTGCACAATTTCTCTGATATGGCGTCGCTCGTCATCGCGTTCGCTGCGCGCAAGATTGCGCGGCGACCGGCTGATGAGCGGATGACCTTTGGGTATGGCCGCATCGAGATCGTCGCAGCCCTGATCAATTATACATCTTTGACCATCATCGGCCTCTATCTGATCTATGAGGGTGTCATGCGGATCATTGATCCCCCCGCCGTTGGCGGCTGGACGATCGTTATTCTTGGCGGTGTTGCGCTGGTCATCGATACGCTGACAGCCCTCCTGACCTATTCGATGCAGAAAGGGAGCGTGAATATCCGGGCGCTCTTCCTTCACAACCTTTCGGATGCACTCGCATCGGTAGCCGTGGTTGCAGGCGGAACGCTCATCCTCCTCTATGACTGGAGACTGGTCGATCCGCTCGTGACGATCGGTATCGCGGTATACATTCTCTATCTGTCGTTCCGTGAAATTGGCGGGCCGATCCATATGTTGATGCTGGGTAGCCCACCCGAGATCGACAATGCCGCCGTCGTGGAAGCGATGCGAAGTGTCGATGGCGTTGCGGACGTTCACCACGTGCATCTCTGGCAAATGCAGGAACACGAGACGGCGCTCGACTGTCACGTCGTTGTG
>NZ_QWGB01000012.1 GCF_003576345.1 Henriciella barbarensis | reverse complement strand
AACATAAGGCCCATCATTGCGGCAGCTGTCATGTCCACATGATCGGCGGGAGCTATTTCGGCGCCGCCATTCAGCCTGAGATTCAGACTAAGCGGCTTCGTCCGGGCTTGGCATTCCACGCGAGCCTCGTTCCGGATGGCCTATACCGACCTCCCCGCGCCTAGACCGACGACACCAAAACTTTGTGCTGCTCCGGCTGCACTGTCGTTGAATCTGGACGAGGAAACCATCCAAAATGAAAATTCTGCTATGTGGCGCTGTTGCCGCAATAGGCCTGCCTGCCATGGTCGGCGCAGCCTATGCCGAGGGGTGCAGTGCTACCCCGCTCCGGGCGATCGAGTATGATCAGACGCCTCCGCTCACGCTGGAACAGGCTGTTGCGCGAGCCGGCAATACCGCGCCCGAAATCCTGATTGCCGCCTTGGAAGCGAGAGCCGCTTCGGCCGATGCCGACCAGGCCGGGCGGCGGCTCAACCCGGCGGTTTCCCTGGAGACCGAGAACTTTGCGGGCACCGGCGGTCTCGAAGGCTTTAATGCCTATGAGACGACGCTGGCGCTGGAACAGACCTTCCAACTCGGAGGCAAACGTCGCTTGTCCGAGAGAGCTGCAAGGGCCGAGGCCGCGCTTGCAAGCGCAAAGTGCAACGTCCAGCGATTGGAAGTCCAGCGGCTTGCGGGTGAACTCTTTCTTGACTTGCAGGCAGCAATCGAAATGGCCGCAGTGGCAGATGCATCGGCCAAACTGGCCGAGGAGTTTGCATATATTGTTGAGCGTCGCGTCGACGCAGGAGCCACAGCCCCGCCCGAGCTGTCCCGTGCAAAAGCCGAAGCAGCGATCCTTCAGGCCACCGCCGATGCGGCCCAAGGCGAGGCGGAAGCCCGTGCACTGGCGCTCGCCTCGGTCTGGGGCAGCGCCAAGGTAGATTTCATCCTGCCGAGAGCAGAGGCTTCACACTTGGCGCTCTACGGTACGGAACCGGATCCTGACGGTGCTAAACATCCAAAATTGCAAGCGGCTCAAGCCGGTGCGGAAGCCAAGGTGGCAGCGACAGACCGCGCGCGGGCCGGCGCCTGGCCGGATATTACCGTCTCTACTGGCATCCGGCGCTTTGAGGACACCGGAGACAGTGCATTCCTCGTGGGGGTAAGCCTGCCATTGCCGGTCTTTGACCGTAACCAGGATGCTACAAGGGCAGCCAAATTCCGCACCGAAGGGGCCGAACTGAATGCCAGGGCCATCGAAGCGAGGCTGAGAGCCGAGCAGGCGAGCCGCGCCGCGCAAATCCGGGGCGCAGAATCCCGATTGCAGCGTCTTGAGGAAGAGGCCCTGCCCTTCGCCGAAGATGCCTACGCTTCAGCCGCCGAAGGCTACCGGGTTGGCAAGTTCGATCTCACCGCCACGCTCGATGCAAGACGCAGCCTAATTGAAACCCGCGCCGCCGTGATCGATGCCCGGCTGGCGCTCCTTACACAAACCCTGCGGCTGCGTGCGCTGATTGGCGCAGCGCCCTTCGACGGAGAGATCCAATGAAACTGAATTTGTTCTATGCGGCGCTGCTTTCTTCGGCGCTTCTATATCTTGGCGCCTGTGGCAATGACGCTCCCGCTTCACCACCTGCAGACCAGACGGCCCCGGAGGGCGAGGGCGACCATGAGAGCCATGCAGAAGACGGCAATGATCATGTCGAGCTGACCGCCGAGGAGGCGGAAGCTGCCGGTATCCGGACCGGGCCAGCCCAAACAGGAGCGGTTTCGGGCCAGCTGGAACTGCCGGCCGAGATCCGTTTCGATGCGGACCGTGTCGCAAGGGTCTCGCCACAGGTCGAGGGCACCGTTGCTCAGCTCTATGCAGGCGAAGGCGACATCGTGAAAGCCGGCGCCACGCTTGCCCGGCTGACCAGTCGTGAACTTGCCGGCCTAAAGGCCGATTATCTGAATGCCCTGAGCGCCGAGCGCCTCGCGCAAGCCGAGCTTGAGCGTGAGGAAAATCTCTGGGAGCAGAAAATCACCGCCGAGGCCGATCTGCAGTCGGCGCGTGCGGCATTCGCCGCAGCCAATGCCGGCCGGGAAGCTGCCGAAAACAGACTGCATGCCATCGGCATCGGTCATGGCACGCTGGACATGCTGGATGAGGCTGCGGACGGGTCGCTTGCGCAAGCCTATGTCACGGCGCCCCTGGCCGGAGAAGTGATCCAGCGAAGCGTTTCGCTTGGAGAAACCGTATCCGCTGGCGGCGCGCCCATCTTTGTCATCATTGATGATAGCGTCGTGTGGGCCGATATCGCGGTCTACAAGGAAGATCTCGGCAAGGTCAGCGAAGGCCAGACCGTGACATTCCAGCAGGAGGATGGCCGCGTCCTGGCCGAAGGGACAATTTCAAATGTTCTGCCTGTCATTAACGAGGCGTCCCGGACAGCAACAGCGCGCGTCATTGTCGACAATGCCGAACACAGGCTGAAGCCCGGTCAGTTCGTAACGGCGCGGATCGACACGGGAGAGGGGCGCCCCGTCGTGCGCGTTCCCTCCGATGCGATTGTCAGCGTCGAGGACAGGATGTCCGTCTTCGTCCCGACCGATGACGGGTTCGAACCGCGCGAGGTCCGCACAGGGAACAGCGCGAGGGGCTACACCGAGATCATTTCCGGGGTCGAGGCCGACGAAGCATTCGTTGCCGAGGGCGCCTTCACCCTGAAAGCGCAGCTTGAAAAAGACGCTTTCGGCGACGGCCACGCACACTAGGAGACCCGCAAAATGATCAATTTGATGCACCGCCTTGCGGGTGGCCGGCTGCTTGCCGCCATTGCCGCACTCGCCCTGTCGATCGGGGGGCTGTTTGCCTTTCGCAGCTTGCCTGTCGACGCTTTTCCCGATCCCTCACCTTCTCTGGTTCAGGTCTTCACGGAAACTGAAGGCCTGTCGCCCGAAGAGGTCGAACGCTATGTCACCTATCCGATCGAGACGGCCATGTCCGGCTTGCCAAAGGTCGAGGAGATCCGCTCGACCTCGAATTTTGGCCTGTCGGTCATCAACATCTATTTCGAGGATGGCACGGACGTCTATTTCGCCCGCCAAGTCGTCGGCGAACGCCTCGGTCAGGCCAGTGAAGCCATCCCCCAGGGCTTCGGAACGCCGAAGATGGGGCCGATTTCGACCGGGCTTGGCATTATCATGTATTACCGCCTCGTCGATGAGACCGGCGAACGGTCGCTGGTCCAGCTGCGCGAGATTGCCGACTGGATGATCAAGTATCCGCTTCAGTCAGTTGAAGGCGTAACCGAAGTCCTGTCGCTCGGCGGCTTCGAGAAGCAGTACCAGGTCCGGCTCGACCCCGACCAGCTGACGTCCTACGACCTCAGTGTCGGCGAGGTGATTGCCGCCTTGGAGAGCGCCAATCGCACGGCCGGCGCGCAATTCATCGAAATTGGCGCAGAACAGTACACGGTGCGCGGGGTCGGGCTCGCGCGAACCCTCAATGATCTCCGTGAAACGCCAGTCAAGACGGTGGATGGACGAACGGTCCGCGTCAGCGAGCTCGGTGAAGTCGCGATTGGCGGCGGCGTTCGGCAAGGTCTTGCTACCGCAAATGGCGAAGGTGAGACCGTGGCCGGTCTCGTCCTTAAACTGTATGGAACCAACACGTCTGAGGTGATTGAGAACGCGCAGGCGCGCTTTGACGAGATCAACCAGTCGCTTCCCAACGGTGTCAAAGCTGTTCCGTATTATGACCAGGGAACGCTGGTGAAAAAGGCGGCCGCGACCGTGACGACCGCCCTCTGGCAGGGCGCGCTCCTGGTTGCCGTCATCGTCTTCCTGTTCCTCGGCGGCTGGCGCCCAAGCCTCGTCGTCGTCATGGCCATACCCTTCTCGGTCGGCTTTGCCTTCATCGCGATGAACGTGCTCGGCATCGGGGCCAATCTGATGACGCTGGGCGGGGTGGCGATCGCCATCGGGATGATGGTCGACGGCGCCATCGTCATCGCCGAGAACGTTGATCGCGGACTCCGCGAACGACGCGAGGATGAAGATAGCCGCACGACTGTCGCGCGAGCGAGCGCCGAAGTAATCGCGCCGCTGACTGCTGCCGTTGCCGTGGTGATCATCGTCTTCCTTCCGCTCTTCTCGCTACAGGGCACAGAGGGCAAGACGTTCCGGCCGCTCGCCGCTTCGGCCGCACTCGCGATGACAGGGTCGCTGATCTATGCGGCGCTCATCGCTCCGGCCATGGCGCTCGGCCTCATGCGTCCGCCCACGAGCAATAGCCAGGAGAGCGACAGTCGGCTTGTTTCACAGATCAAGCCGCTTGCGGCCTTCTTCGTCCGGCGTCGTCTTGCGGCGGTCGGGCTCGCGGGCATCCTGCTGCTGGTCGGGGGATTGTCGGCCACACGTCTCGGCTCGGAGTTCACTCCGGCGCTGGAGGAAGGCGACATAATTTTGAGAGTGACTATGGCGCCTTCCATCTCACTCACCGAGGCAAAGGAAACCTCGACGCGGATCGAGCAAAGAGTGCTAGATTCTTTCCCAGAGGTCAGTTCGATCGTCAGCCGGATCGGGCGCGGGGAAGTCGGCGCGCATGCCGACCCGGTCAACAGTATCGAGGCCTTCGTGGCGCTCAAACCCCGAAGCGAATGGCGCGATGGCATCAGCCCGGACGAACTTCGTGCGTCGATCTCCGAAAATCTCGGCAGCTTTCCAGGTGTCAGGGTTAATGTCGGCCAGCCGATCGCCATGTCGGTTGATGAACTCCTGACCGGCACAAAGGCGCAGCTGGCGGTCAAGATCTTCGGGCCGGATACGGAGGTTCTTCTGGAAGGCTCGCAGGATTTGCAGGCGGTCCTGCAGGAGATTCCGGGAGCCACAGACGTCCAGGCCGATCAGATCACCGGCGCGCCTCAGCTTGTGGTCTCGCTCGACCGTCCGGCGCTCGGCCGATACGGCCTGAGTGTCGAGGAGGCGCTTGACGCCTTGCGTTCAGGTGTTGGCGGGGCAGAGGCTGGCGCCGTTTTCCAGGGGGTACGCCAGTTCCCCGTCATCGTGCGCTATGCCGAAGAAGACCGCGACACGCCCGCGGCCATCGGACGGATCATTCTGGAATCATCCAGCGGCGCACGGGTTCCACTCGAAAGCGTGGCAGACATCAGGGAGATCGTCGGGCCGCGCCAGATCACGCGCGAGAATGGCGAGCGCTTCATCACCGTCCAGCTCAATGTGAGAGGACGCGACATCGGCAGCTATGTCGCCGATGCGCAGGCGGCGGTCGCCGGCCAGCTTGACTTACCGGCCGGTTACCGCGTCGAATGGGGCGGGCAGTTCGAACTCCAGCAAGAAGCGAATGCGCGGTTTGCGGTCGTGATCCCGATCACGCTGGGCATCGTGTTCCTGATCCTGCTATTAACCTTCGGGCGCATGAAATCAGCCATCCTGATCCTGCTCAACATTCCGCTGGCGCTGACCGGCGGCGCGATGGCGCTCTGGGTTGCGAGCCTGCCGATCTCGGTGCCCGCGACGGTCGGCTTTATTGCCCTGTTTGGCATCGCGCTCGGCAATGGCATGGTGCTGGTCAGCTTCATGGATGATTTTGCCAGGGAAGGCCGGGGCCGCGATGAACTTGCCGTCGAGGCGGCAGGCTTGCGGGCACGTCCTGTTCTGATGACCGCCCTTACGACGGCGCTCGGCCTTGCGCCACTGCTCTTCGCGAGTGGTGTCGGTGCTGAAGTGCAGCGGCCACTGGCCACGGTCGTCATGGGCGGGCTGGTCTCATCGACCGTGTTGACCTTGCTTGTCCTGCCAGCCCTTCACCGCTGGTTCGCACCGAAGCCCGACGCGCACCATTCCTTGTTGGAGGCCGAGCATGTTCATCCATCGTGAACTTCGCGTTGCGGTCATGTCGATTTCTCTCGCAGCCCTGGCGGGCTGCGGGAATCTCGGCAACGCGATGGTGTCCCTTTCAAGTGAGCAGGCGGCCAAGGTGCAGGAAGAATGCGGCCTGATACCATCAAAGAGCCGTGTCAAAAACGCGGTACACGCGCGGCGACGCGCGTATCTCGAATGCAAGCGCAAGGTGCTGGAAGAGGAGGCCGATCATGAGCCACGCACATGAACATGACAGCCTTGATCCCAAAAGCGGTGATCGCCGGGTCTCCATTGCTATCTGGGCAAACGCACTACTAACCGTTGGGCAGGTTGTCGGGGGGATTCTCTCCGGCAGCCTCGCGCTCATCGCCGATGCTCTGCACAATTTCTCTGATATGGCGTCGCTCGTCATCGCGTTCGCTGCGCGCAAGATTGCGCGGCGACCGGCTGATGAGCGGATGACCTTTGGGTATGGCCGCATCGAGATCGTCGCAGCCCTGATCAATTATACATCTTTGACCATCATCGGCCTCTATCTGATCTATGAGGGTGTCATGCGGATCATTGATCCCCCCGCCGTTGGCGGCTGGACGATCGTTATTCTTGGCGGTGTTGCGCTGGTCATCGATACGCTGACAGCCCTCCTGACCTATTCGATGCAGAAAGGGAGCGTGAATATCCGGGCGCTCTTCCTTCACAACCTTTCGGATGCACTCGCATCGGTAGCCGTGGTTGCAGGCGGAACGCTCATCCTCCTCTATGACTGGAGACTGGTCGATCCGCTCGTGACGATCGGTATCGCGGTATACATTCTCTATCTGTCGTTCCGTGAAATTGGCGGGCCGATCCATATGTTGATGCTGGGTAGCCCACCCGAGATCGACAATGCCGCCGTCGTGGAAGCGATGCGAAGTGTCGATGGCGTTGCGGACGTTCACCACGTGCATCTCTGGCAAATGCAGGAACACGAGACGGCGCTCGACTGTCACGTCGTTGTG
>NZ_QWGB01000011.1 GCF_003576345.1 Henriciella barbarensis | reverse complement strand
GACAGGTTGTAGCCAGCCAGCCAGACGGCCCACATCCCGCCGATCAGGCCGAAAGGCAGGCTCGCCATGATGATGAGGGTCCGGTCGAGCCTTCCGAAATGGAGCATCAGGAGCAGGAAAATCAGGGCAATCGCCGCTGGAATGGCAATTTTCAGCCGCGCATTCGCTTCCTGCATCTGTTCATACTGGCCGGAGAACTCCACCGCATATCCAGCGGGCAGGTTGACGGCGTTGGCAATCATCTGTCTGGCGTCTGCAACATAGCTGCCCATGTCCCGGTCCGCGATATCGACGAAAACCCAGCCAGTCAGCCGGGCATTTTCCGACCGGATCATTGGCGGGCCTTCCGTATAGGAAATGTCCGCCAGTTCGCTGAGAGGGATATGGGCGCCGGACGGGGCGGGGACGAGTATCTCTTCCAGGTCTGTGGCACTCTCACGAAATGGCCGATCATAGCGCAGGATCATGTCATAGCGTTCCCGGCCCTCGACAGACTGGGTGAGTGTCATGCCGCCCAAGGCGGTTTGGATCACGGACTGGAAGGTGGCCATGTCGATATTGCGCCGGGCGAGTTCGCCTCGGTCCGGCGTGATCTCGAGATATTTGCCGCCCATGACCCTGTCGGCGAAGGCCGAGCGCGTTCCGGGTACGTCCGAAACGGCCGCTTCTATCTCCCGGGCAATGGCTTCGATCTCGGTCAGATCGTCTCCGGTGACCTTGATACCAATGGGCGTGCGCACACCTGTTGAAACCATGTCCATACGGATCTTGATCGGGTAGCCCCATGAGTTCACAAGGCCGGGCATTTGCAGCTTGGCATCGAGCTCATCGGTGATGTCCTCGACCGTCACACCTGGCCGCCAATCGTCCTTCGGTTTCAGCTCGATCCATGTCTCGATCATGGTGAGTGGCGCCGGATCGGTTGCGGTATCGGCGCGCCCGGCCTTGCCGAAGACACGGTCGACTTCTGGAACAGTCTTGATGACGCGGTTTGTCTGGCCAAGAATCTCCCGCATCTTGGTCGATGACACGCCGGGCAGGGTGGTCGGCATATAGAGGAGCTCGCCTTCATAAAGGGCCGGCATGAATTCCGAGCCGATCCTCTGGACGGGCACGATGACGCTAGCCGTCAGCGCGAGTGCAAGGGCGACTGTGATCCACTTGAACCTCAGGGCTAGATGGAGCAGCGGTTTGTAGGCCCAGACGAAGAAGGCGTTCAGTGGATTGGCTTCCTCGCGGCGAAAGCGCCCCCGCATGAGATGCAGCATCAGGACAGGCACGAGCGTGACCGACAGGATGGCGGCGAAGGCCATCGCATACGTCTTGGTATAGGCAAGCGGACTGAAGAGCCTGAAGCTCTGACCGGTCAGGGCAAAGACCGGCAGGAAGGAGACCGTGATGATCAGGAGTGAAAAGAATATGCCGGGGCCGACTTCCTGGGCGGACTCGACCAGCGCCTGACGGCGGACTCTCGGATCGGGTTTCGGTCCCAAGTCCGCCAGTTTCCGGCTGGCATTCTCGACGAGCACGATCGAGGCGTCGACCATCGCTCCAATCGCGATTGCGATACCGCCAAGCGACATGATGTTCGCGGTGACGCCCTGCCAGGACATGATCAGGAAGGCCCCGAGCACACCAAGAGGCAGGGTAATAATGGCGACTAGGGACGAGCGAACATGCAGGAGGAAGATCAGGATGACGAGCGTGACCGCGATGCCTTCCTCGATAAGCTTGTCCTTCAGATAATCGACCGAGCCTTCGATGAGCGGGGCGCGATCATAGACGGTGACTATCTCGACCCCTTCCGGCAGGCCGCTCTGGAGGCTGTGGAGTTTCTCCTTCACGCGGTCGATCACGGAGAGGGCATTCTCGCCATCACGCATGACGACGATGCCCGCTACCGTTTCACCTTCGCCATTGAGCTCCACGATACCGCGCCTGAGAGCCGGGCCTTCGACAATTCGCGCCACGTCGCTCAGCTGGACAGGTGTGCCATCCTCCGCCTTGACCACGACCTGTTCGAGATCGATTTTCTCATCGACATAGCCGGACGAGCGGATCACATATTCGGTTTCACCCTGTTCGAGCACACGGCCGCCGACCTCGATCGAGGCCGCACGGACCGCATCCTGTATACGTGTAATCGACAGGTCGTAACTTCGCAGGCGGTTGGGATCGAGGAGAACCTGGTATTCCCGGACAAAGCCGCCGACGGACGCGACTTCCGCGACGCCTTCCACACCTGCGAGTTCGAGCTTCAGGAACCAGTCCTGAAGCGAACGGAGCTCCGCGAGATCGACGTTGCCGCTTTTGTCGACCAGGGCATACTGGTAGACCCAGCCGACGCCTGTCGCGTCGGGGCCAAGCTGCGGCACGGCGCCATCCGGCAGCTCCGACCCCAGTCTTGAGAGGGCTTCCAGGACGCGTGAGCGTGCCCAGTACATATCAACATCATCGTCGAAGATGACATAGACGAAACTGGTGCCGAACATGGAAGAGCCGCGCACATCCTTCGTCCTTGGCAGGCCGAGAAGATTTGTCGACAGGGGATAAGTAACCAGATCCTCGACGATCTGCGGGCTCTGGCCGGGAAAATCGGTGCGTATGATGACCTGTGTGTCGGTCAGGTCCGGCACTGCATCAAGGGGCGTGCGCTGGATGGCCATCCACCCCGTGATGGCGAGGGCCGCAGCGAGCATCAGGACAATGAGCTGGTTGGACACCGACCAAGAGATCAGCTTCGCGACCCATGATTTTGATGGATCACGACCGGCGAGGTCGTTTGAATCTTGTTCTGACATGCCTACCTCCTAGCGCTCGCTGGCCTGGTTGACGCCAGGGGCGCCGCGATCGACATTCATCGGCATGCCGGCCATCGGGTCTGGCCAGCCGATCTGTTCTTCTCCATCATCGCTATAAGGGTTGGCGGGGGTGCCAGCCTCCTGAAGCCAGTGCCGGTCAGTTGCCCTGTCCCTGTAGAGGGCCAGACCCGCATCTCTGTAGTGCTGTGGCGCGCCGTCGAGCAACCAGGGTTTCAGGGCTTCTACGAGTTTGGCGAGCTGAGTGGTGAGGTCTTCATTGCCGGCGGCATCCCGCGCTGCGGCCAGCGCGGTTTGCGAGGCATCGATGACCGGCGCCAGCTTGGTATTCGCGTAACGGTCTCTCAGTACAGGCGCCAGGGCGAGGGCCGGTCCAACGAACAGCGGATCAATGTCATACCCATCCGTCAGGGCCTCGTGGAAATAGAGCGCCATGTCGGTGAAGTGATCGATCTCAGCCAGGGTTTCGTCGTCCATCGGAATATCGGAGAGCGGTGTTTCCGGACTGGCCGGTCTCGCTTCTGGAGCCTCCAGCTTGGAGAGGCCTTCTTTCAGGTTGGCTTCGCTATCCAGCAGGAACTGCCCGCTGGCGACGACCATGTCGCCACTTTCCAGTCCCGACAGGATTTCGGTCCGGCCATTGGCTGAGATTCCCGTTCGCACGGCGCGTCCGGAAAAGCGGCCATTGCCTTCGGCGATGACGACACTGGCACCCTCACCACCAAGCAGAATGGCTTCACTCGGAACCGAAAGCCGCGGATGGCCACCGACATTCAGGCTTATGTCTGCATAGGCGCCCGGGCGAAGATAGCCCGATGCATTATCCACTTCGATCCTGACATCGGCGGTGCGGGTATTTGGATCAATTGTTGGATAGATATAATCGATGCGGCCTTCGCCAGGCGCATCGGGCGCGCTTGGAAAATCGAGCTCGGCCGGCATGCCTGTCTCCACCAGAGGCAAATCGCTCTCCGGCACAGAGGCAATGACCCACACATCGGCATAGGATTGAAGCCGTAATATGGGCGTACCGGGTTTTACATAGTCGCCATTGCGGATTTGGAGCTCGGCAACCGTGCCGCCAGCTTCCGCATAGACCGGGACGCGCTCAATGACTTGGCGGGTTTCGGTGAGCAGGTCGATGGCCGCGTTCTGCATACCAAGTGAGCGCAGGCGCTGCCGGACCGACGCGATACGCGCCTCGTTTCCAATTTTGAAAGAGTTCAGATAATCCCTTTGCGCGGCGATCAGGTCCGGACTGTAGATCCGGTAGAGAAGGCTACCAGAGCGGACCGTGTCGCCTTCGGCATTGACCGCCAGATCCTCGATCCAGCCTTCCAGCCGCGATACGGTAACATTCTCCAGCCGCTCATTCGTCTCGACCGTACCGAAGGCTCTCAGTCTCCGGCCAAAATCACTTGTCTCGACCTGTGCTGTCCTGATCCCCATGGTCTGGATCATTTCCGGCGAGACCGCCACGCCCGAGCCGGTGTCATCGGCATAGACCGGGATATAATCCATGCCCATGGAATCCTTTTTCGGAACGGGGGACGTGTCCGGCTTGCCCATGGGATGCTTGTAGTAAAGGATTTCTCCTTTTGAGCCTGACGGCTCCTGCGGATGTTGGGCGGGCACCAAATCCATGCCGCAGATCGGGCAGGTGCCGTCCGGATCGGTCGAGATATAGTGCGGATGCATGGGGCAGGTGTATCGCTGCGTCTCGCTCGAAGCGCTTGGCAATTCAGCCTGGCCGCCCGATGTTCGGGCAGGCGCGCCGCATGTGGCAAACAAGAGGGCGGCAGATGCCGTGCCAATTATCAGGAATGTCTTTTTCATTGTGTTACCAGGAGGGCATTCAGGCGTGCGATCGAAGCAGCCTTGCGGGCCGTTTCAGCTTCGATTTCCGCCCGGAGTTTGAGAATGGCGATCTCGCCGTCGATGATCGGCGCATAGCCGCCAACACCGGACTCATAAGTAATCAACTGGGCCTCGACTTCGTCTTCGACGGCAGCAATTTTGACCTGCAGGACATTGATACTGTCATCGGCCGAGCGGATAATGGCGTCCCGGGATGCGTACTGAGCCGCCGCATTCCGTGCGGCAGCCTGGTAGCGTTGCTCGGCGCCGGCCCGCTCAGCCTTAGCGGCGCGCAAGTTTGGTGCCTGCTTCCTTTCGGCCCAGAGCGGAACCGTAAAAGTCACCATACCGGAGACCCAGTCATCCCCCGCGAACATCGCGCCTTCATCGCGCTGTTGATAAGTGAGCTGGGCGCCCCATTCAGGTTTCCACGCTGAGCGGGCTTCATCGACACCGTAATTGGTAACGCGGACCGCCGCATCGGCAACACGCACGTTATGGAACTCAAGCGCGGCACCGGACCAGTCTTTTTCATTCAGGGGAGGGGCGCTGGTCGAGGGAACCAGACCGACGAGCTCGACCAGGAGCGCATCGGTCTCGGCTTCTTGCTGATCGAGATCAACAAGCGTCCGGGACACTTCCGCCCGCTCGCTTTCAATCTCCGCGAGGCGGTAAACGGCCGGGCGGCCCGCATCGATTTCTGCTTCTACAATGTCGACAAGCTCGTCATATTTTGCATCTCGCGCTTCGGCGAGAGTTTTCTGTCTGGTTATTCTTCTCTTGTCAGCCAGAAGGGCGATCAGTTCGGCGCGCAATGCCGCGTAACGAGCATTGCGAATCGCCTCGGTCTGGACCGACATCGCCCGGGCTTCACCGGCGCGCGCTTGCCGGCCTGCGAGGTTTGGAATTTGTTGCCGGATGCCGACGGCTTTATTGGTCGGCAGGTAAGTGTCGAAGGAGGGATCGAAGATCGGAAAGTTGTTGATCCCAAGGGATACGACGGGATCCGGTAACGCTGTTGCAGCGATAGCACGCTCCCGATTGGCCTCGGCATCATAACCGAGAGCGGAAAGACTTGGATGCGACTTGAGACGGGCTTCAAGCTCATCAAAGCTCTGAGCGCTGGCAACCGTCGCCAGTGGAATAGCAGCAAACGCTGCGACCAGCAGGATTCTGGCAATGTGGGGCATGATAAAACGGGAATTCCTGAATTGTGTGAAACGATGACGTCAGGCTGCTGTGGAAGCCGAAGGTCACCGCTCTCAATTCAGGAAGCGCTGTTTCAGAGAAATGGGTGTCTGGTGTGGCAGGACTGCATTTGGCGGCGGTCCTGTCGAGAGGGTCGACCGTTCAGGCGGAAACGCAACGGGCGCTTCAGCGAGTATGATCGGCAGGACAGGAGAAGGATCGGCAGACAGTGTAATTGGGTTGGCGTCCGACTGCGCCTGGATCAGCATGGGCGCGCAATCTGTGCCCGCCAGGCAATCTGAATCCGACGACGACTGCGGAGATTTATCTGCGTCCGCCTCGATTTCCATCGCCATATCGTGGCAAGGATGACTTGTGCTGATTTCGACCTTGGTGGCCGCCTCGTCGCCCAACATGAACGGACATGCCATGACAGGCTGCGCAGTAAGAATTGCTGCGGCCAAAAGGGTCAGGAGTCGTATCAGAATGGGCATCGGTTTGGTGGTTAGGTCAATAATCCAGAAATTTCAGTACAATACATTGAGAGATTCTATCACTTTTTGCGCCCGCCGAGCACTGCCACAAGCTCCTCGACCTTTTCTCGTCGCTCGTCGACATTGTTTCCAGTCAGAGCATGGTCCACGCAGGTCGCAATGTGATCGTCGAGAATAGTAGCTTCCAGCCCCGCCAGCGCGGCCTTCACTGCCTGCACCTGACGGATTACGTCGATACAATAGCGGTCGTCGGACACCATCTTCGTGATGCCGCGCACCTGTCCCTCGATGCGGGCAAGCCTCCGGGTCGCGGCCTCTTTGGTTTCAGTCTTCATGGCAAATACCCCATACGGGGTATATATATGGGGACCTCGTGAAGCAATTGCCAGTCTCTTTATGCGTCAGCAACAGAAAATTCAGCCCAAGATAGAGTTATGGTCATCTCTCAATGGCATTTCCAGCTGCGGTCCACGCCTTCATCGAGCCGATATAGACATCGACCTCGGAGAACCCGTTCCGCAGAAGCTGGGAGGCGGCAATCGTGGCGCGTGCACCGCTCCCGCACATGACCGTGACCGGTTGGTCGGGGTCGAGTTCACTGGCCGCATCAGGCAGCTTGCCGACATAGGCGTGCTTGCTGTCCTTGATGTGGCCGCTCTCATATTCATCGATGGCGCGGACATCGAGCAAGGTCCAGCCTTCGGGCGGTTTGTCCACCCGCGCGGCGACCGTTTCAGTATCGATGAAATCAAGCACGTCGAGCGGGCCGTTCTTGACGGCGAGGGGCATGGCGCCGCTGACAAATCCGCTCACATTGTCGAAGCCGATCCGCTGAAGCGTGATGGCCGCGTCGACGGCCTGGTCCTCATCCCGAGCCAGTAGCAGCACCGGTTTGTCGTTTGGCAGTAACCAGCCCGCGAAGGCGGTAAGCATGTCGTGCGGGATGCAGAGCGAGCCTGTGCGGTGGCCGCCGGCAAAGTCAAAAATGCCGCGAACATCGAGGCAGATCGCATCGCCTGGATCGAGCAACATCGCCGGGGAGGAAGGCAGAGGCGCAGGCGGTGCGGCTTCGGCGCCTTCTATGTTGCCTTCTTCCATGCGCCGGAAGTAGGGCGGAATGTAGTGGTTTTCCGCGACTTTAGCATCGATAAAAGCCTCCCGGCCCCCGATTTGCAGGCGCGGATTGTTGAGCTTTTCATGGCCGATGGAGGAGAACTCCCGGTCGGCCATGCCCGAGCCACAGACCGAACCTGCGCCATGCGCGGGATAGACGAGGCACTGGTCGCCGAGCCCCATCAGTTTCTTCAGGCTGTCATAGAGCAGGCCGGCAACTTCGCGTTTGCGGTCGGGATAGAAGTCCGTGCGGCCCACATCGCCAATGAACAAGGCATCACCCGTGAACACACCGACCGGACCTTCCTCGAAGCTCTTGTCAAAAAGCACGTAGGAGAGACTGTCGTCTGTGTGCCCGGGCGTTTCGAGCACCTTGAGCAGGGCCTCACCAATCTCGAACGTGTCGCCTTCGCGCGTCTCGGCGGCGTACTGGATTGGCTTTTCAGGGTTCGGCCCGTGCCATACCTTTGCGCCGGTCTCTTTCTTCAGCAAAGCGGCGCCTGAAAGCAGGTCCTCGTTCCGGTGGGTTTCGAAGACGTGCTTGATGACAGAGCCTTCCTCACGGGCGAGGTCCAGATATATGTCGATGTCACGCCGCGGATCGATGACCGCAGCTTCGCCATCGGCACTCAGGAAATAGGAAAGGTGGGCAAGGCCCTCTGTCTTGATCTTCTGCAGTCTCATTCTGTTTCGCTCCTTTTCGGGATCGAATGGGTCTGACTGGACGTGGAAAGCACGTCAGTCCTCGGCGATGGATGCACCGGCAGCGTCTTCTGGATTGAGCGTGCCTTCAAAAGGGGGCACGGGACGGCTTTCCGCCTCGCTCTCGGTCGACGCCGGACCATTCTCCGCGATGTCCGAAATCAGCCACTCCATTTCCTTTATCTCGCGGCGCTGGGCCGTGATGATCTCGTCGGCAAGCTCACGTACACGGACATCGTCGATGCCGGCGCGTTCACTGGTCATGATGGCAATGGAGTGGTGGGGGATCATCGCTTTCATGTACGACCGGTCCTCGACCGTGCTTTGGCTGCGCACCAGCCACAACGCCAGGACGAACACGACGGCAGCGCCAACGAATATACTGATATTGATGCGGCTGTCCTTGTACATGTTGAGCATGAAGCTCAGCATCACGACGGCCATCGCCGCACCCATAATGAACGCCATGTAAAAGCGCGTCTCACTCCAGCGAACATGCTCCCACGCATAAGTGTTGAGATACATCAGCCCAAACATTACGATCATCGATGTGATGATCATTGCGCCGAACCGCCAATAACTATTCTTCATATCCACTTTCAACATCCTCCTTATACAGTGGTGGGGTATTTCCACGACTAACGGAGAAGGGTGTAAACAGTTCCGTGCTAACCAGATTTTTGAATTCCGCCTGAAGTTGGGCCATCCATTTGGTTTCGCATAAGAAGGAAAATGAAGGATGCCGAGCAGGAAATCAGCAGGAAACCATTGAGTGATTCCAGTCCGGCCAGGAACCGCGAATGTCCGGTTGGATAGATATCGCCCAGCCCAAGCGATGTGTAGTTGACGAGGGAGAAATAGAATATGTCCATGAACCCGTCCGCTTCGCCGCCCTTGAAACCACCTAAATCAAAGACATCCAGTAGCTTGAAGCTGGTTGCATAGAGCGTTGCCTCAGCCAGGTGCGCCAAGTCTGCACCTACAATCCCAGAGAGTACGATCGGGAGTCCTGAGCGCGCTTCATGGTTCAGGCGTAGGTTCAGGTGCGCCAGTGCGAAATAATGTAACGTACTCGCCAGAGCAAAAGTGAGCAGTCCAATCAAGCTTGCAATGATCATAAATGGGCTTTGTGTTGGTCGTTTCCGGCCCCCTCTCCGGGAGGATTATCGCGGAGCTGTTTCAGGAAGAAATGCTCGAATGAAAACACTGCAGCTATGCCGAAAGCCGCGATCAGGATGATGACTGGATCGGCTTGCCACTTCAGGACGAGGAAGGCGATCAGGACGACGGCATCGAGCGCCATTGCACAGATAAGGATTGCAGGTGCGGCGCCGACTTCCTTTCTCAAATGCCGGAAGACGCCCCAATGGATGATGATATCCATGACCAGATAGAAGATTGCGCCAAGCGAAGCGATGCGACTGAGATCGAAGAAAGCCGCGAGCAATCCGGCAGCCACAACCGTATAGACGAGCGTATGACGCTGTACCGTTCCGGGCATGCCGAAATGTCTATGCGGAATCAGGTTCATGTCGGTCAGCATGGCGAGCATGCGGGAGACGGCAAACAAGCTGGCAAGCAGGCCTGAAGCTGTCGCGATGATCGCAATCGTTACTGTGAACCATAATCCATAGTTTCCAAGTGCAGGCCGAGCCGCCTCGGCAAGGGCATAGTCCTTCGCCGCAACAATCTCCGAGACAGTGAGGGTTGATCCGACAGAGAAACAGACAAGGAGATAGATGAACGTGCAGAGCGCAAGCGAGATCATGATGGCCCGCCCGACGTTGCGGTTCGGTTCCTTCACCTCGTCGCCACTGTTCGTGATGGTGGTGAATCCCTTATAGGCTAGTATGGCGAGTGCGACTCCGGCTAGAAATCCGCTTGCAGACGTGTTGTCGGCAAAGCCATCTGCTGCGGGCTGGAAGCTGAATCCCGCAGCCCAAAGCGCAACAAGCGCGAAAATCAGTATGCCACCAACCTTGAGAATGGCCGTGACCTTGGACACGCCGCCGATCACCTGATTGCCGGCAACATTGATCACGAAAGCCATGATGATCAATCCGATTGCCAGCAAGGGGACAAGTGGGCCGCCTTCGACGCCGAACAGCTGCAGCGTGTACGTACCGAACGTGCGGGCGACCAGGCTTTCATTGATGATCATCGAGAACGCCATCAGCAGGGCGGCGCTTCCGGTCACGGTAGACGGCCCGTAAGCGCGTTGGAGTATCATCGCGATCCCGCCGGCGCTCGGATACTTGTTGGAGACTTTGATATAGGAATAGGCGCTGAATCCGCTGATGATGGCGGCCGTGAGGAAGGCGAGCGGAAACAGGTCGCCTGCAAATCCAGCGACCTGGCCGGTCAGGGCAAAGATGCCGGCACCAATCATCACACCCGTCCCCATGGCGACGGTGCCAGCGAGCGTCAGTGATCCTTGCTTGTACTCATCCTTACTCATGGTCTGGCCGGTTCAGAGACCAATCGCGTTCCCCGATAGGAGGCTTCCGTCCTGGCATCCTCTCCAGAGAAGATGATGACATCAAACGGATCTGGCGCGTTCGGTGTTTCCATGCCGGGAGAGCCTTGCGGCATGCCGGGGATCGAGAGGCCGTCAACGTCAGGCTTTTCTTCGAGCAAGCGTCTTATTTCCCGAGCAGGGACGTGACCTTCAACTACATATCCGGCGACTTCTGCGGTATGGCAACTCATCAGCTCAGCCCGAACACCGAGCTGTGACCGAATGGGTGTCAGGTCCTCTTCCTCTTTCACGATGACGTCGAAACCCTCGTCATGCAGGTGGTCCACCCAAGCGGCGCAGCAACCGCACCACGGCGTCTTGTGAACGGTGACCGTTTGCGCGTTCGCTGCAGGCGACGCGGTCAAGAGCATCACGCCCACTATCAGGGCTGCAATGATCAGCCCGCCAAGCGCGCTCATACCAACCAGTCTGGACATGTCTGTGCTCCGAAAAGTTAGAGCTTAAGGGATCTCAGCCGCAAGGCGTTGCCGATGACAGAGACCGAGCTGAAACTCATGGCGGCCGCCGCGATCATCGGGCTCAGTAGCAGGCCAAAGAAGGGATACAGAATGCCGGCGGCAACCGGCAGACCGAGCGTATTATAGATGAAGGCGAAGAAAAGGTTCTGGCGGATGTTACGCATCGTTGCGTGGCTGAGCTCCCGGGCCTTTGCGACCCCGATAAGATCGCCTTTCACAAGGGTTACACCTGCACTCTCCATGGCTACATCGGTTCCGGTTCCCATCGCGATTCCGACATCTGCCTGTGCGAGAGCAGGCGCATCATTGATGCCGTCACCGCACATGGCCACGCGGGCACCGTTTTTCTGGAGTTCGGAGACGATCCGATGCTTGTCTTCAGGCGAGACGTCGGCGTGAACCTCGTCGATGCCGACCTTGTCGGCAACCGCGCGGGCTGTCGTCTCATTGTCACCTGTCAACATCACGATCTTCAGCCCTTCGGCATGGAGGCGTTTAATGGCCTCCGGTGTTGTCTCCTTGATCGGGTCGGCTACGGAGACAAGGCCTGCCGGCTTTCCGTCGACGGCGACGAACATAACCGTCTGTCCTTCGGCGCGGTACTGGTCAGCGCTTGCCCCGAGGTCGTCCGACCAGCCCCCGATCCGCTGCATCATCTTTCTGTTGCCGATGACAACGGTTTGGCCTTCGACGCTTGCCTGTGCACCTTCGCCAGTGACGGATTCAAACCCGTGCGCGTCCTTGTTGGGTGCGCCCTTGGCCTTTGCGCCACGCACGATCGCGTCGGCAAGTGGATGCTCGCTCAAACGTTCCACGGCAGCTACGAGACTAAGCAACGAGCCTTCGTCGAAGCCTTCGCTTGGCTCGACGCGCACCAGTTCGGGGCGTCCGAGCGTCAACGTCCCGGTCTTGTCGACCACGATCGTATCGACCTTCTCAAGCGTTTCTAACGCTTCAGCATTCTTGATCAGAATGCCGTTGGACGCGCCCTTGCCGGTGCCGACCATGATCGACATTGGGGTTGCCAGACCTAGCGCACAGGGACATGCGATGATCAGGACGGCAACGGCATTCACGATTGCAAAAGCCATCGCCGGATCGGGCCCAAACACGGCCCACACGACAAAGGTCAGGATCGCTATTCCAATAACAGCAGGAACGAACCATGCGGCGACGAGATCAGCAAGCCGCTGAATTGGGGCGCGGGATCGCTGTGCGGCGGCGACCATTCGCACAATCTGGGACAAGAGCGTGTCCTCGCCGACATGCGTCGCCTCCATGACCAGCGAACCGGTTCCGTTGACCGTCCCTCCCGTTACACGGGCGCCAGCAGTTTTTTCAACGGGCAAAGGTTCGCCGGTGACCATGGATTCGTCAACCGACCCATGGCCGTCGACGACCTCGCCATCGACCGGGATTTTTTCGCCTGGCCGGACCCGCAGCTTGTCGCCGGACTTTACATCCGCGAGATTGACATCCTGTTCGCTGCCATCGTCAGCAATCCTGCGCGCAGTGGCGGGAGCAAGCTCCAGCAGCGCACGAATGGCTCCTGAGGTGGCGCTGCGGGCGCGCAGTTCGAGCACCTGGCCAAGTAGAACCAGCGTCACGATCACGGCGGCCGCTTCGTAGTAGACCGCGACATTGCCACCATGGCCCCTAAACGTGTCCGGGAAGATGTCGGGGGCGATCGTGGCGACAAGTGAATAAACGTAAGCGACGCCGACGCCCATAGCGATCAGGGTGAACATGTTGAGGTTGCGTCGTTTCACGGATTGCCAGCCGCGCACGAAGAAGGGCCAGCCGGCCCAAACGACGACAGGTGTCGCGATCAAGGCCTGCAGCCAGACACTCCATGTCGGATCAAGCCGTTGTCCGAGCGGGCTGCCGGGAATCATTTCGCCCATGACAAAGGCGAGCAGTGGCGCCGAGAAGACAAAGGCGACCCAGAAGCGCCGCGTCATGTCATCGAGTTCGCTGGTATCCTGTTCGGCCGTCACCGTTTCAGGTTCGAGTGCCATGCCGCAGATCGGACAGCCTGTATTAGCAATTTCGCGTACCTGCGGATGCATCGGACAGGTCCACACGGTGCCCGCATAGCCGTCGGGAAGCTTATCATAGGCATCATCAGGCTTCTCTGGAGTGGCCTGATCGTCGTGATGGCACGCATGTCCGGAATGGACGTGAGAGGTGTCGTGGGTCATGGCTCTTAGTCTTTCAGCAGGAGTGCTTCACAGGACGAGGGTCTGCATTACTTTTGTGCGCTGCTGTTTCGGTTGAAGAAGTTAAACAAGGGAACGAACAGAATGGCGACGTACCAGCCATAGAGATAGCTCTCGACAAGGCCGATCAGGATACCGGTCAGCGTCCCAAACTCGAATCCGGGCAGTAGATCCTGCCATGCCGGATGCATGTGAAGGCTAGGCGGCGTCACGAGCCCCCAAACGATGCAGATCAGAAATGTAATGACGAGAAATAGGGACACGGCATGTCCCACAGATGTAATTTTCATGAGGTCGCCTTCCTGCGGGTTCGTGGCAAAGCATTGCATCGGCGGTATGCCGACAACAGACACATAATACCCCTATAGGGTATAAACAAGATTTTGTTGTCCCGTGCTTCACGGCTTTACCTTTCGCCGAGCCTTCCAGTAGTTCGTCTCCTCTTTTTCAACTGCAGCGCCGGTTTCTCGATCACGTGCCATGACGCCGCCGCCGCAAGGATCACTGGCGGCGCGGACACGGCGAGCAGGGCAACAGGATGCATGTCGGGATTAAGGAGCAAAACGCTCTGTAGGACTGGATAATGCCAGATATATATCCCGTAGGAATAGTCCGGCATGGTCGCGATTGTGCGGGAGGCGCTTCGTACCAGGCCGAAGTGCATCAATCCGGCGGCGAGCGTGATATTTGCAAGTGTTTCACCGATCGGGGTGCGGCCAAGAAGCAGAAAACTGCCTATTGCAACGCATATTGAAAGCCATCCCGCACGTCGCAAAACCGGAAAGTGCCATAGCGTCATGCCCAACAAAAAAGCGGTGGTGAACCGAAAGAGTGCGACAACGCCGTCGGGCGCATCATTCAGGATCGACGCATGTTGCAGTACCAAATAAAAAAGTTGCGAAATCAGAAGCGACGTCAGCACCCGCCACCGATTTTTCAGAAATCCGCTGAAAAACCCAATCCCCGCCAAGACATAGGCAAGCATTTCGTAACGGATTGTCCAAAGAGCCCCATTAAAGACCGGGTCTGATGACATTCCAAATACGCCGCCCGGCGCGCTCAGGGGGTCTCCCATCAATAGGACACGGAGAACGTAAGTCCAAGGTTCCGAATCAACTAGGTAGCGAATTCCGCCCGGGTTGCTAAACGCAGGTCCGAAAAAGAAAAGAAGGGCCAACATGAGCACGATGAGCGCCGGATAAATCCTTAGAAGCCTGGACCGTGCGTAGCCCTTCACATCCTTGCGCATTTCCAGACTCTTCGCGATCAGTAGCCCGGACAAAATGAAAAACCCGTTCACTGCGAGATAACTGAGCGTCCAGTCATGAATGCGCGTTGGTTCATACCCGGTGGGGATCAGCCATGCATGACCGACAACCACGCCGAGAGCCAGTCCCCAACGCAATAACGTGAAATGGTTCGCCCCAAAGAGCGGGTCCGCCCACAAACCCGACTGGTTTGCAACGTTTGACATTGATCAGGGCCGCGGCGCACGGGAGGACGAGTGCGTGTGAATAACCTGCCAGGTGCCGGCGACCTTGCGGAACAGCACCGTTTGTTTCCCGATACGCTCCAGGCGTTCGCCATTTGAGCTGAACGTGCCACTGATCGCTGTGTCCGCGACAGCCCATGCAAAGTCACTTCCCTCGAATTGCACATCTATATTCGAGAAGTCGAGTTCGAGATCCGGAATGGTATCTTTTTCGGGCTCGACATGATTTTCGACAAGGTCGAGCAGGCCAGTATTCTCGCCGCCTGATTCAAAGTACCGGGCGCCTGACCAGTCGAGAAAGTTCTGCCGGAACAGTTCGCCATCGCCGGTCTCCCAACCGGTTTCGATCGCGGCCATGATATCCAGGATCGCCTGTTCATCAGTCGAGACCGGTTTGGTGTCATGATGGCCGTCGGAGTTGTCGTGTCCGGCGGGGACCGTGCCTGACATTTCTCGATCAGCTGCACCGTCGGAATGGTCGTGATCATGTCCATCGCCGCTCGCCGATGATCCGTCCATCGTGTCGGATGGAGACTCTCCGTGAGCGTCTTGATGATCGTCTGTTGAATCCACCGTGCCTTGGTCGCCATGACCGGCCCCGCCGCCATGATCATGATCGTGGCCTGGCCCGCTGGCTTCAGGGAGGCTCTGCACGCCAAGTCCGTACTTGTAGACAATTGTGCCTCCCCACCACGCTGTAATCGTCAAAAGACCTGCCACCGCCAGGGCGCTGATCGTAAATACAGGGCCGGGCGACGCGGCCTTTCTCAGCCAGCGCCAACCAGCGAGGGTCAGTAAGGCGAGGCCCGTGAGAACAGCCCAGTTGCGATGGGTTGTCATCGCTTCATGGGACGGCGCATCGTGAGCAACGCTGTAATAGGCCTGGAAACCGGCCGCGATGGTGGCCAGAACCGCCAAGGCAGCCAATGCCAGCATCCAGTCAGCGGCCGGTCGAAGACTGTCGCGCCAGCGGCCTACAGGTACCAGGAGACCAGCCGCATATGCCAAGGCTGCAGATGTGCCGAGGGCATAGGTAAAATGCACCAGCACGGGGTGAATATTGGGTTCTATGAAACCGCCCATCTTGTTCTCCTAATACCAGGTCCGCAGGCCCACGAGAAAGACGATATCGTCGCCTTTACCGCCTGCGGCCTCGATCATGTCGCGTGTCTCGCCGAAGGCGCTTTGCCATTCGACGCCGACATAGGGCGCAAACTCCCGTCTAATTTCATAACGAAGCCGCAAGCCGGCATCGAGTGTGCTGAGCCCCGCGCCCGTTTCTCTTTCCGGTATGTCCTGCGCGGAGAGATTTGCTTCGATCCGAGGCTGCAAGATCAGCCGCTGGGTCAGGAGCAACTCATATTCAGCCTCAATGCGGGCCGTTACATCGCCTTTTTCACTGAGAAAGGCGGAAGCGTCGACTTCGAACCAGTAGGGCGCCAGACCATTCAGTGCGACGACCCCATGCGCGAGACTATCCGGTTCGATGTCGTAGCGAACGCCCGCCTGAACATTCCAGAAAGGCGCAACCGCGCGGGAATAGAGTGCCTGGATCTCAGCATCATCCACGCCCTCTCCATTCAGAGAGGCGCGGCCTTCGCTCTTGAACCAGAGCTTGTTGATATCGCCCCCATACCAAGCCTGTCCGTTCCAGTACAAACTGTCGCCCTCGTCAGACATCTGGGCCTCGAGCTGGTTGAAGAGGATGTAGAAGCTCTTCTGGTCTCCGCCTTCCGCAAGAACGTCCCGGCGAGCGTCCGCCATTACATCCTCGCCGTAGATGGCGTCGGCCTGATCCCAGGGCGGGGTTGGATTAGTGTCTTCCGCGAACGCGCTGCCGGTCGCGTAGAGCGCGAAGCCGAGGAGTAGAGGGGCTGCCAAATTCGGTTTCATCATGATTTTCCCTCCCCATGGTTCATGCCGTGATGGTCCATGGGCATATCCATCTGACCTGCCGGCATTTTTTCGGCTGGTGGCATATCTTCTGTCGATGGAATGACGCTGACGACCTGCATCATGCCAGCATGCATATGGTAAAGCAGATGGCAGTGGAACGCCCAGTCACCGACATGTTCTGCGGTGATGTCGACGCTGACCCTGTCTGCAGGCTTGACCGTCACTGTGTGCTTGCGGGGCATGTGATGACCACCGCCATTCACGAGATCGAAGAACATGCCGTGCAAATGGATCGGGTGTGGCATCATCGTATCGTTTACGAGCGTCAGGCGAACACGCTCACCCTCGTAGAACTTGATGGACTCGGTCACCTCGGAGAATTTTACACCGTCGAACGACCACATATAGCGTTCCATGTTCGACGTCAGGTGAATGACAATTTCGCGGCCAGGCGGGCGATGGTCCTCATTCATGTCGAGCGCGCGAAGCTGGTTATAGGTGAGCGTGCGGTGGGGGACATCATCAAGCCCGAGTCCGGGTTCGCCCAGTCGGCTCATCGTCACGCCTGATACCTTTGCGACACCGGGGCCGCGCTCTATATCTGCTTCGATCTTGACGGGCTGGACGGCCGCACCGTTGGGGTCAGGCTGCATGAACATGGTGCCCATGTCGTGACCTTTCATGGCGTGATCCGACATGTCCATGTCCATGCTGGTGCCGGGACTGTGATCCATGCCCTCCATGCCTGACATGCCCGCCATGTCTCCATGGGCCATTCCCATGTCCCGCATGGTCAGCATCGGCACGGCTCGAAGCGCAGGCGCATCGGCCCGCATACCGGCACGCGGTCCGAGCGTGGCGACGGCCTGGCCGGAGCGGTCGATCGATTCGGCAACAAAGGCGTAGGCGCGCGCTTCGGTTGGCGCGATGATGACATCATACGTCTCGGCCACGCCCATCTGGAATTCGTCGGTCTCAACCGGCTGGACATTCAGGCCGTCGGCCTGGACCACGGTCATCGGCAAGCCCGGGAGGCGGACATTGAAGAGGGTCATGGCGGAGGCGTTGATAATGCGCAGGCGAACCCGCTCGCCCGGCTGGAAGACCATATTGAAATTATCGGCCGTCGAATGGCCATTGATCAGGTAGGTGTAGGTTTCGCCGGTCACGTCTGCGAGATCGCGCGGGCTCATTCGCATCTGCCCCCACATGCCGCCAAGTCCGGTTGGGTTCCACAGGGTAGGCCGGTTGAAGTTCAGGCTCTCGGCATTCTTCTTCAGCTTGTCGAAGATCCGGTGCGGATGTGTGAAGCTCCAGTCGCTTAGGACGAGCACATACTCCCTGTCATAAGCGACTGGGTCTGTACCTGCCGGATCTATGACGATCGGACCGTAATGGCCGAGTTGTTCCTGTAGACCAGAATGGGAGTGATACCAGTAAGTGCCATTTTGCGGCACCTTGAATTGATATTTGAACGTTTCGCCTGGTTCGATGCCCGGGAAGCTGACGCCCGGCACGCCGTCCATATGGAAGGGGACAAGCAGTCCGTGCCAATGGATCGAGGTGTCTTCGGCAAGCCGGTTGGTGACGTTCATTGTGACGTCATCGCCCTCGCGCAACCGCAAGAGCGGACCGGGAAGTGTGCCATTGATTCCGGTTGCCATACCGGCTTTGCCGTTGAGCCTGACCGGGAACTGCCCAATTTCGAGGTCGAAGCGCGTGCCCGAAAGTGAGGGCACACCAAGGTTCCCGTTGCTGGAAGATTTTGCCCAAGCTGGCAGGAGGGTGCTTGCCCCCCAGGCTGCGCCGGTGCCGAGCACCGTCTGCAGCATATGTCGTCTGTTCAACATAATCGTCTCCGTGAGGTGAATTTATGCAATCGAGCTGCTAATGCAGCGACGCACGAACTCAGCTCAGGGAGCGCACCTTTAATGTGATTGGCGTTTGTCGGAACAGGTGATTTCGGACCTCAAGCCAGGGCGTGTGGACATTGACGACGATATTCCAAGCGTGTTGCCATGATGGTTTTACAAGCCCGATCGGCTTCGTATCACCTGACACGTGCTGGACCGAGTTCGCCGTCTTGTCGGCTTGTGCGACCGTCGCTGTCTGAAGCTTGCAGTGATCAGTCTCATCATCGCAAGGTGCCTCAGGCTCATCGGCTGGTGCCTGGTGAGAATGAGTGGTGAACTCGGTTGGCATGCTGTTCGTAGCCGACGTATCGACAGGACACGCACAGAGCACCTGCGACAGGCTGAAAAATACAGTCACGAGAGCTGCGACAACAATGTTCATGATTAATAGATATACCCCTTGGGGGTTTAAACTCAAGAAGGGATTTGAGAATTCTGGAAGTTGGCGTTAACTGGAGAGCTCCCGACGTGTTGTCATCTTAATGCAAACTCGTCTCCGTTTTCCGGCCCCGCGGCTAACTTTAATCACGCGGTCGTGGAACAGATCTTCGACGTTGCGGAGCGGAAGTGGAAACCGGAGGCACATCATCACTGCCAAGCGGATTATCTCAGGCTTTGTTTTGAAATAGCGGAATGGGTTCTTGGGCACATTCGAAAAGGTAGGCGGCTGCATAGCGCCTTTCAGCGCAGGTTCTTCTGAAAATACCAATCTTTGTGATGATCCAAGTCTGGGATGACGACGAATGAATGATGTGCGCTCACCGAGCCGTTGGGCAAACGACATATCCGTAGTTCTGAGACAAGTGCTGGCGGATGATCGTTTTCCTATCGCGGTCATTGATGTAGCGAGCGAGATTTCTAGGCAACTTTATCCCGATGATGCGATCACTCTAATCAAGTCACGGCGTATAGACGGTTTTGAGGGAATGCTCGCGCCTGCTCCCCGAGATCGTGGCAAAACAGGTTGGGGTATTTTCTACAACGATGATATCGAGGTGCCGAGCCGCATCAATTTCACGCTGGCACATGAGTTCGGGCACTATCTGGTCCACCGGTTGAAATTCCCTGATGGCATTCGATGCGACCAGCGTGCCATGACGCAGTGGAATAGTAAGTACGCCGAGATTGAATCAGAAGCCAATCAGTTCGCGGCAAGCCTACTCATGCCATTGGACGACTTCCGAAAGAAGCTTCCACAAAATGTAGCGCCCACTTTCAGCGATATCGGCGCATGTGCTTCTCGATACGATGTTTCACTGACGGCGGCCATCCTGCGCTGGCTGGAATATACATCGAAGCGCGCTGTTCTAGTGGCGTCGACAGATGGTTTCATTCTGTGGGCGAAACCCAGCAAACCGGCACTCAAGTCTGGTCTTTTTATCAGAACGCGTAACGTCTCTCCTGTGCCGCTTCCAGAACGATCACCGGCGTTCAATCGAAAGCTAATTTCCGGCCAAAACTCACCAATTAGACATGATGCTGGAGTTTGGTTCCCGCATGAAAGCTGTGAAGAAACTGTCTTGTTCGCCGACCGCTTCGATTTCGCGCTGTCGTTGTTGCACTTTGACGACGCTGAGCCTCAATTCGACTATGAGGCCGAAGATGAAGAAGAAGCCTTGGCGTCTACCGACTTATTCATGCGCCGACGCTAATCTCTGGCCTGAATGGAATTGTCTCCGCTAACATGGTCGAGGGTCTTGGGAACGCCGAAGGCTTCCAAGTCGATGGCTGCAGGGAGAGCGGAAGTCTCTACGTCGACGGTTGTCGAGGGCCGTTACCTGTCTGGCGAGTGGTTGACCGGCGACACGGTCTGTTGGTGCGAATAAAGGCCCTGCCGGTCGAGGCCTGGAATTGGAGAGGAATTGAAGCAGTCGCGGTCACACGGGATCTCGCGGGATTGAAAGGCTGAAGGCTCAAGGTCTGGAATTTGCACCAAGCGCCGGGAGGTGCGCAGTGAGGTGAAAGGCAGATACAAAGTCGCCGACCTCTTTCATATTCACCGCCCCACCTGACCGTTTTGTCGTCTCAAGAGTACGTCGGCTGCTGCTCAGACAGGGATAGCCATTTCGCTCAAAATAGCCTCGCCGGCACGGTCAGCGCAGCGAAACACGAGCAAAAACGCCGAATTATTACAAAACATTAATTACAGCGCGCCACATAAATACGAACAAAAGAGGAATATAAAGGGGTTATTATGCGAACATATTGTCTCTTGTTTTCATTGTGTTTTCTCGGTTTGGGGAGCTCTCGGAAACCGTCTGGCAGCGCCAGAAATCTTAAAATTCCAAGATTTTTCAATAGCTTGATTTATCCGGAGCGTTTGAGCACAGGCCTAGTATGCGAATTCATTAGAAAGGAGGCGTCGCATGCTCGGTTTCAAGGTAGAATATCTCAACACGACAAGTCTAACGCCCCGGCCAAACAATGCCCGAACGCATTCGAAAAAGCAGGTTAGGCAGATAGCTGAAGCCATAACGAAGTTCGGCTTCACAAACCCGATCCTTATTGACGAGCAAAATTGCATACTTGCCGGCCACGGCCGCGTCGAGGCAGCCAAACTGCTTGGTATGGAAACCGTTCCCTGCATACGTCTCGACTATATGACCGAGGCGGAAAAGCGCGCCTACGTCATCGCGGACAACAAGCTGGCGATGAATGCCGGCTGGGACGAGGACCTCCTCGCAATTGAGCTTGGCGCCCTCGGCGAGATGGATCTCGACTTCGATCTTGAAATCACCGGCTTCGATACAGCGGAGATCGATCTCATCATCGACGGGGTCGACCAGGCGCCGGCAGCCGATCCAAAAGAGGAGATCGTTCCCCCGAAGAACTCTGTGGCGAGGCGCTGTGAGCCAGGCGATATCTGGCAACTCGGCCGGCATCGGCTGATGTGCACGGATGCCCGCAACCCGATGACCATTCGTCTCCTCATGGCAGGTACGAAGGCGGACATGATCTTCACGGATCCGCCCTACAACGTGGCGATCGATGGCAATGTCTGCGGCTCGGGTTCGGTGAAACACCGGGAGTTTGCTATGGCTTCAGGTGAGATGAGCAAGGCGGAGTTTACGGCCTTTCTCAAGGATACGTTCAAGATCCAGGCGCGCTACTCGGTCGATGGATCTATCCATTTCGTCTGCATGGACTGGCGGCACATGGCCGAGATCCTCAGCGCGGGCGAAGAGGTCTATTCCGAGCTCAAGAACTTGATCACCTGGGTGAAGGATAATGGCGGCATGGGGACGTTCTACCGCTCCCAACATGAGCTGATCTTCGCCTTCAAAAAAGGCACCGCCTCTCACATCAATAATTTTGAACTCGGCCAGCATGGGCGCTACCGCACCAATGTCTGGCACTATCGCGGTATGAACTCGGCCGGGGCGAACCGTGCCGACGAGCTTGCAATGCATCCGACGGTCAAACCGGTCGCGATGATCGCTGACGCGATCCGGGACGTGGCAAAGCGCAATGGCATTGTCCTCGACCTCTTCGGGGGATCCGGCAGCACATTGCTCGCGGCCGAGAAGACGGGGCGGCGCGCCTACCTCGCCGAAATCGACCCGCTCTATTGCGATGTCATCCTTCACCGCTGGGAGAGTCAAGCCAACGGCGAGGCAGAACGTGTTCGCTCGGGCGCCGTTGTCGCGGAGGGCGTGGCATGAGCCAGGAGAAGCGCAAGAAGCCGTTCGATCCGGAGAAGGCCGATTACGAGGTTGGACGCGGCAAGACGCCAAAGCATACGCGGTTCAAGCCTGGCCAATCTGGAAACAGGAAAGGACGCCCACCCAAGAAGTCGAAGTCGTCATCACCCAAATCGCCAGGGAGCGCCTTGATGGGATCACTCGAAGAGCTGCTTAAAAGCAAGATCACCATCACGGAAAACGGCAGGGCGAAAGAAATTACTCTCGAGGAGGCTCTGCCACTCCGGCTGGTGAAAGACGCTTTGGCTGGAAAGCCTCATGCTCAGAAACGGGTTTTCGATGAGGCGACGAAGGAATTGGAAAGGCGCCGTGCGGAGGCGAATGACCTTTTTGAGACCGCCGTCAAAGTTAAAGCGGCAATCACGAAATACGTAAGCGATCGCTCAAAATACGGCGATAACTTCGTCTTTCCTATCCTTTCCGCCGAGCAGATCGAGATCGATTATGAATCCGGAACCGTCGAGATCAAAGGCCCCCTAAACGCAAAGCAGTTTCAGGAATGGCTCGGCATGATCGCGCAGATGGTGAAATGTGAGATCGACATCCAGGAGGCTGAGTTCGATGGTCTTGATGACGAGGACAGCGACATTGCCGATCAAAAATGGTTTCTCGCAAAACTCAGGAAGCTCATACCGACGACTGACCCGATGTGGCGGGAGTTTGCGCCAAAATATCGCCGGATCATAAATGATGAGCGCTTTTACTACGCGGAGAGTTGTGACTTGCCGACAGCGCTTGTTGATCTGACGGAGAAACAACTCAAAGCTATTTTCGCGAACCGCCCCAAACCAACACGGGAGTCGCTCCGAGAGCTCAGCCATCGAAAGGCAGAGAACAAGAAATTCCGAGCCTTCATGCGCAAAAAGCTTCAAAAGCAGATGGGCAAAAAATGGAAAACGAGGCTCGACAACGAGGTACACGAACCGCGCGATGTCGAGCATGACGTGATCCGTTACAAGAATGAAATCGGCCAGTTCGACCCGGACGATTACGAGTTCTCAGAAGAGGAGAAAGAGGCATTGAAGGACCCTGAATTCTTCAAGGCCTATATGAGTTGGGACGAAGCAGCGTGATTGGCTGAGCTTCCCACCAGGGGGCGGACTGCTGGGCAGTTCGCCTCTCCTCTTGCTCGTTGCTTGTGGGTGCTCTGAAGCCAGCTGATCAGCCTTTGAGCGCAGACACAGGTTTGAAAAACTCTCCCGGCGACGCGTCGAGAGCGCTCGCAAGCTGGCTTAGCACAGTCACCGTTGGATTGCGGACCCCGCGCTCGACGCCGGAAATGTAGGTTCGGTGCAAGCCGGACTGGTGGGCAAGCTCTTCCTGCGACCAGCCTTTTAGCCTGCGAAGTCGCTTTGTGTTTGCGCCGACGAGAACTCGTACATCCATACTCCGGACAGGAGCTCGACGTAGACGATGAGACTACAGCCTATAAGTATCAATTTATCCTTGAACTGTCGGGCAAAACGAGCGGTAGTGAGACTCATAATCATCTAAGGAGAGTTTCATGACACACCGACTTCTGGCCGTCATCGCGGCAGGCGCCCTGGTCGCCTCACTCGGCGCCTGCGCCACAAACGTCTCAACGCCGGAAAGTGTCCGGGGCGGAGGCGCTTCGGCGGCAGAGAGCGCCACGGGCTTTGACGCGGTCAAGTCGGCGGTTAGTTTTGAAGATGACCCGCATATGGGCACTCGGTCGGCAATCGGCCCGGAAATCAGCTACCTCGACCCAGAGCGCAACAAGTTCCTGGACGGCTACAATATCTACCATATTCGCGCCTTCGATATCGGGCGCTCTGGCGCTGAGGTGGTAGATTTTACAGAAATTCAGATCAGAGTTCGCCAGTCGACGAATGACGATTGGCCTCAGTACAACTCCGCCTTCAGCGAAGGCCAGAGCTACGATCTGAGGCCAATCGACAGCGAGGTCAGCTGCATCAATGTCAGCTGCCTCAAGACTGAACTTGTCGGGATCGATCTGACTATGCCGGAACTGCGTGAGCTCTCGGACCGCTCCATTCTCACGTTCAAGATCGTCGGCAAGCGCAATTCGATGATTATCGAGATCCCACAGTCGTATTTGCGAGGGTTCCTGGCGGCTGTGGATGAGCGGGAAGGAATGTGAGCCGTTGAGATCCCCAAAGGGTCACGGGGCTAAACTTGGATCAGTCATTCACGTCGGTCCAAACGGGGGGAGATTCCCAGTTTGCTGGAAAACCCAATGCCAACTGTTGGTGACCTGGTCTGGCTGTTATAAGAGCGGCGACACGCGCGGGAAAGCTCGTATCGAGGCTTTGGCGAAGTAGCATTCGACAAAGGACTACGAGCACATTGTAGATATAATTTTCAGGCTGGGCCTGTTCGCCGATTTTCTCAACGCTCAGATCATCCCCGAACCTTTTGAGTTTGGGGATGCGTTTAACGAGACGCCTGTTCCAGAGGCGGCCGTGATTTGCGCAAATGTTTCGCACGTAGGCTACAGTTCGAATGACGCGCTCGAGCGTTTCTCGGGTGGGCAGGCCAAGATCTTTTGCAACAGCTGACCCGATATTAGTGTCGGGTGTTGCCGATATCTCGAGATTGAAGTGATTGTGAAACGAAGCGTGGGTCGAGGCGAATTTCTGCAAGTTCGACATTCGCCTGAACCTCGACATCGCCCGTTCTCGTCGCCGGAACGGCAGGTGGATATTCTGAGCCCGATTATTGAGTTGGCGACCGACCTCCTGGCGTTTCACATTTCCGATCGTCTTCATCGCAGTGCCATAGGAGCGAAGCCGATCCGTCACGACGATGCACGGCGATCCGTACCGCTTCATCGCATCTCTCAGTAACCGCAAGGCCGCTGTTTTATGGCGGGTTTTCGTGACGAAGCTCTCTAGCACTTCATCTTCGTGATCAACGGCGCGCCAAAGGCAATGCGTCTCGCCGTTGATCTTCACGAAGACCTCGTCCAGATGCCACTGCCATCGTATGATCTGGCGCATGTAGCTGGCTCGGCGGCCCCGGATCCTGCCAGCAAACACTGCGGGAAACGATCGACCCATGTCCGGACGCTCTCATGACAAACATCGATGCCGCGCTTGTGGAGTAGGTCTTCGACGTTACGAAGTGAGAGCGGGAAACGCACATACACACATCATCGCTGCTAGCTGGATGATCTCGGGCGACGTCTTGAAATATCGGAACGGATTACGGGACATCTTGTGACGCTAGCCGGGACGGCCAGCCAGCTCAATCGGCCAGTTACCCTGACAATTTCTTTCTGACCTTACCTCCAAATTTGGGCTCAGCCTGCGCAGCATGAAAGCTTCGCCACGTCCTTGTCGAACGTCTGTGCCGCCAATTTTAACCCTTCAACAGTTGTCAGGTATGGAAAAATTGTCTCGCCAAGCGCCTTGCTCGTCATGCCGAACTTCAACGCCATAGCCAGGGTTTGAATCGCATCAGACCCTTCGGGCGCCGCCATCTGTCCGCCCAGAAGGCGGTCGGTCTTCGCATCCGCGACCAGCTTGATGACGCCGCGGGTATCGCGGGCAACGGCGGCGCGCGCCACATGGTCCAGCGTCAGCACGCTGGTCTTGACATCATGGCCGGCTGCCTTCGCCTGCACCTCGGAAAGACCGACGCCGGCAACCTGCGGATCGGTGAACACGACCCAGGGCATGGCCGCATTGTCATAACGCAAATCCTGAAGCCCGAGCGCATTGTTGGCCGCCACCTTGGCCCCATAAGCGGCCATGTAGACGAACTGGTCGCGATCGGTGACATCACCCGCTGCCCAGACGCCAGGCCGGGTTGTGGCCATGTCGGCTCCGACCTTGATCGATCCGCGCGCATCGGTCTCGATGCCGAACTCGCGCAAGCCGAGGTCTTCAGAATTGGCAACCCGGCCTGTGGTGGCCACAAGCCGCTGCGCGAAGAGGGTCACAGGCTTTCCACCCCGTTCGATTGTCAGCGTGACGCCGCCGTCACTCCGTCTCACCGATCGGTAGGACAGGCCGGTCTCGACCGCGACACCCTCAGCCTTCAGCGCGTCGGTCAACGCCTCGGCCACTTCCGGTTCCACGCCGGGCAGAAGACGCGAGCGCGTGACCAGCGTAACCTTGATACCCAGCCGCGACGCCATCTGCGCCAGTTCGCAACCGATATAGCCGCCGCCCAGTACCAGGATGCTCTCGGGCTGTTCAGGCAACGTGAGAAGGTCCCAAGAATCGAGCGCCTCCACGGTCATGATCCCATCAATGTCCGGCAATAGCGGGCGCGAGCCTGTGGCGACCAGGACCTTCGGCGCGGCGATGAACCGGCCGCCGACTTCAATCCCGCCCTCGACCAGGCGTGCGGCACCTTCTTCGATATAGGTGATATTCTCATAGGAAGGCAGCAAATCGATATATTTTTTCTGGCGCATTTCGTCGACCAGTTCGGCCGTGCCCTTGACGACCGCCGGCCAGTCCACGCCTTGCGCGCACGGCTCGATGCCCGGAAACCGTGCTGCCGATATGCCACCATGCACCGCTTCGCCGGCCCGTATCATCGCTTTGGATGGCACGCAGCCGACATTGACGCAGGTGCCGCCGATTGTGCCGTGCCCGACCATGGCCACGCGCCTGCCGGCCTCGGCCGCGCTAATCGAAGCCGAAAACCCGGCCGAGCCAGCACCTATGACAATGAGGTCATAGCTGTCGCCGCTGGTCTCATTGACGGAGCAGCAATCGCCTGTCTTTACGGTTCGATCCATTGTTTCTTCCTCCGCTTGCGACCGGGCACGGCGACGCGGCCTCGATCAAGTATTCAAAATCACACCATCGCCCCGATGTCGGAGGCGTAGCTGGGATAGGCGAAGATCATCGCCTTGATCTGATTGGCGGTCTGACCGGCACGCATGGCCATGGCGAAAAGGTTGATCTGTTCCTCAGCCCCCGGTCCGATCAGGTGTGCGCCCAGGATTTTTCCGGTGTCCTGTTCGACCAGCACCTTGTACGCGGTTCGCTGCGCGCCGACGCGCATTGACGAATACCAGTCATGGGTCTTCTCGAAATGGGTATCGAACTTCAGACCCTCTTTCCTGGCCGCAGCCTCTGACAAGCCAACGCTAGCAACCATTGGCAAGGTAAAAACCACCGAGGGAATCGGCGGGTATTTGACTTGTCGCTCGTCCTTTCCGGCTAGCAGGTTCTTGCCCGCCACACGCCCCTCGAAGGCAGATACCGGGGTCAGGTTGGGGCCGCTGTCGACGCAATCGCCGGCGGCGAAGACCGCGAGATTGCTCGTGCGCATTGAGGCGTTCACCTGAATGCCCCGGCGGGTGTACTCGACGCCGGCAGCCTCAAGGTTCAGCCCGTCAATATTTGGCACCCGGCCCGTGCCATGCACCACCAGATCGCAGGTCACGGTTTCGGCACCACCCACGCCGTCCACAGTGACGATAAATTCTTCGCCCTGTTTCTCGATCGCCAGCACTTTCGCCTTGGTGCGCAAGTCGATGCCAAGCTCTTCCGTGCCCTCAACAAGTATCTCAACCAGGTCGTCATCGAAGGTGCCCAGGGGGCGCTCGGCCATTTCTAGTACAGTAACTTCGCTGGCGCCGGCGCGCCTGGAAATATGAGCGAACTCCATGGCGATGAAGCCACCGCCGACAAAAGCGATCCGGTCTGGCCGCTCGGTTAGTTCGAGAAACTCGGTGCTGGTGGTCAGATACGCCTCGCCAGGAATGTTCAGCGTTATCGGCCGTGCGCCGGTGGCGATGTGGAAATGTTTCGCGCGCAGGATTTCGCCATTCAGCTCGATACTGTCCGCGCCTGTGAACCGCGCTTCACCATGCAATACATCAATGCCTGCCTTTTCCATTCCCGCTTCGATGCGCGGCGGCATGGCGTCGGTGAATGTTCGCTTGAAGGCGATCATGTCCGGCCAGTCGACGGAAGGCTGCATCTTCAGCCCATTGCCCTTCATCCTGTCTGCCCAATCGACGCCTTCTGTAACCGCAACCAGCATCTTCTTTGGATCACAGCCGCGCAGGGCGCAGGTACCACCATAAGGCAGGCTGTCGATGCTCGCCACATTCCAGCCCGCCTTTGCGGCCATCCGGGCGACACCATTGCCGCTGGTTCCACCGCCAATCACGATAAGGTCATATGCGTCTTTCATGGCATGTCTCCATTGGTTGCGGTGATTGCCCTGCGCGGAAGATCCCAAGGCCCGTTCAAAAAGATCCAGCCCCCTTCCACAATCGGCACCTGCCTGCTGCTCCACCCGGAAGCGATCCTGCTCATCGCGGCACGTATTGAGCCATCATGATTGGTTTCCGTCAGGGCTGCATGGCCGCTTCTGCCTGCGCCAGACAGCATAGACCGTCAGCGCAATGAACAGGGCAAGCGCGGGCAATAGCACATAGTCGATCCAGCCCAGCACTGCCGACAGGCCCACAGCGCCAAGCAGCACCACGAGTATTGGTGTGAAACAGCAAAGTGCCGCAATGACGGTACCGGCCAGGCCCGTTATCAGCAGTTTTCGGTCAGTCCATTTTGACATCAAAGTGAAAGCCTTGTGTGAAAATCTGACGATGTATGCGAACATCGACTTGCAGGTGCCTCATCAGGATATTCCAGATGCTGCGCGTTCAACCGTCCGTAACGCTTGCCGGGTATCCTACATCGGTTGAAGCGGCAGCGATCGCCTCGGGGGTTGCCGCCGCCGTATCGTAAACCACCTCTGCGGTCCTGGCCGCATAATCGATATCGACAGATTTAACGCCCTCGACACGCATCATCGCTTTCCTGACAGCAATCGGACATGTCGCGCAGGTCATGTTTTCGATGGTCAAACGGGCTGTCGCCTGTTCGACCTCCACCGAAGCATCCGGAGCATTCTGCGCGCTGGCGACTGCGAGCCCCCCCGCGAGTGCCAGACCTGCCAGTCCGGCGATCATCCATGTTCGTTTCATACTTGTCTCCCTGGCTAGTAAAATAACGGTGCCCATACATCGATGGTCAGGGCCGCCAGCACGACAAGCGCGCCGCTCCACAGGGCGACCTGCTTGATGACTGACGACTGCGGACGGGCGCAATAGCTACCATCCTCGCAGACACTGGTCTTTCGAAAATAGACATCCCAGAATCCAGCCGCGAGAAATCCGATCGCGACCAGAAGAAAAAGGGGCTTGTAGGGTTCCAGCGCCGTCAACTGGCCAATCCACGCTCCGGAAACACCGAGACTGATCAGCACAAGCGGCACGATGCAGCAGGATGATGCAAGGAATGCCCCCAGCATGCCACCGGCAACAAGCCACCTTGAGCGACGCTCATTTGCTGGGCTGTTTTCGGTATCTGTCATGACCAGCTGTTCCCATTGCTTTATTGATCATGGTCACGTTACGCTCTGTAGTTGGTACAGACACAAGCGGGTAATTCATCATGGCCATCACATCGCCGCGAGCAGCACTCAAACGGGCTGAACTGGCCGGGCGGCTCGGCTGCAATCTTGAAACGATCCGCTATTATGAAAAGATCGGCCTGCTGCCCGATCCAGCCCGCACTGCCAGTGGCCACCGGCTGTATTCGAATGGGGACCAGGTACGGCTGCGTTTCATATTGCGGGCCCGCAGTCTCGGCTTCTCGGTGGAAGATGTACGCTCACTGCTTGGCATCAATGATGGCAGGCCGAGCTGCGCAGAGGTCAGTGCGCTGGCAGAAGCACATCGTGGCGATATCCGCAAACGCATCGCCGATCTGAGACAAATGGATCGGCGGCTCGGCGAGATCATGGCTGGTTGCACCGGCGCTGAAACACCTGATTGCGCACTCACCGACAAACTGTTCGAAGACCGCTGATAAAAAGGGCCGGTACCAAGAGCGTTGTCTTACCGACGTCAGAAGCGGCTTGCCTCTTTATAGTCGTGTTCATGGCTCACGCCCGTGCCGTGTTCAGTTGATCCCACGCTCACGACACTCGATAAGCCAGAAGCAGGCCGTCACAATGAGCTTTCGCCTTCACCGCCACTTGAGCGGCTGCCATTTCCCATGGGTTGATCTCGCGGAACCATGAGCCGGAGACAAAATTGTTCTACCTTTTTATCAAGGCTGTAATTTCAGCCATCCTCATCGTCGCCATTTCCGAAATCGGAAAACGCAGTCCAGGCTTCGCGGCACTTGTGGCCTCACTTCCTCTCGTATCGGTCCTGGGCGTGATATGGCTGTGGCGCGACACTGAAGACACATCCCGGCAGGCGGCCCACTCCGCTGCCATATTCTGATATGTCCTTCCTTCTTATCCCATGGCTGCTCGACCGAGGCATTCCCTTTTATGGCGCCTTGATTTTGGGAACAGCGATAAAAATTGTGCTCTACTTCACGATGATCTTGATACTGCCCAGGCTAGGACTAGAGCTCAGCAACTAGTACATTCAGCCACTCCGCTCACGTTCGAAACTAGTCTTTCAGCCTTGTATCAAGCCTCATAAACGGGACGAGCGCACAAATGCCACTGCTTCCAGACACGTCAGCAAGACACGAACCCGCTGGATCTCACGTTTGAACAGCTCGCCTTCCCACGCAACCCCGGTAAGACCCATTGTATTCTGGCAGTGTACCGGCAAGTACAGGATCACGCCTTTCGCTGAGAATTCGAATGCCCGTAAACATCGGCGTTTCGGTGGACATGATCTTCGTGCTCGAACTCAAGGCTTGAATGACCAATACCGAAGCGCTGATTCAAACGCTCCTTGATTGCCGCCTTGATGATCGCGATGCTCGACCAGTTTTGTTCAGACACAACGACGTGACAGTCGAGCGCCGTCTCGTGTTCCTGCATTTGCCAGAGATGCACGTGGTGAACGTCCGCAACGCCATCGACACTTCGCATCGCTTCCACGACGGCGGCATTGTCGATCTCGGGTGGGCTACCCAGCATCAACATATGGATCGGCCCGCCAATTTCACGGAACGACAGATAGAGAATGTATACCGCGATACCGATCGTCACGAGCGGATCGACCAGTCTCCAGTCATAGAGGAGGATGAGCGTTCCGCCTGCAACCACGGCTACCGATGCGAGTGCATCCGAAAGGTTGTGAAGGAAGAGCGCCCGGATATTCACGCTCCCTTTCTGCATCGAATAGGTCAGGAGGGCTGTCAGCGTATCGATGACCAGCGCAACACCGCCAAGAATAACGATCGTCCAGCCGCCAACGGCGGGGGGATCAATGATCCGCATGACACCCTCATAGATCAGATAGAGGCCGATGATGGTCAAAGATGTATAATTGATCAGGGCTGCGACGATCTCGATGCGGCCATACCCAAAGGTCATCCGCTCATCAGCCGGTCGCCGCGCAATCTTGCGCGCAGCGAACGCGATGACGAGCGACGCCATATCAGAGAAATTGTGCAGAGCATCGGCGATGAGCGCGAGGCTGCCGGAGAGAATCCCCCCGACAACCTGCCCAACGGTTAGTAGTGCGTTTGCCCAGATAGCAATGGAGACCCGGCGATCACCGCTTTTGGGATCAAGGCTGTCATGTTCATGTGCGTGGCTCATGATCGGCCTCCTCTTCCAGCACCTTGCGCTTGCATTCGAGATACGCGCGTCGCCGCGCGTGTACCGCGTTTTTGACACGGCTCTTTGATGGTATCAGGCCGCATTCTTCCTGCACCTTGGCCGCCTGCTCACTTGAAAGGGACACCATCGCGTTGCCGAGATTCCCGCAGCCCGCCAGGGCTGCGAGAGAAATCGACATGACCGCAACGCGAAGTTCACGATGGATGAACATGCTCGGCCTCCAACAAGGAATGGTGCGCGTCGGGCTTCGGTGCGAACCAGCGGTGAAGGGCTGGCAGGACAAGCAAGGTCAACACGGTCGATGAGACCAGCCCGCCCATGACGACCGTGGCCAGTGGCCGCTGCACTTCAGCACCGACACCACTCGCGAAGAGCAGTGGCGCAAGGCCGAGCGCCGTCGTAAGGGCGGTCATCAGAACAGGACGTGCCCGCAAGCCTGCCGCCTCGACGGCAAGTTCATCGCGGCCCCGGCCTTCCCTGGCAAAATCATCCATGAAGCTGACCAGCACCATGCCATTGCCGAGCGCGATGCCAAACAGGGCAATAAAGCCGACCGTCGCGGGCACCGAGATCGGCAGGCTCGCAACCCAGAGCGCCATCGCGCCGCCGGTCAGCGCCAGCGGAATGTTGAGCAGGATCAGGATGGCTGATTTCATGCGCCCGAAGGTTAATAGCAGGATCAGGAACACGATGCCCAGCGTGATCGGGATCACGACCGCAAACCGCGCATTCGCTTCTTGCTGGAGTTCGAACTGCCCGCCCCATTCGACGCGGTAACCGGCCGGTAAGTCAAGCTGGCCGGCGACCGCCGCCTGCGCATCGGCGACATAGCTGCCGATGTCGCGTCCTCTCACATTGAGCTGGACGGTGATGAAGCGCTCGCCATTCTCGCGCGTGATCTGGCGCGGCCCGACGATCTCCCTGATGTCTGCCACGCTTTCGAGTGGAACCCGTGCGCCGCTGGATGATTCCAGAATGATCCGTCCGATGGCCGCGGGCGTGTCGCGGTCTTCTTCGGCATAGCGCACGATGACGGGGAACTGGCGTACCCCCTGGAAAACGGCGCCAGCCTCTGCCCCGCCAACACCTGAACGCAAGGCGTCAAGCGCCTCCTCGACACTCAGGCCGTATCGGCCGAGCGCCGGACGGTCGAGCGAGACCACAAGCTGAGGCGCGCCGGTGATCTGATCGGCCTGGACGTCTGTGGCTCCCGGAATCTCCTGCAGGACCGCCTGCAAATCCTGCGAGCCTTCCAGAAGAACCTCCGTATCCGGCCCGAAGATCTTGACCGCCAGCTGCGCCTTTGTGCCGGTCAGGAGTTCATCAACCGACATGGCGATCGGCTGGCCGACATTAACCCTGACACCTGGAAAGCTGCCGAGATTTTCGGAGATCGACGCACGAAGTTCGTCCGGGCTGATGCCATCGCGCCATTCGCTTCGGGGTTTGAGCGCCACGAAGGCCTCGATACTGTTGACCGGGTCGGCATGCGCGCCGACTTCCCCGCGCCCGATCCGGCTGACGATCGAACTGACCTCTGGGAAAGAATCTAGCACTCTTTGCTCGATCCGCGTCGAGGTTTCCTTTGCCTCGGTGAGTGAGATGGAAGGCGCCATAGTCACTCTCAAAATTATGTCGCCTTCCTCCAGCGCCGGAGTGAACTCCGAGCCGAGACGTGTGGCCGACAATCCCCCGACCAGCAGCAGGATGCCCGCGAGCCCGACCGCCGCAAGACGACGCCGGACGAAGAAGGCCGCAAGCGGCTTGATCTGTGAAACAAGCCGACTGTCGCTCTCCTGGCTATTGCTCGTGGGCGGACGCATGAGGCCGAGCGCCATGGCCGGAGCGATGAGCGCCGCATAGATCAGCGACCCTGTCATCGCGAGTGCGGCCGAAGCGGCGAGCGGCCGGAACGTCTTGCCCTCTGTGCCCTGTAGCGAGAAGAGCGGAAGGAAGACGATGATCACCACGGCAACGGCAGCAGTCAGCGGCGCGATTACTTCGGCGCTCGCTCGCGCGACAGTCGTGCGGCTATCTTCATCCTCGCGTCGTTCGCGGAGTCCGCGATCAACGTTCTCGGCGATGACGATGGCGCCGTCGACCATCAT
>NZ_QWGB01000010.1 GCF_003576345.1 Henriciella barbarensis | reverse complement strand
GACAGGTTGTAGCCAGCCAGCCAGACGGCCCACATCCCGCCGATCAGGCCGAAAGGCAGGCTCGCCATGATGATGAGGGTCCGGTCGAGCCTTCCGAAATGGAGCATCAGGAGCAGGAAAATCAGGGCAATCGCCGCTGGAATGGCAATTTTCAGCCGCGCATTCGCTTCCTGCATCTGTTCATACTGGCCGGAGAACTCCACCGCATATCCAGCGGGCAGGTTGACGGCGTTGGCAATCATCTGTCTGGCGTCTGCAACATAGCTGCCCATGTCCCGGTCCGCGATATCGACGAAAACCCAGCCAGTCAGCCGGGCATTTTCCGACCGGATCATTGGCGGGCCTTCCGTATAGGAAATGTCCGCCAGTTCGCTGAGAGGGATATGGGCGCCGGACGGGGCGGGGACGAGTATCTCTTCCAGGTCTGTGGCACTCTCACGAAATGGCCGATCATAGCGCAGGATCATGTCATAGCGTTCCCGGCCCTCGACAGACTGGGTGAGTGTCATGCCGCCCAAGGCGGTTTGGATCACGGACTGGAAGGTGGCCATGTCGATATTGCGCCGGGCGAGTTCGCCTCGGTCCGGCGTGATCTCGAGATATTTGCCGCCCATGACCCTGTCGGCGAAGGCCGAGCGCGTTCCGGGTACGTCCGAAACGGCCGCTTCTATCTCCCGGGCAATGGCTTCGATCTCGGTCAGATCGTCTCCGGTGACCTTGATACCAATGGGCGTGCGCACACCTGTTGAAACCATGTCCATACGGATCTTGATCGGGTAGCCCCATGAGTTCACAAGGCCGGGCATTTGCAGCTTGGCATCGAGCTCATCGGTGATGTCCTCGACCGTCACACCTGGCCGCCAATCGTCCTTCGGTTTCAGCTCGATCCATGTCTCGATCATGGTGAGTGGCGCCGGATCGGTTGCGGTATCGGCGCGCCCGGCCTTGCCGAAGACACGGTCGACTTCTGGAACAGTCTTGATGACGCGGTTTGTCTGGCCAAGAATCTCCCGCATCTTGGTCGATGACACGCCGGGCAGGGTGGTCGGCATATAGAGGAGCTCGCCTTCATAAAGGGCCGGCATGAATTCCGAGCCGATCCTCTGGACGGGCACGATGACGCTAGCCGTCAGCGCGAGTGCAAGGGCGACTGTGATCCACTTGAACCTCAGGGCTAGATGGAGCAGCGGTTTGTAGGCCCAGACGAAGAAGGCGTTCAGTGGATTGGCTTCCTCGCGGCGAAAGCGCCCCCGCATGAGATGCAGCATCAGGACAGGCACGAGCGTGACCGACAGGATGGCGGCGAAGGCCATCGCATACGTCTTGGTATAGGCAAGCGGACTGAAGAGCCTGAAGCTCTGACCGGTCAGGGCAAAGACCGGCAGGAAGGAGACCGTGATGATCAGGAGTGAAAAGAATATGCCGGGGCCGACTTCCTGGGCGGACTCGACCAGCGCCTGACGGCGGACTCTCGGATCGGGTTTCGGTCCCAAGTCCGCCAGTTTCCGGCTGGCATTCTCGACGAGCACGATCGAGGCGTCGACCATCGCTCCAATCGCGATTGCGATACCGCCAAGCGACATGATGTTCGCGGTGACGCCCTGCCAGGACATGATCAGGAAGGCCCCGAGCACACCAAGAGGCAGGGTAATAATGGCGACTAGGGACGAGCGAACATGCAGGAGGAAGATCAGGATGACGAGCGTGACCGCGATGCCTTCCTCGATAAGCTTGTCCTTCAGATAATCGACCGAGCCTTCGATGAGCGGGGCGCGATCATAGACGGTGACTATCTCGACCCCTTCCGGCAGGCCGCTCTGGAGGCTGTGGAGTTTCTCCTTCACGCGGTCGATCACGGAGAGGGCATTCTCGCCATCACGCATGACGACGATGCCCGCTACCGTTTCACCTTCGCCATTGAGCTCCACGATACCGCGCCTGAGAGCCGGGCCTTCGACAATTCGCGCCACGTCGCTCAGCTGGACAGGTGTGCCATCCTCCGCCTTGACCACGACCTGTTCGAGATCGATTTTCTCATCGACATAGCCGGACGAGCGGATCACATATTCGGTTTCACCCTGTTCGAGCACACGGCCGCCGACCTCGATCGAGGCCGCACGGACCGCATCCTGTATACGTGTAATCGACAGGTCGTAACTTCGCAGGCGGTTGGGATCGAGGAGAACCTGGTATTCCCGGACAAAGCCGCCGACGGACGCGACTTCCGCGACGCCTTCCACACCTGCGAGTTCGAGCTTCAGGAACCAGTCCTGAAGCGAACGGAGCTCCGCGAGATCGACGTTGCCGCTTTTGTCGACCAGGGCATACTGGTAGACCCAGCCGACGCCTGTCGCGTCGGGGCCAAGCTGCGGCACGGCGCCATCCGGCAGCTCCGACCCCAGTCTTGAGAGGGCTTCCAGGACGCGTGAGCGTGCCCAGTACATATCAACATCATCGTCGAAGATGACATAGACGAAACTGGTGCCGAACATGGAAGAGCCGCGCACATCCTTCGTCCTTGGCAGGCCGAGAAGATTTGTCGACAGGGGATAAGTAACCAGATCCTCGACGATCTGCGGGCTCTGGCCGGGAAAATCGGTGCGTATGATGACCTGTGTGTCGGTCAGGTCCGGCACTGCATCAAGGGGCGTGCGCTGGATGGCCATCCACCCCGTGATGGCGAGGGCCGCAGCGAGCATCAGGACAATGAGCTGGTTGGACACCGACCAAGAGATCAGCTTCGCGACCCATGATTTTGATGGATCACGACCGGCGAGGTCGTTTGAATCTTGTTCTGACATGCCTACCTCCTAGCGCTCGCTGGCCTGGTTGACGCCAGGGGCGCCGCGATCGACATTCATCGGCATGCCGGCCATCGGGTCTGGCCAGCCGATCTGTTCTTCTCCATCATCGCTATAAGGGTTGGCGGGGGTGCCAGCCTCCTGAAGCCAGTGCCGGTCAGTTGCCCTGTCCCTGTAGAGGGCCAGACCCGCATCTCTGTAGTGCTGTGGCGCGCCGTCGAGCAACCAGGGTTTCAGGGCTTCTACGAGTTTGGCGAGCTGAGTGGTGAGGTCTTCATTGCCGGCGGCATCCCGCGCTGCGGCCAGCGCGGTTTGCGAGGCATCGATGACCGGCGCCAGCTTGGTATTCGCGTAACGGTCTCTCAGTACAGGCGCCAGGGCGAGGGCCGGTCCAACGAACAGCGGATCAATGTCATACCCATCCGTCAGGGCCTCGTGGAAATAGAGCGCCATGTCGGTGAAGTGATCGATCTCAGCCAGGGTTTCGTCGTCCATCGGAATATCGGAGAGCGGTGTTTCCGGACTGGCCGGTCTCGCTTCTGGAGCCTCCAGCTTGGAGAGGCCTTCTTTCAGGTTGGCTTCGCTATCCAGCAGGAACTGCCCGCTGGCGACGACCATGTCGCCACTTTCCAGTCCCGACAGGATTTCGGTCCGGCCATTGGCTGAGATTCCCGTTCGCACGGCGCGTCCGGAAAAGCGGCCATTGCCTTCGGCGATGACGACACTGGCACCCTCACCACCAAGCAGAATGGCTTCACTCGGAACCGAAAGCCGCGGATGGCCACCGACATTCAGGCTTATGTCTGCATAGGCGCCCGGGCGAAGATAGCCCGATGCATTATCCACTTCGATCCTGACATCGGCGGTGCGGGTATTTGGATCAATTGTTGGATAGATATAATCGATGCGGCCTTCGCCAGGCGCATCGGGCGCGCTTGGAAAATCGAGCTCGGCCGGCATGCCTGTCTCCACCAGAGGCAAATCGCTCTCCGGCACAGAGGCAATGACCCACACATCGGCATAGGATTGAAGCCGTAATATGGGCGTACCGGGTTTTACATAGTCGCCATTGCGGATTTGGAGCTCGGCAACCGTGCCGCCAGCTTCCGCATAGACCGGGACGCGCTCAATGACTTGGCGGGTTTCGGTGAGCAGGTCGATGGCCGCGTTCTGCATACCAAGTGAGCGCAGGCGCTGCCGGACCGACGCGATACGCGCCTCGTTTCCAATTTTGAAAGAGTTCAGATAATCCCTTTGCGCGGCGATCAGGTCCGGACTGTAGATCCGGTAGAGAAGGCTACCAGAGCGGACCGTGTCGCCTTCGGCATTGACCGCCAGATCCTCGATCCAGCCTTCCAGCCGCGATACGGTAACATTCTCCAGCCGCTCATTCGTCTCGACCGTACCGAAGGCTCTCAGTCTCCGGCCAAAATCACTTGTCTCGACCTGTGCTGTCCTGATCCCCATGGTCTGGATCATTTCCGGCGAGACCGCCACGCCCGAGCCGGTGTCATCGGCATAGACCGGGATATAATCCATGCCCATGGAATCCTTTTTCGGAACGGGGGACGTGTCCGGCTTGCCCATGGGATGCTTGTAGTAAAGGATTTCTCCTTTTGAGCCTGACGGCTCCTGCGGATGTTGGGCGGGCACCAAATCCATGCCGCAGATCGGGCAGGTGCCGTCCGGATCGGTCGAGATATAGTGCGGATGCATGGGGCAGGTGTATCGCTGCGTCTCGCTCGAAGCGCTTGGCAATTCAGCCTGGCCGCCCGATGTTCGGGCAGGCGCGCCGCATGTGGCAAACAAGAGGGCGGCAGATGCCGTGCCAATTATCAGGAATGTCTTTTTCATTGTGTTACCAGGAGGGCATTCAGGCGTGCGATCGAAGCAGCCTTGCGGGCCGTTTCAGCTTCGATTTCCGCCCGGAGTTTGAGAATGGCGATCTCGCCGTCGATGATCGGCGCATAGCCGCCAACACCGGACTCATAAGTAATCAACTGGGCCTCGACTTCGTCTTCGACGGCAGCAATTTTGACCTGCAGGACATTGATACTGTCATCGGCCGAGCGGATAATGGCGTCCCGGGATGCGTACTGAGCCGCCGCATTCCGTGCGGCAGCCTGGTAGCGTTGCTCGGCGCCGGCCCGCTCAGCCTTAGCGGCGCGCAAGTTTGGTGCCTGCTTCCTTTCGGCCCAGAGCGGAACCGTAAAAGTCACCATACCGGAGACCCAGTCATCCCCCGCGAACATCGCGCCTTCATCGCGCTGTTGATAAGTGAGCTGGGCGCCCCATTCAGGTTTCCACGCTGAGCGGGCTTCATCGACACCGTAATTGGTAACGCGGACCGCCGCATCGGCAACACGCACGTTATGGAACTCAAGCGCGGCACCGGACCAGTCTTTTTCATTCAGGGGAGGGGCGCTGGTCGAGGGAACCAGACCGACGAGCTCGACCAGGAGCGCATCGGTCTCGGCTTCTTGCTGATCGAGATCAACAAGCGTCCGGGACACTTCCGCCCGCTCGCTTTCAATCTCCGCGAGGCGGTAAACGGCCGGGCGGCCCGCATCGATTTCTGCTTCTACAATGTCGACAAGCTCGTCATATTTTGCATCTCGCGCTTCGGCGAGAGTTTTCTGTCTGGTTATTCTTCTCTTGTCAGCCAGAAGGGCGATCAGTTCGGCGCGCAATGCCGCGTAACGAGCATTGCGAATCGCCTCGGTCTGGACCGACATCGCCCGGGCTTCACCGGCGCGCGCTTGCCGGCCTGCGAGGTTTGGAATTTGTTGCCGGATGCCGACGGCTTTATTGGTCGGCAGGTAAGTGTCGAAGGAGGGATCGAAGATCGGAAAGTTGTTGATCCCAAGGGATACGACGGGATCCGGTAACGCTGTTGCAGCGATAGCACGCTCCCGATTGGCCTCGGCATCATAACCGAGAGCGGAAAGACTTGGATGCGACTTGAGACGGGCTTCAAGCTCATCAAAGCTCTGAGCGCTGGCAACCGTCGCCAGTGGAATAGCAGCAAACGCTGCGACCAGCAGGATTCTGGCAATGTGGGGCATGATAAAACGGGAATTCCTGAATTGTGTGAAACGATGACGTCAGGCTGCTGTGGAAGCCGAAGGTCACCGCTCTCAATTCAGGAAGCGCTGTTTCAGAGAAATGGGTGTCTGGTGTGGCAGGACTGCATTTGGCGGCGGTCCTGTCGAGAGGGTCGACCGTTCAGGCGGAAACGCAACGGGCGCTTCAGCGAGTATGATCGGCAGGACAGGAGAAGGATCGGCAGACAGTGTAATTGGGTTGGCGTCCGACTGCGCCTGGATCAGCATGGGCGCGCAATCTGTGCCCGCCAGGCAATCTGAATCCGACGACGACTGCGGAGATTTATCTGCGTCCGCCTCGATTTCCATCGCCATATCGTGGCAAGGATGACTTGTGCTGATTTCGACCTTGGTGGCCGCCTCGTCGCCCAACATGAACGGACATGCCATGACAGGCTGCGCAGTAAGAATTGCTGCGGCCAAAAGGGTCAGGAGTCGTATCAGAATGGGCATCGGTTTGGTGGTTAGGTCAATAATCCAGAAATTTCAGTACAATACATTGAGAGATTCTATCACTTTTTGCGCCCGCCGAGCACTGCCACAAGCTCCTCGACCTTTTCTCGTCGCTCGTCGACATTGGTTCCAGTCAGAGCATGGTCCACGCAGGTCGCAATGTGATCGTCGAGAATAGTAGCTTCTAGCCCCGCCAGCGCGGCCTTCACTGCCTGCACCTGACGGATTACGTCGATACAATAGCGATCTTCCACCACCATCCTCGATATGCCACGCACCTGTCCCTCAATTCGGGCCAGCCTACGGGTCGCTGCATCTTTGGTTCCAGTCTTCATGGCAAATACCCCATACGGGGTATATATCTGGGGAGCTTGTGAGGCAATTGCCAGTTTCTTTGTGCTCAGCATCACAAGATTCCGCCCAAGACAGACTGGTACTCATCACTCAATAGGATTTCCAGCTGCGGTCCACGCCTTCATTGATCCGATATAGACATCGACCCTGGAGAAGCCGTGCCGCATGAGCTGGGAGGCAGCAATGGTTGCTCGCGCACCGCTCCCACACATGACCGTGACGGGCTTGTCCGGGTCGAGCTCACTGGCTGCTTCAGGCAGCTTGCCGACATAAGCGTGCTTGCTGTTCTTGATGTGGCCGTTTTCATATTCGTCGATGGCGCGGACATCGAGCAAGGTCCAACCTTCGGGCGGGTTGTCCACTCGCGCGGCCACCGCTTCAGTATCGACGAAATCAAGCATGTCGAGGGGACCGTTCTTAACGGCCAAGGGCATGGCGCCTCTGAAAAATCCGCTCACATTGTCGAAGCCGATGCGCTGAAGCGTGGTGGCCGCGTCGACGGCTTGGGTCTCATCCCGGGCCAGTAGCAGCACCGGTTTGTCGTTTGGTAGTAACCAGCCCGCGAAGGCGGCAAGCATGTCATGCGGGATGCAGAGCGAGTGCGTGCGGTGGCCGCCGGCAAAGTCGAAAATGCCACGGACATCGAGGCAGATCGCGTCGCCGGGATCGAGCAACATCGCCGGGGAGGAAGGCAGAGGCGCAGGCGGTGCGGCTTCGGTGCCCTTCATGTTGCCTTCTTCCATACGGCGGAAGTAGGGTGGAATATAGTGGTTTTCCGCCACTTTGGCGTCGATGAAGGCCTCCCGGTCCCCGATCTGCAGGCGCGGATTGTTGACCTTTTCATGGCCGATGGTGGAGAACTCCCGGTCGGCCATACCGGAGCCACAGACTGAACCTGCGCCATGGGCGGGATATACGAGGCACTGGTCGCCGAGCCCCATCAGTTTCTTAAGACTGTCATAAAGCAGGCCGGCGACTTCGCGTTTGCGATCGGGATAGAAGTCCGTGCGACCCACATCGCCGATGAACAGGGCATCGCCCGTGAACACGCCAACCGGACCTTCCTCGAAGCTCTTGTCATAAAGCACGTAGGAGAGACTGTCGTCTGTGTGCCCGGGCGTTTCGAGCACTTTAAGAAGGGCGCCGCCAATCTCGAACTTGTCACCTTCCCGCGTCTCGGCGGCATACTGGATCGGCTTTTCAGGGTTCGGCCCATGCCATACCTTTGCGCCGGTCTCCTTCTTCAGCACAGGCGCGCCTGACAGAAGGTCCTCATTCCGGTGGGTTTCGAAAATGTGCTTGATAACAGAGCCTTCCTCACGGGCGAGCTCCAGATAGATGTCGATGTCACGCCGCGGATCGATGACGGCGGCTTCGCCATCGGCGCTCAGGAAGTAGGAGAGGTGGGCAAGGCCCTGTGTTTTGATCTTTTCAAGTCTCATTTGTTTCGCTCCTATTCGGGATCGAATGGGTCTGACTGGACGCGAAAAGCGCGTCAGTCCTCGGCGATGGCTGCACCGGCAGCGTCGTCTGGATTGAGCGTGCCTTCAAAAGGGGGAACGGGACGGCTCTCCGCCTCGCTCTCAGTCGACGCCGGGCCATTCTCCGCGATGTCCAAAATCAGCCACTCCATTTCCTTGATCTCGCGGCGCTGCGCCGTGATGATCTCGTCGGCAAGCTCACGTACACGGACATCCTCGATGCCGGCGCGTTCACTTGTCATAATTGCAATGGAGTGGTGGGGTATCATCGCCTTCATGTACGACCGGTCCTCGACCGTGCTCTGGCTGCGCACCAGCCACAACGCCAGGACAAACACCACGGCAGCGCCAATGAAAATGCCGGAATTAATCCGGCTGTCCTTGTACATGTTGAGCATGAAGCTCAGCATTACGACGGCCATCGCCGCACCCATGATGAAAGCCATGTAGAAGCGCGTCTCGCTCCAGCGAACATGCTCCCACGCGTACGTATTAAGATACATAAGCCCGAACATCACGATCATCGACGTGACAATCATGGCACCAAAGCGCCAATAGCTATTCTTCATCTCCACTTTGAACGTCCTCCTTATACGGTGGCGGGGTATTTCCACGACTAACGGGAAAGGGTGTAAACAGGTTCCGAGCTATTCCGATTTTTGAATTCCGACTGAAGTTGGAGCATCAAATAGGTTTCGCATCAGAAAGAAAATGAAGGATACCGAGCACGAAATCAGCAAGCACCCAATGATTGATTTCAGTCCAAGCTGTTGTGTTCGGCAAGTCTAACAGGCTCAGGTCTTCATCACTTTTAAATATTGAGTTCGTAGCCTGAAATTATTTCATGAAATCAACCTGAAACTTAACCGGCCCATCTATTGATACATAGTGGACTTGTTCAGGTCGTATGAGGACGCTGTCACCCCCATAGAGGTCTGTGCGCGTTTCGGGCGGCCCGGTCACAACATACGTAAGAGCGCCGGATAATACGTTGAGGCGGCCATATGTACCCGGCTTTGTGCTATGCGCCTTTGTCAGTTTCTTAGGAACGGTATCCTGATGAAAGATCGGAGACTGTGCATACACTTCAATGCTGTCTGGGATACTGCTTCGTGTCATGAGCATGCCCTTGCGAGAAATAGAAGCACCACCGCCAGGGCTGCGACTTTGATGATCTCCAGCGAGACGTAGGTGCGGTGAAGAAAAGCGCTTGGTTCAGATATAAGCGCGGGATGGATGTAAAAGCGCTGGGCCAGAACAATCAAGATTGCTGCGATGAACGCCGCAATCGTGACGCCATAGCCCAAGCCTCGCGGCTTGGTCGCAATCAGAATACAGGCTGTAGCGAGGCCTCCCATCACTAACTCCATATAGCCAACGTAAGTGAACTGCACACGCCCCACACTGACCAGGTCTGCAGTGTTCAATGCCGTGACTGTGAACTTAGCCGGCGCGGCGATAAGGTTTGCGCCTATCGCTGCGCCAAGCCATATGCAGACAAAGCAGATGAATGCGATATGGGGCTTAGTCATGTCTGGTCCGCCCCAATTCCGGCTCATTGAACATTGCAAGTCTAACACTGTTGGCGATGCGGTCAGCGCGCGCCGCGAAACAGCCCCTCGCTGCCGCCGCGAAAGCAGTGCCCTTTAATGTCTTCTGAAACATAGCAAGCGATGTTTTGTAACCCGCAGGCGTGGTCGCCTCCACATGTGTGTGGTGAGTAGGGACAGGTTTGCCGCTATACTCGCCTGCACTCGATGCGACGGACGCCCAAAACCGTTTTATCGTTACTGAATGCGGCTCCCAGTCCGGAATAGCAGTGTTGAAGACCGGTCCAAGCTTAGCATTTGTGCGGACATGCTCATAAACGGTGCCGGCGAGGCGCGAGATGTAGACATAATCGAGTCGGAGAGCAGAAGTCTCTGTCTGTATTTTGAAGCGGAGCTCTCTGACGCCAAGACTCGTTGCGACCTCCGCAACGCGATAGCCTCGCTCAGTGGTGATCTGCGCCACTACATTCCGTTTGAAATCGTCGCTGAAAATACCCTTACCCATCATGGCCTACTTGCCTCAAACGTGCGGAAGAAAGCGTCTGCAAGCCTAGGGACTATTCACACTTTTACATCGACCGCCACATCAACCGTCGCCAAGCTTTCCAATCGCAGCGAGATGCTGCTCTCCTAGAATGGCGCCAGCGTCTGGCTGTATAGGGTAGGGCGCGTGGATATATTCGGAATGACCATGGCCAAGAACCGATGGGAAAAAGTATCAATGGATCGCCTGTCGTGAATTCTTGGCGAAGCGTTTTGACCGTTATCAGAAATATTCCTTTGTGACCCCAGAACTACAAGGTGCTTGGCAACTGCGTAGCAGGGTATTTATCCCACATTCTTGCATCTTGGAAAACTAAAGAAGGCTCCGACCGAAACGTATCGACACTTGCTTTGCATTTTATATCGGAATTTTCCGTCGGATGTGGCAGCTGTATCATCATATGGTTTTAGGAGGCGGGCTGCATGGACCCCAACGATGGTTTTTTAGAGCACCTCACCGCTGAACGGTTGGGACAAATAGTCGAAAATTCAGCAACTGAGATCTATCTCTTCAGCCAAGATACGTACCGATTTGTGCTGGTCAATGAGGGCGCAAGAACGAACCTAGGTTACACGAATCGCGAGCTGAGGTCGCTTGCGCCTTGGGACATCAAGCCAGGGTTTTCCAAAGCTGAGTTCATGGATACCGTTGCTCCTCTGGTGTCGGGCGAAGTTAGTTATCTAGATTTTGAAACCATCCACCGGCGCAAGGATGGGACGGATTATAACGTGTCCGTTCGCCTGCAACTCGTTGCCAATTCCGAGCAGCCACTCTTCTTCGCCGCGATACAGGACATCACGCATAAGACAGCAATTGAAGACGAGTTGCGCCGCACGACCGGCCGGTTAGATGCCATACTAAATAACACCACCATGTCTGTGTTCATGATGGACCACCGCCAACACTGCGTCTTCATGAACAAGGCTGCTGAGGAACTGACGGGTTACAAATTCGAAGAAACCATTGGCCGTCCGCTCCACGACGTCGTGCATCATACCTATCCAGATGGGCGCCCGTTCCCCATAGACGAGTGCGCAATTGACCGTGCCTTTCCGGAAGATAATCAGACACAGGGAGAGGAAATTTTCGTCCACAAGGATGGGAGGTTTTACCCGGTCGCGTTCACAGCGTCGCCGATGAAAGATGAAACCGGTCAGACCTTCGGAACGATTATTGAGGTTCGCGACATTGAAGAAGAGCAGAAAGCTCGAAAGGCTCTCAACGACTTCAATGCCGAACTCAGTCGACGCGTCGACGAAGCGATAGCTGAGAGGCGGCGCGTTGAAGCTCAGCTCGTGCAAGCGCAGAAGATGGAAGCTGTTGGCCAGCTAACCGGAGGCGTTGCTCATGACTTCAACAATCTGCTCCAGGTCATAAGTGGAAGTTTGCAGCTTGCAAAGAAGTCGCCTGCGGCGGATGAACGCTTGCACCAGCGTCTTGATGCAGCTCTTGACGCTGTTGCTCGCGGGGCAAGGCTCGCGACCCAGCTTCTAGCGTTTAGCCGGCAGCAAACACTAGAGCCGAAAGTCGTCAATGTCGGGCGGCTCGTTCGCAACATGGACGAGTTACTAAGGCGCGCAATAGGCGAGACAATTGAAGTCGAGACGGTGATTTCTGGCGGACTTTGGAACTCTTTGGTCGATCCGGGACAAATCGAAAATGTTCTCCTGAACCTCGCGATAAATGCGCGTGACGCTATGGATGGGCAAGGGAAGCTGACGATCGAGGCCGGGAACGCTGAACTCGATGAAGCCTATGCTCGCGCGCATGCCGAGGTGAAGCCTGGCCAGTATGTGATGCTTGCCATCACAGACACCGGGTGTGGTATTCCCGCAGACATTGTCGACAAGGTCTTCGACCCGTTCTTTACAACTAAGCCTGTGGGGAAAGGGACTGGTCTCGGCCTCAGCATGATTTTCGGGTTCGTGAAGCAATCCGAAGGTCACATCAAAATTTACAGCGAAGAAGGCCAAGGTACGACGGTGCGTATCTATCTACCCCGTACACGTGAGAGAGAAGATGTCATCGTTGCTGAACACATCGAAACGGTGAGCGGCGGTGACGAGACAATTCTCTTAGTCGAGGACGATGACGCCGTGCGAACCACCTCTCTCGAACTATTGCGAGATCTTGGGTATCGAGTCCTCGAAGCCAACAATGCTGAGAATGCGCTTGCGATCGTCAACAGCGGGATCGCAATCGATTTGCTGTTCACCGATGTAGTCATGCCCGGGTCTGTGAGTAGCCCAGATCTGGCGCGTCAGGCTCAAGCCAAATTGCCCAATTTGGCTGTCTTGTTCACATCTGGATACACTAGAAACGCTATTGTTCACGCTGGCCGGCTGGATGACGGTGTTTCTCTTATTAGCAAACCATTCACACGCGAACGCTTGGCTTTAAAGGTCAGAGAGCTGTTGAATAAATATCGAAGTGAAAAAGCGAGCATTACCACGCCGCAAAAGGCCGAGAACGTGCAGCGAACCATACTGGTTCTTGAGGACGAAGCATTCATTCGCCTTGTTGCGACGGACGTACTTGAAGAGGCGGGACATCGCGTCATAGAGGCCGGCACGATTTCGGAGGCCAGATCAGCACTCGCTGAGCAAGCTGTTGATATCCTGATAGCTGACATTGGCCTGCCGGATGGATCCGGTCTCGATTTCATATCCGAGGCAGTCGGTGAGAGGCCTTCCATGGGATTTATCGTTACCTCGGGAAGAGATGTAAGCTCAGAACTGTCTGGAAAAGTGTCGGAGAGCGATATTAAGTTCGTGAACAAGCCCTATCAGGACAAAGATCTTGTTTCCGCCCTTCGAGAGCTTCTTTCGCGGAAGCAATCGATGCGGAGAGCTAAGTAGCGTTTCTCTTTCTGGCGAGAATGCTCTTGATCAACTCCGACTTCGGTCCAAGCGCCCCGCTTTGATGCTCAATGTGCTACCAATTGCCAGAAGCAATCTCAAGTCGCGGAACCGGTAGGGTCGCATTGCCAAGGCCTTCGGCAAAATCTAGAACGCTGCGAAATCTTGGGGAGGAAAGATGCCTAACTTTGACGACACGCTCGCTTATATGATGCCTCATCACTTCGGCGGTCAGCCGTTGTCTGGCGAGCCGACGATCTACGATGACACCACCGCGCTAACGATATTTTATGAGTCAGACGAAGAACGTCTGGCCTCATTTCTGCCGGGCGGCTTCAGCTTGCGCCAGAACGAAGTCATGGTCTCAATGATGGAAAACAGGGGTGTCCGCTGGATGGGGTCGGAGCCGTACAATATCGTGGCCGTCAATATCGCGGCGCGATGGGAAGCCGAGGGTATTGACGGTTGGTACTGCCTCGTCGTGTGGGAAAACCGAGCCACTCCTATTCTCCCCGGTCGAGAGCAAACCGGTATTCCAAAGATTTTCGGCGAGGTTGAAGCGTTAAGGCGGTTTCCTGATGCCACTGTTCGCACCTGGAGCCATTATGGTGGGCATACGCATTGCGAGATTCTCGCTTCTGATGTGTGCGTGGCAACCCCGGAGCAACGAGCGAATGTCGAGGCGGAGTTCAAATCAATGAACTGGTTCGGTTTCCGATTCATTCCTGCGACGAATGCGGCAGGCGCCGCTCTCGCTCAACCAACTCTTTTCCCGCAGGAGTTCAAGGTGCGCCATGTTGAGACCGGAACGCCCAGCCTTCAATGGTCGGCGCCCGCGATGCACAAGAACCCGACCCAGGCTCATATTGTTGCCTCATTGAGAAGTCTTCCCATTGCTGGATACACACGCCCCGCAGTCATAATGCAGGCGCGTGCAGACCTTCGGGGAGACCTCGCGCGGGTGCTCGCCTAGTTTGCCTGGCGTACTTGGCCGCTGCCAGACGTCGATCGAATAAAGGCGAGGGCTTTTTCGGCGAGCAGGTGTCCGGAGTCTTCTTGGCAGAAGTGTCCCGTGTTCGGAAGTGTTTCGTGAGGCATGTTTCTCGCCCCGGGAATACGGTCCTGGAAAATCTTATCCCAGCCAGCGGTTATGGGATCGGAATCGCCAAACAGGGTTAGAAACGGCTTATCGAAGCGCTTCAATGCGCTCCAGGCCTTCTGGTTATCAGCAAGCGCCTGATCTTTATGGCTTAAAGGAACAAGGCTGGGAAGTCTGCGCGCGCCGGCCTTCCACTTAATGCCTGGAAATGGCGCATCATAAGCAGCGGCCGCCTGCTCACTAATCCCCCTCGCTGTGCCGCGAGTGACGATTTTTCCAATGGGAAATACGGGCGACCATCTGGAAAAACGACGCCATTTCCTGAACTGATCCGGCATTGGTCGTGATCCATCGGGTAAAGCGGTATTGCTTGCAATAATACGGTCAAAGCGCTCCGGCTGAACCGCAGCCAATCGCAATCCCAGTAACCCACCCCAGTCCTGACAGAACATCGTAATTCTTTTCAGTTCAAGCCGTTCGAGGAAGCGCATAAGCCACAAGACCATCTGCCCATAGCTGAAGTCACGCGGATAAAGTGGCTTGTCTGATTTTCCAAAGCCAATGAGATCCGGTGCGATCACCCGGCAACCAGCCTCGGCGAGGATGGGGATCATGTGCCGGTAGAGGTATGACCAGGTTGGTTCGCCGTGAAGAAGCAGAACGAGCGGTCCGTTCTTCGGTCCTTCATCCAGATAGTGTTGACGGATGCTGCCAAATTCCAGATCAGGGATCTCTACATAATGGGATTGAAAGGGATATTCGTCTAGACAGTCGAAGCGAGCTTCGGGAGTTCTTGCCAAACCCTTAGACGGAGACGCACTAGAATCGTTCATTATTTAACTTTTCCTCCGCAATATACTGCCCGTGCTTGAGGTGCATGAATCTCACGCTGCTTTTCTACCGTGCAATACTCAACTAGATCGACAATGGTAAACGTAAAATTTACCTCTGTTGCCCAACCTGCGAGGCAAAGCTTTGCGTATCCGACTATTTGCAGGCTGACGCTTGCTTTCGCGTATGATGGCAATGTGAGAGATCGGTTCTTCTTCTAAAAATACGCGCGCTCGATGGTAAGTAACTATGTCCAGTTGCGGCCTAGGCCCAGCCAGCCGAACAGTCTGCGCAGCGTCATAAAATCGGACGCGACAATGCCAGGTATTGCCATATGCGTGCTTCCGTGGCGTCAGCTTGTGACGACCTACAATTACGTTAGATAAGCAACCGCAGCATGTGATCTGCACGGGATGGGGGCAAGTCAATTGGCACATCGCTTGAACAAGCTTAGAGAATTGATTTATGTGGCGATCCGCACCGCACCAGAAGATGTCCTGAGTGATATTCGAAACATCACCACTCCAAAAGCAGACGATGCCTCAGTTGAGCTTGCCGAAATCGTGGTGGAAACGGTGCGCAAGTGGGCAAATAAGCACGATTTTATGGACGAGTAATGAAGTAGTTGGGTAGTTGGAAATATCAATATTAAACAATAGCTTGAATTTCTGAGTGGCCGCGCGAGCGAAGCGCATAATGTAGCAAAGTCCATAGCGGTATTTGCCAGTTGCAACCGGTTGCGACACTTCTAAACGATCCGTCTTAGGTCTCTGACAAACCTAGTTGTTCACGTTGATAGTGAAAGGCCCGCTCGCTTCCTCGCCGTTTGCTGTTGTTAGAAGGAACAGACGGTCCGGGCCTGCCTCATCGAACATCACATCGAATTGAAGCTCAGGTCCGCCTCGCGAATTTGCTCCATGCTGGTGCGCGCGGGTCGGATGGGCGTGTATCATGCTTGAGGCACTCTCGCTGAACCCGACGAGATGGCCGTACGCTTCCATGAGCGGCTCCAGCCCTTCGAATGGTGCGCCATTCGAGCCAGTCACCGTGACGGTGAGCGTGACAGGAACACCGACGTTCACGGTCTCAGCAGCACTCAGCTCAAACTGTAGGCCATTTGCAGCGGCCGTAAGGCCATTCTCGCTGGACAATGCAGGCGCGGCGTCCTCTCCCACAATGAGTGCTTCAGAGCGAATGACTTCGGCAGCGCTGGTCTCATCGTCATGGTGGTGGCCTTCACCTCCACCATCATGGTTATGTGCCTCCTCGCCTTCGGCAAGCGTGTATTGGGTCCGAACGCGGTAGGCGCGCGAATACTCCGGAGGTTGAGAGCCGGATACAAAGCCGTCGACCTCTTTCCCATACTGGCAATAATGCGATGCCACTTATGCATTTCGGCTGCTAAGGACGCAAAAGCAGACATATCGCGCTCATGGGCTTCGCAATGCACCAAACCATTCAAAACCTCGAAGCTCGTCAAATCAATGACGAGGCCCTTATCCACATTGGCTGTGTGCTAGTGCCGCAGATCGTGCATCCGCCGAGTATCTTCGCTTGTCAGTTTGGTCTCGCAGACAACCTGAAGGACATCGGCATATTCAGTCAGTGTCTCGCTAACACAAGTCTACTCCTTTGCTTGAGAGGATGCGTGCCCGTAGACAGGTGCGTTCTTGTGAGCGTTGTCTTCACGCTCGAACTCAAGGCTTGAATGACCAATACCGAAGCGCTGGTTCAAATGCTCCTTGATTGCCGCCTTGATGATCTCAATGCTCGACCAGTTTTGTTCAGGCACAACGACGTGACAGTCGAGCGCCGTCTCGTGTTCCTGCATTTGCCAGAGATGCACGTGGTGAACGTCCGCAACGCCATCGACACTTCGCATCGCTTCCACGACGGCGGCATTGTCGATCTCGGGTGGGCTACCCAGCATCAACATATGGATCGGCCCGCCAATTTCACGGAACGACAGATAGAGAATGTATACCGCGATACCGATCGTCACGAGCGGATCGACCAGTCTCCAGTCATAGAGGAGGATGAGCGTTCCGCCTGCAACCACGGCTACCGATGCGAGTGCATCCGAAAGGTTGTGAAGGAAGAGCGCCCGGATATTCACGCTCCCTTTCTGCATCGAATAGGTCAGGAGGGCTGTCAGCGTATCGATGACCAGCGCAACACCGCCAAGAATAACGATCGTCCAGCCGCCAACGGCGGGGGGATCAATGATCCGCATGACACCCTCATAGATCAGATAGAGGCCGATGATGGTCAAAGATGTATAATTGATCAGGGCTGCGACGATCTCGATGCGGCCATACCCAAAGGTCATCCGCTCATCAGCCGGTCGCCGCGCAATCTTGCGCGCAGCGAACGCGATGACGAGCGACGCCATATCAGAGAAATTGTGCAGAGCATCGGCGATGAGCGCGAGGCTGCCGGAGAGAATCCCCCCGACAACCTGCCCAACGGTTAGTAGTGCGTTTGCCCAGATAGCAATGGAGACCCGGCGATCACCGCTTTTGGGATCAAGGCTGTCATGTTCATGTGCGTGGCTCATGATCGGCCTCCTCTTCCAGCACCTTGCGCTTGCATTCGAGATACGCGCGTCGCCGCGCGTGTACCGCGTTTTTGACACGGCTCTTTGATGGTATCAGGCCGCATTCTTCCTGCACCTTGGCCGCCTGCTCACTTGAAAGGGACACCATCGCGTTGCCGAGATTCCCGCAGCCCGCCAGGGCTGCGAGAGAAATCGACATGACCGCAACGCGAAGTTCACGATGGATGAACATGCTCGGCCTCCAACAAGGAATGGTGCGCGTCGGGCTTCGGTGCGAACCAGCGGTGAAGGGCTGGCAGGACAAGCAAGGTCAACACGGTCGATGAGACCAGCCCGCCCATGACGACCGTGGCCAGTGGCCGCTGCACTTCAGCACCGACACCACTCGCGAAGAGCAGTGGCGCAAGGCCGAGCGCCGTCGTAAGGGCGGTCATCAGAACAGGACGTGCCCGCAAGCCTGCCGCCTCGACGGCAAGTTCATCGCGGCCCCGGCCTTCCCTGGCAAAATCATCCATGAAGCTGACCAGCACCATGCCATTGCCGAGCGCGATGCCAAACAGGGCAATAAAGCCGACCGTCGCGGGCACCGAGATCGGCAGGCTCGCAACCCAGAGCGCCATCGCGCCGCCGGTCAGCGCCAGCGGAATGTTGAGCAGGATCAGGATGGCTGATTTCATGCGCCCGAAGGTTAATAGCAGGATCAGGAACACGATGCCCAGCGTGATCGGGATCACGACCGCAAACCGCGCATTCGCTTCTTGCTGGAGTTCGAACTGCCCGCCCCATTCGACGCGGTAACCGGCCGGTAAGTCAAGCTGGCCGGCGACCGCCGCCTGCGCATCGGCGACATAGCTGCCGATGTCGCGTCCTCTCACATTGAGCTGGACGGTGATGAAGCGCTCGCCATTCTCGCGCGTGATCTGGCGCGGCCCGACGATCTCCCTGATGTCTGCCACGCTTTCGAGTGGAACCCGTGCGCCGCTGGATGATTCCAGAATGATCCGTCCGATGGCCGCGGGCGTGTCGCGGTCTTCTTCGGCATAGCGCACGATGACGGGGAACTGGCGTACCCCCTGGAAAACGGCGCCAGCCTCTGCCCCGCCAACACCTGAACGCAAGGCGTCAAGCGCCTCCTCGACACTCAGGCCGTATCGGCCGAGCGCCGGACGGTCGAGCGAGACCACAAGCTGAGGCGCGCCGGTGATCTGATCGGCCTGGACGTCTGTGGCTCCCGGAATCTCCTGCAGGACCGCCTGCAAATCCTGCGAGCCTTCCAGAAGAACCTCCGTATCCGGCCCGAAGATCTTGACCGCCAGCTGCGCCTTTGTGCCGGTCAGGAGTTCATCAACCGACATGGCGATCGGCTGGCCGACATTAACCCTGACACCTGGAAAGCTGCCGAGATTTTCGGAGATCGACGCACGAAGTTCGTCCGGGCTGATGCCATCGCGCCATTCGCTTCGGGGTTTGAGCGCCACGAAGGCCTCGATACTGTTGACCGGGTCGGCATGCGCGCCGACTTCCCCGCGCCCGATCCGGCTGACGATCGAACTGACCTCTGGGAAAGAATCTAGCACTCTTTGCTCGATCCGCGTCGAGGTTTCCTTTGCCTCGGTGAGTGAGATGGAAGGCGCCATAGTCACTCTCAAAATTATGTCGCCTTCCTCCAGCGCCGGAGTGAACTCCGAGCCGAGACGTGTGGCCGACAATCCCCCGACCAGCAGCAGGATGCCCGCGAGCCCGACCGCCGCAAGACGACGCCGGACGAAGAAGGCCGCAAGCGGCTTGATCTGTGAAACAAGCCGACTGTCGCTCTCCTGGCTATTGCTCGTGGGCGGACGCATGAGGCCGAGCGCCATGGCCGGAGCGATGAGCGCCGCATAGATCAGCGACCCTGTCATCGCGAGTGCGGCCGAAGCGGCGAGCGGCCGGAACGTCTTGCCCTCTGTGCCCTGTAGCGAGAAGAGCGGAAGGAAGACGATGATCACCACGGCAACGGCAGCAGTCAGCGGCGCGATTACTTCGGCGCTCGCTCGCGCGACAGTCGTGCGGCTATCTTCATCCTCGCGTCGTTCGCGGAGTCCGCGATCAACGTTCTCGGCGATGACGATGGCGCCGTCGACCATCAT
>NZ_QWGB01000009.1 GCF_003576345.1 Henriciella barbarensis | reverse complement strand
TGACCCAGCCCCGTAATTTCCGGCCATGAATTTGCAGAGTCCTCGACACGAAGAGGATGACAGATGCGCAAATCACGATTTTCCGAAGAACAGATCATTGGGATGATCCGGGAGCACGAAGCTGGTGTGAAGACGGCCGATATCTGCCGCAAGTACGGCATCTCGGATGCGACCTTCTACAAGTACAAGGCGAAGTTCGGCGGCATGACGGTGTCGGACGCCCGGCGGTTGAAGACGCTGGAGGAGGAGAACTCGAAGCTGAAGCGCCTCCTGGCCGATGCCATGCTGGACAATGCCGCCCTGAAGGACCTGGCGACAAAAAACTTCTGACGCCCGATGCGAAGCGGAAGGCCGTGCACCACGTGATGGAAACGCATGGCCTGTCGGAGCGTCGGGCCTGCCTGCTGGCCGATCTCGATCGGTCCACCTTCCAGTATGAGAAACGCGATGGCGGTGACGAGAAGCTGCGCCAGAGGCTACGGGAGCTGGCTGGTGAACGCCGCCGGTTCGGCTATCGCAGGCTCGGCATCCTGCTGGACCGCGAGGGCCTCAGTGCCAATCACAAGAAGATCTACCGCATCTATGCCGAGGAGGGGTTGGCCGTGAAACGACGACGCGGGCGAAAGCGGGCGACAGGCACGCGTTCGCCCATGCTCCTGCCGGAACAGGCGAATGAGCGATGGAGCCTGGACTTCGTGTCGGATGCCCTCAGCGATGGCCGCCGGTTCCGCACGCTCTGTGTTGTCGACGACTTCTCCCGGGAAGCCCTGGCTGTGGTCGTCGATGTCTCCTTGTCCGGCGTGCGGGTCGCGAGGGAGCTGTCCCGCCTCATCGCCCAGCGGGGCGCTCCGAAGATGATCGTCTCCGACAATGGCACTGAGCTCACCAGTCATGCGATCCTGAAATGGGTCCGCGAGGTCGGCATCGAGTGGCATTACATCGCGCCGGGAAAGCCGACACAGAATGCCTTCGTCGAAAGCTTCAACGGCCGGCTGCGCGACGAGTGCCTGAACGAGCATCTCTTCGACAGTCTCGGTGACGCCCGGCGCATCATCGAAGCCTGGCGGATCGATTACAACACGACACGGCCGCACACCGCACTCGGCGGACTTGCTCCGTTGACCTATGCCGCTCAGCACCGCAGACACCGGCCCGGCTCGCTTGAGCGTCGCGGTGGCTCCGCTCGCCGGGCCTTGACCTCAAACCAACCAACAGAAAGAAAGGCGAACAGACTCTCCGAATGAACGGCCCGGATCACGGGGCTGGGTCAGTTTTTAAACCCCGATAATTCTGAAAGCCGATTAAGAACGTTCGACACCGTAGCTAAGCTTTATCGCCTTCGTTCTGCGGCGGTACATAATGGAAAACTGTCAAAGAAAAACGAAAAGGAATTGGGACTGGGATCTAAGGAACTTCACGTGTTCGATGAATTGTGTCGCGATGCAATATTGAGGCTTCTCGATTGCGAATTTTGGCCGGATTGGAAGAAAGTAATTCTTGGCTTTGCGGCAGGCGGCGTAATCGACGAGAAAGCTCAGCCTGTGCAGGTCTAACATCCCCCTCCCCGCGCGCCCGTCCATAACGCTGCCGCATGGAGCTGAGCTGGGCGATCATATGGAGCTGTCTGATGGGGGTGCCGGTGCGGCACTGGCGGACGCTGTTTCATTATCTGGGCCGGCTGAGCGCCACTTTTGACGAAGCGAGGGCGGACGGCCGCAGCTGGGTGAACTGGCATGTGCGCGAGGATGGCGTCATCTGGGTCTCGGCATGGGAACTGACAGAGGCCGAGCAGGCCCAGCGCGCCGCGCTGCCCGCCGCCTATACCCCCGCCCCCTGGACACGCCCCGCCTTGCAGCTTGAGCCTGCCTGGACCGCGCTCACCCTATGCACCGCGCCTACACCGCCGCTGCACCAGGGGCACACCGCCCTCACACCAGAGCGACACCCCACCAAAACCACCGCCCGCGCCCCGCCGATCAATAGTGATCCGCTCATCCCGGCGAAGGCCGGGATCTCGTGCAACAAAGTCGGACCCACCCCGCACTCCCCCAACGGAGCCTGCGGGCGCTTGTGCTGTGTGGAGTAGGAGGCGGGCGTATTCCCCTCTCCTTGGGGAGAGGGTGCGGAGGAAGAAGCATCGCACTGCGATGCGCCGGAGCACGGGGTGAGGGGAAGCAGAAGCCGTATCAGAAACTGAAGCCGCAGCGATACTCCCGACCAATCACTGCCACCCGCAGCACTTGATGAGAGGCAGCCCCCCCTCATCCCCGGCCCTTCTCCCGAGGGAGAAGGGAGAAGGCATCAGCCCTCCTCTACAAAAGCCCCCCGCGTCCGGTTCGCAAACGCCACGAGAGACAGCATCACCGGCACCTCCACCAGCACACCAACAACAGTTGCGAGCGCCGCACCTGAATTTAGCCCGAACAGAGAGATCGCCACAGCCACGGCCAGTTCAAAGAAGTTCGACGTCCCGATCAGCGCGCAGGGCGCGGCCACATTGTGCGGGACTTTCAGCGCATAGGCCGCGCCATAGGCGAGCGCGAACATGCCATAGGACTGGATAAAGATCGGCACGGCGATCAGCGCGATGACCAGCGGCTGGGAGAGGATCACCTCGCCCTGAAACCCGAAGAGGAGGACCACGGTCAGAAGCAAGCCGAGCACCGAGGCGGGCTTTACCCGCTCGATGAAGCCTTCGACGGCCGCCTCTCCGCCCCGCGCCTTCAGCATCTGGCGCACCGCGATCCCCGCCACCAGCGGCACGACGACATAGAGTGCGACCGAGAGCAGCAGCGTTTCCCACGGCACGATGATGTCGGTCATCCCGAGCAGCAGCGCTACGATGGGCGCGAAGGCGACGACCATGATCGCGTCATTCACGCTGACCTGGACGAGGGTGTAGTTCGGGTCGCCGCGCGTCAGCTGTGACCAGATGAAGACCATCGCCGTACAGGGCGCCGCACCGAGCAGGATCAGTCCTGCGATATAGCCCTCCGCATCCGCTTCGGGGATCAGCCCGGCAAAGACATAACGAAAAAAGACCACCCCCAGCGCGGCCATGGTAAAAGGCTTGATGAGCCAGTTCACCACCAGCGTGATGAGGAGGCCTTTCGGCTTTTCCCCCACCCGGGCGAGCGAGGAGAAGTCCACCCCGATCATCATCGGCCAGACCATCGCCCAGATGAGGATGGCGACCGCAAAGTTCACATTGGCATATTCAAAGCCCGCCAGCGCACCGAATGCGCCGGGCAAGACCTGTCCCAGACCAATGCTCACCACGATGGCCAGGGCGACCCAGACTGAAAGATAGCGTTCAAACGCGCCCATGAGATTTCCCCGTCGGTCTGGTGTGGCGTATTATGAGCTGGTCGAGCTTGTCGGCGCACAACAGAGCGCGCGGTCCGCAGCGGCCTGTACACTGATGGCGACGCAGGGCTCTCCCGCGCAGCAATCTTCCAGCAGGTAGACGATGAGGTCGCTGACCTGGTCGAAACAGGCCGAATAGATGATAGAGCGCCCTTCGCGGCGGCTCTCGATCAGGCCCGCCTGCTGGAGCAGGTTCAGCTGGGCCGAGAGCGTGTTTGGCGCCCTGCCAACGCGCTCAGCGATGAGGCCGGCGGCGAGCCCGTCCGGACCTGCCTTTACAAGCAGCCGGAACACCTCCAGCCGCCCTTCCTGGGACAGCGCGGCAAAGGCCGTGAGTGCAGTCGTTGAATCCATATTTCAATAATCGCTGAACTATCGAACCACATCAAGCCCGGCCCGTCACCTCGTCCCGAGTTGGTGGCATAGGAAACAAGAGAGAGCCGGGAACGGTGCGCCTGCCCATCCATTCAGGATAGAACGCAATTTGACCGGAGCCGCTCCCATGGATCCAATTCTCCTCGATCAGCAGAGTGATCTCGCGCGCGTTCTGATCTCTGCGCCGATCATGTACATCACCATCGTGCTCGCCATCCGCCTGTCCGGCAAGCGCGCGACGTCGCAGATGAACAATTTCGACTGGATCGTGACGGTGGCGATCGGCTCGCTCGTCGGCTCCGGCATCGTGCTGAAGGGCGTAACCGTCATCGAGTCGGTCGCGGCCATCGTGATGCTGCTCATCCTTCAGTGGGTCCTGACCAAGTCAGTCCTGCACAGCAAGTCCCTTTCGAAGATCGTCAAGGCAAAGCCAGTCGTCCTGCTCGACAGGGGCGTCTTCCTTGAAGAGGCCATGCGGCGTGAGCGCGTGACAAAGCGCGAAGTCATGTCAGCCATCCGCCAGAACGGCCTCGTCGACCCCGATCAGGTCCAGTGGGTCATCCTGGAGACGAATGCCTCCTTCAGCGTCATCGCGAAGGGCGCCAACCAGGATCACATCAGCGCGCTCGAAGATGTCGACGGTATCGATGCCGTCCCGCAAGTGGGACGGGCCCAGACGTCCTAGATCGCCGTTACGAGGCCTTCGAGCAGGCTCGCGTCTCCGGCGAGGTCGCGCACCATGACGCGAGACTGGTCCTGCGGGCCGGGGAAGGTGAGGCGCCCGCGCGGCGTCACCTCAAAGCCGATCCGGCTGAAATAGGCTGGCGCGCCGATTAGGACGGCCGCAGGCCAGCCAGCCGCCTTGCCAGCCTCAAGCGCTGCTTCGGTAAGCTGAAGGCCAAGCTCTGAGCCTCGCCATGCCGGTGAGACGGCCACTGGGCCATAGAACAGCGCCTTGTCGCCCCGCGCGCCGACCTTGAGCGGCCAGACCCGGCAGACGCCCACGACCGTATCGCGGTCAACCACGGCCACCCGGTTGATCTCTGGCAGGGTTCTGGAATATTCGCGCAGCCGCTCTGCGGTCTTGGCGAAGTGGCCAGGCCCGAAGGTGCGGTCGAACAGGTCTTCAATCGCCTCGGCGTGGCGGGCGGGCGTTTCGGGGAGGAGCTCGATCATTTCGCGGGTGTGTAGGGGGCAAGGCCAGCGCTTGCAAACGCCAAATCAGCGGCGCCCCGGCCACCCCGCAAGCAGACCGCGGATTGAAGAGACGAAGGCAAGCGGCTGGTCCAGCATCACATGATGATAGGCTTCGGGCACCGTGATCATCGGCACAGGCGGATCCTGAAGCGAGCACATATAGTCTGCCACCCGGTCTGGCACGAGCTCGGATAGCCCGCCCCGCATGAAGACGATCGGACAGCGCGTCTCCAGTCCTGTCAGGTCGACATCATTCCACTCATCCATCAGCGAGTTGAAGATGAAAGGATCGAATTTCCAGGAATAGCCTTCTTCGCCATCCTCACCCTTCATGGTCGTGATACTGTGACGGGCGATGTAATCTACGATGTAATGGTTGTCGCAAGGCTGCGGTGGGGCGAGCCGGAAGCGGGCCAGAGCGTCATTGAAGCTAGCATAGATGCGGTTGGCCCGCGTGCGGCGCGGCGGTCGCGGCCGCTCATCGCCCGGCGGCTCAAGGTGGCTATCGACAATCACCGCGCCGGCAAACTTTTCGCCGCCTTCGGATATGGTCGTATTGAGCGAAATGATTCCGCCAAAGCTGTGCGAGACGATGATCGGCTTCTCAGCATGATTGAAAAGGCCTGCATGCTCGCTCACCGCGAGTTGCTCACGGTTGAAGACAGGGAAACTGTACGCGTCACGCCATTCACTGTCGCCCATGCCCGAAAAGGTCGGTGCGACGACATAATAGTCGGTTGTAAGGAAGGGCGCGATAAAGTCCCACCAGCGGCTATGAGCACCATTTCCGTGGGCAAGTAACAGGCCGGGCTTCGAGGTGTCGCCCCAGCATCGATAGGCAATCTTCGCGCCATCGACTTCAACACTGGACTCGCTGGCTTCCTGCGCGATGGCCCAGTTGAACCAGTCCGGCGCAGGCGGTTTCTCACCGTCATACCGTGCAAGCGGCATCTCGTCAGCGCCCAAAGTCTTGTTGGGAAAATTGCCGTCACTCATGGAAATTACAGCCTCATCCGCGCCGCTCGATGACCTTGAAGATACCGCTACCGGTGAGGAGCGTCCGATCGCCTGTCCAGATGCGGCCCTCGACGGTGTAGACACTGGCTTCTTCGGCCACGATGGTCGCCTTGCCTTCAACAAATTCGCCATGCTTCGCGCCTGACAGAAAGTCGCAAAGAAGGCGTATGGTGACCCACCAGCTATCCTCGTCGCTTTCGACGGCTGCACCCCAGGCCATGTCGGCAAAGGTCATCAGCATGCCGCCATGGGCGTTCATCATTCCATTTGTGTGATGTTCTTCCACACGGAAGGCGCGGGTGATCCCGTCTGGGCCCCGCTTCTCGAAAAGCGGGCCGATCTGTCGGCCAAAGCCCCTGTGCCATGGCAGGAGCTGGTAGCCTTCGGGAAGATCGAATGTCTGGGAACGGTCTAGATCGTCTGTCATTTCGAATGCGGTGTGCAGCAAGCCGCTTCGCTCAACAAGTCCTCACCCAGCGGGAGGCGCGAGGCTGGCCAGAAAGGTGATCATGCTATTCGCCGCGATATGCGCGAGGATTGGCACAAGCATGGAGCCGCTCTTCAGCCGGAGCCAGGCGAACCCCATACCCGCAACAAACACAACGATGAGCGCGGGGATGCTGTATTGAAGGTGTAGGAAGGTGAAGGCGGCGGAAGAAAGGGCCATAGCCATAAAAGGTGGAACGCCGCGAACGACTAGCGCGCCGAGTGCCACACCGCGAAATGTGACTTCTTCAAGGATCGGCGCCAGCAGGAGAGCGAAGACCAGGTAGGCGATGCCCCAATTCTCGCGCGCAAAGAAGCTGGTATCGACGTCTCGGGAGTATTCCCATCCCTGCTCCCCGCCTGCCAGCAGCGCCGCGATGAGGTTCGGCGCGATCAGGATGACCGGGCCGAGCAGGATCGAGGCGACGATCCAGTTCTGCGATGCGCGCATTGAGCCGGCGAAAGCCCCGGCGCCCATACGCTCACTCCAGATACTCAGGATTGCGAAATGGACGAGATGGATGGCGGCGAGCGCTGTCCAGAGGAGACCAATTGCTTCCGTAGTTCTATCGGTTCCGTTGATGACCTGGTTGAAGCCCGGCCAGGCGAGGCCGATCAGAAAGGCGCCGAGCACTGGGAACAGGAAAGGGGCGCAGAGCGTCCAGAACGCAGCCGTGAACGGCTCACGGCCCAGAGCTTCGGGCGTGTTGTAGGGCTTCGATTCCATCTTTCCGGCCTAGACCGTAAGACCTGCCTTGGAAAGCGCTTCGGTCTGGCGGGCTGCGACCGCGTCTTCACTGAACCCTTCAAGACTTTCCTCAAACAGGCGGTGGTAATTCACTTCGGCGCCGAGCCGGATATAGGCCGCGCCAAGGCCGATTGCGGCGCGGTCCATGAAAACGAACTCGCGCGGAATGGTCACTGGACCTGCTTCTTTCAGGCGCTTGCGCACCTCAAAGGCCTGTTTACGGCCATACTCACCCGGCGCAACACCGTCGGCGACGCTGCGCACCCGGTCTTCCAGAAGCGGGCCATAGATGAACTTCGCCCAGATATTCAGGATCTCGACGAGGTCCTTGTTGAGGTTCTTGAAGCCCCACTTCTGATAGGCCGCATAGGTCGCGTCGAAATCATCGGCCCGGATCGCACGGTAAAGGTCGACAACGCCGCCGACGAAATTCGGCGGGAAAATACGGATGCAGCCGAAGTCGAGCAGGTTGAGGCCCTCGCCGTCATTGGTGACCTGATAATTGCCAAGGTGCGGGTCGCCATGGATCACGGCGTATCGAAGCATGGGCAGCCACCACGTCCAGTAGAGGCGCTTGGCGATGCCGTTACGCACCTCCTGCGGGGCATCCTGCCAGGCATTCAGCGGATCGCCGGTGACCCATTCCATGGTCAAGAGACGATCAGTGGAGAGCTCATCCACAGGCTGGGGGATATGGACGAAATCTTTCTCCTCCAGCATATGCCGATAGAGGTTCATCGCCTTGCGCTCGCGCTTATAGTCGAGCTCTTCGCGCAGGCGGTCGGAGATTTCTACCACGATCTCTTCAGGATCGATGGAGCCGTCGAGGCGGCGGAACATGCCAAGCAGGCTCTTAAGCTGGCCAACATCGCTTTCAACGGCGCTTGCCATGTCCGGATATTGGAGCTTGCAGGCAACCTCGCGCCCATCCGGCAGGGTGGCCCGATGAACCTGTCCCAATGATGCAGCATGCGCCGCTTCCTGGCCGAACTCGGAAAATTTGTCCTGCCAGTCCGGCCCAAGTTCTGCGCGCATCCGGCGCCGGACGAAGGCCCAGCCCATGGGCGGGGCCTGCGCCTGAAGCTGGGATAGCTCGTCGGCATATTCCTGCGGCAGGAAATCAGGAATGGTCGACAGGATCTGCGCGACCTTCATCAGCGGCCCCTTGGTCTTGCCAAGGGCAGAGGCGAGCGCGCGGGCGGTGCGCTCATCGCCTTCGTCACCGCCGAAAATCCGGTTCGTCGCGAAAGCGACACCCGCGCCAGACAGGTTGGAGCCGACCTGCGCGGTCCGCCTCAGCCGGGCGCTGAACCTGTTTCTCTCTTTGTCTCTATCGTCTGCCATATCGGCGATTTAAGCGGGCTTTCGATCGCGGCAACTGCGGCGCATTAGCAAATGGAAAGGCGCAAGCCCTCATCCCAAGCGTCACCCTCGACCGCGGCACGCGGGCTGAGGGTCCAGCTTGTGGCCGTAAATAGGGCGCGCCGGGAAATTGTGGGAGATGGACTCTCAGATAAGCCTTGGGGCTCATCGAGAGTGACGCACGATCGGGATGCGCCTCTTTATTGGCTGCGCGCAGCATATGCTGCGCGGCGCGTTGCCTACCAGGTGCCGATATTCTCGGCGCTAGCCCAAGGCTCTTTCGGTGGCAGGGCGTCACCCTTCTGCAGAAGCTCTACCGAAATTCCGTCTGGCGAGCGCACGAAGCACATACGGCCATCGCGCGGCGGACGATTGATCGTCACACCGATCTCCTGAAAGCGTTCGGTCGCCGCGTATATGTCGTCCACCTTGTAAGCGAGGTGACCGAAATTGCGGCCGCCTTCCAGCTCTTCAGGATCCCAGTTGTGCGTAAGCTCGATCATCGGAAGGCCCGGTGGAAGCCCCGTTTCATTCGGGTCCGGCTTGTGACGAGCGATGTCTTCCGGGGAGGCAAGGAAGACGAGCGTGAAGCGGCCTGCCTCATTATCGACCCGGCGAAGTTCCTTGAGGCCGAGGCCGTCGCAGAAGAATTTCAGCGCCGCATCAACGTCGCTGATCCGGATCATCGTATGGAGATATTCGACACTCATTCGTCATTTCCTTCGAGGCGGCGGATTTCAGATTTCAATGATGGCGGAGCATTTCGATAATAGTGCGAGGTGACCGCATACAGGAACAGCACGGTAACGCCCATGACGAACATGAAGGTCATGAAGACATTGAACATGTAACCGCGCTCCAACGGGCCGGGGGCGGCACCGCTTAGACGCCACATGAAGTCCCACAGATTATTGAACCCCATAATGAGGAGCGGCAGCGCAAGGAGACTCACCAGCGCGGCGCCCCAGCGATAGGAGGCGGCAAGCGGCGCTTCGGTGCGGATGAAGATTTCCTGGAAGTCTTCCTGCGAGACGCGGTCGGAAAGAAGTTTTTTCTCCCGCATCGATTCATAGACAGCTTTGGAGAAGGTCGGCAGCTCACGCCACTTCATCAATATCCAGATTCCCCACAGCCCGAGAGCGACGAACATCATCGCGTAAAATGTAAGGTATCCCATATCTCTTCCACTACCGGGTGCCGTGCCCGCCGCCAGGCCTTCGAGAGACCTCAGGCGGCGTGTGCGCGCTCAAATGTCAGCATGGCGCGCTTTCGCGCCACACCCCAATGGTAATTATGTAACCGCCCATCTGACGCAAGGGCGCGATGGCAGGGAATAAGCCACGATATTGTGTTCGCTCCAATGGCAGTGCCTGCCGCCCGCGCCGCCTTAGGCTTTCCTGCGGCGGTAGCGACTTCGCCATAGGTTCGGGTCTCGCCCGGCGGAATATCGAGAAGCGCCCGCCAGATCTGGCGCCGGAAGGGCGTGCCATAGAGTGCAACAGGGACAGGCTCCGTGCCCTCGAAGATACGGGTCGCCCAGCGCGCCGCCTCACCATTGTCTTCACGAACCGAAGCGTTGGGGTAGCGGCTGGCGAAATCCTGCTTCACCGCCGTTTTGCCATAACCCGGGTGTTCGAACCCTGACTTCATCTCAGCGCCATCATCGGCAAAGCCAAGCCCGCAAAGTCCGCGCCGGGAGATAACGAGCACAGCCGTGCCGAATGGCGTTTCCGCCTCTCCCATGACAAGGTCAGCGCCCTGCCCGCCCGTCTTCGCTTCGCCGGGCGTCAGACCCTCATGCGCGATGAACAGATCATGCAGGCGGGACGGGCCAGACAGGCCCGTTTCATACGACGTGTCCAGAAGGCTTGCGCCCTCGCGCAGAAGGTCACCCGCCGCCGCATGGGCAAGGGCAGCCTGATACTGTTTCGGGCTGATGCCGGCCCAGCGGGTAAACTCGCGCTGGAAATGGTGCGGCGACAGACCGACGGCACGCGCGCACTCAGCGAGATCGGGCCAGTCGCGCCAGGTATCTCCAAGGTGAGATAGCGCTTCGGCCATGCGCGCATAGGCGACCGAGCGCTCCGAGAGAGAGAAGGCAGTGTTCGTCATGCCGCAGAGTTTGCCGTGCGCGGCTGGAAGCTTCCACCCGTTTCTTGCGCCTCGGCCACAGCGCCGAACCAAAAAGGCCCCGCCGTTGGCGAGGCCTTGATCGAATTTCGTTAGCGGGCTCGGCGCTAGCCAGCCTTGCGGCTTTCCTCGCCGTCAAGCTCATACTCGCGGATCTTGCGGTAGAGCGTCGAGCGGCCAATCCCGAGACGGCGACTGACTTCGGACATGTGGCCCTGATAGAAGTCGATCGCGTATTCGATGATGTCGCGTTCGATATCAGTCAGCGGGCGAAGCTCGCCTTCCTCATCCTTGATCGTGACCGGGCTGGAGGGCGCAGCCATTACTTCAGCAACGCGCTCGCTCTCTACGGCGGGCAGGTCATTGGCTGGCGCTGCGCGCTTTGGCACCGGCGGCAGGTCCACCATTTCGGGCATGATGCCGGAAATCTGCGGGAAGTCGTGCGGCTGAAGCGTATCGCCTTCGCAGAGGATGACGGCGCGGAAGACGGCGTTCTCCAGCTGGCGCACATTGCCCGGCCAGTCGAAGGCGCACAGCATCTGCAGCGTTTCCTCGCTCGCGGTTTCCACGTCACGGTTCTCCGACGCATTGAAGCGCGAGATGAAGTGGCTGACGAGAGCGGGAATGTCCTCGCGGCGCGCACGCAATGACGGCACGTCGACCGGGAACACGTTGAGACGGTAATAAAGATCTTCGCGGAAGTTTCCGGCCTTTACCTGCTCGGCAAGGTCGCGGTTGGTTGCAGAGACGATGCGCACATCGACCTTGGTCGGACGGCGCGAGCCGACAGCGTCGACCTCTCCTTCCTGAAGGGCACGCAAGAGTTTTACCTGCATGTCGAGTGGAAGCTCACCGATCTCATCAAGGAAGAGCGTGCCGCCATCTGCCTCGACGAACTTGCCGAGGGATTTGGAGACCGCACCCGTAAATGCGCCCTTCTCATGGCCAAAGAGAATGCTCTCGACCAGGTTTTCAGGGATGGCGCCGCAGTTGACGGTAACGAATGGTTTGCCAGCCCGGTCGGAAGCGCCCTGGATACAGCGGGCGATCACTTCCTTACCCACACCGCTTTCACCAAGGATTAGAACGGGAATATCAGAGCTTGCCGCGCGCTGGCCGAGGCGGACGACCTGGCGCATGGCAGGGGCATCAGCGATCATGTCTTCAAAGCTCATCCCGCCTTCGGTCTTGCGGGTCAGGCGTTTCACTTCGCCGGTCAGCGAGGACATTTTCAGGGCATTGCGGATTGAAACGACGACACGTTCAGGATTGGCAGGCTTGACGACGAAGTCGACGGCACCGGCGCGCATGGCGGTCACAATCGTGTCGATACCAGACGTCGCCGTTAGCATGATAACTGGAACGTCAGGGATACGCTCACCGAGCCGTTCCAGCGTTTCCATTCCCGACAGTCCCGGCATGGTCAGATCGAGAAGAATGACGTCTGCGCCAGCTTCGGTCGCGGTGGTGAAACCGGTTTCGCCATCCGGGGCGGTCCGGCAGGCAAAGCCGGCCTTTTCCACAGCGGCCTGGATCAGCCTGCGCTGGGTTGGATCGTCATCGATGACCAGAACCGTCTTCGCCATGTCACATCACTCCTGAAAGCCTGTTCGACCTCTGTTGGGTCATTTTGCTACGGCCCGATATGGCACACAGGTATGAGGTTATGGTTCAGTCGATGTTTCAAATTTCAAACAAATGAAAACCCCGCCCCGGACGAGCCGGGACGGGGTCTTGGATTTTTGAGGCGAGGCTTCGCCTGGAGACTTAGGCGTCGAGACGCTCGATAATGATGGCAGGGGCCATACCGCCAGCGGCACACATGGTGACGAGGCCGTACTTGCCGCCGGAGCGCTCAAGCTCATCGAGCGCGGTGCCGATCAGGATCGAACCGGTCGCGCCAATCGGGTGACCGAGCGCCATTGCGCCGCCATTGATGTTGACCTTTTCGCGGTCGAGCTTGAGGTCGCGGATGAACTTCTCTGCAACGACAGAGAAAGCTTCGTTGATCTCGTAGACGTCGATATCATCGGTCGTCATGCCGGCCTTTTCGAGGACCTTCTTCGCAGCAGCGACCGGTGCGTTGAGCATCAGGGTCGGGCAGTCGCCCATATTCGCGGTTGCGACGATACGAGCGCGCGGCTTGAGGCCGTTCTTGTCTGCATAGTCCTTAGAGGTGACGAGAATGGCAGCTGCGCCATCCACAACACCCGAAGAGTTACCGGCATGGTGGACGTGCTGAACGTTGCCTGCAATCTGCGGGTACTTCTTCTCGATCATGTTGCCATAGGTCGTGCCCTTGTCGTCAACAGGGATGTCCCAGAACATGTTGAAGACGGTCTTGAGGCCAGACAGGCTCTCCATCGTGGTGCCCGGACGCGGGAATTCGTCCTTGTCGAGCGCCAGCGAGCCATCGCGGTTGTGGACAGGAACCACTGACTTGTCGAAACGGCCTTCGTCCATCGCCTTCTTGGCGCGCTCTTGCGAGACGACAGCCAGCTGGTCGACGGCTTCGCGGTCGATGCCTTCGAGGGTCGCGATGGCGTCAGCACAGCAGCCCTGCTGGGACTGTGGGTGCATTTCGCGAAGGTGAAGGTTGCCAGCGTCCATCATTGGCGGGTTCTTCGGGTCCGCGGTGGAGGCGGTGTAGCTCATCATCTCACAGCCGCCTGCGATGACGCAGTCTTCCATTCCGGACATGATCTGTGCTGCTGCAAGCGAGACGGTGGTGATGCCCGAGCCGCAGAAGCGGTCGAGGGTCACGCCGGATGCCTTGACGTCGAAGCCTGCGTCAAGAGCCGCCATGCGGCCCATGTCAGCACCCTGTGCGCCGCGCTGTGAGCTCGTGCCCCAGATGATGTCGTCGACCGTGGACGTGTCGAGATTGTTGCGATCACGGATCGCGCCGAGAACGGTCGCGCCGAGATGCTGTGGGTGAAGGTGGGCGAGCGAACCCTTGCCAACCTTGCCAATGCCGCGCGGCGTGCGGACCGCGTCGATGATGTATGCTTCAGCCATAAATTCCTCCCGAACGTGCTGAATTGGACCGGATGGGGAAAGCTAATCCCCTTTCCGTCAACGGAAGGCAATCTCTGCCCCAGCGTCAAAGACTGAAAGGAAGCCTACAGGCCGAGAACGTCGTTCATATCATAGAGGCCAGCAGGCTGGCGAAGCGCCCAGCGCGCCGCTGCGAGAGCCCCGTGCGCAAAGACCGACCGGTCCAGCGCGGAATGGGCGAGCGTGATGACTTCCTTCTCCGAGCCAAAGGTCACCTCATGCTCGCCGATGACACCGCCGGAGCGGCGAACCGAGAAACCGATCTTTCCACCTTCCCGCGCGGCATCCGGTCCGTCATAGGGGGCCTGGCGGAGGGTCTTGAGGTCAGCGCCCCTTCCTGCTGCGGCTGCATCACCCAGCATGAGCGCCGTGCCGGATGGCGCATCGACCTTACGCCGGTGATGGGTTTCAAGGATCTCGATATCCCAGTCTTCGCCAAGGCTTTCGGCGGCCCGCTTCGTCAGCGCACAGAGCAGATTGACCCCCAGCGAGAAATTGCCCGCCTTCACGATGGCGATCTCTCCCGCGGCTTCAGTGATCTCGGCTTCCTGCGCCGCATCGAAGCCTGTCGTGCCAATCACTACAGCTTTCACGCCCGCTGATTTGAGGTGTTTGAGCGCCTCCAGCGTGGCGCCCGGGCGAGTGAAATCGATCCAGACGTCAGCGCCGCTTGCGGCTTGCGCCACATCAGATTGCGGCTGGACGTCATCGGGCGCGCCGTGGACGAGCTTTGAGAGCGGGGCGCCGAGGGCGTCACTTCCCGGCGCTTCGCTGGCACCTGTCAGCGTGTGACCTGCCTCAACAGCTGCAGAGGCGAGCTGCTGGCCCATGCGCCCTGCAACGCCGGCGATTGCGAGTTTCATCGTTCCTGTCATGTGTCGTCCTTAGCGCCTTTCCGCCCTTCCTGAACAGACCTGCCCGCACGCTAAAATTGCGAGGCTTTACGATTTTGAGTTGCGACGCGGATTTCTGTGTTAACCTTCTGTTTACCCACAGAAGCTGCAGCAGGAAGGATTCCGTATGCGCACCAAACTCTTCATTGGCGGGGCGCTCGCGGCCCTATTTGCCCTTCCCGCAGCCGCCGACGGTTATGTCTATACTGCGCCCTCAACCAGTCATGGCTACGTGACAAGCCATACGAATACGACCTCCCCGTGCGCGGTGACGAGCTGCTGCTGTGGCCATCAGGTCGTGCGGACCTACAGAACCGCGCCTGTCGTGCGCCGCTATGTGCAGACCTATACGCGGGTTGCCCCGCCAATCTGCACGGCGACCAGCCATGTCGGCCATGATCATGCCCACCACACCTACAGCCATACCGGCGCGCGGACTTATTCCAGCACCCGCACAGTCACCGGCTACAGCCAGGGCAGCAGCTATTCAGGTAGCGCCTATGCCACCAGCGACGGTTATGCCTATGGCGATGCGTATTACGATGACGGCTATTATGAGGGCGACGCCTATTACGAGCCTTACCCGGCCCCGTCCGCCGGCTACGCAGCCGAGCTCAGCCACGACCGCGAAGATCCGTGGAACGGCTATCGGCGCTGATCAATCGGCAGCGGCGACACGCTCTGCTGGCGTGTTGAAGCTGCAGATATCCAGCACTTCTGGCGGCTTTCTGTAGAAGAACGCGCTGTCACGCACGCGCAGGCCGCGCTTGTGCTCAGCGAAAGGTTCGCCCTCGCTAGTCATCGTCCGCCAGACAGGGCGCTGGTCTTCCGGCATGTCCGCCACGATGGTGAGGCCGAGGATTTCCTCGCCCTGCTCCGGCGCCTGGATCACACCATTGGAGATGGCCCGGTCACCGCGCTTGAAGGCCTGGACGTGCTCCATTCCGTCGATGACACGGCCAAAGACGGTCAGGTTGCGGTCAAGATAGCGCTGGGCATCAAGGACGATGTAGATTTCCGTGCCGCCTGAATCCGGGTCGTTGTTGCGTGCCAGTGCGACGGCGCCCGGACAATGGAGCAGCCATTCCTGACCGAGCGCCTCATCCCGGCCAACAGGAAAGCCGCCGATGTGGCCGACCTCGGCTGCGAACAGGTCGTCATTGCCGAGGGGCACAAACCCCTCGCCGCCATAGGGCCGGTCATTCTCATTTTTGAGCGGGCCCCAGCGCAGGATCTGCATATCGTCGAACAAGCCGCCTTGCGCCACGAACCCTTCGATGACTCGGTAGAAATGCTCGCCTTCATACTCACCGGAAGCAGCAAGCTCTCGCATGCGCTCGGCATGGCGCGGCGCGAAGTCCGGATTGAGCTCGACGACGATCGGGCCCTTACCCGTTTCGATCATCATCAGGTTTTCGGGGGCGATGGTGCGCCAGCCAGGTTCTGCGGTTTCCGGTGCTGCTTCGGGCGCAACGTCCTGAGCACTGGCCCCGCCTATTGTGGCCGCACCGATCATCGCCAGTCCCGCGAGTGCGCGTTTCAAAGATTGTTTCATGCCCCAGCCTTTCCCGAAATCTGCTGAGTGGGACCCTACCCCCTTCCTGCGCGCTCTGCTATGGGCGGGCCGTCATGTATCAGATTTCTGCAAAAGGCCCGCGCGAGGCCATCGAACCTGCCTGGGATGCCCTGGCCTGGACGGATCCGTCACCAGCAGGCGCCGTCGACGCCAAGGAGGATGGCCGCCATGCCTGGCGCCTCGACGCCTATTGCGAAACAGCCGAAGAAGCAGATGCCTGCAAGGCCATTGTCGAAGAGGTCTCGCCGCAGCTCAACGTCGTCATCGAAGCACTGGAAGACCGCGACTGGGTGACCCTGTCGCTGGAAGGCCTGCCACCGGTTGAAGCTGGCCGCTTCATCGTCGCGGGCAGCCACGTGCTGGCGAAATCTGCGCCCGGCAAGACGCCGATCCTGATCGAAGCGGGCCCCGCCTTCGGCACCGGCCATCACGGTACGACGCTTGGCTGCCTCATCGGGCTGGAACATGTCCTGCGCAGTGCGCGCCCACAGAAAGTGCTGGATATCGGGACCGGGTCCGGCCTTCTGGCCATTGCCGCGATCAAGACAGGCTCAAAGCGCGCCTGGGGCACCGAGATCGACACGGACAGTGTGCGCGTCGCGAATGAAAACGCGGCCAAGAACCATGTCGCCAACGCCTTCAAGACGTTTGAGACCGGCGGCGGCATGAACACGACCATCCGCAAGGATGCGCCCTGTGACCTCGTCTTTGCGAACATCCTGTTCCGTCCGCTGGTCGGTCTCGCGCCAGAGATCGAACGCCTGACGGCACCGGGTGGTCACATCATCCTGTCAGGCCTGCTGTCACCGCAGGAACCGCTGGTGCGCAAGGCCTATGGCAATCGCGGCCTCGCCCTGGTGAAGCGTGTGCGCCGCGATGGATGGTCGAGCCTCGTCTTCCGAAAGGCGGACTAGGGCGCAGACTCCACCTTCCGTAGCGGACGTATTCGCACTAGATTTCGTCCATGAGACAGAATTTTGATGTGAAAGGTGGCCCACAGCTTGGCCGCCAGAACCTGCCGCTCCTGCGCGCTGCGATGAATGCGCAGGGCCTCGACGGCTTCTACATCCCGCATGAGGATGAGTTCCAGAACGAGTACCTGCCAGCCTGTAATGACAGGCTGACCTGGGCGACCGGTTTTACCGGCTCTGCCGGTGCAGCCATGGTGTTTCAGGACACTGCTGTCATTTTTGCCGATGGACGCTACACGCTGCAGGTTCGCGACCAGACTGATCGCGACTTTCTTGAAATCAGCAGCCTGCCCGCCCCCGGCCCGTTTGGCTGGTTGGCTGGGCAGACGCGCAAGGGCGAGACACTCGGCTATGACGCACGGCTGATGACGCCGAATGACCTCGCCATTCTAGAGGAAAGCGCGAAGAAAGCAGGCGTCACGCTGAAAGCGGTTGACGCCAACCCGATCGACGAAGCGTGGGAAGACCGCCCGGCGGAACCGACAGAACAGGTTGTGCCGCATTCGGTTAGCCATGCGGGCGAAGAGGCCGACGACAAGCGCGGGCGGATCGCAGCCGCGCTGAAGGAAGACGACGCGGACGCCGCCATCATCACCTCACCAGCTTCGGTGGCGTGGGCGTTCAATATTCGCGGCGGCGATGTCGCCTGCTCTCCGCTGCCTCTGTCGCGCGCCATCCTGAAAGCCGATGGCACCGCTGACCTGTTCCTCGACCCGCGCAAGGCCAACAACAAGCTGCGCGAGCATCTTGGCAACAAGGTTCGTCTGCGTCCGATGGAAGACGTTGAACCGGCACTTGCAGAACTCTCTGGCCAGACGGTCAGCCTCGACCCGGCGCTTGCTTCTGCCTGGTTCTTTGGAGAGCTGGAGAAAGCGGGCGCGAACATCCTGCGCGAGCGTGACCCCGTTCTGCTGCCCAAGGCCTGCAAGAACGCGACAGAGATCGCCGGGACTGAAGCCGCACATATCCGCGATGGCGCTGCGCTGACGCGCTTCCTGCACTGGCTGGACACCGATGCGCAGTCTGGCGAGGCGACGGAAATCGACGCGGCGCTGAAGCTGGAAAGCTTCCGAGAGCAGCTGGGCGACCTGAATGACCTGTCCTTTGAGACGATTTCAGGCGCAGGCCCAAATGGTGCCCTCCCCCATTACCGCGTCTCTTCTGCTTCCAACCGCAAGCTGGAGCGTGGCTCGCTATACCTCGTCGATAGTGGGGGCCAGTATCTGGACGGTACGACCGATGTGACGCGGACCGTGCCGATAGGTACGCCATCAGCGGACATGCGCCGTCATTATACGCTGGTGCTGAAGGGTCATATCGCGCTTGCCGATGTGCGCTTTCCGGAAGGCACCACCGGCACGCATCTAGATGCGCTGGCGCGGCATCCACTCTGGCAGGCAGGCCTCGATTACGACCACGGCACCGGCCATGGCGTCGGCGTTTATCTTGGCGTGCATGAAGGTCCGCAGCGAATCGCCAAGCCCTGGAACAGCGTCGCGCTGCGCCCCGGCATGATCGTTTCGAACGAACCGGGCTTCTACCGCGAAGGCCAGTACGGCATCCGGATCGAGAATTTGCAATATGTGACCGAGCCTGCCGGCATTGAGGGCGGCGAGCGCAAGATGCTGGGCTTTGAAAACCTGACCTGGGCGCCGCTGTCGCGCGATCTCATCGATCTCGACCTGCTAAGCCCGGCAGAGCTTGCCTGGGTCAACCGCTACCACAACGACGTGCTGGCCAAAATCGGACCGCTCGTCGAGGGCGAGGTTCTGGACTGGCTGAACGCGCAGTGTGCACCGCTCGGCTAAGGCGGCGCTAGTACTCGACCTGACTAAAGGCCGGCGAGCTCGAGCCAGTCATCCTCGCTGATGACCCGGACACCGAGTTCTTCGGCCTTTTTCAGTTTAGAGCCGGCCCCCGGCCCGGCGACGAGAATATCGGTCTTGCCGGACACCGAGCCTGACACTTTGGCCCCTAGAGCCGTCGCCCTCGATTTTGCTTCGTCACGCGTCATCTTTTCGAGTGTGCCGGTGAAGACGATGGTCTTGCCGGAAACGGCGCTGTCACTGGCTGCGGCTTCTGCCGGTTCGATCTCGATTTCGGCCAGAAGGCCTGCGAGCATCTCCTGATTGTGGCTCTCTGCGGCGAAATCCTTGAGGCTCGTGATCGCGGTCTGGCCGATACCATCGATCGATAGGAGGTCAGCCTCGGCGGAGGCGTCACCGCCTGCAGCCGTTTCGATCACCTGCCAGAAGCTATCCCAATCGAGGTAATGACGTGCGAGCAGGCCGGACGTGATCTCGCCTACATGGCGGATGCCGAGCCCGTTCAGAAAACGCTGGAAAGGCGGCTTGCGGCGTGCATCAATGGCATCAAAGAGGTTCTGCGCTGACGTATTACCGAACCCTTCCCAATCCTTCAGGGGCGGCAGGCCTTCTTCTGCAAGGCGTTGGGCGAGGCGGAAGATATCCTGCGGCCCCTTCACGGCGCCTTTCGAATAGAAGAGCTCCACCTGTTTAGCGCCGAGGCCATCGATATCGAGCGCCTTGCGGGAGACGAAATGCTTGAGCCGTTCGACCGCCTGTGCCGGGCAGGTAAGCCCGCCCGTACAGCGGCGGCGAACGTCTTCTTCGCCCTTATCGTCAATTTCGCGGACGGCAGCTGAGCCGCACTCAGGGCAGGTTTCCGGAAACTCGTAGGACGGGGCCCGGTCTTTGTCCGGGTCGACCACGCCGAGCACTTGCGGGATGACATCCCCTGCCCTCTGGATCTCGACCATGTCGCCGGGGCGCACGTCCAGACGGGCAATCTCATCCTCATTGTGGAGCGTGGCGTTCGAGACGACGACACCGCCAACCGTGACAGGGGTCAGGCGCGCAACAGGCGTCAGCGTACCCGTACGGCCGACCTGAATTTCGATGGCTTCGAGCCTCGTGACGGCGCGCTCTGCCGGAAATTTATGCGCGATGGCCCATCGCGGAAAGCGCGAGACGTAGCCGAGCCGTTCCTGCCAGTCGAGGCGGTCGACCTTGTAGACGACCCCGTCGATATCATAGCCAAGCATGGCACGGCGTTCGGCCATGTTTGCATACGCGCCGAGAAGGCCTTTGACGTCCTGATAGGGCTTGAACAGATCATTTGTGACGAAGCCCCAGTCCTGCAGCATCGCGACAGCGTCTGTCTGCGTGTCTGCAAACTTTTGAGACGCTTCACCCCAGGCATAAGCGAAGAAGCGTAATGGGCGCGAACGGGTGATCGCGACATCAAGCTGGCGAAGGCTGCCCGCAGCCGCATTGCGCGGGTTGGCAAACACCTTCTTTCCGACCGCTTCCTGCGACGTGTTGAGCGCCTCGAAGGCTTTGCCCTCCATATAGACCTCACCGCGAATCTCGATTCGTGATGGCCAGCCGGCGCCGCCAAGTTTCGCCGGGATATCGTCTATCGTTCTGGCGTTGGCCGTAACGTCCTCGCCAACCTGACCATTGCCTCGTGTCGCGGCGCGAACAAGCTCTCCGTCCTCATAGGTGAGGTTCAGCGAAAGACCATCGATCTTGGGCTCGGCTGTGATTGTGAGCGCTTCGCCCGCTTCGAGGCCAAGGAATCGACGGATGCGTGCGGCAAATTCCTCCACATCCTCATCTGAGAACGCATTGTCGAGCGACAGCATGGGGATCCCATGCTCAACCTTACTGAAAGCTTCGGAGACTTCCACGCCCACACGGTCGCTGGGACTGTCCTTGCGTTTCAGATGCGGGAAAGCCGCCTCAACGTCGCTGTTGCGCTGGCGGAGAGCATCGTATTCAGCATCACTCAGATGCGGATCGTCCTGCTTGTAGTAGGCCGCGTCCGCCAGCCTTATTTCGGTGGCAAGCCGGGCAAGTTCCCGGCGGGCTTCAGCTTCCGAAAGGTCTTCTGGCGGTTTCTGCGTGCTCATACATCTTCAAGGAGCCTCGTTGCTGCGGCCCTTGCCTCCTCGGTCACCTTGCTGCCTGAGAGCATGCGGGCAATTTCCTCATGTCTCTGGCTGGCATCTAGACCGGTGAGGTGGGTTTCGCCAAGGCCGTTCCCCTTCACGCCCTTCTTGGTTACCAACCACTGGTTCGACGCCGATGCAGCAACCTGTGGACTATGGGTAATGGCGAAGACCTGTCGGCTGTCAGCAAGGCGGGCAAGGCGCTCGCCAATGGCCGCCGCCACGGCGCCGCCGACACCCTGGTCTGCCTCATCGAAGACAAGAACAGGTACCTGCGTGCTCTCGGCAAGGACGCACTGAAGCGCCAATGAGAAGCGCGCAAGTTCACCGCCGGACGCGATCTGGCGAAGCGGACCAAAACCAGCGCCCGGATTGGTCTCAACCTCAAACTCTGCCTTCTCGCGGCCTGCACGTCCTGACTGGCTCTCCGAAATCTCGTCAAACCGCACCTTCACCCTCGTTCGCTCAAGCTTGAGCGGCTTCAACTCAGCTGCAATGGATGTCTCCAGACGTTTGGCCGCGGCTTTGCGGGCCTTGGTCAGGCGGTCAGCCGCCGTGCGCCAGCGCGCTGCTGCTGCCTGTTCCTCAGACCGCGCCTTCTTCAACGAACCGTCGGGCGCGTCGCACAGGTCCAGCTTCTGGCGGGTCTCCTGCCAGAAGGCTGGCAGCTCATTGGCATCAACGCTGTATTTGCGCGCAGCTGCGCGGAGAGCGACAATGCGTTGTTCGACCCGCTCGATCGCGTCCGGATCGCGCACCGCTGCAAGACCAAGACTTTCCAGCGCGGCACTTGCTTCGCCAGCCTCTATGAGCGCGCGGTCGAGCGCTTCGGCAGCCGCGCGGGCCGCCCTGGAAAGATCACTTTCCATTGAATCGAGCCCGTCGATCCGCAGAATACGTTCAGCCGAGCGGCTGGCCTGGGCAAGGACGGCTTCAACGTCGCCAGCCTGAAATGTCTCAAACGCCTCGGTTGCGGATTCTGCGATCTTTTCCGATTGCATGAGAATGCCGCGTTCAGCGCTCAGGCGGTCGAACTCGCCCTGCTCAGGTGAGAGCGTGTCGAGAGCCTCGACTGTCTCGGCCAGCCAGGCGTGTTCCTCTTCGGCCTCGGCCAGCTTCGCCTCCAGTGCCTCGCGTGCATCACGCGCGGTCTCATAATCGTCCCAGCTCTGCGCACAGGCCTCGATCAGGTCCTCATTGCCTGCATAGGTATCGAGCAGCGCGCGGTGATTGGCTGGCTTCATCAACGTCGAGGCCGAATGCTGGCCGTGAATTTCGACGAGAAGTTCACCCAGCTGGGAAAGAAGCCCCGCACTGACCGGCTGGTCGTTCACAAAGGCACGCGCCGGTCCCTTGGCGGACAGGATACGCTTGAGTGTCAGTGTTTCCTCAGCTGAGCCTTCAACGCCGGCCTCTGAAAGGATTGGCCAGACGGGACTGTCAGCTTCCAGCGCAAACTCCGCCAGAATACTCGCCTGGTCTGCGCCCTTGCGCACCAGCTTCTTCGACGCCGCGCCACCGAGCACGAGCCCGAGCGCGTCGAGGATGATGGATTTACCCGCACCGGTTTCCCCGGTCAGGGCGGTGAAGCCATCGGCCGACTCTATATCGAGACGCTCGATGAGCAGGAAGGATCGAATCGAGAGCGCAGTGATCATACGCCCTGGATATCATCAGAACAAAGAGAGAACAAGACGGTTCTCGTTGCGTTCTTACCAGGGTGTGATCCGACCCAGCCAGCCTTCGCTGCTGGCTTGCTGCTGCGCACCACCCCCGCCACCTTCAACGAGGCCGTAGCTGGCGCGGTACCAGTCACTCTCTGGATAGTTGTACTGCAGCACGGATGCGGCAGCGACAGCTTCGCCGCGGAGACCGAGGGAGAGATAGGCCTCAACGAGACGGTGCAGCGCTTCAGGCGTGTGTGTCGTCGTGTCGTAATCGTCGACCACTTTCTTGAAGCGGTTCACGGCAGCCAGATGCTGGTTGCGGCGGAGGTACCAACGGCCGATTTCCATTTCCTTGCCCGCCAGCTGGTCGCTGACCATGTCGAGCTTCAGCTGCGCGTCGCGCGCATAATCGGTGTTCGGGAAACGGCGCACGACATCGTTCAGTGCGTCACGTGCCAGTTCGGTCGTGCGCTGGTCACGGCCAACATCGACGATCTGCTGGAAGTAGCTGAGCGCAATCAGGTGATAGGCGTAAGGCGCCCCTTCACCGGCGGGGTTGAGCGACAAATAGCGCTGGGCCGTGCCGATGGCATCGTCATAGCGGCGTGAGCGATAGGACGCATAGGCTGCCATGAGCGTGGAACGGCGCGCCCATTCCGAATAAGGGTGCTGGCGCTCAACCTCGTTGAACAGCTCGATGGCGCTGATGTAATCGCTATCGTCCATTTCATCAGCGGCAGCGTTGTAGAGCGCCTCCACTGGCCGTTCGACATAGGCAAGCTCACGGGCCTGCCGGTTCGAACTACACGCGGCTAGGACCAAGGTCATGATTGCGACGGAGCCGACAAGCGAAAGCTTCATAACAGATACCGGGTTCTCAACAGACTTTGCCGCACTTTGCCGCTGGCGCACAGCTTGTAAAGTCATTGCCTACATGAACAGCCAGGTGAATTTCCAGTTATTATGGTGTATGAGCGCAAATCGATCTATATCGACACCAGTACGAGCGATTTCGTGCCGCTGCCTAAAAGGCAAATTTTATGACGCAGGGACTATCAGATTTTACCGCATCGGATGTCGACTCGCTGGTGGGCGAGCGAATCCGTAAACGGCGGATCCTGGCAGGGCTGACCCAGGACCAGCTTGGCGAAGCGCTTGGCGTCTCTTATCAACAGATCCAGAAATACGAGACAGGCGCAAACCGCGTCAGCGCCGGACGCCTCTACCTGCTTGCAGAAAGGCTCAACATATCGCCGGGCTGGTTCTTTGAAGGTCTTGCTGACATTGACGCGCAATCTGGCGACGAACTTGATGCGTCATCACGGTTCGCGATTGAGTGCGTGCGTAGCCTGACGCGCATTCGGGACGAGAAGGTGCGTGCCTCAATCCTCAACATGGTGCGCGCGCTGGCGGATTCAGAAGAGGCGAGTGAAGCTAAATCGAACGGTCACTCCGACCAAGCGCGACCGCGCGCCGACTAGGCGTTTTTCGTTTCAGGAAGCAGCATTTTGGCCGCAAGCGCGACCGGGTCGCGGGCCTTAACGGGCCGCTGAAGCTCTCGTGGCTGTTTCCACTTCGACGTCTGCCTCGTCAGTTTCCCAGCACCAGGCGTCTGGCGCATCAATAAGCGCACGAACCAGCTTGTTGTTGAGTGCGTGACCGGGCTGGCGGGCTTCATAGACGCCCGCAATGGGCGCCCCGGCCAGCATCAGATCGCCAACTGCATCCAGAATCTTGTGGCGCACGAATTCATCGCTGGACCGCAGACCCTCAGGATTGACGATCGAGTCGCCATCAAGAACCACTGCATTGTCGAGTGAACCGCCGCGAGCAAGGCCCATTGATTTCAGCTTTTCGACATCCTGTGCGAAACCGAATGTCCGGGCGAAAGCGATATCGCGCGCGAACATGCCCGGCAGCATGCGCAGCGACATTTTCTGGGTACCAATCGCACGGCTTTCAAACTCGATCTTCGCGTGGATCGACAGATAGTTATCGGCTGATGGGCTAAGACGGGCGGTCTTGATGCCATCGCTTACTTCAACGTCTTCAAGAACGCGGATGCGGCGGCGCAGTGCACGCTGCTCGCGCAGGCCAGCTGCCATCATCAGTTCGCAATAAACCGATGACGACCCATCCATGATCGGCACTTCAGGGCCGTCGATCTCTATGATGAGATTATCAACGCCGACGCCAGCGCAGGCGGCCAGCAGGTGCTCAACTGTTGCAACAGATTCGCCCGCTTCGTTGGTAAGGGTCGTGCCAAGCTGGACTTCGGTCACGAAATCACCGCGGGCGATGATGTCCTGGCACCCTTCAATATCCATCCGGCGGAAGCGGATACCGGTTCCTGCGGCTGCCGGTTTCATCACGATACGCGCACGCGCGCCGGAATGAACACCGACGCCAGCACACACGACAGGATGGCTGATAGTTTGCTGATACTGAACGCGGCTCATGAAGACCTCATCTCTCAGGGTCCTATGAAGGCGATCGGGCGCAAAGATTCAAAACAAGGAATATGTCGCAATATTACAAAAAAACAGGGCGCTCCCAATGGAAGCGCCCTGTCATGTTCTGTTAGCTTTCTCAGCGCCTAGCGGTTGGCCGAGCGACGGAGGAAGGCCGGAATTTCAAGGTCGGTATCGTCGAAGGAAGCTGGTGCGGTGAACTTGTCACGTGCTGGTGCCGCTGGCTCATTCTCGATTTCGTCGACGGAATTCTTGTCGTCGCTCTGAGACGAAAGTTTCGGCCAGCCGAACAGATTGCCAAAGCCGGCCTTGCCTTCAGAGCCGGAGCGACCACGGGACTTGCCTCCGCCAAAGACCTGATCAGCGCTGACCTGGTCATTGCCATGTACGCTTTCGCGTTCAGCGGCTGGCAGGCTGCGGCTGACGAAGTCTGGACGGGTGTCCGCTTCCATCATCTCATCGTCGCCGAGGTCATTGATCACGACGCGCGGGCGTTCGATCTCGATCTCTTCTTCCGCGATGCTGACATCGCTTTCAGCAAGCTCGATTTCGACTTCAGCAGGCTCGGCCTCTATCTGCTGCGGCTCGACTGGAGCCGCACTGATCGCAGCTTCGCGCGTCGGCTCTTCATAGATGCCAGCATCCGAGTCGATACCTGCTGCGACGACGGAGACGCGGAGCTTGCCTTCAAGCTCAGGGTCGAATGTCGAGCCGAGAATGATGTGAGCGTCAGCGTCGACTTGCTTGCGGATTTCGTTTGCTGCTTCGTCGACTTCAAACAGCGTCATGTCATAGCCGCCCGTGATGCTGATCAGAACGCCGCGGGCGCCCTTCATCGAAACATCGTCAAGAAGCGGGTTGTCGATCGCGGCGCGGGCTGCATCAAGGGCGCGGCCTTCGCCTTCGCTCTCGCCCATGCCCATCATCGCAGCGCCCATGCCCTTCATGATCGTGCGCACATCGGCAAAGTCGAGGTTGATGAGGCCAGGCATGACCATGAGGTCTGTGATACCGCGAACGCCAGAGTAGAGAACATCGTCGGCCATGCGGAAGGCGTCCGCAAACGTCGTCCGCTCATTGGCAACGCGGAAGAGGTTCTGGTTTGGCACGACGATCATCGTGTCGATCGCCTTGCGCATTTCGGTGAGACCATCTTCAGCGATGGTCATCCGGCGGTTACCTTCGAAACTGAATGGCTTGGTCACCACGCCGACGGTGAGGATGCCGCGCTCATGTGCCGCGCGCGCGATAACCGGGGCGGCGCCTGTGCCGGTCCCGCCGCCAAGGCCCGCAGCGATGAAGACCATGTGTGCGCCTTCGAGGCACTTGCTGATCTCCTCGATGGATTCTTCGGCTGAAGCTGCACCGACTTCTGGCTTTGCGCCTGCACCGAGGCCTGCGGTCGTGTCCGGGCCAAGCTGGATGCGGGTTTCGCATTTCGAGCGTTCGAGTGCCTGAGCATCAGTATTGGCGACGACGAACTCAACGCCTTGCAGGTTCGCCTCGATCATATTGTCGACTGCGTTGCCGCCGGCCCCGCCCACACCGAACACGACGAGCCGCGGCTTGAGTTCTTGAGTCATGAAAAATCCGCCTTTGCCAATCTACCTTAGGAAGGGTCTGTAGGCGCAGATTGCCTGCGTCAGACTAAGAGAGGGTTAAGGGATTCTGCCTCGCTGTTAAAAATTTTCATGCAGCCAGCGCAAGAAACCGTTCATTTTACCGCGTTTCGCAGCTCCTGAACCCTGAGTAGACGCATTGCTGGCGGTCGAGACGTCTGCGAAGCCGCGTGATTCGTATGACAGCAGACCTGCTGCGGTCGAAAAGACGGGGCTTGCATGCGATTCGCCAAGAACATCAGCATCGACCGGCTTGCCGAGACGGACGGGTTGACCGAGCACACGAGACGCAACATCGCGCACACCCGGAAGCAGGCTACCGCCACCGGTCAGGACGGTACGGCGCGGCATGATCCTGGCCAGTTCGCTCTTGCCGATCAGTTTGGAGGCATATTCAAAGGTTTCTTCGATGCGCGGCGCGATGAGGCTGGTCAGTTCGCCGCGGGTCATGTGATGCGCCGCGAGCCGTCCATCATCGCCAAGGCGAGCGACTTCGACCTTTTCAGAAAGTCCGGTGCCGGTCGTGTCAGCGTGACCGTAAATAGTCTTCATGCGCTCTGCAGCAGCGAAGGTCGTGCCGATGCCCTGGGCAAGGTCACCTGTCACCTTGGCGCCGCCCGCAGGTACGACACCGAGCCAGGCAGGCACGCCGTTCACAAAGGCGCAGGCGGTGGTCACGCCAGACCCCATATCAATGCAGATCGCACCATTCTCGATTTCATCGTCGATCAACGTGCCGGCGGCGCTGGCGAGCGCTGAAGGGATCAGGCGGTCGACGTTGAGGTGCGCGCGGCCAACGCATTCGACCAGGTTGCGTACGAGCGATTGCGGCGCGGAAACGACCGACAGGAGGACGGACAATTTCGTTCCGATCATGCCAATCGGGTCACTGATGCCTTCCTGTTCGTCCAGCTTGTAGAGGACCGGATGGGCCGTGAGGATTTCGCGTTGCTTCGCGTCGATTTTTGCAAGGGCCTGGGCGTGAAGTTTCTTGAGATCCTTGGCGGTGACTTCACGGCCACCAATATCGTTAAGGGCCCCGACGAATTCGCAGGCGACTTGCCCGCCAGTTACGCCAAGCGTTACCGAATCGATCCGTTCCCCGGCCTGACGCTCTGCGTCCTCAACCGCGAGACGGACGGAGCGCTCCAGCGCTTCCATGTCCGTGATCGAGCCGTCCTTGAAGCCTCGGGCCTGCTGGCGCCCACCGCCCAGAAACGCAAAGCCGGCCTTCGCCTCAGGATCGAAACGGCCGATCAGGCAAGTGATCTTGGCGCTGCCAATATCGAGCGAAGCGATCGGCTGGCCGACTTTTGCGGCGCGGGATGGTTTCAAGCGGAGGTCTGCCTTGGCCATGGTCAGCTTTCTGCAGCGGTGCCGGACGCACCCTGTTCGTCGAGAGGTTCAAGAAAAGTGCGCCCGGCGACACGCAGGTCGATCCGCGCGAGCGAGCGTTGAGAAAGGTCAGTCGCGTTTTCGAGCGCAATCAGTTCGTCCGTTGCGCGCATAACGCTGGCGTCTGCAGGGAGCCGGATCAGCAAGCCGTCGCGAAGTTTGACGTCCCAGCGGCGACGCGACACGCGCTCGGCATAGGACACCCGGTCACGTACTGTGGTTGCGCGCGCCAGAAACTGGAGCAGCGTAGGAACGCCCTGCGGCGCATCAACGCCAGTGAGCAGGACAAGTTCGCTATAATCCCTGGCCGACAGGCCTTCCATGATCTGTCCCGTACTGTCGACGACCTGCTGGCTTTCACCATCGAACCAGATGGCGCTTGCCTTTGCCGGCGATGCGTTGATCAGGATCTGGTTCGGCCACAGCCGGTAGACATGCGCGCTCGTAACTTGCCCGGTCGCAAGGACCTGACGGCGGATTTCATGCGGGTCAGCGCGGAACATGTTGTCGCCGGGCGCGACGCCCGACATTTGCTGGACAAGGCTGGCGCGGCGAACATCAGTTCCAAGGCCGGTTATCTGCACATCTTCCACGGAAAAGCCGAGTCCTGTCGCAGCGCTATCAAAGGCATTGCCGACGCCGTCGCCGACCTTGGACATCGATCCGCCCAGCAAGGCGGCGCCGGCAACGATGAGCGCAACCACCATGACGAAGCCAGTCAGAACAGAAGTGAGGTCTGCACGCGCAGGTTCGACAGGCACCGGTGCGGGCGCGCGCTTGCGCGTCTGCGGCCGGGCGCGCTGACCCTGCTTTGGCTGGCCCTTCACCTTCGGCATGAAGCATCCTCGATCATCCAGGCGACGAGCGCCTCGAAGGTCATGCCCGTATAGGCGGCCTGCTCGGGAACGAGCGAGGTCGGTGTCATGCCTGGCTGGGTATTGGTTTCCAGGATCACGAGCCGGTCCTTCTTCTCGTCAAATCGAAAGTCTGATCGCGACACCCCCCGGCAACCGAGAGCCTGATGCGCTTTCAGCGCTGCTTCCAGAGCCCTGTTCGTTACCGGTTCCGGAATGTCTGCAGGCACCACATGACGCGATCCACCAGCTGCGTATTTTGCATCAAAATCGTAAAACTCTCTTAATGTCGTGATCTCTGTCACCGCGAGTGCCCTGTCGCCGATAACGGCCACGGTGAGCTCTCGGCCGGGGATGTATTCCTCGGCCATGAGATTGTCGCCATAGGCCCATTCCTCAGACAGGAGGAGCTGCGAGGGACCATTATTTTCCTCGCGGACAAAGACGACGCCGAAGCTGGAGCCCTCGTTCACAGGCTTGATCACATAGGGCGGTTTGATCGGGTGAGCGCGGGCCGCTTCGGCGCGTGTGACGGCCACATCCTCTGCCACGTCGAGGCCGGCCTGCATGTAGACGGCTTTGGACTTGCGTTTGTCCATGGCGATGGCCGAGGCGGTCACACCGGAATGGGTGTAAGGAATGGCGAGGATCTCGAAGAGGCCCTGCACACAGCCATCCTCACCCCAGGGGCCATGCAGGCCGTTCAGAATCACGTCTGGCTTTTTGGCCGCGATCTGGCTTGCAAGGTCGCGACTGGCGTCTATGCCGACGGCGTCATATCCAGCCGCAGTTGCGGCACGCAGCATCTGCTCGCCAGAGGACAGGGACACGTCCCGCTCAGAGGACCAGCCTCCATAGACGACTGCAACGCGCTTCATGACTTACCTCCAGACAGAACAGGACCGCACACAGGCGGCGGCCCGGCATGCGACTCAAACATGTAGCAGCCGAGAAATTAAGGCAGTCCTTCCATTCCGCTGAACTTGCAGCATTGCATTTACCTGAACATCGAACCGTCTGGCGCGTTCGGACCCCATGTCCGGACAGAACACTCCCGCCCAGGAACACGCCGAAGAAAACCACATTACAGAAGAAGAGCGCGAGCAGGCGGCAACGCTGACCCGGCTGAAATCGCGTATCGTCTATGAAATCATCAGGCAGGAAGGCCGCGCAGAACTCTCGCGTCCGCAAAGCTCCATCTGGTGGTCAGGTATCGCGGCCGGTCTCGCAATCTCCATGTCACTCATCATGGAGGCTTTCCTTCGCCAGCACCTGCCTGACACGGACTGGCGCCCGCTGGTCGAGAATTTCGGCTACGCGGCGGGCTTCCTGCTCGTTATGCTGAGCCGGCTGCAGCTTTTTACCGAGAACACGGTCACTGCGGTTCTGCCGACGCTCGCCGATCCATGCAGGCGCACCATCCTGGGCACATCACGGCTGTGGAGTACCGTTTTCCTCGCCAATATGACTGGCACTTTCATGGCCGCTATTTTCTGGACTTTTGCTGGCGCCATTTCGCAGGAGACCTATGGCATTAGCCTTGAGCTGAGCCTGCATGTTGCCGGGTGGGGGGCTGGCGAGACATTCGTACGCGCCCTGCCCGCCGGCTTCCTGATCGCTGCACTGGTCTGGATGATGCCAAGCTCTGAAGGCAGCGAATTCTGGGTGATCCTGTTTTTCACCTATCTTATCGCACTGGGCGATTTCGCTCATGTCGTCGTGGGTTCGGCTGAGCTCTTCATGGTCGCGCTCTCCGGCGAACAAGGCGCCCTGAAACTGATCGGCGTGAACCTGTTGCCAGCACTCATCGGTAACATCATCGGCGGTGCCGGCCTGTTTGCAATCCTCGCCTGGGGCCAGGTCCATGAGGAAATGGAAGGCAGCACGGGTCCGAACTGACGTGTAGTCCCGCATTACAGATACGTAAGTTGCGCCGTGGCGCGTTTCGCATGACTACAAATGTAGTTGTATCGATAAACAGTATATGATACGCGACATTCGATAATAACAAGCGTAGAGCTAACGGAAACGCCTCCATGAAACTCAAACCCCACCTGCTTGCGGGAACGATGATGCTTGCCTGCTATTCAGGCCACGCCCAGACGCCGTCGGCCAATACACAAGAGCAGGCAGCACGAACTTATACTCTGTCCGACTTCGAGCAGTACTCGCCGAACACCGCGCTCGACATGGTAACGCGTATTCCTGGCTTCTCCATCCGCAATGGCGACCTGTCAGAGCGCGGCCTCGGCCAGGCTGACGGCAATGTGCTGATCAATGGACGGCGCATTGCAAGCAAGTCGCTGACATCCCGCGATGCACTGGCGCGCATCCCAGCCACGAATGTCGAGAAGATCGAGATTGTCGATGGCGCGACGGTGAACGTACCCGGCCTGTCCGGTCAGGTGGCAAACATCACGGCCAAGGTGAATGGTATCTCGGGCACCTGGGACTGGCGGGCGCGGTTCCGCGATAATCTGCCTCCCTATTATCATGGCGGCACTGTATCGGTGACCGGCCAGCAGCATGCGGTAGGCTGGACGCTCGGCTTGACGAGCGAGCCAATACGGGGCGGCGCCTCAGGGCCGGAGTTTGTCCGCGACGGCAACCGCAAACTGATCGAGACGAGAGACGAGCGCGTCACCAATATTGGAAACAGTGCGGGCGTCTCTGGGGCACTAGAATGGACCCCGCTCGATGGAGCGGTGGGTAATCTCAATGCGGAGTACAACATTTTCCAGATCGATGCGCGGGAGACGTCCAACCGTTTTCCGGTCACCGGACAGCCGAGCATTCGCCAATTCGCGAATTCCGAAGACGAATGGAATAGCGAGGTCAGCGGCGACTATGGGTTCGACCTCGGCCCAGGCCGCCTCAAGACGATCGCTCTCTGGCGCTTTGAACACAGCCCTTTCATTTCAACAGTCCGGACGACTGAGACAGACGGCACACTCAGCGAACGTTCGATCTTCGAGCAGACTGTTGATGAGGGCGAGAGCATCCTGCGCGGTGAGTATAGCTGGGCCCCGAGCGAGACGGTGGACTGGCAGATTGCAGGTGAAGCTGCCTTTAACTTCCTCGAAGCCGAAGCCGACCTACAGGCGCTCGATGCCTCAGGCGCGCTAGTCCCCATTGTGCTGACCAATGCCAATTCGCGGGTCGAGGAGAAACGTCTCGACGCGTCGATCACGCATGGCCGCAAGCTTACCGGAGATCTGTCGGTGCAAGCCTCGTTCGGCATGGAGTATTCCGAACTCAGCCAGTCCGGCGGCGCCGCCCAGACACGCAGTTTCACGCGCCCCAAGGGGTTTGTCTCCGCTGCATGGTCGGTGAATGAGCGCCTTACAATCAATGCGCGAGCCGCGCGCGAGGTGGGCCAGCTCAACTTCTTCGACTTTATCTCATCGGTGAACGTCAATGCTGGCAATGGAAGCCAGGGCAATCCGGACATCGTTCCACAGCAGAGCTGGAAAGGCGAGGTCTCCTTCGACCGCGATTTCGGGGCCTCCGGTGCCCACACGATGAAGGTTTACTACGAGGCCATCGAGGACATTGTAGATCGCGTCCCCTTTGGCCCGAATGCAGAAGGCCCAGGCAATCTGGATCAGGCCACGCGCTATGGCATCGCAACCAATGGCACGTTCAAATTCGCACCTGTAGGAGTTGAGGGCCTTCAGCTGGAATATGAGCTTGAGGTGCGCCAGTCCGAACTGGACGATCCGCTAACGGGCGAGACGCGCCGCATCAATGATGACCTGATGCTGGGCGGCTTCTTTGAGCTTCGCTACGACATCCCGAAGACCGACTGGGCGCTCGGCTTCGGCGGGGAGCGCTACGATAATGCGCCCTTCGTACGGCTTGACGAGCGCCAGCTGTTTGAGCTCCGGCCGATCTACACCTTCCTCTATGTCGAGCATAAAGACATCTTCGGCATGACCGGGAAGGTCGAGTGGTTCAACATGACCGATGGCGACGAGCAGTTCACGCGGCAGGTCTATACGCCCCGGCGCGATGGCGGCCTTCTGCTCAGTGAAGACAGAAGCTGGAGCGCGGGCCCCATTCTGACCGTATCACTGCGGGGGACCTTCTAGACCTTCGTCTGGATGCGGCCGATACGGCGGATTTCCCATCGGAGGTCCACCCCGGTTACATCCAGCACGCGGGCGCGCACCAGCTCGCCCAGTGCTTCAATATCGGCAGCTGTCGCGTCTTCCGTGTTGATGAGGAAGTTGCAGTGCTTCTCGGAGACCTGCGCGCCGCCGACCCGGAGGCCGCGGCAACCGGCGGCATCGACCAGCTTCCAGCTTGAACGCGCATCTGGCGTGCCGGGCGGGTCGGGATTCGCGAACGTAGAGCCGCCCGTCTTGTCCTTGATGGGCTGTGTCTCTGCGCGCCGGGCCTGATGGTCGGCGATCTCGGCCTGCAGCGCGTCGGGGTCCCCATCGCCGGACCCGGTGAGCAGGATGCCGGTCACGATGACATCGTCCGGAAAATTGGAATGGCGGTAGGAGAAGTCGATCTTCGGGTCACCATACTGGGCGATCTCGGCTTCGAACCGGACTTTCTCACCAGAGCGCGTGATACCTTCGATCTGGTTGGCGACGTCTTTCAGCTCTCGGCCATAACAGCCAGCATTGGTGCGCACCGCGCCGCCGATGGAGCCGGGGATGCCAGACAGGAAGGTAAGTCCTGAAATACCATGCTTTGCCGAGGCCTTTGCGACAGCTAGATCGAGAGCGCCCGCGCGCGCAAAGAGGGAATGCGAGCCGGTCGGTTCAACACTTCCCCAATAGCCACCCATGAGGCGGATGGTAACGCCCTCAATGCCGCCATCGCGAATGATGGAGTTCGAGGCCACGCCCATGAAGTGGACGGGCACCTCCTCGGGCAGCGCTTTCAGGAATGCGGCGAGGTCGTCCTCATCCTTCGGCAGGAAAAGCGCGTCGGCCGGGCCGCCCACGCGGAACCAGGTGTACGGCGCCAGCGGCTGATCCAGCAGCAACTTGCCGCGCACGTCGGGCAGGTCATCGCGCCAGTCTGTCATCTATTCGGCCAGCTTTCCGGCAAGTGCATTTGCGTGGGTCGTGATATCGCCCGCGCCGAGGCAGACGACGAGGTCACCGGGGCGTGCGATTTCACGAATGGTGGCAGGCAGGCTATCGAGCGCATCCATGGGGCGTGCGTCTGCGTGGCCATTCTCATTAATCGCACGGACAAGCGATTCATGGCTGGCCCCTTCAATCGGGTCTTCACCAGCCGCATAGACCGGTGCGATCAGGGCAATGTCAGCATCCTGGAAGCAGCCAGAGAAATCCTTGAAGAGATCGTGCAGGCGCGAATAGCGATGCGGCTGGGCGACAGCGATGACGCGATTGTCGCCCTGCATGGCGCGGGCAGCCTTCAGGACGGCTGCAATCTCGACCGGGTGATGGCCGTAATCGTCAATGATGCGGACACCGTTCCATTCACCGGCAGGGGTGAAGCGCCGTTTCACGCCGCCGAAATTCCTGAAGCTGGTGCGGATCTGGTCCGGCGTTGCGCCAAGCTCCAGCGCGACAGTGATCGATGCAAGCGCGTTGGAAACATTGTGGTCGCCCGCCATCGGAAGTCGAACACCTTCGATCGAGGACACTCCGATCCCGAGCCGCTCACGCAGGACGACATCGAAAGTGACGCCGTCCGGGTCGGAGGCAAGGTTGGTCGCGCGCACATCGGCCTGGCGGTTGAACCCATAGGTCAGAATGCGCCGGTCAGAGACACGAGCCACCATGGATGAGACTTCTGGATGATCGGTGCAGAGGACGCCAAACCCGTAGAAAGGAATGTTCTTCACATAAGTGTCGAAGGCATCCCGCAGCGCCTGCATGGAGCCGTAATGCTCCATATGTTCGGGGTCCATATTGGTAACGATGGCGATGGTCGGACGCAGCTTGGTGAAAGTGCCGTCGCTTTCATCGGCCTCAAGCACGATCCAGTCGCCATTGCCCGCCTTGGCATTGGAGCCATAGGCATTGATGATACCGCCATTGATAACAGTCGGGTCGATGCCGGCGCCATCGAGGAGCGCGGCGACCATGGTCGTCGTCGTGGTCTTGCCGTGCGTGCCAGCAACAGCAACGGTCCATTTCAGGCGGATGATCTCTGCCAGCATGTCTGCGCGGCGCACCACCGGAATGCCGGACTCGCGAGCGGCGACGACTTCAAGGTTATCGGACTTGATCGCGGAGGAAATTATAACGGCCCCTGCTCCGATCACATTCTGTGGTTTGTGGCCGATATGGACAGTCGCGCCCTTGGACCGAAGGCGTTCGACGTTAGCGCTCTCTTTCACGTCAGAGCCCTGAACCTTGTAGCCAAGATTGATCATGATTTCGGCGATGCCCGACATGCCTATGCCGCCTATGCCTACAAGGTGAGCCGGACCGAGATCAAAGGGCGAAGGTTTGTTTGGCATGAATGTTCTGACTTCATAGGGCATGGAATGAGGTCCTCCGCAGTAACGTGTGGAGGCCAGACTAGGCAAGCGCGAGCATGCTGAGATGGCTGTGACGCGGCGATTTAGGGGCAATCAGTCTGGAAGAACTCAGCGCTGGGCCGCCTCTATCGCAAGGTCCGCAAGGTCCTGCGCCGCAGTGATCGTGCCAGCTTCCCTCGCCCGCATAGCGCGTGCCTTCAGCTCTTCGCCATTCTCCAGCCGCACCTTGATGAGCTCACCAAGGAGGTTCGGGTAAAGATTGTCCTCGAGGATCACATCGGCGGCATCCACATCGACGAGGGCTTCGGCATTTGCGGCCTGGTGATCATCCATCGCGATCTTGAGCGGGATAAGAATGGACGGGCGTCCGACGGCTGAAATCTCGCTGACCGTGCCCGCGCCGGAACGCGCGATGATCAGGTGCGCGGCGGCGAGGCGGTCCGGCATATCGGCAAAGAAGGGACGCAACTCGTGGCGAAGGCCGACCTCTTCATAGATGGCGCGGACCTCATCGAGTTGCTCTTCGCGCACCTGTTGGACGATGTTCAGGCGCGCGCGAAGCGGTGCGGGCGTATGAAACGCGATGGCGAGCGGGATGATCTGGCCAAGGATGCGGGCGCCCTGGCTGCCACCTGTGATGAAGATAGTGAGGTCGCCGCTGGTCGGCGGGAATGGCGCATCGCGCATGGCCGCAATCGGCGCGCGGACCGGGTTGCCGACTGGCTCATGACGTACACCGGCCGGAAGCTTGTCGAGGCGGGGAAAGCCGGACGCGACAAAGGTAGCCTTGGAAGCGAACTGCCGGTTTACCCTGCCGAGCACCGCATTTTGCTCATGGATAATGATGGGCACCTTGCACCGGCGCGCGGCGCTTAAGGCCGGAAAGGCGGGATAACCGCCGAAGCCCGCAACAAGCGCCGGCTTGCTCGACTTCATTAGGCGGTTCGCCCGGCCGATGCCGCGCCAGATTTTCAGGACAGCGGACGGCAGCGTCCAGAACTTGCGGAGGTTTGGACTGGCGGCGGCGACTTCTTCCTTCCAGTCAGCCGGGAAACTGCCCGCATAAGAGAGCCCGCGCGCATCGCTGATCAGGCCGACCTGCCAGCCGCGAGATCGCATCTCTTCAGCAAAGGCGGCAGCCGGGAACATGTGCCCACCCGTTCCGCCAGCCGCGATAATAACGAGGGGTTTCTCAGCCATATCTTTCCCGGTTTCCAAGGCTCTGGCGGCGGATCAAGGCGAGCGCGAGACCGAGTGTCAGCGCTATCCCCAGCATGGATGAGCCGCCATAGGAGATGAAAGGCAGCGTCATGCCTTTCGGTGGAATGAGGCTGACGTTCACGGCGATATTGATCGCCGCCTGCAAGGCGAACAGCGTGAAGAGGCCGGAAGCGGCTGCACGTGGATAGGGGTCGTGCACGCGCGATGCAGCGCGAAGGCCGCGCCAGCAGATATACCCGTAAAGGCCGATCACAAGCAGCGCAGCGACATAGCCGAATTCTTCGCCAAGCACGGCATAGATGAAGTCTGTATGGGCGTCCGGCAGGCTGGACTTTACCGTCCCCTCCCCCGGCCCAGCGCCAAGCAGGCCGCCGCGAGAGATCGCCTCCGATGCCTTGTCGATCTGGTAGGTGTCATATTCGGACGGATTGATGAAGCTGTTCACCCGGTAGCGGACGTGGGGGAGCAGCGCATAGAGCGCGCCACTGAGGGTCACACCGCCAGTAAAAAAGGCCGCCGCCCAGCGCCATGGAAGACCGGACACGAAGAAGGTCGCGATGAAGGCAGCTGTAATCAGTGCCGACTGACCGACGTCAGGCTGAAGCAGCAACAGGCCCAGTACGACGACATAGAAAACGAGCGCAACAACCGCCCAAGGGCCATCCGGGAACAGGCGGCGTTGCGCCAGAAGCCATCCGATCAGTACGATCAGCACCGGCTTCACGAATTCCGATGGCTGGAGCGTGAAGCCACCAATGCTGACCCAGCGCTCTGCGCCTTTCGCCTCGTGGCCGACCAGCATGATGGCCGCCAGGAGAACCAGAGACACCGCGAATGCCAGTGCGGAAAGCCTGCGCACCCAGACGCGTGTCAGCATGCTCGAGCCGATCAGGACGACCGAAGCGCCCGCCGCGTAGATGCAGTGGCGTTTGACGAAGTGGTACGGGTCTGAGAAGCCGAGGCGCTCAGCTGCTGGCGGCCCAGCCGCCAGCGACAGCATCAGGCCAAGGCCGAGCAGCGTGAAAGATGCCGCCATGATGCGCCAGTCCACACTGAGGCGCCATTCGGTGATGATCGACCGCTCGGAGCGCGGAACGATCACCGTGCTACCGACCGAGACCGTCATGCCGATTCTCGCATCACCGGGCGCAGGGCGTCGCCGCCAAGCGTCTCGACTGCCTCTCGAAAGGCGTCGCCGCGCGCTTCGAAATCCTTGAACTGGTCGAAGCTGGCACAAGCCGGTGACAGAAGAATGATCGGGTTTTCTTCGCCTGAAGCCTTGGCGTCCTCCAGCGCGCGCGCGACCGCCTTGTCCAGCGTGCCACACGTCTCATGGGAGGCTTTGCCATCGAGCGTGCGCGCAAAATCATCAGCTGCCTCACCCACAAAGTAGGCTTTCGCAACGCGGTCCATGAGGGGCATCAGCGGCTCGATCCCGCCAGCCTTTGCCTGACCGCCGGCGATCCAGTAGACGCGCGGATAGGCGCGAAGCGCCTGTTCTGCGGCTTGCGCATTGGTCGCCTTGGAATCGTTGACGAAGCGCACGCCATCAATCTCTCCGACCTGCTCCATCCGGTGAGCAAGGCCCGGGAAAGTCAAGATAGCGGCGAAGATACGACCGGGATCAAGACCAAGTGCGCGGCAAGCGGCGTAGGCGGCGGCCGCATTCTGCCAGTTATGGCGCCCGGGAAGCGTTGCTGAATCCGCAAGGTCCCCGACACGGACCGCATTGTTCGCGAGACTGTCGAAGAGCTTGCCATCAATTGCGCTGACACCGCGCCCCAAAGCAAACTCGGAGGAAATCCGTGCGAGGCGCATCTCACCGCCCTGGGCGAGGCTCATTGCGATCGCTTGTGCATACTTGTCATCGAAACCGATAATCGCGGTATCGCCCGCCCCCTGATTGCGGAAGATACGCTTCTTCGCAGCCACATAGCCGTCCATGCCGCCGTGACGATCAAGATGGTCCGGCGACATGTTGAGCAGCACCGACACGTCGCAACGCAGGCTCTTGGTCAGGTCGAGTTGATAGGATGAGAGCTCGAGAACATAATATCCGTTGGCCGACAGGGCCGGCAGATCAAGAACGCCGGTGCCGATATTGCCGCCAACATGCACATCCAGCCCGCATTCCTTCAGGATGTGACCGATGAGCGCCGTTGTCGTCGATTTACCGTTGGTGCCCGTAATGCCGATGATCTTCGGGCGGCCTCGTTCGGGCAGCGACTGAACGGCGCGCGCGAAAAGCTCCATATCGCCGACAACCGGGACGTTCGTCATCTCCGCAAGACGCACCAGACGGTGTGGCTGTGGGTGCGTCAGCGGTATTCCGGGGGAAAGGACAAGCGCGGCGAAACTTTGCCAGTCGCGTTTATTGAGGTCGGAGATCGGAATGCCTTCGGCCTCTGCTTTGGCGCGCGAGGCTTCGTTGTCATCCCAGGCGTGAACTTTCGCCTTACCGGCTTTCAGAGCGCGCGCAGCCGCAAGGCCTGTCCGGCCAAGGCCGTACACCGCAACATCTCTTCCAGCATATTCGGTAATAGCGATCATGTGGTGCGGGCTACCTCAGCTTCAGCGTGGCAAGACCCGCAAGGGCGAAGAGGACCGACAGGATCCAGAAACGGACGACGACCTTGGTCTCCGGCCAGTTTTCCTTCTGGAAGTGGTGGTGCAACGGCGCCATCAGGAAGACGCGCTTGCCCGTGCCGGTCAGGCGTTTGGTGATCTTGAACCAGCCTACCTGGATCATCACCGAGAGCGCTTCGATGACGAAGAGGCCCCCAATGATAGCCAGCGCGAACTCATGTTTCACCGCAACCGCGACCACGCCGATCAGGCCGCCGAGACCAAGCGAACCCGTGTCGCCCATGAAGACGGTCGCCGGAAAGGCATTGAACCAGAGAAAGCCCATGCCTGCGCCAATCATGGCGCCAAGCAAAACGCTCATCTCACCCGCGCCGGGCGTAAACTGGATACCCAGATAATCGGCGAAGATGATGTTGCCGGTAAGGTAGGCGATGAGGGCGTAGGAGCCGCCAGCGAAGATTACCGGCACGATGGCGAGACCGTCCAGCCCATCGGTGAAATTCACCGCATTGGCGGAGCCCACAATGACGACCATGGCGAAGATGATAAAGAAGCCGCCGAGCGGGATGAAGTAGTCGTTCACGAAAGGCACGGCGACGCCGCCAGAGAAGCTCTGATCATTCGGCTCGAGCGAGGTCGGCGGGGCGAGCGCAGCGATAAGTTCGGCGAGGCCGTTAAGTGGCCCCCATTCAGCATGGCCAAGCGGCGTGTTCGCCCCGTGCAGCCCCATGATGAATGCACCCGCCAGTGCGGCGACGATAAACTCCACCATCAGGCGGACCTGCGCCGAGACGCCCGCATCCGTCTGCTTGGTAACTTTCGCATAGTCATCGAGGAAGCCGAGAAAGGCGAACGCGACCGTCACGAAGAGGACGGTCCAGATATAGGGGTTGCTGAGATCGGCCCAGAGAAGCGTCGCGACCAGCAGACCGATCCAGATCAGGAAGCCGCCCATCGTCGGCGTACCGCGCTTTTCGAGCTGAGCCTGCAGCGAGAGATCGCGGATCGGCTGACCCTTGCCCTGACGCTGGCGCAACTGGCTGATAACCCAGTCCCCGCACAGCACCGAGAACAGGAATGCGGTAACGATCGCACCGCCTGTGCGGAACGTCGTGTAGTTGAAAAGACGAAAGAACCCGTCGTCTGCGGCCAGCAGCTCATACAGCATCGCGACCCCCTGCAGCCCGCTCCGGGCCGCTATCCATCACCTGCCCGTCTGCGGTCTTGCTCCACTGGCGCAACCTGTCTGCGAGCCTGCCCATCCCGGAGGCATTCGAGCCTTTAATCAAGAGGATATCACCGTCCTGAACAGAGTTTTTCACCAGCTCTTCGAGGGCATCAGCTTTCTCTGCCCAATGTGATTCTATCTGTGATTCGATGCTCGCCTGCAGAGGCCGCATGCCGTCGCCTGCGAGGAAAGCAGTCACTGCGCCGCTATCAATCACCGGTTTAGAAAGCGCGCTGTGTTCTTTTTGCGACGTTTCACCGACTTCAAGCATTTCGCCAAGCGCCACGAGATGGCGCGCCCCCTCCCTTGAAGCAAAGCTTGAGAGCGCTGCTCGCATGGATTCCGGGTTGGCATTGTAGGCATCGTCAACAAGGACGAACTCTCCGCCGCCGGGCAGAACCAGCCGCTCCGCCGTGCCCCGGCCTGCGGGCGGCGCATAGCCGGACAGGTCGAGCGCTGCTTTGGAGAGGTTGATAGAACTGTTCAGCCCCACAGCCAGCAAAGCGCACGCGACATTATCTGCCCAGTGTTCACCGACGGCATTTACGTCGACATCCAGCTTGCAGGCTAGCGTATCCAGCGCGATCCGGCTCATGCCGCTCGCGCTGGTATATAAGCAAACCCACGAGCGCCCGGCTTGATTGGCGATCCAGTCCAGACCGGCGCCCGCACCCTCGCGGCCGAACAGCGCGATCGCGGCATCCGGCTTCAGCTCACGGACGCGGTCGACCAGAACGGGGAGCAACTCGTCTTCAGCTGGCAGCACCACAATGCCATCCGGCTCTATCAGTCCAGCGGCGATATCGGACTTTTCACGCGCGACACCCTCAATGGAGCCAAGCCCCTCAAGATGCGCTGGCGCGATCTTCGTGATGACGCTGACGTGCGGCGCGACCATTCTGGACCGGGGCGCGATCTCGCCCGGTGTCGACATGCCGATCTCGAAAACGGCGTACTCTGTATCCGCTGGCATGCGCGCCAGGGTGAGCGGCACGCCCCAGTGATTGTTGAAGCTTTTGACCGACCAGTGCGCCTTACCGGCGCCGCGGTGGATGCGGGCGATCATTTCCTTGACGCTGGTCTTGCCGACAGAGCCGGTCACTGCAATGCGCACAGCGTCTTTCGCACGTTCTCGCGCATAAAGACCGAGCGCCTCCAGTGCCGCCATGACGTCATCGACAATGATCAGCGGCCCTGAAGCGCCTTCGACTTCGCGGCTGACCAGCGCAGCACTTGCCCCAGCTTCGAAGGCGGCCGGGACGAACTCATGTCCGTCGCGAACATCTTTCAGCGCGATGAAGAGGTCACCTTCCTCAAGCGAGCGCGTATCGATGGACACACCATTCGTTTCGAAGGCGCCAGTAACGCGTCCGCCGGTTGCCTCGGCAATTTCATCAGAAGTCCAGAGCGGGCGTGCCATCACTTGCGCACCTCCAGCGCCGCAAGCGCGGTGTCCTGATCGGAGAAGGGAAAAACCTTGTCGCCAACAATCTGGCCGGTTTCATGCCCCTTGCCAGCGATGAGAAGCGTATCACCCGCCTGCAGTTGCGCGACAGCATGCTGGATGGCTTCGCCGCGATCAGCGATTTCCAGCGCGCCCTTGGCACCCGCGAGGACCGCTTTGCGGATCTCTGCTGCATCTTCAGAGCGGGGATTGTCGTCGGTAACGATAACGACATCTGCCTGCTTCACAGCCACCTCGCCCATGATTGGACGCTTCTTGCGGTCGCGGTCACCGCCGCATCCAAAGATCACGAACAGACGGCCCGCCGTGTGAGGACGGGCGGCGCGGATAAGCGTATCGAGACCATCAGGCGTGTGAGCATAATCGACAAAGACGCCTGCGCCGTCGGACGTTTCGCCAATAAATTCGAGCCGGCCTTTTACTGGCTTCAGACCGGAGAGGCCCTTCTTCACATCAGCCAGCGTCGCACCCAGCGAGAGCGCAAGCCCGGCAGCCGTGAGGGCATTTAGCGCCTGGAACTCACCAATCAGCGGAAGCTCGACCTCGGTTTCCTCGCCGCACCACTTCAGAAACAGCGTCTGACCGGTCGCCTTCGGCATCAGCTCGGCGATCTTGAGATCATCGCCGCGCCAGCCCACCGAAAGCGGCTTCAGACCATGCGTCTTAGCGCCCGCCTCGAACGCACCGCGCTCAGCGCTGTCAGCATTGATGACGGCCGGTGCGCCCGCGGGCAGCAGATCGGAGAAGAGCCGCATCTTTGCCGCGCGGTACTCATCCATGTCCGAATGATAGTCGAGATGGTCCTGGGTGAGGTTCGTGAACGCGGCCGCCGCGAGTTTGACGGCATCCAGCCTGTATTGAACGAGCCCGTGGGACGAGGCCTCCATCGCGCAATGGGTGACACCCTCATCTGCAAGCCTTGCAAGTGTCGCGTGAATGGCGACCGGGTCCGGCGTGGTGTGCCCCAGGTCGATGTGGCCGTTTGGGCCGATCGCGCCAAGCGTTCCCATGGAGGCTGCGGTGATCCCTGCGCTTTCCCAGATCTGACGGAGAAAATCGACGGTCGAGCTTTTCCCATTCGTGCCTGTCACGGCAACGACGTGCTGAGGCTGACGCGCATAGAAGGCGGCCGAAGCGGTCGCAAGCGCCAGGCGCGGCTCTTCAACTTCAATCGCCACCGCATCACCCAAATCCGGCAGATCGTGACCGATAATCGCAACGGCGCCGTTTTCAAGCGCCTGCGGGATGAACTGGCGGCCGTCTGCGGCGACACCTTTCAGGGCAGCAAAGACGAAACCTTGCGCGACCTTTCGGCTATCAGCCGTCAGCCCGCTGACCTCGACAGTCGCGGGCAAATTCTTTCCGGGAAACAAGGCGGCGAGGTTCACAGTGTACTCCTTCTCTCTGCAACGGAGCGAACGAGCGGGCTGTCATACGGACCGTAATTATCAAAGCTCGGCTCCACGCCGAGTGAAGGGGCAATCCGGTTGATCACCCGCCCCGCCGTCGGCGCAGCATTCCAGGCCGCCGTGCGTCCGCGCCCGACATCTGCCTTGGGGGAGTCAAGCACGATCAATACGACATATTCAGGACTGTCAGAGGGAAACACTGAAGCAAACGAGGCAATGTTCGCATTGCGCGCATACCCGCCGGCGACTGGCTTTTCTGCCGTTCCCGTCTTGCCCGCCACGCGGTAGCCGGCAACTTCAGCCTGCGCGCCCGTACCATCGACCACGGCTTCGCGGAGCATCTGTGTGGTCAGGGATGCTGTGGGCGCAGAGATGACACGGCGCACTTCGCGTTCTGTATTCCGGTTAGCGAGGATGGTCGGCTCGACCACTTCACCATTATTGGCGAACATCGAAAACGCGCCCGCAAACGCCATCGGGGAGACCGCGATACCATGACCATAACTGACCGTTGCGGCGTGAATATCATCGAAGCGCGATGGAAGGATCGGATCGGCGCTTCCAGCAAGCTCTACGGGAGAGCGCTCAAACAGGCCGAGGTTTTCCAGAATGTCCTGCTGGCGGCGCGCCCCCAGCATCAGGGCGACTTTTACGGTGCCGATATTCGAGCTCTCGGATACGATCTTCGCCGGTGAAATCGGACCTGGAATGCGGTGCGTGTCCCTGATCCGGCGCCCCGCGATAACAATGGGCTCTTCGACATCGAAATGGTCGGATGGCCGGATCGCGCCGGTATCTATCCCGGCCGCAATCGTGATCGGCTTGAAGACTGAGCCAAGCTCGTAGACCGAATTGACAGCGCGATTGGTACGCGCCGCGTCATCGCTGGCCAGTGTGTGCGCGCGGTTCGGGTCGATAGGCGGCCAGCTCGCAAGGCCGAGCACTTCGCCATTGCGCGCATTGAGCACGACGCCCGCGCCCCCTTCGATATCGTACTCGGTTGCTGCGGTTGAGAGCTCGGATTCGAGCATGTGCTGAACGCTGGAGTCGATGGTGAGGCGCAGCGGCTGCCCACCGTCTGCGAGCTCCGCGTCGAGGGCATATTCAACGCCAGCGAGTCCTTGCCCATCCGTGCCAGCATAGCCAAGCACGTGACCTGCCAGCGTTTTGCGCGGATAGACCCGGCGGCTCTCCTCACGAAAGCCGAGGCCTTCAAGGTTGAGGTCGAACACGGCCTTGTGCTGACGAGGCGTAAGACCGCGCTTGATCCACACGAATGCGCGCTCATTGTCGGAAAGGCGGCGCGTCAGCGTGTCGACATTCAGCTCTGGAAAGACGCTGACCAGACCGGCAGCAACAACTTCCGGCTCCCAGATGGCACGCGGATCGGCAAACAGGGAATAGACATTCACCGAGGTGGCGAGCAGCACGCCGTTCCGGTCCACAATGTCGGCGCGGCGGACAGGCTCCTCAAAGGCCGTCGACACACCTTCTTGTCCAGAAGGCCCGGCAAGCGCGACAAACCCGGCCTTCATGGTCACAGCCAGGAAGCCTACGCAAAGCGCCAGCGACACCAGCCGAGCGCGCAGGGCAGAGCCCTCAACTTCGCCAGCAGCTAGCCGATCAGTCATGGCGCACTCCCTGCGAGCCGCCTTCAGCAAGGCTGATCTCGCGCGCATCGTCGACAGCACCGAAGATATGCGGAAGGTCTTCTGCGCGCACGAACTGTTCGGCACGCGGCGGCACCATGCCTAGCTCATTGCGAGCATAATCCTCGACCCAGTCCTCGCGTGACAGCGTGCTGAGCTCCCCAAGCAGGATCTGACGCTCATCGATAGCGCGCTCGATCTCTGCCTCGACACCGGCGATACGCTCTGCGCTGTCTGCCGCCCCGTACTTCGCCCGATAGAGGCTGAAGATGAGGAGCGCGATAACACCAAGACCGACCATGAATGCGCGGCGACTCATGATGAGACCTCCACGTCATCAAGATGCGGAAGATTGAGACCGGTATCGACCGGCTCTCCCCAGGCTGGCGCGTCGGTACGCAACGCAAGACGCAGCTTTGCAGACCGGGCACGCGGATTGACCTGCGTCTCGGCCTCACCCGGCTCAATCGCTTTTCTCTGGATCAGATTGAAACTTGGCGCGCGACCAGCCTCTGGCGCGGGCAGATAGCGAGAGCCACCGCCCGTCTGGCCAGCCCTCTCCTTCAGGAACTGCTTGACCATCCTGTCCTCCAACGAGTGGAAAGTCACAATGGCTAGCCGGCCTCCTGGCCTCATCAGTGCCTCGCAGGCATCCAGAGCTCTTGCGAGCTCTCCCAGCTCATCATTGACGAACATCCTGATCGCCTGAAATGACCTGGTCGCTGGATGCGTCCGCGCGCCCCGGCGCCCGCCCATTGCATCTTCTATGTGGCCGGCAAGATCGAGTGTTGTGGTGAACGGAGCCTTAAGACGGCGCGCGGAAATCGACTTTGCAATCCGGCGCGACTGCTTTTCGTCGCCGAGCCGGAAAATGATGTCGGCGAGCGCCTTTTCAGGCAGCGTGTTCACCACGTCAGCCGCCGAGGGACCATCGCCGCCCATACGCATGTCGAGCGGCCCATCGCGCATAAATGAAAAGCCGCGCTCTGCTTCATCAAGCTGAAAAGACGAGACCCCAAGGTCGAGCGTGATCCCGTCTACCGCCTCATAGCCGGCAGCAGGCAGCAGCGTCGCCATATCGCCGAAGCATCCGAGCAGGGGTGTGAGGCGCCCACCATAATCGGCAGACCCGTTGGCGCGGTCAATCGCCGTCTCGTCACGGTCGATGCCAACGACATGGCATTTTGCTGCATCGAGGATGGCGCGGGCATAGCCGCCGCCGCCAAGTGTCCCATCGACAATGACGTCGCCATCCTTGGGCGCGAGACCGTCGACGACCTCTTTCAGAAGAACCGGCACATGTCCCATCAGAGACCTCCCGTGCCGGCCGAGCCGACACCTGGCAGGTTGCCCGATGCCATGGCCTTCTGGAAAGGCTCATCAAGCGCACCCTGATTTTCAAGCGCGGCCTGCGCCATCTTCTCATCGAATGCCTGAAAGCGCGACGGCTCCCAGATGTGGAAGCGGTCAAATGCCCCCGCGAAGACGAGTTTCTTCGTGATTCCAGCCGCCTCCAGCAGATGTCCTGGCAGCGTGATACGGCCGGTATCGTCCATCTTGAGATCGGCGGACTTGGTGAAGATGGCATGCATGAAAGCCCGGCGATGCGGATCAGTTGGCGCCATACGAGCGAGAGTCTGCCGATAGAGAGCCATCAGTTCGTCGCCGCCGCCTTCAAGACATCCCGATCCATCCATAGCGGGCCACAGGAAGAGACGCGATCCACCACCCAGCGCTGCGCGGAAGGATGCGGGCACAGACACCCGCCCCTTCGCATCAAGCGCAGTTTCATAGGTGGAAACGAACACCAGCCACTATCCCTTCAACCCGGACCCACACCTGTGTGGGATTATCATGATCAAGTTTGGGATAACATGGGGAGGCTAGGGCACCAATGGGCGAGGCTGGTGATTCGGCTATTTCACAAGCGACCAGAACAAGAACATAGAGAGAATATAGGAGAACAAGGATTAGCGCCAAAACAGGTGAGAGCCCTTTGCAGGCAATAAGTGACTGATTTACAAAGGGTTAATAACGCGCATTAAACCCCCTGCATTTTTTCGCCGGTGGCCTGCGTTTTGTCAGGGAAAAGCGGCGGCCTTCCGAGGTGGGTACTGACGGCCTGAAGAATTTGGCGACCTAGGCCCCGGTTCGGTGCTAGAGGCTCTCAAGGATGCAGATTCGAGCTGTCATATTTGCCATCGGCATCATGGTTGCCCTGTTGGGCGCAGCAATGATCCCTTCAGCCGTGCTGGACATTGCGGACAGTTCTGACCAATGGCCCATCTTCCTGGTATCGTCCGCGGTCAGCATTCTGATCGGCGCAGGTCTTGCCGTGCTGGCCGGCGGCGCGCCACCGTCTACAGGCGCCCGTGAGGCTTTCCTCTTGACCGTGGTGATCTGGATTGCCCTGCCGCTGATCGCGACCATTCCCTTTATCAGCTACGGCATGAGGTTTACAGACTCCATGTTCGAGGCAGTGTCGGGCCTGACTACGACTGGCGCAACAGTCATGACGGGACTGGACTCCACGCCGCGCGGCATCCTTCTCTGGCGGGCTATCCTGCAATGGATCGGCGGTATCGGCATCATCGTGACCGCGATCGTGATCCTGCCCATGCTGCGCGTTGGCGGCATGCAGCTCTTCCAGATCGAGAGCTCGGATGTGTCAGGCAAATTCCTGCCCCGTATCACCGAAATCACCGCCCAAACGGGTATTGTCTACCTGCTCATCTCCGCAATCTGCGCGATCGCATACGCCGCCTGCGGCATGAGCGCGTTTGATGCCATCGCCCACTCCATGACGACAATGTCGGCAGGCGGGTATTCCACCCACGATGCCTCATTCGGCTATTTCAGTGACACGCCTGCCGCCTATGCAGCGACCTTTTTCATGTTCGTCGCAGGCTTGCCATTCAGCCTGCTCACCCTGCTCATCCTGCATGGGCGCTGGCGCCCCTTTGCGTCGGACCCCCAGCCAAGGCTCTATTTCTGGCTCGCAATTCTGTTCGCGCTAGTCATCGTAATCTGGCATGAAGCCGTCGTTGACCCGCCGATATTCGATCATGTCTTCCACGGCTTCAGGCAGGCGCTGTTCAACATCATCTCGATAATGACAGGCACCGGATACGCCTCGGCTCCCTATGACACCTGGGGCAGCCCTGTAACAGTCATCTTTCTGGCCGCGACATTTCTTGGCGGCTGCGCCGGGTCCGCAGCCTGCGGCATCAAGATGTTCAGGCTGGAAATCAGCTTCAAGGCGGTTGCCGCATACGCCGCGCAAATCGTCCGTCCGAACCGGATCGTGCGCGTACGCTATGCCGGGCGCGTCGTGTCCTCCGACACACTTCAGTCGGTCATGGTCTTCGTGTTCCTGTACCTCGCGACTTTCGTCGTCGCGGCCGTCCTCCTCTCGCTCACAGGCATGGACCCCCTCTCGGCAATTTCCGGCGCGGCGACCAGCGTATCCAATGTCGGCCCGGGTCTTGGCCCTGAAATTGGCCCCTCCTCCACATTCCAGAACATACCAACCGCGGCCAAGTGGATCTGCCTCACGACCATGTTGCTCGGACGGCTTGAGTTCGTTGCCGTCTTTACACTGATGACCTCCCGGTTCTGGCGCGGCTAGGCAGGCCTTGCGCTACGGCAGGTATCGCAGGCTTCGCTCACTGACTTGCACGCCCATCGGCTTTCCTGCACATACTTCTCACAATGAGCCGGATTATGCAGACATCTGAAACAAGCCTTACTGACCTCATGCTCGACATGGGGAAGCGCGCGAGAGCCGCTTCCCAACGTCTGTCCCACCTGACAGCGAAGGACCGCAGCCGCGGCCTGCTCGCTATGGCGGATGCGCTGGAAACATCGCAAGGCGAGATCCTGAAATCCAACGCACTCGACATGCAGCAGGCAAAACAGAAGCAGCTGTCGGACGCCATGCTGGACCGCCTTCTGCTGACCCCGGAACGCATGCGCGCCATGGCGGACGCTGTCCGCATGATCGCGGGCCTCGAAGACCCAGTCGGCCAGACCATCGCCAACTGGACGGTACCTTCAGGTCTCGACATTTCACGCGTGCGGACACCGCTGGGCGTGATCGGCATCATCTATGAATCCCGCCCCAATGTAACGGCTGATGCCTCTGCGCTCTGCCTTCGCTCCGGAAATGCGGCAATCCTTCGGGCAGGCAGCGAGAGCCTTAACTCCGCGCTTGCCATCGCAACCGCCCTACGCTCAGGACTTGATGGCGCCGGCCTGCCCGCTGACGCGCTCCAACTCGTCGGCACGCCGGAACGCGAGGCGGTCGGGCATATGTTGACCGGACTGGATGGTAACCTTGATGTCGTTGTCCCACGCGGCGGCAAGGGGCTGGTCGAGCGCGTCCAGAAGGATGCGCGCGTTCCTGTCATTGGCCACCTGGAAGGCCTTTGTCATATCTATATCGACGCGGACGCCGACCCGCAGAAAGCCGTCGACATCGCCTTCAACGCCAAGATGCGGCGAACCGGTGTCTGCGGGGCGATGGAAACACTGCTGATCAACGAAGCCATTGCGCCGCGCCTTCTTCCGGCTATCGCGGCGCCACTTCGTGAGGCAGGGTGCGAACTGCGCGGCGACACACTGGCAAAAGAGTTGTTGCCCGACATGATTTTAGCCACTGAAGAGGACTGGCGTACCGAGTATCTCGCGCCGATCCTTTCCATCAAGGTGGTGAAGAACCTTGATGGCGCGCTTGCCCACATCGCGCGCTATGGCACCGGTCACACCGAAGCCATCGTCACAGAGAACACCTCGACAGCAGACCGTTTCCTGAACGAGGTCGATGCCGCCATCGCGCTTCACAACGCCTCGACGCAGTTTGCTGATGGCGGAGAGTTCGGCATGGGCGCAGAGATCGGAATTGCGACCGGTCGCATTCATGCCCGCGGCCCGGTCGGCGCGGAACAGCTGACCACTTTCAAATATGTCGTGCGCGGAACCGGCCAGACCCGGCCCTGAGCAGACAGAAGACATCACACTGACCTTACCCTCCCCCTACCTGTCCCCTGTGCGCACGCTGCCACCGGCAATGACGACCCAGCGTATCGGCCTGTTTGGCGGCTCATTCGACCCACCCCATTCTGGCCACCTGCATGTCGCCAAGACAGCGATGAAACGGTTGAATCTTGACTGGATCTACTGGCTGCCAGCCAGCGGCAACCCGCTAAAATCCAAGCCTGCAGATTTCTATGACAGGCTCCACGCCGTGCGTGAGCTTGTCGGCAACCACCCGAAGATGTTCGTCAGCGATTTCGAGCATTGGGCGGGGCTACGATACACGGCCGACGTCGTACGAGCGTTCACGGCCAATTGCCACGGCGCGAATTTCGTCTGGCTCATGGGCGCAGACAGCCTTCAGAATTTTCACGACTGGAAGAACTGGGAATCAGTTGCCTCGATGCTGCCGCTCTGCATCGTTTCACGCCCTGACGCAGGTCCACGCGCGCTCAGCTCCCCTTTCGCCCGCCGGTATGCTCACGCACGCCTGCCCGAAAGAGATGCGGCGCTGCTTCCACACACAGCGCCGCCAGCCTGGGTGTTCCTGAAAGCGCCGTTCGACGCTACCTCTTCGACGCAACTGCGGGCCCACGCGCAAAAAGGCTAGAGCCGCTAGGCCGCGCATGTTATGAAGGGTGTTGTATTGAGAAAAAAGGAATAAGCCCTGCCCTCTTCCAGCCCGCAGCCATTGAAGGCCGCCAAAGCCAGTGCTGATGACATTCGCGCGCTTGCCGACTCCGTCATCAACAATCTTGAAGATGATAAGGCCGAAGACATCATTTCGATCGACCTACAGGGAAAGTCTTCCCTGGCAGATATGATGATCATCGCATCCGGCCGCTCAGCACGTCACGTCGCTTCCATCGCCGATCATCTTTCCCAGAGCATGAAGGAAATCACGGGCCGTCCTGTTAAGGTCGAGGGCCTGCCGAATGCCGATTGGGTGCTTCTCGATATTGGTGACATCATTGTACATCTCTTCCGCCCGGAAGTGCGCAGCTTCTACAATCTGGAGAAGATCTGGGCAGACGACAGCGCGCACGGACACGCCTGATCGGCGGTCCTGAGACGTGCGTATCTCGATAATCGCGGTGGGCCGCGTCAAGAAAGGCCCCGAACGCGAGCTCTTCGACGACTATATTGACCGTTTCAGAAAAGCCGGGCGTCAGCTCGGCTTTCGAAGTGCTGACCTGATAGAAGTCGATTCATCCGGCGGCCTCGACGCAGAGGCTGACCGGCTTCTCGGGAAAATCCCCACCGGCGCCAGAACTGTCCGGTTGGATGAGTTTGGCGAGCAGTTCACCTCCACCGCATTTTCATCCTTCCTGTCGCAGGAGCGCGATAAGGGCCTGACAGACATCTGCTTCCTGATCGGCGGGGCCGAAGGCTATGGCGCAGCGGTTCGCGAGGCTGTTCCACAAACGATGGCATTTGGCGTCCAGACCTGGCCGCACCGTTTCGTGCGCGTGATGCTGGCCGAACAGCTTTACAGGTCCGCAAGCCTCGAAGCAGGACTTCCCTATCATAAAGCCTAAGCCGTCCGATTGACGCCGCAGGCCTCTCCGGGCCAAGTGGCGCAAAAGCAACCGGGAAGGAAACAGGCATGGCTGACACGGATCTGGCAGGGCGCAAGGCAATCGTAACGGGCTCGGCAACAGGGCTTGGCCGCTCCATTGCGCTGCGTCTCGCCGAGCGCGGCGCCGATGTGATTATCAACTGTACGCGCAGCATAGCCGATGGTGAAGCGACAGTAGCCGCCTGCAATGAAGCTGGCGCACAGGCCCAGCTTGTGGCGGCAGACGTCTCCACCGAGGAAGGCGCACGCAAGCTTGCCGACGCGGCCTCCGCCTGGGGCCGCCTTGATATTCTCGTCAACAATGCAGGCATCACCCGCCATGCCCGCGACCATTCCGACCTCGACGCCCTCAGCCGCGAAGACTTTCTCGACACCTATGCCGTCAACGTCGCCGGACCGTTTCTGGTCATGCAGGCCTGCAAGCCACTCATGGTAAATGCGTTTGAGCAGACAGGCCGTGCGTCGACCGTTCTCAACATTTCGTCAATTGCGGGGGTGACCGGGATCGGCTCTTCGGTGGCGTATGCAGCAACCAAGGGTGCGCTCAATACCATGACCCTTTCACTTGCTCGCGCACTCGCGCCTGCGATCCGCGTGAATGCAGTATGCCCCGGTTTCATCGGCACGCGTTGGTTTAAGGACGAAATGGGCGCCGACCAATATGAGCGGCTTGAGGCGAGCGTTGCCCGCTCCACACCGCTCAACGCTGCCAGCGGGCCGGACGATATCGCGGACTCGGCCATGTTCTTCCTCACCGACGCGTCACGCCACGTAACTGGCGAAACTTTGCTTGTGGATGCAGGGACTCACCTCGGTTACGCCCCTCTAGCTGCGAGATAATCGCCCCGATCAGCACCTTAAGCAGGCGATTTTTGCGTCTTGTGCCTGATTTTCGTGCTGCGGCGCAAAATTTTGCGAACGCGATTACTTCGTCATGGCTGACTTTTGAGCACCCCTCCAGTCTGCACCTCGTGATGAGGATGCAAAGGAGGTAGTAACAATGTTCAAATCATTCACACGTCTCGGGGCGCTCGCCGCTGCAACAGTGGTCATGGCAACACCTGCCCTCGCGCAGGAAGAGGGCGAATGGAGCGGCAACGTTACGCTCACATCGAACTATGTCTTCCGCGGTATTACGCAGACCGACGAAGCTCCGATGGTTCAGGGCGGCTTCGACTGGGCGAGCGACAGCTTCTATGTCGGCACCTGGGCGTCTGGCGTTGATTTCGGCGATGGAACGTCCACCGAGATCGACCTGTACGCAGGCTGGACGCCGACAGTCGGCGCATTCGACCTTGATCTCGGCGTCATCTATTACTGGTATCCGGATGCACCAGATAATCCAGAGCAGAACTTCTTCGAAGCCTATGCCGGTGCGAGCACCACGCTTGGCGATACGCTCGAAGTTGGCGCATCAATCGCTTACTCGCCTGAATTCTACTATGAGATCGGCGACGCCTTCTACTACGCCGGTAGCGTTGCGCTTCCCATCAATGACGTCTTCTCGGTTGATGCGACGGTCGGCTATTCCGACTTCGTGGACGCTGGCGGCGACTATACCGACTATTCGCTCGGCCTGACGACGTCGTTCGAAGGCTTTGACCTCGACTTCCGCTTCATCGCTACCGACGATGACTCGCTGGATGAGTACTTCGTCGTTTCCATTGGTCGCTCGCTCTAGGAACGATTTGAGCTCCGCACCACACGGTAAGCACTGAAGAATTCGTCTTCCCGTCTAACAAGAGACCGCCGCTTCAATCGAAGCGGCGGTCTTTCTTTAGTCATACAATGGTCCAATATAGTGGCCAGAGGAGGATTGGCATGGCGGACCCCGCAACAACACCAGTTGACGCACTTATTCCGGCCATGACGTTGCTTGCGGCGGGCGGCGCCGCAGCACTGGTTTCCAAAGCCCTCAAACTTTCACCGATTGTCGGCTATCTCGCCGTTGGTATCCTTATGGGACCGCACGTTTTCGGCCTCATGGAGGAAAGCTCTACAACGCACCTCCTGGCAGAGTTGGGCGTGGTTTTCCTGCTGTTCGACATAGGCCTGCACGTTTCCCTGCGCGAGTTGAAAGAAAGCCAGCGCGACCTGATGGGTCTCGCGCCTGCACACCTTGTGCTGACAAGCGTGCCGTTCACGATTGCGCTCACCCTGTTCGGGCTCGACTGGCCAATCGCCCTCGCACTTGGCATATCATTCGGACTCTCATCAACGGCGGTCGTCTCACGTGTCATGGTGGAACGCGGCCTCGGCTCCTGCCCGCTTGGCAGGTCCACGACGCACGTTCTGATCTTTCAGGACATCGTCGCCATTTTCCTGCTCATCTTCGCAAACTCTCTCGGAGCGGGCGGCGATGGCATGCAGCTGGCGCTCAACCTTGCGAAAGCAGCCGGCCTCGCCGTGCTCGCCTTCATCGTAGCCTTTGCGGCCGGTCGCTATCTCATGGGCCCGATCTTCAAGGGACTGGCACAGACCCGAAACCAGGAAGCCTTCACCGCTGTCACCCTGTTACTCGTTCTAGGTGCAGCCTCTGCAACGGCGTTCCTTGGCCTCTCACTAACGCTGGGCGCATTCCTGGCCGGTCTGGCAGTTTCAGGGACGGCTTTCCGACATCAGGTACAGATGGAAACCGGCCCGTTTCGCGGCCTCCTTCTTTCATTCTTCTTCATGTCGGTGGGGCTTTCGGTAGACCTTGGCGTGCTTATCAGCCGTTGGCCCGTCGTGCTCGGTGTCACGGCCGCAATCTTGTTGGTTAAAACACTCACCGGCTTCGCAGCCGCACGCCTCAATAAGTGGAGCAATCCGGGAAGCGTGCAGCTTTCCTTCCTGCTGGCGCAGGGGTCTGAGTTCACGCTTGTTGTGTTGTCCATTCTCGTGATGACAACCGATGCCGTTCCCCCGGCACTCGACACCATTGCGGTCGCCTCCATCGCGCTTTCACTCGCCGCCGCCCCGTTCTGGGCTGCCGGCGGCATGCGGCTCTCGCGCAAAGTCGCAAACATGCTGAAAGGCCAGACCAGACCGATCAACGAGATTACACCGATCGGCCCCGATCGCCCCGTCATCATCTTTGGCATGACCCAGGCCGGCCGCCTCGCAGCCGACGCGCTTTTCGATCACGACATCCCTCATGTCTGCCTGGACGCAGAACCGGAGCGTTTCGTTTCCGCGATCGCTGACGGCTATAAGGTCGCTTTCGGCAATGCCGCAAATCTCCGTCTCGTTGAAGCCGTCGCTGGGCCGAGCCCGCGCGCCGTCATCATCGGTGCGCCGCGCTATGAAGTTTCGCGCGATCTGACCCCTGCGGCGCAGCGCGAATTTCCAGATACGCCGCGCTTTGTTTCAGTCGACAACGAGGCCGACCGGCAAAGGTTCGCCAATCTCGGCATGCGCGCCTGGCTGTCCATGGGTGAGCCTAAAGGTATCGAAATGGCAGCAGACATCCTGCGCCAGCTGGGCGTGGACGAAGAGAAAGTCGCCGACTGGGTGTCGCGTGAGGCTGATCGTTTCGAAGTCGATGGCCCAAAGAATCTCGGTGAACCGGTCGAGACTGAGGCGGCCTGACCCGCTGGATGCGCCTGAACTGGCTCGTCTCCTCTATCATGCACAAAAAAAGCCGGGCGCTTTTGCACCCGGCTTTCTTAAGTTCGTTTGGTCGAGTGCCTAGCCAGCGATCTTGCGGGCCGCCTTGTCCTCAACGCCCTTGCGTTCGCGCTTGCGCTGCGGCTGAAAGGCCACTTTCGCATGCTCCGTGCAGTACGGACCACAGTCCGACTTGCGACCACAGAAGGCAAATTGCGGATCAGCCGGATCACCAATTGGCCATTTGCACATGGAGTCTCGCAGGGTGAGGATCGTCGCTGCTTCGCCATCCGCGACGGGCGCCGGTGTCAGAGCTGACAGGATTGCGTGCTGATCGGAGCGACGAATCCGGCTTTCTTCTGGCGATGTCGTTGGCGTTTGAACCTCGACCGTACCCGTGTTCTGGATCTGCGGCTTCGGCCGCGCCAGGCGCGGCGGGCGTTTTACTGGACGTGACGGGGTGGCGCGGCCTGACAGGCCGAGACGGTGAACCTTGCCGATCACAGCATTGCGGGTCACACCCCCAAGTTGCTTTGCGATCTGGCTGGCTGAGTGACCTTCTGCCCACAGTTTCTTCAGAACGTCGACTCGATCTTCGGTCCAAGACATTTGGATGGCCTCCTGGCGTTGTGCGACCCTAGATATAGTGACGGCCCGTTTTGGCCGTCGTGCTTAACACCTACATATCGTATCTGAGGCGAAACGAAACACAACATGATGATCAGAGTTCTCCACAACCTTTCTATATGTAGTATGGCCTTGTGGATAGAATCGAAAAATCGTTCTGCGAGAAGTTTTTAGCTATCGTCATTGCCCAGCTGAGCCCCTAAATAGCGCCCATGAGCGATCAGATTTCTGCAGATGCCCGCCCGCTTCCCGCCCCGCCGCGCAACTATGGTGCGATCAACTGGATCGGGCTCTGGACCCTTTATCAGCGTGAGGTTGGCCGCTTTCTGAAGGTCTGGATGCAGACCCTCTTCGCGCCCGTCATCACGACGCTTCTGTTCATGACAGTGTTCAAGCTCGCCTTCGGAAACCGCGGTGAGCTGACAGGCGACTTTGCCGGTCTCGACTATAATGCCTTTCTGGCCCCTGGCCTCATCATCATGTCGATGCTTCAGAATGCCTTCCAGAACACCTCGTCATCGCTGACAATTGCGAAGGTACAAGGCAGCCAGGTCGACTTTCTGATGCCGCCCCTTTCACCGCTGGAACTGACGCTGGGCTTCATCTTCGGCGCTGTGACGCGCGGCCTGATGGTCGGCGTGATCGGCGGCCTCGCCATTCACTTCTCCGGCCTTGCGGACCTAAACATCTCAATGATCTGGCCGATCATCTGGTTCAGCCTCATGGCGACGATTTTCCTTGCTGCCCTTGGTGCCATTGCTGGTATCTGGGCTGAGAAATTCGACCACCTTGCTGCTATCACCAATTTCGTGATCGTCCCCCTCACCTTTCTGTCGGGCACGTTCTACGACATCAAGGTGCTGGTTGAACCTTTCCAGACCGCCGCTCATTTCGACCCGATCTTCTATCTGATCGATGGTTTCCGGGCCGGATTCATCGGGGTCTCCAACTCTTCGCTCATGACGGGTGTCATAGCTTCGGCGGCCTTTACCTTCGCAGCGTGCCTCTGGGTCTGGTGGCTGTTCCGGACAGGCTACAAGCTGAAGTCCTGATGAAGCTGGCTTGACGGGACCTGCCCGCAGGCCGCACCTCACACGCCATGGCAGACCTTCCCATCCTCCGGCTCGCAGATGTCGAGCTGACCTTTGGTGGCACACCGATTTTTACAGGTGTGACCTTCACCCTTGCACGCGGTGAACGCGCAGCGCTGGTCGGGCGCAACGGGGCAGGAAAATCCACCCTGATGAAGCTGGTGACAGGTATACATGCGCCTGATGCGGGCGATCTCTGGCGCCAGCCAGGTGTAGAAGCCGCGACCGTGGAGCAGGAGCCGGACCTTTCGGCCTTCGAAACAGTTCTCGATTACGCTGCAGAAGGCCTCGAAGCGATCTGGATGGCCGAGGCCGAGCTGGGCCTGTTCGGTATCGATCCCGAAGCTGACCCTAAAACGCTATCAGGGGGTCAGATTCGGCGTGCCGCCCTCGCCCGCGCCTTCGCCTGCGACCCGGATATTTTGCTTCTGGATGAGCCGACGAACCACCTCGACGTACCCATGATCGAGACACTGGAAACGCGCCTGAAATCTTTCCCCGGCGCTGTGCTTCTCGTCAGCCACGACCGCCGCTTCCTGGAAAACGTGACGACGACGACGCTCTGGCTGCGTCAGGGCAAGGTCTGGAAGTCGCCCAAGGGCTATGCCGAGTTTGATGAGTGGGCCGCCGGCATCGAGGCTGAAGAGGAAAAACAGCTTCAGCGGATGAAGACCCATCTGAAGGAAGAGCAGCACTGGCTCGCCCGCGGTGTCACGGCGCGCCGCAAGCGGAACATGGGGCGCCTGTCTCGCCTACACGAATTGCGCGCCGAGCATGCCAAGCAGAAATCCCTGGTCAATGACGCAAAGTCTACCGCTGGCCTCAGTGCCGAAAGCGGCGACAGCCAGAGCCGCAAGGTGCTCGAGGCGTTCGGTATCTCGAAGAGCTTCGACGACACGGTCATCGCGAACGACCTGTCGCTTCGTATCCTCAAGGGTGACCGGATCGGCATCGTGGGCCCGAACGGGGTCGGCAAGACGACGCTTCTCAAGATCCTGCTGGGAGAGCTTGCGCCGGACAAGGGCTCTGTAAAGATCGGTCAGACGCTGAACGTCACCTATCTCGACCAGACGCGCGACACGCTGAAGCCCGACGAAACGCTTTGGGAAGCACTAACGCCGGCAGGTGGTGACTCCATCATGGTCCAGGGCCAGCCAAAGCATGTCGCCGGATATGCCAAGGACTTCCTTTTCTCGCCCGAACAGCTGCGCCAGCCCGTGTCGGCTCTATCAGGCGGTGAACGCAACCGGCTAACCATGGCGATCGCCCTCGCCCAGCCTGCCGACGTTCTCGTCCTCGACGAGCCGACCAACGACCTCGACATGCAGACGCTCGACCTGCTTGAGGAGATGCTGAGCGACTATGACGGCACGCTGATCCTCGTCAGCCACGACAGGGCCTTCCTTGATGCCATTGTGACGAGTTGTCTGGTGCCGATGGGCGGTGGACGTTGGGTGGAAACCTCTGGCGGCTGGAGCGATGCGGCTCGGCAAGTCCCGTCGCTCACGACACGCAGAGCCGCAAAACCAGCCGACAAGACACAGAAGAAGCAGGCCGCCACGCCCGCCTCTGGTGGCTCAAAGCGTGAAGCCAAGCTCTCCTTCAAGGACAAGCACCGCCTGAAGGAAGCCGAGGCTGCCATGCCTCGCCTGGGCGCGGAGATCGAAAAGCTGGAAAGCGAGCTTTCCGATCCGGACCTCTTCAACAAGGACGCGGGCCGCTTCCAGAAAGTCAGCGACCGCCTCGCGGCTGCACGCTCTGAGCTTGAAGAAGCAGAAATGGTCTGGCTGGAAATCGAGGCCCTTAAAGAAGAGCTTGAGAAGGGTGCCCAAGCCTAACCACCTCTTAATCCCTGCCGGTTTATTCTGGCATCCATGAAGATGTCACTCTCTGCCGCACCCGATCTCCGGGGCCGCCTAACAGCACTTGCCATCCTGACAGTCGGCCTGGCAGCTCCAGCCCTGGCCGACAGGGCCGTTGAGACAGACAGTTACCGGGTCGGCCAAACCTACTCGTCGGAACGCGCGCGCGGTTTACAGGCTTGCGCCCAATCCTGCGCCGAGGATCAGCGTTGCGTGGCCTGGTCACTGACACCACCAACTTTTCGCGTTGGCCCGCGCTGCGAGCTGAAGAGCAGTGCCGGGCAAAGCCAGGCGCGCCCTGGCTACACGTCGGGCCTTAGAGGCGTCGGCGCCGCACCGCAGATAAGCCGGGCTCCTACCCAATCTGTCACTGCTCCCCAAACGCGGGCCGCAAGGTCAGACGTGCTGGCGGGCGGATATGCGCAATCTCGCCAGACAGCCGCCAACCGCACATCTATGCCGCCGTCTCCCGATGGTGCTGCAACAAGTCATATGCTGCCCACCCCGGTATCGCCATCTGCGCAGCGGGCGCCTGTACGCCGCCAGGTACAGCCGACGACGCGGACGCAACTTGCCAGCAATACGACCACCCGTCCGGCGACGACCTCTGTCGCCTCACGGGCACGCACACAGCAGGCAAGCCGCCAGCCAAGCGCATCGACACCTACGATCACCAGCCGCGTAACGACCCGTCCTGTCCAGCGGCCCGCAGCCACCGCGGTCGCAGCGCAGCGCCCGGCAACTTCATCCACGCCGACCCGCACGGTGACGCGCCGGACTGTCTCGTCCTCAATGCCTGCGCCAACAGCAACCCAGTCACAGGCCGCTGCGTCCGCAGCGGCACGTTCGAATGTCTCGCGCGCCGCCTCAACCAGCACGCAGCGTCCAACCGCCCCCGCGACGACCTCAGCAGTAGATACGCGCCCGCCCCTGCCCCGCCCCAGCCGGCTGCCGACCCTGCCAACCCCGCTGCAGCGCAATGGCACGGCTTATTCCGTTCAGCGCATGGGCAACATGCCGGGCGACGCTGAGGCCGCCGCAGGTTATGTCAACGGCTTGCCAGCCAATGCCCGCGTAGAGCCAATTGCCCGCAACAATCGCGAGCGTGAGCGTTCTTCAGATGATGAGAATGGCAGCGACGAAGATGCCAGCTGGCCGGAAGGATATCCTGAATATCCCGATCCGCTCGGCGGCCCGATTGGCAGCACTGTTTTGGACGAGGACTAGGCCCGCCTAGTCAGGCGCGCGCGTCTTGAGCGCAAGCGCATGCAACTCGCCGCCCATTTCCCCCTTGAGAGCCGCATAAACCATCTGGTGCTGGCGCACGCGCGGAACGCCCTTGAATTGCGGCGAGACGATTTCAGCCTGCCAATGGTCATTATCCCCGGCAAGATCCGTCAGCGTAATCTCCGCCTCCGGAAAGGCGTCCTTCAGAAAGGTCTCGAGGGTCTCGCGGTCCATTGCCATGACAGTCTCCTTTGTCGCTCGCACATGGCGGCCAATGGACCTATGGTCAAGACAACTTGCCATGGAGTTCTCAGCCCTGATGATCAGACCCTTTCTCGCAGCGGGCCTTTTGGCCGCCGCCTGCTCCAGCCCATCTGCGACCGACCCTGCCCAACCTGAAACAGGTTTTAGCGCTTCTCCCTATACCGTACAGTTCCATGACAGCACGCGAGCCCTTGCCGCGCTGGAGACACTTTCTTCGGACGAATTTGGAGGCCGTCTGACCGGAGAGCCGGGCAATGCAAGGGCGCGCGCGTGGATTATCGACCAGCTCGACGCACGCGGTGTCACGCCTCTGCTTCCAGGTGGATATGAAGCCCCTTTCGACACGGCAAGCTTTTCCGAGATGAAGGGCGGCGTCAGCGGCACCAACCTTCTCGCCGTCATCAATGATCAGCCGGGCGCGCCCGTTATCGTCATGTCAGCCCATTACGATCATGTCGGCATGGGCGAGAACGGCATCTATAATGGTGCCGATGACAATGCGTCCGGCGTGGCGGCGCTTTTGGAAGCGATTAGCTGGTTTCAGCAAAACGCGCCCGAGACAACGCTCGTATTCGCTTTCTTCGACGCCGAAGAAATGGGGATATCTGGCTCAGCTGCCTTCGTACACGACCTGCCTGAACAGATTGAAGACCGGCTCGCCTTCAATCTCAATCTCGACATGGTCTCACGCGCGGACAAGGGCGAGATCTTTGCTGTTGGCACCTATCACTATCCTGAGCTGGTCCCGGTTATCGACGCGGTCGCCGCTGAAACGCCGCTGACCCTCAGCAAGGGGCATGACAGCCCTGAATGGGGCAATCAGGACTGGTCGACCCTATCAGATCATGCGCCCTTCCTGCGCGCGGGTATCCCGATCATCTATCTCGGCGTCGAGGACCATGCCGACTATCACAAGGTCACAGACACGTTCGACAGGGTCGATCCGGATACGTTTGCGCGGGCCGTCGACACCGTGTTGATGGTCGCCGAAGCCATTGATGAGCACGTTGCCAGCGAAACCGAATAGGCGGGCGGCTCGCAGCCAATAAAAAGCCCCGGACGATCGCTCGCCCGGGGCTTTTCAGTTTCTAGTGGGAGACGCCCCTATTCCCAGCCGCAGCTGCGGCCTTCATTCTGCTCTTCGAGATGGTCAATCAAAGGATCGAAATACTCGATGATCGCAGAGCCATCCATTTCACGCGTGCCAGTGAAGGTCTCCAGCACGTCCGGCCATGGCTCGGAAGCGCCCATCTCCATCATCGCATTGAAGCGGGCACCGACTTCCTCGTTTCCGTAGATCGAGCAGCGATGCAGTGGGCCATCCCAGCCGGCCTGCTCACAGGCAGCCTTATGGAACTGGAACTGCATGATGTAGGACAGGAAGTAACGCAGATACGGCGTATTACCCGGAATGTGGTACTTCGCTCCCGGATCGAACGCGTCCGCCGGACGTGGCCCCGGCGGGACGATGCCCTGATACTGCGTGCGCTTTGCCCACCATGCGTCGTTGTAGTCAGCAGGCTGCGTTGTGCCGTCCAGCACATCCCAGCGCCAGCTATCGACAGTAATCGCAAATGGCAGGAAGGCGATCTTGTCGAGCGCGGTGTTCATCAGAAGCGAGATGTCAGCTTCTTCGCCCGGCACCTGATCCTCGGTGATGAGACCAATATCGACCAGATAGGACGGGGTGATCGAGAGCGAGATGAAATCACCAATCGCCTCGTGGAAGCCGTCATGGGCGCCGTCCTTGTAGAGGTAGCCGACGTCCTTATAGGCGCGCTGGTAGTAATTGTGACCCAGCTCGTGGTGGACGGTATAGAAGTCCTCGGCATTCACCTCGGTACACATCTTGATGCGCACGTCTTCCTCGTCATCAAGGTCCCAGGCGGAAGCATGGCAGACCACTTCGCGGCCTTCCGGACGCACGATCATGGACCGCTCCCAGAAGGTTTCGGGCAGCGGGTCAAGGCCAAGAGACACGAAGAATGCCTCTGCCGTCTCGACCATCTTGATGGCATCATAGTCAGCCGCGACCAGTTCGTCGGTCAAATTGTAGCCCTGCCCTGGCAGGCCTTCCGGCTCGACCAGCGGATAGATGCTCGACCATTGCTGCGACCACATATTGCCGAGAAGGTCAGCGCGGATCGGGCCCGTGGCGGGCTGGACATCGTCGCCATACTCTTCGTTGAGCTCTGCGCGCACATAGCAGTGCAGCTCTTCATAGAGCGGTGACACCTGGCTCCATAGGCGGTCGACTTCAGTCGCCATTTCTTCCGGCGGCATGTCGTATTTCGACAGCCACATCGTTTTTAGATTGTCATAGCCAAGCTCGGTCGCGCCTTCATTGGCGATCTCGACCATGCGGGCATAGTCATCCTTCATCGGCGGCGACACGGTGCGCCAGCCTTCCCAGACGGCCTGCAGCTCTTCCGGGTCGCGGCTCGTCTCGATGATGGTCGACAGCTGGTCGAGGTTCAGATCCTCGCCCTTATAATTAAAAGTGCCGGTGCCATACGTCGCTTCGAGACCAGTCATGATCTGCGACAGCTCTTCGGCTGCGCCTTCGGTCGACGGGGCTGGAATGGTGACGGCGGACTGAAGCCGCTGCATCTTGCGCGCGAGATCTGCTGGCAGGTCGACATCATTGAACCGCTTGGACTCATTGGCGAGCGAGACAGCCATTGTCGTTGCGCGGGCACCCGCCTCTGCAGCGGCGGCATTCGTCTCGTCAGTAATGTTGGTCGCCTGCTCCCAGAAGATCGGACCGATCTCCTTGGACATCTGTCCAAACTCTGCGTCAGCGCGCTCCAGGAAGGCGCGGGCTTCTGCAACTTCAGTGCTCTCTGCCTCGACCGGGTCGCCTGCCATTGGCGGCACCGGCACTTCGGCTGGCGGCACTTCTGCGGTATTGTTCGTACAGGACACAAGCAGTGCCGCGCTTAGCGCGAGCACACTGGTGGAAATCAGACTGGTTTTCATTGGGGAACCTCCATTATGGCAGCACCGAAGCGCCAGCCGCATGAAAGGTCAATGCCAGAGCGGAGGGAAGTTCAACCCGTGCGCCGAAACCACGAAATCAGAAGGCCTGAAATATTTGGCGCGCCAGCATCCGCAAGGACACTGGCGCGCGCGCGAGAGAAAGAGGCACGAGGCCACCATCGACGGTTTTCCTCTCGCACACGCATACGTTGCGTAAAGCAAGTTGGATCAAAAAACAGTGAATTTTTATACATCTACGCTCAGCGCGTGCGCTCTAGCGGACTAGTTCTCGCCCTTCATATAGCTCGGCAGCCAGCCTTCATGAGCTTCACGGAGCGTGCTGAATTCGACATCGTGAATTCCGTATTCATCGAATACGAAGCTGATGGTCTCGCTTTCCTCACGAAATCCGGAACTACTTTCCAAATTAACATGGGCTACACCAGCCGCGCCTGCCAAGCGGGTTATAAGACCTGCTTTGTCTTTAGGAAGTGCAACCAAATAGCGCCCAGTATCTTCGGAAAACATGACACTCAGCGGGCTGACTTGATCTGAAGGGGACCAAGCAAAAACGGTGTATGGATCTAAATACAAACCCATTCCACTGGCCATAGCCATCTCTGCAACAGCACACGCTAGACCCCCGTCGCTGACGTCGTGCACTGCGTTGACCAGCCCCCCTTCAATCAACTTGCGCACGAAAGCCGCGTTCTTCATCTCAATTTCAAGATCAACTGGCGGCGGCGGGCCGAGCTCCTCGCCTTTGAGGCCCAGCCACTCACGCGCATAGAGCGACGCGCCGAGATGCCCCTTCGTCTCGCCGATGAGGACGAGCACGTCACCCGGCTGCGCGCCTTTCAGCGTTGCGACCTTGGAAACATCCTCGATCAGGCCGACACCGCCGACCACAGGCGTCGGCGGGATCGCCTTGCCGTCGGTCTCATTGTAGAGGCTGACATTTCCGGAGACGACCGGGAAGTCGAGCACGCGGCAGGCCTCGGCCATGCCTTCGATCGACTTCACGATATAGCCCATCGTGGCGGGCTTTTCCGGATTGCCAAAATTGAGATTGTCGGTGATCGCGATCGGTGTCGCTCCAACGCTGGACAGGTTGCGATAGGCCTCGGCCACCACCGCCTTGCCACCCTCGAACGGGTCAGCGGCGACATAGTGCGGGTTGCAGTCCGAACAGATGGCCAACGCCTTGTTCGTGCCGTGAATGCGCACAATGGCGGCGTCGCCCATGGACTGCGAGCTGTCGACGGTATCGCCCATCACGTGGCGGTCATACTGCTCCCAGATCCAGCGTTTCGACGCCATGTCTGGCGAGGACATGAGCTTCAGCAGCACTTCGCCGTAATCCTCAGGCTCCGGATACTTCGAGATATCGAGCGGCGCGCGCGCCTTTGGCTCTACCCATGGGCGGTCATAGTTCGGCGCATCTTCTGCCAGCGGCGCGACAGGGATATCGCAGACCACTTCGCCAAATTGCTTCAGCACCATGTGACCGGTATCGGTCGTCATGCCGATGACTTCGGCGTCTAGGTCGTATTTCTCGAAGATCGCCTTGGCGAGATCTTCCTTGCCCGGCTTCAGCACCATGAGCATCCGCTCCTGGCTTTCCGACAGCATGATCTCATAGGCGGTCATACCGGTTTCACGCTGAGGCACCTTGTCGAGGTCCATCTCGATACCGATGCCGCCCTTGTCAGCCATCTCGACCGACGAGGAGGTCAGACCTGCCGCGCCCATATCCTGAATGGCCTGAATGGCATCGGTTGCCATCAGCTCAAGGCAGGCCTCGATCAGCAGCTTCTCGGTGAAGGGGTCACCCACCTGCACGGTCGGGCGCTTCTCTTCATCGCCTTCAGAAAATTCGGCCGAGGCCATGGTCGCGCCATGTATGCCGTCGCGGCCCGTCTTGGAGCCGACATAGAAGATCTGGTTTCCGGGCGTTGCACCGCGCGCATAGAAAATCTTGTCCTGATCCGCGAGGCCAACGGCCATCGCATTGACGAGGATGTTGCCATTATAGCCTTCATCGAACTGCGTCTCGCCCGCAACCGTCGGCACGCCAACGCAATTGCCGTAACCACCGATCCCAGCGACCACGCCAGCCACGAGTGAGCGCGTCTTCGGATGGCTCGGGTCGCCAAAGCGCAGCGCATTGACCAGCGCAATCGGCCGCGCCCCCATGGTGAACACGTCGCGCAGGATGCCGCCAACGCCGGTCGCCGCGCCTTGATAGGGCTCGATGTAGGACGGGTGGTTATGCGACTCCATCTTGAAGATCGCCGCCTGACCGTCGCCAATATCGATGACGCCCGCATTCTCGCCCGGCCCCTGGATGACCCGGTCATTCTTGGTCGGGAATTTCGACAGGTGGCGGCGCGAAGACTTGTAGGAGCAGTGCTCCGACCACATCACCGAATAGATGCCAAGCTCGACAAGGTTCGGACTACGACCCAGCCTCGTGAAAAGCCGGTCCCACTCCTCCGCATTGATGCCGTGGCCGGCAGCGTCGGTTTCGGACTGCTCAGCTTTGAGATGCTCGAGAATGGCAGATGTATCGGTCATTTCGCCTCAATGAGTCTTTCGTATTCAACCCGAATGGCCGGGTTTATTTCAACGGGGCCGCCGCCTGCCCAATGGCGATCTGCCCGGTTTTTCTTGACGCCGGAAACCCAGAATTCCTCTCGGGTCTCAACGTCCCTGTAATTGCCACGTATGCCACTACCGCCAATGTTCAGAAGTTCTCGCCCCTGAAAATAGGCAGAGCGGCCCGACTTTGAGAAACGGACACGGTCGATCCATGCCGGACCATTATCGGCGAAGCCCGACTTCAGCTCGACATGCATGATGCGCTCGCGCAGATTAGGGCGCCGTTCAGTCATGCCCGCTCCTTACCCTCGCCAGCCACGAGTCGCCAGAAACATTGTCGGTTCAGCCAATCATTTTTGAATCTTGAGCAACTCTGACCGAAGTGCCCGCGTTATGGCATCCGAATGTCTGAATCGAAAGGATACCTTCCATGAGACTGATCCTGTTAGCACTCCTGCCCGCTGCGCTCGCCGCATGTGGCAATGAAGGCGGCTATGACAGCCCCGACGGCACAATGCCGACGCCCGGCCCTTCTATGGAAGAAGCCGCGTCTGAAGCGCAATCAAATGCTGGCGTCTCCAGTGAAATGCCGACACCGATGGAAGGTAGCTGGGCCGCATCGACCGATCGCGGCGATCCGGCCGTCAGCTTCACGTCTGGTGATGAAACGCTACTGACGCTGATCTGCCGTGCCGAACAGGTCGAAGGCGAAGGCAAAATGCTCGTCGTTCAGCGCGCGATCAGCGAGGGCGAAGGCGGCGAGTCCATCGACTTCCTCACCTCCGCTGGCAATGTCAGTATCGATGCTGTCGCTCTGGAAATGGACACGCCGATGATTGGTGGTTCGGTTGACCCTGCCACCAACGGTGTCGCAACGCTCGTCAATGCGAATGATGCAATCCGCGTACGCTCCGGTCAGGACGAGATCGTCGTTCCTGCTGGTGAGGAGATGCAAAATCTCGTCAGCGATTGCCGTCCGGAACGCCCTGAGGCTGACGAAGAAGAAGCTGAAGGTGAAGTAGACGCGGACATGGAAACGGAAGAATAGTTCGAAGCACCTGATAAAATGAGAAGGCCGGCGTGATCATCGCGTCGGCCTTTTTTGAAAGTGCATTCCGATTGGGCGGGCTATTCGTCCGCCTTCTCCATCTGAGACTTCACACGCTCGCACCAGTCCTTGCCGGCATCACCGCCCCATAGGAGCCAGGCGATATACCCGGCCGACGGGTCGTCATCATTGCCGAAATTGTCAGCCTTCTTATCGACTTCATGGCGCGCGAAGTAGCTGACCATCCGCTCGATTGTGTCGGGTGATACGGACTTGCGGTTCTTTAAGTCTCGCGCGCGTGCGATCCCGACATCGGTGCCGCCCCGCTCAAACTCGTCACGAAGCTTGAGACCTTTCTCAGCCTCATCCGCAACTTTCCTGGGTGGCTGGAAATCAATGTCGTCGTATTTCTTAGGCGTACTCATGATGCCTTGCGAACTTCCGAGTGGCTCTTCAGGACTTCAGAATCCTCATGCTCGATCAGATAGGCTGGTTCATCTTCGCTGGCATCGCGCGTGATTTCTTCGCCTTTGATCTTTACCGTCCGCTTTTGCGTGTAGACTGATTTGATCTTGCCGGACCCGGTGCCATCGCCCCAGTCCCACTCAACCTTGTCGCCTTCATTATATCCGTTTCCCTTGGACATTTGCTGCTCCATTCATTTGCTTTGGTGATTGATGAACAGGGCACGGGCAGTCCGGTTCCGGCCCTGCGCGCGAATGCCTTGCCCTCGCAAGAAGGTGCGGGCAGTGTCCTCTATCGGGGTGGACAGCAGATTGGGATGAGGTGACTTGAATGCGGCGACGCGATTTTGTGAGCGGAGTGGGTCTTGCCACGCTGGGTGCCTGCGCCACACGGCCGGCAGCGGACACAATCACGCCAGCCGTCACCGGCCCTTACAATAACTACGTCCCCGTTCAGTCGAGCCTGTCGCGCGTCACGCGTACCGTTGTTGGCCATCGCCCTTATCGCCCTACAGGTTATCGGCTTGAGGCGGAACGGCTCGGCGACAAAACCGTCATCCACAATTACGGCCATGGCGGCTGCGGCGTAACCATGTCGTGGGGAACCGCATCGGTTGCCGCAGACGAAGCGACAGCCACTGGCGCACGCGATATTGCCATCCTTGGATGCGGCGTTCAGGGCCTGACCGCTGCGCTCATTCTCGCCCGGCGCGGCCATAAGGTAACGATCTACGCCGAACAGTTGCCGCCGCACACCACGTCCAACGTGGCGGGCGTTCTCTGGATGCCAACGGGGTATTTCGACCGCTCGGCCGTCACCCAGGAATGGCTCGCCATGAACCGCAAGCTTGTCCGCCTCGCTTATTATGGTTTCCTGCCTTATGTGAACCGGCCGGGATATGGCGTCTACTGGGCCGACCATCACCAGCTGGGCCGCCGCATTCCCTCGCCGCGCTATGAGCTACCAGGCGGCGACGACATCTATCCGGCTCTTCGCACATCGACCGAAAACACCCTGTTCGGATATGCCTATGAAGAGCGCTTCAAGGCGATGATCATCGACCCGGACTATTATCTCGACGCCATCCTGCAGGACGCGCAGCTGGCCGGTGCGCGCACCGTTCGCGTGCGGCTGGCCTCCATAGACGATGTGATGGAGCTACCAGAACAGACAATCGTGAACTGTACCGGCCTCGGCGCTGCAGGCCTGTTCGGTGACGAGACGCTGGTGCCGGTCAAAGGCCAGCTCAGCCATCTCCTGCCCCAACCGGACGTGACCTATTCCTACGTCGCGCCCACCTCGAACGGCGTCCTCTACATGTTTCCGCGCAAGACCGGCATCGTACTCGGCGGCACGCATGATGAAGGTGATGACACTCTGGAGCCGGACCCGGCGCAGATCACCCGCATGGTCGAAGGCCATGCAGAACTGGCAGCCCGGCTCAGCGCAAACGCCTGAACCGGGCTTCACCCGCGGCTTATTCCTCAGTGCTGGCCGTGGCCCAGGCAGCGGCTTGCGTTTCCACGATGGCAACGAGGTTGCCCATCGCGACATTGATATCGATCGTGTGCAAGCCCCAATCGCGCAGCACATCCGTGCCAACAACGACATCGCCGAGGATATCATCGGCCCGCGGATCGCTGGGGTCCCCGGTAACCTCAACGGCCAGATAGGTATGCCTGTCGGTTTCGACGCATTCCGCGGACAACATGCCGGGCATCGACGCATAGGGTGTTGAAATACGCTGTCCCTCAACAAAACGCGCATTCTCGATACCGAAGAAGCCAGTCCGCGCGAGACGTGCGTCAAGGGAACCGTTATCACCTGACAACTCAGCCGGGTTTACGCAGATGGCCCGCTGCCCATCGGCATTCGTGTCCCCGAAACGGCTATCTTCCGGCGGCGGAAAGTCGGACCGAAAGGTCACATAGGCGATGACACAGCCAATCTGGTCGCCGGTTTGGCAGATCGGAAAGGCGCCTACATTGCCCGTGTCCACATCGGCATACATCGTATAGCCAATCGGCATGGCTGAGACGATCAGGTCCTCACTGTCAGACCCGCTAATTGTCTCGCGCATAAGCCGCTCGACCATACGTGCCCCCTGGGAATGTCCCAGCAGGAAAACGCCGCGCCCAGCATTCTCCGTTTCGAGATAGGCATTCCAGGCGTCGACAACGTCATTGAAGCCGAGCTCCGCGTCAGCCGTGAACTCAGCGCCGCCCATCAGACTCTGCAAATGGGTCAGCGTGATCTGACGGTAAACCGGCGCGAAGAGACGGCAGGTCTCGCCAAACGCTCCAAGCTGCAAGGCCGCGACACGCGCTTCTTCGGGGCCCGCGTTCAGATCGCTGTTCGGCGTCGAGTCGAAAGAGATCGTCGGGTAGACGTAAAAGCAATCGACAGGCGGCGCGTCAGCAGCCTGAAAACTCACTTCTTCCAGCGTGCCGTCAGCGTTCACCACCGTATGATCGAGATTAGCTGAACATGCATCGTCTCCCATACCGGGATGGCATAGCCAGTTCGCCATATCAGCATAATCGGCCTCGCCCGCCTCGGTAGCCCCCTCGAACGCATCGACTTCATTCCCGCTCGTCTCGGTTACAACACCGTCCGATTGTTCCCGCGATGTACTTTCCTCTGCGCCCCCACAGGCCGCCAGAGCGAGCCCCAACAGCGCAACGATACTCGTCTGCATTCTCATCGAACAGCTCTCCCTCTTGCCGGTTTTTCTTTTGAGTAACCCTGACCGGACATTTCGAACAGTTCAAATCAGGCAAATTCTTTCTCAAACTATCTCGAATAGGTGTGGGCACCCTGCAGACGTCGCAGGAAGAGACCCGAGGCCATCCCTTGATAAAGATCAGGACAATCACCCCAGACGACCTGCCAAGCGTCATGGAGCTCGTCGAGAAGGTTGATTTCCCATGGCGCAGCCAGGCGGGCTGGCACTGGGCACTGTTCGAAAACCCGCAGCAGGGCGACATACCGGCCGGCTTCGTAGCTGAGCGCGATGGCCGTGTCGTGGCCATGGTGGGCCTTCAGGCGCGCGACTTCATTCTGGACGGGACGCCCGTCAAGGCCGCCACAGGCCACACATTCATCGCCGGACAAGAAGGCCGTGGCAGCGGCCCCAGACTTGCCCGGCGTGCCTTGACCTATCCCGGGCTCGCGGCCGTCTACTCTCTCAACAACAATGCCAGCTCTGCCGGTCTCTACAAGAAACTGGGAATGAAAGCATGGAGAGGCGAGACTGCCCGAAGCCGCCTTGAATGGCCGGTCAGGCCTCTCTCGATGGGTGTTGGCGTCGCCTTCTCGCGGCTTGCCCGCTCTGATCGCATGTACGATGCACTGTCGGCCCGCGAATGGTTCAAAGTAAGACATACGCCGCTTGCCGATCATGCAAGACAGAACCTGCAAGGCGGTGACTGGCTCGACCCGGCCAACCCTGATCATGCACACGCGGTCGCGGACTTCGACTTCGAGTTGCGCAGTACGCGGCAGGCCGTCCCTGTCCGTAGCGCGCTCTTCTATGCCTATCAGCTGTCTGACCCCGACGCGCCTGGCCGCAGCGTGGTACTCACCACCCGAAACGGATCGAAAATCTCCGGGCTGATGCTGGCTATCCTGAGCAAGCCGAACGCCTATGAGCCTGCCGGTCTCGATATTGTCGATCTGGAGGTCGCCCCCGGCGCGCCGCGCGCAGCTACGATTGGCCGTCTCATGCGCTCCGCCCGCAAGATTGCCCGGGCTAGCGGCGTCGCACGGCTTCGCCTTATCTTCTCAGATCGTTTTGCAACGGCCGAACTGAAAGGCAGCGGCCTACGCCTGCACCGCCGCTTTTCCTACGACCCGGCCCACGCCCTGTTCGCCGATGAGAATGGCAAGCTTGCCGAATCCTGGATACCGACGGGCTATGAGGGTGATTTCCACTTTGCCCTGCGCGTGGCGCCTCAACGCGCGCCCAGATAGGTCCAGCCGCGCAAAATCACTTCAAGCGGCCCACGCGAGAAGCGCTTGCGCCACAAGCTCATCAACGAGACGGATCCAAATCCGACAACAAGCGCGATGGCCGTGCACCCCAACGCCCCGACCTGACCGTAAAGACCAAGCCCATAATTGTTGAAGACAAGCGAGAACACGACGCTTTGCAGGATATAGGCTGTCAGCGATGCCGTCCCGCCCCGCGCGAGGAACACCTTGACGCGGCCCTCCGGCACTTCGGCCCACTTCGCGATCAGTCCTAGATAGCCTGCGGTCGAAAACGGGCTGAACAGGGTAATGACCGTCATACCGGCCAGCAGATCTATACTCATCTCGCCGCTGCCGGACGAGGCCATCAACCATCCGCCCCACATGCTTCCGGCGACACCGATGGGCAGGAAATAACGCCTGAACATCTTCCAGACCGGCTTGCGCGGATCGGATATCGCCTCGTAGCGCACAGCAGCCAGGCCAAACACGAAGAAGGCCATGGCGCCGATGCCTTGCATGAAGAGGCCGCCCACCAACACCATCGACCAGTCCGCAAATCGCTGAACCAAGGCGTCAGCAAAGCCTCCCTCGCCGAATGCCTGTCGCGCGGTGTCCGCCGAGGCAGCGTTGAGCTCAAGCTCTGCAGCCATCTGTTCCGGCGCGAAAGTTGCGCCCAGCCAGAAAAGACTGAAAGCCGAAAGCATGACGACGAATTGCAGCGCATAAAGGCCAATTCCCCACTTCACGAGCGTCTTTGCACTGGCCTTTCGGAAAAGGAAAAGGAAGCATCCGAGTATCGCGTAGATGACGAGGATATCGCCCTGGAACGCCAGAGCGACGTGAAGCAGGCCGAGTATCAAAAGCCCGAGAATCCGGCGCCAGTATCGTCCGGCAAAGCCTACACTTCGGCGCTCTGCCGCCATCATCTGATAGGCGAAGCCGACGCCGAACATGAATGAGAAGAGCGTGTACGATTTTAGCAGGAAGAAGGAATTCACCCCAAATGAAGCCCACTGGTCGGCCCCTTGAAGGTTCGCATACCCCGTCGTCATCGGATGGGAAAAAATGGCCACATTGACCAGCGCAATACCGATCAACGCGAAGGCGCGCGCCAGGTCAGGGAATATTTCCCGCCCAGCCGCTTTGGTTTCTTCCAGATAAGTCATGCTTCACCCTCCCCAGAGCGAAGCGAAGTATGCCCTAGCGCTTGAAAAAGGCCAGACTAGATCGCCGAAAGCAGGCTTTCGAACGTTCCGCGGCCATCATCGCCGCCTTCATGCCCGCCAATTGCGCGCTCCGGATGTGGCATCATACCCAGCACGCGGCCGTTCTCCGACACGACGCCAGCTATATCGCGTGCAGATCCGTTCGGGTTTCCGCTATAGCGGAAGACAACGCGCCCCTCACCTTCGAGGCGGTCAAGCGTGTCTTCATCGGCGACATAATTGCCATCATGGTGCGCAACCGGGATCGTAATCTCCTTGCGGTCACCATAGGCGCTCGTGAAGGCAGAATTACTTGACTCAATACGAAGCGCTTGCGGACGACAGACGAAGTCCAGCCCCGAATTGCGCAAAAGCGCGCCCGGCAGAAGCTGGGTTTCAGTGAGCACCTGGAAGCCATTACAGACGCCAAGCACATAGCCGCCCCGGTCTGCGTGACGCCGCAGGCCTTCGATGACCGGAGAGTTCGCCGCCATGGCGCCGCAGCGCAGATAATCGCCATAGGAAAACCCGCCCGGCACGACCACCAGGTCGACATCTTCAGGCAGCTCTCCATCCTTATGCCACACCATCGCTGGCGGCGTGCCCATGATCTCAGTCAGGGCCGTCTGGGCGTCGCGGTCACAATTCGATCCGGGAAAGACAATCACAGCGCTTTTCATGGCGCCCCTTTAGCAGGATTGCGACGTTGTTGGGAACCAAAGATGTCGGTGCGACTTAATTAGCCAGTCTGGTCGGGAGGTCCGGCCCGGCTGTTAGCGGATTATCCGAAAAAGGAAATCGAACATGAAAAAGATCGCACTTTCTCTCGCTGCCCTGATGACGCTGGGCACCCTGGCTGCCTGCAATACGGTTGAAGGCGTTGGCGAAGACGTCGAAGCAACCGGCGAAGCTGTAAGCGGCGCTGCACAGGGCGCTGAAAGCGAAACCTGATCGATCTGGTTCAGAGCGCGTCTGCAGCACGACTGCTGACGCGCCTGTCTGGAAGCTCATGGCCGGCTCTGGCATAAGGGGCAGGTCATGAGCTTTCGCGTATCTGCCTTCTACAAATTCGTCCCCTTCGCCAATCCCGAAACGATTCGAGCCGACGTCGCGGCGCGGTTCGAGGCGCTCGGCATTCGCGGCACCGTCCTTGTCGCAGGTGAAGGCCTGAATGGTACGATTGCCGCTGAAGGCGGCGCCCTGGACGAAGCAATGGCCTTCCTGCGCGCACTTCCGGGTTGCGGCGATCTTGAGCACAAGGAAAGCCACGCCGACTCTATGCCCTTCTGGCGGCTGAAAGTTCGCCTGAAGCGGGAAATCGTTACCATGGGCGTGCCCGGCACAGACCCGAACGATCTTGTGGGTACCTATGTGGCCCCGGAAGACTGGAACGATTTGATCAACGATCCAGACACTGTGCTGATCGATACGCGCAACGACTACGAATACGGCATCGGCACATTCGAAGGCGCCATTGATCCGAACACCGCCACCTTCCGCGAATTTCCGGACTGGTTTCGTGACTTCCGCCAGAAGCTGGAAGCCGAAGGCCGCAAGCCGAAAGTCGCCATGTTCTGCACAGGCGGCATCCGATGCGAGAAGGCCACTAGCTTCGTAAAGTCTGAAGGTCTCGATGAAGTTTTTCACCTCAAGGGCGGAATTCTGAAATATCTCGAAACCGTACCGCAGGCCGAAAGCAAATGGCAGGGCGACTGCTTTGTCTTCGACCAGCGCGTCTCTGTCGGCCATGGGCTTGAGATCGGAAACTATGCGCTTTGCCATGGCTGCAAACGCCCGGTCAGCGAAGATGAGCGACGTGATGCCCGCTTCGAAGAGGGCATCTGCTGCCCGGCCTGCCACGACACGGTCACCGATGAGCAGCGCGCCCGTTTTGCTGAACGCCAGAGACAGGTCGAACTGGCGAAAAAGCGCGGCGAAGCACATATCGGGCGCAAGGAACCAAACCTGAACAAAACCGAAGCGTCATGACGCTGCCGGTCCTCTATTCGTTTCGCCGCTGCCCTTATGCGATGCGGGCCCGGCTCGCGATTCAGTCCGCTGGTCTTCAATGCCGCTTGCGTGAGGTCGTCCTGCGCGACAAGCCGCAGCAAATGCTTGATGCCTCCCCGAAAGGAACGGTGCCCGTGCTGGTTCTGGAAGACAGCAGCGTCGTCGATGAAAGTCTTGACGTCATGCTTTATGCGCTGGGGCAAAACGATCCGGAAAGCTGGCTCGCGCCGGAAGAAGGCAGCCGGAACGAAATGCTGGACCTGATCGCGGCTTGCGACGGTCCGTTCAAGCATCATCTGGATCGCTACAAATACGCCAATCGCTATGAAGATGAAGGCGCTGTCTCAGAAGATCACCGCAAGGCCGGCTCAGCCTTTCTGGAAACGTTGAACTCCCGGCTGTCTTCGCGGGCGCAGCTGTTTGGCGAACGCGTATCGCTCGCCGACATGGCCGTGATGCCGTTCATCCGCCAGTTCGCCAATACGGACCGGGTCTGGTTCGACGCAGCGCCCTACCCAGCCTTGAAAGCCTGGCTCGCCGCGCACCTGAAGAGCGAACGCTTCAAATCAATCATGCCGAAATTCGACCAGTGGAAGACCGGCGACGAAGAACCCGTTTTTCCTTCAGCCACATAAACCAAACAGCCCGGTTTTCCGCCTTCCCAGCGAAAGCTGGGACCCATGGCGGTTGAGAGCGAACCTCCCAGCCGCCATAGACCCCACCTTTCGGTGGGGAGACGGCAAATAGATTGCAAGTGTAGAACTAGCCCGCTAGCGACTTACGCACAGCGTCCAGAGCGGCTTCCGCCTTGTCGCCATCCGGACCGCCAGCTTGCGCCATGTCTGCGCGTCCGCCGCCGCCCTTGCCGCCAACTTCAGCCGCCGCAACGCGGACCAGATCGACTGCAGAGACCTTGTCGACCAAGTCACCGGTTACGCCGACAGCAACTGCCGCTTTGCCTTCATTCACGCCGATAAAGACAGCGACACCAGAGCCGAGCTGGCTCTTGGCTTCATCGACAAGACCGCGAAGATCCTTGCCGCCGACGCCTTCAGCAACGCGCGCAATCAGCTTGAAACCACCAATTTCTTCTGGTCCTGACGGCGCGGCACCGCCGCCTCCGCCCATGGCGAGCTTCCGTTTCGTCTCTGCAAGCTCACGCTCAAGATTGCGGCGCTCTTCCATCAGGCTGCCGACCTTACGGCTGACATCCTTGAGCGGCACTTTGAGCGTATCGGAGAGATCGAGCGCCACCTGCGCGCGGCCCTTCAGGAACGCCAATGCTTCTGCGCCCGTAGCCGCTTCGATACGGCGCACACCGGCAGAAACACCGCCCTCGGACGTGATGACGAAAGCTGCGATGTCGCCTGTACGCGCCACGTGGGTGCCACCGCAAAGTTCAACTGAATATGGCCGCTTTTCGTCGGTGAGGGGCTGGCCCATCGATAGTACGCGCACTTCGTCGCCATACTTTTCACCAAACAGCGCAAGGGCGCCGGCCTCGATGGCCTTGTCGGGCGCCATGGTCTGAATGCGGGCCTCATCATTCTGGCGAATAACAGCGTTGACCTCATCCTCGATTGCTTCGATTTCGGCGGCGCTCAGTGCCCCGCCATGCGAAAAGTCAAAGCGCAGCCGGTCTTCCTCGACGAGGGAGCCCTTCTGTGTGACATGCGGGCCCAGCACGTTGCGAAGCGCCGAATGAAGAAGGTGTGTGGCTGAATGATTCGCGCGGATACGCTGGCGGCGCGCCGCATTGGCAACCAGCTCAGCCCTGTCGCCGATCTTCACTGATCCGCCGGTCAGCTCACCGACATGAACGTGCAGGTCGCCTGCCCGCTTTTGCACGTCGCGCACGATGAAGCGCGCGCCGGATGCAAAATGGATCTCGCCATGATCGCCGGCCTGCCCGCCGCTTTCCGCGTAGAAAGGCGTGCGATCGAAAACGAGTTCGCAGTCACCGGGGGCCACCTCTTCGCGCATTTCACCGCCAGCAATGATAGCTTTCAGGCTGCCTTCGTCCTTGGTCCCGGCATAGCCAAGGAAACTTGTTGCCCCAATCTTGTCGCGCACGCGGAACCAGACGGCTTGCGACGCCATATCGCCCGAGCCTGACCAGGCTTCGCGGGCTGCCTTCTTCTGCTCGGCCATGGCAGAATCGAAGCCCGCCTGATCGACACTCATGCCGCGGCCCCGAAGGATATCCGCGGTGAGGTCGATCGGGAAGCCGTAGGTGTCGTAAAGGCGAAATGCGGTTTCGCCCGAAAGCACAGCGCCTTCGTCGAGACCGTCGGTTGCATCGTCGAGCAGAGCCAGGCCGCGACCCAGTGTTCGCTGGAAACGGGCTTCTTCTTGCTCAAGCGCCGCTTCGATGGCGGGTTGTGCGCGGCCAAGCTCTGGATAGGCGTCACCCATCTCGGACGTCAGGGCGCCGACAAGTCTGTGCATCATTGGCTCGCGCGCACCGAGAAGATGCCCGTGGCGCATCGCGCGGCGCATGATCCGGCGAAGCACATAGCCCCGCCCTTCATTCGACGGCGTTACGCCATCGGCGATGAGAAAGGCGGATGTACGAAGGTGGTCTGCAATAACGCGGAACGAGGCGAGCGCATCGCCGGTGGCCTTGGCATTATAAACGTCTTCCTCGGCCCCGATGAGGGCGCGGAAAAGGTCGATCTCGTAATTGTTGTGAACGCCTTGCAGAACGGCGGCCATACGCTCAAGGCCCATGCCGGTGTCGATCGATGGTTTTGGCAGGTCTATCCGGGCGCCATTGGCCTGCTGTTCATACTGCATGAAGACCAGGTTCCAGATCTCGATGAACCGGTCGCCGTCTTCGTCGGGGGAACCCGGAGGGCCGCCTGGTATCTTGTCGCCATGATCAAAGAAGATTTCCGAACACGGACCGCACGGGCCGGTGTCGCCCATCGACCAGAAATTGTCTGACGTCGAGATCGGGATGATCCGGTCATCGGACAGGCCAGCAACCTTCTTCCATATCTGTGCGGCTTCCTTGTCCTCGGAGTACACCGTGACGAGCAGCCGGTCTTTGGAAAGGCCGAGTTCCTTGGTCACCAGCTCCCACGCGAATGCGATGGCATCGTCTTTGAAATAGTCGCCGAACGAGAAGTTGCCGAGCATCTCAAAGAAGGTGTGGTGGCGGGCGGTATAGCCGACATTGTCAAGATCGTTGTGCTTGCCGCCCGCGCGGACGCATTTCTGCGATGTCGCGGCGCGCGGTGCAAACGGTGTCTCTGCGCCGGTGAAGATGTTCTTGAATGGCACCATGCCGGCATTCACGAACAAAAGGGTCGGATCATTGTCCGGCACCAGTGGCGCGGATGGCTTGCGGGTGTGACCCTGCCGCTCGAAATAGGAGAGGAATGATTCTCGAAGCTCGTTGACGCTCGTCATCTTGTCGTCTGGCCCGTCCTTGCCGCTTGCCCAAATTCAAGCGCCCGGCCGAATGTCAGCCGGGCGCTTTCTGGTTTTGATATAAAGGCTTGAACGGGGCCCGCCAAGAAGCAGCCACGCCGCAGTCTCAGTTCACTGCAGCGCGCCTTCCGAATTGGACACCCTAGCCGGCCTTCGCTTCGTCGCCGTCCTCTGTTTTCTTCTTGGCTTCCGCCTCTTCTTCAGCCGACAGCATGACGTCCGAAAGCAGACCCGACTGGCGACGAATTTCGTGCTCGATCTCGTCAGCAATATCGGGATTGTCCTTCAGGAACTGGCGCGTTTTCTCACGACCCTGTCCGATACGGTCTTCCTTGTAGGAGTACCAGGAACCCGCCTTCTCAACGACTTCGCATTTGACGCCAAGGTCAATGAGCTCCCCGGTCTTGGAGATGCCTTCGCCATAAAGGATATCGAACTCGACCTGCCGGAAGGGCGGTGCCACCTTGTTCTTCACCACCTTGACGCGGGTCTGGTTGCCGATCGTTTCCTCGCGGTCCTTGATCGCTCCGATGCGGCGGATGTCGAGACGCACAGAGGCGTAGAATTTGAGAGCGTTGCCACCGCTGGTCGTTTCAGGGCTGCCAAACATCACACCGATCTTCATACGGATCTGGTTGATGAAGATGACCATGCACTTCGACTTGGAGATCGAGGCGGTCAACTTGCGCAGCGCCTGGCTCATCAGGCGGGCCTGAAGACCTGGCAGCGAATCGCCCATCTCGCCCTCGATCTCGGCACGCGGCGTCAGGGCCGCCACAGAGTCGATGACCAGAAGGTCGACAGCGCCCGAACGCACCAGCGTGTCGGCAATCTCAAGCGCCTGCTCACCGGTGTCCGGCTGGGAGACCAGCAGGTCATCGAGATCAACGCCCAGCTTGGCCGCATAGCTCGGGTCCAGGGCGTGTTCTGCGTCAACGAAGGCGCAGACACCGCCATCCTTCTGGGCCTCAGCAATCGCGTGCAGCGAGAGCGTCGTCTTGCCGGAGCTTTCAGGGCCGTAGATTTCAATGATACGGCCCTTTGGCAGACCACCAATGCCGAGAGCGATATCGAGGCCGAGCGAACCGGTCGACACCGCTTCGATGTCGAGCGACTTCTGATCGCCCAGCCGCATGACCGAGCCCTTGCCGAAAGAGCGCTCAATATTGGAGAGAGCTGTCTCAAGTGCCTTTTGCTTGTCCACGCCGGATTCCTTGTCCACGAGTTGCAGATTGCCGCGTTTGGCCATGTTCAGTCTCCTCATATATGGCCCGGCTTTGCAAGGCCGGCGTTCCTGTCAGGGCGCAGTCTGTACCACACCTGTTCACGAGAACAAAACAAAAACTTCGGAGCTCATCCAGACGCTTGCCGAAGACGGGGCAACCCGCCTAGTGTCTGGACCTGAACAAGCAGAGCAGCATTGCCACGCATATGATATCGATTCGACATCCTCGTCGCGGGCTTCTCCTCAGCCTCGCCGTGCTTACCACCTCCGGTCTGCCCATGGCGGCACATGCGCAGCAAGACAGGAGCGCCCCGCCGACAACGCTGCCGTTTGAGCCGACAGTTCCGTCCGCGCCGCCCGGCTATAAGCCGCCTGCCCAACCGCGAAATCAACCAAGCCGCGCGCCGCAGACCTCCACACGCGCCGCGCCACAACGGACTGTTCAGGCCGAGCCAGCTCCACCACCAGGCGACCCCCTCTGCTATGAGATCGGTCCTTACATCCGTGAAGGCGTTAGTGCGTCAAGGTTTGCCGGCCTGAGCCAATCGACTGCTGCCGGGTTCGCCATTGGCAGCTTCCCCGTCGGCGATGCTCTCCGGGAAATCGGGGCGGGCGAGTGCGCCGTGGCCATCCCCGGCGCTGCGCCCTTCAGCGCCGCCTCGCCCTATAATCAGGTGACCTGCACGCTCCTCATCGACCAGTCAGATGAAGCGAGCCTTGAAGCGATGCGCCAGCGCCGCGACGACCTCAAAGACAGAATTGCCGCCTGTCCGGCCGTGGCCGAATGGCAGGCAGAGCTTGTCGACACATCGGGGGAGCGCAACGGCGCGCTGACCTCCGACCAGGTGTTCAGCCATCCTGACGTCAGGGTGGAGATGGTCGTCCGCGCGCAGCAGCGAAACAAGCTGGGCCAGTGGCCCGATGACTATATACGCACCCTGTCGCTGATCCTGCGCACGCCTAATCCGGACGCGCCCCCACCGCCTGAAGACGCATCGTCAGACCTGGACGACATGGAGTAGGCTGACTGCGCTTCAAAAAGCTGACGACGCGCCCTTTTCAAGCCTGAGGCTTCATCCCATTATAGCGCCCATGCTGACGCGAAATGGACATTCAGGCGGTGAAGCCAGGCTTCACTATCTCGACGGCGATATCGAAGTTATCGAGCCCGGCGATTACGTAACCTGCGCGGTGACCGGCCGGAAGATACCGATGGCCGCTCTACGCTACTGGAGCGTCGATCATCAGGAAGCCTATATCGATGCGGCTGCTGCAGCCTCCCGCATGGTGAAAGGCGAAGGCGCCAAATGAAGCGGGTAGCCTGCCTTGGACTGATCGTTTCGGCGGGGCTTTTCGCCCTTCCAGCCAGCGCTGACACCGCATCGCTATCGTGCTCAGGTGCTGCCAAACAGGGCGGTCTTCTCGTCTGTACCGGCCCGGCAGACACATCGATCCGCGTTGCAGGCAAAGACGGCACCGGCGCACGCGACGTGCGTACCGATGCTGACGGGATCGTCACTGTCGGCCTCACGCGCCACGAAGCCAGCCCTCTCGTCCTGACGCCCACAACTGGCGAACCGATATCTGTCGAGATTGCTACTCGCAGCGATGATTTCCGTCTCCTGCGTGGTCTCGATTGCGACAAGGTCGATGCCCGAACGCCGCAGCAGCTCGCCGAGGTCGAGGAAAGCTGGCTGAAGAAGAGAGACGCGTTCGAAACCTTTAATGATGGTCCCGGCGCAAGTCTCGGCTTCAGGCGTCCCGCCGAAGGACGCGCCTCTTCGCCGTTCGGCCCCGAACGCAAATATACCGGCACGGGCGCGGATGGTGAAACCTGTGAGAAGGTCTCGGTTCACCAGGGCTATGACATTGCGACCCCGATCGGCACGCCGATCATAGCGCCAGCGCCCGGCACGGTGATCCTTGGCGACCCCGACCTCTATTATGAGGGCGGCGCGGTCTTCCTCAATCACGGACAAGGACTGGTCTCTGTCTTCATGCACATGTCGAAAGTCGACGTGACCGCCGGCGACGAAGTTGAAGCCGGCGAGCAGATCGGTCTTTCCGGCAATACTGGCCGCACAACCGGCCCCCACCTCCACTGGGCAGTAAAATGGAGAAATCAGGCAACCCTGAACCGGGATGAGGATTTCTACATTGACCCGGCGCTTCTACTGGCGCTGGAGCCTCAGTAGGAGAATCCAAATGGCACAGTCGAAGAATGCCGTCGTGACAGGCGGTGCCTCCGGCATGGGACTGGAGATGGCGCGGCACATCGTTCAGCGAGGCGGCAAGGCCGTGATCGTTGACATGGACAGGGATGCCCTGAAGCTCGCCGCAAGCGAACTTGGTGAGAATGCGTTTCCTGTTGAGACTGACGTTTCCGTGGAGTCCGATGTTGAGGCGATGGCCGACGAAGCCTTTGAACAGCTTGGCAGGGTCGATCTGGTCTTTGCGAATGCCGGTTTGCAATTCGACGCACCTCTCCTTGAGGCGACGCCGCAGGAGTTCGACCTGCAATACGGCACCAATGTGAAGGGAAGCTGGATGACGGCCCGGGCCTTCGCCCGGCGCTGGATTGATCGCGGCGAACAGGGCCGGATCTGTTTTACAGGCTCTGAACACAGCCTGGGTTTCCAGCACGATGGCGCGGGTCTCTATACGGGCACCAAGCACGCCATTCTGGGCCTCGCCGATGTCATGCGCCGGGAAATGCCGGAAAGCGTCGCCATTAGCGTCTTTTGTCCGGGCCTCGTTAACACAGGCTTCTATGCCAGCCGGGAAAAGGCCGGGCTGGAAGAGGACGGTGAAGCCCTGCGCACAGGCGAGAAACTTATGGCGAGAGGCATGCCGGCCTCCAAGGCTGCAGGTGCTGCCGTTGAAGGCGCAATCATGGGTGAGTGGCTGATCATGACCCATGCTGTGGCCCGCGAAGGCGCGAAAGAAAGATGGGACGAGATTGAGGATGCGCTCAAGCGTCAGGCTCCCCCCGGCTCTGATGACGCCAACTACAAGGTCACAGAGCTGAAGAAGCAAATCGAATCTGAAGACCCGCCGCCGCGTTAAGGAGAAGTTTTTTTGCGGGCCGGGCGGAACACGAGCCGGGTGGACTAGTTGCTTGGGTCACAGATCGAGAAAGGAATACTTATGTCCACTGACACGTTCGCAATGACCAAAGTCGTCGGCACGTCGAAAACCAGCATCGAGGAAGCGATCAATGGCGCGCTGAAAAGCGCGAGCAAGACGATCCGCAACATGGACTGGTTCCACGTGACCGAGACCCGCGGTTATATCGAAAATGGCCAGGTCGCCTACTATCAGGTCTGCATCGAGATCGGCTTCAAATACGAAGAAAAGCCGTCCTGATAATCATCAAGCTCTGGCCAGACTTTTCCTATGGTTCCTGACATCCTTTACTGGACGGGAAAGTTGGCCAGACCTCGCTGAGGACTACCGGGCTTGACGCTCAAGCGCCAGTTACCGCGAAATGCTGGCCGCAGGGTCTAGCGTCAGGCCCGCTTGCTCAACAAGCTCCGCGAATTTGAGAGTCGTCAGATCTTCGAATTGCCCCCCCAGCGCCTGGAGCCCTGTCGGCAATCCCTCAGCACTTGTCGATAGTGGCATCGCTGTGGACGGCAGGCCGGGATAGGTCGCCAGCCCAGCCCAAAAGACCTGGACGCCGTAATTTACCCTTTCGCCGTTCACAGTGTAGGGCCGGTCATGCCAGTCTGGCTCGTCCATATGAGGAAAGGCTGTAGAACTCGCCGTTGGCGCCAGCACAATATCGAAATCCCGGAAAACTTCATTCCACTGTCGCTGCAGGCGCATCTGCGCGTCGACAAGGTCCATCCAAGCATGAGCATCGATTGGCTCAGCACCGGGTGTACCGCGCGTCGTTATGGCTGTGAGCATCGCAACATAATTGGCCTGAGCGACGGAGAAGTCGGGCAGCCCATCGGCATGCATCGCGATGTCGACGCCTGCGTCGTCGAGTGACTTCACGAACTCATTAATCGCGGTCGCCACATCGTCCGCGACGGGCGGCAGGCCATCGCCCGGTAGAACCAGAACCCTGTACTCTTCCAATTCCCGATGCCGGGGAGGCTTCATGTCGAGCTTCCAGCCGGGCACGGCGCTACCGCTCATCACCGAAAGGGCGGTCGTCAGATCTTTCGCAGACCTGGCGAGAGGACCGACAACCGCGAGAGGGACATCGACCCCGTCCGTTCCCGGGAACCCATGCCCTTGCAAAGGGATCACGCCATAGGTTGGTTTATGGCCGTAGACGCCGCAGAAATTCGCCGGAATTCGAATAGAACCGCCAATGTCGGACCCCAGCTCCAGAGGTACCATTCCAGCCGCCAGGGCCGCACCCGCGCCTCCAGATGACCCACCCGGAGACCGCGCATGGTCATGCGGATTGACGGTCCGGCCGTAGACGGGGTTGACCGTCTGCCAGTCAGCGAGCGCCACGGGAGCATTGGTCTTGCCCAAAATCACCGCACCGGCAGCTTTCAAACGCTCGACAGCAACCGCATCTTGTTCGGGCGTGTAATCAGCAAACTCGGTAAAGCCCCACGTCGTCGGCAATCCGCAGACGTCGTTCGATTCCTTTACCGTCATGGCGACGCCGAGCAGCGGTCGTTCATCTTCTTTGGTCCGCGAGGTGTCTATTGATCTCGCTGAAGCGCGCGCACGTTCGAAATCCCTCACGACCACCGCATTGATCGGGCCATCGCGGCTTTCGATCCGGTCGATGGCTGCGTCGCAAACCTCAAGCGCGGACACTTCCCCGCGTCTAACAAGATCTGCTGTCTGCAGCGCCGTAGCTGTACCGAGTTCGGATATATTGGTCATGCAGGTCCCCCACCTGTCCATTATAAGCCCGTTCAGGGCTTCAATAACGTAGCACCGATCGTCTTTCCACTTTCAATGGCCCGGTGCGCATCTGGCGCATCGGCAAGATCGAATGTCTGGCCGATCTGCGCCTTCAGCGTGCCGGCCCGCATGGCGCCGAAAAGCGCGGCTGCGCCCCGCTTGAGGCCTGCCTCATCCGCAACAAAGTGGAAGAGGCCAGGCCGTGTCATGACAAGCGATCCGCGCCGGTTAAGCTCGCCAGGGGCCAGCGGCTCGACCGCCCCCGAGGCATTGCCATAAGTCACGAACCAGCCGCGGCTCTTCAGGCTGTCCAGCGATGCCTTGGCAGAGTCCTTGCCGACGCTGTCATAGGCAACATCGACGCCTTTGCCATCTGTCAGGGCACGTACACGGCTCGCGACATCATCGCTCGACATGATGACGTCTGCCGCGCCCGACTTCTTCGCCAGCTCGGCCTTTTCATCGTTTGAGGTCACCGCGATAACGCGCACACCCATGGAGGTCGCCCATGGCACAAGCAGAGACCCCACCCCGCCAACAGGTGCCCAGACGAGCGCCGTTTCGCCGGGCTGCGGACGGTAGACTTCGAAGAGCAGCATCCACGCGGTCAGTCCTTTCAGGACGACGGCTGCGCCTTCCTCCTCGCTGATACCCTCCGGCAGTTTCAGCATGCGGGAGGCCGGGCCCGTAAAGTGGGTCGCGTAGGTGCCCTGACCGAGATAGGTAACGCGGTCACCGACCTTCAGCGTCTCAACGCCCTCACCGACCGTTTCGACGACGCCGGCGCCTTCCTGACCTGGCGTGAAAGGCAGCTTCGCCGGATAAAGGCCGGTGCGGAAGTAGGTGTCGATGAAGTTGAGACCCGCCGCAGACTGGCGCACCAGAACTTCGCCGGGGCCTGGCTCACGCGGCTCCATTTGTGTCTTTTTCAACACGTCCGGGCCGCCAAGTTCACTCATCTGAATGCAATATGCGCCGCTCATAAGGAAATCCTTCAGGAATCGTGGTTCTGTTTTCGTGATGAGGGACATAGCGATGATCTGCGGCGTTGACGAGGCCGGGCGCGGACCATGGGCCGGTCCGGTGACGGCTGGCGCGGTCATTCTCGACGACAGCCAACCCATTGAGGGGCTGACCGATTCCAAGAAGATGACCGAGGTGGCGCGCGAAGCGCTCTACCCTGAGATCAAGGCCAAGGCGGTAACGTTTGGCATTGGCTGGGCGAGCCCGGCAGAGGTCGACCAGCTCAATATCCGCGAAGCGACCTTCCTCGCCATGACCCGCGCGATCGCCATTATGGGGCTGGTCCCCGGCGAGCTCATCATCGATGGCAATTGCATGCCGAAGGAGCTGCCCTGTCCGGCCCGCGCCATCGTGAAAGGTGACCTGACAGAACCTTCGATCTCAGCTGCCTCCATCCTCGCCAAGGTGGCCCGTGACCGCGCGATGGCGGAGCTCTGTCATCGCTATCCTGGCTATGGCTTCAGCCAGCATAAGGGCTATGGCACCGCCGCCCATGCCGAGGCGCTTGAAACGCTAGGCCCCTGTGCCTGTCACCGTCGGAGCTTCGCGCCCGTCGCCCGCGCCCTCAGAGCGGCCTGAACACCCCTCCCCCGACGCCACGTAACCCCTCGTGAGACCGCTGATTTCGCTCTACACTGAGCGAAACAGAAAAGAGCTTGCGGAGGAACGGCACATCATGGGCGATAGCATCTACAATCTCGGGGACATGCTTGACGCTGTCGGGGCAGAGCTTGGTGAGGAACACCCTGCCCTCATTCATGGCGACCGGGTCATAAGCTGGCCGGAAATGACGAAGCGCTCGAACAATCTTGCGCGCGAACTGCGCGCAATGGGCGTCGAGACGGGCGACAAGGCCGGCTTCTATCTGCGCAACCAGCCCGAATACATGGAAGCCCTGGTCGCCTGCTTCAAAGGCCGCTTCACCCATGTGAACGTCAATTATCGTTATCTCGACGATGAGCTGACCTATATTTTTGACAATTCGGACTCCGCCATCGTCTTTTTTGACCGCGAGTTCCGTGAGCATGTCGAACGGGTCCGTGAGCGCCTGCCGAAAGTGAAAGTCTGGGTCGAGATTGGCGGCGATGGCTCTGACACGCCTGAATTCGCGGTCGATTATGAGACCCTTGCGGCGAAGGGTGACGGCGCCCCGCTCGGCATCGAACGCTCCGACGATGATCTCATCTTCCTCTATACCGGCGGCACCACCGGCATGCCCAAGGGCGTGATGTGGAGCCACAAGATCTGGCGCGAGAGCTCTCGCGAGTCGATGGTCAAGATCTATGGCTCTGCACCGGAGACCATGGAAGAGCACATTGCCTGGACCCATGAAGCCGGAAAGCACTCGCGCCAGCTGCCTGCCTGCCCCCTTATGCATGGCACCGGCCTGTTCACCGCCATGGGCTCCATCATCGCTGGTGGGTGTATCGTGACGCTGGAGAACACCAAGACGTTCGACCCTGAAGAGCTCTGGTCGACAGTCGACCGGCGCGGCGTGACGGCAATGGCGATTGTGGGCGATGCCTTTGCAAAGCCCATGCTCCGCGTGCTGAACGAGAACCCTGGAAAATATGACCTTTCATCGGTTCAGACCATCACCAGCTCTGGCGTAATGTGGTCGATGGAGGTCAAGCGCGGCCTCATCGAACACATGCCACAGGTCGCCCTGATGGACAGCTTTGGCGCGTCCGAAGCGGTTGGTTTCGGCATGTCGGTGACGACGGCTGAAGGCACGCAGAAGACGGCCCGATTCGAGATCGGCGACAGTTGCAAGGTCTTCACCGAAGACCGGCGCGAAGTGAAAGCCGGCTCTGGCGAGCCCGGCTTTATCGCCCGCGGCGGCGCCGTTCCGCTCGGCTATTATAAGGATGCCGAGAAGACCAAATCGACCTTCTGGGAGGTCGATGGCGTACGCTATGCGGTGCCAGGCGACTGGTGCACGGTCGAGGAGGACGGCACGATCACGCTGCTTGGGCGCGGGTCCAACTGTATCAACTCGGCGGGTGAGAAGATCTACCCTGAAGAGGTCGAAGAAGCCCTCAAGAATCATGATGCTGTGCGCGATGCGTTGGTCGTGGGCCTTGCCGATGAAAAGTGGGGCCAGGCGGTGACGGCCGTGGTCGAGCTCAATGACGGCGCGTCTGTCGACGAAGACACGCTGCGCGCTTTCGTCCAGACACAGCTTGCCCGCTACAAGGCACCCAAGCGTATCCTGTTCAAGGACGGCCTTGGCCGCGCGCCAAATGGCAAGGCGGACTACAAGTCGATCAAATCGTACGCGATGGACAGCCTCGGCGTTTCGGCCTGAGGTCTCGAGACACGTGAACTATCCGACCGGATGGGCACTTTTCATCCGGTCGGATAGTCGCGTGTTTTCATGGTGCAGTGATGGTGTACTGGCGGTGTTTATGCCGGTGCAGCGATCGGCACACCTGAGCCGCGCGGTGGGGCTGGTCGCGGACCATTTGCCCGCTTTCCCGAGCTTCAGTCCGACTCTGTCTGCAAACCTTGCGGGAGTATCAGACGGCGCGCTCGCTTGTGGCAGACTTCGATCAGACCGGTATTCCGCCCGGCGCGAATCCGTTGACGGTGTCGCTTGCAACAAACCATACGGCGAGAAAGAGGGCCAAGAGAATGCAGATCAGGCAGAGACGCGGGCAACTCAGCTATGGCAGCGCTTACAAACTCTTCTTTGTCGGCTGGGTCTGCGGCTGGACCCTGCTGTTCATCCCCTTTCTTTTGATCATGGTGGTCATGACCGCAGGCGGCGGCACAGCGACAATCAATGGCGAGGCCTATTCGGGCGTGGGAGACATGATGGCGATGTTGCCCGCGCTCATCTTTTTCCCAATCATCATCGCCATTCAAGGGGTCATCGCCGCTGCAGCAATGACAGCCGGTATCTGGCTCTACCGGCGGGTACGGCCGGTCACGGTCAGCGGCAGTGAGGACGTTTTCTAAGCCCCACCTGCGGGGAAGGTCCCGGCAGGCGGAGGGGGCCTGACGCCGTCGGATGACGGGCCTGCGGCTCTGTGGCATAGACGCCCCCATGGCTGACGATCAGATGACAGGGCTTGTCCCGCCGCTCTTTGCCGATGTGCCGAAAAGCGTGTCCTTCAAGAAATTGCGCAAGCGTATTGTGCGCAGCGCGCTGCAGGCGGTGGACCAGTATGGCATGGTCGACCGCGCCCGCACGGGCGAGCCGCCGAAATGGCTGGTCTGCCTGTCGGGTGGCAAGGACAGCTATGGGCTGCTGGCCGCGCTGATCGACCTCAAATGGCAGGGCGCGCTGCCGGTGGAGCTGATTGCCTGCAACCTCGATCAAGGCCAGCCCGGTTTCCCCAAACACGTCCTGCCGGGATGGCTGGACAAGGTTGGCGTCAAATATCGGATCGAGACCGAAGACACCTATTCCATCGTGACCGAAAAAGTGCCGGAGAACCGGACCTTCTGTTCGATGTGTTCGCGCCTTCGCCGGGGCATTCTCTACCGCGTTGCGCGTGAGGAAGGCTGCGAGGCCATCGTGCTCGGTCATCACCGCGACGATGCGCTTGAGACCTTCATGATGAACCTCATCCATGGGGGCCGTATGGCAGCGATGCCACCAAAGCTGCTCAATGATGCAGGCGATCTTTTCGTGCTGCGCCCGCTGATCACCTGCGCCGAGGATGACCTTGCAAAGTTCGCCGAGGCGATGGAATTTCCGATTATCCCCTGCAATCTCTGCGGATCACAGGATGGCCTACAGCGTCAGGCCATGAAGGCCATGCTGGACGAGTGGGAGCGTAAGAAGCCGGGCGTCAGGCAAGTTATGGCGCATGCGCTGGCGACCGTACGGCCGAGCCATCTACACGATCCGCGCGTCTTCGACTTTGCGGGCCTTGCCTTGGGCGGCACAGGCGAGGACGATCCGAACGTGCCATTTTAGTCGGCCCTCTCGTCGGCCTTAATTGGCCGCGGTCCATTCAGCGCTCATCTCGTATGGAATGAATATCTCTAATACCAGAGGCCCTGATGGCTGGGTGATCACACGCGACTCCAGCCCCGATACCGTGACCTTGCCTGCGCCCATCTGACTCTGAAGCTGTTCGACCGAGGCGATGATGTTGGCGAGCAGCGCGTCGCGCCGCGTTCCCATATTACGAGCCCCGATGAATTGCTCGCTTCCCAGATAAGCTTCAGCGCGGCCCTCTGGCCTCACGCTGTCGAGAAAGTCATTGGCGCGAGCCATGACGTCGTCAAACGTCTCGCCGGCCGCCACATCGACACTGAGCGTTAGCGTAAAACTCGCCCTATTGCCGTAGAGCGAAAAGACATCGGTGAACTTCACCGACTCGATTGGCGCGGAGGTTTCGCCGATATCGCCGCCGCTTAATTCGAACCCATTCGTGGCAGCCGCCTTGGCAATGAGGCGGTCGTACGAGGCTTTAAGCTCCTGCTCGCGCTCTTCGGCATCACGGGAGCCACTTTGAAAGTTTACTTCAACCAGCACGAAGTCAGCCGGTATGACGCTGTAGATCGCAGGAGCTGACCGTAAGTCATCAACATCAATCTGCGACGCGGTGACTGTTACGGTCTGCTGGCGGGCCTCTTGCGCGTGAGCGACCGGAACTGTGAGGGCCAGGCCAGCCAGCGCCGAAAGGATGACAAGTTTCATGCTGCACCTTCTATCTGAAGGTGCAGACTGGCCCTGTAACAGTTTACAGGCAAGGGCGATCTAAAGCGTCATCCGCCCTTCGACTGGTCGACTTGGCTATGCAGCCGGCGAGGACGATCCGAACGTGCCTTTCTGAGCCTATCCGGCACCGTTAAGGCGCCGTTCGCATTCTTCGACGCGGTTGGCATTCCGGGCAGACGCATAAAGGTCGCGCGCTTCACGCCAGTAGTCGACCGCCTCATTATGATCATCCAGCCAGTCGTAGATCCGGGCAAGCGCGCGGATCCCATTGGCGAGCGTGTCAGGTGGAATGTCCTCTATTGAACGATAGAGGTCGAGGGCGTCCTCGTAATGGGTCTTGGCAAGTCCGAAGCGACCCAGTTCAACCGTTACGTCACCGAGATGACGAGTAACATGGGCTGTCACCAAAGGACCGACATCTTCGCGACGACACAGATTGGCAGCTTCAACATAGAGGCGCTCGGCCCGCTGAAATTCGTGCTCGTCGCGATAGATTTGCCCCTTGGCCATCAGCGCCCGCACAAGAAGTTCCGGGTCAGTCTGGCCGCGGGCGAGTTCCAGCGCGTCGGTCGCCAGCTCATGAGCGTCGTCGGGGCTGGCGTCCCGCCGGGCGATATAGACCCGGTCTATCAACTGCCGGAAATCATGTTTCATGATCCTCCCAACATAGCAGATTTCCACAGATCTGGCGACCGAAAGCAGAGTGCTAGTCGCCCGCCCAGCCGAACACATCCTCCAGCCCGACACCGAACACCCGCGAGATCCGGAAGGCGCTTTCGAGCGAGGGGGAATAACGCCCCTGCTCTATTGCGATGATGGTCTGTCGGGTGACGCCGATCGCCTCGCCGAGCGCCGCCTGCGACATGGCCCCGTGGGCTTCGCGCAACTCCTTGACCCGGTTTGTGATGGGGGGACGTTTCGCCATCGGCTCAGACCCCGGCCCGGTAATAGACGATGCGGGCAGCGTATTCTGCGATCTGCGAAACCATCAGCGCGCCGAAGGCAGCGTGGAAGAGCTGATTGCCGTCATAATTGAAGAGGTAGCCGCCAAGCGCACTGATCAGGCCGACGCCGAGCACGAGGCCGGCTATATTGCCCGCGCGGGCAGCAACGAGCTTGTCGCGTTCATCCATCATGTCATCGGCTTCTGACGGTTTGCTTATGGCAATCAGGATGTGGCCGAGGACCGACAGGATGACGATTACGACGATGTAGACGATGACGAGCGGCAGGACAGGCGGGGCGAGCTGCTCCAGGCCTTCCGACATGGCGGCGACGGTTCTGAAGTAGAAGACCATGCCGGCGATCATGATAAGTCCCATGACCCAGGCGGATTTTTCGTGGAAAGACATTATTCGGGTTCCTTTTTGGAAGACGGCGCGGTTCAGACGGCCATCTGATAGAAGCGGATCCTGGCAGCGGCCTCGATCAGCGTCGCAGCAAGCTGAATGGCCACGATGGCGTAGAGCGCGTCCCATTTGCTGAAATCGAAGACAAAGACCAGCAGGATGAGGCCGGTCAGCGCGAACCCATAGAAATGCATGGTCGGCAGGGCCGCCTTCATATTGACGATGCGGTCGCGCTCATCACCCGGCGCTTCGGCATCCTTTGGATCGCGCGCGGCGATCACGATGGCGCCGATGGTCATCAGGACGACCCAGCCGATGTAGGCGACGATAACTGGCCCGGCAGAGTCGGTGAGCGAACCGGCCCCCATCTGGCGGACATACCAGTAGCCGAGAGCACCCAGTGTCAGCGTCGTCGCGACAATGATGATCCAGTTGAACTTTTCCCTGAATGACATGGGAAGATTCCTTCATGTAAAAAATATCTGACACGACAGATAGTCAAAGATTTTTGACTTGTCAAATATTTCGGACATTATGTATTTGACAAACCCATCGCATGAGGCTATGTAAAGGGCATAGGAGAAACCCATGTCCATTCTGTCCAAGCCATACTTCCACGATGAGAAAGCAGCGTTCGAATACGTTGAGTCCATCCTGTGGGCTGACGGCCCGGAGTGTCCGCACTGCGGTGGACTGGAGCGCGCCTACAAGCTGGAAGGCGTGCGCACTAAGCCGAGTCGCAAAAACCCGGAAGGCAAGGAGCGTCACGGCCTCTGGAAGTGCGGTCACTGCCGCAAGCAATTCACCGTGCGCAAGGGCACCATCTTTGAAGAGAGCCACCTGCCGCTGACGAAGTGGCTGCAAGCCATCTACCTCATGGTGTCCAGCAAGAAGGGCATCAGCGCCCATCAGCTGCACCGTGTTCTGGAGGTCCAGTATAAGACCGCTTGGTTCCTTGCTCACCGTATCCGCGAAGCCATGCGTGAGGGCGCGTTCGACGTGTTCGGTAATGGTGGTGGCGGCGTTGAGGTCGATGAAACCTTCTTCGGCAAAGAGCCGCACAGCACCGCTGGCCGTCGCAAGCGCGCACGTAGCCTGCATGACAAGATGAAGGTACTGACCCTCGTGGACCGCAACACCAAGCAGGCCCGCTCTATGGTGATCAACAGCACGCGCCGCGAAGAAATCGTGCCGATCCTGAACGCGAACCTCTCCAAAGAGGCATACATTCTAACGGACGAAGCGCGCCAGTATCAGAGCCTGTCCTTCTACCTGTCCGGCCAGAAGCATGATCGCGTGAACCACGGCAAAGGCGAATACGTCAGCTTCAAGAACCCCGAGGTCCACACTCAGACCGTGGAGAACTACTACAGCGTGTTCAAGCGTGGCATGAAAGGCACCTATCAGCACTGTGCCAAACACCACCTGCACCGCTATCTGGCAGAGTTCGACTTCCGCTATAACCACCGTTCCGCGAACGGCGTTGAAGATGGAGAACGTGCTGTGCTTGCCCTGCGCGGCGTGAAGGGCAAGCGCCTCACGTATCGGTCAGCTAACACACAATAATCGGGCGCCTAGTAGTATACAGGTAAGGAAACGTCCCGTAGAATCCTTCGGAGAGGACAAGGACGATGGCGACGGATAAAGAACCGTACATTGCCATAATGATGGAAGGGAACCGCGTCGGCGGTGGCCCCGACGGACGCGTTTGGTCTACAAAAATAAGTAAGTTGCTAGGAGTGCTTGCCCGCATGGAGCGGGAAAAGATTCACACCGATGCGCGCAAAACAGACTACGCGTTGATCGACCTCAAGCACCCTAGTGAGTTCGTAGTCGAATTGCGTCCCACCACAAAGCAGCAAGGGTACGACCCCCTTCCCGTGTTCAAATGGGCAATGCAGCAGTTGGAAAATATCGGCACGGATAAGCCTGTCGATCCCGAAGTGGATGCCCGAACCGCTTCTTTGATTGCGGAATTAGCGAAGCCTGAGCCGCAAGCGTATCAGAAATTTTGGGTGAATGGGTATGCTGACCCCGTTCACTTTGATGAAGTGTACGAAGCGAAGGCTCGCGCTTTGGCTGCAAAACGCGTTCTGATTGAACGGCCTTTTGAGTGGTTCGAGGGCACCAGTATGGGCACACTTGTCGGCAAGCTATTGTTTGTGGACGGTACAGCAGGACATCAAACGTTTGCTATCACTCCAGAGGTCGGGCCTGAACGCGTAGAATGCCAGTTCACCGATGACATGAAGGATATTTTGCGGAACAATCTCTTCCGCAAGGTTCGCATTCATGGGCGTATTCACTATCATAGAGACAGCCCGCACCCGAGCACTATCGACGTTCGACGTGTTGAGCCGATAAATACAGGCGAGAAGCCGCATTATCGCTCCATGGCCGGATTGCTAAAAGACTACGACAGGCCCGACAGCAAGTTGTTTGGTATCCTGCATGAGTAAACGTCCCGACGTATTCTATTGGGACGCGTGCATGTTCTACGAATGGCTCAAAGAGGAGCCGTCAAGTCCACATCGCAAGCGAGCGCTGAACCGCATTCTCCAAGAGAATGAGGTAGGCCACAACCAAATTATTACCTCAACTATCACGCACCTTGAGGTGCTGCCGGATAAGCTGCCGCTAGATAAAGAGCGCTTCTATTTCAGCAACTTCGATGACGAGCACATCATCGAGTACAACATGGATCCGAATGTCGTCCGTCTCGCCCGCGAAATTCGGAACTTCTACTACAGGCCAGCGTCACCTGGTCAGTCATTCAAGATGATGGATGCGGGCGATGCCATACATCTTGCAACGGCCGTCATCGCAGGCGTTGATGAATTTCATACACGCGATGATGACAGTAAGGGCTCTAAAGTTCCGCTTGTAAGCCTCTATCAATGGAGCGGAGAAAGTCGATTGATGGGGCAGTATGACTTGAAGATTGTCTGTCCTGAAGACGATCAAACAAACTTGCTGGATGTAGCCGATGGCCAAAATGGAAAGCGATAAGTCGCAACTCGAAAAGTTCAAAGAGGCGGCCCGTGAAGCCGAGTGCGACACGGATGAAACGGCGTTTGAAGAAGCGTTGAAAAAGGTGGCGAAGTCTAAGCCAGAGAAGTCTTCCACAGGCGAAGACGACCAGACATAGCGAGAACATCTGGACTCCGCGCACGAATTGAGTCCCACTTACAGTTGAGCCTGCCGCTGATTCGGACTCAGGGCAGGCTCGTATCTGTAAACCCCGGAGGGCTTGATGTGCGCACCCTAGTAGAATTGAACTGGAACGCACGGAGCGTCAAGTCCTTCATCAGAAGGAATCTGACAATATGGCAAACCTGATTTGGCACAAAGGCGGCCTATTTGGCGAACACTGGATCAGCCTCGAAAACGCTGTTCTAGAAACCATCCACGAGCACGGCGTTTACGTCATCTGGCATGGCGGGCAAACGCCGCATGTCGTGCGCGTCGGGCAAGGTGACGTGAGGCAGCGTATAGCCGCGCATCGCAAAAATCCCGATATTCTCCGCTGGAAGCAACGCGGCCACTTATTCGTTACGTGGGCAGAAGTGGCTTCTCAGTATCGCGACGGCGTCGAGCGACATCTATTCGATCGATATTCGCCCCATGAAGGCGAGCGTCATCCTCTGGCGCTTCCGATCGCGGTGAATGATCCGTGGGGCTAACGGACTGAAGCCCTGCCATCAGCTCTAACGCGGCCTCTTTCAGCTGCATGAGCCGATAATACGTCCAAGGAGGCTCCGCTCCCGAGCGGAGCCTTTCTTCTGCCCAGTCGATGCTGGCGGCAAGATGCTCGTCAATCTTCATCATAATTCAACCTGCACTATGGAGCTTGGTTCCTGCCAAGCGGTTAAAAGGGGCGCGCGCGACCGGGTTTATCAAATACACAATGTCCAATATTTCTTACAAATCCAGTTCTGCCTTGTGGACACTGAAGGGGTTCTCGGCTCTCGCTTTCAGGCCGCGGGTCTGCTTTGATAGCGAAAACCAGAGTTCGGGCTGAGGGAGTAATTACGATGACTTATAGATGGATGGCTGCGATGGGCCTTCTGGCGCTCGGCGCGTGTTCGAACCCGTCAGGCGACGAGGCGCCAAACGCTGCCAACGAGACCGCTGGCGAAGCCGCAGAAGTTAGCCAGAGCGTCTATACGATCATGGTCAGCGGCACGAAGATTGGCGACATGGTCGTTGACCGGGCGGGCGATGAGATCACGGTTGATTACGAGTACCGCAATAATGGCCGTGGCCCGACCATGGCCGAAACGATCACGCTGGACGAGGACGGTGTGCCCGTCTCCTGGACGGTGACCGGCAATACGACTTTCGGCAATGCGGTGGATGAGAGCTTCAGCCTGGAAGACGGCGCGGCCCGCTGGACCGACTCGACCGGGACCGGCGAAGCAGATGTAAGTGAGCCATCGGTCTATATCGCCCAGTCGGGGACGCCCTATGCGCTGGCCGTCTATGCTGGCGCGCTTCTGTCCGATGATGACCTTTCCATGCCCGCCCTGCCTGCGGGTTCTCTCAGCCTTGAAGAGCTCGACCGGGTGCAGCTCACGGCAGGCGAAGAAACGGTCGATGCCACAGTCTATGGTCTGATCGGACCGGAGCTCGACCCGACTTATTTCCTGATGGACGCTGAAAGCCAGGACTATCTAGGCCTCATCACGCCGGAATTCCTGATCATCCACGAAGGCCTGGAAGGCGACGATGTCATGCTGCGTGAGCGGGCGGTCCAGTACTCGACCGAACGGTTCGAGGCGCTGCAGGCCGAGCATGCACGCAATTTCGATGCGCCCGTCCGCGTGTCCAATGTGCGCATCTATGACCCCGAGACCATGACGCTTGGCGAGCCATCTTCTGTCCTCGTCGAGGATGACCAGATCACGGCCATCGAGGCCGCCGATGCTAGCGGCGAAGGCGAATATGTCATCGACGGCAATGGCGGCACACTCATCGCGGGCCTGTCCGACATGCACGGCCATATGGGCCAGAATTCAGCGCTTCTGAACGTGCTGGCTGGCGTCACTTTCGTGCGCGATATGGGCAATGACAATGAGGTGCTCGGTGAGCTGATCAACAAGATCGAGAACGGCACGCTGGCTGGTCCGCGTATCGTCCGCTCCAGCTTCATCGAAGGCAAAAGTCCCTACAATTCCAATAACGGCATCATCGTCACCAGTCAGGAAGAAGCCAATGAGGCCGTCCGTACCTCCTGCGAGGCCGGGCACTTCTTCATGATCAAGATCTACAACTCCATGAAGGGTGAATGGGTGCCAGAAATGGTCGATATCGCGCATGAGTGCGGGTTGAAGGTTGCAGGGCACGTCCCGGCTTTCTCTCGCGCGAATGCAATGGTGGAAGCCGGTTATGATGAGCTGACCCATATCAACCAGGTGATGCTGGGCTGGGTGCTCGAAGAAGAAGAAGACACGCGGACGCTCCTTCGCCTGACCGCCCTTTCGCGCCTGCCGGATGTCGATCTCGATAGCCCGCAGGTTCAGGAAACCATCGATTTGATGGTGGAGAATGACGTCTCCATCGACCCGACGCTGGCGATCCACGAAGCCCTGCTTCTCTCGCGCAATGGCGAGACGCGGGCTGGTGTCGCCGATTATATCGATCATATGCCAGTCGGTGTGCAGCGCGGTGCAAAACAGGCCTGGTCGAATATCGAGACACCGGAAGATGATGCGGCCTATGCTGGCGCGTTCGACCAGATCGTGGAGACGCTGTCGAGAATGCGCGAAGCCGGTATCACGATCTGGTTCGGTACCGATATGGGCGGGGCGTTCAATCAGCACCGCGAAATGGAGCTCTACCAGGACGTTGGCTTTACGGCCGGCGAAATCCTGACGCGCTCCACGCAGGAAGCGGCCGACTATCTGGGAATGGGCGACGAGATCGGCTCCATCGAGGCTGGCAAGAAGGCGGACTTCTTCCTGGTGCCGGGCAATCCGCTGGATGACCTTGCGGCGATCAAGACCGTGCAACTCGTCATGAAGGATGGCACCGCCTACTTCCCGAGCGAGATCTATCCGGCCTTCGGCATCGAGCCATTCGTGGACGCGCCTGAAGTGGTGGCACCTGATGCGGCCGAGGCCGAGTGACAGGCATTGTCATCCACGTCGATGCGGACGCCTGCCCGGTAAAGGATGAGGTCTACAAGGTGGCGGTACGCCATGAGCTGCCGGTCAACATTGTGGCCAACAGCTTCATGCGCGTGCCGCAACATCGCCTCTTCACGCGCGTGACGGTGCCTGAAGGACCGGACATCGCAGATGACTGGATCGCTGAGCGGGCCGGCCCGCATACGATTGTGATCACGTCAGACATTCTGCTGGCAGAGCGCTGCCTCAAGGTGGGTGCGCGGGTGCTCTCGCCGAAAGGCAAGGCGTTCACGGCGAACTCCATCGGTCAGGCGGTCGCGACGCGGGCGATCATGGAAGACCTGCGCGGTATGGGTGAGCAGACAAGCGGACCGGCCGCCTTCAAGCCGGCTGACCGGTCAAACTTCCTGTCAGCGCTGGAAGTGGAGATCCAGAAGCTGAAGCGCGCACGTTAGCGCTTTCTGGCAACGATGAAGTGGGCCGTGATGCCCTTCTTGTCGGGATAGAAGCTCTCGACCTGCTCAAACCCGGCCTCGTCTAACAGGCGGTCGAGGTCCGTTTTCGATAGGAAAGTGACGTGCGGCGCCTTTCCGGCAAGCTTCATCGCGGGAATGAGAAACCGTAGCAACGAAAAGCCATCCTTGAGGCACACGGTACTCTGAATGAAGTAGCCGCCCGGCTTCAGGAGCGCGTGGACCTTTTTCGTGACGGCCTCCGGGTCGCGGCAGAGGTGAAGAATATTGAGCCCAAGGACGACGTCGAAGCTGTGGCCGTCCGGGTCAAACTCTTCAATGCCGATACGCTGGAAATCAACGTTCTGGATATCAGCTTCAGCCGCCTTTACCCGCCCCACATCAAGCATGTTCTGGGCAAGATCAGTTGCCAGAATGTAGTCGACGTAAGGCGCGTGCAGGAGCGCGGTTGAGCCAGTCCCGCAGCCAAACTCGAAAACGCTACTTTTCGGCGTCAGATATTTGCGCGTGATCGCGAGCTTCTGCTCATAGGTTTCCTGATCCGAGATGGGCTGGCTGGCATATTTCGCAGCCAGCCTGTCCCAGAAGCGCTGATCGCTCTTCGATGCTGTTTTCATGTCCCCTGCCCCCAAAGCCCGGTTTTACGCTTTAGGCGCCCGCATAAGGCCCGGGTCAAGTTCTTCGAGGTGCGTGGCACCAAGAAGCGCCATGATGCGCCGAAATTCATCTTCCAGAATTGTAAGTGCCTTCTCGACGCCACGTTCGCCGCCGGCCCCGAGGCCATAGAGCGAGGCCCGGCCAAGCGCGACACCCGTTGCACCGCGCATGAGGAGTTTCGCGATATGCGCGCCGCGCCGCACGCCGCCATCGGCAATAATGTCTGCGCGCCCGGCAACAGCCTCCACGATTTCAGGCAGCAGGTCGATAACCGGTACGGCCGTATCTAGCTGGCGACCGCCATGATTGGAGACCCAGATCGCATCCGCGCCAATCTCAATGGCGCGCCTTGCATCCTCGCCGCGCGAAATGCCCTTGATGGCAAAGCCTCCATTCCATGCGTCGCGCATCCAGCTGACATCATCCCATGTGGTTGAGCGCGAGAACTGCTCATTCACAAAGCCGATCACGCCCCCCGTTTCGCCTGCATTGCCGCCGCGCAAGTGCGTGAAGTTTGCGGGCGTTATGCGCGGCGTGCGCACCAGGTCCCAAAGCCAGCCTGGCCGGGCGAGCACCTGGCTGGCGACTTTCAGGTTCGGGCTTGGCGGGATGGAAAAATGGTTGCGCGGGTCGCGCTCGCGGTTGCCTGCGACCGGCATGTCCACAGTCAGAATACAGCCTGTGAAGCCAGCCGTCTTTGCCCGTTTCAGGAAAGTTTTCACGATCTCCCGGTCGTGCCAGACATAGAGCTGGACCCATTTTGGACCAGGATTGGCCTCTGCAATCGCCTCCAGCGTGTGGGAGGCGAGCGTCGAGCAAGCGTAAATGACTTTCTTCGCATTGGCAGCGCCCGCCATGGCAAGCTCACCCTGTGCCGGGTGGAACAGGCGCGTCGATGCTGTGGGCGAAATGAAAAAGGGAAGACGTGTCTTCTGTCCCATGATCGTCGTTGAACAGTCGATCTTGGAAACGTCTCGAAGGGTGCGCCATGTCAGTTGATAGTCATCAAAGCGGCTCACCGAGTGTTTCAGCGTGACCTCATCCTCAGCCCCGCCATCAATATAATCAAAGACCATGCGCGGCAGGCGCGCCTTCGCCATGGCGCGCAGGTCATCAATATTTACGGCGCGATCGAGCTTCATTTCAGGTCTGCACTCTCTGTGTCGTGCTGGTCGGCGGGCCGGGAAAGATCGATACCGCTCGCGATCACACTGCGTCTATCTTGGCCGGGGCGGGAACGCCTGACAATAGAACGGCGTTTTTCCGGCATAATAATCCGTCCACGTTGGAGATCGCCATGACAGACAAGGAAATAGAAGAAGAGGCTTCTGAGGGCCTGAAAGACCAGAAGATCCGCCCGGCCGGCAAGGAGTCACAGAAGAATCCGCCGAAAGACTGGGATACTGTGGATGAGGAGCTGGATGAGACATTCCCGGCAAGCGATCCACCCGCCAACTATTAGGAAGCGCCCCGCTGAAAAGAGAAGCGCCCGCACGCCATCATGGCATGCGGGCGCTTTTGTTTTAAGACGGGCGAGGACTAGAACGCCGTGTGCGCGCCCACCAGGATCACTTCGGTCTTCGCGTCATTGTCGGACCAGGTGCTTCCATCCGGGAAATTGCCACCGCTCAGGAAGTTGAGCGGCGCAAAACCATCGACGTGAATGGCCTCTGCGAAGATATTCACATTATCGATCAGATAGCGCGAATAGCCAAGCACGAACTGGTTCTGGCGTTCCCATGGCGCGCCTTCCTCGCCTGCGCGGAACTTGCTGAACTCCAGCGAGACGTAGTGGTCACGTTTGCCCGAGAGTAGCATGTCGCCAAAGCCGTAGCGGCCGCCAACAGTCCATGAGCGCGTCTTCTGGGCATCGAAGACGCTGAGCGGATTGGTCGGGATCGGAACGGCAGAGCCTGGCCACACATCCGTCGTCTCCGCGAATTCACCGAGAAGCTCGAAGTTTCCGACCGAAGCCTCGGCATAGGCTGCCCAGGCCGGATTGTTGTCGTCGCACGGGTTGAAGTGGAAGATCGGGTAGTTCTGACAGTAGGCAGAGCCATGCTGGTAGCTGGCGCCCAGCATCATCCAGTCTGCTTCATTCAAGTTGAAAGTGTAGTTGGCATCCACCGCGAAATTATTGACGCGGGACGGGACGACCGTGCCTTCGACAGGCGCATTTGCTGCGCGGAATTGCGCGCCGCCCTGGATCGCCATGGCCCGGATCATCAAATTCTCGTCGACATAGCCAAGCTGTGCGCCATAGGCGAGACCGGCAAAGGAGTGCCAGCTGGTCGAGTTCGTGAACGGGCTCACCGTGTCGTTCAGGCCAAACGGAATATCGACCTTGCCGACAACGCCATAGACAGGTAACCGCTCCAGGTCACCAATCATGAGATAGGCGCGCTGCATGAGGAGCTGGTTTCGGTCGCGGCCCGTGATCGTGCCCGGACCAAAATTCTGCTGCGGATTGTACAGGATCTCAGCATAGCCGGTCAGCCAGTCGGAGAAGTTCGCGGTAAAGCCAAGCTGTGCCGAGTGGATGAGCGCCTCGGAGACGTGATCACCGATCTGATTGGCCGATGTCGGGTTCCGCATCAAATAGCCGAACTTGGAGTCGCGATTGCTGTCCTGATAGTTCGCGATGCCGATGATCGAGCCGCTGATCGTAAGCGGTGTAGCGAGCCGGTCTTCTGCGCGCGCCTTCAACTGTATGATCGGCTTCTTGTTCACATGCTCCGCAGCGTCGAGAACGTCAAAGCCATAGGCCGCGTCCGCGCTGACAAAGCCGGTGCGGTTGGCGAGCGTTTCGGTTGCAACCTCTGGACCGTCACCTGCTGGCACGCGCTCGATCTGGCGGTCCTCTATCATGCCATCGAGGCGGGCCATCAGGGCAGCGTTCTGCGCTTCGAGGTTTTCGATCCGCGCAAGTAGTTCTTCATTGCTTGGCGAGTCTGCGTGAGCTGCAGGCGCGAGCGATGCCATAGCGGCAATCGCCACGCCGCCACAGAGCGAAGTAGCCAGTTTCATAAATTTCGTCCCCTTTGTGCGCGCACTGCCCTCACAGTCCGCGTTCCCTTGTATGCCCATCAACGAATCAGGGCGTCATGCTTGCCCGACCTCTTGGCACAAGCCAAACGAGCTGAGAACCGCCGCCTCAATAAGTATTGGAGAAAATTCGGTATTCTGGTTTTCCAGTGTCGATCAGCGCCTAATCTCAGGGTCGATCGATCTCGGCGAATGAGCGCGCCAGCATATGCGCGCCTGCGCTCTTGAGCCGCGCGGCAAGCCCGGGGTCTGCATGCGCACCGCCGGTAAATCCGCAGACCATCATCCCCGCCGCGCAGCCGGCCCGAACGCCGTTTTCACTGTCCTCTATGACGAGGCAGTTTGAGGCCGGGACGCCAAGTTTTTCTGCGGCGAGCAGGAAGAGGTCCGGCGCGGGTTTTCCGTTTTCCACAAGATCGGCGGAATAGACATGGGGCCCAAACGCCGATGCCAGCCCAGTCAGCTCCAGCTTGCGATGAAGCTTGTCCTGCTCTGAGGAAGAGGCGACGGCCACGGGGCCGCCGAAATTGCTCGCGAGGTCGAGTGCGCCTTCTATCGCCGAAAGCTCCGCCTCGAAACGCGACCAGATAGCGGCCTGTATGATTACCGGGAAGTTATCAGGCAGGTCTATGCGCTGATCTTCTGCGTCCTGATGAAGGGCGGCGTGATAGTCGCGGTTATGCAGGCCGACAAAACGGGAGAGGTAAGTCTCATTGTCATAGACAAGGCCCCATCCGGAGAGGTGCTCGCGCTCTACTGCGATGGCGATGACCTCGGAATCGACCAGTACGCCATCGCAATCGAAGATGATGGCCTCTGGTCTTGTCACCTAGCGCCGCCCGAACAGTTTTTCGATGTCGGCGAGTTTGAGCTCGACATAGGTCGGACGGCCATGATTGCACTGGCCTGAATAGGGCGTCGCTTCCATCTGGCGCAGCAGGGCATTCATCTCATCGGCGTTAAGGCGGCGACCGGCACGAACGGCGCCGCCCTTGCAGGCCATGTTTCCCATGATGTCCTCAAACCGTTCCTTCAGAGCGAGGCCTTCTTCATATTCGGCAAAGTCGTCTGCAAGGTCCTTGATGAGGCCTGCCGCGTCCATGTTTCCAAAGAGGGCGGGCGTCGCGCGGACGCAGACGGCCCCTGCCCCGAACGCCTCAATCTCAAGGCCCATCTCGGCAAGCTCATCGGCGCGGTCGATCACGCGGGCGGCTTCGTCTTCGGTGAGTTCGACCACTTCGGGGATGAGGAGCGCCTGGCGTTTGACGCCGTCGGCGGCCATCTGCGCCTTCATCTGTTCATAGACGAGGCGTTCGTGGGCCGCATGCTGGTCAACGATGACGATACCGTCGCGCGTCTGGGCGACGACATAGGTTTCATGCAGCTGGGCGCGGGCGACGCCGAGCGGGAAGTCGTGTTGTGACGGTTCAGGCTGAGGCTCGAACCGGGCGGACGGAGCATCGTAGCGGGCACTGTCTTCTGAAAAACCGGAAGCGGGCGCTTGCGGTGCGGCCCAGACCGGCATGGGCTGGGACGGTGCCTGCGGACGCGGCGGCGGACTGCCATAGCTATCGCGGAACAGGCTGGAGCGATCCCAGACCGACGGTTGCGGCAGGGGCTGGTCCTTGAGGCGGTCCTCGCCCTGCATCTTGCCGAGGGCGTAGCCTGCGACCGTCGTGCTGGCGCGGTGCCCCGCGGCAGCGAGCGTGTGGCGGAGCGTGCCGATGATCAGGCCGCGGACATTGCCGGCGTCACGGAAACGCACTTCGGTCTTGGCCGGGTGGACGTTCACATCGACCAGTTCCGGGTCGCAATCGACGAAGAGCGCAGCCATGGGGTGGCGATCGCGGGCGAGGAAATCCTGATATGCGGCGCGGATGACGCCGGTCAACATACGGTCCTTTACGGGACGGCCATTCACGAAGAGGAACTGGTATTGCGCGTTGCCGCGATTGAGCGTCGGCAGGCCTGCAAAGCCGGAAAGGGTGACGCCCTCGCGCTCTGCCTCAATGGCGAGGGCATTCTCACGGAACTCGCGGCCCATGATGGAGCCGAGACGTTCGAGGTCGCCCTCAGGTGTGGCTTGATGAGCGGCATAGCGAAAGACGTTGCGGCCATTGCTTTCGAGCGAGATGGACACGTCAGCATTGGCCATGGCTAGGCGTTTGACCGCGTCCGTAACGGCCATCGTCTCAGCGCGTTCCGACTTCATGAACTTCAGGCGCGCCGGGGTGGCGTGGAAGAGGTCGCGGACCTCGATACGTGTGCCGGTCTCGCCCCTGCCCGTCCAGGCGGCGGGCTTCGGCCCTTCAATGCGGCCTGCCTCGACGAAGACTTCGGACGCGTCTTCGCCCTCAGCCTTGGAAGTCAGCGTCATGCGCGACACGCTGGCGATGGAGGGTAGCGCCTCACCGCGAAAACCCATTGTGTGGATGTTGAGAAGATCGATCCGCCCATCCTCGCCGGGCGCGAGCTTTGAGGTCGCGTGCCTTTCCAGTGCCATGAGAATTTCGGCCCCGCTCATACCGCAGCCATCATCTTCAATGATCATCCGCTTGAGGCCGCCGCCTTCGATCGTAACAGAGATGGCGCGCGCGCCTGCATCGAGTGCGTTTTCGACAAGCTCTTTCACCGCTGCGGCGGGGCGTTCGACGACTTCACCGGCCGCGATACGGTTCACCGCATCTGGGGGAAGCTGGCGGATCGTTGGCCGGGGGGTGAGGCGTGCAGAATCAGGCATGAGCCGGACAGTGTATCAGGCTTTGATGGCGGGCTGCAGGGGCGATGCACTGGGAGGCTGTGGATGGTAAGTTCGGACAGCGCAGTATTCCCGGCTCGTCCTTCGACTTCGCTCAGGATGAGCCTACCGGTGTGGAAGACCTGAACGGAAAAAAGGGCGGCCCCGGGGGACCGCCCTCATCGATCTTTCGCCGGGACGAGCCCTAGCGGTTCGGATCGCGGACGGCGTCCGGGGCTTCGTCGATATTGTTTTCTTCCATATCGCCGGCTTCGTCGACATCGATCTGACCAAGCACTGGCAGCGGCAGATCAGCCGTTTCTTCGATGCCTTCCGGCTCCCCGACAACGATGAAGGTGAAGTTCGATGGCTGAAGGTATTCAGCGGCGATGCGGTTCACATCTTCGAGCGTGACGGCTTCGACCATGGCGTTGCGACGGTCGAAATAGTCGACGCCGAGGTCTTCGAGACGCGCGCTCATCAAGCCGGACGCGATCTTCGCATTGCTGTCGAAGGAAAGCGGGTATGAGCCGGTGAGATAGGCTTTTGCGTCCGACAGCTCCTGCTCGGTGATACCATCGGCAACGATCGATTCCATCTGGGCAGTGATCCCTGCGATGAAGTCGGCAGCGCTTTCATTCTTGGTCTGGCCGCCGCCCGTCCAGAGGTTGAGGTGATCGCTGGTCGAGAGGCCGGTATAAATTCCGTAGGTGAGGCCCTTCTCGACGCGCAGATCCTTCATGAGACGGCTTTCGAAGCCACCTCCGCCGAAGGTGTAGTTCAGCACATAGGCGGGGAAGAAGTCGTCATCGTCACGTGACATGGCAGGCGCGGTGAAGGTCACGAGGCTCTGCGGCTGAGGCAAGTCCACGACGACGGGTGCGTTCAGCGGATCATTGAGCGCTACGTCTTCGATACCCTCAACATCGGATGTTGCCGGAAGACCTGCCAGCGCTTTGTCGAGAAGCGGTGCAAGTTCTTCAGGTGTCATCGCGCCGACAGCAGTTACATAGAGGCGGTCGCCCGCCATGATCGCGTCCTTGCGCTCTGCCACCATTTCAGTGGTGAGCGCATTGATGCTGTCCGTGGTCTTGATGCGCGAGAAGGGGTGATCCGGCATCAGTGCCTGCGCGCGCGCCTGACCTGCAAGAAAACGGGCATTTGTTACACGCGTACGGATGCCGATCAGCTCTTCACGCTGGAAGCGCTCGAACGGCTCCTGATCGAAGCGCGGCTCGTTCAGTGCAAGCGCGATCATTTCCATCGCTTCGTTCGCATTGTCGGTCAGCATGTTGGCCGAGCAATAGGTCGTCTCGCTACCGGCGCCGCAGCTAAAGCCCATATTGAGCTCTTCCATACGGGTCGCGAAGGCAAGCGAGTCCATTTCACCTGCGCCCTCATTCATGAGGTAGGTGACCGCGTCGGTGAGACCCTCCATGCCTTCCGGATCTGTCGCAGAGCCGGTTTCCCAAGCCATGCGCAGCGCCATGATCGGAATGGACTGCTCTTCGACCAGCCAGACGGAAATACCGCCCGGCGTGGTGAATTGCTGGATGGTAGCGAAGTCGCCTTCGTGCACGGTTACATCGATACCGGTTGCAACTTCTGCGGCAGCCTGCGCCTGCGCAGAGGCGAATGGGGCGGACGCGAGAAGAACGGCAGCCAGTGCGCTGCCTGCTGCTAGTTTGAGCTTATTCATCGGTCTGGCTCTCCTCTGCGGCCTGCGCTTCTTCTTCAGGAAGCAGGTGGGCCTCAATATAATTCTTGTCCTCGCCGAGGACGCGGCGGAGCGCGGCGATGGCATCGTCGGCGGTGACGCGGCGGATATCGTCTGGATAGTTCATGACGTCCTCGACCGTGCCGCCAACAGCAAGCGTGCGACCGTAAAGGTTGGCCATGCCAGCCTGGCTGTCGCGCTGATAGATGGCAGAAGCGGCGAGTGAGTTGCGCGAACGCTCAACCTCTTCCTCGGTGAAACCATTGGCCAGCACGTCGTTCACGACCGCCATGTAAGCTTCTTCAAGCGCTTCCAGTTCAACGCCGTCGCTTGGTGACGCAGACAGGACAGCCGGAGCGGTGTCATGCAGGGACAGCCATGCGCCAGCCGATGCATTGTTGGCGATCTTCTGGTCTTCGACCAGCGCCTGGTAGAGACGGCTTGTGCGGCCACCGCCGAGCACGTCCAGAGCGACGTTCAGCGCATAGGCGAAGTCGCGGTCCTGCACGAAGGAGGTCGAGAGATACCAGCGTTCCCATTCAGGCTGACGAACCTTCGGGTCGCTATGGGTAATCAGCTGGGTTTCAGCCAGCGGCTGAACATCCTGCCAGCCACGTTGTGGTGGCTCGGTATTTGCCGACTCGATCTGGCCATAGGTGCGCTCGGCCAGTGTACGGACGTCTTCAGGGGTAACGTCACCTGCGACGATCAGGATCGTTTCCGATGGCGTGTACCACTTGTTGTAGAAGTCGAGACCATCCTGCGGGGTCAGCGCCCCGACCTCTTCCATCTTGCCGATGACAGTGATGTTGTACGGGTGGTCCTGATAGAGCGCGGTCATTACCTGCTCCTGCAGGATGACGCCCGGATTATTGTCGATGCGCTGGCGACGCTCTTCCTTGACGACGTCGCGCTCTGAGATGAACGGGCCTTCTGGATCATCATTGATGATCAGGTCGGTCATCCGCTCAGCTTCGAGCTCCATCATGCGCTCAAGCTGGCTTTTCTCTACACGCTCGTAATAGGCGGTGTAGTCCCAGGAGGTGAAAGCGTTGAGCTGGCCGCCATTGCGCTGGACGATGGTGGTAAACTCTTCGGGGCCGATATCATCCGTTTCCTTGAACATGACATGCTCAAAGAGGTGGGCGATACCCGATTTGCCGGGATCTTCATCGACCGCGCCAACCTTGTACCAGACCATGTGCGTGACAACCGGCGCGCGATTATCTGGAAGGACGACGACGTCCATTCCGTTGTCGAGTTCAAACGTCGTTGGCGCCCATTCCGCCTCCGACGTATCGGCAAAGGCGAGGCCGGCGCCAAGACTTGCTGCTGCCAGACCCCCCGCAAGAAAAGCTTTCATCATATTCCTCCGTAAAGCTGTCTGGTACTTGGCAGATAAGATCGCGGCTTACGTGCCTGGAAGTTTGATACGCTCCCCGCCGCCGCGCTGAATTGAAACAGGCTGGTCGCCCGTCGCGCTGTCAGAGACCGTGCCGTCGCCTGTATAGGAGATGATCTGGTCGGCATCTTCCGGCGTCTTGCGCACAAGTCCGCCTTCTTCATAGTCGACGATGGAGCGGATACGCGGGTTGACCGCGTTTGCGCCCGCGGCCGTTACCAGGGCGCGTTCTGATGCGCTGGCATCGGCGCCAAGCTGGGTGCCGAATGCGGCGACCGTGGTGTCGCGGGACGCGTCTGCTTCGACCGGAACAGTCGTACCGGCGCGGGGCGGGCGAAGATTGTATTCCGGCGGAACCGAAAGCGGCGCTTTCGTCACAACGCGGAACTCATCCGGGCCCGCATTGCTGGAGCTGCCACCACCACCTGGAAGGATGGAGCAGCCACCGGCGGCGAGCAGCATGCTCATCGCGGCCGCGGTCAGGATCGATTGTTTAGGCGCCATCTTCATGTCTAACCACTCCATTCAAGCGGGATTGCGTTCATCCGGTTTCGAGCGCGACATTAAAAACTGATCGAGAAACAGCAAGAGCGCGCCGACAGTAATTGCCGCGTCGGCAATATTGAATACCCACGGAAAGCCAACCGCGACACCGCCAATATAGGTGCCGAACCATGGTCCTGAGAAATCGAGGAAGTCCACAACGGCGCCAAAGCGCACACGGTCAATGAGGTTGCCAACTGCGCCGCCGATTACGAGCGAGAGCGAAAGCGCCGTAAACCAACGCTCCGCCCGCATAAGCCAGTAGGCGAACCCGATCGCAATGCCGGTGGTCACGAGCACCAGGATCCACCGCATGATTCCCGAAGACTGAAAGGTGCCAAAGCTGATGCCGCGATTCCACAGCATGGTGAGGTCGAAGACCGAGGACAGTTCGATCCGGCCGCAGCGAATGGAAGGGTCGAGACAGGCGAGTGCGTTGAAAGCAGGCGTTTCAAGCACCGCCCATTTCGTCAGCTGGTCGGCAATGATCACCAGAGCGATCAGCGCCGCCCATCTCCAGACATGCCCGGCAGCATTCATCAGCTAGCTTCCCTGATTTCGCGGACGGCTTCTGCGTCTCGCGGTGTGATGTCCGGATAGGCCGGATCAGCGGTTTTCGGATCGAAATACTTCCAGCTGCGGGCGCATTTGACGCCGTCAGCTTTCTTCGGAAGCACGGCAACACCGGGGGTGTCATCTAGATGATAGGCTGCGAGCGTGCCTGCACCGTCAATCAGTTTGGCGCCGGAGGTGATGAAGATATCGGCAGGGCTTTCACCCTCAAAGGCTTCGATCAGCGACTTGTCCTGAATGTAGACTTCAGGGGCCGCCTCAAGAGAAGCGCCGATGCGTTTCTCGCGGCGTTCGACCTCCAGAGCGCCGGTGACGACCCGGCGGACCTTGAAGATCTTTTCCCAGCGCGCGGCATGGGCAGCGTCGAGCCAGCTTTCCGGCGTCTCAGGGAATGTCAGCAGATGCACGCTGTCAGCCTTGCCTGCGATATGGCTCATCAGGAAGGCTTCTTCGGTCGTGAACGGCATGATCGGGGCAAGCCACGCCAGAAGACGTTCCAGCACCAGCGCCATGACCGTGCGGGTCGAGCGGCGGCGGATATCGGACGGCGCATCGCAGTAGAGGCTGTCCTTGCGGATATCGAAATAGATCGCCGAAAGGTCCACGCCGCAGAAGTTGAGCATCGCAGACATAACGCGCTTGAAGTCGAAGGCCGCATAAGACTTGCGCACCAGCGCGTCGCTTTCAGCGAGGCGATGCAGGACCCAGCGCTCAAGCCCCGGCATGTCCTTGGCGTCGACCGCTTCGGCTTCATCATAGCCTTCCAGCGCGCCGAGCAGGTAGCGAAGCGTATTGCGCAGTCGGCGATAGGATTCGGCGTTCGTCTTCAGGATATCGTCGGAGATACGCAGGTCTTCGGTGAAATCGGAGCTCGCCGTCCAGAGGCGCAGGATCTCGATGCCGAACTGGTCCGCGACCTTTTGCGGCTCAACCGTATTGCCGAGGGATTTCGACATCTTCTTGCCCTCGGAATCGACGATGAAACCGTGGGTGACGACCTGTTTGTAAGGCGCCATGCCGCGCGTTGCGCAGTTCTCAAGAAGCGAGGACTGGAACCAGCCGCGATGCTGGTCAGAGCCTTCGAGATAGACGTCTGCCTGACCGGTCTTCTCGTCGATGATGCCACGGTCGCGCAGCGTGAAGGCGTGAGTGGTGCCACTATCGAACCAGACGTCGAGCACGTCGGTGACCTTCTCCCAGCCTGCCGGATCGGCAATGCCATCGAGGAATTTGGCAGGCTCAGCCGAGAACCAGGCCTCAACGCCTTCAGCGGCGATGGCATCGAGGATGCGCTTGTTGACCTCAAGCGCCTTGTCTTCAGGCAGGGCGTAGGTGTGCGGCTCACCGTCGGGGCTGACCAGAAGCGTGATCGGCACGCCCCAGTTACGTTGCCGCGAGATGAGCCAGTCGGGACGGTCGGCGACCATCGAGGTGATGCGGTTGCGCAGCTGCGGCGGTACAAAGCCGGTGTCTTCCAGCGCCTTCAGCGCCAGATCGCGCAGCGGCGCCGTTCCATTCGTACCAGGCTTGTCCATGGCGATGAACCATTGCGGGGTCGCCCGGCGGATCACCGGCGCCTTGGAGCGCCAGGAGTGCGCATCACGGATCACGGTCACGCCGCGCGAGAGGAGGTTACCCGCCTCGGTCAGGAGGCGCATGACCTCCTGATTGGCCTTGCCCTGCTCGCCGCGCTTCTTGCCGGACGTGCGGATGATATCGAGCCCCTGCAGCGCCTCCGGCAGCTCCGGATGCTCATAAACGCCGTCCTCATTGACGATGTCGCGGATATCGCTGGCCGTGTGGCCATTCGCGATCCAGACGAGGAAGTCGTCCTCACCATGGGCTGGCGCTGTGTGCACGAAGCCTGTACCGGCATCGTCGGTGACATGGTCGCCGGCGAGCATCGGCACGTCGTGCTTGTAGAAGTCGGACAGTTCGTTCAGCGGGTGAGAAAGCGTCCAGTCTTGCGGGTCCGCATCGCTGACGCGCTTGAAACCGGAGACTTTCGCGCTGTCCATGACGGCCTCAGCGAGAGCATCTGCCAGCACGTACTTGTCACCTGGGGCGGCAAAAGGCGCAAAGCCGAGCTCTTCCTCGCTCATCACGGCTTCGACCTCATAGAGGCCGTAGGAGATATTCGGGTTGAAGCTGACAGCCTGGTTGGCCGGGATCGTCCACGGGGTCGTCGTCCAGATGACAACCGAGAAATCTTCGCCCTGAACAGGGAATTTCACCCAGATCACCGGCACCTTGCGGTCGTGATATTCGACTTCGGCTTCGGCGAGCGCGGTGCGCTCTACGGGTGACCACATGATCGGCTTGGAGCCTCGCACAAGACGGCCAGACATGGCGACCGAAAGGAACTCGCGAACTGTGGCGGCTTCGGACTCAAAGTTCATGGTGAGGTATGGGTTGTCCCAGTCGCCCTCTACACCGCAGCGGCGGAAGCCCTGTTTCTGAACCTCGATCCACTTGGCGGCATAAGCGCGGCAGGCGGCTCGAAACTCGTCGCCCGGCACATCATCCTTGCCTCGCCCCTTGGAGCGGAACTCCTCTTCCACTTTCCATTCGATCGGCAGGCCGTGGCAGTCCCAGCCCGGGATGTAGGAGGCATCATAGCCGAGCATCTGGTGGCCGCGCACGACAAGGTCCTTGAGGATCTTGTTCATGGCGGTGCCAAGGTGGATCGGACCGTTCGCATAGGGCGGGCCGTCATGCAGGATGAAGGGCTTTGCGCCGCGCGCCTTCGCCTCTTCACGCATGCGATCATAGAGGCGCATCTCATCCCAGCGCTCGATCCATTTCGGCTCTGCCTTGGGCAGGCCGCCGCGCATCGGGAATTCGGTTTTCGGCAGGAATAGCGTGTCGCGATAGTCGTTCGCGTTTGTCTTGGTGTCGTCGGTCATAGCAGGTAAGTCAGTCTCGAATTAGCAGGTCGGTTGCAAGCGGAAATAGCAAGGCCCCGGCACCGCGCTTCACCTGCCGAAGGGCAGATCAGCACGCCGCCGGGCGGCTAATTCGAATTATGAAAGCGGGATCGCCGTATAACATGGGCGAAGCGTCTAGCAGGCAGCCCGCAATGTGTCACCCGCGAAAGGCGCGGCGCACCTATTGTCCGAAGAAGTCGTCTGCCACGCCGGGCACGATGGCGAGGAAATTGTCGAGATTGATCTTGATGTTGGCTTCGCTCATGCCGCCATCGAGGATGACATAGCGCGAGACACCGACCGAATCCTGAAGGCGCCAGACACTAACGGCGGCGCGTTCCAGATTGGCCTTGTTCACCTTGTCCAGAGTAACCGCGTCCGTGGCCTCAAAACGCGAGCTCATGATTATGCCGCGGCAGGCGCCTTCATCGCAGGCCGTGCCTTCCATGTAATAGCTCAGGCCGTTCGGCGTTTCAGCACGAAGGGAGTTTTCAGTCGTCTCGCCGAAGGCAACAACTTCGTGCCCCGCGTCAGTCGCAAAGCGTTCAAGATCATCCAACGAGACGGATTGGACTGTTGCCTGCGCACTGGCAGCGCCGGCAAAGGCGAGCGTTGCGGCGATCGCATAGACTGGTTTCATTTTGGGCGTCCCTTCGAATGTGCGTCCTGAATTAACTACACGAACGGTACAGAAAGTCAGGAGTTGCTACTGGGCTGCGGACAGAAGCCGGCGAGCCTCATCCTTGTCGCGGTGCATCTGCTCGACCATGTCGTCCAGCGAAGGGAAATGCGCTTCCGCGCGCTGGAAGCGGACAAGCGCGACCTCGATGTACTGGCCGTAAATGTCGCGGTCGAAGTCGAAGATGTATGTTTCCAGCAGTGGGTCGCGGAGTCCGGTTGTCGGCGTACGGCCGAAATTGGCGACGCCATCCAGCCAGTCCCCAGTCCCCGCGATACGCACGCGCACGGCATAAACGCCGTGGCGTGGATGGATGAGCGGCCCAAGACGGATGTTCGCTGTCGGAAAGCCGATCGTGCGACCGCGCTGCTCCCCCTTTTCGACATGGCCGTCAGCTATCCAGTCATGGCCAAGCATTTCTGCGGCACGTTGAGGGTCGCCTGCGATCAGCGCTTCACGGATTGCAGTAGAGGAGGCCTTGATAGCCTCCGGGCCTTCGACTTTCTCGACAACCGTCACGTCGAAGCCAAAGGACCGGCCGAGGGAAGAAAGCCTATCAGCGTCGCCCATGCGCCCGCGTCCGAAACGGAAGTCGAAGCCGACAGCGACATGACTGACGCCGAGGCCTTCATGCAGGACGTGGCGGCAGAATTCCTCGTCGGTCATCGAGGCCATCTGCCCGTTGAACGGAAGCTCGAACACCGCCTTCGCGCCAAGCTCCATCAGGCGCTCGTTGCGGCGGGCTGGGCGATAGAGGCGGAATGGCGGGTCGTTGGGACGGAAATAGGCACGTGGCGGGGGCTCAAAGGTTGCAATGCCAAGCGAAGGACCCTCAACACGCGCGGCGTCTATGACCGCGCGGTGGCCCGGATGGACACCGTCGAAATTGCCAAGCGCAACCGAATAGCCGCGCGCCGAGTCCGGCAGATTTCTATAGTCGGCATGAACCGCCATCAGCGCGCCCTACGCCTCCCTGGCCGGGACCATGACCTTGGCCTCACCGGCCACGACTGCCTTGTTGTTGACGAGGCAGGTAATCTTGAGCGTCACGCGGTTGCCGCGCTCGAACATCTCGGTGATTTCTGCGCGGGCGGTCACGGTGTCACCGATGAAGACAGGGCGGCGGAAACGCATTTCCAGATGCGTGAAGATCGCGCCCGGGCCAGGCAGGTCATTACCGAGGATGCCGGAAATATAGGATGCCGTCAGGGCGCCGTGGGCAATACGCTGACCGAACGGGGTCTTCTTTGCGTATTCCTCGTCCATGTGGATGGGGTTGTAGTCACCCGACACCTTGGCGAAGAGGTCGATGTCCTCGGCGGTAATCGTATGGACGGTCTCATGCGCCATGCCGACGCTGAGTTCCTCAAACTTGTATCCATCCTTCGCGCTCATGCGGGTATCTCCGAAGCTATTTTTCCGGTCTGTTACAATGGGAAGGACGTTTCGTCACCACTTTAGAGCGGGCATGGCCCAGCGGGCTTCAGCGTCGTATTCGGCCAGAAGGGTTTCAAGTTCGCTTTCAAAGTCGCTGCCATGCTCTGCGAGGCCCGTGCCGACATAGAGCGCGTCAAAGCCCTGATCGGCGGCGCCGCGCATGTCTGTGGCCGGGCTGTCGCCGATGCAAAGCACGCTTTCAGGCGCCTTCCCGCTAATCTCTGCCGCCCGCGCCAGAGACAGCCGGTATATCGGGTCGTGCGGCTTTCCCGGATAGATGACCTTGCCGCCTTCTTCCTCATAGATCGCGGCAAGCGCACCTGCGCACCAGATGAGCTGGTCGCCCACACGCACCTTTATGTCCGGATTGGCGCAGATCATCGGCAGGCCGCGCTTTGCGCCAAGTTTCAGCTCTTCACGGTAGGCTTCCGGATCGTCCTTCTTCTCGTCTTCCAGACCGACGCAAAGAACCGTCTCGGCGTCTTCTGGTTCTGCGAAATCAAGGTCGAGCCCCTCATAGAGAAACTTGTCACGTTCCCAGCCGCTATCGACACCGAGGCGCCAGATCTTCTCATCGCGGCGACGAGAGAGCTCATCGCGCGTCGCATCGCCTGACGACACGCAGTCATCGAAAACCGCATCCGGCACGCCCATTGGACGGAAGTAAGAAATCACCTGCTGCTTGGGCACGGGTGCGTTCGTGATGAGAACTACGGTGCCACCGCCTTCACGGAACTTCACCAGCGCCTCGCAAGCCGGATCGAAGGCCTTGCGACCATTATGGATCACGCCCCACACATCGCAGAGGATCGTATCGTATTCTTCGGCAATCTCGCCGAGACCGGAAATATGCTGAGGTTTCGTCATGGCGGGTCAGTTAGTTGCCGCGACATGTCCGGTCAAACTGGAAGTGCGCAGGATCAGCCAAAGGCCGACAGGCGGTCGATGAATTCCTGTGGCGGTGCCGTTTCCTGCATCAGGGACGACTTGATCGGCTTTGGCGCGCCGAAGACATGCCCCTGACCGAACGGGATGTCGTATTCGAGGATTTCGACAACACCGACTTCCTCTTCCATCTTTTCTGCAATCAGCGTCACACCATAGCGTGAGCAGACCGCCGCAACTTCCTCACCAGCCAGTCGGCGGTTGATGTTCGAAACAGGCCGCGAGCCTGCAGGATCGCGTAGCTGCTCGATCAGCGTGTCGCCATTCACCTTTACAAAACGAACACCCGACTCCTGAAGGCGCGGCAGGTCGAGAGTGAGATTGCTGGCGTGATCGATAGAGAAACGGAAGCCAAGCTGGATCAGCTTATCCATGCCTTCACGCATCTGGCGTGAGCGGTTCTCGAAACGGTCTGCCGGAATCTCGAAGATCAGCGCGCCGGCAAGGTCCCGGTTCTCTTTCATGAATTCAAGAAAGTGCGGGAAGAATTGCGGGTCTGTGAGCGAGTTCGGCGAGATATTGCAGAAGACACCAACGCGGCGGTCGCGCTCTGCCAGGCGGCGAACGATCTGCACGCAGCGAAACAGGAGCATATTGTCCAGCACACCGAGCAGCCGGGCACGGCGAGCGGCTTCGAGGAAATCAGCTGGCAGCAGGATCGAGCCATCAGCCTCACGAAGGCGGGTAAAGCCCTCATAGAAAGCGACGCGGCGCTGGGGCAGCGACACAATTGGCTGAAGGTGAAGGTCGACGCGGCCATCCTGAAGGGCAGCCTTTACGGTACGCAGCAGCGCGTCATCCTGCGGGGCAATCGGCTCGCTTGTTTCGCGCGACAGCTTGGTTTCGAAGCTTTTGGCGAGACGGTCGATGAGGCCTTCGAGCTGGCGCATCTCTGTGACGAGGGCGTCGCGGCGCTCTGAGAGCTCACTTTTGAGGGAGGCTTCAACTTCCTGGCTGCGCGTTTCGATCTGCGTCATGCGCTTGTCGTTTTCCTCATAGGAAAGCTCAAGCGCTTCTATTCGGTCCGAGCCTTCGGCCGTGGCGATAACGTGAGAGAAAAGCAGATGAAACTGGCCCAGCAGCGCCGTCGTCACCGCGCCAAGCGCAATCGCGACGGGAATGCTCAAACCTGCATAGGAGACGAGCCCGAAACCGAGCGCGCTGCCGAGTGCGATGTACAGGATGAAGAGTATTCCGGTCATACTGGTAATGTGCCCCGTCGTCGATGAAGCTTAATAATAAGCCTCAAAATGTTAACGAATTGGTAGTATAGGAACTGATTTGCGTGACTTGCCAATGCGCGAGATGGCGACAAGCTCCGTGACAAACATGACACAGCTTTCATAATTGACAGCCCGCGCCACAGAATTCGCTTTCGACGGGTGTCCATCCCCTTTAGTTAAATTTCGTATACCGAAGCCTGAATGTCCGCGGCCAGTTTGGCCGGACGGGGGCGTCTCGGGGGAGACCGGGGTCCTGCACCAGCAGGACCCCGATGCTTTTTCTAGTCACCATTCATGTGCAGAAAACGCGTGCCTGTGAACGGCCAGTTCTCACCAAATTCACCATCTACACAGGCAATTTCGACGCGCGAAACTTCATCGACGGTAATGTCATTGCGCGCGATATCCGGCGCGCCGCAAGGCTGGATGACCAAGGTGTGCCAGTTTTCATCGACGCTGCGATAATCGACCCGATAACTGAGGCGGTCATTCATGCCGGTCGTCGCCTCGACCTTCAGGTCACCCGTATAGAAGACAACCGTATCCTCCATAACTTCATGTCCGGTCTCCAGCAGGGCGGCATCGAAACCACCAGATGGTGCGTCGTCTTCAACGAAGATCAGTGCGTCGGAGACCTCATAGGCGCGGTTCAGTCCGTCGATGACCGAGCTGAGCCCCGCCGGACCGCTGACCGAGAGAGGCCCCGGCCTGCCCGCCTGCCAGCTGATATTGCGGACCTCATCCAGCCCTTCGATATCTTCGGAACGAAGCGAGTAGAGAAACAGACCGTCGAGCCGCGCCAGCTCCCTGCTGTCGATCTGGTTGCCGACGCCGGCCGGCGCCCCGAACAGGAGCCGTTTGCCTCCCGCCCGCGCGAACAGGCAGATGGACGTGTCTGACCTGCTGCATGGCTCTATCGCGAAATCGGCTGGACGTACTTCGCGTTGCGTCGCTTTGACGTCTTCGACGGCGTCCTTGCGGCCCGGCAATTCAGGCCCGCGAACATCGCAGGCCGCAACAAGGAGAACTGAAACCGAAAGGACAAGAGGCGCGCGCATGAGCGATTAACCGATCCGCGTCGTGTCCGGTTCGGCGATGACCGGGTTTTCGAGTGTGCCGACATCTTCAATCTCGACGCGAACCTGATCACCGGGTTGCAGCCATGTTGGGGGACTGAGGCCTGCGCCGACGCCTGCAGGGGTGCCGGTGAAGATGACGTCGCCCGGCTCCAGCGTGAAGGCGGCAGTGAGGTGCGCAATCTGGTCTGCAATCGAGTGGATCATGTCAGAGAGCTTCGCCTCCTGGCGTAACTCGTTATTGACGTAGCAACGGATCGCTTGAGAGCCGAGCTCTCCCACTTCGTCCAGAGTGACGAGATGTGGACCGAATGGGGCATGCGTGTCGAAGCCCTTGCCCATGATCATGGTCGGGCTTGCCTTCTGCCAGTCTCGCACCGAGCAATCGCAGCCGCAGCTGACGCCCGCGACGATGTCGAACGCTTTCTCCCTCGGCACGTGCCGGCCATGCTTGCCGATAACCACAACGAGTTCAGCTTCATAATCGAGCTGTTGCGAGACTTTGGGCACGTGGATCGGCGAACCTGGCCCGTTCGCAGCGGTCGACTGCTTGTTGAACCACTTCTGCACCTCAGGCTTGTCGTTCGAGATGAAGCTGACGCTCTCGGCAACATGGGCGGCGTAGTTAAGACCGATGGCGAGTATCTTGCCGGGCCTGATAACGGGCTGGCGCAGCTTCGCGTCTGTGAGCATGAGTTTTGTGCCATCGCGGGCAGCAGATTCAAGCGACTGCAGGTCACCGAGGTGCTGGCTGAGGCAGCCTTTAGCTGCAACGAGGACCGCGTCGCCCTCTACAAGCCCGCACCAGACTTCGCCTTCGTGATCAAAATTTGCCCATCTCATGTGGCTTATCTGCCTCCCTTCAATGGAAATCGGATGTCTTGCGCGAGTAGCAGGTTTCTACCCGGCGGATACACCTCTATCGATAGCCTTCAGGTCTAGTATGAATTGCCGGGAGTGCAATGGAATCCGGAATTAGGGCACGCGAATGCAGCCTCTCGGCTATTCTCGCTCCGGGTATCCTCCTCCGGATGCCGCCATATCAGCGCAGCTATGCCTGGCAGGGTGATGAAGTGGGCGAACTGCTGAGCGATTTGTGGCGGGCGGCGAGCCGGCGAAAGCATCATTTCATAGGCGCGATCGTTCTGGTCGAGATGGATGAGCGCAGCTTTCTTGTTGTGGATGGCCAGCAGCGCCTAACCACACTCTCCATGATCCTCGCCGTCCTGCGTGATCTGGAGACCGACCCACATTACAAGGCCCTTGCCCATACGATGATCGGTGACCCCGACAGGGCCAGCCAGGGCGACGACAATGCCTGGCGCCTGACGCTCAACCATATCGACACGCCCTATTTCCGCGAAGCCGTACAAACCGAGGGCGCCACGCGCCAGAGGGACGCCGAGGCCGGTCAGGCCACCAATCACGGGCGTATGTCGACAAATCTCGACCTGATTGAAAGCTATCTGACCCGGCTAACTGGCACTCAGCGCCGGCAGCTTTTCGAGACAATCCGTGACCGGATCATGCTGGTGCGCGTCGTCGTGCCTGACTGGGACGGCGGCTATGACGTGTTTCGCGTGCTGAATACGCGCGGGAAGGCGCCCAATACGCACGACATCATCAAGACCGAAATCCTGCAGCGCGGCGATTTCTCCGAAGAAGAAGCGAACGCCCATGCCCGACGCTGGCTCGACCATGAGTCAAGGCTGGGCGCGAACGGACTGGATGATCTGCTCAACTATATCCGCCAGCTTTATTCGCGAAGTTCCAAGGGCAAGGTCGCGGCCGAATTCTCCAGAGCCGTCCTCTCAAAGGTGGATGCACGGACCTTTCTGGACGAGCACCTACCAGACTATGTCAGCACATACAGTGCGATCCTGCGCGGTGAGCCCGATTACGGCGCCTACACCGATGCGGTACGCGGCCCTATCAATCATCTGCGCCTTCTGGACCACCATCTCTGGCGCGTGCCGGCGCTGGCCTATCTCTACCGCCAGCGCGAGAATGGCGCCGAAGCCGCAGAGTTCTTCAGGCTACTGGAGCGGTTCGGCTTCGTCATGATGCTCTACGTGACCAATAGCGACGCACGGCGAAAACAGTATGCGCGCCTGACCAAGGCCATACTGGACGGAAAGCCGCTCTTTCACCGTAACGGGCCGCTCAATTTTTCCCGCGAGGACAAGCGCCGGATCCGCGAGCGGCTAACCGGCAGATTTGTCAATTTCATGCAACGAAGAGCGGTTGCCCTTCGCCTCAATGCAGCGCTCGAGAATGGCGAACAAATCTCCTCGGAAGAGGATGCAAGCGTCGAACATGTGCTGCCACGGATCGTGCCGGAAGACAGCCACTGGAACAGGATCTGGCCAAGCGCAGCGGTGCAGAGAGAGCTGGCTGAAACGGCAGGCAATTTCGTGATTGTGCCGCGCCATGTGAACAGGATCGCCGACCGGCTGGAGTTTCGCGAAAAGAAGAAACTTTATTTTGCTGATGGCGTCAGGGTATTCGCGCTGACTGAAGACCTGCGCGGCAGAGAGACATGGACGCCAGACGATGTACGCGCGCGCACCGAGCAGCTCATCGACATTCTGATGGGGGTCTGGTTTCCCGATCCGCAGCGCTAGCGAGCTCGGCAAAATGCACGACGATCAGCTGAGCGTCTTGTCCGCAGTTTCACTGCCCGAATAGACTGTAGCCATCTGGTCAGCGGATGCACGCGCGCCGTCAATCACGCTCGCCAGGAGGCGCAGGGCCGCTTCAGTCTCGCGGCGCTCACGACTAGCCGCGCCTTCAACGACACCGGTTGCTTCGGCGAAGCTGCGATAGCATTTCTGCGCGGTGACAAGCGCGCTTTCGAAACTGATGAGGTCGGCACGTTGAACGTCACCCGACTGCAGCAGCGCCGTAGCGATGAGGTCGAGCTCCTGAAGACTGCGTGCAGCAGCCGATGCATCGGCCTCAACGGTTGCATAGATTGCAGCCGGTTCTTCCGCCGAAGCTGCTATAGTCTGCGCATAGCTGAGCGAGGATACGTCGCTGGCGGGGTGCTCTGCACCGAACAGCATGTCCGCAAGACCGGACAGACCACCCGCCTGCCTTACCCAGCCTTCGTCCGCCGCCATGGTTTCGAATGCCTGCGCCCGCTCGCGGACTTCAGATTGCTGGTCCGTCAGTTCTGTCTCAACGACTGCCTGTTTGGACACCATTGAAACTGTGGTGCAGCCAGTCAGCGCGAGAGTTGCAAGACAAAAGAGAAGCGGTTTCATATACTGGTACGACCCGTGCGGTCTTAATACTTTAACTGCGTTTACACATACAGGTTGGAGTTTTGACGTCCAGACCCTTATGCCAAAGTGGTTCACATACTGTGGTTAGCGTTCAGACAAGGTTTATAGATGCTCAAACTTTACCCACCTATTGACACTAACAGGACAGGTCGCCTCAGGGTTTCAGACCTGCACGAGATTTATTGGGAAGAGTCGGGCAATCCTGACGGTATCCCGGTCATCGGTGTTCATGGTGGCCCTGGCGGCGGCTCAAGCCCTGAGATGCGTCGCTTCTTCGATCCGAAACTCTATCGCATCATCCTGTTTGATCAGCGTGGTTGCGGTCGCTCCACACCTCATTCCGAGCTGGAAGAGAACGACACATGGGCGCTGGTCAGCGACATGGAGCGCATTCGCGAAGCATTGGGTGTCGACAAATGGGTGGTGTTCGGCGGTTCCTGGGGCTCGACCCTCTCGCTCTCTTATGCGGTAACCCATACCGAGCGCGTGCTCGGCCTCATTCTGCGTGGCATCTTCCTGATTACCGAAGCCGAGATCCAGTGGTTCTACCAGGATGGCGCAAGCCGCATTTTCCCCGATGCCTTTGACCGTTATGTTGCCCCGATCCCGGAAGACGAGCGCGGCGACCTGCTTCACGCGTTCCATAAGCGGCTGACAGGCAGCGACCGGCGTGCCCGTATCGCGGCCGCCAAAGCCTGGGCCTGCTGGGAAGGCGAGACCATCTCGATCAAGGGGCCGGATTCCCGTCCCGCCAAGTTTGAGGAAGACAGCTTCGCAGACGCCTTTGCACGCATCGAGTGCCACTACTTCGTGAATAAGGGCTTCTTTGCGGAAGACGGCTGGCTGCTGAAGCAGGCCGAAGAAAAGCTCGGCGGCGTGCCGGGCATCATCGTCCACGGTCGCTATGACGTCGTGACCCCAATCGGGACAGCATGGCAGCTGACCAAAGCATGGCCTGATGCCAAGTTGCACATCGTTCCGGATGCAGGCCATTCAAGTCTCGACCCCGGCATAGTGGATCAGCTGATCACTGCGACGCGGGCTTTCGCCAAGAAATTTGGTTAGGTCCACGAGCCACGCAAAAAGAAAGGGCGCTCCCGATTAGGAGCGCCCTTTTTTGTTTCGTGCGGTGTGCTGTGGATGAAAGCGTCCGGTCAGGATGGGGTTTCTGAACCCGCACCCGGATCAGTTTCGGTTTCTTCTGCTGGTGGCTGAACATCGAGCTCCTCAACAGGAGCAAGCTCATTGTTCGGACCGAGCAGCTGGGTCATGAAGCCAGGCAGCTGGACGTTGTATTGCTGCTGGATCTTGTCGAAGAAGCCGAAGAACAGGACGAAGCCGAGGAAGGCCGGAACGAACCAGCGCATCAGGAAGCGCCAGACATTCATGACAAGGCCTTCGCCGATCTCACTCATCATCATGTCACGCGAGAGGATCCAGCCTGCGAAGATAACCGCAAGAAGACCGCCGAGCGGCAGAAGAATGTTGCCCGTCACGAAGTCCACAAAGTCGAGATACTCAAGCGAGAAGACATAGGCTGCACCGACGACGAACAGGATGAAGCCCATCCCCATCGCCGCGCCAAGGCGGGTCACGCCCTGGCGTTCCTCAAGCCAGGAGACCGAGACCTCAAGCAGGGAGATGGATGAGGTGAAGGCCGCAAAGAGCGCGAGCGCAAAGAATATCACCGCAATGATCGGGCCGCCAGGAATGGAGCCAAAGGCCACTGGCATGGAGACGAAGAAGAGGCTTGGGCCGCCGGCCGGATCGAGACCTGCTGCAAAGACGACCGGGAAGATTGCAAAGCCCGCGATCAGCGCGACCAGCGTATCAGAGCCTGCAATCAGGCCGGACGAACGTGGGATGTTCGTCGAGCGCGAAAGATATGCGCCATAAGTGATCATGAGGCCGACGCCGATACCAATTGAGAAGAAGGCCTGGCCGATCGCCTCAAGGAAGGTGTTGAAGCCAACCTGATCCCACTTCGGCGTGAGCAGGAACTCCGCTGCGCGGGCTGCGTCACCGGTCGCCAGACCGAAGCCGACAACAACTACGAGCATGACGAAGAAAGCCGGCATCAGAATGGTTGCTGCCCGCTCAATACCGCCTTTTACGCCGCGGCCGACGACCACGATATTGGCGATCAGGAAGATGGCGAGCAGGAGAAGCATATACCATTTGGAAACGAGCGGGTGTTCACCCTGACCGATGGTATTATTGAAGTTTGCGCCGGAGCTTGCCGCATCCATCCCGTTAAAATTGCCGCCGAGGGCCTGTAGCGTGAAGGCCATGAGCCAGGCAGAAATCACGATATAGAAGCTGAGGATGAAGGTCGCGGTGATTGTACCCACCCAGCCGACAATACCCCAGTTCAAGGATTTTGATTCGGCCCGGGCGAGCGACTGAACGCCTTCAATTGCCGACATGCCGGATTTCCGGCCCATCGAGTATTCCGCCATCAGCAGCGGAAGACCGACAAATGCCACGCAGAGCAGGTAGATTATAATGAAGGCACCGCCTCCATTTTCGCCTGCGGTGTATGGAAACCGCCAGAAATTGCCGAGACCTACCGATGAGCCGACGGCGGCCATGATGAAGCCGAATTTCGACCCCCATGTCTCAGTCTTGCGGCCAATTTCCATTATCTGCTCCCCTCGTGAAAAGAATTTTGCCGGACACTAGCTTTAGCGGGACAAAGGTCAACGCACCTGCCCACCTTGAGGTCAAATCATCCCCTGAGTGCTCAGGCGCTCGTCGCGGCCAATGTGCACGGAGAGGAGAATGCCGAAGCAAGCCATGGTGGTGAACATCACGGTACCACCATAAGAGACGAGCGGCAGCGGCACGCCAACAACAGGGACAAGACCCAGCACCATCGCGACATTGAACAGGATGAAGAAGGCCACCGTTGCGACGCAACCTACCGCCGCGAAGCGTCCGAAAAGCGAGGCTGATCGACCGGCAATCACGAGCCCCCAACCAAGGATCGCCGCCCAGAGAGCAAGAAGGCCCGTCGCGCCGAGGAAGCCGAACTCTTCCGCAATTACGGTCAGGATGAAGTCGGTGTGCTGTTCGGGGATATAGTCGAGCTGGGCCTGCGTGCCTTCCATGAAGCCCCTGCCCTGCCAGCCGCCCGACCCGATGGCGATCTTGGCCTGTTCGATCTGGTAGCCATCATCGAGAGTGTTCACTGCCTGGCCCGTGAGCTGCGCAAGGAAGGTATTCACCCGTTCGCGCTGATAATCCTGAAGCACGAACATGTAGATCGGCCACGCACTGGCAATACCCGCCAGGAAAACCGCCGCGATGATCCGGTAATAGAGCCCGGCCAGAAAGATGAGTACCGCGCCTGAGGCGATGAGCGCCAGTGTTGTGCCGAAGTCGGGCTGTTTGAAGATCAATGCCGCCGGGACGATGATAATGAACAGGGCGGGGAGATGGATGAAGAACCGGCCTGACTGGAATGTCAGATTATTATGATAGTACCGCGCCAGCGCCAGTGTCAGCGCGAGCTTCATGAACTCAGACGGCTGTACGCCAATGGGACCAAGCTGCAGCCACCTTGTGGCACCGCCTCGCGTCAAGCCGAACAACTCCACGCCGACAAGCATGGCAAGGGTCACGAAGTAAGCGGGCCAGGCAGCCCGCAGCCAGATACCAATCGGCACAAGCGCGATGACAAACATAATGCCGAGCGAGATGGCGAAGCGAACCGCGTGCCGGGCTGGCAGGCCAGCCTCCTCCGGGTTCGTGAAGGTCGAGGAATAGAGCGCCGCCGTGCCAATACAGGCGACGGTGATCAGCATCAGGACCAACCCCCAAGGCAGCTCGCCCAGCGTCCCTGCAAGGGTGCGGTCTTCAAATCTGATAGCCGAGGCGCGTGCAGCCCGAGCCATCAGGGGTTGCCCCCGCCATTTCCGCTGCCCGATGCCGAGGCAGTCTGCTGCCAGCGGGCAGCGGCGCGCGAGTCGCGGCGGATCGCCGTGGCCAGAATATCTCGGGCGACGGGAGCGGCGGTACTGGAACCGCCCTCACCATGCTCAACGACAACCGAAATCGCGTATTTCGGGTCATCGGCAGGCGCGTAGGCAACGAAGAGTGCATGGTCGCGAAGACGACGGTCAATCTCGTCGCCCTTCAGCACGCCCGAACGGCGCTCGGCTTCAGAGATGCGACGCACTTGCGCGGTACCCGTCTTGCCCGCAAGGCGTGGACCGCCAAGACCGAGGTCGCCTGAGCGCCATGCAGTACCACCGGCTTCTGAGGTGACGCCATACATTCCATCCATCATGCGTTGCATATGGTCAGGGTCTAGCGGCTCAGCATAGGGGATCGGTTTATCAGGGCGCGGACCTTCGCCGATGATATATGGCTCAATCAACCGGCCCTTGGCGGCAATGCGTGCAGACATGAGCGCCAGCTGGAGTGGCGACGCCGACAGATACCCCTGACCGATGCCGTAGTTGAGGGTCTCGCCCTCATACCAAGGTTCGCCCAGTGCCGCGCGCTTCCAGGCATCGTCTGGCACTGTACCACCGCGTCCACCCGTAAGGCCAAGGTCCCAGACCTGTCCGAAACCAAAGCGGCGCGAAACGTCGGCGAGATGTTCAACACCAATCTTGCGCGCAATATCATAGAAGTAGACGTCGCAGCTGCCCTTCATTGCCCAGTGCATGTCCACATTGCCGTGGCCGCCGCGCTTCCAGCAATGCCAGGTGCGGTTACCGAATCGGTAGTAGCCATTGCAGTAAACTCGCTGGTCCGGGTTGATACCGGCTTCCAGCGCTGCAGTCGCAACGACCATCTTGAATGTGGAACCAGGCGGATAGGTGCCGTCATACGCCTTGTGATAAAGCGGCGAGCGATCATTTTCGCGCAGCGCGTTATAGTCGGCATAGGATATGCCGTTGACGAAATCATTCGGATCAAAGGCTGGCGTCGATACGAAGGCGAGAATTGCGCCCGTCTCGATATCAAGAACCACCGCCGCACCGCTCTCGTCTCCGAAACGGTCGATTGCCGCGCGCTGAAGCTCCGCATCGACGGTCAGACCAATGTCCCGTCCCGGCGTCGGCGCGAGGTCATCGCTTTCAAGCTCACGAATGACGCGGCCTGCGGCGTTCGTCTCAAGGCGGCGGAAGCCCGGCTCACCGCGCAACCAGGGTTCTGCGGCGCGTTCAATGCCGGAACGACCCGTTCGCATATCCGGGTGCCGAAACAGACGGGCCAGCAGGGATGACTCCTCTGGAGAGGCATTTTCAGTCAGACGCGACAGATCATCAGAGCTCGCCTTGGCAACATAGCCAAGCACGTGAGCGAAATCGCGCCCACGTGGATAGGAGCGCGTCGCCGCCATGTCAGCGCGCACGCCCGGCATGTCAGCTGCCAGCAGCGTCATGCGCGCAAACTCTTCATAGGTGAGCTCGCTCTTGACGATCGTCGACTGGAAGGAGGCCTGACTACGGGCCTGCTGGATCACCCGCTCGCGTTCATCCATCGGCAGATCGATATGGCGTGCAATTTCCGCCAGTGTGGCGTCCATGTCCGGCGTCTGCTCGCGGACGATGGAGACACGACCTGCCTGACGGTGCGAGGCAAGCGGAACGCCGAACCGGTCGTAGATCGCACCACGGATCGGCGGAGCGAGATCAAGTTTGACCCCGTTCTCATTCGCGATCTCCTTGTAGCGCTCGCCCTCAAAGAGCTGCAGCTGGACGAGGCGGGCAACGAGGCCAGAGAACAGGACGCCGCCAGCCGCACCTGTGATGATGGTGCGCCGATTGAGCCTGGATTCGAAGTCGAGTTCGCTGCTCATGACATGCTCCCCGTGAGTGGGCCGACCCTACGGCCAAGATCAAAAACGGGTGCTGTAAGGATATGGAGAATATATGTGACTACAAACACATTCACCAGTGGGGACAGCTGAACGAGATGGTTGCCGGAGAAGCTGGCGAACAGCCAGACCAGCACGAATGAAACCGCATACAGCACCACGGGTGCGACGGTGCTGATGAGGGGATTACGCTCCCGATCAAAGCTGCGAGCTATCAGTGAGCTTGCGCCAAAGGCCGCCAGATTGATGAAGCCGAAGCAGCCAAGCGGCGCGTAGACAATGACATCCTGGGCAAGGCCGAACAGGATCAAGACCACCATGGGCCGAAAGCCGAGCCCGCTGCGCCCCCAGCCAATGGCAGCGACCAGCGACGCATACGGCCAAACCAGTTCAGTATCGAAAAGCGTCTTCGGGGTCAGACCGATCAGGCCGATCGCAGCAACGATGAGCGTACCGATCAGAAAGCGGCTGGTCGGCCCGGTCTCAGCCCAGATGCCCGCGACAGCAGAGAGACGTTCAGACTTGCGGCGTCTTGCCATTATTATCCGCCTCCCGGCGCACCTGCGTCAGGTAGCGCTTCTGACGTAGCCGTCTCAGCAGTCTCGTCGACAGGCGCGCCATCTCCGGCCTCAATTCCAGTGTCGTCCTCAGCGTCTGTCGCGTCAGGCGCTGGATACTCTTCCGGCGGCGGGATCTGCATGCTGGGCATCAGGCGGACAAAGCCGCCCCGGCCCCGGTTCATCCCGAATTCAACCCGTAGCGCGCCGCCGCGCTCAACGACTTCGCCAACAACAATGCCGCGCGGAAAGATGCCGCCCTCACCAGACGTCAGGACTCTCTCACCAAGAATGAAGCTGCCGCGCTCCGGCAGGTCAGTCAGCGTACCAAGATCGTCGCGGTCGCCGAACAGGATGGCGCGCATGCCGCTTGCCTCACCCATGACAGGAACGCGCGAATTGAAGTCTGCGACGAGCAGCACGCGGGAAGACCGCTCGCCAATCTGAACGACACGCCCGACCAGCCCACCTTCGTTTTCCGCATAGGCGCCAGCTTGCACACCCTGAAGCGTGCCGGCGTTGACCAGAATGGCTTCGCGGAAAGGCCCGTTCGTTTCAGATGTGATGCGCGCCGTGACGCCGCGAACGGGCGGTTCGCCCATCACGTTCAGCATGTCTTCATAGGCTTCCAGACGCGCCGCCATCGAGATCGCAACCGAGCGGTAGCGTGTCAGTTCGCGAACTTCTGCTTCAAGTTCGCGGATGCGCTCGTCGCGGGCAGCTTTTCCGGAAATACGGTCCCAGAGGCCGGGTCGCGCAGAACTGGCAAGCTGGTCAGCGGCAACAGTGCGCGCCGGATCAATCCAGGCGCGAAGGCGCGGGGAAGTCTGTGCCAGAAGCACGGCGAACAGCATGACGAGAGCCACAATGAGGGCGTAGCGGCGTACGGGCCGGGCTTTCAGTCTTTTTCCACGCAAACGGGCCATGGTCGTCCCTTATTGCCTCCCCACGGCAGGGCTGATCCTGAAGTGAAGCGCAGCCGTGCGCAACCGGGATTTCAGCGTCGCGGACGAGATCGCGCGCAGGCCGTGAACTGTCCTAGACTTCCGGCGACAGGACGTTGCGCATACGCACGAGATTTTCGAGCACGTAACCACACCCCTGAGCGACGCATTTCAGCGGATCGTCGGCAATCATCACAGGCAGCTTGGCCTGCTCACGGATCACGACGTCAAGATTGCGCAGGAGCGCGCCGCCGCCGGTCAGCACGATGCCGCGATCAACGATGTCAGCAGCCAGCTCTGGCGCCATGGCTTCAAGCGCCAGACGAATGGCGTCGACGATTTCATTGACCGGGTCGGCGAGCGCTTCGGCCATCATGGCCTCGTTCACTTCGACCTCATTCGGGACGCCGTCGATCGTGCCGCGGCCACGAACCGTGACAGTCAGGCCGTCACCACTCTCTGGCGCCTTTGCCGAAGCAATTTCTTTCTTAATCCGCTCGGACGACATCTCGCCGATCATGATCTGCTGGTTCTTGCGCAGATAGGACATGATGGCATGATCCATCTTGTCGCCGCCAACGCGCACAGAACGCGAATAGACGATACCGCCCAGAGAAAGCACCGCGACCTCAGTCGTGCCGCCGCCAATATCCACCACCATGGAGCCGGCTGGCTCCTCAATCGGAAGGCCGGCGCCGATCGCGGCTGCCATCGGCTCTTCGATAAGCTGGACTTCGCGAGCACCAGCGGCCAGCGCAGACTGGTGAATGGCGCGGCGCTCAACATTGGTTGCAGAGCTTGGCACGCAGATAATGATCAGCGGAGAAACGAAGGCCCGGCGATTATGCACTTTACGAATGAAGTGCTTGATCATTTCTTCGGCGACTTCGAAGTCGGCGATGACGCCATCCCGCATCGGGCGGATGGCTTCCATGTTGAGCGGTGTCTTGCCAAGCATCTGCTTGGCCTGATTACCTACCGCGTACACGACCTTGCGGCCGCCCTGGTTCATATAGGCAACGACGGAGGGTTCATCGAGCTTGATGCCCTGACCCTTTACGTAGACGAGCGTATTCGCTGTCCCGAGGTCAATCGCCATATCTGTGGAGAGCATGCCGAGAAGGCTACCGATCATGAGTAAGGTCGCTTCTTTACTATTGGCACAACCAGATTAGCTGCAGTCGTGCGAGAATTTCTTTGCCAGCCCGTATTCCCCATGCAGCGTTATTCCACGGAAAGCAAGTGAGAGGCTGCCCGAAACAGGTACGCCTCGTACACGCCCTGACCTGCCAGACTCCTGAACGTTACAGGCCTGTAAGCGGCTGAAACATTACGGAGAAGTTCGTGTACGCTTCGTACACTTGTCGTCCGCAATGAGCGCCTGCGGCACACCCCCACGGTCCTTCATGTGCAGTCAGGCAGCCCGCCGCTTCAAGCGTCGCGCTTCGAGCTTGTTCAGCGCGTGGATGTAAGCCTTCGCGCTTGCGACCAGCGTGTCCGGATCTGACGCACGCCCGACGGCCATGATGCCTTCGCCATTCAGCCTCACGCTCACTTCGGCCTGGGCATCCGTTCCGCCCGTCACCGCATGAACCTGATAGAGGTCGAGCTTGGCTTCGTGGCTTACGATCTTGCGAATCGTGTTGAACACGGCATCGACGGGACCATTGCCAGTACAGCTCGCTTCCATGAGCTGCCCATCCACGCGCAGTGAAAGATCAGCTTTCTGAGGGCCGACCGATCCGGCAATGACGCGAAGGCTGTCAAAGCCGACCCGTTCGCCCATAGCCGACAGCTGGTCGTCGACTAGCGCCAGTATGTCATCATCGAAGACATGCTTCTTGCGGTCAGCGAGATCCTTGAACCTGCGAAACGCCTCGTTCAAGGAATCCGCATCTAGCTCATAGCCGAGAGAGGCGAGCTTGTCCCGGAAGGCGTTGCGTCCCGATAGCTTGCCCATCACCAGAGATGACTTGGACACACCAACATCCTCCGGCTTCATGATCTCGTAGGTTTCAGTATTCTTCAGCATGCCATCCTGGTGGATGCCACTTTCGTGCGCGAAGGCATTCTTGCCGACGATCGCCTTATTGTACTGCACCGGGAAGCCAGTGATCCGGCTTACCATCTGGCTTGCTCGCGCCAGCCGGGTGGTGTCGATGCCCGTGTCATAGGGCAGCGTATCGCCGCGCACCTTGAACGCCATGACAATCTCTTCCAGCGCGGCATTGCCTGCCCGTTCGCCAAGCCCGTTGATCGTGCATTCAATCTGTCGTGCACCGTTCTGCGCGCCAGCAATCGAATTTGCGACAGCGAGACCGAGATCATTATGACAATGCGTGGACCAGATGACCTTGTCCGAATTCGGGATCGTCTCGCGAAGGGCACGGATCAGGCCGCCATACTCGTCAGGATGGGTATAGCCCACCGTGTCGGGCACGTTGATGGTCGTTGCCCCTGAAGCAATGGCCACATCAATACATTTGCAGAGGAACTCAAACTCTGTGCGGGTCGCGTCCTCAGCTGACCACTCAACGTCTTCGACCAGATTTCGAGCATGGGCGACGGAACGACCAACAGCCTCGAGCACCGCGTTCGGCCCCATCTGCAGCTTATGCTTCATGTGAACAGGGCTGGTTGAGATGAAAGTGTGAATGCGCGGGCGAGCGGCGTGTCGCACGGCCTCACCGCAGCGGTCAATATCTTCCAGCTTCGAGCGCGACAGCCCGGTTATGACCGACGACTTTGACCGCCGCGCAATGTCCCGCACTGCCTCGAAGTCACCTTGGGAGGAGGCGGGGAAACCCGCCTCGATGATATCCACCCCCATCGTCTCAAGAAGGTCGGCAAGCTCCAGCTTCTCATTGTGCGTCATGGATGCGCCGGGCGACTGCTCACCATCACGCATGGTCGTATCAAAAATCAGAATGCGGTCTTTTTCGGAAGTCATGGTCAGGCCTGAGGATCTCTAAGAAGTGTCAGCGAAAGGGCGTTTAAGTCGATCCCCTGACCAGGCGCAGAACCATCAGAGTCCAGCGGCCACCAGCCAGGGGCTGCTAAGTAGGAGGCCCGTTAGTCCCTCAAGAGGCAAATTCTTGCGCATGAGTGACCTAATCCGGCTTTTCGCTTGCCCTGTCAACCGGCCTGATAGGCATTGGCGAAATGATCTTGCCCGACCCCTGCCGGTGACGGACATAGAGCCAGAGGCCACCGAAAATGATGGCCGCCAGAACCGCCAAGGTCACAGCGATGACCGGCGAACCGGTGATGGCTGATATCAGGCTCTGTCCTGCGAAGGTCACAAGCAAGATTTTTGGGAGTGAGCCAATCGCCATGCCGCCCAGGAATGCGAGATAGTTTGCGCGGAGTGCGCCGAACGCCATGTTGACGATCAGGAACGGCCCCGTCGGAACGTTACGTACGATCATGCTCGCTGCGAACGCATTGCGGCTCACAAACTCGGTGAAGCGGGCAGCACGGCGACCGGAGAAGCGCGCCACGGCCGCCTCTCCACTGAACCGGCCAAGCCAGAAAGTCACCGTACCGGAAACCATTGTCGCTACCCAGGAATAGAACGCGCCATTTACGGGACCGAAGGCGACAACGGCCGCCCCGATCAATCCGAACTGCGGCAGCCCTACAAAGGCAGCGCCGGTGAAGAGCACGATAACCGCCGGTAGTGCCCATGGCGTATCGGCCATTTCCTGCATTTGGGCGATGAAAGCTTCAAGCGAGCCAAGCACACCCGTCTTCCCAAGCAGGAAAAGGGTGATAACGGTGGCCCCCAGCCCGAGGCCGAGCCAAAGAGCCTTGCGCGAACGCGCAGCGGGAATACGGTCGCTCGGGGTCGTCATAACCGCCTCCCTGTCCTTCAGCGGCTAGCTGCGGTCAAGCGATCCTCGCAGAACGGTCTGCAGCCTTATTGCGGCGCGCCCATCGGCTTTTCGAACTTCATGAGGAACTGATCAGTACGGCCCCGCACGGACTCATCGAAAACGTTCGCAGTCAGGTCGTCACCCGGATTGTCGAGCAGGTCGCTTTCAGCAACGAGCACGAAGCCTGCTTCCCGCCCGAGGTCGCGAACAATCTGCGGATCGATACGATGGGTTTCGCCGCCGATTGTCGCTGGCGCACCGTCCGGCCCGGTATGATCAAGCACGACAAAACTGCCACCCGGCTTCAGGACGCGAAAGATTTCGGGAAACGAGTCGTCGGGATTAGAGACGAGTGGCTCGCCATTTTCCGGCGTATACCATAGCTCATGCGGCCCCTGGAACCAGGTCACCACGTCGATGCTCTCATCCTCCAGCGGGAAACTGTCGAAATCAGTGCGCAGATATTCGACATTATCAAGGCCATCCATTCGGATCTCTGCCGCATCACCGAGAAAGCCATCGAACGCGGCAGGATTCTGCATGTAGAGCGTCGTCTCTTCGTTCAGGTATCGCGACAGGATTTCGGTAAAATAGCCACCACCCGCTTCAAGTTCGAGAACCGTCTCATTCGGAAGGAGACCCGCAAACTCGATGACACCGGCCGGACGGCGTAACTCGTCGCGTTCAACGTCGGTTTCCGGCCGTTCGCTGCTTGCAATTGCGTTTTGAAGTCGCGCTTCATCTACACCCGGCGATGTCATCATTGGCGGAAGCGGCGCTTCAGCAGGCGGCAGATCATCACCGCCCTGTGTTGCGCAGGCGCTTGCCAAAAGAAGTGCGCTCAGTCCTGTCAGACGCTTGATCATACTCGAGTCCTCCCTCGCAAGGCGATACACCTTCACGACCGGAATAAGCGGTTCGCGAGTCCCAGACAATGAAAAACCGAATCCTTGCCAGTTGCAGTCGCCGACAGGAAACCGCCACATTCCTCGCGTGATGTGAGAAGGTGACAGGATTAGAAATTTTCTGCGAGGTCCCCAAGATGAAAGCCACAAGTCTGTTTTTCGCCGGACTGGTCAGCGTTTCCGCATTGACGATTGCGCCCTCAGCTTCAGCGCAATTTGGGCCGGAGCGCATCGCGAAGCCGGATGCCGATGAGCTTTATGCGGACCGCGCCATGCAGAAAGGCTGGTATGACGACGCCTTGGAGCGCTATTCCGAAGCCTGCGCGGACAAGAGCCAGCAGCGCGAAGTCTGGTCTCGAAATTGCCGGAAGGCCGGCCATATCTACCGCCGCGGTCTCGGCATCGAACAGGATTACGAACGCGCACGCGAACTCTACGACACGTCCTGTTTTGATGGGCGTGACGCCGATAGCTGCCTCGAACAGGCGCATGTCAGCTTCACCGGCAATGACGGGAATCAGGACTATGAGTATGCGCGCCGTCTCTATAAGCGTGCCTGCGACCTCGGCAATCAGACAGGCTGCGGGGGTTATGGTTCGATGGTCTATCGCGGCCAAGGCGGGATGATGAACCGCGACGAAGGCAAGGATTACATCCAGCGTGCCTGCGAAACTGGCGATACCTGGTCTTGCGAGCGGGCACGCGGTTATGGGTTCCCGGACCGGCGCGGTCTTTAATACGCCCGACAAATCGTCCTCAACCCAAGGATAGATAAAATTTGAAACTTGCGATTACAGCAATGTTTTCTTTCGGCTGCTATTTAAGCCGGCATGACACAAGGCTACCGACTCCTTGAAGCCGATAATGGCGCTGTTACACGAGCACTGATTTTCTTCGGGTTCGTGATTGCCGCCGCGCTGTCGCTGTCAGTTCTCTTTGCTGTCCTCGTGATCAATTTCTTTGGGGTCCCGGCTGGAAATTATGACTTCATGTTGATGACAGTCGTCATCGCCGCCTGCGTTGCGAGCCCCATGGCAGGCCTTGCGGCACAAAACCAGTACCGCGTTGACCGTTACCAGACGACGCTGGAAGCCATGGCCTCGACGGACCCGCTGACCGGCCTTCTTAATCGCCGCTCCTTCAAGACGCTTGCCGAAGAAGAGCTGGCGCGCATGGAGCGTACCAGGAACAGTGTCTATGTCGCTCTCTTCGACCTCGATCACTTCAAGCGCGTCAACGACACGTATGGCCACGCGTTCGGGGATCGTGTCCTCGTTTCCATTGCCAATCTCAGCCACGCGGCCCTGCGCGGTCCGTTTGACCGACTGGGGCGCTGGGGCGGCGAGGAATTCATCATTCTCCTCAGCGAAGTGAACCAGCAGCAGGCTGAAGCGGTGTGCGAACGCCTGCGCAAGCGTATCGCTGGCACCGAACTCAGCATCAGCGGAAAGACGACGCGCGTCTCGGCAAGCTTCGGCCTTGCCAAGCTACGCCCCGAAGATGGCCTGGCCGCCTGTATCGAGAAAGCCGACAGCTATCTTTACGAAGCCAAGAATGGCGGACGCAATTGCGTACGCAGCGAGCCCCGGATTCGAAGCGCCGCCTAAAGCAGGCGCTACTTGCCCCTTCCACCTATTGAGAAGCGTCCTGCCGGCTCATACATTGAGTGGCGATGATACCATTTTCAGTTCTCGACCTCGCCCCGATCGTTGAAGGCAGCAATCCGCAGGACGCCCTTGCTCGCGCCCGACGGCTTGCTACCCATGCGGACCGCCTTGGCTATAATCGCTACTGGCTGGCCGAACATCACAACATGCCCGGTATTGCGAGCGCGGCGACGGCTGTGATGATCGCCCATGCTGGTCAGGACACGCAGAACATCCGCCTTGGCGCAGGTGGTATCATGCTGCCAAACCACGCGCCGATCATGGTGGCCGAACAGTTCGGGACCCTTGAGGCGATCTATCCCGGCCGCATCGATCTTGGGCTTGGCCGCGCGCCGGGCGGCGACCAGCTTGTTTCCCAGGCCTTGCGCCGGACCATGGTTGGCGGAGAAGACCGCTTCCCAAAGGAAGTCATGGAACTGCAGGCATTCCTTGGCCCCGTTCAGGATGGCCAGCGCGTCCAGGCCGTTCCGGGTGGCAACACGAACATTCCGCTCTGGATTCTCGGCTCTTCGACCTTTGGCGCGCAGCTGGCGGCCTATCTGGGCCTGCCTTATGCTTTCGCCTCTCACTTTGCGCCGCAGCAGATGAAACAGGCCGTCTCCATCTATCGCGAGACCTTCCAGCCTTCAGCACAGCTGAAGAAGCCCTACGTCATGCTGGGCTACAACATGATCGCAGCTGACAGTGATGAAGAGGCCGACCGGCTGGCCTCATCGCTGCGCCGGACATTCGTTAATCTTCGCCGTGGTACGCCAACGCGCCTGGCCCCACCCGACCCATCGTTCGATGCCGAAATCCAACCGCATGAACGAACCATGCTGGAGGCTACGCTCGCCTGCACGGCGATCGGTTCGCCGAAGACTATCAGTGAAAAGGTCGAAGCGTTCCTGGCCGATACGGGTGCAGATGAGCTGATCCTGTCGGCGCATATCTTCGATGAGCAAGCGCGGCTTCGCTCATACGAGATCGCCGCCGAGGTTCGTGAAAGCCTCAGAAAACCGGAAGCCGCCGAATAGGGTTCGCTAAAGATTCACTGGCGGGAAAAGCGCTGGCGCGTTAGACCGCGCGCCCATGCTCAAGTCCCGCCTTCTTGCCATGCCTGTGCTGATTGCCGTCTTCGCAATTGCGATGGGCGCGGTCATCGACGCTCTGGTTAAAGGCGTTGCGCCTGGCGCTGGCCTGCATCACCTGCTGGCCTGGCGCTTTTTTTTTGGCGGCATGATCGCTGGCGCCGTATTTCTCGCGAAGAAACGCCCCCGCCCTTCGAACGAGGCGATACGCTTCCATACCATGCGCGGACTGTTGCAGTTGTTCTGCGCCTTCACTTTCTTCTATGCCCTGACGCAATTGCGGCTCGCCGAAGCAACCGCGCTTGGCTTTACCGCAGCGCTCATGGTTGCGCCGGTTGCCCGCATAGTAATTGGCGAGCGACTGAGTGCCGTCGCCGTACTGGCCGCGCTGATCGGGTTTGGCGGCGTGGCCCTCGCCGTTTTCGGCTCCAGTCCTGATGGCAGCGCCTCCCCCGGTGAGCGCACCCTCGGCTATGTAGCGCTTTTCAGCTCCACCATCGGCTACGCGTTCGTTCTCGTTTTTCTTCGCATGAGAGCCCGCCACGAAGATGCGACCACAATCGCCCTCTTTACCAATATCGTGCCTGCAATTGCGCTCCTTCCGGTCACGCTGGGACTATTCGGCTGGCCATCGCTCTCTGACATCCCGTTTTTCCTGTTGCTCGGCCTGCTTGGCTATTCCGTCTGGTACCTGATGACGCTCGCTTATGCTCAGGCAGAGGCACAGGTTCTTGCGCCACTGGAGTACACGGCCCTCGTCTGGAGTGCCCTGCTCGGGCTTTTCTTCTTTGATGAATGGCCGGGCCCCGCGCTCTGGTTGGGCGCGGTCATCATCATCGCCAGCTGTCTTCTGGTCGCCTTCGAAAGCCGCTTCCGGACGCGCCGGGCCGCGAGGATGCCAGCCAGCGATCTTCCCGAATAATCAGCCGCGACGGCCAAGCTTTACAGCGGCCGCAGACTTGTCGGCGATGGCCTGCCAGTCGCCCGCCGCCATTTCCTCTGCGGTAGCGATCCACGATCCGCCGACGGCGATTACATTAGGCAAAGCGAGATAATCAGCAGCGTTCTCCGGCGTCACACCGCCGGTCGGCATGAAGTCCACATGAGGCAATGGCGCAGACAGTGCCTTCAGGAACTTTGCTCCGCCTGCGGCCTCTGCCGGAAAGAATTTGACAACTCCATAGCCTTCATCAAAGCGGGCCATAGCCTCGCTCGCCGTCGATACGCCGGGCAGGATGACACCATCATGACTTGAGAGCGCCTCAAGCAGCAGCGGCGATGTGCCGGGCGTCACAAGAAAATCTGCGCCGGCCTTCAGCGAAGCATCGACATCGCCCTCAGAGATGATCGTGCCAGCTCCTACGAGCAGCTTGTCGTCGACCTGCGACATACGCCGAATGACGTCCAGAGCGGCAGGCGTGCGAAGTGTTACTTCGACCGAGGACAGACCGCCGCGCAGAAGCGCCTCTGCAAGAGGCTCTGCATGATCAGCCTCATGCACGGTGAGCACCGGAACGATCGGAGCCTTGTCTATGGCGGCGCGAAAGGCGGTCATGGTTTTCATCGCACGGGCACCTTGTCATATTCCAATGCAGCCGCACCGATGAGTGCAGCCTCACCCGCCATCAGGATGCGGATGGGAATGGGTTGCATATAATCGCTCATTGGCCCGCGTTGCAAAAATCGGTCAATGGCCTCTGGCGCAGCAATCCAGTCCGCGAGCTCTTCTGCCACACCACCGGTCACGACCACGCCGCCCCGGGCGCCGTTCATCAGCGCCGCATCGCCCAGCGCGTACAGTGTTCCTCGCGCCTTGATCTCACAGATGTCCCGGCAGATCGGATCACCCTGCCGGGCCAGATCTTCAACCTTCGCAGGGTGGGTCTTCTCCCATACGACACCGTCGATGTCGCAAAGCGCCTTGTGAACCGCATCGAAGCCCGAGCCTGACAGGACAAGCTCTCGCGATACGTAAGAATGGGTCTCGCGCAACTTCTCCGCCAGTGCCCATTCACGCGGTGTCGACGGGGCAAACGCAGCATGCCCGCCCTCGCCGGTCAGAACACGCCAACCTGTTGCACCGACAGGTATAAGCGTTGCCATACCGAGGCCCGTGCCCGGACCTGAAACGAGAATTGGGTGGCGCACCGAATGGTCCGGCCTACCCTCTCTGACAAGGCGGAAGGCATCTTCAGGAAGCTCGGGTATAGCCCGGGCCATGGCGGCATAGTCATTCACGAGCCGCACCGAAGCGAGGCCGCAGTTCTCCTGCAGACGCTGTGTATCGACGATCCAGTCGCGATTGGTGAGTTTGACCCTGCCCTTCTGGACCGGCCCTGCCAGCGCAATGAGCGCCCGTCGCGGCGCGTTCTTGCCCAACTTGTTCAGATAGGCGCTGAGCGCGTCATCGAACTCAGCGAAATCGTCGCCGGGCATGACCGAGATATCAGAGATGAGCGGCTTACCGGCAAAGCCCTGACTGGCGACCGCAAACCTGACATTGGTGCCGCCAATATCGCCTACCAGAACTGGATCAGCCATGTTCGCTTCCCGGCAGGGGCAGGAAGAATTCGAACAGGCTGCCGCCCGTGTCCGGGCGACTGGCATTGCTACGGAAGGCGCCGAACAATTCGCGGCCAAGGCCCTGCCCCTGAATGTTCGGGCGGTATTGCGCTGGCTCTCTCGCCTCGAATACAGAGGGATCACAGTCGATGTCGAGCTCGCCGGTTTCAGCGTTGAGCCGGATCATGTCGCCATCCTGCACGCAGGCGAGCGGGCCGCCGCGCGCGGCTTCTGGGCTCACATGGATTGCAGCCGGAATCTTGCCGCTCGCGCCGGACATGCGCCCATCGGTGACGAGCGCCACTCTGAAGCCCTTGTCCTGCAGCGCGCCAAGCGCTGGCGAGAGTGCATGTAGCTCCGGCATGCCATTGGCGGCTGGCCCCTGAAAGCGGACGACCGCCACAAAATCCTTGTCGAGTTCGCCTGCCTTGAACGCATCCTTGAGCGCTTCCTGATCATCGAAGACGCGTGCGGGCGCTTCAATAATGCGCCGGTCTTCCTTCACGGATGAGACCTTGATAACGCCTCGGCCAAGCGGCCCATTCAACATGCGCAGGCCGCCTTCCTTCTGGAAGGGGTCGCTCGCCGGGCGCACGATGTCGGTATCGCCGCTGGTCTCGGCTGCGTCCCTGAAGGCAACTTCACCATCGTTCAACCACGGCTCCTTCGCATGGTCTGTGATCGATCCCATGATGCCGCGCGCCTCACCATTCAGGAGGCCCGCCTGCAGCAGCTCACGCATGACGAAGCTCATGCCGCCAGCGGCCTGGAAGTGGTTCACATCGGCCGGGCCGTTTGGATAGATGCGGCAGAGAAGCGGCGTGATCTCGCTTACATCGGCGAAATCCTCAAGCTCGACCTGGTAGCCGCTCGCCGCCGCCATGGCCGGGATATGCAGTGCGTGATTGGTCGACCCACCGGTCGCCATCAAGCCAACCATTGCGTTCACCCAGCTACGCGCATCGATCATCTCGCCCATTGGCGTGTAGTCGCGCTTCACCGTCAGCTCCACGACTCGGCTGACAGCAGCCCGGGTCAGGGCTTCGCGAAGCGGCGTGCCGGGGTTTTCGAAAGCGGCGCCCGGGATGTGAAGCCCCATCACCTCCATCAGCATCTGGTTGGAATTGGCGGTGCCATAGAAGGTGCAGGTTCCGGGGCTGTGATAGCTTTCAGCTTCGGCCTTCAGCAGCGCGTCGCGGTCGACATTGCCAAGGGCATATTCCTGCCGGATGCGCTGTTTTTCAGGGTTTGGGAGGCCAGACGGCATCGGCCCGCCCGGCACGAATATATGCGGCAGCCAGCCAAACCGCAGCGCCGCAATCATAAGCCCGGGCACGATCTTGTCGCAGATCCCAAGATGCAGCGCGCCATCGAACATATCGTGGCTGAGCGAGACCGCAGAGGCGAGCGCGATGACGTCGCGCGAAAAGAGCGACAACTCCATGCCTTGCTGGCCCTGGGTGACGCCGTCGCACATGGCCGGTACGCCGCCGGCAACTTGCGCCGTGGCATTCACCTTGCGGGCCGCGTCGCGGATGATTTGCGGGTAGTCCTCATACGGCGCATGGGCCGACAGCATGTCGTTATAGGCAGTGATGACGCCGATATTGGGCCAGTTCGCGCCTAGCAGCTGGGTCTTGTCCATGACCGCGCAGCCAGCCGACGCGTGCGCCAGATTGCCATCGGCGAGCTTCTGGCGAGCGAACCCGTCAGGCTTGCGGCCACGGATCAGTTCCAGATAGGTGGCGCGCGTTTCAGCCGAGCGCTTTTCGATCCGCTCTGTCACTTCCTGAATTCTAGGGTGCAGGGTCGTCATTTGCCATTACTCCACCAGTCTCGCCCGTCCTGACGCAACAGCATGCGCGCCTCCACGGGGCCATCTTCCAGCCCGGCTGCGTAGGTATGGACAGGTGTATTCGCAGCTGCCCAACCTTCGAGCAGACCATCGACCCACTCCCAGGCCTCTTCGACCTCCTCGCGCCGCATGAATAGAGCGAGATTGCCGCGCACCACATCCATGAGCAGGCGCTCATAGGCATCCGGGTACCGCAACTGAAACGATTCCGCATAAGAGAGGTTCAGCGGCAATGACTGCACGCGAAGGCCGCCGGGGCCCGGCTCCTTGATCTGAACGTATAGCTGCACGCCTTCATCGGGCTGCAGGCGGATGATCAGCCGGTTGGATTGGGCCTGATCCTCGCCGAACATGGCGTGCGGCGCCTCACGAAACTGGACCACGATTTCGGAGTGGCGCGTGCGCATCCGCTTGCCTGTACGCAGGTAGAACGGCACCCGCGCCCAGCGCCAGTTATCGACCCACGCCTTAATGGCCACGAAAGTTTCGGTGTCGCTTTCATCACCTTCAAGCTCTTCGAGGTAGCCCTTTACCTGCTCGCCATCGACTGTACCGGCCTCGTACTGCGCACGCACCGTGTCTGCACCGACATATTTGGACTCGATCGGCCTTAGCGCGTTCAGCACCTTGATCTTCTCGGTCCGAATCTCGTCTGCCTCAATGGAATTGGGCGGCTCCATTGCGATGAGGCAGAGAAGCTGCAGCAAATGGTTCTGCAACATGTCGCGCACGGCGCCTGCGCTATCATAATAGCCTGCTCGGTCGCCGACACCCACGCTTTCGGAAACGGTGATCTGGATATGATCGATGGCGGTCCGGTTCCAGAGTGGTTCGAACAGGGTATTTCCGAAACGCAGGACCAGAAGATTCTGCACCGTCTCTTTTCCGAGATAGTGGTCAATGCGGTAGATATGGTCCTCGGCAAACACCGCCCCGACACCGCTATTGATCGCTTTCGCAGAATTGAGATCTGTCCCGATCGGCTTTTCCAGAACGACGCGCGCATCGCCCCCCGCAAGACCCGCAGCCCCGATCGCTTCACAGATCGGCACGTAGATTTTTGGCGTCACGGCGAGATAGAAAATGGCGGGCCTGTCATCGCCGCCCAGGCGCTCTTTCAGGCCTGACCAGTCCGCGTCGGGGTCGGTCGCGTCCATTGTTGCGAAGGAGAGCAGCTTCTCGAACTTCGCCCAGCAATCCTTTTCGATGCTGTCCTTTGTATGGGCTTCGCAGGCTTCGAAGGCGAAAGCGCGAAACGCTTCGTCCGTCATGTCGGTGCGCGAGACGCCGACAATCCGCGAATCCTCGGGGATCTGCCCATCGGCATAGCGGTGATAGAGCGCCGGCAGAAGCTTGCGCTGGCTAAGGTCGCCCGTGCCGCCGAAAATGACGAGATCGAACGTTCCGACAGGAATAAATTTGGCCATCTTCGACACGTTCTAGGCGGGCAAGCGACGCTGTCAAAGGTAGACGAGCGAGAAAGTTCAATAATCTTTCCCCAAGGGTATCCTTAGGCCAGATTGCACGCAGAGGCGCCCAATCCTGCATCGGCAGAACTAACAGGTGGTGGAGACGCGTTCGGCCGTTGCCGTCAGCATCACGGGGACATTCTCGCTGGCAGTGCCGGTCCATCCGGTGGCGTTCAGAATGGCGGTATCCCCGCCGACCTGCAGCCTGCCGTCAAGCTCGCCATCCGGTCCGCCGGAACACTGCAGCTTGAAATCATAACCGTCAGCCGTCGTTTCGCTGTCGGTAACGCGGCAACGAGAATTGATATCATTGAAGAGCTGGTCGAACGAACTTTGAGACATGTCAGGCCCGACGCAATACTGTCCGCGGTCGCCTGCCGGGATAGGCCCAATCATGTAACGCGCCTGATAGGACCAGAGGCCTTCGGCCACATTTGACTGGGCAAATGCAGGGCCGCTCGCCACAGTAGTGAATGAAGCAAGTGCCAGGAGAGAGATGCGAATTGCCATGAAAGCCTTTCAGCAGCGTCAGATTTGTACGCGCTGAAGATGCGCCTGCCCGTGCCGGGCGGCAAGATAAAGTGATTTAATCTAGTGTTCAGCCATCATTCAGGGCTGGCTCGAAGCCGAAAACAAAGTCGATGACTTTTGCGGCGGGCGTCTCACACGGCTTCAGCCGGGGCTCGCCAGCGACGCAATAGAGGTTGAAGCTAACATGGTCATCACTGCCAAGCGCTTCGCCGTAGAGTTTCGCCCGTCGGCCATCGCCGGACCGCTCGACCGTAACGCCCCAACTGCCCCCACAATAACTGCCACGGCTATAACCAGTGGGCAGTTTTGCGAGGGCGGTCAGGAATTGCTCACTCAAACCTAGTTGCGCGACTTGTCGACCAGCCGGTCATTCTGCGCCCAGTGCATCATACCGCGCAGTTTCTCGCCGACTTCCTCAATGAGGTGGTCGTTCATGCGGGCGCGTTTGGCGTGGAAGCCAGGCGCGCCAGCCTGGTTCTCGAGCACCCAGTTACGCGCGAATGTGCCGTCCTGGATGTCGGTCAGGATCTTCTTCATCTCCGCCTTCGTCTCAGAATTCACGACACGTGGGCCAGACACATACTCGCCATATTCAGCAGTGTTGGAGATCGAGTAGTTCATGTTGGCGATGCCGCCCTCATAGATGAGATCGACGATCAGCTTCGTCTCATGAAGGCACTCAAAGTAGGCCATTTCCGGCGCGTAGCCTGCCTCGACGAGGGTTTCAAAGCCTGCCTTGATCAGCTCGACAATACCGCCGCAGAGCACCGCTTGCTCACCGAAGAGATCGGTCTCGGTCTCTTCGCGGAAGCTGGTCTCGATGACGCCGGCGCGGGTGTTACCGATGGCCTTGGAATAGGAGAGCGCAACGTCCTTTGCGGTGCCGGTCGCGTCCTGATGGATCGCAATCAGGCCCGGCAGGCCAAAGCCACGCTGATACTGGTCACGCAGCGTGTGGCCAGGGCCTTTCGGCGCAGACAGCGAGATGTCGACATTCGCGGACGGGCGGATGAGGTTGTAGTGAATGTTGAAGCCGTGGCCGAACATGATGTGCTGGCCGTCGCGGACGTGCGGCTCGATCTCGTTTGCCCAGAGCACGGCCTGCTTCTCATCCGGGATGAGGATCATCACGACATCGGCCCATTTGGTTGCCTCTGCCGGGGTCATCACTTTCAGGCCCTCAGCTTCAGCCTTCGTGCGGCTGGCGGAGCCTTCCTGAAGACCGACGACGATGTCAGCGACGCCGCTATCGCGCGCGTTCAGCGCATGGGCGTGGCCCTGGCTGCCATAACCAATGACGGCGACTTTCTTCTTGGTGATGAGGCCGAGATCGGCGTCCTGCTCGTAATAGACTTTCACTGTAGGTTACTCCTTGGATTCTATAGCTTCTTGGATCGCCGCATAGGCAATGTTCATTCGGGCGCGAATTTGCGCAAACTCATGCTGGTGCCGCTCATCAAGCGAAGGCTTGCGAGGCACTTCAAGCGTGGCGTTGGACGGAGAGCAGTCGGTTCGACCGAAATCAACTTCCTGCGCAAGCTCGACAACATAACGCTCGAACTTTTCGTATTCCCGCTCAAACTGCTCTGCGAGCTCGGGTGGGTAATCGAACATCGGATCTGCCGGAGATTGAAGATACGCGAAGTATCTCTCTTCGCGCCGATCATCATCAATCACCCGAATGCCAACCATTGTCGGATGACTGCTATCACGTTCAGAGAAGGTCGGTGCGTGTTTCCAATCTACTGCGGCCAAAGCGTGAAGGGATTGAGCGACATCGCTCGAAATCTCTATCGCCAGAGCTTTGCAAATATAGCCCTTATCTTCCTGCTCCAGGTCGAACGCCCAATAGGCCGAACTGCCTATCGGAATCCGACCGTCGACACGCCAGCCCTTCCAAAGTCCGGTTCCATCACGCTCGAACCGGAAAGCGGTGGCTGGCTTTCTCGTGTTGTAGTGTTCGTGCCTATCAAAAATCAGTTCAACCGCGAGCTTGTCCGCATCCCTCTCAGGCAGCAGATATTCAGCTATGCGATCCGCGCTCAGCGATCGGAGCTCAAGTTCTATCAACCGCGCCTGATCGTACGGTGAAATGCTTTGATCATCATCGGCATAGGCATTGTTTGCGCAGACCACTGCACCCAACACCATAGCTCCGAAGGCATAACCAGCTATCATCCCGCATCCTTGCCGCGGCGGATGGAGAGCACGCCTGTACGGCTCACTTCGACGAGGCCGAGCGGCTCCATCAGTTCGCAGAATTGATCGATCTTTTCCGATGCGCCGGTGATCTCGAAAATGAAGCTCTCATTGGTCGTATCGATGACGCGCGCGCGGAAGATTTCAGCGATGCGCAGCGCCTCGACGCGCGGGTCGCCCTGCCCTGCCACTTTGACGAGCGCCAGCTCACGCTCAACACCGCGCTTGGACTTGGTGATGTCGATGACGGCCGCCACCGGCACGAGCCGCAAGAGCTGCGCCTCGATCTGCTCCAGCATATGGGCCGTGCCCGTTGTCACGATGGTGATGCGGGAGCGGTGCTTGCCGCGGTCAACTTCGGCGACGGTCAGGCTTTCAATGTTGTAACCGCGCGCAGAGAACAGCCCGACGACACGGCCCAGGACGCCCGGTTCGTTATCGACGAGGACGGCAAGCGTGCGGCGCTCTTCGACCTCTTCGGCATGGTCCATATCATAGGCGCTGGCGGGAATTGGTTCGCGGGTCATGTCAGCTCACACCATCTTCCGGCCGGCTTCGTCAATCTCATCGCCAGCGATCCTGCCGAGAATCATCTGGTTGTGCGGCGCACCTGACGGGATCATAGGCAGGCAGTTTTCGGCCTTTTCCACCATGCAGTCAAAGATCACCGGACCGTCATGGTCGATCATCTCCATGATCTTCGCATCAAGTTCTGCCGGGTCATCGCAGCGAATGCCATGGGCACCGTAAGCTTCGGCCAGTTTCACAAAGTCCGGCAGGCTTTCGGAGTATGAGTGCGAATAGCGCTCACCGTGCAACAGCTCCTGCCACTGGCGCACCATGCCCATCCACTCATTGTTGAGGATGAAGACCTTGATCGGCAGCTTGTGCTGAACAGCGGTCGAGACTTCCTGCATCACCATCTGGACCGAGGCTTCGCCTGCAATGTCGATCACGACGCTATCGCGGTGCGCGGCCTGAATGCCGACGGCCGCTGGCAGGCCATAGCCCATCGTGCCGAGGCCACCGCTCGTCATCCAGCGGTTCGGCTCTTCGAAATGATAATGCTGGGCCGCCCACATCTGGTGCTGGCCCACCTCGGTCGAGATATAGGTGTCGCGGTCCTTGGTCAGCTCATAGAGGCGCTCGACCGCATATTGCGGGCGGATCGCGCCGTCGTTTTCCGGATAGGCAAAGCAGTCCACCGCGCGCCACTTTGCGATCTGCGCTTTCCAGTCGGACAGGTCCGGCGCCGGCAGGCGGCGCGCCTTCCAGCCATCCAGCAGCGCCTGAAGGGCCGCCTTGCAGTCAGCAATGATCGGCACGTCCACGCGGATGATCTTGTTGATCGAAGACGGATCGATATCGATGTGGATTTTGCGCGACCCCGGCGAGAAGGCCGAGATCTTGCCCGTCACCCGGTCATCAAAACGCGCCCCGACGCAGATCATCAAATCGCAGTCGTGCATGGCGTTGTTGGCCTCATAAGCGCCATGCATGCCGACCATGCCAAGCCAGTCCTCATGGCTCGCCGGGAAGGCACCGAGGCCCATCAGCGTGGAGGTGACCGGAAAGCCGGTTGCCGCCTGAAGCTCTCGCAGCAGCTTTGACGCCTCCGTGCCTGAATTGATCACGCCGCCGCCCGTATAGAAGACGGGCCGGCGCGCCGTCGCCATCATATCGAGAGCGTCGCGAATGGCGTGCTCGGACGGTTCGGTCTTTGGCTGGTAGGTCGGCTTGTTAACGCCCTGCTTGCCGATATAGGTGCCGGTCGCGAACTGTACGTCCTTGGGGATGTCAATCACGACGGGACCTGGCCGGCCTGACGTCGCGATCAGGAAAGCTTCGTGCAGCGTCCGGGCAAGGTCATTCACATCGGTGACGAGATAATTGTGCTTGGCGCAGCAGCGGGTGATGCCGACCGTATCGCATTCCTGAAAGGCGTCGGTGCCGATAAGATGCGTCGGCACCTGGCCCGTGATGACGACCATAGGAATGGAGTCCATCATCGCATCGGCAATCGGCGTGACCATATTCGTTGCACCCGGGCCGGACGTTGCCAGCGCGACGCCGCATTTGCCGGTAGAGCGCGCATAGCCTTCGGCGGCATGGCCCGCACCCTGCTCATGGCGCACCAGGATATGCTGGATGGATGGTTCGGAATAGAGCGCATCATAGATCGGCAGGACCGCGCCGCCCGGATAGCCGAACATGGTGTCGACGCCCTGCTCCCTGAGCGCGTTAATCACCATTTCGGCGCCCGTCATACGCGCCCCATCAAGGGAAGACTGGGCTTGGTCGCTGAGTGTGTGCGTGTCCATTTACCTGTTCCTGTCTGCCTGACCTCTGCTCCAGTTGGTCGATCCTACCTGCTCTGCACCGTGCGCAAAAGAAAAGGGCCTCCTTGGAGACCCTTCCATGCGCACCCGCGCCGACATCTGATGATGCCGGTCACGGGCTGATAAGTACGACGACGTCCTGATTGCGCAAAACTGTTTCCTTAAACTGATAATGCCGCAATAACGTGCCTCCGCCTAGCGGTCAACCTCTCTATATAGGGCAGAAATCACCCTGATGCGTGTCGCGATTTCGGTGGACGGTATGCGCGGCCAGAACGGAAACTGCCGGCCGATCCAGGTGAACTGGCGCTTGGCATAGCGCCGCGTATCGCGCTTGGCATTCTCGGCGGCCGTCGCCGCATCAAGCTCGCCCCGAATGAATGCGGTCAGCCACGGCATACCATGCGCTTTCATAGCTGGTAGCTCAGGGTCGAGACCGAGGCGATCCAGCGCCCGCGCCTCTTCCATCGCGCCTTCCATAAGCATGCCTTCGAAACGCCGGTCGATCCGTGCGTAGAGCTTTGACCGCGGCGGCGTCAGCGCGACGCCCAGCCATTCATCCGGGTTCAGCACGGCATTGGTCTTGTTGTTCTGGAAGCTGGTGAGCGAGCGGCCCGTGGCCAGCCAGACTTCATAGGCCCGCGTCAGGCGCTGCCGGTCATTGTCATCAATGCGCGCGGCTGCATCCGGATCAACGACCTGCAACCGGATCTTGAGCCCCCGTAACCCGTCAGCCTTGGCAATTTCCAGCACTTCGTGGCGCACGTCTTCAGGGACGGGCGGAATGTCAGACAGCCCTTCAATCAGCGACATGAGGTAAAGCCCTGTGCCTCCGACCACCACGGCAGTCTTCTCCCGCTTCTGTATGTCCTCAATGACCGTGCGCGCCTGCTCCAGCCACTCGCCGGTCGAAAAACGGGTTGCCACGGGCACATGGCCGAACAGATGATGTGGAACACCATCCATTTCTTCTTCTGACGGACGCGCCGAAATCACATTCAGACGATCATAGACCTGCATCGAATCGGCGTTGACGATTTCGCCATCGAACTTGCGGGCAACGGCGATCGAGAGTGCCGTTTTTCCACTTGCAGTCGGTCCATGGATCAAGATAGCGGGTTTCATGCGTTTAGACGTAAGGACTTTGGACGTGAACGTTAAGTAAGGACCGCGCCTATGGACAGAAAAACCACGGATTTTAGTCATGTCGCGGTTGTCGTCGCCCGTGCCGACAAGAGCTTGCAGCTTATCGGCGACAGGCTGGAAAAGGCGCTGGCAGCGGCCGATCCGGGCGAAAAGGCCCCCGTTCGTCTACTGAGCGGCGAGCGCGAGTTCACAGCAATTGAGCAGGCAGGAAATTTCATCGATCCTCAGGCAGCCCGCAAAGCGCTCGAAGAAGCCTTTGAAGGCGACGCCGATATCTGCGTGTCCACGACTTCTGACCGCCGCAAGAAGCTCCTGATCTGCGACATGGATTCGACAATCATTCAGCAAGAGTGCCTCGATGAGCTCGCGGACTTCGCGGGCCTCAAGGCCGAAATTTCAGAAATTACCGAGCGGGCCATGCGCGGTGAGCTGGAATTTGAACCGGCCCTGCGCGAGCGCGTCGGCAAGCTCGCCGGACTTGATCTGGCTCGACTGGACCAATGCTACCGTGAGCGCATCACGCTGATGCCGGGCGCCAGGACGCTGGTCTCGACCATGAAAGCCCAAGGCGCGCATGCCATGCTCGTTTCTGGAGGCTTCACCTTTTTCACGTCGCGCATCGGCGAGGCAGCAGGATTCGATATCCATCGGGGCAATACGCTGCTTGATGATGGCAATGCACTGACAGGCAAGGTTGCAGAACCCATTCTCGGGCGAAAGGCGAAACTGGCCGCGCTCGAAGAACAGGTGGCGGCTCTGGGGCTTTCGAACACGGACGCCCTCGCCATGGGCGACGGCGCCAATGACCTTGCGATGATCGAAGCCGCCGGACTTGGCGTTGCCTATCGGGCCAAACCCGTCGTCGCGGCCGCCTCCGATTGCGCGATCAACGTTACCGACCTGACCGCCCCGCTTTACTTCCAGGGCTATACCGATACTGAAATCGTCTGGAAGCACTAGGCCCCGGAGGCAGCGCTAGCGGTTTGCGTAGCGCGCAGCGCTGGCGGGAAACACGCCCATGATCTTCAGCGAATTGGAGAAGAAGCCAAGCTCCTCCAGGGCGAGCTGCACGCGCCGCTCATCGGGATGGCCTTCAATCTCGGCATAGAATTGGGTCGCGGTGAAGGATCCATCGATCTGGTAACTTTCGAGTTTGGTCATGTTCACGCCATTGGTCGCGAACCCGCCCATCGCCTTGTAAAGCGCGGCGGGAATGTTGCGGACCTGGAACAGGAAAGACGTGACCGCATCTTCGCCCACATCCTCGTGCTCCAGAGGGTCCGGCGCCATGATGACGAAACGGGTGGTGTTATGTTCGGCATCTTCTATATCGCGGGCAAGGATATTGAGGCCATAAACCTCGGCTGCGAGTTCAGGCGCGATGGCCGCCGTCGTTTGCTCACCCAGTTCTTTCACGATCCGCGCTGCACCTGCCGTATCCGCAGCGACGATGGGCTCGATCCCATGCTCGCGCATGAAAGCGCGACACTGGCCCAGCGCCATGATGTGGGAATGGGCCTGTTTCACCTGTGAAAGCTCGACACCCGGCAACGCCATGAGCTGAAAGCGGATCGGCATGAAATGCTCGCCGATAATATTGAGCGTGGTGCCCGGAAGAAGGTGATGGATGTCGCCAACGCGCCCGGCGATCGTATTCTCCACAGGGATCATCGCGAGGTCAGCCTCACCGCGCTCGACCAGGGAAAGCACGTCCTCGAACGTCTTGCAGGCAACCGGCTCCATACCGGGATAGGTTTCCTTGCAGGCGATATGGGAGTTTGCGCCCGGTTCGCCCTGATAGGCTATTCGCCCTTGCCGCATGTCCATTGCCTGTTCCTCGTCGAGATTCCGAACTCTTGTATCAAAGCGCGGCCTGCCATGCGGGAGGTGCAGGCAATTTGCAAGCCCCACACCCTCGTCCGGCCAGACAGGTCAGGACAAAGCCTGCGCCCATTCGCCGCTGTAAATACCCACGCAGACCGCAACACATTCGCTTATATTGCCACCGACTCGATAGCGTGCCAGAAGGCGCGCAAAGACTGATAAAGATACAAGGATGATCCCGATGGGCGATCTCTTCTGGAACAAGGTATTTGGTGCGATTTTGGCTGTTGTGCTGGTCGTTATGGGCCTGCAGACGCTGTCAGGCATGGTCTTCTCGTCCGGCGACGGCGGCCACCATGGTGAGGAGGCTCACAGCCTCAATGAATGGGCGCAAGGCCGTTTCTCATATTACACCGAGATCGCAGAGACCGGCGGCGCTGGCGCCGTTGAAGAAGAAGTGTACGACTTGGGCGCCCTTCTTGCCGCTGCTGACCCGACATCGGGCGAGCGCGCCTTCAAGGCGAAATGCTCAACCTGCCATACGATCGAACAAGGCGGCAGCAATGGCACCGGCCCGAACCTCCACGCCATTATCGGCGACAGCCATGCTCACGATCCAAGCTTTGGCTACTCTTCAGCCATGCAGGCTACGTCGAGCGAAAGCTGGACCTATGAAAGCATGGACCAGTGGCTCGAGAATCCTTCCTCCTATATTCGCGGCACTTCCATGGCCTTCGCCGGCCTTCGCCGTGACGATGAGCGTGCAGACGTGATTGCGTACCTCGCACAGTACACCCCGGACGCACCGGCGTTCCCAGAGCCGCTTCCCGAGGAGGAAGAAGGCGCAGAGGGTGACGCGACTGATGGTGACGCCGTTGACGCAACACTGGATGCTGAGACCGTTGAAGACGCACCGACACTGGCGACCGGCGAGATCGAGACCCAGGATGTTGTAAACGACCAGGACTCAGAAGCCGAAGGCAATGTCAGCGAAGTCGAAATGACACCGGAAGCTGAAGACCAAGCAGAAAACGAGTCCGAAGAGTAGGCTTTGTGATCTACCGGGGCGCGAGCCAGCCTGGCGTTCGCTCTCTTTCTTTCGAGATATCAATACGGCGGGCCCCTATGGGCTCGCCGTATTCTTTTGCAATGCGCGGAATCGCCATGAGCAGCGGCTCTTTCGCAACGGCCATATGATGACCATTCGCGTGAAGCAGCATTTTATCATCCAGCATGATGCCGACATGCCCTTTCCAGAAGACCAGATCATTTCGCTTTAGCGCGCCCGGCGCATTCCAGTCATCCACGGCCTCACCGCTCCAGGCAAATTGCATATCGCTGTCCCGCGGCAGGACGACACCGCAGGAAAGGAATGCCGCCCGCGTCAGCCCGGTACAATCAAGACCGAGGCTCTCGCAACCACCCCAGAGATATGGCGCATGCAGGAAACGAAGCGCGACATCGGCAGGATCATCAAAGCGGGTATCGATCGGCTGCACGTGACCCGATGTCAGCCATCCGCCTCGGGTTGTCTGGAAAAAGCCGTTCTCCTCGCCCGTTACAGTAACCGCGCTTCCCATGGAGATCAGTCCATAAGGGGCAGATTTCAGGTGCGGTCGCGAATAAGCATACGTCCGCAGGGCGCTCACCCAGTGGGTGGGCTCTGAAACCGGAGCAGAGAGCGCGTCCATGAGCGTCCAGCCGACATAGCGATCACGCTCCATCTGAACCAGACCAAACTCGCCAGCTTCGCTAAATAGAGTAACGGTCTCACCGTGTAGTGCCTGGGTCACCATTTCAGCGTCTGGGCGCGGGGCATCTCGCAGCGCCGCAATGCCCGCAGACACCTGCATCCGCATGCCCTGCCCGCGACGAGGCGGCGTCAGTCGTTGATCGAAGAAATCAGGCACGCCGCCACCTCAATCAGGCCGCGACATTCTTGTCCAGTGGTTTGGCGTCCGCAATTGACTTGCGCTCTTCGCCAGCCTCCGCAGCAATAATGAGTTCGGCGAATTCTCGTAGCCAGGTCATGCCCTCAACTGTGCGCTCGATAATGACGCTGCGCAGGTCATGCTCATCACGGCGACGGCGGACAAAGCCAAGCTTCTCCAGCGCATCAACAGCTCGCGTGACAGCAGGCTTTGCCAGATCAAGATCTGTCGCAAGTCCCCGGACTGTATGGGGCCCGGCTGAAAGAGCCACTGTCATCAGGATCGCCTGCTGGCGCGCAGTGAGGTCGCCATCCGATGTGCGCACATAGGATGCCAGGGCACGGCGCCACAGATTGAGGGCTGCTCTTTCGTTCATCGCCATACATTCACGCTCCTGATCGACCGGGCACCCTCCCACAATTCATAGAACTGTGATTTGCGGACGCCGTAAAGCAACGGCTTGCCGATCAGACTTGCGCGTTCTTACCGCTTGGTTTCGATAGTAAAGAACATGTTCTGCCCCGAACGGCTCACTCGCAGGAGTAGCGGTGCACCCGGTGGGGCATTCGTCGGCGAAAGCGCATCATATGCATCTTCAAGATCCGCCACGCGCTTGAAGCCCATCTCCGTGATGACGTCGCCTTTACGCAACTTTCCGAAACTTGGACCATTCGCGGCGACGGAGTTTACGAGCACCCCATCTACGCTGCGCGCAATGCCATAACGGCGACGGGCATCGTCATCGACATTCTTGAGCTCGGCCCCAAGCGGATTTTGTGCCAGTGCATTATCCGGCAATGGTTCGCGCGTCTCGGACTCATTGTTGGAGGCAAGCTCGCCGACCTCGAATGTCACGGTACGGCGTTTCCTGTCGCGAATAAGGTCCACGCGCACACGTTTCCCGATTTCGGTTTCGGCAACAATGCGGGTCAACCCGCGAACATTCTCGATCATCTTGCCGTCAAAGGTCAGAAGCAGATCGCCGACTTCGAAATCGGCACCCGCCGCTGGCCCTTCACCGTCGATATTGGTGATGATGACACCATCGGTGCTATCGAGGCCATAGGCGCCCGCAAGGCCTTCATCGATCCCTTGAACGTTTACACCAAACCAGCCACGGCGCGGCTTGCCGTATTCGATGATCTGCGCCGACACCTGCTCGACCAGGTTTGCCGGAATGGAAAAACCAAGACCGACCGACCCACCTGTCGGCGAGATAATGGCCGTATTCACGCCCACGACTTCGCCGTTCAGATTGAAAAGCGGGCCGCCCGAATTGCCCCGGTTGATCGCCGCATCGGTCTGAATGAAGTCATCATAGCGACCAGACTGAATGTCACGATTGCGCGCCGAGATAATACCCGCAGACACCGAGCCACCGAAGCCAAACGGGTTACCAATGGCCATAACCCAGTCGCCAACCTCTGCGGCATCACTATCGGCAAATTCGACGAAGGGCAGCGGCGTTTCGCTTTCGACCTTCAGCACGGCAATATCGGTCTCGACATCGGTTCCGATCAGCTCGGCCTGGAGCGTCCGGCCGGACGAAAAGATCACGTTGATCTCGTCTGCATTCTCGATGACGTGGTTATTGGTAATGATCACGCCATCGGCGGACACGACAAAGCCAGACCCCAGCGATCCCTCACGGCGGAAGCCCTCCGGGTCGCGACCAAAGAATTCGTTGAAACGCTCAAGCGGAGAACCGTCAGGAAATTCCGGCATACCATTCGGTGCTACGGTCTGGCTTGTCGTGATATTGACCACTGACGGCATGAGCCGACGCGCAAGCTCAGAGAAAGAGTCTGGCGCACGCTGCTGATTGATGACACTTGTCGTATCGGAGAGAGAGCCGCGAGTTTCGCCCTGCGATCGCTGCGCGCCCGCCGGAGCGGCCAGCAAAGCAGCGCCAGCAAGCCCGGCCAGGGCCGACATCGCAAAACGTCTCATACTCCGTACTCCATCACACACGCATACTTGTTAATTTTGAACTATGGCGGTTCGCAGGCAGAACGCAACGCGTCAACCAAACCGGACGGCGCAATAGAACAGGATCAGTCCCAGTATCGCTGACCAGATGCCGCCACTACGCACGGCGTCGAGCGGCAAAGCGGCCAGCCACGCCGCCATACGGCGCATTGTCTCGGGCGCGGCGGCATAGAGGATGCCCTCAAGGGCAAACCATAACCCGACGGCAGCAATAAGGACCTGCCAGCTCATGGCAGGTCCAGATTGGTAGCATTGTGGCGGCGTACCGACTTAACGGCGCGAACCGCTTTGGCGGGCCTGGTCGATGAAGTCATTGCAAAGTCCAAGCTGGTTTGGTCCGACAACAATACGCGTGCCTTCAGTGAAGGCTTCTTCACAGGCAATGAGCGAGCGATAGAAGCGGAAGAATTCCGCATCCTGCTCATAGGCTTCGGCATAGATTTCGTTCCGGCGGGCGTCGCCCTCACCGCGAATTTCTTCCGACTGCTGCCGGGCTTCAGCCAGCAGAACCGTACGCTCGCGTTCCGCCGTCGCACGAACAAGCTGTGCGCGCTCGTCGCCCTCAGCACGGATTTCCTCAGCCTCTTGTTCACGCGTAGCTTCCATACGCTGGAACACGCGCTCCGACACGTCATCCGGAAGGTCGGCGCGGCGGATACGAACATCGATGATTTCGATACCGCGTCCTGCAATATTGCCTGCAAGGTTGGTGCGGATCTCGTCCATCAGTTCCGAGCGTTGACCCGAAATGATATCTTCCGGCAGGCGTGAGGCGAGCGCGTTACGGATGGCCGCATCCGTAAAGTTGCGAAGCTGGCTGCGCGCATCGCGCTCATTGTTGAGACGCTGATAGAAGGCAAGAGGGTCGGAAATCTGCCAGCGAACAAACGCGTCTACAATCAGCTGCTCCTGGTTCGAGGCGTATGCCTCGATGCCCGGCACGTTAAGACCGAGATTGCGGCGGTCATACATGACTACGTTTTGCAGTAGCGGGATCTTCAGCTTCAGGCCGGCCTCGTCCGAACCCGGCTCATTATAGGCTTCAACGGCGCGGCCAACCTGCAGGAGAAGCGCCTGCTTACGCTGATCGACGATGAAGAACGAGTTGAACAGGACGATAGCGACCAGAACGGCTGCGACGATCCCGAGAATACCGATCGATTTCATGACCTAGTTCTCCGAGTTTCTGCGACTGACGCTGTCGAGCGGCAGGTAAGGTACTGCGCCGGCGTCATTATCGAGGATGAGCTTGTCGCTGCGATTGAGGACACGCTCCATCGTTTCAAGATACATGCGCTCACGGGTAACCTGGGGCGCCCGCTGATACTCCGTCAGGATCTGCGTGAAGCGATTGGCCTGACCAGATGCGTCGGCGATCACCTGTTCGCGGTAAGCTTCTGCATCCTGAAGGATCTGCTGCGCCTCACCACGTGCACGTGGGATGATGTCGTTGGCGTAACGGTTGGCGACCTGCACGGCGCGCTCCGCATCCTGACCGGCATTGACCACGTCGATAAACGCCGCACGAACCTCAGCCGGGGCCTGTGCTTCCTGTATCTCCACGTTCAGGATCTGCGCACCCGCACGATAATCCTGGAGAAGGGCCTGAAGCTGTTCGCGAACCTGGTTCTGCAGTTCGTTACGGCCTGTCGTGATGACATCGTCGAGGTTCGACTTGCCGACCACTTCGCGCATGACGCTTTCCGCAGCCGCCTTCACCAGGTCTTCGCCATCTTCGACGTTGAGAATGAAGTTCTCAGGATCTTCCTGATCATAGTACCAAAAGACGCGGTACTGAACGTCGACGATGTTCTCGTCGCCCGTCAGCATAAGGCGCTCTTCTTCATTGGCACCGATCTGGGTGACCTGTTGCTGCTGCGACGGCATGATCTCATGCGTTTCGATCGGCGTCGGCAAGTGAACATGCAGGCCCGGGCCGAAATTCTTCTGCCACTGACCAAAGCGGAACACCGCTGCCGTTTCACCTTCGTCAACGACGACCACGCCGGAGAAAAGCCAGGCGAGCAGCGCTACGAAACCGAGGACGATGAAGCCGAACGGACCGAAGTTCTGGCCACCGCCGCCGCGTCCGCCGCCGCCACTTCCACCGCGACCACGACGAAAGCGTTCCTGCATGCGGCGCATCTGTTCTTCAAGATCGGGACGGTTGTTTCCACCGCCGCCGCCAGACCCGTTGCCACCGCCAGAACCGCCCGGGCGGGACCAGGGCGAATCAGACTTCTTGCCCTGGGATCCCCATGGGCTGCTGCCTTTGGACGAACCCTCTCCGTCCTTATTATCATTCCAGGGCATTGCCCCTCCTTCACGACTGTCCGTCTATGGCCATATAGGCACTGAACGAATATGTGCACCCCAGACCGCGTGCATCAAGGAGTGGCCCGCATGTTTCGGCGTAAACAGCGACAATCTGGCAGTCTCGAAGACCGAATTCGGGCTGCGCTTGGCAATCCGGACTGGCTTCAGGGCGTCCGCGTGCAGGATAACGAACGTGTCACGCTCATCCTTGATGGCGACCCCGAAGACCTTGAGGCCTCTGAGGCGCGCCGCATTGAGGCTGAAGCCCGTGTCATGAATGTCGCGGGCGTCACCGAGGTACGTGCCATGCTGACGGCTGAACGCGCCGCCGGCAGTACGCCGCAATCAAATGCGCACACGCATACCGCTTCGTCGACCGGCGAGCCAAAGCCTGGGCACCGCCGGGTCTCCAAAGGGGCACGCCTGTCTGACGACGCGATCACCCAGGGCCAGCCCGGCCAACCGACGACCGATCGCATTCCCGGCATTTCACGCATCCTCGTCGTGGCGAGCGCCAAGGGTGGTGTGGGCAAGTCCACTGTTGCGGTAAACCTTGCCGCTGCTTTCGCAAAGCTCGGCCTGAAGACCGGCCTCCTCGACGCAGACATCTATGGTCCCAGCGCGCCGACCATGCTCGGCACAGGTGATGCTTCGCCTGAGACGGATGCCGCCGGCAAACTCATCCCCGTCGAAGCTCATGGCATTCGGTCACTGTCTATCGGCTACCTGTCAGACCCGGACGCCCCGATGATCTGGCGCGGCCCGATTGTAATGTCGGCGATTACCCAGATGCTGAACGATGCGGCCTGGGGCACACCTGAAGATCCGTTGGACCTGCTCATCATTGATACCCCGCCCGGCACAGGCGACGCCCAGCTTGCCATCGCGCAGAAAGTGCCAGTGACAGCTGCGGTCCTGGTAACCACGCCGCAGGAGGTTGCACTCGCAGACGTGCGCCGCGGCGCAGCCATGTTCGCCAAGACCGCCGTGCCTGTATTGGGCGTCGTGGAAACAATGAGCTGGTTCGAAGACCCTGCCGGCAACCGCCACCACCTTATGGGTCAGGGCGGCGGTAAAACCATAGCCGAAGCCCTTGGCCTGCCGCTGCTGGCTGAATTGCCTATCCTCAACGAAATTCGCGAAGGCGGCGATATGGGCAGACCAGCCGCCCTCGGCGACGGACCTTCGGCAAAGCTGTTTCATGAGCTTTCCAGATCGGTCGCGCTGAATCTGGATAGCCTGCAAACCAAGGCCCCTCCCCGCATCATTTTCGAAGATTGACCAACATGCCGAAGGATATCCTGTACCTGCTCACGCCGGGCGAAGACCCGGCCTATCCGGGCGAGACGTTTTACTGCCCGCCATGTGCAATGGTCGAAGGTGTGCTCGCTTCGTTTCCGGAGCTCGCCGCAAAGCTGGACGTGCGCCGGGTCGACTGGCCTCGCCCACGCAGGGACGTTGTTGCTGTGGTCGGCGAGGAGAACCAGTCACTTCCCATGCTGTTGCTGGAAGAGGGCACCTCCTCGCAACACCAGACCGGCACTCATCAGGGACGCGCATTCATCAATGATCGCGATGACATCCTCGCAGCGCTTTCTGAACGTCACGGATTCCCGAAACCGCACCCATAAGCGTCAGGCGTTGAAATTCAGCTTGAGCCCTGCCTCCGGCCAACGGCACTTGATGAGCTGCCCGGTGCCCGAGAGCGTAATGTAGGCATCCTTCATGTCTTCGCCGCCAAAGGCGATATTGGTGACGAACGGGTCCGGTAAGGCGGTGTGGGCGTGATTGCCGTCGGGCTCTACCGTTGTGATGCCCCCCTGCAGGATGGTCGCAACGCAAACATTGCCCGCTGCTGAAATTGCAAGGCTGTCGAAGTAGCGAAGGTCTGGCATGCCCGCGACGACGCGACCTTTCGCAAATGGTGAAGCCTGTTTCGCCACGCCGGGGCCTTCCAGGTCGTAGGCCCAGACGCGTGCTGTCATCGTGTCGGCAAAATAGACCGTTTTCTCGTCGGGTGAGAGGCCGATGCCGTTCGGCGAAATGTGATTGTAGTCGAGTTCCTGAACCTTGTCGGACCCCGCCGCCAGGAAATAGACGCCGCCCGTGTCGCGATGGGTCGGATAGGATTTTCCCAGATCGGTGAAATAGAGATTACCCGCCTTGTCGAAGACGAGATCATTTGGCCCTTTCAACGGGCGCCCACCGCACTCGGCGGCAACGACCTCAACCTTTCCGGTCTCTAGATCAATGCGCTCAATCCTCCCGCCTGAATAGTCCGGCGGGCAATGGCCGGGGATCAGCAGGCCGTCGCGTTCATGGTAGGTGAAGCCGCCATTATTGGTGCACCAGAGCTTTCCGTCAGGACCAATGGCCAGACCGTTCGGTCCACCGCCCGGCTCTGCCACGGTCTCGCGCTTTCCATCCGGCCAACAACGCGTGATCAGCTTACTCTCGATCTCCACGACGACAACCGAGCCGTCCGACATGACGACCGGGCCTTCCGGGAACCGAAGGCCCTCTGCAATCACTTCATAGTCCATGATGTTTCTCCCGCATTTTATCTTTGCGGAAGACAGTGTCGCGCAGCGCAAGGCGCATCAAGATGACTCGTCGCGGAAGTTCTGAATTTGGAAGCGTTTCGGGCTATTCGCCCGGCCGGAGCACTTCATCCGCTACACGCTCATAGACGCGGTGGGTAAAGGCATATTCGTTCCGGTCATCAGCCGGATAGCTCGCGCTGCTTACTTCTTTGAACCTGTCGAAATCTCCGCTCGAAAAGAAGACATCGCCATCAACGTCAGCATCGACGTCAGTGATGTAGAGGCGGTCGGCAAGCGGCATGGCCCGCTCGAACAGGCTTTGGCCGCCAATCACGAAGATCTCGTCCATATCGGCCTTCTGCGCCATGGCTCGTGCAGCTGCGATAGCCGCGTTCATGTTTGAATAGACCCGAGCTCCGCATGCGGCGTAGCTCCAGTGCCGGGTCAGCACGATGTTCTGGCGGCCAGGCAACGGCTTGCGCGGCAGGCTTTCCCACGTCTTGCGCCCCATGATGATCGGCTTGCCAAGCGTTATCTGCTTGAAGAGCTTAAGATCATCTGGAAGCGACCAGGGGAGCGTCCCATCCTTGCCTATGGCACCATTGCGGTCGCGCGCAACGATAAGGGCAAGCTTCACATTCTGTGAGATGGGCATAGATTACCTCTCAAAAGCTGGCGGGTCTTTCCACGCCTCTGCGTACCGGCGGGCCGTCATTACGCGGACTCCTTAAACCTTCAATGCTGGCCCTGCTTAAGGAACTGCTGTTTTTCATCATGACTTTCTGGAACGGTATCGTTGCCGCGCTGACCAATCAGCAACCATCATTACTATTTCCGGTTTTTGTCGGCCTCGTTGTGACATCTGTCATCATCTGGCTCGCAAACGGGCGCTTCTGGGCCTTTGTCTATTTCGCCACCATCCCTTTCCTGAACTGGTCATTCGGCGTCATCGACAGCATTTCCCTGATGGCACCTTCAGATGCCTTCGATCGCGGCATCGAGCTTCATCCGCTGACCGTTGTCACCGGTCTGGTCTTCGTATTCCGTGACTTTGTGCAAAGGCGAATGGGGCATAAAGTCCTGATCGTGATGGCCTTCGCGATCGCATGGTCATTCTTCTATGCCTGGCCGGTGATTGCACTCGCGTCTGGTATCGCCTTCGCGATTTCGGAAATCACAGACTGGCTCATATTCACGCTCACCAAATACCGCCTGTCGACGCGCATCCTTCTTTCGAGCGCGGTCGCGGCCCCCGTCGACACGACGATCTTTCTTTATGGCGCTGATCTTGCCCGCCAGATGCAGCTGGGCGATGAGCCGGGAAACATGCTTCATCTCGCGAACTGGGTCGTCTTTATCGTCGGAAAGATGTCAGGTGCTGCTGTCATCTCCTACTATATCCGACAGCGCGAAAAGCAGGGTCTGATAGACCCTTATGACGATGACGGCTTCACCCCCGAAAACAAACCGGCAAACGCCTGACCTCACGACAGTGTTTTCACCGCCTCCTGCTTCGCTATGGTTTGACCAGAACAGTCAGACCAAAGGGAGGTCCTCATGAAACTTGGTAGCAACACACCCGCTGTCGTGACCGGCGGCGCATCTGGCCTGGGGCGCGCAACTGCAGAAGCGCTGGCCGCGCAAGGCGTGAAGGTCGCCATTTTCGATATTCAGGAAGAGAAAGGCGAGGAAGTCACCAAAGCTATTGGCGGCGTCTTCTGCAATGTGAACATTCTGGACGAAGCTTCCTGCGAGGCCGGCTTTGCGAAGGCACGCGACGCGCATGGACAGGAACGCATCACCGTGCACTGCGCCATGACATCTGGCCGCGGCAAGACGCTTTCCTTCGACAAGGAAACGATGAGCTATAAGCGCACGCCTACCGATCAGTACGACCGTGGCGCGCAAGGTATCCTGGTCTCATCCTACCGTATCGGCTCCATGTCCGCAGAGGGCATGGCCAATTCTGAACCTCTGAATGATGACGGCGAGCGTGGCTCGATTACGCTGACAGCATCCGTCGCCGCGCAGGACGCGCAAATCGGTCAGGTGATCTATGGGTCTTGCAAGGCCGGCGTGAACGGGCTCGTCCTTCCCATGGCGCGCGACATGATGGATGTCGGCATCCGTGTAAACTCGATCATGCCGGGCATCTTCGCGACCCCGCTGATGCTTGGTGCGCCTGAGAAGGTTCTGAACAGCCTTGCCGCGTCGGTGCCTTTCCCCAAACGCCTCGGCAAGCCCGAAGAGTTTGGCTCGCTGGCGGTGGAAATCGCCCGCAATACCTACCTCAACGGTCATAATTTCCGCCTCGACGGGTCTATCCGGATGGCGCCGCGCTAGACGGGCCGCCCAAGTAATTATCCTTATCGCCGTCTGCCATGCGTGATCCGATGTAAGCTGGAAGTCCAGCAACAAGGAGCAAGCACATGGCAGGCGGACCCAAGGACTACAAAGCGATCACATCTTCTGTGAATGACGGGATTGGCGGCCTTCGTGATCATGGCGACGAAGTCCTGAAGGCTTTTGGCGGGCTTTCAAAAGCTGCCATGACAGACGGCGCGCTGGACAAGAAGACCAAGGAACTGATTGCCCTCGCCATTGGCGTGGCCAAGCAGTGTGACGCCTGCATCGGCTTTCACACGCAGGCACTCCGCAAGCTCGGCGCCAGCGATGAGGAAGTTTCCGAGATGCTCGGGGTCAGCGTCTATATGGGCGGTGGGCCTTCACTGATGTATGCCGCCGACACATGGACGGCGTGGCAGCAGACTGGGGACTAGCTTCGGTCAGACGGCTACAGGCGCCTTGATATGCTTGTGCGCCTGATAGCCGACCAGTTCGAAATCCTCATATTCCCAGCCATAGAGATCAGTCTTGTTGGGATTGAGAAGCATCTTTGGCGGGGCGAAAGGTTCCCGCGTCAGCTGTAGCTTGGCTTGCTCGACATGGTTTGAGTAAAGGTGCGCATCGCCCAGCGTGTGGACGAACTCACCCGGCTGCAGGCCTGTGGCCCTCGCCATCATCATGGTTAGCAGCGCATAGGACGCGATGTTGAACGGAACGCCGAGGAAGATGTCGGCCGAGCGCTGGTAGAGCTGGCAGTTGAGCTTGCCGTCAGCGACATGGAACTGGAACAGGCAGTGGCACGGCGGCAAGGCCATCTCGTTGACGTCCGCCGGATTCCACGCCGAAACGACAAGCCGGCGCGAATTCGGATTGCAGCGGATCTCGTTCAGCACCCATTCGATCTGGTCGATGGTGCGCCCGTCCGGGGCCGCCCACGAGCGCCACTGCTTGCCATAGACGGGGCCAAGGTCACCGTTCTCGTCGGCCCATTCATCCCAGATCGAGACCCCATTGTCCTTGAGGTACTTGATATTGGTATCACCCTTCAGGAACCAGAGAAGCTCAATGATGATCGAGCGCAGATGCAGCTTCTTGGTGGTCAGCAATGGGAAGCTGTCTGCGAGGTCAAATCGTAGCTGACGACCGAATACGCCCAGCGTGCCGGTGCCGGTGCGATCACCGCGCGCAACACCGTTTTCAAGAACATCGGATAACAGGTCGAGATACTGGCGCATGCCGTAAGCAATGACGACTCGCCAGCGTGAGTCCAGAGACTCTGCGCACTTTTCAGACTGAGCAGGCTTCAGCCGCACAGCGCGCGGCGGCTTTCAGATCTTAATGCAAGCTTACCTGTGCACATTAAAAGAACGGGATCGGTGAAGCGGCATCCTAAGATCACGAGAGTACAACCGTCTATTGATCGACCCGCTTCGACCTGGATGAGAGCATATGCTGACGACCCGTCTGAGAAATCTGTTCACGAACAAACGCGGCAATGTCGCGGTGATCTGGGCATTCGCGATACTCCCTATCCTCGCTGTCGTAGGTCTGACACTCGATTCACAGATCGCCTTCAGCAAGAAAAGCAGGGTGCAACAATCATTGGATTCAGCCGTACTAGCTGGGGCCCGGATGCTTCAGTCGTCCAACTCGCAGGAAAACGGGCGCACGCATGCAGAGACGTATTTTGACTCACTTGTCGCCAATAATGCGGGCCTGAATTGCGAGCCGGTCGTGATCAGTTATCCGGCAGACGAAGAAATTCGGGCCGACGTCCGGTGTTTTCAGGACACCGCCATGAGCGGTATTGTTGGCCGCTCGCAGCTTGAATTCAACGTAACATCGACGGCGACCTATGGCGTCGGCAAGCTCGATGTGGCCTTTGTGTTCGACATCTCCGGATCGATGAATTCGCACGGCCGTCTGGCTTCGCTGAAGCTCGCTGCAGCTGATGCGGCGACCACGCTCCTCCCACTTCCGGGCTCATCCAGTGATGGCGACGTGCGTATCGCGATGGTCGCCTATAATGGCATGATCGATGCGGGCCAGTACTTTGAAGAAGTCACCGGCCTTACCAAGAACCGCACATACACGGCGAGTTACACGGGACAGGCCGAAGAGTGTGAATGGGTCTGCCGGTTCGCGATCGGCCGTTATTGCCTCAGCTGGATAAACCAGTGCCGTGATGTAGAGCGGGAACTGACAGCCACGAAGTCCGTCAACTCCACATGCGTCTATGAGCGCGATGGCGATTTCCGGTTCGACGAGCATCAACCAACGCAGCGCTCTACACCCGACCTCATCGATACGCTGCCAGCCGGTCAGCGCCGGGCCACGACAGACGGCACGAACTCGTCCGGCTACCTGTCGACGGCGTATGCCGAATACGACTCCTATCGCAATTCCTGGAACGTGGTTGGCGATGACTGTCTGAGCGTCAAACCGTTCGAGCTCAGCGACAATGCCACCCAGATCCAGCTCTATATCCAGAGCCTCTATGCTAATGGCGGCACGGCTGGTCATCAGGGCATCGCCTGGGGTTGGTATCTGATCTCACCGGAATGGTCGGACGTTTTCGACAATAGCGCCGAGCCTCTGTCTTATGACGAGCCCGATACAACCAAAGCAATGATCATCATGACGGACGGTGAGTTCAACTCCCACCTCTATGGCAGCCAGGGCAACTCGACCGAACAGGCCCGCGCACTTTGCGACAGCATCAAGGAAGAGAACGTCGTGATCTTCACGATTGCGTTCCAGGCGCCGCCCGCGGGCGAAGATGTGCTGAACTACTGCGCATCAAGCGGTGAGCACGCGTTCAAGGCGTCCAATGGTGCTGAACTGAGCGCGAGCTACCAGTCGATCGCCACATCGATCTCGGACCTCCGCATCAAGTACTAGGTCCAGGGCTCTAGGTTAATCACGGCCTGCCCAGCGCGCTTCAATTTCACGGCGGAAATGAAGCGTGCCGAAAGTCCTGATGATCCAGAACTGGCGACATGGGCAGAATGTTTCGAAATAGCGCTTATCAGCGAAACAGTGATGGCCAGATGGCCATCCTGTTCGCGCTGTCGCTGTTTCCGATTGCCCTGATCGCGGGTTTCGCGGTCGACTTCCAGGTGCTGACCACCAACAAGTCCAAAGCCCAGAGCAGCATCGATTCGGCCGTTATCGCAGGGACACGCGCCTATCAGGAAGGCGCAACCAAACTCGAGGTCCAGCAGACCGTGCGCACCTATTTCAGCGCGCTCATCTCAAACGGTCCCTTTCCGTTGACCTGCACGCTCCCCGTCGTTGTCATCGATGAAACCGACGTGGAAGCGACGACCCGCTGCACGATGGAAACCTTTCTGGCGAAAATAGCGGATATCGACACGTTTGAGTTCGACGTCGAAACAGCGACCACTTACGGCATCGGCAAGGTCGATGTCTCCTTCGTTTTCGACGTATCCGGCTCCATGGACGGCCAACGTATCGCCGACCTCAAGATTGCCGCCCGCGACGCTGTAGATACGTTGCTGGTCGAAGAACCAAAACCCGGCCACGAAGACGACATTCGCATTTCCATGGTCGCCTATAATGGGGCCTTCAATGCGGGCGATTATTTCGAGGCCGCAACGGGCAGCTCTAGCTCGCAAAGCGTCAACTATTATCACAATGGCCACTGGTACACTTACCATTACGACTCGACCTGCGTGTTTGAGCGCGAAGGGGGTCAGGCGTTTACCGGCGCTGCCCCTGGCCCCGGCCAGTACATAGTGAAAGCAGACGTCTATCGCCGGAATGATTGCGGCGATGCCGAGCCGCTCGCCCTGACAAGTTCGCGCCAGCCGCTCTACGATTATATCACGGCGCTGGGCGCTGAAGGGAACACGGCCGGCCATCTCGGCGTCGCCTGGGGCTGGTACATGATTTCGCCTGCATGGAGCACCGTGTTTCCTGAAAGCGCAGCGCCACTCTCCTATGATGAACCAGATAGCGCCAAGGCTCTCATCTTGATGACGGACGGGGCTTTCAACACGGTTGGAGACAGCTCCAATGGAAATTCCACCTGGCAGGCAAAGCAGCTCTGCGATCAAGCCAAAGCTGCGGGCATACGCATCTATTCGGTCGCCTTTCAGGCCCCGGAAGCGGGCCGCGAGGTGCTCCAGTACTGCTCCAGCGGATCGGAATTTTTCTTCCGTCCAGAGAATGGCCAGCAGCTTCAGGATGCCTATCAGTCTATCGCAAGCTCCATCTCCGATTTGCGGATCACACTCTGACCCCTTTCATCGGCGCGGATCGCGGCCTATATTCAATTCGTCCTCTCGGGGACTATGGCGATAAACGCGCGTGCAATAAGCGGTTCGGACCCGGGGGCGGTACCCGGCGCCTCCACCAATTCCCATCCTTCAGCGGGACGGCTTTGGGGGCGAAACAGGATCGACGGACGTGTAAAGACGATGCCTTCGCCCGGATGAGCTCCGTTAGAAGCTCACTCAACAATAGTTGCAAATGACAACTTTGCTGAAGGCGAACTGCTCGCAGCCTAGTCTGCGCTCGGTTTACCGAACTTAACTCCTAGGGCTTCAGCGCCTTAGGCGGGGCCCGGAGGCGCCTGGCAACAGAAGCCTCCACCTCCCCCCCTTTAGAATGCATCCCGGCGCCCATTTGGAACGCGAGCACGCCAAGCCGCGTTTGGCTCTCATCTAAAGGAGAGAACAGATGTCCTCATTCGCGATCTATACTATCGGCTTCATCATCTTCCTTGGCGGGCTTATCTGGGCGGCAGTTGCGCTCGGCGTCCCCGGTCAGTGGGTGGCTATCGGTGCCGTCATTCTCGGCGGGCTTGGTCTGATAACGGCTGTCACGAATACGCGCCGGAAAGATGAAACGCCTGCCACAGAAGGCGAACCAAGCAACTAGCGCAGTTGAAAGGCTCTGGTTCGGCATGCCTGACCCTGCCTCGTTTGTGACGCAATCGTCATCAAGAGTACGGGCGAAACGCTGCTTGGCGCTTCGCCTCATGGATGAAGCATGTTGAACCGGCCGTTGTTACCGGTACAAACGGAAACCTTGAGAGGATTTTTGGATGACCGACTATATCGGCTATGAAGCGCTGACCCAGGCCGCAATGCGCGGCGTTGTGAGGCAAACTCTTCGCCAGACTGCAGAGAACGGCGCGGCACCGGGTGAACATCACTTCTATATCACCTTCCGCACGAAAGCGCCTGGCGTGAAGATGGCGGACCAACTGATTGAGCGTTTCCCTGATGAAATGACGATTGTCATCCAGCATCAGTTCTGGGACCTCGAAGTGCATGATAGCCATTTCGAACTGATCCTGAAATTCAGCGGCGTGCCGCAGCACCTCTCGATTCCATATGCAGCCATGACCCGGTTCGTCGATCCGGCCGTAAACTTTGGCCTGTCATTCGAGAAAGAATTGACGAAGGGCGAACCTGAGATCATCAGCCCGGCCAGCGAAACACCGGCTGAAGCAATAAAGGAAGAACCAGAGCCTGCAGCGAAAGCGTCGGGCGACGGTAGCGGTTCAACGGTCGTCAGCATCGACGCCTTCCGCCGGAAATAAGTATTGGCTGACCAGACTGAAAAGCCGCGCCTCAGCGACGCCGACATGCTTGCGCGCTTTCGCAACTCGAAAAAGCGCCCCGCCTGTTCTGACACGCTGGGTATGGACCTCGCTGAAGTTCATCAGGACGAGATGCGCGTTGTCGTGAACTTTGTCGCGCACGAAAGCTTCGCCAATCCAACCGGCGCCATTCAGGGCGGCTTTATTGCGGCAATGCTGGACGAAGCCATTTCGACCAACATCATTATCGCCTCGAACGTGACGATGACGGCGCCGACGCTTGAAATGAAGGTCTCCTACCTGGCTCCCCTCTTTATTGGTCGGGCGAAGGTCGAGGCCAAAATCCTCAAGCTTGGTAAGTCGGTCTGCTTCTCCGAGGCCCGGTGTTTTGACCCCGACGGAAAGCTTGTGGCGACGGCGACAGCAACCGCTTCCCCCCGCCCCTTCAAGCGGTTCTAAACGCCTCTCTGTCGGCGCTCAAACCACTCTATAATTTAACTTGATATTTGCCCCGCAGCGGGCATTTACAGCAATTGCGCGACGCCAGCGCGGGCAAAACCCTGATTCCGTTCCCGGGCGGCGACCCGGCCTTTCAGGAGCTTGCCAGTCAATGATGCTGGTCCCCTGCTATCTTGCTGCCTCTGACATTGAAGGTCTGGGTGTTTTTTCCCGCGAGCCAATTAGTCGCGGTCAGCTAATCTGGCGCTTCGACCCGCGCGTCGACCGGATGATTTCCCTCGACAGCTTTACCGACGCTGATGAACGTCTTTCAGACTTCCTGAAGCGCTACACCTATATCCCACCATATGACCGCCAGGTCTGTATTCTGGACGGCGATGAGGGCCGCTATATGAACCATAGCGAGCAGCCAAACACCGACTTCTCCTCGATTGATGCGGGCTACGCGCTGTTCGACATCCCGGCAGGCGTGGAGCTGACCTGCGACTATCGCGAGTTCGACACGACAGCTGCGAACATGATGGCGTCGATCAGTCCGCTCGGCCGTCAGCTACCGTCTGACTTCCTGATGGCCGTCGATACGGCAAACGCCGCGAACTAGGACCGATCAAGGACCGCCATGCGCGGCCCCTCAATCCATCGCTTCGACGCGCATATATATGCCTTCCCGATCCCCCACCCGGCGCTCGACCAGAAGGCGTGCGACCTGATGATCATCCGCGAAAGCGTTGCCCGATACACTGTCGAGCAACGCTTTTGCCAGATTGTCGAGATCCATCCAGGGCGGATCGCCTGTATATTCCATCACGATATGGACCGCATAATCACCATGGCCTGGACGCAAGCGGGTAAAGTCCTTGCGAAAGAACTCTCTCAGCAGAGGCTTGTAGTATTTCGCCTGCGTCGTGAGGCCAAAGCAACGCACCTCTAGCGCACCTTCGTCAGTGATCCGCGCGCGCACTTTTCCAGACTTGATCCAGTTGTCCATACGCTGACACCTAGAGCGCCACTGCATCACGCGCCACCACCCGAAACGCGCTTATGCCCGTTTTTCGTTTTGCACGTGATGTATGAAATTAAACAGGATTGAGAGAGAGACCGTCATCCTTGTCATGCGACAAGCCACGCATGCATAGATTTGCTTCTCTTATATCGGACTTCGTCCAACAAAAACCGACCCGCCTTCCCATTCTGGTCAGCGGCACAGCCATTACGCTTGCCACCGTCAGCGCGTCGATCACGGTTGCATTCGGCCTGCACCACAATGGCGCCCTGTTCATTGCGACCGCGCTCTTCATTTCGTGCGCGATCGCCATTCCGGCTGGCATCATTCACTATTTGCGCGAGGTTGAAATCGCCGCGCATCAGGAAAAACTTCAGGAACTGGCCGCGACCGACGCCCTCACCGGCATCATGAACCGCCGAACTTTTGAGCGTCTTGCGGAAAAAGAACGCGCGCGGATGGCGCGATCAGGCGAAACCGCCGCAATCATTCTGTTTGACCTCGACTGGTTCAAATCGATCAATGACAATTTTGGCCACGCAGCAGGCGACGAAGTTCTGAAAACGGTCGCCGGGCTGGCAGGCGGGGTTTTACGCCGCCCTCTCGACGCGCTGGCCCGCTGGGGCGGCGAAGAGTTCGCGATCCTCCTGTCCGGCGTTACCTCGGAGCAGGCTTATGCAGTCACCGAAAGACTTCGCCGTATCATAGATGTGGCTGCTTTTGAGAACATTGCGCCCGGCCTGTCTGTTTCGGCCAGCTTCGGTGTCACGTCATTCACCGCCAATACGCCGCTCCGCCATGCGCTCAGCGAAGCAGACCGCGCTTTGTATGAAGCCAAGAAAGAGGGTCGCAACTGCACAGTTTGCAGAACAGACACGGAGCAGAAGGTCATCGCCCTCATGCGTTGAGAGCACCGGCGAACGTGACCGATTAACAACATCGCCCATATTTGAGGCGGTATCAGTCAAACCGTCTCACGACTGTTGCAATGCGCGCATAGGAGGCACGCCAGCAGAACACTGCAAGCGGAGCCTCCCATGAAAAACTTCCTTCTTTCAACGACGACATTAGCCCTCGCCGCGACGATTGCCGCCCCTGCCCTCGCGCAGGACGCCGGCGAAGATGAGCTGCGCCAGACGACGGTGACGGTTACCGTCCAGAAGCGCGCGGAAAACTTGCGCGATGTTCCGGTGGCCGTCTCGGCCGTCGACAGCGAACTTCTTGATGATCTGGGCCTCGATGAGTTCTCTGATGTTGCCCGGTTCGTGCCCGGCTTTGAGGTCCAGGAGCAGAGCCCGAACAATCCAGGCTTCGTCATCCGCGGCATCACCTCCGATAGCGGCGAATCGAACATCGAACCACGCATCGCTATCTTCCAGGACGGTGTCTCGATCTCCCGTTCGCGCGGCTCCGTTGTTGAACTCTTCGACCTTGAACGCGTCGAGGTCGCCAAGGGCCCGCAACCAACCCTGTTCGGTCGCGGCGCCCTGATCGGCGGCGTAAACGTCATCCAGGCCAAGCCGGAATTCGAATTCTCCGGTCAGGCAACTGCCGGTATCGGCAACTATGATGAGGTCTATCTCGACGGCTTCGTCACCGGCCCGATCATCGAAGACACCCTCGCCTTCCGCATCGCGGGCCGCCTGCGTGAGCGCGACGGCTATGTCGAAAGCGTCAATCCAGCCGAGGAAGACTTCAACAGTCAGGACATGTCGGCTGTGCGCGCTTCGCTCGCCTTCACGCCCAGCGCAGACCTGCGCTTCGACCTCATCGCCAACTATCAGGAAGACAGCCCATCTGGCACGAGCTTCAAGTCCAAGGCCTTCCTGCCCAGCCCGACTGGTTCTTCGGAACCATGGGATCCAGCCAACCTCAACACATTTGGCAACTTCCTCGGCGGCAAACCTCTCGGCCTTGAGCGCGACGTTACCAGCGTCACGCTTCTCGGCGACTGGCAGGTTTCTGACAGCATTTCGCTCTCCTCGATCACTGGCTACCGCGAGTTCGACAGCCTTGAAGTGTTCGATCCGGACGGTTTCGGTCTTGAGCTCCTTATCTTCGGTGAAGACGCCTCGGGTGAGCAATTCAGCCAGGAATTCCGCACCAACTATGACGCAGGCGGTCGCATCCGCGGCTTCATCGGGGCGAGCTATTTCGACGAGACCGGCGAACAGAACGTCCCGCTCACCTTTGATGAGCGGGCTGTTCAGGCCCTGCTCGGCGGCTTCCTGACCCCGCCGCTCGCGCCACCGGTCGATGCACTGCCGGGTATCAACCTGACGGTCTTCCAGCAGTCAGGCGGCACGGTTCTGGTCCCGCTGAAACCGATCCACAATGAGCGCTTCGTCAATGACGGCGAAACGCAGGCCTTTGAGGTCTTCGCTGACGCCACGGTCGACGTGACGGACCGCCTCCAGCTGACCGGCGGCCTTCGCTACACAACTGAAGACAAGGAGAGCGGCCTGCTCGTCGAACTCCTGAACGGGCCAAGCGCCGTGACCGGTGCCGGCCTCTTCGTCCAGCCATCTGGCGGGCGCATCTCGCGCAGTGAGACCTTTGATGACCTCACCTGGCGTGCAGCTGCGAAGTTTGAACTGACCGATACGGTCAACCTCTTCGCCAACTATGCCCGTGGCCGCCGCCCGAAAGTCATCACGGCGTCGGCATCAGCACCAGCCGCAGGCTTTGCCATCCTCGACGCAGAGATCGTCGACGCCTATGAAGTCGGCGCGAAAAGCTCGCTTCTCGGCGGCGATCTTAGTCTCGAAGCCTCCGCCTTCTATTATGAGTACAACAACTTCCAGTCGACGCAGATCAACGCACAGGGCCTGATCGAACCGATCAATGCCGGCGACGCGACGGCTGAAGGTTTCGAGGCGCAGGCTAACTGGTACCTCTCCGACGCCCTCAACATCATCGCAAGCTATGGCTACAACCACGCCCGCTTCGACGATGAGCCAGGTGCCCCATTCGGCGGCAACAAGCTGCGCCTGTCGCCAGATCACAAGGCCAGCCTCGCGGCCCGTATCTTCCTGATGGATGCAGGCTTCGGCACGCTCAGCCTCGTGCCGAGCTACACTTGGCAGTCGCAGGTCTACTTCGACAACACCGAGCGTGACCTGATCAGCCAGGACTCCTATGGCCTTGTGAACCTCAACGTCCAGCTCGACCTTGAGAACGGCTTTGGCATCGAAGCTTACGTCAACAACCTCACCGGCGAAGACTATATCATCGATGCAGGCAATACCGGCGACGGCTTCGGCATCCCGACCTTCATTGCGGGCACGCCAACCTTCTACGGCGCACGCATCCGCAAGTCTTTCTAGGCGTCTGGTTCGGACGACTAAGAGAGGGCGCGTCGAAAGGCGCGCCCTTTACCTTTGCGCGCTAGATCCAGCCCGCGAGTTCGCGCGCGGCCAGTGTTTCGAGCAGGTCAATCGCCCGATCGGAATCATTCAGGCACGGCGCAACCGAGAAATGCGTCCCGCCTGCTTCCATAAAGCTGTCGCGCCCCTCCATGGCGATCTCTTCCAGCGTCTCAAGACAGTCGGAGATGAAGGCTGGCGAGACAGCAACCACCTTCTTCACGCCCTGCTCCGGCAGTGCCTCCAGCGTCTTGTCGGTATAGGGCTGCAACCATTCGGTCGGCCCGAAACGGCTCTGAAAGGTGGTCATCGCAAATCCGTCCGCCCAGCCAAGCTTTTCGGAGACAAGCCGCGTCGTCTTGTGACAGTGGCAATGATACGGATCGCCCTTCTCGAAATAAGCCTTCGGGATGCCGTGATAGCTCATCAGCACGCGTTCAGGCTCGAAGTCGAGGCTCGCGATATGCTCGGAAACAGAAGCGGCCAGCGCCTCGATGTAAGCCGGGTGGTCATGGAATGGCGCAGCCGTACGGACGGCTGGTTGCCATCGCATGTCCTTCAACGCGTCAAAGCTGCGGTCGTAGACGCTGGCGGACGTCGTCGCCGAATATTGCGGATACAGCGCCACGACAGCGATCCGGTCACAGCCCTTCGCCTTCAGTGCTTCGATCTTCGAGGCGATGGAGGGATTGCCATAGGTCATCGCGAAATCGACTACCAATCGCTCACTACCGATGCGCGCATTCAACATCTCGGCCTGACGCTTCGTATAGACCAGAAGCGGAGAGCCCTCATCGGTCCAGATCTTCTTGTATGCCTCGCCGGACTTCTTCGGCCGGAATGTCAGGATCGGTCCCTGCAGGATCGGCTGCCAGATCAGTGGGCTTACCTCGATGATCCGCGGGTCGGAGAGGAACTCTGAAAGATAGCGGCGTACCGACTTGTAGTCCGTGCCGTCAGGCGTACCGAGATTGACCAGCAACAGGCCAACCTTGCCCTGCGTCACACTCGGGTGCCCATCCGGCGCGTGCGGCGGCTTGCCTTCAAGTACCTTGCCTGTCTCAACCATCGGATACCCCTCCGCGTCTCATGTCTTCATAGATAGGGCGGCAGGCCGGGCGACAAGTGCGGGCGCTGCGACACGCGGGCGCAAACGCGCTTTTGCGCTTCTCGGCGGCCATGCTAAAGCGCCCGGGACTCGACTATTCAACTGACACACGAACAGGAGCCGACCCGATGGGCATCTTTGGCGACAAGCAGCCGAAACCACGTACCGAAAGCGACACGATGGGACCTGTCGAGGTTCCCGGCGACAAATATTGGGGCGCGCAGGCAGAACGCAGCCTCGGCAACTTCAAGATCGGTTGGGAAAAACAGCCGGCCCCGATCGTCCGCGCCCTCGGCATCGTGAAAAAGGCCGCCGCCGAAACGAACATGGCGCTCGGCAAGCTGGATGAAAAACTGGGCAAGGCCATCGTTCAGGCCGCCGACGAAGTTATCGAAGGCAAGCTCGATGAGCACTTTCCGCTCGTCGTCTGGCAGACCGGCTCGGGCACCCAGTCCAACATGAATGCCAATGAAGTGATCTCAAACCGCGCAATCGAGATCCTTGGCGGCGAGATGGGCACCAAGTCTCCCGTCCACCCGAACGACCATTGCAACATGTCGCAGTCCTCGAACGACACCTTCCCAACCGCCATGCACATCGCCTGCGCCGAGGAAGTCACCCACCGCCTCATCCCGGCGCTGCAGCAGCTTCACAATGCGCTGAACGACAAGGCGAAGGCGTGGGCAGATATCATCAAGATCGGCCGCACCCATACGCAGGATGCGACCCCTGTCACGCTCGGTCAGGAATTCTCCGGCTACGCCCAGCAACTCGCCAATGGCATTGAGCGTATCGAAATGACGCTGCCAAAGCTGATGGAACTGGCGCAGGGCGGCACCGCTGTCGGCACAGGTCTCGCCTCCCCGAAAGGCTTCGACACCATGGTCGCCGACAAGATCGCACAGATCACCGGCCTCAATTTCCGCACCGCGCCGAACAAGTTCGAAGCACTCGCGGCCCATGACGCGATGGTCTTCACGCATGGGGCGATCAGCACGGTCGCTATGTCCTGCTTCAAGATCGCGAACGATATCCGCTTCCTCGGCTCGGGTCCACGTTCCGGCCTTGGCGAGCTTGCCCTGCCAGAGAATGAGCCGGGCAGCTCCATCATGCCGGGCAAGGTGAACCCGACACAGTGTGAGGCCATCACGCAGGTCTGCGCGCATATCCACGGCAACAATGCTGCCATCGGCTTTGCCGGTAGCCAGGGCCATTTTGAGCTGAATGTCTTCAACCCGATGATGGCCTACAACTTCCTCCAGTCGGTTCGCCTTCTGGCAGACGCAGCCGTATCCTTCACCGAGAACTGCGTCGTCGGCATTGAGCCACGCCTCGACAATATCGAGCGCGGCCTGAAAAACTCGCTGATGCTGGTGACCCCGCTCAAGGAAAAGTACGGCTATGACCGCGCTGCGGCCATCGCCAAGAACGCCCACAAGAACGGCACCACGCTAAAAGAAGAAGCCATCAAAGACGGCATCCCGGAAGACGATTTCGACGCCATCGTCGACCCGTCCAAGATGATCTCGCCGGGCTGACCCTAGATTTTCATTTGCGAGATTATGCAATTGTTGCATAATCTCGCAAATGACGAATGCAAACCAAGTTCGAGCGTGGCTCAATAAAATCCGCGAGAGGGAGTTGCTGACACTCTCGGAAGTGGCGAGGCGAGCAGGCGTCGCCGAGTCTACCCTTACACGCTTTGCAAACGGTGAAACTGCCAGCCTAAGGGCGTTAACTGTCGAAAAGGTCGGGCAGATGTTCGGCAAATTCGACAACAGATCAATGCGCGGGGTTGCCGAGAGCGCGGCACCCTACCGATCCACGATGAGCGCAGACATACGCGTTACCGTGAAAATGTCGCGCGAAACGCAAATGGAAGTTGATCAGCTTGATTTGGACGTGGTCGAAATCGCACACAATGCTGTCGAGCGCGCCGTCAAAACTGAGCGCATGAAGCGCTTCTCGGAGGAAAACCGCGAAGCCATCGAGAGCTGGAATAAGCTTGTCGAACGCGAAGGCCTCTGGTCGGACGGCTTAAGAGCGTTCTGAAACATGCAGCACCTTGCCGTTTTCGACGTTGGCGATGGGCGCCCGCCCATCGTGATTCTTCAATACCCCGGGATCGACACTGGCAACTTTGTTCTTGCCGCGCCCCTTTACCCCGTCGAAGCAGCAGAACCCATCGACGTCATTACGCCTCGCGTTGAGCTGGACGGAAAGGCCTATCTTTTGGGTGTTCATTTGATGGCGAGCATACGCAAAGCCGCCCTCAGGGATGAGGTCGGGTCGCTGCTGTCTTATGACTATGAAATCCAGCGAGCACTTTCACGGCTCTTCTCGGGCAACTGACGCCCACTGCCCTTGCCAGCGCGGCATGCCTCCTCCAAACCGCATGAAGCAAACGAAGCGGAGGACACGCCATGAGCAATGATTTCAGCAATCTCTTTTCGGTAAAGGGCAAAACGGTCGTCATCACAGGTGGCTCACGCGGGATCGGTGAGATGCTGGCGGCAGGCTATCTCGCCAATGGCGCCAAGGTCATCATCTCTTCGCGCAAGGCCGATGCCTGCGAAGAAACGGTCAAACGCCTGAAAGACCAGTATGGCGGTGAGATCTATGCCATCCCGTCAGACGTCGGCCAGATGGTGGGCATCCAGCACCTCGCCGATGAAATCGCCAAGCGTGAGGACAAGGTCGACGTCCTGATCAACAATGCAGGCGTCGCCTGGGGCGCCACGCTGGAAGAATTCCCGGAAAGCGGCTGGGACAAGGTGATGGACGTCAACGTCAAGGGCATCTTCTTCCTGTTCCAGAAGCTCATGCCACTGCTGCGCAAGTCCGCCAGCGCGGATGACCCGGCCCGCGTCATCAACATCGCGTCGATCGACGGCATGCATACCTCGCCCTTCAGCGGCTATGCCTATGGCACGTCGAAGGCAGCCGTCATCCACCTGACGCGCTTCATGGCCTCCCAGCATGTGGGTGAACATATCCTCGTCAACGGCATCGCGCCGGGGCCCTTCCCGACCTGGATGCTGTCGACCGGTGTCGGTTTCGGCGGCAAGACCGAAGGCGTCGACTGGGACTCGGTCGCCAAAGGAAACCCGTCCGGCCGCGTCGGCACCCCGCAGGACATTGCAGGCCTCGCCATGTTCCTGTCTTCGCGCGCCGGCGCCTATATCTCTGGCCACACCATTCCGTGTGACGGCGGCATCATCTCGTCTAGCTAGGCAGAACGCCGCATAAGAGTCAGCTCCGATGGCGGCCTATGTGTTGCACCGCAACATAAAGCCCGTCATACGGGCGCCTGACGTTTAACGCCAACAGACTGAGCAAGCCCGTGACAAGCAAATCTCCATTCGCTGCTTTCGCAGATCGCCTCGGCGCACAGAATCTTTCGCAAGCCAATCTTTCGAAGTTCACGCCAAACCGGATCAGGATTGAGCTTCTGGCTGGTCTGACAGTGGCGCTTGCCCTGGTACCTGAAGCGGTGGCCTTCGCTTTCGTCGCCGGCGTTGATCCTCTGGTGGGGCTCTATGCCGCCTTCATCGTTGGCCTGATCACGGCTGCCATTGGCGGACGTCCAGGTATGATCTCCGGCGCGACCGGCGCGCTCGCCGTCGTCATGGTCTCGCTCGTAGCTCAGCACGGCGTTGAGTACCTTTTCGCGACTGTCGTTCTCATGGGTATTCTCCAGCTTGCGGCCGGCATCTTCAAGCTCGGCAAGTTCATCCGGCTTGTACCTCATCCCGTCATGCTTGGCTTCGTGAATGGCCTCGCTATCGTCATCTTCCTTGCCCAGCTAACCCAGTTCCAGGTGCCGGGCACGGCTGAAGTTTCCGGCCATGGCATGTCCGGCGGCGAATGGTTGAGCGGCTGGCCGCTGATCCTGATGCTGCTTCTGGTGGCTCTCACGATGGTAATCATCTGGGGCCTGCCAAAACTCACCAAGGCGATCCCTGCCCCGCTTGCAGGCATCGCAATTGTCGCGGCGGTCGTGATTGTTTTCGGTCTCGACGTACCCCGCGTCGGCGACCTCGCCTCCGTCGAAGGCGGGCTGCCAAGCTTCCACATTCCGATGGTCCCGCTGACCTGGGAGACGTTCGAGATCATCCTCCCTTATGCGGTGATCCTCGCAGCGATCGGCCTGATCGAAAGCCTGCTGACGCTCAACCTTGTCGGCGAGATGACCAATAAGCGCGGCGGCGCCAGCCAGGAGTGCGTGGCCCAAGGCGCTGCAAACCTCGTCACCGGCTTCTTCGGCGGCATGGGCGGCTGCGCCATGATCGGCCAGTCGATGATAAATGTGAAATCAGGTGGCCGCACGCGCCTCTCCGGCCTCTCGGCAGCGCTCTTCCTGCTCGCCTTTATCCTTGTGGGCTCTGCCCTGATTGAGCAGATCCCCCTCGCCGCCCTTGTCGGCGTCATGTTCATGGTCGTTATCGGCACCTTTGCGTGGAACAGCCTGCGCATCATGACCCGAATTCCGCTGACCGATGCGCTCGTCATCGTGCTGGTGACAGGCGTCACCGTTGCCTATGATCTTGCCACCGCCGTCATCGTTGGCGTCATCGTCTCTGCGCTCGCCTATGCGTGGAACAATGCGCGCCGCATCCGGATCATCGAACGCGATAGCGTGCGCACGCCCGGCGCCCATGTCTATGAGATCGAAGGCCCGCTCTTCTTCGGCTCCACCGAAGGCTTTGCAGAGCTGTTCCACCCAGAGACCGATCCGGAAGTCGTTATCGTCGACTTCATGCGGTCCCGGATCGTAGACCAGTCGGCCCTTCAGGCTATTGAGGATCTTGCCGCCAAGTATGAAGCGCACGGCAAGACGCTGCGCCTGCGCCACCTCTCACGTGACTGCCACAAGCTCCTGAAACGGGCCGGCCAGCTCATGGTCGATAGCGATGATGACCCGGACTATGCTGTCGCCGTAGATTATTCGGTCCGCACCGGCGCGTTTGGCAGCGGCCACTAGGCGGCATCCGACTTACTTCCCCCCGCGCGAACAGGAGGGGGACTTTTCCCCTCAGACCTGAATTTACTTTGGGTTTCGCGCCCCTAGCCCTTAAGCAGGTAGCCACGCGCCGGGGTTAGCGGGGGGCATGCGTGAACGATTTCATGCAGCAGATGTGGGATGTGACTAGCTCGTTCGCCGGGCAGATCACCCGTCTGGTTGAGACCTATCCCGCAGCAGCCGCGTATCTGGGCGGTGCAATCCTCGTCATCGTTTCGGGCTTCATTGCCACGATCTATGTCAGGCGCTGGCAGGAGCGGACCCGGCCCGCACGGATTGCGGCCCTGAAGGCAGACTATGACGAAAAGCGGAAAATTCACGACTCTCCGCAGCTTCACGCTTCCCTTCTTGACCAGAAGTTCGCCGTCTTCTCGCTCTTCTCAATCCTGGCCAGCGCGCTTGGCTGGCTAAGGTCGTACGCGCCACTTCATGACATCGCCCTGTTCGGCGTAGCGTTTGAGGATATGGCCCTCGCCGGCGCGATCATTTTCGCGCTCATCGCCCTCGCCGCCCTCCTTCATCGATGGCTCTGGACCCGCACCTTCGCCAACTGGGACCAGTGGGAAGAGCGTCGCCGCACCGAAATCGTCCGGCTGCAGGAAAAGACGCTCAGCAAACGTAGCCGCCTGAATGTCAGACATAAAAGCGATGCCCAGCTGGATGTTGATGCCGAAGAGGCCGTGTCCCCAGCCACCAGTGACAGGTTCAGCTCCTTCCTCAGCCCGCCGCGCAAGGAGATGCCGACCGTCCTCGCCAAAGGGATACGCGATGGCCGCAAACAGCGCCCCTGGCAGATCGGCACTGTACAGAACGCCATAAATGAACGGTTCGGCTTCATCGATGAGCGGGTCGCCAACGACTCAACTAATCTCAGTGAGCTGCGTGAGCGCTTCTATTTCAACAGGGTCAGCCTGTGCAGCGAAGGCTTCCCGGATACCGGAGACGACGTCCTCTTCATGACGTCTAACAAGAAAACCGCCGCCAATGACGACCGGGAACCGGCCTACCTCGTCTGCGCCCGCGAAAAGCCGTGCCAGGGGTTCGTGCGCCGGGTGCTGTCGCGGCGGGCCTGCCTGGTCGAAATCGTGGACGGGTATGAGAACTATACCTCGGTGCTTGCGGTGCTGGACAACTCCCTGCTGGAAGCGGGGACACGCCTCATAGGCGGCGAACGCGTTGAGGGGATTGTGACCCACAACAATATCGGCGTGATGCTCAAAAAGCTGAAACTGGTGACCCGAGCCTGACATCTTGGGCGTGCCCCGCTTGATGGGATATGCTCGATTGGACCTCAATCCGAATCAAAAAAGGCGCGCCTGATCATGTCCAAAGCCCCTGTCGGCTCCAAAGCCAACCCGTCAGAATTTGACGTCCTGTCCAAGCTTGGTGAGGACGAGCCCTACTTCGTGATCCGCGCGCATGACCCGCTCTCTTCGGCCTTGGTTGAGCTACACGCTTATATTGGCGCAGGTCAGGCCGGCGCCGCACATAACAAGCTCGCCGAGATCATGGCGCTCACCTCCGCCCGTGCCCCGCGCCCGGCCTCGAGCCCGAAATACCGTGAGACCTTTGCCATCTCGCTGGCGATGGAGCAGTGGCGCGACCAGCACCAGGACTAGCGCGATGCGGCTGCCGGACGCCCCGTTCGCCAGTGATTACGTTCGGCTCGTGCCGTTTGATCCGGGCGTTCATGCCAGCCAGCTGCGCGACATGGCAGAGCGGTCGGGGGAGCGCCTCGCGACCTGGCCGTTCTACAATCCACCCGGCGACTGGATCACGCCCTGGACGAAAACCATCCGGCAACGCACCGAGGCGGGCACGTTGCGGCCCTTCGCGGTCCTTATGCCGGATGGGCGCTTTGCCGGGATGACGGCCTACCTCAATCCAAATACCGACTGGCGCAATGTCGAGGTCGGCATGACCATCTATGCCCCGGAGTTCCAGGGCGGCATCGTCAATCCGGCCTGCAAGCGCCTGCTCCTTGCAAATGCCTTTAACGCAGGCGCCATCCGCGTCTATTTCCATGTCGATGAGCGCAATACCCGCTCGCGCCGCGCCGTGCTGAAGCTGGGCGCCACACAGGAGGGGATATTGCGGCATAACCGGATCCTGCCGGACGGCTTCCTGCGCAATACCGTTGTCTTTTCTATCCTCGCGGAAGAATGGCCGAAGGTCCGCGACCGGCTCGATGCGCGTCTTTCAGATGGAGGCAGAGCCCCATGACCACGCCGATCAATCTCAACAAGGCACGCAAACAGAAAAAGCGCACCGACGCCGAGAAAAAGGCCGCAGAGAACCGGGTGAAGTTCGGTCGCACCAAGGCGGAAAAATCCGCCGGGAAGTCAGAGACAGACCGCGCCCGCAAAGATCTCGACGGCGCAAAGCGGGAACAGTAGCGGGCAAAGCGGCGTTCAAATCTGGACGGTTAACTTCCAGAAAGGAATAGAACGCCCATGTCCCGCTTTATGCATACCGCCAGCGTCGTGTCGGTCAGCTTCCTGCTGGCGACCATGATCGGTTTCCTGATGGGCGCCGCCTGAACGACGCCTGCACCACCTAGTTTATGGCTGGCGTGTAGCCCATCAGCCGGTCGAGGACCTGCAGCCCATTACGATAGGCCGACAGGCGCGATAGAGATTCGTGATACTGGCCGGTGTCCGTCATACCCGAAGCGCGGGCCTGCTGGGCCGCTTCAGCGTAAAGCGCATGTGCCTCATCGAAATTCGCCGCGGATTCATAGCAGGCCGCCAGGTTGTGTGTCACCGCAGGCGCCGCCGGGTATTGCGCGTGCAGATCCTGCCACACCGCACAGGATGCATCAGGTGACCGGTTGCCTGCATCGACGGCCGATTCAAAGCGCGGGTCCGCCGCGACAGTCGGATCGACTGCATCCTTGACGAAAACGGCTCTCATGACCGCATTGCGCGGTGCGATCTCATTGCGAACGTCGCTCAGCGTGCTGGCCAGTGCATCGCGCACCAGGCCTGGCGGGGGCTGCATCCCCGCAGAAAGGCCATAGGTCCAGCCTCCGCCATATCCCCGGCGTCCCCGCCGCCCGACGATATAGACATCCTCGCAGCTTTCAGCCGTGGAGCTGCCAAAGAAGGTGTCCTGATAGATCATGCGACCCGTGCCATATTCGATGAGGCGCGGCGTAACCGAGACATTCACCGTCTCGCGCAGGCAGATCTGTTCGACTTCGGCCCGGCGCTCACAGTCAAACGGGCCATCCCATTCCACACACTCGGTCTGGGAGGTTGAGTATTCTTCGGCCTCATAGCCTTCAATATCGATATTGCCTTCATAGATGCCAGCACGCTGCCCATCGGGCACATAGCCATCACTGTACCGGGCAATGCTGAACCAGGGCATACCGTCAAAGGTCGCGTTGGAGAGCATCGCCTCGAACTCCGACGCGTACCAGTTTCCCGCAGGCCCATTAAACCGGCCAACATCGACCGTTCGGGTTTCAACCGCTTCAGTGTTCGCAGGGACAAGCCGCGCTGAATAGTCAATGCCCGGCGTTGCACATGCTGCTAGTCCTGCGACAGCTATCAGACTGAATGCTAATTTCATTTCCGGTCCCCCATTTATCTGTCGAGAGTGGCACCAGTGTTCGCAATCATCAAGTGAACTGACCCTGAATACTTTCTCAATAAGAAAAACATTGAACCTCCCTCCCTCATACGCCATCTGCCAGACCAGACTTTTGCAATGGGAGTATTCGCATGTCCTCAGCCGCCGCCCTGTTTGAACCCTTCAAGCTGAAATCGCTGGAGCTCGACAACCGGATCGTCATGGCGCCGATGACCCGCGGCTTCAGCCCGGACGGCGTACCGACCGATGATGTTGCCGCCTATTACGCTCGCCGCGCCGCTGCCGATGTTGGCCTAATCCTTTCCGAAGGCACGCTGGTGCGCCGCAAGGGCGCATCTGACAATCCGAACTATCCCCTCTTCCACACCGATGCGGCCCTGTCCGGCTGGCAGAAGGTCATCGAGGCTGTCCATGCCGAAGGCGGCAAGATGGGCCCTCAGATCTGGCACCAGGGCCTCCTGCGCAAGACCGGCACCGGTCACTTCCCCGACGCTCCGTCCGACAGCCCATCCGGCATCACTCACAAAGGCAAACAGCTCTTCGACGCGCCGTCTGACGAGGAAGTTGCCGATATGGTTGCGGCCTATGCCGATGCGGCAAAGAGCGCAAAAGACCTTGGCTTCGATACGCTCGAGATCCACGGCGCACACGGCTACCTGATCGACCAGTTCTTCTGGGACGTCATGAACAGGCGCGAAGACAAGTATGGCGGCGGCCTGCCAGAGCGCGCGCGCTTTGCCGGTGAGATCATCTCTGAAATCCGCAAGGCGGTCGGCCCCGATATGCCAATCATCCTCCGCTTCTCGCAGTGGAAGCAGCAGGACTACGCCGCACGCCTCGCTGAGACCCCGCAAGAGTTCGAAGCCTTCCTCAAGGTCTTCGTCGATGCAGGCGTCGACATCCTGCACGCCAGCCAGCGCCGCTTCTGGGAAGCAGAATTCCCGGAAGTCGACGGCGAGAAGGGCCTCAACACGGCAGGCTGGGCGAAGAAGCTGACCGGCCTTCCAACCATCACGGTCGGGTCTGTTGGCCTCTCATCGGAGTTCACCGGCGCAATGCGCGGCGAAGGATCGAAGACCCGGCCCATCACCGACGTGGTCGAGCGTCTGGAAAAAGGCGAGTTCGACCTCGTCGCCGTTGGCCGCGCCCTGCTCCAGGACCCGGAATGGGCAACCAAGGTCAAGGAAGGCCGCACGGAAGAGCTTGCCGATTATGACGCCAAGGCAATGGCCACGCTCTACTAGAGCAATCGTCTCCAATGCAGAAAGGGCGGACCTCGCGAAAGGTCCGCCCTTTTTCTATGGCGTTATATCCTGCCGGTATCAGACCGGTTCTGGCCCGCCCTTCGCGCTAATCCACAGGGCGTGGATAACCGCAGGCAGCCAGAAGAAGAAGCACAGCACGATATTGATGATGAGCTGCAGACCAACGCCAGCTTTCAGGAAGACCGCGATTGGTGGCAAGAAGATGGATAGAAGTATCTGGACCAGTGACATGAATGTTTCCTTTTGTTCAGATCAAGTAACGCGCAGTCTCCCGGCCCCGTTCCGAACCCTTTCCATTCCTCGCCTTAACGAACGAGCACGCAGACCTAAAAAATTCGCGTGACTACCCCAGCGGCAGACCGATCACCCTGACAAAAAATCAGGGAGAAAGCCATGTCCTACGAGCAGATCAAGGTTGAGACGCGAGGTAATGTCTGCCTCATCACGCTCAACCGCCCGGAAAAACTGAACGCCTGGACCCCGGACATGAGCCGGGAATTGGGTCAGGCGATCACGGCGGCGAATGAAGACGAAGACATTGGTGCCATCGTCATGACCGGCGAGGGCCGCGGCTTCTGCGCGGGTGCAGACATGTCCTACTTCCAGAACAATATCGACGCGTCCGAAACCAAGGCCCACAAGCGCGATGGCGGTATCGATTGGATCTCCCTCATCCGCTCGTCAAAGCCTTGCATCGCTGCGGTCAACGGCCCCGCCTTCGGCATTGGCGTGACCCAGATCCTGCCCTTCGACATGATTGTCGCCTCGACCCTCTCGAAGTTCGGCCTCGTCTTCGTGCGCGTCGGCATCGTTCCGGAGCTTGCGAGTTCTCACTTTCTCGTCCAGCGCGTCGGTTGGGGTAAGGCGCATGACCTCCTGCTCACTGCCCGGCCTGTTTCCGGCGCAGAAGCCGTCGAGCTCGGCCTCGCAGACCGCCTGTCAGAACCTGAAACCCTATTGGACGATGCGCTGGCGCTCGCCGGCCAGATGGCCGCCAATCCATCGCCCATGCTGCGCATGACCAAACAACTCCTCAGCGCCAATAGCTGCGACACCGACACGGCCCGCATACAGGCGCGCGAGCATGAAAGTCTTGAGGTCTGCTACACCCTGCCAGAGCACAAGGAAGCGGTCGCCGCCTTCACCGAAAAACGCGCCCCCGACTTCAAGGCCGCGCGGGCGAAGGTTAGAGAGTAGGCGCAGGGCCCCACCCGGCCCTTAGGCCCGCTCGTAAGCCGCCTTCATCCAGGCCTTGAGCTCATCATCGACCTCTTCGACCATCTGGATCTTCATCTTGTGCGTGCACATGCTGCCCGGCTTTTCTTCGATAAGCCGCAGCGTGCCATCTTCGCCTTTCAAATTCAGGCCAAGATCCACGCGCGACTTGGTCGCCGGGGTCACGACCGCGAAGTTCTTTGACCGGCGAAATGCGACCGAGGTCTTCTTCGGCGAGATTTCGACATCATCGCCCAGCGACTTCGCAAAGGCTTCGAGCGCATCATAGATCGGCCGCAGGCTTTCCTTGCCCTCATACTGTCCGGCCAGCATGTCCCCCTCATCGGCATCAAACCGGCCCTTCGCGGCCTGGCAGACCATGTTGGCGTGCCCATGTCCAAAGCCGTGCTGCTCTTTCAGCATCTTTACCTGTTCGCCATGCTTTTCCAGTCCGCTCGACTGAACGACTTTCACCCAGTGCGCGAGCGGTTTACCGGTCTTGGACTCCATGCCGGCGATATGAGCCGCGAGTATTTCGTCCTGTGATTTCGCCATGATGTGCTCCCCCCCACTCACAGCCTGCATGCACGTTAAGGTTATCAGACCCCATTATGGGAATCTGTCAAGTTCAGGACGCGCGAGCTGTGCGCGATGATCTGGCCGTCAGGCATCTGCGTAAACGGGTCAAAGAGGACCACACCCATGCGCTTCAAAGCCCGCCTTGCCCCCGCCCTTCTTGCCGCCAGTGTCGCAGCCGGCGGCTGCGTCTCGAACTCCCTGGAAGAGTTTTCGAGTGCGGAGCAGACGCTCCGTCTGGAAGACTACTTTCTTGGCGAGACAACAGCCTATGGCATTTTCGAGGACCGGTTCGGCAAGATCAGACGCCAGTTCAAGGTCGACATTACCGGTACGGTAGAAGGTGACACGCTGACGCTTGTCGAGGAATTCGACTATAGCGATGGCGAGCAGGACACCCGTACCTGGACCATCGAAATCCTGCCCAATGGTCGCTATCGCGGCACCGCGAATGACGTGCCGGACACGGCGCAGGGGCAGGCCGTCGGCAACGCCTTCAACTGGACCTACCGGGTCGATCTCAAGGTTGGCGACGGCACCTGGAATGTCGGCTTCGACGACTGGATGTACCTGCTACAGGATGGGGTGCTGCTGAACAGGGCCTATGTCACCCGCTTCGGTCTGCGGATTGGCGAAGTGACCATCGCCTTCCGCAAACCAGGCGCTGGCTAAGCTAGGCGTCCTGCGTCCAGGCAGGCGCGCCGCTGCCGATCAGGCCAAAGAAACGCCGATCTGTATGTGCTGGTTCGGCACGGCGCAGCGGCAGACCGGATGTCCGGCTGACAGCTTCACTCGCGCGCGCCACAATCGTCTTGCGGCCATTTTCGTGGGCACCCGGATTGCGGTCCTCGCCCAGCAGCATCAGCCGGCCGTCCTGCAGCTCGAGCCAATAGGCCATGACACTCATCTTCAGGCCAAACACGCTATGGGTCTCCCGGCGGCGGGAGATGCCCTTGATACTGCGATAGCTGATCTCGCCCTCAAAGCTTTTCGTCTTGTGGTGCGCGGCGCGGTGGGCAGGTAGCACCAGCATGACATGGCCAGGCCGAAGCGAAAGATGCCACTGATGCTTGAGGCGCATGACGTGCTGGTGATTGATGGCGAGCGGCGCAAGGATGAGACCGATCGCGCAGGCAATGGTCGCGGCCAGCGCACTGCCCTGAACGAGCAGGTATATCGCACCGGACAGCGACGCGAGCACCAGCCCCCACATCAGAAGGGCCACGAACGCAGAGGCAATCCGCGCCCCATACCCATATTCGAAAACGATCCGTTCTGGTTTCGCCATGACCTGCCCCATTCTGTCAGCACAAAGAAGAAGGCATCCGCAATTTCCGTGCCGGAATTCATGAGGCGTTAAGTCAGTTCCAGCGGGCCATGGCACTTCCGTCGCCATGCCGGGGCCAAGGAAGCACAGCGCGGTTCAGTCCCGCCCCGCTGGGGCAGCTTCTGCGGCGGCAGCACAGGGCACAGTCGGCCCCTGCCATTAGGGCCAATCCCTGCTATATGTTCTCCATGAGTTCCAGCCCGAATCGCCGCCCATCTATCTCGGAAATGGCCGCCGCCCGTGCGCCGGTGCCGGACACGAATGCCAATTATCTCGACGGTCTGAACCCCGAACAGCGCGATGCGGTCGAAACGACCGAAGGCCCGCTCCTGGTTCTCGCAGGTGCTGGCACCGGCAAAACGCGTGTCCTGACGACCCGTCTTGCCCATATCATTGGCTCCAAGCTCGCCTGGCCCAGCCAGACACTGACGGTGACCTTCACCAACAAGGCCGCGCGCGAAATGCGCGAACGCGCGCTTCACCTCATCGGCGATGCCGGTGAAGGCCTCAGATGGCTCGGCACGTTTCACTCGATCAGCGCGCAGATTTTGCGCCGCCACGCCGAACTTGCAGGTCTCAAATCCAGCTTCACCATCCTCGATACAGACGACGTCATCCGTCTCTGCAAGCAGGTGATCGAGGCCGAAAATATCGACACCAAGCGCTGGACGCCGCGCCACCTCTCAAGCCTCATCGATGGCTGGAAGAACCGCGCGCTGACGCCATCGAAAGTCCCCAAGGACGAAGCCTGGCAATTCGCCGATGGCAAGGCGATCCAGCTTTATGAGACGTATCAGAACCGCCTGAAGGTCCTGAACGCCTGCGATTTCGGTGACCTGCTGATCCACAACATCACCATCTTCCAGGAAAATCCGGACCTGCTGGCGGACTATCACCAGCGGTTCAAATACATCCTGGTGGACGAGTATCAGGATACGAACGTCGCCCAGTATCTCTGGCTTCGCCTGCTGGCGCGCGGCTCGAACAATATCTGCTGTGTGGGTGATGACGACCAGTCGATCTATGGCTGGCGCGGCGCAGAGGTCGACAATATCCTGCGCTTCGAAAAGGACTTCCCGGGCGCCAAGGTCATCCGGCTGGAGCGCAACTACCGCTCCACCAAACACATCCTCGCCGCCGCCTCCTCCGTCATTGACTTCAACAAGGGCCGCCTCGGCAAGACGCTCTTTGTCGGCGACGGTGAGCAGGCCAGTCCGGACGCCGAGAAAGTCCAGGTGCGCGGCCTCTGGGACGGGGAAGCCGAAGCGCGCCTCATCTGCGATGACATCGAAAGCTACATCAACAAGGGCGGCCAGTACGAAGACTGCGCCATCCTCGTCCGTGCCTCATGGCAGATGCGCCTCTTCGAAGAACGCCTCATCATGCTGGGTATCCCCTACCGCGTGATCGGCGGTCCGCGCTTCTTCGAGCGCGCCGAGATCCGCGACGCCCTCGCCTATCTTCGCCTCGTGCGCAGTCCCGATGACGACCTCGCCTTTGAGCGTGTGGTGAACCAGCCAAAGCGCGGTGTCGGCGCAACCACGATCCAGAAGCTGCAGAGCCTCGCCCGCGAAGATGGCCGTTCGCTCTTCACGCTCACCCCGATGATCCTGCAGACCGATGAGGTCAAAGGCCCCGCCAAGCGCGGCCTCACCACCTTCATGGACCAGGTGAATCTGTGGCGTGACCGTCTCAATAACGGAATGGCGCACCACGAGCTCGCACAAGTCATCCTCGACGAGAGCGGCTATACCGACATGCTGCAAAAGGACCGCTCCCCGCAGTCCCAAACGCGGCTCGACAACCTCAAGGAACTGATCCACGCCATCGGCCAGTTCGACAGCCTCGCAGGCTTCCTCGAACACGTGCAGCTGGTCATGGATGTTGGCGGTCAGAGTTCAGGCAACGAGGTCCAGATCCTCACCCTGCACGCTGCCAAGGGGCTCGAATGGCCCATGGTCTTCCTGCCCGGCTGGGAAGAGGAAGTCTTTCCTTCCCGCCGCTCGCTGGACGAGTCCGGCATGAAAGGTCTCGAGGAAGAACGCCGCCTTGCCTATGTTGGCATCACCCGCGCGCGCGAAAAATGCTCCATCAGCTTTGTCGCCAACCGGATGATCTTCGGGCGCTGGCAGTCCGTCCTGCCATCGCGCTTTGTCGATGAACTCCCGCACGAGAATGTCGAGGCAAGCAGCGAGACCGGCTATTCCACCATGCCCGGCGCCGATCAGGGCTTCCAGGGCACGATCGAGGATCTCGGCGAACGGTCCAACTACACCTCCCCCGGCTGGCGCCGCCTCAAGGAAAACGCCGGCAAAGGCTCAAAGACCGGCCCCGTCATCGACGGCAAGGCCGAGCTTATCGCCACCAGCTCCGGCAAATCCGGCTTCAAAATCGGCCAACGCGTCCACCACGAAAAATTCGGCTACGGCCAGGTCCTCAGCGCAGACGGCACCAAGCTACAGGTCAACTTCAAGAATGTTGGCCTGAAGAAGGTCATCTCGACCTTCGTGACGGGAGTTTAGGGTGATCGCTCTACTCATATTTGCCCGCTATCCAGATGAAACTCTGGATATCAATGTTGTCTGACGGAAGGGCACCTCGCGCCTCCAGTTCGGCTTTCGCGGTATGGGTCAAATCAATAAGCGATTCGTATACAGATGGATTTAGGGCCGGCTCGTACTTATACTGGAATTCATGCCCTACCCGCTCGGCGCAGTCTCTTGTGACTTCCGGTTTCAAGAACATGTGTACTGTAGGCGCCCAAAGATACGGAAGGTATGAAATGGCCGTCCATTTTGCGACGTCGTACTCTAGCGCCGCGTGCTCCATTGAACGTAGCCCATTGGCACGATCGCCAAGAGTGAAAGTTGCGGCCGCACGAACAAAGTCGTCCGCCCTCCGACTTCTCAATAAAGCTTGAATTCTCGTTTGCTCGAAAGGTGACAACAAATTCGTCTTCCTGAATACTGCTAGCGCAGCCTCCCCCATCCCCGAATTTGATTGCACGGAAGAAAGCGGGAGCCTTTCCTCAAGCAGTTTTCGAGCGTCTTCCTTATAATTACGTTCAGCACTCTTGTAGTCGTCAGAATGAAACCCGCCCGGGAATACCCCTACAAAACGTTGATAGGCACCGTCCCAACCGAAGTAGTTAGGGTGCACACGTCCCACGAAATTGGAAAGTTTCGCTCTCAATTTTTCGAGGGATGACGCGTGCATCACTTCGCTTCTGCGATTTGCATTAAAGGCCAGCCCGGAGAATCCCTCCAAGGACTCTCTGAAGCGAAGAGTGAACTCACCCATCTTTTCGTCTGGAATCAAATTTGTATTCTCCTTCCAAAGTCAGCAAAGTTAATACTATCGCAGAGTGAGCGAAAACAGTTATAAACTTAAGATAGTTCGACACTTGAGTCGACGGCTCCGCACTTGCGGAGCGTTATAGGCGTCATCCTCGACGGCGTAGCCGTCTGGGGGTCCAGCTTCTGCCGTCACACCCCATGCGCCCGCTTCCCATCCGGAGTTGGACACCCAGATGGGCTTACGCCCAACGGGCGTAACGGCCCTTAAAGTTATCTGGTATCTTTTGCATAGACGCGGCCGCCCGCGAACCAGCGAACTTGGGCAGCCCTACTCCCACCCATCCGCAAACGGGCAGACGGCCTGCAGGCCAGCCTCTTCAGGCGTGTCGGAATTGAAGATGTCGACATCGACCAGCCAGGCGCCGTCTTCCTGAAGCTTGCGTACTTCGAGGAACTTGCCTGCATCGACGCCGTATTCATCGTCACCCAGCGGAACGAAGACGCAGGAGCGCCCGCGCACATAGGCGGTGTCGCCGCCGCCGCCGATATTCTCGATATCGAGCGCGATGCGGTAGCCAGTCTCGTTTTCCGCTTCCCAGACCGCAATGTTCTCACGTCCTGTCACGGCAGGTCCGTTTGGCGGCATCAGGATGGCGTCTGAGGTGAAGTAGGAGGCGAGCAGCTCCCAGTCATTCGCATTATAGGCCGCAACCCAGTCGGCAGAGGCTGCTTCAATGACGCTATAATCCTGTGGCCCGAGCTCTTCCGGCAAGGTCTGGCACCCTGCAATGGCAGCGGTGAACATGATCGCAGTGAAAGCGGCGTGTCGCATAGTGATCCCTCGTCAAAGCGCCTTCGCACTGGCGCGTTGCCACTCCCAAAGCAAGATACGCGCCGGACTGGCAGGTCCGCCCTTCAGGGGGTTCTCACCTGGCAGGCGCGCCGTCAATCTTCCGCCCGAAAACCCGCCACGCGATAATCGCCAGCGTGAATAGGCCGCCCGACATGCAGACGGCGAGAACCGCATTCCCGGACCAGCCTGCATAGTCATAGACGGCTGTGCCAGCCGAGCTCGAAATGCCGCCGCCAATGAACATCATCACAATATAAATGGTCATGAGACGGGTGCGGATATTTTTCTCGAGAGAGAGGAATGTCATCCGGTTACAGATATCGACCAGCGGCCCCAGAAGTGTCATCAGCACGACCGGAATGATGAGCAGCCAGAGATTGTAGCCAAGCGGCCAGAGCAGGCAGACGGCGATGAAATTGACGGCCGCCGCAACGATACGCGCCTTGTACGGCCCCACCCGGTCGGCCCAGCGCCCGAGCGCGGGCGTGGTGAACAGGTTGAAGCCTGCAAAGGCGGCGAGGTAGCCGACCACGTCTACGCCATAGCCCATGTCCGGCAGGTGCAGGCCAAGGCCCATCCAGACCGACAGGAATACGCCAAAGCCAAGCCCCTGCATGGCGCCGGAAATGATGATCTCCGGATAGCGCTTCACAAGTGCGACCATGGAAAAGAGCAGGCTGAGATAGCTCTGCTTGGGCTCATCATCGTTGCCTGCCTCGCGTTCATCCATGATGAAGGGCATCAGGATCGAGACGATCAGCATGAAGCTGGACGCGATATAATAGACAGTGCGCCAGCCAAACGTCTCAGCCACAATGCCAGCCCCGGCCCGCGCGACGAGAATGCCGCCGATGACACCGGTCGTGAGCATGGCCGTCACCGCCCCAAGCTGGGCTGGATCTACGCGTTTGGAGGCATAGGCGGGCAACAGATATGGCGCGATCGTGAAGAAGCCGAGTATGGTCGAGGCGAGCGTGAACAGCCTGAAATCGGTCGCGAACGCCATGCCCGTGATCGACAGGAACTGTCCGGCCACCGTGATTGTCACCAGCTTGCGGTTCGAGATCCGGTCGCCCAGCGGCAGGAGCAGGAACACACCCAGCGCCAGCGCGAGCTGGTTGGCGCCCGGCACAATGCCAATCACCGCATCCCTCACCTCAAAGCCGCGCGCGACTTCTGAGATGATCGGGTGAATGTAATAGGCGTTGGCCGTCACCACTGCCGAGGCCAGCGTCAGGAATAGAAGCTCTGTCGAAGAAAGACGTCGTTCAGCTGGGGCTGCCGGGTCTGATGTCTCTGGGCGTTGCCCGGACGAAGGGGGAGGTGAAGCAGCCATGCCGGGCGAGAGGTATAGCAAGTCTCTGGCGAAGCAAAGGTGACGCCGACGTCAGCTATCGCAAGGGCAAGGCGTTACTGTCTCTATCCACAGAAACTCTCGGGCCGCGCTACGAAACACCTTCTAGAAACACCGCCACTACACCGTCAGTGCACCATCGTTCTTGCAGGAAGCGCGCAGCACTTTCCGACGGTATGGCGCGGCGCTTGTCCTCAGGCTTCCACCGGGCCGATCGTTTCCTTTGCGGGGCGCGGCGTCTTCGCATTGTTGATCCGGAACATGCCCGGGCGCTCATAAAGGAAAGCGAGCGGTGTCTTGCGGATCACGAAGTGGAAGACGAGCGGAGCGGCCAGCGCGAAGAGCAGGATCGACAGAGACGCCCAGCCGACATCCGGAATGAGCCCGGTCATTGCCAGACCCTTCTGGGCCACCTTCATTGGAATGAAGAAGGTCAGATAGATGACGATGGAGTGCTTGCCCGCATAGCGGATCGCATTGCCAATATCGAAGCGCGCAAGCAGCGCGGCGACACTGACAATGGCAAAAGCGCCTGCAAAACCAAGGACAAGGCTGATCACCGGCGCGTCGCCAAGGCCGACGCTGACAAGCTGCGCATTCCAGATCGCCCAGACAGCGAGGGCCGAAACAGCCACCATGCCATGTCCCCGCACGGCGTCGGCTACGCGGAAGATGAGCGGCGCGAAGGCATAGCCCGCAAAGAAGAAGACATACCAGTTGGCAAACCGTTCGGTCACCGACCAGGACGGCGCGATCCAGCCTGCATAGAAAGCGATATGGGCGAGCGCCGCCACAGCGAAGACGGCAAGCACGGGTACACGGGCGATGAGACGCGTGACCACATAGAAGAAGAGAAGCTGGTGAATGAACCAGAGGCTGGAGGCCGGAAAGATGAGTTGTTTCAAAAAGATAAGACCAACGCCTGCAGGGTCCGAGAGCAGCATATCAGCCTCGAACGCAACGGTCTGAAGACCCAGCCAGAGCAGGTAGAAATAGGCAAAATGGACGACCTTCCGGTCAATATAGTCGACCAGCGGGCCATTGATGGAGCGCGAGAGGAAAAGACCCGCGATCAGGAAAAAGTCCGGCATTCTGAACGGCTTGGCGAAAGCGACAACATCATGCATCCAGCCGGTGCTGCCGACCATCTCGCCATAATTCAGCGTCGAATGCATCATCACCACGAGGATGATGCAGATACCCTTGCCGTAATCGACCCAATCAATGCGGTGCTTGGTCATTTCCGGTCCCTCAAGACTAGCCTGTCAGGCGAGTTGCAAGATCTGTGCTCACTTTTCAGGATATGCCGTCCCGAATTGTGGCAGCCCTCGCCGCCACATGCCCCCAAATTGCCCCAGAGCCTTCCAAGCCTCGCCACAGGCCGGGGGTCTCTTGGTGTCGGGCCGGGGGCTTCCTCGAAGGCGCGAACCGTGGTTCAACGCCGGGCAGAAACCCTTGGCCTTGCAAACTGTATAGCCGCAATGGGTTGAGAGGAGGCTAAGATGACAACGCTGGCATTGGTGGACGACGACGAGAACATTGTCGCCTCGCTGAAAATGTTCTTCGAAGCCGAGGGCTACGACGTCAAAACCTATCATGACGGCCTCGCCGCCCTGTCTGGCTTGACTGAGACCCCGCCCGATCTTGCAATCCTCGATGTGAAGATGCCCAAGATGGATGGCATGGAGCTTCTGCGGCGCCTGCGCCAGAACTCCGAACTGCCGGTCATCTTCCTGACCTCCAAGGATGAAGAGATCGACGAGGTCATTGGCTTCAATATCGGCGCCGACGATTTTGTCCGTAAACCCTGCTCCAACCGCCTTCTGTCAGAGCGTGTGAAAGCCGTTCTGCGTCGCTCTCGCACGACCGAAGGCCAGGTTGAAGACGGCGACCAGAAGCCTATCATTCGTGGCCGCCTGACGCTTGATCCGAACCGTCATGCCTGTTCATGGGACGGCGATCCGGTCCGCCTGACCGTCACTGAATTCCTGATCCTGCAGTCGCTGGCCCAGCGCCCTGGCTATGTAAAAAGCCGCGACCAGCTGATGGACGCGGCCTATGACGACCAGATCTATGTCGACGATCGCACCATTGACAGCCACATCAAGCGCCTGCGCAAGAAATTCCGCGAAGTGGACGGCGAATTCGACGCGATCGAGACCCTCTATGGCGTCGGCTATCGCTACAATGAAAGCTGAGCCCGAACGGGCCGTTACCTGATCACGAAGTCAAAATAGGTATCCGGATAAGGCTCCTCGACGAGGGTGAAATGCCACCACTCTTCCTTGAGACCTTTGAACCCGTGCGCCTGCATGATGGACTGCAGGAAGGCCCGATTGGCACGCTGCTGCGCGGTCGGGCGCGGGTCCGACGGCCACGATATCGGGTCGAACAGATCGAAGGGTGAGCCCATATCGATTTCGTCACCTGTCGCGATATCAACCAGTGTGAGGTCCATCGTGCTTCCGCGCGAATGGCCTGATCTCTCGGCAATATAGCCGAGGCTGAAAAGCTCCGCTTTCTCGACATTTGGATAATAGACGGGCTTGGTAGACTGGTCTTCGATATCCCGGGCCCAGCGCGCAAAATGCGCGACAGCGCGGGCCGGGCGGTAGCAATCGAACACCTTCAGGCCGAGCCCAAATTCGCCGAGCCGGGCCTGCACCTCAACCAGTGAATCTGCTGCCTCGCGGGTGAGCCAGCAGATCGGCGCCTCGTAACCATCGACCGGGGCACCAACGAAATTGCCAGCCGTGTGATATCGCATATCCTCGATCAGGCCGGGGACATGATCGGCCACTTTCACAAATCCGTCCGGAGCCAAGCGCGCGCTCTCCTGTCCATTCGAGTTGCCACAGCCCATCAGGGCCGTGAGGCAGATCAAAATTATATGTTTCATTGCGACCTTTCCCCCCAGCGCGCGCAGCGGGCTCGTGTATCGTTGCTTGGCTGAGGCCCCTTACCTCTTCAGCTGCATCCGGCCGAGATAGTCGCGCTTGCCGATCGGCACCGCTTTCATGCGCAGAATGTCATAAGCCGTCGTTGCGTGGAAATAGAGGTTCGGCTTGGCGAAGGAGAAGAGAAAGCCTTCAGCGGTGAACGGCATCGACATTTCTCCAAGCTTGAAGACCACGTCCTTGCCCAACCAGTCATTGACCTGATCGGCCTTCATTGCGGCCAGTGTCTGCGCGGTCTCAGCGAGCTTGGCCTGAAAACCGGCATAGTCGAGGCTTTCGAGCTTGTTCGGCGGGGTGGCTTCGCCGCGGCGCACGCTTTCCAGGGCACCGAGCGAGTGGTGCATGACTGAATGAAGCTGGAAGGTGAGGGGAAACATGTCCGAATGGATCGTCTCGCCAAGCAGATCGTCCGGGTTCAATCCGCGGGCTTCATAATGCTGCGCGCCCTTTTCGAGGACGCCTTGTACCGAGCCAACGGTCTGTTGCATTGGCAGAACGACGGCTTCGTAGAGGGACAGGCTCATGGGGGCTCCTAGCGTTTCGATGGGTCTGCACGAGGGCTACATGTCAGAGCACACCTGAGCAAGAGAATGCGATGGAGGGTTTGCCCGGCGGCCCCGTCAGGCTTATGCCAGCTGCAACCAGATGAAACATGGAGAGACATCATGGCAGACGCAGAAAACACGCTCCTGATGGAGACGACCAAGGGTCCGGTGAAGATCGAGCTTCGCCCGGACCTTGCCCCTAACCACGTGGCCCGCATCAAGGAGCTCGCACGCGAAGGCTTCTATGACGGCATCGTGTTTCACCGCGTGATCGACGGCTTCATGGCGCAGGCCGGTTGCCCGAACGGCACCGGTACAGGCGGCTCTGACAAGCCGGACCTGAAGGCCGAGTTCAATGACGAGCCGCACGTGCGCGGCATCTGCTCCATGGCTCGCACCAACCAGCCAAATTCGGCCAACTCGCAGTTCTTCATTGTGTTCGACGAAGCCAGCTTCCTGGACCGCCAGTACACGGTATGGGGCAAGGTCGTCGAAGGTATGGAAAACATCGACCAGCTGAAACGCGGCGAGCCAGTTCGTGACCCGGACTCCATCAAATCACTGAAAGTCGAAGCTGACGCCTGATCAGCAGTTCAATCATTGAGGCCCGGCAGGGAACACATGGAAGAGCCCAAGCGAAAATGGCGGTTGCCTGACCTGAAAGGCGCTAACCCGCTCTCCTCGCGCATTGCGCGGCTCATCTTTGCTTCAAACCTTGCCGGCCTCGCCATTCTCATTCTGGGCGCCATGGTGCTCAATGAGATGCGCGCCAGCTTTGTGGTTGCGAAGAAGCAAGACCTTGTCGGCCAGGCACAGGTCTTCTCGAACCTGCTGGCAGAAGGCGCCACATTCGGTCAGCCACAGCCCGTCATGGATGGAGATCTTGCCCGCGCGACGCTGGCGGACCTTTCGCTGCCGGTTTCCATACGCGGCAAGGTTTACGGGTCGGAGGGCAGCCTGATCGGCGACAGCTATTTCCTGTCCGACCGGGTCGTTGTGTCGTCCCTCCCGCCGCTACAGGAGCCGAGCCGCCTATCCCGGTGGGGGCGATCCCTGTCTGAGTGGGCTGTATCGACCTTTGGCGCCATCGTGCCCGACCGCGGCGGCGACGCTGTACGCACGCAGACCTTCGAAGACGAGTTCGCTGTCGCTGCCTCTGGCGCAGAAGCGGCAAGCCAGCGCTTCAATGACCGCGGCCAGCGCATCATTTCCGTGTCCGTTCCGGTCCAGCACGTCTCTGCGGTTGTCGGCGTGCTGACAGTGGAATCAAACGACATTGACGAGATCATTCGCGCCGAGCGCGCTGCCCTCATACCCTTTATCGGCGTTGCGGTGCTCGTCGCTCTCATCACCTCGACCCTCCTGACAATTGGTATCGCCCGGCCCCTTCGCAGGCTGTCTGCAGCTGCTGATGATGTGCGGTCCGGTTCCTCGCAGAGGCTGGATCTGCCGCGCATTGCCCGCAGGCGCGACGAGATCGGCGCGCTTGCAAACTCCATGGGGTCGATGACAGACGCCCTGTTCGAGCGGATCAGTGCGAACGAGCAGTTCGCCGCCGATGTGGCCCATGAGATCAAGAATCCACTGACCTCCATCCGCTCTGCTGTGGAGACCGCTGAACGGGTCAAGGACAATCCAGAAGCAATGGCCAAGCTGCACGAGGTCATCGCCCATGATGTTGGCCGGCTCGACAGGCTGATCACCGATATTTCCAACGCATCGCGCCTCGAGGCAGAGATCACCCGCGTACCGACCGAGACGTTGAACATCGCTCGCTTCGTGCAGGACATTGTCTCGACCTACGAGCATCTGAAGCTTGATGAGACTGGCCCGACAGTCAGCTTTGAAGACGCTACCATGGGCGCAGGACTGCGCGTGCGCGGGCGTGAGGGCCCGCTCGGCCAGGTGATCCGCAACCTGATCGACAATGCACTGTCTTTCTCCCCGCAGGATGGCACCGTAACCGTACGTGTCGAACAGGACCGGATCGGTCCGCAGACAACCGCACGGATCGTGGTGGAAGACACCGGCCCCGGCTTACCAGATGACAAGCTGGAGAAGATTTTCGACCGCTTCTACACCGACAGGCCCAAAGGCTCTGCATTCGGGCGCAATTCCGGGCTTGGCCTCTCCATCGTGCAGCAGATTGCAGCCACACACCTCGGCCAGGTCTGGGCCGAGAACCGCGAAAGCGGCGGCGCACGCTTTGTGGTCGAACTGCCCGCAAGCTGAAGTTGCACCGCATAGCGAAAGCTTGACGTTCAGCCAAACCCTGTCAGCTTCGTTAATCAGTGGGAATACGGACTAGACTGCCAGATGATCGGAATTGTTGTCGTCAGCCACGGAAAGCTTGCGCGGGAGCTTGTCAGAGCAACCGAGCATGTTGTCGGGGAGCAGGAGTACTTTCGCTCAATCTCGATCGAAGCTGAGGATGATATCGACGCGCGGCGCGAACAGATCCGTGAGACGGTCGCGGCCTGCAATACCGGCAAGGGCGTCATCATTGTGACTGACATGTTCGGCGGCACGCCGTCGAACCTTGCGATCTCCGTCATGCCGGATGCCCGGATCGATGTGATCGCCGGGGTGAACCTGCCCATGTTGATCAAGCTCGTCGAAGTCCGGGCAGAGGCCAAGCTGGCCGACGCCGTAAAAGCCGCGCGAGATGCTGGCCAGTCCTACATCCGCATTGCCTCTGAAGTCATGGACAAGACCGCATGAGCGCTGATGGAGAAAGCCTGGTCGACCGCCGGGTCCAGATCGTTAACCGCAAAGGGTTGCATGCCCGCGCATCGGCAAAACTGGCCCGCCTTGCCATGACCCTGCCGGCGCAGGTCTTCGTTGTCCGCAACGGAGAGACCGCGAACGCTCACTCAATCATGGACCTTCTCATGCTCGCCGCTCATCAGGGCAGCGAGGTTGAGGTCCGCGCGAGCGGGGCGGAAGCGGGCCCGTCTGTGGACGCGGTTTGCGCCCTGATCGAAGACGGCTTCGGCGAGAATGACGATGACGACTAGGCGCAGGGCCTAGAGGAAAATCGGCGCCAGCCAGTAGCCGATCGCACTGATCACCACCACGCCGATCAGATTGACCCGCAGACCGCGTTTCATCATCTGCGCCACTGACACCTCACCCGTCGCGTAAATGATTGCATTCGGCGCCGTCGCCACAGGCAACATGAAGGCGCAGGACGCCGCCACAGCCGCAGGCGCGAGAAGGCTTTCGGGTGCGGCACCTATGGCGAGGGCAAGTGAGCCGAGAATGGGCGCCAGCGTTGTCATCGTCGCGACGTTTGAGGTGAGCTCTGTCAGGAAAATGACCAGCGCCACGACGGCGACGATGATCAAGAGGGGCGGCAGGACCGAAACGGCTTCGAGCTGACTGCCGATCCACTCAGAAAGCCCCGTGCGCGAGATCGCCTTGCCGAGCGCAATGCCCCCGCCGAACAGGATCAGCACGCCCCAAGGCAGCTTCTCGGCCTCTTCCCAATTGAGAAGCGGGCGTTTCTCTTCCTTTCCCGCAGGCACAATGAACATCAGAACGGCGCCAAAGATGGCCGTGATCATGTCCATTCGCGCGCCCTTGTAAGAGACGAGAAGATCAAGGCCGGCTGTTTCCGCCAGAGCAAGCAGAGGCAGCTGTAGAACCCACAGCGTTGCCACTATGGCGAATACACCGGCAGCGCGCGCCTCGGGCGTAGAAATCCTGCCAAGTGCACCAAGCTGGCTCTTGATCTCGTTCGAGATGTTCTCGGCGTTTCCCCGCTTGGGCAATTCACGCGTAACCGACCACCATGCAGCCGGCACCAGCAGGCAGGCGGCTGGCACACCAAAGGCCATCCATTGCGGGAAACCGATTTCCGCGCCTGTATTGTTCTGCAGCCAGTCCATCGCGATCAGGTTTGTCGGCGTGCCAATTGGTGTGCCGACCCCGCCAATCGAGGCCGCATAGCATACGCCGAGCAGGAGTGCCGTCTTGAACAGCCTGGTGTCGCCGGGCAGAGCGGCCGCTGCAGAAAGCGCAATCGGCACCATCATGATCGTCGTCGCCGTATTCGAAATCCACATGGAGAGAAGCGCGGTGGCTGCCATAAAGCCGAAGATGAGGGTCCGGGGCTTTGTCCCGACATTTGCGACAACGTTGAGCGCAATCCGCTTGTGCAGATCCCAGCGCTCAATGCCCATGGCAACGATGAAACCGCCAAGCAGCAGGACCACGATATGGTTGAAATAATCGCCGCCCACGACGGTTGGATTGCCTGCGCCGACAAGCGGCAGAACGATAAGCGGCAGAAGTGATGTCGCCGGAATCGGGATCGGCTCCGTCATCCACCAGACAGCCATCCAGGCCAGCAGGCAGGCACTGCCCCACGCTGCCCAGTCGAGACCTTCCGGCGTTCCAGCCAGCGCCATGCCGACCGCAAGCAGCGGTCCGAGCCACAATCCAATACGCTTGGGTTTAATGGGCGTCCTCCCTCAAAGACGTTTGAGGGCGACACTGGTCAGGACCGGCCCGCTTCGTCAAGTTCACGCGGCGGTCAGCTGCCCAGAACGAGGTCGTCGCGGTGTATGATGGCCGGGCGCCCACGATAACCGAGCCGCACTTCGATATCATCGCTATGGGCGCCGGCGAGACGCTGCACATCGGCGGCATCGTAAGCGGTCACGCCCTTCGCGATAACGACGCCGTCCGGGCCTTTGATGGCGACGGCCGCCCCTTTTTCAAAACGTCCCTCAACGCCTGTGACCCCGACCGCGAGCAGGCTGGAGCCTTTGAGCAGCGCGCCCATGGCCCCATTATCGACCAGAACCGCGCCCTCAGGTGTCAGATGCCCTTTGAGCCAGGCCTTGCGAGCCGTGTCCGGGGAGACGGACGGCGTAATCCATGTCGCCCGTTCACCAGTGCGCAGCGCTTCGATGGGACGCGGTCGATCACCGAGTGTGATAGCGGTCGCGCAGCCTGCCCCGAAAGCAATTCTCGCGGCTGCAAGCTTCGTCGCCATACCACCAGTCCCAACGCCCGCACCGGCATTTGCGCTGCCAGCCATGGCGTCATGCGCATCCGTCAGCTCCAGCACTTCGGCAATGTGCGTTGCTGCAGGGTCCTTGCGCGGGTCCGCAGTGTACAGCCCGTCGATATCGGACAGGAGCACCAACACATCGGCACTCAGCATCTGGGCGACGCGTGCGGCCAGCCGGTCATTGTCGCCATAGCGGATTTCTTCGGTGGCAACGGTATCATTCTCATTGATGATCGGCACAGCACCGGCCGCCAGCAGTGTATCCAGCGTCGCGCGCGCATTGAGCCAGCGTCGGCGGCGCTCAGTATCTTCCAACGTGAGAAGCGCCTGCGCGGCCTTGATGCCGTGCGGGGCGAGTGCATCCGCAATTGCCGACATGAGCAGCGGTTGGCCCAACGCTGCAGCCGCCTGCTTTTCCTCAAGCTTCTTCTGGCTTCCCTTGCCAAGGTGCGGACGGCCGAGCGCGACAGCGCCGGAGGAGACCCAGACGACGTCCTTGCCTGCCGCCCGCAGAGCAGCGATGTCCGCCGCCAGCCCGTCAATCCAGTTGCGACGCGGCGCGCCCTTCGCGGCGATGAGCGCAGAGCCGGTCTTTATGACAATCCGGCGAGCCCTATCAAGCGGCGATCCCATCAGGGGCGCCAGTCCTCTTCTTCTTCGTCAGAGGCTTCGGTTTCTGCAATGCGCAGGTCGCCAAGGTGACGGGCGAGCGCCATCAGCGCTTCACGCACATTTGTCCGGGCCACCGAGGAAAGCCGCATCGGCTTGTGGCCACACGCCGCCTCGAGCTCTGCCGCCTGCGCGTCGACAAGCTCTTCCGTAAGCGCATCAATCTTGGTCAGGGCTACGATTTCGGGCTTGTTCGCCATCTCCGGCTGATAGTCCTCAAGCTCCTTGCGGATGGTGCGCCATGCTTCGCCCGGATTGTCCTGCGTACAGTCGATCAGGTGAAGCAGCACCTTGCAGCGCTCCACATGGCCCAAGAAGCGATGGCCGAGGCCGGCGCCTTCTGCCGCGCCTTCGATAAGGCCCGGAATGTCCGCCAGTACGAAGCGCGTACCGGGGCCCAGATCGACAACGCCAAGACCCGGATGAAGCGTAGTGAAGGGATAGTCTGCAACTTTCGGCTTTGCGGCGGTGGCCGCACGCATGAAGGTGGACTTGCCTGCATTTGGCAGACCGAGCAGACCTGCGTCGGCGATCAGTTTCAGGCGCAGCCAGACAGTCCGCTCTTCGCCCTCCTCGCCGGGATTGGCGCGGCGCGGAGCCCGGTTCGTTGATGTCTTGAAGTGCAGATTGCCCCAGCCACCATTACCGCCGCGCGCCAGAAGAACGCGCTGACCAACTTCTGTCAGGTCCGCGATCAGCGTTTCCTGGTCTTCTTCAAAAATTTGCGTCCCAACAGGAAGTTTGACGATCCTGTCTTCGCCGCCGCGCCCATGGCGCTGTTTGCCCATGCCGTGGCCGCCGCGTTCCGCCTTGTGGTGCTGCTGGTAGCGGTAATCGATCAGCGTGTTGAGCCCCTCAACCGCTTCGGCATAGACGTGCCCGCCGCGCCCGCCGTCACCGCCATCGGGACCGCCGAATTCCACATAGGCTTCGCGCCGGAAGGAGGAACTGCCCCGTCCGCCATCGCCGGCTTTCACATAGATCTTGGTCTGGTCGAGAAATTTCATTGTGTGGTCCTTAGCGCGTCTTTGGCTCGCGCACCATGAAGACATGATCAACATCCTGTCCGCGCCCGAGGCAGAAGACAGGAGAGTTATGGGTTTTTCGGAAGCCGAGTTTTTCAAGAACCCTGCCGGAAGCGGGATTGTCGGCAAAATAACCGGACGTGAAGCGATCACCGCGGCCGGATTCTTCCAGCCAGCCGACAAGGGCGCGGGCCGCTTCGGTCACGATGCCCTGCCCCCAATATCCGGGGCTGAGCCAGTAGCCGATCTCGAACGGATCGCCGACGTGCGTGCGGTGCGCCCCAACAATGCCGGCAAAGGCCCCCTCCACCTCGACCACAAAGACATGATCCAGGTCGCTTGCCGCGCCGCGGGCAACCGATTCCAGCCAGCCGGTGGTAATTTTGACTGTCTGGCCGGGCGCGATGCGAGCCACCTTCTCATAGATGCGGGGATCGTTGACGCAGGCCGTGATAAGTGGCGCATCGCTCACCATGGGGCGGCGAAGGCGCAATCTGGGCGTCTTCAACTCCTGAACCATCCGTTACTCTCCACGGCGATCGCGGCCAACCGCGCAAGAAAAAGGGGAGACAGCCACCTGTCTCCCCTTCACATCTTGTGCGGTTCGATTGTCAGGCAGCGCCCCGGCCGCCTGCAGCCGATCGCTTATTCTGCAGCGTCAGCCATTGGGACAACCGACACATACTGACGGTCGCCACGGGTACGCTTGAACTCGACGCGGCCTTCTTCGAGCGCGAAGAGCGTGTGATCCTTGCCCATGCCGACACCCTTGCCTGCATAGGTCTTGGTGCCGCGCTGGCGGATGATGATGTTACCTGGGACCACGTGCTGGCCGCCATACTTCTTCACGCCAAGGTATTTCGGGTTCGAATCGCGACCGTTACGTGACGAGCCGCCTGATTTCTTATGTGCCATGAGGGCGCTCCTTGATCCTTAAGTAAAGCCTGTAAGAGGCTTTAGGCGTCTTTCGCCAGTTGATCGGCCTGTTTGACCCATTCGTCACGCTCAATACGACCGCCGAGACCGGCTTCATCGTCGAGCTCCTGGGCCTGCGTCGCATTCAGCTCGGCAACCTGCCAGAAGTGGAAGATGCCCGCAGCGTTGAGCTTCTTCTCCATGGCCGGGCCAACACCGGAGATCTTTTTTAGATCGTCTGCCTTGCCCTCAGCCTGCTCAAGGCGGCCGCGATCGTCGGTCTTCGGCTTGTCAGCTTTCGCCGCTGGCTTTGGAGCAGCTTCCTTCTTGGCAGCAGGCGCCTTGGCCTCTGCCTTCGGAGCTTCTTCCTTCTTCGGCGCGGCAGCCTTCTTCGCCGGGGCTTTCTTGCCGTCGGTCAGGATCGAGGTGATCGTGACGACGCTTTCGAGCTGGCGGTGGCCTTTCTTGCGACGATAGGTGTTACGCTGACGCTTTTTCATGATCAGCTTCTTGTCGCCCTTACGCTGGGCGGCAATTTCACCGACGACACTTGCGCCATCAACGACAGGCGCACCAAGCGTGACGGACTTGCCGTCGCCCAGCATCAGCACGTCGAACGTAACGTCAGCGCCAGCATCGGCTGCGAGTTTCTCGACAACAATCTGGTCGCCTTCGGCAACCTTGTATTGTTTGCCACCAGTCTTGATGACCGCGAACATGGCCTCATCCTTCCGGAAGGTGAATTAGTTGAGTGTCCGCACGCGCACGGCGCCGGACATGAAGGCGCGGATAAACACTATCGGCCATCTGATGTCAAACCCTGTCCTGCATGAATCCGGGGGCTTGCATGCACCCCGATGTGACGCTATCTCCCCGCCCCTACGGAGAGGTGCTAGAGTGGTTGAATAGGCTAGTCTCGAAAACTAGTGAGCTCGCAAGGGCTCCGAGGGTTCGAATCCCTCTCTCTCCGCCACGCACCCCTAGATTTGAAGACCAGATCTCCAAACTTCCGAGATAGCCCGCCACTGGCGGGCTTTTTCATGTCCTTTGGTCTCTGTTTTCCACGAAACCCCTGAACAACCGCGGTATTCCCGCCGAAGTCTCTACCCGGCAATTTCAACAGATCTCTTACTGGGCATTTTCCCTGTTATCGCCGATTTACAGGGAAATCGCTCACTTTTGCAGGGAAAAGCCGACTTTTAGCGCCACAAAACTACGTGTTTACAGCGCTTTATAGATGAATTCCCTGCGCGGAATAACAGGGAATTTTTTGATCGATAACAGGGAAAATTGCTTTCCATAACAGGGAAAATACGCGAGCGGAGTAGTAAGCGTCCAATAGTGACACGCTTGTGCGCGGTGTGGGGCGTTCGATCTCTTTCGGCTGGTGTTCAAAAGTCGAGAGGAGATGCCGATGCCGAGATTGTCACCTGAGAAACGTGCGGAGCTGGAAGCGTTCTGGTGGGCCCATCACGAGGCGTGGAAGCGCAGTGACTTGAATCAACGCGAATATTGCGAAGTGAACGACCTGCCGCTGAAGCGTTTCGGGAACTGGCGCGCCCAGTTCAAACGCGAGCCGCGGCCAGAACCCGTACATCTTCTGTATCGCCGCGGGGGCCTAAGTCATAGCTTTAGTCATAGGCTAAGTCATACCCTTAGTCATAAGCTAAGTCATAGGCTTAGTCCTAAGTCAGACCGTCCGGCCGATATTCGGTCGACTCCAAATGGTGATCCGATCCTCCCGCCTGTTCAGGAAGGGCGTCGGCGCAAGTTCAGTGCCGCAGACAAGAACGCGATCGTCAGGGCGGCATGTCGACCGGGCGCTGTCACCTCCGATGTCGCTCGTCGCTATGGCGTTGCCCCGCGTGTTCTGTTCCGCTGGAAGCAGGAGCTGGCTGTCGCCGATGAAACGCCGCGCTTTGTCACGGTTGAGGTGGCATCATGACCTTGCTTCCAGAAGGTGTGCGCGTTCACCTGGCGGTTGGCCACACCGACATGCGCAAGGGGATCGATGGCTTGTCGGTGATGGTTCAGGAGGTTCTGAAGCGCGATCCGTTCACAGGTCATCTCTTCGTGTTCCGCGGCCGCAAGGCGAACCTGATCAAGATTGTCTATTGGGACGGTACCGGGCTCTGCCTGTTCACCAAGCGGCTCGAGCATGGCGCCTTCCTCTGGCCATCGGAGAATGAGCCGGGCAAGTCGATTGTCCTGACATCGGACCAGTTATCGATGCTGATCGATGGCATCGACTGGCGATCCCCGGACGAGCGATGGCGTCCCGCCCGAGCAGGTTGAGGGGCTGATGCGACCGATTGAATCAGGCCGCAGAAAGCTGTGCGGAACGCGCTGATTCCAGCGTAAACTCCGTGGTATGGAGCTTGACCTCACCGCCCTGCCTGAAGACGTGGATGTGCTGCATCGCATGATCCGGGACATGGCTGCGGCACGTCATAGCGAGCGCGCTGAAGCACGAGCAGAAATCGAGCGGCTGCGCCAGATGGTGAAGACGCTTCAGCGCAGCCAGTTCGGCCGCCGGGCCGAGGGACTTGATCCCGGCCAGCTCCAGCTTGGCCTGGAGGATCTGGACAGTGATGTGGCGCGGCTTGAAGCGGCATCGCCAGATACACTTGTCGAGACTGGCGATCGTCCAGCCCGCACGCGCGCGTTCAGCCTGCCGGACCATCTTCCGCGCGAGGATGTGGCGGTCGACACTGAGACCAGCACCTGTCCATGCTGCGGCGGGGCGCTGCACTTCATCGGCGAGACGGTCAGCGAGATGCTGGACCATGTTCCGGCGCAGCTGCGTGTCCTGCGGATCAAGCGCCCGCGCTATGGCTGCCGGGGCTGCGGGAAGATCCACCAGGGATCAGCCCCGGAACGTCCGATCGCGAAGGGGCTCGCTACGCCAGGCCTGCTCGCGCATGTCATCGTCAGCAAGTACTGCGATCACCTGCCGCTCTACCGCCAGTCACAGATCTTTGCCCGCCAGGGTGTGAAGCTGAACCGGTCAACGCTTGCCAACTGGGTGGGCGGGGCCAGCTGGTGGCTGGAAGCCCTGCATGAGCGGCTCGCAAACCATGTCTTCAGCTCGAACATGCTGTTCGCCGATGACACGCCGCTGCCTGTGCTCGATCCGGGCCGCGGGCGCACCCGAACAGGTCGGCTCTGGGTTTATGCCCGCGATGATCGACCGTGGAATGGACCCGGTCCGCCGGCTGCTGTCTATATCTACAGCCCTGACCGGCGCGCCGAACGCCCGGAAACCCATCTGAAAGACTTCAGCGGTGTGTTGCAGGTCGATGGCTATGCCGGGTTCGAGCGGCTGACCACAGGTGGGGATATTACTCTGGCGGCCTGCTGGGCGCATGCGCGGCGCAAGTTCTACGAGGTGCACCAGGCCACAGGCTCACCGATCGCGGCCGAAGCGTTGCAGCGGATCGCCGAGCTCTATGCTATCGACGCCACGATCCGTGGGCAGAGCGCGAACAAGCGTCGGATCGTGCGGGCCCGGAAATCCCGCCCGCTGGTCCGCGCGATGAAAGCCTGGCTGGAAACCGAACTCCAGCGTATCCCGCCGCGCAGCGGGCTGGGCGATGCGATCCGCTATGCGCTTGCCCGCTGGGATGAGCTCAGCCGGTTCCTCGACGATGGTCGGATCGAACTCGACACGAACACCGTCGAGCGCGCTATCCGTCCGGTGGCGCTGGGACGCAAGAACCACCTGTTCGCCGGCTCGGAAGGCGGGGCACAGAGATGGGCCGTCATCGCGTCTCTGCTGACAACCGCAAAGCTCAATGATGTCGAGCCGCATGCTTATCTGAGTGATGTTCTCGAGCGTCTCAGTCAGGGCCATCCGATGAACCGGATCGACGATCTGCTACCGTGGAACTGGGCGGCTTCACGCGCGGACGTGTAAGAACTGGACGCTTACCGAGCGGATCAGGGAAGCTCAAAGCCGAACTTGTCAGCTTGGCGATCCCAATCCAGCGGAAGGTTTGAGCGCAGAATTTTCTCAAGACTTAAATCGGCTGGTTGCCGTCCATCCAGGATCGCTTTGACAATCGCCGGCGAAAGAAAAGCCAGCTTCATTCTCTGGCGCAGCGGCGATGGGGTCCAGCCGATGCTTGAGGCGATATCGGCCAGCGACGTGCCTGCCCGCCAAGTCTTCATCCAGACATGTGATCTGGCGATGGCATTGATGAGGGTGGTATCTCGCTGCGGCGCTGATGCGCCAAGAATGAGCACGGTCTCGACGCCGCGCTTCTTCAATGTAAAGTCTTCTGCGTGAACTAAAGCTGGCGCTGAAAATTCGCTCGCTGGGATGCTGATGGCATCAGCAAGCGCCTCGTCATCTAAGGTCAGCCTCAACTCCCCTACCCCCACCTTAATACGCTCCAAGAACCGGAAACTCCTGGCAGGCGTGGCGGAAGATGCCAGAAGCTCAATCTCAGCCAGTCCAGCTGAGAGCCTGCCGAAAGATTCTGCATCTGGGTTGGCGAGCAGATGTTGAGGGGCCGTCCGCAGCCAGTTTCGCAGAGCCTCAGTCACGGCTTTTTCGAGTTTGGCGGCGGGCAGTCGCCATCCGCTGGATGCCTCACTCTTGGTGTTGAGCAAGCTTCGAGAGACATAGTATCGCCACCGGCGACCTTTTGCGTTGGCATAGGTTGGTGTGAGGCGCTCACCCGTTTCATCATAGAGCCGACCCGTCAGCGGCGATCCTTCGTTGGTCTTCTGACCTCGCTGCCCGCGTTGTCGTGCGCTCTTCTCCTTCAACCGATCCTGCACGCGCGACCAGAGCATCTCATTAATGATCGCAGGATGAGTTGAGGGATAGGCATTTTCCTTATGCCGTACCATGCCGCGATAGACAGGATTGGTTAGAAGAGAATGGATCGCGCCCCGGGACATCACACATCCACCGAGTGATTTGCCACTTTTGAACGTTCGCTCCTTCGACCGGATCCCCTCAAGGCTGGCTTCGCGCGCAACTGCGCCAAGGCATTGGTGTTCGTCGTAAAGCGCAAATAGCCGCCTTACCGTCTCGGCCTCACCCTTGTTCAGGACCAGCTCCCGCTTGTTGGGGTCAGGATGCGGGTCGTAGCCAAGCGGGGCCAGTCCACCCATCCAGAGCCCTCGTTTAGCTGAGGCGGCCAGTTTATCTCGGATACGCTCTGCAGTGACCTCACGCTCAAATTGCGCAAAGGACAGAAGGACGTTGAGTGTCAGCCGGCCCATGCTCGTTGATGTATTGAACGCCTGCGTGACGGAGACGAAGGAACAGTCTGATTTATCGAACCGCTCGACCAGGCGCGCAAAGTCGGCAAGCGAACGTGTGAGCCGGTCAATCTTGTAGACGACCACCATGTCGATCCGTCCGGCATCGATATCGTCGAGAAGAGTTTGCAGGCCCGGCCGCTCCATATGTCCACCTGAGATGCCGCCGTCATCGTATCGCGTCGTCAGAAGCTTCCAGCCTTCATGCTTCTGGCTTTCGACATATGCCTTGCAGGCCTCCCATTGAGCGTCGAGAGAGTTGAAGCCCTGCTCGAGGCCCTCTTCATGGGATTTGCGAGTGTAGATCGCGCAGCGGATCGTCGTCTTGGCCATGGTCAGGTCTGCTTACGCTGCAGGCCAAAGAAGCGAGGCCCGGACCAGCGCGCGCCAGTGATCTCTCGGGCTACCGCACTCAGCGACCGAAAAGTTTTGCCGCGATAGATCACTCCATCAGCTGTCACGTCGACCGAGTGCTGGACGCCATTCCACTTCCGCACGAGCCGGGTGCCTTGCGTTGCGATCTTTGCAGCTTCTGGCGGCGGGTCACCCGCGGCGATCCGCTCGAGTGTGGATTGCAGGCGCTTGCCTAAATCGCCGTGCTTCTGAGCCTGGGCCTCATACGCAATGAGGCGAGCGAGAAACGGCGTGCTTGTTCTATTGGGAGGCGCCTCCGTACTGACGGTCTCCCATAAGACGAGGAGCTCCCCGCGGGGCATGTCCCGCAGGGTCTCCAAATTGGTCGGCAGAGAGGCAACCATCAGGCTTTATCCAGACGGTAGCGTGCGTAACGGTCTCCGTCCGCCGGCGGGAGCTTTTCCAGCTTTCCATCTTCTGCCCGCACTCGGGTGAGTGCCGCGCGCACTGTATGCGGCAGCCAGTCCAGGGCTTCGGAGATCTGATTGACCGTGACACCGTCTTTCTTGTTGAGCAGGTTCACAAGCTGCTCGCGTTTTGTAAGCGGCTTCGTCTGGGTTTTCGGTTTGGTCGTTGTAGTCATTGGTTTTCCTTCAGTTTGTGAGGAGCGATCGGTCGCTCCCACTGGCTGAAGGCCCGGCCATCTGAAGGGGGCGGGCGCGCCGAAATTCGTTTTCGGCGCACCTACACTCACGCTCGGTTGGGGCGCGAAGTCCAGCCGAAAGTCAGCCGCTTTCTGAAGACTTTTGATGGTTGGCCAAGGCCTGCTCCGCCAAGCCAATAGCTTCAAATGACTTAGCTACCGCACACTCGGCGAGCGACTTGAATTGTTCGTTGTCTATTTTCGGCGACTGGGCGTTGGACGCAGCTGCGTGCGCATCTTCAAGCGCGGCGGTCGCATCAGCCATGAGTGCAGAAGGTGATTTCAATCGAGCCATGCTTCGATTGGCGCTTAATTCCGTGATCGGTTCAAGCGCAAACGGGACTGCGTGATTTGCGCACCAGATTTCCAGCATTTTGTGCCCGCCAAGTTTGAGCCTATGCTGGAGTTGGCTGAATCCTGTACCTTCTGATCCTGCTCGCCGTCGTTAGTCCGAATATAGAGACAGCCATCGACTATGGTGGATTTCCTTTTGTGATCGCTGGCGCGGCTCTCACGCTCAATCTCATGGGGTACATGTTCGGGCTGACGGCGCTATTGTTCACGAGCGACCGCAAGGAGACCATTCCTGGCGCGAGGCTAGACATCACCAGTAACGTGAACACCCTCGAAGATCCCGGAGACTGCCGTCTGCCATCAATGCGATAGGCTACAGCCATCGTCGCGTTCGACGGCAATAGACGTCATAAGCACTGCCGAACTTTTTCTTGAGAGCCTTTTCCTCCGGTTCGATTTGCAGGACCGTCATTGCGGCGACAAATACAACTGGAGCGAGCAAGGCTGCACCATTCCCGGTCCAGATAGCGAGGCTGGTGAGGACTAGGGCAAAACCGAGATACATCGGGTTTCTCGAGACGCGATAGAGTCCGGTGGTGACCAGATGCTCGGCATTGGTCGGCCTGACCGGATTGACCGTCGTGCGGGCTGTCAGGAAGGCGACAACTGCGGCCGCAAGAATTGCTGCGCCAGCCAGGGCCAGACCTGCCGCGATTGCGTGACTGGCAAGCCTCGGATCATAATCCAGACCCGGTGAAAGACGGGCCGCCAACCAGCCAAAACCGGCGCAGAACAGGAACTGGACCAAGGGAGGGATACGTAGCTTCATGAGGCTTTTGCCGACGAACATCCGGCGCCGGATTTCTGTTGCCTTAACTCGCCGACGGCCTGCAGTGTGATGGCCCAGGAGGAACGCAGGAAGAGGCCTGCCAGTAGGGCGGCCACAATCAGGTCCGGCCACGGCGATCCGGTCAAAGCGACGGTGCCGGCTGCGGCGATAACACCGACATTGCCGATCGCATCATTGCGCGAGCAGAGCCAGACGGAGCGGACATTGCTGTCGCCGTCGCGCCAGCGCAATAGAATCAGCACGCTCAGCAAATTGGCCGCTAGAGCCAGACCGCCGATAATGCTCATGGTGATCGTCTCCGGGGACCCGTCTGAAAAGACACGGGCGATGGTAGATCCCAAGATGAACAACGCGATCAGCGCCAGCGACCCAGCCTTGAATAGAGAGGCCTTCGCCCGCACCGAAGCGCTCATACCGATTACGGCAAGGCTGATCGCATAGGTTGCCGCATCGCCGCCAAAGTCCAGCGCGTCCGCCTTGAGGGCCTGGGAACGGGCGAGGTAACCTGCGGAGAGCTCGACGATGAACATGATGGCGTTGATCGCGATGACGGCAAGAAGCGCGCGCCGATAGGATATCGATGTTCCGTCAAAGGATGACTGTCCACAGCAGTCGCTCATGAAACTGTCTCCTTTGGAAGTCCGATGAAGCGCGGGGTGCGCCGCCGATAGGCTGTGTATTGGTCGCCATATGTTTCCTGGAGCCAGGGCTCCTCTGCGAAGGGAGCTGCAATCACGGCCGCGACGACGCCCCCTAGAACCGGAAGGACGTTGTTCGAAGCGCTGAGAAGCGCCCAGCCAATGGCCGATATGATGATCGCCATATATTGAGGATGACGCGAATAACGATACAGCCCGTCCTTAATCAACTCGCCCTTGGCGCCGAAATTCTGGCTGAACCCGAAGCGGATCATTGCCGGCCAGATTATGAGGTTGCCGAGAATGAAGGCGGCGAGCCCCGGACCGGAGCGTACCCAGTCCGACAGACCAATGTCGCTCCATCCTGAAATTCCGAGCCAGAGGGCCGCTCCGAGAATGACAAGGTCGCCCAGCCAAACGATGGCTGCGGTCAGACCGGAATAGGATTGGGGTGGCCAGAGCCGTCGCGTGGGGAAGAGAGCGGACCACAAGAATACGGCGAAAAAGATCGCCCCCGTGGCGGTACCAAGCAACTGTATCTGAGGTTTGATAGCCATTTTCGTGCTCCCTTGATCTCTTTACGGCTCAGGAAGGATTCCCTACAGTCTACAGCAACTGTAGAGGCAAGAGGTTTCACTGCATGAGCTCTATGACGATCGGCAAACTGTCTGCGGCGACCGGGGTGAAGGTCACTACGATACGCTACTATGAATCGATTGACCTACTTGAAGAGCCGGCGCGGAGCGCGAGCGGGCAAAGACTGTATGGCGACGCGGCTGTCGAGCGTCTTGGCTTCATCCGGCACGCCAGGGACCTAGGCTTTCCCGTCGCGGCGATCCGGGAACTGATTTCATTGCAAGTTGACCCAGGCAGGGATTGCGATCTGGTCGACCAGATCGCCCGCCGCCAGCTGGGCGAGGTCCGCCGCAGGCTTACCCAGCTAGAAGCGCTTGAAGCCGAACTAAAACGCATGATTACCGCCTGCGAGGGCGGGAAGGTCGCGAACTGTTCAGTGCTCGCAGCGCTGGGCCATCATGAGCAATGCCCGCGTGAATAGCATGCGGGCAAAAGGTCGAAAGTGCCCCTTCAAAACGGGGCTTGACCCTCTAGTTACTAGAGGTGCTATGGCATTGGGCTTGGAATAATTCACTCGCATCTAAGTTTACAGTATGAACCTGCCCCGGATGATAAAGCACTTGCGAACATTGATCGTCATGTTGATGACGGTCGCTTTCGTGATTGCGCCCATGAGTGCGGCGGTGGATACGATGCATACAGGCGATCAGAGCGCAGAGATGTGCGCGGACGCCGAGCTTTCGCAGGACGGGTCCCGCGAGGAGCCCTCGCATGACGAACACAAACATAAGGCCCATCATTGCGGCAGCTGTCATGTCCACATGATCGGCGGGAGCTATTTCGGCGCCGCCATTCAGCCTGAGATTCAGACTAAGCGGCTTCGTCCGGGCTTGGCATTCCACGCGAGCCTCGTTCCGGATGGCCTATACCGACCTCCCCGCGCCTAGACCGACGACACCAAAACTTTGTGCTGCTCCGGCTGCACTGTCGTTGAATCTGGACGAGGAAACCATCCAAAATGAAAATTCTGCTATGTGGCGCTGTTGCCGCAATAGGCCTGCCTGCCATGGTCGGCGCAGCCTATGCCGAGGGGTGCAGTGCTACCCCGCTCCGGGCGATCGAGTATGATCAGACGCCTCCGCTCACGCTGGAACAGGCTGTTGCGCGAGCCGGCAATACCGCGCCCGAAATCCTGATTGCCGCCTTGGAAGCGAGAGCCGCTTCGGCCGATGCCGACCAGGCCGGGCGGCGGCTCAACCCGGCGGTTTCCCTGGAGACCGAGAACTTTGCGGGCACCGGCGGTCTCGAAGGCTTTAATGCCTATGAGACGACGCTGGCGCTGGAACAGACCTTCCAACTCGGAGGCAAACGTCGCTTGTCCGAGAGAGCTGCAAGGGCCGAGGCCGCGCTTGCAAGCGCAAAGTGCAACGTCCAGCGATTGGAAGTCCAGCGGCTTGCGGGTGAACTCTTTCTTGACTTGCAGGCAGCAATCGAAATGGCCGCAGTGGCAGATGCATCGGCCAAACTGGCCGAGGAGTTTGCATATATTGTTGAGCGTCGCGTCGACGCAGGAGCCACAGCCCCGCCCGAGCTGTCCCGTGCAAAAGCCGAAGCAGCGATCCTTCAGGCCACCGCCGATGCGGCCCAAGGCGAGGCGGAAGCCCGTGCACTGGCGCTCGCCTCGGTCTGGGGCAGCGCCAAGGTAGATTTCATCCTGCCGAGAGCAGAGGCTTCACACTTGGCGCTCTACGGTACGGAACCGGATCCTGACGGTGCTAAACATCCAAAATTGCAAGCGGCTCAAGCCGGTGCGGAAGCCAAGGTGGCAGCGACAGACCGCGCGCGGGCCGGCGCCTGGCCGGATATTACCGTCTCTACTGGCATCCGGCGCTTTGAGGACACCGGAGACAGTGCATTCCTCGTGGGGGTAAGCCTGCCATTGCCGGTCTTTGACCGTAACCAGGATGCTACAAGGGCAGCCAAATTCCGCACCGAAGGGGCCGAACTGAATGCCAGGGCCATCGAAGCGAGGCTGAGAGCCGAGCAGGCGAGCCGCGCCGCGCAAATCCGGGGCGCAGAATCCCGATTGCAGCGTCTTGAGGAAGAGGCCCTGCCCTTCGCCGAAGATGCCTACGCTTCAGCCGCCGAAGGCTACCGGGTTGGCAAGTTCGATCTCACCGCCACGCTCGATGCAAGACGCAGCCTAATTGAAACCCGCGCCGCCGTGATCGATGCCCGGCTGGCGCTCCTTACACAAACCCTGCGGCTGCGTGCGCTGATTGGCGCAGCGCCCTTCGACGGAGAGATCCAATGAAACTGAATTTGTTCTATGCGGCGCTGCTTTCTTCGGCGCTTCTATATCTTGGCGCCTGTGGCAATGACGCTCCCGCTTCACCACCTGCAGACCAGACGGCCCCGGAGGGCGAGGGCGACCATGAGAGCCATGCAGAAGACGGCAATGATCATGTCGAGCTGACCGCCGAGGAGGCGGAAGCTGCCGGTATCCGGACCGGGCCAGCCCAAACAGGAGCGGTTTCGGGCCAGCTGGAACTGCCGGCCGAGATCCGTTTCGATGCGGACCGTGTCGCAAGGGTCTCGCCACAGGTCGAGGGCACCGTTGCTCAGCTCTATGCAGGCGAAGGCGACATCGTGAAAGCCGGCGCCACGCTTGCCCGGCTGACCAGTCGTGAACTTGCCGGCCTAAAGGCCGATTATCTGAATGCCCTGAGCGCCGAGCGCCTCGCGCAAGCCGAGCTTGAGCGTGAGGAAAATCTCTGGGAGCAGAAAATCACCGCCGAGGCCGATCTGCAGTCGGCGCGTGCGGCATTCGCCGCAGCCAATGCCGGCCGGGAAGCTGCCGAAAACAGACTGCATGCCATCGGCATCGGTCATGGCACGCTGGACATGCTGGATGAGGCTGCGGACGGGTCGCTTGCGCAAGCCTATGTCACGGCGCCCCTGGCCGGAGAAGTGATCCAGCGAAGCGTTTCGCTTGGAGAAACCGTATCCGCTGGCGGCGCGCCCATCTTTGTCATCATTGATGATAGCGTCGTGTGGGCCGATATCGCGGTCTACAAGGAAGATCTCGGCAAGGTCAGCGAAGGCCAGACCGTGACATTCCAGCAGGAGGATGGCCGCGTCCTGGCCGAAGGGACAATTTCAAATGTTCTGCCTGTCATTAACGAGGCGTCCCGGACAGCAACAGCGCGCGTCATTGTCGACAATGCCGAACACAGGCTGAAGCCCGGTCAGTTCGTAACGGCGCGGATCGACACGGGAGAGGGGCGCCCCGTCGTGCGCGTTCCCTCCGATGCGATTGTCAGCGTCGAGGACAGGATGTCCGTCTTCGTCCCGACCGATGACGGGTTCGAACCGCGCGAGGTCCGCACAGGGAACAGCGCGAGGGGCTACACCGAGATCATTTCCGGGGTCGAGGCCGACGAAGCATTCGTTGCCGAGGGCGCCTTCACCCTGAAAGCGCAGCTTGAAAAAGACGCTTTCGGCGACGGCCACGCACACTAGGAGACCCGCAAAATGATCAATTTGATGCACCGCCTTGCGGGTGGCCGGCTGCTTGCCGCCATTGCCGCACTCGC
>NZ_QWGB01000001.1 GCF_003576345.1 Henriciella barbarensis | reverse complement strand
AAAGCAAAGAGTGGCCTGTCGCGGCCGCCCAGAAGCCCAGATTTGCAGCTCTCTTGCCCTGAAGTGTGCAGAATAGAGGATTATGTACGGCAGACGTGGTTTGACTTGGAACCGGGGCGGCACGGCCAGCTCCATTCCTCCAGGCGGGCCGTGCCACTGCTCTCAGCCGGGCACAGAGCGTCCCCGGGCGGCCAGGAAAGATGGCTCTGCCCGTGCCTCCCAGAGGCACTGATCCACAGCTTTCCTGGCCAGGAGGCTGCAGAATAGAATATATTTTAAGGCAAGCATGGTTTCACCTGCCTCCAGCTTGGATTTCGGAGGTTATGGCACTTTTATGCTTCGGTGTACACAGCGTGATTCTCTCGGCGAGATACGGCGTTTGCGCGCATAGAAAGCAAAGAGTGGCCTGTCGCGGCCGCCCAGAAGCCCAGAT